>OY969801.1:0-3123862 GCA_963703225.1 Candidatus Eiseniibacteriota bacterium
GCCGGCCGAGCAGGGGCGTTCCGATGGCAAAGTCCGGAGCACAAGCCCGTAACCACGGCCGTGAACTGGGTGCGCACCTCGCGCCCGTCCCACCGCTAAAGCCAACCGACCCAACCCTAAGACTCGAAAAGGCACCACCGCCGCCGCCAACCACAACCGGCCGCGCGCGGATGCGCCTCCCCCTGGGCACCGCCCTCGGCCCCTACGAACTCACGGGCGCCCTGGGCGCGGGCGGGATGGGCGAGGTCTACCGGGCCCGCGATCCCAGGCTCCACCGGGACGTGGCCATCAAGGTGCTTCCCCCGGCGTTCGCCGAGGACGACGAGCGTCTCCGGCGGTTCGAGCAGGAAGCTCGGGCCGCTGGGCTCCTCAATCACCCCAACATCGTGGCGATCTACGACTTCGGGACGCACGCGGGGGCGCCCTACGTGGTCTCGGAGCTGCTGGAAGGCGAGACCCTGCGCCATCGAATCGGCGGGCACGCGCTGTCGCCCCGGAAGGCGGTCGACATCGCCATCCAGCTCATGCACGGCCTGGCGGCGGCGCACCATCGCGGGATCGTCCACCGGGACCTGAAGCCCGACAACATCATCCTCACCCGCGACGGCCAGGTGAAGATCCTCGACTTCGGCCTCGCCAAGCTGACCCTCCCCGACCCGGGCGGGCAGGCGGTGAGCCGCTCGGCCACCTTCGGCATCGACACCGGGCCGGACGCGGTCTGGGGCACGGCCGGGTACATGTCGCCGGAGCAGGTCCGCGGGAAGCCGGTCGACTACCGCTCCGACCTCTTCTCCTTCGGCGCCATCCTCTACGAAATGCTGTCGGGACGCCGCGCGTTCAAGGGCGACTCCCCCGCCGACACGACGAGCGCCATCTTGCGCGAGGATCCGCCCGAGATCACGGGCACGGGCCACGCCATTCCGCCCGCGCTGGAGCGGATCGTCCGGCATTGCTTGGAGAAGAACCCGGAGGAGCGGTTCCAGTCGGCGCGCGACGTCGCGTTCGATTTGGAGTCGATCACGGGGATTTCGGGGTCCAGTTCGTTGGCCATGCCGGGGACGGCGCCGCGGCGCGGGGTGCGGCGCGGCGGTCCGGGCGGGACTGGTCGGCGCGGTCGCGTTGGCCGCGCTGGCCGGGACGTTCTGGCTGGGCTCGGCGGTGGTCGGCGGCCGGAACGGGACGGTTCCCGAGTTCAAGCAGATCACGTTTGGCCGGGGCAACGTGTTGACGGCCCGCTTCTCCCCCGACGGGAGCACGATCGTCTACTCGGGCGCGTGGGACGGCGAGCAACCCAAGGTCTTCATGGCCCGCGCCGAGAGCCCCGAGTCCTGGGACGTGGGGCTCCCCGCGGCGGTGATCCAGTCGATCTCGCGCACCGGCGAGATGGCGGTCTCGGTGGGTCAAGCCAGCTCGAACGGAAAGTATCGATGGGGCACGATCGCGCGGATGCCCCTCGCGGGGGGAGCGCCGCGGGAAGTGCTGCAGAACGTGAGCGAGACCGCGTGGGACGGCCCGGGAACGCAAATGGCGGTGGTCCGGGACGAGGCGGGAAAGCGCCGCCTCGAGTACCCGCCGGGAACCGTTCTCTATGAGACGACAGGGCTCATCGAGGACATCCGGTTCTCGCCCGACGGGCGGCGGATCGCGTTCGTCGACCATCCTCTGGTCACGGACACGCGGGGCGCGGTGGCCGTGATCGACGTGGCGAGCAAGCGGCGGACGGTGATTTCGTCCGGCTGGCTGGACGTGGACGCGGTGGCCTGGCACCCGGGTGGGAAGGAAGTGTGGTTCACGGCGACCAAGTCGGGGCTCGATCGGGCGTTGTATGCGGCGTCGATGGGCGGGTCGGTGCGCGAGATCGTCGCGATTCCGGGGTCGCTGACGCTCCAGGATATTGATTCGAAGGGGCGGGTGTTGCTGACGCGGTTGACCCAGCGGACGCGGATCCGGGCGATGGCGGGTGCGGCTGGCCGCGCTGGCGCGGTGCAAGTGGCTGGGGCGGGCGCTGGGGCGGCGGCGGGCGGGGGCACGTGGCGGCTCGGCCAAGGAGCGCGAGCTGTCCTGGTTCGACTGGGGCATGGTCCGCGACATCTCGCCCGACGGCCGCCAGCTCTTGTTCGACGAGAGCGGCGAGGGGGGTGGGGATAAGTACGCGACGTTCCTGCGCGGGATGGACGGCGCGGCGCCGGTCCGGCTGACGGACGGCGCGGGGGCCGCGATTTCTCCCGATGGGAAGTCGGTGCTGGCGGTCGAGGTGGCCGATCTGCCCCGGTTGAAGTTGATCCCGGTGGGCGCGGGCGAGCCGCGGATGGTCTCGACGGATTCGGTGGTGATCGCGCGGGCGCGCTGGACCAACGACGGCGGATCGCTCCTGATTCGCGGCTATCGGCGCGGGGAGCCGGCACGGTGGTGGACCATGCCCGCGGGTGGCGGCAAGCCCACGCCGATCGAGAAGAGCGAGGACGCGGGCCGGTGGATCGCGAATTCGCCCGACGGCAAGTGGGTCGCGTTCATGATGAAGGGCGGGAAGATTCGGATCGCGCCGCTGGGGGTGGGGGCGGCGGGAGGCGGCCCCGCGAGATCGCATTCGCCGACACGACGAAGGTCCGGGCGCCGATCCAGTGGAGCGCGGATGGTCGCTCCCTCTTCGCGGTGGAGCCGGGGATGGGCACCCCGATGCGGGTCTACAAGATCGACGTCATGACCGGCGCGGAGTCGGTTTGGAAGGAGCTTCAGCCTCCCGACGCGACGGGTGTCGCGATGATTCCGGAAGTCGTGATCGCGCCCGACGGCAAGTCGTACGCGTACTCGTTCACGCAGATGCTCGGAGATCTCTACCTGGCGACGGGGCTCAAATAGCTGCGGGGCCCGATAGGCCGCGGTCTGAAGTCGGTTCGCCCCCCACACTGGCCGGCTTCTTCCCGGCCGTCGGCCCCGCCGCGCTGTTCGGGAGACCCGAGCGCCCGCCTCTCCTTCCCGACCGCCTCGGTCGCCATTAATAATTAACCACTAAATATTAGCGGCGAGCGACCCGATGAAGACCCGCCCATTGCGTTGCCACGAGCCCACTTAACTGCGCCCTTGACAAATTAATAATTAAGCTATAATTATTAATATCAGCTGGGGCAATTAAGAGTTTCGACCTACGGGACGGGAGGTGATTCAACATAAAGCGCAACGCCACAGGCAGATACGAGGAAACAAGCATCGGCGAGGAGCGGGTCATGGCGTTCGTGCCGGACCCCCTACCCCCCAATCCCCCGCTTGCCCTCCAGGGCAGGCTCCAAGGCCTGCTCGAGCAAGCCACCCTCGCAGTCGGCCGACTGGACAAGGGCGCGCGGATGCTCCCCGACCTGGCACCACTCCTCTATTCCTACGTTCGGAGGGAGGCGGTGCTTTCGTCCCAAATCGAGGGGACAGAGTCGTCGCTTTCCGATCTCTTGACCTTCGAGGCCGGTGGTGTGCCGGGTGTGCCGACAGTCGACGTCGTTGAGACGTCCAACTACGTCGCGGCTCTAGACCACGGAATCAAGCGATTGCGCGGCGGCTTTCCCCTCTCCAATCGCCTGATCCGCGAGGTTCACAAGATCCTGCTCTCGCGCGGGCGAGGTGGCCACAAGGATCCGGGCCACTTTCGGAGGACACAGAACTGGATTGGGGGAAGCCGGCCCGGAGATGCCCGATTTGTGCCGCCTCCACCCCAGCACGTCGAAGACTGCATGGCTTCGCTCGAGCGATTCCTGCACGGCGAAGGAACCGACTTGCCCGCGCTAGTCCGAGCGGGAATCGCACACGTCCAGTTCGAGACCATCCATCCGTTCCTGGATGGGAACGGCCGAGTAGGACGGGCACTGATCACGCTGCTGCTCTGCGCCGAGGGGGTTCTGAGAGAGCCGCTCCTCTACCTCAGTCTGTTCCTGAAGCGCAACCGCGCCGACTACTATGCGCTGCTCGACACCGTTCGCCGGGAAGGCGACTGGGAAGCGTGGTTGGAATTCTTCCTGGAAGGCGTACGCCAAACGGCCGAAGGCGCGATGAGCACGCTCGAGCGACTCGAGTCGCTGTTCGAAGAGGACAGGAAGAAGATCAGGCTCCAGGGACGCAAGTCGATCTCTGCGCTCAGGGTCCATGATGCGTTGAAGGCTCGCCCCATCATCTCTCTGCAGGACGCGCGCAAGCGGTCGAAGCTCTCCTTCCCCGGCGCGGCCGCCGGAATGGAGCTGCTCGAGAAGCTCGGCATCGCTCGGGAAATCACCGGCCGACAGTGGAAGCGCCTTTACGCATACGAGCGGTACGTCGCCATCCTCAATGAGGGCGCCGAAGCCGAGTAGACGGCCGGAGTCGGATGACCTCGTGCGGTTGGGCCGGTTCGCGCCCCCACACTGGCCGGCTTCTCTGCCGCACGCCGCCGTCGCCCTAGGCGGCGTCAAAAGAATCTGCGGAGGAACGCTCCCGTTTCATTTGAGATGCCGACGATCTTGTTCGTTGCCTGACGATAGAATTTGAAGTTGAGCTCGGTTTCCGGTCGGCCGTCGTTCCAGTCGGAGTGCGGTTTGAGCTCGCTCCGCCCCAGGCGCCGCTTCGCGAGGGCGGTGCGTCTGATGGTAATGCTCACGCGCGGCGTTTGCCGGGCGATCACGCGTTTCTTTGCGATCGCTTTGGCCGAGGTGACGACGCCGATTGCGATGAGACCTTGCCCGCCTTCATTCTCGCTCGCGAAGACAAAGATCGTATCGCCTTTGGCGATGTGCTTGCCGCCGTACATCGTCTTCTGCGCAGCGAACTCGAACGTCTCCGTCCGCGGATCCCTAACCTCGGCTTTGATCGCGAACATCGTACTCCTCATCTCCGCGGAACCGCCGACTAGCGGTTAGAGTCTGCCGCCCCGGCCACACACTCGCCTGGGGTGGCTCCTTCAGCCGATTCCGTAGATCATGCTCACACGTCCCCCTTGAAGCTGCTGAACCTTCTGCAGTTCGAACCCGCGACGACGTTCCGCCGTTTCAAAGAGCGCCTTCCCCTTACCGGCGATCACGGGATAGACAATGAGCCTGAGTTCATCCACCAGCCCGGCATCGATAAGGCTCGCCGCGGTTCGAGCACCCCCGACGAGGTAGATGTCCTTGCCGCGCGCCTGCTTCAGGGCAGCAACTTCTTCGAGCCCCCGGACGAAACTCGTCCTTGGCCAGATGGCCGACGTCAGGGTCCTCGACAGCACATAATGAGGAGTCTGCACGGCGAAGCGGGCGTACTCGACTTCATCGGGCGTCGGCACCCTGCCCGTCATCGAGAGAGGCTTGTCCGGCGCATTCCGTATCGCGGTCCAATATCCCTCGTAGCTTGGGTACATATGTGCCCCAAGCAAGCAGGCGTCGACCCGCGGCATCACGTCGTAGCTGTCAGCCCACGTTTCCACCCAGTCAGCGTAGCCGTCAGGCCCCTCAATCTTCCCATCCAAGGAAATCTTCATTCCAGCGATCAACTTCCGCATGTCAACCTCCCCTCGACAATCCATGAGCGCGCCGCACGACCATAGCCCGGTGTCTCTAGCCCTCGATGCCGTGCTTGCTCGCAATTTGCTCGTTTTGGTTGGGCTGGCCCTTGCCCGTGTTAATCAGGCTGCGCAGGCTGCCATTGATGTAGATGCCCCAGGCGTCCGAGCAGACGCCGTAGCATTCGTAGGCCGGGACGAGTCCCGCGTGCGTGAAGCGAACTTCTGTCTTGTCGCCCTTCTTGGCGATTTCAAAGATAATGTCGGTGTCCTTCCACTCGCTCTTGTCTTTGACGAAGTTGAAGTAATTGTCCACAACGTGCCATACAACCTTTTTGCCCGGAATGAGCTCGGCGACTCTGATGGTGCTGCGGTGGATGTCTTTGTAGTGGTACCGAAATTCACCGAGTTCGTCGGTCCTGCCCTCAATTTCTTCTGACCACCATCCGCGAGCGTTGTTGATGGCGGCGAAGGCTTCCTCCGGAGTGTTGTCAACCAAGAGAGTGATGGCGTAATCTTGATCGTGCTTCATTGTAATCTCCCTTCTTCTTCGACATCTGTGCGCTTCTTTGCCGCCTCAGTGTGTGTCGCGGCCTCCTGTTGCCTTGCCAACGCGCTTCTCGGTGCGACCCGGAGATCGTTGGCCATGCGAGTATTCTGACGCGGGATGGTGCGAGCCGGGAGAGTGACAAGTGTGACGGGATTTCGATGGACTCGCTGATCACGGCCGCGGCGCGTGCGCTCGCGGCAGGGGATCCCCTCGGCGCCTTGAAGCGGGTCGCCCTGCGCGACGACCCGCCGGCTCTCGCGCTTCGAGGCATCGCGATGGCGCAGCTCGGCGATCTCGCCCGAGCGAAGGTTCTACTGCGACGCGCCGCGCGTGCGTTCGGTCCGAGGGAGGCGGTGGCCCGCGCGAGGTGCGTCGTCGCCGAGGCCGAGGTCGCGCTCGCCTCGCGCGACCTGAGCTGGCCCGCGAAGGCGCTCGACGCGGCACGGGCGACGCTCGAGGAGCACGGCGACAGGGTGAACGCGGCGCACGCGCGGTATCTCGAGGTCCGGCGCCTCCTCCTGATCGGGCGCATCGATGAGGCCGAGCGCGCGCTCGCGAAGATCGACCCCGCGTCCCTCCCTCCCGCGTCGAGGACCGCCCACGAGCTGGTGGTCGCGGGGATCGCTCTGCGGCGCCTCCGCACGAAGGTGGCGCGCGCCGCGCTGGCCCGGGCCGATGGCGCGGCGCGTCACGCACGGATCCCGGCGCTGACGGCGGAGGTGGAGAGCGCGCTTCTCGTTTTGAGCACCCCAGCCGCGCGCCTGCTTGCGAGTGGCGAGGACCGACTCCTCTTGCTCGAGGAGGTCGAGACCCTGCTGGCGTCGAAAGCATTCGTCGTGGACGCTTGCCGTCATGTGGTGCGTCACGAAATCAAGGTGGTCTCGCTCGCAAGGCGTCCGGTCTTGTTCGCGCTCGCTCGCGCCCTGGGCGAAGCGTGGCCGGGGGACGTGCCGAGGGCAACGCTTGTGGAGCGTGCGTTCGGGCTTAAGCTCGCCGACGAATCCCATCGCGGGCGGCTGCGAGTCGAAGTGGGGCGGCTCCGCAGGGCGCTCAGGACGCTGGCCGACGTGAGGGCGACGAAGCGAGGTTTTGCGCTGGCGCCGCGCCGCGCACGCAAGGTCGTCGTGCTGGCTCGGCCCGTGGAAGAGGAGCATGCGGCGGTGCTCGCCTTCCTTGCCGACGGTGAATCGTGGTCGAGCTCAGCCCTTGGGCTTGCGCTTGGAACGAGCCAGCGCACCGTGCAGCGGGCGATCGACTCGCTCGCGGCAGCAGGCAAGGTGCAGTCGTTCGGCCGCGGGCGGGCCCGTCGTTGGGTGACCCCGCCCGTGCCGGGATTCACGACGATCTTGTTACTCCCCGCTCCTCTGCCGATTGACTAAAATGGCGGCATGAGTCGATCAAAGGCCGAAATCGTCCGCGAATATGGCCCCTTTTCGGGTGCCGACCACGTGCATGGCGTCACGTATGACGGTCAAAACGTCTGGTTTGCTGCCGGAGACAAGCTGGTCGCCTTCGATCCCGAGAGCGGGAAGACGCAGCGCTCGATCGATGTCGCCGCGCATGCAGGAACGGCCTTTGACGGCCGGCACCTGTATCAGATCGCCGAGGATCGCATCCAGAAGATCGACCCGCAGACCGGCCGTGTGCTCGCCACGATCCCGGCGCCCGGAGGCGGCGGTGACTCGGGGCTCACGTGGGCCGAGGGGACGCTCTGGGTGGGGCACTATCGGGACAGGAAGATCCACCAAGTCGATCCCCAAACAGGCGCGATTCTCCGCACGATCGAGTCCAACCGCTTCGTCACCGGTGTCACGTGGGTCGACGGAGAGCTATGGCACGGCACCTGGGAAGGCGACGAGAGCGATTTGAGGCGAGTCGACCCTCGAACGGGAGAGGTTCTGGAGCGGCTCGAGATGCCGCCCGGAGTGGGCGTTTCGGGACTCGAGTCCGATGGCGGCGATCAATTCTTCTGCGGAGGAGGCGGGACCGGGAAGGTGCGGGCCGTCCGCCGGCCAAAGCGAGGCTCCGCGAAGGGCTCGCCAGCGCTCTCGATCTAACCCCTTTCGTCCCCTTAACCTAGCGGGCGCCCTCCAATCCACTCTCGCCCGTAACCCCGCCCGTGCTATAATCTTGTAGCTCTTCTGAAGGCAGCCCCCAAGTCTCAAAGACCATCCGGTCCACACCTCCGACACCCGGCGGACCGCACAAGGGCCACCTTGGCCCCCATCGAAGGAGGCAGTGATGAATCGGAACGCAAAGATCGCACTCGTTGCCCTGGCCGCCGTCCTGGCGGGCGCTGGCTGCTCCAAGGACAACGCGACCGCGCCGTTAACGGCGCCGACTCCACCCGCGAACGTTGGCGCCGCCCTCACGCCCGAGACCCAGGCGGGCCTCCAAACGATGCAGGCGGCGCTGGAGTCGCCCGCGTGGCAGAGCCTCGATGCGTTGAGCCTCGCCGGCCCGGGCGGCGCTCCTGTCGCGGCCGCCGTGAGGCCGATGCTGATGGGCGCTGCGGCAACGCCGAGCGCGGCCACCGCCGCTACCTCGTCGCTGGTGCGTGGCGTGGCCGACGCGCTGAAGCGCCAGGCTGCCGCCTCGCCCCAGGCCAAGGTGATTCCCGCCTCTGTTCTCGGCACCACTTACGTGTTCGATCCCGAGAAACATTGCTACGTTGCCGATCCGGACCGCACGGGCGCTCCGGAGAACGGCGTGCGCTACATCCTCTACGCCGTGAATCCCTTCACGCACGAGCCGGTGGTGAGCGCGGAGATCGGATACGCGGACCTGACGGACGAGGGCGACGACACGCCGAACGCGGCGGCGCTCCACCTCAAGGCCGTCTCGGATGACGTCACCTTTGTGGACTACGCGGTGTCGCTGGCCGGGTCGGAGGGCGCCGGCGAGATCAACGTGGAAGGCTCGTTCTTCGATGGAACCACGCGCGAAGCGTCGTCAACGCCATCCAGGGGGAAGCACCTTGCCTTCTCCATCCGCGCGCACGGCGAGCAGGTTGCGGCCGTTCAGTCTTTGACGGTGCGGTTCCGGCTCGGCGTTCCCGAGGACAACTTCGAGCTGACGAATGACGCGCACGCCGAGGCGTCGAACGGAAACGCGGTGGTGAATCAGTCGATCGCGATCGGCGATCACACGTTCGTGATCGCGAGCGCGCATACCGCCAATACCGTGGACGCGACGGTCACCATCGACGGCGCGGTCTTCGCCAAGATCCACGCGGACGCGAGCGCGTTGACCGTGGTCGGCGCGGACGGCGAGCCGCTATCGACGGAACAACGCGTCGGGTTATGGCGGCTTCTCGGTTTGTTCGACCACGTGTCGCGTGTGCTTCACTGCCTGCTCGTGCCTGTGTACGCGCTGTTCGCGCTGATTCCGCAAGCGTAGGGGACATCAGCTCGGCGCCTACTCCTCCTCCATCACAGCCTCGATACGTCCCGAGCGCACGGCCTTCTTGAAGACCGCGTGGTCGCGTTCGGTCTGATTGGCATAGGCGTCGGAGAAGTCCGCGATCGCTTGGTCGAAGACATCGCTCTTGCCGAGGTATCCGCTGATCTGCGCCGCTCCGCCGGACCGGGCGTGCGCCCGGGCGAGCGCCCAGCCGCAGAACCCGGCGAACTCGATCGTCCAGCCCGGTGTGAACACCTCGACCATAGGTGAAACCTTCATGTCCTTGAGCTGGCGGATGTAGAAATGACGGCCCCCTTTGCCCTCGGTCCAGCCAAGGAAGACATCACTCGCCGGCTGCATGAGCCGATATCCGTTCACGACGCGCTGGCCATGATTCGGATAGACACTCTTCCCGGCGTAGGCTTCCAGGACCGAGCGGCGCGCTTCCTTGACCTGGAGAAATAGCGGGTCCGCTTCGCTGGCCATCAAGAGGATGATCGCGCAGAGAGTGCCGACGCTACCGACACCGACCACCTTCATCGCGATATCCTTAGGCTCAAAACGGTCTAGGAGAACGCGCCGATCTTCCTGCAGCGTTTCTCGGTAGGCGGCGTAGGCGTCCCGAACGCGTTCGCGCAGGTCTTCCTGTGTTTCCCCACTGGGGTGGTAGATGAGGGGCGGGTCGTCGTTGATGGTCGGTGACTTGCCGGAGGCCGCCGCGAGCTTGGGGAAATCGTGCTCCAGCACGCTGCGCTCGCGGGCGGCGGACAATCGCTTCTTGGCGCGGCGCTTGGCCTCGACATCCTTGACCGTCGCGAGCATTTCTTCCGTGTCGATGCTCGAGTACCACACCTCCAGCACCCTCATCTCGCTGTATTCCGCCATGCGTTCCCGATAGGACTGCACGCACGACAGCGCCGCATCCCGAGCCTCGGCGTTGCTGAACCCGTTGTTACGGCTTGCGAGGACGAAGCTCGCCGCCAGGCGCTTGACATCCCATTCCCAGGGCGCGGGGAGCGTTTCGTCGAGATCGTTGATGTCGAAGATGAGCCGTCGTTCGGGCGTGGCAAAGCCGCCGAAGTTGAGCATGTGGCAATCGCCGCAGGCCTGGACATAGATCCCGGTGGACGGCGTGCGCGCCAGGTCGGCCGCCATGTTGAGCGCGGCTCCCCGGTAGAACGTGAACGGCGTCCGCACCATGCGGCCGTGGCGGATGGGGATCAATTGGGCGATTCGCCCCTTGTTCGACTTCTCCAGCAGCTTGAGCGGGTTGGGGCGGCCGGCCGGAGCCTTCCAGGCCGCGTGGGCTTGGCGCGGGCACTTCTCCCGCAGCTTCTTGCCCATGGCGCGGAGCTCGGCCAGGGAAGGACGCGGTGGCGCGGCCGCGGGCTTTCTGGCGCGGGTGCGTTTGGCCTTCATCGTTGTCTCCTCGCTCTCATGGCTCTCGTAGCATTGGGTCGCCTACTTCAGGAACCGCACTCTTCCGGTCTCGAGATCGTAGACGCAGCCGGCAATCTGGATCTTGCCCTCACGCTCCATGTCGCGCAGGATCGGACTCATCTCGCGAATGCGCTTCAACGTCTCTCGCACGTTCGCCTCGACGACGGCGTCGACGAACTGATGGTTCTTCGAATTGCGCTCGCCGGGCACGTTCTGAACGGACGCGATGGCGGGCTCGATCTTCTGCAGCAGGCCCGTGAGATTGCCCATCTTGAGGCCGTCGCACGCTCCCTTGACCGCGCCGCAGCTTGTGTGCCCCATGACGAGCACGAGCTTGGAGCCCGCCTCCTCGCACGCGTATTCCATGCTTCCCACCAAGTCGGAGTCAACGATGTTGCCGGCGACGCGGTCGCTGAACAGCACCCCCAGGCCGGCATCGAAAATGATCTCCGGCGGTACGCGCGAATCAATGCAGGTCAGGATGATGGCGTGCGGATATTGTCCGGCCGCGGTGATCTGCCGGTCGTGGACCATGTCGTGCGGTTCGGGCTTTCCCGAGGCGAAGCGCTCGTTTCCACGCCGCAGCGACTCCAGCTCTTGGGCCGGCGTCAGGGCCGCCTGTTCGGCCTTCATCGCAGCAAGATCGTGGCGTTGCGGCGTGGGGGAGGTGCTCGAATGCGCGCCTACCGCAAATACCAGCGGCAGCCCGACGAGAGTGGCGAGGATGGCAAGCTTGCGAGCGATGGTCATCGTCAATTCCCTTTCTCTTGAAGGCCTTCACGGCTGCGGCACCTGGAGGACCGAGGCAAGATCCTACGCGTCCCCCTCTCTAAGACCTGTCGATGTGCTCCCTCCACCACGCCTCCGCATGCTCCGCGCTCCATTGGTCCTCGAACGGGATCGCGCGCAATAGTCGCGCGACCTCGCGCGCGCTCGACGGCCGCCTATCCGGCGTCTTCTCCAGGCAGCTCAAGATCAAGGCGTCTAATTCCCGGGGCAAATCATCGCGCGAATGGCGCGACGGTGGCTCGGGCTCCTCGCGGAGGTGCTTCGAGATGACCTCTAGAAACCCGGACCCCTCGAAGACCTGCCGCCCGGTCAGCAACCAGTACGCGACGCAGCCGAGGCCGTAGAGATCCGTACGGCCGTCGATCTCCTGCCCCTGCGCGATCTCGGGCGCCATGAATGCCGGCGTGCCGATGGCATGGTCCGCCGGTGTCAGCATCACGTCGGCCTTCGCCTCCCGGCGGTGGGCGACAAGCCCAAAGTCCAGGACCTTCACGAAGTCGCACCGGATTCCGGAGCGGCACACGTAGATGTTCGCGGGCTTCACGTCCCGGTGGATGAGTCCCTTCTCGTGGGCCTCCTCGAGCGATTCGCACACCTGAGTCAGGAGGTAAACCACGCGCGCGGGGGGCAGCGGCCCAAACTGGCGGACCAGTCGATCGCAGTCGAGTCCTTGGAGCAGCTCCATGACGTAGTGGAAGGTGCCGTCATCCGAGACGCCAAAGTCGTAAAGCTCGACGGTGTGCGCGGAGGTCAAGGACGCGGTCGCGCGCGCCTCCAGCTCGAATCGCCGGATCATCGTGCTTGATGCCTCGGCGCTCACCCCCAGCGATTCCGGCCGGATGAACTTGATGGCAGCCTCCCGCGCGAGGAGCTGGTGCGAGGCCCTCCACACCTCTCCCATGCCGCCCTGTCCTAGGCGCTCGATCAGCCGGTAGCTTCCCATTTCGCGGGCGCGGGAGACGTCCGCGCCCAGCGTGACCATGATGCGGGCGCTGGCGTACGCGAGGATGACGACGATGAGGTAGGGAAAGATGTGGGCGAAGAAGAACGTTTCCGGCGTGAACACGTGGACCAGCCCCGCGCGCTGGAGTGAGGTCCCCAAGACCACGGGTGCGGCGGAGGCCGAGGCGAGCAGTGCGAGGAGCGCCCTCCCGGGCGGGGCGGGAACGACGATCGAATAGACCAGCATCCAGATCGCGATCCATGACGGCGAGAGAGCGAAGAATACGATCGGCGTGCTCGCGTACTGTCCCGCGCCGGTGTACATCGTGAGGGCGATGCCGTAGCTCCCCGCGACTTCGAATACGAGTCCGAGGTGCATCTTGGCTTGCCACGGCACGCGAGGGCTGGACGCGATCCCCGCGACCACGAGGCCGATCAGGATCGACGCCACGTCGGGAACCCACTCGCCCGGGGTGCGAAAATCCCGAGCGATCTGTCCCGTCAGGATGGAGGGCGCGAAAGCCGACAGGAAATACGCCAGCGTGTAGAGGAGCGCGGTATTGCGCAGCCGCCGGGGGAGCTGTTCTTGGAGGTGCGGTGGCAGGGTCCGGCTGGCACTGGGCTGCGCGGCCCGCCCGCCAGGGAGGAAAAGCGACTCCCCCCGGTGCCGCTCGCGCTTCCCCGCGCCGGGAGCGGCGATGACCTGGTCAGGAGCGAGGGGGCTACCGGGGCTCGACCGCATCAGGGGCAATTTACTCCATGCGCGGGGGGCCTGCGGGCCCCGCCGCGCTAAATTCAGCACAAACGCTTCGGAGCCCCTACTTCTTCCCCGCCTCCATCTCCTTGCGCATCGCCTCCATCTCCTCCCGATTCGGCCCGTAGAGCCCCGGTGGAACGCCACCCGCCAACCGGCACATCAGCACCAGCTGTGCGCGATGGTGGATCAAATGATGAAGCAGCGCTATCCAGAGCACGTCTCGGATCGTCATCTGCGTGCCGTCGAAGAACATCACCTTCTCGGCGAGCGCTTCAGGCTTCAGCCCGCGCAGGCGTTCGATCGCGAGTTCGTGGACTCGCCGATATCCGGGCGCGAGAAGCTTCACCTCGCGCGGTCGCTTCAGCTCGGGGAGCGTGTCCTCGAGGCTGAACCGACGCTCGGCGACCCCGAAACTGAGACAGCCGTCGATCTCGCAAAGATGCCATGCCATCTCGCCGAGCGAGCGGCCCTTCGGATCGGGGCGAAAGTCGTACTTATCGGGTGGCAAGGCTTCAAGTAGAGAGATCGTGCGTTGGGCTTCCTGTTCCCACGCAGCGAGAAACGTGGCGACTTCGTTCGTGGTGGCCATGGCGAACCTCCTACTTCATGGCGGGCTGCTTCATCATCCCCATTTGCATCATCATGGCGGTGTCGTTCATCAAACCCCAGTGCTCGACCATCTTGCCGTTCTCGATGCGGACCAGATCGAAGCCCTCAACCTTGACCGACTTGCCGGTCGGCTTCATGCCCATGAAGCTGCCCGTGTTCGTGCCGGTCATGGTGCTGTAGATCACGACTTCATTTCCCTCGCCGACCATCTTCTCGACCGTGAACTTGAGGTCGGGAAACGCGGTGTGCCAATCGGTGATGAACTTCTTGATCGCCGGAATCGTCTCGGAGGGATATCCGGGAGGCATCGGCATGTGATCCACCGCATCGGCGGCCGCGAGCGAGTCCACCACAGTCAGGTCGCCCTGATTGAGCGCCACGTCGTAGAACCGCTGACAGGCGGCCTTGTTCGCTTCAACCGTGGCCGCCGCCGCCGCCGCGTTCTTCTCGGCCGTGCTCATTGTCTTGGCCTGGCAACCGCCCAGTAGTGCAACTGCCGCGAGCAACATGAGATAACGATGAAGCGGGTGACGGTTCATGACACAACCTCCATGTTGGGGTCCAGATGTCCTGGGTGGGTATCTTAACCTATTGAATGGTAGAATCCCCGCTTCCATGTCCCCACAGGCACTCCAGCCCGAAGACGAGATCTCCCACTACCGCATCGTTGGCCCGCTCGGGTCCGGCGGGATGGGCGAGGTCTACCTGGCCCAGGATCAGACGCTCGAGCGGAGCGTCGCGCTCAAGATCCTCCCGCCCGAGCTGGTTCGGAACGAGGAGCGCGTCCGCCGTTTCCAGCGCGAGGCGAAGTCGGCCTCGTCGCTCAACCATCCAAACATCGTCACGATCTACGAGATCGGCCAGGACGCGGTACGAGGACACGGGGGTGATGGCCCCAAGGAGCCAGGCTCGTCGTCGGTCCATTTCATCTCGATGGAGTTGGTGAGCGGCTCGACGCTCTCGACCAAGATCCACCAGGAAAAGACCGATCTCCGCACACTCCTCGGCTATTTGGCGCAGGCGGCCGAGGGACTCGCCAAGGCGCACGCGGCGGGGATCGTCCACCGGGATCTCAAGCCCGGGAACATCATGGTTTCGAAGGACGGCTTCGCGAAAGTCCTCGACTTCGGGCTCGCCAAGCTCACCGAGAAGCAATCGGCCGACGCCGACGTCACGAGCGGGCCCTCGGCAGTCGGAGACGCCACCGGCGAGGGCACCATCGTCGGTACGGTCGCCTACATGTCCCCCGAGCAGGTGCGGGGGAGCGCGGTCGACCAACGCTCCGACATCTTTTCGTTCGGCTCCATCCTCTACGAGGCGACGACACGGAAGAAGCCGTTCGTCGCGGAGTCCAACGTCGAGACGATGCACAAGATCCTCCACGACAAGCCGACGCCGGTGGAGGAGCTGAACAAGGAAGCCCCGGCCGAGTTGCGGAGGCTCATCCGCCGATGCCTGGCCAAGAACCCAGAGCAGCGGCTTCAGTCGGCTAAGGATCTGGCGATCGAGCTGCGTGAGATCGTGGATGAGTACGATGAGCTGTCGGCGTCGGGGAGCTCGGGGAGCGGGTCGTCCGCGATGGGGGCGGCGCCGATTCGAAAGAAGAGGTCGCCCGTGGCGATCGCGGCGAGGGTGCTCGTCCTCGCGGTGGCGGTCGTCGGAAGCGCCGTGCTTTTCATCCGCAGCTCGAAGCACGCGGAGCGGCTGTCCACCGCGCTCCCTCCGCTCAAGATCAGCAGCATCACGAACCGCGGTACCGCGGCGGCGTCCGCCCTGTCTCCTGACGGACGGTATCTAGCCTACGTTCTCGAGATGGATGGCCAGGGCGGCGTGTGGATGCGACAGGTCGCCACAGGGAGCGACGTGCAGATCCTCCCCCCGCAGAAGCCCACGCCAACCGGCTTGGTGTTCACGCCCGACGGGAATTACCTCTACTACTTGAGCAGTGACCCGGATCGCGAGGGGTACACGGCGCTCTTCGAGATTCCGACGCTCGGTGGAACCCCACGCAAGCGGACCTACGACATCGACTCAAGGCCCACGTTCTCGCCGGACGGCAAGCGGATTTGCTTTTTCCGGGGCGTGCCTCAGAAAAACGAGGAGAGGCTGATCATCTTCGGCCTGGACCAAGGCAAGGAGACGATACTGGCCACGGCCAGAGCGCCACTCTCCCTCCGTCAACCCGCTTGGTCCCCCGACGGCAAGAAGATCGCGGCGATTGAAACGAACGGCGGTGAGGCTCTGGCAAGCTACATCGTCACGTACGGAGTCGAGGGCGGCCGACGTGAGCGGGTCGGCAAGGAGGCATGGCCCTTTGCCGGTGATCTCGTGTGGTTTGGCGACGGCAGCGGGCTTCTGATCTCGGTGTTCGATCGCTCCACGCTCGCCCTGGGGCAGCTCGTTGAGGTCACGTATCCCGACGGTCGTGCCCGCCGGATCACGAGCGATCAGAACTTTTACGAGAGCCAGACCATGTCGACGGACGGCGCCGCCATTGCGGCGGTCCGAACCCGACAGGAAGCAAACCTCTGGCTTGCGGCGCCGTCCGGTGCTAGGAGCGTCCGCCAGATTACATTCGGATCCGGCGACGAGGGTGCGATACAAGGCTTCGACGTCACTCAGGACAGCACGATTGTGTTCGCCATGATCAAAGATGGGACCGCGCAAATCTGGGCGGTCGGGCCCGATGGTTCGAATCAGAAGGCAGTCACATCGGGACCGAACTCGGCGTTCGGACCTGCGTTTCGACCCGGCGCCGGCATGTTCTACTCGCGGGTAGGCGACGACTTTACGGTTCACATCTGGCGCTCGGACGTGACCGGGGAGAACGCGCGGCAGGTGACGTCGGGCAAAGGCGAGCAGATCCGAGACGTCTCGTCCGACGGTCGAACGGTCATCTTCCAGCGCAACGACACGCCGGGCGTGTTGTGGAGCGTTTCTTCGGACGGAGGCGAGCCCGTCCGCCTTGCGCCGAGCTCCCAGCTTTCCGGGGTTTTCTCCCCTGACGGCTCCCGAATCCTTCACAGCTTCATCCACGAGGTGAACGGCCAGGGAGAGTTCACGCCACAAATCATCCCCGCGAAGGGCGGAGGGCCGGTCGTAATGCCCGCGCTCCCTCCTCGCGTCACCAGCATCGCCTGGACCCCCGACGGAAAGGGACTGACGTACCTCCATGCATCAAATGGGGAGAGGAACGTCCTCCGGCTGGACCTGGATGGGGGGAAGCCGCGGGAGATCACGCGGTTCACGGATGGCCGGATCACGCTGCACCGCTGGTCCCCCGATGGGAAGCGCCTCCTGCTTCGACGCCGCGGCGAGAACGCGGACAACCTCTGGGTTGTGAACGCCGACGGGTCGAATCCGGTCGCGATCACCGACTTCGAGGCCGGCGACATCACGAACATGAGATGGACGCGCGACGGGAGCCGCGTGATCTTCACGTATGGGGAGTCCAGTCAGAACGTTGTGCTGATTCGGAATTTCAAGTAGCTCGCGTCACACGCCGTCCGCTGCGCTAACGCCGCCACGGGAGGGTGCGCAAAGCGAAGGCCGCGCGCCCCGTGATGACGTGATACACGAAGGACCCCAGGCAGAAGCGGCCGAAGACCAGCGCCGCGACGGCCGCCAGCAACAGCCCCTCCAATATCCACGCGGCGACCAGGCGATGAGTGGCCAGGCACAGCGCGATCGCTGTTGCAAACGTGGCCGCCATTCCCTGGGCGAAGCGCCGGGGCGGAGGCGCAGGTTCGAGGACCGGTGCGCCAGCGCGCCGCCCGAGCGTGAGTTTGTAGAGGGCGTCAAAGGGATTCCACCGCGGCAGGAGGGCGTTCCACCAGAGGACGGCAGCCAGCGCTCCAAACATCTCCGGCCGCTGCGTGATGGTCCCCACGAGGGCGACAAGCCCCACCACACGCGGCTGAAACCGCAGCGCGTTCGACAGCCCGGCGCATGCAGCCGCTGGGACGTCAGAAAATCCTTGCTGCTGGACGAAATTGTGGTCGGCGCCGGACTGGCCAGGTGATCTCACCCTGAAATCCTCCCCGGGTATCTTTGGCGCGAAGACCCGCCGTTTCAATCACCGCAATGCCGTTACAGTCGGATACAATACTCCCTCGTTTGCGCCGCCAAAATCAGAGTCTGGAAACCGGTTACCCGGCCGGTAGTCGGCGGCATTCGGCCAACCAAGGGGGTCATTGAAGTGGGTAATACTGACATCTTGCGCCGCCTGACCATCTCTCGAATCGTCTCCATCGCCCTCGTCGCCGTGGGCCTCTCGGTCTCCGCGCTGCTGGCGCTGCCCGCGTCCGGAGACCTGCTTCAGGCCAACACGCTTCCCCTCCGGGATGAGGGGGAGGCCCGTTGGGTCTTCTTCGGCGACACGGTCCTCGGCCTCCGCGCCGATCAAAATCAAAAGGGAGACCGGTATCTCGGGTACATCAATGCCTATTCGCTCCCCGAGGCGAAGTTCGCGTGGCGTTTCGTGGTGCCGCTCGGGGACAAGGACCTCGATATCTCTTCCCGGGGCATCCCGGACTTTGGGAACGACCGCTTGTACATCGGCACGGGGCAGTTGAGCCTTCTCGACGTATCGACCGGCACGTTCAAGTGGATCATCCCCTGCGAAACGCTCGGGTTCATTCAGCCCGGGGCCACCATTCTTCTCCCCGGCGACCGTCTCCTCACGTTGGGGGCGAAGGAGTGCGACCAGAAGTCGGCCTGGGACGCCATGGACAAGCCCAGCTTTTCCTTGGTGAATGCCGCCAACGGCCAGGTGATATGGCAGTACGAGACGAAGAGCCTTACCTACGACGCCGGGAAAGGCCACTGGACACGTGCCGCGAAGTACCAGGGACTGGAGGGACCAAAGAAGAAGCGGCGGCAGTTGGAGGCGTTCCCCCTCTCGCCCACGGAAGGGGGTTACGAGGTCCGCGGTACCGCGCCCGACCGCGTGGCGATCGCGGGCGAACGCCTGGAGGGCGTCAACCTCGAGGACGGCCAGCCGCTGTGGAAGACGAAGGACAAGCCAGGGATTTTGCGCGGCGCGTACGGCGACCTCGCCATCTTCCAGGATGGCGACGAGCTGACGGGGTTCAATATCGCGACGGGATCCAAGGCGTGGAAGTATGAGCTCAAGGCAAATAGCTCGGCCATCTACACGGTCGACGACCTCATCGCCCTGAACCACGGCATACCCGATGGCATGACCGACCTCATGATTTCCGATCAGAACGTCGTGACGCGCCTCGACACGATGACGGGAAGGGAGCTTTGGAAGGTGAAGCGGGGCGGGGTGAACTGGCAGGGATCGGTCCACGCGGTCCTGGCCAAGGGGGGCGACAAGACCACCGCCTACGACTGGAAAACGGGGGCAAAGCTCTGGGAGGTGAAGGCAGGCTCGAGGCCGTTCGCGTACGACTCCGGCGACTACATCGTATTCGTCGACGCCGACAAGAACGTCCGCACCGAGGCCGACGCTGCCGACAACGCCGGCATGAACTACCTCCCGCCCTACAGGTTTACCGTCGTGAACGCGAAGACGGGCCAGGTCGCATGGACGAAGAAGGATATCGACGGGAAGGACATCGTGAGCCATTCGTTCGCGGTGCCGGGACAAATACGGCTCACTTCGGAAAAGGGGGTCGTGGCGAATTTGAATATCGCCGACGGGAAGCCGGGCTCCGCGCCGGAGGGGATTGAGAATCAGCGGTTCCTCGAGTACGACAAGAAGGCGAAGACGCTCTTCTGCCGCGATTTTGTGGGGACCGTGGTCTGGACCCGGGAGGCCGAGATGTCGCGGAGCGCCGAGTACCAGATCAGGAAGGACTATGTCGTGTGGCCGCAGAGGGACGGCAGGGTGGAAATGATTGCGCTATCCGACGGCGCGTTCCGATGGAGGTCTCAATTCGACGAGGATCCGCATCCTTACGTGAACGAGGGCGGGACCTACGTTGTCGTCCAACAGGGGAAGGAATTGACGATCGTTAAGGCCGCCTCAACCACAGCCAGCCCCTAGCCCTCGCCTCGGACCGGCCAGACGACGGGTCGATCCTCCTGTGTGTTCCGGCCTAAGAAACCTTCGCTTCCTCCATCGCGGCCGCGACGGCCTCTTCGGGCGTCATCGCCAAGCCTTCCGACCACGCTCGGTCGAAGCTCTGGACCCCCAGAACCGATCGCGCCGAATCGAGCGCTTTCTGAATGATCTCCTGGTCCACGGGGGGGCGCGGGCAGCCGATCGACTTCCGCAGGGCCTCGACTGCGCCGAGCAGCCGCGCGGCCAACTCCATCCGGCCCTGCGCGCAAAGCGTCTCCACATACATTTCCAACCCTTCGGCGATGCTGCGGGGGTCCCCCAACTCAAGCCAGATCCCGAGACTCTCCCGGTGCATGGCGGCCGCTTCCTCGACCTCTCCATGGTACATGGTGACCTCAGCCAGATTTCCGAGCCGGCTGGCGATGCCCCACCTATCTCCAATTTCTCTCGAGATCTCGAGGCCCTCTTTGTAGAGCGAGATCGCACGCTCGATTTGTCGTTCGTTGGATGCGACCGCGCCCAAATTGTTGAGAATTCCCGCGACTGCCCACGGGCTCCCTATCTCTCTTTGAATGGTCAGGCTCTCCTCGAGAGCCTCGCGTGCGCGAACGAAGTCCCGCGTGTGCCGCGCCACATTTCCGAGCCCGCATAGACAGTCGGCTACCCTCAACTTGTCGCCGGTTTCTCTGCTGAGTTCGAGCCCTTTCTCATAGCTTGCGGCAGACTCGTCAAATCTCGCCTCCAACCATGCCAGTTCTCCCATAGCGACAAGCGCCCGCACCCGCACGTCGGCCGGAGCGTCAGGCGCCCGCTCCAGCAACTGCTTCAGCCGCGTCCGCCCCTCGCTCATGTAGCCGCGAACGCACCAAAATTTTCCAAGGGCGCCCGCCATGCGGAGCCCTTGAACGGCTCTCGGGCCGGTGTGAGCGCTCCGATCGAGCACCGCTCTGAAGTTATCGTGCTCACGCTCCAACGACTTCAACGTTTCCGCGAGATCGGGTCGCGGTTCCCGGAAGGTAGCCACGCTGAGGAAGTAGTCGCCGTGCCGATCGCGAATCACCTCCGCCTCGCCCGATTCCTCGAGTTTGTCACTGGCGTACTGGCGGACCGTTTCGAGAAAGCGGCACCGCATCTTCGAGGCTTGGTCCTCGACCAGGACGAGGGACTTTTCCACCAACTCCGTCATCAGGTCGAGAACGTCTCCCTGGTGGATTGCAACCCCCTGGCCACGCTGGTTCGGATCATCGACGCAGACCGCCTCCGCCGCCTCCACGCTCCAGCCTCCGGCGAACACCGAGAGGCGCTGAAGGAGCAGCCGCTCGGCATCGGTAAGCAGGTTGTAGCTCCAGTCGATCATCGCGCGAAGCGTCTGATGACGTGCGAGCGCGCCTCGTGGCCCGGCGGTCAAGAGTCGGAAGCTGTCGTCGAGACGTGTGGCGATCTGTTCGGGCGTGAGGAGCCTCACGCGGGCCGCCGCCAGCTCGATGGCGAGAGGGATGCCGTCCAGGCGGCGGCAAATTTGCGCCACCGCGATCGCGTTTCTCGGCGTCACCTCGAACGTCGGGACGACAACCGCCGCCCGCTCGGCGAAGAGGCGGATCGCCTCGTATTTCATGATCTCTTCCCCATGGCGTTCTGAATCGGGGACCGAGAGGGACGGGACACGACGCGAGATCTCACCCGGAATTCTGAGCGATTCGCGGCTCGTCGCCAGAATCCTCAGTCCCGGGCACGAGCGCACGAGGGTTTCGGCTGTTCGGGCCGCCGGTTCCAGGAGATGCTCGCAATTGTCGAGGACGATGAGAAGTTTTCGAGATGCCAATGTCTCCGAAAGCGTTTCGACGATCGGGCGCCCAGGCTGCTCCCGGATCGCGAGGCCCGCGGCGACGGTCTGTGGCACGAGCGTCGGATCGGATACGGGGGCCAGCTCCACCATCCAGACGCCGTCTGGATATTCCGCGCGAGTGGCGTCGGCCAGCTCGATGGCGAGCCGCGTCTTTCCGCAGCCCCCGGATCCTGTCAGCGTTAGCAAACGCCCCGTGGCGAGGCACCGTCGCCCTTCGACGATTTCGCTCTCCCGCCCGATAAACCCGGTCTGGGGACGGGGAAGATTGCCGAGGCCCTCCGCGTCGCGCTGCGGTGCGGCAGCTTGGGCGCCTCCACGCAATTCAGCCATGATCTCTTCGGCGGATTGGTGGCGCTCGTCGGCGTTCTTCCGGAGGGCCTTGAGAACGATCGCCTCGAGCCGTGGCGAGAGAGACGGGTTGATGGCTCGCGGCGGCTCGGGGGCGCGGTGGAGGATTTCACCCGCGAGCGCCGCGGGCTGAATCTCACGAAAGGGGCGCTGTCCCGTCGCCATCTGGTAGAGCACCACGCCGAGAGCGTAGAGATCCGTGCGCCCGTCGAGCGTCGCGCGCCGAAGTTGCTCCGGAGCCATGTAGGGGAGAGTCCCGGTCAACGCTCCCGCCCCCGTGAGGCTCTCGGTGGTCTCGTCCGCGCTCGCCGGCGCCGCCGACTTGGCGATACCAAAGTCGAGCACCTTTACCCGTCCACGCCTCGTCACCATGATGTTCCCGGGCTTGAGATCGCGATGGACGATCCCGTGCTCGTGGGCCTCCTGAAGCGCTTCGGCGATCTGGAGCGCCAAGTCCGTTAGCTCCTTCTCGGGTAGAGGCGCGTGGGATAGCTTGCTCGTCAGCGTCTCGCCGTGGACGAGCTCCATGACCAGGAAATCGACGCCGTCGTGACTGCCGAAATCGTAAATGGACGCGATGTTGGGGTGATTGATCTGCGAGAGCGCGAGGGCTTCGCTGCGGAGGCGCCGGCGCGCGTGGTCGTCGGCCACCGTTCCCGCCGGCAGGACCTTGAGCGCGACGTCCCGATGGAGGCGCTCGTCCCGGGCACGGTAGACCTCGCCCATTCCGCCCGCGCCGAGCGGTGCCGTGATCTCGAAGTGGGCGAGGCGTGTCCCGGATGCGAGCGCCATGGGGTAACTCTAAGCGCGCCAGCGCTCGAACGTCAGTCCAAGATGGGAAGTTCGGGGCGCCGCCCGCGTAACCCATTCAAGGACATTGACATTGGCCCTACATGGTGCTCATTCGCATTTGCATCAGCTCTCTCGACCGTCATCCCCGCCGCGCCCAAAGCCGATCCGCTGCTGAAATCCGCCTGGGAGGCTTTCGTCTCGAAGCGCCGGGGTTCTCGGATTCCCGGCGATGGTGCTGTTGAGGTAGCGCCTACCTCGCTCCGTGCCCCCACGTAGGACCTCCTCTCAATCGTCTACTTCTTGAATCGCGCCGCCTCGTCCGAGCCGCCGGTCGCGTTGCCGGCGCTGTAGGAGTGCGCCCCCGTTCCGGCCAGCTCGCCGCCGGAGACGATCAGGTACTCGTCGCGGATCGGACGCTTCTCGAACCAACACTCTAGAATCTCGCGCACCCCGGCCGCGTAGCGCGCTTGGGCCGACAGGCTCGTCCCCGACACATGCGGCGTCATCCCATGGTTCGGCATCGTCCGCCAGGGGTGGTCCTTGGGAGGCGGCTGCGGGAACCAGACGTCGCCGGCGTATCCCGCGAGTTGCCCGCTCTTCAGGGCCTTGGCGATCGCGTCGCGATCGCAGATCTTGCCCCGCGCGGTGTTCACGAGGTAGGCGCCGCGCTTCATCTTGGCGATGAGCGCGTCGTTGAAGAGGTGCTCGGTCTCCGGATGGAGCGGCGTATTGATCGTGACCACGTCGCAGACCTTCACGAGCGACTCTGCGTTCGGGTGGAAGGTCAGGTTCAGCTCCTGCTCGACGCCCGTCCCCAAACGGTGCCGATCGGTGTAGTGGAGCTTCACGTCGAAGGGCGCGAGCCGGCGGAGGACCGCGGAGCCGATCCGCCCGGCGCCCACCGTGCCGACCGCCATCCCCTCCAGATCGTAGGAACGGGCGACGCAGTCGGCGATGTTCCAGCCGCCCTTGATCACCCATTGGTATGACGGGATGTAGTTTCGCACCAGCGCAAGGATCATCATCACGACGTGCTCCGACACGCTGATGCTGTTGCAGTAGGTGACCTCGGCCACGGTCATGCCCCGGTCGATCGCGGCCTGAAGATCGACGTGATCCGATCCGATGCCCGCCGTGATGGCGAGCTTCAGCTTCGGAGCCTTCGCGATCCGCTCCGCGGTCAGGTAGGCCGGCCAGAACGGCTGCGAGATCACGATCTCCGCGTCCGGCAGCTCGCGATCGAATGTGGAGTTGGCGCCATCCTTGTCGGAGGTGACGACCAGCTTGTGGCCCAGCGATTCGAGAAACTTGCGCAACCCAAGCTCACCGGAGACGCTGCCGAGGAGCTGGCCCGGCTTGAAATCGATCGCCTTCGGAGTCGGGACGGTCTGGCCGTCGGGGTAGCGATCGATCTTGGGAATTCCGGGGAGGGCGTAGGACTTCGGATAACCATCGATGGGGTCGTCGTAGAGAACGCAAGAGGACCTTCGCCATATTCGTTACTCCTCATCTGAGGGGCGTTCGGGGATGAAACTGCGGTCGACTGATACTACTCGTTTTTTCGCGGTGGGCGTAGCGTTCCCGAAGCCACTTCCCGACGCGCCGCCATCCCCGCCGCGCGCCCCGTAGACCACGCCCATGCGAAGTTGTAGCCGCCGATGGGGCCGAAGGCGTCGAGGATCTCGCCGCAGAGGTAAAGCCCTGGGTGGAGACGACTTTCGAGTGTGCGCGGATCGATCTCGTTGAGGGCCACGCCGCCGCCCGTGACCTCGGCGCGCTTGTAGCCCTCGTCCCCGGTCCAGGGGAGGCGATGGTGGGTCAGCGCTTCGACGACCCGCAGGCGTTCCTCGCGCGAGAGTTGCGAGAGCGGCTTCGCACCATCGACGCGAGCGTCTTCGAGGAGCGCCTCCGCAAGTCGTGCCGGGAGTTGACGCCGAGCTGCGGTGAGCACGGTGCCTTCTCCCTCGCGGAGTGCATCGTCCCAAGCTTTCGCATCGCGCTCTGTCCATCGGACGAAGATCTCCTGGGGTGGGCCGCCTTCTCGTTTCGAGAGTGTGGCGAGGTGCGAGAGATTCAGCACCGATGGCCCGCTGTAGCCTTTGTGGGTGAAGAGGAACCCGCCGCGCGTTGTGAATTTTCGCTTCGGCCCCGGAGCTTCCAGTGTGACGGGAAGCGAGACACCCGAGAGCGCGGCGTATCGATGCGGCGTCGCGGTGAGCGGGGTCAGAGCTGGATAGGTGTCGTGGATCGTGTGGCCCAGACGGCGCACGATATCGATGCCGGTGCCGTCGCTCCCCGTCGCGGGTATGGAGAGCCCGCCGGTCGCGATGATGACCCGAGAGGCGAGGAGGGCGCTCGCGTTCGAGAGTTTGACTCGCCAGCGGGTCACTCCGTCGGGTGCTCCGCCGCTGCTTATTCCACTATCTCCGCCCCGCGTGGCACCCTGAGGCTCGAGCCCCGTGACGTAGGTGTCAAACCGCATCTCGACCCCGTTCCGCTCGGCCATCGCGCGCAGCCGGTCGCGAACGTCCTTTGCCTTGTTCGATATCGGGAAGAGCTTCCCGGTCTCTTCCTCGAGGGCGAGCGGCATCCCGAGATCTTCCTCGAAGAAACGCCGCTGCTCGCGGAGCGGCCAGGCAAGGAGAAGCTTCTTGAGGGTGTTGGGGGAGGAGGCTGTGACGAACCGCGCGGGGTCGATCTCGGAAGGGAGGACGTTGCAGCGCCCTCCCCCGCTCATGAGGATTTTTCTGCCGCCGTCGTGGGTGCGTTCGATCAGGATGACGCGGCGCGAGCCACCTGCGCGGCCGGCAGCCCCGCCTTCCGGGCCGCCCGCGGCGAAAATCGCGGCCATGAAGCCGGCCGCGCCCGCGCCTATCACGACGATCGGGTCTTCCATTCGCCCGGACGGTGCTGCCGCGAAACTCAACTCGAGCCGAGGTTCCTAACGATCACCCCGACGCTTCCCTCGGCTAGTCGCCGCCCAACTTATACGCCAGGCCCAGGCTGATCTCGCCGCTGCTATACCAATTCGAGCTGTAGGCGTAGCAGAAACCGTAGAAGTCGCAGTAAACACCGCTGCTCGTACTGAAATTGGTTTCCGCCGCGCGGTACCGGCCGTCGAGCCGGAGCGCGACCTTTTCGCTCATGTCGTACTTGCTTCCAATTCCGATGTTCCACGCGAATTGGGTCTTCGAAGGGGACCCGCTCACGGTTTTCGTGTCGACGTCGAATGTGGTTGCTCCGAAACCCAGCGTAAAGAATCCGGTCGCCTTCGGATTCCCCATGTGCCGTTGGGTGAAGACGAAATTTCCGTCCCACTGCTCGACCGTGAGCTGGCCGAGGGGCGTGTCCTTGGGGAAGAGGGTTGAATACGACCTAATTGTCAAATCAGAGGTGGCGCGTCCGTAGGAGCCTTCAATGCCAAGGCGGGAGTTGGGATAAAATCCGAGCCTGCCACCGTAGATGACCGAGTTGTTGATTCCAATCTGAGCGTTGGCCGCAGTGTAGAGATCGCTTGCGATGTACCAGCCTCCGAACGGGGTGAGCTCGATCTTCTTCTGCTCGCCGTACTGAGCGAAAGCCGCCGACGCTGACATTGCCATGATCGCGACTGTGAGAAGCAGTGCGCGGGCGCCTGAAAGCGCCGATGGGAGCCGAGCCATAGTCTCTCCTTCGGGAATTTGGGTGCGGTAGGCCGTTGTCTCTACCCCTAGACCGGTCGCAGGCAAGATACCGCATTCAGGATTGAGAATGATAGGCTTCGATTTCAGTGGTCGCGATCGGACCAGTCGCGCGGCGACATCGAATCAGGGAGCGGCGCCTTCGGGCAGCCCCAACTGTCGTAGGTATGCCGGACGCACCGTCGCTCCCCGCCGCTGGGCCTCCCGTGCGTCGTTTTGCGCACGACCGAGATCGCCCAAGCCGGCGTAGGCGAGGCTTCGGTTGAGGTAGTAGCCCGCAATCCGAGGATCGGTATATGGGACGCCGCGAATCGCCGCATCGTGCTCGGCGACCGCTTCGCCGTAGCGGTCAAGCGCCTGCAAGCTCTGGCCGATCGCATCGTGGAGCGCGTGATTCTCAGGGTTTCCCGGATCGATCGCGATGGCCCGCCGCGAATCCGCGATCGCCGATTCATACTCGTGGAGCATGTAGTACGCCACCGCGCGATTCTCGCAGGGGTCCCGGTACTGAGGCGCGGCGGCGATCGAGCGGGTGAAGTCGGCGATCGCTCCCGCAAGATCGCCTCTCCGCGCCTTGATCACGCCCCGGTCGTTCAGGGCATCGGCCAGATCCGGTTTCAGCGCGATCGCGCGATCGACGCATAGGTACGCCGAGTCCGCGCGGCCCAGCTCCGCCATGAGCGCTCCCTTGTTCGCCCAAACGTGCGGAGCCTGGGGGTTGATTGCCAGCGCTTCATCGTAGTCCATCATCGCGGCGGCCGGCTGCCCGAGGGTGCGGTGGTAATAGATCCCACGAAGGAAATAGGCGTCGAAAACCCGGTGGGGATACTTCTGGATGGTGTCGCGCCAGAGCGTCTCGGAGTTTTGCCACACGTCGCACCGCTTCCACGTCTGAAACAGGCAAACGGGGACCAGAAGCAGGAGCAGGCCCGCGGCGAAGGTCTTCGCCAGACTGCCCGTCGCGAGGGGGTCCCGTTCCCCATCCATCCAAGCCGACAGCGCGAAGAGCAGTCCGATATAGGGCAGATACGTGTATCGATCCGCCATCAAAGCGTGGCCGAACGTGAAGAGCTGGGTCACCAGGGCGATGTTGATGACGAAGAACAGGAGGCCGAAAAGGACCGGACGATTGCGGCGGGCGATGAAGACGGCCGCGAGCAGCAACACGATGAGAATGGCAAACGCCAAATAGAACTCCCCGCCGAGCTGGACCATATTTCGCCTCGGATAGGGATAGATCGCCGAAAGACCGAACGGAGCGATGAGCTTCACGACGTACATGACCGTGCCGTAGCTAGCGAGGAGCACCCGCTTGAAGGGCGTCCAATACGCCGCGCCGGTCAGGGCGCCGGCGGACTCCTGAGCATGGATGGTGAGAAGGCCGATGGCGATGGAGATCGCGACAAAGGGCACCTTCTCGAGCACGACGCCGAGGCTGAAAGGCCGGCGGCGATACCAATCGATCGCCAGGAGGGTGGCCGGGAACACCACGGCCGCGGGTTTGGACCCGACGGACAGGATGAACGCCGCGAGCGTCGCGAGGAGCCATGCCCGACGCTTCGTGTCGAGATAGCGCAGGTAGGTCAGGAGACCGAGGAGGTAGAAGAAGGCAAAGAGCGCATCCTTGCGCTCGGCGATCCAGGCTACGGATTCGACGTGCATGGGATGGATGCCAAAGAAGAGGCTGGTCACGAGGGCCGCCCAAAGGGCGCCTCCGGTGAGTTTTCGGATAAAGAGAAACGTGAGGGCGGTGTTCGCCAGGTGGAGCAGGAGGCTGAGCCAGTGATAGGAAGCCGGATGGAGCTGAGAGAGCTGGTAGTTCAAAGCGAGAGACCACATGGTCACGGGATGGTAGTTTCCGTTGACGGGAGTGGTTAGGATGGCATGAAAGCTCGGACGGGCCAGAAGAAGGTTCTCGGTCACGTAGACCGTGTCGTCCCAGTTCGTGAAGTCGTTGTCGAGGCTGGGTAGGTACGCGACGAAGGTGAGGGCCAGGACCGCGACGAGCCAGATCCACCAGCGGCCTTCCGTCGGCGGGGACGCCGACGGGGGGCCCTTCGACTTCCGCGGCATTACCGGAGGCGAGGCCTTGCGGCGACCTTTGTCGGCGGGCTGCCCCGCGGGGGCTACCATCGGACCGAAGAGTATATCGGTGAGCTGATTCGGGCGGCAATCGCGCGTTAGGGAATGCAGCCGCTCGGGGTCCATACGCCATGGGAGGTCACGATGAATCGTTTTCCTAGGCTCGCTTCGATCCTTGCGTCAGGCCTCGCGCTGGCCGTCTGCCTCGCCGCATCGGTCGCGGATGCCGGTCCCTTCGACAAGCTAAAGAAGTCGGCCGAGAAGACGGCATCGGGCGAAGCCGACAAGGCGAAGGGGACCGCCGACACCCCCAAGGGTGAGCCGACCGGCAAAGGCACCGCCGAGGAGGAGTCGGGCCAGGCGGGTTCGGGATCGACAAAGGCCCCGTCATCCGGTGCCGGCGACAAAGTCTCGACCGTCTCCACCAGGTTCGATTATGTCCCGGGCGACAGCGTGATGTTCTTCGATGATTTCACCCAGGACGAGCTGGGCGAATTCCCCGCGCGCTGGCGCCTGGTCCAGGGCACGTACGAGGTCGCCGAATTTGAAGGGGAGCGCTGGCTAAGGTGCGTCAGCGATGACAGCCGGATTCGCATGAAGATCCCGAAGCTAGCCGAGTTGCCCGAGTTCTGGACGCTGGAATTCGATATCTATTGCACGGAGCCGATGGATCAGGCGTACACGGTGACCGCTCTCAACGGCGCGGAGTCGAAGGTCTGGGAGGCGGCGTATCCCTCGGGGCTCGCGTTCATTTTCCGCACCGGAGATATCTTTTCCAGCACTCCCTATGAGGGCGCGAGCATCGGCGGCCGACACCACGTGATGGTCATGGCGCGCGGCACCGCGGTCAAGGTGTACATCGACCGCCAGCGCGTGGCGAGCGTTCCGGAATATTCGGACGCGGGCGGTAAGCCCACCCAGCTCGAATTCCGCCTTTGGGCCACGACCAAGCCGATGATGACGAACGTGCGATTGGCCGAGGGCTGCCGCCCGCCAAAGGACATGCTGGCGGAGGGCAAGCTCGTTTCGTACGGGATCCGGTTCGAGACCGGCTCCGACGTGGTCCAGCCCGAGTCGGCCCCCACATTGAGGCAGATCGCCGCCTATCTCGAATCGAAGCCCGACGTGAAGCTCAAGATCACGGGCCACACCGACAACGTCGGCTCCGCGGAGAGCAATCTCGACCTCTCCAAGCGCCGCGCGGCGTCCGTGGCCAAGGTTCTCTCTACGGAGTTCAAGATCGCGGGGGATCGCTTCCAAACCGACGGCAAGGGCGACACGCAGCCCCTCTCCAGCAACTCCAAGCCCGAGGGGCGCGCCATGAACCGGCGCGTGGAGTTCGCGAAGGCCAATGGTTCATCGGGAGCGTCGCGATAGACACGCCGTCGAGAGGTGGCGCCCCATGACGGGGCCGGCGCCACGCGAGGGGCGTCAGCTCCCCCAGGAGTACTGGAGGACGGCGCCGTAGGAATCGAAATCGGCGCCCAGCCGCGTCGAGAGCCCGCTCGTATACTTGATTTGGAGTGACGTCGCACGAGCCAGCGGATACGCCAGCGTCGCGGCGAGCCGGTTGTTCGTCTGGAGATTTGTCGCGGGCGCACCGTTGATGCTCGTCTCCCCGCCCGTGGCGAGGCCGTAGCTGAACGCGGCCCAGAGGCCGCGCTTGAACGTAAAGATGGCGTCGCCCTTCACGAACAAGAGGGGCTGCTGGGTGATCGTGGAGCTGCCGTAGTATTCCGGGTTTTCCGTGAAGAGCCACGCGCCGCCCACCGCTTCCAGAAACCAGCGCTTTCGGGTGTGCGACAGCCCGGCCTCGGCGCGAAACGCCCACCGATTGGCGCCCAGATTGATCGCCTTCGTCGCATCGTATTGCCCCACCGGCACCACGACCTGCGCGCTGACCCCGAGGACGGTTTTCTGTCGATAGCTCGCGAAGTCTTTCCGCGCGAGGGCGGGCGCGCCGAGAAGGTTCACGGAGAGCCGAACGCGCGGATCGGCGAATCCCGAGGGAGACCGCGTCCGAAAGACGCCGGCCAGATACCCTTCGAAGGTGCCCCACCCGATCGGGGCCAGCACATCGACCTTCGCGGAGTGGCCTAAAATCTCGATCGTGCGGAGATAGCCCAGCGCGACCGTATGGGTCTTGGCATGGGCGCCTTCGACCGGCAACGTAGCGTCGAACAGGACGTTTCCGGCGGAGTAGGTGTAGCCGAAAGCGGCCATGTTCATCTTGAGCGGCGCGTTCTGGTAGAGCCCGGGCTCCAGCTCTTGCGCCAAGCCGCGCCCGCCCCAACCCGCGAGCGCGCATCCGATCAGGGCGAGACAGAAAAGAAAGCGAGCCCCCGGCGGGTTCGACACCAAGGGCTCGTAGACTAGGGCGCTGATCGGGCGACCCTAATTCGCGGTTTGCTTCTTGTATCCCGCGTTCTCGACGACGATCGTGACGTTCTTCTCCTTAGCGTCGAGCGTGGTCTTGGCGGGATACCCGGTACCGTCGGGGAGCGACGCGTACTGCGCCTGGAACGTGACCGGCTCCTTCCCTCCCTCAACCATCGTCGTGACCTGGATACCCAGCAGCTTATTGTTCGCGAGATCGATCTCGATCCCCAACATGTCCCCAGGGATGTTGTAATCCTTGAAATCGATCCGGGCGCGTTTCCCCGGATCGAGCACGTTGATGGAAGCCTTCCCTGCGTCCTTTGCCGCCTGGAGTTTCGCCGGATCGGGTGGGATGTAGGTCTTGACGGCGGCGGCGGCCTTGGTCATGTAGTCCGATATCTCTTCCTTCTTGTTCTCGATTACCTTTCCCCTGATCCCCTTCTTCTCCTTGGCTTCGGGTTGCTCGCCGACGGGCACCTTCACCAGCTTGCCGTCGGCCCCGTACGAGCAATTGTTCTGCTTCGTCGACTTCACTTCCCCCTTCAGGCTCATGGCCGTCGTCTCGACCCACTGGTACGACTTCAAGGCGGCGCGATCCTTTTGGAGCGAGGCCTTGATCGCCGCGATGCGCTCGTCGGGGGCCGGCGTCGGCGATGGTGCTGCCGGCGTTGTCGTCGTTGTCGCCGGTGTTGACGCGGCCGTGTCGGGCGGGGTTGAAGCGGGCGCTTGGGCGAGGGCCGCCCCTGCGCTCCAGGCGGCCAGCATGATCCCAGCGATAACCATCTTCCGAACCGTCCATGATCGCGACGTGAATCCCTTCATGCTCAACCCCCCTAACGGCTCAACAGCGCCATCAAATCTTCGACCACGACGCGCAGCTCGCGGTCGGTGGACATGAGATTCTCGATCTTCTGGCAGGCGTGCATGACCGTGGTGTGGTCGCGGCCGCCGAACTTGGCGCCGATCTCCGCCAGCGAGAGATCGGTGATCGACCGCGTGACGTACATCCCGATTTGGCGCGGGAACGCGATGGTCTCCGTGCGGCGCTTTCCGCGGAGCGACTCCTCGCTCACGCTGAAATGGCGCGCCACGGCCCGCTGAATGTCGAGGATGTCGATCCGGGCCAGATCCGGCTTGATCTGCTCTCGCAAGACCTCCTGCGCGAACTCCACCGTCAGCGGCTGGCCGGTGAGGTCGGAGAACGCGAGGAGGCGCAGGAGCGAGCCCTCGAGATCCCGGATGTTGGTCTTGATGTTGCTCGCCAGAAGGAGCGCGATCTCGTTGGGAAGGATCCTGCCCTGAAACTCCGCCTTCTTCCTCACGATCGCCACGCGCGTTTCGAGGTCGGGGGCCTGAAGATCGGCCACCACACCCCAGGTGAAGCGAGAGATCAAGCGCTCTTCCAGAGCCGTGATCGAGTTGGGCGGCCCGTCGCTCGTCAGGACGATCTGCTTGTGGGCGCCGTGCAGGGTGTTGAACGTGTGGAAGAACTCCTCCTGGGTGCTCTCCTTGCCGGCGAGGAACTGGATGTCGTCGATCAGGAGCACGTCGGCCGTGCGGTAGCGGCTCTTGAACTCGAGCGTGGTGGCGTGCTGGATCGAGTAGATCATCTCGTTCATGAAGCGCTCGGCTGTGACGAAGAAAACGCGCGCCGAGGGGCGCGTCAGCCGCACCTGGTGACCGATCGCGTGCATCAGATGTGTCTTGCCCAGCCCCACGCCGCCGTAGATGAAGAGCGGGTTGTAGCGCTCGCCCGGGCTCTGCGCCACCGCCTGGCAGACCGCGTGCGCGAACTGGTTCCCGCTCCCGACGATGAACGCTTCAAACGTGTTGCTCGGGGACAGATTGCTCTCGTCGCGCCGGGGCAGCGGGCCCTTGGGCCGCGGCTCCAGCGCGGGCGGCGCGTCGGGCCGCACATGAAACGCGATGCCCACCGATCGCTCGGCCACCGCGGCGACCGAGGTCTCGATCAGCGATCGGTAGTGCTGGTCCAGCCAGTCGACGTAGAACTGACTCGGCACCTCGAGCACGAGCGTGGAGCCGTCGAACTCAAGCGGGCCGAGCGAGCGAAACCACGCCTCGTACGTTTGGCTGGAGAGATTCGATTGGATCCTTTGGAGTGCCTGTTCCCACAGATCGCCCGCCACCATCGTTTCCATCATCGTGCCATCCCCATCAACGCACACCCATTTCACGCGTTATCCACATGATTATCCACAATTTCTCATGAAAACACCGAGGGCGTAACGGATTGGGTTTCGATCCGTTACGCCCCCAAACGAATGGACCCGTCCTGGCGTAGCTCACAGCATTCGTAACCCGGGTGAAGGCCGCGCGCGCGCCGCGCGCATCAAGGGAGAGCGGTTCGAGGTTGGCCCGAGACGCGAAGCAGGTCGCGGCCGGGGCCAATCCGGGCCGGACCATACGTCCGCGCGTCGGAGGCGTGCAACGAAAATTTTACGGACACGAAATACGGGGAGTTTCGGGCCTCCACGACGCAGTTCGGGGCCGCTTGACCTGGACGCCTCTGACGGGTAGACTCCGTCGCTCGTCTCTTAACGACGTATAACCCGTTCTTCGAGGCATCCCACAGTGAAGCGCACCTTTCAACCGCACAATCGCCGCCGGAAGAAGGTTCACGGATTCCGCGAGCGGATGAGCACCCGGGGCGGCCGCGCGGTATTGAAGCGGCGCCGCGACCGCGGCCGCAAGCGCCTTACGGTCTAGCGCGGCTGCCGCGGGCGCAAGTCCAATGGCCGCCGCGGTCCCGCCGCGCGATCGCCGCCTCCACGCGGGGTGGCAATTCCGCGAAGTGTATCGACAGGGCAAACCGTTTCACGGCGATCTGATGACCCTGATCAGCCTGGGTCGGCCGGAGGAGCATGGCCGTGTGGGGTTCGTGGCCAGCCGAAAGGTCGGTCCCGCGGTGAAGAGAAATCGGGCGAAGCGGTTGCTGCGCGAAGCGTTCCGGGGAGTGCCGGCCAGCCGCAGGGATCTGCCCATCTGGCGGATCTGGATCGCGCGGTCCACCTGTCCGGGCGCGACCTTCACCCAGGTTTCGGACGAGATGAGCCGTTTGCTGGCCCGGGAGCCTGGATGACCGCCAATGCTGCCGCGCGCGCCCAGGGCCACACAGGGGCCGCGGCACGGATCGCACGCTCTGGCTTTGGGCTGGGGCCAATCCTGCGTCTACTCATCCGCGTCTATCGGGTCGCGATCTCGGGGTCCCTTCCGCGAGCCTGCCGTTTTGAGCCGAGCTGCTCGGCATACGCCGAGGAAGCACTCAGCCGCCGCGCCCTTCTCCCCGCGCTCTACCTGATCGTCCGGCGCGTTCTTCGCTGCCATCCGTTCCACCCGGGAGGATACGACCCCGTCCCGTAGGGGCGGGGCTCGAGTCGATGGATCGACGCACGCTCATAGCCATTCTCTTGATCATGGCGGTCCTGATCGGGGACCAGCTCTTCATGTCCTGGTGGGCGCGCCGCCACCGGCCCCCAACTCCCGTCACGACGGCCGATTCGACCGGGACAGCGGGGACGGGCAGCGGGACGGGCGGCGGTACAGGCGCTGTGGCTACCACGCCGCAAAGCTCTCCCCCGCCGAACTCGGGCGGATCGAGCACCCCGGCCGCCGGCGCGCCGCACGGCGCCGCCCCGGGCGCTTCGGCGGCCATCATCGGCTCGGGGCCCAAGGTTCCCCACTCGCCCATCGTGGAGCGCGAGCTCAAGACCGACCTCTTCGACGCCACGTTTACCAGCCAGGGCGGGACCATCTCCAAGTGGGTCCTGCCGAAGTATCGCGACCTCGCGCACGGCAATGTGCCGGTCAACCTGGTGCCGGAGGGCCAGCGGACGCTCAGGCTTTGGGTCTCCACCCCCTACTTCAACTACGACTTCACCAACGTGCCGTTCCGCGTGGAGGCTGCGGCCGCGTTCGACTCCTCGGTGACGTTCGTGGCCGAGGATTCGAGCGGGATCCGCATCCAGCAAGACCTACCGCGTCGCGTCCAACGGCCAAGCGATCGACCTCGAGCTGAAGATCCTGGTGCCGCCCGAATTCGGCCCGATCCAGTTCCGCTACGGCTGGGGCAGCGCGCTTCCGGTCACCGAGACCGTGATGCACCCGCACGACATCCGCGCGGTCGCGCTGGTCGGCGACAAGCAGGAGGAGATCGACGCCGCGAGGATGCAGAAGGACGGGGCCAAGGCGCTGAAGGGAAACGTCCGGTGGGTGGCCAACAGAGGCAAGTATTTCGCCGCGGCGATCATCCCCGATTCGGCGTCGGTGGAGGACGTTCAATTCGCCGCCGCGGACGACGGGGGCGCGGCCGTTTTCATCGCGGGAGCAGCGCCGCCGGGCACCGAGATCGTACGGCAGGAGCCGCCTCTACGCCGGCCCGATCCACTACGACACGCTGATCGCTCAGGGGGCGGAGCTCGACCGGCTGGCCAACCTCGGCTGGCGCTGGGTGACCGGGCTGAGCGCGTTTCTCCTCTCGTGCCTCAACTTCATCCACCGACACATCCCCAACTACGGCATCGCGATCATCCTGATCTCCGCGGCGACGAAGCTCGTCTTCTACCCGCTCACGCAGACCAGCCTTCGGTCGATGAAGCTGATGCACCATCTCCAGCCGGAGGTGAAGGCGATCCAGGATCGCCACAAGAACGACCCGGCCAAGATGAACACGGCCATGATGGCGCTCTACAAAGCGAACAAGGTGAACCCGCTGAGCGGGTGCCTGCCGACACTCTTGCAGGTACCGGTGTTCATCGCGCTCTACAACGTGCTCTTGAACTCGATCGAGCTGCGCGGGGCGGGCTTTCTAGGGTACGTGCAGAACCTGGCGGCCCCGGACGTGCTCATGAAGATTGGGGGGTTCCCGATCCACCTCTTCCCGGTCCTTATGACCGGGAGCACCTATCTGATGCAGTCCCAGACCCCGGTGGCGCCCCAGCAGAAACAGATGATGATGCTGATGCCGGTCATGATGCTCGTCTTCATGTATAGTTTCCCGTCTGGGGTCGTGCTTTACTGGATCGTGAACAACGTCCTCTCCGCGCTCCAGCAGTACATGGTCAACGCCGCGGAGGACCGCAAGATGGCAGCGGGTGGCCCGACATGAATCCACCGAACCCTCAATTCGATCCTACCGCCGAGCCTTTCGTCGACGCCGAGGCCGCCAGCTTCGGCGAGGCGGTCCAGGACGCCGCCGACCAGCTGGGCCTCGAGACCGCCGATCTCGCGATCGAGATTTTGGATCCGGGCCGCTCCGCCGATTCGGGCGCGGGCTACCGTCCGGTGAAGATCCGGGCGCGACGCCGTCCTCCCGACGCGGCCCCCGACGCGATCCGTCCGGGTCGTCCGGCGGATGCTGGGCGGTATGAGCGCAGCGATTCGAGGTCGGGAGGCGCCCGGCGCGAGCCGCGCCGTCACATGGAGGCGGCGAACTATGGCCCGCCGCCGCCGCCGATGGACCCCGCCAAGATCACGCCCGAGATCGTCGCCATGGTTCGGGACCTCGCCACCGGAATGCTCGAGCAGATGCAGTTCCCCGGCGGCGTCGACGCGACCAAGACCTCGCACGGCATCCGGATCGCGATCGACGCCGGCGAGCGCGACCAGTACCTGATCGGCAAGGATGGCGAGACGCTCTCGGCGTTTCAGCATCTGCTGGGGCGGATGATCCGCGCCAAGATGCCGCAGGAATCGCCCCCGCGCGTGGAGGTCGACGTGGCCGGCTTCCGCGACCGCCAGATCGAGAATTTGAGGCAGATGGCGCGGGAGCTGATGGAACAGGCGCGTGAGTCGGGCGAGGAGATGTCGACCGATCCGCTGCCCGCCTCGGAGCGCCGGATCGTCCATCTCGAGGTGGCCGAGTCGAAGGGGATGGAGACGGTCACGATCGGCGACGGATACTTCAAGCGGGTGGTGATCCGCCGCGCGACGCCCAAGCCCGAATGAGGGTTCGCTGATGAGGGCGCGCCAGAGATGAGGGCCGGCGAAGGTGGCAAACGATACGATCGTCGCGCTCGCGACGGCTCCGGGCGAGTCGGCGGTCTCGATCACGCGGTTGAGCGGCCCCGACGCGCTCGCGATCGCGGCTTCACGGTTTCGCGGCCGGCTCTCGCCGGTCGATAGCACTTCCCACCGCATTCTCTTCGGCAGTTTCCTCGCGGGCGACGGCTCGGTGGTGGACACCGTGTTGCTGTCGGTGTTCCGCGCCCCCCGCTCCTACACCGGTGAGGACGTCGTCGAGATTTCCTCGCACGGCGGGACCGCGATTCCCCACGCCGTGCTCGAGTCGTTGATGGAGGCAGGCGCGCGTCCCGCCCGCCCCGGCGAGTTCACCGAGCGCGCGTTTCGAAATGGGAAGCTCGACCTGGCCCAGGCCGAGTCGGTCGCGGCATTGGTTCGGGCCCGGTCGGAGCGGGCGCTGCGCGCCGCGCGGGAAGCGCTCGGGGGCTCGCTGTCGCGGCGGATCGCGGGGCTGGATGCGGAGCTGGTACCGCTCTTGGCGGAGGTCGAGGCCCGGATCGATTTCCCGGGCGACGTGGGTGACGCTGTGGACGGCGCCGAATTGGCGCGTCGGTGCGGCTCGGTCGCGACGACGCTGCGCGTGTGGATCGACCGGCTCCCCGGGACGCGGCGGCTGCAGGAAGGTGTGCGCGCGGCGCTGGTGGGACGCGCGAACGTCGGGAAGTCGAGCTTGTTGAACGCGCTCGTCGGCTACGACCGGGCGATCGTGAACGCCGCGCCCGGGACGACCCGCGACACGGTGGAAGAATCGATCTGGATCGAGGGCGTCGAGCTTCGGATCGCGGATACCGCGGGAGTGCGCGGTGGCGGGGGTGGGAACGGCACGGCGGGAGTGCGCGGTGCCAACGGCGGCCTCGAATTCGTCGAGGGCCTCGGCGTCGAGCGAGCCGAGCGCGCCGCCCGGGGATGCGACCTCGCCGTGCTCGTGCTCGACCGATCGGGCGGCGTCGGCGAAGCCGATTTGGAGGCCGCTTCGTGGATCGACGATCGGCCGGTCGTCGTGGCGTGGAACAAGGCGGACTTGGGATTGGGCACGATGCCGCGCCCGCGAGCGCCGGTCCGCGATGGCGGCGTGCTGGCGGAGGTGGAGACCGTCGCGGTGCGCCCGGGTGGCGCCGATTCCTTGCTCGATGCCCTGCGGCGTTCGCTGCCCCAGGTGCTAGGAGACCACGTCGGCGATGAGATCGCCACGACGAGCGCGCGGCAGGCTGCACTGCTGGTGGAAGCGCTGGGCGCTGTGGAGCGCGCGCAGGCCGGCCTCGAAGAGGACCGATCCTACGATTTGATCGCCGTCGATCTGGCCGACGCCCGCCGAGCCCTCGGTGAGATCGTCGGCCGCGGGGTCGACGACGAGGTCACCGCCGCGGTCTTCTCCCGATTTTGCATCGGCAAGTGAACAACCACTTCCCTCTTCTTGTAATCGGAGCCGGCCACGCCGGCTGCGAGGCCGCGTGCGTCGCGGCCAAGATGGGGATCGAGGTCGGGATCATCACGATGAGCCTCGACTCGATCGCCCACATGGCCTGCAATCCCGCCATCGGCGGGCTCGCCAAGGGCCACCTGGTGCGAGAGATCGATGCACTCGGCGGAATCATGGGGCGGATGGCCGACCGAGCCGGAATCCAGTTCAAGATGCTCAACCGAGCGCGGGGCCCCGCGGTCTGGTCGCCCCGCGCCCAGGAAGACAAGGCTGTCTACCGCGCGATCGTGCGCGAGTATCTGGCGGGAGCCGAGCGACTGAGCGTGATCGAGGGCCAGGTCGTCGGCATTCGGACCGAGGGTGTGCGGGCATGCGGCGTCTCGCTCGCGGACGGCCGGGAGATCGCGGCCGAGGCGGTCATTGTTACCCCCGGCACCTTCATGAACGGGCTTCTCCACGTCGGCGACGCGACGTATAGCGGCGGGCGCGTCGGCGAGAAGGCGGCTCGAGGGATCTCCGACTGCCTGGCCGAGCTGGGATTTCGTCTGGTGCGGCTCAAGACCGGCACGCCGCCGCGAATTCACCGCGACTCGATCGACTTTTCGCGGATGTCGCCTCAGCGGGGCGACGAGCGTCCCCGCCCCTTTTCACACTTCACCGACTCGCTCGAGCTGGATCAGGTTCCCTGCCACCTCACGACCACGACCGATGCCACCCATGAGCTGATCCGCGCGAATCTTCATCGCTCCCCGCTCTACACGGGGCGTATTCGTGGGATCGGCCCCCGCTACTGTCCCTCGATCGAGGACAAGGTGGTCCGCTTCGCCGACAAGCCCGCGCACCAGATCTTCATCGAGCCTGAGGGGCGGGAGACCCATGAGTTCTACGTGAACGGGCTTTCGACAAGTCTGCCCGAGGAAGTGCAGCGCGAGCTGCTGCGCACGCTCCCGGGATTGGAAGAGGTCGAGATGATCCGGCCGGGCTACGCCGTAGAGTACGACTTCATCCCCCCGACCCAGATCCACGCGACGTTGGAGACGCGCGCGGTGCGTGGTCTCTACCTCGCGGGACAGATCAACGGGACTTCAGGGTATGAGGAAGCCGCGGCGCAGGGGCTCATGGCCGGCATCAACGCGGCGATGGCGTTGGCGGGACGCGCGCCCGTGGTTCTCGGGAGGAGCGAGGCCTATATCGGGGTCCTGATTGACGATCTAGTGACCAAGGGGACCGAGGAGCCCTACCGCATGTTTACGTCGAGCGCTGAGTATCGGCTTCTCCTGCGCCAAGATAACGTCGCGGATCGGCTGGCTTCGCGCGCCCGCGAGGTGGGTGCGTTGTCCGAGGACGAGCTCAAGAGACTCGAGTCGGCGGTGGCGAATCGGCGGGACGCCATCCAATGGGTCCGCACCTCTGGCGCGGCGCCGGCAGTGCGCGACGGATCCATTACGACGACCGACCTGATCGCTCGCGGCGGCCTTGCTCGCTTTGGCGAGGAAGCGATAGAGTCAGCTGCGATCGAGATTCGATACGAGGGGTACATCCAAAGGCAGGAGCGGGAGGTTGCCCGCGCAAGCAGGGGCGAGCGCCTCGATATCCCCGAATCACTCTATCTCGAGCCGCTCCGGGGGCTTTCCAGTGAAGCACGCGAAAAGATCCAGCGCCTCAAGCCGCGCACCGTGGCCCAGGCCGGCCGTATTCCCGGCATCTCGCCCGCCGACGTCTCGGTGCTCCTAGTCTATGCCGAGCGGGAGCGCCGCCGCCAGGAGCGGGCCGTCATTACCACGGGATCTCCAGGCTGATCACCTCGAGTTCGCTCGCATCATTGCGCCCTGGCTCGAGCGGCTCCCTCTTGGAATTCAGGCTCTCCAACTACTGACGCAGTTCGGCCTCCTGGTCCACGAGCAGGCCGATCGCCTTTCGGTGATCGCCAAGGGCGATCGCAAGACCCTCTTCACGCGGCACGTCCTCGACTCCTTGAATCCCATCTCGCTCTTCTCGACCCCGCCGGGGTCTGCGCTCGATGTAGGGAGCGGCGCCGGATTCCCGGGGATCCCGCTGGCGATCATCTGGCCCGCGACCCACGTGGTGCTCGTCGAGTCGCGCGAGAAGAAGGCCGGGTTTTTGGAACGAGCTGTCCGCGATCTGGGGCTCAAGAACGTCGAGGTCGTTTGCACGCGGATCGAGGATGCCGCTTCCGCGCGAGTGGGAGATTCCGAGACTGCCCCCATCGAGTCGGTCTTCATCCGGGCCCTCGGCAGCCTCCCGAGCCACCTCGCAGCAGTCGAGCCTCTCGCCGCCGGCGGTGCGCGCTGGGTCTACTTCCTGGGGGCTGGATCGGACGCCGGGAGCATTACCAGCGCGCTGGGTCCGCTCGGAGCCGGTGCCCAAGTTGAAGCGGGCGCCTTCGGTGGTCGGCTGCTCCACGGGGCCCTCGGCGCCAATGTTCCACGTGGAACATTTTCATAACACAAAGTAAATGCGTGCGTTATCCAGAGCCGTTCGTTGAAGGGGTCCCTTTCCCAGCCTGTTCCGCGCTCTCCGGCGGCTCCGGGTCGGGGTGAACCCGCGGGGGATCACCTCCTGCATGGCCCCTTTTGAAATTGGCGTGCACCCGCCCCTGCCCTGGCCCACGCTTGGGTGCAGGGGACAAACCGAAACTTCCTCGGGCAGCTCAACTGGGGAACTCATGAACAAGGTTCCGGTGATCATGCTCGGCGCGTGGGCTGTGTTCGCCTCCTCCTGGCTTCTTCCGACCTTCTTCTACCTAGGTTCTACGATTAGGGGCTGGGAGGCGTTTCTCGCGGCGCTGCATCCGGAGATGAGGCTCCACAACGTAGTGGCAAACGTTTCAGCGCTTACCAACGGCCTCATGCTTCTCTCAATAGCCATCTTTCTCAGACCACGTTCAAGCCAGCGGGCACCGGGGTGGCTGGCTTGGGGCTTCGTGGTCGCCACGGCAATTGACCTGTCCTGGGCCTATTGGAGGGACGGCTACTCAATAGGTGCCCTACTCGTGGGCTATTGGTTGTGGGTCGCCTCATTCGGCCTGGGCGCAGTCGCACTGTTCAGAATGCGCTCGCGCCAAGCGTCGGCGGCATCGGTCTAGCGCGCCACGGTCGATCGCACTCTTCATCGGGGCGAGTCCGCCCCGCGACCCTCGAGCCATGTTCCACGTGGAACATTACTTCAAGCGTATGTAAATACGTGTCTTAGTGGTATGTACGTGCCGAACGGCACGGCTTGGTCAGTCGGATTTTGCCACCGCATCGCCGTCTCGGGCCTCCCTCCGACGGCCCGTTCCACGCCCCCAATTTCTGCACGCTTCGCACAAATCAGCTTCAAACAGACGTATTTACAAATACATACAAAAATGTTCCACGTGGAACATTCTTGTAGTTGGACTTCGCAGAGGTTCATTCCGTAGACTGCCACTCCCCGACAGGGACGAAACCGGCGGATGCCGGAACACTCGGGGGCTCAAATGACCAGGACGGTTGCGATCGCAAATCAGAAGGGCGGCGTCGGCAAGACGACGACGGCAATCAATCTTGCCGCCGCGTTGGCCCTCAATCAGAAGCGTGTGCTTCTGATTGATCAGGATCCCCAGGGGAATGCCGGGAGCGGCCTCGGGTTTCCGGGACCGAAGGTGACGAAGGGGATCTACGAGGTCTTGACGGGTGGGGTTGAGATCTCGGACGTGCTGGTCGAGACGGAGGTCCCGGGTCTCCATCTCGTGCCGTCCGGGCAGCGCCTGGTGGGAGCTGAAGTCGAGTTGGTGGACGCCGAGCGGCGCGAGTTTCGACTGAAGTCCGCGCTCGAGGGCGTCCAGGATCGATACGACTTCATCCTCATCGATGCGCCGCCATCCCTCGGATTCCTGACCATCAATGCCCTCACCGCCGCAGGCTCCGTGTTGGTGCCGGTTCAGTGCGAGTACTACGCGCTAGAGGGGCTGACCCATCTGCTCGGCGCGATTCGCCTAGTCCAGCAGTCCTTGAATCCTGGCCTCCAGATCGAGGGAGTACTTCTGACGATGTATGACAATCGCCTCAATCTCTCGCAGCAAGTTCTAGCGGAGACCCGGCGATTTTTTGCGGAGCGCGTCTACCGTACCGTGATCCCACGCAACGTCCGCCTGAGTGAGGCGCCGAGCCATGGGAAACCGGTCGTTGTTTATGATCCGGTCTGCGCCGGATCCACGAGCTACATGAGTCTGGCCAAGGAGGTGATCGATCGTGGCTAGGAAGGCTCTCGGAAGAGGTCTGGAAGCACTGATTCCAAGCGGAGTTGATACCGAGGTTCCGCTCATCCCGGAGATCCGGCCACAGGAGGTCCGGCAGGGGGACATCCGGCATGTTCCGCTGACCAAGATCGTCCGCAACCCAGCCCAGCCGCGGACCCAGTTCGATCCGGCTACGATCAAGGAGCTGGCTGACTCGATTCGGGAGCGCGGTGTGCTCCAGCCCGTGCTCCTTCGCCCCTCCGGCGACGGCTATCAACTCGTGGCCGGAGAGCGCCGTTTCATCGCGACGCGCGAGGCTGGGTTCACATCAATCCCGGCCATCATCCGGCCGCTCACCGATCGCGAAGCGCTCCTGATCGCGATCATCGAGAACATCCAGCGGGAGAACCTAAATCCGATCGACGAGGCGCGCGCCTACTACCGGCTCGCGACCGAATACGGGCTCAAGCACGACGAGATTGGAACCAGGGTGGGAAAGGACCGATCCACTGTTTCTAACATAATTCGTTTCAATAACTTACCACAAGACGTGCAACGACTCATCGAGACCGACAAGCTCTCGTCGGGTCACGCGAAAGCACTCCTTGCGGTCGCGACGCCCAAGCTTCAGACCGACCTCGCGAACTCGGCGGCGGCGCATGGGTGGTCCGTTCGGGAGCTGGAGCAGCGGGTCCAGCGCGCGGGCACGCCTCATCCATCACGATCCAGAAAGACCCCCAAACGAGCCTTTTCGGCGGAGCTCATCGCGCTAGAAGACGAGCTGATGAGGATCATGGGCTCGCGGGTGCGGCTCACAAGACGGCGTGGCGGCTCGGGTTCGATCCTCATCGACTACCATTCCGAAGAGGAGCTGGACCGTCTCATCGGCCTCCTTCGGGAGATCGAAACGTCGGCACGTTGATTGCGTGTGGATAAGTAGGCATGTTCGGTGGAGAAGTTCGTAACGCGCTAGGGTTCAAGTGCTTGTACGGCCGCTTCCGATGCCGAAGCCATCGGTTATGCACATGGGCCCGGCCGAGAGCATACCGGCGCGCAAATCCGTGACATCGATCACAGAACCATCAACCCCGAGGAAAACGCCATGACCCAACCCGCCACGCAGAGCGATGTGAGCCTTCTCGAAGAGTTTCAGAGCGCCCGCTCCCAGATCCTGACCGAGCTGCGCAAGGTGATCGTCGGACAGGACGCCGTCGTGGAGCAGCTGCTCACGGTCCTCTTCGCGAATGGGCACTGCCTGGTGGTCGGCGTTCCTGGGCTGGCGAAGACCCTCCTCGTTTCCACGCTCGCCAAGATCCTGGATCTGGAGTTCAGCCGCATTCAGTTCACGCCCGACCTCATGCCCTCGGACATCACCGGCACCGAGATCCTCGAGGACGACCCGGTCACGGGGAAGCGAGCGTTCAAGTTTCTCAAGGGACCGATCTTCGCGAACATGGTTCTGGCCGACGAGATCAACCGGACGCCGCCGAAAACGCAGGCGGCACTCCTCCAATCGATGCAGGAGTATCGAGTCACCGCGGGAGGCACGACCTATCCGTTGGCGCTCCCGTTCTTCGTCCTCGCGACGCAGAACCCGATCGAGTTCGAGGGGACCTACCCGCTCCCGGAAGCGCAGCTCGATCGATTCATGTTCCACATCTCGGTCGGCTATCCCACCGACCAGGAGGAAGAGAAGATCGTCGCGACCACGACCAGCGCGTACGAGGCGGAGCCGAAGCGCGTGATGGGCGTCGATCGGATCATCGAGATCCAAAGACTGGTGCGGCGAATTCCGGTCGCGGAGCACGTCGTGAAATACGCCGTGCGGCTCGCGCGCGCGTCACGGCCCTCGCCGCAGAGCGAACCGTTCGTCCGCGACTGGGTGAGCTGGGGCGCGGGCCCGCGCGCGGCGCAATACCTCGTGCTCGGCGCCAAAGCGCGCGCGGCGCTCTCGGGCCGGCCGACGCCGGGCGCGGACGACGTCCGGGCGGTGGCGCCGGCGGTGCTGCGGCATCGGATCATCCCCAACTTCAACGCCGAGGCCGACGGGATCTCGAGCCTCGACATCATCGCGAAGCTCCTCGAGGCGACCCCGAGCGTCGACGGCAAGCACTCGTAGGCGAAGTCGGCATGAGCGAAGACCGTCCGCGCCTTCTCGACCCGCATTTCATCTCCAAGCTGACGCGCCTCGATTTGAAGGCGCGCCTGGTGGTCGAGGGGTTTCTCACCGGGCTTCACCGGAGCCCCTACCACGGATTCAGCGTCGAATTCGCGGAGCATCGCCAGTACATGCCGGGCGATCCGCTGCGCCACCTCGACTGGAAGGTTCTCGCCAAGTCGGACCGCAAGTACATCAAGCAATATGAAGAGGAGACGAACCTCCGGGGGATGATCCTCGTCGACACCAGCGCCAGCATGGGCTACGGGTCCGCGGGGATCACCAAGCTCGACTACGCCCGGCAGCTCGCCGCCGCGCTCGCCTACCTCATGCTCCGGCAGAACGACGCCGTCGGGATGTTCGCGTTCGCCTCGGGGCAAGGGGAGCAGATTCCGCCGCGCTCCACGATGGGGCACGCGCGGCCGCTGCTCCTGCTTCTGGAGCGCCTGAAGGCGGGGGGCGGCACCGATTTCGTCTCCTCGCTCCATTCACTCGCCGAGCGGATGACCCGCCGCGGATTGGTCATCATCCTCTCCGATCTTCTGGACCAGCCGGAGCGGATCGAGCAGGCGATCCATCATTTCCGCCATCGAAAGCATGAGGTGCTCGTCTTTCACGTGCTCGACCCCCAAGAGGTCGCGTTCGATTTCGAGCGGGAGGCGGTCTACGTCGATCTGGAAACCGGGGAGCGCGTGACCACGCGGCCGCAGGAGCTTCGCCCCGACTACCGCGCCCGCATCGGCGAATGGAAGGATCGGCTCCGCCAATACTGCGTCGAGAAACGCGCCGACTACGTTCCGCTGACCACCGACCAGCCCTACGACCGCGCCCTCTTGGAATATCTCTCCAAGCGCGCGCGCCTGCTCTAGGCCGGTCGCCGAATGCCGATCTTCTCGTTCCTCAATCCGGCCTTCCTCTGGGCTCTCCCGGCCATCGCCATCCCGGTTCTCATCCACTTGCTCAGCCGGCGGCGGCTGCCCGAAGTGGCGTTTCCGACGACCCAATTTCTCCGGGAGCTGGAGCCGCGGGAGATCAGGCGCCTCAAGCTCCGCGAGATCCTGCTCTTGATCCTCCGCACGCTCGCGATCTTGCTCCTCGTGCTGGCCTTCGCGCGGCCGACATTGACCCCGCGCCACGCCGTGACGCACGCGGCAGCCGCCGTGGAGATCCTGATCGACGACTCGGAGAGCATGGGGGCCCTCGACGAACAGGCACGCCCGCGCATGGACGCGGCCAAGGCGCGGGCCAAGGAAATCCTCGACGCCGCGCGTCCGGGCGATGAGATCGCGATCGCGACGTCCACCCAGCCCGACGCGAACGGCGCGCGGCATGCTACCGATCGTGTGCGCCTGACCCGCGCGCTGGAGCGGATCGAGGCGACGTCCCTCCCGGCGCGGATGGCGGAGGCGATCTCCGGCGTGAGACGCTCGGTGGAGAGGAGCCGGCTCATGGCGCGGGAGATTTACGTGATCACCGACTTGCAGCGCGCGAATTTCGACCGCGCGGCGCGGGAGGAGATGGGGCTCGTCACCGCCGCCGGGATCCGCGTCTACGTGGTTCCCGTCGTCCAGAGTCGTGTGCCGAACCACGCACTTCAAGACGTGGACCCGGAGCTTCGCCCCGGCCCGGAGGGGCGGGGGTTGGAGCTGCGGGCGCGCTTCGCCAACCACGCGGACGCCGCCAGCGAGCGCGTGGCGGTCCGCGTGCGGCGCGGCGACGCGCTCATCGGGGGAGGGGACGTCACGCTCCGGGCCGATGAAGTTCGATGGCTCTCCATGCCGCTCGATTGGCGCGGCACGCCCGACTCCACCGCGGCCTCGCGTCCGGTGATCATCGAAGCCGATCAGGATGCCCTCCCGGCCGACGATCGGTGGTTCGCGGCGCTGGGCGCTCCGCGTCGTCTCCGCGTGCTACGGATCGCGGAGGCCCGAGACGGCTCGCCGCCACCCCGCTTCTCCGCGCTCGCGCTCGACCCGGGCGGCGACGGCACGGGTGGGTTCTCCGTCGATCCGGGAACTCCGGCGTCGCTCCTCTCGCTTACCGCGTCACGGGCCGACGTCGTGCTCCTGGAGGACGTAGCGTCACTTTCGGCGGACGCGGAGGCTCGGTTGCGGGCCTTCCTCCGCGATGGGGGAGGGCTGGTGGTGGCGCTCGGGCCGCACTCGGATCCGGACTATTACAGCGCGCATCTCTTCCCGGGGCTGATCGACCTGGCGCTGGATGGAGTGGAGCATGCCGCGGGGGGCGCGTCGTTCGAGCTCCGGGCGCGGATGCCGTCGCACGAGGTGCTGGAGGGGCTGTCGGTGGGCGTCGGCTCGCCGCTCACCCAGTCGCGGTTGACCGGGTTGATCCGCGGGCGGGCGACGTCCACGCGCACCGAGATCGTCGTCCAGACCTCGGGAGGGCTGCCGCTGGTCGCGGCCGCGCCCGGCGTGGGCGTATTTCTCAGCTCCTTCTCCGACGATTGGGGAGACCTGCCCTATTCGGGCGCGTTCGTGCCGCTCGTCCGCGGGCTGGTGGCGCACGCCGCGCACGCGTCACGGTTGGCTGGGGCCGCGACTCTGCATGTCGGCGAGCGGCCGATCGCGCGGCTCAGCGCGGCGCCCGGGTCCGCGGTGCTCGTCCGGGGACCGGATGGGTACGCGTCCCAGGCCGTGGTGGAGTCGGAGGGGACCGCGTATCGCGGTGTGGCGGACGCGCCGGCGCTTCGACCTGGCTTCTACACGTATGAGGCGGGTGGCAAGACGCTCGCGACCGTGGCGGTCAACGTCGACCCGGTGGAGAGCGACCTGGCCCTGATCGAAGCCGACTCGCTCCGTGCGGGGCGCGCCGGCGCAAGCGGGCACGCCGCAAGCGGGGACGCCGCAAGCGCCAGCGCCAGCCCTGGCGCCGCCGTGACGATGCTCAAGAGCGCGAACGCGCTCGACTCGCATCTCAGGGAGACCCGGCGCGGGCGGGAGCTTTGGATGGGATTCTTGCTCGTGGCCGCCATCGCTCTCGCCGGAGAGCTCGCGCTGAGCAGCGCGCGGATGATCAAGCCTTGAGTGGGCCCCGCTCGCTCGCCGAGCGGCTCCTCGACGCCGCGGAGAAACTCCCGGCCCTCGCGACGCTCCGCGAGCGCCTCGATAATGCGGAGCACCGTGCAGCGCGTCTGCGCGGCGCCTCCGGAAGCTCGGCCTCGCTCCTCTTGGCCGCGCTCACCCGCGTCACAGGGCGCCCGGCCGCCGTCGTCGCGCCCGACATCGAGCGGGCCGAAGCATGGCGAGACGACCTCACCTTTCTCCTCGGGGACGATCGCGTGGTCTACCTGCCCCCGCTCGACGTCGTCCCCTGGACCGCGCAGACCGCCACCGCGCCGGTCAGGGACGATCGTCTCCACGCGCTCCTCCGCCTGGGCGACGCCGACCCGCCGGTCGCGGTGATTCCCGCGGCGTCGCTCCATCGCCTCATTCCGCCGCCGGCGAGCATTCGGTCGCGCGCCATACAAATCGCGCGCGGATGGGAGTCGGAGCCCGCGGCGCTGCTCCGCCGTCTCGTGATCGCGGGGTATCGCGCCGTGGCGGAGATCGGCGAGTCCGGGGAAGTGAGCCGCCGCGGCGGCATCGTCGACGTCTTCGGCCCCGGCATGGATCATCCGGTGCGGATCGAGTTCGACGGTGACACCGTCTCCTCGATCCGGACCTTCGACATCACGTCCCAGCGCTCGACCGGGATCGATCGATTCGATCCGGATCGCCCCCGCGCGCGAAGTGCTCCACGCCGAGGACCTAGAGAAGCGGCTCCATCCCTTCGACCGCGCATCCTTTCCCTCGGACCTCGACGGCCGCCGAATCCGCGACCTCGTCGCCGAGGGCATTTACTTCGACGGCATGGACTGGATCGCGCCGCTCTTGGGAGCGCCGCTCACCACGCTCCTGGATCACCTCCCGCCCGATGCCGCGCTCTGGCTCGACGAGCCGGGCGCGATCGAGCGGGAGCTGGACGGGTTGGAGAGGGAAGCCGAACGCCTCGAGCCCGACGCCCGGGCCAAGCGCGGCGCATCTTCCGCCGCGAGAATCGCTCTTCGATCCGCCAGCCCGCGTGCTCGATCGCCTCAGCGCGCGGCCGCGCGTGGAAGCCACCGTGGGCGCGGCGACGACGACTGCCGAGGGCACGCTCCAGATCGAGGCCAAGCCGCAGCCCTCGTTCGGCCGAAAGCTCGATCTCCTCCGCGGCGAGCTTCGCCGGCTCACCACGCTCGGCTACGAGCGGATCATCGTCTGCGACAACCGAGGCCAGGCGGACCGACTCGAAGAGCTGCTCGGCGACGACCTCGCGTCGATCGAAGTGGGAGCGGTGGTCGCCGGCTTCGTCTTGCCCGCGGCCAAGCTGGCCGTCTTCACCGACCACGAGATCTTCGCCCGCTACCGCCGCCGCGGCGCCCGCCGTCCGCGCGCCTCCGCGGCCGCCATGCGCGACCTCCTGACGCTCAAGCCGGGCGACTACGTGGTCCACCTCGATCACGGGATCGGGGTCTATCGCGGATTGAAGCGAATCGCGCTCGACGGGCAGGAGACCGAGTGCGTCCAGATCGACTACGCGTCCAACGACCGTCTCTTCGTCCCGATCCATCAGCTCGGCATGGTCCAGCGCTACTCCTCGGAGGAGGGGCGGACGCCGTCCATCTCGCGCCTCGGCGGCACGGCGTGGCAGCGGATGAAGGCCAAGACGCGCCGCGCCATCCAGGACATGACCGAGGAGCCTGCTCCGCCTCTACGCCACGCGGAAGGCGCGCTCGGGACACGCCTTCTCGCCCGACACGCCGTGGCAGCGGGAGCTGGAGTCGTCCTTCGTCTACGACGAGACGCCGGATCAGCTCCAGGCGGTCGAAGACGTGAAGCGCGACATGGAGTCGTCCCGACCCATGGATCGGCTCATTTGCGGCGACGTCGGCTACGGGAAGACGGAGGTGGCGATCCGCGCCGCGTTCAAGGCGATTCAGGACGGGAGGCAGGTGGGCGTGCTGGTCCCCACGACGGTGCTCGCGCAGCAGCACCTCGTCACATTCGGCGAGCGATTGGCCGACTTTCCGGTCCGGATCGAGATGCTGAGCCGCTTCCGCTCTCCCAAGGAGCAGAAGGAGATCGTGGAGCGGCTCGGCCGCGGGGAAGTCGACCTGGTCATCGGCACCCACCGGATTCTCTCGAAGGACGTGAAGTTTCCCAAGCTCGGGCTGGTGGTGATCGACGAGGAGCAGCGCTTTGGCGTGGCACAAAAGGAGAGGATCCGTTCGCTGGTCGAAACCGTCGACGTCCTCACCCTCACCGCGACGCCGATCCCCCGCACGCTCCACATGAGCCTCGCGGGCGCGCGCGACATGTCGGTGATGACCACGCCGCCCCGAGGCCGGTACCCGATCAAGACCGAGATCGTGGAGATGAGCCAGGAGGTGGTACGGGACGCGCTCCTCCGCGAGGCCGACCGGGGCGGGCAGTCCTTCTTCGTCCACAACCGGGTCGAGTCGATCGATCGGATGGCGCACTACCTCCGGTCGATCGTCCCGCAGCTTCGGTACGGCGTGGCGCACGGGCAGATGCGGGACACGGAGCTGGAGCGGGTGATGATCGACTTCCTCGAGCGGCGCACCGACGTGCTCATCTCGACTTTGATCATCGAGTCGGGCCTCGACATCCCGACCGTGAACACGATGCTCGTGAACCGCGCCGACACGCTCGGGCTTGGCGCAGACCTACCAGCTCCGCGGCCGGATCGGCCGGTCCCATCACCAGGCCTTCTGCTACCTCCTCGTCCCGCCAGGCCGCGTGCTCACCGAGGAGGCCGAGCAGACGGCTCCGGGCGATCTCGGAGCACGAGGAGCTGGGGGCGGGTCTCATGATCGCGATGCGGGACCTCGAGATTCGCGGCGCGGGAAATCTTCTGGGCCCGGAACAGCACGGTTTCATGGCGAGCGTCGGCTTCGACCTCTATTGCCGGATGGTGGAGGAGGTGGTGCAGGAGCTGCAGGGGATGGCGGTGGCCCAGCGCCCGGAGCCCGAGATCGCGAGCGACCTCGCGGCGTTCGTGCCCGACGATTACATCTCAGACCGCGACGAGAAGCTGGACGTCTATCGCCGCATGGCGGGCCTCGCGGACCTGGAAGCGCTCGAGGCGCTCCGCGCGGAGCTGGGCGACCGCTTTGGCCCTCCCCCGAACGAGGTCGCGAACCTGCTCGAGCTGAAGCGGCTCCGCCTCTTGGGCCGCGACCAGGGCGTGGAGCGTCTCCGCGTCGGGCGGGACCGGGTGGAGGTACAGGTGGCCGAGGATTTGAGCCGCGAGCAGATCGTCCGGGTGGTGGGCGCCGTTCCCTCCAGGGTGGAGTTCACGGGGGCCGGCTCCCGCACGATCCGGGTCCAGCCCGCGCCCGACCCCTTAGCCTTGGCGACAAACCTCTTGCAGCACTTGGGCCCCTCTGATAGCGTCCCGCGTCTGCCTCTTTCCGCCGCCGGAAGTTGAACTCCCGGATGACCTTCGGGGTACTTGGAAGGAGCGGAATGACGCCAGGAGACCCACCGGAAACCCACTCCATATATGAATGATCTGAAAAGCCTGGTCGCCCGCGCCCAGCGAGCCGCGGCCCCGGCCTTACTCCTGCTCGCCCTGGCCGGGCCTGCGCCCTCGGCGGAACCGGCCGGCGCCGCGGCGACGAAGGCCGCGCCGGCTTCGACGAAGCCAACGCCCGCCCCTGCCGCTCCGGTTGTCGTGGCGACGGTGGGATCCCGGAAGGTCGACAGCGTCGATATTCAGCGCGCCGCCGTGGCCCTCACCTCCGATCCGCTCCACAAGAAGAACCCGACGGCCTGGCGGCGCATGCTCCTCGACCGCTCCGTCGATCGCGAGCTACTCGCGATGGAAGCCGAGCGGCGCGGGCTCGACAATGATCCGGAGCTCCGTAAGAGGATCGCCGAGCGCGAGTACTTGATCCTGCTCCGCGAGATGTATGCGAGGGCGTTAGTGCCCAGCCTGATCCCGACCCCCGAGCAACTCCGCGAGATCCGGGCCGGCGGGCTCTACCGCGGGGTTGACCTCTACTACATCCTGGTTCGCGATAACGCGAGCGGCGTGAATCGGGCTCTCGCCTTGCGCGTCCTCGCGCGCGCCCAGGCCGGGGCGCGATTCGACTCGCTGGCGAGAATCTACAGCGGCCATCCCCCCACGCAGGCCGCGGGCGGCCATTTTGGCTGGATCCTCGCGCGGGATCTCGATCCCCAGTCCTACAACGACGTGCGAAAGGCCAAGGCGGGGGACGTGATCGGCATCTACACGGGCCCCTACGGCCACGAGATCTACAAGATCGGGGCGTTCCAGGAGCTGACCGAGGACTCGCTCTACAACTTGGTATTTTCCGAGCGAAGAAGGGGCATCGCCAGCGACTATGAAAAGTCGGTGCTCGCCAAGTACCACTTCGCGCTCGATTCGACGCAGGTGAAGCCTTTGATCTTCGCGACGGGCAGCGAAACGCCCGACTCGATCCTCGCGTCCCTCGGCCCCGACGGCACGAGAGCCGGGCATGGCGTGAGGCCCGCCATCGGGATCCTCGCGACCTGCGACGGCGACTCGATCACCTTCCCGGAGATGCTCCACGCGACCCCGCCGGTTCTCGGGGCGACGGGCCGGATGCGGATTCACGACGCCGAGGAGGTGTACAACCTCTGCGCCCGCGTCGTGCTCCATTCCTTGACCGTGCGCGACGCCCAGGATCGGGGCTTCGCCAAGGATCCATTGCTGGCGCGCGAGCTGCGTCTCTCGCGCGACGAAATCGTGTCGTCGGCCCTGGTCGAGCAGAACCTGCCGGCTAGGCCGGACGACGCGGCCCTCCACGCGATGATCGACGCGCATCCGGACCGCTTCCAGAGGCCAAAGTCGGCCGTCGCGCGCGTCGCGATGTTTCCCGATCCGGATGGCGCCGCCCAGGCGCTCGTCGATTGGACCGCGAGCGGCATGACCGACACGCTCCTCGCCGCGCGGCAACTGCGCCTTCAGCCTCGCGTGGCCGCGTCGGGGCTCCTCGCCGGCTGGTACGCGGACCTCACGTTCGCCGAAGGGGGGTCCGATTCGCTGAGCCGTGCCATTTCGGGCGTCGCGGTAGGGGGTTTCGCGCCGGTGACGAGAACCAAGCGAGGGTGGGCGGTCGCGCAGGTGCGGTCGGTGGAGCCTCCGGGCCCGCTTCCGTTCGACGAAGCGAAGCGGATCGCCCTCCGCGAGTGGCGGGATGAGGCGGAAAGCAAGTGGGTGGGGCAGGAGACGGCGCGCCTGCGAATCAACACCCCGGTCAAGGTGATCCCGGGGCGTCTGGAGTCCGTGAAGCTGACGCAGCCCACGTCGCCCGCAAGGAAGGCGGTCCGATGAAGCGCTGGATGCTTTTCCTGGCGATCCTGGCCGGCCTGCTGCCGCTCGATAACCCTCTCTCGACGGTCTCACCCCTGGGCGCCGCCGAGCGCATCGCCGCCATCGTGAACAAGCAGGTCATCCTGGCGTCGGACGTCGACGAGCACACGATGGAAGCGGCCGCGCGCATGCGCCTCGATCCGTCCGATTCCGTCTCCATCGCCCGGCTCAGGTCCGAAGTCCTGAACCAGATGGTGGAGAAGGAGGTCCTCCTCGCCGAGGCGCAGCGCCAGGCGATCACGGTGACAAACGTCGACGTGAGCCAGGCGGTGGACCGGGAGATCGAGGGGCTGAAGCAGCGGCTGGGCCCCGACGAGTATCCGCAAGCGCTGGCCCGCGAGAAGATGACGGAGGCCGATCTCCGCAAGAAGTACGAGCCCGACGTGCGGGACCAGCTCGTCATCTCGCGCCTCGTGAGCAAGGAAGTGCAGTCGAAGACGACCGTCACCGACGCCGAGGTCCGCGCCTACTTCGACGCGAACCGCGATTCGATCGGAAGGAAGCCCGAGACCCTGACGCTGGCCCACATTCTGGTCGCGTTCGAGCCCGACTCCGCGTCGCTCAAGAAGTCGCGGACGCGCGCCGACAGCCTGCGGACCCTGATCGTCAAGGGGCGGCCCTTTGACCAGGTCGCGCGCGATTTCTCCGACGACCCCAGCGCGAAGGCCGGAGGAGACCTGGGCACCTTCGGCCGCGGCGTGATGGTCGCGGAGTTCGAGGACGTCGCGTTCAACTTGAAGCCGATGGAGATCAGCAAGCCCGTGCGGACCCGGTTCGGCTACCACGTCATTCAGGTGCTGGAGCACGACGCGGCGACCGACTCCAGCGAGGAACGGATCCACGCGCGCCACGTGATGGTTCAGGCCAAGCCCACGCCCGCCGACGAGGAGCGCGCGCGGAAGAAGGCGATCTCGGTGCGCGACTCGCTCATGCGCGGCGCCGATTTCGCGGTCATGGCCCGAAAGTACTCGGCCGATACGGCGACCAAGGACTCGGGCGGCGTCCTGGGCGACATCGCGGTCCCCAGCCTTCCGGCCAACCTCCGCGAGCCTTTGAGCGGGCTCGCGGTGGGCGAGGTGAGCGTCCCATTCAAGCGGGAGGCGGGCTTCCACATTTTCAAGGTCTTGGATCGCGCGCCTGAGACCGCTTACAAATACGAGGACATCAAGGACGACCTGAAGCAGGTCGTGCTGAACAAGAAGCTGGAAGAAGCGTACAAGCGCTGGTACGACAAGATTCGCAAGAACGTCAACGTTGAGCTGAAGGACTGACCGGGAGGGCCTCCCGGACGTGGGAACTCGCCGCCCTACCCTCGTTCTGACCATGGGGGATCCCGCCGGGATCGGTCCCGAGATCGTCGCGCGGGCCTTGGCCTCGCCGGCGATTCGACGGTTGGCCCATCTCGCCGTGGCCGGCGATCCCGAAGTCATGGAACGCGCGGCCCGCCGTGTTCGGCCCCGGCTTCGATTCGACGTGCTCTCTCCACGGGACGCGGATCTCCGCGGGAAGTCGGGCCCTGGCATTCCGCTCCTGGCCACGACCCAGGACGGGTGGGATTCGATCCGCCCCGGCTCGCCCACCGCCACATCGGGGCGGATGGCGGCCAAAGCAATCGAAGCGGCCGCCCATCTGGCCCTCGAGGGTCGGGCGGACGGGATCGTCACGGCGCCGATCTCGAAGACAGCTCTCCAGGCCGCCGGCTATCCCTTTCCTGGCCACACGGAGTTCTTGGGGTCGCTGGCGCGCGTGCCCGAAACTCGAATGCTCTTCGTGGCCAAGCCATTTCGGATCGTCCTCGCCACCGTCCACGTTCCGCTCCGCCGGGTTTCGGAGGCACTGAGCTTCGATTCGCTCGTGCGGACCCTGGAGATGTCGGCGGCGGCGCTTCGAAACTTCGGGTGGGGCGCCCGGCGCGCGGTGGCCGTGCTCGGGCTGAACCCCCACGCCGGAGAGGGAGGGCTCTTTGGCGACGAGGAGTCGCGGGTGATCGAGCCCGCGATCCAGGCCGCCAAGGTGCGGGGCATCCGCGCGGAGGGGCCCTATCCCGCCGACACATTTTTTTCCCAGCACGCGAAACGACGCGACCTCGGTATCGTCGTGGCGATGTACCATGACCAGGGACTCATCCCGGCGAAGAGTGGGGGAATTGGAGGTGCGGCGAACGTGACGCTGGGGCTGCCATTCATTCGTAGCTCGGTCGACCACGGAACGGCGTTCGACCGGGCCTGGAAGGGCGCGTCGCGCGCCCCCGATCCCTCCGGTCTGGCCACCGCGATCCGCGTCGGCGCCGATCTCGCGTCGCGCGCGCGGCGGCCGATGGAGTGGACATGGCCCTGATCCGTCTCGAGCACGTGGGGAAGAACTTTGGCGGACGGATCGCGCTGAGCGACGTCACGCTCGCCTTCGAGCCGGGCGAATGGGTCTTCGTCCTCGGGCCCAGCGGCGCGGGGAAGTCGACGCTGCTGAGAGTCCTCGCCCTCGCGGAGCGGCCGACGACCGGACGCGTCGAGGTCGATCCCGATGCGGCGGTTCGGCCGGGCAATGGCCCCGTGCCCGAAGGCGATGAGTCCGACGAGTCCCGTCGCCCCGCGAAGCGAATCCCGCTCCGACGCATGAGGCGGCTCGTCGGCGTCCTGGGGCAGGAATTCCGCCTGCTGGCGGACCGAAGCGTCTACGAAAACATCGCGCTGGCTTGCCAGATCTCCGGGGTTTGGGATCGCGCCAAGATCCGCGACCGGGTGACGCCGCTCCTCGACGAGATGGGGATCCGAGGCAAGGAGCTGCTCTTTCCCGACGATCTCTCGGCCGGCGAGAAGCAGCGCGTCGCGTTGGCCCGGGCCATGGCGCGGCACCCGCGAATCCTGATCGCGGACGAGCCGACCGGAAACCTCGATCCGGCCGCTGCCGGCCAGATCTTTTCGCTCCTTCGCGAAATCAGCAAGCGCGGCACGCTGGTCGCGGTCGCGACCCACGCGGAGGATTGGGTGCGCCGCCATCCAGGTCGGGCGATCCGGCTGGAGCGCGGAATCCTGCGATCCGATCAGACGGAGGGGGCGGCGTGAGCGCGGGGGGCGCGGTCGGCTACATCACCCGGGAGCTTTGGCGGGGACTGGTCCGGCACCGAGCGCTCTGCGTCACCAGCGTCATCTCGATGGCCTCGATTCTCCTCATCTTTCTCCTCTTCCTGATGGTCCTACAGAGCGTGGACCAGTACACGTCCCACCTCGAGTCGAGGGAGGAAGTGTCGGTATTTCTCAACGAGGGCCTGTCGCGATCCGACCTGGCCTCCGTGGCCGCGGCGCTCCGATCGATCGACGGCGTGGACAGCGTTCGGTACGTGAGCAAGGACGAGGCGTGGGAGACGTTTCGCCAGGACATCTCCGATGAGGCGATCGTCCAGGCGGTAGGCTCGAACCCGCTCCCCGCTTCCTATGTGCTTCGCCCCGCGCCGGGCTACCGCTCGTCGGACGGGGTCCGCTCGATCGCCCGCGAAGCCGAGACCGTGCCGCACGTGGAGGACGTCCGCTACGCCGGCGAGTGGGTGCTACGGGCGGAGCAGGTGGTCCACACGCTGCAGAAGATCGGGGCCGCGCTGGGGATGATCGTGCTCCTGGGAGTGCTCTTCGTCGTCGGCGCCACCACGCGGCTTTCGGTCCAGACGCGCCTCGACTCCATCCACTTGATCCGCTCCCTCGGCGGCGGCTTTCTGTTCAACGAGGCGCCCTACCTGGCGGAGGGCTTCGTCCTCGCGGCGGTGTCATCGATCCTCACGATCGGGCTGGCCCGCCTCTTGAACGTCTCCCTGGCCGAGGGGCTCTTCCGGCTCCAGTTCCTTCCGATCCCGGCGCTGATCGGGTTCGTGGCCGTGAGCGGCCTACTCGGACTTCTCGGTAGCTGGATCGCCGTCGCGACGCTCCCGAAGAAATGGCTTCTCTAGCCGCCCGCTCGGCCTCGGGCGGCTGGCCCGTCGCCGCGCTTCTGTCCGCGGCTTTCGTGTTCGCGGCGGTTCTGCTCGCGGCGGTTCTGCCGTTGCCGGCCGGCGCGCAGGGAGAGCCTTCTGCCGGCTCGGCGGCCGCGACTCCAAACACCACCGCGCCCACGGCACCGCCCGACACGGCCAGCGCTCCACCGGCCCGCGTCCCGAGCGAGACCGAAGTCGAGATCGAATCGCAGCGCCGCGAGCTGGAGTCGCTCAAGAGGCAGCTCGACGAGCGCCGCGAGATCTCCAAGGATCTCAAAGGCAAGGAGAAGAACCTTCTCGGCCAGCTGCGAGAGACCGAGAAGAGCCTCCAGCTTACGATGCGATACCTCAACGCGCTGGAGCGGAGGCGTCAGACCGTCTCCGCCAATCTGGGGGACGCGACCACGGAGCTGGCGCGCACCGCGATCCAGCTCGATACCGAGCGGCGACGTCTGGCGTGGCGCGTGCGCGAGATCTACAAGCGGGGACGGAGCGCGGATCTCGAGTACGTCCTCTCGGCCCGCTCGTTCGGCGACCTCGTCGCGCGGACCTACTACCTGGCGCGGATCGCGCAGGACGATCGGGGCCAAGTTCTGCTCACCCAGGCCCGGCGATCGCAGGTGCAGGACGAGAAGACACGCCTGGAGTCTCGGAAGCGCGAGCTCGACCGGCTCAAGGCCGAGACGGACCGCGAGCGGCGGACCTTGAGCCAGCTCACCAACGAGCGCCGCACCCTTCTCCAGAAGATTCGCTCCGACTCCAAGTCGAACGAGCAGGCGTCCCAGGAGCTGGAGCGCGCCAGCAAGCGGATCCGGAGCCTGATCGATCAGCTGGAGAAGCGGCGCCTCGCGGCCGAGCGGGGGGCGCCGGGCACCGAGCCGCCGCTCCTCGGGGACTTTGGGAAGAACAAGGGGCGGCTCCCCTGGCCCGTGAACGGCCGGGTGGCCCGGAGCTTCGGCAACCAGACGAACCCGCGCTTCAATACCACTACCTTCAATAGCGGCATCGACATCGCGGCTTCGTTCGGGACCCCGATCGCGGCGGTCGCGAAGGGGCGGGTGGAATACGTCAACTGGCTCGAGGGGTACGGCAAGTGTGCTATCATCAATCACGGCGGCGGTTTCTACACGCTCTACGCTCACGCATCCGAGATCATCGTCACGGTCGGTAAGGATGTGGCCGCCGGTGAGACCATCGGCCGGGTCGGTGACACCGGCTCTACCATAGGTACGGCGCTCCACTTCGAGATCCGCAAGGGGCGGGAGGCGTTGAACCCCCTTGATTGGTTCCGTTGAGCCGTATTCTCCATGACACCAGGCACGCTGCGCGGCCAGGACGAAGCGCTCGCGCTTCTCCACGCCGCCCTTAAATCGCATCACGTAGGACACGCCTACCTGTTCCACGGCCCGGCCGGCGTTGGGAAGACAAAGGCGGCCCTTCTTCTTCGCCCAAGCGCTCCTCTGCGACTCGCCGCTTCCGGACGGTCAAGCGTGCGGCCGTGCGCCTCCTGCCGCGACGTATCCAACCTCCGCCACCCCGACCTCGAGCTCTTGGTCCCGCTTCCGACGTTTCGGACCGAGGGGCGGACCGAGCGCCAGGCCGAGGAGGCGCGGGCCGAGGCGCGGGCCTCGGTCCTCGCGCGGGTGGCGAGCGAGCCCTTCTTCGTTCCGATCTTCTCCCGCCCTCCGGTCCATTCGGTCGAGGATCTGGCACGGGCGAAGCTGTTCCTCTCCCTGACGGCCCAGCGGGAAAACGGCGCGAAGGTGCTCATCGTGAAGGGCGCCGAGGCGATCACCGGTCCGGCCGCCCACGCCTTCTTGAAGATTCTCGAAGAGCCGCTGCCGCGCCGGGTGCTGATCCTCTGCGCGCGGCAGACAAGGGCGCTCTTGCCCACGATCTCCTCTCGATGCCTCCACGTGCGGTTTCGGCCGCTCCGGGCCGACTTCATCGCCTCGGCTTTGGTTGAGTCGCGCCAGGTGTCCAAGCCGATCGCGCGGCTTCTCGCGAGCACGTCGCAGGGAAGTTTGGGGCGGGCGCTCTCGTTCCTCGAAACGCCGATCGACGCGACGGCGAAGGAGGCGCCGGGCGAAGCCGAGTTCACGCGGCTCAAGGCCGCCGCGGTCGAGATTTTCGTGCGGCCCAAGACGGCAGCGATCCTGGGCCCGCTCCGTCGCGCCCGGATCGAGCGCGACCGGGGCCGGTTTCTCTCCACGGTGTCGCTGGCCCTCTACTACTACCGGGACGCGATCCGGCTGCAAGCTGGGCGGCGAGAACGTGCCGCTGGCCCACGAGGACTTGAGGCGGGAGATCGCGTCCGATGCCCAGAAACTTCCGATCCTCGCGCTGACGCGGCGCGTCCGCATTCTCGAGGAAATCGCGTCCGCCGTTCATTCCAACGTGACCGCGGCCTACGCGGTCGCATCCGCCCAGTACCGGATGGGGCTGGGCCCCGATGAAACCTTCGCAGGAGGACCCGCGCGAGCGGGGATCCGTCATGGTTGATTCGAAGTCGGCAGTCGCCGAGGCCGCCGATGCGGTCGAGGTCGTCTTCAAGGGACGCCGGCGCGGGCACTACGCGAACCCGCGCGAGCTTCCCGTGCACGAAGGGGATTACGTCGTGGTTCAGGCCGAGCGGGGCGAGGACCTGGGCCGCATCCACCACACCAGCGAGTGGGTGAAGCTCGCCCAGGCGCACGGGTCGCTCAAGCAGCTCCTCCGCGTGGCGCGGCCGGAGGATCTCGATCTCCACGAGCGAAACCGCGCCAAGGAAGAGCGGGCCTTCCAGATCTGCAAGGATCGGATCGTCCAGCGGGACGTCGAGATGAAGCTGGTCGATTGCGAGTACCAGCTGGACGGAAACCGCGTGACCTTCTACTTCACCGCGGAGAAGCGCGTCGATTTCCGCGACCTGGTGAAGGATCTGGCCTCGGCGTTTCGGACCCGGATCGAGCTCCGCCAGATCGGCGTGCGCGACGAGGCGGGGAGGATCGGCGGCGTGGGCACGTGCGGAAGGGAGCTTTGCTGCGCCACCTGGCTCCGGGAATTCGAGCCGATCACGCTCAAGATGGCGAAGGACCAGGGGCTCTCGCCGAGCCCATCCAAGATCTCGGGCGCGTGCGGGCGGCTCAAGTGCTGCCTCCGCTACGAGCTCGACTTCTACAAGGAGGCGGCGCGGGAGTTCCCCAAGATCGGGAGCAAGATCACCCTCCCCGACGGGGAGTGGGAAGTGGGGCGCGTCGACATCTTCTACCGAACGCTCCACCTGGTCGACGAGGGGGGAAAGGAATCCGTCGGTTCAGCTCGGGGCGCTTCCCGCGGGGACCAAGATCGTCGGCCCGAGCCGGGACCGCCGCAAAGGCTGCGACAAGAAGGAGTGCGCCTCCCGCGGCACCAAGCCCGGCGACGGAGAGAATCCGCCCCCGAGGCACGGGCACCGGCACGGGCCCAAGTCCCCCTCGGAGAATTGATGGCCAAGTTTTATCTGACGACCGCGATCGACTACGTGAACAGCGCGCCCCACGTGGGGACCGCGTACGAGAAGATCGCGGCGGACGCCATCGCGCGCTACAAGCGGCTGGCCGGCTTCGACACCCGGTTTCTCATGGGGAACGACGAGCACTCGACGAACGTGGCCAGGGCCGCGCGCGAGAAGGGGCTCGATCCCAAGACGTACTGCGACCAGATGGAAACGGTCTTTCGGGGTGTCTGGAGTCGGCTCGACATCTCGTACGACGACTTCATCCGGACCACCGAGCCAAGGCACATCCGGGGCGTCCAAGCGCTGTTCGAGAAGATCGCGGCGGCCGGCGACATCTATAAGGGGAAGTACGAAGGCTACTACTGCGTCAGCTGCGAGCGCTTCTACCCCGAGAAGGACCTGGTGGACGGCAAGTGCCCCGTCCACAAGACGACGACCGAGTGGCTGAGCGAGGACAACTACTTCTTCAAGCTCTCGGCCTACGGGCCGAGGCTCTTGCAGCACATCCGCGCCCATCCCGAATTCATCATCCCCGAGATCCGCAAGAACGAAATCGTGAACGTGATCGAGGGAGGACTCGAGGATATCTCGGTCTCGCGCTCCTCGGTCTCGTGGGGAATCCCGCTTCCGGCCGATCCGGGGCAAACCGTCTACGTCTGGTTCGACGCGCTGATCAACTACATCACGGGCCTCGGGTACCCGGAATTGAACGGGCTCTTCTCCCGCTACTGGCCCGCCGATCTCCACGTGATCGGGAAGGACATCACCCGGTTTCACTGCGTGATCTGGCCCGCGATGCTCCTGAGCGCCGGCGTGACGCTCCCGCGCAGCATCCTCGGCCACGGCTGGGTCCACTTTCAGGGCGAGAAGCTTTCCAAATCGCTCGGGAACATCGTGAGCCCGCTCGACATCGCGGACCGCTGGGGGGCCGACTCGCTCCGCTATTACCTGCTCAAGGAAGTGCCGCTCTCGCGCGACGGCGATTTCACCTGGGACCTCTTCATCCAGCGCTACAACTCCGACCTGGCGAACGACTGGGGAAACCTCTTCACCCGGACGATCTCCATGGTGCACCGCTACCGGGCCGGGAAACTCTCCGCCGCGGCCCCCGGCCAGGAGCTGGGCGGGGTGATCCAGGCCGCGATCCGCGACTACCGCGCCGCGGTGGAACGGTACGAGCTGGAGGGAGGGATCGAGGCGGCGTGGACGATCGTCCGGCGCGCGAACCAGCTGGTGGAGGAGCAGGCGCCCTGGAAGCTGGCCAAGGATCCCGCCCGCGCGGCCGACCTCGACAGTCTTTTGGGCTCGCTCGCCGTGGCGCTCCAGCACACGGCGCTCCTCCTCTACCCGATCATGCCCGCCAAGGCCCGGACCGTCTGGGAGACCCTCCGACTGACGCCGCCACTCGAAGAGGCGCGGTTTCCCGAGGGAGGGGCGCTCCTGCCCCCACCCCCCACGGGGGTCGCCGTGGGCGAGTCCCAGCCGCTATTCCCCCGAATCGAGCGATGATCGACACCCACGCCCACGTGGGGAGGGAAGAATTCGACGCCGACAGGGACGAAGTCCTGGCGCGGGGCCGGGCGGCCGGTGTTTCAATCCTTATCGAGGCCGGGACGGACGCCGCCTCGAGCCGAGGCGCGATCTCCCTCGCCCGGCGCATCCCGGGGGTCAGGGCCGCGGTGGGGTTTCACCCCTGCGACGTCCGGGCCGAACGGCTGGGCGAAATGGATGAGATCGAGGCGCTCGCCTCGGAGCCCGAGGTCGTCGCCATCGGCGAGACCGGCCTCGATTCACACTGGCCCGACAACGCACCCCCCGACGTACAGGAGGAATTTCTGAGGCGCCACATCGCGCTCTCCAAGAAGTCGGGGAAGCCGCTGGTACTCCATCATCGGAAGGCCGGCGAGCGGGTGGCGGAAATCTTGGAGCGAGAGGGGCCGCCGGCCGCGGGGGGCACCTTCCACTGTTTTGCCGGAGATTTGGCGCTGGCGCGGCGCGTGATCGCCATGGGCTTCAAGCTCGGAGTGGGAGGGTCGTCCACCTTCAAGAAGAGCCCGATTCCGGCGATCCTGCGCGAGATCGATCTGGGGTCCATCGTGCTGGAGACCGATTCGCCCTACCTCGCGCCCACGCCCCATCGCGGAAAACGAAACGAGCCGGCCTACCTCGCGCTGGTGCGCGATCAGGTCGCGGGATCGCTCGGAATCGCGCCGGAGGCGCTGGAGCAGGCGACCGATGCCACGGCTCGCGCCCTCTTCAAGCTCTAAGAGCCCCACGTCGGGCAGGAGCCCCACGTCGGGCGTTTCGGCCGCCCTCCGCTCCCTGGGCGTGCGGCCGAGCCGACGGCTCGGGCAGAATTTTCTGTCCGACCCGCGGGTGGCCGCGCGGATCGCGGCACTCGTCGACAGTCCGGCCGAGCCGGTCTTGGAGATTGGACCGGGACTCGGATCGCTCACGACGCTCCTCGCGCGGAGCGGCCGGCCGCTCGTGGCGGTGGAGCTGGATCTCAGGCTGGCCGAGGCGGTGGAGGGCGCGCTCGCGCCCTACCCCAACGCGCGCGTGGTGCGGGGCGACATCCTCGATCAGCGTCTAGAGTCGCTCTTCCCCGGCGCCTCTGGCGAGGTGAGGGGCGCCGCGGCGGGGCGTGGCGAGAGAGGTGGCGTGGCCGCCCCAGTGACCGTCGTCGGAAACCTTCCCTATTCGATCACGACGCCCGCGGTGGAGTGGATCCTCGCGCAGGGGCCCCAGGTGGGCCGAGCCCTTCTGATGGTGCAGCGCGAGTACGCCGAGCGGCTGGCGGCCTCGCCAGGAGGAAAGGATTTTGGCTCAATCAGCGTCTTCGTCGGCCTTCACGCGGAAATGAAGGCGCTATTTCGCGTCTCGCCTGGGGCGTTCCATCCCCGCCCCGAAGTCGACTCCGTGGTGCTGGAGCTCAAGCCGCGGCCTTATCCAGGGACGACGGCCGCGGAGCGGAGCGCGGTGGAGCGACTGGCACGGGCCGGAATGGGGACGCGGCGGAAGACCTTGACGAATTCCCTCGCACACGGGCTCGCGCTCACGGCGGGCGACGCGCGAGCGCTCCTCGAATCGGCGGGCATCGATCCCGGGCGCCGCGGAGAAACGCTTCGAATCGACGAGTGGGTCTCGGTGGCGCGCCGATGGCTCGGCACGCCCGCGGCGGCTGGGGGCACCCGGTGACCCGCGGCGGCCTAAGGCTCCCGGTGACGCGTGGCTTCACCGTTGCCGCGACGATGCTCGCGCTCTGCACCTTGGCGTGGATCGGACCGGCCGCGGCCCAGGAGGAGGGGGATCCGATGGCGATCCCCGACACCGTATTTGTGCGGGGCTCGAAGGAGCCGGTCTCCTACATGACCACGTACAATCGGGACCTCTCGAGCGGGAACTGGTTCCAATCGCTCTACTACCGCCACAACGCGCAGCGCTTTTCGCTCGGGCTCACGGGCAGCTCGAACACGAGCGAGGGACTTCGGGGTCTCACCACCAACGGCGTGTCCGGCGACCTGGGAGGCAATCTCACCTTCAGGGCTACCAACCGATGGTTCTGGTCGATCGATGGCAAAGCGAACATGAACACCAACGACGACGATCGCTCCAAGACCAGCCGCCGCCAGAACCGACTTCAGATACGCACCCAGTATTCGTTCAATCCGTTGCCTCAGCTGAGCGGGGTGGGAATCCTGTTCGGGGAGCTACAAGGAGATCAGAGCCTGGGGTCCCGTACGCTCCCGGGCAAGCCGCTGACGGTGGTCGATTCCACCACGAGCCCATTCGACACGACCTTCTATCAATCCCACACCTCGCGTGACTCGTCCTATACCTCGGGGCTGCGCGATGGGGTGAGCGGGTCGCTCCGGTGGGCTCCCGCGGCCTGGCTCAACGTGACGGGGATGGGCGCGGCGACCGGGATCAAGTCCAAGACCAAGACGCTCACGCGCAATTACTACGCGATCAATCCCGGCGATGGCGCCACGTATGTCGTCGAGGACGCGGACACCTCCGAGGCTCCGAACGGGGATCAACGGCTCGAGACCCGCGCCACGTATACCGGTCTCAAGCGGTCGAACATGGGATTGGTTTTGAAGTATCTCAACAGCGATCAGGAGTACTACGCCCTGAGCAAGAGCGGCCAGGAGCATCTCGGCTACGACACCAAGGACGCCAGCTTTCACTTCGATACCATGCCTTTCGCGAGCTCGAGTATCGCCCTCGACGCGTCCCTCAACCACTCCTTCCGGGTGTACACGCTGCAGAAGAATCTGACGAGCCTCGTGAACGGAGCCTCGGCCACCGCGAGCTTCATGATCTACAGGCCCACGTCGCGCGCCTCGCTCGGGTTCCAGGTGGGCCGGGTAGAGAGCGATCGGCAAGTCTCCCAGAACGGCTTGGTCATCAACCGAGCGCTGATGGCGATGGGATCGCAGCGGGTTTCCAGGCGCCTTTGGCTCGACGCCACCGGGTCGGTAGGCCTGTTTTCACGGCAGTACCGTGACAGTGTGGGCCAGTCGGGTGTCTCGGTCTCTGATCGCGACGACGTGAGAGGATCCGGGACCGTCGGTGCCGGGTACGGGGTGTCCGAGCGCTGCACCACGACCGTGCACTTCTCGACGGTCCGCGCCCACGCGGTCGCGATCGACGCAAAAGCCTCGGCTGGGAACAACGTCCAGACGACCTATCAGATGGACGCGATGCTCCAGCTTCGGGTCACGCGAACGCTTGTGATCTACCAGAACTACCAACTCAACGCGAACTATCAGATCTACGACTACGACGAGCCCCGGAACACCCTGACGCGCATTCGCAAGATCGACACGGTGATGAGCGACAGCCTCTTCTCGTTTGGGTTCCTGCGTCTGACCCACAACTTCTTCTTCCAAGACCGCGGCGCGTACACCCTGGATGAAGAGGCGGGTGGACGCACCTACTCGGTGGCGCAGGAGCTCTACCAGCAGAACTTGAGCCTCACCGCTGGCGTCCGACCTTTTGAAGGGATCGTATTCACGGCGACCCAGTCACTCGCCAACACCCGAAACTACATCACCTCCGTAGCGCTCAACACGAACCGGAATCGGTGGAATCTCAACGTGGGAGCCACCGTCGATCGGCCGCTCCCGGGCGAGATGACGCTTCAGGGATCGATCCAGCGCATCGGGGAGTACACGGAGAGGCCGGGAAACCTCCCGCCCACGGACGTGGTGGACTATTGGATCGCCGCGGTCCAATTCACGAAGGACTTCTGATGAGAAGCGCCAAGAAGATTCTCTTGGGCGTGGCGGTCTGCGTGGGGGCGGCCGCCGTAGGCGCATGCGGGCTCTTTGAAACACGAGAGCCGTTTAAGCCGGCACCCCCGGTCTCCGGGTGCAGGGCCCTCACGGGTGGCCCCAATCAGGCGGTGATTCCGAACATCGAGGATTTCTATGGGAGGCCGTCGACGGAGACCTGCTACAACTCCCTGGTCGATACGTCGTTCCTCTTTCACCCCGACCCGCAGGACTCCTCCCAGCTGCTCCCCCAAACGCCCTACATCGGATGGGACGAGGTCGTGGAGGCTAATTCGAACTCGAGGATTGGGAGCCTTCAAGACTTCATCAAGGTCGACTTCCAAAGGGAGTACTCGCCGACCGTGATCTCCCCAGACCAGACGACAGAGGTCCACTTCTACGAATACCAGCTCCGCCTGAGCCTCGTAGCGGCGCCCGAAACGCTTCGCTACACAGGGCTCGCCGACATCACGTTTCACCGTGGGTTCGACGGGCAGTGGAAGATGACCGGCTGGGTGGATCACCGCGGAGCCGTCAACGACTCGACCTGGGGAAACCTCCGGGGCCAGAACCGGGTCGGGTTCTAGGGTCGACCGGGCCGGCGCGGACGGCAAAATCGGGGACCTGGAGGGGGGCTTCCGGGGTTGACCAGAAGCCCCCAATTGGGCTATGCTGGTTCGAGCCGGAAAACGCACCCCGAGAGGCCTAATCCACCCTGGCTCCGTCCCCCTCGCCCCACCAAATCGAAGGCCATAAGTTGTTCAAGGGCTTAGGCATAGTCGTCATTTGCGTCGCCTTTGGGGCGGCCTTGGGCGGCTGTATTTTCAGCCCCCACAAGGCCAAGGAACCCGGACCGGAGCCCCCCCCCGTTTACCTGATCCCCGACTTCCCCGACCGCGTTCTTACGAACCTCATAGAGGCTTACTCCAAGCGCGACAGCGTGGGCTACGTCAACGCGTACGACCGTTATGAGTACATCGGTGCCTCGAAGGACCCAGCTGGCGGAGTTACCAGCACGTATCACTGGATCGACGAGCAACACCACATCCAGAAGCTCGCGGAAGCCACTACCATCGTAGGAAAGCCGGAATTCAACTTGGGCGCCGCGTCGAGCTGGGCGCGACTCCCCTCGGATGATCTGAGCCACCCTGAATGGGCGGTGATACAGATCAGCGGGAGCCAGCTCTCTCTTGTCGTGGACGACGTGAACGCTCGGGACCCTGACGGTCCAGGGCGATGCTGAAATTTTCATCTTCAAATTCAAGCCCACCACCCCCGCCCCATCATCGGGGTCGGACACGCTATGGACCATCGTTCGTTGGGAAGAGAACGGGGCCGTAACCCAGTGATGCCCCACGCTCGTTTCCGCCAGCCCCCCCTCGCTTGACACCCCGAATCACCCGCTCCTAGACTCCGAACGGAGTTTCTTCAGAACCGCGGTCTCTCCTCGATCCCCCGAGATACCTTGGCTCGAAAGGCACGCAGGGCACGCCGTGGCCGGCCGCCGTCCATTTGGCTCTGGATCGGCGTCGCGGCGATCCTGATCGCGGTCGTCCTCCTGGTTGGGCGGGATCGGCCTTCGCTCCTGTCGCCCGTCAAACCGGCGCGCCAAGCCGACCAGACCGCCCCGCGCGTCGGTGAAGTGGAGGCTACTCCCCAGCGCCCCCCCGCGGTGGTGATCGACTCCGATTGGGACCGGTTTCAGCTCCGCGCCCAATCCGAGTTCTTGCGCCTCTTTCGGAGCAACGACCACGCGGCGCTCAACCGGCTCACCAGCCGGACGCTGCGCGGCGCGCTGGAAGACGTCGGGGTGAGCCGCGAGCTGATCGACGAGCGCCCCGGTGCCGCGGCGGCTGCTGGCGCCGCCCGCGCGCCGGTCCAGTGGAAGATCCAGGTCCCACCCCGCGCTTCGCTCTTTCGCATCAACGACGCGGTGACCCAGGCGATCCTCGCGCTGGGAGGCCGCGTCATCCGCGGCGTCGAGCGGCCGGCGCAGACCGCCGGTATCGCGCTCGACCTCCGGGTTGGATACGGCGACCGCGTCACCCACTCGATCATCGTCGAGCCGAACCCGACGATCACCGACGCCGGGACCCAGCTCGCGTTCGTCGTGCTCGACCTGAGCAACGACTCCCAGCCGCTGCTCCGCTCCTTCCTCGAGAGCCCGATCCCGTTCACGATCGCGCTTCGCCCGGGCCAGCCCCGCCTGGCGCGCACCGCGAGGGCGGTGCGGGAGGCGAAGCGGGAGGTCTTCGTCCAGCTCCCGATGGAGCCGATCGGATATCCGAAGGTGGATCCCGGAAAGGACGCGATCCTGCTCGATCTCTCCCGTGTGGAGATCGAGGAGCGGATCAACCGCTGCCTCGACGCCGTCGGGCCTGCGAGCGGGATCATCACCCGGATGGGCGGCGCCGCGGTGAACGACCGCGACGTGATGCGCGCCGTGCTCGGCGAGGTGAAGCGTCGCGATCTCCTCTTCATCGACGCGCACGGGGGCGGACCGTCGGTGGTCGAGGAGGTGGGGGAGGAAATGGGAGCGAGGACGCTCACGCTGGGCGGCACGCTCGACACCCGAAACGCGACCCCGGCCACGCTCCGGGCCTGGCTCAAGCAGCTGGTCACGACCGCGACCCAGCGCGGAACCCTGGTGGTCTGCGTCAGGGCGAACGCGCTGATATTGACCGTGCTCGAGGCCGAGCGGGAGAAGCTCGTGGAGCAGGGGGTGGAAATCGTGCCGGCCTCCAGGCTGGTCCTGTGAGGCCACGGGCGGGCGTGCGAGGAAGGCTGGGCGTGCGATGAAAACCGAGCTGAGCGTCAACATCGACCATGTGGCCACGCTCCGCCAGGCGCGCGGCGGGGAGGAGCCGGATCCCATCCGCGCGGCCATCCTCGCGCTCGAGGCGGGGGCCTCCGGCATCACGCTCCACCTCCGCGAAGACCGCCGCCACATCCAGGACTCGGATCTCACGCGCCTTCGAGCGTTGCGCCGCGGCGTCCTCAACTTCGAGATGGCCTTGACCCAGGAGATGATCGGCATCGCGCTCGCGACCAAGCCCGACCGCGCGACGCTGGTTCCCGAGCGGAGGGCCGAGCTGACCACCGAGGGGGGGCTCGATCCGCGGCGAGACCCCAAGGCGCTCATCGCCGGGTGCAAGCGGCTCACCGACGCCGGCATTCCGGTGAGCCTCTTCCTCGATCCGGTCGAGGAGATGGCGGAGAGCGCACGCGCCACGGGCGCCACGATCGTGGAGATCCACACCGGCCACTACGCCAACGCGCGGGGCGCCGACGTGGTGGATCGCGAGCTGGCGCGCATCGCCGCCGCGGCCCGCCGGTTTCAGGCAGTGGGGCTCGAGCCGCACGCCGGGCACGGTCTCACGGTCGGGAACGTTGGCGCCCTCTTGAGCCGGTACCCCTTTCCCGAGCTTTCCATAGGACACTCCATCGTCTCGCGCGCCGTCGAAGTGGGCATGGCGAAGGCGGTGCGAGAGATGATCTCCGCGATCGACGCCGCGTAGCCCGCCCGTATTACGACCGTAACATCGGAGCTACCCAGCAGCGCCCTTCCTGTTCCAGCTTTTTGCCCCGCGTAACCTCGAAGTCAGTCCCTCGCAACAGGACCGTCATGCCCGGCGCCTATCCTTCCGCCCGTGGACAACGCGGAGGGCGCTCGTGGCCGTTTCACGACGCCGGTGAGGTGCCACCCGCGCGCTCTTGGCCCCCATTACGGAGGAATGACATCCATGCCACGAATCACCCGAATCGGACATCTCCTGGCGATCGCGGTCGCGAGCACGTTCGCGACGGCCGCGCACGCCGCGGTGGAGGCCCCAGCGGAGATGCTCTCCGAACACGCCGCCATGCGCGCGTCCGCCGTCAGCGCCCCCGTAATCTCAGCCCCGGTCAGTGTCCAGGCGTCCATCGATCAAGCGATCACCATCCAGGCGGACGCGACGGACTCCGACGCGAGCGACGTTCTGACCATCACCCAGTCGGGCGCGCCTGCGAGCCTGACCTTCTCGCACACGCCGAGCACATCGCCGGCGATGGCAACGCTGAGCGGAACGCTGTCCATGGCTGACATCGGCTCCTACACGATCAACTGGCAGGTATCCGACGGCACGTTCACGGCCTCCACCTCGACGGCGCTCGAGGTGGTCACGAACCGCGACCCCATCGTGTCGGTTCCCCCCACGGCGCTCGGTGCGGTGGGCGTGAACGTAGCGCTGACCGTGGGGGTGTCGGATCCCGATGGTGATGCGATCGGCACATTCACGGCCGCCCCGCTGCCCGCCGGCGCCACGTTCACGGTGAACGGGTTCAAGACGACCGGCATCCTCAACTGGACGCCCACGGCGGGCCAGGAGGGCGATTACACAGTCACCTTCACGGCCACCTCCGGCTCCCCGGCCCGGACGGGCTCGGCCACGACCATGATCCATATCAACCCGCTGGATCGGCCGGCGGTGATCACGTTTTCGCCCGGCGGAACCACGAACGCGATTCCCGGCGTGCTGGTGACGTACACGGCCACCGCCACCGACCCGGATGGCGACACAATCAATTCCCATATCGTTGAAGGGACGCAGGGAACCGAGCTTCCGGAAGGGGTCACCTTTACGGTGAGCCCGGACAAGCGGACCGCTATCGTCAGCTGGACGCCGACCGCTGCGCAGATCGGGAACGTCGGAATCGCCCATATCGTCAAGTCGGGCGCTCTCAATCTCCAGAGCGCGGTCACAGTGAAGCGGATCAACGTCGTCGCGGACCGGCCCCCGGTCGTGGTCGCTCCGGCGTCTGTGACGGTTGCCGAGAATGCTCTGCTCACGGTCAACGTGACCGCCAGCGACCCGGACGTCCAGGCGCCCGCGATCGCTTCGCTCACCACGGGTCCGCTTCCGCTCGGGGCCACGTTCAGCTCCAACCCAACCAACACGGCCGGGACCCTCAGCTGGACGCCGGATTTCAGCCAGGCCGGTGTCTACAACGTGACCTTTACGGCCATGAACGCCCTCAGCGGTTCCGCGACGACCCAGATCACGGTCACCAACGTGAACCGGGCGCCTGTTGCGGACGCGGGCGGGCCGTACTCGGGCTTTGCTGGTGCCATGCTCACGTTCAACGGATCGGGATCGTCCGATCCGGACGGCGACGCGCTCACGTATGCCTGGGACTTCGGTGACGGAGGCACGGGCTCGGGAGTCGCTCCGGTGCACACCTACGGTCTCTCGGGCGTGTACAGCGCCTCCCTCCATGTGACGGACCCGAGCGGTCTCTTCGGCGATGACGTCGCGCAGGTGACGATCCAGGCGACCGTGGCCGCCAACGTCTTCTTCCTCGGCGGGTTCAACTGGGTGTTCCCGCAGATCTTTGGAGCCTACATCCGGATGGAGCCGGTCAACGGCTCGTTCAACATCGGAGACGTGGTCCCGTCGTCGCCGACGCTCTCCTACAACGGCGTGTCCGTCCAGTCGCACTGCAAGTCCACGACGGGCGGTGACTCAAACCACAACGGCGTGCAGGAGCTTCGGGTTTGCTTCGCGCAGAAAGACATGAAGACCCTGTTCGCGAGCCTGCCGAACGGAACCACCACCGTCACCGCGACCCTAACGGCCAATCTGACGAACGGCGGAAAGACCGCCGGGAATGTCTCGATCAAGGTCGTGAAGTTCAGCTGGCTCAACGCGGGGGTGCTCTCTTCCGTCTCGCCGAACCCGCTCAACCCGCAGGCCAAGCTCACGTTCGTGACCATGCGGTCCGGCGAGGCGTCGGTTCAGATCTTCGACGTGCGGGGGCGGCTTGTCCGGAACCTGATGCCGCGGCAGTACCTCCCGCCGGGCGTCCACGACGTCACGATCGACGGTCGAAACGAGCAGGGTGGCCGACTCTCGTCCGGCACGTACTTCTACCGAATTCAGACGGGGGAGGGGCCCATCAAGGGAACGTTCCAGGTTCTCAAGTAGATCTCGTCCCGGGAGGACCTGCGCGGCGGCCGCTGAACGGCGTAACAGGGATGAGCGCCGATCGAAACAAGTTCGTTACAACCGCTCCGTACGCTGCGCGGGTTGTCTCCCGGTGGAATGAATGGCGCGAGCGATGAACCTCAGCAACGGGCGATGACAAGGAGACCAATCATGGCGAGAAGGTTCCTGACGACCCTGGCTCTAATCGGCGCGACCCTGACCCTGGCAGGCTTGGCCCGCTCGGCCAGCACGCCGGAGCGGATCGTCTTCGACGGCAACATCATGTTCAACAACTCCGCCGGGCCCTGGGGCACGGACGCCGGGCCGTGCACGTTGACGGTCGCGACGACCTACAACACGACGACGCTGGGGACCGTCTACTTCACCCACAACCGGGTGGTGGATCCGCTCCTCACGGATCCCTTCAATCTCACCAATCCGAATTTCCAGCCGCAGCTCATGAGCCCCGCCAACTGCAACTACTCCACGGACGCCATGGTGCTCGATGCGCACTCCATCGATCCGTGGTTCAAGCAGGTGGACTACGTCGGGGCCATGGCTCCGGCCATCTCCGACCCCGACGCGGACTGGACCAAAGGTGGCTGGACCTACTACAACCTCCTGGGCGGCCTCGGGCGGACGGACATCAACTATTCGAAGCCACTCGTGATTCTGACCGGCCCCCAGGCCGCAAACCTGACGCTCAGCGCCTCGAACAACTACCTGCTCCGGGGCAAAGTGTCGATGCTCGGCGGCACGACGCTGACGATTCCCGCTGGGACCTACCTCTTCGGAGAGAAGGCGACGACCGGATATCTCACCATAAACCGCGGCGCCAAGATCTTCGTGAACGGCACGAGGACCAATCCCGTCGTTCTCACCAGCGATCAGGATCCCTCAGTCGGCGGCATGGCTCCCAGCGACAACGGCGGCGTCGTGATTCACGGCCGGGCGATCGCCAACTGCGCCAACACGGTTGCGGGCGACTCGTGCGCCAGCGAAGGCGGCGCCGGAGTCTTCGGTGGCGCCGACGATGACGACAACAGCGGAACCATCCGTTACATGCGGATCGAGTACTCCGGCAAGACCATCAGCCCCGACAACGAGCTCAACTCCCTGACGATGAACGCGGTCGGGCGGGGCACGGTCATCCAGTACGTTGAGACCTTCCAGGGAAGCGACGACGGGTTCGAATGGTTCGGCGGAACGGCGCGGATCGACCACTGCCTCGCCGTTGGACCAGATGACGACGGGCTTGATTGGCAGCTCGGATTCCGGGGCCGCGCTCAGTTCTGCATCGTCCAGCAGGAACCGGGTCGCGGTGACAAGGGAACCGAGGCCGACAACTCCGAATTCAACTTCGCCGCACCGTTCCGGTCGAATCCGGTGTTCTCCAACATCACGTGGATCGGCGCCCCGGCGGGCGGCTCGGTCACGCCGAACATCGGAGTTCATCTCCGCCGCGGGACCGCGGGCACGATCGTCAACAGCATCGTCATGGGTTTCAACGGGCCTGGCCTTCGCATGCAGGATCCGGAGACCTTCGCCAATTGCCAGGGCACTGCGCCCGCGGTCTTCTGCTCGCCGAGCGTGTCAGCGGTCGACGAATCACCGCTCAACAAGGGTCGGATCTTCATGGCGGCGTCGCCAAATCCGCTCAACGCGGCGACGAAGATCATTTTCGGTCTGCCGGGAGATCGGCGCCACGTGCAGGCGCGCATATTCGACGCTCAAGGCCGCTTGGTCGCTACGCTGGTTGAGGGGGCGATGACGAAGGGCGTCCACACCTTGAACTGGACCCCGTCCCGCACGCTTCCGACCGGCTCCTATTTCCTCCGCGTCGAGTCGGAGGGGGGACTCTCGACCAGCGGGAAGTTGATATTGGTGAGGTAATCGCTATCGCGAGAACCGTAGATACCGAGGCGCCACGCCAGGAGGGGGCACCCCAAGGCCCCCTCCTCGTGGCGTTTTTGGCCGTGTTTTTCATGGCGTGGCTGCCAAGCCCTGCTCGCGCGCAGGCACCCAACGGGGTTATCTCCGGCAAGGTTCTGGATCAGGAGGATCGCCTGCCGCTGCCGGACGCCCGGGTCGGGATCTACCGGATCATGCCGGCCGACTCCGAGTGGACGATGGTCCACGGGGCGCTCACCGGGCCCGACGGCTCCTTCCGGTTCGAGGTGCCTCCGGCGACCTACCGCGTGATCTTCAACTATCAGTCCTATTCCGTCCTGGTCCGCGACGACGTGGCGGTGGCCCCCGGAGCCACCGTCGAACTGACGGTCACCATGACCCCCAAACCGCTCCAGCTCCAGGGCATCGACGTCCAAGGGCTCGGTCGCAAGGGCTCTGAAGCGACGGCACTCCAGGCGCAAAAGAAGGCAGAGGTCGTCAGCGACGCGATCACCGCGGAGCAGATATCCAAGTCGACGGACGCGAACGCCGCGGACGCGCTGCAGCGGGTCACGGGGCTCTCGGTGGTTGAGGGCAAGTACGTCTTTGTGCGGGGCCTCGGCGAGCGCTACAGCTCGACCCAAGTGAATGGCGCCACCGTGGGGACGCCCGAGCCGAACAAGAAGGTGATCCCGCTCGACGTTTTTCCCTCGGGCTCCTTGGAAAACATCGTGGTGCAAAAGACCTACACCCCCGACCAGCAGGGGGAATTCGCCGGGGGGGTCATCGAACTCAACACCCGGGACTTCGTCGACCACAAGAGCTTCGCGCAGAATCTCAGCATCGGTTATTCGGCGACCGTCGCGAAAAACAAGTTCTTGAGCTATCGCGGTGGAAAGCTCGACTTCCTGGGCTTCGACGACGGTATCCGGGACTACCCCGCCTATTTCAAGAGCCTGGCCGGTTCCAAGCGGGTGACCCAGAACGGGGTCTTTGGAGGCGACGGATTCAACAGCGGACAAATCGAAGCGATGGGAGAATCTTTCAACAAGATTTGGAGCCCGGCCAAGGACGGAGGGAGCCCCAACTACAGCTATTCGGCGAATTACGGCAATCGGTATCACGTGCTGGGGAAGGATGTGGGAGTTCTCGGCGCGGTTTCACTCTCGAACAACTTCACGACCGTCGAGCGGGAGCAGAACGCCTATTCGGGAACGAGCACCCGACTCTCGCCTCTCTATGAATACGACGTCACGGAATCGAATACCAAGGTCCTGGGAGGAGCGCTGGCCAATCTGAGCGTCAAGCTGGCCGAGCCCCACTCCATCCAGCTTCGCGGCCTCTACACGCGAAGCTCCGACGACTTCACCCGCATTTCCGAGGGACCGAACTACAACTACGGCACGCCGCTCATGCGGATCTCGAGTCTCGATTTCATTGAGCGCGGGCTCTTTCTCGGGGTGCTGAGCGGAACGAGCCGCTTCACGCCGGCGGGTGGGTTTCAGCTGGATTGGCTCGGAAGCTACTCCGAGGCGATGCGCGACGAGCCGGACCGGAGGGAAGCGGTCTACGAAGCCTCGCCCCAGGGCGGGCTCGGCCTCTCCCCGCGATCGACGATTCCACTGACCCGAATTTTCGGCGACATGAACGAGTACGACCGGTCGGCAACCGCCAACCTCACGAAACCGGTCCCATTCTTGAGCGGCCGGGAAGCGAAACTGAAGATGGGCGGCGCCTATCGCTACCGGAATCGGATCTCGTCGTTTCGCCGCCTTGGATTCCAGTTGGGTCTCGCGGGGCGGAGCGCGATCGATCTGAGGCAATCCCCCGAGTCCCTCCTGATCGACGCAAACATAGCCCCCGGCTATTTCCAGCTCGTGGAGGAGACTCGCGAGAACGATGCATATCGCGCCTCCCAGGAGATCCTGGCGGGATACGCCATGGCGACGGTGCCCGTATTTCCGAAGTTCGAGGTCCTGGCGGGTGCCCGGTTGGAGCACTCCAATCAGAAGGTGGAGGCCAAGAGCCCGTTTGTCACCTCGGTCGCGCCGACCGACGTCGAGCTGGACGATCACGATCTTCTCCCCGCGGTGAACGCGACCTACCGCGTGACCGACCGGATGAATCTTCGCGGAGGGTACAGCGTCACCGTCTCCCGTCCCGAGCTGCGCGAGATGAGCCCGTTTGACATGTACGACTATGAGACCGGCTACTCCGAGATCGGGAATACCGAGATCCAATCGACCAACATTCAAAACCTCGACGCTCGCTGGGAGTTCTTCCCCGGCACGCGAGAGCTCCTGGCGCTGAGCGGCTTTCGAAAGGTCCTCTTCCAGCCGATCGAGAACGTCGTGCAGGGCTCGAGTGGTGGGTACATCCTCTCCCCCCGAAACGGAAGGGACGGTCGCCTCTATGGCCTCGAGGTGGAGACGCGGGTGGGACTCCGTGGCGTTTGGAACACGATCGGCCGGGTGGTGCCATTGCCCCAATCCTCCAGCGCGTTCGATCACTGGGCGTTGAGTGTCAACTACAGCCGCGTGGAATCGAGCGTCAAGGTACAGGCGACCACCGACGCGGCGGGGGACCCCGTGTTCCGCGAGGCGCCTCTCCAAGGTCAATCGACGTACGCCCTCAACGGCGGAGTCTTCTACGGATCGGCGGGGCTCCAAGGCTCGCTCATGCTGAGCCAATTCGGCGAGCGCCTCGCTCAGTTCGGAGCGGGCGCCTATCCGAGCAGCTTGCCGGACATCTACGAGCACCCTCCCACCTCCCTCGACCTCACGCTGGGCCAGCGCCTGGGGTCGACGCTCACGCTGAGGTTCGCCGCGGAGAACCTGCTCAACGAGGCGACCGAATATGTCCAGCTGGGTCTCATCACGCGCCGCTACAACACGGGCCGCACCCTCTCCCTCTCCGTGAATCTTAAGGACTAGCTGGGCGCGATGAGCACGCCGGCGAATGATCGGAAGCCAGGCTCACCGGTAGGTGTTGGCGTGGGGCTGCTGCTCCTCGTCCTCGCCCCCCTGGCCGTGCGTGTTCTGATTATCCGAGGCGATCACCCGCCGAAGGCCGCCGCTCCCGGAGCCGTGCGGTCGCAGGGCTTCGAAAGCGGCCCCACGGCTGGCGCCGGCAAGGGGGAGCCGACCGTCGATCCCGGCTCGCGGCCCGCCACCGATGCTTCAACCCGCCAGACGACCGTCCCCCCGGCGCTCGCCGCGTCGAGTCGTCCGCGTTCGCCGCTCGAGCGCTCGCCCGGCTACTACCCTCCGGACGATCCCGAGTCGATGTCGGTGATCACGGGCCGGAGGGACGCTCCGTTGGTCGATTTGGACCTGGCGGGAGGGGCTTCTTCCAAGCGGGATCTCGCAATGATGCTCCTGGCGGGCCTGAACGCCCGCGATGAGCGCGCGCTCCACGCGCTGCGGATCACGCGCAAGGAGTTCGAGGTCATCCTCTGGCCCGAGTTCCCCGAGAGCCGGCCGGTCACGAACATCACGGCCGAGGACGCTTGGGAAATGTCGATCGCGCAGAGCGTCTCCGGTGCGGGCCGCGCGATCGGAGGCTATGGTGCCCGGCAGCTCGAGCTGGTCCGGGTCGAATGTGACCCGCCCACGCCGTACAAGAATTTCACGCTCCACCGCGGCGTCACGATCGTCGCGCGGGATCAGAACTCGGGGGAGACGGAGCGAATGCGATTTGCCCCCACCTTCGTGGAACGACATGGCCGCTACAAGGTGCTCACCTTCAAAGATTGACGCCGGGCTTGACTGGCCGGGGCACCCCGCGGGCATCGCCGGGATCCCGGAGCCCCCTTCGCTCGTTACTTCATCTTCAGTTGTCCGACACGAGATCGGAACCGCGCCCCGCTACACTTCCGTCCGATGAGCACGCGACTCAAACGATCTCCCCAGGAGCGCGCCGGGGGTGCGAAGCAACCGAGTGGGGTTCATCCCGTACTTCTTGCGGACCCCGGCGCCTCCTTCCCCTCTCCCATCGACTGGGGCGATCTCATCGATGGCGAAGATGGGATCGAATCCGACGATTGGATCGAGACCGATCTCTACCTTGCCGCGCTGGTCGCCGCGTCCTTCTCCTCGCCGTCGCCCGAAACTCCCTCCCATGCCCTGGACGTGCCCGGGGGATCGAGTGGAATGGAACGGACGGGCGATTCGGCACGGCAAGGTTTCAAGAATGCAAGCGTCCCCGGCGACACGGCGCCGGTCGACGCACCGGGTCGCGGCTCGAGCCCGGGGTTCACGTGGAGCTCAAGATTGCGGCGGAGACTTCTCGCGCGGCGCCGAAAGCCGTCGTAACGCGTGGACCCAAAATCGGAACGCCCGGGGGCTTGGCCCCCCCGGGCGGCCGCGCCATACCCACCGGCCCGATGTTACGAACGTAACAAGGAAGGAAAGGAACCGTAACAAGTCGTTCACACCCCTTGCGTAATCTGCCCGCAAGGACGCGGAAAAAGCCGCCGGGCGACCGCCCGGCAGACCGAGAACAAACCGCGCCGAATCCAGGGAGGTGTGATGAGTTTGCGAAGCTGGTGGCTCGCGGGAACCGTGGCGGCCGCCCTCGGCCTTACCGGACCGGCCCACGCTCAGCAGGTAACGCCGACGGACCCAGATTTTCCGCGCGGACGGATCAGCGGGTATCTCTTCGGTGATTACTACTACAACGTGGACGGGCTCGAGAGACATGCCTACAACTCCTCGGGCTCGGACTCGGGCAAGGTCTACATCGACGGTGCCACCTCGGGCAACGGAACACCCAACAACATCACGAGAGATCTGAGCGGGATCGCGATCAGGCGGATCTATTTCCAGGCTGACAACGACCTCTCGATCAAGTACTCGACCCGGTTCCGGCTCGAGGCGGACAGCAAGGCACTCACCTCCGATGGCAAGATCGGCGTCTACATCAAGGCGGCCTACCTCCAGGCCAAGAACGTCATACCGCGGGGCAACTTCCTCATTGGAATGATCACGACCCCGACCTTCGAGAATTCCGAGGAGTTCTGGGCGTACCGCTCGATTGAAAAGACCATCGCAGACTTTCGGGGAATCGGAAGCTCGGCGGACCTCGGCGCGCAGTTGAAGGGATTCGCCGACGATGGACACCGGATCGGATATAGCGCGATGTTCGGCAACGGCATCGGGCAAAAGCCGGAGGACAATCGCTACAAGAAGGGCTACTTCGCGCTACCTCTTCGGCCGACCGAGGACTTGAGGCTCGAGCCTTACATCGATTACGAAGCGGCTCCCGGCAACGCGGAGCGGATCACCTACAAGGTCTTCGCGGGATACGACACTCGGCACGGCGCTCTCGGGGTCGAAGTGCTGGACCGGGTGAATCACCAAGGCGCGTCGCCCACCAAGGAGCCGTTCGGGTTCTCCGTCTTCGGTCGGAGCAAGATCAGGCCCAACTTCTCCGCGTTCGCGAGGTGGGACCGGTGGCAGGCGGACTCTCGACTGGCAAACCGGATCGACTCCGATCTCTACATCGGCGGCTTTGACTGGGAGCCCTACAAGGACGTCCACTTCATGCCGAACGTGGAGGCCAACCAATACCATGCGCGCGGGACGGCTCTGACGCCGCCGACCAACGACCTCCAAGCGCGCCTCACCGTGTACTATAAGTGGAGCAAACCGTGAACCGAAACCCAACGTGGAGGAATGATATGAAGAGAATTCGAATCGCGTTCGAGTCGCGCCTCGTCCGGCTTGCCGTTTTGGGCTTGGTGGCGATCGCAGCCGTGGCGCTGACTCAGGCGCCCGCATCCGCCGACGATGTCAAATTGACCGGGGCGGGGGCGACGTTTCCTTATCCGATCTATTCCAAGTGGTTTGACACGTACAACAAGGAGACCGGCGTCCAGATCAACTACCAATCGATCGGTAGCGGCGGCGGAATCCAGCAGGTGAAAGCGGGCACGGTCGACTTCGGCGCCAGCGACGCGCCGCTCACGAACGCCCGGATGAAGGAGATGCCGCGGAACGTGATCCACTTCCCGACGGTGGCCGGCGCGGTGGTTCTCGCGTACAACCTGCCGTCCGTTACCGCGCCGCTCCAGCTCACCCCGGAAACGGTCGTAGGGATCTACTTGGGCAAGATCACCATGTGGAACGACAAGAAGATCGCGGCCTCTAATCCGGGGGTCGCGCTTCCCGGCGCCCCGATCTACCCCGTGCACCGCTCCGACGGCAGCGGCACGACCTACATCTTCGTCTCCTACCTTTCCGACGTGAGTCGTGAGTGGAAGGAGTTGGTAGGTGCGAACACCTCCGTCAGCTGGCCGGTCGGGGTTGGCGGTAAGGGGAACGAGGGCGTCGCGGGCATGGTCCGCCAGACCCCGAATTCCATCGGTTACGTCGAGCTGGCCTACGCCAAGCAGAACAACTTCTCGGTCGCCAGCATCCAGAACCGTGCAGGGAAATTCGTAGTGCCCTCCCTGGAGTCGACGACGGCCGCGGCCGCGGGCGCCGCGGCGGCGCTCGCCAAGGACGTTCGCTCCCCGATCGTGAACTCGCCAGCCCCCGACGCCTATCCGATCGCCGGATTAACGTTCCTCCTCGTCTATCAGGACCAGAAGGACCCGGCCAAGGCGAAGGCGCTTGCCAATTTCATCGCATGGGCGATGGACGAGGGACAATCGGAAGCCGGAGACCTCGACTACGCCAGACTGCCGGACCAGGTGGTCAAGGTCAACCTGGCGAACCTGACCAAGCTGACCGCTCTCGGGAAGCCGGTCTTTGTCGCTGCGAAGTAAAGCCGTCCCGGCGGACGGGATCTACCGCGGGCTTCTCCTCGCCGCAGCGACCAGCGTATTCCTCGTGGTCGCGCTCATCGTCTTCGAGGCGGCACGGGGAGCCGGTCTCTCGGTGCGGACCTTTGGATTGGGATTCCTCACCGGCACCGAATGGGATCCGGTCGCCGATAAGTACGGCGCGCTGCCCTACATCTACGGAACGCTCGTCACGTCCGCCATCGCGTTGATTCTCGCGGTACCGGTCGGCATTGGGAGCGCGGTCTATCTGGCGGAAATCGCGCACCGCCGCGTAGGGGCCATCCTCTCCTTTTTGATGGAGCTCCTCGCGGCGGTGCCAAGCATCGTCTACGGAATCTGGGGCTTCTTCGTCCTGGCGCCCTGGCTACGAGGCGCCCTCGAGCCGTGGCTCATCCAGCACTTCGGATACTTGCCGCTCTTCCGCGGCGCCCCGTTTGGAATCGGGATCCTGAATGCCGGCATCATCCTGGCGATCATGATCGTCCCGACCGTCATCTCGATCTCGCGGGAGGTGCTGCTCGCGACACCGCAATCGCTCCGTGAGGCGTCGCTCGCGCTCGGGGCGACGCGGGCCGAGTCGATCGGTGTGGCGCTCGACGCGGCCCGGCCCGGGATTCTCGGCTCATGCATCCTCGCCCTCGGCCGCGCGCTGGGAGAGACCATGGCGGTTACCATGGTGATCGGGAACACGAACCGTATTACCGGATCGCTCCTCGACGCCGGCGCGACCATGGCAAGCGTCATCGCCAATGAATTTACGGAGGCGACCGGGACGCTCTACCTCTCGGCCCTGATCGAGATCGCCCTGGTGCTCTTCGCGGTCACCATCGTCGTCAACGCGATCGCTCGGGCGCTCGTCCACTGGGCGACAAGCGGACAGCGGGCGGCGGCGCCATGACGGAAGCGCGAGCGGCAGTGAGCGCGGCATCGGTGCGCGCCGCCGGGGGCGGCCTCCTTCGCGTCCGCCGCGTGGTCTGGGATCGGATCGTGGTAGGGCTCTGTTACCTCTCCGCCGTGCTCGTCATCCTCCCGCTGGGGCTCATCGTCTGGCACCTGTTAGCGAAGGGACTGGGCGGCCTTACCCTGGCGTTCTTCACCAAGATGCCGAAACCGGTGGGTGAATTGGGCGGCGGCATGGCCAACGCCATCGTCGGGACGCTCATCATCGTCGGCATCGGTGCTACGATCGCGGTTCCATTGGGTGTAGCGGCCGGCGTCTTTCTGGCCGAGTTCGGCCGGAGTCGATTTGCCTCAATGGTCCGCTACACGACCGATCTACTGAGCGGCGTCCCCTCGATTGTCGTCGGGGTTGCCGCCTACGGCTTGATTGTCGTGCCGATGGGAAGGTTCTCGGCCCTCGCGGGCGGCGTGGCACTCGCCATTCTCATGCTGCCGACCATCATCCGCTCGACCGAGGAGATGGTGCGACTGGTGCCGCAGTCCTACCGCCACGCCGCGCTCGCGCTGGGCGCGCCGCGATGGAAGGTGACCCAGCAGGTGGTCCTGCCGGCGGCCCGGGCCGGGATCGTCACGGCGAGCATGCTGGCGGTCGCTCGGGCGGCGGGGGAAACGGCGCCGCTCCTCTTCACCGCGCTCGGGAATCGATTCTGGTCGCTACGGCTCGATCAGCCGATGGCGACGCTCCCGGTTTTCATCTTCGACTACGCGAGGGCGCCGTATGACGATTGGAACCGGCAGGCGTGGACCGGGGCGCTGGTCCTTGTGTTGGTCGTGACGGTTATTTCCGCGACGCTGCGGCTTACTGCTAGGCGGATCCGGGCCCGCTAGCGGCATCGATCGGGTGTTCCTCGGCGTGGTGCTTGATCACCCGCGCCTCGGTCACGAAGATCGCTTCCTCCGCGACGTTCGTCGCGAGATCGGCCACTCGCTCCAAATTCCGGCTGACCAAGACCAGCTCCAGCGCCCGCGGCACGATCTCGGGATCGTGGAGCATCGCGCTGGATAGCTTGGCGTGGATCTGCGCCTTGAGCGTGTCGATTTCCACGTCCCGCTCGCAAATCTGTCGGGCGAGCAAGGTATTCCCGTTCAGCCACGCGGTGACCGCGTCGCGGAGCATCGCGATCGTCCGGTCGCCCATGCGCGACAGCTCGTCGATCGGCTTGGTCAGAGGGAGCCCGCTCAGCTTGGCGGCGCTCTGCGCGATGTTCACCGCGTGATCCCCCACCCGCTCCAGGTAGTTCGAGACGCGGATCGCGGCCACCAGGAAGCGCAGGTCGCGCGCCACCGGCTGCTGCAGCCCCAAGAAGCTGAGGCACTGGCCCTCCACCTGAAGCTCGATGCGGTCGATCGCCATGTCCTCGGCGAGGACTTCCTCGGCCAGGTTCGGGTTCCGGGTCTTGAGCGCCTCCATCGATTTGATGAGGGCGGTCTCCGCCCTTCCCGCCATCTCGCTCAGGCGGTCGTGAAGCGCTTCCAGATCGTGGTGAAAATGGCGTTCCATTATCCGAACCTTCCGGTGATGTAGTCCTCGGTCAGCTTCTCGCGCGGCTGCGTGAACAGGAGCTGCGTCTCCCCGGCTTCCACCAGGCGCCCCGTCATGAGGAACGCCGTGCGGTCGGAGATCCGGGCAGCTTGCTGCATATTGTGGGTCACGATCGCGATCGTCACACTTGATTTGATGCTGAGAAGGAGCTCTTCGATTTTCGCGGTGGCGGTGGGGTCGAGCGCCGAGGCCGGCTCATCGAGGAGCAGGACATCAGGCTCCACGGCCAAGGCGCGGGCGATGCAGAGCCGCTGCTGCTGGCCGCCCGAGAGGCTCATGGCCGAGCGATTGAGCCGGCTCTTCACCTCGCTCCAGAGTGCGGCGCGCGACAGCGCCGATTCCACGATCTCCTCGAGCCGCGACTTGGAGCCGATGCCGAGGAGTTTCGGTCCGTACGCGACGTTCTGGAAGATCGACATCGGGAATGGATTGGCCCGCTGAAACACCATGCCCACCCTTCGGCGCAGCTCCACCAGATCCGTTCCTGGCTGGAGCACATCGTGCCCTTGGTAGAGCGCCTGGCCCCCGTAGCGCACCGGCGGGAAGAGGTCGTTCATCCGGTTGAAGCATCGGAGGAGGGTCGACTTGCCGCAGCCCGACGGCCCGATGATCGCGGTGATCTCGTGCTGGTGGATCGCGATGTCGATCGATTGAAGCGTTTGGTGGGCGCCGTACCAGAGGGAGAGGCCCCTCGCTTCCAGGACGGGTGTGCGCTCCTGGGATTCCACCTGGTCTGGAGCCGATGGCTCCCCTTCGCCCGTCCCCGGCACGGTGAGGGGCCGGACTTGGAACTTCGGCGTGGAGAAGCGCTGTTCGGCGTGCGCGTCCATTTCCTCGGTCACCGGCGCGTTCGGCGGCAGGGTGGCTGTGTCGCTATTGGGCTCGTTCGGGTCCTGCATGCTGGGCTCCCCCTCCCCAGAAGACTAATTCGCCTTCCAGTCTCAGGCAATGGCGCCGATATGACAATCCCGTTACGAGCGCAGGTGGGGGCCATCGGGCAAGACCTCGAACCAGAAACTGCTGCCTTCCCCCACCCTGCTGTCGACACCGACATGGCCCCCGTGGAGCTGAATCGCGTGTTTGACGATCGAGAGGCCGAGCCCGGTTCCGCCCAGCGCCCGGGACCGGCCCTGCTCCACGCGGTAGAAGCGCTCGAAGAGGCGGGGCAGATGCTCCGGCTCGATGCCACGTCCGGTGTCGGACACGCTCACCCGGATGGCCGATGAAGTCCGCTCCACCCGGGCCGAGACCACGCCCGCGTCGGTGTACTTGATCGCGTTGTCGAGCAGATTGCGGAGCGCGAGCTCGATCCGCTTCCGGTCGACCCGAGCCCTCACCCCGGGACGGGCGTCCACCTCGAGCCTGAGTCCGCGGCGCGTCGCCAAGTCCTCGAACGATGCGGCGAGGTCGCGGACGATGGCGGATACGTCCCAATCCTTGACTTCGAGGGCCGCGTCGGGGCGCTCGAGATCGGCCAGCTGGAGAAGATCCTCGACCAGCGCCTCGAGCCGCTCGGCCTGGACGCGGATCGTCTCCACAAACCGGTCCCGATTGGCTTCGTCCTCGAGCCCGCCATGAAGCAGCGTCTCGGCATATCCGCGAATCGAGGTGAGTGGGGTCTTCAGCTCGTGCGACGCGTTGGCGACGAATTCCCGACGCAGGTTCGCCATCTTCCGTTCCGGCCTCAGGTCTTCGATCGAGAGGAGCCAGGCCTCGGGGCGGCTCTGCCCCCGGACGGGGACGATCGAGACCTCGTACTCATTTCGCTCTTCTACATAAATGGATATCTCTCGGATTAGGCTCGCGCCCGTTTGGATCGCCTCCTCGGCGATCTCTTCCAGAATCGGCTGCCTGGCCGCGGCGAGCCGCGGTCGGTCCGCGGGAGGCGCCACGCCGACGATCGCCCAAAAGCGGGGATTCGCGTGGTCGATGGTGAGGTCGCTCGAAAGGAGGGCGATGCCCTGGCGCAGGTTGGCGAGCACGGCACCGCTGGCGTCCCGCTCGCGCCGGAGCGCATCGAGCTGATCCTCGAACCGCGCGGCCACGGCGTTGAGGCCTCGGCCGAATGCGGCAATCTCATCGTGGGCGTCGACGGCGACGCGGACGCCAGGCAGCCCTTGGCCGAGCGCCTCGGCCGACGCGCGGAGTAGCTCCAGCCGCTGGTCGACCCGGCGGATCACGATGTAGGTGCCCACGGCGATCGGCAGGAGGAGCGCGCCGAGGAGGATCCAGATTTGGACGTCGAATCCCGGCGTCCGGCGCTCCAAAACGAGGCCCGCCAAGAGGAGCGACACGCCGACCAAGGCGAGGATGGAGCCGAAGACCCGGCCCGCGATCGAGGTCACGGCCATACACTACCACCAATGACCCGAGCCAGCCCGCGGGGCTCGAGTCGCCGCTTCAGGCCTTGGGAACCTCTGCGGAGTATCCGACCCCGGTCACCGTCCGGATCATCTTGGAGTCCTTGCCGAGCTTGGATCGGAGCCGGCGGACATGCACATCGACGGTTCGGGTTTCGCCGAAGTAGCCCATTCCCCAGACCTTGTCCAGGAGCTGCTCGCGCGAGAAGACGCGGCCAGGCCGCTGGAGGAGGTATTCGAGAAGCCGGAACTCGGTCGGCGTGAGGTGGATTTCGTGGCCGCGGAGGCGCACTTCGTGCCGCTCCCGGTCGAGTTGGAAGGGGCCGATTTGGGTGGGCGCCGTCGCCTCTTCGCCGCGTGTCCGCCGCAAGATCGCGCCGACCCGCGCCACCAATTCTTTCGGCGAGAAGGGCTTGGTCAGGTAGTCGTCGGCCCCCCGCTCGAACCCGACCAGCTTGTCCATCTCGGTGCCGCGCGCCGTGAGGATGAGCACCGGCACCGTCCGGGTTCTCGGCTCAGCCCGGATCGACTGGAGTACTTCGAGTCCGCTCAGCTGGGGCAGTAGAAGGTCCAGGATCAGGAGGTCGGGTGGGGACTTGAAGACCCGCTCGAGCCCCGACGCGCCGTCCCGCTCGGTGAGCACGCGGTAGCCCTCGCGCGCGAGGTTGTAGCTCACGAGCTCGCAAATCTCTGGTTCGTCGTCCACGACGAGGATGGTGGACCGCGCCGTCTTGGGCACCTTGGGGCCTAACGATACGCTGCGGCGCACTGGCTTGGCGAGTTCCGTCGACTCCATGGGCTCGAGGGTCCCCCCGGCCGGTTACCGGATCGCGTCAACGGCGTTTCAACCTCGTTACGAATGCGCCGCCTACCCCGTCCATATCCGTTTGCGCCATTGACTTCGTGGCATCCCTTCGGTAGCCTCCCACGTCTCTGTCCGGATCGTTGCGAGCGCCAGGGCTTCGAGGAACACGGTGACCCAGAGCGATCAGAGAAAGTTATTCGGGACATTAATCGGCTTGGCCGTTTGCGTTTACACGCTCTGGCCGACCTTCCGTTTCTACGCCATGAGCCCCGCGCAGCGCCAAGAGGTGCTGCAGGCGCGCCCCGCCGCGGCGACCAACGAGGTCGAGCGGGCCCGCCTCGCGAAGCTCGCGGAGCTTCGCGAAAAGGCCATCAAGCTCGGATTGGACCTCCAGGGGGGGATGTACCTGCTCCTCGAGGTCGACAAGTCCAAGCTCGGACCCGCGGAAGCCAAGAACGCGGTCGACCAGGCGATGCAGATCATCCGCAACCGAATCGACCAGTTCGGCGTCGCGGAGCCCTCGATCCAGAAGCAAGGGGACAATCGGATCCTCATCCAGCTCCCGGGCCTCCTCGACCAGGAGCGGGCCAAGGAGCTGATCGGCCAGACCGCGCTCCTCGAGTTCAAGCTCGTCAAGACCGATGAGGAGACCCGCGCCCTGTTCGACCGGCTCGACGGCTATCTCGCCCGCAAGCGGTTCGGCTCGATCCCCGATTCCACCGCGGCCGACTCGCTCCGCCATCCGCTCACCAGCCACTTCCTCTTCGTGGGGCAGACCTCGGAGAGCTTCGCGCTGACCTCGGAGGTCGCGGCGATCGACTCGATGCTGTCCTTGGTGCGCGGCGACTCGACGTTCGTGTTCGACGCTTCCCTGGCGTGGGATGCGCACAGTACCGAGATGCAGGGCCGGACCGGACGCGTGCTCTACGTGTTGAGCCGGGAGCCGCTCATGAGGGGCTCCGAGGTGGCCAGCGCGCAGATGCGGCTCGACCTGGATCAGGAGCGCCCCGGCGCTCCCGGCGTCTCCTTTACGCTGACCGGCCGCGGGGGGGCGATCTTCGCCGATATCACCGGCGCCAACGTGGGCCGCCGCCTCGCCATCGTCCTCGACAATCGCATCCAGTCGGCCCCGAACATCCACGAGCGAATTCCGCGGGGCCAGGGCTCGATCACCGGGTCCTTCACCGAGGACGAAGCCCAAAACCTCGCGATCGTTCTCCGTTCGGGCGCCCTCCCGGCTCCGGTCAACGTCGTCGAGGAGCGCACCGTGGGACCGTCGCTCGGCCAGGATTCGATCGACAAGGGGCTCCGCGCGGGGGCAATCGGGATGCTCCTTGTCGTCGTCTTCATGATCATCTACTACCGGCTCTCGGGGGTGGTCGCGGTGGTCACCCTGGTCTTGAACATGATCGGCCTGTTCGCGGCCATGGCGGGTTTCCACGCCACGCTCACGCTTCCGGGCATCGCGGGAATCGTGCTTACGGTCGGGATGGCCGTGGACGCCAATGTCCTCATTTTCGAGCGGATCCGCGAGGAGCTTCGCAACAAGAGGACGGTGCTCGCGGCGATCGATACCGGCTACGCGCGCGCGTTTCGGACCATCGTCGACGCGCACGTCACGACGCTGCTGTCGGCCCTGGCGCTCATGTGGTTTGGCACCGGCCCGGTTCGCGGGTTCGCGGTCACGCTCTCGATCGGTCTCATCATCAACATGGTCACCGCTGTCGGCGTGTCCAAGATGATCTTCGACGCCTGGTCGCTGCGTCGGAAGGTCAGCACGATCAGCATTTAGAGAGGATCCCGTGCTTCAGCTTCTGCATGGAGTCAATGTCGATTGGATGCGGCGGCGGTACATCGCCTATTCGTTTTCCGGGCTTTGCGTGCTTGTTTCGATCGTCTCGTTAATCGCCCACGGCGGGCCGCGGTACGGCGTCGATTTCACGGGCGGCACGCTGCTCGAGATTCGGCTCACCCCGGCGCCCGACGTCCAGGCCGTGCGCGAGGCCGTGGACAAGGCAGGGTTCGTCGGGAGCGAGATCCAGAAGCTGGACAAGCCGGGGCAGTTCCTGATCCGGCTCTCGGCGCACGAAGGCGCAGCCAAAGAAGGATCGAAGCACGCCGTCCCCGCCATCCGCGATGCGATTCTGGCGGCGCACTCCGGTACCACATTCGAGTTGTTGCGGGTCGAGTCCGTCGGACCGCGGGTCGGGGGAGAGCTCCGCGGGGCGGCCATCAAAGCGATCTTCTTAGCGCTTGGGTTGATCATGATCTACGTCGCGATCCGATACGACTGGCGCTACTCGCTCGGCGCGGTCGCGGCGCTCTTTCATGACGTGTTCATCACGCTCGGTGCGCTGTCCATCACGAACCGCGAGATCACGCTGACGGTTGTCGCGGCACTTCTCACGATCGCGGGGTATTCGATCGCCGATACGATCGTCGTCTTCGACCGGATCCGGGAACGGAAGCAAACGCTTCGACGCGAGGCCCCCGAAAAGGTCATGAACATGGCGGTCAACGAGACGCTGAGCCGAACGATCATCACCTCCTTCACCGTTTTTCTCACGGTACTCTCCCTCTTCGTGCTCGGCGGCGAGGTGATCCACGATTTCTCTTTCGCGATGCTCGTCGGCGTCGTGTTCGGGACCTACTCCTCGGTCTACGTGGCGAGCGCACTCGCGCTCGATACCCAGCTCTACTTGGAGCGCAAGGGGCCACAGCGCAAGAAGTAGCACCGCGACGCCGGATTAAGGGGCGCCCGGATGGCTCCGCGGTGCCGGCGCGCGGGGCGGGAGGTAGAATCGTGCGCACCGTGCGAAAGACGACCCTGACGATTTGGAGCCTTGTCGCCATCGGATTCGCCGGGCTCTGCATCGCGTCGGCGTCCGCCGACCCTGTGGCCGAGCCGACTCCCTCCGCCGCGACGGCGCAGGGCGAGGACTCGGCGGTCCGTCTCTTCGCCGCCCTCGAGGAAGCCTGGGCCGCGTCGAGCGCGGAGCGGCTGGCCTCGCTCGTCGATACGACCGTGGTACGAATCGCCCTGAAGCCGGGTACGCCGCCCACCTCCGCGGTCACGCGAGGCGCCGCCGCGTTTCTGTTTCAAGACCAGCTCCGGCTCGTCTCCACGCAATCGTTCCGCGTGATCAAGATCGAGGTGGACAAGAAGGGCAAGGCGCGCGCCGAGGCGGAGTGGTCGGGGGATTGGGGTGGCCGGCAGGGGACGCGCGACGTGAAGGTCTCCCTCGCCGCGGCGATTTCCGGGAACCGCTGGCTCCTCACCGAGGTTCGTTCGAACGACTGATCCCGCCCCGTCTCCCCGAGAGCCCAGAGTGCCCGATCCCAGAGCCGACCATCTGATCGCCGACGTTCTGTACGCCTCGGACCTCCACGGCCACGAGGGTCTCTATCTCGAATTCTTCGAGACGGCGTGGCGCCTGCGCGCGCGCGCCGCGATCCTGGGCGGCGATCTCGCGCCGCACGCGGACGTCGCCGCGCAGCGAAAGTTCTACGCGGAATTTCTCGTGCCGCTCGTGCGCGAGTATCTGGGAAAGCCGGGCTCGGCCGATCTCTACTACATCGCGGGAAACGACGACTGGAAGGCCTCCCTGACGGTGGTCGAAGAGGCCGGGATCGGGCGGCTCCACCACATCCACGGCCGCACGGTTCCCTTCCTCGAAGGAATTTCGATCGCCGGGCTCGCGTCGGTTCCGATCACACCCTTCCCGATGAAGGACTGGGATCGATGGGAGGAGGGCCTCGCCGCCGCGGCCCGCATGGAGGGATTCCGGAGCGAGCCCGAGGGCGGACTCCGGGCGTTCACGTTCAAAGGGCGGGAGCGGCAGGAATCGCTGGCCGCCGAAATCGAGGCGATCGAGCGTGAATTACCCCCCGAGGGAACACCCTTGATCTGTGTCTTTCACAGCCCGCCGTACGGCACCGCGCTCGACCAGATCGCGCGCGGCGTCCATGTGGGTTCGCGCGAGACCCGGAAATTCTTGGAGCGCAGGCACCCGCTCCTGGGGCTACACGGTCACATCCACGAATCTCCCACGGTCTCGGGAATGTTCGCCGACCGGGTGGGTCCGACGATCTGCATCAACGCGGGTCAGCGGATGGGGAGCGCGCTCCACGCCGTCTGGTTCTCGCTCGACGACGTGCCGGGGACGCTGACCCATTCCCTCATGGGGAAGGCTACGCTCTAGCGACGGCCTCGTTCGGGGTGCCGCCAGGCGGCTGCGTTCGCGCCGGCTGGTGCCTCTCCCACCACTCTCGTGCCCTCTCCTCGTCCCAGGCGTCCGCGCCATCCACTTCGGCGAGGCGGCGCGACAGCTCCTTGGCCGTTTGCGGCCGCTCGTTCGGATCCTTGGCCAGGCAGGAGAGCACGAGGCGATCCAGTGCTTCCGGGATCTTGATCTCCGAGCGCGCGGACGGAGGGGTGGGTGGCGTCTTCGCGTGGTGCATGAGGAGCCCCATGGAGGTCTCCGCGGTGAAGACGAGCTGTCCCGTCAAGAGCCAGTAGGCCACGCAGCCCGTGGCGTAGATGTCCGCACGCCCGTCGAGGACGGTGGCCCCCATCGCTTGCTCCGGCGCGATGAACGCTGGCGTGCCGTGGATCGCGTTCTTTTGGGTGAGCGCCACTCCCGTCTCCACGGTTTCGCCGAGCGCCTTGACCAACCCGAAATCCAGGACCTTCACGAAGTCATGCTCTTCGCCGTAGCGGCAGAGGTAGATGTTCGCGGGCTTGATGTCGCGGTGGACCAGCCCGAGCGATTCCGCCTCGGAGAGGGAGTGACACATCTGACGCAGGAGATAGATGGCCCGGCCGGCGGGCACCGGCCCGAACCGCCGCACGAGCGTGTCGGCGTCGAGGCCCTCGAGCAGCTCCATCACGTAGTAAAAGGTCCCGCTCTGGTCGACGCCGAAATCGAAGAGCTCCACGGTGTGGGGCGAACGAAGGCTTGCGATGGTCTGGGCCTCGCGCTCGAACCGGCGCTGTACTTCGCTTGAAGCGGCCGCGTCCGCACCTCCCGTGAGCGACCGTCGGATCAGCTTGATCGCCGCGGGCCTGGCCAGCATGCGGTGCCGGGCGCGCCAGACCTCACCCATGCCGCCCTCGCCGAGCCGCTCCTCCAGTCGATAGCTACCCAGCTCCCGCGCCGCGGCCACTTCTCGCCCCAGCCCGTAAATGACCCGCGCGCCCATGTAGGCGAAGACGATCGCGAAGGTCGAGCTGACGATCGCGGCCGAGTACGAGTCCGGTTTGGTCTCCACCTTGCCCCATAGGTCCAGGAACAGAAGCCCGAGCGGCGCCGCCGCGCCCGCCGCGATTGCGGTTGCCAGCATGCGGCGCGGGGGTCCGGGCAGGATCAGCGGGAAGAAGATCACGATCGCGGGGACCCACGTCAGGTTGGGAATCGCGTGGTAGCTGCGGTAGTACTGCCAGTAGGTCGCGATCGCGATGATGAAGCATATGGCCACTTCGTACACGAGCCCGAGATTGACGAGACGGTTGGCGGGGAAGCGTCGGTTTCCCGCCGACCACCACAGGGCCACCGAGGCGAGCACGGCGCTCAAGTTGAGCCACTGAAACCTCCTGGCCGCGAAGATGACGTCGTCCGGCAACTTGCGCCCGGTAAGCGTCGCCGCGATCAAGGCGACGTACAAGAGGACGAGATCGAGCGCGAACGCGGCGAAGAGGAGCGTCGTCAGAAGTCGCACGCGTCCCCGAACCTGGTCCAGAAGGTCGGGGGGAAGGATCGACGAGGCCCGACGCGAGTCGGGGGAGGGTGCGTCCGGGCGGACCAGGGTGGCGTGTTGGCGCATGTCGACCCATTCTGCACGACACGCTGAAGGTCCGGAACCTCGTATCCGCGCCGATAGTTATGCGTGTGAGGAGGCTGCCGGTCCCGCGCCCCCTCTGATATCCTTGATAGGAGTTTCGTCCCGCCCTCCACGCCGGACCACTCCAGGGAGCCTCGATTGGCGATTAAACCACTGCGCTATATAGGAGTTACAGTGCTCGTCGCCGGACTTTCGGTCCTGCCCAGCGCCCCGGATCAGGTGTCCACGGCGACTTCGGCGCCCCTGGCGGGGGGCTCTGGGTGGAACGAGCGGGCGGGGGGCTTCTCCCTGGCGCGCCTCAAGTACACGGGGGGCGGCGATTGGTACTCCGATGAGTCCTCGCTCTGGAATCTGCTCCGCGCGCTTCGCGCCCGCGGCGAGATCCGGGTGGGCCAGGAGAAGGAGGCGGTCGTCACCGCCGCCGATCCGGAGCTTTGGAACTACCCGATGCTCTTCGTGACCGGCCACGGAAACGTCAAGCTGAGCGAGGAGGAGACACGCGCGCTCCGGAGGTATCTCGATCAAGGTGGATTCCTGTGGGCCGACGACAATTTCGGGATGGATAAGTCGTTCCGTGAGCTCATGCGCCGCGTCTACCCCGAGTCCCCGCTGGTCGAGCTGCCGTTCACGCATCCGCTCTTCCAGTACCCAAACCGGTTCCCAGGCGGCGCCCCCAAGATCCACGAGCACGACGGCGGACCGGCCCGAGTCTTCGCGGTCGTCCGAAATGGGCGGGTCGCGGTGCTCTACACCTTTGACTGCGACATCGGCAACGGGATCGAGGACGAGGGAATCCACGATGATTCGCCTGCGAAGCGGGAGGCCGCCATGGCGTTCGCGATCAACATCGCGACCTATGCGGTGACCAACTGATGCCGGGCACGCGGCGTCCCCCGATGACCGGAGCGCGCGAAGCGCTCCTCACGCGCATCCGAGCGGCCCGCCGGCTCCTGCTTTGGAGGTCGATCGAGCGCGCCGGTCTGGCGGCGGTCGTCGGAATTCTCGCGATCGCGGTGGTCGCTCTCATCGTCGCGCTTTCGGCCCCGATCTACCGGGCCGAGTACAGTCTGATTCGTCTTTCGCTTCTCGGCGCCGCGGGCGTCTTCTTTCTCACGGCGGTGGCGCGGGTCTTGGGTGCCGGCTCGTCCTTGGGCGCGGCGGCCCTGGAGGCGGGGAAGCTCGCGGGGGACCGCGAGGATGAGCTTTTGAGCGCGCTCGAGCTATCCAACGAGGAGGGCGAAGGCGGGGCGTGGACGTCAGGTTCGCTCCGCGAAGCCGCGGTCCTCGCCGCGGTCGCACGCGCGCGCGGCGTCAAGCTCGCCCAGCTCAAGCGCTGGGATCGACGCGGACGTTGGCTGGGCGCGACGGGGGTGGCGCTGCTCGCCCTTGGCATCGCGGGCATCGCGGGCGGCGCCAGGACCCCCGTCGCCCTTCGGCGCATCGCCGATCCGAGCACGGCGCCGCCGGCGCCGATCCGGATCCGCGTGGAGCCGGGCACCCGCGAGGTGGAGGGCGGTGAATCGGTCGCGCTCCGCGCCTACATCGCGGGCTCGGCCCGGAGGCCGCTCCTCGAGCGCCGCGCCGGGGATGGGTGGCGCGGGATCGCGTTCGGGAACTCCGAGGGCGCCGAGGGTGCGCGCCACGGCGAGCACGCCTACTCGCTGGTGCTTCGCAATCTCACGGAGGACGTGGCCTATCGAGTCCGGGTCGCAGACCAGGTGACCCCGACCTACGCGCTCAACGTGCGCGACCTTCCCAGGGCGACCGGGTACAGGGTTCTCTACCAATACCCCAGCTATACGGGACTGAAGCCCGAGGTGAGCCAGGGAATCACCGGAGACCTCGCCGCGCCTCGCGGCACGCGAGCGCTCCTCGAGGTCACGCTCAACCGCGCGGTCGCCACGGCTTCGGCGCGCTTCGAGCGGGAACGGCTCGCGCTGAACGGGGAGGTCGGCGAGCGGAGCGTCCGATTCTCGATTCCGATTCGAGTCGACGACCGCTTCACGCTGAGGCTTCAAGATCGGCGCGGGCGGCAGGCCGACCTCGGCCCCTTTGATCTGCGCGCCATCCCCGACCGTCCGCCGACCGTGACCGTCCTGGCCCCGGCGCCAGTCGAGGATGTCACCCGGGACCTCACCACCGTCGTGCTCGCCGGCGCGACCGACGACCACGGCGTGAGGAAGATCCTGCTTCGCTACCGCGTCCGTCAGGAGCCCGAGCGGATCGAGACGCTCCACGAAGAGCACGTGGGGACGCGCGAGCTGGCCATTCGCTACACCTGGGCGCTCGGCGGCTACTCGCTCCTTCCGGGCGAGGAGGTGGAGTACCAGATCGGCGCCGTCGATGGAAACGCGATTGACGGCCCGCAGACCACTTGGTCGGACATCCGGCGGCTTCGCTTTCCCTCGGCGACCGAGATCCTCGCGTCGATGTCCGGAGATCGCGACGAGTCGATCGAGACGCTGGAAGACGTTCTCAAGAGCGCGCGGGAGCTCCAGCAGAAGTCCGAGAGCCTCTCCCGCGAGCTCGGGCGCTCGCGGGAGCTGACGTGGGAGCAGCAGCAGGAGGTCCAGAAGAACCTGGAGGGCCAGGAGCGGTTGCGGAACCAACTCGACAAAGTGGCCCAGAAGCTCTCCCAGGACTCGGAGAAGCTCTCCCAGTCGCGCGCCTTGAACGCGGAGCTGGTGCAGAAGATTCAGGAGATGGCGAAGCTCCTCCAGCAGATCAAGGACCAGACCCTCCTCCGCTCCATGCAGCGCGTCCAGGAAGCGCTGAAGCGCCTCTCGCCGCAGGAAGTGGAGCGCGCGCTGGAGAACATGAAGTTCTCCCAGGAAGAGGCGATGAGGAGCCTGGAGCGGACCATCGAGATGTTGAAGCAGATCCGGACCGAGGAGATGCTCGAGGCGGCTTCGGAGCGCGCCGCGGAGATGGAGCGCCGACAGATCGCGCTGAACGACTCGCTGGCCCGAACGAAAGAGAAATCGGAGATGAGTCGGCTCGGCCAGATGGAGCGCCAGGTCGCGCGGATGGCCGAGGAGGAGCGCGCCGCGCTCGATTCTCTGGGGGCCGCGATGCAATCGCTCGATCCTGAGTCCGCGGCGGAATCGGAGCGGCTGGCAGACCAGCTCGGATCCAAGGGCATGCAGCCCCAATTCCAGCGGGCGAGCCAGTCGATGGAGCAAGGGGAGCGTCAGGAGTCGCAGGCAGAGGCACAGGAGCTGCAGCAGCAGCTCTCCGAGATGCGGAAGAGCGTCGACAAGATGCGCGAGAATTTCAACTCGAAGCGGAAGAACGAGATCGCCAAGAAGATGGAAGAGGCGGCCCAGGACCTGCTCGACATCGCGTCCATCCAGGAGAAGATGCTGGGCGACGAGACAAGCTCGCTGTCGGAGCGGGCCGAGACCCAGAAGGGGCTACAGGAATCGACCGAGGGAGCCACCAATCGGGTGGGTGAGGTCGCCAAACAGACGCTTTTCGTGACTCCCGACATCGCGCAGTCGCTGGGGCGCGCGCTGGCAAACCAATCGAACGCCGTCGGGCGCTACTCGAACCAGGATCTGGCCGGCGGGCTCGTCGGGAGCAAGGAGTCGACGATCGCGCTCAACCAGGCGGCCGCGGGGCTCCTTCGTCAGCGCCAATCGATGCAGGGTTCCAAATCCTCAACGGGGATGCAGGAAGCGATGGAGAGCCTCCAGAGCCTGGCGGGCCAGCAGCAGGGGCTCAATCAAGAGACGATGGGCATGATGCCCGGCGGAGAGGGGGCGGAGGAGCAGCAGGGGAATAGCGGCAGACTCCGCGAGGGATCGGGGGACGCGCTCGGGCGCATGGCGGCCGAACAGGAGGCGATCCGGCGCGGCCTGGAAGAGGCGCAGCAAAAGTTGGGGCAGAGCGGCGGGACCCTCGGTCAATTGGGCGACGTCGGCGACGAGATGAAGAAGGTGGAGCAGGACCTGCGCTCGGGGCGGCTGAGCCAGGAGACGCTCGACCGCCAGCAGAAGATCTTGAGCCGGCTTCTCGACGCCCCGCGGAGCGTGGAGAAGCGGGACTATTCCAGGCGGCGTATCTCCCGCCCCGGAGTGGACGTGGTGCGGTCGTCGCCGGGCGCCCTTTCGGGCGACCTGCTCAAGTCACGCCCCTCGCTGCCCGCACTCCTCTCGCGGGGAAGCCGCGATCCGATCTCGCCGCGCTACCGCGCAACCGTGGACGAGTACTTCCAGTCGATTTTGGAGGGGAAGGCCCGATGACGCGGATCCGGCTCATCTGCCTCGCCGCCCTCGCGGCGTGGGGCGTGAGCGCGCCGGGAGGGCCTGAGCTTGCGGCGGCCCAGGCGGCGGCGCCCGAACCAGGCGCGACCGAGGTCTACCGCGCGATCATCCGGGCCTCGGCGGCCCGCTCCCCCAGCGACACGCTGGGCAACGGCATGTACGAGGCTTCCAGGGAAGCTTTCTACGCGGGCGACTTTGACGTCGCGACGGCCCGCGCGCAGGAGTTCATCAACTCCTCCACGCGCAACCTGAACATGAACGACGCGCTGGAGATGGTGCTTCTGATTCGGGAGTTCAGGGATTTTCAGGACCAGCCGCTCAAGGGCTATGCGAAGGTGCTCGAGCTGCGGGGAGCGGCCAGGCCCGACTCGGCGGTGACGCTCGCCAAGTCGACCCTCGAGCGGTGGCCCGGTGCGCGGGTGCGCTGCCACCTCCAGTACCAGCTCGCGGAGCTGGCCGCGGAGCGCGGGGACCACGCCGCGGCCGTCACCCATGGGCTCGCGGTCGCCGACACATCGTCCAAGAGCCGCCTCGCGCCCGCGGCGCTCAAGCTCGCGGGAGACGAATCGATCGGGTTGGGGCAGGGCTCGGACCGGGCGCTCAAGATCTATCAGGAGCTACTCGAGCGCTACCCCGATTCCCCGCTCGCTCCGACCGTCCGAGCACAGGTGCTCGAGATGAGAAAGAAGCTCCAGCTGTGAGGCGCCGCACGGCTGGAGCGCTCGCGGCCGTGCTCTGCCTGCTCGCGCTTCTGCCCGGCGCCGCGTCGGCGCGGATTCTGGTGCCGATGGACGGCACCCAGGCGGATCACCTCCGCGCGTACGGGCTGGTCTACTGGGTGCTGGAGCGGGGGCTCCACGGCGAGTGGCTCCTCAACTATCGGGGCGGGTCCTTCCTCCTGCCCGACGACGCGGCGGTCGGCGGAGAGGCCGCGATCCGGGGCGTGTCGATCCAATCGATCGACGAGGCGTCCGTCGCGCGGATCATGGCGGAGATCGCCGACAACAACATGGAGGTGGTGAAGCTCGAGACCGCGCCTAGGGTGGCGGTCTATGTGCCGCCCAGCGCGCCACCCTGGGACGACGCCGTGCAGCTGGCGCTCGACTACGCCCAGATCCCCTACACCAAGCTCTGGGACGCGGAGGTGCTCGACGGGAAGCTGGCCGAGTACGACTGGCTTCATCTTCATCACGAGGACTTCACGGGTCAGTACGGCAAATTCTTCGCGGCCTTCGCGGCGACCGACTGGTACCGGCGGCAGGTGGCGGAGAACGAGGCGCTCGCCCGGCGTTACGGCTTCTCCAAGGTGTCGGAGCTGAAGAAGGCGGTGGCCCGCGCCATCAAGCTCTACGTGGCGCAGGGCGGCTTCCTCTTCGCGATGTGCTCCGCGACAGACACGTTCGACATCGCGCTCGCGGCCGAACGGGTCGACATCGTGGGGACGGAGTACGACTACGATCCGGCCGACCCCAACGCCGACGCCAAGCTCGATTTCTCAAAGACGCTCGCCTTCAAGGATTTCGAGCTGGAGATGAACCCACTCGTCTACGAATTCTCCAACATCGACACGACCAACCGGGCGTCGCTCCGCGGACAGCGGAACGACTACTTCACGCTCTTCGACTTCTCGGCGAAGCAGGATCCGGTCCCCTCGATGCTCGTCCAGGACCACGTCGCCAACGTCCCCGGCTTCATGGGACAGACGACCGGGTTCGACAAGAAGCTCCTCAAGCCCGGCGTGACCGTGCTCGCGGAGACGCCGGGCGCGGACGACGCCAAGTACATCCATGGCCATTTCGGCAAGGGGACCTTTACGTTTTATGGCGGCCACGATCCCGAGGATTACCAGCACGCGGTGGGCGACCCGCCCACCGACCTAGCCCTCCACAAGCACTCGCCGGGGTACCGGCTGATCCTTAACAACGTCCTCTTCCCCGCGGCGGAGAAGAAGGAAAAGAAGACGTAGCGTTACGCGCGGCGCGCCTCGCGGGCGCGCCACCCCGCGCCCCCTGCCCCCTACTCCCGCCTTGAGCCGGCGCCCGCCCCCGAGTAGACTCTCCCGGCTATGACGACACTCGCGGACGTTTGGCGGCCAGGCTTCGCGCGCTCCCACGCCGTCTCGGGCGGTGCGCGCGCCGCCTCGCTGGACCCGCGTGTGACCACGCATGACCCCCGCGCCGCCTCGCTCGTGTTCGACTTCGCGCTCGTGCTCGCCGGCAGCGCGCTCATCGCGTTGTCGGCCCGCGTCGCCATCCCGCTTCCATTCTCACCGGTCCCGATCACGGGGCAGACGTTTGCCGTCCTCTTGGTCGGCGCGGCGCTCGGGCGCTGGCGCGGCGCCGCGGCCGTGGTCGCGTATCTCACCGAGGGCGCGGCGGGGCTTCCGGTGTTTGCCGGGACGCATTCCGGGCCGGCCGCTCTGCTCGGGCCGACGGGCGGATATCTATTCGGATTCGTCCCCGCGGCATGGCTCTGCGGATTCCTCGCCGAGCGCGGGTGGGATCGGAGCATCGTCGGCACGACCGCCGCGATGGTCCTCGGAAATATCGTTATCTTCGCCATCGCGCTTCCGTGGCTCGCCCGCTACGTCGGCGCCGCCAACGTCTGGGCGCTTGGATTCTGGCCATTCATTCCGGGCGATATCGTCAAGATCGGCCTCGCCGCCGCGGCGCTGCCGCTCGCCTGGAAGTGGGTCGGCTCGCGGGGAGCAGAACCGTGAAACGGCGCGCGGCCGTGATGCAGGGGTGCAGGCCATGACGATGTATGACCCCGCCAAGGACTACGCGACGGCGGTGCTGGTTACCGGCGCGACCGGCTGCATCGGGAGAGCGGTCTGCCGCGAGCTGGTGACCCACGGCTACCGCGTGCTGGGCCTGGTGCAAACCCCCGAGGCGAGGGAGCGTCTCACGTACGGAGCGGTCGCGGTCCTGGGTGATATTCGCAATCCGGCGCCCTGGGAGTCGGCGATCGACCGCGCCGACTTCGTGGTGCATCTCGCCGTGCCGACCCATATTGGCGGCGGGAAGAAGGAACGCGAGGACGCCGAGCGCGACGCGGACGAGCTCGCCGCGATCCTCGACCGGCTCTGCCATTACGTCCATCGGAACAAGAAGCGCTTGGTCCACACGTTCGGCGCGCTGCTCTACGAGCCCGATGCCGACGGCTGGGTGCGCGAGACGTGTCCCGTCTCCTCGGGCCGCGGCTTCGGAATCCGCCACCGCAAGGGCTACCCCGTGCTCGCCCGGCATCGCAAGAAGGGGCTCCGCGCGATGAGCGTCAATCCGGCGTTCGTCTACGGCCCCGGCGGCTGGTTCGAAGGGCTGCTCGAGCGGATGAGCCGTGGGCAGTCGTCGTACATCGGCGACGGAACCCAGACCATGCACTACGTCGCGTCGAGCGATGCCGCGGTGGCCTATCGCCTCGCCATCGAGCGCGGCCTGGATGGAGACGATTTCCTGCTCGCCGATGACCGGCCCTCGACGCTGGGCGAGTTCACCCGCCTCCTCGCGCGGGAATTGGGTGCGCCCGCGCCGGTCTCGGTTCCCGAGGAGGATCTCATTCCAGTCATGGGGGCGTGGACGGTGGAGGCGTACACCTTCTGCCCGAAAGTTGATTCCGCGAGGGCCCGGGAGCAGCTCGGCTGGGCTCCCCGGTTTGGCACCATCGAGCAGGGCCTCCCCATCGTCATTCGGGAGTGGCGTCAGGCGCGGGTCACGGCCGCGTAAGCGGCGGCACTGCGAGGTTCCATGGATCGTCCGCCGAGCGACTCGGGTCAGCCGGAATTCTCGCTCGTCCGGGGCGGTCCCTGGTACCAGATACAGATGGCGCTCCGGCTTCTGAACCCCAAGTCACTCCGAGTCGTATCCCGCGCGATCTTCTACGCTCTCCTGGCTTGGCTCCCACTGGCGATCCTCTCCCTTCTGGACGGTACGGCGTTCGGTCTCCCGGGGCGGGTTTCGTTCGTCGAAGACTTCGCCATCCACGCGCGTCTCCTGATCGCGCTTCCCATCCTGGTCATCGCCGAAGCCACCACCGATCGCTGGACCAGGACCATCGTCTCGCATCTATCGACCTCGGGGATCGTGGTGGCAGAGGGAAGGGCCGGATTCGAGCAGGCCGTCCGAAGCTCCGCACGCCTTCGCGATTCATGGGTCGTGGAGCTGTTCATTATCGGCCTCGCCATCCTGGGCGGGTGGACCCGTGTGATCCATGGCGTACGGGATTTCGGAGTTTGGTTTGAAGGCGCGGCGATCGGCGGCCACGCTCTCTCCCCGGCGGGATGGTGGCTCGGCCTTGTCGCCACGCCGCTCTTCGTCTCGATCTTTATTCGATCCCTGTGGAGGTTCGCGATCTGGAGCCGTTTCCTTTGGCTCTTATCGCGCACACCGCTCGACCTGAGGGGCGCGCATCCAGATCGAATGGGAGGGCTTGGGACGATCCAGATCGCACAGCGGGCATTTGCGCCGACATTCGTCGCGATCGGCGTCCTCTGCTCCGCCGCGATCGCGAACCGTGTGATTCACCTCGGCGCATCGCTCCTCGGATTCAAGATGGTCATCGCGAGCCTCCTGGTCATCGCCGCGTGCGTCTATCTCGCGCCGTTGCTTGCATTCATCCCACGGCTCACGATCTGCAAGCGACAGGGCTTGCTCGACTATGACCGGTTGGGAGCCGAATACGTGCGCCGCTTCGGCCGGAAATGGATCGATCCCGAGGCTCCGTCGACGGAGCCGCTGCTCGGCACCAGCGACATTCAATCGCTCGCAGATATCGGCGGGGCGTTCTTGCGGGTGGAGGAGATGAAGGTTATCCCCATGGACGTGAAGACCGCGATGGTCCCGATTCTCTCGGTCGGCCTTCCGATCCTGCCGTTGGCGTTGACGGTCATGCCGCTCGGAGACCTGCTCAAGCTCCTGATGAAGGCGGTGCTCTAGCTGCATCGATTCGCGAAGGGAGAATGGAATGTCGCTCAGGGTTCTCGTTGCGACGCTGCTGCTCCTCGGAACAGCGGCGGGGTCTGCGTCCGCGCAGGACACCAACTACTGGACCAATAAGTACGGAACGAGATCCATCCTCCTGAACGGCGCGGTGATCGGGGGCCCGGTCGATATCAGCACGATGTACTACAACCCCGGTGGACTGGCCATGCTCAAGGATCCAGGAGTCGCGCTCGCCGTGAAGGCGTTCGAGTTCGCGAATATCTCGCTCCCCGACGCCGGAGGGAAGGGGTTCGACCTCGACGATCCGCGTTCCTCGGTCCTACCGACCTTCGTCGGCGGCCTGCTCTCGTTGCGAATTCTTGGAAGCGACGCGGTCGCCTACTCCCTCTTCCCGAGACAGGGGCTTCGGACGAACATCACCGGACGGAGCGCGGGTCAGAGCGATGTGCTTCCATCGCCGGGGGTGGAGGACCACTTCGTGGAGGCGCGGCTGGAGCAGGACTTGGATGAGACCTGGGTGGGCATGACCTGGTCCAAGAAGGTCGGGGAGCGCGTGGGGATCGGATTGAGCCCCTACGTCGCCGTGCGAAACCAGCGGACCCGCGTGCAAGTGATCGCGCAGGCCCTGGGAAGCGACAGCCTCGGGGCCGTGAGCAGCTCGGTGCGCGGTTTTCAGTATTACAACTATCGGCTCTTGGCCAAGGCTGGGATCTCCTTTGAATTCGAGAAGACCAACATCGGCTTCACGGTCACCACGCCCGGTGTGAAGCTCATGGGCAGCGGCGAAGCGGGGATCGACCGGCTCCGGATCGGTCAGGACGTGACCGGGGACGCGTTGGTCGACAATATCTACGCCGTCTCCCTCCAGCAGGACCTTCCGAGCGAATGGAAATCGCCCACTTCGATCGGCGCAGGGGCGACGGTGCCCTTGGGACAAAACACCCTCTATCTGAGCGGCGAGTGGTTTGACAAGGTCGACCCGTTCAACGTCCTCGATGTCGCGCCCGTGATCGACGAGGTCTCGGGCCAGCCGGTCCCGTTCCAGGTCGTCCAGCAGGCCAAGAGCGTCACGAATGGCGGGATCGGTCTCGAGCACCGCTTCGGCCCCAAGTTCACCGGCTATGCTTCGTTCTCCACCGACTACTCGACCGCCGTCCAGGGCAAGACCGACACGGCGTTCTCAACCTGGGACATCTACCTCGTCACAGCCGGCACGACCTTCCTGGTTGGCAAGTCCGAATTCACGGTCGGGGCCGGATACGCGTTCGGCAATAATGAGGCGGTGTTGCCTGCCTCCCTGACCTCCGGCACCGTGTCCAACGACATCGGCGCCCCGCCGACGCTGGGTACTGTCCACTATTCGAGCTTCCACCTGATCTTCGGCTTCTCGATATAGACTTGGTAGGGCAGGAGGGGTCATGAAAAGGGGCACGCGTCCCGACCCCCCTGGCCGGCGCTTGGTTTTCGCCGCCATCGCGGTGGCCGCGGTGATCGTCCTCGGGGCTCTCGTGCTATGGCGCCGTGCGCCACGGAACGGCGATGGGGTCGTGGCGCCATCGGCGGACTACGTCGGCAGCGCGGTCTGCGCCACCTGCCACGCCGCCGAATCCGAGCGATGGGCCGGCTCCCACCACCAGCGCGCGATGCTCCTCCCCACCGAGGAGAACGTCCTCGCCGACTTCCAAAACACGGTCTTTGCCCGCCGGGGCGTCACGACCCGGTTCTCCCGAAAAGGACCGCTCTTCATGGTGGCCACCGAAGGGCCCGACGGGAAGGAGACCGAGTACGCCGTGAAGTACGTGATCGGCGTCGACCCCGTGCAGCAGTACATCGTGGAATTTCCGGTTGGCAAGCTCCAGTGCGTCACCGTCGCATGGGACGTCCGCGCCCGGCGCTGGTACTCCCTCTACCCGGATCAACGGATCGCCCTCGACGATCCGCTTCACTGGACGGGGCGCTATCAGAACTGGAACCTCATGTGCGGCGACTGCCACACCACCAAATTCCAGAAGGGATACGAAGCCGCCGCGGACAGCTACCGGACCACGTGGTCCGAGTTCGACGTTGGATGCGAGGCGTGCCATGGCCCAGGCGGCGCCCACGTGGCGTGGGCTAAGAGGCACGGAAGGGGCGCGCGCTCAAGACCGAGTCGCTACGGAAGCGCAGCCGCGTCGGACGTAAAGCTCCTCGTGGATCTCAAGTCGGCCGGCGGGCGGACGGAAGTCGAAACATGCGCCCCCTGCCACGTCCGTGGCCACCGCCTCGGCGCGCCGCGCTCGCCCGGGGGTCCGCTCCTCGATGCGATCGTGCCCGAGGTGATGCGCGCACCGCTCTATCACCCCGACGGCCAGATGCTGGACGAGGTCTACGAGTACGGCTCCTTTCGCCAGAGCAAGATGTACCAGCGTGGCGTCCGATGCTCCGACTGCCACGATCCTCACTCCGGTCAAACCAAGGCGGAGGGGAACGCGCTCTGTCTGGCGTGCCACGGCGAGCGGCCGAACCCCGCGTTTCCGACGCTCGCTGGCGAAGGCGTACGACGCGCCAACCCACCATTTTCACAAGATGGGAACCAAGGCGGCCCAGTGCGTCGCCTGCCACATGACGACCCGGAACTACATGGTGGTCGATGAGCGGCACGATCACTTCTTCCGCGTCCCGCGGCCGGACGAGAGCGCGCGGTGGGGGACCCCCAACGCCTGCAACGCCTGCCACGTCGACAAGTCCTCCGCGTGGGCGGCGGCCGCCGTCGAGCGCTGGTACGGCCCGGGCCGCCGGACCGATTCCCGCTTCGTCGAGGCGATCGCGGCGGGACGCGCGGTGGAGTCGGGTTCCGAGGCCAAGCTCCGCGCGGTCGCCTCGGACAGCGGGCGGACCGCCATGGCGCGGGCCACCGCGCTCGATCTTCTCCGCGAAGCGGGCTCCGAGACCGGTGGGATCCTGGCCGCGGGAATGAACGATCCCGACCCGATCGTGCGGGCGACCGCGGTGGCCGGGCTCGACGCGCTCCCCGCCAACCGGCGAATCGCGCTCGCGGCACCGCTCCTGAGAGATCCGATCCGGGCGGTGCGGGTGCAGGCGGCTCGGGTGCTCGCCCCGGCTCCCACGAGCCTCCTCACCAGCGCTCAGCGCCACGAGCTGGATGCCGCGATCGCCGAGTACCGCCAGGGTCTCCTCGCCATGGCCGACATGCCGTCGACCCATCTGAACTTGGCCGTGCTGGAGTCCGACCTGGGACGGACCGATCTGGCCGAGCGGGAGTACCGGAAGGCGCTCTCGATGGACCCCTATTTTCTCCCCGCGCGACAGAATCTGGCGACGCTTTACAACCAAATGGGACGGAACGCCGACGCGGAGGGAGAGCTTCGCGAGGGGATCCGCCAGGTACCAGATCAAGGAGAGCTTCACTACTCGTTGGGCCTTCTCCTGGCCGAGCAGGGAAAATACGCCGCCGCCGCGCAATCGCTTCGGGAAGCCGCTCGGCTCCTCCCCCATCGCGCCCGGGTGAGGTACAACCTGGGACTGACGCTGCAGCGACTGGGGCGGACGGCCGAGGCGGAGCGGGCGCTCCTCGACGCTTCGCTTATCGATCCCCAGGATCCGAACAACGCGTTTGCCCTCGCCGCATTCTACGCCGGCGAGCGGCGGTGGAAGGACGCGCTCCCTTACGCGGAGCGCTTCGCCACGCTCAGCCCACGAGATGAGCGGGCGCTAGGCTTGTTGTCGCGGATCCGCGAGGCGCTCGAGGGGAAATAGAGGTGCCCGCCCCGCAGAACCCATACTAGAACAACCCGCAATGAGACCGGCATGAGAACGTCGCCCTCCGAGCCCGTAGCCCTGTGGTATTCTCCGCCCGTGCGATCGCTGAAGGCTTTTCTCCCCGCCATCGCGTTCATCGTACTTTGTACGTCGGCGGCCTCGAACGTCGCGCTCGGCCAACTCCCACCGAGCGCGGCCGCGCCGGATTCCGCTACTCAGCAGGGATTCCCGGTAGTTCTCGACGGCCGCGAAATCTTCCGCGTCCAGGCCGGGATCAAGGCGCACGACGCCGATGCGCGCGCGCAGGCGACGTCCGAGCGTCTCCTCAGGCTCGCCAAGGACCGCTTCGCTCAGGTCGACTCGATCACGGTCACCGACACCGACATCAGCGCCGACGTCGTCCTGGGCGAGCGAGTCCTATTCTCGGTCTTCGACGTGGACGCGGCCGCGGCGAATCGCGACCGGATGGGATTGGCCCAGGAGCGCGCCGCGGCTGCCCGGTCCGCGATCGAGGCGTTCCGCGTCCGGTACGCCGCCAAGACCCTCTTCATGGGCGTTGTTTGGGCCCTGGTTGCCACGATCGCGTTCCTTGCCTTTCTCGCCCTGCTTTCCAGGCTGCTCCGCGCGGCGATATCGGCCGTCGACGGCTGGGTCGACCGGAAACAAGATCGCATCCGCGAGAAATCGAAGGCTATGTTGCCGCCCGACCAGGTGCGGACCGGGCTCCGAGGGCTCGCCCGCCTCACGCGTTTGCTGCTGGCACTGGTGGCCCTCTACGTGTACGTCGAGGTTGTGCTGGGGCTTTTTCCCTGGACGCAGCGCCTCGCGGGACATCTGCTGGGCGTCCTGCTCAACCCGCTCCGGGCAATCGGCCTGGGGATATGGGGCCACCTGCCGGGCCTCATCTTCATCGCGGTCCTCGCATTTTTGATGCGCTACGTCCTCAAGTTCGCGAAATTCGTATTCGACGAAATCAATTCCGGCCGGATCAAGATCTCCGGCTTCTACCCAGACTGGGCGAAGCCGACCTACAACATAGTCCGGATCCTGCTCCTCTTGTTCACGGTGATCGTCGCCTACCCCTACATCCCGGGATCGGACACGGAGGCGTTCAAGGGGGTCTCGCTCTTCCTGGGGGTCCTGGTCTCCTTGGGCTCGACCTCCGCAGTGGCGAACATCGTGGCCGGGATCATCCTGACCTACATGCGCGCGTTCCGGGTGGGGGACATCATCGAGGTCGGCGAGCAGCGAGGCATCGTCACGGAAATGTCCCTCCTCGCCACCCACGTCCGCACGCCGAAGAACGTTCTGGTGACGATCCCCAACGCCACGGTTCTCAGCTCCCACGTGACGAACTTCAGCACGCACGCCAAGGATCGTGGGTTGATCCTGAACACCACGGTTGGAATCGGATACGACGTGCCGTGGCGCCAGGTTCACGCCATGCTGTTGAACGCCGCCGCCCAGACCAAGGGGGTGCTCCAAGAGCCCGCCCCCTTTGTCCTCCAGCGGTCGCTCGACGACATGTGCGTCCGGTACGAGCTCAACGCCTACACCGAGAAGGCGGAGACCATGCTCCGCGTCTACTCCGACCTCCACAAGCGCGTCCTCGACGCGTTCAACGAGTACGGCGTCCAGATCATGACTCCGAGCTACGAGGGAGATCGCGAAGTTCCGGCGGTGGTGCCCAAGGAGAAGTGGTACGCGCCACCCGCCAAGCGGCCGGGCGAGGCGGGGGCCGACGAGTAACCAGAAAACGCGATCGCTGCGCAAAGCGATCGGCGCGGCCAGCCCGGACTCCCGGGTTAACCGCGCCGATTCGATTTCGGACGGCTCGGCTACTTCACGAGCGGAATGTTCGTCGCCAGATCGTACTGGATGATCGCATCCATCTTGTTCTCGATCTGGTAATAGCGGATCAGCTTCTTTGCGGGTAGGGCCTTTCCGAATTTCTTCACGTATGTCTTCTGAAGACCGACCCTCTCGGCGCGGAGCCCCATCCACTGGTCGAGCATCTTCTGGGCCTGAACGTCCGTGAGGGAGTCTTGCTGGGCCCCGTAATCCTTCATGAGCGCGACGACCCTGTCGTCCACCTTGCGGACGTCCTCACGGTAGAGGTTATAGACGGGCCAGAACGCCGCGCTCTCCGTGTCGGTCATTTGCATGAGCTGCGCGACGATGGCCTTCCGGTCGGCGTGGATTTGCGCCCGCGCAGCTTCCAACTCGTCCGTGGCCGTCTGAGCAACTGCCGGGGCCGCCATCAAGAAGCTGGCGAGCGCGACTGCGACGCGGAAACCTTTCATGACTGCTCTCCTCCTGGAATGTGTGGGCACGCCCGCACGAAGGCGGGCGAAGCTTGGTAGGATATCACGATGCGCCGCGCCGGGCAGTGGCAATCGCTGGCAGCCTCCATAGGCCTTGTCGTGGCGCTTGCGATGGCCGGCCCGGCCTTTGGCTCCAGCATCTACGACCACCGCACCGTCGCCCGGCGCGCCCTCACGGAGATGGGTTGGAGGCAGGAAGGCGATATCGACCGGGTCATCACGTGCAACATGGCTACCGATTTCGGCCGGCTCAACGCCTTCTCGCGGACCCTGTCGCGCGTGCTCTACCCCGGCTCGGGGTTCCAGATCAACGGCGTGCGCGCGATGGCGCGCACGGCCCCCTTCTCGAGCGAGGGGACCCTCGGGTTTCACTTCAACAGCCTGTACAGCTACTCGGCGATCGAGACGCGGTGGCGCGATCTGGGTGGATGGGCCGACCATGTCAGCGATTCGATCGGCGCGGGAACGATGCCCCCGGAGCTGGAGCACGAGACCTATCTAAGACTGGTTGGAATGGTCTCCCACGCGGTGCAGGACTTCTACGCCCATGCCAATTGGGTCGGGCTCCTCGATCACGACACGCCGGGCGAAATGAAGGCCGACGAGTTCCCTCTCTGGGAGGAGCTGGTCCAGGACCACGGCGGCTGGCGGGAACGTCATCCGGAGTTCCACTTCGCCGCGGCGCTCGACCGCCTGCGGATTTCCGACCGCGAGCGGAGCGCCACCGAGGATCACGGCGGGCTCCAGACCGGCCGGACGGGCGGGGAACATATCTCGGGCGTCCAGCCGTGGATGCACCGGCACAAGGGCGGGGAGGAGAAGGCCGTGGTCTCCGATCTCGCGCGCCGCGCGATCATTCTGTGGATCCAGCGGATCGATCAGCGTCTCGAGCAGGCGCGGCAGCGCGCTCAGGGCAAGAAGTAGAAGGCGATCGCGAGGATTCCGTATACCGCGAGCATCAACGCTCCCTCCAGCCAGTTCGATTCGCCGTCCTGCGAAACCAGATTGACAACCCCCATCGCGATCGCCACCGCGAGCACCTCGAACGGCGTGAATCGGAGGTCCATCGGGCCGTGGGGCATGAAGTGGGAAACGAAGATGAGGACGGGCGCCACGAAGAGCGCGATCTGGATGCTCGAGCCGATCGCGATGTTGAGCGAGAGGTCCATCTTGTTCTTGAGGGCGACGATGATCGCCGTGGAGTGCTCCGCCGCGTTCCCGATCACGGCCACCACCACCACTCCGATGAAGACCTGCGTGAGGCCGAGGGCGTGCGCGGTTTCTTCCACCGAGCCGACCAGAAGCTCGCTCATCCACGCGACGAGGGCCGTGGCCACGAGGAGGGTTGCTACCGTTCGAGGGACCGAGACGCCCTGCGTCGTCTCCTTGTGTTCTTCCGGAGAATTCTGGCCCGCGTAGAGGTGCCGGTGGGTCCTCAGGCTGAAGACGAGGCTGAGAAGGTAAGCCGTGAAGAGCACGATCGCGATCTCGAGGGAGAGGCTTCGCTCCAACGCCATCTCGCGCGCCCTCGTCATCTCGGCCCTCCCGACCGCCGATTCGACGACCTGGTGGAAGAGCGCGGGGACCAAGAGTCCAATCGTCGCGAGCGCCAGCAGCGTCGAGCCCGCCGCCGCCGCGGCGCGGTCGAAGGTCAGCCGCTCCCGTTTCAGCCCGCCCGCGAGCAACGCTCCCCCGAGCACCAGAAGCACGTTCCCGATGATCGATCCGGTGAGAGAGGCTTTGACCACGTCGTAGAGGCCTTGGCGGAGCGCGACCAGGGCGATGATCAGCTCCGCCGCGTTCCCAAAGGTCGCGTTCAAGAGCCCACCCACGCCCGCACCCAGCCGGGACGCGATTCGCTCGGTGGCTTCACCCATCATTCCCGCGAGCGGGATGATCGCGACGCAGGCAAAGGCGAACACGGGGAGGGCGCCCCAATGGAGGAACGAAGCGGCCGCGGCGAGTGGGATGAAGATGAGGAGAAGCCGGAGTGCGTTTTCGAGGCGAAGCGCGGAACGCTTCAACGCCGTAACGCTAGAAATACCAGTTGAGGCTCAGGACCGCCGGGAAGAACCAGGTCTCTTCGAATACCGCGTTGTCGATCTTCTGGTAGTTCGCGGAAACGTCGATTCCCGCCGCCAGCGCGGAGGAAAGTCGGAATTCGTATCCGCCTCCGAACGTGAGGCCAAGGCCGCCCTCGTCGCGGTGCTCACCGTCGTCCAAGGAGTCCGGCCCGGTGCCGATGAAGGAACTCTGGAATACCGTGAGTCGTCCATTGGCAAATCCGACGCCCCCACGGAAGTAGATGCCGCCCGTCTCGTCGTCGGGATTCCCGGGGAAGACCGTCAGCGCGGCGGTCACGTTCTGGATTCCAACCCGCACCTTGGACGCCCCGAATCCCTGCTCATCCAACCATCCCCGCTGATCGATGCTCGCCATGAAATGGGGCCCGAGCATCTTGCCGATGCGAAGCTGGGGACAGGCACCTTCCTGCCATCCGGTGTCGATGTTCTGGAGTCCAGGGCCGGTCGAGATCTTGCTTTCGCCGTAGCCGATGCCGATGCCGAACATCCACCCGTCGCGGACATGCCGCTTGAGCGCGAGCGCGTCGGTCGCAAAAGCGCCCGCCGAGATGAGACAGGCGCAGCCCACGAGGAGATACCTGCGCAGGGTCGGCTCCATCGGAGTGAGGCTAGCAGCCTCGTCGGAAATCTTCTAGTGGTATCCAACCGCAGCCGATATTATGCGCTCCGTCCATGCGCTCGCCCCTGATCGCGCTCTTCAGCGTCGCGCTCCTCGCGCCGGCCATCGGCCTCGCCGAACCCGGCCACCACGCGGTCAGTCTCGCCCTCCTCTATCCGATCAGCACGAATCAGGACCCGGACATCTCCACCAACCTCCGCCTCTCCCTCCTCTACGGTCGCGTGGGATCGGTCCACGGCATCGACCTAAACGGCGTGGCGGCGCTCACGAGCAGGGACGTCAAAGGCGTGCAATTCAACGGGCTCTATTCCCAGGTCGGCGGCGACATGAAGGGCCTCCAGTGGACCGGGGCCGTCAACTACGTGCGCGGCGACGTGGGGGGCCTCCAGATCGCCTATTTGGGCAACGTCAATCGCGGAGCCGTGACCGGCCTTCAATTCGGCGGGCTTTTCAACCTCGTCGGGGGCCAGCTCTACGGAGCTCAGGCGGCCGCCGTGATCAATACCGTGGACGGCGACGCCGGGTTCATCCAGTGGTCGGGCGTTGCCGGATCCGTCGGCGGCGACTTCGAGGGATTTCAAGCCTCCGGTGGCTACGCCTTCGTCGGCGGGCGGATGGCCGGCGTTCAGCTCGCGCTCGTGAATTTCGCGACCGAAATGGCGGGTGTCCAGGCGGGCGGCGCGAATTTCACGCGCCAGTCGGGCGGGCTTCAACTGGGCGCGTTCAACTGGGCCCGGGAGCAGACCGGCGTGCCGGTCGGGATGGTGAATGCGACGACCGGAGGTGAAATCACCTGGGTGACCTACGCCAGCAACCTCTCGCCCTTCAACACGGGGATCGAGACGGAGGTCCGCGGCTTCTATTCCATGCTCACCATGGGTGGCCACGATTCGAAGGGGGACGTTCGGGACGCACTCGTTTTGACGTGGAACTACGGCCGCGCGTTCCCGGTTGCAAACAAGACTCGAATCGGGGCCGACCTCGGCTTCTCCCATTACATTCCGGCCAAGGAGAATGACCCGACTCTGAATGATCGGCTTCACTACGCGATTCAAGCAAGAGGCCTCGTGGAGCGGAGGTTCGGCCCCAGGACGGCGGCCTTCGTCGGAGGCGGAGTGGCGCGGATCTACTCGGACTATTCAGCCGACGCGGTGGGCGACACCGAGCCGATCTTCTTCGGCGGGGTATCTCTCTTCTGATGACGACCCGGGCGAAATGGAGCAGGAATTGGATCGCGATCCTCCTGGCGGCTGTCGTCTCTCTGGCGCCGTCGGGCCGACCCGGGTGCGCTCAGGCCCAAGAATCGGCCCCTCCGGCGGCACCGAACGCCGCGCCCCCCGACACGGCGCCCGCTAACGCCGCGCCCCCCGACACGGCGGCGATTCCCGGGGTCACGAAGGTCGCCATCGCGTCGGACAGCCTCCACTACACGCCGCCGACCCCGAAATTCGCGCGCGCGTTCGGCGAGGTCTTCCTAACCAACTTTGTCGTCTGGGCGTACGACCGCTACATTCGCCCAGGCGGAGGTGTGGGATTCCGGGTCGGGATTCAGTCGTGGAAGGACAACGCCCTGAACGGATTTGAGTGGGACGACAACCAGTTCTCGACGAATCAGCTCGCGCATCCGTACCACGGCAGCCTCTACTTCAATGCCGCGCGCTCAGGCGGGTACGACTTCTGGGAATCGATTCCATTCGCGTTCGGCGGAAGTTTCATGTGGGAGTATTTCGGCGAGACGCACAATCCTGCATTCAACGACTGGATCGCGACCAGCGTCGGCGGAACCACCCTGGGCGAGACCTTTTTCCGACTCTCGACGATCGTCACCGACAACACGGCCACCGGCTCTGGGCGCACCTGGAAGGAGCTGGGGGGCCTGGCGATCAACCCCCTGCGGGGATTCAACCGGATCATCACCGGAGACTGGTCCAAGGTGCAGGCCAATCCTCCCGATCGCTACCCCAAGAGCTACGGCGTCAGCTATCGGGTCGGCTTCCGGACCGTGGGGCAGGACCACCTTTGGGACACCGATACCACACGGGTCTTCATGGACATGGGTGCGCGGTACGGGGATCCCTTCCTGGGCGAATACAAGAAGCCGTTCGAGTCGTTCGACTGGGGCGCGCAGCTCAACTTCGGGGACAAGAAGACATTCGGCGGGATGCACGCACGCGGCATCCTCTACGGCGGGGAGATCAAGAAGACGGAGCATGCGCACCACGTGATTGCCGCCTATCAGCACTACGACTACTACAATAACAACGCCTACGAGTTCGGCGGCCAGAGCGTCGGCGCTTCGCTCCTGTCGAAGATGACGACGAGCGAGGATTTCGAGGTGCGGACCCAGCTCGACATGAACGTGCTACTCCTCGGCGGGACCAAGTCCGACTACATCAACTTCTCGGGCCGCAACTACGACTTTGGCCCTGGCCTCGGGTTCAAATTCGGCGGCGCGTTTCTCCTGAAGGGTCGGCCGTTCCTCCTGATCGGCCACGATGAGTACTGGATCCACTCGATGAACGGGACGGCGGCCGAGCACTACATCACCGCGAGCCGGGTCCGGGTCGACGTGCCTCTCCCGCAGAAGCTCGCGATCTCGGTCGACTACCTCCTCTACACGGCGGACCGCAACTACAGGGATTTCCCGGACGTCTACAGCCGCATCCCCGAGCTTCGAACCGCAATCGCCTTCGCCCTCTAGGCTCCACCGGTCCTAAGTCCTTGACGGGGCACTACCCTGGAGTAAAATCACTCGCCGATCCGCAGACCGCTTCAAGCCGGGATGTCGCCGCCGGTAGTGCCGGAATGAGGACTCATCCAGAAAGAGGGGAACGATGAATCGATTCGTGAAGGTATTCGCAGCGGTGCTCTGCGTCGTCGCCGTCTCCTGCGGCACGTCCTCGCAGCTTGTCCAGCGTTGGTCGGACCCGGCCTTTGTTGGCGAGCCCGGGCAGAAGATGATCATTATTGCCCTATCGAAAAGCGAGCGGAGCCAGAAGACCTGGGAGGGCGCGTTTGCCAACATTCTCCGAGAGGTCAAGGTCGATCCGATCGCGGGCTCGATGGTGCTGCCCAACACCAATATCGCCGACGAGGCGACACTCAAGGAGGCCGTGAGGAACTCGGGCGCCTCTCTCGCCGCCGTCACCCGCCTGGTGAGCGTCGATAAGGAGCAGACCTACGTGCAGGGTTCGGCCTACTACACGCCGGCGCCCGCGTACTACGGGTTCTACGGCTACTACTCCAGCTCCTACGCCATGGTCTCAACCCCCGGTTACTATCAGACCGACAAGATCTACAGCGTGGAGACGAATGTTTACGACGTGAAGACGGAGAAACTGGTCTGGAGCGGTGTCACGGAGACGCTCAATCCGGAGACCGGCCAGGACGCCGCGAATTCCATCGCGACCACGATCGTGAACGACATGATCGCCAGCAAGGTGATCCGGACCAAGTAGGGCGAACGCTCCTAATACACCGGAGGGATCGATGCGGAATGGAATGAATCCCAGGATGGGATTTTGGGTCCTGTGCCTCGGCGCGGCCCTCACGCTCGCGACAGCGTCCACGGCGTCGGCGGAATATTACGGCTACACGAAGCATGCCGGCGCGGAGCTGACGGTCTATGGGGGCGGCTACTTCGGCGGCGACATCTACTCGGGCACGTACGGCGGGCTGTCAGCGCGACGTGAACGTCGACGACGATTGGAGCTACGGCGGCCGGCTCGCCTATGTCTTCAACGGCATGGTCGCGCTGGAGGGGGGTTACGGTCACTCGGACGCTGCGATGACGCTGGGCGTCGGAGCCGGCCAACTCCCGTCGAACATCGGCGACCTGACGGAAAACCGGTACGAGTTGAACCTCAATTTCTATACGAACCCCGGCCCCGTCCAGGGATACTTCACGCTGGGAGGCGGAGCCACCGACTTCAAGGCCAAGTTCGAGAACGGTCAAAGCGCGAGCGACACGCGCTTCACGAGCAACATCGGGCTCGGGATCAAGTTCTCGAGCAGCCCGAAGGTGGCGCTGCGCCTCGACGGACGGTGGCGCTACACCGATACCAACATCGGCGGCACGTCCTACTACTGTGACTTCTACGGCTTCTGCTACGCCTACGATAACTCTTACTACGGGAGCGGCGAGTTTACGGGCGGCTTGACCTACTCGCTCGGCGGCAAATAGCGACGAGTGGTGTGGGACGGCGGGCGGGCCCGGTTGGGCGCCCCGCCGTTCTCGTTTCTGGGCGTCCCGCAGGGGCAAACGTCCCGCCGCCGGTCAGCCCGTCCCACCGTCCTCTTCGCTCGGAACCGTTCCCGCCGGCGGGATGCGGTCCGGATCTCGGCGCCACACTAGGAATGAGTAGACAACGGTCCACAGCACTCCGAGCATGGTGGCCCCGAACGCGGTGAAGATGAAGCTCTGGGATCCCGTCACTCCCGCCGTCGCGACGAGAATCCCGCCCACCATGAGCAGCCACCCGGCGAGCCGGTGGGTTCGCACCCAGGAGGTCTTGCTCGAGAGCGTCCACGGCGTGCGAACGCCCACGAACCAATTGGGGCGGATCTTTCCCAGCACACCTCCGACCAAGATCAATAGGACCCCTGCGAGGAGGGGAGCCATCCGCCCTATGTCGACGTCGCGGCCGCGCATCGCGAGCAGGATCAGGCCGTAGAGGAGCGCGAAGAAACCGATCATGCCGGCTCGAAGCGCGTAGTAGGCCCCCGCGAACATGGGATAGTTGAGCCTGCCCGGGTCGAGGCGGGGCATGAACAGCATCGAGCCGTAAATCGCAAGCGTGATCAGGGGCAGAAGAAGAAGCCCTTCGAACCTGCCCCCGTAGCCGTTGACGCGTCCATCCATACCCCAGTGGATCGGGATTCGATCCGGCGCAGTGGGCCACGCCACAGCCGCGGCCACGAACATCGCCGCGATGAGGATCCAGAGAGGAAGCTCGGACCGCCAGGACACCTTCATGTTCGATTCCCCTTTCCACGCCCGCCGACCCCGAGGACCGAAAGGATGGCCCCAACCGCCTCCTCGTGGGCGGAGAGGCTAAGGCTGTACACGATCTTCGTACCCATGCGCTCGGAGACCACCAGCCCGGCATGTCTGAGCGCGCTGAAGTGGCCCGAGAGCGTGGACTTGGCCAGGTTGAAGCGCTCCGCGATTTCGCCCGCGGTCATGTCGCGCTTTCGAAGCAGGCGGAGGATCTCCCGTCGGGTGGGGTCGCTCAGAGCCCGGAACACCTCGTCGATTCCCAAGAGAGCCTCCTTCGGTAATTCGCCAAATACCGAAATAAATATCGGCGGAGGGGCGCCGGATGTCAACCGTAATTCGGAGGGCAAATCGCAAGCCAGTGGGAGAGGGGCTAAATCGCGAGCCAGTAAGTGATCTTGGCGAGGAGGGTGTTCTCGGGCTCGTTGTTGAAGAGCTCACCGTGCCCGATGTTGTTGTTGAAGCTGCCCGGATCGGACGTGTGGTAGTCGCGCTCGTCGTAGTGGTTCCGGCCCTGGGTCCAGACGAAGTAGAAGGTGCTTCCAGGGCGGTACTCCCAGCGGTAGACCGCGTTGATGTTCACGGCGGCGTAGCTGAAATCGAAGTTGTGGGCCTCGTATCCCAGCTCCATGTACGGGTAGAGGTCGTAGCTGTCGGGGCGGAGCAGCTCCCGCACGCGGCTGTAGTTTCCCACCGATAGATAGGGCTGCGCGTAAAGCTCCAGCGACTGGGTCCGCGTGAACAGGATGTTCGACCGGAGCGTGAGGTCGATCGTCTTCTGGTGGATATCCCCGAACACGTAGCTCAGGCCGCCGATCCCAACCCCTCCCGGACGCGACGATAGATTCACCGTTTCCAGGTACTGGGTATCGTCGACCCGGTCGTGAAGCCCCAGTGAGACGTTGTGGTTCAGGGCGCTGCTCTGATTCCACTGGGTGGTGAGCGTGACGTCCGTGCTGGCGTTGAGCGCCGTGTCCCGGTAGTAGGATCCCTCCAGTGTGACGATGAAGCCTTTCCGCGTATCGGTCTTGGCGCCAAGCCAACCGCCGTAAGTGAGCGGCTCGCGGATCAGCGGCCCGCCCCGCGTCTCGTAGCGATGCGTCCCCTCGCCGTTACCGGAGACTCCCCACCAGCCTTCCCGGTAATTTCGGAATTGGAACCAGCCATTCAACTGCACCCCCGAATACTGGGGATGCCCCGCGCCGTATTCCCACGCTTGGGCGCCGGTCACGACGTCGTAGCCCGCGCGCGGCGCGTAGATCCAGCTCTTCCACGCATTCAGGTTCAGCTCTCCTCGGTTGAAGGTCTTGCTCTTCCCCTCCGGGTCGTAGGGGTAGTAGAGGTAAGCGCTGGAGGAGATCTCGTCGGGAGACTGGAGGTAGCCGATATCGTTGATCTCGAGCTTGGATGCCTCCCAGCGGCCGCTCACGCCGCCCTGCAGCTTTCCGCCCCGGCGGCGGATGTCGAGCGCCCCGCCGGTGCCGTAGACAGGGGCGCCGGTGATCGTGGAATCGGCGGCCGACGTCTCCGGATCGATGATCGAGCCGACGAAGGAGCCCTGGATGTTGAACTCGCGGTTCTTGGAGTTGAGGTCGAAGTCGAGCCCGGTCGTATAGGCCTCGCGGGAGGGCGAGTCGCCAAACTGAATCCCGGTTCGCCGTGTTGAAGACCGCGGTCTGCATCACGTTGAACCGATTTCGGCCCCCGGAAAACTCCTTGCCCAGCCGCGCGACCGCGTAGCGAGAGAGCTGCGAGCCGTTCTTGAAGAGGTTGTGGGCCTGACCTTCGGCCGTGATGTCGGTCGAGGCCGCCATCGCCGCGACCGAGACGCCGCCCCACGTCTTGCCGGTCAGCTTGGCCGCGTACCGAATCCGAGAGTTCGGGTCCCCGGTCCCGATCCGCCTCGAGTAGAAGAGATTGAAATCCGGGTGCTGGAAGAAGCGGCTCCCCTCGATGAAGAAGGGGCGCTTCTCCTCGTAGAAGGTCTCGAAGGGGGAGAGGTTGAGCACGGCCGGGATCGGCTTCCACCTGGCCGAAGTCGGGCTGCACCGTGGCGTTCAGCGTCAGATCGCCCGTGATCCCGTACTTGAGATCCGCGCCGACGTTCTGGAAGCCCTCGATCTGGTCTTCGGGGCCATCCATCGACGGATCGGTGGACCGCTGCACCACGTAGGGCAGAAGCTCGATCTGCCGCGGGGGCCGGATCCCCTCGATGCCGGTCAACATTCCGAAGTGGCTCACCATTCCGTGGGCGTTCCGGTCCCAGATCACCCACGCGGTGTCCTCGCCCCGCCCCTGCATGTAGCGGTAGACCTGGAGCCCCCAGGTCATGGACGGCCCGGTCTTGTATCGGATCGCCGAGAAGGGGATCCGGATCTCCGCGTACCACCCCTCGGCGTCGCGAGAGGTCGCCGCCTCCCAGACCGCGTCCCAGTCATCGTCGCGGTCACCGTCATTGTAGATGTAGCTGTCCAGCTGGACGCCGAGCGGATTCACCCGGAAGTTGTATCCGGTCGTCCGATCGAAGTAGGGATCGACGTAGATGCTGACGAGATCGGATTTCGAGTCGCGATCGCGGCGCGCGAGATTGGCGACGATCTTGGATGGGTCGTGCTCCAAGCAAGCGACGCCAAAGTAGACCGCCCCCTCGTCGTAGGCGACTTTGAAGATCGTCTCCTCCGAGGGGTTGGCCCCGCGGTCCGGATCCCAGACGCGGAACCCCTGTCCCGGCTCGATCGACCGCCACGCGTTGTCGTCGAGCTTCCCATCGACGCGGATCTCTCCGCCCCCGTTCAGGCGGTGTGCCCGAATCGACGGGGCGGCCGCCTTCCTGCCATCGGAGCTGTCGGCGGACGTGCCCAGGCTCGTCGGCGTGAACCCCTCGAATCCAGCCGCCGGCGTCCCGGCCAGGAATAGCGCCGATGTGGAGATGGCCGCCGCCAATGTTATGTGTTTGCAGCACATAATCTTACAACCTCCTGCGGCGCTTTCTTGGCTGGTAGCGGGTGGATCCGGGCGGGGGGGTCGCTCGTGATCTCTACGCGCCCGAAGATGCAATCGTTTCGACAGGGCGCGGGAGGAAAGCGTTGGAACGGTAACGGGAGTCAGTCAACGGTCGGTACCGGCGCGGGCCGTTCAGGCCGCGCGAAGCCCAACTCATCTTCGCTTCCGGCGCCCCAAAGGGCTCACCATTCTCCGCTCACGTGACGATGAATTGTATACTCAGAGTTCTCTCAAGGCGCGCCCTTTTCTGTCACGCGATATGGGATGACGACATGCTCTGGATTCTGATGGGGTTGATCGCGCTGGGGATCGTATTCACGTTCCCGCCCGTGCGACGGCTCTTGGTGACCCGCTGGATCATGCCGATACTGGCGGGGACGCTTCCCCGAATGGGTGAGACCGAGCGGATCGCGCTCGAGGCGGGGACCGTCTGGTGGGAGGCCGAGCTCTTCTCGGGGCATCCGCGCTGGAAGAAGCTGATGGAGGCGCCCAAGCCCACGCTGACCGATCGGGAGCAGGCCTTTCTCGACGGTCCCGTCAATGAGCTCTGCCGGATGGTCGACGACTGGGACGTCATCCAGAGCGGCGATCTCCCGCCGGCCGCGTGGGAGTTTCTCAAGAAGAATCGATTCTTCGGGATGATCATTCCCCAGGAATACGGCGGGCTGGGATTCTCCGCGCTCGCCCACTCCGCGGTCATCACGCGCCTCTCGAGCCGAAGCGTCACGGCCGCGGTCACCGCGATGGTGCCCAACTCGCTCGGCCCGGCTGAGCTCCTTCTCCACTACGGAACCGAAATCCAGAAGCGCCACTATCTCCCGCGCCTGGCCCAGGGAGACGAAATACCCTGCTTCGCGCTCACCGAGCCCGAGGCGGGCAGCGACGCCACCGCGCAGCAGAGCACCGGCGTGATTTGCCGGGGCGTCTACGAGGGGCGGGATGTGCTGGGGATGCGCCTCAACTGGAACAAGCGCTACATCACCCTCGCGTCGGCGGCCACGGTGTTGGGCCTCGCGTTCCGCCTCCACGATCCGGACCGGCTGCTCCGGGGCGATACGGATCTCGGGATCACCTGCGCCCTCCTTCCCGTCGGGCTCCCGGGGATCGAGATCGGGGAGAGGCACGACCCGCTCGGTGTGCCCTTTCTGAACGGCCCTACCTACGGCAAGGACGTTTTCGCGCCACTCGATTGCATCATCGGCGGACCCACGATGGCGGGGAAGGGCTGGAGGATGCTGATGGATTGCCTCGCGGCGGGCCGAGGGATCTCGCTCCCTTCGCTCTCGGTGGGAGCCGCCCAGCTCGCCGCGCGGACCACGAGCGACTACGCCAACGTCCGCGAGCAATTCGGGCTGCCGATCGGGCGATTCGAGGGAATCGAGGAGCCGCTGGCGCGAATCGCGGGCCATACCTATTTCATGGACGCGACGCGACGGCTCACGCTGGGGGCCATCGACTCGGGGCAGAAGCCGGCGGTGGTCTCGGCGATCGTGAAGCGCTACCTGACGGAAGGGATGCGCGCCGTCGTGAACGACGCGATGGACATTCAAGCAGGCGCCGCGATCGTGCGGGGCCCGCGGAACATCCTGGCTGGCGCCTATGCCTCGGTGCCGATCGGCATCACGGTGGAAGGAGCGAACATCCTCACGCGATCGCTGATCATCTACGGCCAGGGGGCGATCCGCTGCCATCCCTACGTGCAGGAGGAGATGCGCGCGATTGCGGCGAACGATCTCCCGGCCCTCGACCGCGCGTTCTTCGGCCACCTCGGCCACGTGATCGCCACCAAGGTGCGGACGTTCTGGCTGGCGGTGAGCGGCGGAAGGCTCGCGATAGTTCCGGCCAAGGGACCGGCCGGCCGGCTCCTCGCCCAGCTCTCGCGCTACAGCGCGGCATTCGCGTTGGTCTCGGACGCCGCGATGGCGACCCTGGGTGGAACGCTGAAGCGCCGCGAGCGGCTCAGCGGCCGTCTGGCCGACGCGCTCGCGTGGATGTACATCGGCTCGGCCGTCGCCAAGCGCTTCCACGACGACGGGCAGCCCCAGCGGGATATCCCGCTTCTCCGCTGGTCCGCGGCGCATGCGCTCCACGAAATCCAGACGGCGCTCCAGGGGGTGCTCGACAATCTGCCGAACCGTCCGGTGGCGTGGGCGCTTCGGCTGTCGATCTTCCCGTTCGGCGCGCGCCTCCGCCCGCCGAGCGACCGGGTGAGCAGCTCGGTGGCCAAGCTGGTGCTCTCCGATCGCGAAGCGCTCGTGCGGTTGACCGGGGATATCTACGTTCCCTCGCCGGAGGAGGCGGGGCTTGGGAAGCTCGAGGCCGCGGCCGCCAAGATCGCGGCGGCGGCACCGATCGATCGGAAGATCCGCGACGCCGTCCGGGCCAAGAAGATCCGGGATCTCGAAGGCGATGATCTCCTTGATGCGGCGCTCCGCGCGGGGACGATCACCGATCAGGAGCGCTGCCACGCGCGGGAAGCGGCCCGGGCGCGGCACGACGTCATCCAGGTCGATTCATTCGGGACCGCCGAGTATTTGAAGCTGAGACGGTAGCCTCCCGCCCGCGGCCGGTCTCCGGCACGCAGTGCGGGCAGGACCGGCGCCTGCTAACGTCAGAGCCGCTCCCGAGCCGTCCTTAACCCGACCGCCTCCGCCTCGCGCCCCGCGGCGCGCGACCGCGTCTCCGCTTCTTCGAGGAGTAGTTCGGCCCGTCCACGGTCCGACACGATCGACGCCGCGAGATCGGCCCCCACCATCGGGGACCACGCCATCATGGCCTCGGAGCTTGCTCCCGAGAGAAGGTCGCCCGGGGCGTGGTGCTCGAGCCATCCATTGTCTTCGGTGTTGGTCGGGCCAGGACCGAGGCCGGCGACGATCCGGTCGAGGCGGCCCCGATAGTAGCGGAGTAGATCGGCCGGCGACGCGACGCCGACCCGGTTGAGCTGCGCCGCGATCCCCGGGTTCTCCCAGGCCCGCTCCAATTGACTGAGGTCGAGGGGCAGCTCCCGATCCGGCGATGCGAGGATGATCAGATCGGACGAGGCATCGACGACGAAGAGCTGGCCATGCGGAAAGCGGGTCGCGAGAGTGCGGAGGATCGTCCACAGGGCTGCAGGGGAGGTCTGGTAGCAATGCACCCACTGGCCGAAAATCCCGCCAGGTCGCAACTTCCGCGCCGCGGCTTCATAGAATTCCTCCGTGAAGAGATCGGCCATGCCGGCGATCCATAGATTCGAGGGCTCGGAGATGATCGCGTCGTAGGTGCCGCGCGCGGAACGAAGGTAGGTGCCGGCGTCCTCGACCAGGAGCTGACTCCTCACGTCTTGGAGCGGGTCGCCGGCGTCGGCACGGAAGTAGGGTGCCGCCTCGATCACGGCGCCCTCCAGCTCCACCGTCAGCACGCTCCGGACCGGGTGCGTGAGGACCGCGCGCGTCGTGACACCGCTTCCGTATCCGACGACGCAGACATCCTTCGCTTGCGGCGCGAAGAAGAGCGGGAGCTGCCCCAGGAGCACCTGCAGCGCCATATCCTCGCCCACTCCCGTGGTGGCGTCGGTCTTCCCGTTGATCAGAAGCGCCCTCCGCCCGGCCGTCTCGAGAACCGCCACCGCCGCGACCCTTCCTTCCTTGTAGAAGAGAAGCCGTTCGACCGCGGGCGTGGTTCCGATCCGGTCGATCATTCGGTGCGTAATCGAAGGGCCGCCAAACCAGTGCGATCGAAGGAGCCGCACGAGGCCGAGGCTCATCCGCTCCGGATTCCAGGTCGGCATGGCGAAGAGCGCGAAAGCCGCGGTCAAGGCCGCCAGCGCCGCCGCGGCCGAGCCGCGCCGAAGCGTCGGCCCTTCCCCCGCGAGCAGCGCGCCGATGCCGATCGCGGCGTTGAGCGCGCCCGCGAGCAGGATCGAGCGGAGCGTCCCGATCCATGGAATGAGCAGGAACGCCGTCGCGAGCGAGCCCAGGATCGATCCCACCGTGTTCGCCGCGTAGATCGCGCCGACCGACGCGCCCGCTTCACGCCCACGGCGCTGATAGATGGCGACGGCGGTGGGGAAGAGGGCGCCGAGCAAGAGCGCGGGGGGAAGAATGATTCTCGCCGCGATCCACGCCTCCCCGAGGAGCAGGCGGGCCGTGCTGCCCATCGACCAGGCGATGGCGTCGGCCTGCCAGTAGGGCAACCGCTCGAAGAGCCGGCTCCCGAGCGCGACCGCCGCCGCCAAGAGTCCCTGGAGAGCGCCGAAGAGCGCGACCGGGGCGCGGACGTGGCGGAGGAGTCGAGTCGCGAGGGCCGCGCCCAGCGCGATGCCGACGAGGTAGATCGCGAGGATCGCTGAAAAGGCGTAGACCATGCCTCCGAACGGCACGGCGAGAATCCGCGTCCAGGCGACCTCGTAGAGAATCGCGGTGAATCCCGAAATGGCGATGATCGGAAGGATCCACCGCGTGGGTGACGACGCGGCGGCCGCCTGGGCCGCGGGGCCGCCGGATCGACGCGATGCGCCGGTGGCCGCAGTCCATTCCGGCCCGGCCTGGGGAGGAGCGGACGGACGCGCGAGAAGGATCGCGGCCACCACGGAGAGATCGATCGCCGCGGCGAGCGCGGCGGTCTTCCAGAGGCCCAACGCGGGGATCGCGAGGAAGCCCGCCGCGGCCACGCCCGCCACCGCGCCGGCCGTGTTGATGGCGTAAAGCCGGGCTACCGCACGCGCGGATGCTTTCGGATCGCGGCGCGAAAGGTCGGAAACCAGGAGAGGGAGTGACGCGCCCATCGCGGTGGTCGGAACGAGCAGCGCGGCAAAGAGCGCGAGAAACCGAAGCAAGAGAAACGCCGCGCCATGCCCCAGGAAGAGCGCGTTCAGGGTCGCGAAAAGCGGGCGGGCCGCGATATAGGCGAGCGGGCTCAAGAGGCCGAGCAGCGCCACGACCAGCTCCAGCTTGGCGTAGAGAAGGAGCGGCTCTCTGGTCCTCGCCGCGAAACGGCCGCCGACGGCGGCGCCGATGCCGAGACCTCCGAGGAACGCGGCCACCACGGTGGAGACCCCATAGATCGAGTTGCCGAGCAAGAACGAGAGGTACTTGGACCAGACGACTTCGAGGATCAACCCGGCAGAGCCGGAGGCGAAGAAGCAGGCGTAGAGGAGGGCCCGGCGTGGCGGCTTCGGCGCCGGTTCCCCACCGATCGGACGGACTGGCAAGGGTTTGCGAATCCGCCTGGAACGCGGCATCGCATTATGCTATACTAAGTTCGATCCGGCGTGGGTTGCGAAGCGGGCCTGGACGCTCAGGCTTCGATCGCGGCCTTCCCCAGTCACACATTCGAGACACAGCGCGGAGATCCGCTCCCATCGCCCGTCATCGTAGTCCTGTGTCTTTTTGGTCACGGCCCCTTGCGACGCCGGTTGCCCTCGTCATGCTTTGGGCTGCCTTGTCCGCGATCCCATCCTCGGCCGCACCGCTCACCGGCTCAGCGTCGAAGCCTCCGACGCCGCTTCCACGCGGGGTCTATCGCACCGAGGCTCAGGGCGCGCAGCCGGGCGGGAGACCCAACCGCTCCTCTCACCGCCCGCTGTTTCCTCCTCCACCACTCGAGGAGGTCTACGTATTCCAGGACAGCCTCGACGGCCTGACCCTCGACGACCAGGGCGGATGGACTCATTTTGACGCCTCCGGCGGACCCACCGCGTGGCACATCGACTCGTTCCAGGGTTGCTCCGGGAATGGGTGGTGGTGCGGGATGATCGATTCCTCGTGGGTGCTGGACAACAACCGCGCTGGGTACGGCAACAGCTGGACGCAGTACCTCGAGAACTCGGTCAACGTATCGAGTATCGCCGCCGGCACCCCGGTGACCCTCTCGTTCACGTACAAGATGAACTGCGAGCGGCCCTTCGACTTCGGCGTCCTTTCGGTCGGGGATTTGTCGGATTTCTACATCGATTTGGCGACCTTTACCGGAGTGACGGGGTGCACGACGTTTTCGGTCGTGATCGCGGAGTCGACCTGGATAGGCTGGAAGAACTATCCCGGCGGCCCGAAACCGATGCCGTTCCGTTTCACCTTCTTCAGCGATAACGCCTACTCATCCGAGGACGGTTTGTACCAGGGCGAAGGCTGGTTCATCGATAACGTCGAAGTCGACGCGGGAGCCCAGGTCAAGTTTTTCGACGACATGGAGCACGGGCCGGGCACATGGGTCCGGACCACGCTGCCCGCCGTCGGGGACTACTACCAGATCAAAGCAAACGTCGCGACGGAGGACCTCTGCACGGACAACCGGACGAACGTTTGGGTGATGTGGGACCCGGTCATGCTCTCCCTCATACCGCGGCTCGACGATCGGCTGGTCACCCCCGCCGTGGACACGGATCGATCGTCGACGGTGCTCGTCGCGTTCGACATCTACCGAAACCTGCCGCTGGAGGGGTGTTTCTACTACAGCCTCCTCTACCGAACGCGGAACGTGGGGGACCCGACCTGGGGTCCCTACAAGGACCCGACCGGGCTCCTTTATTACGGATCGAGCAAGGACTGGATCCGCCAGAAGGTCACGCTGCCCGAGGCGGGCGGCAAGGACTCGGTCCAGGTGCAATTCATCGTGAAGGACTACGGGCAGATCTACTGCGGGGGGCCAGCCGGGTTCGCCAACATCTATACACTGTTCGACAACGTCGCGATCGGAATCAAGATGACCGCGCCGCCGGTCTTCATCCAAAGGGACCTGGACCTCTTCCAGGACACGTTCCGGACGACCGCGTTTTTTGGAAACGACAACTTCAATACGCCGCTGGGAGACAGCGCGGTGATTCAGGTTGGCACCAGCCGCGGGTACAAGAACGGCTTCATGTACTACCGCCTGAACAACGGCTCCTGGAGCTCGACCTCCCTCCAGCAGTCGAACCCTAGCTACCCGACCATCCGCTACGCGGACGTGCCGCCCGGGAACTACGGCGCGGGGACGACGCTCCAGTACTATTTTGCGGTCACCGATAGCGCGGACTCCGTCGCGTATCTCCCCAAGAACGCGCCCTTCACACAGACCTATCTCTCGGCGTCCATTCTGCCTGTGAAATCCGCCACGAACCCGGCGCTCGGCTGCACGGACAGCCTCGCCCAGATCCTCTTCGTGAACAACAACTCGGGGCGGGAGCCGGAGGCCACCATCGCCAAGGCGCTGGCCGCGCAGGGATACAAGTTCGACACGTGGGACGTGAATGGGCCGACGAGCGGGGCCGGGAATACCCCCGGCGGTCCGCCGGCGGGAGACCCCTATTACTTCTGGCCGGGCTCGTCGACGAACGATTTGATCCGCTACTCCACGATTATCTGGCACGCGGGGAGCCTGAGCGAGTTCACCGTCCGCCAGCCGGACCAGGCACTGATCCAGTCGTGGATTCAGCAGCCCGGCAAGAACCGGAATCTCTACCTGGTCGGAGACAACATCGCCTACGAACTGATCGTTCTGAACCAGAACTACAACAGCTTCCTCGATTTCACCATGGGCGCCCGGTATCTCCGAAATGTCTGGGAGGATTTCCCGCAGGATACCCTGCATCCGTTGATCACCGGCTACGCGACCTCGCCCTCCGCGGGACGACTGATGCACGTCAACTCGGATTGCCCGCAGATTGAGGATTTCGACCTGATCACCACGTCCACGGGCGCTCCGGCGCGAGGGAAGTCCGGGAATTTCCTCCGCTACCCCAACACGTTCCCGGCCGCCACGCGGTTCGCCACCAAGTACGTCTCCTTCGGCTCCGACAGCGCGCGGACCATTCTGCAGGCGTTCAATTTCAACGACATCGAGGAGGGCGGGGAGCGGATCCGGCTGATCAAGAACGTCGTGACCGACTACTTCCAGGTGCCGGCCTGCTATTTCCCGACCGGGGTGGAGGACGATCCGGTTTCAGGCGCGCCGGCGGTGCCGAACATGCTCTTCCAGAATGCCCCCAATCCGTTCAACCCCGAGACGACGATACGCTACGCGGTGGCGGGTCCCGGGTGGGCCACGATCCGGATCTACGGGGCGGGCGGGGCTCTGGTGCGGACTCTGGTCGATCGCCACCACGCGGCCGGCTACTACACGGTCCGCTGGGACGGGAAAGACGATGCGGGCCGCAAGCTGAGCAGCGGCGTCTACTTCTACAAGCTGGAGTCGGCGTCGGGCGCGAGCGAGGCGAAGAAGCTCTTGATGTTGAAGTAGGAAACGGCGCCCGCCGTTTCAAACAGGACGCCCGCGCCCAGGCGGGCGAGGCAATCACGTCAATCGACCGGCATCAGCTGTGGATCGCCCTTCCGTCGACCGCGAGCGCGGCCTCCTTGAGGGCTTCGGCCAGCGTGGGATGCGCGTGGCAGGCGCGGGCCAAGTCCTCGCTGCTCGCCCCGAAATCCATCGCGACGGCGGCCTCGGCGATCATGTCGCCGGCCCGCGGCCCGATGATGTGAATCCCGAGCACCCGGTCGGTGCCGGCGTCGGCCAGCACCTTGACCCGCCCGTCGGTCTGCGCCAGGCAGTGCGCCCGCGCGTTCGCCTTGAAGAAGAAGACCCCCTTCTTGTAGGGCGCCCCCGCCTCCTTCAGCTCTTCCTCGGTCCGGCCCACGGAGGCGATTTCGGGCTGCGTATAGACGACGCCGGGGATGGCGTCGTAGTTGACGTGGCCGAATCCCGTGACGATCCGCTCCGCGCAGGCCACGCCCTCTTCCTCCGCCTTGTGCGCGAGCATCGCGCCGCCGATCACGTCCCCGATCGCATAGAGGCCCTCGACCGACGTGGCGTAGCCGGCGTCCACGGCGATTCGCCCCTTCGCGTCCGGCTTGATCCCGACCGACTCGAGCCCCAGGCCCTCGGTGTTCGGCGCGCGGCCCACCGCGACGAGCACGCGGTCGCACCGGATCGGCTCCGCGCCCTCGCACTCCACCACGCAGCCCTTGCCGTCGACCCGGGCGGAGGTCACCCGCTGCCCCAACCGAAACTCCAGGCCCTGGCGCTCGAGCAGCCGCTGCCCCTCCCGCGCCATCTCGAAATCCATCCCGGGGAGAATCCGGTCGAGATACTCGACCACGGTCACCTTGGCGCCGAGCCGGCTCCAGACCGAGCCCAGCTCCAGCCCGATGTAGCCGGCCCCGATGACAACGAGATGCTTCGGGACGGTCGGGTAGGAGAGAGCCTCGGTGCTCGTGCCGACGCGATCGGAATGGAGCGTCACGCCGGGGAGCATCGAGGGCCTGCTGCCGGTGGCGATGATGATGTGTCGCGCGCGGACGTCCGCGGCGCTCGGCCCGCCCTCCACGACGACGCGCCCCGGCCCCGCGATCCGTCCGTGCCCCAGGTAGCGCGTCACCTTGTTCTTCTTGAAGAGAAAATCGACGCCCCGGGTGCGGCCGCCCACCACCTCCTCCTTCCGCTTCAGCATCACGGGGAGGTCAAGCTGGACGCCTTGGATCTTCACGCCGTGCAGGGCGAGCGCTTCCTTCGTCTCGCGGTAGCGCTCGCTGGACTCGAGCATCGCCTTGCTGGGGATGCAGCCGACGCGGAGGCAGGTCCCGCCCAAGGCCTCCACCTCCTCGATGCACGCCGCGTTCAGACCCAGCTGGGCCGCCCGGATCGCGGCGACGTAGCCCCCCGGGCCCGCGCCGATCACGACGAGGTCATGGATCGCTTCGGCCATTTCAGATGCCGAGGAGCATCCGGGTGGGGCGCTCGACGAGCTCCTTGATGTGCTTGAGGAAGGTTACGGATTCGCGTCCGTCGATGACGCGGTGATCGTAGGTCAGCGCCACGTACATCATCGGGCGGATGACGATCTGGTCGTTTACGACGACCGGCCGTTTCTCGATGGCGTGGAGGCCCAGGATCCCGCTCTGCGGCGGGTTGATGATGGGCGTCGAGAGGAGCGAGCCGTAGACGCCTCCATTGGAAATCGTGAAGGTGCCCCCCTTGAGCTCGTCCAAGCTCAGCTTGTTCTCCCTGGCGCGGGCGGCGAAGTCGGCGATCGCGATCTCGATTTCCGCAAAGCTCTTCCGCTCGGCGCCGCGCAGCACGGGGACCACCAAGCCCTTTCCGCCTCCCACCGCGATCCCGATGTCGTAGTAGTTCCGGTAGATGATCTCCTTTCCACGAATTTCGGAATTTACCTGTGGAAACTGCATCAGGGCGTCGATCGAGGCCTTGACGAAAAACGACATGAACCCGAGCTTGACGCCGAAGCGCTCCTGGAAGGGCTCGCGTAGCTCTTCGCGCAAGGAGACAACCTGCGACATGTCGATCTCGTTGAACGTCGTCAGGAGCGCGGCGGTGTTTTGGGCCTCCTTGAGCCGCTCGGCGATCCGAATTCTCATGGGGCTCATGGGGACCGCTTCCTCGATCCGCTCTCCCGAGTCCAACGGCGTGGCCGACGCCGGGGAAACGGCACCAGGGGCGCGGGGAGCCGCGGGCGCCGCCGGAGGCCGGGGCGCCGCCGGAGCCGCGGGCGTGCGCGCGAGGCGCTCGAGGACGTCTTCCTTCAGAATTCGGCCGCCGGGTCCGCTCGGGGCGACGTCGGCGGCGGTCAGGTGGTTCTCTTCCAGGAGGCGCCGGGCGGAGGGCATGACGCGCGGTGCCGGAACCGCACCCGCCGCCGATACCGGTGCTCTGGCCCCGGTCTTCGCGGGGCGCGCTGGCTCCGCGGCTGGGGCCCCGGCGGTTCCGGCGGCCTTGGTGCCGGTCGACTTCGCGGAGGGCTTCGCTCCGTCGCCGTCGCCGATCTCGGCGATGAGGTCGCCCACCTTGGCGATCTCGCCCTGCTTCTTCAGCACTTTGGCGAGCGTTCCCGAAACGGGCGAGGGAAGCTCGAGGGTCGCCTTGTCGGACTCGATCTCGACCAGCGCCTCATCGCGCTCGACGCGATCCCCCTCCTTCTTGAGCCAGGAGCCGATCTGCACCTCCGTGATCGACTCGCCCACTTCCGGAACTCGGAGCTCGACCGTCATGCGCCGTCGAACGCCGCGGAGAGGAGCCGTTCCTGTTCCACCTTGTGGCTGCTCAAGGCACCGCTCGCCGGAGTGGCCGCCTCGGGGCGAGAAAGCCCCCGGAGCGGGAAGCGGCCGAAGAGAGTCTCGCCAAAGCGAGCCCTCACGTACCGCCACGCGCCCATGTTCTCCGGCTCTTCCTGAACCCAGTAGATCGGCGTGCCGTCTCGATAGCCCTCCAGGGCCGACCGGAGCGTCTCCTCGGCCAGCGGGTAGAGCTGCTCCACGCGGACGATGGCCGCGTCGTCCCGGCCGATCGACTTCCGCTTCTCGACCAGCTCGTAGTAGATCTTCCCGGAGCAAAGCAAGACCCGCTTTGCCTTCCCCGGGCTGACCGAGCCGTCAGGCAGAACGCGCTCGAACTTCCCACGCGCCAGATCCTCGAGCGGGGAGACGCACGCCGGGTGGCGGAGCAGGCTCTTCGGCGTCATCACCACGAGCGGCTTCCGCCAGTGGCGCAGCACCTGCCGTCTCAGGCAGTGGAAATACTGAGCCGGCGTCGAGGGGTAGACGATCTGAATGTTGTCCTTGGCGGCGAGGTCGAGGAAGCGCTCGATGCGGGCGCTGGAGTGCTCCGAGCCCATGCCCTCGAGCCCGTGCGGGAGGAGGAGCACCAAGCCGGAAAGCCTCCGCCACTTCTCCTCTCCGCTCGCGAGAAATTGATCGACGATGACCTGCGCCGCGTTGGCAAAGTCGCCGAACTGCGCCTCCCAGAGGACGAGCCCGTCGGGCCACTCGATCGAATAGCCGTATTCGAACCCGAGCACGCCGGCCTCGGAAAGCGGGCTGTTGAGGATCTCGACGGGCGCCTGCTTCGGCGCCAAATGTTCCAGCGGAATGTAGGTCTGCCCATTCTCCACGTCATGGAGGGCCGCGTGGCGCTGACTGAACGTGCCGCGCGCGCTGTCCTGTCCCGAAAGGCGGACCCGGAATCCTTCCAGAGCGAGCGTGCCGAACGCGGCGGCCTCGGCGGTCGCCCAGTCGAGCGGCTTTTCACCGCGCGAGTGAGAGAGGCGGAGCTCGAGCCCGCGCTTGATTTTCGGATGGGCGTGGAACGTGTCCGGGAGCGTCGCGAGGGATTCGAGAACCGAGCTGAGGAGCTTCCGCGCGACGCCGGTCTCCACCTCGGGGACCCCGGCGTCCGGCCCGCCTCGGTAGCTCGTCCAGGCGCCCCGTGGCTCTTCGACGGGTGGTTTCTTGTCGCCGTTTCGCGCTTTGGAGAGCTCCACCTCCAGACGCTCGCGCATCCGCTGCGCGATCGCTTCGGCTTCCTCCCGCGCGATCCGCCCTTGGGCGACCAGCTCGTCGCGATAGAGCTCGTGGACCGGGCGCCTCTTCGCGATCTCGCGATAGAGCCTGGGCTGCGTGAAGGCGGGTTCGTCCCCCTCGTTGTGGCCGTGCCGCCGGTATCCGTAGAGGTCAATCACCACGTCGCGCTGGAACTGCCGCCGAAACTCAAGGGAGAGCCGCACGACGTAGGCAACGGCTTCCGGATCCTCGCCGTTGACGTGGAAAATGGGCACCTGGAGCATCCGCGCGACGTCGGTGGCGTAGGGCGTCGACCGCCCCTCTTCGGGGAGGGTGGTGAACCCGATCTGGTTGTTCACGATCACGTGGAGCGTGCCCCCGGTGCGGTAGCCGGCGAGCTGGCTCATGTTCAGCGTCTCCTGGACGACCCCCTCTCCCGCGAACGCGGCGTCGCCATGAATCAAGACTACCATCCCGCGCGCCCGGGCCGCGTCGCCCACCCGGTCCTGCTTGGCGCGGAGCCGACCGGTCGCGACGGGATTCACGAACTCGAGATGGCTCGGGTTGTAGCAGAGGGAGAGATGCATCGGGTGGCCGCTGGCGGTGGCCACGTCCGTGCTGTAGCCGAGGTGGTACTTGACGTCGCCACGTCCCAGATAGAGCTCGGGGTCGGCGTCCTCGAATTCGCGGAAGATCAGCCGCGGCGGCTTGCCGAGGATGTTCGCGAGCACGTTGAGGCGTCCCCGGTGCGCCATCCCGAGGACGATCTCGCCCAGTCCCAGCGTCGCCCCGATTTCGATCGTGAGGTCGAGGAGCGCGATCAGGGTCTCGCAGCCTTCCACGGAGAAGCTCTTCGATCCGATGTACTTCTTCTGGATGAAATCCTCGAAGACCTTGGCCTCCGTGAGCCGGCTCAGGATCCGAAGCTGCTCTTCGCGGGAGGGGCGCGCGCGGTTTTCGGCCCGCTCCATCCGCTCCTGGAGCCATTCGCGAATGCCGGTGTCCTCGATGTGAAGGAACTGCACGCCGACCGGGCCGCAGTAGGTTCGGCGAAGTCGGTCGAGCACCTGCCGGAGCGTCGCTCGGCCGGGCTCGGCGAGCGGGTCGGCGACCGGCCGATCGAGATCGCGCTCGGTGAATCCAAAGTACTCTGGCTTGAGATCGGGGAGCGTGGGGCGCGGCGCCCCCAGCGGGTCGATCCGGGCGATCAGGTGGCCGCGCGCGCGGAAGCTGCGGAAGAGGGCCGCGGCGCTTCGCGCGAACGCCGCATCGGCGTCGGGAGCCTGGACACCGGAGGCGGCGGCGCGTGCCGCCGGGGCCGCCTGCGCCGCGTGGGAGAGACTTTCGTTTTCGTCCGCGTCGAGCGCGTCGGCCGGCGGCCTGGGACGGCCGAAAAGTCTTCGCTCTGGAAACGAGGGCTTAAGCTGAGGCCGGGCGGCAAACCCGTTCGCCTCGGCGATCCCGTCGAAATACCGGCGCCAGGCGTCCGGTACCGAGGTGGAGTCCCTCAGGTAGTCGGCGTAAAGAGCCTCCACGAATGGAAGGCTCAGCGTGTTTGGACCCTGCTGTGTCGGTTCGGACATAGTCGTGCGTCGCTCGTTCCCCTAATCTACTTTGGATGTACGGCGGCCGATAATGATGCCAGAGCCCAGGGTCCTTACACCAGATTAGTCGCTTGATATATCGACGGTTCCGCCAATTTCAAGAGCCCGCCCGGCAGCCCGGACGGTGGAGGCGAGGATGAGCGCATGCTCCAGAGCATAAATCCGGCAACAGGCCAAGCCATAGCGAGTTACGAGGAGACACCATCTTCCAGAATCGCCCAGGTCGCGGCCCAGGCCGAACGCGCCTTCTCGTCCTGGCAAAGGAGCCCGATGGCGGAACGGTCGGCCGCGATGCGTCGGGCCGCGTCGCTCCTCTTGGAAGGGAAGGATCGATTCGCGAAGTTGATGGCGGTCGAGATGGGGAAGCCGCTCGCGCAGGGGCGCGCCGAGTCCGAGAAGTGCGCGTGGGGCTGCGAGTACTTCGCGGAGCACGCGGAGCGCTTTCTGGCGCCCGAGGCGATCGAGACCGACGCTCGGAAGAGCTACGTGGCGTTTCCCCCGCTCGGCGTGGTGCTCGCGGTGATGCCGTGGAATTTTCCCTTCTGGCAGGTGTTTCGATTCGCGGCGCCGGCCTTGATGGCCGGGAATGGATGCGTTCTCAAGCACGCGTCCAACGTTTCGGGGTGCGCGCTTGCGATCGAGGAGCTTCTGCGCGACGCGGGGTTCCCCGAGGATTTGTTCCAGGTGGTGCTTCTTCGCGGCGGGGCGGTGGAGCGAATGGTGGAGTGCCCTGAAATTCGCGCGGTGACGCTGACCGGGAGCGCCGAGGCGGGCCGCGCGATCGCGGCGGCGGCGGGGCGACTGCTCAAGAAGAGCGTCCTCGAGCTGGGCGGCAGCGATCCCTACGTCGTCCTGGAGGACGCCGACCTGGAATCCGCGGCCGAGATCTGCGCCGCGTCGCGTCTCGTCAATTCCGGACAAAGCTGCATCGCGGCCAAGCGGTTCATCGTGGTGGAGCGCTTGCGGCGCGCGTTCGCCGAGCGTCTTGTCGAGCGGATGCGCGCGAGGCGGGTTGGAAATCCGATGGAGCCGGGGATCGACGTGGGGCCCCTCGCGCGGCGCGACCTCCGCGACCAGCTCCACGCGCAGGTGGTCGAGAGCGTGGGCCGCGGCGCCAAGGTGTTGCTGGGGGGTGAGGTGCCGCCCGGGCCCGGGGCTTTCTACCCGCCGACCGTCCTCGACGACGTCGGCCCCGGCATGCCGGCGTACGACCAGGAGACATTCGGCCCCGTCGCGGCGATCATTTCGGCGCGCGATGGTGCGGACGCGATCCGGATCGCCAACGACAGCCACTACGGCCTCGGCGCGGCGATCTTCACGCGCGACGCCGAGCGCGGCGAACGGCTCGCCCGCGAGGCGATCGAGGCGGGATCCTGCTTTGTGAACTCCCTCGTCCGATCCGACCCACGGCTTCCATTCGGTGGGGTCAAGGAGTCGGGTTACGGCCGCGAGCTGGCCCACTTTGGGATTCGCGAGTTTGTGAACGTGAAGACGGTCAGCGTGGCATAGAAAGAAGGCCGCCGGACTCGCTGGCGGCCCCGAATCGAGGAGGCGTTGGGGGGTAGCGCCGATCGTCGTAGACTGGTCGGCTTCGACCGACGCGGACGCACTGCCCAAACCCGGAGCCAGCCCTGATCCGTCTGAACGACATCAGTTACTCGATCGGCGCGCGTACCCTCTTCTCCGACATCACTTGGACGATTTCGCCGGGAGACCGTGTGGCCCTCGTCGGTCCCAACGGGGCGGGGAAGACGACCCTGATCCGGATCATCCTCGGGGAATACACGCCGGAATCCGGGTCGAGGGTGGTTTCGCGAGGCACCCGCTTCGGGTACCTCCCGCAGGAGGCCGCGGAGCGATTCGATGGGACCGTCCTCGACCGAGCGATGGAGGCGCACCGGCACCTCCTCGAGATGCGCGAGGAATTGGACGCCCTCTACGAGAGCTTGAGGGACGTGACCGCGTCGGACCCGACGCTGCCGGCGCTCCTCGAGCGAGCGGGGGAGCTTCAGCATCACCTCGAGCTGAACGACGAGCACGTCCTCGAGCCTGAGGCCCGCCGGATCCTGGACGGGCTCGGCTTCGCGGCGGCGGATCAGGACCGGCCGCTGGCGGAATTCTCGGGCGGTTGGAGAATGCGCGCGGCGCTGGCGGCGCTCCTCCTCACCGATCCGACGCTCCTCTTTCTCGACGAGCCGACCAACCATCTCGACCTGCCCGCGCTCGAGTGGCTGGAAGACTACCTCGAGGAATTCCACGGCGGGCTGGTGGTGGTCTCGCATGATCGGGTCTTCCTCGACCGAGTGGCGACCGAGGTGCGCGAGCTGGATCAGGCGACGCTCAGCGAGTACGCGACGAGCTTCACGGGATACTTGGAAGAGCGGGAGGCGCGCCGCGAGCGTCTCGAAGCGCAGAACGTGCAGGTCGAGAAGAAAATCGCCCAGCTGACCCGATTCGCGGAGCGGTTTGGCGCCAAGGCTTCCAAGGCCACGCAGGCGCAGAGCAAGCGGAAGCAGATCGAGCGGCTGAAGACCCAGCGGGTCATCCTTCCGCGGCGGCCGCGCGGCATCCGCTTTCACTTTCCGGCCCCACCCCACGTGGGACGGCTATTGGTTCGGCTCAAAGACGCCTCGTTCGGGTACGGCGAACGGGATGTCTTCTCGGACGCATCGATCGAGATCGAGCGCGGGGAGAAGGTCGCGATCGTCGGCGCGAACGGCGCGGGAAAGACGACCCTCCTGCGCGTCATCGCGGGCCAGCTCGCGCCGCGGGAGGGCGAGCGGGAAATTCACCAGCAAGCGCGGCCGGCCTATTTCGCCCAGCACGCGGCCGAGACGCTCGACGGGAAGCTCACCATACTGCAGGCGGTGGAGGAGGTCGCGACCGACGACGCCATGCCGCGCCTTCGCTCGCTCCTCGGGAACTTTCTCTTCACCGGGGACGACGTCTTCAAGCTCTGTCGCATCCTCTCGGGAGGGGAGCGTCAGCGGGTGGCGATCGCGCGACTCCTGCTCCAGCCCACCAACCTTCTCCTCCTCGACGAGCCGACGCACCATCTGGACCTCGCGGGCAAGGAGGTCTTGGAGGAGGCGCTCGAGCAGTACCCTGGGGCGGTGATCGTGGTGACCCACGACCGCTCGCTCATGGCGCGCCTGGCGACCCGGATCCTCGCGGTCCATGACGGGCGGGTGACGCTCTATCCGGGCGGCTACGACGACTACGAAGCCGCCCGGCTCAAGGCTGAGGGAGAGAGGGCGGCTGGCGCGAAGGCCGAGCGGGTCGGCGACCGGGGGCCAGCGGCCAAGGCGAAGAAGGGAGGCGCCAAAGAGGCCGCGGGGCCGAAGCCGGCACCCGCAGCTAGCAAGTCGGAGGCGCGCGCCGCCCAGGCAGAGGCCCGGAAGCGAGCCAAGGAGGCGGAGACGATCGAGCGCGAGATCGAATCTCGGGAGACGGAGATCAAGAGCGTGGAAATCGAGCTCGCCAACCCCTCCGTCTTCTCGGACGGAGCGCGGACCAAGGAGCTTCTCCAGCGCTACGAACGCCTCAAGGCAGAGGCGGAGTCGCTCTGGAAGCGCCTCGAGGCGATGTAGAATATCGGCTATGGATCAAGCCCGGCCGGTACTGCCTTCCCCCACCCCTCGCACGTCGACCCGGAGCCGCTGGCGCTCGCTCCCGCCGGAGCTGCTCCAGCAGTCCTGCAAGCGGGTTGGGATCATGAGCGTGACGATCGCCGCGCTCTGGGCGATTTCGCTGGTGATGAACAACGTCGTGGCCCCCCTGTTGGGGCACAACCATCAGATGCTCAACTCGATGGGGTGGCACATGGCGTGGCCCCATCCGGGCAACGTCATCTCCATCATCGGCCTGGCTTCCGCGCTCGGGGTCTTCTTCAGCGTTGGGCGCCTCAGCAAGACCCCCCACCGCCTGCTCCGGCTGGCGCTCGTCTTGCAGGTGATCACCGCGGCCCTGGTCGCGACCCTGATGCACTGGTACCCGGCGTCCGGCGCGGAGTTCGCCAGCTGGCGGATCTCGTGGCTCTGCGTCGTCATTCTCATGTTTCCGGCCGTGGTGCCGTCGACGCCGCTCACCACGCTCCTCGTGTCGCTGGCGGTGGCCACGATGGATCCGATCGCGGTCGCGTTGGCCCACGCGCGCGGGGTTCCGATCCAAGCCGACGCGTTCACCCTGCTCTGGTACTTCCTGCCCAACTACATTTGCGTCGGGCTGGCCTTGGTTCCGGCGAAGATCATCGCCGGGCTGGGACGGCAGGTGAATCAGGCACGGGAGCTGGGGAACTACCAGCTCGGCGAGCTGCTCGGACGGGGCGGGATGGGCGAGGTCTACCGCGCGCGCCACCGGATGCTCGCGCGCCCCGCCGCCATCAAGCTGATCCGCCCCGAAACGCTGGGTGGGGGCAACGTCGACGCCGGAAACATCATGGTCCAACGATTCCGCCGCGAGGCCCAGGCGGCCGCACTCCTCCGCTCTCCCCACACGATCAGCCTCTACGACTTCGGCCTCACCGACGACGGGGTCTTCTACTATGTGATGGAGCTCTTGGAGGGGCTCGATCTCGAGACGCTCGTCAAGCGCTTCGGCCCGATCTCGGCGGAGCGGACGGTCTATCTGCTCCGCCATGCCTGCCGCTCGCTGGGAGAGGCGCACGCGAGGGGCCTCATCCACCGGGACATCAAGCCGTCGAACATTTTCACCTGCCGGCTCGGCCTGAGCGTGGACTTCGTGAAGGTCCTGGATTTTGGATTGGTGAAGCAGCGCCAGGACGGGCCGCAGGCGCCGACCGTCCTCCTCACGCAGCCCGATGTGGCCACCGGGACTCCGGCGTTCATGGCGCCCGAAATGGCGCTGGGAGAGTCGACGATCGACGGCCGGGTCGATATCTACGCGCTCGGCTGCGTCGGCTACTGGCTGCTCACGGGGAGGTTGGTCTTCGAGGCCGATACGCCGGTGAAGATGATGCTCCAGCATATTCAAAAGGAGCCCGAGCCCGCGTCCCGCTACGCGGAGGTGGAGGTTTCTCCCGAGCTGGATCGGCTCCTCTTACGGTGCTTGGCCAAGAACCCGGCCGAACGGCCGGGCGACACCCTGACCCTTGCCTCCTCGCTCGCCGAAGTGCCCGTTCGGGAGTCGTGGACCAAGGAACGAGCCGAGCAGTGGTGGAGCGCGCACCTGCCGGCCGTCGCGCCGTTCACGGTCCTTCGCGAGGAGACCCCGCTCAGCACCGTGCACGCGGCCAAGTAACCCCTACCGCGCGGGCACTCCCCAAAGGAGCCGGACCGAGGGCTCGACCGGTTTTCGGTCGAGAAAGCTCATCGAGAGCGTCACCCCACCGTCGGCGTCAACGCTGAAGAGGCCGCACTGATCCGCTTCGTCTTTGACCATGGCCTCGTCTTGAACCACGTCCCACCCGTCGAGGCCTTTCCAGCCGTGCCGGTAGAGCCACGCCACCTCGTTCTCGTGGATGTTCTCGGCGCGTCGTTCCCCGGCGCCAAACCAGAGGAATGAGGGCTCCGGCTCTCCCGATAAATTGATCAGGTGGAAGCCGCGCCCGTCGCGGCGTGTGACGGAGAAACGCTCGTACGTGTGCGTGTGCCCGACCAGGACCAAGTCGACCCCTCCGTCGGCGAAGATGTCCGCGAGGCGACGACCGTGGTAGCGGAGATTCCAGAGGTCCCGCGCCTGCTCCCGGTGCTTCGATGACGATTGGATGAAGGGGTGGTGCATCACGACCACGGTGGTGGCGCTCGGCCCGAAGCCGGGATCCGCCAACTCCCGGACGAGCCAATCGAGCTGCGCGTGGGCGCGCCGCGCCACCGCCGCGGCGTCCACGTTCCGCCCTTCGTCGTAGACCCAATCGTTGGAATCGAGAAAGAGAAACCGGACCCGGCCCACTACCTTCTTGTAGTAAAGGCGCTCCTGCGTGAGCGGCTCGCCGATCGAGGATAGAAAGGCGGCCGAATTCGCGCGCGATGGACCGCGAACGTTGTTATCCACCTCGTGGTTGCCGACGGCGACCAGGTAGGGTAACCTTCGCAGCTTACGCAGCAGGCCCGCCAAAACCGAAAATTGATCGCTGTACGCGCCGTCGTCGACGATGTCGCCAGTATCAATGAGGAAGAGGACCCGATCGTGTTGGGCCGCGTGACCTTCCATGGCGTCGATGAGCTTGGGCCAGTCTTCCGCGATCAGCGCCCGCTGATCGCCGAATGCCAGAAATTCAAACCCCGCCGTGGGATCGAACTTCGTCTGCTGCATGCGTGATTCGAGCGTCGGGTGGTCGAGGGGAAGGACCGGCTGGCGCGACGTGCGTGGCCAGGTGGCCCCCACAAGGACGGCGGCGGCCAGCGCGATGAGTAGCAACCAGCGCCCGCGCGGCGGCCGAAGCAAAGATCCCCTCATCCCGGTCTTCCTCCTCGTGATGGCGGTGCTCATAGTGGCGGCCCCCGTGGCAGGCGCGGCGCCGACCGTTGCCACGGAAAGCTACTGGGATTCCGTGCCCGCCGCGGCCGACTCTTCCGATTCCGTCCGCGCCATATACCACGATCCGCCGATGCCGATCACGCACGCGATCTTCTACTGGCCGGTGCGCGTCGTCACCTTTCCGATCGTGCTCGTCGCCGACGGAATCGGCGGCGCCGCCGAGTACTTGGATGAGCATAGGGTAATTCAACGCACCGCCGAACTGATAGGCCCGCGCAAGGGACCCTTCGGCGTCGTGCTCGGGGTGCAGGCCGGCGGGCTCTCCGGATTTGGCGCCGGCGTCTCGGTCGAGCACGACGCGTTCTTCCGGAAGGGAAACCTGCTTCGGGTCAGGGGGTCGACGACGGTGAACGGGGACCACCGAGCCTCCGTCGGACTGAGGATTCCGTCGGGGGAGGGGGAGTACTTCGAATACGGAATCGGGTATCGGGCGCGCGAGAATGCCCGGTACGTCGGGATTGGCCCCACGACCATCGCCACCAACGAGTCCTATTACAAGCAGGAGCTCTTCTGGACCGGCGCGAACCTGAGACGAAGCATCGGCGGCGGGATCTTCGTCGAAGGCGACCTCCTCTACTCGTCGGTGGGGGCCGGAGAGCCGCGCTACGACGCCAACCCGTCGATCTCGACGGTCTTCGCGGGCGCGCTGCCGGTCGGCTTCGGAAGCCACTCCTACGGCGTATCCCTGGGGGCGCAGCTCTCGCACGAGAACGACCTGAGCCTGCTGAGGCCGACCAAAGGCGGCAGCCGGCGCGTCCGGGTCGAGCGCTACGAGAGCACGGACAAGTCGGAGGTCGGATTTTGGAGCTACCGCGCCGAGCTCCAGCAGTTCTTCACGCTCTGGCACCCCTACCGAGTTCTCGCGCTGCGGAGCTACGGCTCATGGATCGATCCCTCCGGGCCGAGTGCCCTCCCGTTCCAGCGGCTCATGATCAACGACACGCCCGACGCGTTGCGAGGCTATCGCGCGTTTCGATTCCGCGATCGGGGATTGGTCACGGTTGACGCGGAGTATCGATTCCCGCTCATCACAAAGAGCGTCCCGGCGGCGCGGGGCTGGATCTCTATCCGCTGGCCGACTGGGGGCAGGTCTTCGGCAACGCGGACGACGTCTCGTTCCGAAACATGACGTTCTCGTATGGCATCGGGCTCCGGCTGGAATCGACGACCGGTTTCGTGTCGCGGATCGAGTGGGCGCGGAGCGACGAGGAGAACGTGTTCCTCCTCCGTTCCGACCAGATCTTTCAGTTCCTGAAGCGGGGAATCCTCTATGGACGCGATCCGGTTCCGGCCCGCTAGCGCGCTTCTCGCCGCGCTGCTCTGGACCGGAGGGATTCCGGTCCCCGCGGCGGGAGCGCCGCCCCTCCGCGACGCCCCCGTCGTCTGGGAGGTCGACGACCGGGGCGACATCCCACTACCCAAGGAACGCGACCCGAACCTCCTTCGGGACGGAATCGACGAGTCGTTCTTTGCGCCGGTGGGCCGCCTCTTCAACCCGAGCCGGCTGATCCGGAAAGCCGGGACACCGTTTGGGGCCGATCATGTCCCCGCCGCCTCGGATTTGAACTCGCTCGACGAGGTTCCCAACTCGTCCTGGTTCACCAATCGGATCGGGCTTCATTCCATGACGCCCGAAGAGGTCGCGCGCGGCCCCGCCCACGGCGATGGCCCGGATCGAAGCGCCCCCTGGAAGGTGGTCAGCGCGAAGACCCAGGGGGTCACGCCCGGGTTCAACATCCGCGACGCGCAAGGGAAGGTCTACCTCATCAAGTTCGACCCTCCCTGCTGCCCCGGCATGTCGAGCGCGGCGGGCGTCATCACCGGGCGCCTCCTCCACGCCGCGGGCTACAACGTTCCCGAGGATTTCGTCGTCACGTTCCGCCGCGAGGATCTGGTGCTGGGCGACAAGGTCAAGATTACCGATCCCGACGGTACCAAGAGGCCGATGGTGGTCGACGATCTCGATCGAATCCTAGCCAGGGTCGTCCAGGAGCCGGACTCGAGCTGGCGCGCGATCGCGAGCAAGTTTCTCTCCGGGAAGCCGGTCGGGCCGTTCGACTGGCGGGGGACGCGCAAGGACGATCCGAACGACACCGTGCGGCACGACAACCGCCGCGAGCTTCGAGGCCTCCGCGTCATCGCGGCGTGGCTCGACCATTTCGACATGAAGCAGGGGAACACGCTCGACATGTACGTGGAGGATGCGGGGCGCCACTATGTCCGGCACCACCTGATCGATTTCGCGAGCACGCTGGGGGCCGGCGCGACGGGACCGTTCCCGCTCGCCAACTACGAATATGCGTTCGACGCGACGGCCAGCATGGGCCGCGCGCTCTCGCTGGGTTTCCACCAGAGTCCCTGGGAGCGGATCGATCGCCCCGCGGGGCTCGACGAGGTTGGGTATCTGGAGTCGAAGGAGTTTGAGCCCTCGAAGTGGAAGCCGCTCGATCCGAACGCGACGTTCGCCAATCTCACCGACCGGGACGGCTACTGGGCCTCCAAGATCGTCTCGGCCTTCACGGATGAGCAGATCGCGGCCGCCGTGGCCGAAGGGCACTACCAGAATCCCGTGGCCGCGACCTACGTCACGCGGATGCTGCGGGAGCGCCGCGACAAGGTGGCGCGCCGTTGGTTCGATCGGGTGGCGCCGCTCGACTTCTTCACCGTCGACGGGGAGGCGCTTCACTTCCGCGACCTAGGGGCCGAGCGGGGAATCTACCCCGGCACGACCCCGCGGTACCGGCTGCGCGCGGGCGTGGTCCGTGCCGATCGAGGCGGAGCCCGGTGGTCGGACTGGAAGGAGACTTCGGAGTCGGTGCTCGATCTTGCGGACGCCGTCGGGCGGGAGCCGATCCGCTCCGCGACCGAAGCCGAACGGCCGTTTCTCGCGGTAGAGGCACAGGTCGACCGCGGCTCCGGCTGGGGCCCTTCGGTCACCGTCTACATCGCCAGGGGGAGTGGGCGCGTCGTGGCGCTCTCGCGCTGAGAGAAAGGGGAACTGAATGGCCGGAGAGCGGAAGCCCGGCGGGGTCGAGCGGATTCTCAAAGTGTTCACCGAGGTTCACCCCGGCGAGGCCGGGACCGCGCTTCTCTTGACCGCGAATGTCTTCCTGCTTCTCTGCGCCTACTCGCTTCTGAAAGTCCTCCGAGAGCCACTGATCCTCGCGGGCGGCGGAGCCGAGGTGAAGAGCTACTCCGCCGCGGGGCAGGCGATTCTTCTTTTGATCGCCGTCCCGCTCTACGCGGCGCTCGCGAACCGATATCCGCGGCGGCAGCTCATCAACGTCGTCACCGCGCTTCTTCCTCATCTGCCTTGTCCTCTTCTTCGTCTTGGCGCGGCTCAACGCCCCCGTGGGCGTTGTCTTCTACATCTGGCTCGGCATCTTCAACGTGATGCTCGTCGCCCAGTTCTGGTCGTTTGCCAACGACCTCTACACCAACGACGAAGGAAAGAGGCTCTTCCCGATCGTCGCCTTTGGTCAGTCGTGCGGCGCGGTTGTCGGCGCTTACCTCGCCGGACGCGCCATCGATTGGATCGGGCTCTATCCCATCTTTCTGCTCTCGGCGGCGATCTTGGTGTCGGGCACCGTGATCACGAACCTCGTCGATGCGAGGGAACGCAAGCGCACCGAGGCCGCGCGGTCCGTCATGGAGTCGACGGCGACGCTTCCGGCGTCGACGCGCGAAGTGCGGCTCGAGTCGGGCGCGTTCCGGATCGCGGATCTCGAGGCCGAGATGCGGAAGTCGGAGGAGACGGGCGCGGCGGGAACGCCGATGCCGCCCGCCTCAGGCGGCTCAACGTCCGGCGCCCAAACCGGAACCTCCCGTGGCTCGGGGGGGCGCGTTCGGGCTCGTCTTTCGGAGCCGCTACCTCCTCCTGATCGCTCTAATGGTGTTGCTGTTGAATTGGGTCAACTCCACGGGAGAGTACATTCTAGGTCGCACGGTCTCCCGCGCGGCGACCGAGGCCCTCTCCGTCGCGCACCTGACCGGTGACGCGGCCGACGCGGCCAGGAAGGTCTTCATCGGGAAGTTCTATTCCGCCTATCAGCTCGGCGTGAACCTCTTGGGCCTCTTCCTCCAGCTCTTCGTCGTGTCGCGCATTCTGAAATACTTTGGCGTCCGCGCGGCGGTCCTGGTGCTCCCCGCCATCGCGCTCTTTGGATACGGCGTCCTCGCGTTCTACCCCATTCTCAGCCTGGTTCGCTGGGTGAAGACCGCGGAGAACGCCACCGACTATTCGATTCAGAACACGGTGAGGCAGGTACTCTTCCTGCCCACGACGCGCGAGCAGAAGTACAAGGCGAAGCAGGTCATCGATTCCTTCTGCGTGCGCGCCGGAGACGTTCTCTCGGCGGCTTTGGTGCTCGTCGGGACGCGGCTCCTCTCCCTCCACACGGAGGGCTTCGCGATGTTCAACCTGGCTCTTGGTGGCGGCCTGGATCGTGATCGCGATCATGATCGGTAAGGAACACGAGAAGGCGGTCGCGGTCACCACGGCCTGACGCGACTGCCCAAGCCTAGCGCCGCCGCCAGCCTTCGAGGTGGGCCGGCCTACTGCTGCTTCTTCTTCAGATCCTCCAGGCGAAGCGCGATCGACTCATTTGATTTCAGGAGTGCCTGCAGGGCTTCGTGCGTGGAGCGCGGCGAGCTGGGGCGCCTGGGGCGATTGTCTTCGAGGAAGGGCCAGAGCGGTTTCCGGATTTCCGGTGGGAGCGCGCTCTCGAGATATTCGAGCGCGGTGCCGCGGAGCAGCGGATCGTCGGTATGGAGCCCCCGAAACGCGATCCGAAGCGGCTGCCGGGGGAGTGCGAGCGAGAGGAGCGTGAAGACGTGCTCCAAGCTCCTGCTCGCGCGATCGCGGACCACCTCGTCCATGACCGGCGACCAGGCCTCATCGTCCATGCGGTCGAGCAGCTGACGCCCCTTCCACACCCCCGTGCCCGCCTCCACCTCGTGGAGGACGGCCTGGAATGCCGACTCTCGCGGTATCTGCAGTGTCGGATCGATATCCTTCATGTGCGCCAGGGCGCGGCCGCAGCGGTAGCGGACCTCAAAGCGGCGGTCGCCCAGTCCGCGAAGCAGCCCCTCGGCCGCACGCGCGTCCTTGTATGTGGCGAGCACGAGCGGGATGCGGCGCCGGATCGTGAAGTCCTCCTCCGGGTCGAGGAGCCGTGACGCCAGCACTTCCGTGGCAGCCGGTCCCGCCTTCCGCAGGGCGTCGATGGCGTCGCGCGCGGCGTCGTCCCAAGCGAGGAGCGAGATGACGTGGGGAAAGAGGGGCGGCGTGAGGTCCCCGTCCGCCAGCGCGTCACGAACTCGAGCCAACTCGCGGGAGTGGAGATTCCGGACGCGCGGGAGTTCCGGGTCGGACTCTTCGTGTACCTCCACCGCCATCGTCGATACCTCGGACGGCGGCAGACCCGGCGCCGTGCCGGGTCGGGGCGTTTCCGATTCCGATCTGGGAACCCGCATGATCTGGCTCAGCGCCATGGGTCCCAGCGTCTGGAGAACGGTCGATCGCGTCGCCGCGTCGTAGTTGCCGGAGAGATCGAGCTCCTCCGCGCGCGACACCACGGCGCGCGCCAGCGTCTGGTGGTATCCCGAGTGAAGCCGCAGGGCGATGTACAGGGCCGCCGCCGCGAAGATCGCCGCGCCACACATGAGAATGACGCCGGCCCGCGGCATCGACATCGCGACCACCACCTGAGCCAGCGAGGCGGCCAAGAATCCCCCCACCTTGGAGGCGCCCACGTCGGCGAGCGCCTTGACCGCGCGTTTTTCCCTCGCCTGGACCGGTGTGAAGAGAAGCTCGTAGCCGGCGCGGTAGAGCGAATTGGAGAAGACCGACTCGACGCCCGCGGCGATCACCGCAGACGGAAGGCCCGGGACCGCGATCGCGCCCACCGAAGCGGCGGCCACGCCGGCGGGCAGGACGGCGGCTGTCCGCGCGGGGCCGAGCTTCTGGAGAGCGAAGCGGCTCAGGGTTGCCTGCGCGACCACGGTCAGGAAGGACGCCCCGGTGTAGAACGCGGCGAAGAAGCGGAGCAGGTCTCCCCCCTGTCCGAAGGCCAGCGAGGCGCGTCCTTTGAACACTAACTCGACCAGCCCCTCGCTCAGGGTTAGCAGGAGCACGAGGGCCATGAGACCTCGGAGATAGGGAGACCCTATCAGGGCGCGAACGTAATTGAACTTTTCAGGTTCTCCGCGATGCCCCTTCGGGCGGGGCGCCGGCCCGCCGAGCCGCAGCCGCAGAACCGCGGCGGCGCAGACGAGGTGGAAGATGGCCAGGATCGGGAGCATCGTGGTCACCGGCAAATTCCGCCCCACCAAAGATGCCACCACGCCGCCGGCCAGCCCACCGGTGGTCCCCCCCGCGGTGATCCGGCCGAGCTGAAGTTTCGCGGTGCGCGGGTCGAAGCGCTCGTTCAGGAAGGACCAAAATCCCGAGATCAAGAGCGCGCCCAAGCAGCCGTAGTGGAGATAGACGAGGACGGCCGCGACCTTGGGGAGAGGGAACGAGATCGCCCATTCAGCGAGAAGCAGCGCGGCGCTCCCGGCGAACGCGGTGGGGATGAGGCGCTCCGGACCCCAAGCGGTGAGGGCGCGGGAGGAAGCGAACGAGAGGACGATCGCCAGGACGGAGGTCGCGATCATCATCGCCGGGAGCGAGGTCACCGGGAAATTCGAAAGGAAAAACGCGTCGCGCGTCGCCTTGGCCCCGACCTGGTAGGCGATCATCGAGGTGGCCGTCACGGTAGCGGCCATTACGGCCGAGCGGGTGTCGGTTCGGTTCGGGCCCAAGCCCAGAGTTTAACCTGGATGTAGACCTCGGGAAGCGTGGTCTGGGCGGGCGCCCTACCTTCCCGGCCGCTCGATGATCAAGATCGCGGTCCGCTCGAGCCGGCGGTAGAGGGAATAGATGCCCCACGCGGCCAGGGGGGCCAGCGCGATTCCGATGCTGAGCCAGGAGACGGGGTCGAGATCCACGTGGGTCGCCGAAGTGGCCGAGAACGCCAGCCACCACCAGTGGGCTCCGAGATTCACCGTCGCGTCGAAGAGCCACTGGGGGTTCCAGAGGGCCCCCACGCCCAACGATATTCCCAGGGTGACCGAGACCACGCTCATCGGATCGGTCGCGAGTCTGGCCCACCAGGGGAAGAGAGGGCGTCCCACCGGGACCTCGCGGGTGCGCTCGGCGATGACCTCGACGCGGTTCATCACGCTGGCGACGAATCCCGGCGACGCGGCGATCACCGGGCTCGCGGCCTCCGAGCGGAGGGCTTCCTCTACCACGAGCGCAGCCCCGAGGGCCCGGCCGCACCGGGCACAGCCGGCGGCGTGCTTCCGCGCGCGCCGGCGATCGCGCTCCGGTTCTCCCTTGTTGAGCCAGCGCTCGAACTCGTTACACTTCATCCGAAGCCTCCACGCGCTCCCGCCGCAGCCACTCTCGGCGCAGTGCGGCCCGCGCCCGCGACAGGTTCGTCTTTACGGTCCCCTCCGGCATCTCCAAGATCCGCCCGATCTCCGCCACCGAATGCTCCTCATAATAGAAGAGCGCGATCACCCCGCGCTGGGTTTCGGGTAGACCTTCCATCAACCGCGCGAGCCTCCGCGAATCGAGACTCGGGACACTGCCCTGGACGCCCGGCTCGTCGGCCTCCTCCAGCGATTCCTCCCGCGCGCGGCGGGCGCGAAGCATTCCCACTCGATCGAGCGCCCGGCGGACCACGATCCGATAGAGCCACGTGGAGAACGCCGCATCGCCCCGGAATTCTTTGATCCCGATCCAGGCTTTGACGAACGCATCCTGGGCAACTTCCTCCGCGTCGGGGTCGGAGCGCAGAATTCGAAACGCGATGCCGCAAGCCCTATCTCGATACCGCTCAACCAGAAACCGATAGGCTGCCGTGTCACCGCCGCGGCATCGAGCGATCAACTCGGTTTCGTCGGCCTGGGGGCCGGGGGCGGGAGCCTTTGCACCTCCCGGCTCGCCTGCCTGGACGCCGCGGGTTGGGTTCACCCTGGTATTCGACGGGCCAAGGCGCGCCTTCGGTTTCATGAAACCGCCGGGTCGATCGGACCCGTCTACTCTGGCAGGTGCGAAATAGCCGGCCCCATGGTGGGAGCCGGCACCGACCAACAAGTTAAGACTCAGGAAAGGGAGCCTTGTCATGGAGAACATCTTGTTTCCCTTTACGCTGGCCATACCCATCATCGCGATCGTCGGCGGCATCAGCGTCGCGATCGTGCGGCTCCTCACCCAAGCTCGCCTGGAAGAGCTGGCGCGCCGCGAGCGGATCGCCGCGATCGAGCGGGGGATTCCCCCCGAAAAGCTGCCCCCGTTAGCTGGGCCCTCGCATGAGTTCTACCCCCTTGGAGACAGCCGGCTTCGGCGCGCGCACAGCCTCCTGATCGGCGGGCTGATCCTCGTCGCCTGCGGGATCGGTATTGGGATCATGATGATGACCTTCGACTCGGACAAAAGCCGTGGAGTGGTGGGCCTTCTGCCGATGCTCGTGGGGGTGGCGCTCCTCGTCAGCTCGACGATCGTCTGGCCGCGCGATAGCGGCGCCAACCCGCCCCGCAGCTAGGCGCCCGCCTCGCCGCCACCGCGCCTACTGCACCTCGACCAGCCGCCGCCTCAGGTCGGGGCTCAACGAGCCGACGAACACCTCTTCCACGGGGCCCGTCATGATGATCGATAGGTCGTCCGCGACCTCGACGTCAAGCTGCCCCCCCTCCATGATCACCGTCACGTGGGGACCCACGAGGCCCCGATCGAAGCAGGCGGCCGCCACCGCGCAGGCGCTGGTGCCCGAAGCGAGCGTGTGGCCGGCGCCGCGCTCCCAGACCAGGGCGCGGATGCGCTCCCTCGACTCGGGGGCGGCGAGCTGGACGTTGATCCGCCCGGGAAAGCGGGCGTGGTTTTCGACCAGCGGACCGATCGTAAAAAGGCGGTCGCGCGTGTGGGGCTGGCCAAAGACCACGCAGTGGGGATTGCCGACCGAGACGATCGTGACGTCGAGCCGGCTTCCTTGCGCGTCGATGGATTTGACGGCGCGGTCGATCGACGCCCGCCCCATCTCCAATCGCACCGAGTGGACGCGGCCCCCGTCCTTGTAGACCTCGGTTCGCACCGGCCCTGCCGGCGTTTCGATCGAGAACGACTGCTCGATCGTGTAATCGTGGTCGCTCAAGAATTTGGCCGCGATGCGAAGTCCGTTCCCGCTCCGCTCCGCCTGCGAGCCGTCGGGATTCCAGATCTTCACCAAGAAGCGGTCGTCGGTCGCGGCCACCTCGAGCACGCCGTCAGACCCGAGCCCCAGATGCCGGTGGCAGAGGAGGCGGACGCGCTCCGGCGTGAGCGGAATCCCAAACCGGGCCGAGTCGATGACGATGTAGTCGTTTCCCAGCCCGTGTGACTTGACGAAATCAGCGTCGAGCATGATCGGCCTCCAGGCCCGCGGCGCCGAGCGCCTCCGCGACGCCGTCGCGCCCTGCCCACGGGGCGCAGCGCTCGATCGTCTCCCTCACGCCGGCTCGAGTTCCCCCTACGTGTACCGCCCCTATGGCGTGGGACCGCAGCTGGCGCCACATGCGGGTCACGGTGAGGATCGCGATCACCGCATATTCCCGGTCCACGGCGCCGAGGGCGGGCCGGGAGAGCGTCTTGCCATAGCCCTCGAGGATCATCGACGATGTCAGGTCCGGCGAGAGCGACCGCATGGTCTCCATGAGCTTCTCGTAGTTTCGCCCGTAGACCCTGCGACAGAGCGATTCGCCATCGCGCTGCCAAGCGCCCGTATCGACCGGTGCCGCGTTCTTGGGTATCGCGCCAGTCCTCTCCAGCGTGGATCGCGCGGCGAAGAGCGCTTCGATGGCGCGAGGAAATCCGACAAAGAGGTAGCTCTGAAGAATGGTTTCGTAGAGCGCGGGGGGCGGGAGACCGGCCTCAACGGCCGCGCCCGATTCCCGTTCCACGGAGGCGGCGTCGGCCGAGGCAATGGCGGCCGACAGCGTGACCAGCGCCCTCTGTGCGGCCGTGAGCGCTTGATCGGACCCCCGCGCGTCGCGCATCCTCGCAGCGTATGAGCCTGGGCCACGTGTGTCAATCGGCGGCGACCTGGATCGTGGCGCTTGTCGCGCTCGCGTGGGTCTGGGCCGGTGTTCTGTTGGCGCTCGTCCGCCGGCGAATTCCGAGCTTGGGGGATGAGGAATCCCTCCCCGGCCCGTCGCTCCCCTCGCTCACCATCATCGCGGCCGCGCGGGACGAGGCGGCGCGGGTCGACGGGGCGGTTCGTTCGCTCCTGGCGCAGGACTACCCGGAGCTCCGGGTCATCGCCGTGGATGACCGCTCCGTCGACGGGACCGGGACGATCCTCGACCGCGTGGCCGCCCAAGAGCCGCGGCTTCGCGTGATCCACGTCGACTCGCTCCCCGAGGGCTGGCTGGGGAAGTGTCACGCGCTGGCCTTGGCCGCCGCCGAGGCGAAGACGGAGTGGCTCCTCTTCACCGACGGGGACGTGACGTTCGCGCCTGATGCCGCGCGCCGGGCCGTGTCGCTCGCGCTCCGAGAGGGGGCCGACCATGTCGCCGTGCCGCCGGAGTTGATCGTCGAAGGAATCGGGGAAGCCGCGTTCACGGGTTATTTCGTCGTCATGTTCCACCTGAGCCAGCAGCCCTGGCGCGCCCGCGAGCCTGGGGACCAATCATCGATCGGAATCGGCGCGTTCAACCTCGTGCGTCGCGCATCGTACGAGCGCTCGGGAGGGCATGAGGCGATCCGCTACGAGCTGATCGACGACTTGGCGCTGGGGAGAAGTCTCAAGCGGAGCGGCGCGCGACAGGTCTACGCCCTCGACGGAGGCCGAGTCCGGGCGCGGTGGCAGGTCGGGGTTCGGGGGCTGATCCGCGGGGTGGAGAAGAATGCGTTCGCGGCCTTTCGATACAGGGCGGGTTTGGGACTCCTCGCGGTCGCGTCACAGCTCGCGGTCTCGCAGGCACCGCTCGTCGGCCTGTTCCTGCCCGGTATCGCGCCGAAGATCGCGGCGGCCGCGGCCTGGGTCGGCGTGGCGGGCGCCTACGCGGCGAGTTACTGGGGCAAGCGCCACCGATGGCTTCAGGCCGCGTTGATGCCGCTGGGAGGCGCCCTCTTCACCTACGCGATCGCCCGATCGATCGTGCTCGCGCTCGCGCGGCGCGGTGTCTACTGGAGGGGGACGTTTTATCCGCTCGACCGGCTCAAGGAGGGGACGCATTCGTAAAAAAAGTACCCCCGCGAGCGTCCTGCCCGCGGGGGCGATCGTCGCGTATCACGTGGGGGGTCAGGGCATATCGATACGCGACGTAAGCCTGAGTGGTGTCTTAGGTCAAGAGCGGCAAGGCCAGGAACAGGCAGGCTGCCGCGAGGCCCAACTTCCTCAACATCTCCGCATCCTCCGGGCTGCACCGAGTGTCGGCACGCCCCCCTGCGCGAAATCGCCCGCATAGCATGTGCCACGGCCTCCCCGGCCCCCACGGGCATGCCGTAACATATTGGAAAACAGTCGTTTGGCGATTCGATCGTCAGGCGGACCGGAGGAGCGTCTCCCGGGGAATCCGGACAGGCGGGTACAGACTCGTACGACGAGGTACGAGGCGGGCTACGGGTCGGCTGGTTGGGAATTCAGCGCACCGACGCTCCTCAAAAAGAGTTCCGCCAACTCGCGCTCGATCTTCTCGAGCGCTTCGCCGGTCGGGAAGCGGATCGCGGTGCCCGCCGGAAGCGGCACGCCCCATTCGGCGAGCGGCACGCCCAGGGCCTTCGTGAAGGTGCCCGAGGGCGTCACCCACGGCGCCATCGGCCAGATTTCGGCGCCCTCGGAGCCCGACTTGGCGCTCCGAATCTCCGCCTGGATCGCGGGGTGGTGGATGTTCATCCGATCCCAGAGGAATTGCTCGGCCATCTCGATCTTCGCGCTCGGGGCCAGCGCCTCGGCCCTCCGCGCCACGTCGGCAGGATCCATGTTCTCCGCCGTCTCGATGACGATCCACGCCTGCGGACGATCGGGGTGCCGCACCGGGGGCCGGATCACCTGGCCCCGAGGGTCGAAGAGCGCGGCGCGGAGCTTTGCCTCGCCTTCTCCCGGGACCGCTTGCGGATCGTCGAACGTCTCCTCCAGAAAATCGAGCGGCCCCGCCTGATCGGCCAGCTTGCGGAGCAGCTCGAAATCGAGCGGCCGCGGGCCGTACGCTTCCTCCTTGAGCTGCGCCACGAGCTGATCGCGGATCGCGAATGCGTTCGCGCCCTCACCCCGCACCGCCAGGACCACGCGGCCGCGCGCGCCCAGGAAGACACGACGCCTCCGCGGCGCGGACGGCAAGATTCGGGGCCAGAACGCGACCGGAGCCTGAAGGGAGCCGCCGGTGTGCGCGGAGGCACTCCGAAAGCGGGAGCGAGCCCTGCGTGGCGGCCGGGGCCACGATGACCGCGGCGGGCGCGACCCCGCCCGCGCGCAGGGCGCCGATGGCGCCCACGGTCGCTAAGAGAGCCAGCCGCTCGGCGCCTTCGACCGCCGCCGGGAAGACGGGATGGGCCTCGGCGTGCCAGCTGGCGAAGACGGTCAGGACAGGCGCGGCTCCACCCGGAGGAAGAAGGAGGAACGTTGGCACAACCGATTCAACTACAGTGAGTTCCAGGCCAATGGCTGACGCGGCGGCGGTCAGGGTCTTCCGTGCCGCGGCGGCCGAGAGCTGAGGAATGGTCTCCCGAGGCAGAGACATAAGCTCTTGAAACAATGCGAGATGGGCCTCAGCCTCGAACCGAAGCTGGGCCAATTCCACGGGATTCACGCGAAAATTCCCCGGAAGAAGGCCATTGCCGGGGCAGCATACCTCATCCATTCCATTGAAATGACGTGCTTTGTCCTTGACACCCCGTTTCGAGCAGGGGGACTATCGATTCGGAGGCGGTGCCTGGTTTTCGGGCCGCTTCGAGGGTTTCTGTGTGGAGGGGAGGAGTCGGGTCATGGAAGCCAAGTTTCCCGAGTGCCGAAAGTGCTCCGCGGGAGTCTTGATCCCACTTTCGGACTACGGCAGGGACGGCGCCCCGATCACCTACAAGGCCTGGGTCTGCACCAACCCCACCTGCGGCTTCAACGTTCGCATCGACAACGGTGAGATCAGCCTGGGCCGATCGATAGGGCCGTCGAGCAAGTAGATCGGTTGGACGTCCTCGCCGGCGCCCGGCGAGGGACGAGCAACGCCGATGTAGGTGCGATCCACGCGGGACGCCCTGCGTCGGCGTTTTCTGCTCCGGGGTATTCGACATGATCCGAGCCATCATCTTCGATCTCGACAACACGCTCACCGACTTCATGAAGATGAAGCGGGCGGCCATCGACGCCGCGGTGGACGGGATGCTGGATGCCGGCCTCACGCTCCCCCGCGAGGAGGTCTCCGCCCAGATCTATCAGGTCTACGATCGCGAAGGGATCGAGTACCAGCAGGTCTTCGACATTTTCCTCAAAGAGGTGCTCGGCCGGATCGACTACAAGATTCTCTCCAGCGCCATCGTCGCCTACCGGCGCGCGCGGGAGTCCTACCTGGTTCTCTATCCCCACGTGAACATCACCCTGCTCGAGCTCCTGAAGCGGGGGCTTCGGCTGGCGGTCGTCTCGGATGCGCCCCGGCTCCAGGCCTGGATGCGTCTCGCCCACCTTCAGCTCCACCACCTCTTCGAGACCGTGGTCGCCTTCGAGGATACCGGCGAGCGGAAGCCGAGCCCCAAGCCGTTTCAGCGCGCGATCGAGATCCTCGCGATCACGCCCCAGGAAGCAATCATGATCGGTGACTGGCCCGAGCGGGACGTCGTGGGCGCCGCCAAGGTCGGGATCCGGACGGCCTTCGCGCGCTACGGCGACACCTTCGGCACCAAGGACTCGGGCGCCGACTTCGACCTGAACGATATCTACGAGCTGGTCGGGATCGTCGATCGGCTCAACGGCCGAGACTAGGGCGCCGGCCGCATGGTCTCCGTGGGCGTCGACATCGTCGAGGTCGAGCGGGTGGAACGCGCCATTGACCGCTGGGGCGCGCGCTTCCTCGACCGCATCTTCACAGCCGAAGAGATTCGCTACTGCCGCGGCCGCGCCCGGGAGGCGGAGTCCTTCGCCGTTCGCTTCGCCGCCAAGGAAGCCTTCGCCAAGGCGCTCAAGGTGGGAAGGGTCTCCATCTGGCGCGAGGTCGAGGTGGTCCGCGGCGAGGGCCCCCGGCCCTCGGTGCAGCTCCATGGTGGCGCGCGTGTTCTCGTCGGCAAGCGTCGGGTCGATCTCTCCCTCTCCCACGCCGCGACCCACGCCGTCGCGGTCGTCCTGATCGAGGACTGACGTGCGCCCGCCTCCCGCCCTTTCGCGCGTCGTCACCGCCGAGGAGATGGCGGCGTTCGACCGCGAGGCGACGCGCGGGGGGAAGATCACCTCGCTTTCCCTCATGGAGCGCGCCGGCAAAGAGACGGCGCGCGCGATCGCCGCGTGGTGGAAGAAGGCCGTACCCGCGGCACCTCCAGGAGGGCCGGCGCTGATCCTCTGCGGGCGCGGGAACAACGGAGGCGACGGCCTGGTGGCGGCGCGCTTTCTGAAGTCCGCGGGGTTCGTCGTGCGGGCGATCGTCGCGTCCGACGAAGATTCGCTCTCCGCGGACGCGCGGACCCAGTACACCGCCTGCGTCAAGGCGCGCGTGCCGGTCACGTTTCTTCCGGATCCAAGAGCCTGGGGGCCGGGGAGCGAGGCGGCCGACGCCGTCCAGCGGGCCGCATTTCTGGTCGACGCCCTGCTCGGCACCGGAAGCAAGGGAGCGCCGCGCGGTCCCGTGGCCGCCGCGATCGAGCTGGCCCTCGCGAGCGAGAAGCCGATTGCCGCCATCGATCTCCCCTCGGGAGTCGACGCCACCACCGGCCACGCCGAAAGCCCCTCCATCCGCGCCGACCTCACGGTGACCCTGGCGCTCTCCAAGGTCGGGCTCGTGGTCGAGCCGGGGCGGGAGCACGCGGGCGCGGTGCAGGTGGTCGATATCGGCATTCCCTTGGACGTCATCGCGGCGGCCCGCCCGAGCATCCTCACCGCCAGCGCGTCGTGGGTAAGGTCGCTTCTGCCTCGCCGCCCCTCTCAAGCCCACAAGGGCTCGGTGGGGCGTGTGCTCATCGTCGGCGGGAGCGCCGGCATGATGGGCGCCATGGCGCTCGCCTCTCAGTCGGTCCTCCGGGTTGGGGCCGGGTATGCCGTGGCGGCCGTTCCCGAGAGCGGCGTCGACATTCTCGAGTCGCGGGTTTCCGAGGTGGTCAAGCGCGGGTTCGCCGAGACCGAGCGGCGGTCTCTGGCGGCCGCGGCCTTGAACGACATCCTCATGGAAGCGATGAGGGCCGACGTGGTCGCGATCGGGCCGGGACTCTCGCGGGACCACGAAGCCGAGGAGCTGGCGCGCGCGCTGATCGAGCGCGTCGACGCGCCGATCGTGCTCGACGCGGACGGGCTCAATGCCTTCGAGGGGCGCCCGCTCAAGAGGCAGCACGGCCCGCTGATCGTGACGCCCCACTACGGCGAGGCGGCGCGGCTCGCGGGGAAATCGGTGGCCGAGGTCTCGCGGGATCCTGTCGGCTGGGCGCGCTCGTTCGCCGAGGCGAGCGGGGCGATCGTCTGCCTCAAGTCGACTCCCATGGTGACGGCGGCGAGGGGCGAGCCGGCGATCTTGAACGCGACCGGAAACCCCGGCATGGCGACCGCGGGTGCGGGGGACGTGCTCACGGGAGCGATCGCCGGGCTTCTGGCTCAGGGAATGGATCCCATCGAGGCGGCCGCGTCCGGCTGCTTCGTCCACGGGCTGGCCGGGGATATCGCGGCGCGCCGCATGGGCCGGCGCGGAATGATCGCGGGAGACATACGGGATTCGCTTCCCGCCGCGCTCGTCGCCCTGGAGAGCGGAGCGCTCGATGAATCCGAGTAGCCGAGGGCCCGACGAGCCCGACGGGGAGCGGCCCAAGCGCCGAATCGGCCGGGGCCTGCGAAAGGCGAATGCGACCGCCCGGCTTCAGGGAGTGCGGATCGCGCTCTGCCACGAATTGATCCGCGCGGGGCGGGTCTTGAGCCGCCGCGGAATGATCGTTGCGACCGAGGGAAACCTGAGCGCGCGATTCAACTCGGACCGGCTGATCATCACGCGCCACAACCGCCGAAAAGGGGAGCTCACCACCCGCGATTTCGTGGAGCTGGGCATTCTGGAAGTGGGGGATTCGCCCGCGCGGCGGGAGGCTTCCGCCGAGCATCGGATGCACATGGTCGCCTACGCGGCGCGCCGGGACGTGGAGGCCCTTCTCCACGCTCATCCAGTCGCGCTCACGGCCTTCGCGGTGCGGGGCACGGCGCCCGACTTCTCCCGGTTCGACGAGGCGCGCGCCTTGGTCGGTCCCGTGGGCTTTGTCCCCCATTACCCCTCGGGGAGCGAGGCGCTCGCCGAGGCGGTCGCGGCGGCGCTGGACGTGCGCGAGCGGCCGAATATCCTGGTCCTGGGGCGGCACGGCGCGCTCGCGGTGGGTGCCGGCGTGGACGACGCTCTGGCCAAATTCGAGATCGCGGAACATCTCGCCGCGGCGCTTCTGGCCGCGGAGGGCCTCCGGTAGCGGACCAGTTTTGGATGGGGGCACCATTGCCCGAGACGCTCGCTCACTACACGCTCCTCGAGAAATTGGGCGAGGGCGGGATGGGTGCGGTCTACCGCGCTCGCGACACGCGGCTCGGACGCGACGTCGCGCTCAAGCTGCTTCACGCCGAAAGTTTCGCCGATAAGACCGCGCGGGAGCGCCTCGTTCGAGAAGCCCGCCTGGCATCGACCCTCAATCACCCGCACATATGCACGATCTTCGAGGTTGGAGAGGCGGACGGGCAGACCTTCCTCGCAATGGAGCTCATACCCGGCCGGCCCCTGAGGGAACTGATTCCGCGCGAAGGTCTCCCGGTCGAGACGCTCCTCCGCTACGGAGCCGAGGTGGCCGGGGCGCTGGAGCACGCACACGAGAAGGGCGTCGTGCACCGCGATCTCAAGAGCTCCAACGTCGCCGTCACCGAGGACGGGCGCGCCAAGGTGCTCGACTTCGGCCTGGCCAGGCGCACGGCAGCCGGATCCGGCGCCGAGATGCTCACACAAGAGCCAACCCTCACGGACTCGGGCGTCATCGCGGGCACGCCGCCCTATCTCGCTCCCGAAGTGCTGCGCGGCGAGCGCGCCAACGAGCAGAGCGACATCTGGGCGCTGGGTGTCCTCATTTACGAAATGGCTACCGGCGCCCTGCCGTTTCGCGGCGGGACCGCGCACGAGCTGAGCGCCGCGATTCTCAAGGATCCGGTTCCCCCCTTGCCCGCGCGGGTGCCGGCCGGACTTCGAACGGTGGTCGGGCGCTGCCTCGAGAAGGATCCGTCGCGGCGGTTTCGAAGGGCGGGCGAGGTCCGAGCCGCACTCGAGGCACTTCAAGGCGGCCTCCACGCGCCGACCGCGGAGCGCGCCTCGCGCGGTCGGATCTGGGCGCCCCGCGCGCTCGCGGCGTTCGTTCTCCTGGCCCTCGTCGCGGGCGGCGCTTGGCTCATGTGGCGTCAGCCATGGCGAGTCCGCGAGCTGAAGCAGCGGCAGATCACATCGAACACCTCGGAGAGTCCCATCGGCTGGGGGACCATCTCCCCGGATGGGAAGACCTTGGCCGTCGTCGAAGGAAGTGGGGCCGGTGGCATTTCGTTACGGTCGGTCGACTCCGGAGAGAGCCACTCCTTGGAACTCCCCCCGGGAGTGTCCCTCCGTGGAGGAATCTTCCCGGTCCTCGATTGGTATCCGGACGGGAGAACGCTTCTGGTGAGCGGGTCGGATTCCGCGGGCCAACCCCACGAGTGGGCACTTCCCATCCTCGGGGGGCATCCGCGGGTCCTGGTCGACAATGGCAATCTCGCGACGATATCCCACGACGGTGCGCACCTCGCGTTCGTTCGGCATGGAGAAAGCGGCGACGACATTTGGTGTTCGGGTCCGAACGGCGAAAATCCGCGGCGCGTCGTGGCCAGTGACTCCAGCGGAACGAATACCACATGGACCGCGTGGGCACCGGGGGGGCGGCGCCTGGCCTATGTCCGGGCCATGTCCGGACCGCGGGGCGGCGAATTTTGGATTGAGACTTCGGATCTCCGGGGGCATCGCCGCCGCGCGTTCACATCGACACCCGACCAAAGACTCCATCCGCTCGCCGTTCCCGCCTGGCTTCCCGACGGCCGCATGGTCTTCGGCCTCAGCGATCCACCTCCGAGCCAGGGGGATATCAATCTCTATTGCCTACGGGTCGATCCACGGACCGGCGCTCCATCCGGGAGACCGCGGCGCATCACACAATGGCAGCGGGTTTCGGTCGTCGTGCCTTGCGGCGGATCGAGTGACGGCAAGCGGTTGGGTGTCGCTGTCATTTCGTACCAGAGCGATTGCTACGTCGGCAGGGTCGCGAGCGGCGATTCGATGCTCCAGGGCGTCAAGCGGCTCACTCTCGACAATCGATTCGACATGAACCCGAGCTGGATGCCCAGCGGCGACGCCATCGTCTTTTCGTCCAATCGGAGCGGCAGCGAAGACATATTCAAGCAGGGGCTGGACGCAACGGAGGCCGAGCCGGTTGCGACGGGCCATGGGAGCCAGGATATTCCGGTAGTGAGCCCGGACGGCGCCTGGGTCCTCTACATCGATCGAGAGCCAGCCACCGGGCCCGCGGGCGCAGGAAGCGCGCGCCTGATGCGCGTGCCGACATCGGGAGGGCCGGCCGTGGCCGTTCTCGAGACCCAGCCGGCCGCCCGGATCGCCTGCGCGCCGCTCCCGTCGATCCGCTGCGCGCTGGGTGAAATCGAAGGGGGGCAGATCGTCTTTACGGCTTTCGATCCCGTTCGAGGTAGGGGTCGGGAACTCGCGCGCACCGCGGGCGTGGCGTATTCACCCTGGGGCCTCTCACCCGACGGCGAATCGATCGCGATCGTGAGTTCGGAAGACTCGTTGCCCCGCATCCGAGTTCTCTCGCTCCGAGGGGGAGCGACCCGGGAGGTGACGATCCATCGCCAGATCGGTGTCGCAAGCATCGGGTGGACGGCCGACGGTCGCGGATGGATCGTCGTCGCGAATGAGGCGCGGGCCTGGCAGCTGCTGCGAGTGGACGACAAGGGAAATACGTTCGCGATGATCCCGCCGCAGCAATGGATGTACAGCGCGGCCATGTCTCCCGACGGACGCCGCGTCGCCTACACGAGCAACACCGTCGACGGGAATATCTGGCTCCTCGAGGACTTCTAGCAGAGAACCGTCGAAGGGGTTGGCGGCGGAGCGAGCGAAATGGGCGACACCCGGGATGCATTGGGCGGGGGACCCTTGCCGGAAGCGATCGCGCACTACACGATTCTCGAAAGGCTGGGCGAAGGCGGCATGGGAGCTGTCTACCGCGCGCGCGACACCCGGCTCGGACGGGATGTCGCGCTCAAGCTGCTTCCCGCCGACGCGGTAGCCGATCCGGCCGCGCAGGCGCGCCTCCTCCGGGAAGCCCGCCTCGCGTCGACGCTCAACCACCCGAATATCTGCACCATCTACGAGGTGGGCGAGGCGGACGGCCAAACCGAGGATTTCTAGCGAGGGCTCCCCGAGGATCCTGATCAGCGCCCGCTCGGCGGCATTCGTCTACTTCCTCGCGGCGACGAAGAGATTGTCCAGGTTGAGGCGCCCACGGCTGACCGTGAAGAGCGCGCGCGCCGCCCCGAACCAGGTGTTCTTCACGCCTCTGAGGAGCGGACTCCTGCTCCCCGAGACGCTTTGGATGGGATGCATGTGCACGAACTCCACTCGCGAGAATCCATTCCGCTCCAAGAGCCGCCGCAGGCTCCCGGTGGAATAGTGGTGGAGGTGATCGCGGGCCTGCAGGTAGCCCACGTTCGGCCGCATGCCCCGCAGCAGCCTCTTGAGCCGGGCCTTGGGTAGCTGGACGTTGATATTGGGCGTGTGCATGAAACAGATTCCGCCTTCCGAGAGGAGGGCGTGGCAATGCCGGAGCAGCGCGTCCGGCTCCAGGATGTGCTCGATCACATCCCACATGGTGATGATGTCGAACGTGCCCGGTTGAAATCCGGCGTCCTCGAGTCTCCCGCACGCGACGCGGGCGAGCCCGAGCGTCTCCCGGGCGTACCGCACGGCCCCCGGGGCAATCTCGCAGCCGTGCGCCTCCCAATTCCGGAATGGCTCGATCGTCTTGAGGAAGAAACCGAGGCCACAACCCACATCGAGGAGCTTCCCGGAGCGCCGCTCGAGAAACTTCCGCGCGAAGTCCTGGTACATCCTCGCGTGGGCGACATTCCAATAGAAGACATCAGGCTCCGCCAGCTGCGCGTCCCAATACCCGGCGTAATGGGCCTCGGCCGGGAATGAGGAGAAGACATGGTGACAATGACGGCACCGAAGGATGTCGGTGCCGAACTCGTGGAAAACAATTTGGTGCTCTGAGCCGCCGCAGAGCATGCAGCGCGGAGCGCTCGGGTGCTGGCCGAACGGATGCCCTTGGACTTGTTCCTCGGTCAGCGTCATCCCCCGTCACTCTCCGATGATCTTGATCAGGACCCGTTTCGGTCGCCGCCCGTCAAACTCGCCATAGAATATCCTCTCCCAGGGGCCAAAATCGAGCTTCCCCTTGGTGATGGCCACCACCACCTCGCGACCCATGATCTGGCGCTTGTGGTGGGCGTCCGCGTTGTCCTCCCCGGTCCGGTTGTGGTGGTAGCGCTTGGGGCTCGCGTCGAAGGGGGCGAGTTCCTCGAGCCATCGCTTGTAGTCCTCGTGCAGGCCCGGCTCGTCGTCGTTGATGAAGACGCTCGCCGTGATGTGCATCGCGTTGACGAGGCAGAGCCCCTCTTGGACGCCGCTCGCCTCCACCGCGTCCTCCACTTCCGGGGTGATGTGGACGAAGTCCATCCTCGCGGGGACGTTGAACGTCAGGGTCTTTCGGTAGCTCTTCATGGTCTCTCCATCATTCGAACAGGAGCCTTCGTTGCGCGGCCGCCCGGCGCCTGGCTTGCGCCTGCTGCAAGAGCGCGAGCGTCGCGAGGGTCTTCTGGCACCACGCCACCGTCGCTTCGGACTGGCGCTCGACAAACTCCAAGGAGAAAAGCCAGAAGCGGAGGTTGGGGTGGCGGTGGTCACCCCGTGGAAGCTGGTCTTGGAGCTTGCGGAGCCGACGCACTTGCTCCGACTCGTCCTCGAGAAGGGCCCGGATCCACGCCTCGGGGGGATCGAGAAACTCTCGATCCGCGAGAAAGAGCTTCAGGAGTAGCTCGTTTCGAGGGCGCGGCGTCCTGGGCGTCTCGCGAAGCCACCGGCCGAAGGCGTCCTTGCCCTTGGCCGTGATCGCGTAGACCCGCCGCGTGCGGCCTCCCGCGCGCTCCGAATGGCGGCGGGCCCAACCCGCGGCGGCGAGGTCCCGGAGCGCCGGATAGATCTGCCCGTAACTCTCGCTCCAGAAGTAGGCGGTATTCTGCGCCAGCTCTTTTCGGATTTCATATCCCGACATGGGAGCCATCCGGAGCAATCCCAAGATCACGTAGGGGGTGGCGCGCCGCGCGAGCATCGCGGGAGTATATATCTAACAGATAGGTAAAGAGGGGCGCCGAGCCTGCCGGCGGCTCGCCCCTCCGGTTAATTGCCAGCAGGGCAATGGGTTGCGGCATGCGCAGTTTTGTTGACCCCTTCCCGCGACACCCGCTATGGTACCGCATGCCTTCCGCAAGGCCCACCCCGGCGCAACATCCAATCGAGTGCAGCGACGACGCCGCGCGGATCGACATGGCGCAGCTCCTCGAGCTCTATCAGATCACCTGGTGGGCGCATGACCGAAGCGTCGACCAGGTTCGTCGGGCGCTCGAGCATTCGCGGCCGATCATCAGCGCGTGGGACGGAGCGCAGATGGTGGGCTTTGCCCGGGTCATTTCGGATCTCACCTATCGCGCGACGATCTGGGATGTGATCGTGCGGCCGTCCCACCAGGGCCGCGGCGTCGGGAAATTGATCCTGCACCGCGTGCTCGAGCATCCCGATCTTCGGACGGTCACCAATTTCCTCCTGCTGACCAAGGACAAGCACGCGTTCTACGAGCGCCTCGGTTTCCGGACGGAGCCAGGCACGGCGATGACGTTCCGACGGTAGCCGGGGCGCCCGCGGAGGATCGTTGGGCGGAGGGGTCGACATGAAGGATACAAAGGAAAAGGTCGCCGCTTCGATTCAGGAGGCCAAGGCCGATCTCGAGCGTGCGTTGAGCGAGCTGGAGCACCTGCCCACCTTTGACAGCGGGAGCATCGCGTTCGCGGCCCACGCCCTTCACAACTACTTGACCGTGATCAGCGGCACGATCGAGCTTCTCTCTCGCTCTCTCGAGAGCCATCGCGACGTCGACGTCCACCGATGGCTGGACGGCCTGCTCCGGACCACCGAGGTCATGGCTCACACCGTGAATCAGATGATGGGGACGGCGGCGGACGCCGGGCCCACCCCCGCCCGCGATCGCGTCGACCTGCCGATGCTGGTCCGCCGCACCTGTCAATACTACGAGCGGCTCGCTGCTCGGAAGCGGATCCGAATCGTCATGGAAACCGGTAGTGCCGTGCCGCCCGCCCTGGGCGATCGGCTGGCCATCGCGGCGGCTTTGGACAACCTGCTCTCGAACGCGGTGAAATTTTCCGAGCCCGGGAAGCGCGTCACCGTCGAGGTGCACGAGAAGTCGGGCCGCCTGGTCTGCAGCGTCAAGGACGAAGGCCCCGGGCTGAGCGCCGAGGACCAGGCGAAGCTGTTCCAGCGAGGCGCCCAGCTCACCCCCAAGCCCACGGCGGGCGAGCCCTCCACCGGATACGGGCTCGCCGTGGCGAGGGACTTGATCGAGAAACAGGGCGGGCGGATCTGGTGCGAGAGCCAATTGGGGCGGGGGGCTCGGTTCTCGTTCGAGCTGCCCAGCTACCGCGAAGCTTCTTCGACGGCCGGCGTGGGTCCCGCCGCTTGACCCCCGCCAAACGCGCCGCGAGGAACGATACCCACCGTGCAGCTCATAGGGAGGCGAACGGAATGGAGAGCTTGAAGACGGCCAAGGACGTCGTGAAATTCTGTGAGGAGCGTGGAGTGGAGATGATCCACCTGTGGTTCGTGGATATCCTCGGCCAGCTCAAAGCGGTGGCGATCACCCTGCGCGAGCTGGGCGTGGCGCTCGCGGAAGGGGTGGGGGTGGACGGCTCCTCGGTCGAGGGCTTTGCCCGGATCTATGAGAGCGACCTCGTCGCCATGCCCGATATCTCCACGTTCCAGCTGCTCCCGTGGAAGGTGAACGGCGAAAACGTCGGCCGAATCATCTGCGACATCTTCAATCCCGACGGCTCCCATTACATGGGCGATACGCGCTACGTATTGAAGCGGCTCGGGAAGAAGCTGGAGAAAGAGGGCTACACGGCCTACCTGGGGCCGGAGCTTGAGTACTTCTACTTCAAGGGACTCAAGGATCGGACGCTCCTCGACGCGGCGGGGTACTTCGACCAGGTTCCCGACGACATCGGGACCGAGCTCAGGTCGCGGACGGTGGAGGCGCTCCAGGCGATGGAGATCTCCGTGGAGGCTTCCCACCACGAGGTGGCGCACAGCCAGCACGAGATCGACCTCCGCTACGCAGACGCGCTCAAGATGGCCGACCAGACGATCACCTACCGATACGTCGTCAAGGAGATCGCGCGGCAGAGCGGATACTACGCGACCTTCATGCCCAAGCCCGTGCACGGCCAGAACGGAAGCGGCATGCACGTCCACCAGTCGCTCTTCAAGGCGGGCAAGAACGTCTTCTTCGACGCCAAGGACAAGCACCACCTCTCCAAGAACGGGCGCGCGTACCTCGCGGGGCTTCTCACCCACATGCGGGAGATCTCGTCCATCACCAACCAGTGGGTGAACTCGTACAAGCGTTTGGTTCCGGGATTCGAGGCCCCGGTCTACATCGCCTGGGGACAGCGGAACCGCTCCGCGCTCGTCCGTGTACCCATGTACAAGCCCGGGAAGGAAAAGGCGACCCGGATCGAGCTTCGCTGCCCGGATCCGGCCTGCAACCCCTACCTCGCCTTCTCGGTCTGCCTCGCGGCCGGCCTCAAGGGGATCGACGCGGGCTATACGCTCCGGCCTCCGGTCGAAGACGATATCTACGAGATGGACGCGCACGAGCGGAAGGAGCACGACATCGAGAGCCTCCCGGGGAGTCTGTTCGAGGCGCTTGAGCTGACGGCGAAATCGAAGCTCGTGAAGGAGACGCTCGGAGAGCACGTCTACACGAAATTCCTAGAGAATAAGCGCATCGAATGGGACAATTACCGCACATGGGTCACCGACTATGAGCTCAACGAGTACTACCCCATTCTCTAGGACGCTTGCCGCCGCGCTCGCGGTGGCGCTCGTGCTCTCCTCGGGCTGCGGTAAAGGCGGCCCGAGGGAGCACGGAGGCGAAGCCACATCCGCCGGCGGATCCGCGGGAGCCGGTGGTTCTCCGGGCGCGGTCGGGACCGTCGGCGCGGCGTACGCGCTTCCCGATCTCGAAGGGAACATCGTCAAGAACACCGACTTCCTCGGCAAGGTCGTGATCCTCGATTTCTGGGCCACCTGGTGCGGGCCCTGCCGGATGGAGATCCCGCACTTTATCGAGCTGCAGAAGAAGTACAAGGATCAGGGGCTGGAAATCGTGGGGCTCTCCCTCGACGACGGGGGCGCCAAGGATGTGAAGCCGTTTGCCGACGAGCACGGGATCAACTACACGATGCTCATCGCGAACGGCGAGACGGCCAAGGCCTACGGCGGCATCAGTGGAATTCCGACCACGTTCGTCGTCGACAAGAGCGGGAAGATCGTGAATCGGTTCCTCGGCTACACCGATCCCAGCGTCTTCGAGACCACGATCCAACCCCTGCTCGCGGCCAACTAGCGCCCTCCGCCGAAAGCCCCGGATCGCTCCGTGTTCGACGCCCACTTGAACCAGGTTTCCCTGATCGCGGCGTTTCTGGCCGGCGTCGCCTCGTTTGTCTCGCCCTGCGTGCTCCCGCTCGTTCCTTCCTACATCACGTTCATCACGGGGCTCTCCTTTGACGAGCTGACGGCCAAGGATCAGGGGCCCCGCGTCCGGCGATTGACGCTGGTCCACTCGCTCGCCTTCATCCTCGGCTTCTCCATCGTCTTCGTGGCGCTGGGGGCGACGGCCACGGCGGCGGGGCAGTTCCTCCGCGAGCACCAGGACACGCTCCGCATCGCCGGCGGCGTCCTCATCGTCTTTTTCGGGATCTACCTCACCGGGATCATTCCCATTCCGTTTCTCTCCCGGCAGCAGAAATTCCAGTGGAGCGGGAAGCCGTTCGGGGTCCTCGGCTCCGTGCTCGTGGGCGTCACCTTCGCGGCCGGATGGACTCCCTGCATCGGCCCGATCCTCGCCTCGATCCTCCTCTACGCCAGCACCGCGGGCACCGTCGGCTCCGGGATCCTGCTCCTCAGCGTCTATTCGCTGGGATTGGGCGTCCCGTTTCTCCTCGCGTCGCTCGGGATGAACTCGTTTCTGGCCGCATCGAGCCGTCTCCGTCGCTCACTTCGCACGATCGAGGTGGTGAGCGGTGCAATTTTGATTGTCTTTGGTCTCGCGCTTGTCACGAACGTCTTCTCGCACTTCGTTTCGTTCCTCGCACGCTATCTTCCCGCGATCGGCTGACGCTCCGCCCTAAACATTCGCGTCGAAAAACCGATAGGTCACTCGTGGGGCCACAAGGAGGGGGAGCCCCTTTGAGACTCGGTCCACGCGAATGGAATCCTCTCCCTGGGGCCGGGCTCCGGGCCCGACTCCGGAACGAGGCGATGGCGACCAAAACACGAGCACCCAGCCAACCCAACGTCATCACTCCCGCGTCGGAATCGCTCCCGGGCGCGCTCGCGCTCCTCACCGGGCTCAACCAAGTCGCGCGATCCCTCGTCCCCTTTGAAGCCGGCAATACGTCGCTCGCGCAGGTGGTCGAAGGCGCGAGCCGCATCCTCCACCCCGACGGCATCGCCATCCTCGTGAGGGACCGCGAAGGCGAGTACGTCTTCAAGGTGGTCGACGGCGTGCTCTCCGAGTGGAATCACTTCGTTCTCTCGGGGGGAGGCATCGAGCTTCTGGACGGGCTCTTGGCCCGCGACTCCGTCACCCTCTTTCAGCGCAAGCAGCGCACCCCCTGGGCGCGCGAGTTCCTCTTTGCCGCGGGCATGACGTGGGGCGCGCTCGCGCCGATCCGGGTTCAGGGGGAAATGATCGGGGCGCTCCTCGTGAACCACTCCAAGCCGCTCCCCTTCCGCGCCGAGCACATCGCGGCGTTGCGGGGATTGGCCACGCTCGCCGGCGTCGCGGAACGCGAGGACAGTCACCGCGCCCATCTGGAAGAGCTATTCATGAGCGTGATCGTCTCGCTCACGATGGCCCTCGAAGCCAAGGATCCCGACACCGAGGGGCATTCGGTTCGGGTCGCGGCGTATTCCGAGGCGATCGGCAAGGAGCTGGGCCTGCCGCCCAAGGCGCTCGACGTAATCCACCGCGCCTGCCTTGTCCACGACATCGGAAAGATCGCGGTGGACGAAAACATCCTCACCAAGCAGCTTCCGTTGAACACCCTCGAGCGCGAGAAGATGGACATGCACCCGCTGATCGGGGAGAGCATTCTTCGCCCCATCGCCTTGCTTCGGCCCCTGCTCCCGGGCGTGCGCTCGCACCACGAGCACTACGACGGGACCGGCTATCCGGACGGGCTGGCAGGTGAGGCGATCCCGATCGAAGCGCGGATCATGGCGGTGGCCGACGCGTTCGACGCCATGACGTCAAATCGTCCGTACCGAAACGCGCTGCCCGAAGAGGACGCCTTGGTCGAGCTGCGGCGGAACGCCGGGACCCACTTTGATCCGCGGGTGGTCGCCGCGTTCGAGCAGATTTATCCCGCCGTCAAGCGGACGCTGGAGCACATGCGCCCGCGCGCGGCCCGGATCAGCGGCCGGGATTGATACGGGCTTTGCGGAGGACGACCGTGGTCCCATGGTCGTCCCGGGTGCGGAAGGTCACCTCGTCCATGAGCTCTCTCATCAAATAGAGACCCCTCCCGTGGGGGCTCAAGAGCCTCGATTCATCGGTCGGATTCAGCACCTTCCCCGGATCGAAACCCTGCCCAAAGTCGTCCACCCTCACGTGAATGTCCCTGGGATCGACGGTGAAGTCGAACGTCACCGACTTGTCCTTGGCGAATGCGTTGCCGTGCTGAATGGCGTTCGTCCCCGCCTCGATGACCGCGATCTGGAGCGCGTTCACGGTCTCTTCGTCCAGGTGGTGCTGGCGGGCGAGCGCTTCGATGGCGGAGTAGACTTCGGAGAGCTCTTCGAGACGGCTCCCGATCGTGAGCCGGGTGGTGTCGCCCGAATTGCGCGAAGGGTTCCTGGGGGCGGCGCCCATGCGATTAATGTAACAGAATGGCCCGGAATGAGGGCACTGGTTTGACCTCCCAGGATTCTAGTTGGCCTTCAGGGCGACGAGCGTGATGTCGTCCATCTGATCGGCGCCGTCGCTGAACCGGGTCACTTCTTCGGATATGGCGCGCACGATCTCATCGGCCGTCAGCCGATCCGGCAGCCGCTCGACCAGGGAGATCAGGCGCTCCTCCCCAAAGTCCTCGCCGAGTCGGTTTCGCGCGTCGGTGATCCCGTCGGTGTACATGACCAGCGCGTCTCCGGGCTCTAGCACGGCCTTCCCCTGCGTGTAGACCACCCCGGGCTCGATCCCCAAGGGGATGCCCCCCTCGTCCAGGAATCGGCATGCGCCGTTCGCGGATCGGATGATCGGATAGTTGTGTCCCGCGTTCGAAAAGGAGAAGGCTGAGCCGTCCGCGGTCACCTCGGCCAGGACGCAGGTCGCGAAGCGGTCTTCCGTCGTGGCCTGGTGCACCAGGCGGTTGAGCCGCCCCATCAGCTCTCCCACGGGACGTCGGTCGAGCGCCTGGGTGCGGATGACGGCCTGGACCATCGAGGCGAGGAGCGCCGCGGGGACCCCCTTTCCGGCCACGTCCGCGATCGCGACCAGGTAGCAGCCCTCTCCCAGGTCGACCGTGTCGTAGTAGTCGCCGCCCACGGCCTTGCTGGGCGCATTGAGCCCAGCCAAGGAAAATCCCGACGTCAGGGGCAGGCGGCTCGGCAGGAACTGCCGTTGAATGCGGCGCGCGACGGCCAGCTCCTCCTCGAGGATTGTTTTTTCCAGGCTGTCCCGGTAGAGAAAGGAGTTCGTCACCGCGACGCTCGTCTGGTTGGTGAGCGTCTGCAAGAGAGACACCTCGGCGGCCGTGTAACGGCGCTCCGTGATCTTTCGGCCCAGGGCCACCAGCCCCAAGAAATTTCCCGCGTAGCGAAGCGGGAGGATCAGGTGGGGCTCCGTCGCCAGGAGCGGGGCGAGCGCTCCCTGCTCCCCGCGGTCGCGCGCCAGCGGGGCGACCTCCTCCCGGCGGAGGATCTCGTTTCCTTCCAGGAAGCGGAGGAGGGAGGCGCGCGGGATCGCCGCGATGGCGGGAAGATCGACCCCGCCGCCAAAACCCCACGCGGAAGACTCGCGCAGCTCCGGCGCGACCAGGAGCACCGTGGTCCTCGCCGGGACGCCCTCGCGGAGGGTGCCGAGAAGCTTTTCCGCGAGCGTTCCCAGGTCGAGCACGGTCAGGACCTCGCCGCTCACCCGCCGCATGATGGTGCGCAGATCTCCGCGGTCGCGCAGGAAGTAGCGGTCGAGCGTCTCCTCCAGCCAGGAGAAGACCGGCTGGAAGAGCACCAGCGCGAGCATCAGGAAGACGGTCTGGAAGATCGTTGTGTCGACCCCCGCCACCGTCTCCAAGAGCGAGTCGAGCCTGCGGACGATCAGCACGTAGACGCCGAACAGGAACACCGATGTGACGGCATAGAGGATCGACTTCCGGGCGATCACGTTCGCGTCGAGGAATCGGTAGCGAACCATGGAGTAGGCGATGGCCCCGGAGCCGAGCATGAGCGCGAATACGATCAGGCTGGACCGAACCAGGGGCGGCCAGAAGAAATTGAGGAGCACCGGAATCGGAACGGCCAAGGCGTAGACTCCGGCGCACGACGCGAGCCCGATGAGGATCGTGCGAACCTGGTTCCGGATTCTGGGATTGTCGCTCTGCCGGAAGCTGATCCAGAGGATGGTGAGCGCGGCGGCGATGTAGCAGATGTTGACCAGCGAGAAGAGGATCTGATGGAACCCGAATATGAGCTGGATCGGAAGTCGGCCGTACTCGACGACCTTGGCGCCGAGAGGGTTCCTCGCGATGTTGGCGGCCACCTGTCCCCACCACGCGCCCTGGGTCTGGAGGATCATGAGCATGAGGTGAAACACGTGCGGCGCGAAGATCCAGAACGCCGCGAGCGGAACCCGCCGGTAGACCCGGTTCAGCTTGGGGTAGACGCAGGCGAAATAGAGAAGCGAGGGGAAGAAGAACTCCCAGAGGTAGTTGAAGGAGCGGAGGAGGTCGTTCGATCCCGCGCGGCTCGGCCCCATGCTGTTCACCACGAAGCCGATGGCGCCGAGGACCGAACCGATCCCGCCCGAGAAGAGCATCAGCGCGGTGGCGCGGTTCGCGCGCTCCCGCGGCGCTTCTCGAAGGATGACGATGCCGAGAAGGATGACGAGGGCGCCGACCAGAAGGTAGATCAGGGTGATCGGCGTGTTTCCCACGGCGCTCATGAACTCAGCGGACCGGCTCCGCCTCCATCGGGAGAACTTCGCCAGGGGTCAGGAGGAGCGGGCGGCCCGGCTGGTCCAGAATCTCCTGGAGCGCGCGTGCCTCGTAGGTGAGCGCCGCCGCAGGCTCCTGGCCGCCGAGTCCGCTTCCGGACGAGAACCCGCCGAATCGGGCCCCCGAGGCAACCGCTCCCTGAAGGAACCCGGGAATCTTGAAGAGGCCGGGCTTGGGGTACTCGACGATGTTCACCTTCTGGCCCGCCGGGATGCCTGCCGCCATCTTCGCGGCGTCGATCGTCTCGTCGAGGGTGGCGACGCGGTCCACCAGCTTGGTCTGAACGCCCGGTCGGCCCAGGTAGACACGTCCCTCGCCCAACTCGCGGACGCGCTCGACGGGGAGCCTCCTCGCGGTCGCGACCTTCCGGGTGAAGTCGTCGTAAAGCCCGGCGAATGTCCGCTCGATCTGCTTCCGTTCCGACGCGTCCAGGTTCCGCTCGGGGATGTTGGCGCCCAGAATCGGCAGGCGGAGGCCGCCGAGCAGATCGGCGCTCTTTCCCACCTGGACGTGATCCGATGAGAAGCCGGTTTTCTTCCCGAAGCCCGCGTCCCAGACCCAACCGCCGATGACCCCGATCGAGGCCGTTACCGTGAACGGCGTCACCATGATCGAGTCGGCGTCCATGCTGATCCAGTAGCCCCCGCTCGCGGCGACGCGGCCCTGGCTCACGAGGATCGGCTTCTTTGCCTTCTTGAGCGCGCGGAGCTCGTCCGCGACCAAGTCGGAGGCAAGCGGATCGCCACCGGGCGAATCGGCGCGCATCACCACCGCCTTCACCCGGCGGTTCTCGCGGAGCTTTCGAATCGCCTTGGAGCTTTCCCGCGCCTTGATTCCTTCATCCATCGCGCACGGGCCAAGCTGGTAGACGAGCGCGATCGTCGGCTTGGCGCCCCATTGTTCGTTCGGCGTCCACCGCCGGGCCGAGACGGCCGGGTAGGAGAGCGTCGTCGCGCCCCGTCCACCGACCATTCGAACGGCGGCCTTCAAGTCGGACGGGCGGCCCACCTGGTCGACCCACTTGAGCTCCTGGAGCCGGCTGGCTCCTGAGAACGGCTCGGCATTCACGACCTGGTCGAACCGCGCGCGCGTGGTGCGCCCGGTGGCGGCTACGCCCGATGCGACCTCTTCATACGCCGCGTCGACCAGCGCCTGGAACTGTTCCCGATCGGCGTCCGACATGTTGTCGCGCGAGAACGTTTCCATGGCCGACTTGTACTTGTAATAACGCCACTCGTCGAACCCGAGGCCAAGCTTCTCGAGAAGGCCCTTCATGTACGTGCGGGAGACCTGTACCCCGGGCATGATGAGGTAGCCGCGCGGATCCATGACGAGGCGGTCGGCGACGGAGGCCAGGTAGTAGCCCGCCATGTTCAGGTTGTCGGCGTAGATCACCACCTTCTTACCACGCTGCTTGAGGGCGATTAGTTTCTCCCGAAGCTCCCACGTCATGGCGATGTTCGCCTGGAGCCCGGATAGGTTCAGAACCACCCCGCCGACCGTCGGATCGTCGATCGCGAACTGGAGCTTCTCGGTAATGGTCCGGAGGGGGACGGATCCCGTGTCCCAGTACCGGTAGGACTGGTAGGTGACCTGGCCCTTCATGTCCATTTCGATGAAGCGCCGGCCGCGGCTTCGGCGCGCGTCGAGGTCGATGCCCCGAACCGGCGGGTTCAGCCGGATGGCGTAGCCCGTGGCGCCGCGGTTCCCGTTGTCGTCGTAGTGCGGCGTGGCGCGAAATCCGTTTCGCTGCAGCGTGACCCCGAAGGTGAGCTGAAAGCGGTCGTCGTCGTTGTAGCGGATCGCGGCCAAGAGCCCGGGAATCGGCCGCACCTCGACCCCGCCGGCCATCGGGCCGTCGTCCCAGCCGCTGCCCGCGGCTGATCGAGTAGTCGCCGAAGATCGTGACCCGCGGATCGCCGAGCGGGCGGATCCCGACGTCGACCACCCCGTCGAGGTCGCCCCCCTGGAAGCGCCGCGCGGCCGACGGTGCCGATCGAGAGCCAGTGGGACGGCCGCGCGATGTCGCCGAGAGAAATGAAGTTCTCGCGCCCGAACGCCCCCTTGCCAGGCCCGGAGAATCCAAAGGCGAATCCGCCGTAGTGGTCGCCCGACCCGCTGCCCAGGCCGATCTGGTAGTCGGTCACGTCGCTCGGACCGGTCGAGCCCTGCTCGTCGTGGCGGCGGATGGAAAGGCCGAGCCCCTGCCCCATGGAGAGGCCCCAGTTGTCCATATGGTTGGGCCGCACGTTCTGGTCCGACCAGAAAAAGGAAAGCTCGGGCTTCTCCAAGACGCCCCACTGGGCGGGATTGAACATCGCCCCGATCGCGCCGTCGTCGGTCGACGGCGTGGTGGCGAGGATGTCCGCGTCCTGCGTGTAGGGTGGGAGTCCCTCCCACGCGTACGAGGGGAACGGGATCGTGGCGAGAAGCAATGCCGCCGATGCGGCCGTCAACGCGCGTCGAAGATTCATGATTCGACCAGGTCCTCTGCCTTTCCGGCGGCCTTGCCCTCTTTCGGCCGCTCCTTTCGCTTCGCGTAGATCGCGCTCACGCCTAGGAGCACGAGCATCACCGTGATGGAAAGCCATCGAGGAATCTCCCAACCGATCCAGTGGATCGCGTGGGCGTATTCGATGAGAAGCTTCACGCCCACCCACGCGACGATGACGTAGGCGCCGTCGACGATCGCCGGAAAACGCCGGACGATGTCGAGCAGCTGCCCGATCAGGAGGCGCATCGCGATGATCCCGAGAACGCCGCCCGTGATGATAACCCACACTTTGCGCGACATCGCGACGGCCACGAGAATCGAGTCGATGGCGAAGACGATGTCGGTCAGCTCGACCCGGACGACCGTGCTCCAGAAGGCGGAGAGCGCCAGGATGGTCGCGATCGGCCGGACGGCGCCGGGCGACGATTCGTCGGGATGGTGCCAGAAGTGCTTCACGGGAAGATAGAGGAGGTAGGCGGCTCCGACCAGCTTCACCCATTCCCAGTGGATGATGTAGGTCGCGAAGAAGGTGGCGATGACCCGAAAGCCCAGCGCCCCCGCGATGCCGTAACGGAGCGCGCGCTTCTGCTGCGCGGGCGGAAGCGGAAGGACCAGGACCGCGAGCACCAGGGCGTTGTCGGCGCTCAGGGCCGCCTCGAGCAGCACAAGGAGCCCGATGGTGAGGAGGTCGGTCCATTCGACAGGGAAGGGCATGGAGCGAAGACTTTACCCCAATTCGGGGGGGTGGTTCGGGCGGTTCGAGGCCGGCCGCTAGGTCTTGGCGCGGAGGTCGGCGCTCTGGAGCGCAGGTCGATACATGGTCCCGACGTACTCCTTCATCATGCGCCGAGCCGAGAAGGCGGGGGTGACCGTCTGGATCGCGTGGCGGACCACCTGGAGCCAGCCGTGCGGGATTCCGTCCGGGTCCCGCTCATAGTAGAGCGGCACGATCGTCTCTTCGAAGAGGCGATAGAGCCCTTCGGCGTCTCGCGCGTCGGCGTCGTCGCGCCCCCGCGTCGCCGCCAAACGCCCAGCCGTTCTTGCCGTCGAATCGCCTCTCCCCACCATCCGTCGAGAATGCTCGCGCTTGGCACCCCGTTCAGGCGCCGCCTTCATCCCGCTCGTGCCGGAGGCCTCTTGGGGCGCCCGCGGGTTGTTCAGCCAAAGATCGACGCCCTGGACCAGCCAATGCGCCGCGTGCATGTCGTAGTCCTCGAGGAACGCGATCCGCCCGGCCGCGGCCGGATCGCGGGCCGCGCGGTAGACCGACTGCAGAATTTCCTTCCCTTGCTCGTCCGCGGGGTGCGCCTTTCCCGCGAAGATGATCTGGACCGGCCTGCGCGGGTCCGTCAGGATCGCGTGGAGCCTGGAGGGGTCGCGCAGGATGAGCGCGGCGCGCTTGTAGGTGGCGAATCGCCTGGCGAAGCCGATCGTGAACGCGGCGGGATCGAGGAGTGAGCCGAAGGCGACCGCCTGGCCAGGGTCGACGTGGCTCGATGACCACCGGTGGCGGACGCGGTCGCGGAGAAAATGGATCAGGGCGTCCTTCAAGTTCCGGCGGATTTCCCAGAACGATTCGTCCGGTATCGCCGCGATGCCATCCCAAAGCGCGGGGTCGTCGTGGCGCGCCATCCAGTCTTCGGCGAGCTTCGACTTGTAGAGCCGGTCCAATTCCCCCGAAATCCAGGTGGGCACGTGCACGCCGTTCGTGATCGATCCGATCGGTACCTGGTCTTCGGGTAGGCCGGGCCAGAGATCCCGCCACATCGCTCGCGAAACCTCGCCGTGCCGACGGCTCACCGCGTTCACGCGCCCGCTCAACCTGATGGCGAGCGCGGTCATGTTGAACGCCGGGCCCCAAGCCGCCGGATGCGTCGCCATGCTGTAGAGCCGCTCGCGGTAGGCGTCGACCGCGGCGCCGAAGTCACCCAGCCGCTCGATGTAGGTCTCGACGAGCGGGAACGGGAACGCGTCGTGCCCCGCGGCGACCGGGGTGTGGGTCGTGAATACCGTCGATGCGCGCACCTCTTCCACCGCGCGGTCGAACTCAACGCCGGCCGCGACGTGCTCACGAAGGCGCTCGACCATCATCAGGGCCGTGTGCCCCTCGTTCGCGTGCCATACCGTCGGCTTGATGCCGAGCGCGCGAAGAGCGCGAACGCCTCCGATGCCCAGAATGATTTCTTGCAAGAGGCGGGCGCTCTGATCGCCGCCGTAGAGCCGGCCGGTCAACTCGCGGTCCCAGGGGGCGTTTCCGTCGAGATCGGAATCGAGCAGGTACAGGACGCTCCTCCCGATCAGGACCTTCCAAGCGGCGACGTGGAGCATCCGGTCAGGCAGCGTCAGCGCGATCCGGATCGGCGTGCCATCGTGCGCGCGCGCGGGGGCCACCGCGACTCGCTCTCGGTCGATCTGCTCGTAGACTTCCTCCTGACGACCTTCCGCGTTCACATGCTGGCGGAAATATCCCTGCGGATACATGAATCCGACCCCGACCAGCGGAATCCCGAGATCGCTCGCTTCCTTGGTGATGTCACCCGCGAGGACACCGAGGCCGCCGGCGTAGAGCGGGAGCGAGTTGTGGAGGCCGTACTCGGCCGAGAAGAACGCGAGCTGAAATCGAGAGAGTTTCGGATGGCGCTCCGTCCACCAGTTGTTCCCGCCGAGAACCGCGGCGTCGAATGCCGTGAGTACCGCGGCGTACCGTCGCAAGGTGTCGGGATCTTCGGCTGCGCGGGTGAGACGCTCGGGAGTGATCTCGTGGAGTAGGCGGACCGGGTTGTGGCGGGTCTCGCGCCAGAGGGTTTCATCGAGCCCGCGGAATAGGTCGCGGGCGTCGGAATGCCAGGACCACCAGAGGTTCTGGGCCAGCTCGGGGAGTCGTTCCAGGGTGCGGGGCATCGGTTGCATGTCGCGAAAGAGTGCCACAGGTTGCCCCCGCAGCGCTAGACTCCCCGGCCCATGACTCGAAGCGCAGGAATTCTCCTTCATCCCACGTCATTGCCCGGTCCCTACGGCATTGGGGATATCGGACCCGGAGCCGTGCAGTTCCTCGACTGGGCCGCGTCGGCCGGAGTGGGCGTCTGGCAGGTCTTGCCCCTGGGCCCCACCGGGCTCGGAAACTCGCCGTACAGCGCACTTTCGGTCTTCGCCGGGAACCCGCTCCTGATCTCCGCGCAGTGGATGCTGGAAGAGGGTTTCCTCGCCGAGGAGACGCTGGGCGAGGTGCCCGAGATGTCGGACGGGCCCATCGATTTTGAGCGCGCGCGGAAGTGGAAGGAACGGATGCTCCACGCGGGGTGGGAGTACGTCCGCGCCGGGAACGATCGCGGCCTCGCGTTCGGCGCGTGACGGCGTGCGCGAAATCGTGGAGTCGCCGCGGAACGCGGCGTGGCTGCCCGATTGGACGCTCTACGCTTCGATCAAGGAGCGGCAGGACGGGGCCGCGTGGACGGAGTGGTACCCGCCCGTCGCGCGTCGCGTCTCGGCAGCGCTTGAAGCCTCCGAGCGTACGGTTGTCGTCGACCGCGAATTTCAAGCGTTCGTGCAGTGGCTCTTCGCGAGGCAGTGGCGGCGTGTCCATGACGCGGCACGGGAGCGGGGTATCGCGATCATGGGCGACGTGCCGATCTACCCCGCGCTCGACTCGGCCGAGGTCTGGGCGCGGCAGGATCTGTTTACGCTTGGGAAAGACGGTCAACCGGAGGAGGTTGCCGGCGTGCCTCCCGACTACTTCAGCGAGACCGGACAGCTCTGGGGCAACCCGCTCTATCGGTGGGACCGGATGGAAGCGGAGGGATTCGCGTGGTGGATCGCACGGATGCGCGCCGCGCTCGAGACCTTTGACCGGGTGCGGCTCGATCACTTCCGGGCGTTCGCCGCCTACTGGGCGGTGCCGGCCGAGGCAAGGACTGCCGAGGAGGGGCGGTGGATCCAGGGTCCCGGGATGAAGCTCTTTGAGGCCTTGCGCGCCGCCCTGGGCGATTTGCCGATCGTGGCCGAAGATCTTGGGATTATCGACGAGCCGGTGCGAACACTGCTCCGCGCGACCGGATTCCCTGGCATGCACGTGCTTCAGTTCGGGCTGACCGATCGGACGAGCACGCATCATCCAGACCATCACGTCGAGAACTCGGTCGTCTACACGGGCACCCACGACAACGACACGGCGCGCGGGTGGTTCGAGCAGCTCGAGCCCGAGGATCGGGAGCTCGTGTTGAGCGCGATCGACGGTGACGGGAGCGAGATCGAGTGGGACATGATCCACGCCGCGCTGGAGTCTCCCGCTCGACTCGCGATCATCCCGATGCAGGACCTGCTCGGCCTCGGAAGTGAAGCCCGCATGAACACGCCCTCCCTAGCCGAAGGGAACTGGGAATGGCGGATGGGCGAGGGCGCGCTCACTCCTGAGCGTGCGGCGCGGCTTCGGGGAATCGTAGAGTCTTCAAGGAGAGGTTAGTTTCCCACTTCGGCGCGGGTCCTTGTGGAGGGCCCTGGCACCCGAAAAGTCAACGATAGCATCACTCTCGCACCCTCGCCTTCGCCGCCGCCTGCCATGCGTGGAGCACCAGTGCGACCGTGATCACCGCGTAGGCCACGAACACACGGAAGTACTCGCCGATTTGCGCGTCGCCGGCCAACGCCTTCCCCGCCAGCGGCGAGACCACGAACAGCGTGTGAAACAAGACCGTCCCCAGTAACGCCTGGCCGACCGTGGCCCGCGAAACCGTCGCCCCGGACACCAACAAAGCCGCGATCGCGAACATCCCGACCTGCTCGTGCGAGTTGTAGGTGTTGAGCGTCCCGATGTTCTGCAAGAAGAGCAGTTGCCCCCAAGACGCGAAGACGGTCGAGAGCACCGTCGCGATCACGCGGTTTCGCTCCACGGGGATGCCCGCGATCGCGGCGACGTGATCGTCCTGGCCCATGGCGCGGAGCTGCTGTCCGAGGCGGGTGCGCATGAAGAAGAGCGTGAACGCACAGAAGGCGGCGACCACCGCATAGGTGACTACCGGGACACGCAGCAACCGCCCCTCGACCGGCAAGTTCACCGCGATCAGATCGTCGATCGCGTACTGGATGGTGGTGAGGTCGACGGTGTTGCGTAGCCCGTAGCCCTGGGGAAGGACCATGGCGCGATTGTGGAAGGGGATCAGCGAGCCCAGGGCGAACAGAAAGAGGAGCTGGTAGACGCCGTTCGCGAAGAAGCCGGCGATGAGGCCCGAGACCATTTCCCGCCCCTTCGCCTTGTTGAAGAGAGTCCCGGTCGCGATCCCGAGCAACACCGCGAGGGGTGTCGCGAGGAGCCACGCGAGGCCGAACCCGCCGATCCCGCCGACCCCCCAGTGGACCACGAAGATCGCCGCGGCCTGTCCCGCCATGGCGCCGATGACGATCCCAAAGTTGAGCCCGAGACCCGCGAGGATCGGGATCAGGAGTGCTAAGACCAAGACCGAGTTCCGGCCGACGCGAAGCAGCATCTCGCCCAGCAAAAACGAGGGCGTGAGCTTGGCGACCCAAATTCCAGAGACGCAGAGAATGGCGAAGAGGATCGGGACGGAATGCCGGAGGAGCCAACGACCGAGGCGGGGGACCATCAGCTCTTACCCACCCGCGTCAGCGCGTAGAGGATCATCCCGTTCTGGATGATGAGGCGGGCGGTCTCGCTGATGTCCCCCTCGATCACCTGGCTGGTTACCGGGAGCGCGATGGTCAGGATCGACTGGAAGAGGAGCGTTCCGATCACCACGTTTCCGATCGTGGCGCGCGTCACCGTGGCCCCGCCGATCAGGATGCAGGCGATGGCGGGGAAGGCCATCAGTAGTGGCGCGGTGTAGAGCTGCACGAATCCGAACGACTGGGAGTAGACGACGATCCCGATCGCGCCGAGCACGGTGGAGAGGACGGAGGCCTGAATCCGCGTCCGCTCGTCGGAGATTCCGGCCGCGAGCGCGAAGCGCGGGTTGGAACGAGCGGCCGCGATGGTGATCCCCATTTGGGTGCGGAAGAAGAGCCAGACGAGGAAGCAGAGCCCGCCGAACACGAGGAGCGCGCCGGTGGGAATGGTGACGCCGGCGATGTCGAATGTGAGCCAGTGGTCGAGGATCTTGTCGTAGATCCCCGTCAGCGCGAGCGTGGTCCGGAGCCCCTTCCCGCCGATCGCCCAGACCAACGTCGGGTTCTTGAACGGCGCGAGGAGCCAGTAGATCGACATTGCCGAGACGACCGCGAATCCCAGGTAGGTCCCGACCATCATCTCCTGGCCGCGCGTCCGGTTGAGGAGCCAGCCGTAGGCGATTCCGGCCGGCACAGCGAGCGCAAGTCCGAGACCGGTCGCGTACAAGAGACCCTCCAGCCCCGTGACGCCCGCGTTCAGAGAGACGACGCAGCCGATGAGTCCGCAGATGATCCCGAGCGGGAGCCCGAAGTTGAGCCCGAGCCCTCCCTGGATCGCCGGGAGGAGCGCCAAGACCAGGATTCCGTTACGCGCGACGCGGGTGATCGAATCGGAGATGAGGGACCGGAGGTCCATGTGGGTCGCGAAGGCGACCGCGAAGAGCGCGAACAGGAAGAGCGCGATGAGTAGCCGAGGGATGCCGATTTCCCGGATCGCGATGCGAAGGCGCTCGTTCACGTCCGCACCGTCATCATGCGCGGCCCCCTCGTGCCTACCGAAGCTGCCGCTGCACCGCGCACCGCCCTCACGCCGCCGCCGATTCGCCGGCCATGGCGAGCCCGAAGGTCGCGTCGGGGGCGTCGGGCGGCAGGATCGTCTCGATCCTCCCGCGGTAGACGATCGCGATCCGGTCGCAGAGGGAGCGCAGCTCGGCCAGCTCCGATGAGGTCACGACCAGCGTCACGCCCTGGTCGCGGTTCAGCCCGGCCAGAATCTCGAGCACACGCTCCTTGGCGCCGACGTCGATTCCGCGCGTCGGCTCGGAGACGAAGAGGAGCTTGGGCTCCAGCGTCATCGCGCGCGCCAGGCAGACTTTCTGCTGATTCCCGCCGAGAGGCGTCGTACTTGTTGCGTCGGCCCGGTGGTGCGCACGTCGAGCCGCCCAATCATTTCCAGCGCGTGGCGCCGGAGCGACTTCTGGTCGAGCAGCCGCAGCGCCGAAATGGGGAACGGTCTCAGGAACCGACCCTGCGCCTCCAACGCGGAGAGCGCGATGTTCAGCTCGACGCTCTCCTCGCCCAGGAGCCCGACGCCGCGGCGGTCCTCCGATACGAACGCGAGGCCGCGCTCGAGAGCCCTCCGCGGCTCGTTCAGCGCGAAGGGCTCGCCGTGGAGAAGCACCTGCCCGGAAGCGCGGTAAAGCCCCATGATCCCGTTGGCGATCCCGATCTTGCCCTGGCCCGCGAGCCCGCCGATTCCCAGAATCTCGCCCCGCTTCACGGTGATCGAGACGTCCCGCACCGGCTCGCCGGGCATGTCGACGCTCAAGTTCTCGATCGTGAGGGCCGCCTCGCCCGCAGGGTCGAAGGCCCGCTTCCGGGCGGCCGCCGCCGCGGGGCGCCCGACCATCAGCTCGGCGACGCGCGCGACCGACGTCGTCTTGGGGTCGAGCTGCCCCACGATCTCGCCGTCCCGGAGCACCGTGACCCGGTCGGCCACGGCCAGGACTTCGTCGAGCCGGTGGGTGATGAAGAGCACCGCCACCCCACGCGCCGCGAAGGCGCGCATGGCTTCGAGCAGCCGGTCGGCCTCGGTCTCGGTCAGGACCGCGGTCGGCTCGTCGAAGATCAGGAGCTTGAGCTGCTCCTTGTCCACCTCGCGCGCGATCTCGACGAACTGCATGTGGCCCACGGGGAGTCCGGCGACGGGCAGCCACTCGTCGATTCCCAGCCCCACGCGGTCGAGCGCCTTGCGCGCGTCCTGCCGCATCCGGCCGACGTCGATCGAGTCGAGGCCGCGTCCAAAAATCGGGGAGAGCAGCGTGGGGCGGGCGGGCTCGCGGTTCAGCTTGATGTTCTCGGCCACGCGAAACCCGGGGAGGAGCATGAACTCCTGGTGGACCATTCCGATCCCGGCGTTCATGGCCTGGGCCGGGCTCTTGAAATGGACCGCCTCGCCGCCGAGGACAACCTCTCCGTCGTAGCCGCCGGTCTCGTGGATGACCGGCATCCCGAACAGGATGTTCATGAGGGTCGACTTGCCGGCGCCGTTCTCGCCGACCAGGGCGTGGATCTCCCCGGGGGCGACCGAAAGGGAGACGCCCTTCAGAACTCGATTGCCCTCGAACTCCTTGGAGACGTCGCGGAGCTCGAGGGCAGGAGCAGGGCTTCTAGTAGTAGATGTTGCTGACAAGGAAGAGGTAGGAGTTGCCCTTCTTCTCGTCGTACTTGGCCAGCGTGATCGGAACGCCCGCGAGCCGCTCCATGTAGGCCTTCACCTGCGCCGGGTCCTTGTAGTTGGCCGAGCCCTCGACCGAGTCGACCATGAGATCGGTCATCGCGCGGATCGAGAGCATCACCTCGGGCACCGGCCACGTGGCGAAGTGCCCCGTCATGTGATGCTCGGCGATGACGCGCTTGTTCTCGGCGTTGATGTAGGTCATGTTGCCCGCCTTGTCGGCGGGAATCGCGATGCCCAGCGCCGTGGGATAGCCGTGGGTGGGGCTGGGGCAGCACTGCTCGGGAATATAGCCGCCGTTGGTGACGACGGCCTTGATCATCGGATCCATCATGCCGCAGTTGGTGGAGAAGAACGCCGTCTTGGGGCCGTAGGTCTTCAATTCCCTGGGAACGTCCTCGAGCACGAACTGCTGGGTCGCGTTCAGTCCGCCCTCGCCCATCGGATCGGGCGCGGTGACGAAGTGGAAGCGGATCCCCTGCTTCGCGCACTCGGCCTTCATGATGTCGCGCCGGTCCGCCAACAGCTCCTGGGACATGTGGCGCGGGAACGAGTAGTGAACGAGGTCCGTCACGCCCATCGTCTTGGCCACCTCGACGATCGTCCGTCCGCGGGCGAGCTGGTCCGGCTGGATGGAGAGATCGACGGTGGCGTTCACCATCGCCGGATCTTCGTGCGGCTCGATGAAGGCGATCTTGATATCCGGCCGCTTCTCGCGAATCTTGCGGGCCGCGGGGATCGAGCCGGGGATCGCCTGCCCCACGACGATCACCTTGACGTCGGGATCGTCGGAGAGGCCGACGAGCTGGGCGATGACCGTCTCCTGCTCGTTCATGAAGTTGTCGGGGTAGGTCACGTGCTTGACGTGGTCGGCGCCGTACTTCTGGATGATCATCTGGGCGGCGCGGAACTCGTCCTCCCCCTGGGAGACGGTCCCGGTCATGATTCCGATCTTGAACTTGATCGCGCGCTCGGGCGCGGAGGCGGGCACGGTGCTGGACTTGGCCGCTTCCTGCTTGCCGCATCCAGCGAGAGAGAAGAGCAGAACAGGGAGCGCGGCGGCTGTTGCGGCCGTGCGGAACAAGAGCCGAGTCTTCATTGGATTCCTGCCTCCACCCGCGGGTGCGGGGATTACGCGTTCCGGCCGAACGATTCGGTAGGCGACGGGGCCCCATTCCGCCCCACACAGCGATACTACCAAACGCGGCGAGGGGTGAACAGAAGCCCCTAGCTCACCCGTACCGTCCACGCACCGAAAGTGTTAGCGTCCTCCGCCTCCATGCCGCCGCTCATTCTGGCCGCCGCCTATCTCGAGGGCCTCGCGCTCACCCTGATCCAAGGGTACCTGCCGCTCTACGTGCGCGGGGTCCTCCACGAGCCTTCCTATGTGACGGTGGCGCTCATCGTGGCGGTGCCGGCGCTCGGCACGATCGTCGCGAGCAATTTCTGGGGCGGGCTCTCCGACGTGTGGGGAAAGCTCAAGCCGATGATCCTGGTGGGGCTCGTCGGGTACGCGGCCGCGCTCGTCGGCATCCCCACGTTTCGCCACGGGATCCAGATCATGCTCCTCGTAGGCTGCGCCGCGCTCTTGTACGGAACGCTCGCGCCCTCGCTCAAGACTTACGTGACCCTCCTGAAGCCCGACCGCAAGGCGCATTCGCTCGCCTACGTGCTGATGGCCCAGAGCACCGGTTGGCTCACCGGGAGCCTGGGAGCGGGCTGGCTCCTGGAAGGGGGGATCGCGGCAGGGCTTCGCACGGCACTCTGGACCTGCGCCGCCTTGGTGATCCTCCACGCGATCCTCTGCGCGGGGCTTCTCCGCGATCTGGTGCGCGCGCCGCTCGAGCCGCAGGGGAAAAGGCCCTGGCTCGAGGGGTTGGCGGCGGACCTCGGCTCGGTCTACGAAAACCCCAAGCTCCTCCGGCTCTGCGTGCTCGCGTTCCTCTTCGTGTCCGGGAACTACGCTGCGTGGGGCTTTTTCTCCCTCTATCTGTACGAGCGCCTCGGCGCAGGCTTAGAGACAATCCGTTACGCGCTCGCGGCTTCGAGCCTTCTCGGGATCGCGTCGTTTCTCTATGTCGGCGCGCTCATCCGGCGCTTTGGCGGACGCCTCATCCTGGCGGTGGGCGTCACCCTTTACGTCGGGATGTACCTGGGGATCGCGCTCACGCGCGACCCGATCGTCGTGGCCGCGCTTTACGCGCTCCCGCTCTACAGCATGGTCAACGTGAGCGCGAACGCGCTGGCGAGCGAGTACTCGGCGGCGGCGCAGAGGGGCGGGGGGCTGGGAGTCCTGAACGGCACCTACGCTCTGGCGAGCATCATCGGCCCCGTCACCGCCGGCTACCTCGCCGATCATCATGGACTCGGCTCCATGCCGTGGCTCGCGTGCGGGTTCCTGGCCGCGGCCGCGCCGATCGCATGGCTCCAGGTGGTGTCCGGACGTCGAAATGGGGCCAGAAAGGAAGAATTGGGCGTTGATCGGGGGTAGTCACAGGTGGTATCCTCAGTAGCTGGAGGTTGGGCGGCGCGCCTCACAACCGCTAACCTCCAATTATATTAAAGACAAGGACTTAGGCTCCCCATGAGAACGCATCTTGCCCTCCTCGCCACCTTGAGCCTCCTGGCCGCGTCCCCGGCAGCCGCAGCGGCCGCCAATCCTCCCTCCAAGGAGAAGCCGCCCGCGAAGGAGGAGACCGCCAAGCCCGTGGAGAAGCTCGAGTGGCTCGCCTTTGACGCCGCCACCGCCAAGGCACAGGCCCAGAAAAAGCACATGATCGTGGATATCTACACGACCTGGTGCGGCTGGTGTCGCGTGATGGAAAAAGAGACCTACTCCAATCCCGAAGTGATGGCGTACTTGCGGGAGAATTTCGTGCTCGCCAAGGTGAACGGCGAGTCGACGGCGAAGCTCAAGTGGCAGGGGAAGGATTTGACCGAGCGGCAATTCACCCGGGCGGTCGGCGTCACGGGCTTCCCCGCGACCTACTTCATGAAGCCGAACGCGGAGCTATTGGGCGGTCTCAGCGGATTCCTGCATCCCCCCGAGTTCTTGGTCTACGCCCGCTACGTCAGCACGCGCTGGTACGAGAAGGGGAATATCTCCGCCTACGTCGATTCGCTGAGGAACGCCGCAGAGCGGCAGCAGCAAGCGCAGCAGCAGCCCTAGCTACAGCGTCCGCACGATCTACAGCGTCCGCACGATCTCCCGCATCGGAATCTTCCAGGCAGGCACGCCGCAGTAGCGTTTTCCTTCAGGGCAGTAGGGCTTGACGCCGGCGCGGAGGCGGGGGCCGCAGGGCGGAAGGAAATAGGCGCCGATCCTCGGGTTGACGGCGCGAACCTGCTCCGATTCATCGCGCGCCGCCCGCCAAATCTCCTCCTGCGCATTCAAGCAGAGCCGCATCGCCAGCTTGTGGCGGAGGCCCAGGAGGTCAGCCGATTCGGTGAAGCGGATGCTGACGGCGTTGGGGAGCAGATAGGCCGCCATCTCTTCCGACGCACCCAGCCGGCGGAGCTCTCCGATCGCGGCCCAGGTCCGCTCCATGCTCTCCCGGTAGCGCCGCTCCACCCGCTCGTCGAGCGGGATAAGGGCCGGGACCACGTAATCGGGCTGGCTCCCCAGATAAGCGTGCAGGCAGGGGCGCGATCCCGGGGTGGCGCGGTGCCGTTGGTCCTGGGAATCGGCGGTGTGGGAAAGCTTCTTCCGGAACGTATACGAGGGATGGATCATCGCCCGGTTGAGCTTGCTCAAGGTGGTCACGTTGAGCGAGCCCGACAGGTAGGAATTGGACGCGGGATCCATCACCAACGAGATCGCGTCGTCATCCGGAAGCGCCGAGGTCGGAATGCCGAGCACCTCTCGGACGGAGGAGGCCAACAGCTCTTCGTTGTCGGACTTCCACGCGACCAGCTTGGAGACCAGCCCGCCCAGGGACGCGTCGAACTCCCGCCTGGCTTCGTCGCCCATCGCCTCGCTCGACAATCCCGGATTCTGCTGGAAGAACTGATACTCGAGCGTCTCCTCGAGCGGAATCGGGTCTTCCAGGAGCACCGCGAACTGGGGGTCGAGGTCGAGGACCGCGTCGACCATCCGCTGCACGACCATCCGCTGCTCGGCCGGGGCGTCGAGCTGGTCGGCCAGCCGGTGGTAGCGGAGCAGCGTGAGCGCGCTGACCGTGTGATAGAGGTAGCAGAAGGTGCCGATCGGGAGGACATACCGGGCCACCTCCTGCGCCTTCTTCTGGATCTCGCCGGCCCAGCGCTCCGGCTGGTGCGCGCGCGACGGGAATCGCTTATGGAATTCGGCGGTGGCGACGGGGGTCAAGAGATCGCGCAGCTCGTGGTAGTCCCGGTGCTGACGCTCCACCGTCTCCTCGTAGATCCGCTGCGCTTGGCCGCCGCCCAGGTCGGGGATGATCGTGGTCCCCGGCTTCACCTCGACGTACCGCTGGCTCACCTGCTCGGAGTTGTAGAAGGGATGGCTGTGCAGGAACGTCCAGACGAACTGCCGCGAGATCCGGTCGAGCGTGAACTGGAAGTGCGCGTGCTGGAACGTGGTGTGGTGGCCCGCCGCGTAGAGGTCTTTGGCGAGGGCGTCCCGCCGCTCTCGCCTCACCTGCCGCTTTTCCTCGGGGAGGGAATCGCCGCCCACCTCTTCCGGCGTGATGATCCCCTTTGGGGAATAGCAGGTCCTGGCCGTCGCGACCGCGTTGTCCAGCGGGCGGGCGAAGGCTTGGACCAAAACGACCTCGGGCGGGTCGGAGCGGAAGCTCGTCGTCTTAGGCATCAACTTGAGTCTATTCGATCCCCAGCCAGCGCGAAAGGTCGCTCACGTCCGCGAGCGTCGCGGTGGGCGCGGGCGTGACCCGTTCCTCGTCGCCCGCGCGGTATTTCCCTGTTCGAACGAGGATTCCCTGCATTCCCAGCGCGACGCTGGCGGCCACGTCGAACTCGGCGTCGTCGCCGACCATGAGGATTTCCTCGCGGGGGGCCCCGCGTCTGGGCGGCGACCGCGTCGAAGAGGAGCGGCGAGGGCTTTCCCAGCGTCTCCGCCGTTCGATCCGAAGCGTACTCGAGGAACGCGACGAGCGGCCCGAGGTCGGTCACCAGGGAATCGCCCTTCTTGAAGTAGCGATTTCGCTGGAGCGCGTAGAGGGCGGCGCCGTCGAGGAGGCGGCGGAACGCCAGCTGGAGGTCGGCCACACGCCGGTCGTGCGCCTCGGTCGCGACCACGACCGCGGGGCCGACCGCGTCGTCGCGAAACCAGTCGTAGTCGGCGCGCGCCGCGGGCTCGGCGAGGAGGATTCCGGAGTCGTGTCCCCGCTCGGGCAGAACCCGGCGCGCGACCATGGCCGGAGTCCAGAGCGATTCGGGCTCGTCCAGGAGGCCCAGGCCCTGGAGATGCCGCGCCAGCTTTGCGTGCGGCAGGCTCGTCGTGTTGGTGACGAGCGCGACGGGAAAAGCTGCGCGAAGTCGGCGGACGGCGGCGGCCGCCCCGGGGAGCGCCGGGCCCCCGGCGCCGTCGGTGAGCGTCCCATCCACGTCCAGGCAGACCACGGAGACGCGCCGTTTCACACCGCCAGGGTACGCCCGCCCTGGCGCGATCTCACTCGATTTTGGGCCGCCGCGGGGGGTATCCTTGAGGTTTCCGGCCAGCCGGCGATGGTGGATCTAGAGCCCACACAACGTATGCGTCCATCGCACCCGATCCGCGCCGCACTCCACGCCGCGATCCTCTCCCTTGGGATCTTCACGGCCTCGTTTGCCACGGCCGCCCCCACGATGATGGCCGACGAGGTCATCATCAAGTGGAAGCCCAACGCCAGCGCCGCGGACGTCCGCGCCGTCATGGCCGACCTCGGCGCGACCCGTGTCAAGACGATTCCGGAGCATCCAGGCCGAGGAGCAGCGGATCACCCGCTGGAGCGTCAGCGATGCCGTGAGCCGCTATCGCCACCACCCCGCCGTCGAGTTCATCGAGCCCAACTGGATCGTACGGGCCGACGTCGTGCCCACAGACCCGCTCTTCCCCCAGCAGTGGAGCCTGCGAAACAGCGGCCAGACCGGCGGCACGCCGGGCGCCGACGTCAGCGCTGTCCCCGCGTGGGACGTCGAGACCGGATCTCCTGGCGTCGTGGTCGCGATCATCGACACCGGCGTCGACTACACGCACCCCGATCTCGCGGCCAACATCTGGAGCAACCCGGGCGAGATTCCGGACAACGGCCTCGACGACGACGGAAACGGCCTCGTGGACGACGTCCGCGGCTACGACTTCTTCAACCTGGACGCCGACCCGATGGACGACAACGGCCACGGCACGCACGTCGCGGGAATCGCGGCCGCCCAGGGCGACAACGGCATCGGAATCGCCGGGGTCGCCTGGAACGTGAAGATCCTGCCGCTCAAGTTTCTTGGCTCGGATGGCGGTGGGCCCATCTCCGCGGCCATCGATTGCATCGAGTACGCGGTCTCCCAGGGCGCGCAGGTTCTCAACAACAGCTGGGGCGGATTCGAGTTCTCGGCCGCGCTGGAGCTGGCGGTCCAGCACGCGAACGACGCCGGCATTCTCTTCGTGGCCGCCGCGGGGAACGACGCCGAGAGCCTCGACCAGTCCGATCACTTTCCGGCGAGCTTCCGGCAGCCCAACGTCATCGCCGTCGCCGCCACGACCGATCGGGATGAGCTGGCGCCATTTTCCAACTATGGGCTCAACAGCGTCCCGATCGCCGCCCCGGGCACGAACATCCTGAGCACCTTTCCGGGCGATGCCTATCAGGTGTTGAACGGGACTTCCATGTCCGCCCCGTTCGTCTCCGGCGCCCTGGCGGTTCTCAAGTCGGAATTCCCGTCGATGACGGCCCCTCAGATGAAATCGGTTCTGCTCCATTCGGCCGACCCTGTGCCCGCGCTGGCGGGCCTCGTCTCGACAGGGGGCCGCCTCAACGTCGCCCGGATGCTCGCCGGTCCCGACTCGATTCCTCCCGACCCGATTCGCGACCTCCTCGTCGCGCGAGCGGAATCGAACCGGATGGTCCTCCGCTGGACGGCCACGGGCGACGATCGCGCGGTCGGCACCGCGGGGCGCTACGACGTGCGCTACGACGTGGCGCCGATCGACGATGCGTCGTTCGACCGGGCGACCGCGGCGGTCCTGGTCCCTGCGCCCAAACCGGCGGGGAGCCCCGAGGAATTCGCCCTCTCCGGGCTCCAATTCAGCACGACCTACTACGTGGCGGTGAAGGCGATCGACGACTTTGGGAACACCTCGGCCATCTCGAACGTCGCGAGCGGCCTCACGACGGGCGCCCCCGACGTCGACGTGTCGCCTCTGTCGCTCGCCGACACGCTCCTCACGGGCCAGTCGGCGGACCAGACGATCGTGATCCGAAACCTCGGGGTGGGGACGCTCGACTTCGTGGTCGACGCGGCCCCGCCCAGGCCCGCGCCGGCGCCGCGGCTGAGCGCCCCGCGGCCGGCCCCGCTCGCCCTCGCCAAGGGGCAGGAGGATCCCCGGGTGGGAGACCCGGTGGTGGATGGTCGCGGCGGCCCCGACCTCTTCGGCCACGCGTGGATCGACAGCGACCAGCCCGGCGGGCCGATCTTCGCCTGGACCGATATCAGCGCGATCGGCACGCGGATCGAGGTCAGCGGCGACGACGAGATTTCGTTCTTCGTGCCGATCGGCTTCACCTTCCCGTTCTACGGCGGCATCTTCGACTTTGTGCGCGTCTGCACCAACGGCTTCTTCAGCTTCACCGGAGGCTCGGTCGATTTCCTCAATCAACCGCTCCCCGGCCCGGTCGGACCCGAGAACATGGTCGCGCCCTTCTGGGACGACCTCCTCTTCGACCTCAGCTCAGCGGCCTACTCCTACGGCGACGGTGACCGGTTCATCGTGCAGTGGGAGAACGTTTCGCGCATCGGCGGCGGCGGGCCCTACACGTTCCAAGCGATCCTCTCTCGGGACGGGACGATCGTCTTTCAGTACCGGACGATGGGGGTCCCGGCGAGCGGCGCGACGGTGGGGATCCAGAATGGCTCACGCACCGACGGGCTCACCATCGTGTTCAATCGGACCTACGTGCACGACAACCTCGCGGTGCGCATCACCGCGGCGCCCCGCTGGCTCTCGGCCACGCCCGCATTCGGGACGCTGGAACCGGGGCAGAGCGCGCCCGTCATGGTCCGCTTCAACGCGGCCAACCTCCCCGACGGCAGCTACGACGGGGCGGTCCGCGTCTCCAGCAACGATCCCGACGAGCCGTCGGTTTCGGTCGCGGCCCGATTGAGCGTGGGCGGCGCGCCCGACATCGCGCTGGAGGGAGGAAGGCTCTCGTTCCTCGGCGTCCCCGTCGGATCATCCGATACGCAGTCGCTTTTCGTCACCAACCGCGGCTCGCTTCCCCTGGAGATCGCCGCGGTGACGGCCGCGCCCTCGGTGTTCCAAACGGATGGCGGGCCCTTCACGCTCGGCCCCGGCCAATCGATGGAAGCGGCGGTCACGTTCCACCCCACGGCGCCGGGAACCGTCACGGGGGCGCTCACGTTCCAAAGCAACGACCCCGACGAGGGTGTGGCGACCGTCACCCTCTCGGGGACCGCCGTTCTCGCGCCCCAGATCGCGATCGAGCCCGCGCGCGTCGTCGCGGCGGTGCTGCCGGGGGATCGGACGCACAAGCGGCTCCGGCTGCGAAACAATGGCGGCGCCGACCTTCATTGGAGCGTCTCCATTTCCACCACGAGCGCCGACTCCGCGTGGGTCTCGATCGTTCCCGGTCAAGGCACGCTCGCCCCGGGACGGACGGCGCTGCTCGATGTGCGGTTCGATGCCCGGTCGCTCGCGGCGGGCGATTACCCTGCACGGGCGTCGTTTTCGAGCGACGATCCGACGGCGCGCGTCGTGGAAGTCGACATCCTGCTCCACGTGGGGTCGGTCGGCGTGGCGGTGTTCGAGCTGGATCCGCAGACGCTCGACGGGAGGAAGCCCGGAGGCTGGGTCACGGCGAAGGTGGAGCTGCTCCCTGGGTACGACCCAGGGCGGGTGGTGCTCTCGACGGTCAAGCTCCTCGGCCGGGTTTCATGCGTCGACAGGGCGCTCCGCATTGGCGACTTCAACCGGAACGGGATTCCCGATCTCAAGTTCCGGTTCGATCGGGCCCAGGTGCTGCGCGCGCTCCCGGACGGCGATCGCGAGGACGATCGCGTCGAGATCTCGATCAGCGGTGAGATCCAGGACTCCACCTACTTCAAGGGCAAGCAGACGATCCGCATGATCCACAGGCGCGGCCACTTCCGCGACGACGTCATCGCGGAAGAGCCGGCGATCGACCCACCGCGATGGGAAGCGGTCGCGTCGGTCGACGGTCTGGAAACCGAAATCGGGGCGGCGCCATCGGAATTCGCGTTCTACCAAAATGCCCCCAATCCGGTTCGCGCGGAGACGGTTTTCCGCTTCGACACCTCGGCTGCGGGCGGCGCGTCGATTCGGATCTTCGGCGTGGATGGGCGGCTGGCTCGCCAGTGGGATCTCGGCGCGCTCCCCGCCGGCCGCCACCGGCTGCATTGGGATGGGAAAGGCGCGTCGGGGCAGCGGCTCGCCGCGGGGATCTACTTCAGCCGCCTCGAGGTTTCAGGCGCGCAGCGGCTCGAAGCCAGCCGGAGGGTCCTGCTGCTTCGCTGACCGGGTTCAACCCGATCATGGCGCTCCGCGGCCGAACCGTCCCAGGAGTCTTTGGAATTCGTCCACGCGCAGAAGGGTGAGCGCCCCCGCGTAGACGACCGTCGCGGCGCCGAGCCCGGCGCAGACGACGAGGAGACGGGCCGGGAGCGCCGCGAGCCCGATCGCGCGTTCCACGGCTCCGGCCGCGAGCCACGCCGCCCCGCCGGCGAGAACCGCCGCGACAAAGATCTTGGCCCCCGCCAGAGCGAGGGTCCTTCCGCCAATCCCCCCGATCCGCGAGCGGAGCGTCCAGATCAGCAGGACGAAATTGAGGACCGATCCGATCGAGGTGGCCAGCGCCAGCCCCGCGTGGCGGAGCGGCCCCATCAGGATGAAGTTCAGAACCACCGTCGTCCCGATGGTCACGAACGAGATCATCACCGGGAGCCGGGCCAGGCCGAGGGAGTAGAACGCCGGGACCATCACGCGGACCGCCGAGAATGCGGTGAGGCCCACCCCGTACGCCCAGAGCGCCCTCGCGGTCTCCACCGTGTCCGCGGCCGTGAACTTTCCATGCTGATAAAGGAGCGCGACAATCGGCTTGGCCAACGCGACGAGGACCAGGGTGGCCGGGAGCGTGAGCAGGAAGACGAGCCGGAGCGAGAACGAGAGCGTCTCCTTGAGGTCGACCATGTTCTTCTGCGCGGCGTGCCTCGCGACCTCGGTCAACGTCACCGTGGCGACGGCCACGCCAAAAAGGCCGATGGGGAGCTGCATCAGCCGGTAGGCATAGTTGAGCCAGGAGACGCTTCCTTCGACGAGCGTCGAGGCAAGGAACGTGCTGACGAAGTTGTTCACCTGGACCGCGGCGATCCCGACCGCGGCGGGCGTCATCAAAGAGACCATCCGCAGGACGTCGGGATCCCGAAACGAGATGACCGGACGCCAGTGAAACCCCTGCGCCCGAAGGGCGGGGAGCTGGATGGCCAGCTGCCCCAGCCCGCCCAGGAGCGCGCCGACCGCCATCCCGACGATCGGCTCGAGGCCAAAGCGCGGGCAGAAGGGCGCGATCAGGTACCCCGCCGCGATCAGGCTGATGTTCAACATCGTGGGCGCGATGGCCGGGATGAAAAATACCCGCCTCGTGTTGAGGAAGCCCATGACCGCGGCGGCGACCGATACGAGGATCAAGAACGGGGTCATGATCCGCGTCATGAGCGTGGTCAGCTCGAGCTTTCCGGGCACCGCCTCGAATCCGGGGGCGAGCGTGCGGACGATCCACGGCGCGGCGAGAATCCCGGCCACGCAGATCGCGGAGACGACCACGAGCAGGAAATTGATGACCAGGTTGGCCAGGCGAAGCGCCGCGTCGGGGCCGTCCCGCTCCTGGGCCTTGGTCAGCGTCGGGACGAAGGCGGCGCTCATCGCCCCTTCCGCGAAGAGGTCGCGCAGCAGATTGGGGACCCGGAAAGCCACCTGGAACGCGTCGACGGCGAACCCCGCGCCGAACTGCGCGGCGAAGACCTGCTCGCGGATCAACCCGAGCAGACGGCTCAGGAACGTGGCCGCGGAAACGATGCCCGCCGCGCGGGCGACCCTTTGGGCGCGTGATGGGGGAGGCGGCGGTGAGGGATCGGGGCTCACGGGGCCGCATCCTCGTCCGTGGTCTCCCCCTTGTCAAGCAGTGGAGCCGCAAGCGGCTCCGGGCGGAGCAGATCGGTCGGCGCGCAATCCACGCAATCGTCGAGAACCTAGGGGCGGCCGGGGTTTGATATAATAGTGTTGTGGCCCGGGCTAAAGGCCCGGGGCGTCGGCTTCGAGGCGGGGCACCCACCCACGGGAGCGACATCCATGAGCCCGAACGACCAGGATAAGGAAAGCGTCGAGCGCCTCATCGCGGAGACCAACCTATCGGCCCGCATGGATTCCCTGATCGGGGAGATCTGCGACAAGCTTCGCGAATACGGAGTCGCGTCGCCCCACAAAGCGTTCAATGATCTGGTCGATCCGTTTCGCGAGTACTTCATGCTGGAGTACGAGGAAGAGCGCGGGCTAGAGGACGCCGACGAGGAAGTGGGGGACGACGAGGAAGAGGACGAGCGCAGCTACTGAATTCTCGACGGCGGGCGTCGGGGAGTGCCCCCGGGCACGCCGGTCGGGTCCTCGGACAGGCGCCTCAAGAGCGCCAGATTTCTCCGATCCATCACCACCCCGTCGCGCCCCTTCGGGGTCTCCAGTATCTTCGGTATCGCTCGGAATCTCGGATCCCGCATGAGCCGCGCGAAGGGCTCGATTCCAAGCCACCCCTTCCCGATGTGCTCGTGCCGATCGACGTGGCTGCCCCGCGCGTTCTTCGAATCGTTCACGTGGAAGAGTCGGAGGTTTTCGAGCCCGAGAATGGCGTCGAACTCGGCAAACGTCTCCTCCCACCCACGCTCGCTCGTGAGGTCGTAACCCGCCGCATGGACGTGGCACGTGTCGAGGCAGAACTGGACCAGGTTCCGCCGGGTCACCCCTTCCCGCATCCGCGCCAGCTCCTCAAAACGCCGCCCCAAGGTCGTGCCCTGTCCCGCGACCGTTTCCAAGAGAAGGATGACGCCGGGCGCCGGGCATTGCTCCCTCGCCAAATTCACCGACTCCGAGACGCGGTCGCACCCGTCCCGGACGCCGCTTCCCATGTGGGCGCCCGGGTGCGCCACCAGGAGCGGGATCTGGAGCGCCTCGCACCGGCCAAGCTCCTCCGCCAGGGCCCCGATCGACCGGCGGCGGAGCACAGGGTTGGGCGATGCGAGGTTGATGAGGTAGGAATCGTGGGCGGCAACGGCCGCGATGCCGCTGGCCTCCCAGCGCTGCCGGAACGCCGCGGCTCCCTTGCCGGTCAGCCGTTTCCCCTTCCACTGGCTGGCATTCTTGGTGAAGACCTGGAGCGCCCGGGCCCGGACCAGGAGGGCCCGGTCGATCGCGCTCTCCAGGCCGCCGGCCACGCTCATGTGAGCCCCGATCAGGGGCCCTTCGGTGGGCGACGGAGGGAGTGGGGCACTTTGCGCTCTCCGGCGGGAGGGGGTGCGGGATGCCTTTTTTCGGGCTCTTTCCACTTGAGTAATGGCCTCTTTCAGCCGATGGCTCGTAGGACGGAAGTCCCCCGTTCCCAGGGCCGACGTGGCGGAGCCTATGGCCGCTAAGCACAAAGGACAAGGCCGGGTTACGCGGGGGATAGCGCTAATGGACGTGGCGGCGCGGGTTCAGCCGAGTCGGCCCAAGCCGCGGTATTGCGTCCTCTGTGGCACCGCGCTCAAGGCGATTCGGGAGCACGGGGTGCCCCGGATGGGGTGCCCCCGGTGCGGGTTCGTCGCGTACCGAAATCCGGTGCCGGCGTGCGGCGTGATCGTCGAGCGCCGCGGGGGAGTGCTGCTCGCAAAACGGGCGCACGAGCCAAGGCGGGGCAGCTGGGGGATCCCGGCGGGCTTCATGGAGTACGGGGAGCATCCCGAGGTGACCGCGGTCCGGGAGGCTCAGGAAGAGACGGGCCTTCTGGTGCGGATCGAGGGCCTCTTCGGCGTTTACGCCGGAAGGGACGATCCGCGGACGCGGGCCGTCTTGATTCTGTACCGGGCGAAGATCCGGGGCGGGCGGCTCAAGGCCGGCGATGACGCGAGCGAGGTCGGTTTCTTCCCGCTCGATCGCCTGCCGCGGCCCATCGCGTTTCGGGCGCACCGAGAAGCGCTAAGAGACCTGCGTCGCGTGAGGCGGAAGGAGGGTCGGTGAGCATTCGGATCCTACATCTCGCGGATCTCCACATCGGCGCCTCGTTCCCCTCCATGGGAGACCGCGGGGAGGAGCGGAGCCGCGACTTTCTGTCCGCGCTGCTCCGCGCGGTGGAGTACGCGGTGGGCGACCCCAAGCCGGTCGACCTGGTCGCGATCGCGGGAGATCTCTTCGACACCCACGATCCCGACGAAGGGCTGGTCTACCAGGTGGAAGCGGCCCTGGAGCGGCTCGACAAGGCGGGCCTGCCCGTCCTTCTCGTGCCGGGGACCCACGACGCGCCCTCCTACCGGCGTTCGATCTACCGTCGTCTGCGCGTTCCCAAAAGCGCGCACCTCTTCATCTCGCCGACGCTCGAGCCGGGGCCACACCTGACGATCCACGGCGAGTCGGTGCAGACCTACGGGATCGCCTACGATCCGGGCGTCTGTGCCCGCCCGCTCGGCGAGTTCCGCCCGATGGGCTTGGCCGACTATCACGTCGGCGTGCTCCACGCGGCGCTCCAGGACAACCCGGCGTGGAAGATCCGCCCCACCGATCTCCCGATCAGCCGCACGGAAATCGCGGCGTCGGGGCTCCACTATCTGGCCCTCGGGCACTACCACAACTTCGCCGAGATCCGCGAGGGCGGGGCGGTGGCCGTCTATCCCGGCACTCTCGAGGGGAAGAAGTTCGGGGAGAACGGGCCCCGCTATCTGGTAACCGCCACCCTGAGCCGCGAGTCGATCTCGATCGAGCGGACGCCCTGGAACGCCCGGACGCTCCACGAAGCGGTGATCGATCTGAACCTCGCCGAGGTCCGCGAAGAGGAGCAGCTCGAGGCGCGCATTCTGGCGTTCGCCGGCGATCGCGAGATCGCCCGCGTTCGGTTGGAGGGCCCGGCCGACTTCGTCTTCGATCCCGACCGGCTTACCAAGCGGCTCGCGCCCAAGTTCTTCCACGTGGAGATCGAGGACGCGACCTACGTCGTCAACGAATCGCTTCTCGAGCGCTACCGCGAGGAGGCCACCGTTCGGGGCGTCTTCGTGCGGAGCATGCTCGACCGAATCGCGCGGGCACCCGATCCCCAGGCGCGCGAAACGGCCGCGCTGGCCCTTCGGCTGGGACTCGCCGAGTTCCAGAATCCGCGCCATGCGCATTGAACGGGTGAGTGTCGAGGGCTTCGGCCCTCTCGCGCAGTTCGAGGCCACGCTCGAGGCGAAGCGGCTCAACCTCTTCATCGGGCCGAACGAGTCCGGAAAATCGTCGTTCGCGGCCGCGCTGGTCTCCTGCCTCTTCGGCTTCCAGTCCCTGGAGGCGGAGGAGCTGGCCCGGCCGTGGGCGGGCGGCAAGCACAAGGCTTCGATCACCTTCTCCACGGTCTCCGGGCGGTTCCGCGTCACGCGCGAGTTCGAGAGCCATCAGGTCCAGGTGGACCGGCTCCGCGAGGGCTCGGACGAGGCGGAGAGCACCCTCTTCAAGGGCGCGGCCAACCCGCGCGGGCGAAGCGCCGAGCAGATGCAGTACGAGGAATTGCTCCGGGGCTGGTTCGGGTTCACGGAGGCGCGCCTTTTCCGCGAGTCCTCCTTCGTGCACGAGAGCGCTCTGGAGACCCAGGTGAGCCCCGAGCTGCGCCATCTCATCTCCGGCGCGGTGGAGGCCGACTACCAGCAGATCCAGGACGCCCTCCTGGAGCGTCTCGATTCCCTCACGGTGGAGCATCCTTTCGACGCGCGGGCGCGGAAGCGCACCAACCGGTCGATCGAGAACCGGATCGAGCTGATCCAGACGCTGCGCGACCGGCGGAGCCGGTCGGAGTACGTGCTCACCGAGCTCAAGTCGAGGCACAAGGAGCGCGAGGAGATCGAATCGCGCCTCCTCGACCTCCGCGCCGACCTCGCGGGCAAGGAGCAGCTTCGCGCCGATCTCGAGGCTTGGCTCCAGCTTCGCGAGGAGCAGCGGAAGCACTTGAAGCGGGCCCCCGCGATCGGGCAGGAGCTGGTGACGGCGCGCCGCGCCAGGGGCCAGGTGCAGGAGATCGACCGGAAGATCACCGACACGCTCGGGTATCTCGCCAACGCCCCCGAGGAAGTGGAAGGCGATCTCATGCGCCTGGGGATGCTCCGTTCCCAGCGCGGCCGCCACCAGAAGGGCTCCGAGGAGGAGCGCCGGGCGCTCGACGCGCCGCTTCGGAAATCGTCGGGGCGCGGCCTTGTGCTCGCGATCGTCTTGGCGGGCGTCTTCGGGGCCGGGGCCTGGTTCGCGCTACATCAGACGGTCGCCGCCGCCGGCGCCGCCGCGGTCGGCCTCGGCGTCGGGTTCTTCATGGGGCGCCAGGGCGGGCAGAAGGGTCAGCGCTCCCGCGAGCTGACCGAGGCGCACATCCGCGTTCTGGACGAGAACATCCGGACCTTGAGCCAGGAAATCGACGGCATCGAGATCCGGGTGAACCCCTACCTCGCCGGGCGGACGGTGGAGGTGGTGCTGGAGGACGTCAAGCGCCTCCGCGCCATCACGCAGGAGCGCCGCGAGGCCGCGGCCGTCCTCCACTCCCTCCCGACGCCGGAGCGGCTGGAGGCGGAATCGAAGGAAATCGACGAGGCGGTGGGGAGCCTCCGCTCCAAGGAGAAGCTCATTCTCCAGCAGTCCCCGTTCTTGGCCCCGCTCCGCGAGGATCCGGTCAAAGCCGCGGAGGCCGCCGAGCGGTTGAAGCGCGAGGCCACACTTCTTCGCACCAAGCTGGAAGCCGAGCAAGAGGCGCTCGACGCCTTCATGCGCCGCGCCGGCGGCGGCGAAGGGGACGCCGAGAATCTCGAGGCGCTGGATGAAATGATCGTCGCCGAGGAAGAGACGCTCGCCCGTGAGGAGCGTCAGCGCGGCGCGCTGCTGTTGGCGCTCGAGGTGCTGCGCGACTCGGTTCTCGCCTACCAGCAGGAGCACGTCGGCCGCCTGGCCTCCCTGACCGAGTCGACCTTGAGCCGGCTCACCAACGGGCGCTACAACAAGGTCCACCTGGACGCGGAGTTCCGCCCCACTTTGACCATGAGCGACCGCGACAACGTGCCTCTCAGCTCGTTGAGTCGGGGCGCCCGGGACGCCTTTTATCTGGCCCTCCGCGCCGCCTTGGCGCGGGAACTCGCTGCCCGGGAGCCGCTTCCCCTAGTTCTGGACGACCCGATCGCCCACCTGGACGAAGAGCGCCGGGGGGTGCTCCTGGCCCTCCTCGAGGAGCTGGCCGTCGAGATCCAGGTCATTCTCCTGACCCACGACCGGCGGGTCCTCAACAACGTCAGGGAGGCCCACGTCCTGGGGGTGGGGGTCTCCTCCCTCAACCGGGATCCCAGCCGCAAGATCCAAGTCCGCCCGTAAGCCCCGTAACTCCCAAATAGCTCAAGGTGTGGCTCTAACGAGCCGACCGTTACAACTGTATGACTAACCCCACTCCAGCCGCGAAACCGGCCACGCCTGCGAAGCCCGGGTCCGCGGATCAACGCGCCGATCAGATCCGCGATCAGGTGCTCGCGCTCGACGTCAAGCGCGTCGCCGATTGGATCGGAGCGCTGATCCGCACGATCAAGGCGAGCCGCACCTATCCGGCCAACAGCCCCACGCTCCACAAGTTTCAGGCGGAGCTGGAGTCGCGCACCTGGTCCTGTCTCAAGGAAGTCGGCGACATCACGCTCGTCGTGCAGCAGTTCGACCTCCTCTACGAAAACTATTCCGTCTACCACAACGCCGATCGGAACGAGTCGCTGGCGTTTCGCTTCTACGGCGACGGCGTGCGCGAGATCACATTCCAGGAGGGGCTGGAGCCCCACGAGCTCCGCGGGATTCCTGGACGTGCTGAAGCGCTCGGTCGAGACGGCGCAGGTGCAGGACGACGTCGTGACGCTCCTTTGGGAGCGCGACTTTCGGCACATCCAGTACCTCTTCATCTCGCTTGAGGACTTGACGGAAGAGGCGGGGCAGGTTCCGTACGAGTCGGACGAGAGCGCGGAGGGCCACGAGGGCGGGATTCCCTGGCCGACGCGCGGCATCGCGGAGGATGAGCAACCTCCATCGGCGGCGGGTGAGTCGGCCGGCGAGTCGGCCGGCGAACCCGTGATCGAGCGGTCGGACGATTGGGTGCCCCCGTGTGGAGACCTCGACGCCGTGGGACGAGACGATCGGGATCCAGTTCGCTCTGAGCGAAGAGGAGAACGAGCTGCTCGAGAAACAAATCCGCGAGGAGGAGCAGCGGGCTTTGACCGACGAAGTGCTCGAGATCGTGGCGACGATTCTCGCCGCCGAGGACACGCCGTCGGGGTTCCTGGATTCCGCGGCCGCGTTCCAGCGGTTCATCGAGCTGGCGATCGAGGAAGGGGCCATCTCGCGCGCCAACGAGCTGACCGCTCGGCTTCGATACATCGCCTCGAGGAAGGCCGAGACGCAGGCCGAGTTCAAGGGGCTGGCGGAGCAGGTCATCCGTGAGATCGGCCGGCCGAGCTTCCTGGGGCAGATGGCGCCGACCCTCAATTCCCATTCCGAAATCGACCCCGGCGTGCTCACGAACTTCCTCGTCCAGCTCGGGCCCTCGGCGGCGCCGGCGATCTGCGATCTACTCGGGCAGGTGAATCAGGTCCGCTACCGCCGCGCCCTCTGCGAGTCGCTCGCCATCTCCTGCAGGGAGGACGTCGAGGTCCTGATCGAGCGGCTGAGCGACTCCCGCTGGTACGTGATCCGGAACATCGTCTACATCCTGGGCCGGATCGCGCACCAGGGCGTCGAGCGCGCTCTGGACCGCGCGCTCCACCACGAGGATGTCCGGGTCCGCAAGGAGGCGGTGCGCGCGCTCGGGAACATCGAGAGCCCGACGAGCCGCGCCTATCTCGTCTCCGCCTTCCGGGATCCGGATGCCGGCGTGCGCATCCAGGCGGCCATGACGCTCGCGGTCAAGCGCGACGACCGGGCTGCCCAGAGCATCCTCGGCGTGATCCAGGGCCCCGACTTCATGAGGCGGGATACCAACGAGCGCCAGGCGTTCTTCGAGGCGCTCGGGCGCTGCGGCTCCGACACGCTGGTGCCCAAGCTGGAATCGATCCTCACCCGGGGCGGCCTCTTCGGCTCGGGCAACGAGGAGGAGCGGCTCCACGCGGCGCTCGCCATGGCGTGGCTCGGTACGCCGGCGGCGCTCAAGGTGCTGAATCGCGAGATCGCAGAGCAAGCGCGAGCCGGTTCGACGCGCCGTCGAGACGGCCCTCGCATCGGTCCGGAACGCGGCACAAAACAGGCCGGTGGCCAAAGCCGGCGTCGAGGAGGAAGAATGAGCGACACCCGCGCCGCGTCCGCGTCGCGTCCTCAGGACGAGACCGTCTCACGCGTCGTCCTCCAGGGCCGGAATCTGTCGATCCAGCTCTGCGTCCTGATCAAGACCGCGCGCATCCATGACGTGGGAAACATCGCGTTCCAGGGGCCGCTGACGAACTTCATCGAGACGATCGACCAGATGTGGACCGCCGAGGGTGACTTCAAGCTCCAGGCGGTGGGCGATTTCCTCTACCTGAACCACCATCGGCTTCGGGTGGACGCCTCGTCGTACCCGAGCTATCAGTTCCTGATCGACGAATTTCGCATCCGCGACCTGAGCGGCTTCTCGTTCGGCGGCAAGCTGACGCCTCCCGAGGTGAAGAAGTTCGTCCGCCTCTTCCTGGACGTCGACGTGAAGGCGGCCGATCCGTTCGAGGAGTTCGCGGCGGCTCTGACCAAGCTCTCCGTCCAGCACATCGTCCCGATCCGGACCGTCGTGCCCCAGCATGGCATGGTGAGCGCGGAGGAAGTGCGCGACAGCCGCAAGGCCGCCAAGCGCTCCTTCTACCGCGCCATCGAGTCGGCCCGGACCGTGATGCTGAGCGCGCGGGACCACCGCCCCGTCGACCTGCGGAAGGCGAAGCGCGCCGTCCAGGGAATCGTCGATCTGATTCTGGGCGAGGAGTTCTCGCTCCTCGGGCTCACCGCGATCAAGAACCACGACGAGTACACCTTCCAGCACTGCGTCAACGTCTCGATCCTTTCGATCGCTTTAGGCCAGCGTCTCGGTCTCTCGAAGAAGTTGCTCGGAGAACTGGGCGTGGCCGCTATGCTCCACGACCTCGGCAAGGCGTCGATTCCGGCCTGGGTGCTCAACAAGCCGGGCAAGCTAACGCCCGAGGAGTGGAAGCTGATGTTGGACCACCCGATCCAGGGCGTGAAGATGATCGCCCGGATGCGGGGGCTGAACGAGCTGGCGCTCCGGTCGATGATCGTGGCGTACGAGCACCACATCAATTACGACAAGAGCGGCTATCCGAGCTTGAAGGGGCACATGGAACAGTGCCTTTTCAGCAAGATCGTCGCGATCGCCGATTGCTTCGACGCGATGACCGCGCACCGCGCGTACCGAAAGAGCCCCTTCCCGCCGTTCGCGGCGCTCCACCAGATCATCTCGCAGAATCAGGAGAAGTTCGATCCGCTGCTCCTCAAGGCGTTCATCAACACGGTCGGGATGTATCCGGCGGGCACGGTCGTGCTCCTCGATACCAACGAGATCGCGGTCGTGATCGCGCACAACCCGCACGACATCTTCCGACCCAAAGTGCAGGTCGTGGCCGACAAGGACCGGAAGCCGGTCCAGGGCGCGCAGATCGACCTGAGCGCGCGCGAAGACGAGAGCGGGGCCTACGCCGTTACCATCGTCTCCGCTCTCGACGCAGACGAATACGGGATCAACATCGCCGACGTCCTGACGTAGGCTGTACGCGCCGCATCCAGGGCCATCCGCGCCTTGCCACCCCCGCGCCCGAGCGCCCCCCATCTCGCCGCTGCATCGTTTGTCAATTTGGCAGTCGTTGACTCGAAGCCCGCTTCGGCCTAAACTCCTATCGTTACGAGACTTTCCCCGAACGCGGAGACCCACCGTTGTCCCTGCGCCGCCCGCGCGCCCTGATCGTGGACAAGGATTCGTCCGAGACCGCCCAACTCCAGGCCTCCCTGGAGGCTGGAGGGTTCGACGTCCATTGGGCGAAGGACGGCGAGCGGGCCTTTAACGTCCTCGACGGCTCCTGGCCGGAAGCGGCGGGGGAGCCGGAGCGTGGGCCCGAGGTCGTGATCACCGAGCTGCGCGCGCACCGCGTCGACGGGATGCGGCTGCTCGAGGTGGCCAAGCAGCGAAACCCCGAGGTCTGCGTCATCCTGATCGCGGACCAAGGATCGATGGAGCTGGCGACCGCGGCGATGCGGGAAGGGGCATACGACTTCCAGCTCCGCCCGCTCAACCTGCCCAAGATGCTCGCGGTCATCGAGCGCGCGATCTCCCACCAGAAGCTCGTCGTTCGCGCGGAGGACCTCGCGGTCCGCCTGGACGAGCGCCTGCGGGTTCCCAATTTGACCGGGCATTCGCGGGTGATGCAGGAGCTTCAAGACAAGATCATCCAGATCGCGCCGACCCGCGCGAGCGTTTTGATCTACGGCGAGACCGGGACCGGGAAGGAGCTGATCGCCCAGGCGATCCACCAATTGTCCCCGCGTAAGGACGAGCGCTTCGTCAAGCTCCACTGCGCCGAGCTGTCCGAGAGCCTCATCGAGAGCGAGCTATTCGGGCACGAGCGGGGTGCCTTCACCGGCGCGGACCAGAGGCGCCAGGGGCGGTTTGAGCTCGCCGATCAGGGGACGCTCTTCATCGACGAGATTTCTGAAATTCCGCCCGCGGTCCAGACCAAGCTCCTGCGGGTGCTTCAGGACCGCCAATTTGAGCGGGTTGGCGGGAGCGATACGGTCAAGGTTGACGTGCGGGTGATCGCCGCGACCAACCGCCGCCTGGAGCTGTTGGCCGCGCGGGGGCAGTTTCGTGAGGACCTCTACTACCGGCTGAAGGTCATCCTCCTCGAAGTCCCGCCGCTCCGCGAGCGGCGCGAGGACATCCCTCCCCTCGTCGAGGTGTTTATCAAGGAGTTCAACCGGGAGCATGGGCGCAAAGTGTCGGGCGTCACGCGAGGCGTTGTCGATCGAATGATGCAATACGATTGGCCTGGAAACGTCCGGGAGCTTCGGAACACGGTCGAAGAGATGGTCATCTTCGCGCGGGGCAAGCGCGTCCTTGAGGTCTCGGATCTACCGATGCCCCTTCGACAGCAGAGGGCCTCCACCGGGGTTGACATGAATCTCACGGTCGGGATGTCGATGCCGGAGATCGAGCGCGCCGCGATCGAGGCGACGCTCCGCTCGGTGGGCCACGACAAGCAGCGTGCCGCGAAGATTCTGGGCATTGGGCTTCGGACGCTCTATCGCAAGCAGAAGGAGTACGGGCTGTGAGCGCGCTGGGGGACCGGCCTCCGCACGGGATCTCGGAGGTGATCCTCGTGGTCCAGGACGTCGCGCGTTCGCTCGCCTTCTATCGCGACGTCGTCGGGCTGCGCGTGGACAACGAGGGCAATGCGAAGTTTGCCTGGCTCTGGGCGGGGCCGCCGGGATTGGAGCAGCGGATCGGCATCACGGCCGGGCCGCTATCGTTCGGTGCGGCGCACGTGAAGGGGCCTCAACACTTCGCGTTCGGGACCGAAGACGCGCGGATCGAGGAGTTGAAGGCGGCGCTGGAACGCCAAGGGGTGGAGGTCGAGGGGCCCGTCGAGTTCCGGTTCTGGAACGCCCGCTCGATCTACTTCAGCGATCCGGACGGCAATCGCGTCGAGTTCTGCGGGTTCTCCGCGAAGCCGCCGGGGTAGCGTCCCGCCCGCCGTAGGCCACGGCGACGCGGGCCAGGGAGGAGGCAGTTTGAAGCGAGCCGCACGGGTTCTCGCCATCGTGGTCGCCATCGTCCTCTCGATCTTCCTCATTCAACGCACGATGTTTCGCGAGAAGGCGATCGCCATCGAGGCCGCGACGGCATCGGTCGGCCCGGTGGAGGACGTCGTCGTGAACTCCGAGGCCGGGACCGTGAAGACGCGCTCGCGCGCAACGCTAGGCGTGGAATCGGCGGGCCGGGTGGGCGAGATCCTCCGCCGGGAAGGAACGACCGCCAAGGCGGGTGAGGTGCTGCTTCGACTCGACCAGCGTACCGAGCGGACGCGGCTCTTGGCGGCGCGGCGCAATGTCGAGGTGACCCGCGCGGCCGCCGAAGCGGCGCGCGCCGCGTCCACGTTGGCACAACAGGCCTTCGATCGTGTCGCGAGCCTTCACGAGAAGAGCCTTGCGTCCCAGGAGCAGCTCGACGAGGCGAAGGCGCACAGGGAAGGGGCCGACGCCGAAGCGCGCGCGGCTGATGCCCGCCGCAAGAGCGCCGATGCCGCCGTGCTACTCGCCGAGGACGACCTCACCCACGCTGAAATCCGCGCCCCGTTCGACGGCACTGTGTCGCATCGATACGTGGAGGTCGGCGAGCAGGTCATTCCTGGCCAAGCCCTCATCGAGCTTGTCAGCCTGAGCCGGCTCTACGTCAGCGCCCCGATCGACGAGCGGGATGCCGGTCGTCTCAAGGAAGGGCTCCCCGTCCGGATCACCATCGATACCTATCCCGGCATTACCTGGGAGAGCCAGCTGACCCGGCTATCGCCCGTGGTGGAAGTGGCCAAGGAGCAGAACCGAACACAGGAGATCGAGGCCGATTTCCCGCCCGATCGATCGAAGCCGGAACCAAGTCCAGGGATGACCGCCGACGTGGAAATCGTGCTGGGCCGGCGGGAGGCCGTGCTGCGCATCCCGACCTTTTCCGTCATCGAAGGGAAGCGTGTCCTCGTGGCAGTGAACGGACGCGCCGTCTCGCGCGGCGTCCTCGTGGGCCTCCGCAGCTGGGAGTGGACCGAGGTGCGCTCGGGGCTCCGCGCGGGCGACCGCGTGATCACGAGCCTCGACCGCGCTGGACTCAAGGATGGCGCGCGCGTCGTGGAGCAGGGCTCCCCATGACCGAGGCGTCGGAGGCGGGCCACGCTTCGGCGAACCCGGAGGTGATCCGGCTCGAGAACGTATCCCGTGTGTACCCAGTCGGCGGGTCCGAAGTCCACGCGCTGGACGGCGTCTCGCTCCACATCCACCGTGGAGACTTTGTCGCGCTGATGGGCCCGTCGGGCTCAGGGAAGTCGACACTTCTCAACGTCATCGGCTGCCTGGACACGCCCAGCGCGGGCTCCTACATTCTGGATGCCGAGCCGGTGCAGGGGCTCTCGGAATCGCGCCTTGCCGAGATTCGGCGGAAGAAGATCGGTTTCATCTTCCAGTCGTATCACCTTGTCCCGCGGATGACCGCGCTCCGGAACGTGGAGCTCCCGCTGATCCTCGCCGGCGTCGATCCGGGTGAGCGCCGTGCGCGGGCTCGAGCCTCGCTCGACTCGGTTGGATTGGGGCACCGCACGAGCCACCGTCCCGACCAGCTCTCCGGCGGGGAGCGTCAACGCGTCGCGATCGCGCGCGCCATGGTCTCGAATCCGAAGATACTTCTTGCCGATGAGCCGACTGGAAATCTCGACACCAAGACCGGCGAGGAGATTGTCGCGCTCTTGGAACGACTGAACCGGGACGGCCTGACGATCGTCCTGGTGACGCACGATGCTCGGATCGCCGCGCACGCGAGCCGTCTGCTGCTTCTCCAAGACGGAAAGCTCACATCCGATACCCTGCCCCGAGCCGTGGCTCCATGAGGGTGCCCGATCTCGCGTTTCTCGCGATTGAATCCCTCCGGCTTCACCGAATTCGAACACTCCTCTCCCTCCTCGCGGTGGCGATCGGTGCGATCGCCGTGTTGCTCCTGACGGCCCTCGGCGACGCCGCCAAGTCCTACGTAGTCCGCCAGTTTGCTTCGATGGGCACCAACATCGTGGCCGTGCTTCCCGGCCACACGGAAACATCGGGCATCGGGACGTCGCTCGGCGGGACCCGCAACCTGACGCTTGATGACGCCGAGGCGATTCGCCGGTCGGCGTCCGCGGCGCTTCAGGTTTCGGCGTTTTCGCTGGGCGCGGCGCCAGCCGAGTTCGAGCAACGGCACCGCGACATCTATGTCGTCGGCGCGATGGCGAATTACGCCGAGGTGCGCGACTTGAGATTGGCGGCGGGGCAATTCCTGCCTCAGGGCGATCCGCGTCGCGGAGCGCCGCTTGTGGTCTTGGGTTTCAAGCTCAAGCAGGAGCTGTTTGGCCCCCAGAACGCGCTCGGCCAGAACGTTCGTATTGCCCAGGCCCGGCTCCGGGTGATCGGCGTTCTGGAGCCCAAAGGGCAGTCGCTGGGTGTCGATTTCGACGAGGTCGCGATCGTCCCGGTGGCAACCGGCATGCGGCTCTTCAACCAGTCGAGCCTCTTTCGAATCATGGTACAGGCCCGCGACGAGGGCTCGATCCCCGCGGTGGTCCGGCAGGTCCACGCCATCCTCGTCGATCGGCACAAGGACGAGGATTTCACGATCGTCACTCAGGACGCGATGCTCCAGAGCTTCCGCTCGATCATCAACGCGTTAACGATCGCGCTCGCCGCGATCGCCGCGATTTCCCTCGCGGTCGCGGGAATCGGCATCATGAATGTGATGCTCGTGTCGGTGTCCGAGCGGGTGGCGGAGGTCGGCCTGCTCAAGGCGCTGGGCGGCGAGGGAAAGCAGATCGCTTCGTTGTTTCTGGCGGAGGCGCTGCTGCTCTCCGCCGCGGGCTCTTGCTCGGGTCTCCTTGTGGGGTTTGTCATCTTGAAGATCGCGTCTCGCGCCTTGCCTACCCTCATGCTGACGCCGAGCCCGCTTTGGTCCGCGGGAATCGTGGCCTTCGCGCTCCTCACCGGCGGCCTCTTCGGGCTCATACCGGCTCGCCGCGCTGCGCGGCTCCCAGCGGCCGAATCGCTTCGGGGAAAGCGATGAGGGTTCGAGACCTCGTGGGGCTCGCGGTGGAGGCGCTTCGGGCCCATCGGACCCGGTACGGCCTATCGGCGCTCGCGATCTCGGTCGGAGTGGCCGCGGTGGTCCTACTCTCTTCGATCGGGGAGGGGGTACGCCGTTACATCGTCGACCAGGTGAGCAGTTTCGGCACCAACATCGTCGGCGTTCATCCCGGAAAGGTTACGACCGCGGGCATGCCGGGGAACGTCGGCGGAAGCGCGCGCAAGCTGACGATCGACGATGCGCGGATGCTTCGGCGCTTGCCTGGTGTCGCCGATGGGGTCGCGACCGCCTACGGGACCGCGCTCGTCGAATTCGAGGACCGGTCGCGGAGGGTGGTCGTCTTCGGTGCGACCGGGCGGCTACCCAAAGTCTGGTCGATGCACGTGGCGACCGGCAGCTTCCTGCCCGATCTGGAGTGGGACCGCGCCTCTCCGGTCGTGGTGCTCGGCTCAAGACTCAAGACGGAGCTGTTCGGCGAAGCGAACGCGCTGGGTGCTGTGGTCCGGCTCGGTACCGCTCGCTTTCGCGTGGTCGGGCTGATGGAGCCGAGGGGGCAATACCTGACGCTCGACATGGATGACGTCGCCTACATTCCGGTCGTGAACGCGATGAGGCTCTTCAACAGGAGCGAGCTGTCGGAGGTGACCCTGCTCGCGACGTCCACCGCCGAGGTCGACGCGGTCGCCGAGAGAGCGCGCCTCTTGATGATCGACCGGCACGGAGGCGATGATGACGTCACGATCGTCTCGCAGAAGGACGCGATGCGAATGGTCAACGACATCATGCGGGTGATTTCGCTCACGGTGACCGCGATCGCGGCGATCAGCCTTCTGGTCGGGGCGATCGGGATCCTCACCATCCTCTGGATCGTCGTGAGGGAGCGGGTGCAGGAAATCGGCCTCGTGAAGGCGTTGGGCGCGACGCAGGGTCAGATTCTGGGGTGGTACCTCTGCGAGGCCGCACTCACCGCGGCCGTAGGTGGCGCCGGAGGGCTCTTGATCGGAGTGGGCGGTGCCGCGGCGCTCTCACGATTGGTTCCAGGGCTCTCCACGTTCACGCCGCTCGGGACTGTCGCGACGGCGCTTCTGATGGCGATCGGCGTCGGGGTCTTGGCCGGCGTTGCTCCGGCGATCCGCGCGTCGCGGCTCGACCCAGTGGAAGCGCTGAGGTCGGAGTGATCGGCTCCCTCGTCCGGCGAAGCGTATTGCGCCGGGACTAGCGCCGCCCTCCCGGCGCCGGCTTCTCCGCACCAGCCTTCTTCATCGTTTCCTCAATCCGCGCGACCTCTTGGAGCAAGAGCTTTGCCTGCGCGGGATCGCGGGTGAGGCTTGCCGCCTCGCGGATCGCCGCCGCCCCACGCTCCGGCTGGTGGAGCTTGGTGACCAGGATGACCCCCATGCTCTGACGCGCCAAGCCGCGGTCGGGATGGTCGACCGGGACCCGCTGCAGCGCGCCGACGGCCTCTTCGTAGCGCCCCAGGGCGCTCAGCGCCGCGCCCACGTTGAGAAGTATCTTTGGATTGAACGAGATCTGATAGGCCGCCATGAATTCATCCAGCGATTCCTCCGTGCGTCCCAATTCCTGAAGCGCCATGGCCCGATAGACGTGGAGATTCTCCTCGCGCGGCGCCTCCGCGATGCCCACCTTCGCCGCCGCCTCCGCGGGCTCGAACGCGTGGAGATTGAGGAACGCGAAGGCGAGGACCGCGTGAAGCCGGGGATTCAATCGCTTGGCATTGACCCTGAGCCCCCGGTTGGCCCACTCGATCGCGCGGTCGAACTCGTCCAGCTTCCCGAAGACCGTCGCGTAGTCGAGGCACCAGAGCGCGACCCGGCTCACCGTGCTGGGGGTGGGCATGGCCGCGGCGAACAGGCTATCCCGCTCCGCCATCGTGCTGATCGCCGCTGGCACGCGGCGAACCTCGATGGGCGGGCCCGAGGAATTGTGCGCCTCGGTCTGCCAGACGACGGAGGTGTGGGCCCGGATCCAACGGTAGTAGGCCGACTCGATGGGGTATGCAGCCGAGTCAGCGTCAAAGCGCCGCGAGACCTCGCGAGAGAGAACGTAGTACTCCAATCCGTCGAGGAACTCCGGATGGTAGGCGCACCGCACCAGCGGCACTTGGGTGGCGAAGAAGGGCCAGATCAACATGGCCCGCTCTTCCGGTACGAAGATCGGGCCGTAGAGCTCGACCGCCATGGCGTGGTCGGGCTGGATGTTCGCGTTGATCCAGGCCCGCGCGAGGTGGCGCGTGTCGGGGAGGCTGAGGGTCTTCCGGGTTTCCAGAAACTCCGGCAGCGGCCACGCGAGCGCGAGCGCCCCCAGGAGTGCCGGTGCGAGGGTCATCGCGCGCGCCCGCAAGAAGCCCCGCTCCTTCAGCCACTCCGCCGCATGGAGCAGGGCCACCACCGTGCCGAAGAAGAGAATCGGGAGCGCGACGAGCATGTAGCGCTCCTGGGCCGCCTTGAGCGCACCGTTGGCGAGCACCATGACGGCGGGAATGAGGAGCACGGGCCGTCCCGTCGGGAATTTTCGCCACGCGATCCACATCCCCACGAGCGCCAGAAGGTAGGCGGGCCAGCCCATCGCGTGCGGCAGCGAGACCGCCAAATAGGTCGGAAGCGAGAACGGGAACGCCGTCTGACCCACCCAATCGGACAAGAGGGCCCGTCGCTGCGTCGTCAGATCCAGGAAGGTGGTCTTCCAGTCCAAGAAGGTGAAGGGGGAGCCGGCGAACATCGCGACGGCGATCGCGAGGAGCGCCAGCGCGAAGCCCCGACTCTTGTAGAAATCGCGCCCGTGGGCCACGGCGAGCGGCACGACCAGGACGAGAGGCACGTACTTGCACGCGGCGGCCAACCCGATCATCGCTCCCGCGATGATCGAGTCGCGCGTTTTGCCCCGCTCGGCGACGCTCGTCATCGCGAGCGCCGCGAAAAGAACAAAGAGGAGCGCGAGCAAGTTGGGATCGGCGATGTGCTGCGAGGTCATCACGTGGAGCGGATTCATCGCGACCAGGAGCCCGGTTCCAAGACCCGCCACGCGGCCGCCGAGGCGAGAGCCGAGCCGGAAGGCGAGAAAGACGGTCCAGACCCCGATCAGCGCGCTCAAGACTCGCCCGTAGAGGAACATCCAGTTCGAACCCGTGTTGACCTGTGCCGCGAACGCCGCGGGCGTCGTGCCGGGGTGGGTGGCGGTGTAGTAGGCCTTGTAGCTCACCTGGATACCGAGCCCGACGTAGAAGCTCAAGCCCGGCCATCCGCCCGTGTGGGGATTGAGATCGAGATCCTTGGTCCCGCCCATCCACATCTGCCACGCGCGGCCCATCGTCGTGCGGTCGGTCTCCTCGACCGCGGAATCGTCGAGCACGTTGATACCGAGGGTCGGATCGGGGAGGCGGTCGCCGATGCCCCAGAGGCGAATCGCGAGCGCGAGCGCCAGGAGGGCCGCGGCGAGCGGGTCCCAGCGCGCCGGGGCGTGCCGAGCGGCCCCGGTGCCGGCGTCGCCTTTGGAGGTACGGGGCGCGCCGCCGGGAGCGATGCCCCGCGCCCCCTGAGATCGGGGCTTGTTCCCTTTGGCCGATGGAAGATTGCGGCGTTTCTTCGCCATAGGTGGGCGTGCCCCGGCGAGTCTAGCGGGATTGACGCGCGGGAGTCAAAAGCGAAGCCGAACGATATATACTCCGCGCTCCCATGCTCAAGACCTCTCCCTTCCATCCCCGCACTTCGGCGCTCGTCCGCGCCCAGACGTGGCGCCGTTGGGCCGGCTACCAGATGGCGAGCGCCTACGACCCGCATCCCGACCGCGAGTACGCGGCCATCCGGAGCGCGGCCGCGCTCATCGACGTCTCGCCGCTCTACAAGTACCGGATCACCGGGCAAGGACGCCGCGCGCCTTCTGGACCGGATGATCACCCGCGACATGACCAAGCTGAAGCCCGGGCAGGTCTACTACACGCCCTGGTGCGACGCCGCCGGCAAGGTGATCGACGACGGCACGGTGAGCCGGCTGGACGAGCGCACGTACCGGCTCACGAGCGCCGATTCCTCGCTCCGCTGGCTCCAGATGAACGCGGTGGGGATGGAGGTCGGGATCGAGGACATCTCGGAGCGGGTCGCCGCGCTCTCGCTTCAGGGCCCTCTGTCGCGCGCGATGCTCGCGCCGCACGACGCCGGCGGATCTCGCGGGGCTCAAGTACTTCCGACTGGTCGACGACCACGGTGCGCGACATCCCCGTCACGATCTCGCGCACCGGCTACACCGGCGATCTCGGCTACGAGATCTGGGTCGACGCGGACCGCGCGGTGGCGCTCTGGGACGCGCTGATCGAGGCGGGCAAGCCGTACGGCATCGACGCCGGCGGGCATCTGGGCGCTGGACGTCGCGCGGATCGAGGCCGGGCTCATCATGCTCGACGTCGATTACTTCTCCTCGCACCACGCGTTGATCGAGGAGCGGAAATCCTCGCCCTACGAGATCAACCTCGGCTGGGCGGTGAGCGCCGGCAAGGGACCGTTCAACGGCCGCCGCGCGCTCGCCGCCGAGCGGGAGCGCGGCGCCGGCCTGGGGCTTCGTCGGGCTCGAGGTCGACTGGGATTCGTTCGAGCGCTCTACGCGGCGCGGCACCTGCCGCCCCATGTCTCGAACATCGCGTGGCGGACCAGCGCGCCGGTCTACCGGGAGGGTCGGCAGGTCGGCTACGCCACGAGCGGCTGCTGGTCGCCGCTGCTCAAGAAGTCCCTCGCGCTCGCGCATCTGCAGGCGCCGCACTTCGAGCCCGGCACCCCGGTCAAGCTCGAGGTCACCGTCGAGCACCGCCGCGAGCAGGCCGACGCCGTGGTGCGAAAGCTCCCGTTCTTCGACCCCGAGCGGAAGAAGGCATGAGCGCTCGCTACGACGCGATCATCATCGGCGGCGGGCACAACGGCCTCGTCGCCGCGGCGTACCTGGCGCGCGCGGGCCGCACGCACGCTGGTGCTCGAGCAGCGGCCCGCTCGTCGGCGGCGCGGCCGTGACCGAGGAGGTCTTCCCGGGCTTCAAGTTCTCGGTCTTCTCCTACGTGGTGAGCCTGCTCCGGCCCGAGATCATCCGCGACCTCGACCTGCCGCGGCACGGCCTCCAGATCCTGCCGCTCGAGAGCACGGTCACGCCGCTCGACAACGGCGACTACCTGGCCTCCTGGGCCGATCCCGACGAGACGCGCCGCGAGCTGTGCCGCCATTCGCCGCGCGACGCCGACGCCGCCGTCCGTCTTCGGCCGGCTGATGCACCACATGGCGATGGCGGTGAAGCCGATCCTCGGCATGGTGCCGCCCGATCCCACGTCGCTCTCGCCGGCGGACCTCGCGGGGCTGCTCAAGCTGGGCGGCCACTTCCGCTCGCTCGGCGCCGAGCGCTTCCACGCGCTCCACAAGCTGATGACCATGAGCAGCGCGGACTACCTCGACGAGTGGTTCGAGTTCGATCCGCTCAAGGCGACGCAAGTCGGCGAGCGGCATCATCGGCACGTTCCTGGGGCCGCGCTCGCCCGGCTCGGCCTACGTGCTGCTCCACCACTACATGGGCGAGATCGACGGCGCGTTCCGCGCGTGGGGGTTCCAGAAGGGCGGCACCGGCGCGATCAGCGACGCCATCGCGCGGCGCGGCGCGCGCGCACGGCGCCGAGATCCGCACCGACGCGGCGGTCGAGCGGGTGATCGTGCAGGACGGCCGCGCCACCGGCGTGGCGCTCGACGAGCGGCGAGGAGATCGCGGCGAGCATCGTGGTCTCGGGGCTCGATCCGCGGCTCACGTTCACCCGGCTCGTCGATCCGAAGGAGCTTCCCGGCGACCGTGGTCGAGGGCGTGCGCCGGTACAAGTTCCGCGGCTCGTCGGGGAAGGTGAACCTCGCGCTCTCGGGGCTGCCCAACTTCACCTGCCTGCCGGGCGAGGGGCCGCACCTGCGCGGCGCGATCTCGATCAGCCCGAGCCTCGAGTACCTCGAGCGCGCCTACGACGACGCCAAGTACGGCGAGTTCTCGCAGCATCCCTACATGGACATCGTGATCCCATCGATGATCGATCCCGACATGGCGCCGCCCGGCAAGCACGTGATGAGCATCTTCGTCCAGTACGCGCCGTATCACGTTGAACGGCGGCTGGACCGACGCGAAGCGCGAGGCGTTCGGCGACGCGGTGGTCAAGACGCTGGCGCGCTACGCGCCCAACATCGAATCGCTGATCCTCCACCGCCAGGTGATCACCCCGCACGACATCGAGCGGATGACCGGCCTCTCGGAGGGGAACATCTTCCAGGGCGAGCTGGCGCTCCAGCAGCTCTTCTTCCTGCGCCCGGTTCCGGAGTGGGCGAAGTACCGGACGCCGATCCGCGGCTACTGGCAGTGCGGCGCGGGGACGCATCCGGGCGGCGGCATCATGGGCGCCTCCGGCCGGCTCGCGGCGCTCGAGATCTTGAAGGCGACGGCGTGACGCGGAGCGCGCGAGGCATGGCCCGCAGAGGGGCTCGATGAGCGGCGCGGCCTTCGACGTCGTCGTGATCGGCGGCGGAGCCAACGGCCTCGTGGCCGCGACTCGCCTGGGCAAGGCGGGGCTTCGCGTGCTCCTCCTCGAGGGCGGCGAATCGCTCGGCGGCCAGGGCCGTGTGGTCGAGTTCGCGCCCGGCTTCCGCGCCGCGCCGCTCGGCACCGATCCAGGCTGGCTCCCGCCCTCGATCGCACGCGGGCTTGGCCTTGAGGGCTTCGAGCGCGGCGTCCGTCGATCCCGCGGTCACCGTGATCACCGAATCGGGCGCGGCACTCACCCTCCCGTGCGACGCGAAGAGGGCCGCGGAGGCGATCCGACCCCACTCGGCGGCTGACGCGGCCAAGTGGCCCGAGTTCACCGCGCGACTTCGCGCGCTCGCGGGATTCCTCGAGACGCTCTACCAGACGCCGGCGCCCGACGTCGACGCTTCCTCGCCGGACGAGCTCCTCGCGATGCTCGCAGCTCGGCCGGAAGTACCGCGCCCTCGGCCACGTGAACATGATCGAGTTCCTGCGCACGCTGCCGCTCTCGGTCTGGGAGCTGCTCGACGATTGGTTCGAGTCCGGCTCGCTCAAGGCCGCGGTGGCGCCCGGTGGCATTCAGGATCACCAGCAAGGGCCGCGGTCGGGAGGAACTGGATTCGTTCTGCTTCATCACCTCGTCGGCGCGCCGGCGGGCTCGGTGCGCGGGCGGGTGCCCTGGCGCCAAGGCCCCGGCGCCTTCACGGCCGCCGCGGAGCGCGCGGCGCGCGCGGCCCGCGTGACGATTCGAACGGGCGCCTCGGTCGTCCGGGTCCAGGTCCAGGACGACGCGGTCGCGGGTGTGGTGCTTCAGGGTGGGGAAGAGATCGCCGCCTGCTACGTTCTCTCGACCGCGAATCCTGCGCGCACGATGCTCGAATGGATCGACCCGGTCTGGCTCGATCCCGAGTTCATGGCCGCGATCGGGAACATCCGCTTCCGCGGCTGCACCGCGATCGTGTGCTACGCGCTCGACGCGCTCCCCGCGGTGCGCGGGATCGCATCGGCGGACGCGCTCGCGGGCACCGTGTCGCTGACCCCAAGCGTCGTCGCGCTGGAGAAGGCGGCCGATGCGGCCAAGTACGGCACGGTCTCCGAGCGGCCGCACGTGGAGTTCACGGTTCCAAGCGGAATCTGGCCCGATCTGGCCCCCCAGGGGAAGCACGTCCTGGTCGCGCGCGCCCAGTACGCGCCGTACCGGCTGCGCGATGGGACGTCGTGGGATGACGCCAGGCGGGAGGCGCTCGCGGACGTCGTTACCGCGGCGATCGAAGCAGCCGCGCCGGGATTCCGCTCCCGCGTGCTCCATCGGGTCGCGTGGTCGCCGCTCGATCTCGAGACGCAATTCGGATTGCGCGAAGGGGCGGCTTCCCAGGGCGAGCTGGGGCTGGATCAGATACTCTTCATGCGGCCGGTCGCCGGGCTGGGGACGCCACTCCACGCCGATCGCTGGCCTCTACCTGGGCGGCGCTGGGTCCCACCCCGGACCGGGCGTGCTCGGCGGCGCGGGATGGCTCGCCGCCATGCGCCTCATCGACGACCGGAAGCGAAGCCAGAGGATCTCGTGACCACGTTTCGCGCCACCACGACAAGCTACAAACCCGGCGCCCGGACGATGCCGCGGGAGTACTACACCTCGCCGGACATTCTGGCCGAGGAGCGGGAGCGCCTCTTCGCGCGCTCGTGGCACTGCGTGGGCCGCGCGGCACGGCTGGCGCAGCCGGGCGACTACTTCCTCCGCGATATCGCCGGCGAGTCGATCATCGTGCTGCGCGACCGAGAGGGGATGCTCCGCGCGCACTTCAACGTTTGCCGCCACCGCGGCACCCGCATCTGCCGGGAGGAATCCGGGCGTTTCGGCGAAACCATCCAGTGCCCCTACCACGCATGGACCTACAAGACAAACGGCAAGCTCGTCGGCGCGCCGCACATGCAGGACGTGGAAGGCTTCCAGACGGCGGACTATCCGCTTCACGCCGCGGCGATCGCGGAGTGGGAGGGATTCCTGTTCGTCAACGTGGCGGAGAAGCCCGAGCCGTTCGACGCCGCGTGGACGCCGATGAAAGGCCGCCTCGCGCGCTACGGACTATCCAACCTGGCGGTCGGGCACCGCGTGATCTACGACGTGAAAGCCAACTGGAAGCTCGTGTTCCAGAACTATTCCGAGTGCCTCCACTGCCCGACGATCCATCCGAAGCTGGCGTCGGTGCTTCCGTACCAAAGCGGCGCCAACGACCTCACGGAAGGGCCGTTCCTCGGCGGCTACATGGAGATCAAGGCGCCCAACGAAAGCGCCACGATGAGCGGTCGCGCGTGCGGGCACCTCGTGAGTGGGGAGCTGCCGGCGGACGACCGGCACCGCGCCTTCTACTACTCGCATCATGCCGAACCTGCTGCTCAGCCTTCACCCCGACTACGTGAACTTCTACCTCGTTCGACCAACCGCTGTCGATCGCACGGAAGTCGAATCGGAGTGGCTCTTCCACCCCGACACGCTCGCCGACCCGAAGAGCAACATCAAGGACGCGATCGAATTCTGGGACGTCACCAACCGCCAGGACTGGGACATCGTGGAGCGGAGCCAGCTCGGGATCTCCTCCCGCCGCTACGCCCCGGGCCCTATTCTGCTCGCGAGAGCATTCCCGCCGCCTGGGATCGGGAGTACCTCAAGCAGATGGGGCGGGGCTAGCCTGCCACCGGGTCGTCACTTAGGACTCAACTTCCCAGCCCGCAGGGTGTAGGCTTGTCTCGGCTTCGCGCGCGCCTGGAGGGCGCGGGCGATCCGGGGTCAGGCGCAGCCGGGCGTCGAGCCTCCCACCAAGGAAGGTGTACCGACGAGCGCACTCACGGCCGTCCGTGGGCCGGGCCTCGTCCTCCAACTAGCTAGGGATTGGAGTCGGTTGCCCACCTGACGGTAGGGGAAGGGGGTCTTCCATGAATCTCTCGCGCCTTTCATTCGTTACCGGCCTGATTCTTCTGGCGGTCGCGCTCGGGGTGGGGACGGCTGGCGCCAACTTGGCCCCCACGGCGAGCGTAGGCGGACCGTACTCGAGCAGCCCCGGGAAGCAGATCTACCTCGATGCGTCCGCCTCGACGGATCCGGACGGCGACGCTCTCAGCTATCGCTGGGACTTCGGCGACGGAGTCACAGGCACAGGGGCGGAGGTCGTGCACACGTTCGCGGCGCCGGGGGTCTATCAGGTGAAGCTCCGCGTGACCGATCCCGGGGCCCTGTTCAGCGACGCCATCACGACCGCCACGATCCGGGATCACGTCGACGCGACCGCGTTCTTTGCCTTTGGAATCAACCTCATTCTCCCGCAGGCACTGCCCGCGTGGATCTACCTGCAGCCGACTGCTGGATCGTTCAACGCCCGCGATGCGCTGGTGAGCGCGCTCGAGCTCAGCTACAACGGTCAAACGATCCCGGCGCGCGGCAAGAACCGGATTGGGAGTGACGTGAACCGGGACGGCGTGGAGGAGATCCAGGCGTCCTTCCGGCCCGGCGAACTCAGGACCTTGTTCCAGACCATTCCGAACGGCATCACAAACGTCAACGTGTCGCTCCAGGTCCAGCTGGCCAGCGGCGAGAAAGCCATGGGCACCGCCGGCGCCAGCATCGTGAAGTTTAGCTGGCTCAATGGGCGCTCGTTGTCGCACGTCGCGCCGAACCCGCTCAACCCCGAGGCCACGCTCTCGTTCGTGACGATGAGTTCCGGGGCCACCTCGATTCAGCTGTTCGACATCCGCGGGCGCATGGTTCGGACCCTCCTGCCGTCCCAGTACATGGAGGCCGGTCTACACGAGGTAATGATCGACGGGCGTAACGATCAGGGAAACAAGCTCGCGTCCGGCGTCTATTACTACCGCGTTCAGTCGGCCGACGGAGTCATGAAGGGCAATGTCGCGATCTTGAAGTAGCGCCAAGGCTGGACTGGGCCCGGCGGCCGCCGCCGGGGCTCGAATGCCATTTGGACAAGGGCCAGGCACGGGCGGGTGACCGCTCGCCGGGCCCGCATTTTATCCCTCCGCCCCTATGCCCCTGCGCCACTTCAATCTAAGCGCTCGCGGCGCCGCCGCGCCGAGAGTCCGGCACGGCGATTGCGGCATCTAACACTGGAAGCAGGGCTTAGGCAGGGTCCTTTGCCCAAATGTCACGCAGTCGCACACACCAGGAAGGGAGTCGAACAAACATGAACGTGAAGCCACTGGCTGACCGCATCCTCGTCCGCCGTCTCGAGGAAGCCGAGACGAAGCGTGGTGGGATCATCATTCCCGACACCGCCAAGGAAAAGCCGCAGCAGGCGGAGGTCGTCGCGGTGGGTCCCGGTCGCTTTGAGGACGGAAAGCGCATCCCGCTCGACGTCAAGAAGGGCGACAAGATCCTCATGGGCAAGTACTCCGGCACCGAGGTCAAGATCGACGGCAACGACTATTTGATCATGAGCGAGAGCGAAGTTCTCGCCATCGTCGGCGAATCGAAGTAACGGACGAGTCTTCAATCAAAGGAGTGAGAACGAATGGCTGCTAAGGAAATCATTTTCGACGAAAGGGCCCGGCAGGCCGTGATGGCCGGCGTGCAAACGCTCGCCAAGGCGGTCAAGGTGACCTTGGGTCCGCGTGGCCGGAACGTCGTGCTCGACAAGAAGTGGGGCTCGCCCACGATCACGAAAGATGGCGTGACCGTGGCCAAGGAGATCGAGCTCGAGGACCGGTACGAGAACATGGGCGCCCAGATGGTTCGTGAGGTCGCGACCAAGACCTCCGACGTCGCGGGCGACGGGACCACGACGGCCACCGTGCTCGCGGAGGCCATTTTCAAGGAAGGTCTTCGCAACGTCACGGCCGGCTCGAACCCGATGGGCATCAAGCGCGGGATCGACAAGGCGGTCAAGACCGTTGTGGAGGAGCTGAAGAAGCTCTCCAAGAGCGTCAAGGATCCGAAGGAGATCATGCAGGTCGCGACCATCTCGGCGAATGGCGATGAAGAGATCGGCAAGATCATCGCGGACGCCATGGACAAGGTCGGCAAGGACGGCACGATCACCGTGGAAGAGGCGAAGTCGATGGACACCACCCTCGACCTGGTCGAGGGGATGCAGTTCGACAAGGGCTACATCTCGCCCTACTTCGTGACCGACAAGGAAGGCATGGAGGCGGTCCTCGAGGACGCCTACATCCTCATCTACGAGAAGAAGCTCTCGAACATGAAGGACCTCCTCCCGCTCCTCGAGAAGGTGGCTCAGAAGGGCAAGCCCTTCCTCGTCATCGCCGAGGACGTCGAGGGCGAGGCGCTCGCGACCCTCGTGGTGAACAAGCTTCGCGGCACGCTGTCGGCCTGCGCGGTCAAGGCGCCGGGCTTCGGCGATCGTCGGAAGGCCATGCTCGAGGACATCGCGATCCTCACGGGCGGCAAGCTGATCACCGAAGATCTCGGTATCAAGCTCGAGAACGTGAAGGTCGAGGATCTCGGCAAGGCCAAGCGGGTCACGGTGGACAAGGAGAACACGACCATCGTGGAGGGCGCGGGCAAGCAGGCGGACATTCAGGGCCGGATCACCCTCATCAAGAAGCAGATCGAGGACACGACCTCGGATTACGACAAGGAGAAGCTCCAGGAGCGCCTCGCCAAGCTGGCCGGCGGCGTCGCGGTCATCAACGTGGGCGCCGCGACCGAGACCGAGATGAAGGAGAAGAAGGCTCGGGTCGAGGACGCGCTCCACGCGACGCGTGCGGCGGTGGAGGAGGGAATCGTTCCAGGCGGCGGCGTGGCGCTGCTGCGCTGCGTCCCGCGGTGGACAAGATGGAGCTGACGGGCGACGAGCTGATCGGCGCGAACATCGTGAAGCGCGTCGATGGAGGAGCCGCTCCGCCAGATCGTCAACAACGCCGGGCTCGAGGGCTCGGTGATCGTCGAGCACGTGAAGAAGGAGAAGAAGTCGGTCGGCTTCAACGTGACGACCGAGAAGTATGAGGATCTCTACGAAGCCGGCGTGGTCGATCCGACCAAGGTGACGCGCACGGCGCTGCAGAACGCGGCGTCGGTGGCGAGCCTGCTCCTCACGACCGAGGCGCTGGTGACCGAGATTCCCGAGAAGAAGAAGTCGGGCGCGATGCCTCCGGGTGGCGGCGGCGGCGGCTACGACGACATGTACTAGACGTCAGTACGCCGGATGACCGCGGCAGCTTCGCGGGCCCGGCGGTTATTGAAGCGCAGAGGGGGCGGGATCGCAAGATCCCGCCCCTCGTCTTTTGTCCGACATCGGGGCTCATCCGATTGTGGGTGAAGCCTTCCTAGTCCTCGGGAGAGGCGGCTGTATCGGTCGCCTTTCGCAACTCCCGGTAGGCCTCGGCGACATCGGCGAGCGATCGGAGGCGTGCCACTCGCTCCTCGAGCGCGGGTTCTCGCTCGCACAGGCCTTGCCAGTCCACGGGCATGCCGTCCGCCAAAGCTTCCGCCACGCTCAGCAGGGTCGAATCGGGATCTTCTTTCATGACAAACCTCGCATGTCATCGGCAAGATGGACGAGCCCGCGCGCCACCAGCATTCGCGCGGCGTTGCCCGACGGAAGGTCCAGTGCATCGGCGATCTCACGGTACCTCAATCCGAGCTCCAGGCGGAGGACGACGGCCTCGCGCTGGGAAGGGTTGAGCCGCGCCAGGCCCTGCTCATATAGCTCCAGCTTCTCGCGACCGATGAGAGCCTCCAGCGGGGATGGCCCGTCGGAGGTGAGATTGTCGGGGAGCTCGTCATGTGCCGGTCGGCGGCGGGAACGGCGAGCCTCGTCACGAATCTGGTTGAGAAGGATCTGGCGCAGATAGGCCAGGAAGGCGCCCTCGCCCCGGTCCTCGAAGTCCTGAAGGTGGGAGAGCGCCCGATAGAGCGTGGATTGGACAAGATCATCGGTGTCGACCAGGTCTCGAGCGGCGTGCGGTAGCCGCCCGTGAGCCCAGCGGCGTAGGGCGGCGAGGTATCGACCCGCGAGCTTCTCACGAGCGCGATCGTCGCCCGTCCGGATGCGCGCGAGAAGGGCGGCAGTCGACGAGTGATTTGACCGTTGTGGCTCCGTGCCAGGGGGAGTCATTGGCGTTTTACACCTTCACCTCGGTGATCGCACTCGTGGAGCCTGGAACAAGCCGAACCAGCTCGGCGGTCATTTCCTGCGACGTCTGGAATCGATCGCCGGGACTCTTCTCCATCGCACGAACGATGATCTTATGAATCTCGGACGAAAGTCGAGTATTGAGGACTCGTGGGTCCGGCGGCGGCTGATTGAGTATCGTGTACATCAACTCATGCGGTAGCTCGTCTTCGAAGGGCCTCCGCCCGGTCGTCATCTCGTAGAGCAAGATTCCCACTCCGTAGATATCCGTTCGGGCGTCGGCCTCCTCCTGAAGCAGCACCTCCGGAGCCATGTAGGGCAGCGTCCCGACGGCTTGGCCGGATTCTGTCAGGCTGCGGCTGGTTGTCCTCGAGCTGCTCGCGTCCTGCGTGATGCGGGCGAGTCCAAAGTCGAGGAGCTTGGCCTCGCCGCGAGGCGTCACGATCACGTTGTTTGGCTTGATATCACGGTGAATGATCCCGCGCGCGTGGGCCTCGGCGAGGGCCTCCGTGATCTGGACCGCGATCGTGATGGCCTCTCCCTCCGGGATCGGGCCGCGCCGGAGCCGATCGCTGATCGACATGCCTGGGACAAATTCCATCACGATGAAATCGAGCCCATCCTGAGTATCGAAGTCGTAGATCCCGGCGACGTGGGGGTGAGTGAACTTGGAGAGTGCGCGAGCCTCGCGCCGAAATCGCCTTCGGTCTCGATCGTCGGCCAGGGCGCCGCCAAGGAGCACCTTCACAGCCACCTGTCGGTCGAGCCGCTGATCCTTTCCACGGTAGACGACGCCCATGCCCCCCGCATTGACCCATTCCTCGACGAGGTAATGCGACAGGGTCCGACCGACCAGAGCTTCCGGGAGAAACTGTTGCTGCACATTGGCGCCTCTGCGAATTTCTTCCTCGCGCTGCTTGGTACGACCCTCCAGGAACATGTACCGGTAGCTCTGCGTCGCGGCGTACGCCGCAAGGGGGAGCGCCAGGGCCGCCATGGGGGGCACGTCAAGGCTCCATAGTGCGAGGAACACAAAGTCGAGCGCGGCGATACCCATCACAGCCGCCGTGGTAATGATCGCTGCGAGAGGAACGGAGGTCACCGCGAAGAGAATCCCCAAGACTAAGGCGAGGCCCGCGAGGGCGCCGAGGTACGCCGCGTTCGACGGGCGCGCCAAGAACCGACCTCGCAGAAGATTGTCCAACACGTTGGCGTGAACATAGAGGAGCGGCGTGGCTGTGGAGAACGGCGTCGTGCCAACGTCCTCGGAAACTTCCTGTCGCGATGCAAGCCCTACAAGGACAAGGCGCCCCTCGAACGCGTCGCGGATGCGCTTCACGTCCTCGGACTGTTTCCACTGGAGCACCTGGAGCATGGAGTAGGTGTTGGGAAACGCGTCTCGGTCGCCGGCGTAGTCGATGGAGGTAGCTCCCTCGCCGTCCATCGGGATGAACAACTCGCGCGCCCGCGTCGAGCGCACCTTGATACCGCCGCCCACCGAGCGGACCCCCTGGAAGTGAGGCTCACCCCATGAGAGGCCAAGAAGGCAGAGACTCAGTGCCGGATAGACGCGGTCGCCATAGCGGATCACCATCGGAAGTCGCCGAATCGATCCATCTCGATCCACTGCGACGGCGATGTGTCCCATGACTCTCGATTCGGAGACAAGATCGTCGTAGGGAAGAGATACGCTTCCAGCCGCGGCCCCGGTTACGCCCTCCGCTATGACGCCGTGACGGGTGAGGGCGTCCAGCACTTCTGCGGATCGCGGCGTCGCATCCTGGGTCTCCGCTCCCTCCGCGTGAAACCAAATGGATTGGACCACGTTATCCTGGCTTCCCGAGACATGCGCGAGCAGAAGGTTGTGTTGCGGATCCTGTTGAGCATCCTCGGGAAACTGCAAATCCATCCCGATCGCGGTCGCGCCGCCTTCCTCGAGCGCGTCGATGAGGAGGGCATACGTTTCGCGGGGCAATGGCCAAGCGCGATAGGCCTGGATTGTCGTGTCGTCGACGGTGACGAGCGCGATCTGATCGGGCGCCGGGCGCTCCCCACGAAGGCGAAACCGCCAATCGAGGAGCTTCAGGTCGAAGGCGTGGAACGCGCCCCATAGGTACAGCCCAGCGATCACCAGCCAGCAGAGCAGCGCGATTGCGGCGCCGTGGGTGATCTGGATGCGTCTCGCTCTCGACTCGGTAAGGGCCAAGTTCGCCTCTAACGCTTCCAGTAGACCAGCGTGGCGGAGGCCTCACTGTCGCCGGCCCGCGGCCCTGCGGACCGCCAGACTGGAGCTCGCTTCTTGGCTCGCGCGGCGCGCGCAGCGGCGGAGGTGTCCGTGGGCGCAGCGATCTTCGTCGAGTCCGACGGGACGTGACCCGACGCGGCCCGGAGGAGCGCAAGGATCTCGTCCTTGTTGAGGTAGGCCTTCTCCGCGCCCTTTGCCATTTCCGCATCGGTCCCGTCGTAACGCAACCCGAGAAGCGCGGCGGCGGCGAGCGCTCCGCCCGCCATCTTGACCCCGAGGCTCGCCCGGGCCTCGGCGGCCTCCACGTCACCAAGCAGGAGGAGCGCCGTCGCCTGGTTCAAGACGATCCCCGCGTCGGTGCTGTCGGAGGCGCGCGCCTGAGCGTAAAAGCTGAGCGCCACCTCCGTCTCGCCATGCAGCAGATGCAGGTTTCCAAGATTTGCATACGCCCGAGCGTCTCGGGGCGAATGAGAGAGCAGCGATATGAATACCGATTCGGCTCGGGCCATCTCTCCGGAGAATGCCAACGCGATCCCCAACTCGCACTCGTTGGAGAGGGAATCGTCATCGGCATAGGAGAGTGAACTTGCCGCAACCATCGCGGCGACAGTCAGCGCGAGACACGCTCCGGCGATCGCGCCCCGCGCCCACCCGCTGCGAGATCTCATCGTTCCCTCCAGTAGAGGAGGTCCTGGAGCTGGGCCTCTCCGGCGGACCGACCCGCGGCGGTCCGGCTCGTCCACTTGCTTTCATGCCGGACGGCGGTCGTGGAGGTCGGAGCTTTCTCCGGCACCCCGCTGCTCGGGCGCGGCACCCGTTGCAACGCTGCCTTGAGGAGCAAACGCGCCTCTTCGGCCGTCATCCGCTGCGCGCCCTCCCGTGTCGGCTCTACCTCTGGGGAGAGCCCCAGGAGCTTGCATGCTTCGAGGTAGCCGCCGCTTCGCGTCACGCCCTGCGAGAAAGGCTCCTCGGCCCCCAGGGAGTCTCCGGAAACGTACCGCACCAGTCCGAGATTGAGCCAGAGACCTGCGTCCGACGCGTCGCTCTTGACGGCCGCCTCGTAGAGCTCGATCGCGGAGCCCATGTTTCCCTGTGCCGCGTAGACGTTCGCGAGATTGTTGCTCGTCTGAGGCGAATCCGGGGACTTTGCCTTCGCCTTTTCGAGAGTGGCGCGCGCGTCCTCCAGCTTTCCAGCCAGGAAATAGACCCTGGCCACCTCATTGAGCGCCTGTGGGGTCGCCTCGAGCGTCTTCTCAACCTCACCATAGCGGCTGGCAAGGTACTCCTGACGCCACAACCCAATGGTCGCCAAATCTTCCGTCACCCGCGCTTCGAGCGCGCTCGAATCGAGGGTGGGAACGCCTGCGGGCGCTCCGCTCAGATCGGCCGGCTCGTATCGGTTGGAGGCTTTCGTGACATCTACCAGCGCGAGGCGTCCGCGCGCCGACCAACCCGCGTACGATTCCGCCCCGACCCTCCAGCCCTCGGCAAAACCCTTTCCGAGCGCGGTCGTCTCGAGTGGGATCCAAACTTTCTCGTCCACGACCACGTACCGACTCTCGTCCAGTCCGAGCGCGAGCCGATTGCGTTCGTGGATCCCTGTGTCCACGAGCAAGAAAAGGTGCCCCGGCACATCCACCAGCTGTGTGGCGATCCCCACGTTGCCGAGCAGCGCCGCGAGGAGAACCGAAGTGTCGTCGCAATCGCCGGTTCGACGCGCCAGGGTTTCGCTTGGATAGGAGACCGTGTCGACGGCCCGCGCGGTGCCTGAGATCGTGGCGTAGGGGTTATTCGGATCGGGCACGTACGCCATCCCGAGGACCGAGAGCGCGTCGAAGATCGCGGCGGTGAAGGTTAGGTTTCGACTGGAGGTGGAAGTGCCCTCCATGAGCGCCGCGGTCCGGCTCGCATCGCGGGCCAAGGCGTCGACGGCCGGATCACGCGTGGTCACGAACGCCGCGGCCTGGGGAACGCCAGCGCCCCAGTCGATCGCGCCGGGACCATACGTCACGCAGCGTCCCGTGCTCCGCTCAGTGCGGGTCAGCTGGTGGCTCTGGTAGGTGGCCGAGACCTCCACCTGGACCGGCCTGTCACCACGCTCCCTCATCATCTGTTCGGAGAGAATCGCCGTCATCGGGATTTCTTGAGAGACCTTCGGGCGGAGTATCACGTTTAGCTCGGACGGGTCGTGCATGAGCTGCGGGACAAGCACCCAGATCTGGGTCACGACCGGCTGGTCGTCCAGGTTGCGAATCCGGATCGTGCCAAACGGTTCCCTCGCATAAGTCTTGTACAACGAGGAGTAGATGTCGTGCGGCTCCACCTTTTCGATCCGGATCTGCGCCGGATTGAAATTGAAGGCGAAGGTCAGTCCAAATTGACTGGTGGAGCCCAGCGTCGGGTGTTGCACCAGGGCGTAGTCGAATCGAAGAACGCTCCATTGGATCCCGACGCCTGCGGACCACGTCATTCCGTCCGGGCCGCTCCAGTCGTCCTGAAGGCCGGCGCGGAGCGCGAGAAGGTCGAGAGGTCGGTACTCCACGCCCGTGTGCCAGCGGTCATCAGCGTCCAAGGCGAGGATGAGATCGCGTCGGATCCCGTAGGAGACCCCAGCCCGGAAGTTCCGTGGGAACGCTACGGTCGTTCCCGCGTCTCCCGAGTAGTTGATCGAGGAATTGGTTATGTCCTGACAGACGAGGGCGGCGCGCACCCGGTAGAAGGGCGTTGCCAAGAGCCCCACGTCGAACCCAAAGCCGTTCCCGGAGCGGACCGTAGTCCCATCGAGGTCTGTCTTACGCGAAAGCCACTTGGCCGTCGCGCCGAGCGAGATGAGTGATGAAATCTTCTGCGCATATGAAAAGTCGACTCGGTTCTCATCGAAATTGAGCTCGGTATCCTGGAATCCGGAGTGATACCAGTCGATGGCCGCGGCCCGGCGAGGTGAGAGTGGCAGGACGAAGGCGGCGAGATTGTCGACGATTCCGGAGTTGTAGAGATCCGCGTGGGTGCCGGTTACTTCCTGATGTCCGACGAAGGGTAGCCCTGCGGGATTCCAGAACAAGGCCGTCGCGTCGTCCGCGATCGAGCTGAACGCCCCGCCCATGCCGAGCGCACGCGGACCAACCGGAACTTGCTGGCTGGGGCGTGAGGCGGCCGATTGGGGCGAGAGGAGGAGGATTGCGACCGCCGCGATGGCGTATCGCGAGGCGCGGACTTGCCGGCAGTGCGCGGCGTGCACGAGGGAGTGCCGATCCTGCGCCATGTTCGTCTCCTAACCTCTGGCGGGTTTGCCTGTTGCCACGCCTGGGCGGTCCCAGGCCCACTCCCACCCGCTTCCCCCCACTAGGAAACGATTGCTTCGGCGTAATCGCTCGCGGCTATCTTACTATGGCAAGCGTGTTCCTTCTTGTTTGTCCCAGGGCCTCCACCGTCACCAAGTAGATCCCGTCCGCGACGTAGAGCCCACCCCGCTCGCGGCCGTCCCAGCGAATGATGTTCGCCCCGGCCCCCATCGTTCGCCCGGAAACCACCTCGCTGACCAGGCGCCCCGCTCGGTTGTAGATCCGCACGGTTACCGGAGCGGAGCGGCCGAGGGAGAACCCGATGGCCACGTGGTCATTGGCGAACGCCCCCGTCGGCGAGAAGACCCTGGGCGTGAAGGTGAGCGCTGAGAGGGCAGCTTCGCCGGCTGGTATCGTGGTTTCGGCGAAAAGTGCGTACTGCCCCGCCTGCTGCACCGCCAGAGAGACCTTCCCCTCTTCAGGGGTTCCCCCGAGCCGGTGCCACGAGGCTCCATCTGGAGATTCGTAGACCGCGAGGGATCCCGGCACGGGGGCCATCCCCGCGGTCGAGAATTCGAGAGTGGCGGGCTTTCGCAGAGGAATCGTGCTCCAAGCGATGTCGTAGCTAGGGAGCACTTGGATCGCCCCGGAGGGGAGCGTATCGGGCGGCGAGCCTGCCGCCGCGATCGAAACGAGAGCGTCCTGGTCGAAGGCGTGCGGGGGAAAGTAGAGGTGAAGCTCTTGATTGGTGGTGTAGAGATCGCCACCAGACGCTGCGGTTACCTTCGCAGGCGATGTCTCGCCCACGTACGGGAAGTGGTTGTCGACCACGACCGAGACGAGGGCGCTCCCTGTCAGCCCGACCGAATCCGTAACCGAAACGCGAAGGTCGTACAATCCGTCCCGCAGATTCGACGTATTCCAATTCGCCAGGTCCCCATCGGTCACCTGCGTCGACGAGTGGGCAAGGAGTATGGCCGCGGGTGGTACCCAGGAATTGGTCCCCGCCGGGCGGACCCAGACGGAATCAGCGAAAAACCGTGCGTCGGCGGTGGTGCCACGAATTGTGGTCGAGCCCTGAACGGCCTGACCAAACGCAGGGGAAGAGAGCGATGGCGCGGGAGGAGTGGCATCCACAACAAATGCCACGAGAGCGGGGAAGAGGTCCACGTTTCCCGCATAATCGCGGGAGCGCGCCTCCAGCGCATGCGGGCCGTCCGTGAGGCCGCCCTCGGTCCATGCGCCCACGGGCGCCCAGGCCGACCAAGATCCGCTATCGAGCCTAGAGGAGAACTCGATCCCGTTCGCTTCGCCAAACGCCGCTATGAATGTCGCCGAGAGGTTGCGCGCGCCAGAGACAGGGGCGGGGACGTTCAAGAAGACGGTCTTCGGGGGAACCCGATCCGGCTCCAGCCGACTGACCCCGCGATCTGTCCCAAACCAGAGGTTTCCCGCACGATCCTCGAGCATCGCGTAGACCTTGTTGGTGGCCAAGCCGTCGGCGGTCGTGTAGGTTCTCCAACTCACCCCGTCGAACCGGCTTACGCCGCCATCCGTCCCGAACCAGACATTTCCCGATCGGTCTTCGAGAATGGAGGAAACCAAATCGCCCGCCATGCCGTCGGCCGTCCTGAAGGTCCTCTGACTCACCCCGTCGAACTGAATCACGCCAAACTGCCCGAACCAGAGGTTCCCTGAGTGGTCCTCAAGCATTGATGAGGGAGCAATGACTAGATCGGTATAGGTGGTCCAGCCGGCCCCGTCGAAGCGGCCGACTCCTCTAGCCGTCCCAACCCAGAGATTGCCCGAGCGGTCCTCGAGCATCGAAAGAACGAGGTTGTCCGGTAGGCCGTCGGCGGTCGTGTAGGTCCTCCAACTCACTCCATCGAACCGGAGGAGGCCATTCGTCCCGAACCAGAGGTTTCCGGCCCGGTCCTCGAGAATCGAATGAACGTCGTAGTACAACGGTGTACTCCAGCCCCCGTCGAAGAGGCTGACGCCGCCATCCGTCCCAAGCCATAGGCGCCCCGAGCGGTCCTCGAGCATCGAGTGAACAGCGTTGCCCGCCAGGCCGTCGAAAGTCGTGTAGGTCTTCCAGCTCGCTCCGTCGAACCGACTGACGCCGCTGCCTTGGGTTCCGAACCAATACCTCCTCGAGCCATCCTGGAGCATCGAGATAACGGTATTCCCGGCGAGACCGTCGGCGATCGAATAGCTCTTCCAACTCACCCCGTCGAACCGGCTCACGCCGCTGCCATAGGTCGCAAACCAAAGGTTCCCCGAGCGGTCCTGGAGCATCGAGCGAACAGCATTACCCGCAAGGCCGTCGGTGGTCGAATAGGTTCTCCAGGTCACACCATCGAACTGACTCACGCCGCCATCCTCAGTCCCGAACCAAATGTTTCCCGAGCGGTCCTGGAGCATCGAGCGAACAGCATTACCCGCTAGGCCATCACTGGTCGTATACGGTCTCCAGCTCACCCCGTCGAACCGATTGACGCCGCCATCCTGCGTCCCGAACCAGAGGTTTCCGGAGTGGTCCTCGAGCATCGAGATAACAATACTGTTCGCCAGACCGTCGCTGGTCCCATAGGTCCTCCAACTCATTCCGTCGAATCGGTTGACGCAGATATCAGTCCCAAACCAGAGATTCCCCGCTCGATCCTCAAGCATCGAGAAGACTGCATAGCCGGTCAGACCGTCGCTGGTCCCATAGGTCCTCCAATTCACTCCGTCGAATCGGGCGACGCCTCTATCCGTCCCGAACCAGAGGTTGCCCGAACGATCTTCGAGAATGCTGTAGATATCATTGCTATTGGTCAGTAGATCGGTGTAGATCCTCCAGCCCACCCCGTCGAATCGGCCGATGCCGTGGCCGACCGTTCCGAACCAGAGGTTGCCCGAGTGGTCCTCAAGCATTGAGGAAACCGCGTTGCCGGCCAACCCCTCCGCTGTCGTCCACATCCTCCAGGTCACCCCGTCGAACCGACTGACCCCGCGTCCTACGGTTCCGAACCAGAGGTTTCCCAAGTGGTCCTCGAGCATCGACGAGACGTAGTTGTCCGCTAGGCCGCTCGATTTGCTGAAGGTTTGCCACTCGCACCAACCGAACTCTGGCAAGACGAGGATGATGGCCGGGAGCATAATCCACACACCAGCAAGCCCCCGTCGCGCCCTCACCGCGCCACCGCCACCTTTCGCACGACCACTCCGCTGCGGGTTTCCAAACGCAAGAGATAGATGCCCGATGCGACCGTCCGCCCGCGGCCGTCTTGGCCGTTCCAGGTCATCGCGTGCCAGCCTGCCGTGGAAGTGGAGTTCGTGAGCGTCGTGATTCTGCTTCCTCGAACGTCGAATACATCGAGCCGGACCGGTCCCGCCGCAGGAAGGCCGTACTGGATCTCCAACCTGCCATTCGTTGGATTCGCGGCCGCGAAGCGGAGCGAGGGAGCCGACGGCGCACCCTCTCCGGGGACCTCGACCCACACCTCCATCAACGTTTCCTCTCCGGACTCATCTCGCACGACCAGCCGGTACTGATAGCGGCGGCCGGGGCTCACGGCGCTGTCCTCAAACTGCAGGCGGCTGGCGCCATCGGGAGTCGCATTGCCGAGCCGGACCCAATCGCCCTGCTGCTCGCGGCGAAATACTGTTGCAATCACGGCTCGCGCCTCTGGAACGAGCCAGACGAGGCGCACGCGGTCGGGCTGGGCCACCGACTCCAAAAGTGTGGCACTGATGGCCGTGGGCACGTCGGGGGGCACGATGAGTCCAGCTTCGTAGGCGGCGCGTACCGTGGCGGCCACATATCGAAGGTCGGCGACGGAAGAGAGTCGATCCGTCCCCTGACCGATGGAGATCGCCCAGAGGGTTTCCTGCGAATCTCCCGGCGCCATGGCGAAGGGGCCCGAGGTGAGAGCGAACCGCCGATCATCTGCATTCGAATCCAGCCAGTTGGTCGGGCCATTGGGCGCGCCCGGATCTAGACCCGAAACCTGGAACGAAGTGATCGGCTGGAGCAAATCATCCTGCACATGGACCGGCGACCCGTCCGCGTGGAAGCCGCGCATGTGGTTATAGGTTTCCGTGGCGGAGGTCGGATCCGTTCCGTTTTCGTACTTGGTGAACGCGGTCACGCCCAGGGTGTCGGTTACGCCTTGCGACACAAAAGCGGCGGGACCCCGAAGGAGAGAAAAGCCGACAGCCGGCGGATCCGAGCCGTACTGCTGGTCGGCGTTGGTTGCGTTGTAGCAGTAGCCGAGGCTCAGGGTGGTGTCACATCCAACGAGGTCGTCCGAGGGGTCCCCCAGATCGGGATCGGCCCAGAGCGAAACGTACGCGCTATCAAGCTGATCCCCACCCTTATTCAGAATCCTAGTCCTGAGAAAGATGACATTCCCGAGCGGGCCACTGCGATTGAACGCAAAGGTCGATTGCTGGACCTCGATACCGAGCGGAAGCGTAGAGCCGGCCTTGTTCGTGTGGACGTTTGGATCAGCGTCGTTGTAGACGCTCCAGATCATCGCATCACCGAGGAGTGCCGGCTGACCCAGCGAGTCAAGAGGGGCGCCATCCTGCACAGGCCAGTTCAAGTAGTCGAAGCTCGTCGTATTGCCGCGGACGATCATGTAGTTCTTGAACTGTGGATTGTCCGGCAGAAATGTGCCGTTCAGCATCCGCCCCGGCACGAATTCCTGACTGTAGGCACTCATGGTGATCCGGACATCGGTTCCCACCTTGGCACCGATCCACATCCCGGCGGCAAACACCGCCGTATGGCCCGACCCCTTTGGATATTCGAGCCCAGCGCTGCCCGTGGTCAGGTCGTACGCGAACGACCCGTGATTCGTGACGATCATGTCGAGGTTGTTCACGTCCATGCGGCCGGAATTATCGATGGTCGCCGGTGCGGGGTTAGTTCCCGGCCCTGCTGAGCTCCGCGCAGGATGCCCGGCCGGCGTGGGGGTACGAGCGGCGGCATCAATGGAGCATGCTGCCAGGATTCCTAGACACAGGATGACTCGAACCGCCGAATATTTGTGAAAGCGCGGATTCATGGGCCTCATTCCCCTCGTAGGACGACGGCCGGACCTGGCATCTCTACTTCACGACGGCGAGCGGGGCCCGCTCCGCATGGCCGAGCGCCTCGACCGTGACAAGATAGAGCCCATCCTCCACGACCCGCCCGTCGCGGTCGGTGCCGTCCCAGCGAATCAAGTTCGCTCCGGCACCGAGATTGAGACCGACGACCACCTCCCTCACAAGGCGTCCTGCCCGGTTGTAGATCTTCACCGTGACCGGTGCCGGCCGCCCCAACGCAAAGCTGATCGCGACCTCCCGATCAGCGAACGTTCCGGAGGGGGAGAAGACTCTCGGCGTGAACGAGAGGGTCGAGAGCGTTTTCGGGCCCCCCGTGGGAGGCGAGCCTTCCGCGAAAACCGCATAGCGGCCAGCCTCGGTCAGCGCGAGAGCGATATGGCCGGCCGGGTCCCCCACCAACGTGCCCCCGATACGGTGCCAGGTCGCACCGTCCATCGAGGCATAAACCACAGGCGTTCCCTGTGCGGCGGTTCCGCCGGGGAGCGCGAGTTCCAACCGCGCGGATTTGAGTAACTTGGCGCTCCAGCCCACGTCGTATCCAGCGAGGACGCGCACCGCGCCGGAAGAAATCGTGTCGGGTACGGCGGTGTCGGGGTTTGGCGCGAGGGTGACGAGGGCGTCTTCGCGGAATGCGTGAGGCGGAAAGTAGAAGTGGGCTTCGGATCTGGTCGTGTAGATGTCACCACCCGTGGCCGCCACTACGCGGGCAGGGGCGGTGACATCGGCATGGGGGAAGGCGTTGTCTACTTGGGCGGTCACTTGCACGACGCCCGTGAGTCCTAGGGAGTCGGTGGCCGCGACGCGAAGATCGTAAAGTCCGTCGGGAAACGATGCGGTCGACCAGGTGGCGAGGACGCCCGAGGTGACGGGGCTGCTCGCGCGAGCAATCTCCGTCGCATCGGGCGGATTCCAGGTGGCCGACCCAGCCGGGCGGACAGTCACTTGAAATTCTCGAAGCCGCCGATCGTCCACCGTCCCCTGGATCGTCACCGCACCGTGAACCACTGCGCCGAATGAGGGTGAGTTGACGACTGGCGCGGGAGCCGTGGCATCGATCTCGAACGTCGCTCGCGCGGGCGTGGGGTCCACGTTCAGCAGGAAGTCGCGGGAACGGGCTTCGAGCACATGAATTCCGTCGGCCGCGTCGCTCAGAGACCAGTTGCTGGTTCGCGACCACTCCGTCCACGGGCCGCCGTCCTGTCTGTAGGAGAACTCAATTGCCTCCACCTCGCCGAAGGCCGCCGCGAACAGCGCGCTCTGGTTTCGTGCGGAGGAGACGGGAGGCGGGGCGCTCAAGAACACCGTCTGCGGCGGGACCCGGTCTGGCTCATAGCGGGTCATTCCAGCGCCAAATGTACCGAACCAGACGTTTCCGGCCCGGTCCCCCAGCACGCCGAGCACTCGGTTGCTGGCCAATCCGTCGGCAACTGTGACCGTTCTCCATTCGGATCCATCGAAAGCGGCCGCGCCCCCTTCTAGCGCTCCGAACCAGAGGCGCCCCGATCGATCCTCGGCGATCGAAAAAACCTGTTCTCCAGCCAGACCGTCGGATGCGTTGAATGACGTCCACGAGGATCCGTTGAACCGAACGACACCAATGCCGGGTTGAGTGAGAAAGGGTCGAAACCAAATATTCCCAGAGCGGTCCTCTATCATGGGGATCCACCCCCCGGCGGGGAGGCCGTTGGCGAGCGTGTAGGTGTGCCACAGCGCTCCATCGAATCGAGTGACGATATTTTGGTCTGAGCCGAACCAGAGATTCCCGGAGCGATCCACGAGCATGCCCGCCACGTTGTCGCTGCCAAGGCCGTCGGCTGCCGTAAAGGTCCGCCACCCCATTTCATCGAATCGGCTCACTCCGGAAGCGGCTGTGGCAAACCAGAGATGTCCGGCGCGATCCTCGACCAGCTTGGTCACGCTGTTGCTGGCGAGGCCATCCGCGGTTGTGAAGTTCCGCCAGGTCGTTCCATCGTAGTATCCCACCCCACTGAGGCTGGTCAGGGCCCAAATCTTGCCCGAATGATCTTCCAGCACGGGGTTCGCGTCGCCGCTAGGGATCCCGTCCGCGGTCGTGAAGACCGACCAGGTCGAGCCGTCGTAGTGACTAACGGTTCCCGCCGTCGCGACCCAGAGACCTCCGGCTCTGTCCAGGAGGAAGGACTGAACGGATATGTTCACATGGCCCCCATTCAACGGCGTGAAATTCTGCCAAGTCGCGCCGTCGTATCGGCTCAGTCCTCCATCATTTGTTCCAAACCAGATATTCCCCGATGGATCCTCCTGAATGGACAACACGATCGTGCCGGTCGGTCCACTTCCTCTGGTGAAGGATTTCCACGTCGAGCAGTCGAAGCGGCTCACCCCCCCGTACGTCACGAACCAGACGTTTCCAGACTGGTCCAGTAGGAGCGAGAGAACGGCTTCGTTGGCGAGACCATCCGCCACTCTGAAGTTTTGCCAATTTCGCCCGTCAAATCGGCTCGCGCCGTACATGAAGGTCCCGAACCACAAGTTTCCGAATCGATCCTCCAGGATCGAGGTCACATCGTTGGTCGGCAGTCCGTCGGCGGACGTGATGATTTGCCAGGTGGTTCCGTCGTAGCGGCTCACCCCCGCGAGGTCCGCGAAGGCATCCCAGCCGTAATGTGAGAGCCACAGTCTGCCCAGTCGGTCCTCGAAAATGGACGCGATGATGTTGGCGGCCAGTCCATCGGCCGTCGTGAAAGTTTTCCAGGTCGTCCCGTCGAACCGGCTCAATCCATCAGTAGTCCCAAACCAGAGATTTCCAAATCTGTCCTCATGAATTGCCATAACTCGATTCGAAGCCAATCCATCAGAGAGCGTGAACGTGGTCCATGCCACTCCGTTGTATCTGCTCACTCCACCACCCTCGGTTCCGAACCAGAGGTTTCCTGCATGGTCCTCCAGCATGCAAATGACCTCGATCTGGGGGGGCACATCACCGATCGCAACAATCGTCCACGCGCTGCCGTCGTATCGGCTCACGCCGCCATGATCTCCCCCAGCCCAGAGGTTCCCCAGACGGTCCTCCAGCATGCAGACAACGAGATTGCCTGCAAGTCCGTCGGCGGCGGTAAATGTCTTCCAAGTCGCGCCGTCGTATCGGGTCACGCCCCCGCCGTAGGTCCCAAACCAGAAGTTCTCAGCGCGATCCTGAAGCATGCATCGGGGAATAAATGGGGGTAACCCGGCTCGCGAGGTGAAGGTCTGCCAGCGGGCTCGGGCCCCCGAGGGACAGGCGGCGATAGCGATGACGGCCACAGAGCAGAGGAGCCAAAGGTGGCGCCTTCTACGCCTCGGACGGTGTGGGCGCAGCGGCGATGGAATCTCAGGACCGCCAACTGGATTCCGGACCATGACCGATTCCCCCAATCGTGCTCGCGCCCCGCGATTCCCTTCACAGGGATGAAACGGGCGCAAACCGAAAACTGATCGGTTCACGGTGGTGGCTGGCAGAAAAAACTCCTGAGCTTACATATTACTCCTCGGGGTACCCGTTTCGGAACGCAACTTCGCTGCCTGGAAGATCGTGACATGCGTGCCTCTAAGCGCTTCCGCCGCGTTGAGATAAAGACCGTCCAAATTTGAAGGGGGCGAGATCTCGCGATCCCGCCCCCCTATTTCATTTCGCGTCCCGCGGTGAGGGTCGGCTGCGACAGGCTCCCCACCCGACACGGCGACCGCCGCAGGACGCGCATCGCGCTGACCCCCCACAGGTATGGCGCGACGTAGACTTAGCGCGAATCCGGTCCGCCCTTAAGATCCGCGCCCTTTCATTGGGCTCGTCCTGCACAGATCGCATGGGTCGTGCCATGGCGTTCACCCGACGCGGCGAACACATGAAGTCGTTATCTATCTTGGGATTTCCAAGTGCGGTCTAGAGAGGCGCAACGGGGAGGCGGTGCGGAGATTCCACATTTTTGTCGTCCAGCTTCGTCGAACCACCTCAGCCGACGCCGGCGGTACCCCGCTGAGGCGATTTCTGGAACGCCTCCACCGGCCCCAGGTCATGCCATGGCACGAAACGCCTCCTCGACCATGTCGGCGTGGATCCCAACCGTGTCGGTCACGTCGCGGGCATAGCCGCCCGCCAGGAAACAGACGACCGGGGTCGTACCTTTCGCGCAGGCTTCGAACACGAGACGGTCCCGACGCCGCAGATCCTCTCGCGTCAGGCGAAGCCTGCCGAGCTGGTCCTCCTCGAACGGGTCGGCCCCGGCGACGTAAGCGACGAGATCGGGGCGATGCTGACTCAGGATCTTCGGGACCCACTCTCCGAGCGCCGCGAGGTATGTCGCTCCATCCGCGCCGGTTTCGAGCCCGATGTCGCGATCGCTGGGCGGCTTGATCGCCGGGTAGTTGCTCTCCTCGTGGATCGAGAACGTGAAGACCGACGGATCTTCGCGGAAGATGGCGGCAGTTCCGTTTCCCTGGTGCACGTCGACATCGATCACCGCCGCGCGGCGGATCTTCTTCTGGTGCTGAAGATCGCGAATCGAGATCGCGATGTCGTTGAAGACGCAAAACCCCTCGCCGTGATCGGCGAACGCGTGGTGGAAGCCTCCGGCCAGGTTGATCCCGGCGCCGCGCTCGACGGCCGATTCCGCCGCGAGAATGCTCCCGCCCGCTCCCAGAAACGACGCTTCCACCAGCTCCTTCGAGTAGGGCAGCTCGAGGATCGCCACCTCCAACGCGGAGAGCGTCCCCCGGGTGAGCTTGTCGACGTAGGCGCGGTCGTGGACTCGGAGCACCTGCTCCGTCGTCGCGGGCTTCGGCTCCAAGAACTCGTCCTCGCGCACCAATCTTCGCCGGACGATCTCATCGCGCACCATTCGGAACTTGCGCGTGGGAAAAACATGCGCGCCAATGTCGTAGTAATAGCGCTCCGAGTAGACGACCGCGGGACGAGCCTTCACGTCTTCACCGGACGAGTCGGCGAAACAGCGTGACGAGGCCCGCGTCCCACCAGACCAGGGCCAACACGGATGTGGCCGCGGTCCACGCCGCGGAAAGGATCGAGCCGAGATGACCACCGCGAGGCAGGAAGGCGGTGCCCCACCGAATCGCGGGGGGGGGCACCATGATCAGCCCCAAGAGGACTGCCCAGAAAGCCAATACCGCGAGAAATCGGCTCCACTCCCGGCCGCCACGGCTAACGACCAGGGAGATGCTCAATCCGATGGACCGAATCGGTCCGCGGTTCTCGAAGATGAGAAACGGCCAGGCAAAGAGAAGGAAGAGAGACGTCACGATGAGCCACGCAAGCGAGCGCCAGGCGGCCCGCCAAATCGCAGCCCAGAGCATCGCAGCGAGCTTCTCCGGCTCGGCGGCGCCGCCGGCCTCGACCACCGGAGCCACGACCGGGGCGACGCTTGCGATGAGGAAGAGGATCGGCGGCCCCATGATGATCGCTCCCTGCACGATCCCAGACACCGTCAGCGGAAAGGTCTTCTTGGCGAGAATCGCGGTCGCGCGCATAGGGCCGATCGCTTGGCCCCGCACAATCCCGTCCTGGATTGGGAGGAGGAGCAGGGAGACCATCGCGAGGATGGCGACGTCGAGAAGCATCAGCTCCGATGCGGCAAGCCCCGCCAAGGCCTGGGACGGGTCGAGGGCCGCGCCCCCGCCACTCGGTATCGTCGCGAGCACCGTGCGCGCGATGAAATCAAACACCGCCGTCGCCACGAGAATCCACGCGACCGGGCGAAGCGAGCTCCGGCCCAGCGCGATCGAGTCTTCGAGTGTCTCGAACGCCGCGGAGGTCGCGCTCCCCACGTCGGGCTACTCGAAGCGGAAGGGGCTGGTGGTGGGTGGAGGTTCCTCGCCCGGGACGCGGACGCCGGCCACGCCCACCGGCGCCCCAGCCGCGGAAACCGAGGAGCGAAAGAGCACCATCAACGCGGCGACGCTGAAGGGGAACAGGACGGCCGACACGGCCGCGCTCCATATCGCCCGCGAGATGCGAATCGCGGGATGATCGACGTCCGCCGCGGCGGACCACGCCTGGACAATGGCTTCAGGCATGGAGAGCGCGATCGCAGCGAGCGTGAGGAGGCAGAAGAAGATGAACAGTCGGCCGAAAATTCCCCCGAATTGTCGCCCGACCAGGGCGAAGCTCAGGCGGATCGAGGAGAGGGGCCCGCGCCGCTCCAGCACGAGCAGAGGAATGGCGTAGATCAAGAAGAACCCGATGATGGCCACCCAGAGAAGACACGGCACCAGGGTCGCCAGAAGAGCCAGCCGTCCCAACTCCTCCTGCTTCGTGGGTATGGCGCTGATGAACAATACGACTCCGCCCAGGATCAGCGTGGGTGGGCCGAACGCCAGGACGACCTGAGCGATGACCGAGATCACGAACGCGACCAGCCGCTCCAGGACCATCCGGACGCAGTCCAGGAACGATCGGCGCTCACCGCGAAGGACCGAATCTTGGAGCGGCAGGAACGGCGTGTAGATCAGGACGAGCATCGGGAGGTATGCCGCGATCTCCATCGCCATCGACATGACGAATGCCTTGCTGTCGTACGAGCCGAGTGGGGAAGAGGCGTCGGTGGAGAACGCGAGGAAAAGCTCCATGCCGAGGCGGTAGAAGTAGAGGAACCCCAGCGCGGGCAGGGCGAGCCGCATCGAGCCGAGCCCGAGCGCCACGACCGCGCGCAGATACGTGCCGAGCGAAGGAAGTCCGGGGCGGCCCAACGGTGGGACGGTTCCTTCCAGACCCATGGGGGCGCATTGTACTCCCGCGCCCTGTGGTCCCCAAAGGAGTCTTGGGGTAGAGTGGCCCGCGCATGAATCTACCGGCGGCCTTCTCCAGAATCGCGGTCGCGCTCAACGATTGGACGCAGCGTTGGGTCCCCGGCGCGTTCTCCATCGCGTGGATCCTGACCCTCCTGGTGGTCGGGCTCGGCGTGACCATTGGGCACGCATCCCTCGTCGACTGCGTTCGCTCCTGGGGCGACGGCTTCTGGGAGCTGCTGCCGTTCTCGATGCAGATGTGCCTGGTCATGGTTACCGGCAGCATCGTCGCGGTCTCGCCGCCCGTCGCGCGGCTGCTGGCCCGCCTCGCCGCGCTGCCGCGGACGCCCCGGCAGTCGATCCTCCTCATGTCGCTCGTCTCCATGCTTCTGGCGCTGTTCCACTGGGGGCTGAGCATCGTGGGGAGCGCCGTGCTCGTGCGCGAAATCGGCCGGCGGCGAAGCGACGTGGACTTTCGCCTTCTCGTGGCGGCGGCCTATCTCGGTATGGGGACCACATGGCACGCGGGGCTCTCGGCCTCGGCTCCACTCCTCGTCGCGACGCCGGGCCATTTCATGGAATCGACGATCGGCCTGATCCCGGTCCGCGACACGCTCTTCGCGCCGTTCAACTTGATCCTCGTCGCCATCGTGGTGGTCGTCTTCGCCGTGGTGACACCGTTTCTGCACCCGCCGCGAGAGCGGACCGTGACGGTTGGGCCCGCCCAGCTCACCGCCATCGAGATGTACAGACCCCCCACGCGTCCCTCCGGGGCCGAGGGGATGGCCCCGGCGGTTCGGCTTGAGTTCTCACCCTGGGTCAACTGGAGCTTTGGCGTCCTCGCCCTCGTCTGGCTCGGCTCCTACATGGCTCGCCCCACGCATCCGGTCACGCTCAATGTCCTCAACTTCACGATGATGGGGCTTGCGATCGCGCTCCATCCATCGGCGGCGTCGCTCGTGGCGGCCGCGGAGGACGCGGGCAAGCTCGTCTTTGGAATCATTCTCCAGTTCCCGCTCTACGCGGGGATCTACGGCATCATCCAGTCGACCCATCTCGCCCAGACGCTCGCCAACGCGTTCGTGGGCATCGCGAGCACGTCGACCTATCCGCTCATCGTCTACTGGTACTCCGGCATCGTGAACTACTTCGTCCCGTCGGGAGGCTCCAAGTGGGCGATCGAGGCCCCGTACGTCCTCTCCGCGGGGAAGATGCTCGGCGTCCCGGCCGCGAAGGTGGTAACCGCGTACGCGTGGGGTGACATGATGACCGACATCATCCAGCCGTTTTGGGCGATCCCGCTGCTCGCGGCCGCCAAGCTCGACTTTCGCGAGATCCTCGGCTTCTGCATGATCCTCTTCTGCGTCTACGTCCCGATCGTCTCCCTCGCGTTCCTCCTCTTCCCACGCTAAACTCGACGGTGCGCTCCGGCGCGCCGCCATGATCCCCGAGACCGCCACACTCTCCTCACGCGAAGAACTAGCGCTCGATCAGGAGCAGCAGACCGCCGTCGAGCACGGGGAAGGCCCGCTCTTGATCGTCGCCGGCGCCGGGACGGGCAAGACCACGGTCATCGCGAGGCGGATCGCCCACCTGATCGCGACCAAGCAAGCCCGGCCCTCCCAGATTCTCGCGCTCACGTTCAATGACAAGGCCTCGGACGAGATGCAGGAGAGGGTCGATCTCCTCGTCCCTTACGGGTACGCCGACGTGACGATCCGGACGTTTCACGCGTTCGGCGAGGAGGTGTTGGCCGGGCACGGCATGGAGATCGGCATCGCGCCGGGATTCACTGTGCTCGACCGGACGGCACAGGCCTTATTCCTCGCGGAGCGCCTCGACCAGCTCGGCCTCGATCGCTACGCGCCCCTCTCCGATCCGACTCGATACCTCTTCGAGCTGGCGACCTACTTCAGCCGCGCCAAGGACGAACCGCTCTGGCCCGACGATCTCCGGAGGGCCGCCGAGTCGCTCGATGGCGACGAGGGGGAACGGGCGCTGGAGCTGGCCGGTGCCTACGAGCGCTACAACGAGCTTCTCTGGAAGGGCGGCTTCCTCGACTTCGGCGACCTCCTCGCGCTGACCCTCCGACTCTTCGAGGTGAGCCCCGGGACGCTCCAGCGGTTCCAGGAGCGCTTCCTCCACGTCCTGGTCGACGAGTTCCAGGACACCAATCCGGTCCAGTTCAAGATCGTCCGCCGCCTCACCGAGGCCAGGGGAAATCTGGTCGTGGTGGGGGACGACGATCAGTCGATCTATCGATTCCGCGGCGCGCACCTGAAGAACATCCTCGAGTTTCGCGAGCACTTCCCCAACACGCGGGAAATCGTGCTCCGAGAGAATTACCGGAGCACCCGCCAGATCCTCGAGGTCTCGCGGAGGCTGATCCAGGTGAACAAGGAGCGACTCGAGACCCGGTACGGGATCGTCAAGACGCTGAAGACCGAGAAATCGGGTGCGCCGCCGAGCTTCCGCGAGTTCGCCACAGAGAGTGAGGAAGCGGAGTGGGTTTCGGGGGAGATCGCGGCCGCGGTCTCGGAGGGTCGGCGGCGGTGGCGGGACTTCGCGATCCTCGTGAGGACGAATCGCCAGGCGGAGCCGTTCCTGCGCGCGCTCGACGAGCGCGGCGTCCCGTTCCACTTCTCCGGAAGCCGCGGGCTCTTCCAGCGTCCCGAGGTGAAGGAGCTGGTGGCGCTCCTCCATTCGCTCTTCCAGGAGACGCGGCCGGAGTACCTCTATCTCCTCGCCGCCGAAGCCTACGGCGTGCCCGAGGACGACCTCTCCCGCCTCGTGCATCGCTTGCGCGTGGAGCCGGGCCGATTCCGGTCGCTCTTGGAGCGCGCGGCGCAGGGCCGCGGAGAGGTTCCCATTAGCGACGAGGGACGCGAGCGTCTTGGGAGGATGGTCGAGGACCTCCGCGATCTCCGAGAGTTCGCGCGCGGACGGCGCACGGGCGAGGTCCTCTACCGCTACCTCGAGCGCCGGGGGCTCCTTCAGGAGCTGGTCGCCTCGCGGCGATTCGAGGACGAAGCCCGCGCCCGAAACATCGTCAAGTTCTTCTCGATCATCCGCTCCTTTGAGAAGGTGGCCCTCTCCGATCGGGTCGCCCTCTTTCTCATGCACCTGGACGCGATCCAGGAGTATGGGGAGGACCCCGCCGTCGCGGACATCGACGCCGCCTCCGACGTGGTCCAGGTGCTCACCGTCCACAAGGCGAAGGGATTGGAGTTTCCGGTCGTCTATCTGGTTCAGCTCGCGGCCGACCGCTTTCCCACCCGATACAGGAGCCAGGGGCTCGAGCTCCCGGTCGAGAGCGCGCCCGGTGAGTTTTCCGAAAGCGAGTCCCACCGCGAGGAGGAGCGCCGGCTCTGCTACGTCGCGCTCACCCGCGCGCGCGAAGAGCTGATCACGACCTACGCGCGCGACTACGGCGGGACGAGCGGGCGCGATCGGAGGCCGAGCATCTTCCTCTTGGAGGCGTTCGATCTGGGGAAGCCCGTTCCGGCGCGACAGCGCCGCCGGGTCCTCGAGGAGCTGGAGGAGCACCGCCCGGAGGAGCGAGGGGAGACTCCCGAACCGACCGCGGTCCCGCCGCGCGAGCCGCTCCAGCTCAGCTTCCGACGCCTTGAAGACTACGAGACCTGCCCGCTCAAGTACCGCTTCCTCCACGACCTCTCCGTCGAGCCAATCCTCACGAGCGACCATCGGGTCAATTTCGGGAGCGCCGTTCACCAATCGGTCGCCTTCGCGCTCGGCGGCCGTGCGCGCGGGGAGAGCCCGAGCTTCGAGGAGATGATCGAGGTCTTTCGCCGCGCCTGGCGGAGCGAGGGGTACCGCTCGGAGGAGCACGAGCGGAGGCGGTTCGAGCAGGGACGGGATGCGCTCCAGGCGTTCTACGAGCGTGAGGTTGCCGCGGGGCCGGCCCCGACCGAAGTGGAGCGCCACTTCCGCGTCAAGCTCCAGGGAGTGGTCGTCACCGGGAGCATCGATCGCATCGACGAAGGACCGGACAGCGTCGTTCTGATTGATTACAAGACGTCCGAGATCGACGATCCCAGCGAGGCCGATGACAAGGCGGAGGAGAGCTTGCAGCTCTTGGTCTACGCGCTGGCCTACCAGGAATTGAACGGCCACGCGCCCGATCGCCTGGAGCTCCGCTACGTGCTGACCGGCGAGGTCGGAACCACGACGCCGAGCGAGGCGCGCCTCGAGAAGACGCGGGCGCGGATCCGGTCGATCGCCGATTCCATCCGAGCCGGAAATTTCGAGGCGCGGCCGAGTGAGCGGACCTGCTCGATTTGCGCGTGCAGGCCGATCTGCAAGGAGTCGGCGGTGCCGATCTAGAGGAGGTCAAGATGAAGCCGAAGAACCTCTACCTGGCGCTCTGCGTCGTCGGCGCGATTCTCCCGTACGCCGCGTTCATCCCGTTCGTCTGCGAGCACGGTCTTGATTTTCCCCTGATCTTCACACAGCTCTTCTCCAATCGGATCAGCACCGCGTTCGCGTTCGACATCCTGGTCTCGTCGATCGTGTTCTGGGCATTCGTACTCATCGAGGGCCGGCGCGCCGGCGTGAAGCACCTCTGGGTCCCGCTGGCGGCCAACGTGGTCGTCGGCCTGTCGCTGGGGCTCCCGCTGTTCCTTTGTATGCGGGAAAGGCGGCTGGATGCGGCCCCGCGTTGAGTTGATCTCGGTTTGGCCCACTGGGAGGCTCAGAGTGCTTCGAAGATCCGGCACCTTCTCGCTTGCGCTAGCCCTTCTTCTGGGGGTTCCCTCGCTTGGCGAATGTTCCAAGCAAACTTGGGAGGGGGCGGCTACGTTTGGGATCAGCTTATGGTCGTATCAGAGACTGGATCCGCAGAGCTGCTGGTCCGTAGCCGTTGAGGCCGGGTATCCGGACTTCGAGCCAGGCAGACTCGGCCTTGCTCGCATCGAAGTGGCCGGCGGCGCGAAAGTCGTGAGCGGGGACACCCTGCGAGCCATGAATTCGGGCTCACTGCAATCGTGGCCCCTCAATCTGCGGAAAAGCGGTAGCGGCCCAGTCGAGTTTCGAGCCTCGCTCATGGTCTACGGGACCGATTCGCTTTCCTACGACGAGCTTCATCAACTGCTGGTACTTGAAGTAGTGGGAGACACCATACTTGTACGGGAACAACGTACAACCCTCCAAATCAGCGTGAGAGGTGGTCGTCGATTTCGCTATGGAGATCGGTATCTAGTGGCGCTTGATCCGGATGAAGATCCGCATACGCACCAATCTCAATCTCCTCCAAAGCTGCTTTCGGGTGGCGAAATCTCTTGTCCCGATTGCGGGCTTCAGGGGCCGATGGAATTACAGGTCGCCGCGACGGTGGGAAGGAGTGGATCCATCACATGGATCCGCCCTGGAGACTTGACGTCCCGGCCAGTCAGCGCCAAGGTGTGGGCAGCCGTGGAAGCGGGCCTTCGTAGCTACCGCTTTGAGCCTGCGATTGGCGATGGTGAGCCGACGTCGGGACTGGCAATCCTTCGATTGCGGGTTGTCTCGGAGTAATCTGACGGCGTCCAAAACCAAAAACCCGCCCCACCGGGAGGCGGAGCGGGCCGAAAGCGTGATACTCGAAAAGACTAGGCCGCCAGCACCCCGTCGATGACCGACATGATCTGGTGCTTGGGGACGGCCCCGATAATCTGCTCGACGATCTTGCCGCTCTTGAAGATGTAAAGGCTGGGGATGCTCTGGATCCGATACTGGGTCGCGATCCGCTGGTTGGCGTCCACGTCCACCTTGGCGACCTTGATCTTGCCCTGGTACTGGCGAGCCACCTCTTCCACCACCGGCCCCACCATGCGACAGGGCCCGCACCACTCGGCCCAGAAGTCGACCAAGACCGGAATGTTCGAGTTGAGCACTTCCGCGTCGAACGTGCTATCGCTCACCTGGAGTACAGCGTCGGCCATGAACCTAGCTCCTTCGAAGTTGTGGAATCTGAGTGCACTCTGGTGTAGCGAGAAGGGGCACTCACAGTAACAATTTTGATGCCTTGGATCAAGGCCGGATTCAGCCGATCGCGTTGACACTCCGGCCCAAGGTTTCTACACTACAGGGTTCATGCGCCTACGCCGCCACCGTCCCTCTGAGCCCCGGGTACCCCGTTGATCGAGGTCCAGAAGCTCCGGAAGACGTTTCAGGACCGCAAGCGGGGCGAGATCCCCGCGGTCAAGGACGTCTCCTTTACCTGCCGTCCAGGCAAGGTCTTCGGCCTGCTCGGCCGAAACGGGGCCGGGAAGACCACCACGCTGCGGATGCTGGCCACGATCCTGGTCCCGACCTCGGGTACAGCCACGGTCGCCGGCCACGACATCGTGCGGCACCCCGCGGACGTCCGCCGCTCCATCGGGTATCTGTCCGGAGAAACCAAGCTCTACGACCGGCTAACCGGGCGTGACCTTCTGGAGTACTTCGGCGCCCTTGCCGGAATGGGTAAGTCCGCCATCCGGGCCCGAATCGTGGAGCTCACCGAGCCGTTCGAGCTCCAGGAAATCCTGATCAAGCGGGTGGGCAAGATGTCGACCGGAATGAAGCAGCGGCTTTCGATCTCGCGCGTGCTCTTCCATGAGCCTCAAGTGCTCATCTTCGACGAGCCGACGGCGGGCCTCGACGTCATCGGGGCCAGGACGGTTCTGAACCTGGTGCAGGATCTGAAGCGGAAGGGGAGGACCGTGATCTTCTCCACCCACATCATGACCGAGGCGGAGCGGATCTGCGACGAGATCGCGATCATCGAGCAGGGGGAAATCCTGGCGCAGGGGACCCTCGATTCGATCAAGCGCCAAGGGGGCCACGCCTCGCTGGAGGACGCCTTCATCGATATCGTCCAGCGCACGGGCGGCGGTCGCCATGCCGAGAATGGAGACAGTGCCGGAGTGGTCGCCAATCCGGTCGGGGTGAGCGGTGACCGCTAAGACCCTGGCCGTCTACCGCAAGGAGCTGATCGACACGCTCCGGGACGGCCGCTCGATCTTCGCGATCTTCGTCTTCCCGTTCCTCCTCTACCCCGCGATGCTCCTCTTCACCTCCTGGATGGCGAGCAAGGACAACCAGGAGGCAAAGCTCTTACAAGTACGAGTCGGCGTCGTCGGTGCGTCCGCTGTTCCGTTCGTCATGGACAGCCTCGCGGCCATCCCGGGCGTGACGCCGGTGCCGCTCGCGGCCGCGCCGGAGTCGATGGAGCAGGCGGGCGTCAATGCGGTGCTGGTGATCCCGGAGGGCATTCACGCGTCGCTCGCCCGGGGCGACAGCGCCCGTGTCGAGCTGCTCTACAAGCGAGCCGACAACACCTCCGACGCCGCGCAGGAGCGCGTGGCCCCGATCCTGGATCAGGTCCAGCGGGCGCTGACCGTCTCCTGGGCCAAGAGCCACGGTGCGCAGGCCGAGAGCCCTCCGGCCTTGGTAGTGGAGTCGAAGAACGTGTCGGATAAGAGCGAGATGGGCCGATTCATCGCGGCGCTCATCATTCCCTATATCCTCGTATTCATGGTGGCGGCCGGCTCCATGCAGACGGCGGTCGACGCGACGACGGGCGAGAAGGAGCGGAGCACCCTCGAGACGATCCTTGCGACGTCGGCGTCCCGCACCGAGATCGTACTCGGAAAGTGCATGGCCGTCCTCACGGCGGCCCTGACCGGAGCGATCACCGGCATCACCGGGCTCTGGTTCACCTTCGCCGTGGTGGCCAAGGCCTTTCCGATGATGTCGAGCCGGTCGCTCGAGATCTCGATCGGCCCCGACAAGGCGGCTCTGATCTTCCTGACGCTCTTGCCGACGGCCGTCTTCCTGACCGCGGTGCTCGTGGCGATCGGATGCTTCGCGCGGAGCATGCGCGAGGGGCAGACCTACGCGACTTACGTCTATATGGCGTCGATCTTCCTCGGCCTGGGAAGCTTTGGTCAGCAGACGCCGCCGCTCTCGCGCTTTTTCATCCCGATCTTGAACACCGCGCTACTGCAGCGGGAGATCCTGACCAATTCCGTCCAGATGATGCACGCCGTCGCCGCGGTCGGGGTGACGTCGGCCGCGGCGGCGCTCATGCTGGTCATCGCCGTCCGCCTCTTCTCGAACGAGGGAGTGCTCTTCAGGACGTAGGCGCCCACCGTATCGCGAGCCCTCGAGGGAGATCCGAATGAAGCAAGACATCGACGCCCTGCTCCGCGAGCGCGGCTTGACCGCGGCCCTCGTCCTCAAGGGTGAGACTCCGAATCCCACCTTTCGGTACCTGGTGGGGCCTCCGGCGGCGCACATCTCCACCGCGATCTTGGTGTGGCGCCCGGGCCAGACCCCGCACATGGTGCACGCGATGATGGAGCGGGACAGCGCGTCGGCGACCGGATTCGATTTGAGCGAATACGGCGGCCACGGCTATCGCAAGATTCTCGAGGACGAAGGCTCGCGCGACCGTGCCATGGCCCGCCTCCTCTCCAAGGTGCTCGGGGGATTGGGCGTCAAGGGACCTATTCTGGTCCATGGGTTCAACGAGGTGGGGCGCTACTATCACATCCTGAACCGACTTAAAGAATGGGCGCCGGGGATCGAATTCGCGGAGGATGAAGATCTCGGTCTCTTTGACAGAGCCAGGGCCACGAAGGAGCCCGTCGAGGTCGACGCGGTCCGCTCGGTGGCACGCGCGTGCAGCCGGGCCTACGCCCGCGTGCGCGAGGTGATCGGCGGCGGCCGCCTCGACGGCGGGAAGCTCAAGGATGCCGGGGGATGGGTCACGATCGGGAGGCTCCGCCGAGAGATCCGGCGGGTGTTCTTCGAGGCCGATCTCGAGGAGCCGCATGGGAACATCATCGCGATGGGACGCGACGCGGGCGTGCCGCACAACGTGGGAAACGACCACGACGTACTGGAAGAGGGTCGCCCGATCGTGATCGATCTTTATCCCGCCCAGGCGGGCGGGGGATACTACTTTGACGTGACGCGTACGCTCTGCGTGGGGCGGGCCTCCACCGAGCTCAAGGAGCTTCACTCGCTCGTTCGAGAGGCGGTCGACCGGACGGTCGACGCGCTCACGCCGGAAGCCCCGGCGCGGATCTACCAGGAGAAGGTTTGCGATCTCTTCGAGGCGCGAGGCCACAAGACGATCCGCCAGGACGAGCGGCTCCAAGAGGGCTACATACACGGGCTGGGCCACGGCATCGGACTCGAGGTGCACGAGCGGCCGAATCTCGGAGGCCCCTCGCAGAACAAGGATCGAATCGCGCTGGGATCGCTGTTCACCGTCGAGCCCGGGCTATACTATCCGTCACGGAATCTTGGCGTGCGGATCGAGGACGTGGTCTACGCCCGGCCCGACGGCTCCTTCGACAATTTGACCGACATCCCCTACGAGCTAGAGGTCGCGCCCGCGTCCGCTTGATGCCCCGCCCGCCGCTCGCCAGGGAGCGCACCCGATGAGCCAAACCTCACGCGCGGTTTCGACCAAGCGCCGCCGCGAAAGGGCTATCTTGGCGGGGCGCGCTAACTCCCGGGTACAACCCAATGGTGACAACCTTACCGAGCTGCGGCTCTTGGCTGAAACCGCCGGAGCCGAAGTGCTGGGCGAGGTTCTTCAGCGACGCGGCTCGGTACGCTCCTCGACCTTCCTGAGCAAGGGGAAGATCGACGAGGTCCGGACGCTCTCGGAGGAGCGGAACGCCTCGCTCTTGCTCTTGGACGACGACCTTTCGCCCGCGCAGAGCCGAAACCTCGAAGAGGATCTGAATCTCCGCGTCGTGGACCGGAGCGGGCTCATCCTCGACATCTTCGCCCGGCGCGCGCGGACGCGCGAGGCGAGGCTTCAGGTGGAGCTGGCTCAGCTCGAGTATGTGCTGCCGCGCCTGACCCGGATGTGGGAGCACCTCTCGCGCCTCGGAGGCGGGATCGGAACGAGGGGACCCGGAGAAACCCAGCTCGAGGTAGATCGACGCCGAATCCGCGAGCGAATCGCGAAGTTGAAGCGCGAGCTGGAGGGGGTCGTGCGCGAGCGGCGCGTCCAGCGCCGGGGACGGCGCGGCTGCTACAAGGCATCTCTGGTCGGCTACACGAACGCGGGAAAGTCGACGCTCTTCAACTCCCTGACGCGCGCCCGCGTCTTCGTGGAGGACCAGCTCTTCGCGACGCTCGATCCGACGACCCGGGTGTTCGCCGCGAACGGCGCGACGCGGGCCCTTCTCACCGACACGGTGGGGTTCATCCGAAAATTGCCTCCACACCTGGTCGCGTCGTTTCGCGCGACGCTCGAGGAGGTGACGGAGGCCGATCTCCTCCTCCACGTCATCGATGCGGCCGAGCCCGACCTCGAGCTCCACATCAGCTCGGTGGAATCGGTCTTGGACGCGATCGGCGCGCTGGGCCGCCCGCGCCTCTTGGTCTTCAACAAGGTCGACTCCCTCGAGGATGATGTGGCGATCTTGGGTCTGCGCGCGCGCTATCCCGGCGCGGTCTTCGTCTCCGCGCTAAAGCGCGAGGGAATCTCCGAGCTGCGCGAGGAGGCCATGCGGAGGCTCCGCTCGGAGGACGGCTCGCTCCGAAGAGCGGGCGCGCGATACTCACCGCACCCGTGATCGCCCCGGATCGGATCGGCCGGATCCAGGACGCGGTCCGCGAGGCAAAGCTCGCGGGCTGGCTCCTTTTCGACTTCCACGGCTCCAACCCGATCGCCCGGACCGTGCTCGGCCTGGTCGACGGGCCCGAAGCGCCCAAGACGACCCGGCGGTGGTTCTACCTCGTGCCGGCTCGAGGGGTGCCACAGAAGATCGTTCATCGATTGGAGCCTCACGCGCTCGACCATCTCCCCGGCGACGCTCACGTCTACCTGACCTGGCAGGAGCTGGAGCGCACGGTGGCCAAGATCGTGGGCGGACTCCGTGAAACCGCCGGCTCGGCGACGGGAGGCGTTGCGGCGGTCGCGATGGAATATTCGCCGCTCGCGCGGCTCCCCTACGTGTCACGCGTCGATGGGGGAACCATCGAGTTGGTAAAGCGGAGCGGGGTCCACCTCGTCTCCTCCGCCGATCTCGCACAGCGCTTCGGGGGCGCGTTGGAGCCCGCCGCGCGCGAAGACCACCGCCGCACCGGGAAGGCGCTCATGGAGATCATCCAGGGCGCCTTTGTCCTGGCCCGCGACGCGGTCAGGGACGGCGCGCCCCTTACCGAGGTGGTGCTCCAGCGTTGGGCCCTCGAGCGCTTCGCCGCCGCGGGGCTCGTCTCCGCCGACCCGCCCACGATCGCCGTCAACGCGCATTCGGGGGATCCCCATTTCACCACGACGCCCCAGCTGGATCGCGCCATCGGAACGGGCGATTTCCTCCTGATCGACGCCTGGGCCAAGGCCGCGCGGCCGGGCGCCGTCTACGCCGATTACACGCAGGTTGCATTCCTCGGACCGTCGGCACCCGAGCGACACCGGGTCGTGTTCGAAGCGGTCCGGGATGCCCGCGACGCGGCGATCGCGCGGGTGCGGGACGCGCTCCGCGCGGGGCAGCCTGTACGAGGCTGCGACGTGGACGACGCGGCGCGCGAGGTGATCCGGGCGCGAGGCTACGCCGACCGATTCGTCCACCGCACGGGCCACTCGATCGGCGAGGAAGTGCATTCGAATGGCGTCCACCTCGACAACCTCGAAACCCGGGATGAGCGCCGCTTGATCGAGGGGACGCTCGTCTCCGTCGAGCCCGGGATCTACCTCGAAGACTTCGGCGTGCGGAGCGAGGTCAATCTCCTGATCGACGGGGGCGAAGCGGTCGTGACTACCGACCCGATCCAGCGCGAGATCCTCGCGCTCCTTCCGTAGCCGGCGCCATGTCGGCCGCCATGGTTCCGCTCCGCGAGATCCGGCTTCGCACCTCCCGCTCCGGGGGTCCGGGCGGGCAGAACGTGAACAAGGTGGAAACCCGGGTCGAGGCTTCGTGGGACCTCGGAGCGTCGAGCGCGTTTTCCGACGCGCAGAAAGATCGGCTCCGCGCCGCGCTGAAGAGGCGGATCGCGGCGGACGGCACCATTCGCGTCGTGAGCCAACGGCACCGGAGCCAGCATCAGAACCGCGCGGTGGCGGTGGAACGGCTCCGGGCGCTGGTCGCGGCGGCGCTCATGCCGCGAAAGAGGAGACGCTCCACGACGCCAACGGCTGCGTCGAGGACGCACCGGCTCGAGGAGAAGAAGCGCCGCGGGGCCATCAAGCGCGAGCGTGGTAACATATTAAATAACAATAGTTTACGGTAATTCGGCCCACCCCGCTCCCGCACGCCCCACCCAGTTTCCCCTCAACAAGACCTCCCCGGAAGTCGATATCTGACAGGGATTGGCGGCCTCCCGCGCGGGCGTCTTCTTGCCCCCGCGAAGCTCGGGAGCGGCGGTTCCACGGCGGCCCCGGAGACAGATCGGACCATGAAATTCTTCCACTTCAAGCCGGGACCGCGGACGATCGCCTTCTCGGCGATCGCGGCCATCATCGTCGGCATTGCCCTTCCCGTCGTATTTCTGAACCGCGTGGCGAGAGCGCCGCAAGAGCCTCCCGTGCCGATGCCGACCCCGCCTGAGGAAGTGTCCGCCCTTCCGCCACCGCCGACGGTCTTTCGCTTCTTCCAGGAGAGCCCCCAGAACGCTCGACCCGGGGCTCGCATCGGACGCCTACTCCTCCACGGTCATCGCGCAGATCTACAGCCCGCTCGTCGGCCTCACCTCCGACCTGGAGCCGACGCCGCAGGTGGCCGACAGCTGGACCATCTCCCGCGACGGATTGCAGTACGTCTTCCACATCCGCGAAGGCGTGCGATTCCACTCCGGGCGGGAGGTGACCGCGGAGGATTTCGCCTACAGCCTCACCCGCGTCTTCACCGAGCCATTCCTCTCCGAAGGGCTGGCGGCTGGCTATCTCGACGCGATCGACGGCGTTCACGAATTCATCGCGGGGAAGGCGACCGAGATCCGCGGCATCCGGGTGCTGGACGACCGGCAGATCCAGATCACGCTCAGCCATCCCTACAGGCCGCTTCTCACCGCCCTGGCGTTGGATCAGACCTCCGCGGTGCCGCGGGAGCTGGTGGAGAAGGGCGGGAAGGACGTCTTCGAGCGTGAACCGGTCGGCTGCGGGCCGTTCCGGTACGTGCGCCGCGATGCGGCCCAGGGGATCGTCCTCGCGGCCAACCCCGATTACTTCATGGGAAAACCGGCGATCGACACGCTCATCTTCTACGCGCCTCACGGCGACGTTACCTCCCAGGGAGCCGACGCACTCCTCGATGGCCGCGCCACGCTGAGCACGCTTCCGGTCAATCGGATCGAGGAATTCCGCGCGCGCCCTGGGATCACGATGCTCCGCTGGCAGGACCTGACGCTCGCGTTCCTGGGCATGAACGCGACGTTGCCGCCCCTCGACGACGCGCGGGTCCGCGAAGCGGTCGCGATGGCGATCGACCGACAGGCGATGCTCGATCTTCAACCGGAAGGGAAAGCGCTGGCGTCGGGGATCCTCCCGCCCGGCCTCCCGGGGTATACCCCGGTGCAGAAGACCTACCCGCACGACCTGGCGAGGGCCAGGGAGCTACTGGCCGAGGCGGGATACGGCCCCGATCGACCGCTGCCGCCTGCTCCCGATCTACAAGTCGATCACGACCAATGCGGTGACGCTCCAGATCGACTCGCTCATGGTGCGGTCGCTGGCGGAGGCCGGGATCATCGCGGAGCCCAAGTATGTTACGTGGGCCGATCTGGACAGCCTGATCACCGAGAGACAGGCGCCGATGTTCAGTCTCTCGTGGGTGGCCGATATTCCCGATCCGGACACGTTCCTCCGCGCTCTCTTCTACTCCACCAGCTCGACCAACTACTTCCGCTACTCCAACGCGATGGTGGACTCGCTCCTGGACGTCGCGCGCGGCACCGATGATCCCACGCTGCGCCAGGACGCGTACGAGCGCGCCGAGGAAGTGATCCTCCGGGAGGCCCCGTTCGTTCCGCTTCATCACCCGGCAAGCTTCATCGGCCTCAGGGATGACGTCGTAGGGTTGGAAATGAATCCGCTTGGAATCTCGACGCTGGCCATGGAAAAGCTCCGCTTCGCGGAGCCAAAGCCCGGTGAAGAGCACCGAAACGCCGGCCGCTGACGGCCCGCGCCGGCCGCGCGCCGGTCTCCAAGCCCGGATCTTCCTCACCTTTGGGGTGATCGTCATCGGGCTCGTGGCGGCCGCCGTCGCGTTCCTGGTGCGCAGCGAGAGCGATTCCCTGCTCCGCGAGACCAAGAAGCGCGGATTCGCCGTCGCGCGGAGCATCGCGTGGCTCTCCACCCCTTCGCTCCTCTCCTACAACTACATCGCGCTCAATCAGGCCGCCAGCCGGTCCCAGGCCGGCAGCGAGATCGCCTACGTCATCATCTACGACAAGGAGGGGCAGATCGCGGCCGACAGCCGGTCGCACAACTCCTTCGGCCAGCCACCCCGCGACACGGCTGACTTCGCGGCTCAGGCGGCGCGAGAGGAGAAGTGGAGCTTCATCGAGCCGCGCCGGCCCGGCGAAGGGCGGGTCCTCGAGATACTCCTCCCGGTCTACGTCGAGGGATATCAGGTGAAGTGGGGAACGGTCCGGGTCGGGATCTCGCTCAAGGGGCTCGACCGGGAGATCGCGGCGCTCACCCAGCATCTCATCGTGGCCGGCATGATCGCTTCGATCCTCTGCCTGATCGGCGCGCGTCTGGCCGCGCGCGGCATCACCCGACCGATGGATCGGCTCGTCCTGGCCACCCGCGCGATCGCCCAAGGGGACTACTCCCAGCGCCTCCATCTCAAAAGCGGGGACGAGATCGAGACCCTGGCGTGGCACTTTGACCGAATGGCCGACGAAGTGCAGCGGCAGCAGGCGGAGATCCTCGCGAGCCGGGAGAATCTCGCGCGGTTGAACCAGGGCCTGGAGGCGGCCGTCCAGGCGCGAACGCACGCGCTGGCCGAATCGGAAGGGAAGTACCGAATTCTCGTCGAGAGCTCGCCCCAGGGAATCCTGATTCTCCAGTCGGGCAAAGTCGTCTTCGTCAATCCCGCGCTCGAGCAGATGACCGGTTGCTCGGCCCCGACGCTTCTGCGCACGGGATTCGATCCCATGATCCTCTTCGCCAAGGAATCCCACGAGGCCGTCTTGGAATCGGTCGAGTCGCCCCAGCGAAAGGGGACTCAGTTCGCGGCCGAGATGATCCACTCCTCCGGACGTCGGATCTTTGTCGAGGTGCAGACCGCTCCACTCGACTTTGAGAACGCCCCGGCGACGATGCTCCTGCTCTCGGACGTGACCGCCGTGCGGGATCTGCAAGACAGGCTCACCCGCGGCGAGAAGCTCCGGGCCCTTGGTGAGCTCGCCGCTGGGGTGGCGCACGACTTCAATAACAACCTGGGCATCATCCTCGGGCGGACGCAGCTCCTCCAGATGCGGATCACCGACCCCGAGCTGGCCGCGGGGCTCAACGTGGTCCGGCAAGCCGCGATGGACGCGGGCGAGGCGGTCCGGCGGATCCAGCAGTTCAGCCGCGTGCGCGAGGACCGGGCGCACGAGGTGGTCGATCTGCCCGCGCTCGCGCAGGAGGTCGTGGAAATCACTCGCGGGAAGTGGAAGAACGACAGCGAGCGCCGCGGCGTCAAGGTCGACGTGGGCATCGAAGTCCAGGATCCGCGCCCGATTTTGGGCTCCCGCGCGGAGCTTCGTGAAGCGCTCACCAATCTGATCTTCAACTCCGTCGACGCGCTGCCGAAGGGCGGGATGATCACCGTTCGGTGCCGCTCCGAGGGCGACGCCGCGATTCTGGAGGTCGCGGACAATGGGATCGGCATGACCGAGGACGTCAAGGCCCGGATGTTCGAGCCCTTCTTCACGACCAAAGGCGTCTCCGGAAACGGGCTCGGGCTCTCGATGGTCTATGGAATCGTCTCCCGCCATCAGGGCGCCGTGGAGGTGGACACGGGGCCGGGCGCGGGCACGACCGTCCGAATGCGCCTCCCCGTGACCGACCAAGAGGGGAGCGCGGGGCCGTCCGGTGCCTTCGTCCGCCCGCCGTTCCAGGCCCGCATCCTCGTCGTGGACGACGAGCCCGAGATCTTGCGCGTGCTCCGTGAAGCCCTCGAGGGAAACGGGCACGTGGTCGAAACCGCTTCCTCCGGCTCGGAGGGGATCGAGCGATTCCGGCGGTCCCCGTTCGACGCGGTGCTCTCGGACGTCGGGATGTCCGACGTGAGCGGCTGGGAGGTGGCGCGGGCGGTCCGGCAGGAGGGTCCCCCGACGCTGGTTCTGGGGCTGGTCACGGGGTGGGGCGCCACGATCAGCGAAGAGATGGTGACCGCCCACGGAGTCAACTTCGTGATCGCGAAGCCGTTTGACGTGGACGAGCTGGTGTCGAAACTAAATCAGGCGATCGAGGCTCTGGCCGTCACTCCGAATCGAGCCGCTTCACCCACCGCATCTCGCCCGACTTAAGCCGTCGCTCCCGGTAGCCGACCGCCTCCAGGAACCGCTCACCGTCGTCGTACCCCTGGGGCACTTCGGCCGTGATGGCCGTCGCTCCGTGCTCGTCCGCCAGGAATCGCTCGATCATCTCGAGCGCGGCTCTCCCGAACCCGTGACCCCGCTCGGCCTGGGAGAGCACCAGCCCGCGCAGAATCGACGGCACCTCCTCCGACCCCACCTCCACCTCGAGCGTTCCGATCAGCGACTTGTTGTCGGTGCGCCGAACGGCGAAGTAGTAGCGGGCGTCGTCCGCGATCGCCTCCTCGTACATCATCTCGACGTGGACGGGGTCGAAGTCGGACGAGCCGGTCAGCGCCTCGAAATAATCGGGCGCGTCCAGATAGACCTTCCAGATCGTCGGGAGGTGTTCCGGTCCGGGAATCTCGAGATATACCTGCGGGCCATCAATCCGGGTCGTTGTCGACGCGCTCATCGCAGCAAGACCGCCTTCTCCACCCGCACCCCGCTCGCCGCGCGAAGCTCGAAGAAGTAGAGGCCCGCTCCAACGGGTCTGCCCCGTCCGTCGGTCCCGTCCCATGAGAGCGGCAGGATTCCCTGGCGACCGCGCGAGTCGGCGAGGGTGCGGACCAAGCGACCCGTCGGCGCGATAGACGCGTACCACATAGGGACCATCCTGGTCCAGGGAGACCGAGAAAGACGCGTTCGGTGAGAACGGATTGGGCCTGATTCGGCTGATCGCCAGGACGCGTGGCGGCGAGCCGTTGTCGACACCCGAAGGCACCGCGACCAGAATCGGCCCGGCGGTCGCTTCGGGCTCGCCGGGGCGCGAGGCGGTGATCCAGTAGCGATAGGAGAGCCCGGACACGACACGCCGGTGTCCTCGTATTCGCCCGAGCGGTCGTCCCAGGGGAGCGTCGCGATGCGCTGCCGCGGGGCAGCCGTGGCCGCGCGGTCGATCCCGACCGTGGCACCCACGGCGTCGGCCAATCCCCAGGCAATGCGGACCGCCGCGCGCCCCGGGATCGCCGCCGCCTCGAAGCGGGTCACCGCGACACCGGTGGTCGTGCACTGGTCGTCGCCCGTCACGGTTACGTCGTCGATCCACCAGCCGAGGCCGTCGCTGGTGATCGGAGGCGAGGACCGAAACCGGAACCCCACCTGGACGATTCCTGAATACCCGGTGAGCGGAACTTTGATCTCCTCGAACGTCAGCTTTTGCCCGGTAAAACGGTCTCCGTTCGTGTAGCCCGCCCACCGGAGTCAGCAGCGTCCAGGTCTCGGCCCCGTCGGTGGAAATCTCGACCGTGAGACCGTCGTTTGCGACTTCGCTGTCGTACCGCTGCCAGAAGGCGAGAGTGTCCGCGATCCCGCTCAATCGGACCGGCTGGCTCACGAGCCGCGCGTCCTGGGAGGGCGCGTAGGTGCCGATCACGCCCACGGGACCCATCCTCCACGCCCACGAGCCCGGCGGGTGGCTGATGCCCGATTCTCGGTGCCACTCGTTGATCCCGTCGCAGCCCTCCCCCGTGGAGATCCAGTGGCGCACCGTCGTCTCGAAATTGTCGCAGATGCCGGTCTTCGTCCCCACGAGCACCTGCACGCTGTCGAAGTCGACGAGTCCAGCGGCCGCTTCGAGGTCCGTGGTGATCGTCACGCCCAGCGGGTCGGTCGCGGGGAGGATCGTCGCCTCCACCACCGAGCCCGAGTCGACTCCGCCCGGTGGGATCGATGAGTACGAGATCGAGTCCGGGTCGAGGGTCATGAAAGAGCCCGTGGCGAGCCTCGCCGTGAGCGGGCCGGTTGGTCCCGACGCGAAGTTGTGGAGTGGGATCCGAATCCGGACCGTTTCACCGGGCTCGACCAGCCCGTTCCCGTTGTTGGGGAAACCGTTGAACGGTGCGTCGTCGACGACGAGTGCCTTCCGACGGACCGTCACGCCGTTCACGAAGCAGATCGGCGGTGACGTTGGTGCCGAGCTCGGCGATGTTCCGAACCGCGACCTGGCTCGGCGCGTCGTTGCAATAGCTGGCGCTGGGGGGGCACGACCCGTCGAAGGAGGTCGCGTTCCGCGCGCCGGGCCAGGGATCGAACTTGTCGCCTCGATTTCCCGTGACGCTGATCGTCTGTCCGCAGGCGAGCTGGGATGCCACCGCCCCCCGATGGATGTCGAGGTTCTGCGCCCCCTGACGGCCGAGCAGGAACTCGGGCCCTCCCGCCTCCATCACGTCGAGCAGTTTGTGGGCGGCATTGTTGTTGTTCGGAATCGTGTCGTCGACGTGATAGATGACCAGTCCGTGGGCCGAGCCGTCGCCCGATTCGTTGGAAGACCGGACAAGCCCGACGTCCGTGTCGATCGGCTGGCGATTCTCCACCAGAAAGTACTCGCCCGCGTCCTCGCCGTTCGTCCAGAGCCGGAAGACCCGCCCCGATGTCTCCACCGGCGGGATGGTGACGCCGGCCGAATCGTGGAGCACCCAGGTCGGCGTGACCCACCCGAGCTGGATCTTGGACCACGCGGACATGTGCGCTGGGCTCGATCCGATCGGGTCGGTGATGAGGTGGTTGTAGACGCCGGTGGCCATCAGATCCCACTCTCCGACGCCTTCGGACGAGGCGGGGCCGCTGCTCAGGTCGTATAGGTCCGGGAGCCCGAGGACGTGGCCGAATTCATGGCAGAAGACGCCTCTCGAGATGAGGTCGCCGGCATTCTCGTAGCCGTTGGACATAGCCCATTCTTCCGGCTCCGTCGTGTAGGCGAACGCGCGTATTCCGTCGTTGGTTTGCAGCGAGAGATTGAACTTGTGGGACCACATGTCGTTGAGGTTGTCGGTCTCCTCGGCACCCGGCCCCGCGTGCACGATGAATAGTCCATCGATGACGTTATCCGGGGCGCCCAGCGGACCGTTCGCGTCGAACTGCGCGAAGTCAACGTCGGGGTCGGCGAGGTCGACCGCGTCGCGCATCATCCCCTGAGAATTTTGCGGAAATCCGCCAAAGCCCGACTGGTTGTCTGTGTAGTAACTGTACGGTTGGGGCGCGGTGTACCAGCGGGTCACCATTCCTTGCAAGTCGAACTGTCCCCGCGAGACCTGGTTGTAGTAATCGCGGACACTTCCGCCGGGGCGTGTGCCTTGGGAAAAGAGGAGGTCGTAGAAATCGGCGGGCGTGTGGTTCAGCGTGTCGGCGGGGTTGTCGGGGAATTGCAAGAGGATGACCACGCAATTGAATCTGCCGGAGACGCCCGCGGTCATCTTCTCGGCCGCGTCGACTCCAGGGGCGCGAAGCTGCGGCAGGCGGGCAAGAGCCCCCGTGGACGACCGGCCCCTGCCGCCGCGGGTTCCGCCTGGGTCGATCGGGGGCGCGGCAAGGGCCCGCGACTCTCCCCAAAGCAGGCACACCCCTACGACGAGCCCCAACAGGCGCACGAATGCCTCCACCGGCCGACTAGGTTGTGGGGTCGCTTAGAGTTGTGCGGGAGCGGGCTTCGCGCGCCCGAAGCCGGCGCGCTCCTGCTTCCCCCAGCCACCACGCCCTAAGATGATATCCACCAAGGCGCCAAGGCGGAAGAAGAGAGTGAGGATTCGGTAGGAGAAGTTTTCGAGGACGCCGATTCCGACCATCTGGGCAAAGTCGCCCCAGGAGCGGTAGAGGCCGAACGAGAGCTCCTCGAGGAAGACGGCGGAGATCGATAGAAATGCACCGGACGTCACCGCCAGGAAGAGGAACGCCCAGAAATAGATGGGCGAGAGAAATCCCATGAAATAGGCGATCGGGATGATGATGTAGCCCACCAGCTCGACGATCGGCCCCATGAACTCGAAGAAGAAGTAGTAGGGAAGCCCAATCCAACGAAGCGAGCCCGAGTGCTTTCCCCAGAGAAGCGACCGGTGTAGCCAAAGGGAGTGGATGAGACCGCGGTGCCACCGGCCCCGCTGCCGCGCCAAGGCCCCGACCGACTCCGGCACCTCGGTCCAGCAGATCGGATCGGGAAGGAAGACGACCGAGTAAGGGCGCCGCTGCTCGCGCATCTGACGATGGAGCCGGATGACCAGCTCCATGTCCTCGGTCACCACGCCGGCGCGGTAGCCGCCCGCCTCGACCACGACGTCCTTCCGGAAGAGGCTGAAGACGCCGGAGAGGATGAGCAGGTTGTTCATGGCCGAGAGGCCGAGCCGGCTCGCGACGAAGGCGCGGAGGTACTCGACCACCTGGAACGCGGCGAGAATGCTCGACGGTAGCCGCGGCTCCACGATCCGTCCGCGCTCGATCCTGCACCCGTTCGCCACACGCACCTGGCCCCCGACCGCGATCACCCGCTCCGGATCCTCCAGGAAGGGGCGCACCACTCGCAGGAGCGCGTTTTCCTGGAAAAGCGAATCGGCGTCGATCGTGCAGAAGAGCGGGTAACGCGAGAGATTGAGTCCCGCGTTGAGCGCCTCGCTCTTACCCGCGTGCTCCTTGTCGATGACGAGGAGGTTGGGCGACGTGGTCGAGCGGTAGATGCCGCGGATGACGCCCGTCACCTCGAGGACCTTCCGAAAGACCACGTCCCTTCGCTCCAGGCGAAACTCCCGCCGGAGCTTGGCCAGTGTGTCATCGGTCGAGCCGTCGTTGATGACAATCACTTCGTGCTGCGGATAGTCCAGGGAGAGCACCGAGCGGACCGAGTCGATGACCCCAGCCGCCTCGTTGTAGGCGGGCACCAGGACCGAAATCGGGAACGTGAAGTGTGATTTGGCGACCGCCTCGTAGTCCGCGTAGAAGTTCTGGGCCAGCCTCCGGCGCATGTCGAAGAACGAGAGGATGAGGAGACCGAAGAGCACCAGCTGGAGCGCGCTGAAGTAGATCAGAATGACGAAGCTGGTCGCGTTGATCACGGACATCAGCCAGGGGGAAAGCGTCCATTCGTTCACGCTAGGCTCCTTCCCGTCTCGGCACGATCGCCGTGACTCCCAGAGACATCAATGCGTCCACGGCGCAGTCGCGCGCGAAGCGGTCCTCGCTCTCCAGAGCGGTGAAGAGAACTGGCTTCGCGGGCTCTCCCAGCTTGACCAGGGCGTCCAGCGCGTTCTTCCGGACCCACCACGAGGAATCACGGAGCGCGTCGGCGAGCGAGGCCGCGAAGAAGGGATTGCCGAGCTTGCCCAACGCCTCCGCCGCGTGCGCGCGGACGTACCAGACCGAATCTTGGAGAAGGGGCCCGACGAGCTGCGCGGTTGCCGGGTCCGCCACGTTTCCGAGCGCCCTCGCCGACGCCGAGCGGACGTCGGGCTCCGGATCGTGGAGTGCGTCGCAGAGCGAGCGCGTGGCCCGTGGATCGGCAATCTCGCCGAGAATGCGGGCCGCCCAGAATCGCGCCATCGGCGTTCCGTCGCGCAGGGTCTTGATCAAGAGCGGCGCCGTTCGAGGACCCATCTCGATACAGATCGCGGCGATGCGTGCCGAGACCGCCTGGTCGTGCTTGCCGAGAAGCCCGACCAGGGCCTCTTCCGCCGCCTGGAGTTTCATCCGGCCCAACGAGCGCGCCGCCACGTTCCGCACATCCCCGTCCTTGTCCTCGAGCGCGTGCAGGAGGGTGGGCACCGATTGCGGAAGCTTCAGCTCTCCAAGAATCCGGAGCGCGTGCGCGCGGGTCCACTTGAACCGGCTCTTCGATTGGCGGGTCACACGAGTCACGGCGCCGCTCTCTTCGAGAGCGCGGAGCACGTCGAGCCGAAGCGGCAGCTCCAGCTGGCTGATCTCCTCAGCCGCCAGCTCAGACCACCGCCCCGACATGGAAGCGACGATGACCGGCATCGCCTCGCGCTGGCCCTCGGGCGTGCGCAGCTTCAGAAAGCTCTTCCTCAACTCATCGAGGAAGCGCTTTTTGGAATCGGCTTCGCGGTTCGTGTAGATCTTGTTGCCGACCGCCGCGATCGTCGTCAGCGCCACGATCCCCAGGAGGAGACCGAGCGTGATCATGAGCGTCATGAAGTTGATCATTGGGCCATCCTCACCACCGCACAGCTCCCGAGAGCCCGATGTACCAGGCCTCGTAGTTGTTGTTGTCGATCGAGTACGCGCCCTCGACCCCGACCGGGAATCGGTCACCCAGGACTACGTTGAAATTTCCGTTCCAGGCGTGAACCCAGATGTCGTCGAAGTTCGATGAGCCGAGCCCGGAGAACTCGTATCGGAACGCGTAGTCGATCGCGGGGCGATCGACGTAACCGGCGAACGTGACCCCGGCCGCGCCGCGAACGCTGTTCAATGGAGTGAAGTAGTTCGGCGATTCGAAGTCCCAGTCGCGGTAGGTCACACGGCCGTCGAACGTGATCGTGGGGACCCCTGTGCGGGCCTTGTAGGCTGCGCCGCCCGCCACGATCCAGTTCTTGTTGTCGTCGGAGTAGAGCCCGCGCGAGACCAGGGCATCGGTCGTGAATCGCCCGTTCCACTGGTAGGCCAGGCCCCCCTCGTAGTCGTCCACGTGCGCCGGGTCGAACGCGAGGAGGCCGGACGATAGTGTGTCCTTGAGCGCCACGTAGCTCCGCGCGGCGCTCACGTGGGGCGTGATGCGCCGCGTGAACCGCCAGAGGCGCGCGTTCCACCCGAAGAAGTCATCGGCTCCGGTCAGCGGGTAAAGCGCGGCGTCGTTCCGCGATTCGAACGTCTGATATTCGACCCCAAAGGCCGCCTGCCAGGGGTACCCGCGCAGGAGCGAAACATCGGCTCTCGTGTCGACGCTGTTCAGGTCGTAGTTCGGGACGCCCCCCGCGGCCGGCGTTTCCGTCAGCTGAAGCCACGCCATCCGCGCGGAGACGCCCACCGTACGGGCGATCGTCGCGCGACCAACGGCGTAGGGCCCCTCGGTGTCGATGGTGAAGTCAGGGCCCGCGACGTATTGTCGTTCCTTGGAAGCGGTCCATCCACCGCCGACCGATGGGGCGAGCGCCGCCCAGACCGAACCCCGCTCGTCTTCGACTTCCTCGGAGTCGGCATCGAATTTCTGGGCGCTGATCAAGAAGCGATCGGACGCGGTGGGCGCCCCGCGCCATCGGACCACGGAGGCGCGGCCCAGCCACGCGTCGCCGAGGGACGGGTTCTTCGTCAAGATTTGGTCGTACTCCATCGACGCCCCCGCCAGGTCCCCGCTCCAGGCCAGGGCGTGGGCGTAGCCGACGCGCGCTTCCATGTCGTGAGGAATCGGCCTTGAGGGCGCGGCGATACTCTCTGATAGCTTCGTCGTGGCGTCCCGACCACGCCAGCACCCGGGCGTAGCCGGAGCGGATCGATGCGTCCTCGGGAGATTTCTCGAGCAGGTGGCTGTATTCCGCGAGCGATTCGTCGTAGCGACGCTGCCACGAGTAGACCCGCGCGAGGAGAAGCCGCGCCTCATCGTTGCCAGGGTTCTGCTTCAGCTCGGTCTGCAGAAGGGGAATCGCTTGATCGAAGCGCTTCTGGCTGACGCGCTCTCGTGCTTCTTCGAGGTATCTTGATTCGATTTGGCCGAACGAGATTCCGACGGCCGCGGCCGTGGATAGAAATGCGAGGAGTAGGACGGTGAGGAGCAGCCGAATGGTTCGGCTAACGATTCCCTCCATCCCGATTGGATCGCTGACCCTTTTCACGGGCTTCCATTCCCTCGAATGCTTGCCGAACTCGTCCGGCGGAACGCTTTGTGTGCTCTCTGGTTATCGGCGCGTTCCAGCCGTTCCATAGGTATACGGCGCTGTCGGGGGTGACAATTGTCGTCAGCTTATCGCCTTTGTTTACCAATAGTTTGCGTGGCTCCGCTCGGCCCCAGGAAACAGCGTCTGCCCGGGAGCCGCCGTCGTGGCGCCGGGCATCGTCGGTCCGGTGGAGTCGGCGACGAAGCCGGGTGCGCTCGTGGTCCATGCTAGGAGGCCAATTCCATCCGTTCTGCGTGGTCTCGGTCTCACGCGTTCCGTCCTTGTCGTCGACGATTGCAAGGGTGGAAGGATCGCCCACGTTCAATAGCCCCCATGGAATCGCGACCTCGACCGAGGTTCCGGCCTGGTTCATCTCCCACTCCGCGTGGGGGTCGTAGGCGCGGCTCGAGTCAGCGCCGAGCCACGCGGGAGCCGACGCCGGCTCGACTCCGCGCGAGAGGCGACCCCAATCGAGGTACCGGGCCGGGTATCGAGTTCCGTCGCGCGCGATCCGTTCCCGATTCGTCTCGATCACGAGCGGCGCGTAGCGGCCGTCGTTGTTCGCGACCGGTCGGAACGGGCGACGTGTTCCACTCGAAGCCCTTCGGAGTGAGAAATCCCGCGTAGAGCGAGTAGTTCATCGAGCGGTCGATGAAGAGCTCCGCGCGGCCGCCTGGACGCCGGCCGCCTCGTGAACAGTCCGCCGCCGGTGTCGCCAGGCTGCGGCGGCTCGATGAGCAGGATGAACTCCGCGCCCCGCGACCAGCGTCGCGGCGAAGCGGCGCCGGGAGGCGTGTGTCGCCGCGCTTGGGATCGAGTACGTCGAGGGAGACCCCGATCGCGCGAATGCCGCCGCCTGGGGCGGGAGGAGATGCCCGTCCGCTCCGGTCCTGCGAGGTCTCCCCGGCGCCTCCCGGCCTTCGAATCCAAGCGGCGGGGGAAACGTCGATCGCGAAGATAGAGGCGGCACTGGTCCGAGGTGACGTAGAGCGCCTTCAGCGGAGACGGCGCGTATCCCTCCGATGCCGCCGTCGCGCCTGCCTCAGCCGCCTTCGCGTACGGCAGCGACGCCCGCCCAATCGTCCATCACGCCGTCGATTCGAATCGCGGACGGAGGGTCGAACCCGATCAGCCCGTAATTCTCCTCGGGGTCGAGCAGGTTGTGCCAGATGGGATCGCGATCGGCCGGCGCTTCGGTCTTTCGAACCAGCCAGTTCACCTTGAACCATTCGTCGAAGAGGGCGAAAAGGAGCGACCCCGCACACCCCGCATCCTCGATGTCCTCCAGGAGCCGGACGTCCCGATCGCCCTGCTCGTCCTCGGAGGCACCGCCGTGGTTGATCCCCTGCGGCTGGAGGTGCGCGATGCCACGGCTTGACGGCACGCCGTACTCGCCCAAGAGAAGCGGAATCCCCCGCGTGTGGGCCTTCAGGTCCGCGAGGTAGCCCGCGTAGCTGCAGGCTCCGTGGCGGTCTCGATGGCTCGCGTAGCCCGGGTCGAGATTCATGAAATCGGGGTAGTAGGGATAGACGTGGTAGTTCGCGAAGTATCCGAGAAAGCCCGATTTCAACCCGGTCGCGTGGATCGCGCGAATCCGCGTCGGATCGACCGCGTAGGCGTCCTCGTCGTGTTCCATCTCGCCGCCCCCCTGCTCGGCCTCGGTGGGATGCTTCATCGGGTCGAGGGTGGGCCAGTTCACGAACGAGACCGCGTGGGCGAGCCCGTAACGGCCGGCCTCGTGCGAGGCCGCGCGCTCGCACGCCCTGGCCAACCAGACCTCCATCGCCGTGCCGCCATCGACGGCGAAGTAGGTGCCGCGGAAGCTCGTCGAGTCGGGATGGTGCCGCTGGGTTTCGCGGACCGCGAACGGCTCCCATTCCCGTCCCAGAATCCAACCCGCGAGCCAGGAAGAGACATCCGCATCGTAGATGCCTGAAGCGTGTCCCGGTCGTTCCGGCAGCGTCGCGTTCCCGTGGACCGCGTCGATCGCGAGGCGGACCTCGTCCTTGAACCCCTGGTCGAACGCGGGGTCGAAGAAATCGTTCGAATCGGGGAGCTCGGTCCAGACCTCCTGGAAGAGCCAGATCGGCGCCTCGGGATGGGCCACGTTCTCATCGCGAAGCGCCTGGTAGAACGCCGGCGGGTGGAGCGCATAGAGGCGGATCGCGTTCGCGTGCAGCTCCCGTGCGAACTGCAGCCACCGGCGGTAGTCAGCCTTCGAGATCGCGAACTCGCCGGGGAAATGGCCCGGAGGGCCCGCGCCGAGGTTGACGCCGCGGAAGAAGACGCTCCGGGCCCCGGAGCTGGTTACGATTTCGAAGCGGTCACCGCTGGCGCGGACGGCGGATGGCGGAACCGCGGGCGCGCGCCCGGCGCCGAGCAGAAGCGCGCCCGCCGCCGAGAGCAGCAACGCTCTAAGGAAAGAGCGCACGCAGCGCCGCGGTGTGGTCTTCGAACGAGTCGAGGAGGACGTCCGGCGCCGCATCTCGAAGCTCATCGCGGCCCACCGCTCCGGTGGCCACGACCACGGCGCGGGCCCCGATCGCGCGGGCGCACGCCACATCCTTCGGCGTGTCGCCGATCACCGTCGTATCGCTGCCGGTGAGCGGCCGGCCCGCGAGGGTGCGGCCCTTCTCCAGGGCGATTTGCGCCAGAACCGGCCGGTCCTCATGATCGTCGCCGTACGCGCCAAAGCGAAAGTATCGTTCGAGGTCCCATCGCCTCAATTTGAGCTCGGCCCCCCGGAGGACGTTCCCGGTCAGAAGCCCCACCAAGACATCGTCGAGCTTGTTCAGCCGCTCGAGGAGCTCCTTCACGCCCGGGAACAGCTGGGCGTCGTCGTGGAGAAGCATCTCCGACTGTAGGATCTCGACGTACCGCCGCAAACATTCGTCGCGGCGCTGGTGGATCGTCCGCTCGTCGATCCCGGCGAGGCGCATGATCGCGGTCACGCATTCCGGGTCGGTCATCCCCGCGAACTTGAAGGCGTTGATGGGGCCGGTCGTGTTGTAGGTCTCGCGGAGCGCGCGGGCGAACGCGATCTTGGAGGAGACGCCGTCGCGCAGCAGGGTTCCGTCGATGTCGAAGAGGATGAGGCGCAGAGGGCGCACCCGAGGGGGAGCGGACGTATTCAGTTCGACTCGACCCGGATTGAATCGTTGACGCGCGACAGGACGACCGGGTTGGTGCTGACGTCAAACCCACGCTTGCCAGGGTCGGAGCGGAACCGCAGGCACTGCACCACAACCTTCCCGTCCGCGCTCTTCTCGATGTCGGCCATCGAGAAGGAGGACCGTTTGTCTTTCCCCGCGCTGCCCCCGACCAGATAACGCTCCGCTTGTTCCAGTTCCTGGGTCGCGCCGAGAGCCGCCGCCGCTTCGCGGACCCCATCCTGGCTCCAGGCGATCACGTTGGTGGCGTGGAGGGCGGTGCAGGCGTAGCCGTCGCCTTCGTGCGAGAAGATCAGCTCCTCGTCGCGGCTCTCCACCACCTGGCCGACCTCGTTCGAGAAGAGGAGGAAGACCGAGACGCTGAATCGGCCCGCGCCCTCGGATGCGATCGATTCGTCATGGAAATTGAAGGCGGCGAGCGACGACCCCTTCGGGCCGAAAACGGCCGCGTCGTCCAGCCGCTCCTTGGTCCGAAAGAGGAGGCGGGCCTCCGGCGCGCGATCGCGGTCGATGCTTCCGGCCTGGCGTGCCGCGAGGAGGCGCTCGACCGCGTTCACCTTGGCCCGGTCGACTTCCTGTTCCGGAGGGGGCGGCGTGCCGAGGTGGATCTCCGTGACGCCGGTATCAGCGATCGCGGGAGCGGCGGAGAGGAGAAGGATGCAGAGCAGCGATGCGAGTCTCATGGCGCCTCCAACGGATACCACGGCGAGCGAGCGGGGTCAACGAGGGGCAGGGGACGATCCCACCACCACGATGGGGGTCTTGGGCCGGGGCCGCGGAGCAGCCACGTCCGGTCCGGGGACCACCCCCGCCTCGAACAGCTTGGGATTGGTCGAGCGGGCGAGCGCCGCGGCGCGCGTGATCTTCCCCGTTGTGACCAACTCTTTAAGCGATTGGTCGAGGGTCGTCATGCCGTAGGCGCCTCCCACTTGGATCACGCTCTGGATCTGGGACGTCTTGTCCTCGCGAATCAGGTTCCGAAGCGCGTGGACCCCGATCAGGATCTCGAACGCCGCCACCCGGCTCTTCTTATCGACGGTGGGGATCAAGGTCTGCGCCACGATCCCCTCGAGCGATTCACTCAGCATCGTGCGCACCTGGGATTGCTGCTCGGGCGGAAAGACGTCGATAAGCCTATCGATGGTCTTGGAGGCCGAATTCGTGTGGAGCGTGCCCAAAACCAGGTGACCGGTCTCGGCCGCGGTGATCGCGAGGGAGGTCGTCTCCAGGTCGCGAAGCTCGCCCACCAGCATGATGTCCGGATCCTCGCGGAGCGCGCTCCGGAGCGCGTTGGCGAAGCTGCCGGTGTGGGCGCCCACCTCGCGCTGGTTGACGAGGCATTTCTTCCGATCGTGCACGAACTCGATCGGATCTTCGATCGTGATGATGTGTTTCTGGCAGTTCTCGTTGATGAAATCGATCATCGCCGCCAGGGTCGAGGATTTCCCGCTTCCCGTGGGCCCAGTGACCAGCACCAGACCCCGATCTTTAAGCGCGAGGTCCTTGAGCACCTTCGGCGTGCCGAGCTCATCGAGCGTGGGGATCGTGTTGGCGATGATGCGGAATACCGCCGCGACGCCCCGGCGCTGCTCGAAGTAGTTCGCACGGAAGCGCGAGAGGCCCTCAATCTCGAGCGCGAAGTCGAGCTCCTGCCGAGCCGCGAACTGGGCGCGCTGCTCCTCGTTCAGGAGCTCCAGAAGGGCTTCGCGCGCCTCCTCGGGCGTGAGCGGGGCCGCTTGGAATGACACCATGTCGCCGCGGAGGCGGGCCATGGGAGGCATGCCGGTCGAGAAGTGGAGGTCGGAGGCTCCAGCCTCCACGATCGCCTTGAGGAGTGCTTTGATCTGGAATGCCATCAGCGCACCTTCCCTTGGAGTAGGGCGTCGCGGTCTTCGTCCGTGAGAATCCTCGCTTCGATGCTCCCGGCATTCGCCTCGGACTCCGCCGGGGTCGTCCAGACGCTCGAGCCCTCGCGGCGGGCGGCCGGCAGCGAGACCATGGCGAAGGGACGCTCGCGCAGAACCGCGCGGCCGCCGCGGCTCTTGGCGAGATGGGTGAGGAGGCGATGGCCGTCCAGCCAGTCGGTGCGCGCGAAGACGAGACGCCCGACCGAAGCGCCGCTCAGCACCCCTTCGATCGCGTCCCCCACGAGCACCTCATCCAGCACGACGACGTCCGCCCCCAGGCCCACCGTGAGGCGCTCCCAACCACTCGTGCTACCGCTCGCGGTCTGAATGCGGACCCGCGTGGTGCCGGCCGGGTAGGGGGCCGCCGAGCCCGATTCCAGGACCAGCATCCTCCGCTCGGGACGGGCCGCGAGCGCCGCAATCGACGCGAGCACCGTCGACCCGCCCGAACGAGGAGGACCATGGACGATCACGAGCCCCTCGGGCCCTTCCACGAAATCACGAATCTCCGCCTCGCCGATCGGCGAGAGACCGAGCGTCGAGAGATCGGGGGCGTGGGCCGGGACCGGCATCAGCCGGAGCACGGTCGTGATGCCGAAATCGGCGCGGCAATGGAACACGCCGACGTGAATGTGGGCTTCTGCCGCCTCGACCGCGATCGAGCCGGAAGCGGTCGCCGTACCTTCGTCCAGAAGGTCGGGCGCGCCGAGCTGCGCCAGACGCTGGCGAAGATAGGCGGCGGTCTCCGGCCGCTCGACCCCGTGGGGCTCGAGCCCCTGGTCGGTCCGGTAGAAGACCGAGATACCGGTCGGCGTCGGCACCAGATGGATCTCGGATGCCTTCCGGCTCCGCGCCGCGTGGAGCTGGTAGAGGAGAAAGCTCGTGCCCGCGCGATCCCAGACGATGTCGGAGCGGCCTGGCTCCGCCGCGGCCGGGCGACTCTCGTCGATCCTCTCGGGTCCGTAGACGGAATCGAGGGCCCGGCGTATGGCCGAGGGGCAGCCGATGACGAGCGTGGTGCGCGCGCCGGCCTCCTCGCGCAGCTCGGCGACCGGCTCCGAGTTGGTCGGGTCGGCCATCGCGATGACGATCCCGTCCTCACTCTTGAACAGGGGTGCGGCTTGGACGCGGCGGAGCAAGGCTTCGGGGAAGCGTTTCATCAGCTCCGCGTCGAGGGTCTCGGGCTTGACGTCGGCGTACGGAATGCCGAGCTGCTTGGAAAGCGCCCAGGCGATGTTCTCCTCGGTCGTGAAGCCGAGCTCGACCAGCGTCTCGCCGATCAATCGCCCGGTCTCCACCTGGCGCACCAGGCCCTCATCAACCTGCTCCGGCGTCACGATGCCGCCGTCGACGAGAATCGCGCAGACGGTGCGTCTCTTCTGGCCGGTCGTGGTCACGTCATCCCTTCCATTGGGGTGGAGTTATGGCTGCCGGGCCAAACCTGAGTCGCAAGGCATGTGCCACCCGGCGGGGCTCCCAAGGGCTTTCCCGAAGCCGTGGGGCGGGGCCGGAGGACGGGGCCCAGCTGGCTCGGAACGGACTGAAAAAAGGCGCGTTAAGATCGATGGGCAGGGAGGCGATGATGGACTTTGCGGGCGACTCGTTTCGTGGCGGGCCGGCGCAATGCTTGCCCCGAGGGTGGTAAGCGGTTAGATTCTGCGCGATTTAGACTCCGAGAACACGAACTCACAAACGGGGAGCCCATGGCGCATGCGCAGCTAAGACGAGTACCTCGCAAGTCGCCCGCGGTGGCGCGCCCGAAGAAGGGAGCCGCCAAGAAGCCCGCGCTTCGGGAAGCAGCCCTGCCCCCGCCCGTCGGGACCCTGCCGCCGCCGGTCAAGGGTTCCGCCAAGAAGATCGTCCGGCTCACGGCGGCCGATCTCGCGGAGAAGCAGCGCGAGATTTCGGTCAGCGAATTCTTCACCAAGAACCGCCATCTACTCGGCTTCGACAGCCCGGCGAAGGCGCTCCTCACCACCGTCAAGGAGGCCGTCGACAACGCGCTCGACGCATGCGAGGAGGCAGGCATCCTCCCCGATCTCGTGATCGAGATTCAGGAGATCTCTGAAACTCGCTTCCGCGTGGCGGTTCAGGACAACGGTCCGGGGATCGTGAAGGCGCAGATCCCCAAGATCTTTGGGCAGCTTCTCTATGGCTCCAAATTCCACCGCCTCCGCCAGTCGCGGGGCCAGCAGGGGATTGGAATCTCGGCCGCCGGAATGTACGGCCAGCTCACAACCGGCAAGCCGATTACCGTCGTCTCGCGCGTCGCGGCCAAGAAGCCGGCGCACAAGTTCGACATCCAGATCGATACGCGACGGAACGCGCCCGTGGTGGTCTCGGACGAAGAGGTGTCGTGGACTCCCGATCACGGGACCCGGGTCGAAATCGAGATCGAGGCGACCTACAAGAAGGGGCGGCACTCGGTGGATGGCTACGTCGAGCAGACCGCCATGGCCAACCCGCACGCGAGGATGACCTACGTTTCGCCGTCGGGCGAGCGTCTCGAGCTGGACCGGGTCGCGCCCGAGCTGCCCAAGCCTCCGCTCGAGATCAAGCCCCACCCCCACGGCGTGGAGCTGGGAATCTTGTTGAAGATGCTTCACGACACCAAGGCGAGGAACCTTCGCGGATTCTTGAGCAGCGAATTCTCGCGGGTGAGCCCGGCGGTGGCCGAGGAAATCGCCAAGTCGGCCTCGCTGTCTCCGGGAATGACGCCCCAGAAGGCGGCGCGGGAGCAGGCGGAGGCCCTCTACAACGCGATCCAGGCGACCAAGCTGATGGCGCCTCCCTCGAACGTCCTCTCCCCGATCGGGGAGGAGCTTCTCCTCGGCGCGCTGAAGAAGCAGGTCGACGCGCGGTTTTACGCCGCGACGACGCGCTCGCCATCGGTCTACCGCGGCAACCCGTTTCTGGTGGAGGCGGCCCTCGCCTACGGCGCGGAAAGCCTGCCGGCGGATGAGCTGGTCACCCTTCTGAGATTTGCCAACCGCGTCCCGCTTCTCTACCAGCAGTCGGCGTGTGCGGTCACCAAGTCCACGGTCCAGACGAACTGGAAGGCCTACGGCATCCAGCAGTCGCGGGGCGCACTTCCCGTGGGGCCGATGATCCTCATGGTTCACATCGCGTCGGTGTGGGTTCCGTTCACCTCGGAATCCAAGGAGGCGCTGGCGTCCTACCCGGAGATCATGAAGGAGATCCGGCTCGCGCTGCAGGACGTGGGCCGCAAGCTGGGCATCTACATCCGGCGCGGCATGAGAGAGGCGGACGCGGAGAAGAAACGCTCCTACATCGAGAAATACATCCCGCACATCGGGATCGCGCTGCAGGAGATCCTCGGGATCGACGACAAGCGGAAAGAGAAGGTCTGCGCGACCTTGAAGGACACCCTGGAGCGGAGCCGCCAGCCATGAGCGAGAAGGGCGTCGTCCCCAAGATCAAGAAGGAAGCCAAGGGAGTGGAGGAGCAGATCCTCAAGCGGAAGAAGCCTACGCTCTACTTCCCGGTCCGCTCCCTCGCCAACGTGCGATATCTCGAGAAGGAAGGCTACTTCGAGATCCGCGGCAAGAAGAAGGAGCGCACGCTGACAGTGAACACGGTCAAGACGTTCGCACAGACCCTCAAGATGATGGCGCTCTCCAAGACCCTGGTGGAAACGGACGACATCGCCACCAAGCGGGAGGCCTACTACGTCTCCAAGAACTGGGGCGACGCCCGCTTCCTGGAGCAGGAGGAGTCCGACACGGTCATGGACGACGTGGAGGCCCTGTTCGAGGTGAACCGCGAGCAGATGGGCTTCGTCCCCGAGGAGAAAGGGGGCGACGTGGCCGGGACGTTGATCGTCATCGACAAGGACCCCAACACGGGAAAGACGATCCAGATCGATTGCACCAAGTTCGGAAGCGGCGCCTATTCCATCCCCATCTCGGTCGAGCATCTGCAATTCGAGACGAAGGCGAAGTTCATCCTCGTCATCGAGACCGCGGGAATGTTCCAGCGGCTGGTCAAGCACGGCTACTGGAGGAGCGCGAACTGCATCCTGGTATCGATGGGGGGCGTGCCGACGCGCGCTTGCCGCCGGTTCATCCGGCGGCTCGCCGATACCAAGAAGATCCCGGTCTACGTCTTCGTCGACGGGGACCCGTACGGGATCAGCAACATCTACCGCACGTTCAAGGTGGGGTCGGGGAACGCGGCGCACATCAACGAGTTCTTCTGCGTGCCGCAGGCGCGGTTTCTCGGCATCACGCCCCAGGACATCATCGACTACAAGCTGCCGACCCATCCTCTGAAGGAAGTCGACGTGAAACGGGCGAAGGACGCGATCAAGAACGACCCATTCTTCCAGCACCACAAGCCCTGGGCCAAGGCGATGGAGCAGCTCGTCACGATGGGGGTCCGCGCGGAGCAGCAGGCGCTGGCGGCGCACGGGCTCAACTACGTGATGGACACCTACCTACCGCAGAAGATCGCGCACCCGGATCGTTTCCTGCCGTAGCGGGCTAAGCCTTCGAGCGCGGCGCTCAGGGCTCAGCGCTCAGCCGCCGGCGGACGAATCTCCGTCCTGCACATCGATCCAGATGGAGACGCTGGCGCCGTCTTCTTCAAACTTGAGCTTTTCCCCGCGCGGCAGCCGCTGAAGCTGCTTCCAGATCCCCTTCAGCTCGAGCTCATGGCCGTGGTCGAGCCCCACCGACCCCTTGATCCCGAGGGCGTACATCGCATCGAGCGGACCCTTGGGCATCGTCGCCGCGAAGGTGGCCATGTCCCTTCCCGGCTCCCACACCTCGACCCGGACGACCGCTTTCTTCCCGTACCACCATGGGGTCGGCGAGGGGACATCCAGGCGGATCGTCCAGACGATGCCGATCGCGAGGCAAACGAGCGCCCCCACGGCGATCGCACGCCAGAATTTCTTGCCCATGGTGGCTCCTCTGCTGGGGAAGCGTCAGGCGCGCGAAATCACGGCCTGCTTCGACTCATACGCGTCCTGGAGCCCCGCGGTTTCGGAAATTGCCGCGGGCCGCTCAGCGGATCCGGGCCAGTGGCCCGATGTGCTCAGCGGATCCGGACGAGCTTCCGCGCCTGGTGCACGCTGCCGCTCCGGAAATCGCAGTAGTAGATCCCCGAGGCGGCCGCCACACCGCGTTGATCCTTGCCGTCCCAGTCCACCGAATGCCGTCCCGCAGGGTACACGGCATCGACCAGCGTCCGGACCAGGGCCCCGCGAGCCGAGAAGACCCGAAGCGTCGCGTGCCCCGGCTGGAGCAGCTCGAAGTACATCGTCGTCAGCCCGCTTGACGGGTTGGGAGCGTTCACCCGAAACGCCGTTCGAAGCTCGGGCTGGATCAGGAAGAAGCCGTTGGAGAAGGCCCGGACGTCGCCCATCGCCGCGTTGTAGGCGACGCATCGGATCCGGGCGTGATAGGTCATCGAGGATGGGTCGGCCGGGTAGGTGAGCCATCGGGTCTCGTTGGGACCCATCGCGGGAAAGGCGCCGAGGCGCTTGGTGTAGGTCAGTCCGCTGTCTTTCGAGAGCATCACGACGACCGAGTCGGCGACGCCACCGTCGACGTGGACCTCCACCGAGTCCGTGTCCCCGAACACCGCGACGTGCCCGGCCGCCGGGCGCGACACCGAAACCGCGAGCGACGGGCCGAGGGTGGCCGCGACGTCGAGCTTGCCCGCGCCCCACGACGGGTTCGGCACCGCGCCGGTCTGACCGTCCGCACGCGCCCAGGCCCTTAGCTGCGATCGGATCTGGGACGGCGTGGCGAGGGCGTTGGCCCGATGGCCCAGCAGCAATGCAGCCGCTCCGGTCACCTGAGGCGTCGACATGCTCGTCCCGGCCAGGATCGCGTGGGATCCGTCGGGGGTGACCTCGGCGTTCGAGAAGAACGCGGCGCGCGAGCGCGCCGACACGATCCCAAACCCGGGCGCGGTCAGATCGGGCTTTAGTACTCCGTCGCGCCTCGGACCCTGGCTCGAGAACCGGGCGACGGTGCCGATCGGGGGCGCGGGCGTAAAGCAGCGGAAGAATCCGTCGAACGCGTTCCAGCAGACTTTGGTCACGTGGGCGCCGACCGCGATCACCGAGTCGGCGTCCCCCGGCGCGCTCACCACACCTCCAAAGACCAGGCCCTGGGTCCACCCCGCCAGGGAAAGGCCGTCCCCCAGCTGGCTCGTCTCGATGTAGGCGTCGACGCGTCCGGGTCCGCCGATGACGAGCGGCGAGTATTGAAAGTGCCACGCCCCGGTCGCGGGCGGCGGGGCGCCCGGCGCGTCGAAGACCTGCAGGTAGATCTCGCGGTCCCCGTTCGTGGTCGGGAAGGCGGCGTTGTAGAAATCGACGTAGCCGTCGGGGGTCAGGCGCCCCGTGAGGCTGTCTCCCGGCGCCACGGGTCCGAGCACGACCCCGCTCGGCGTCGTCAAGGTGACCGCGATCTGATCCGTCGGCTCATACCATCCGGACACGATGAAGAAGTCATCTTCGGTTCCTGGCCCCGGCGCATAGGGCGGGACGAGCATCGTCATGTTCTGGCTCGTGGGTGGAACGAGGGTGACCTGTGCGTGGAGGTTGTCCGCTCCCTCGTTGCCTGCGGCGGCGACCACGATCCGTCCCGGGCCGGTCAGCTGGTTGATCATCTGATCCATGAGCAGGGTTCCGTCGTGCGGTCCCTCCTGCGTGCCGAGGCTCAGGTTGACGACCGCGGGCTGCCCGCGCTGCGCCGCCACCTGGAAGATGTAGTTGATCCCGTCGACGATTCCGGAGGTGGTGAGGTCGGTCTTCACGGCGCAGAGATCGGCCTCGGGAGCCATGCCCACGTAGGTATACTGCGGCTGCCCATGACCCGCGGCGCTCCCGTCGCCGGCGGCGATGCCCAGCACGTGGGTTCCGTGTCCGAAGTCGTCGATCTCGTTCGCGTCGCCGGCATTGATCTGGCCCGGTGTCCACTCCACGCCGTACGAGAATCCGGCCGGGTGCGCTCCGTCCACGTTCTGGTCCCAGAGGGAGACGAGCCGGGTGGAGCCGTCGGGCCTTCGAAAGTCGCCGTGGTAGAGATCGACGCCCGAGTCGACGAGCCCCACCAGCACCCCGGCGCCGGTCTGCCCGGCGAACGCCGGCGGCACGGAGACGCGGACCGACGCCACGTCGGCGTCGACCGCGCTCTTGTCCAGGTAGTAGCGGCACCGGTTCGCCGGGCGGACGGCGCGGACGCCGGGGAGCGCGCCGAGGAGCGGGACTCGCGAGAGTGGAACGCGGGCCGTCGCGCCGGCCTCCGTCCAGGTGTTCACCTCGATGCCGAGCGATTGGAGGAGCGACCGCGACAACGTTCCTTCGAGGAGGAAGCTCGCGACCGGCTCGGCGCCGGGCCGGAGCGTGAGGTTCCGGGCGCGCAGAGTCTCAACGCGCGCCGGGCGTTTCAAGGCCGGGTTGGCCGCCGGGGCGTCGGATGCCGCCCCGGGTCGAGAAAGGGACACGCCGGCGATGAGGAGCGTGCCGACGGCTAGGATGCGGCGCGTCATGTTTCGGCCGAGCGTCATTGCACCCTCGATTTCGGCCGGCCGGCCCGGAACACTCCGACGACCGCGCCCATCACGACGAGGAGACCGGTGAGCGTGACGAGAATGCTGGGTGCCGCGGGGAGATCGAACTTCACCGATCCGACCAGGCCGAGGACGCTCGCGACGAATCCAAAGATCCAGCCGACCGCCAGAGCCGCGCCCGGCTTGGGCGTGGCAAGGAGTCCCGCCACGGCCGGGATCACGAGGAACCCGAACACAAGCAGGACTCCCGCCATCTGGACCGAGGACGTGACGACGAAGCCGAACGTCGCGTAGAAGAGGAGGTCCCACAGAAAGAGGCGCCGCCCCCGGGCCTCGGCGCCCTGCGGGTCATTGGTAATTTCGAAGAACGGTTTTCGCAGCGCCACGTGAACCGCGCCGATCACCGCGTAGAGGATCGCCACCCGCAGGACGTGCTTGGGATCCACGGTGAAGAGCGAGCCGACCAGGGTCTCCTTCAGATGCTCGGGACCCGCCGGGCTCTTTTCGAGAACCAGAAAGACCAAGGCCTGGGCGGTGGCGAAGACGATGCCGATGAACGCCTCGAGCGGAACGTTGCGCGACCGTCCACGGAGCCAGGCGAACACGGCGGCCCCGACGAAGGTCATCCCGAGCGCGAGGAAATACGAAGCCATCTCGTGGTGTTCCAGCCGGAGCACGACCGCAAGAGCTACGCCTAAGGCGGCCATTTGAGCGAGCGCGAGGTCCACGAAGAGGACCCCGCGCCGCACGATGTGGAATCCCAAGTACGCGTGGATGCCCGCGAGCACAAGGCTGACGATGACCGCGGTTCGGAAAAAGGGTAGGGCGAACGCTTCCGTCATATGCCTCCGGTCACTGTGCCTGCCCCGCGCCCGCCGTGGCGAGCGCGCTCATCACGTCGTGGAAGTGCGCCAAGTAGCTTCCCGCCGTCGGCGCGTCGCACGAGGGTGACATGACCACGACTCGCATTCCAGCTTCGCGGCTAAGGAACCGCCCGGCGTCGTCGGAGAAATAGGGTTCCTGCAAGAACAACGAGACTTTCCGCGCCTTGGCGATATTGACCAGATCGGCCAGGTGCTTGGCCGTCGGCGGAATTCCGGGTACCGGCTCCGCCTCGCCGGGGATGTCGATTCCGAACGCATCGCCGAAGTAGGTCCAGGAGCGGTGGTAGGTGAACATCACCTTCGAGGGAAGCTTACCCGCGGCGGCCTTCTCCTGGGTCCACGTATCCTCGGCCGATTTCGCGAACGCCTCGGCCCGGGCGTGATAGTCATCGGCGTGAGCCGGGTCGACCTTGGCCAGCGCGTCGGCGATGGTCCGGGCGACGATCGCGCCGTTTCGGGGGTCGAGCCAGTAGTGGGGATTGCCATTGGGGTGGACGTCGCCCATGGAGGCGTTGACCAACCCTGTCGGCTTTTCGAGGACAACGACTCCCGGCGAGCAGTCGACAAGCTCCAGGTGCTCATTCCGCGAGCCGTCGACGATCCCGTCGGCCCACTGGTCCAGCCCGAGGCCGACCTTCAGGTAGATTTGGGCGTGAGAGACCTTGACCATGTACGAAGGCAGAACTTCGACATGGTGCACGTCGGCGCTAGGGCGGGCGATGGCGAACGCCTCGACCTCGTCTCCTCCGACGCTGCTCGCGATCGACGCGATGTCGTTGATGGAAGCGGCGACGCGAACCTTGGCGTGAGCCGCCCCCGGCAGCATCAGCACTCCGAGGAGCGCGATGGAAAACAGGCTACGAAGACGCATGGGATCCTCCCACTAGAACTGGTGGGCCTTGTGCGGGCCCATCGAGAAGATGACGCGCAGCGTGAACGTGTTGATCGAGGCTGGGTCCTCGGTCATCCCCGGCTGCCTACCCGGTGCCAGGTGGTCCCAGTCCAGCCGAAACGCGGTCGTTTCCTCGAGCAGCGCGTAGCCAATCCACAGCTTGTAGGCCTGGTCCGAGACCTCGTCGACGGTCGGCTCTTGGAATTGCTCGAATGACGCCCCAAAGTTGTACCGGATGGCAAAGTTGTAGTCGGCGTAGACGTACCCGCCAGTCGGGGAGATCGTCGTCAGGGTGTAGCTCGCGGTGGGCTCGTCCCAACCGGCGTCATCCCGCTCCAGGCGGAAGAGTTCCCCCTGGAGGACGACGTAGGAGTTGGACGACCTCCAGAGCTTGGCCTTGACGTCGGCGCCATATACCTTGGTTCGGGCCGACGCCGCGACGTTGTTCGTCCCTCCCGTGGCCGAAAGGCCGACTTCCAAACCCGAGCGCTCGCCCACTTGGGCGAAACCGGCGAGGCGTCCGTTGAACGCGGGTCGCGGCTCGTCGGGGCGGTCGCCGCCGGTGGTGGTGACGAGCGGATCATTGGGTGCTCCACTGTCCTCTCGGTCGATGCGGTAGCTGTCTCCCTGAAGCCAGTCTGCCGCGGCGGTGAGCGAGAACGTGCCCGGCATCGGGATCCGCTCCGAAAGCGATACTCCGGTCTCGTTCAGCGCCTCGTCGCCCGGGAGATAGGCCGCCATGACGTGGAAGCGGTCCGCGAACGGGTACGCATGGGGGTGCTGAGGATTCAATTTGCCGAACCCGACGCGGTACTTGCCTCCCTTGATGGCGAGCCCGCCTGGTAGCCCGCGGAGAAGCTGGAAGTAACCCTCCTCCAACTCCATTCCTTCCTCGCCGAGCGAGAGCACGAACGTGCCGCGCGCGTAAGGATTGAGGTAGGCGTCGAAATTCAGCTCCACCTCCCCCGGGTCGAGAACCGGGCGATCGTGCGCGGGATCGTTGAGATCATCGGTCATTCGAATAAAGGGCTGCCCTATGACCGAAATGTCGGGATTCACGACGCCCGCCATCGCGGGCGCGCTCGCAATCGCGATCCATGCCAGTGCCAAGATAATTCGTCGGAACATGAAGCTGTTCCTCCTTAGAGCCGTGGGTACGCTTCCGTGTGCACCGCGCGTCCGCCATGCGGCCCAAGGCCCGGCTCGAGATCGCCGGGAAAACGCCCATTTCACCCGCCGTCACGCGGGTCGGCCCAAGACCTAGAGAGGCCCGGGGCGGCGAATGGAATCGGGGTTCTTACGGACGCGCCGGCGCGGCGCGTGAAACGCTGGAAGGACTACCCTTGCGGAGGAGCGCGGCTCTGGGAGGGTTGCCGGAATTCCGATTCCCAGACCTGATCGTCCGGGACGGTGATGATCGCGCGGGTGACCGCGATGGATTCAGGCTGGTATGCGGTGGGCGACGTCAGGCCCGGCGTGTGGGCCAGCGTACAGAGGGCGCAGTCGCCGTTTTGGAGCGCGCCGTGATGCTGGTGCACCGTCGTGACGATCACGGTGCAGAGGAGATAGACCACGAGCGCGGCGCGGAGCCACGGGTGGAATCGCTGAGTGCTGAAGGTCATCGGTCGCATCGATTTGTCCGCCAGCCTACCGCGCCAGCTCCTATGTAACAATCGGGGAGCACCGCTAGCCTTGTCAACCCCGGACTCGAGAAGTCGGTTCCTGCGCGGAGCTTGGGGGTTACCCCTTTCGCGCCGCCCAGATCATCCCGACGCCCCACACAATGAGCAGAACGGGCCAGTAGCGGAGGATGCTGCCGTGGAGATATCCGAATTCCTTGAGGAGGAGGAGGATTCCCACCGCGATGAGGGTGAGCGGGAAGGCGATGCTGCTCTTTCCTGGACCGGCCATCGATTTCCCTCCTGGATGCCGCTTCCACCGGGGACTCGCTGAAAGAGATCTACGACGCCTTCATCAATCCCGGACGACCTGGACCCGCATGAAGGGGCCATCGATGACGATGGAAACCGGGCTTCCGGCCCCCTCGCCGGCCCAGTAGGAGGCTTTTCCCTTTCCGGGCGCGGAGACGTGCTCCACGAAGTCCTTGGGGTAGGAGCGCATCGTCAAGCTCGAGGTCGACTCGATCCGGGTCGGGCAGCCCGCCGGGAGGTGGACCTCCACGTCGGAGAGCCAACCGTGCACGCGGATCCGGGACGGACGCGCCGAGCCGACGGTGATCTTCACCGCCGATCCGATCGCGCCGAGGTCGCACGGCGCCGGCCTCAGGTCCGAGAAATTGATCTGGGCGGAGGAGAAGTAGGATTCGCTGTTCACGCGGACCGGCGTCTGCGACGGGGTTCCGACGCGGATCGAGCCGCCGACCAGCCCCGACTCCGTGATGCCCGAGCGCGTCGGCCAGGCGAGGAGCCCCGTCTCCTTCGAGACCGTCCACCGATGGGTCGCAAGCTCCGGATCGGTGATGCCGCGCACGCCGAGGATCAGAGCCCCGTGCGCGGCTGAATCGGCCTCGAGCGCGATCGAGCCACCCACGGCGCGGGCTTGAATCGTGACAGCCTGGACCGGAGGTTTCTTGAGATCGATCGTCGCCCGGTAGACGGTCTTCGCCTCGTCGCTGTTTCGTGAGATCCAAAACCACCCGATGGCGAAGGAGACGATCACGAGGACCACTGCGGCGATGCCGATGGCGGGGTTTCGAAGGGCGTTGGCGAGCAGGGCAACGCCGAGGGCCAGGAGGATGAACGGCCAATACTTGATGAGCCAGGGCCAGGCGCCTGCCGGGAGAAAGCCGAGCTTACCGGCGAGGAGGAGCGCGCCGGTCCCGGCGAGGGCGATTCCGATGACGAGCTTCCCGAACTTCATCAGGCGGAAGCGGTACCACGCGCCGGCTTCCGATTCAAGCCCGCGATCGCGGCACCCAATCCGGCCGGCTTCGGCCGCCCGGCCAGGCGACGCGTCAGTACTGGCCCCCGGGCGTAAGGCCGCTCGGCACGTGCGATGGGATTGCCGCGGTCGTGGAGTCGTCGGAGAGGGCTTCCAGGAATCGGACGATCGCGGCCTCATCTTGAAAGCTCAAGTGGAGCGGACGCACTTCGGGCGCTTGGTTCGGCACGTTGAGGCCCAGCCCGCGCCCTCCACCCTGGTTGTAGAAGCGAACCACCTGCTCCAGCGTTTGGAAGGCCCCGTTGTGCATGTACGGCGCGGAGTGGGCGATGCCCCGCAGGGAGGGCGCCTTGAAGGCGTGGCGGTCGGAGACGCTCTGGGTCACTTCGTAGTGCCCCAGATCGGGATCGAGCGCGCGTCCCGTGGAATCGGCCGGGACCCCGATGACCGTGAATTCCTGGCTCGAGAAATTGCCCGGCACGACGCTCGTCGTCAGCGGGAGAAAATGACAGCGAGAGCACTGGGCCCTTCCGGCGAATAGGTCAAACCCGCGCCGGACTTCGGCGGGCACCGCCGCTTCCGGAATCTCACGGCGCCACCACCGGTCGACGGTCGATCCACTGGAGCGGAAGGTCCTCTCGTACGCCGCGATTGCGTGCTTGGCGTCAGGCCACTTCGGATGCGCGCTTCCAAATAGGGCGCCGAACCGCTCCCGATACTCTGGAATGGAGTCCAGCCGTCCCTCGATGTCTCGGCGGCGCAGCCCGCCCATCTCGCGCTTGCTGTGGACAGGGCCGTCGACCTGATCTTCCAAGCTCACCGCGCGACCATCCCAGAAGAAGGCCACCTGGTCCGAAACGTTCATGAGGCCGGGCGCGTTGCGGGGCAAATCGCCGCGGTCGATGGCGAGCGCCACGCGGCGCCCGTCGGAGAGTCCGCGGGCCGGGATGTGGCAGCTCGCGCAGGCGCGCTGCTTGTTCGCCGAGAGAATTGGGTCGAAGAAGAGCGACCGCCCGAGCGCGACCTCGCTCGAATCCATCGGCGCGGCGCGCTGATCCGGCGGGACGGCAACGCCGCGCGCGCGTTCTGAGGCGGCGCGGAGCGCGTGCTGGACCATCCGGGGCTTGCTGACCAGGAGGAGCGCGATCAGGGCGAGGAAGAGATAGAGCGGCAACCAGGCGACGAAACGGCGCAACCTACCGACCTTCCGCTGTCGCGCCGGGCAGTGCGTCCTTGTCCATGCGGGTGAACGCCTCGTCGATCGCACGCTTTAGCTGCCCGCGATCCACGGATTCCCAGACACGGTCGGGGCCCGTCAGAGGCGTCGACGCGTGCAGCTGCTCCGGCGTGGCGCGCGATTCGGGATGGGTCTCTCCGTAACGCGGAGCGCCTGCCGCGCGGGCAAGCCCTGGTGCGAGCGCTTCGCGGATCGGGGCTGTGTAGTAGCCGCTCCCTCCGAGATCGGCGTCGAGCGCGTCCAGCGTCGCGCCCCACTCCGTGATCGAGGTCTGCGACGAGAAGCTCTCCTGGCCGTCCATCCTCCCGAGCAGGGTCCAACGGTGGCCAATCCACGCTGAGCGGAGCGTCGTCGGATCGAGCGTCAGGGCCGTGATCGAGCCGACCGCGACCCGGGACCGTGTGAGGAGATCGTTCACGTCCGCGAGGAGAGAGGCCCGGGCAGTTTCGTCGCCCGCCCATGGGGCGCCTTCCGCGAAGAGCGCGGATTCGACGCCGTGAAAGCCCGCGGCCTCTCCCGGCTCTCCGTTCAGCTCCTCGGCGGACTCGCGATTGACGCGCGCGAGGAGCGGCTCGATTTTCACGAATCGGCGCCGGGCCTCGATCCAAGCGTTTCGCGCGCCCTCCACGTCGGCGTCGCGCGCCCGGTCGCGCAGCACCCCGAGCGCGGCGAGCATTTCTTCCGAGCAGGCTCCGACGCGCCGCTCAGCCGCGGTCGCGCTCTGACGGTCCGGGAGCGGTAGCCTTGCGTGCTCCCATTTCCGGGCCGCCGCGCCGAGGGATAGCGGGACGGCTGCGAGGGCCAGGGCGATCCCGGCCGCACGGACGTAGAGGCGTGCCGGGCTTTTGGCGATGATCAGATAGAGGAACGGGGCGGCGCAGAGAAGCACCTGCAAGAAGAGGCCCCCCTGAATCCACGTCAGGTGGAAGAGGCCAATGGACCTCGGCAAGCTCACAACGCCAGCCTCCGCGAATTCGTGGAGTCCCGAAACGAAGAGCGACAGGACGAGCGCGAAGAGGAGGACCTCGGTCGTTCGCATGAACGCGCGGATATCGAGCTTGCGAAAGCCGAGGTAGACCGCGATCCCGAGCGCGGCCGCAAGCGCGAGACCGACGGCGGCGCCGAGCCAGCTTCCGTCGCTCTTCAGCGCCGCCCCGTTGGCCATGAAGACCGCAGTCTCCAAGCCCTCACGGATCACGGAGACGAAGGCAAACGAGCCGATCGCGATCGAGGTGGCCCATGAGGCGCGCTCGGCCGACGCCGATTCGCGGAGAACTTTGAGCTGACTCCTGTAGTCGACGGCGTTCAGGTGGAGCTGGATCGCGAGCGACGCGATGAAGCCCGCGCCGATCCAGGCGAGGCTCCCCTCGAACAGTGGTCCCAGCGCGCCCAGATCGTGGAGGAACACCCCCGCGACGACGCTCAGGGCGAGGGCCAAGGCGCAACCAATCCATGCCGCGGCACGATAGGCGACATGTCGCGCGGCCTTCAGCGACGAGAAGAGAAGGGCGAGAATGAGCGATGTCTCTCCCCCCTCGCGCAGCGTGATGACCATTTCTTGGACCAAATGCCGTCTCTCCTTTGCTGCCGATCCTTGGCGCCAACGCTGCAATGTTATTGAGACATAGTCTCATGAGCAAACGGCAGCTCAGCGAGGGCAAGAACGTATCATTGGCGAACGGGGAGCCACCAGCGAATTTCGGGGCGGCGACTTTTCTCTTGCCATTGGCAAAGCTCCAAAACAATATCCCGACTCGAAGCCAGAGATAATTGAGATCGTGTCTCAATGGTGAACAGCGAAAACATGCGCATTCGGCGCGTCCGCATCGGCCTGGATGCCGCAACCTGGAAAGGAGTCCAAACCCTAGTGAATCGGCATCGCCTCATTCTCGGTTGGCTTCTCTTGCTCCTCGCTCTTCCCGCCCGCACGTCGCTCGCTCAGGTATCCGTCGGCGATCGCCTTCGATTCAGCGGCTACGGTGAGGTCCACTACAACAATCCCGCGATTGGAACCATGGACGAGGGCGCTCTGGCCGAGGCCGACGTGCACCGGTTCGTGCTGGGCTGGGCCTACGATTTTTCCTCGGAGATCCGGCTGGACGCCGAGATCGACTTCGAACACGCGGCCCAGGAGATCGAGCTCGAATTCGCGCACTTGGACTGCGATCTCAATTCGAGCCTCACCCTCCGCGTGGGGAGCGTGCTGATGCCGGTTGGGCCTCTGAATGAGTTCCACGAGCCGCCCAACTACTACAGCGTGGAGCGGCCGTACGTGGAGAGCTACATCATGCCCACGACCTGGCAGGAGCTGGGGTTTGGCCTGGTCGGGCGCACCAAGGACGGGGCGATTTCCTATCGCGGATACATCGTGACGGGACTCGATGCGCGTGGGTTCTCGGGGCTGGATGGCATCGACGGCGGTATCTCGCACGGGTTCGAGGCGCCGGCGGAGGATTTGGCAGGGGTGGCGCGCGTCGAGTACGCCTCCACCTCGGGGCTGGCCCTCGGCCTGTCCGGCTACTACGGAGGCGCGGACCAGGGGGACTCTACGATGGGGGATGTCTTCGTCGGGATCGCGGGTGCCGACGCGCGCTACCGCCGGCACGGCCTGGATGTCCGGGGCGTTTTCTACCGCGTCATGATCGATGGCGCCGACCGCGTGGGCGTCGTCACCGGCGAGACGATCGGCAAGGCGCTGATGGGATGGTACGGCGAGGCCGCCTACGACATACTCCGCCGCGACGCGGAGGAGGGCCGGCAGCGCTCCCTCATGATTTACGGCAGATTCGAGGACTTCGACACGGAGCAAGAACTACCGAGCGGCCCCTCGTTCGTGCGCGACCCCGCGGCCGGGCGGCAGGTGATCAGCGGGGGCCTGGCGTACTACCCGATCGAGAAGGTCGCGTTCAAGGCGGACCTGGAGCACTGGACCGACGACAGCGACGCCGACCTGACCCGGTTCAATTTTGGCGCGGCGTTCCGATTCTAGGAGGATCCCCACGGTGATGACATCGCTCCGATGCGCCTCACTCGCGGTGGCGGTGGGTTTGATGCTTGCGGCAGCAGCGGCGTCGCCCGCGGCCACCAGCGGGTCCGCCCCCAAGACGGCCGCGGCGCAGGCGCCGGTCGTCAAGACCGAGCCCCCGTTCGCGCGGGTTTACCTCGCGGTCCGCGGCTGCATGTCGTGCGCGCACTGCCGGACGAACATTCGCCAAATGGTCCGCGCCAATTCGCAGGGCGGCGAGACGCAGTTCGGCGACGACCAAATCGAGGTGATCTACCCGACGCCCCGGCCCGTTCCGCTCCGTGAAGTCATCCGAAGCCTCGCCGAGAATCGTCTCCACGACCTGAGCCTGGTCGACGTGCTCTTTGACGCGCGCGGCGTGATTCACACGTCGGAGAAGGGTGTCGCCACGTTCGCGCTCGCGAAGACCGGGCAGTCATTCTCCATCGTCGTCGACCCCGGGAGCGCACGCCCACCCGACGGAACCTCGGTTCGGCTCACCGCGCGCGTCGATGGCTGGCGCGAAAAGGGAACCCTCTCGCTCCACGCCCGGGAAGTGCGCCCCGCGAACTGACGCTTCACCGACGACGTCGACGGCATCCCACCAAGGGGCCCAATCTCGCTCCGGCCAGTTTCGTCATTGACAAACGGGGACCGCGCCCGAAATATGACCGCCCTACAAGGACTTACGCGGAGGGAGTATGCCCGAGCTGAAAGGGAAATCGGCGCTCGTCACCGGGGGCACCCGGGGGATCGGAAAGGCGGTCGCGCTCGCGCTTGCCGAGATGGGCGCGGACGTCGCGATCAACTTCTTCCGCAGCCGCGACTCCGCCAAGGCCGCGGTCGCCGAAATCGAGAAGAGGGGCGTCAAAGGGCTCGCGCTCCGTGCGAACATGGGGAACGAGGAGCAGATCCCCGGCATGTTCCAGGAGCTGAAGAGCGCGTTTGGCAAGGTGGACATCCTGGTCTCCAACGCCGCGCTCGGCCACTTCGGCAACGTCCTGGACGTGAACGACAAAATGTGGGACGTCGCCATGGCCACGAACGCGAAGGCCCTTCTCTTCTGCTCGCAGGAAGCGGCCAAGCTGATGCCGAATGGCGGGAAGATCGTCGCCCTGACCTCGCTCGGCTCGCACCGATACATCCCCGGGTACGCGGCGATCGGCGTCTCCAAGGCGGCGATCGAGACGTTGGTGCGCTACCTCGCGTATGAGCTGGCGCCGAGGGGGATCAACGTGAACGCGGTCTCGGGGGGCTTCATCGACACCGACTCGCTGAAGATATTTCCTTCCTACGACGAGATCATCCGGGAATCGACCCGCCGCACGCCGTTCGGGCGGGTTGGAACTCCTGAGGAGATCGCGAACGTCGTGGCCTTCCTCTGCACCAACCGCGCCTCCTGGATCACCGGCCAGATCATGATCGTCGACGGCGGCTACACGCTGGGGTAGACGGTCCGTCGCAGGACGGGACGGAATTCAATCCCTCAGATCCTCTCCAGCTTCGGCACGGTCCGCTCGTTCGAAACGTTGCCCGTATTCAGCGTGGTCCTCGGCTCGAAGAGGAGCACGTGCGTCTCCTCGATCGGCCACGGGCATGTGCTCGACACCTCGGGGGATGATGACGAACTCGCCGGGGCCGACCATCAGGTCCCGGTCTCGCAGCCGCATCCGCATCGAGCCCTTCACGATCAGGAAAAGCTCGTCCTCCGCGTCGTGGTGATGCCAGACGAACTCCCCTTGGAACTTCACCAGCTTGACGTAGGAGTCGTTCACTTCTCCCACGATCTTCGGCTGCCAGTGCTCCTCGAATTGCTCCTAGCTTCTCGGCGATGTTCACAACCCTGATCTCGGGCATCACGGTGACTCCTTCGTGTCGTCTTGGGTCAAGGATCGAGTGGGCCGTCGCGGCGCCCACCAGCCGGTGAGCCTCGGGCTTCCGAGGAAGGCGGCGAGCCTGGTGTCGAACATCAAGAACGCGATCAGGCTCATGTTGACGATGGAGGCGACCACGACCGTGCGGATCAGCGGGATGTCTCCTCCAAATTCGGGCGGGCGCGAAATCAAGTAGGCGAGCACCGAGATCTCTCCCAGGAGCGCCAGCGCGACACCCCACGGCCGCGCCTCGCGTTTTCCCAGCCAGAGGGCGACCATCACGTAGAAGCTCCCTGCCGCAAGAACCGCGGAGAAGAGAATGCTCTGGACCGCGACGTGTAGCCCGTAGCCCTCGAGCAGCCCCCTTACCGCGCGGCCCCAAACGTAGAAGCCCGTTCCAATGACCCCGCGCAGGACTTCCTCAGCGCCTTTGATGGCCCAAAGCGCTGTGAGCGCGTAAACCTGCCATGGACGCTTGATGATCTTGCTCACAAGTTCTCCAGCCGAAAAATCTCCTCCACCGGCACGCCCAGCGCGCGGTGGATCGCTAAACGGGAGCCGCCACGGAGATCGTGGGCTCGTGGCGGACGGGAAAGTTCACCGAGTTGGCGATGAAGCACTCCTCGTGCGCTCGGCCGTGGAGTGCCATCGCCTTTTCGGGATCGGAGCCGCCGGCGATCGTGACCCGCGGCTTGAGCAGGACGTCGGTGAAGTGAAATCCGCGCTCAAAGCGCGACATGGTGCCGGCGGCATCGTCCTCGTACGAGATGACGTTGACCCCATGACGCGCGCAGAGAGCGACGTAGCTCAGGAAGTGGCAGATCGAGAGAGACGCGACCAGAAGCTCCTCGGGGTTCGCGAGCGCGGGATCGCCCCGAAAGGCGGGCGCCGACGTCGCCTTGAGCGACGGCTTACCCGGGAAATCGACGCGGCACTCCCGCGAATAGGCGTCGTAACTCGTCGTCCCTCCCTTTGTGGCTCCGGTCCAGACGAGACGACACTCGAAATGATGCTGACGTTCCGATGCGCTCATCACCCTCTCCTTCGTTCGGCGCGTCAGGCCACCGCGGCGCGCGCGTCGGCATGCTCGGTGTTTCGATCGGTCGCCAGATCGATTCGCCGCCTCACATCCAGATAGCCCAGCGCGGCGAGAAACGCGATGCCCATGATCGTACCCCAAAGGATCATCGGCCTTCCCCGGGCAAGATCGAGAAGAATGCCGCCGACCAAGGGGCCCGCCGACCATCCGAAGGAGTTGAAGAGTCCGAAGACTCCCATGTAGCGGCCCCGCGTCGTCTCTCCCGAAAAGTTGGCGACGAGGTTGAGCGAGGGAGGCGTCGAGACGATCTCACCGATCGTCGTCACGAACATCGCCGTCGCCAAGAGCACGAAGCCGCCGCCCAACCCCATCATCCCGTACCCCAAGCCGTAAAACACGGCGCCCAACGCCAAGGCGCTCGTCAACCGAATCCTCCCGATCAAGCGGACCGCGGGAAATTGGAGAAAGACCACCATGAGGCCGTTCAGCGCATAGATCACCCCCAGCTCCACTTTCGTCAGCCCCGCCCACTCGACCGCGTACACCGAAAGGGTCGAAATCAGCTGCGACATGACGGTAAAGAGCACGAGCGAGGTGAGGCAGTAGCGGAGAAAGACCGGATCCCGAAGCGTCTCCACGCTCTCACGAAATCCAAAGCTCCCTCCGCCCGTGGTCGGTCCCACCTCCGGTACCCCGGTGGGGGCGGACGTGTCGGCGCTCTGCCGCGCTCGACGCCGGGGCGACGTCTCTTCCACCTTCAATGCCATCACCGCGGCCGCGGCGAGGAGAACTCCGGCCGCGATCAGGAAGAGCGTGGCGTAGGAGAGCGCCGCCAGGAAGCCGCCGATCGCCGGTCCCAGCGCCCAACCCAGATTCCCGCCGATGCGGATCACGCCGTAGTACTCCGCGCGACGAGGACCCTCCGCGATGTCGGCGACCATCGCCCCCGAGGGCGGCTCGAACATCCTCCCCGCGATCGCGCTCAGTGAAGTGAGGATGGCGAAGACGAAGAATGGGGCGTGTACCATCACGGCCAGGCCCAAGCCCAGGAACGCGACGGCGCGCATGAGCTGCGACAGCACGAGCACAAACTTTCGACCCCGCCGGTCGCTCCACTCTCCTCCAAGGACCTGGCCCAGGCCGCCGGCGAGCGCCGCCACGAAGAAGAGCCCCCCGACCATCGTCATCGACACCCCGCGCGTGCCGTGGAGGTAGAGTCCCAGGAAGGGGATGACGATGGAGAACCCGACGGAGGAGAGAACGCGGCCGAGGAACAGATGGAGGAGCCGCCGGTCCCGCTGGAAGAGCGCGCGGCGCGGGAAAATCGTGTCGATCCAGCGAAGCATGGCCAATCGTAGCACAACGCGTTAGGCTCTCCTGTCCGGCCGGATGGACCGGCCGGATCCGCCCGCCGAGACACGCGGCGCGCGGGATTACCGGGGGGTGTCCCAGTGAGGGCGGGCTCATGCTCGGCGAGTTCAAGGCGTTCCTGGCAAAGCACAATGTCGTCGGGCTGGCGGTGGCGGTGGTGATCGGTGGGGCTGTCGGCAAGTTGGTGACCGCGCTCGTGACCGACCTCATCATGCCCGTCATCGGCGCGCTCACGCCGAGCGGAAACTGGCGAGAAGCGACCCTCACGATCGGAAGCATCAAGTTCGGGATCGGCGACTTCGTGGGCTCCTTCATCGACTTCGTGATCATCGCGGCGGTGATCTTCCTGATCGTGAAGAACGTATTGAAGGACGAGCCCGTCAAGAAATAGCTGCCTATGACGCATGAACCCGTCGTCCGCATGGACGACCTCTACCCATGGCGCCCGCCAGAGCGGACCGACGCGCTCCCGCACTACCCGGCGCGAGACAAGGTGCTCCCCCTGGGCGACGCGATCCGGCGTCACCTGCGGCCCGGGGCCACCGTCGCGCTGGGCACCTGCCTCGAGCAGATGATCCCGTTCGCGGCCACCCACGAGATCATTCGCCAGAAGATCGGCGACCTCACGCTCGTCGGGCCCGTTTCCGACATCGTCTTCGACCAGCTGATCGGCGCCGGGCTGGTCCGGCGCGTCGCGGCCGCGTGGGTGGGGAACGTCATGATGGGCTCTGCCTACTGCTTCCGCCGCGCCGTCGAGAAGGGCTCCCCCCGAGCGCTTGAGGTGGTCGAGTTCTCCAACTTCACGCTCGCGCAGGCGCTCCACGCGGCCGCGATCGGCGCCCCGTTTCTCCCCACCCGAAGCGTCCTCGGCTCCGACCTCGTCGATCGAAATCCCTGGATCGTCCCGATCGAGGATCCGCTTCAGGGCGGGCCCATTCTCGCGGTGAAACCGATCCAGCCCGACCTGACGATCGTGCACGTCCAGCGCGCCGATCCGCACGGGAACGCGACGATGTGGGGGAGCCTCGGTATCACCGCGGATGCCGCGCGCGCCGCGCGGGCCGTGGTCGTAACGGCCGAGGAGATCGTCTCCCCGGAGCAGCTCCGCCGCGACCCGAATCGCGTCGTCGTCCCGGGGCTGGTCGTGGCCGCCGTCTGCGAGGCGCGCTGGGGCGCCCATCCGTCTCCGGTGCAGGGCTATTACCGCCGCGACCATGAGGCGTACGCCGGCTACCATCGCCGGACGAAGAGCGAAGACGGATACGCCGAGTGGCGGGCCGAATGGGTGGACGACGTGGCGGATCTGGCCGGCTACGTGGCCCGCGTCGGGAACGAGCGGGTTGCCTCCCTCATTCCCATGGAGCACCACTTTGCGGAGCCGGTCGATTATGGCTACTAGCGCGGCGGTTCCGACCGCGGCCGGCGCGGTTCGGGAACGTGTGGGGGAGCGGCGCGCGCCCGCGATCGTCTCGCCTCTCGTGCGGCCGGTCCCACGCGAATGGACACCGCTCGGCGCGCTCGCCGCGGTGGAGCAGCTTCCGCACGTGGTGTTTCTCGAGAGCGGGGGGCCGCTCGGCGAGGCCAGCGGCTGGACCATCCTCGCGTTCGATCCGCTCTGGCGGCTCGAGCTGCGCGACGCGGCGCTGCGGCGAATCGAAGGTGCTCGCTGGGAGGCGATTCCGGGGCACCCGCTGACGGCGCTCGCGTCTCTGTGGCCGGAGCGAGTCTCTTTCCAGCCGGCGCCGCCCATACCGTTTGCCACCGGCCTCGCCGGGTACCTCGGATACGACTTGAAGGACTGGATCGAGCGCTTTCCCAAGAAGGCGCGACGCGAGATCGACCTGCCCGATCTCTCGCTTGGCTTCTACGACGTGGTCTGGGCGTGGAATCGGGTCACCGGCGAGGCGTGGGTCGTCTCGACCGGGCTGCCGGAAAGCGATCCTGGGCGCCGAAGCACCCGCGCCGGCGCTCGGCTCAGCGCGCAGTGGGAAGCGATCGAAGCGTCATTCGGACGCGGCGGGGGCGTCGGTGCGAACGCGCCAGTCCACGCCGAGGCAACGCCCCGGAGGGCGCCCGCGCACGCCGAGGGTGAGGCAGCGGCGCCCCACGACGGAACGGCTCCGCCGCTTGATCCTCGCGCCACCTCCAACTTCACGCGAGACGGCTATCTTCGCATGGTCGATCGCGCGCTCGAGCACATCGCCGCGGGGGACATCTATCAGGTCAACCTGGCGCAGCGCTTCTGGGTGGAGCGGGCGCCGGCGCTTCCAGCGCTCTATCGCTCCCTGCGCGAAATCTCACCGGCGCCGTTTCTGGCGTCTCTCTCGCTGCCCGGGGGAGGGATCGCCAGCTCTTCGCCGGAGCGGTTCTTTCGGATCGCGGGAGATCGAATCGAGACGTGGCCGATCAAGGGAACCCGGCCCCGCGGGCGGTCGCCGGAGGAAGACCTGGCGCTGGCCGGCGCGCTGCGACGAAGCGAAAAGGATCGCGCCGAAAACGTGATGATCGTGGATCTGGAACGAAATGACCTCGGGCGGGTGTGCGAGATCGGCTCGGTCTCGGTGCCGCTGCTCTGCGGCATTTCGAGCCACTCGAATGTCCACCACCTGGTCTCGCGCATCGAGGGACGCCTCCGCGCCGATGTGGGCCCCGTCGACGTCATTCGGGCGCTCTTTCCCGGGGGCTCGATCACCGGCGCCCCCAAGATCCGCGCCGTGGAGATCATCGACGACTTGGAGCCGGTCCGGCGTGGGGTCTACACCGGCGCGATCGGCTATTGGGACGTCTCCGGCGATTGCGACTGGAACATCGCGATTCGGACCGTCGTGGCGACCGCAGCCGGCGCTTCGTTCCACGCCGGCGGTGGCATCGTGGCCGATTCGACGCCCGAGGGCGAGTACGAGGAGACGTTGATCAAAGCGAGCGGCATGATGCGGGCACTCGGCATCCAGCACGAGAGATAGAGATCCAGGATTTCGCGCCATCCGCTGGGCGATCTTTCACGGGGCAATCAAGCTCGGGAGGCATCCGATGGAATTCGAGGTCATCTCTTCGCCGGACACTTCTCCGGCATTTGGACCGTACTCGCAAGCGACGCGTGCGGGCGGCTTCGTCTTTGTCTCGGGCCAGGCGGCAATCGATCCCAAGACCGGCAAGCTCATCGAGGGCGGAATCCGCGAGCAGACCACGCTGATTCTGAAGAATATCTCGGCGATCCTGGACGCGGCGGGAAGCGACTTAGGCCATGTCGTCAAGGTCACGATCTACCTGTCGGATTGGAAGTACTTCAAGGAGATGAACGAAGTCTACGCCACGTTCTTCCCCGGCAAGGCGCCGGCGCGGGCGACGGCGCAGGGGGCGAGGTATCCCGAAGGATCCTTGCTCGCGATGGAAGCGATCGCGCTGGTGAAGTGATGAGAGGGGGCTCCGCGCGGCCTCGGGCGGGGACGCCGTGCTCCACGACGACATGGGGGCTGTCTGGCGGGCAAGGGTCTCCTTGCTTGGCTACCCGCGGTCGTACGCCTCCTGCAGGCCCTGGATGCTTAGCTTTTCCATCTGAAGCATCGCCTTCATAACCCGATTGGCTTTCACAGGGTCCTTGTCTCCCAACAGCTTGCCCAGGATGGAGGGAATGATCTGCCAGGAAAGCCCGAACTTGTCTGTGAGCCAGCCGCAGCGGTTCGGTTTTCCGCCGGCGGAGAGCTTCTCCCACAGCTCGTCCACTTCCTGCTGCGTCTCGCAATTCACGAAGAGCGATATGGCCGGGGTGAAGGTGTACTCCGGGCCGCCGTTGAGCGCGTAAAAGTCCTGCCCCAGGAGCTGAAAGGTCGCCGACATGACGGACCCTTTGGGTCCGGGCCCGGCGTCTCCATATCGAGTGACCCTCACGACTTTTGAATTCTTGAAGATGGAGACATAGAAATTCATCGCCTCTTCCGCCTTGCCATCGAACCATAGAAACGGAGTGATCTTTTGCATCTAGCTCTCCTTCACCGGCGCCAGCAGCTCCGCCAGCTTGTCGAAGCTGGCTGCCACACCCTGCTCCATGGGGGACTTGAGGACCGCGTCGCGAACCTCCTTCGACGCGTAGCGAACCGTGGTCGTCAGGGTGGTCTTCCCGCCTCGCTCAACCAGCGTGGTCGTTCCGACTGCCTCGCCCTCGTACCATGGCTCGTCGAACTGCTCGGTGGCGACGATCCGCTCCGGTGGGACGACCTCGCGATAGACGCCGCGCATCCCCATTTCGGCTCCGTCGGTACCCCGCCAGACGTAACGATAGCTGCCGCCCACCCTCAGATCGATCTCGCAGATGGCCAACGACCAACGCCCAAACACGCCCAGCCATCGCTGGACCAGCTCGGGCTTGGTGTAGGCCTCGAAGACCATCCTTCGCGGCGCGTCGAAGATTCGGGTCATCGCGATCTCCCGGTCGCTCGGGGTCGTGATCGTCAGACTTCCAACTGTTTTCATCGCGGCTTTCTCCTCCTGTGCTTGGGCCGGCTTGTCCGTGCCTTCATCTCGTCGAGCACGGCGTCGAGACGCTTGAAGCTCTGCATCCAATACTGACGATAGGTCTCCAACCACTGGGTCGCCTCCGCGAGCGGCTTGGCCTCCAGGCGGCGCGGCCGCCGCTGCGCGTCCTTGCCGCGCGAGACCAGGCCCGCGCGCTCCAATACTTTGAGATGCTTGGAGATCGCGGGCTGGCTCATCGCGAACGGCTCGGCCAGCTCCGTCACGGAGGCCTCACCCGACGCGAGCCGGGCGAGGATCGCCCGCCGGGTTGGATCCGCGAGCGCCGCGAACGTCGCGTCGAGGTGATGCGGGGTCATCGGGCCGTGGCCGAGGGTGTACATAACTGATAGGTTATATAAAGCGCCGCCGATTGTCAAGCACCAGAGATTGGGGGACCATCGCGGCCATGAGAGCGATGGTTCTCGGCCGGCAATCGCCCGTCTCCTCGTCTCCGCTGGTCCTCCGGGACGTGCAGGAGCCCGTTCCCGGGCCTGGCGAGGTGCGCGTCCGCGTCCGCGCCTGCGGCCTGTGCCGCACCGACCTCCACGTGATCGAGGGGGATCTTCCTCCGAAACGCCTCCCTCTGATCCCCGGACACCAAGTGGTCGGTGTCGTCGATCAACTCGGGGCGGGAGCCAAGCGCTTCCAAGCGGGCGACCGGGTCGGGATCGCATGGCTCCGCCACACGTGCGGTCTCTGCGCCTACTGCCGCGGGGGCCGAGAAAACCTCTGCGAGTCGTCTCAATTCACCGGCTACGACGCCGACGGAGGCTACGCGGACCTGGCCGTGGTCTCGGAGGCGTTCGCGTACAAGATCCCCGACGTCTTCGGCGACGCCGAGGCCACGCCCCTCCTCTGCGCGGGGATCATCGGCTACCGGGCGCTCCGGCGCGCCGAAGTGCCCCGTGGCGGCAAGCTCGGAATCTGGGGTTTTGGCTCGAGCGCCCACATCACGATCCAGGTCGCGCTGTCGCGCGGGTGCCGGGTCTATGTCGCGACGCGAGGCGAGACGCATCAGGCGCTCGCGAGGGAGATGGGAGCCACCTGGGTCGGGGGCGCGCTCGATTCGCTTCCCGAAAAGGTCGACGGCGGCATCCTGTTCGCCCCCGCGGGGGAGATCGTCTCGCCCGCGCTTCGCTCGATCGACAGGGGAGGCTCGCTCGCGGTCGCCGGGATCTGGGTGAGCCCCATCCCGGGACTCGACTACGAGCGGGATCTCTTCTACGAGCGAAATCTACGCAGCGTCACCTCCAACACGCGCGCCGACGGCGAGGCGTTGCTGGCCGAGGCGGCCTCGATCCCGATCCGGCCCCGCGTGGTCGAATACCCGCTCGCGGAGGCCAACCAGGGCCTGAATCGGCTCAAGGCGGACGGGATCGACGGGACAGGCGTGCTGATCCTCTAACAGGGCAGTTTTCACGCCCTGGCAGCCGGGCGCTCGCCGCGCGCGGTGCGCCGTTGACCCTCTTCGTGGACCGGGGTAGCCTCGACGGCCTGGGCAGAAGCATGCGTCCATTTCCCCTGCGCGGACCACGCGCCCCTTCCGATGGCGGACGTCAGCCTCGTAGGCAAGACACTCTCTCACTACCGCGTCATGGCCCTCGCGGGCGACGGCGGGATGGGCGTGATCTACCGTGCCTACGACCAGCGGCTCCGCCGCCCGGTCGCGCTCAAAGTGCTGCCGACGGGAATGATCGCGGACGAAGGCGCACGGCGGCACATCCGCGACGAAGCGCTCACCCTCTCGCGGCTCAACCACCCGAACATCGAGACCGTCTTCGACTTTGATTCGCAAGACGGCATCGACTTCCTGGTGATGGAGTACATCGAGGGGCGAACGCTGGCCATCGAAATCGCCGGGCGACCCCTTCCGGAACGGCGGATCGCGGAGATCGGGGCGCAGATCGCGGAGGCGCTGAGGGCGGCACACCGGAAGCACATCGTCCACCGAGACCTGAAGCCCGGAAACATCATGGTCTCGGCCGATGGACGGGTGAAGGTCTTGGACTTCGGAATCGCCAAGCTCTTCGGCCCCGCCGACCCCCTGGACACGACGCGAACGTGGCAGGAGACATCGGGCGTCAAGGGGACGCTGCCCTACATGGCGCCGGAGCAGCTGCGCGGGGAGACCGTCGACGCCCGCACCGACATCTATGCCCTCGGAGTCGTCCTCTTCGAGATGGCCTCCGGCGTGAGGCCGTTCGACCGGCCCCTCACCACGGCATTGATCGAGGAAATTTGCCACAAGCCCGCGCCGCCTCTGGGCCGGTACAACGCGAAGGTTTCACGCCGGCTCGAGGATATCGTAACCAAGTGCCTCGAAAAGGATCCTGCCCACCGCTATCAATCCGCAATCGAAGTGAAGGTCGACCTCGAGCGTCTCGGGCGCCACGATCCCAAGCCCGTGGCCGACGAGAAGCCAAAGCGCAGGCGTCGGATTCAATGGATCCTCCCCATCGCCGCGGTCGCGGTCGCCGCGACCCTGGCACTTGTGGCGAATTGGTCCAGCGTCAGCTCGATTCTGAGCGCGATAGTCGAAAGTCTCGGCGGACAGGGAACACTTCCCGTCGAGCGACAGGTGACGTTTGTGGGCCGTGCGGCCCTTCCGGCGATCTCTCCAGACGGCAAATCCATGGCCTATGCCGATCTCGGACCCCTCGATGCGGGCGGGCCGACCCGGATCATGGTTCGCAGTCTGTCAGGCGGCAAGCCGCTCGAGGTGCTCCGCGTCAGAGAGTGCCGCAGCCTGCGCTGGTCTCGGGATGGGACGTGGCTGGCGTGCGCCGCCCTTGCGGATGAGGGCGACGGTGTCTATCTGGTTCCCCAATTCGGTGGGGAGCACAGGCGGCTTCCGTCGAGCGCCGGCATTGCGTGGAATCCGGATGGGTCGAAGCTGGTCTCCTGGCGGGCTTCGTTGCGAAGCGTCTGTTTGATCGACGTGGGGACCCGTGATACGACCATTGTCCCCATTCGCGCCGACTACCGGTGGCTCATGGACGGCGATTGGTCCCCCTCCGGGGAGCGGTTGGTTCTGCTCACTCGGGATGACCAGCAACGTCAATCGCTCTGGACGATGGAGCCCAACGGGGGCGAGCTTCGACGCGTTTACCAGGATTCCATGGCGATTGAATCTCCCCGATGGTCTCCCTCCCACGAAGGAGTCTACTTCGTCCGATCTCGCGGCACGCTCCAAGACCTCTGCTTCCTGCCCGTTTCCGGTAGAACCGGGAAGAGGATCGGAAAGCCGCGCACCGTGCTGCCGAGCCGAAGCCTTGGCAGATGCGTCTCATTTTCGAGCGACGGAACGCTAATGCTCTACGCGCAAAGTTTCCAGCAAGAGAACTTGTGGCGGGTCGAGCTAGGGGCTACGCCCGCCGGAGAGGTACTCCATGGCGTCCCGCTCACCCAAGGCACGTTTCGTGATGAGGATCCGTCCGTCTCTCCCGACGGGAGCCGCGTCGCGTTCGCGCGCCGCGCGGGGGTTGCAGCCAACATCATGTCGATGTCTCTCGCCGGGGGCGATGAGAAGGAATTGACGTCGCTTCACTCTAGGAATTCGCAGCCGGTGTGGTCGCCGGCCGGGCAAGACGTCGCCTTCAGCTCGTCGGAGGGCGGAAAGCAGCGCGTATGGGTGGTTCCTGCCCAGGGAGGAACCCCCCACCCGTGTGGCGCCGGGCTCGCCACGAACGACCAGTATTCGATGACGTGGGCTCCGGGGGCGCGGGTCATCTATCTGCGGCCGGGGAACCAGGAGCTGGTTCTTCTCGATCCCGCGACGGGGGCCGAGGAGAAGCTCATCCGTGACCCCCCGCGGGGCTGGATGTTCTCTCCCCGCCACTCCCCTGACGGCAAGCACGTGGCCGTCGCGTGGTCCCGGACGCCCCGCAGCGGGGTCTGGGTGGTGTCGCTGTCGGACCGCTCACAACGGGAGCTCCAAGACGGCCGAGACGACTACGTCGCGGGTTGGTCGCCCGACTCCCGTTGGGTCCTCACATGGGATCCGACCGCGATGCCGTCTTTGTTGCGCGCGCTCCCGGCCTCGGGGGGGCCGGCTCGGACCGTTGCGCGGCTGAGCCTCGACGGCCAGATTACGAATGTCGCGCTGAACCCCGACGCGACCCGCGCCGTCTGCTCCGTCGAGAAGGAAAGCTCCGATCTCTGGCTCCTCGAGCACTTCGATCGTGGGGGGCGGTAGGGAGGAGGATCGGGCAGACGGTGGGGTCTCCTTCCCGAAGCTCAAAGTATCCGAGCCCGCTCCACCCTAGGAACAGGCCGATTGGAAGCCGCCGGGCCGCGAAGCTCTCCGTCATGCTCCGCTTCCACTCCAGCTCGATGGCCCTCCTCGCCGCCGCCACCAGATCGTCTTCGGGCGGGGGCGGGCTCTCGAGGATGCGGGCACCCTCCCTGAGGACCAGGGCGTTCCCGGCGACACCATGGCAGAGGGAAAGGCTCATGGTCCGATCCTCGAGCAGAGCCTCCAAGTAGCGGCGCGTCGTCGCGAGGCCATCGACCGCCTCCCGCCTGACGCGGCGGTCGGAGAGTGTCCCGATCGCATGGATACGCGAGAGGGCAATCCCAGGAGCGCCGTGGCACCATCCCGTCATGAACCGCGGCCGGTATCGACGGCCGGCCGTGCCTTCGGCCGCGGTCCTAAAGTCGGGCCAGTTGGCTGCGCGTCGGTCGTAGCAGAGGCGCTCGTATGCGAAGGCGCGATGGGCGCCTGTCAGGAACCGGGCTTCGCCCCCGGCCCGATAGAGCTCGAGGAGAACGTGGGCGATTCCCGCCGTCCCGTGGGAAAGCCCCGTCAGGTTTCGAGCTCTCGGACAGCCCGGCGTGTCCCAGGAACTCGTTCCCTTCGAGCGTCGCGCTCCAGCAAGCAGTGTCCGTCCGATGCGACTCGCATGGTCGAGCAGGGCCCCCTCTCCGAGAAGGTGGCGGAGCAAAAGAAGCGCGAGAGCCGTTCCCGCCGAGCCCGAAAGAAGGTCGTACTCGCCCGACGGCCGAATGCGCGGCACCCGACCCCGTAGGAATCGGCGGACCGACTGCGCGAGCGATTCGGAGTGAAGTTTGGCCGCGATCTCGGCGGCGATCCAGGCGGTTCCCGGCCATCCCGTGTAGAGCCCATCGCTGGAAGTCCCAGGACGCGAGCGTTCGCCGTCGAGGGCGCCGCGGATCGCTCCCAGTGCGGTGCGGCGGGCCGCTCGGTCCCCAGACAGGCGGCTCCATTCGGCGAGGAACAGGGCCACGCCGCTGGCTCCAGAGTAGAGATCGGTCCCCAGCGGGGCAGATCGCTCTTCGACCCGGGCCGTCCCGGCCCACGACGGCACCGTTTCGATCCAGGTGCAATGCCCGCCCGACCAGATGGCACGGCGGCAGATGCTCCACGCGATCGACCCCGCAAACGAGCCGTCCGGGCTGCTTCCGACGGAGCGTCGTCGGGGGATGGAGATACGCGCATGAAGCATCGGCGGGTCCGGCGCCCCCCTCGTGGAGTAGGGAGCATTCAGGTCGATCCCCTCGTCGGAGAAGCGCCGCGAGAGAAGCCGGACCTTCGCGCGGGTGCCGCGGAGCCCTCTCTCGCTCGCTACCGCGATCGTCTCCGCGAGGAGATGGCAGCGGTGCAGACCGAAGCTCTGGCCCCCCGGCGGATCTTCCGCGAACCCCAGGCCCGGGGCGATTGGCTTGGTCCACGCGGGGACACCCGGTGAGAGGAAAAGCCGCAGCGCCGGAATGGCTCGCTCGGCGATCCGGATGACACGCCGGCCGTGCTCGGCCTGAATGCAGAGCAGAACCGAATCGCGGCGGTCGTAGAGGGCCGGGTTATCGAGAGCCTTGATCCAGTACGGGACGCCTTCACGATTGAGCGCCCGAGAGAATTGGGAGATCAACGCCACCGCCCCGTCGGCATCCAGATTCCAGTAGAACCGAAGTCGCCGGCCGCCGACATGGGAGATCGGAGCGTTGCCGAGCGCGACGTAGTGGCCGGGCGATGACGCAAGTGATTCGTTTGGAAGCCGAACGCGCACGCTGCTTCCCACGGTGGCTTTCTCGCGCGGCGGGCTGAGAATCGATTCGAGGGGTGCTCGAAGGGTCAGACCGTCTCTTTCGATTCGAGCTTCGGCGCCATTTCGCGCGGCCAGGTTCCAGCCAGCCTCCACCAGGCCGCGTCCCCGATTCGCGCGGGACAGCGCGGCGCGGAATCGCTCGGTCATGATTGGCGGTCCTAGGGATCCCTGCCACGGGATCGGGACCACCGGGACGCCGGGGCAGAAGTACCATCGGTAGAGATGGGACACGAGCGCTCGTACCAGCATGAGCCGGCGAATGCTCGGCGGGTGATCCTCCAGCCGGTCGCCCTGAACGACGTCAAAGGGCTGCCCCAGCCAGACAAATCGGTTCGGGGAGATGACCTCGACGGCCTCGAGCGCCGCGGTCGCGCTTAGGACGTATGGATTCGACGCCGCAGGGATCCGGATCATGGAAGTTGATACAGCTCTCTCGCCGCATCGTCGGGGGCCGCGACGACATCGGCGGCCAACTGAATCGCGCGAAGGAGGAGCGGATCGAGGCGATCACGTTCCTGCGCGAGCTCAACCAAGCGGCCCAGGAGCCATGCGCCGGAGAGGCGGACCGACCGAGCACGCAACGCGTCGGACTCTGACCCGACGATGCCGCGGGCGGCGATGTAGCTGTTCCAGAAGAGCGGCGCGGTGCCCACGAGCCCAGGCGTCCCAAAGGCCCAGTGCCGGAGCCCTTCGCCGAGAAATGCCCCGACGTCCCATGCGGGATCTCCGGCGCCCGCCAGCTCCCAATCAATCACCGCCGTTGGCGCCCCGCTCCGTGGGATGAGGCAGTTTTCCCAACGGAGGTCGCCGTGGACGAACGAATCGGAGCGCCAGCGGTCTCGTAGCTCGTCGAGGGCGTCGGCGAATCCTTGTACACGTTGCGTGGAGCGGACGATCTGGAGCGAGGCCGGGCTCATCTCGCGTAGGGCCCCGATGGTTGGGTGCGGGATGGAGAGCGGCCAAGGGATCTTGGATCGGCGGTCAGCTCCGCGAAGCGAGCGGCTCCGTGGCGGCGGCATGCCGTGGAGAGAACCGAGTGCGGCCCCGGCGCCTCGTAGCGCTCGGGGCGGCAGCGTGCCCGTCGTGCGCGCATGTTCTTCGAGGCTGCGCGCCGATCGCAGGCGATCGAGGACAAGGATGCCGCTGCGCGCGCCGTATCGCGCGACCCGCGGGAGGGAGCGATGGAGCGCTTGTGGATGGGGGGCATCGCGGAGCTTCCGAAGCGCCCATGCCTCGCGCGCCACCGCGGCCCGCCCGGCCACTCCGCACCCCTGCTTGACGAACCAACCGCCGCGTCCAGAGAGAACGAATTCGAAGCAGCGATTTCGGCCCGAGCGCTCCACAACCCCGAAGGAGGGCGAGCTCACATCCCGGCCGCGGAGCATCCCGCGCCGGATCAGATACCGTGCGATTTCCTCCGCGGGGCTCATCGGCCAAGCCTCGGCCGTCGTCTAGCCGGTGCAGCTCCAGACTGTCTTCGTCGTCGGCCAGTCGAGGCAGAGGGAGGCGAACTTGGTGATCGGCCACTGGAAGCCGGGACCCAAGGGTCCCGGAGGCACAGGGTTGAAGCAAGCGGGCTCCACCTTCGTAACGGGATGCGGATAACCGGCAGGGTCCATGAACGCCGACCGGGCCCCGCGCTCGGCCCCTGACTTGGACGCGATCAGTTGGACCTCCGCGTCGCGGCGGATCCACATCGCCGTCCCGCCGAGCGGGCCATCGAGGCGGATCGCGTGCACGATGGCGTTGCTCCCGAACTCGAGGAAGGCATTGAAATCGAGACTAAGGTAGAGCCGCCACGTGTTCTTTGCGGGACCCTTGGCAAGGAATCCCACAACTGAGACGACGTTCGGCGAAGCTTCCCCATCGGGGACGAGTGCCCTGGCCAGGCGATCCGGCTGAAGACCATTATCATCTTTTGCCATAGGTCGCATTCCTCATGAGCGGCGCGCTTTCGTAGCGTCCAGGGCGTCGCCAGCGGGTGCTTCCATGAGAGCGCGGAGCGCGGGTGGGGTGCGACCCCGAACTACTGAGCGAGCCTGCGTCCCTGCATTGTGTTGCGGCTAGTCTGCGGGGTCGGCCACGAGAGCCCACCTGCCCCCTGCGTGGGATCATTGCCACCCATGACTATACACGATTTAGGGGCCGCCGTCCCGCAAAAACTAGGGGCGCGAGCTTGTGGCCCGCGCCCCGCATTCAGCACCGCGGCCGGCGAAGCGCCGGCCCGCGAGAGTCTTGTCTACTTCCCGGCGTCGATGACCAGGGCGAGCACCCCGTTCTTGACGTCGAAGTCGAAGGTCGTGACATTCGCGATCGCGTAGACCGTGAACTTGCCGTCACCCTTGATCTCGTTGAGAAGGAGAGCCTTGCCCGTCGACGAGAAGAGCGCCGCCGACTCGTCCCATCCAACCTGCTTGGTCTCGCCGGGGTTGATGTTGAACGCTCCCCAGAGCAGTGGTCGCGCCCCCTTTGACCTGAGTAGCCGTCGTGAAGGCCGTGTTGTCGGCCGTCATGTAAACTTCGACACCGATCGCCGCCGTTCCGTTGTTGGTGATCTTTCCGAGCACGGCCACGTCCGACAAGCCTTTCAAGTCATCCTTGTGGTCCTCGTACACGCTTTCCGTGTTGAGATCGACGTCTTGGATGGTGACCTGGCCATCGCGTCGAAGCAGTGAAAATTATCGAGGTCAAAGTCGATCAAGAACTGACCCGAAACCAGCACACAACCCGGCGTAGCGAGACCCAGGAGCAGCGCCGGTACGATCCAACGCAAATTTTTCATGGCGCGCCTCCTTTACTTGCCCGACATCAGGTTGTATTCGAGTCCAGCGGTGGCGGTCCCGAACTTCCGGGACACGTCACCATCGACGATCATGTCCATCTCGCCGCGGATGTGGAACGAAATCTTCTCCCCCGCGGGAATCCTGATTCCGAAGCCGAAATTCCAGCCGGTGTTGGTGATGTCATCGCTACCGGTGCGTGAGAGCTTGTACGATCCGAGCCCCACGAAGGGGTAAAAAGTACCGTTCGCGCCGACCACCGCCGACACCCCGAAGGCGGTCATGTCGAAGCCGGAGCGGGTGTAGGAGAGCCCGCCGAGCGTCTCCTCCGCATCGCCTAGGCTGGAGTTGGCATAGAACGGCTCCAGGGTCAGGAGAGGCATGAGGCTAACCGGGGCCCGCACGCCGAAGATGGCCCCGCTGCCTGTGTCATCCTGTAGCACCGCGTAGGCGTAGCCGCCGTAAGGCATCACTCCCACGGTCGTGCCCGACGCCAAGGCAGACCCCGTGCAGACCGCCAAGGCGAGCAAAACCAGTACGACTGTCCGCTTCATGAAACCCCCTTTCTCAATTGATTCGACGAGCGGGGATTGTAGCCGATTCCTCGGCCCCAGTCCAGAACCCCTCTGGGTCCAGACCACGCAGCGTCCCTAACTCCGTGTCGCTGAAGGGCGGAATGAGTCCGACCGGCTGGGCGATCCGCGGCTGCCAGCCCATGCGGACGAGCACGTGATCCACGCTGACCCCCGGGAATAGCTCGGCCAGATAGGCCTCAGCCAGCGCGTGGTCGAAGCGGAACACCGCGTGCGTGGTCACGATCGCGCTCGGCCCTCCCGGAGGAAGTCCCACGCGAGCGCGAAATTCCGGTCCGTCGCCGCGCCCCGGCGACGTGCGAAAGCGCACGCGCTCCACGAGGCGCCGCTTTTCTTGGGGCACCAGAACCACCGTGCGGCGCGCCAGCGCCATGATGTCGGCGGCCCCTCCGCTCCCCGGCAATCGGATCGGCCGGCCCGCGTCATCGACGACCTCCGTGGAATTCAAATTGCCGAATCGGTCCACCTCCGCCGCGCCGAGGAGGCCCAGGTCGACCCGGCCCGCCTGCATCATGCCCATGACGTCCAGCGTCGAGGAGGCGCACGTCGCGCCGAGAATGTTCGGGGGATCGCCCATCGTGAAGAGAAGCTCTCTCGCTGCCTCTTCGCGGATCAGGCCGTTTTCGTAGAGCGCGGTCGCGCCGGGGGCGTGGGTGGCCTTGGCGACCAGGTAAGCAAGAAGAGGGAGCCGCGTTCCCACGAACACGGTCTCCCCCTCTTGGATCTCGCGCGCCGCGCGGAGCACCATCCGTTCGCGCGGCAGGAGGGTCGGCGTCACGCCGGCCCGATCTACTTGCCGGAAAACTTGGCGGGGCGCTTTTCCACGTACGCGGTCAACCCCTCCTTGGCGTCCTCGCTCGTAAAGAGCTGCTGCTGCAGCTCGCGCTCGATGGCGAGCGCCTCGCTGAAGGGGACCTCGAGGCCCGACTGGACCGCGCGCTTGATCCGCCCCACGGCCTTCGAGGCCTTGTTGGGCGGGAGGAACTGCCGCGCGTACTCCATCACCTTGGCGTCGAAGGTATCCGCGTCGAATACGTGATTCACGAGCCCCATCGCGAGGGCGTCCTCGAAGGGAAAGGTGGCGCCCGTCGTCATCAGCTCGATGGAGCGGGCCTTGCCGACCAGCCGCGAGAGGCGCTGGGTGCCGCCCGTGCCCGGGAGCACGCCGAGCGTAACCTCGGGGAGGCCGATTTTCCCCGCGTTCTTCTTCGCGAGGCGAATGTCGGCGGCCATCGCGATCTCCAGTCCGCCGCCGACGCAGTGCCCGTTCAGCGCCGCGATCACCAGCTTGGGCGTCTGCTCGAGGCGATTGAGCGTCTCGTTGGCGTGGAGGCAGAAGAAGTACTTGAAGACCGGATTCACGGTCTGGAGCATCTTGATATTCGCGCCCGCGCAGAAGAACTTGTCGCCCGCGCCCCGCAGCACGATGACGTGCACGTTCTCGTCGAAGCGGGCCTTCAAGATCGCTTCGTCGAGCGCGCGCATCATTTCATAGGTGTAGGTGTTCGCGGGCGGGTCGTTGAGCTCGAGGATCGCGATTCCGTTGTCGGTTCGGTAGCTGCACAGGCCGCCGGCGGGCGGAGAGAGGGTCTCGGGCGTCACGGGTGGAACCTCCTTGCGTATCGGGTCACGACGTTCGAAGGATCAGCGCCCCTGGAAGTGGGGATCGCGCTTGGCGAGAAAGGCGGCAAATCCCTCGCGTGCATCCCGGGTACTCCAACAGCGTTCCTGGGCGTCGATTTCTCGCGCGAGGGCTTCCTCGAGAGTATAGCCGAGGGAGCGGCGCACCGAGCGCTTGATTTCGCCCACCGCGACGGCCGGCGCTTGGGCGAGGCGGTCGGCGAAGGAAAGCGTCTTGGCCACCAGCGAATCGGGTAGGAGGACGCGGCTCACGATCCCCAGCCGGAGCGCCTCGGCCGCGTCGATCGAATCGCCGGTCCACATCAACTCGAGCGCGCGTGACGTCCCGATGAGGCGCGGGAGCGTGTGGAGCGCGCCCCAGTCCGGGTGAAGCCCGATCTTGATAAAGCTCTGGGCGAACTTCGCCGTCTCCGAGGCCCACCGGATGTCGCACGCCAGGGCGAGGCTCATGCCGCCCCCGGCGGCGTGGCCATTCACCGCGGCGATGACCGGTTTCTCGATGGATTGAAGGGTCGAGGCGATCTCGCGGCCGGCTTCCACGAGCGGGCGAAAGTCCTCGAAGCGCCCGCCGTTCGCGACCACCTCCTGCATGAAGGCGATGTCGCCGCCGGCGCAGAATGCGCGGCCGGCGCCGGTCAGGACGATCACGCGAACCGCCGCGTCGCGCGCCGCGCCCCCCAACGCTTCCAGCAGCATGAGCGTCGTCGGGATCCGGAACGCGTTCAGCGAATCCGGACGGTTGAGGGTGATCAGCGCGGTGGGGCCGCGGCGCTCGTAGAGGACGTCCGGCACCGGGCTAGCTCAGGTCGACCCAGACGCTCTTCGTCTGGGTGTAGAAGTCGAGCCCGGCCATTCCCGATTCGCGCCCGAACCCGGAGGCCTTGGTGCCGCCGTACGGCGACGCCGCGTCGTAGAGGTTGTAGGTGTTGATCCAGACGGTGCCGGCCTGGAGCGCCCGGGCGGCGCGGTGCGCCTTCTTGACGTCGCGGGTCCAGATCGCGGCGGCGAGACCATAGGCGGAATCGTTGGCCTGGGCGATCGCCTGGTCGAAGTCGTCGAACTCGATGACGGAGAGGACGGGTCCGAAAATCTCCTCGCGCGCGATGGTCATCGAGTTGCGGACGCCGTCGAAGATCGTCGGCTTCCAGAAATATCCGCGTCCGTCGCCGATTCGCGCCGCCTCGCCGCCCAGGATGAGCCGCGCCCCTTCCTTCTTGCCGATCTCCACGTAGCGCCCGATCTTCTCGATCTGCGCCTGCGAGACCTGGGGGCCGAGCCGCGTCTTGGGGTCGAGAGGATCGCCCTGCGCCAGCTTCTGCGAGCGCTCGACCACTTTCTCGAGGAGCGGCTCGCGAATGCCCTTCGCCACGAAGAGCCTGGACCCGGCGGTGCAAACCTCGCCCTTGTTGTAGAAGATCGCGTGCATCGCCGCGCGCCCCGCCATCTCGAGATCGGCGTCGTCGAGGACGATGTTCGCCGACTTGCCGCCCAGCTCGAGCGACACCTTCTTCAGGGTCTTCGCGCCGTTCGTGCATGATGAGCTGCCCGGTCGTGGTCTCGCCGGTGAACGCGATTCCCGAGACGCCGGGATGCGCCACGAGCGCGGCGCCCGCGGTGGGGCCAAATCCCGGGACCACGTTCAGCACGCCGGGCGGGAGGCCCGCCTCGAGCGCGATCTCACCCAGGCGGAGCGCTGTGAGCGGCGTCTCCTCCGCGGGTTTCAAGATCGCGCAGTTGCCCGCGGCGAGGGCCGGCGCCACCTTGCGCGAGGCCATGAGGAGCGGGAAATTCCAGGGCACGATCAGCCCCACCACGCCGAGCGGCTCGCGGAGGGTGTAGTTGAAGAAGGGGCCGCTGACGGGGATCGTGCTGCCCTCGAGCTTGGTCGCGGCGCCCGCGTTGTAGTGGAATACGTCGGCGGCGAGCGGCACGTCGATCTTCGTGGTTTCGACGATCGGCTTGCCGGCGTCGAGCGTCTCGAGGCGGGCGATCTCGTCGCATTGCTTGAGAAGCAGGTCGCCGATCCGCCAGAGGATCTTTCCCCGCTCGGCGGCCGGACATCTTGCCCCACGGCCCGGCGAGCGCCTGTCGGGCCGCTTGGACCGCGAGGTCGATGTCGGCGGCGTCACCTTCCGCGATCTCGGCGATCGCCTCGCCGGTGGCCGGGTTGATGGTCCGGAATCGCTTGCCCGAGACCGCCTCCCGCCATTCGGCGCCGATCAGGAGACGGCCGCCCGAAGCGAGCAGCGTTGGGGAGAGGGTGTCGCTGGGATTCACGGGATCCTCCGGCCTATTCCGCGTAGTCGTAGACGCCCCGGCCCACTTTGCGGCCCAGGCGGCCCGCCTTGACGTACTGCACCAGGAGCGGGGCAGGGCGGTACTTGTCGCCCAACGTGCGGTGCAAGTATTCCAAGATGCTGAGCCGCGTGTCCAGCCCGACGAGGTCGACCATTTCAAAGGGGCCCATCGGGTGGTTCAGGCCCAGCTTCAACGCCTTGTCGATGTCCCGCGCCGACGCCACCCCCGCCTCGAGCATCGAGAAGGCTTCGTTCCCGATCAGCGCGTTGATGCGCGACGTCACGAATCCCGGAGACTCGCGGACCAAGACCGTCTCCTTGCCCATCGCCTTGGAGACCTCCTCCGCGACCTGGACCGTTTCGTCGGTCGTTTCCAATCCGCGGATCAGCTCGACCAGCCGCATGCGGTGGACGGGATTGAAGAAGTGCATGCCGATGAAGCGCGCGGGCCGGTCGCTGGTCGCGGCCAGCTCGGTGATGCCCAGGGACGAGGTATTCGTGGCGAGGATGGCGTTGCCATTCAGATGCGGCGCGACCTTGGCAAAAATCTCGGCCTTGAGCGCGACCGACTCCGGCACCGCTTCGATGAGCAGATCGGAGCCCTTGGCCCCCTCGAGCCCGTCGGCCCAAGTCAGGCGGGACTGGGCAGCCTTCGCCGCGGCGGCGTCGATCTCTCCCCTTTCCTGCGCCCGGGTCAAGATCTTCTCGACCTCGGCGCGGGCCGATTGCGTAGCCTTGGGGCTCGGCTCGACGACACGGGTGTCGTATCCGGCGCGCGCGGACGCGAGGGCGATGCCCCGGCCCATCACGCCCGCGCCGACCACCGTGATCGTCTTCACCGCCGCCATCTCGTCAGGGTAGCATGTCCGGCACCCGCCGGTCAGATCCCCGAATAGACCACGCCGAGGCGTGCCGTCGTGTGCTCCGTCTGGTCGCCGTAAAGGTCCTGGACTATCGGGACCTGAACCAGGAATTGCACGCTCGTGCTCATGCCCAGCGAGTAACGCACGCTGGGCGCCACGTAGAGGAGCGAACCTCCCGAGTTCGGATCATCGCTTCCATCCTCCGTCTCGTCGCGGGTTGCCGAGCGGGCGTTGAGCTCCAGGGCTGCCTCCCAAGTCGGAGAGAGCGTCCGCGCGTAGCCCGCATTCAGCATCAGCGTGTTCCCATAGTGGTATCCGTAATCATTCGTGCCATTGACTCGATACAGGGCGCTCGCGCTCAAGGCCGAGCCGAGGCGCGCGGCATCGAACGACAAGCCGGCCATTCCCGCCCAGGCACCGGTCCCCGGTTGCAGGTGCGCCTCCAGCCGCTCCCCCGAATCATCCTTCTGACTGATCGATCCGGTCGGTGCGGTGACGTCCGCGATCAGGGCGAGGGCCCGTGGTGGGGAGGACGTCTGGCCAAACCGCGCCACCTCCAATCGAGTTCGAAGAGATACGTCGCCAATTCCGTCGGAGCTCGTTGTCACCTCGCTCTCACCGACGACCGACTCCACGTTCGTCTTGAAGACGTAAGGGACTCGAGCTTGCATCGCCAGCCGCGCGGATGGCCGGTAGAAGAAAAGGCCCGAAACGCGATGCTCCTTCTGCTCCTCCGAGCCGGGCTCTTCGGCGAGAGCATTTTCCTTGGAGAGGTAGCGGTCCTCGACACCAAAGCTGAATCGCCCATAGGCGGTCTCGAGCAGGTAGCCGGGCGGTGTGGGGCTCCCGCACTCGCACTGGCTGCAGGCCAGTGCGGCGTGACTCCAAAGAGTCAATACAAGGATTGTCAGGACAAGACGAAGCGTCTGCACGATCGATCTCCCAGTTTGTCGCTGTCGGACAGGGGCCTCTCCTCACAAGCCATGCAAGGCCGAGGGAGGCGCGGAAACTACGAAGGGGAGACGATCAGGCTCGCGGCGGCGGCGTATCGGGCTGGGAAGGTCTCTGAAACCCAATGGGGAGCCATAGGGAGATGCAGCGTCCGCCACCGGAAAGATGCGGGATACTGTAAGCGGCCGTTGCGACGAAGCATTCGAGGCCGGCGGCTGATGGCCCTGCGGCCGTCCCAGAGGAGCAGGCACAGGTGAGCCGGTATCCGCCGTCATCCGTCCGGCTTGCCGTGCAATCGGATACGGCCCTGTGCGAGCAACAGTCAGCGGCCATCCGTTGGTGGCCCCGGGCACAGCAGACCATCGACGTCTGGCGGTGCCCGGCAGGAGCGACTAGCAGGCCGTCCGCCCCCGACCCCCAGACCAGCAGGAGGGCCATCAGGCCTTTCACGATGGAGCGCATCACGCAAGACAGTCTACTCCGCGCGGAGGGTGTCCGCGACCGGATATCGCGCTGCCCATGCGATCCCCCTGCCTACACCCGCGGCAGCGTGACGCCCTTCTGCGCCTGGTATTTCCCCTTCTTGTCGCGGTACGAGATCGAGCAGTCCTCGTCGCTCTCGAAGAAGAGCACCTGCGCGATCCCCTCGTTGGCGTAGATCCGCGCGGGGAGCGGCGTCGTGTTGGAAATTTCCAGCGTCACGTAGCCCTCCCATTCGGGCTCGAGCGGCGTCACGTTGGTGATGATCCCGCAGCGCGCATACGTCGATTTCCCTACACAAATCGTCATCGTCCGTCGAGGAATCCGGAAATACTCGACGCTCCGCCCCAGCGCGAACGAATTGGGCGGCACGATGCAGACGTCCCCTTTGAAATCGACCAGCGATTTGGGGTCGAAGTTCTTGGGATCGACGATGGTCGTGTTGATGTTGGTGAAGATCTTGAACTCGTCCGCGATTCTCAGGTCGTAACCGTACGACGAGACCCCGTACGAGATCGCGTTCTCGCGGACCTGCTTCTCCTCGAAGGGGTCGATCATCTTGTGCTCGTGGCACATCTTGCGGATCCAGATGTCGCTCTTGATCATGGGCTCCTCGGGGTCCAACGCGGGCCGATTCGGATGCGGGATTCTGCCACGCCCCGGCCCAAGGGTCCAGGGGCGGCTGCCCCTGCTATAATCGGTCCCCATGTCGCGCCGAATCTACATCGAGACCTACGGCTGCCAGATGAACGTGGCCGATTCCGAGCTGATGCTCGGCCGGCTCCACGAAGCTGGCTACGAGCGGGTCGAGGCACCGGCCGACGCCGACGTGATCCTGGTCAACACCTGCGCCATCCGCGAGCACGCGGAGCAGCGCATCTACGGCAGGCTGGGTGAGCTGGGGCACCACAAGGTCCGCCGCCCCGGCGTGGTCCTGGGCGTCGCGGGGTGCATGGCGCAGCACTTGAAGGGGCGCCTCATGGAGCGTGTCCCTCAGCTCGACCTGGTGCTCGGCCCGGACGCGTACCGCGATCTGCCGACGCTGATCGATCAGGCCAGGGAAGAGCCGATCCTCGCGACCCGATTGAGCCGCGACGAGACCTACGGCGACCTGGCTCCCGCCCGCGCCGACGGCGTTCGCGCCTGGGTCAGCATCATGCGGGGCTGCGACAAGTTCTGCGCCTTCTGCATCGTCCCCTACGTTCGCGGGAGGGAACGAAGCCTTCCGATCGGCGAAGTGGTCCGGCAGGTGGAGCACGCCGCGGCGGAGGGATTCAAAGAAGTGGTCTTCCTGGGACAGACGGTGAACGCCTATCGCGACGGGGACGTCGATTTCGCGGACCTGCTCCGCGCCGCCGACGGGATCCCGGGAATCGAGCGGATCCGCTTCACGTCGCCCCATCCCGCGGACATGACCGACCGGGCGGTCGAGGCGATCGCCTCCTGCGGCAAGGTCTGCCCGCAAGTGCACCTCCCTCTCCAGTCGGGCTCCGACGCCGTGCTCGACCGGATGCGGCGCACCTATACGCTCGGGTATTACGAGGAGCTGGTCGCCAAGCTGCGGGCGGCCATTCCCGGCCTCGCGCTCACCACCGACATCATCGTCGGCTTTCCGGGCGAGACGGAGGCCGATTTCGAATTGACGCGGTCGGCGATGCGGCGGGTCCGCTACGACGGCGCGTTCATCTTCAAGTACTCGCCGCGCCCCGGTGCCCGCTCGGCCGAGTGGCCGGAGACGGTCTCCGAGGAGGAGAAGACCCGCCGCATCTCGCTCTTGATCGAGGAGCAGAAGCGAACCTCGATCGAGATCAACGAGGCCGCGGTCGGCACCGAGGTGGAAGTGCTGGTCGAGGGCCCTGCCAAGAAGACCCTGCAGTGGTTTGGGAAGACGCTCCAGTTCAAGACCGCCGTCTTCCCGCACCGAGGAGAGAAGGTGGGCGACACGATCAGGATGCGCGTCGCCGAGGTCACTGCCTACACGCTCTTCGGAGAGGGAGTCCCCGCCGCCGTCCGGTCGCTTGAGGATGTGACGGTCTGAACATTCGGCGCCGCCTCATCGCGCTCCTTTCTCCCGCGCTCGTTTTCGTCGCCTTCGCGACTCCCGCCCGGGCGATCACGGCCCCCGGGCTTCGTTATGGGATCGACGTCCGCCTCGACACCGAGAGCCATCGGCTGGAAGGTTGGGCGGACATCCGCTACCGAAGCGGCGCCGACAGCGCGCTCCCCGCGATCTATCTCCACGCCTACCCCAACGCGTTCTCGGGTCCCCACACGATCTTCGCGCGCGACGAGGCTCGGCAGGCGGAGGACTACACCCTCCGGTTCACCAAACCGGAGGATCGGGGCTGGATGACCATCGACTCGGTCTCCGCCGACGGCGCCGCCGCCGCGATCTCGGTCGACGAGACGGTGGCCCGCGTCGATCTCCCCCGGGCGCTCGCCCCGGGAGACTCGGTCGCGCTGCGCCTCCACTTCATCGTGCAGATCCCCAAGCAGTACGACCGCCTCGGCTGGCGGGGGGGCAACTACTCCATTTCGCAGTGGTTTCCCAAGGTGGCGGTCTACGACGAGGCGGGCTGGCATCCCGACCCGTTCCACTACGCAGCCGAGTTCTATGGCGACTTCGGCACCTTCGACGTCGCGATCACCCTCCCGGATCGATTCTGGGTCGGCGCCACCGGGGTACTCGAGGGCTTCGAGGGCGGCGACAACGTGATCCCCCTCTCCTCGGTGGGCGCCCCGCGGGACAGCGTCACGGTTTCGCTGACCGTGACGCCTGCCGACTCTCTCGCCAAGCGCTGGCCCAGAATTTCCCTGATCGCGGAGACCGACCTGCGGAAATCGGCAGGCTCAGCGCCGATGGCGCTGACCGTGCCGTGGGACGGGCCCGTCTCCTTCCGCGTCCCGCGCGGCGTGCCGGTCCACTATTCCTTCCTCTGGGATGATGGGGACGGAAACGTCCGGCAGGAAGCCGACCGCGACGGACGGCCCGGCCCGCTTCGTCTCCTCGTCGCGACCCGCGACACTCTGGTTGAGGACACGCTGCGCGCCCTGGCCCCGGTGCCGGGCGAGGGCGACGGCGCGGCCGCCCTCTCCGAGAAGAAGCTCCATTTCCACGCCGATCGCGTCCACGACTTCGCCTGGGTCGCCTCTCCCGACTACGTTCGCAGCGACACGACCTGGTCCGGAGTCGCCGTGCGAGCGCTCGTCTACCGCGAGGACGAAGAGCGCTGGCACGATCTCAAGGCGTTCACCTTCGACGCGCTGCGGCACCATGCAGCGCTCGTCGGGCCCTACGTCTGGCCGCAGTTCACCTCCGCGGAGGCATGGTGCGGCGGGAGCGCCATGGAATACCCAATGCTGGTGATGAACGAACCGGGGATGTACTCCCCGTGGGGCCATCAGCTGGACGGAACCATCGCCCACGAGGTTGGGCACAATTGGTTTTACGGCATGATCGCCAATGACGAGCGCGCCGACGCGTGGCTGGATGAGGGATTCACCGAATATCTCGAGAATGAATACATGGACGCCAAGTATCCCCAGGGCTTGTTCCGATACTCGGCTCGCTTCCCATGGCTCGGGAAGCCCACCGCCATGGGCGCCGACGAGCAATATTATCTCGCCGCGGCGTGGGCGCGGGATGAGCAACCGGTGTCGACCGCGGCCAATGAGCAGCCAGGCGTTAACTCCTACAACGTGTCCGCGTACAGCAAAGCGTACTGCATGCTCCGGACGCTGCGCGGCGTGGTCGGCGATTCGCTCTTCACGGCCTTCCTCCAGGAGTACTACCGCCGGAATCTGTTCCTGCATCCTCGCCCGCGCGATGTCCTTCGCACCGCCGAGGAGGTTACGGGACGAGATCTGGATTCCTTCTTTCACTCCTGGGTCGCGACCGTAGACCGCCCCAGCATCGCGCTGGGGAAGATCCGGAGGGAGCGCCAAGGGGACGGCTATCGCACCTCGGTCACCGTGCGCCGCAAGGATGCGATGGTGCTTCCGGTCACCGTGGAGGCGCGATTCGCCGATGGGTCGCGCCAGGAGCGGCAGATCCTCGCCCAAGAGCGAGAGACCGCGGCGATCTTTGAAAGTTCGTCACCGCTCCGGAGCGCGGTCTTGGATCCCCGGCACGAGCTGATCGAAATGGATCGGCTCGACAATCGCGCCGGTCTCCTTCCGCCCATGAATTTTCACTTCCTCGCGGGCTTTCCATCGACCGAGGCGATCGGGGTCGCCTACGGCCCCACCATCTGGCATGGGGATGCCGAGGGGATGCGCTTGGGCGCCTGGGTCGACGGCCGCTACCTGCCGTCGGAGGATTTTCCGTTCGGAATCCGTGGCTTCGAAGGAGGGTTCTCCTATGGCACCCGGGACGCGTCGGTCGCGTACCGGGCCGGAGCGTGGAGGCGTTGGGGCGTCCTGGGAGCCCGTAGCCGCGTTCGTGCGCTCACCGTGCGGGACGCAGGGCTCTTTCGCGCCGCGCTATCCGCCGAAAACATCGCGATGCGGCCGTCGCGGCTCCACCCGTATCGGTCCTGGGCGCTCTCGCTGGAGTACCGGGATCGGTACGAAAGCACGCCCGTCGATCCCGCCTACTGGTCGGACGGACGCACTCTGAACGCCGGCCTCAGCCTGGGACTGGAGACGATTGGCCCGCGCCATCTCGAGAAGCTCCAGATCACCTACCGGCACGGGGCCTCCGCCTTCCGCGAGAAGGGCGATTCCGCGCCCGACGCGAACTACGACTGGGTCCAGGCGACCGTCCGCCAGGCCCTGGAGCCACTCCCCGGGGGCTGCAGGTTTTCCTGGCGGATCGCCGCCGGGAGCGCGTTTCGGCGGGTTCCGCGCGAGCAGCTGTTCGACGCCGCCGAGATGAGCCGGCTCGACGCGCTTCCCCTCTTCTATGCGAACGATCGGGGTCCGCTCCGCGAGACCGACCATTTCCACGTCCCGGGCGGCGGTGGTCTGCGTGGATATTCGGGCAGGGCCGTCGTGGGGCAGAGCCTCGTGGCCGCCAATCTCGAGGTCGCGAATGAAGGCTTCCCGATCTTTCTCTTCGCAGACGCCGGCAGCGTCGAGGCCTCCGGTTGGGGCGAGGCCGCGGGCGGGCCGCTCCACCCGCTCGTGGGACAGACCCTGGCGGATGCCGGGGCGGGCGTGCGGCTCGGGTTGATCCGGGTGGATTTTCCACTCTGGCTGGGGAGCCCCGACCCCGGCGAACACCCATGGGATTTTCGCTGGGTCTTTTCCATCGGCGTCGTCAACCTCCCCAGCCTCTAGCCCATCCAATCGGGAGCCGGAGTTACGCGTCGCGGGGGCGCCTCCGACTTGACACCGTCCGGAGCCGGGCGGAGAATCGCGCTGTCCTCATTGGTGATCCCCCCACCTGGAGGTGCCCCCATGAAAGTCGAGATCCACTACTGCACGGTCTGAAACTACAAACCTAGAGCCGCCAGTTTGGCGGCCGAGCTGAAGGAACAACTGAAGACCGATTCGCAGCTGATCGCGGGAGGCGGAGGAATCTTCGACGTCTTCGTGGACGGGAAGATTGTTTTTTCCAAGAAATTGGTCGGGCGCTTTCCCGAGCCGGGGGAAGTCGCCGCACTGCTGAAGAAGACCTGACGGAGGATCCATGCGCGTATCGCCCCAATGGCACACATTCTGTTCTGCTCTAACCGCGACGCTCGTCGCGCTCCTTCTCCCCATTCACGCCGCGGGCGCCCCCACGGCTACCGTCCCTGCGGTCGAGGCCGCGCGCGCGGCCGTCCATCAGGAGACCCTTCCCAACGGGCTTCGCATCGTCCTCGTCGAGGATCATTCGAAGCCGCTCGTCGGGGTCTGCATCTTCGTGAATGGCGGGAGCCGGACCGAGCCGCCGAGCCTTTCCGGGCTCAGCCACTACTACGAGCACCTCATCTTCCGCGGCGGATCCACCAAGCAAACGGAGCTTCAGTTCCGACGCGAGATGCAGCGGATTGGGGAGGAGACGGGCGGATACACCACGAACGACTACACCTGCTACGGATTCACCGCGCCCACCCAGAATCTGGACGAGGCGCTCTGGCGCTCGGTCGATGCCTGGATGAACCTGAAGCTGACCGAGGCGAAGGTGGCCAAGGAGCGCCAGGTGGTGATGGAGGAGTACAACCAGGGAGAGGACCGGCCCGACTACAAGGTCTACTACCAGATCGAACGGTTGATGTTCCACGACCACCCGTACAAGCGCGACACGATTGGCCTCAAGGACGTGATCGAGCACGCCTCGCTGCAAACCTTCAAGACCTTCTACGACGAACGCTACGTCCCCAACCAGATGATCCTGACCGCGGTGGGCGACTTCGATACCAAGGCGATGAGCGAGACCCTGCGCAAGTCTTTCGCTCCCTACAAGCGCGGACAGGACGATTTCGAGCAGGGGCTCACCGAAGCCCCGCAGACCGAGTTCCGGATGGGCCTCAAGGCGATGAAGACGCCCAATACCTGGACCCACATCGGCTTTCACATGCCGCCCAACTCGGATCCGGACGCGCCCGCGCTCACGGTTCTGGCGTCGCTCCTCGGCAAGGGCACTTCCTCGCGCCTCTACCGCGCGCTCAAGGAGAAGGAGAACCTGGTCACCACCGTCGACGCCGATTTCGAGGTGCGAAAGGATCCCGGGATCTTCCTGCTCAGCGCCCAGATGCCTCCCGAGAACGAAGCAAGGGTGTTCGGGATCATGCGGGATGAGCTGCGCCGCCTCGCGACCGAGCCGGTCCCGGCGGCCGAGCTGGAGCGGGTGCGCGCGTCACTCCTCTACAAGTACGCGTTCGACGCGCAGACGCTCTTTGCCCGCGCCGAGCGGATCTGTCTCTTTGGAATCATGTCGGACGTCTCGGTGGAGGCGCTCTGGCCCGGACTCTTGGAGAGCGTCACCGCGGCCGACCTCCAGCGCGTGGCGGGCCGCTACCTGGCCGCCGACCTCGCTTCCTACTCGGTCGTTCGCCCGGAGGGGAAGACCGGCCCGTCGCAGCAGGAGATCGAAGCGATGCTCGCGCCGTGGCGCGCCGGCTGGCCGACGCTCGCGTCATCGGCCGCGGGCGGCACGGGAAAGGTTCGGCGCGAGGTTCTCTCGAACGGAGTCACCCTCCTGCTCAAGGAGGATCACGCCACGCCCGTCGTCGCGGTCTCGACCATGGCGCGCGGGGGACAGTGGATCGAGCCGGAGGGGCTCGCGGGCGTCTCCAATATGGCCGTCGTGCTGCTGCGTCGAGGCGCGGGATCGATGTCGGCCCGCGATATCTCCGATCGGGCCGAGGCGCTGGGGATGAAGCTCGGTACCAACGGCGCGTCCGACTACGCGTCGATCTCGTGGCAGTCTCCCGCTCCGAATTTCGAGAAAGCGTGGGACATCTACCGCGAGGTCCTGCTCCGGCCGACCTTCCCGGCATCCGAGGTGGCCAAGGTCCGGGAGGACCTGATCCGCGACGCCAAGAGCATCGGCGATCGTCCCTTCGACTACACCAACCTCCAGTTCGCGCAAACGCTCTACAAGAACTCGCCCTATCGCCGCCCGCTGATCGGAGATGAGAATTCGCTCGCCAAGATCCAGACGGCGGATCTCCGCAAGGCCTACGAGACCATGATCTGCGGCTCCAACCTCACCGTCGCGATCGTCGGCGACTTCAACGCGGATCGAGCGTTGGATCTGGCCAAGCGCTCGCTGGAGACGCTCCGCCGCGGCGCGCCCGTCGCGGTGGGCGGCGTGAGCGACGAGCCGGCCCACGAGAAGCGGCCGATCATGGTCGCCAAAGAGCAGGAGCAGATCACCTACAACACCGGCTGGCTCGCCTGCTCCGTGCGCGATCCCGACTACGTGCCGCTCCGCGTGGCGATCGCGATCGTGGGGGATAAGCTATTCTTCAAGTATGTCTACGAGAAGGGCGTCGCCTATCGCTCCTGGTTCTACATGAACGATCGGATGGGCCAGGCCTCGGCGCAGAACGAGATGGGCGTGACGCCGGCGAATTTCTCGATGGCGTCCACGGGCGTGCTCGAGGACATCGCCACGACGTTCCGGACCACGCTTCCGGCGAGCGAGGTCAAGGGGTCGGTGGACAAAGTTCTCTCTCGCTGGTATCTCGGCGCGCAGCGCTCCGACCAAGTGGCCGGCCGGCTCTGCTTCTTCGAGACCGCGGGCTTGGGATACGACTTCGCCGATCGCTACCCGGATCTCGTCCAGAAGGTGGGGCCCGACCAGGTTTCGGCGGTGGCGAAGAAGTATTTCAATCCCGACGCCTGGACGCGGGTCGCGGTGGGGCAGGAGCCGGCCAAGGCGGCCGGCTCGTCATCAGCGCCGGGGCACTAGGCCTTCGGCTTCACGGCAGCGGTCGCGAGGCCGCACCCGATCCCGACGGCCGCGCCCAGAGGGAGCGTCATCGTCCAGTCGCGGCCGGGAATTCCCGCGAGGGCGCCGAGTAGAAGGCCGATCAACCCGCTGAACAGGGCACCGCGCCAGAGCGGCGTGTTTCCGGGAGTCACGTAAGCCGCGAGGACGCCGTTCACGATCCCCTGGGACGCGCGTCCCAAAATCGTGGTGAATATGACCATGGTCTTCGGCTCTCCCCACGCGCTCACCACCCCGTGGAGAGCCCCGAGGACGATTCCGATCAGTACGCCCGCCGTCACCTTGGTCATCTGGCGGCAGGATACCGACCTCGGGCCGGTCGGGGAAGCCCGAAATACCTGTCCAGCACGCCCACCGCCAAGCCGATAACTCCCTCGAATACGTGCCGCTACGGGCAATCGGGGGACGCAGTTCGATGACCGCTCCACCCCTCCGCGGATTTTCGCCATCGGCCGCCATCGCGAGCCTGGGAGAGGCGCTCCTCGAGCATTTCGATCGGGCGCCGGTCGGGCTCTTCCTCTTGGACGGCGACCGCAAGATTCTCCGCGCCAATGAAGCGATGTCGCAGCTCACCGGAATCCAACCCTCGGTCCTGCGCGATTCGTCCATCCGCCGCTTCCTCTCCTCCGATGCCCCGTTCGACCTCGAGGACCGCATCTTCGAGGAGCTGACCCGGACCTCGTACTGGCTGGGGGAGCTGGAGATTCGGACCTCGGTCGGCGACACGAGCCCGATGATGGTCTCGATCACGCCGGTGGGGGCCGACGGCAAGGGTCCGGTCCGCTACGTGGCGACGGTCGTCGAGCTGGGACAGCAGCGCTGGATCGAAGCCGAATCCAGCCGGCGCGCCGCCGAGCTGGCCGCGTTCTCCTCCATCGCCGTCGCCACGGCGAGCAGCTCCGATCCCCGAACGATGCTCGACTCAGTGGCGCGCGCGATCGTGGAGCAGCTCGAGATGGATGCGTGCTGGATCCACCGCTACGAGGCGGCTCGCTCGTTTGTCAGCCTCGCCGGCGAGGCCTCCTACCTGAGCAGCTCGGTCAGGCTCTCCCCGGGCATGATCCCCGACTCGATCAACCCGGCTCTTCTGCGCGCCATCGAAACCAAGGAGCAGATCGCCGAGTCGGAGCTGCTCGACCGGAGCATCGCCACCGTCGTCCACGCGCCGCTCTTGGCCCAGGACGAGGTCGTCGGAGTGATTTCCATCTTGAGCGTTGAGGGGGAGAAGTTGAGTGCGCGCAATTCCGACCTCCTTCGCGCGATCGGCTATCAGGTGGGCACCGCGATCCAAAACGTCCGCCTCTTGGAGTCGATCCAAAGACAGCAGGAGGAGCTCCAGGCGAAGAACGTGCAGCTGGAGCTTTACGTCGAAGAGCTCATGAACGCCGACCGGCTGAAGAGCGAGTTCTTGGCCAATACCTCGCACGAGCTGCGGACGCCGCTCAACTCCATCATCGGATTCCTCAATCTGGTGCTGGACGGGCTCTGCCAAAGCGAGGAGGAGCAGAAGGAGCTTTTGGGACACGCGCTCCGCAGCGGCCGAAACCTCCTCGACCTCATCAACGACGTCCTCGACCTCTCACGGATCGAAGCCGGGCGTCTCCAGCTCGACCTGCGCGACGTCGATCTCGGATTTGTTCTCGCGGACGTGAAAAGCACGCTTTCGGTGCAGGCGAAAGAGAAGCACCTGGACTTCCAGGTCGCCACCCCGCCTCCGGGCCTCAGGGTGAGCGCCGACGAGTCGCGTCTGCGCCAGGTGCTGTTGAACGTTGTGGGGAACTCGGTCAAATTCACGACGCGGGGGCACGTCACGGTGACCGTCGACTCGCCGGACGGCTCGCCGTTCGTGGAAGTCCAGGTGAAGGACACCGGCATCGGGGTGCCCGTCGACAGGCGGGACCGGCTCTTCCGGAAGTTTTCCCAGGCCGACACCTCGACCACGCGGAAATTCGGCGGTACGGGTCTCGGCCTCGTGATCGTGAAGGAGCTGCTCGAGATGATGGGCGGAGGCGTGCGGCTGGACAGCCCCGGGGAGGGTCGGGGCACCGTCGTCACGATCACGCTCGGCCGCGCCACCGGAGGGCCGCTGGGATTGAAGTGAGGCGTCGCGGCTCAAAGCGAGGCTCGCCGACCCAAAGTGACGCGCTGGCTATCGCGTGAGATTCACCAACCCGGCTGGGGTCGGCTCGAAGCCGCAGGGTCGGTAGAACCCGGCCATCAACTCTCCGGATGCATCGACGTGGAGCCACTCGCCGCGACCCCGGCAGGCTTCGATGGCCTCCTCGACCAAACGACGCCCGATGCCCCTTCGCCTCCAGCTCGGATGCACCGTGGTATCGAGCAAGAAGAAGTGCGCGTCGCCGTCCCAAGCCACGTTCACAAATCCCACAAGCTCATCGCCGATTGAGGCCGTCACCCACGTGAAGCTGTGGGCCAGCACTTGCCCGTAGCCCGGCTTTGGCGAACCCCAAGCTGCGACGAAGAGGGCTGAGAGCTTTACCCCATCGAGATCCAGACGTCTGTCGTAACGTATCACCGGTTCCATCGCGCTAGCTTTCCTTCACCACGATGAGCAGGATTTCTCCGCTCGCCATCCGCACCGAGGCCGGCGATTGTTCCACCACGTTCGAGATCGAATCCTGGACGCCCAGCTCCAGCCGGCGGTCGCGCAGCGGATAGCGCAAGTTCTCCGTGGTCAGCCCCTCCACGACCGATCCCACGGCGAAAAACGAAACCACCGTCCCCGGCGGCTCGTGGATCGTCTCCGTGCCCCGCGCCAGCCATGCTTTCACGACGTCGTCTTCCAGGACGACGCGCGTCCGGTCTCGGTAGCGATGGAGGAGAGAGAGGTGGCCGAGGACGTGGTCGAGCCTCCCCGTGGTGGCGCCGAGGATGGTGACAAGCTCAAAGGCACCCTGACGGAGAACCCACTCCAGCGCTTTCTCCGCGTCGGTGCGTTCGGTATCCGCGTCACGGACCAACGGGACACCGCGAAAATGTGCGAGCGTTTCGGGCGTGGTCGAATCGATGTCACCCACGATGGCTTGCGGGGTTACCCCGTATCGTCGCGCGACCTCCGCCCCCCCATCGGCACAAACGAAAAGGGAGGAGCGACCGAGAACCTGCTTCAGGGTCTCGTGGCTCGGTGGGGCTCCGTTGGCGAGAATGACGGCGTTTGGCATCTGGACGGTTCGAGCCTAGCACCCGTCGCCAAGCGGTGGCAAACCGCGCCATCCCGGCGCGCCGCTTGACAGCCGCGCCCGCCAGGGCACATGCTTTGGATAACCGTTAGGGGTGGCCGGAAAAACACCGGCCTGAGATCACACCCTACAAACCTGATCTGGGTTATACCAGCGTAGGGAAACGGGGACAGACGAAGTCCTTCCGCCTGGCCGCGTTCGCCTCCTGGACGCGGCCCGATCGTTTTCGGGAGGAAGGGCAGTCGTGAGTCGCCAACGCATCGCAGCCGTCGTCATGTTCGGAGCGCTCGTTGGATCTCGCGGACGAGCGCACGGTCCGCAGCCGCCGCCAGCGTCCGCCTCCGAGAACGCGCGCACGCTTACTGAGTCTCGGGGTCGTCGACGCCGACACGGGGAGACCCGATTCCGGACGCGCGGATGTCACGTCCAGACCCCTGCCAATCGAGAAGTGATCACCGATTCGGACGGCGACGTTTCACATCTCGAGTCGTCTCGATGCGGGCGCAAGAGCTGATCGCGTCTCCGGCTGGCTACGCGCCGCAGCGACCAGCTCGTCGACGTGGCCGATCCGGGGGCAGTCGCGCAATTTCGCCTCGAGCCGCGCGCGTTCCCCATGCCCGAGATCGAGGTCACGACGACCCGTGCCACAGACCGCGGCTCGGCCGTCGCGTTCTCGGAGCTGGACCGGCCCGCGATCCAGGAGCACTACTGGGCCCAGGACACACCCATGCTTCTCGCCGAAACGCCCGGCGTCTACGCCTACTCCGACGCGGGGAACGGGGTGGGCTATTCCTACGTGAAGATCCGCGGATTTTCGCAGCGCCGGGTCGCGGTGACGGTGAACGGAATCCCCCTCAACGATCCAGAGTCGCATGAGGTCTACTGGGTGGATCATCCCGACCTCGTCTCCAGCGCCCAGACACTTCAAGTACAGCGGGGCGTGGGGAACGCACTCTATGGAGCGAGCGCGGTGGGCGGCTCGATCAACTTCGAGACGCTGACGGCGCCCGGCGATCGATCGATCTCGCTGGAGGTGGGCGGGGGCACCTACGACACGCAGCGCTACGCGGTCCAGTACCAATCGGGGCTCCTCGACGACGCCTACTCCATCGCGGGACGCCTTTCTCGCATTTCGAGCGACGGCTACCGAGAGCAATCGTGGTCCAGCCTCTGGTCCTACTACTTCTCCGCCTCCCGGCGCGACTCCTGGATCACGACCCGGCTGAATCTCTACGGCGGGCCGGAGCGGCTCCACCTGGCCTATTACGCGGTAGACCGGTCCTATCTGGACGGCCGGATCACAGGCGACGCCGATCAGGACCGCCGCTTCAATCCGCTCACGTGGGGAGGCGAGACCGACAATTTCTTCGAGCCCCACTTCGAGCTGATCCAGGACGTGAAGCTCACCGAGAAGGCGGCGCTGACCTCTTCCGTCTTCTATTTCCCGGGGAAGGGCTACTACGACGACTTTCCGTACGGCCCCCAGACGTTCGCGTCCCGCCATATTCCCGATTTCACCGTTGGGTCCAACACGCTGTACCCCGCCTCCTACTATGCCGACACGAGCGGCGTGGGACCCTACACGGTGGTGGCGTCGGACATGACCCAGCGCCTCTGGGTGAAGAACGAGCACTACGGCTGGGTTCCCCGGGCACGGCTTCAACATTCGAAGGGCGAGCTGACGGTGGGCGGCGAATGGCGCGAGCACGAGGGCCGACACTGGGGCGAGCTGACCTGGTCGGCGGCGCTTCCCCCGGGCGTCCAGCCGAACGCGGTCTTCTACGACTACACGGGCCGGGTGAACGTCCTCTCGGCCTTCGCCCAGGAGTCGTACCAGCCTGAAGCCCGATCTCCAAGCCACAGGAAGCCTCCAGTGGCGGCGCACGCGCTACGCCATCGGCGACGACGCCTTCAACGGCTACGACTTCAACCTCCACTACTCGTTCCTGAGCCCGCGCGTCGGCCTGAACTGGAACGCGACCGACCGGTGGAATACCTTCGCCAGCTACGCGCACACCCAGGTCGAGCCGATCCTGGGCGAGATCTACCGCGCGGACGATCCGACCAGCGTTCCACTCTTCCGCGTCGTCGATCCGGCGAATCACATCTATGAGGATCCGCTCATCGATCCCGAGACGCTGAATGACTACGAGCTGGGCTTCGGCTACAAGAGGGATGCCGTCACCGCCAAGCTGACCGGCTTCTGGCTCGATTTCCGGGACGAGATCGTGCCCAACGGCCAGATCGACCAGTTCGGCGTTCCGATCACCGGGAACGCGGCGCGCTCCACCCACGCCGGGATCGAGCTGGAATTCACCGGACGCCACCGGAGCGGCCTGGAGCTTTCCGGAAACCTCACCCTGAGCCGGAACGAATTCGACGCGTACCAGGAGTACGTCGACTCGGTAACCGTGAACGATCTATCGGGGAACACGATCGCGGGATTTCCCGACCGCTTCGCGAACCTGACGCTGGGCTACCGACGAGGCGGCGTCCTGGCATCGCTGGGGCTGGCGGAGGTGGGGCGGCAGTACCTCGACAACACCGAGGACAATCGCAAGAATCCAGCGCTGCGGTCGGTCCCCGGATACCAGCAGAAGCTCATCGAGGAGCACGCGTTTGTGAACGGGACCCTCTCGTTGGATCTGGGGCAGCTCACCAAGTCGCGCCCGCTCGACGCCCAGCGCCTTGCGCTCGAGCTCCACGCGCAAAATTTGACTGACCTCAAGTACGAGACCGCGGGCTACGTCTACGCCGAGGTCCCGTACTTCTATCCCGCCTCCGGGCGGAGCTTCTTCCTGAGCCTGAAGGCGGAATTTTGAGCTGGCGCCGGACCTCGGGCCGCCCGCAGGCCGTGAGCCACTCGCTCGGCCCGATCGATCTCGCCCTCATAGCGTTCTACTTCGCGTTTCTGGTCTTCGTCGGCCTCCGATTCTTTGGCATCGCCGGGAAAGACACGACGGAGTACCTCGTCATGGGGCGCCGTCTGGCGCTCCCGTCCTTCGTGGCGACCCTCGTCACCACCTGGTACGGCGGCGTTCTCGGCGTCGGCGAGTACAGCTACCGCTACGGAATCTCCAATTGGCTCGTCTTCGGGGTCCCGTACTACATCGGCGCGGCGCTCTTCGCAATCTTTGTGGCGCGGCGCGCCCGGCAGAGCCGCCTCTACACAATTCCCGACCAGCTTGCCCTCGTGTACGGCCGCCCAGCGGGGCTCCTGGGCGCCGTCATTCTCCAGTTTCTCTCGAGCCCCGCTCCGTACGTCCTGATGCTGGGGGTGCTCCTCCAGGCGATGTTCGGTGGGCCGCTCTGGGTGGCGCTGGTGGTGGGGACCGTCGTGGCGACCGGCTACTCTCTGCGGGGAGGTCTCCGCTCCGTGGTGCAAGCCGACCTGGTGCAGTTTCTCCTCATGTACGGGGGCTTTCTCGTCGCGCTCCCGCTCCTCGTCTCCCGCTACGGCGGGATCGGCTTCCTGCGCGCGCATCTTCCACCAACCCACTTCGTCTGGCACGGCGGGAACGATCCCCAGTACATCTTCGTCTGGTACCTGATCGCGCTTCAGACGCTGGTCGAGCCGACCTTCTACCAGCGCGCCTTTGCGGCCGTGGACGAGCGGGTGGCGCAGCGAGGCGTCGTGATCTCGATCGCGTTCTGGATGCTTTTCGACTTTCTCACGACATTCACCGGGCTCTACGCGCGGGCGCTCATGCCCCACCTCGCCGAGCCGGTCTACGCCTATCCGGCGCTGGCGGCCCAGTTCCTCCCGCCGATCCTCAAGGGCCTCTTCTATCTCGGGTTGCTTGCCACCGTCATGTCGACCGTGGACGGATACACGTTCATCGGAGGTGTGAACTTTGGGCGGGACCTCGTCTGGCGCTGGCGCAGGGAGGAGGACGAATCGCGCGTCAACCGCTACGTCCAGATCGGATTCTTCGTCACCGCGCTCCTCGCGCTCTCGATCGCGCTCTTCTTCCGTTCCGCGGTCGATCTCTGGCACGACGTGGGCTCGGTGGGCGTGTCCGCGCTCTTGGTGCCGCTCCTCTCGTCCTATCACTGGCGCTTGCGGATGACGCCGCGTGGAGCCGTGGCCGCAATGGCCCTCGCGGGAGGGGTCTCTCTGGCGTGGCTCCTCTGGCGGCGCGTGGGTCCGGGCGGGGAATATCCGCTCCACCTGGAGCCAATCTACGCGGGGCTCGCGGTGAGCATCTTGATTTGGGGCGCCACTTTCTTGTCCAGAAGACGGAACCTTCCGGCCTCGGCGGTGATCTAAATATATGAGAGGGGTGGGTAACCGCCTTCGATCACGCCAGTTAACCTGGGTCGCCTCCTAGCGGGGAGGCTGGCGGCGGTCGGTACTCTCAGGAACCGATAGATCCGCGGCACCGCAAGAACCGCGGACGACGTCCCCGCCGGCGGAGCCCGGCGGGGATTATTTTTTCCCCTCGACCACGTCCACTTTACCAGTCGACCGTCTTGACCTCGCAGAGCACCGACTCGAGATCGTTAAAGACGATCGACTTCGGCTCCGCCGGGACCGCGGGGAGATCGAACTCGGAGTGGCGGCCCTTGACGAAGACGCGGACCTTGGCGAACCGATCGCCTCCGAGGTCGATGCGAATCGGAACGAACATCTGAAAATCGTCCGGTACATTTTCCTGGTCGACGCGGCAGGTCACCTTGAATTGGCCGCCGGGCAGCGGAGTGGATCTCCACGAGAACCGATACAGCGGCACGCCCGTGCCGTAGATCCACTCGTGGAAGAACCAGGTCATGTCGCGGCCAGCATACTTTTCCACAACGTGCTGGAAGTCGGCGGTGGTGGCGTCCCTCTCGGCGTACGTTGAATAGAACTCCCGCATCATGTCGCCAAACCCGCCGTCCTTCATCGTGTCGAGGTCGAGGAACATGCTTCGCAGCATGTGCAGAACCCAGGCACCCTTCTCGTACACCACGAGCCGGTAGTCCTCGGGGGTCGTGCTCGTCCGCGTGCGCGGGCCGAGCGAAATCGGCCCCGCCTCCTGTCCGTCCCCAAGCAGGAATTGCCGATTCTGGATGATCCGCTCCCGGGACCGCTTCATCGCGTCGAGGAATTTCTTGTTGTCCTTGGTCGCGGCCTGCAGGTAGCAGAGGGCCGAGAACTCGGCGAAGGCTTCGCTCAACCACCGGTCGTGGTAGGTCGCGGGGGCCACCCCCAGCGCGCCCCACCACTGGTGGGCCACCTCGTGTGAGAGCACAAGCTCGTCGGAGCCCTCGACCAGCGTGTTGTTGATCGTGCTCCAATCGAGGTGGATGAGACCCGGGAAAGCGATTCCCAGGAGGGAGCTTTCCAGCGGATTCTCGGCGACGTAGAACTTCTTGAGCTTGCTCGGGCCGTAGAGGACTTGATAAAAGGTCAGGCTGTTCGCGATCTCCGTCCCGACCTGCTTGTCCATGGGCCTTCCCTGGGGCAGCCCTTGCTCGCTCGGCGACTCTCCGGCGGATTCCTGCAGCCGACGGTGCGCCGCTTCGGACGTCAGTATTGTGACGGGCGGGATCTTCTCCGCACGGATCGTGTGCTCCTTGTAAATCCCGATCATGAAGGACGACTGGAGAATGGGCGTCGAGACACTCCAACGCGAAGCAAACATGTTCCCCCTTCGCTGCCCTGGAGACGGATCCCCCACGGAAACCAGGGTGTATTCCGACGGGTACTCGTATTCCAGCTCGTAGGTCGCGCGCCGCCCCGGCACCATTCGCGGATACCAGAACGTTCCCGGGTCGAAATGGACCCAGTCGTCCTCGCGCGTCACCACCACGCCGTGATAGGTCACGCGCAACGTTCGCTCCTCGTCGCGCGCCAGCGGGTGATCGCTCCGGACCCAGAGGAGGAGCGCCCCCTGTCCTTTGAAAAACTCGGCAGCCTCGCCGCTCTCCCAGCGGACGGAATCAACGTCGAGACTGGGATCCAGGGCGAAGGCGATCCAGTTCTGGCCCGCCTCGAGCGAGCGGAAACGGGCCTCTTCCTCGCCGGAGAGCTTGAGCCCGCCGTCGAACCGGGTTCGAATCCGGTAGTGGGCGTCGTCGAAGGTGGACCTGTAGTCACCGGCCGCGGTCGCCTTTCCCGTCGGGACTTTCCGCCGGGGCTCGCCTCGACTCGATCGGCCTCTCGCTCTCGATCAGCCTCGAGAGGGAACTGGCAGATCACCTCTCGATTTCGTACCCGGTACTGGAAGAACGTCGCCTTGACCTGTCTCCAGAGTTGAACCTGTTCCCTCTGGAATGGGTCGATCTCGTAGATGAATCCCTTCGACCCCTTCTGGCCGACGAACGCGAGGAACAGCTCGTTCGACGCCCCCTCGAGGCAGGTCTTGCCGACGCTGTAGTTGACGTCCTTCGATTTGGAATCGAGGAGAAGGTCCAGGCACTTCTGGACCGCGTCCGGCGCCTCATCGGCGATCGTCCCCATCGTGAATTTTGCCTCGGCGGCCAGCTCGACGAGGGTGGTGTCCGCGAAGAGGAGGACGATCGTTTCGAATTTGGTCGCCAGCGAATCGGTGTCGTAGAAACGCTTGAGCTGGTCGCGCTCGATGGTCGTGGGTGGTCGGAAGGCAAAGGTTCCCCGTCCCGTAAACACACAGCCCCATATACGCCCCTCGACGGGACGGAAGAGCGCCATCTGTCCTTGCGTGAACTGAATGGTCGCCACGTCGCGGCGGAGGATCAGGTTCTGGACGGTCGCGACACGGGCGGGATCGGGCGACATCCCGTCCAGCTCGGCGAAAATCTTCTCGTACGCGGTGGCGGGAGCCGGGGCGGGGGCCGGTGTTCGGGTGGCTCGGGACGGGACCGCTGCAGCCGTTGGGATCGTGGAGAGAAGAGCCAGAGCGGCCAACACCAGAGCACGGGGAGCCATGCTGGCCGACACCGCAGCGCGGGGAGCCAGGAGAGCCAGGCGGCGGATCCACTCTGGGGCGGCTCCACCACGGCGATTCACGAAAAGCCTCCGAAGCCATTCGGCTCTGGTCCGGCTGGACGGGGACTCACATTCGAGCATGAGCCGCAGGCCAAGAATTGTCAACGCGACGCCTCGACGGTACCGGCCCGCCCCGGCCTCGGCTATTCTGAAGGGCGATGACAGAACCCTCTCCTCTGCCGCTCCGCATGGCGATGGCCTGGGCACTCTTCGCGGCGGCCGTGGCCACCGCGTTCGCGTTCGCCACGTACCGTGCGCTGCCGCCCGCGAGCGACGCCTGGGACTACGCGCAGGAGGCGCGGCAGCTGGCGCGTGGCGAGGGATTCACCTCGCTCTACACGTATCCATCGCACATCGGTGAGGATCACCCGCCGTTTCCCGTGCGGTGGAGGATGCCGGGTTTTGCGTGGGTCGGCGCGGGGCTTCTGAAATGGGGCGTCCCGCTCCCCGCGGGATTCTTCGCGATCGCGATCGCCGCCCACGCGCTGCTCGTGATGCTCGTCTTTCTCCTCGCCACGCACCTTCACTCGTGGCGGGCCGGAGCCATCGCGGCCGCCGCCGCGATCGCCTCGCCGCTCCTCCTCGATCCCTACGCGGCGGCCCTGAGCCAGGTACCCACCGCGGCGCTCTCGCTCGGTGTTTGGCTGCTCTTGCTGCGGGGAAGGGGGGTCGCGAGCGCGGCCTCCGCCGCCCTGCTCGCCGCGGCCGCGTGGTACCTTCGGGGCGAGTCCCTGCTCTTTGCGCCGCTCTGGCTCTGGACGGCGTGGAAGAAGGGCAGCGCGGCGCGGGGCGCGGCGTTCGCGGTCGCTTACGTCGCGCTCTGCGTGCCCTGGCCTTTCGCGCTCCACGCGATGACCGGCGCCACAACCCCCATCCATGGAAATCCGATGCTTCTCTACACCGCGCAGTATCCGGGCTATTCCTCCACGCGGACGTATGCCGAGAGTTTGCCCGGTGTCTTGGAGTACGTGGCGCAGCATCCCGCGGCGCTCCTCTGGAGAATCATGAAGGACGGCGTTGGCTACGGCGTCGACCTCTTGTGGGGGCTCGGTCCGATCGCCGTGGGATTGGGGATGGCGGGGCTACTCCTGCGCGAGCCGGCCGTGCGCTGGCGCTCGCTGGCACCCGCCCTGCCGCTCCTCATCGCGGCGGCGCTTCAGATCGCCGCGTTTTCCTGCCTCGAGCGAAGCCCTCGCTTCCTGGTTCCGGCGCTGCCGCTCGTCTGCGTGGCGCTTGGGCTGGCGGCGGCGCCCGCGCTCGACCGATTCTGCGGCCGGAGCATGGTGCTCGCGATATTCGCTCTCTTACTGCTCGAGCGCGGCGCGGTGGTGGCGCTTGAGGTGAGAAACGCGGCGCGCCGCTTCCCGCCTCTCCCCACATCGCTCGTGGGCGAGTTGGAGACGCGGATGAGCGGCGCGCCGAAAACGGCTCTCCTTTGGACCGACGTTCCCGATTGGGCGGCCTGGCATCTCGACCGGTCCGCCCTGTTGCTACCCCTGTGGCGGCAGATGGCGCAGCTCCAGGCCGATCACCCCGCCGCGGCGATCTTCCTTTCGCCCGAAGCCCGCTCCCGAAACTTGGCCGACGGCGAGAGCGAGTGGGTGCGCGCCATCGAGCGTGGCGACTCTATTCCCGGGTGGGGTGAGCCGGAGCCGCTCACAGCCGGCTCCCGGCTTTACCGGCGGGAACACTAGCCACCGCGCGCCGGGCCGGTTCCACCGCGCGTCTGCCGACCCACCCACCAGGCAACCCGCGGCTACTGCACCTTGGTGAAGGTGATCTCCACCTGCTTCACATCCTTGCCGTCCCTGTTGCACGTCATCAAGAAGGTATTCGTGTTCGCGTCGATGATCGTCGTGATCATCTTGACGGCCAGGGGCTTTCCGGTGGTCGGATCATCCATCGTCGAGTTGATCGTGATGACTTTGCCCGATGCATCTGGCTGGCCGTCCTTGCCCAGGGTCAGCATCGTGCCCCAGTTGTCGACCCAGACGTTGGTAAATTGCTTCTTCGTATTGTCGTAGCCGAGGATCTCCATCCCTTCGAACGGCATCCCGGCCATGTCGCCCGTGTGCTTGCTCTGGAGGTAGCGCCCGCCCATGATCCACGAACGCTGGCACGTCCCCTCGCTCACGGTGGGCTCCGGCCCCCAATACGACTTGGTGCTGGTCTTCCAATTGCCCACGAGCGGATTCAACAACGCGTGCATCGGGCCGGGAGACGCTTGCCTCAGCATCTCCGCCATCTGGGCGTCCTGCTCGGCCTTCGCCTTGTCGGCCGCGTCTTTCTTGGGCGCGTCGGCCGCCAGCGCCGCCTGGGCGCCAAAGACGAACAGGCAGACGAACGGGAGGAACCAGTGGACCGGAGAGCGGAATCGTGCGTGCATCGTAACCTCCTCAGTTCTCGGACATTGGGTAGGGAATGCGAGACCGAAGAAATTAACACAATTCACGCCCCCCGGCCACGGCCCCCCACAGTTACTTCTTGGTCGTCTCCTTTGGCTTGGACGAGCTGCCGACCGTCACCATCGAGCTGAGCTTCTGGTACTGCTGCTTGGTCACGATCCCCTTCTTCTGCAGCTCATCCTTCGACTTGAACGGCCGCGCGGCGATGAGCTTCTCGGCCGTCGCGTCGTCAATCCCCGGGAGCGTCATCAGCTGATCCTTTGAAGCCGTGTTGATGTTGACGTGAGGCTTGGCCGGCTTGCTCGAATCTGAGTGATGGGCCGGCTGCGTGCTCGATGCCGGCGGGGTGGTTGACTGTGGCGTGGCATCGTCCGCGAGCGCGATCACCGGGATCACCAGTCCGAAAGCCAATGCAGCGAGAAGCCATTTGGAGCGTCTCATGAGAATTCTCCTAACGAGGGCGATGACAAGCACGCCGCCGTGCCCTCATGGCGGACGGCGCGAGGGGGGACCATGAGCCCCCTCTGGGACATGGAGCCGACTTGGGATGTGGCTTGGAGGTGTCGCGATGGAGCGGGAAGAAGAAGGACGACCTGTGAATCGGAAGCGGGGCGGGAGACGCAGCGGCGAATCGGGGAGCAAGCCCGAGACGCGGAGAGCTGTGGGCCCGCGCGCGGGGGACCGCGCCCTGAATTCACGAGGCCGTCCAAACTGGAATGGGCGATCGAGCGAAACGCCCCGATGCGCCATGCGAACAATGGAGTGGGGTCGTCCTGGGTCCGAATGAGCGTGGCTGCAAAGCCATCGGAACGGGAGCGACTCTGGGATCGATGGGAGGCGGTCCGGGCTGGGCTGCGGGAGGGATGATGGGGCGCGGGTCGGCGTGCGGGCATTGGATTTGGCTGGGACGGGCGGCCCACGCTCAGAACGCGGGTCGTAGATTGCGGCCGGGGTAGGCGCGGGGCGCTGGTCCTCTCGACAGCGTTCCCGGCACTGGCCGGCGGAGCGTTCCAGAGGAAGGCGAGGACTCCGATCGCCACCCCGAACGCAAGCAACCGCAATGACTTCATCCCAATCTCCTCGCCGCTCGGGAGACCGACCCGGCCCCCCTTACTAGGCGTTTGGAGATACACCTGCCCATTTCCGAGGTTCCGAAATCTAGATCCGGGTTTCGTTCGGCTCAGGTCCGGCAGGCGGTTCGGGCCCTCTGGCGCCAAGCGGGGGAGCCTCATGCGGCCGGCGGAGGTAGGTGCCCAAGCCGCCCGGGCTCTGGGCCCTGGTCAGCGCCAAAGCAACCCGAGGCAAGGAGAGGGGATCCGGGTAGACGAGGTAGCGGTCTTCGAACTCAGGCGCGAACTTCTTCTTCCAGCGGAAGAGGCCCTCGAAGTCGTAGAAGCGAGCGAGGTGGTTCATGAGGAAGGCCCGGGACTTGTCGGGAGGCTCGGACGGGGCCGCCTCATCTACATTGGCGAGCGCCGAGAGCGAGAGCGAAAGCATGGCCTCGCCCCGGCCCCGCGCCGCCTCCACCGACTTCGCGATCAAGAAATCCATGACGCCGCTGGGCGCGTCGTTCCGCCGTCGCGTGAGATCGAGCGCCCATCCGCGCCGCGCCCAGATCGGAACCCACGACACGAACGCCGAAGCGCGGCGCTCGGCAGGGTTCCACGCCACCTCCACCCACGAGGAGCGAAGCCACGCCGGATCAAAGCGGCCCATGCAGAAGCCTTTCTCCTGGCCGTGGCGCGTGTGCATCCACTCCGCCGAGATCGCGCGGAGCTGCTCGGGGATCCCGTCTGGGTCGTGGGCGAACGAGAGGGGATTGACTCCCGGAATGTAGGCGCGAGTCTCCCATCCCGCCTCCTCCAGCTTGCCGGCAGCTCGTCGGACTGTACCCATGGCGGGACCCTCCAGCGAGAAACGCTCCGGAAAGAGGATCGGATCCTCGCCGATGTGGATCGATCGCCATCCAAGGGCCTTGTAGTGGGACAGCCGCTCCGGCCGGGCCTGGAAGAACGCGAAATCCCAGTCGTGCTCGCTGCAGAACTGCGCGAACGATTGGAGCAGCGCGGGGAATTCCTCCTCCGGCCCCACCGGATCCCCGATGCCCAGGAGCACGTTCGACTCAAACCGGTAGGCAATGACCGCCCGACCATTGGCGCTGAAGAAGTAGTCGGAGTCGGGGGCCAGCGCGAACGCCGAGACGCTGGAGTCGCCGTGGGATTGGAGCAGTGCCGCGACCCGGTCTCGCTCCGCGCGGTGGCGGCCCCGGTGGGTGACTGGGCGGAGCGCGGCGACCGCGACACCGACGAGGAAGACCGCGGACATCACGTCCACCGATCCAAAGAACCAATTGATTCGGTGCCGCATGCGGAGGGGGAGGGCTGGATCGAGGGCGATCGTCTCGCTGTCCAATGCCGAAGAGGTGGTAGACCGCGTCGACCAGAACTCGGCTGATCGATGCTCCGCCGCCGTAGCGTGAAGCGACAATCCAGCACCCAACCGTTGTGTAGAGGCCCAGCGCGAGGGCCGCGAACACCGCTCGAGACCGGAGCGCGCCCAGCGTCAGCTCACGACTCTTCACCCGGAACGAATCGGCGCTGACCGCGAGAAGGAACATGAGGGTGGATGCCGCGGTCGCCTCCTCGAAATCAATCGCCTTGAGCAGGTTTGCGGGGACCGAGACCGCGCAGAGAAAGAGCGCGGCGACAAAGGCCCTGCGCTTCCCGCTTCGCAGTCCCCAGGCGGTTACGAGCAGAAGGAGCCCCGACAGGAGCGTGAACGTGCGGCTGGTATCGATGACCTCCGTCGGAACGAGCCGTCGGAGAGCAAGAAGTCGATCCGGAGGGTGTGACAGGAACGCGGAGAGAAGGTTTATTACGCCCTGCGCCGCAACGGCGAGCGCGAGGAGGTATCGGCGCCAGAGTTTCAGTTGGAGACCATTCGACAAGCGGTCAGGGGTTTCGCGGGAGAGGGGTTACTCGTTGACCAAGTATTCCTCGGGGCGGATCTGGAGCGATTGAATCTTGTAAATCAGCGTTGTCCGCTTCATGTTGCCGAGGCTTCGCGCAGCTTCTGCCTTGTTCCCGCGGTGTGCGCGCAGGGCGAGCAGAATGGCCTCTCGTTCCTCGGCGACGCCAGCCCTTCGTTCTCGCTCACGGCGCAGCGCCTCCGCCGTCTTTGTCGCGTGTCTCGGCAAGAATGCTTCGCGATTCACGATCGATCCTGACTCAGCCATTGCCACGACCCGGGCGACCTCGTGCTTGAGTTCGCGGACATTCCCCGGCCAGGTGTACGCGCACAGCAATGCCTCGACGTCGTCCGCAAGTCGGAGAGATTTCTTAGAAACCGCCACCGTCTGTGCCCAGAAATGGCGGAACAACACGCGAATATCCTCTTCGCGCTCCTGCAGCGCAGGCAGCGATATGGAGACGCCATTCAGCCGGTAGTACAGATCCCGGCGAAATATGCCGCGATCAACCAGTTCCTCCAGGTTCGCATTTGTGGCAGCCACAATCCTCACGTCGATCGTGCGCACATCGTCGCGTCCGAGCGGGCGAACCTCACCCGTTTCGAGAACTCGAAGGAGTGTTGATTGTGCAGCAAGGGAAAGGTCTCCGATTTCATCTAGGAAGAGCGTTCCAAGGTGCGCCGATGCAATCAGTCCTTCTCGAGTTGAGACTGCACCGGTGAAGGCGCCGCGCTCGTGGCCGAAAAACTCACTGTCCGCGAGCCCTGGGCTCACCGCACCGCAGTTCACGGCCACAAAAGGGCCTTTGCGGCGATCGCTCATTAGATGGAGCGCCTTGGCGAAAAGTTCCTTCCCAACTCCGCTTTGGCCCGTGACAAGAACGGGTATTCGATTCGGCGCCACGCTCTGAATGGTGGAGACAGCCTCGCTCACTTCCGGATTGCAAGTGATGATCCCGAAGCGAAGTGCGCCACGGTCCAGATTCTCCACACCGGCTAGCGCCGCCACCCCTGGCTCGTCCGGCTGCGGATCGGGCTGCGCCTCGAATCCCAGCAATCGTTCGATGTGCTTCGTTTGGAATATGAGCCCAAGGCGCTCGAACGTCCCGCGAGCCTCCCACAGCTGCCGGCGGCCCAGTGTCGATTCCTCGTCGGTCTTGCCCTGAAGTCGGGCCTCTCCAGCCCATTGGAGGGCCCGAGCCAGCTCGTAGGGTATCTCGTAGCTCTTGCCTAACTCGATACCCTCCGCGGCAAGACGAAGTGCTTTCCGTGGGTTCCCTGCAGCCCAATTCGCCATTGCGAGCACACGGTGGGTCGCGCACTCCTCGTACCGATCTCCGGTCTCTCGTGCGACGCGAAGACCTCTGTCGCAGGCGAGAATCGCCCCGTTTGGATCTCCGAGATTTGTGAGAGCCTCGCCAATGCGATGGCCAAGTTCTGGTATTAGATCGCCCTTCGGTGCGGTCGCCTCTGCGAGGGATTGGGCAGCACGGTAGTGATCGAGCGCCTGCTGGAATTCCTTCTGCGCGAGATGGCAATCACCGATGTACTCGAGGCAGATCGCTTCTTCCCTCGAATAGTGTTGATCTCGCGTCGTCGCAAGCGCCGGAGTCAGAATCTCGAGCGCCCGACTGAAATGGCGCGTGATAATCAGATACCGAGCGCGTGTGAGCTGGGCCAAGAGCATTGGGAGATTGTGACCGGAGGAGGCCAAGAACCCATCCGCTTCGTCGAGGAGATGGGGGACGGCCCAGAAGTGACCAGATTTCAGCAACGTGCCGCACAGATTTGTTCGGAGACCGCCAGATTCCCGACTGCTACCAATATCGTCCGCTGCTGCGATTGCGTTCTCTGCCTCAAATTTCGCGAGTGCCCAGAGGCCCCGGTTCTTGAAGAGAACGACCAGTTGGCGCTGGTGGCGGATGGTTTCCTCCATATCGTCTAGGTCCCACCGAGCGACATGGATGGCGGCCCGCAAGTGCTCCTCTGCTCTCCTCAAATTTCCCATCCGAAGGTGGGCAATGCCCAAGAGAGCATGCGACCTGCAAAGTTGCGCAGGCACGCCGCCTCTTGACAATCGCGGGATGACTCCATTTCCGACGGTCACAATCTCATCCCAATTCCCTAGATTGTGCAGACAGTCCAATTGCAATTCGATAGCGTCAGCCAGTAATGGAGTCATCTCAAGGCTGGGGAAGGTTAGGGAACCTCTAAGCAACTCGAGGGCCTCGGGGAGCCTGCCTCGAGACTTCAGGTCCCTGACGTGAGCGAGGAATTCCCTATCGAGTTGAATCATTGGTTCCCCGGCCTGATTCTCGTCTCAAACTAGCCGACTACCTGTTCGTTCCACGCCAGATCGCCAGGTAGCCAAGGACGGCCGCAATGAGCGCAGGTAGCTTCGCTACCTGGCTCGTGGTGCGGCCAATTGCGAGATTCGGCGGTGCAGATGTAGCTTTCGCCCGGGCTCCCGGACCCGGGGCTGGTCCTTGATTCCCGGTGTCATCCGGGTCGCCCATCTCAATCGGGGGACGGGTCCTTGCGATAGCGTGTCTGGCAGGTTGGAATGCTGCGAGAGACACGCAGGTCGACAAAGCGAGCGCGATCAAGAAGCGATCCCGGAACTGGATTCCGTTTGATGCCTTCATGGCATTCGTACCCTTACAATGTGCCGGCGCTTCGTTCGACCGAGGGGACGGTCGAGGTGATGCGATGGAACATCGAGGTGTTATGGTCAATAGTTGTTGATCGAGTCCCTGAGTGGGCTGGGGGTTGGTCCAATGATGAACAGGGGCGATCGAATCTGCGGGGTAGGTTGCTCATGTTCATGACTCCCCCGATCACAAATCTAGGGGAAAACCAGCTAACACTATACAGGACTGGACCCACCGAGGCAATTCTATTTTTCAGCCCCGACCACCGCATGTCAAAGGGCTTCATTTTCAAGATGGCCCCCTGCGGGCCCTCCCTAGCGTTTCCTCTACCATCCAACCCACCGTAGTATTGATCCATGCCTGATCGATCAAGAGTTCCCGAGGAACTTCCAAAACGTTACGTTCCGCTTTCTCTTCTGGGCGTCGGGGGCTCGGGCCGTGTGCTCCGCGTCCATGACTCAATCCGAGGCGTCGAGCTCGCACTCAAGATCGTCACGCCCTCAGAGTCGATTTGGCTCCGCCGCGAGTTCGATACGCTTCGTCAGATTCGACACGAGAACCTGATTGAGGTCTTCGATTGGGGTGCACTTCCCACTGGTGATGCGTACTACACAATGGAATTGATTCAAGGTGGCGACTGGGCAAGCCGCATCGGTGCACCACAGTCAGCCGACGAAGTCGGACGCATTCTCATTGGCGTTCTCCGCGGCCTGGCGCATCTCCACTCTCACGGAGAGATTCACGGTGACCTGAAGCCCAGCAATGTTCTTCTGGGCGAGGGCGGTCTAGTCAAGATCGTTGACGTGGGGATGGGACGTGGCTCCGGAGGCTCGATGAGCCTAGCCGGCACCCCGGGGTATGCAGCTCCCGAGATATGGGAGGGGGCAATACCAGACGTTCGAGCAGACATCTATTCAGTCGGCGTAATGATCTATGAAGCTTTGACCGGGCAGCATCCCTTCGGTGGACGCACTATCCGCGAGGTCGTATCGGGCCAGTTGGAGGGATGGGTGGCTTCGCCATCGATGCATGGGGTGAGTGTGCCGGCCAATCTCGAGCGGGGAATGATGCGTTCGATTGAGCGGAATCCCGGCCTCCGGCAAGCGAGTGCCGACGAATTCATGGAAGGTCTGAACGTACAGGACAGAATTGGGGAAATCTTCGGCGGGAAGTTCTGCGGCAGGGCTGCGGAACTGGCGCAAGTCGAGGAACTCATCAATTCGGATGATCCTGGACGGATGACGCTGGTATTTGTCTCTGGCCCCTCCGGCGTTGGCAAGACGGCGTTCCTCGCAGAATTTTCCCAGAGGCTGATCTCGGTCGGTGGGATGAGCCGCCATCTCGACATATCTCCGCAGGCCAGCCCGGCCCGGGTACTCTTTGAGGAAATGACGAGACTGGGTATGAAGCATGACGGCGCAGGCGATCCTAGCGAATCGGCAATCGCCGAATTTCTTTGGACGCTTTCCAGAGATCGCCGACTTCTCATATGGGCGGACCCGAGAGAAGAAGAGATCTCATCGACCATAAACGCCGTAGCCTCGCTTGCCAGGTTCCTTTGGGCGTTATCATCCGAGCGGAAGGCACCTAGGCGGCTCCTCTTTGCGGTGGCGTTAAATCGGTCTTCCCAAGATGAGAAGACGTTCGCGATCGATCTGCAATTGCGCCCGTTCTCGGTCGAGGAGCTAGGGCTTCAGGTGGCCGGCATACTTGGAAAAGCCCGGCTACGGCCCGAGGTCCTTGAGAAGATTCATTCCGTGACGGGAGGTTTGCCTGGCTCTGTCAGTGCAGCCGTGGCGGACCTGGTCCAGAGAGGCATTCTCGAGCGGCGAGAAGGCTGCTGGGGTTTCCATGAGGTCCAGGAGCTCCAGACGCTTGAGTTCCCAGGCTGGGAGAGTCGATGGGAGGTCGCTTGGGACAACCTTACCAGCGGCGAGCGCGAAATCATGCAGTCCCTGAGTTTGCTGAATGGTGGCATTCCCACTCGCTCGCTACCCTGCCTACAGCAAATCTCGGAGCCCCTCGAACCCCTCCGCTCCTTGAGCACCAAGGGATGGGCCAAGCCGGTCGGAGATAGGTGGAAGCCAATGTCGGAGGAAGTCCGCCGCGCGGTTCTTCGCCGGTCAGACACAGACAGGCTCCGCTCGATGGGGTTGAAGCTGCTTGCCGTCGGTCCAAGTGCCTTCGACCGTGAAGATATTGCTGATTTGATGATCGCCTATGCTCCCTCTGAGTTGTCCCTCTCAGAAGGTCTATGGGCGGCGGGGAAATCTGCGGAGCGGGGGGGGCATCGACAGGCGATCGCCCGCCTTAGGGGGTGCATCGCGCTCGCGAAGGTACTCGGTGACCGCACTACGGAGCAAACAGCAAGCCTCGCACTTGCTCGTGCGCTAAATCAAGTCGGCCGAGCGGAAGAGGCACTGCAGAACTTGATCGCCCAGGATTCCTGGGAGATCAACGAAACACCATTGAAGATCATGGCCGAGCGCGAATACTTGTTGGGTGTTTGTGAGAAAAACCTTGGGAATCTTCAGGCTGCGAAGGCTCACCTCGGATGCGCAGCAGAACTGGGGGAGGCGGAAGGCGCGAGAGCGCTGGTGGTACGGAGCCAATCGGAACTAGCTGAGATCGAGTGGCGGTATGGTGATGAAGAGACGCGAGCTATCGCGATTCAAAGGATTCGCTCAGCCTTGAGTTTAGCGATTGAAGCGGGTTCTTCGCCAGATGAGCTCGCCGCTCTCACGTACCAACTCGGATCTGCACTAATACTCTCTAGCCGGCGAGAGGAAGCACGAGCCGTGCTCTTGCAAGGTTTAGCTTCGCCGTGCAACGACTACTGGAAAATGAGGCTCGCAAATGCCGACTCGTCAGCCGCGTATTACTTGGGCAGATTCGAGGACGCCCTTGCCATGGTTGATCGCGCGTGGCAGCTTGCCGAAAAGATTGGTGAAGACCATTTCAAGCCCAGGATATTGTCGAACCGAGCTGGGGTGCACTATGCACTTGGCAGGATACACGAGGTATTGGGTGACGACCTGTTGGCGGCGCAGTGGTCGCTTCGGACAGGCAATGCATACGACTTCATTACCAGTTCAAATGGCGCCGCAATTTCGTTGATCCTCTTAGGAAAGTACGAGGACGCAATCGAGCATTCGCTAAAGGGGGAGAAAGCCGCGATCCGACTTGGGCAGAGAGGCGAGCAGGCCGTCTCAATCGGTCTCCAAGCGCAAGCGGCCTTCTTGATCGGGGATCACTCCCGATCGGAAGTGCTGACGCATAGAGCCCTGGAGCTGACCAGAGACGCATCCTCAGCAAGGAGTGCTCCCCGCATCATGTGGCTCCTCGGGAAATTGCTGTCGGCGAAGGGGGATCGATCAGGCGCTGAGCGAGTGCTACTGGAGGCAGAGCAGCAGTTACTTCAGTCTAAGGATTGGGAAGATCTACCGGGGGTCCAGATCGAAATGCAGCGTGTCTTCTTCCGGAAGAAGGACCCGGGATTCCGCCTGGAAGAGGTGAGACGTTTGCGCTCGTGCCAGCGGGAGGGGCTCTGATCGTCTATCTGTAGGGGCCATCGTCATGGCGGAGATCGTCATGGCAGACGGGATTGATGATGGGGAAGGTGGCGAGTTCCTTCTCGAGCCCTTGGGAGGGCGGAGGAATCTGGTGCCGCGGAAATCAGTTGGCGACTCAGCCATGTCCTCGGCGAGCTGGCGATCCGGAAAGCCGACATGCGCGGCGCTCTGCTCGCTTTGCGCATGCTGTGAGAAGGCTTGGAGAGGTCGCTGATCGCCTTACTCCGGAGCATCGTCGATTCTATTTGAAGACTGCGCATGCCCGTCGCCTCCTGGAACGCGCGTCCGCTGCTACGCAGACGGGCTAGCTACGGATTTACGTTGTTACCGGCCGGGTTGACGTTGTTACCCGCGTTGCTTGTGACAGCGCCACTGTTCTGCGCGGTGTCGGTCGACGGGCCCATCAGCGTGTTCTCGCCGCAGCCGGTCGAGAGGAGAGCCGCCATCAAGAAGACGCTTGTCGCTACCAGCCTGAGTCCCTTTTTCATTCCGCTCGTCCGTTCCATCTGAGCCTCCTGGTTTCGGCACCTTCTGTGGTGCCCCCCATATCTGGCTTCCCAGTAGGGCAACCGAGGTGCCACGGAGGAGTCTCGGGCATGGAGAGGGGAAGGCGGCTCAAGAATGTCTAAAACATTTATTAATATAGACTTAGGCCCAATCAAAATCGACCAATTTTTGGCCACCGAGGAGGGATGATCGAGGCCCAGAAACTTGGGTGGTTCAACCGAGGGGCAAGAGGCGCAGCGGAGGGACTATTTCGACCTAATTGACTGCTACTAGTCCAGTTAAGTGGATTGGTTCAGATGAACCAGGTGGGGTGGGATTTCCCGCAAGCCGGGGCGAGGGCCTAAAACGCTATAATCTACGGCGAATAAATCAATTCCCTTGGAATCGAGTTCAACCCGGGTCTTCCACCGGCCACCTGGGCGTAGGTTCGTAGGAAGGACTCGGGACCCTCCTCGATGACCCGCCTGAGCGCGGCCCTCCCGTACGCCATCTCGATCCGGTGCGCCGCGAACATCCCGCTGATCGCCCCGTATTTGCTCCAGAGGGGTCCGGTACCCGCGAGCTGGAGCATTTCCAATTTGTCGCCGCGGGCGGAGCCCGGCTGGCGGATCCGCTTGCATGCGGTGGCGAGTTGGGCAAACGCGAAGTTTTCGCGGGTGCTGGGCTTCCACGTGAACATAGAGTCCGACCCGGGCCGCGTGCGCCAATCGATGTAGTGCGCCATCCCCTCGTCGATCATCACCTCGCGGATGTACGCCATCTCGGACTTGGGCGCGCCGCGATAGGGGACCCACCCGGGGAGGGTGGGCTCCACCTGGTGCAGGCTCGCGTGAAACGTCTCGTGGGCCAGTATGTGGCGAAGGCCGCTCATTCGTTCCTCGACGGTGGGTCCGTACGTGAGGACCTCGGTCAGGTTGACCAGGATGACGGGCATGGTATCGCCGTCCGCGCTCTCCCCGAGCGTCACGGCGTCGAACGAGGTCTGGCTCGAAATGACGAACCAGATCTTGATCGGCTTCCAAAACTTCGACGCGGGGAGGTAGGGCGCGACCTCCGACGTGATTTGCGAGGAGAGAGCCGCCTTTCCCTTGACGATCTCAAAGGCGAGGGCCGCGATGGAGTCCTGATCCTTGTAGGCGGGGTCCATTCCAAATCCGCAGGCGCCCGAATCGGGCAGCTCGAGCGCGCGGGCCACATCGGCCTCGGTCGAGACGCACATGAATTGCTCGTGGACGAACTTCCGGAGAGTTCGGAGGGCGGGCATGGCGGCGATGCGCTTTGCTTCTGCGCGCGACCGCCCGTCTCCGGTGCCCTCGCGCCCGCCCATCTTCCAGAGCGAGAGGACGCTCGCCGCTGGGGAGATATCGAGCACGACGTCGCGCGCGCCGAGGGGGCGTGCCGCGCGGTCGGCCGCCCACCCATCCGTCGCCGAGGCGAGGACGAGCGAAAGAATCAGAAAGCAGGCCGCGAGACGGAGGTGGCTCAGGATGTCACGCCCCATCGAAGAGGCGCGCGATGAGATCTTGATGTCGATCGGCCACCACCTTGCGCTTCACCTTGAGCGATGGTGTCAGGGAGCCGTTCTCGACGGAGAGATCGTCGGGGATCAGCTCGAACCGTTTCACCTTTTCGAATTGGGCGAGGCCGCTGTTCACGCGATCCACCTCCGCCGCCACCTCCTCGCGCGTCGCGCCTTTGGCCGGCACGATCAGCGCGGCGATGTACTTCCTTCCTTCACCCAGGACGAGGGCTTCCTGGATCTTGGGCGAGACCTTGAGCGCGTCCTCGATCATCTGGGGCGCCACCTTCTTCCCGCCCGAAGTTGCGATGAGGTCCTTCTTGCGATCGGTGATCCGGAGATGGCCGTCGGGATCCAGCGCGCCGATGTCGCCTGTGTAGAACCAGCCATCCTGGAGCGCCGCCGCGGTATCCTGCGGACGATTCCAGTAGCCCTTCATCACGACGGGCCCACGGACCAGGATCTCGCCGTCCCCCGCGATCTTGACCTCGATGGTTTCGAAAAGGGGTCCGACGGTTCCGATTCGGAAGCTCTCGAATCGGTTCACGCAGATCGCCGAAGAAGTCTCGGTGAGCCCGTAGCCCTCAAAGATTGGCATCCCCACGCCATAGAAGAACAGCGCGATTTCTCGGTGGAGCGCGGCGCCTCCCGAGACCCGCAGCCGCACCCGGCCGCCGAGCCGGCCGCTCAGCCTTGCGTAGACGAGAAATCCGGCGAGCGCGTGCTGGAATGAGAGCCCTAAGCTCACCGCGGCGCGGGAATCGCGTCGCTCGGCCCATTCCAGTGCGACTTTGCGGCCCCAGCGGGAGAGGTTTGCCCGTGGGAACCCCATCGATTCGGAGACCTCGATCGCGCGCGCCTCCAGCTTCTCATAGAACCGCGGCACCGCGATGAGGATGGTGGGGCGAACTTCCAGGAGATTCACCGGCATGCGATCGGGCGATTCGGCGTAGGCGATGGTGGCCCCGGCCTGGATCATCGTGTAGAGCCCCGAGCAGCGCTCGAGGACGTGGCTCAAGGGGAGAAACGAGAGGTAGATATCCCGTGAGTTGACAGCCATGGCCCGAAGGGCGAGCGTCGCCTCGGAGGTCAGGTTTCCGTGCGTGAGCATGACCCCTTTGGGAGTGCCGGTGGTTCCGGAGGTGTAGATGATCGAGGCCAGCGTGTCGGGTCCGATGGCCGGCTCTGCGGCGGGCCCGATGGCCGGCTGGGCTCCGGGCGCGCTGGCGGAGCGCGCGCCAGGAACCGCGTTGTCTCCCCGCCGCTCTCCACCTCCCGCTTCCGGCAGCGCCTCCTCGTCAAAGCACCAGATCCATCGAATGGAGGGCGCGACGGCGCGGCTCGCTTCGATCTTTCCCTTCTGATCTCGATTCGAGACGAACGCAGCCACACATCCGGCATCGGCCAAGAGCGGCGCGACCTGGTTGGCGGGCAGCGAGGGGTAGATCGGCACGGTCACGGCGCCCACGGAGAGGATCGCCATGTCCACCAGCGCCCACTCCAGCCGGCTCTCGCTCAAGATCGCGACACGGTCGCCATGGGCGATGCCCCGCACCCTGAGCGCGGAAATCAACAACTCGACGCGCGCGGCAACCGATGCCATCGCGACGGGCTCCCAACGGTCGCCGCGGCGGATGAGAAACGCGTCCCGCTTCTGATGCCGCTGAAGCGCCTCGCGGAGCAAATCCGGTATGGTTGTGGCGTCCACTCGTTGACCTCCCTCGGTCACTGTGACACACTCCGGCAACCGGTGGCTACCTCCGACCGCACCTCGCCACTCTGCTGAGCGCGCCGATCATGCATGAAGTGGTTCTCATGGATGGGTTCCGCACGCCGTTCGCCAAGGCGGGAACCGCGCTCGCTTCCGTCCCTGCTCGAGAGCTGGGCCGCATCGCGGTCACCGAGCTGTTGGCGCGGCACGGCGTCGATCCCGCGCAGGTCGACGAGGTGATCCTCGGCAACGTCGCCCAACCCTCCGATTCCACGAATATCGCCCGCGTCGTCGCGCTCCTTTCGGGGATTCCCGAGCGCGCGCCTGCCGTCACGGTGCAGCGCAATTGCGCTTCGGGGATGGAGGCGATCTCGCTGGCGCACGACCGGATCGCCGCGGGATACGCCGAGCTGATCGTCGCGGGCGGCACCGAATCAATGAGCCAGATCCCGCTCTACATGAGCGATCGCATGACCCGCACGTTCGAGCGGCTGGCGCGCGCCAAGACGATCGGCGAGCGCGTCGCCGCGATCGCGGGGGCGCGTCCCGGAGATCTCAAGCCTCGCGTCGCGCTTCTCGAAGGGCTCACCGATCCGGTTTCGGGGCTCAACATGGGGGAGACCGCGGAAGTTCTCGCCAAGGAGTTCGGCATCAGCCGCGAAGCGCAGGATGACTTCGCGCTCCAGAGCCACCGGCGCGCGGTGGCCGCGATGGACGCGGGGCGCTTTGCCGAGGAGATCGTTCCCGTCTTCGCGCCGCCCTACAAGCAGGCGGTGCTGGAGGACGTGGGCCCGCGGCGCAATCAATCGCTCGAGGCGTTGGCCAAGCTCCGACCCTACTTCGATCGCAAGAACGGAACCGTCACGCCCGGGAATTCCTGCGGCATCACCGACGGCGCCGCGGCCGTAATCGTCGCTTCGGTCGAGAAGGCGCGCTCTCTGGGGCTCAAGCCGGCGGGCCGGATCCGGGGCGCCGCCTTTGTCGGGCTCGATCCGGCGCGGATGGGATTGGGGCCGACGCACGCCGCGCCGGTGGCGCTCCGCCGCGCGGGCGTCCGGTTCTCCGAAATCGGGTTGATCGAGATCAACGAGGCGTTCGCGGCGCAGGTGATCGCGAACGAGATCGCGATGGCATCGGCCAAGTACTGCCGGGAGAAGCTCGGCCTGGACGGCCCGATCGGCGAGATCGATCGCTCTCGATTGAACGTGAACGGCGGCGCGATCGCGCTGGGACACCCGGTCGGGGTCTCGGGAACCCGGTTGGTGCTCACCCTGCTCCGTGAAATGAAGCGGCGCGACGTGCCGCTGGGGCTCGCCACGCTCTGCGTGGGTGGGGGCCAGGGCGGCGCCATGGTGCTGGAGCGGGCCGCTTGAGCATGGCCCTCTTCGAGCCGGAGCAGGCCGCCGAGCCGACCTCCTTCGGTCCGGTGCGCCTCGAGGCGCATCCGTCCGGCATCGTGATCCTCTGGCTCGACGATCCGGCGCGGAAGGTGAATCTCTTGGACACCGCGAGCCTCGACGCGCTGGGGCGCGTGCTGGCCGCGCTCAAGCAACGTCCGTCGCCCCCTCGCGCGCTCGTCCTCGCCTCGGGCAAGGAGGGGCAGTTCATCGCGGGCGCGGACGTGACCGAGTTCGACCGGATCCAAACTCCCGCCGAAGCGGAGACAAAGGTCAAAGAAGCGCAGCTGCTCTTTGAGGAATACGCGCAGCTCCCCTATCCGAGAGTCGCCGCGATCGACGGTCCATGCCTAGGAGGCGGCACGGAGCTGGCGCTCGCGATGAGCCACCGGCTGGCGTCCGACCGGCGCTCCACGGTGATCGGGCTCCCGGAGGTGAAGCTGGGAATTCTCCCCGGCTTTGGCGGCTCGCAGCGCCTTCCCAAGCTGATCGGGTTCACCCAGGCGCTCACGCTCATTCTCTCCGGCCGCGCGATCGATCCGTACAAGGCGCGGAAGCTGGGTCTCGCGGACGATGTCCTTCCGCATGAGCGCTTTGTTCCTCGCGCGATCGAGTGGACCGAAGCGCTCCTCGCCGATCCCAAATCGCGGCGCCGCCGGGGTCCGTCGGCTGTCCATCGCGTGCTTCAATCACTTCCGTTTGTCCGCTCGTTCGCGCTCGGCGAAGCGCGGAAGAGCGTCGACCGCCAGACAGGCGGCCACTACCCGGCGCCCTACGAGATCATCCGCGTCTTGGGGGCGACGTGGGGCAAACGAATCGCCGACGGGCTCAAGATCGAGCGAAAGTCGGTCTCCAAGCTCCTCTTCACCCCCGAGTCGATCAACCTCAGGCGCATCTTCATGCTGGGGGAGGAGGCGAAGCGGACTCCCGCCGCGGCAGAGGCGCGGGGGGTGGAGTCGGCCGCGGTCTTCGGTGCCGGGGTGATGGGAGGGGAGATCGCCTATCTCTTCAGCCAGAGCGACGTCCGCGTCCGTCTCCGCGACCTCAAGCCGGAGCCCATCCTCCACTCGCTCGCCCACGCGCGTTCGCTCTTCGACCGTGAGGTCGCGCGGCGCAAGCTGACCCCGGCCGAGGTGCGGCGCGCCATGGCGCGAATCGAGCCGGCGCTCGATCTGAGCGGACTCCGGCGCATCGACCTGGCGCTGGAGGCGGTGGTGGAGGATCTGTCGGTGAAGCAATCGCTCTTCCGCGACGTCGAGGCGCAAACCTCGGACACGTGCATCCTGGCGACCAACACCTCTTCGCTCTCGATCCAGGCCATCTCGCGCGGCCTTCGACGGCCGGGGCGGCTGGTGGGGATGCACTTCTTCAATCCCGCCGCGCGGATGCCGCTCGTCGAAGTGGTGCGGATCGACGGGACCGATCGGGACGCGGTCGACACCGTGATCGCGCTGGCCCGCCGGCTCAAGAAGACGCCGGTGCTCGTGAACGACGCGCCCGGGTTCCTCGTGAATCGGGTCCTGATGCCGTACCTGAGCGAGGCCGTCGGGATGGTCGAGCGGGGCAATGGAATCGTCGCGATCGACCGGGAGCTTCGAAGGTTCGGAATGCCGCTCGGTCCCCTCGAGTTATTGGACGAGATCGGCCTCGACGTGGCGCGCAAGGTGGCGCACGTGCTGGACGAGGCGTTTGTGGGGAGAAGCAGCCCGGTCGGCATGATCGACCGGCTCGTCTCGGCGGGATCCCTGGGCAAGAAGACGGGGCTCGGATTCTACCGGTACGAGAAGGGTGTGCGTCGTGGGATCAACCCCGCGCTCCGCGCCGCGGCGGCGGCGACGACAACGCCGCCGCAGGAAATCTGCGATCGCTTGATCGACGCGATGGTGAACGAGGCGGCCATGGCGCTGGACGAGGGCGTGGTCGCGAGGCCGGACGACGTCGACCTGGCGATGGTCTACGGGACCGGCTTCCCTCCGTTCCGCGGCGGTTTGCTCCGCCACGCCGATGCGGTCGGTATCAGCACAATTGTCGCCAGGTTGATGAGACGGCAGCAGGAGGGCGCGCCGACGGGTCCCTGCGGACGACTGCAGCGGATGGGGCTTGGGAATGAGCGTTTCTACGCTCGGTGAGCGCGAGGAACGGGCGGCCCTGCCGCGAACGATCGTGAGGAGGACAACGTGCCGAACGTGATGGGCGTGCTTCGGGCCGAGATTCGCCGACTGGCGCGCAAGGAAACGAGGCAGGAGCTGGCGACGCTGAAGAAGCAGGTCAACTCGATGCGGAGCCGGCTGGCGCAAGCGAGACGCCGGATTCAGGACCTGGAATTCAAGGCGAAGCGCGCGGGGCGCGGGATGGTCGGGGCGATCGCGGCCACCGCCGCGGGTACCGGCCGGCAGGTCCGGTTCTCGCCCGCGTGGGTCAGGCAGCATCGCAGCAAGCTCGGCATGAGCCGCCAGGCATACGCCAAGCTGATCGGCGTCTCCGCTCAGTCGATCTTGGGCTGGGAATCGGGGCGCACCCGGCCGCGGCGGAGCGCGCTCCAGACGTGGCGTTCGCTCCGGGGCAAGGGCGTGCGGGAGATCAAGGCGATGGTGGTCGTCGCGCGGGCGCAGGCGCGCCGCCCCCGTCTGCGTGTCCGGCTCCGCCGCCGCGCCAAGAAGAAGTAGGTCTCGCCCGAATGAACGACACCCGCGACCTCGTGCGGCGGCAGTTTGGGGCGCACGCCGACCGTTACGTCAATAGCCCCGAGCACGCCAAGGGCGAGAGCCTCGACCGGCTGCTCGCCCTCGCGGCGCCCCGCGCGGACTGGCGTGTCCTCGACGTGGCCACCGGAGGCGGGCATACCGCGCTCGCGGTGGCGCCCCGCGTGCGAGAAGTCGTGGCCACCGACCTCACGCCCGAGATGGTCAAGGCCGCGCGCGTTTTCATCTCGTCCAAGGGCGTCACGAACGTGCAATTTCGCGAGGCCGACGCGATGGCCCTCCCGTTTGGGGACGGCGAATTCGACATGGTCACCTGCCGGATCGCTCCGCATCATTTCCCCGACATTCCCGGTTTCCTACGGGAGGCGTACCGCGTGCTCAAACGGGGCGGCATCGCCATTGTCATCGACAACGTGGTGCCCGAGGAGCCGGTGGCCGCCAAGTACGTCAATGAATTCGAGAGGGTGCGTGACCCCAGTCACAATTGGTCCCACCCGGAGTCCGACTGGGAGCGATTTTTTCGCGACGCCGGCTTCGGCGATCTCCACGTCGAGTTCTTCCGCAAGGCGCGTGACTTTGAGGAGTGGACCGGCCGGACCTCGGCCGACGACGAGACGAAGGACCGCCTCCGCGAGATGCTGGCGGAGGCGCCGCCAACCGCTCGCTACGCGCTGGCGCCGGAGAGCCGGAACGGGGCGCTTCGCTTCTACCTGGATGAGATTCTGATTCGGGGAACGAAGAGCTAGCGCGATTTGGTTGGATTCGAGCGAAGCCACTGCACGTAGGCCCACAGCGCGTCCACGTCGCCCGGCTCTAAGTGAACGCGGTAGGCCGGCATCTTGAGGGCCGCCCGCCGAAGAAAGAACTGGGCGAGCGAGTTGTGGCGGAATCGCTCGCCCACGCCATTCTCGACCCACTCTCCGAACTCGGTTCGGCTTTGCACCAGATCGGTGAAATCGGGGCCATCCCAGGGCGGGACGTACCCCTTGAGCGATCCGGGATTGGGTCGCGAGAGACGACCGCCCACGCCGTGGCAGCCGATACAGCCGAGCGCGTGCGCGCGATCTCGTCCGAAGGTCGCAACCGAATCGTCGGGTGAGGGCATCCCGGACGACGCCATCACGAACGCGACGAGATCATCGATCTTTCGTTTGGGGAGTCGTTTTCCGTAGGCGGGCATCCTGAGGACTCCGCGCCGCCGGTCCTCCAGCCACGACTTGCTCTTCCATCGAGCCTCCGTCCCCCCGTCGGTGATCCAATCCCGGACCTCCTCCTCGTTCTCCGCGTACATCATCAGCGATCCTTCGTAGTCGGGAACTCTCCTCTCGGGGCGCCCGGGATTGTAGACGCCCCGAATTCCCTCGGGACCGTGGCAGGCGAAGCAGCCGTTCGCCTCGGCAATGCGGCGACCACGCTCGACCGCGGTGAGCCTGGGGCGCAGGACCATCACGGCGAGCGCAAGGACGCTCAGGAGGGCGGCGAGCGCGGCGATTAGGATGCGGCGGAGCTTCAAGGATTCAAAAACGCGCGCGGAATTCCAGTTTCATCCCGCGCGCGTTTGGAAGATTGGAGCTAATTCGCGGTGGTCGCGGCGGCCGGTGCGGCCTTGGCCGACGCGATTTCCATCGACTTGATCCCGCCCCGCTCGTAAACCATGCCGGTCGCGACGATCTTGTCGCCGGCCAATTCCTTTGCCTTGTTGAAGGCATCTTTGTTCTCATGCTGCGGCATGAGGACATAGACCACCCCCTTGTCGGTCAAAAGCCCGATCGGCGATCCACCGGCGGCGCACATCGCGGCGCACTGCTTGTGCTTCTCCCCCGAAGCGGCGTGACCCAGGTAGCAGCTCAGATCGACGACCTCGCCCGTGAGCGTCACCGGCTTCTGCGCCGCTTCGGCCTTCTTCTCTTCCGCGGCGTTCGCGATCGCAAAGCCTACAAGTGCTACGACGGACGCGAGCACCAGAACACCCTTTAGCCGCTTCATCTGGATCCTCCTTGATTGCTTGCCGGGACGGTGGCCATTCGGCTCAGCGCTCCGGCCGACTTGTTGGAACCTCTTGATGGTACTCACCAGGGTTGGGGGGCGCAACAGCCGACTCCGGCGCCGAGAGGGACAAGTTCAGCTCCTCGTCGGAAAGAATCTGCCGCCGGTTCATGATCTGGGAGGTGTCGTGCTCGAAGAGCATGTGCGTGAGATGGTCCAGCCCGACCTCGATCTGCTTCCGGAACCCCACCATCTTCACGAGGTAGGCCCCCGCCCAGAGAAGCCACGCGAGCTTGCCGGAGAGGGGGATGCCAAACAGCTCGAGCACCGAGCTGTGCTTTCCGAGGGAGATGATGTACCCGGCGTCCTTGAAGCGGAAGGGCGGGACGATCTTCCCTTCCGCCTGCCGCACGAGCGAATCACCCAGGTAGCTGCCCATGGCGACGGCGGTCTGGGAGAGGGCGGGCTGAAACTTCCCGTCGGGACGCAGAGACGCGGCGCAGTCGCCGAGGACGTAGGTCCCCGGCTCGGGCCGTCCTTCAGGGTCGAGGGCCAGGAGATACTGGTCGACGCGCACGCGCCCGTCCGGCGCGTGAGAGAGCGGAAGCTCCCGCACCACCTCCGGCGGATGGACCCCCGCCGTCCAGATGATCGTGAAGGCGTCCATCATGCCGCCGTCGGCGAGATGGAGGCGCTTTGGCTCGACGCGGCGCACGAACGCGCCCAGCCGGATCACCGCTCCGCGGCGCTCGAGGAAGCGGTGGACGTACGACGAGTGCTCGGGACGCGCGGACGGCACGATTCGGTCGCCCCCTTCCAAGACCGTCACCGAGAGGTCCGAGGCGCTGATATTGGGATACCTTGGAAGAAGCGTCTCGCGCGCCATCTCGATCAATTCGGCGGCTACCTCCACGCCGGTGACCCCTCCGCCGACGACGGCGAAGGTGAGCAGCCGGCGACGCTGCGCCGGCGATTCCGCCTGCTCGGCCATCTCGAACAGCTCCACCACCCGTGCCCGAAACGCCATGGCGTCGACGATGGTCTTGAAGGTGCGCGTATTCTCCTCGGCACCGGGCACGCTGTAGTAGTTCGTGACGCTTCCCATGGCAATCACCAGGGAGTCGTACGGCTCGACCAGATTGTTGTGGAGGTGGACCTCGCGTTTCGCCAGGTCGATCCGCATCGCCTTGTTCTTGTGAAATCGAATTCGGCGGTGCCGCGCCATCTCGCGGAGCGGGTAGACGATGTGTCTCGTCTCGACGGAGCCGACGGCGACCGCGGGGAGAAGCGGGTTGAACTGGAAGAAGTTTTCCTTGTCGACGAGGAGCGTGTCCCAGTACTCGCGGGCCGCTTGCGACCGCCCGACGGCGCGGGCGACGTCGAGCCCGGCAAATCCACCACCCAGGATTACAAGTCGACGCTTCGCCATGGGGCCAGAATAGCACTCCGCCGAGCGATACCTATCTCAGGGCTGCCCGCAGCGCTCCCTCTAATTTTGGATGCTGGAATTCGAACCCCGATCCCGTCAACCGCGCGGGCTCGGCGCGCTGACTCGTGAGCAATAGCTCGTCGGCCATCTCGCCGAGCAGGAGCCGGAGGGCAAAGGCTGGAGCGGGGAGGATCGTCGGACGATTGAGCACGCTTCCCAAGTCTCGGGTGAACTCGGCGTTGGTGACCGGATGGGGGGAGACGGCGTTGATCGGTCCGCTCAGGCTCTCGTTTTCGAGAATGTGGACGATGGCCCGCACGAGATCTTCGAGCGCGATCCAGCTCATGTACTGCCGCCCGTTCCCCAGCCTGCCGCCGAGACCGAGACGAAACGGGAGCGCGATTGCCGGCAGGGCTCCTCCCGTGCCGCTCAGCGCCATTCCGATCCGAATCCTCGCGAGACGAATCCGGGCCTTCGACAGCGCCTCGGCGGGAGCAGCTTCCCACGCCGTGCAGACCTCGGCGAGAAACCCTGCGCCTCGATTCGAATCCTCTTGAAGGATCTCGTCACCGCGACTCCCGTAGTAGCCCACGCCGGAGGCGGAGACAAAGACGCGGGGCGGCGGCGTCAGCTTGGCAACGGCGTCCGCGAGGAGCGAGGTGGAGCGGACCCGGCTTTCCAAGATGCGTCGCTTGTGCGCCGCGTTCCACGGCCATCGGGCGATCGAGGCGCCGGCGAGATTCACGACGGCGTCGAGTCCTTGGAGCCGCCCGACTTCGATCGATCCGGCATCCGGATTCCACGCGATCTCGGAGTGGTCGCGCGGCGGGCGACCCCGCACGAGGTTGATCGGTCGGTGGCCTTGAGAAGCGAGAGATGAGACGAGGGTGGTGCCGATCATCCCGCTCGCGCCGCTCACAAGGACGTTCACGCGCGGGATTGTAGCCGATCGCGCCGGTTGGTAGCCTCGCGCCGTGGAATGGAAAGCGCCCACATCGCCGACGGCGTCGCTCGCCGACTGGGTTCGTCCGGTTCCCGATTGGCCGAGGCGGGGCATCCTCTTCCGCGACCTGACCCCACTCTGGGCGGACGGCCGCGCCTGGGCGCGGGCCGTGGCGGCGCTCGCCCGCCCGTTCGATGCTGATCCGCCGGCGATGGTGCTGGGAATTGAAGCGCGAGGCTTTCTCGTGGCCTCCGCGCTCGCCGCCCGCTGGGGAGCCGGGATCGCGCTCGCCCGAAAGCCGGGCAAGCTCCCGGCCGCGGCGCATCGCGAGGAATACGAGCTGGAGTACGGCCGCGCGTCGCTCGAGTCGCATCGGGATTTGCTTCAGCCGGGGGCGCGGGTCTTGATCGCGGACGACGTGATCGCGACCGCCGGCACGGCGATGGCCGCGCTCGCGCTACTCCGGGCGCTTCGGTGCGCGCCGATCGGATTCGCGTTCGTCGTGGAGATCGCCTACCTCGCCGGCCGCGCCAAGCTGGGCGACTCGATCCCGGTTCACAGCGTGATCGTCTACGACAAGGACGGCGTGGAGAGGGTCAACGAAGCGGTTTGACCGCCCTGACCTTGATCGAGCGCACTGCGTCCCAAGCGCTATCGTCGATCGCCGACCGGGGCAGAAGATCTCCCGCGACCGCGTAGGAGTTCTCCTCCAGAACCTCCGCCGATTCAAAGCCCGCCTTCCGGATGAACTCCAGATAGTCCTCCTTCATCGAGGCACCGGCGACGCATCCGACATAGGCCTCCACCGACTTCTTCACGGCGTCCGGAAGCGGGCGCGTGAGTACGAGGTCGCTCACCACCATCCGACCGCCCGGCTTGAGGACCCGCCACGCCTCGCCAAAGACCCGAGGCTTGTCCGGCGAGAGGTTGATCACGCAGTTGGAGATGATGAGATCGATGGTGGCGTCGCCGACGGGGAGGTGCTCGATCTCCCCGAGACGGAACTCGACGTTCGTGAAGGCACCCTTCTCGGCGTTCTCGCGGGCCCGCCGAAGCATCACGGCGGTCATGTCGACGCCGATCACCCGCCCCTCGGGCCCCACCTCGCGCGCCGCGAGGAACGCGTCGATCCCCGCGCCGGAGCCGAGGTCGAGGACGGTCTCTCCACGCCGCGCTTGGGCGTGGGCGAGCGGGTTGCCGCATCCGAGGCCAAGGTTCGAGCCCTCCGGAACCGCCTTCGCCTGCTCCTCCGTGTAGCCGAGCGACGTGAGCCCGCCCTCCTCGCGGCAGCCGCAACCGCAGCCTGCTCCTTCACCGCAACAACCGACGCCGGTCCCCTCGACGATCGCGCCGTACTTTTCCCGCACCACGTCCCGAATGTCCGTCGTTTCACTCATCGCGCGCTCCTCTCTTCGGTGGTAATCAACTCTCGCAGCAGTGAAGAAAATCGCTTTCCCGCTTCCGGCTGGACGCAGTAACAGACCCGCGGTCCGTCGATCTCGCCCTGGATCCAGCCGGCGTCCTTGAGCACCTTGAGGTGCTGGGAAATGGTCGCTTGCGCCAAGGGAAGCCGATTCACGATGTCCCCGCAGATGCACTCGCCCTGGCCCAGCAACAGCCGGACGATCGCCACGCGCGCGGGGTGGGCAAGCGCCTTGGCCAGGCGCGCCAGCTCGTCGTTCTCCGTGCCCCGCCGCGGACGCCCCGCGGTGCCCACGCGGAGGGGGATCGCCCTCGATTCCACACGTTTCATCGGTGCCTCCAGGGTAAATCGTATATCGTCAATATACGATTTAGTGGCCCGCGTGTCAAGAGCGATTCAAAAAGAATGCTATCCTCGCCGTCATGCCCGCCTCGGCAGCGAGATCCGCAGCACAGGACTATCGCGCGGCCCGGGAAAAGGCCGCCCCGGTGGACCTATCGGCCTGGACCGTCATGCGGTTACGGGGGGCTGACACCCGCAGCTTCCTCCAGGGAATCGCGACGCAGGACTTCGAAGGCCCTCCTTTGGCGGGCGCGCTCCCGACGTTGTTCCTGACCGAGAAGGGGCGCCCGGTCGCATTGGCGTGGGCCCAAGCCGCACCCGATGGGTTAAGTGCCTGGATCATCTCCGATGAGGGGGCGCGGGAAACCCTGGGTCCACACTTCGAGCGATTTCGCGTCATGGAAGACGTGGAGTTCGATGGACCGGAGGGAATGCCGCGCTTGCTCGGATTCGTGGGGCCGGAGCGCAACGCGCTCCTTCGTCACGCCGCGGCTTCGATTCCCGGTGCCGTGCTTCTCGAGAGCGACCCGATTTCGTTCCTCCTCGCGCCCGTGGGCGCTGCCGCCGCGCCGGTGGGGGTCGCCGCGGGGCCGCTTTCCTTCATGGATCCCTCTGCCTTCGAGGCGTGGCGACTCGCGGTCGGGCTTCCCCGCACGGGAATCGACCTCAATCCCGAGCGGATCGCGACCGAGCTGAGCTACCCCGATGCGATATCAATGACAAAGGGCTGCTATGTGGGGCAGGAAATCGTGTCGCGCACCTCCAATCGGGGGCAGGTGAGGCGTCAGCGTGTCGGATTTCGATTCGACTGGTCGGGGGAGCCGATCCCGGCGCGAACGGAGATCCGGGCGGGCGGGGCCGTCGCCGGCTACGTCACGAGCAGCGCCCCGGAGCCTGAAACGACTGAGGGACTCGGGATGGGCTTCCTCTCCACCGACCCACTCCAGCTCGGCCTCGAGGTGATCGCGGTCGATGGGGTGAAGTCGACCCATTTGCGGGTTGCGCCTTGGCCGCTTTGAGTTTCTCTTCAAAGCCTTCGTCGACCGGCCTGGTAGTGCCTCATCTTGATGAGGCACCACCGCCCGCCGCCGTGGGTGGTTGACTTAAGTCCCTATATTTGATATACTTCCGGCTTCGCTGGCGAAATTTCGCCCAGAGGTCGACGGCGCCCGCCGTCCCCCGACTCCAAGTCAACGCCAGCGCGCCGTGGCCCGCTCGGGATCCAACCCCGCTCTAGCGGCCCGGCATGAGGGGAGCAAGCATGAGCCGCGCCATTCGTCTCGCCGCGGTCGCGTTTGCCGGGTTCGCATTCTTCAGCGCGAGCCTGGCCGGCGCCACCACGGTTCAGAAGTACACCGTGACGGACCTCGCCAAGAAATCGGACTCCATCGTCCGGGCACGGGTCGAGGGCCAGATCAGCCGATGGGGTGATACGAGGAAAGAGATTTACACCTACATCACGCTGAGCGTTCTGGAGTCGGTGAAGGGTGCCCCGAACGAGAAGACGGTCACGATCCGCCAGCTCGGGGGCTCCGTCGACAACCTGGTCTCGGTCGTCCCGGGCATGCCCTCCTTCAAGAATGGCGAGGAAGTCGTTCTCTTTCTCAGCAAGAAGGACCCGGCCGGCTACTCCTGGGTCGTGGGTCTCCAGCAGGGCAAGTACTCGGTCCTCACGGACGACAGCGGCATGAAGAACGTCCGGAACGAAATCCAAGGCCTTCGACTGCTCTCCCCGAATGGCGCCGCCACCGAGCAGCGTCAGACGGATCAGCTTCCGCTGGCCGCGTTCCTGGCGAAGATCAAGAGCGACCTGAAGCTCAATGGGATGATTCAGGTCGACAAGAGCCACCCCACCCCAATCAAGTAAAGGAGGGCGAGCCATCATGAACCGCAATCAGATCCGCTTCGCCGTCCTGCTCTGCGGGGCGGTCTTGCTCCTCGTTTCGAATCCGGCTTCGGCGTTCGTCCGTATCGCGGGCCAGGCTTCTCCGGCGTCTCCGGTCGTGCAGGCGCACTGGCTCGATTCCGATCTGCCGCTGAGCAGCGTCATCGACGCGACCAACAACGACCAGCCTACGGCCACGGCGTTGGCGGTGATCCAGGCGGCCGCGCAGACGTGGCAGGATATTCCCACCTGCTATTTCACCATCAACGCGCACCCGTTCGCGGGAGCGCCCGAGCTTCCGCCGACCCTCGCGTTCGACGACCAGAACAGCGTCCTCTTCTTCACCGACACGACCGGCGACGTCTTCGCGCCGGGCGTGATCGAATTCGTCCGCACCGTGTTCGACGCGACGACCGGCCAGACGCTGGACGCGGACATGGTCTTCAACGACCGGGACTTCTTCGCGTCGGTCTCGACGCCCGATCTCACGCCGGCCCCTCCCGGATCAGTTCTCGGTCGATATGCAATCGGTGATGACGCATGAGTACGGCCACTATCTGGGCCTCGACCACACGAGCATTACCGGCGCGACGATGGTCCCGTTCGTGACGCAGGACATCAGCATGCGGACGATCGAGCTGGACGATCGCGCCGGCGCATCGACGATCTATCCGGAGTCCGCGTCGCGCCCGGGCGGCCTTTCTCCCGGCGGCATCGACTTCGCGGCCACCACCGGGACGGTGACCGGCACCGTGCTGAGCGGGTTCAACGGCTCGGCGGTCTTTGGCGCGCATGTCGAGGCGTTCTTGCTCACCGCGCCAACGCCCGAGAATCAGATCAGCGCCATCTCGGGCGAGCTGACCCTGCGAAACGGGCAGGGCGACTTCACGATTCACGGCCTCCCGCCCGGGCCCTACGCCATCGCGATCGTTCCGCTCGACGGGGTTCACACGATCGCTTCGGACGCGAACATCGGCGGGCCCTATTCGGGCCTGGACACCAACTTCGAGCCCGAATTCTGGAATGGGGCCGGCGAGGGCGGGAACGGCTTCGTCGACCAGGCGAATGACTTCGCGCCGGTGATCGTCGGCGCCGGGGCGAACTCGGGCGGCGTCAATTTCATCACGAACGCGTTTCCCGGTCGCGTGGTCATCGCCCAGTACGGTGAGTTCGAGAACATCGTGACGTTCGCGAACACCGGGTACATCGCCGTTCGATTCGATCCGCCGTTCGAGGCGCCATTCACGATTACGAACGTCGAATTCCCTTCGTTCACATTCAACGGCGTGCCCGCCGTATTTCCGAGCGCGCGACTTTGCAAGCTGGACCGCATGACCGGTCTACCGGACATCGCCCATCCGCTGCTCCTACAGGCGCCGTTCGTGGGGAGCCCACTCGGGGTGAACACGGTCCCGTTGAACCTTCCGGTTCGCAGGGAGGATCGCACTCTCTTCTGGGTGCTCGAGTTCCCCTCGGCGGCGGCCGATTTCCCGCTCAACTTCCCGTTTCTCTTCATGGACTTTGTCCAGATGGAGCGGGGGCACTTCGGGAATACCTACTCGGTGCCGCTGGGAGACGTGAACGCGGGGATTCTCATCGACCGGAACGTCATCGTCAGCATGACGTGCCAGATGGCGTCGCCGCGGCTGACGCCGATCGCGGCGCCGTCCAACCTCGGAGCGAATCGGATCGATCGGGCGGTCGAATTCAGCTACGCCCCGCCGGGCGACGTGCGGGGTGACGGATTCCCGATGCGGGACCATTCGCTCGATCACGTCGAGCTGATCGTCCGGAAGGTGGGCGCCCCGGGCACCTATTCGACGGTAGCATTCGGTGGATCTCGTGCGGACCGGATCAGGCTCGACCGTCCGGTGCCCAAGAACTCGCTCCTCATCTGGTCCACCCAAGCGGTCGACCAGAGCTGCCATACGAGCCTGCAGTCTAACGTCACGGTCACGGGCATTGTGGAGGACGCGGACGAGCCAAACGGGAGACGGGGCGATGCCACGCTGCTCGCCCCGCCGGTGGTCAACCGCGTGGAGACCTACTCGCCGGCGGGAGACCAGGACTTTTTTCGAGTGTTTGCGAAGCCGGGCGACGTGATCGACGTCAGCGCGACCCACCTCGGCGCCCTCGACGGAGCCAACGACCCTGACTACGTGATGTTTCTCTACGACGGCGACGGCAACATCGTCGCGTTCAACGATGATTTCAGCGGACTCGATCCTCACATCGTATACAACGTGCCTCCGGTGACAACCGCGGCACGCGGGAGGTTCCTAGGTAAGTACTCGGTGCAGGTGACCGACTACTACGGGTCGCTCCTGAACCCAACGGGAGCGCCGAGACTGCCCACCGGGCCGTTCTACGCTCTGAACGCGACCGTCACGACGCCGCCCGGTGGCGCGGCGCCGGTGACCGCGGGGTTGGATCCCAATCAATACCAGTTCGTGAACAGCGGGCCGAACCCAGCCAATCCGGTGTCAAAACTTCTATACATCATCCCCTTGAGCCAGGGGCCGCAGAGCGTGCGGCTTCGGATTTACGACGTGGCTGGGCGGTTGGTTCGGACCCTCGTGGACGGGGTCAAGTCTCCGGGGCCGTACACGGCGATCTGGGACGGGCGGGACGACCACAGCCGATCCGTGGCGTCGGGGAACTACTTCGCCCGGATGGAGATGGGGAGCTCGTTCACCAAGAATACGCAGATCACGATCTTGAAGTAGGTGGAGTGGGCCGAATTCGCGGGGGCGTGCGGGGTAACCCGCGCCGTCCCCGTCGCGTCCCCGGCCATTGATCTCAGTCGCAAAACGTGATATAATCCCGCCCTCGCTGGCAGAAGAGATATTTTTCTCGACGGCGCCCGCCGTCACTGGATGTTGACGCTCTAGTCGCAATCATCGGTCCACTCAAACACTGGGTTCCGCTTGCGGTGCCTGTGGAGGGGGGTGAGAACCGAAGAGATCACGCGACAACGTTTCCCGCGCAACGGCACAAGCCCCAATCTCGCGCGACGGACGGAAGAAGTACAGTCCTCCCCGCCGCCCCACAGGTCCACCGCAGGAGAAAAGGCGATGAAGCGCGCACGCATGACTGCTATTGCTGCGCTCGCCGGGATCGCGCTGTTCGGCGCGAACCTCGCGAACGCCACCACGGTCCAAAAATTCTCCGTCAGGGATCTCGCCAAGAAATCCAACTCCATCGTCATGGCAAAGGTCGAGGACCAATCCAGCCGCCAGGACGGTGTCGAGCAAGGAAATCTACACGTACATCACGCTCAGCGTTCTCGAGTCCGTCAAGGGCGCGAAGGGTGAGAAGTTCATCACGATTCGCCAGCTCGGCGGCACGGTCGGGAACCTCATTTCCGTCGTTCCGGGCATGCCCAGCTTCAAGACCGGCGAAGAGGTCGTCGTCTTCCTGAGCGCCAAGGACCAGGCCGGCTATCCCTGGGTCATGGGGCTCCAGCAGGGCAAGTATTCGGTCGTCATGGACGATAACGGCCTCAAGCACGTTCGGAACGAGCTGGAGGGGCTCGAGCTGCTATCGCCGAACGGATCGGTCGACGAGGGCAAGGTGTCGGGCGAGCTTCCGCTGAGCGCCTTCCTGGACGGAATCAAGACCGACCTGAACGTCGATGGCAAGGTTAAGGTCGATTCCAGCACCCCCACCCCGATCAAGTAGAGGAGGACGATCAGTCATGAATCGCAATCGATTTCGCATGATCGCCGCCGTCCTGCTCTGCGGGGCGGTTGTTCTCTCGCTCGCTTCACCTGCTTCGGCGTTCATTCGCATCGCGCGCCAGGCGACGCCAACCAGCCCGGTCGTGCAGGCGCACTGGCTCGATACGGATCTTCCGCTCCCGAGCGTCATTGATCCAACAACACCGGATCAGCCGGCCGCGACTGTTCTCGCCGATCGTCCAGGCATCGGCGATAGCTTGGCAGGACATCAATACGTCCTATTTCACGGTGAATCCCGTTCCGTTCACGGGGACGCCACAGCTACAGCCGTCGCTCGCCTTCGACGGGCAGAACAGCATGTTCTTCGACCTGCCGGGCGTGAACTTTCCCGTGGCCGGCGTCATCGCGTTCGTCCGCTCGGTCGTCGATGGTACGACCGGCCAGACCCTCGATGCGGACCTCGTCTTCAACGACCGCGACTTCTTCTGCTCCGTGTCGACGCCCAACCTGACCCCGGCACCCGCGGGGCAGATCTCGGTCGATCTCCAGGCCGTGGTCACCCACGAGTACGGGCACTACTTCGGCCTGGACCACACCAGCATCACCGGCGCGACGATGATCCCGTTCATCTCGAATGACATCAGCCAGCGGTCGCTGGAGCTGGACGATCGCGCCGGAAACTCCACGATCTACCCCGAGTCCGCTTCGCGGCCGGGCGGACTCTCGCCGGGCGCCGTCGACTTCGCGGCCACCACGGGCACGGTCTCCGGAACCTGCGTGAGCGGGTACAACGGGTCGGCCCTCTTCGGGGCGCACGTCGAGGCCTTCCTCCTTTCGGCTCCGACGCCCGCCAACTCGATCAGCGCCATCTCGGGTGAGCTGACGCTCCGGAACGGCCAAGGCGACTACACGATCCACGGCCTCCCGCCGGGCGACTACGCCATCGCGATCGTTCCCCTCGATGGGATTCATACGACCGCGGCGGACGCCAACGTCGGCGGTCCCTATGCCGGACTCGACATCAATTTCGAGCCCGAATTCTGGAACGGCGCCGGCGAGAGCGGAAACGGCTTCAACGATCACGCCAACGACTTCTCCACGGTCACGGTGGCCGCCGGAGCCAATTCGGGCGGCGTCAATTTCATCTCCAACACGTTCCCGGGACGCGTGACCATCGCGCAGTACGGCGCGTTTGAAAACGTCGTGACCTTCCGGAGCACCGGCTACCTGGCGGTGCGCTTCGATCCGCCGTTCGCCGTGCCCTATACCATTGCGAATGTCGAATTCCCGTCGTTCACCTTCAACAACGTTCCGGCCCCGTTCCTGAGCGCCAAGCTTTGCGCGCTCAGCCAGGCGACCGGGCTCCCGGACATCGCGAATCCGCTTGTCAACCTGACTCCGTTCACCGGCAGCCCGAACGGCGTGAACACGGTTCCGATCAACATGGTTGTTACTTCGACCAGATCAGACGTTCTTCTGGGTGCTCGAATTCCCCTCGCAGTCGACCCCCGGGTTCCCGAACAACTTCCCGTTCCTGCGCATGGACTTCGTGCAGATGGAGCGGGGACATTTCGCGAACTCGTACACGGTTCCTCTCACCGGTCCGGGGGCGGGCATTCTGGTCGATCGCAATATCGCCGTCAGCATGACCTGCCAGATGGGGAACGACGCGAATACGCCGATCGATCGCGACGTCGAACCTCGGCGCCAATCGCCAGCTGGAGTTACACGGAGTTCAACTACGTCCGGCCGGGGGACGTGCGGGCCGACGGGTTCGCGATGCCCATGGGCTCGCTGAAGCACGCGCACCTGATCGCCCGATCGGTTGGCGCTCCGGGTACCTACACCACGATCGATACCAAGGGGGACAACGGAAATCCGTTCAAGCTCGACCCGCCGCCGCCCAACAACGTCCTCACGATCTGGTCCTCCCAGGCCGAGGATGCGGGTCATCACAGGAGCATTCAATCCAACGTGACGATCACCGGCCTCAGCGAGGACGTGGACGAGCCCAACGGAAAGCCGAAAGGGGACGACGCGACCCCGCTCACGCTGCCGGTCGCCAATCGCCCCGAAACCTACTCGCCGGCCGGCGATCAGGACTTCTACTCGCTCTCGGCCAAGGACAGGTGACGTGATCGACGCGAGCGCGGTGCACACAGGAGCGCTCGACGGTCGGAACGATCCCGACTACGTGATGTTCCTGTTGGACAAGAAGGGGAACATCGTCGCGTTCAACGACGACTTCTCCGGGCTCGATCCCAGAATCGTCTTCACCGTTCCGCCGGCGGGCGATCACGAGAACGCCGAAGGATCAGAAGTTCGTGATCCAGGTGACCGACTTCTACGGGTCCCTCGTGAACCCGACGGGCGCTCCGAGAATTCCGAGCCCGTTGACGTACGCGCTGAACACGACGGTCACGCCGCCGGCCGCTCCGGCGGCGGTCCTTTGCCGCCGGGGTCCGTCCGGATGAGTTCCAGTTCGTGAACAGCGGGCCCAATCCGGCCAATCCGCTCTCGAAGTTCCTCTTCATCATCCCGCAGAATCAGGGGATGCTGGATGTGAAGCTGAGAATCTTCGACGTGAACGGGCGCATGGTTCGCACGCTTGTGAACGACGCTCGGGGGCCCGGTGCGTACACGGCGATGTGGAACGGACGGGACAACCTGGGCCGCTCGGTCGCGTCGGGCAACTACTACGCCCGGATCGATATGGGTGGCTTGTTCGCGAAGAACATGCAGGTCACGATTCTGAAATAGACCTGTGCCGATCGATGCCATGGGGGGGCCGGCGGCTGCCGCCGGCCCCCGTTTCATTCGGTTTCTTGGGATCGCCGTATGGCTGACGCTGGCGACGGCGTCGGCCGCGGCCTCCGACTGGATACCGCCGCGTCCCATCACGGCGGTCCTGCCCGGGGCCACGCTGGCTCCCAGCTCGACGCACGTTCTCCAGATGGTCGTCCGAGCGAACGGGACGCCGGCGGATCTTTCCTGGACCGCGTCGTTCTCAGGGGAATATCCCGCGATCATCTCCCCGACCGCCGGATTGCTTTCCATCGAGGCGGGCAGCGTGGGGACCGTCAACTTCACGGTGACCCTCTCGGACACCGCGAACGGGGCCGGGTTCCTATCGGTCGATCTGAGGTACCAAGCCGGCGGGGCGCGCGCGGGCAAGGTGGTGGGCACGGTGCTCGCCGCCATACTCGGTCTGCCCGAGGTGAAGCCGGTGCCAGGCTCGTTCCTCGCGGCCGCGGGCAGCTCGGGCTTCATGAGTTATCAGCTCCACAGCTTGATTGGTTCGGCGGATCTTCTCGATCTGGCGGTGAGCCGCGTCAACCCCGACCCCAACAATGATGGTGCGCTCTTTGCCGTCAGCCCGTTCGACACGTCGGTGACGTTGGCTGCCGGAGGCACGCTCACCCTATCCGTCCCGACGACCCTCGCCGCGAACGCGTACGCGGGAAACCTCAACGAGATCCGCTTCACCGCGAACGGCGCGGCGGGGACCTCGATCGCGGCGGCGCACGCGATCGTGTCGGCCACGCAGGCGGGCTCGCTCCCCACGGCGCTCGTGCCGATCGGCCTGACGCCGTTGGACGCCGCGGCCGCGGGACGCGACGGTTCGGTGTTCCTCCCCCTGCGTGGCTACCGATTGTTTCCGACAGGAATCAGCGGCGTTCGGGTGATGCGGGAGGTTTCCACCGACTCGATCGGGCTGCTTGATTCCGATGGAGACGGCGTCGACGATCGGGTCATCGGCACGATCCGGATCCCCGCTTACGCCGCGGCGCTCGCCGTGATTCCGGGGTTCGTGACCGCGGCGGGCGAGACCCTCGACGTCGGCCTTATGGCCGCGGGCCGGGGCGGCCTCATGCTGCTCGATCTTCGAACGATCGAGGATCCGACATTCGGGGCCTGGGAAGATTTCTTCGACGTCGACGCGAACGGAATCGACGATCGCATCCTGCGCACCATCCCGCTCTCGGGCTTCGCCACCGACGTCGAGTGGTTCCGGACGCCCTCGGGGCGTGCGGTAGCCCTTGTCGCCGACGCCGACAGCGGATCGGTCGCCGTCTCGTCGACCTACAACCCCGCTCTCGCCGTCGCTGGAACCGGACAAGGGATCGTGGCGATCGACGTCGGGGCCGCGCTCGACTTCATCGGGAATCCGCCCTTCGCGGCCGGATCGATCGCCACGCCGGGGAGCGCGCTCGATCTGGAGTTGCGCGGCGGATCATCGCCCGACCTCGCGGTCGCGGACGGCGCCTCCGGTGTGTCGGTCTACGGCCTCAGCGCTTCGAGCGGGATCCCGGCGGTCGTGACGTTCACGCCGCGCGGAACGGTCGCGCTCTCGACCGCGTGGGGGACGCCCTACGCGCGCGACCTCGCGTGGGTCTCGAACACCAAGGACAGCAGCTACGTCGCCGTGGCCGCGTCGGCCGGCGGAATGCAAATCGTTCGAGCGCCTGCTCCCGGGGGCGGCGCGCCAAGCCTCGTCCTCACGCAGCAGACGCTGTCCCCCGCGATCGGCATCGCGGGCTCCTGGACCGGCACGATCGCGGTGGCCGCGGGCGCCGGCGGGGTCGCCCTGATGCGCGCCCCGGGCGCGGGTTTTCTGAACCGGATCGCGCCGGCGGCCGCGGCGCCCTTCACGGCGCCGGTCACCCTGGCGCGGGGCATACCCTGGGCGGCGACCGGCGCGGCCCTCGAGATCGCAGCACATCAGACACCGTCGGGCGGCGCTTCGGCGCTCTGCTTCGAGGCGACCGCGGGGCCGATTCCGGATCTCCTCGTCAGCGACGGCACTCGCCTCCTCGCCCTTCGGCCCGGCTCGGCACCGGTCACCTCGATCGAGGTGGAGCCGACGACACCGGCGGCGCAACGCGTCCGGCTCGCCGTTGCCCCCAACCCGGTCGAGCGGAACGCGGTCTTCGAGGTTCGCTCGGAGTGGGTTGCCACGGGGGATGGGACCGGTTTTCGGGCCATGGGCTCCGGGCCGCCGTTGGGGCCAGTTCGGCTCGACATCTACGACGTGCGGGGGCGCTTGGTGCGCCGGCTGACCTTAGCGCGGGGCAACTCGCTTCCGGTGGCGCGTCTCGTGTGGGACGGTCAGGATGAGGCGAGGCGACGGGTAGGATCTGGCCGCTACTGGGCTCGGGTCACCCAACTCCACGGAACCCGAACGGCGGTCGCTCGCTTCTTGGTTCTTCGCTAGGCGCGTTGGCCGCGCCATCCCAGCGTGGGCTACCGCGCCGTGCGATGCGCGTTGGTGATGTGGGTCCAGGAGCCCCGGTCGCTGTAGGTCACGCCGTAGTGCTCGCCCATGTAGGCTTGGAACTGCGCCGTGGAAACCTTCTTCCAGTCTCCGAACGCCTCGGGATGCTCCGAGAGGAGCCAGTTGATGTCCTGCGTCATCTCGAGTCCCGCGGCGCCATTCACGATGTAGGTCGGCACCTGCGCGCAATTCTGGCGCCAGAGGTCGAGCTGGATCTTTAGCTTGTCGTAGATCGCGCGCCCGAGCGTCTTGTCCCCGCGCCCCAGCTTGGTGACGTCGCCCTTTTCGGCGGCGCGGACCGCTTCGACCAATTTCTCGCCCACGATCCCGTAGGTCATGAGAAGCCCGCTGAAATCGGGGTACGCGTTGTAGAGCGGCTCGTACTTTCCTCCCGGCGTGCGGCCGATCAAGAGCCATTGCATCGCCTCGTCGGCGGGGACCCGCTTCACGCAGAAGTCGAGATTGGGATTTCGCTCCAGAAAGACGTTCGCCGCGATCGGCCGGGACGTCCGGTCGTAGAGCAGATGTCCCCAGGTCGGATCGTAGAAGATCCGCTCCGGGAAGTAGTCGTGCGTGATCCGGCCGAGCTGGTCGATCGAGCGGGCGCCGCCGAAATCGGCTGTCACGTTCTCCAAGATCGGCGTGTTCTCGGCGAGCACGAACTTGAGTCCGGGGAAGCCGCCGGTGCGGGCATAGAGGCAGCGCTCCGTCGACCAGAAGACCCAGCCCCTCTTCTCGTCGTGCAAGATTTCGATCCAGTCCTCCTGGCACAGAATTCCGACATTCGGGAAGACGCGGTCCAGCTCGGACTCCAGCTCCACACCGTCCTTTCCTTCCCGCTCCAGGTCGAGCCGGTAGCGCCGCTTCAGCTCCTCGCGGCGGTAGCGCTCGTTCTTCTCGGCCCAGAACGCGCCGGCGGTGGTCTTACCGGTACCGGTCGGACCGGTGAACGTGGTCGCGGTGCCCTTCCGATTCAGGACCGCCGCCCCCGCGTGGGCCGAGATGATGTCGACCTGCGAGAGGATCGCCATCAACGGCGAGAGCACGCCGCGGCTCTTCACCTCGCCGTGGTAATCGGTGTTGACGGTCATGATGGTGACGATCTCGCCCAATTCCTTGAGCGGCGCGAAATAGACAAAGTTCGAGGTGACGACCGCGTTCGAATCGGGATCCCAGAGGCGCGAGTCTTTGAGCTTCTTGGGCAATCCCAGCTTCTCCGCGGAAACGCGCGCGCGCTTCAGCTTGAGCAGGAATCCCCGGTATTCCGCCTCGGTCCGGGGCACCCCCATCAGGGAGAGAATGGTGACGTGCGGGGCGCGCTTTCCGCCGCGGGCCTTGAAGCGCTCGTCGATCGCCTTGGCGATCACCTTCATCTCCGCGTCGTCGGGCGGGAAGAAATTCACCTGCGACGTCCGCTTGAGATAGGGAACGTTTCCCTTCTGCGTGTACTGGACGCCGGCGCAGCTGAAGTGGGAGATCAGCGTCTTCTTCTTCTCCACCGCTTCCAGCGCGCGCAGCCACCCTTGGGCTTCCTTGACGTCCGCGCGATGCTCGTCGTAGATCGTCCGCGTCACCAGCCGCTTCGCGCGCCCGGTGATCACCGTGTTGAACGAGTTGAGGACCGGCCCCACCGTCGGGTCCTTCTGCTTTGGATCGCGCCGCAGCAGGATGTCGCCGCGATCGTTCACGCCCAGCTCGCCGATCCCGGCGAACAACTTCAGATAGAGACCGTGGTCGTAGACCAGCTCGCCCAAAGGAAGCATGAGGCCGTCAAAATTCTTGGGATTCTCGCGGGAGCGGTGGATCACGTCGAAGGGCGCGATCCACCGCTCCTGCTCGGTCACTCCGTCGGGTCCCAGCACGCGGAAACGCCGCCCGACGTTGTAGAGCGGGATGCCGGCCGTGCGAAACTGCGCTAGGGAAAGCGCGTCCTCGCGCACGAAGACGATCTCGCCGGAGCGGTCCCGGATCACGCGCTTCGAGCCCTTTCGGTCGCGCGCGTTCAGGAACGGCTCCAGGTGGACGGTCGGATAGGGATGCTTGGTCACTTCGGCTCCTCGCGGTTCCTTTGTGGAAGGATGAGCTGCGGCGGGAGACATCGACGCGGTGGGCGCCTCCATCGTCGTGGAGCCCGCCGGGCTGGCCAGCTTCTTCACTTCAACCTCCCTCGGATCTTTGGGATCTTGGGTCACGTCAATCGCGCCAGGGTTGATGGCGATTCGTGATCGGTAGTCGGCGATCCTTGCCCAGGGCTCGCGGTGTAATCCGGATGCCCGGCGGCGCCTGACGGCGCTTGTACTCGGCGCGGTCGACCATTCGGATGACACGTTGGACGAGGGCGCGATCGTATCCCATTGCGACGATTCGCTCCACCTCCCAGTCCTCCTCGACGTAGGCCTTCAAGATCGGGTCGAGCACCTCGTAAGGGGGAAGGGTATCCGTATCCTTTTGACCCGGGCGCAGTTCCGCCGTCGGCTCCCGGTCGATCGTCCGTTTGGGGATCCAGGGCCGGGCGCCCGGCGCGCCGTTCCGATAGCGGGCGATCTCGTAGATCAGCGTCTTCGGAACGTCCTTGAGCACCGCGAACCCGCCCGCCATGTCGCCGTAGAGCGTGGTGTACCCGACCGAATACTCGCTCTTGTTGCCGGTTGTAAGAACGAGCCAGCCGAACTTGTTCGAGAGCGCCATCAGCATGTTGCCCCGGACGCGCGACTGAATGTTCTCTTCGGTCACGTCCTCCGGCATCCCCGAGAAGACGGGCGCGAGCGTCTTCTTGTACGCCTCCATCTCGTCGGTGATCGGCAGCGTCAGGAATTGAATGCCCAGATTCTTGGCGAGGGCGGCGGCATCCTCCGCGCTCTCGCTCGCCGTGAACGGCGAGGGCATGAAGACCCCGGTCACGGACGAAGCGTCGAGCGCGTCCACCGCGACCGAGGCGGTCAACGCCGAATCGATGCCCCCACTCAATCCGAGCAGCACGTGGGTGAAGTCGTTCTTGCGGACGTAGTCGTGCGTGCCGAGGATCAGCGCCTTGTAGACTTCCTGGGACCCCGCCGGCGTCTCGATGGGGCGGGGCTTGAGGGCGGGGCGCGCCGGCTCCGGCACGGGACGAAGCTGCACCACGGGGAACTGCGACCCCGGCTCCTCGCGCTGCGACATCTCGCGGCTGCGCGGATCTCTAAGTCGAGCGCTGAACACATCGTCGAGGTCGATGTCGAGGACCACCAGATCCTCTTCGAACGCCTTGGCGCGCGCGAGGCATTCGCCGCGGGGGCCGAAGACGCGGCTGTTCCCGTCAAAGACCAGCTCGTCCTGCCCGCCGACCGTGTTGACGAACGCGACGATCGAAACCCCGTCCATGGCGCGCGTGGCGAGCATCCGATCGCGCCCCACGCTCTTGGCCATGTGAAACGGCGACGAGGAGAGGTTGATCACCAGCTCCGCGTCCCCGTAGACCGCGAGCTGGGTCGGATTGGAAGGAAGCCAGATGTCCTCGCAGATATTGACCCCAAAGGTGAGCGGGCCTCGCTTGCAGACGAAGGGGTTTCGCCCGGGACGGAAGTAGCGGAACTCGTCGAAGACCGCGTAATTGGGGAGGTGGCTCTTGTGGTAGACGCCGGCGATCTCCCCGTCGTGGGCGATCGCGGCCGCGTTGTAGACGTCCTCGGCCCGCTGGGCGAAGCCGATGATGGCGGTAATCCCCTTGGTGGCCCGAGTGACCTCTTCCAGCGCCGCCTGGTTCTGATCGATGAACTCCGGGCGGAGGAGGAGATCTTCGGGCGGGTAGCCGGTGAGCACGAGTTCCGGAAAGGCGACCAGCTCCGCCCCCATATCGCGTGCACGGCCGAGGAACTCAATGACCCGCTTGGCATTTCCCGGCAGGTCGCCTACGGTCGGGTTGATTTGCGCGAGAGCGATGCGGACGACGCGGGACGAGCCACCGCGGGGGCGCGGTGCTTTCGTGGGGCTCATACGGTCATGCTACCACGGTGGTAGGCTCCCCGCCACCGGACGAGGGCTGCGCGCGGCTTCCGGTACTTGGGTATAATCGACGCTATGACAAGAGATTCCGTGGTTGTCTTTGGGAGCAGCCAGGCCTCGCGGGATTCAACCCACTACCGCTTGGCCGGGGAGTTGGGGGCCGCGCTCGCCCGGCGCGGGGCCGAAGTGCGCTGCGGTGGATATGGCGGCGTCATGGAGGCGGTGGCGATCGGGGCGAAGAGCGAGGGCGGGCGCGTGTTCGGCTGCACGCTGAAGTGGTTCTCCGAGAGCCGCACTCCGAACAGTCACCTGGATCAGGTCCACGAGGCGGCCAATCTGCATACCCGGATCGAGTGTCTGCTCCGAGGCACGCGGGGCGCGGTCGTCTTACCCGGGGGCGTCGGAACGATGAACGAGCTGTTCTGGGTTTGGACCATGTTGCTCCTGGACCGCGACGAGGGGCCGCAGTCGATCGCGCTCTTGGGAGAGCCCTGGCCAGAGTTGATGAGCGTCCTGAGCCGGAGCTTTGAGTTCGACAATCCGATCCGATCGTTGGTGAGTTTGGCTGAGACGGCGGATGAGGCGGTCACGATCGTGTTGGGTGCGAGTGCGTAGCGCACCGACGAGGGTTCTCGATACGGCCATGGCTGGTGCGGGAGAGCCGGTCAACTTTGCGAAGAGGGCGATTGACGCGTTCGCGCAACAGGCCCTGCGAATACCTGCCTATGGTGCGTTCGTCCGCTCCTTGGGGCTCGATGGGCCAGGCGTGTCCGACTGGCGCGCCATTCCGCCGGTGCCGACCTCGGCGTTCAAGTCGCACGATTTGAGCGCGGCGGCGCCGGGAAGCGAGGTCGTGGTGTTCGAAACGAGCGGAACGACGATTTCCAGGCCGGGTCGTGTTCGTCTGAGCTCGACTGAACTCTACGAGGCATCTCTCCTCAAGAATTTCGAAACCCATCTGCTCCCGGACGGCGCTCACCTCCATGCGATTATCTTCGGACCGACCCGCGCCGAGTCACCGCGATCCTCTCTCTGGTTCATGGTCGACCGGATCGTCGAGCGTCTGACGGCGGGTGGAACCTGGATCGTGCGCGATGGAGAGCCGCGGTGGGAAATCGCCGATGCCGCTCTGGAGCACGCCGCCGCGGAGGGGAAGCCGCTCCTGCTTCTGGGCACCACGCTCCTCTACATGGCCTACCTCGAGCGGCTCGAGGGCCTGCGTAAGAGCTTTGCCCTTCCCTCAGGCTCGCGCGCGATGGACACCGGCGGGGCGAAGGGGCAACGCGCTGAATTCGCGCGCGCCGAGGTCGAGGCCGGCTTCGCGCGCCATCTCGGCATTCCGCCGACGCACCTCGTCAACGAGTACGGCATGGCCGAGATGGGAAGCCAGTTCTACGACGACAATCTCATCGCCGCGCACGAGGGCCGCGCGCCGCGACCCGGCAAGCAGATTCCACCCTGGGTGCGTACGCGCGTGCTCCATCCCGAGACCTGGAAGAGCAGCCGGACGGCGAGCGCGGCATCCTCGTCCACTACGACCTCGCGAATCTGGAGATCCCGCTCGCGATCCAGACGGAGGACGTCGGAAGCCGCATCGGGGATCGCCTGTTCCTCGAAGGGCGGCTCCTCGGAGCGGAAGCGCGTGGATGTTCGCTCGCGTTCGAACAATTCTTGCGACGGGAGCGACCGGCCGGCCGCCAAGCCGGGACCCAAACGCCCGAGGCGCGGCGATGACCTCCGCCTTCTACCTGCCGCTCGGCTTGGAAGAGGGTCTCGAGACCTCGATCCAGCGCTTCGGTCCGCCGCACGACGCGCTCGAGCTTCATCTCCCGGTCGTCGGTCCCGACGACCTCCTCCGTTGGATCGAGTCGCTTCGGAATGCGCGCGAGGAGCATCTCGCGCGAAGGCCGATCGCGGCGATCATCAAATCGCTCGACCGCGTCGCGCGCCGCTTCCTCGACCCGAGGGACTCGGCGCGCCGCGAGGCCGTGGAGTCGCTCTCCCGAGCCGGCCGCTTCACCGCGCCGATGATGGAGCGCGCGTTGGACGACGCCTTCCAGCCGATCACGCGCGGGGGGCTCGCGAAATGGATCCAATCCGAGCTGGGCTCGATCCAGGCGCTCGACCGGCCCGCGCCAGGGCCGGGCGGAACGCTCCGCCGCGCCCACGGCCCGGAATGGATGCTGCAGATCTACGCGGGGAACATTCCGACACTCCCGATCTGGCCGATCTACTCGGCGCTCCTTCTCAAGGCGGCTCTCCTCGCGAAGACCTCCGCGCAGGAGCCGCTCATGGGCCCGCTCCTCGCGCGGACGATCGCGGAGGAGGACGAGAACCTCGGCGCCTGTCTTGCGGTCGTCTGGTGGAAGGGAGGATCGAGCGATCTGGACCGGACGGCGCTCTCGCTCGCGCCCGCCGTGCTCGCGTTCGGCGGGGAGGAAGCGATGGCGAGCGTGGGGAGACAAGCCCAACGCGACGCCGTGCGCGTGCTGCACGGCCCCAAGGTGAGCTTGGCCTACGTCGAGCGGCGCGCCCTCAACTACACGGCGCTCCGGGGTCTCGCGGCCCGCGCCGCGCTCGACGTTTCACTCTACGATCAGCAGGGCTGCCTTTCGCCGCACGCCTTCTATGTCGAGCGTCGTGGCGAGGTGCCGCCCGCGAAATTCGCCGCCGCGCTCGCCGCGGCGCTGGAGTCTCGGGCGCACGAGCTGCCGCGCGGTATTGTCGCCGCCGAGGACGCGGCCCGCGTTCAGCTCTTCCGCGCGCAGGCGCGGTTTGAGGCGGCCGGTGCGGGCGCAACGGGTGGATCGATCGGCTCCGAAATCGCGATCGGCGTCCCGAGGATGGCCGCCGGTCTTGGGGCGACGCGGGTCATTGAGTCGCCCGGCGCGACCACATGGACCGTCGTGCTCGAGGAGGGAGCCCGCTTTGAGCCGGGGCCGACGCATCGGACCGTCCGCGTTCACGCCGTCGACGGGCCCGAGGAGCTGGCGCGCGCTCTCCGCGAATCGGCCCGTTACATCGAGGCGATCGGCCTCGAGGCGCGTGGTCCGGAACGCGCGCGTCTCGCCGCCGCGTTCACCTCGCTCGGGATACCGCGCATCGCGCCGATCGGCCAACTCCAGCGCCCGAGCCCGCTCGGAACGCATGGGGGCGTCCGCCGGCTTTCGCCCTTCGTTACATGGTCGACGGTGGAGGAAAGCCGGGTGACGGCGGGATCGCGGCAGAGAACGTCAAAACAGCGCCCCTGATCCTCGCACACCGCCCCTGATCCTCACCCGCCGCCCCTGATTCTCACCCAGCTCCGCGCCGCCGGTGCGTAGTACGCGATCAACTACGGCTTTACTTCCAGGGTCGCGGTCATCGACGGGTGGAATCGGCATTCGTACGCAAACGTGCCCGCGGTACCCATCGTGATCGGCGCGCTGGTGCTTCCCGGGCTGATATCGACGGTCCATGCGCCGCCGGCGGCGGTGGAGGAGTGGGTCAGCCCGCGGTTGTTTTTCCAGGAGACCGTCTGGCCCACGGTCACCGTGTCCGGGCTCGGCGAGAAGGCGCCGGCACCCATGTCGGCCACGATGTTGATCGTCACGTCGGCGGCGGTACCCGGATTCATCGGGTTCTTCTTATCGTCGCCACCCCCGCACCCGTGGAGCGCGAACGCTCCGAGCAGTGCGAGCAAGCCAGCCAATCCCCATCGATGCGATCTCTTCATGGCAACCCTCCGAGAGCAGGCATGAACCCGGCATGGACCACTTTAGATGCCCGCCCCCGCGAGCTTGACCCAGACCATATTACATCGGCACATTTGGCGCACGCATGATCCACCTAATTTGTGTAACTACAGTCACTTATAATCAGAGTTGGAGAGCCAGTCAGTCCTGCCGATGAATGGGCTAGACTCTGACGTGCGCGTAAGGGTATGATCCGAAGCGAGGATCTGGGGGGAAATTCCATGGATACAACGAGTCCGAAGCTTTTGAAGGTTGGAGACCTCGCGCGCCGTACCGGCAAGTCGGTTCGCGCCCTTCACCTTTATGAAGAGCTGGGTTTGCTCAATCCCAAGGCTCGCTCGCACGGGGGATTTCGCCTTTACGACGAGTCGGCCTACACGCGGATTCGCTGGATCGAGCTTCTTCAGGACAGCGGCTTCTCGCTCCACCAGATTCAGGACTTGCTGCAAGCGTGGCATGGCACCCGGTATGGGCCGGACGCGATGGCCTCGGTTCGAGGCATTTTCGAAAAACGCCTCGCCGAGACGCGCCAGGCGATCGAGCGCTACCGAGACCTCGAGAAGGAGCTGGAAGGCTCGCTGGAGTACCTCAATACCTGCCAGCAATGCAGGCCGCCCCGCACCACGTCGGAGGACTGCCCGCATTGCCCGGAGGATCACGGAATGAAGACGGAGCCCGCGCTCGTCGCGGGCTTCCATACGGGACCGCCTCCCGCGGGGTCGATCCCGCTGCACGCGGATTCGGAGAACGCATGAGCGAAACGGAAGCGCGACCCGGCATGGAGTCGTCCGAGAAGACAGCCTCCCGAACCATCGCGCTGACCCCATCCGCGGTCGAGTGGGTGAAGCGGGTTCGTACGAAGGAGGGGAAAGCGGGGCAAGCGCTCCGGCTGGGCGTCAAGGCGGGTGGGTGCTCCGGCTACAGCTATTTCATGGGGTTCACGACCGCCGAGCGGCCGGGGGATCTCGTCCTCGCGTACGACGGGTTGACCGTCTACGTCGATCCTCGGTCCCTCGAGATTCTCGATGGCACGACGGTCGACTACGAGCGTGGGCTGCTCGGGAGCGGCATCCAGTTCAAGAATCCACGCGTCAAAAAGTCGTGCGGATGCGGGGAGAGCTTCAGCTTATAACGACGGGCCTCCGGGCCCGCTGACCGACCGCGGCTCACGCCGCGGCCTTGACCACGGGAAGGAGACAATGAGCGCCAACGCGACGCTGGAAATTCAGAACCTGCACGTTTCCGTCGAGGGGAAGCCGATCTTGAAGGGCCTCTCCCTCAGCGTGAAGAAGGGTGAGATCCACGCCCTCATGGGACCGAACGGCTCGGGCAAGAGCACGCTCGCCAACGCCCTCATGGGGAACCCCAAGTACGAGGTGACGGAGGGGAAGATCCTCCTGAACGGGAAAGACCTTCTGGAGATGGGCGCGGACGAGCGGGGCCGGAACGGCCTCTTCCTCGCGTTTCAGTATCCGACGGCGATCCCGGGCGTCAGCGTCGCCAACTTCCTCCGCATGGCCCTGACCGCGCGCCGGAAGGAGATGGGGGAGGAGAAGCCACTTCCACCCAAGGAATTCCGCGCGCTCATGAAGGAGAAGATGGCGCTCCTCAAGATGGACGACTCCTTCGCGGGTCGCTACATCAACGACGGGTTCTCGGGCGGCGAGAAGAAGCGCGCCGAGATTCTCCAGATGGCGGTTCTCAAGCCGGAAATCGCGATCCTCGACGAGACCGACTCGGGGCTCGACATCGACGCGCTGCGAATCGTCTCGGAGGGCGTGAATGCGCTCGCCGGTCCCGATCTCGGTGTGCTCTTGATCACGCACTATCAGCGGATCCTGAATTACATCAAGCCGCAGTTCGTCCACGTATTGGTCGACGGTCGCCTTGTCAAATCGGGCGGCCCGGAGCTGGCGCACGAGCTTGAAGCACAGGGCTACGATTGGGTCCGGGAAGGCCAGGCCGCGTGACGGCACGCGCGACGAAGGAGATCACGTCATGACGCAACCGCAGACGATGGATATCCGTGAAGGATATAAGGAGAAGTTCGGCTTCCACGACGACATCAAGCCGATCTTCAAGTCCCGGAGGGGGCTCGACAGCGACGTCGTGGCCCAGATCTCCGAGATGAAGGGCGAGCCGGCCTGGATGCGCGACTTCCGCCTCAAGGCGTACAAGGAGTTCGAGAAGAAGAAGCTTCCGCTCTGGGGTGGCAACGTGGCCGAGATCGACTTCCAGAGCATCTTCTACTACCTGAAGCCAACCACGGAGCAGGGGAAGACCTGGGAGGACGTGCCGAGCGACATCAAGCGGACGTTCGACAAGCTGGGAATTCCCGAGGCGGAGCAGAAGTTCTTGTCCGGCGTCGGGGCCCAGTACGATTCCGAGGTCGTCTACCACAAGATCAAGGAGAGCCTCACCAAGCAGGGCGTGCTCTTCACGGACACCGACTCCGCGCTCAGGGAGCATCCGGAGCTGTTCCGGGAGTACTTCGGCACGCTCATTCCGCCGAGCGATAACAAGTTCGCGGCCTTGAACAGCGCGGTCTGGAGCGGTGGCTCCTTTATCTACGTGCCCAAGGGCGTCCAGGTCGAAATGCCGCTCCAGGCCTACTTCCGCATCAACGCCCAGAACATGGGCCAGTTCGAGCGGACGCTCATCATCGTCGATGAGGGAGCGTGGGTGCACTACGTGGAGGGCTGCACGGCGCCCATTTACGCGTCCGACTCGCTCCACTCCGCGGTGGTCGAGATCATCGTGAAGCGCGGGGCGCGCTGCCGCTATACGACCATCCAGAATTGGTCGAACAACGTCTACAACCTCGTGACAAAGAGGGCCGCGGCCTACGGCGACGCCACCATGGAATGGGTCGACGCCAACCTCGGCTCCAAGCTCACGATGAAATATCCGAGCGTCTACCTGATGGAGCCGGGCGCCCACGCCGAGATCCTCTCGATCGCGTTCGCGGGCAAGGGGCAGCATCAGGACGCCGGCGGCAAGGCGGTCCACGCCGCGCCGAACACGACCTCGAGCATCGTCTCGAAGTCGATCAGCAAGGACGGCGGCCGGGCGGGCTACCGAGGCCTGATCAAGATCGCCAAGGGCGCCAAGGGGTCCAAGTCGACGGTTCGCTGCGACGCGCTGCTCCTGGACGAGCACTCGCGCTCGGACACCTACCCCTACATGGAAATCGAGGAAGACCAGGTCACCATCGGCCACGAGGCGACGGTTTCCAAGATCGGCGACGAGCAGCTCTTCTACCTCATGAGCCGCGGCATTCCGGAGGCGGAGGCGGCCGCGATGATCGTCAGCGGATTCATCGAGCCGATCACCAAGGAGCTTCCGATGGAGTACGCGGTGGAGATGAACCGGCTGATTCAATTGCAGATGGAGGGCTCGGTCGGCTAGGCCGGTCCGCGCCCCGTTCCCATAACCACTCGGAGATCGAACGTGAATCCAACGGAAACCTTAGCCCCCGGCCGGGTCGAGGAATCGGCCCGCATCGGAGCGCTGACGAAGGACGCGGTCCTAGCCCTCTCGACGCGGGCCAAGGAGCCTGAATTCCTGGCCCTGCGCCGCGCGGCGGCGTGGGCGTTCTGTGAACGGACGCCGTTCCCCAGCCGTGTCGAAGAGCTGTGGCGGCGCACCGACATCAGCGGGCTCAAGTGGGATTCGGTGGTCGCCGCGCGCGAGCCGCACGCGGGCGCGCGCTCGGTGGCCGACCTTCCCGCCTCGCTCCGCGACGAAATCGGTCCGGCCACGGAGCGCTCAGCCCTCCTCGTCCAGGTCGACTCGAGCGTGGTCTGGTCCGAGGCGGACCCGGAGCTGGCCAAGCTCGGGGTGACGGTGCTCTCCATCGCGGAGGCGGCGAGAAAAAACCCGACGCTGGTCGAGGCCCATCTCGGAGCGACCGTTCGGTCCGACGAGAGCCGCTTCACCGGCCTGAACGGCGCGCTTCTCGGAGGCGGCGCGTTCGTGCACGTCCCCGCGGGCGTCACGGTGCCCCGCCCGATCCGGATTCTCGTCTCCCGCCAGAGCCCCGACGTCGGGACTTTCCCCCATGTGGTGGTGGCCCTCGAGAAGGGCAGCTCGGCGAACGTGATCGAGGAGTACTTCTCGCCCGGCGAGCCTGGCGTTGGGGTGAACGTCGGCGTGAGCGAGATCACCGTGGGCCAGGAGGCAACCCTCCACCTGGCCACGCTCCAGCGCTGGGGCGGAAACGTCTACCACTTCGGCGTCGAGCGGGTCCGGGTGGCGCGCGACGCCCGCTTCCACTGGACCTTTGCCGGGCTCGGCGGAAAGCTCACCAAGCTCGACATGGAGATGCACCTCGACGGCGAAGGAAGCGAGGCCAAGTTCTCGGGCTGCTATTTCGGGAACGAGACCCAACACTTCGATTTCCACACCTTCCAGAACCACCTCGCGGGCCATTCGATGAGCGACCTGCTCTTCAAGGGAGCGCTCCGGGGCCGGGCGCGCATGATCTACCAGGGGTTGATCAAGGTGCACAAGGACGCGCAGCGATCGGACGCCTACCAGGCGAACCGGAATTTGATCCTCTCCGACAAGGCGCGCGCGGATTCCATCCCCAGCCTCGAAATCGAGGCGAACGACGTTCGGTGCACGCACGGGGCGACGGTGGGGCAGGTGGACGAGGACCAGCTCTTCTATCTCATGGCTCGCGGGTTGAGCCGGCGCGACGCCGAGCGGCTGATCATCGCCGGGTTTTTCGAGCCGGTGCTCGAGCGGATCCCCGCCGAGTCGCTGCGCGCGCTGGTGACCGAGGCGGTCGAGCGGAAAGCGGCCGTCTGACCATGAGGGCGCTCGCTCCCGAGCGGCGCGTCGATTTCGCCGCGATCCGGAAAGACTTCCCGATCTTCGAGCGGAAGATCGGCGGGAAGCCGCTCATCTACCTCGATTCCACGGCCACCACGCAGAAGCCGGTCGCGGTTCTCGAGGCACTCGAACACTACTACCGCACCTACAACGCGAACATCCATCGCGGCGTTTACCGAATTGCCGAGGAGGCGACGGAGGCCTACGAGGCGGCGCGGGGGAAGGTCGCGCGGTTTTTGAACGCGCGATCCTCACAGGAGATCGTCTTCACCCGCGGCACGACCGAGTCGGTGAACCTGGTCGCGTACGCCTGGGGGCGGACCCACGTCGGCCCCGGCGACGTGATCGTCCTGACCGAGATGGAGCACCATTCGAACCTGGTCCCGTGGCAGATCCTCGCCAAGGAGCGGGGCGCGACGATCCGCTACATCCCGGTCGACGGGAACGGGAGGCTCGACCTGAGCGATTTGGATCGGCTCCTTTCGGGCCCGGTCAAGATCCTCTCCATGGCGCACGTCTCCAACGTGCTCGGCACGATCAACCCGGTCGCCGAGATCGCGCGGAAGGCGCACGCCGTGGGCGCCACGGTGATGGTGGACGGCGCCCAGAGCGCGCCCCACATGCCGGTCGACGTCCGCGCGCTCGACTGCGATTTTCTCGCCCTCTCGGGGCACAAGATGCTCGCGCCCACCGGAATCGGCGCCCTCTACGGTAAGCGCGCGCTCTTGGACGCGATGCCGCCCTTTTTCGGCGGCGGGGAGATGATCCGGGAGGTTCGGCTGGAAGGCTCGACGTGGAACGACGTCCCCTTCAAGTTCGAGGCGGGAACCATGAACATCGCCGACACGATCGGGTTCGGCGCCGCGATCGACTACCTGAACGCCATCGGCATGGACTTGGTTCACGCCCACGGCCAGGAGTTGGTCCAGCAGACGTTCCGGGTGCTGGGGGCGATTCCGGGCGTGACGATCTACGGGCCCCCCGCGGCGGAGCGCGGCGGCATCGTCTCCTTCACCGTCGACGATATCCACGCGCACGACGTGGCGGCGGTCCTCGACGGCGAAGGGGTCGCGGTCCGGGCGGGGCACCACTGCGCGATGCCGATCCACACCAAGCTGGGCCTGACGGCATCGGTCCGGGCGAGTTTCCACGTCTACAATCTGACCACCGACATCGAGCGTCTCGGGGAAGGGGTGCGAAAGGCCAAGCAAGTCTTCCACCAATGAGCTTCGACGATCTCTATCGCCAGAACATCCTCGATCACTACCAGACGCCGCGCAATTTTGGCACGCTCGACCACCCCGACATCAGCGCCGAGGATTCCAATCCACTCTGCGGGGACCAGATCCGGATCGATCTTCGGGTCAAGGACGGCAAGGTCGCGGAGGTGCGGTTCAGTGGGAAGGGCTGCGCGATCAGCCGCGCGGCGGCCTCCATGCTAACCGAGGAAATTCTGGGTAAGACCCTCGAGGAAGTGAAGCGGATCGGCAAGGACGAGGTGCTCGAGATGCTGGGGATCGAGTTGGGGCCGGTCCGGCTCAAATGCGCTCTGCTTGCGCTCAAGACGCTGAAAGTGGGAGTCTATGGGATCCAGGGATGGCCTGGCGAGGATGGGGAGGGAGATTGAGCGAGGCGACCGCGCGCTTTGTCAAAGTGGGCAGGGTCAAGGACGTGCCCGCGGGACGCGCGGAGGTTTTTGACGTCGAGGAGCGGAAGATCGCCGTCTATCGGTTGGGAGACAGCTTCTACGCGATCGACGATATCTGCACGCACGACGGCGGGCCGTTGGCGGAGGGAGAGGTGGAGGGAGATCAGGTGATCTGCCCCCGACACGGCGCCCGGTTCAGCATCAAGACGGGCGCGGCGCTCACGTTTCCCGCGATCACGCCGGTGGAGACCTACCCCGTCCGGGTGGAAGGGGAAGATCTTCTCATCGGAATACCCTCGTAACGAGAGGTACGATCATGGCGACCGACGCCGAAATCCGCACCGCGCTGGAAGAAGTGGTGGATCCCGAAATCCACCTGAGCATCATCGAGTTGGGTCTGGTCCGTGAGATCGATCAGAGCGTCGAGCCCTTTGTGGTCCGGATGCTGCTCACGACCCCGTTCTGCCCTTACGCGCCGCAAATCATGAAAGAGGTGAAGGAGGCGGTGACCCGCGTTACCGGGAAGCCGACCGAGGTGGAGATCATGCCCGAGCAGTGGACTCCGGAGATGATGCCCGATCCAGGGCTCCTGGGTCGTTGGTAGGAGGAGATCATGGCCAAGTTAACCGATAACGAAATCCGGCAGGCGTTGCCGGAGTTGCCCGGCTGGGTCAACCAGGACGGGACGCTCAAGAAGACGTTCACCCACGCTTCGTTTCCCGAGGCGATCGTGTTCGTCAATGCCGTGGCGCACCTGGCCGAGCTGGCCAACCACCATCCCGACATAGATATTCGCTACTCCAACATCACGCTTTCGCTCGTGACGCACGATCAGAAGGGAATCACCAACAAGGATGTCGCGTTGGCCAAGCAGGTGGAAGCGATCCGCAAGAAGGCCGGCGTTCCGGCCTAATCGAATCGGTGCCCCAAACACTCGAGCCGCTTCTCAGGCCGCGCTCCGTCGCTGTGATCGGCGCATCGCGGCGTCGCGACGCCATCGGCGGCGCCATCCTCCACAATCTTCTCGAAATGGGCTTTCAGGGCCCTGTCTATCCGGTCAATCCGAGCGCGACCTTCGTGCAGTCGGTCCAGGCCTACCCCGACGTATGCTCGATTCCAGGGCCCGTCGACCTCGCCGTCATCGTCGTTCCGGCCGCGCAGGTTCTCGACGCGGCGGAGGCGTGCGGCGCCAAGGGGGTGAAGGCGCTCGTCGTCATATCGGCCGGGTTCAAGGAGGTCGGGCCCGAGGGGATGAAGCGAGAGGAGGCCCTCCGCGCGACCGTCCGCCGCCACGGCATGCGCCTCGTGGGGCCGAACTGCCTCGGGATACTCAATACCGACCCCGGCGTCTCGATGAACGCGACTTTTTCCCCCGTGCAGGCGCCTCCCGGGCGAGTCGCATTCTCGTCGCAGAGCGGTGCGCTCGGGCTCGCGATCCTCGATCATGCCAAGCAGCTCGACCTCGGCATCTCCCAGTTCGTGAGCATCGGGAACAAGGCGGACGTCTCGGGCAATGACCTGATCGAGTTTTGGGAGCAGGATCCGGGGACCGACGTCATCCTCCTCTATCTGGAATCGTTCGGAAACCCGGCCAAGTTCACCCAGATCGCCCGGCGCGTGGCGCGGAAGAAGCCGATCGTGGCGGTGAAGAGCGGCCGCACCAAGAGCGGCGCGCGGGCCGCCTCGTCCCACACCGGCTCGCTCGCCGGCTCGGACGTCGCCGTCGACGCCCTCTTCCATCAGAGCGGCGTGATCCGCACCGATACGATCGAGGAGCTGTTCGACACGGCGCTCCTGCTGGCCTATCAGCCGGTCCCCACGGGGAGCCGCGTCGCGATCCTCACCAACGCGGGTGGGCCGGCGATCATGGCCGCCGACGCGTGCGAGTCGGCCGGATTGACGCTCCCCTCGCTCGATCCCAAGACGGTGAAGGCCCTGCGCGGTTTCTTGCCCGCCGAAGCGAGCGTGAAGAATCCGGTGGACATGATCGCTTCGGCCGACGCGGCGTCCTACGAGCAGGCGCTCCGCCTCCTGCTCGCAGACCGGAACGTCGACTCGGTGATCGTGATCTTTGTGCCGCCGCTCGTGACCGGAGCGCCCGAGGTGGCGCGCTCGATACTCGCCGGCGGCGCGGGGTCCAAGAAACCGATCCTTTCCTGCTTCATGGGCTCCCATGGCGTTCCGGAGGGCCTGCGGTCGCTCAACGAGGGGCACATTCCTTCCTATGCGTTTCCCGAGGCTGCGGCGCGGACCCTAGCCCGGGCCGTGAAGTACGGGATCTGGCGGGGCACCCCGGCGGGGAAGGTGCCGACGTTGACCGGGATTGATTCAGCGCGGGCTCGAAGCGTGATCGACCAGGCGCTCGCCGACGGCGGCGCGGCGCCGGGCGTTGCGGCACCGGGCGCGGAGACGGCCGAGAGGTGGCTCGCGCCCGACGCGCTGGCGCAGCTCCTCGCCGCCTACGGCATCCGATCGGCCGGCGCTCGCCCGGCTCTGAATCGCGGCGAGGCCGCGGTGGTCGCCAAGAGCGTCGGCTTTCCCGTCGCGATGAAGGTGAAATCGGCCGACGTGATCCACAAGACCGATGTGGGGGGCGTCAGGCTCGGGATCAAGAGCGAGGAGGAGGCCGCGCGCGCGTTCGACGAGATTCGCGCGGCGCTCATGAAGGCGAAGCCGGGTGCCCGGTTCGAGGGCGTGACCATCGAACGGATGGTTCCCGGGGGCATCGAGACGATCGTCGGCATGACCCGCGACGCTCTCTTCGGCCCCGTGGTCCTCTTCGGGCTCGGCGGCGTCGCCGTGGAGCTGCTCCACGACGTCTCCGTGAGGGTGGCTCCGCTCACCGATCGCGACGCCGACGAGATGATCCGTGGGATCCGGAGTTACCCGCTCCTCGAGGGCTACCGCGGCGCCCCTCCCGCGAATACCGAGTCGCTCCTCGATCTCCTTCACCGCGTCTCGCGGATGGCGATCGAACAGCCCGAGATTCTCGAGCTGGATCTCAATCCTGTCCTCGTCTTTCACGGAAGCACGCCCTGCGTGGCCCTGGACGCACGGCTCAAGCTCGGCCGCCCGACAGCCGGGCCCGCTCCGGAGCCCGCCCTCGCGGCCGGCGGCGGGGCATCGAGCTCCAAGCCCGGGCGTTTTCCCGCGGCATCCTCCGCGTCCAAGCATTGAAATCCGGCAGCGTGTTCGCCCGTCTCCGTCCTGAGGAGGCGATCTCGCTCGCCATCTTCGTGCCGATGGCCTACGCCCTGGCCCGGATGGTCGGCGTACCGCCGGACGTCGGCGGCCCCGCCGCGGGCTACCCGAGCTCGCTCGCGCGGCTCATCGCCCTGCTCCTGGCCGCGCTCTTTTTCTTCTGGCTCCTGCGCTATCGACAGCGGTGGGATGTGGTGCGGGACGCGATGCCGTTCGTCTTCTGCGCCAACGTCTACGCCAACCTGCACGATGTCATCCGCTTCTATGGCGCGCCCGACATCACGAGCACGCTCTACCGGTGGGACGTCCAGCTCTTCGGCGTCGAGCCGAGCGTTTGGGCGGAGCGCTTCATCCATCCATTCCTGACCGACTTCTTCACCTTCTGCTACTGGCTCTTTTACGTCTGCGGTCCGGTCCTCGGGCTCCTGCTGTACCTGAGGAAGGATTGGAAGGCATTCCGGTACACGATGGTGAGCGTCGTGCTCTGCCTCTTCATGGGGTACGTCGGATATGTCACGTGGCCCGCGGCCGCGCCGCGGCTGGCGATCCCCGAGGCGTACACCGTCCCGCTGCGCGGGTGGTCGCTGTTCCTCGACTATTCGCGAGCCGCGACGGCCGCGGTTCCACTCACCACGCAGGGGGCATTTCCGTCGCTCCACTGCGCGATCGCGCTGCTCGTGCTTCTTCTCGCGTGGAAGCATCGGCGCTGGTATTTCTGGGTTCAGCTGCCGTTTGGCGCCGGGCTGATCCTGGGAACCGTCTACCTGCGCCACCACTGGGTGGTCGATATCCTGGCGGGGTTCGTCCTTACGTTCATCGCCTTTTGGGCAGGCCCCAAGATCGAGGAAGCCTGGAACCGCGCCGTGGAGCGCGGGAGGGACCGGTCGGTCGTGCCTATCTCTTCTCGTAACCCTGCGCCACCGCGCGAGGCGGCAGGCCGTTCCAGTGCCGGCGGTAGTTGAGCGGAACGGTTCTCACCGACCGCGGCACCGACGTCGCATTCAAATGGATGAACGGACCCTGCCACGAGCGGGCGCGATACCACTGTCCAGTCTCTAGATAATACCAGTACCTTCCGTATCGGTAGAGATCGCACTCCCGATCCCTTACGTAGTAGACCTTGGTCGTGGGCACGAGCGACACCGCGGGCTCGTCGTGGAAATCGAGGGCGGCGCCGCGATAGGGGTCCCCAACCCGGACGCGGGCGTCGGCATTCGCGTCGGCCAAAGCGCCAACCGGGATCCAGCTCAGCGTCGCCACGAGGGCGGCGGCCATCAATCGCTTTGCACGTGTCATGGCGTGATCCTCCTTCCGTGGCCGTCTCCGATGTGAGATTAGGCCTCGAATCACGCCTGAGAATTCTGCAACCACCGTGCCATTTCAGCACGCCCATATATCTGCTAACGCTATGTAAATGAATCAATTGTGAGGATGGTCGGGTCAGGCCAGAGGGGGGGCCGTGCGCATCGCCACCTGCTCTGCAAATATCCGGGCCGAGGTTCGGGGCCTCCGCCGGGCCTCGGGGTGGTCGAAATCGACCACGTAGAGACCAAACTTGCCGTGGTACCCCTCCATCCATTCGAAGTTGTCCATGAGGGACCAGTGAAAGTACCCGCGGATGTCGAGCCCGGATGAGCGGGCGCGGTCGACCGCCGCGAGGGTCGCCCGGATGAAATCGGGGCGCCAGCGATCGGCAGCGTCCGCGATCCCATTCTCGGTGATGAGCATGGGCAATCCGAACGCGGCGCACTCGTGGAGCGCGCGCTCGAGACCTTCAGGGTAGATCTCCCACCCGAGATCGCTCGTCTCCGAGCCCCGCCGCGCGGAACGGGCGGCTCCTCCCAGCAGCGCGACCATCCAGCGGGTGTAATAGTTGACGCCAAGAAAGTCGGAGGCGCCCTGGAGGGATTCGACGACGCGGCGGACCGGTCTGGCGCCCGGGATCGCGAACTCGATCGGCCCGCCCGCCAGCGCGCGCACCACGGCTTCGTTGAAAACACGGTGTTGAGCCCTGGTTACGAATCGGTCGAGCGGCGACCAGCGCGATCGGGGCTCGAGGAGCACCCAATGCTTCGCGACGCCTGTGAGGACGGCCCTTCCGTCCCCATCGGCGTCCACCCGGTCGGTCTCCCGGAGCGCTCGTGCCGCGACGCCATGCGCTTCCAGGAGGTTGGCGATCACCAGCAGCGCGCGGGACCGATCTCGAACCCCGGGCGGGAAGGTGCCGCTGTCGTATCCGTAGAATCCCAAGACCTCCGGTTCGTTCACCGTGATCCAGCGATCGACGAGATCTCCGTAGCGCTCGCCCGCGAGGCGGGCGTAGCGCTCGAAGTGCGCGAGGTTCGCCTGTTCCTCCCAACCTCCGAGGGCCGCGAACCACTGAGGATTGGTGAAGTGGTGAAGGGTCAGGAGCGGCGTGATGCCGCGCGAGCGGCACCCCTCGAGCATGGCGCGGTAGCGCGCGATCGCCGCCTCGTCGTAGCGCCCTTGATCGGGCTCGATCCGGCTCCATTCGAGTGAGAAACGGTAGGCATTGAGCCCGAGGCCCCGAATCAACTCGAGGTCCTCTTCCCAACGCTCCCAGCTCCCGCACGCGTTGCCCGAGCGGGCGCCTGCGCGAACCTTGTGCGGGAGCGCCTCCCACTGCCACCAGTCGTTTCGGTTGTTCCCCCCCTCGATCTGATGGGACGACGTCGCCACGCCCCAGAGGAACCGTTCCGCGTTTCGCGTCGAGGCGCGCGCTTGTCCGGCGGAGGCGGCCGGATTAACGTCGGCGTCCATGGACCTTTTTGGCGAGCCGGCCGCGAACGAATGGGAGAGCCCCCATCCGCGGCTTCACCTGGGAACGTCGAGCTTTAGCCACGAGAGCTGGATTGGATCGTTCTATCCCCCCGGCACCAAGCCGGCCGACTTCCTGAGCGTCTACGCCCGCCGCCACCAAACGGTCGAGATCGACGCCACTTTTTACCGCATCCCGTCCTCGGCGCAAGCCCGAAGTTGGGCGAAGAAGGTCCCGGCTGGATTTCGGATCGCCGCCAAGGTTCCGCAGCTCATCACGCACCAGAAGCTCTTGGTCGACTGCGAGGAGGATCTCAAGGAGTTCCTGGGCGTGATGCGGGAGATGGGCGACCGCCTCGGGCCGGTGCTCTTTCAGTTTCCGTACTTTCACCGGGACGCGTTCGCTTCGGTGGGCGCGTTTCTCGCGCGCCTCGGGCCGATGCTCGAATCGCTGCCCGGGGACGTCCGGTACGCGGTGGAAGTGCGGAACAAGAGTTGGGTGGGGGAGAAGCTGTTCGCGATGCTCCGGCAATGCCGGGCCGCCTATGCGCTGATCGATCATCCTTGGATGTCTCCCATCGAGGAGCTGATCCGAACATTCGACGTGGTGACGGCCGATTTCGCCTACGTCCGCTGGCTCGGCGACCGGAAGGAAATCGAAGCCAAGACCGATACATGGGAGAAGCTCATCGTCGACCGATCGGTCGAGATGGAGCGCTGCGTTCCCGCGCTTCAGTCGCTCCTCGAGCGAAACATCGACGTCTACGGCTACTTCAACAACCACTACGCTGGCCACGCGCCCGGCTCGATCGAGCTCTTGCGAGAGATCTGGCGGCGGAGGCTGGGAATCAAGTAGCGAGGAGCCGAGCGGCGAGCGCGCCGCTCAACCCTCCGCCGACAACGACGATCGATTTCGAAGGACCCGTGCTCATCTGGTCATCTTACCAGCGGCGGGGGTACCCTTTCTGTTACCATGCGCGGCCATGTCCGCGCCGAACCCCATCCGCGTTCTGCTGATCGGCACAGGGTTTGGCAGCCACGTTCATGCCCCCGGCTTCGCCTCCGACCCCGCATTTCGGCTCGTCGGCGTGGCCAGCGGACGCGCGGAGAACGCCAAGAAGGTCGCGGCGGCGCACGGGATCCCCTACGCGACCGACGACTGGAAGAAGATGCTCGACGAGGTCGAGGCCGACCTCGTCTCGATCGCCACGCCGGTCGATCTCCACTACCCCATGGCGCGTGCGGCTTTGGAGCGTCGCCGTCACGTCCTCCTGGAAAAGCCGTTCGCCCTGAACGTGGCGCAGGCCAAGGAGCTCGCCGCGCTCGCGAAAACCCAGGGCGTTGTGGCCGTCGTGAACCATGAGTTCCGCCACCAGCCTGGGCGCGCCACGCTGACCCGATGGATCGAGGAGGGAAAGCTCGGCAGGGTAGAGCACTTGGTCATGCGCACCCGAATGCCCGGGTGGGCGCGGGCTCCCGAACGCCGCCTCACCTGGCTCTCGGACAAGGAGCGAGGGGGTGGATTTCTGGGCGCCATCGGCTCTCACGACGTCGATCAGATCATGCTATGGGGCGGCCCAATCCGGCGCGTTTTCGGCCGGCTTCGACTCCTCGCGCCGACCGCGCCCGGGGTGAGCGCCGGGCACAAGGGGATCACCGCGGAGGATTGCTACACTCTGCTCCTGGAATTCGCCGGCGGCGCTTCCGGGATCGTGGATACCTTTGGCGGATCGAGGGTGCGCCAGGAGCAATACGAGGCGTATGGCTCGGCGGACGTATTCGTCGTGGTCGGTGACACCCGGATCGGGAGGCCGAACGGAGCGGGCGGCTTTGATGAGCTTCCGATTCCGGAGGATCTCCAGCTGAAGCCAACCCCCGAGATGCCGCTGATCGCGCCCTTCCGGGTCAAGGTGGCGATGCTTCGCGAGGCCATCCGCGGCGGAAAGCCCGCGGCCCCAACCTTTGCCGAGGCGGTCGAAGTGCAAAAGGTGCTCGACGCGGCACGGAAGAGCGACCAGACGGGCACGTGGGTGGAGGTGGAGGAGTAGCTCTCGACGCTCGGGACGAGCGCGGCGGCGCCGCGGCGATGCCGCGCCGCCGCCCCAGCTTCCGGGCCTAGCAGCCCATCATCCAGAGCGGCGCCAGCAAGAGCAGCACGAATATGATGAACTGCACGATCGGATCGTGAGGGTTCACCGCCCCGCATCTTACCGCAGTTTCAAGAGTCGATCCGTTTTCTCGACGCCCCCCGCCATGAACTTGAAGAAGTAGATCCCCGAGCCCAAGTCGCGGCCGCCGGCATCGCGCCCGTCCCACTGAGCGGTGTGGCTGCCCGCGGGCATCGTGGCGTCGACCAGAGTCCTGACCAGCCGGCCGTTCACGTCGTAGACCCGAATCGTCACGTGGTGCGACGTCGGGAGCGCATAGTTGATGGCGGTCTCCGACGCGAACGGATTGGGCGTGGGCACGGAGACGGTGGGCGTGGACGCCGCCGGGCTGGTGGGCACGTCCACCGAGCCGACATCGATGGAGGTCGGGGCCGCCGCGCCGTTCGTGGTCGCGGTACCCACTCCTTCGAGCGAAAGCGTGGCTGCGTCCTGCGAGCCAGGAATCGCCTCGAACGAAACCTCAACCCGAACCGCCGCCCCGGCCGCCCCGCCGGACTTGGACGGGCTGGGGCCCGCGGTTGGGTCGATCCGATAGAGCATCGCCAGTGCCAAACCATTCTGCACGGCCCACTCCAATGACACACCCCCAGGAGCCTCGAGCAGTGCGAGGCTGCGGACACGCGCGCCGCCTGTCGGATTGACCGCGAATTGGATTCCGCCGAATCCATCGCCCGGCTGGATCTGGATGGATGCGCGACCGGTCTCCGAATTGATCCAGACAGGCCGAGCGTCAAAGCCGATACGCGTGTTTCCTGCGGCGCCTGGGTCGCCCGATCCTCCGCCTGACCCGAAACCACCGCCGTTCAGGATCTTCCTTACGCAGCAGATCACGTCGCGGACATCGAGGGAGCCGTCGACGTTGCAGTCGGCCCTGGCAAAGACGCTATCGGGACAAGCATCGGCGACGCCATGCTCCGCCAGCGCACAATTTACGAGGAGCATCACGTCCCGAATGTTCGAAACCCCATCTCCATTCAGGTCGCACTCGGTCTTCGCGACGCAGATATGTCCGACGATCTCGGCGAAGGTTGGGCATTGGGATCATCGCGTGCCCGTCGGGATCGGCGACGATCTCGTTCTAATGGCACATCGGGTAGCGCCCTTCGGGTGCATCCGCCGCGACGGAGTAGCAGACATGGAGGATCGCGCCCCTGGCCTGGCGTCGATCGCGGCGCCGTCCGGTGGAGAAGAGTAGGATCTTGACTCGCGAACCCTCCACCGCGCTCCACGCGACCTTGAAACCCCGAAGCCCGTCCCACAACCTCCACGGAGGTCGGCCGGAAAGAATCCGAAGGGGCCCCCGTATGGCTCGACCCACTCGGCTGTAGACCACGATCTCCGTCTGGACTCCCGCCGACGGTGACTTCGTTGAAGAGATCGACGTCGAAGCAGCCGGTGCTTCCCGGCCTGACGCTCGCGTCGCATTGATCCACGCGGACGGAATCGCTGGGCGGTGATGGGTCGCTCGACCCGAACGAGAGGATGTAGCAGCCGGGACCGGGCGGGCAGGTCTCATGTGCTACGAAAAAATTGAACGTGAGGTGGTCGAATCCGTGTACGCGATGCTGCTCGAGTCCTCGGTGTAGGGGACAAGGTACTCGATCGGCGTTCACGATGTACTGACCGAACGGAAGCCGACCGAGGCGGAGCTCGCGCTCGTAGGGTTGAATCACGGTAGGGCACACCAGGTGGCGATCGGGTTGGGCTCTTGGATCGTGCCTTGAACCCGGATCTCGTACACCGGAATCGGCCCGGCCATGTCGGAGCGGTCGCGGGCGATAATTGAAGACCCAGAGAACGTGGTAGCACGGGTCTGGGTACCGTGCCGGCGACCAAGAGAGCGACGGAATCGCAGACCGTCGGGCTGTTCCGGCCGCGCCGCGATCGAGGTCAGTTCGGCCGATGCGTTGAGTGGTAACAGGGTGCCCACTGCCAGCGCGCATGCGACGGCGAGGAGGCGCGTCAGCCTCGTGCCCGAGCGGCGGGACGTCGCGGTGGACCGAGAGGTCATTGGCAGATCCTCCCTGCGAGTGTCCGGCGGTGAAACCAGTGGAGGGCGGCGGGGGCTCGCCGCCCTCCCACGTGTCTAAAGACTAGTCTTCTCCGTGCATGTCGTCATCGCAGTGGCCGTTGTGATTCCGGTCCATGCCCATCCGGAGCGATCGAATGATCGCCTGGCGGATCGCCAGACCGTTCTCGCCGTCCCGGGGATCGAGGAACCTCCCGCCAGGGCCTCGCAGCCACTGGGAGATATCGAAGGTGAGGAACGCGGTCGCAGGAGTAGCAACCTCCACCGTGAACTCGCCCTTGATCTTGAAGACGTGATAGAACCTCGCCCGGTACGTGAAGGTGTCTCCGCCCGGGCCATCCACGGTTCCCTGCAAGTAAACCGTCCCGCCGATCAGATACTCAAAGGAGGAGGCGTTCCAGTCGTCCGCGCGGAGGGGCCGGAGGTGTCCCATGGTGTTCCGATAGGTGCCCGGCTCCACCATCTGCGTGTCCAGGCTGTCGGCGGTCTGAGTGAGAAGATCGACCACGAAGGGTCCGACGAACCGGATTGTCTCATGGTCCTCGCCGTCCCCGTCGTCGCCATGGTGGCCCATGCCATGCCCTTCCATTTGCATGGCGTAAGCATTGTCCCTGGCGTCCGGGTCGTCCTCGCCGGCGCCGGTCGAGTCGGTCTCGCCACCGGTGGAATCCGTCTCGCCGCCCTCGATGAGATGGAAGCGAACGTCGTGCACGACCAGGAGTGCCTTCGTGAAGGTTACGGGGATCGTGTCGTCCGATGTCGAGGCGAAGGACGCGCCGAGGGATCGGGCCGACAGGGCCGACCCGCTTCCGCTTGCGGCCCCTATCCCCAGGGCCTTCAGGGTCATGGGCACCGACCCGTTCCCGGGTCCGGCGAAGTTCTTGGCGCTGTCGGTGCTGCACCCGGCCGCGATAAGGAGGCAGGCGGCCGTCAGGACGACGGAGCGGATGGGGCGGGCAATGCCACGTGCTAACTTGATCTGGAACATGGCCTTGTGTCCTCTCGAATGGTGTAATAGGCGGCCACGTCTGGGTGCGGCAGGACTGCGGGGGCGTCAGATCATGCCGGGCTCGGACGTGCGCGTCCGGGAGACTTGTGCGACACTCCCGGACCCCGTCCCACGTGCGGATAACTCTGCCGGAAACCTCGGCGTGGGGCAACCAGTAAGATGGATATCCATCGGTACCATGCCAGGTGACCGATCCTTTGCACTGCACCAAGGAGACCCAATGACCTCGACCCGCGCGCCCCGATTCGCGACGGTATTCGCACTCCTCGCTTCGGTATTCCTGACACCCTCCGCCATCTGCCGCGCCGACTTGGGGCGGCTGCCGACCGACGTCCAGCCGACCTTCGAATCGATCCGTCTCACCCTCGATCCGAGGAAGATGGACTACACGGGTTCCGCCCGGGTTGAGCTCAAAGTGGCTACGGCAACGAATACGATCCAATTCCACGCGCAGGAGATGAAGCTCCCCAAGGTGGTCCTTAGGGGGAAGACGAGCGATCGCGCGCTTCAGATCAAAGAGGGGGATGAGGGCCTCATCACCGCCACTTCGGCCTCGGAGATCAAGCCGGGCGATTACACTTTGGAAATCGAATTCTCCAACGAATTCGACCAGCGCGCGACGAGCCTCTACCGGCTGGAGTCCGGGGGCTCGGCGTACTGCTTCACCCAGTTCGAGGCGTGCGACGCGAGGCTCGCGTTCCCCTGCTGGGATGAACCCTCGTTCAAGTTCCCGTATCAAATCACGCTCACGGTTCCCAAGGCCGACGAGGCGGTCTCGAACACTCCAATCGAGAGCCAGTCGGCGAAAGGCGACCTGAAGACCGTCGTCTTCCGCCGCACCAAGCCGCTCCCCTCGTATCTTCTGGCGATCGCGATCGGCCCATTCGAGTACGTGCCGGTCCCGGGCACCTCCATTCCCACCCGGATCGTGACCCCCAAGGGGAGCGCGGGGCTGGCCCAGGTGGCCGTGTCGATGACCCCGCCGATCCTCGCCGCCCTCGAGAAATACTTCGGGCGCCCCTATCCCTACGAAAAGCTCGACCTGATCGCGGTGCCGGAATTCACTCCGGGAGCGATGGAGAATCCGGGCGCCATCACCTACGGAGACCAGTACCTGCTCTTCGATCCAAAGACGATGAGCATGTTCCAGCGGCGCACGCTGGCACAGTTCACGGCTCACGAGCTGGCGCACATGTGGTTTGGGGACATGGTCACCATGAAGTGGTGGGACGACCTTTGGCTGAACGAATCCTTCGCCGAATGGATGGGGGACAAGATCGCCGACGAGGTCTATCCGGACCTTCAGATCTACGTGACGGCGCTCTTTGAGCTGCAGGGCGCGATGTACCTGGATTCCCAGCTCGCCACTCGGCCGATCCGAAAAACCATCCAGTCCTATGCCAACATTCTGTCCGTGTCCGATCCCCTCACCTACAAGAAAGGGCAGGCCACCCTGACGATGTTCGAACAGTGGATGGGCCCCGAGACCTTTCGGAAGGGCGTGCTCGACTACCTCGAGGCCCACCAGTGGGGGAACGCGACCGCCGACGATCTCTGGGACGCTCTGTCCAAGGCGGCCGGACGCGACCTACATGCCTCGATGGCGACCTTTATCGATCAACCCGGCATTCCGCTTGTGCGAGCCGAGATCTTGAACGACGGACAGGTGCGTCTGTCGCAGCGGCGATTCCTCAACTACGGCGTGACACCGCCGGCCCCGCAGCTTTGGCAAGTCCCGATCACGCTCAAGTATTCGGACGGTACGGCGGTCAGGACCCATTCGCTGCTCTTGACGGAGGCGACCACCACCGTAGCGCTCCCCGGGCTCGCCGGGAAATCGCCCGCCTGGGTTCAACCGAACGCCAACTCGACCGGCTACTACCGCTGGAGCGTCGATCCCGCCCCGCTGCAGAAGCTCGCCGAGGCGGCGCCGCAATCCCTCACGTCCCTGGAGCGGATCGGCTTCCTCCTGAATCTGAGCTCTCTTCTCGACGCGGGCGCCATTCGCGGCGACGACTATCTGCCGGCTCGTCGCCGCCTTCGCGGACGATCCGCGACCCGAGGTCGCGCGGGCCCTCACGGCTTCGCTCGGAACGATCAAGCAGTCGTTCGTGACGCCCGAGCTGGAGGCCGCGTTCGCGGTCTACGTCCGGCGCGTCCTGGGCCCAGCGGCGAAGCGGTACGGCTACGATCGCGCGCCAAACGAAGCCGAGGCGGTCTCGCTTCTTCGGCCGAACTTCGTCGGCTGGCTCGCCGATGAGGGGCGCGACGAGGAGGCCCTCGCGTTCGCCGAGCGCCTCGCCAAGTCGTTCCTGGCCGACCGGGGCTCGATCGATCCTTCCCTGGTGAACCAGGCGCTCGCGCTCTCCGCGATCCGCGGCGATGCGGCGCTCTTTGCCGAATACAAGAAGAGGTTCGAGGCGGCGACGGTGCCGACGGATCGCGCGCCGCTGTTGGGAGCGCTGGGCAATTTCCGCGATCCCAAGCTCCGAGAGGAAGCGCTCGCCTATACGCTCGCGGGGCCGCTCCGCCCCAACGAGATTTTCGACATTCCCCAGAGCATGGGCTCGACGATCGGTCAGGAGAAGCAGGTCTTCGAGTGGGTGACCCAGAACTACGACGCGATCATGAAGAAGCTCCCGCCGGTCTATGCGGTCTACTTGCCCTACATGGGGTCGAGCTGCGAGAAGGATCAGCTCGAGAAGACGAGGGTCTTCTACTCGGCCCCGGAGCACACCGCGCCGGGCATGGAGCCGGAGCTTGCCCGGGTTCTCGAGGCGGGGAACGACTGCATCGGTCTGCGGAGCCGCGAGGGGAAGGCGGTGGAGAGCTACCTGACCCAGCTGGGCCAGGCCAAGTAGCCTCCCGCCCGGCCAGCCGGGAGAATGAAAGGGGGGTTAGGGAGCGATCCCTAACCCCTCTGATATTTGTGGTTGCGGGGAGAGGATTTGAACCTCTGACCTTCGGGTTATGAGCCCGACGAGCTACCAGGCTGCTCCACCCCGCAGCGTGATATTCTCCCAACAACTTTGATCTGTAAAGGGTTTTCCCCGCTCCCGGCGCGCTCGCACATGGACCTTCACAACATGCTCGCCGATCGGCCGCGCCGCGCATCATAAGAGGATGAGCCGGATGAGCATGTGGGAGAGGCACGCGTGGTGGGGGGTGATTTGATGCTCCAGCGAATCTCCCGATACCAGCTCCTCGAGGAGATCGGCAAGGGAGGCATGGGCGTCGTCTACCGCGCCCGCGACGAGCACCTGGGCCGCGACGTCGCGCTCAAGGTCCTGAACACCGGGGCAGGGAGCGATGACTCGTCCCGGAAGCGCTTTCGCCAGGAGGCGCGCGCCCTCTCCCTCTTGAATCACCCGTCGATCAGCACGGTCTTCGACTTCGACAGCCAGAACGGAACCGACTTCCTCGTGATGGAGCTCGTCGACGGGCAGCGCCTGGACGCTCTTCTCCACGACGGTCCCCTGGATGATCGCCGGGTGGCGGAGTTTGGGGCGCAGATCGCGGCCGCGCTCGCGGCGGCCCACGAGCAGGGGATCATCCACCGCGATCTCAAGCCGGGAAACGTCATCGTCACGCCGAAGGGGCAGATCAAGCTGCTCGATTTTGGGCTCGCGATCCTCTGCCCGGGATCGGCGACTTCCCTCGAGACCCGCAGCTTCGCCGAGACCAGCCACCTCATGGGGACCCTCTCCTACATGTCCCCGGAGCAGCTGCTGGGCAAGGAGGTGGACGAGCGGAGCGATCTCTATTCGCTCGGCGTCCTCCTGTATGAGATGGCCACGGGGCGGCGACCGTTCGACTCGCCCCTCTCGACCGTGTTGACGAATGAAATTCTCCATCGACCGCCGTCCAGCCCCGGCACCCACGGAGTGAGGCTCAAGCCGCGGCTCGAGTCGCTGATCCTCTCCTTGTTGGAAAAGGATCCCAAGAGGCGCCCCGATTCGGCGGCGCGCGTCGAGGCCGAGCTTCGGGAACATCTGTCGCCCGGCGAAGCGGCGCTGCCCGCGGCTGCCGCCGTATCGTCCACGCCCACCGCCGGCCGGATCGAATCGATCGTCGTGCTGCCGCTCGAAAACCTGTCCCACGATCCGGAGCAGGAGTACTTTGCCGACGGAATGACCGAGGCGCTCATCACGAACCTGGCCCAGATCCGCGCGCTTCGCGTGGTCTCCCGGACATCGGCGATGCAGTACAAGGGGGTCCGACGATCTCTTCCCGAGATTGCCCGCGCGCTTCACGTCGACACCGTTGTGGAGGGGACGGTCGCGCGCTTTGGAAATCGGGTCCGGATCACCGCGCAGCTCATCGAGGCGGCGACCGACCGGCACATCTGGGCGCACAGCTACGAGCGGGACCTGAGCGACGTCCTGGCGCTTCAGGCGGAGGTCGCGCGCGCGATCGCCGCGGAGGTTCAGGTCCAGGTGAGCGGGGAGGAGCAGGCGCGGCTCTCCGAGCAGCACCGCGTGAATCCCGAGGCGTACGAGGCCTACCTACGAGGACGACATCACTGGAACCGGCGTACGAGCGTCGAGATCCAGAAGGGGATCGAGTATTTCCACCTGGCGATCGCGAAGGATCCACGGTACGCCGCGGCCTACGCGGGGCTCGCCCGCGCCCACGACACCATGGGCACGTACAACTTTGTTCCCCCGGCCGAGGCGTTCAGCTTGGCGGAGGCCGCCGCGCAGCGGGCCCTGGAGCTCGATCCCTCGCTCTCGGAGGCCCACACGGCGCTGGGCGGAGTCCTCTTCACGCACAACTGGGAATGGGAGAAGGCGGAGGCGGCGTTTCGCCGGGGCCTCGCACTCGATCCAAACTCTGCGGACGGCCACCATTGGTACAGCGACTACCTCTCCGCGATGGGCCGCTCCGAGGAGGCCATGGCGGAGATCCGGCGCGCGCACACATTGGAGCCGCTCTCTTTGACGATCAACATGAGCATCGGGGTTTGTCTCTTCTACGCCCGCCGGTACGACGATACGATCTTGCAGCAGAGGCGGACGCTCGAGCTCGACCCCACCTTCGCGCCCGCGCTCCGAAATCTGGGCGGCGCCTATGAGGAAAAGGGGATGTATGGCGACGCGATCGAGACGTACCAGAAGGCGATCTCGCTCCAGCCGAACGATCTCTCGGCGACCGGTTTGCTGGCCCACGCCTACGCGGTCTCGGGCCAGCGCGACGACGCGCGGCGCCTCGTGGCCGAGCTCCTGAAGGAATCGAAATCCCGCTACGTCTCTCCCTACACGATGGCCGCGATCCACGTCGGGCTGGGGGAGGTCGATCGGGCGTTCGAAAGCCTGGAGGAGTCGTTTCAGTCGCGCGACCGCGGCATGGTCTGGATCAAGGTGGCGCCGCGGCTCGATCCCGCTGCGCTCCGATCCGAGGTTCAGCGACATCGTGCGCCGGATGAAGCTGCCCGACTGAGCCGAGGCCGAGAAGCGAAGCCTCTGAGCGCGTCTACCGGGCGCTGTCGCCCGGTGCTACCTTGTAGCGGTAGAGGATCTCGTCCTTCTTGACCAGGTGGAACCGCTCCCGAGCCACCCGCTCCTCCAGCAGCGGATCCCGCGTCTGTTGCTTCCGCCGCCTCTCGAGATCGTTCATCCGCACGGCGAGATCCACCTTCTGCTGACGCAGCGTCCCGTTCTCCCGCTTGAGCGCGGCGATTCGCAGAAGTCCCGTGTCGCTCAAGATGAATGTGTACGCGAGGTAGACCGCGACGACCCCGGCGCCTACCCAAATCAGCCGCCGCTTCCTTCCTCCCTCCACCGGACGGCGTCGCAGGAACCTCTGCTCCGGGGGCTTCTTGGGGCTCTGGTAGGCGGATCGCATCATGACTCGACGGCCTCCCGCGACCGCTTGAACGCGTTCACCCCGGGATAGACGGCCTCATCGGCCAGCCGCTCCTCGATGCGGAGGAGCTGGTTGTACTTCGCGGTCCGATCGCTCCGCGAAAGGGAACCGGTCTTGATCTGCCCGGCGTTCACAGCCACCGCGAGGTCCGCGATCGTGGTGTCCTCGGTCTCCCCCGAGCGATGGGAGATGACCGTTGAGTAGCCCGCACGCTTCGCCATCTCGATCGCGTCGAGCGTTTCCGTGATCGTGCCGATCTGATTCAACTTGATCAGGATCGAATTCGCGATTCCGTCCTGGATGCCGCGGGCCAAGATCTCCGGATTGGTCACGAAGACATCGTCCCCGACGAGCTGGACCGTGCCGGCGAACGAAGTGGTCATCCGCTTCCATCCATCCCAGTCGGCCTCGGCGAGGCCATCCTCGATCGAGACGATCGGATAGCGCGAGGCGAGCCCTTTCAGGTACGCGATGGTAGCACCCGTGTCGAGGCCCTTCTTGCCGTCGAAGGAGTACGTTCCGCCCTGGTAGAGCTCGGACGCGGCCACGTCCAGAGCGAGCGCGATGTCCTCACCCGGCCGATAGCCGGCCTTCTCGATTGCGCGCAGGAGATAGTCGAGCGCCTCGGCGTTGCTGCCGAGATTGGGCGCGAACCCTCCCTCGTCGCCGACCGCGGTCACCAACCCTTTCTCGTGCAGAAGTTTCTTCAAGGTGTGGAACACCTCGGCGCCGGCGCGGAGCGCCTCGGAGAAGCGGCGCATCCCGAGCGGCACGATCATGAACTCCTGGATGTCGAGGTTGTTGTCCGCGTGGGCCCCGCCGTTCACCACGTTCATGAGCGGCACGGGAAGGGTCTTGGCATTCGCGCCGCCGAGGTAGTGATACAGAGGCAGCGCGTGGGCGTCCGCAGCGGCCTTGGCGCATGCGATCGAAACGCCCAAAATCGCGTTGGCGCCGAGGTTCTTCTTGGAAGGGGTCCCGTCGAGGTTGATGAGGAGACGGTCGACAGCCGCCTGATCCGCGGCGTCCTCGCCCACCAGGTGTCCCGAGATCGTCTCGTTGACGTTGGCGACGGCGCGGGTCACGCCCTTGCCCAGATAGCGCTTGGGGTCCCCGTCCCGAAGCTCCAGCGCCTCACGCGAGCCGGTCGATGCCCCGGAGGGGACGGCCGCGCGGCCGATCGAGCCGCCGGTCAGGGCCACCTCGACCTCCAAGGTCGGGTTGCCCCGGGAGTCGAGGATCTCCCGCGCGAAAACGGATTCAATTTCGGTCATAGGGGCAACGCACGCTATGGCTTGCCCGAGGAGAGAGTCAAGGGAAAAGCCTTGACGGAGGCCGGATTGCGCCCCTACGGTCCGCGCCCGAGCCAACCCTTTCGGGCCCTCGCCATGGGTCTGGCTCCGGGAGCCCGGGGAATCGACGAAACTTGGCCGCCTGCTTGAACGTAGAGAAGCGTGAACGTCCTGTGCTGAGTCAGGCGTAGGATGCAGCCCGACGAGCGGGACCTGGTCCGGCGGTGTCTCGCGCGCGACGAGCGCGCGTACCGCGAGTTGGTCCGGAGCTACCAGGGCGCGGTCGTGAATCTCGCCTGGCGGATTACCGGCAACGCGGAAGACGCGGCGGAGGTCGCCCAGGAAACGTTCATCCGGGTGCTTCGCTCGCTCGGGACGTACGACCCAGCGCGGCCCTTCCGGACCTGGCTCTTCAAGATCGCCTCGAACTTGGCGCTCGACGTGATCCGCCGCCGGAAGCGGCGGCCCGTGGCGCTGGAGGACCTGGCGGACGAAGACGGGCCGCCGATCGACCCCGCCGATCCGGGGCCGGGGCCGGACGAAGGACTGAGGATCGGCCGCTCGGACGCGCGCTTCGACGCGCTCGTCAGGGAGCTGCCGGAGCACTATCAAGCGATCTTGTTCCTCCGGTACAAGGAGGAATTGGCGTACGAGGAGATCGCCGAGACGATGAGCTTGCCTTTGGGTACGGTGAAAGTGCGGCTCCACAGGGCGCACGAGATCTTGAGACGGAAGCTGATGGCGAGAGGGAGCGGATCGTGAAGACCAATCTGACGTGCGAGTCCTGCGAACGGGAGCTGTGCGCCTATCTGGACGGCGCGCTCCACGCGGCGGTCGCACGCGCGCTCGAGTCGCACATCGAGACCTGCGCCCGCTGTCGCGGCCAGCTGGCCGACTACCGCGAAATCTCGGCCGGGCTCGCCGGGCTGCCGGAAATCGAGGCGCCCGGGTGGCTCGAAAGCCGTGTGCTGGGTGCCGTGGTGGGACGGGCGCGACGCGAGCGGATCTGGTCCCGCGGGTTCGCCTTGGCGGGGGCGCTCTCCTTTGCCGTGGGGATCGGGCTGATCGCCTACGCGCCCAGATTCGCGCGGACGTTCCAGCTCCCCGACCCTGCCACATGGCCCTGGCTGGCGGTTTCGGCCGTCTTGAACGGCATCGTGTCGCTGACCAAACGCCTGGCGGTCGATGTCACGTTCTACGAGCCGATCGTGCGGCAGGTCTGGCTCGCCATCTCGGCGCTGGGGACCATTCCCCGAGTGGCGCTGCTCGCACTGCGCACGACGGAAGCGCAGGTCGTCGTCGCCGTCGCGCTTACACTGGGGGTCGCGCTCTACTTCACTCTGCGGCCTTCCCGCACCCATGAAGGAGGTGTCGGCCATGCGTGCCTCTCTCTCTAGGACATGGGCGCGGATCGCGCCGGTCCCCATTCTCACGATCATGCTGCTCACGCTTTGGGCCCTGCTGGCCCTCTCCGCCGGCAGCGCGGCGGGCCAGTCGAAGTCGACCGGAACGACGACGCCGTCGGACACCACCAGCGACGGCGGCTTCAATGTCCGCGTGAAGGAAGAGGGGGGGCCGCCTCCGACCGCGGCCGATCGGGAGCGCATCCGCCGCAAGGTCGAGCGAATCGAGAAGGAGGCCGAGGCGTCCCGGGCGCACGGTCAGGGTCTGCCGGACGCTCCCGAGCCTCCCGAGCCGCCGGATCTGGAACTCAAATACGACAACAGCGACAACAATCTGGTCCGGTTCGGGGAGGACATCACGATCCCCGAAGGGAAGGTGATCGACGGCGACGTCGTCGCGATCGGCGGGTCGGTGACCGTCCTCGGCCGGGTGAAGGGGGACTGCGTCTCCGTCGGCGGAGCGGTGATCGTGAAGGGCAAGGGCGTGGTCGAGGGCGACGCCGTCTCGATGGGCGGCGGGGTCACGACGAGCGATTCGGGATCGGTCGCCGGAAGCAACGTCTCCCTCGGCTCCATGCGCAACGGGTCGAACTGCCGTTTCTGGCCCATGGTCGGCATCTTTGGCGCGGTCGGAACGGGGGTCTGGCTGCTGACCACCTTGATCAAGCTGCTGCTCACGCTCTTCTTCGCGTGGCTCGCGCTGCTCCTGATTCGGGAGCGGATGCTCTACGCGGTCGAGAGGATGACCGAGCACTTCGGCAAATCGTTCCTCTGGGGACTTTTGGGCTGGGCCGGGATGGTCATCGCGGTCCCGACGGGCATCGTCGTTCTGATTCTCGTCTCCGTCATCGCGATCGCGATCCTCGCGATCACGATCATCGGGATCCCGCTCGCCATCCTATTGGTGATCGCGCTGATCCTTGGAATTGTGGGGATCTGTGTGGGGTCGCTCGTGGCGATCTTCATTGGGTTCTTGAACGGAGCGATGTTCCTGGGTCGGAGAATCCTGGCCAAGAACGCCGCGCTCATGCAGAAGCCGTTGCTCGCGATCACGGTTGGGCTCGCATTGATCTTCGTGCTGAATTTCGTGGGTGAGCTGCTGAAGGTGGTGGGCCTGCTCGTCTTCCACCCGATCTCCATCGCGCTCGGAATCGCCTCGGGCGCGCTGGCGGCGATCGTCACCACGTCGGGCTTCGGCGCGATGATCCTCACCCGGTTCGCGCCCGGTCCGCGCGGCGCGGGGTCCGGCGGCTCGCAGTGGTGGCCGCCGTCCAAGCCGACGCCGGCGCCGACGCCTGAGGCTCCAAGTCCGGAGACGGCGCCGCCCGTCTCCGGCGGCAGCTCGGACGCACCATAGGGCAAGCTACTCGAGGGGAGTCCCGACGGCTCCGAGACGCGCCGGGACGAACCGCTCGCTCTTTTCGATCGCGGCCCGGTCCCCGAGCCCCGAGAGGTTGACGGCGAGGCCGAGCAGGTAGCCCGGAATGCCTCGCTCAGCCCCGCGGCCCTCGGGGCCGGGCGATTCTCCCGCCAACCAACTTTCGATCTCCCCCAAGTCCTCGACCGCCACGGGCCGGATCGTCACCCGAACCGAAACGTAGTAGGTGCCCGTGGAGTCGAGCGCGCTTTCCGCCGCGATCGGCACCCATCGCGACGTGAACAGGAGCGCCCGGAGCGAATCGAGATCGGGCGCGACGCGGCTCCTCGGCGGGTTCACGCCCGATCGGATCCGGAACGACTTGGCCCACTCGTCGTACACGACCTTGTGCTCGCTCTTGAGGGCGACCACGAGCTTGTCAAACCAGAGCGCGCGCCGCTTCCAGAGCCCCACCTCGAAGGAGACGGTCGCGGGCATCCCCTGCATCAGCGTCTCCTCGAGCTTGGGCGTGAACGGCTGCCCCACCTCGTAGCTCACGCAGATCGCCCCGGAGATCCGCTCGATCGGTCCGACCGTGAGGAGCATGTCGTTCGCCGCGCGGGCCGCCCCCGGCGGGAGCGAGGCCGTGAGGGCCATCGCCAGGAGCCCGGCGATGAGAGCCGGGGTCGAACATCCGCCCGCGGCGCGGCGACGGTGAGGGACACGGCGGGCGCGGGCCATCGCGGCTCCTAGAAGGATCCGCCGAGGCGGACCCCGACGAGGAAGGGAGCGTCGGAGTCCTGAAGGCTCCGCGCGACCGTGATCGCGATCGGTCCCGGGCCGAGCCTGATGCCGGCGCCGCCGTCGAGCGCGAAACGCTGGTGATCGATCTCGCCGCGGCCGAACCAAGCCGCGCCCCAATCCAGGAATCCAAAGACCCAGACGTTCTTCCTGGCGAGCAGGTAGTACTCGGCGTTGCCGAGAAGGAACTGGTCGCCGTCGAATTTCTTGTACTCGCGCCCGCGGAGCGTCCCGATCCCGCCCAGGTGCCAGATCTTCTGCGCGGGGAGGTCGCCGTCGACCGTGGTCCCGCCGATCAGCCGCGCGCGGGCCTCCTGCCGCGGCGAGAGCCTCACCTTGGTGTGGGCCGCGCCGCGGATCCGTCCGTATTCCGAATCCCCGTCGATCGGCGAGCCGGCCCGCTCGTAGGTGATCTCGCCGTTGGTGCCGCCGTCGGCGGGAATGGCCACGGGCCCGATCCGAGCCCCTGCTTCCACGACGCCTTGCCGCCCGTCGTCGATGGCGGGGTTGGCGCGGAAGTGGTCCTCCTTCCCAAACACGGAGAAGCTCACCTCGGTGTCGAGCGAGCGGACGTCCTCCACCGAGGCTCCGACCCGGATCGCGAAGTCGCGGCCCGGCTCCCACTGCCCGAACGCTTTCCAGCCCTCGGCCTCGTAGTGATCCCGATAGTCGGTCCGGGCGAAGAGCGCGAAGAACGTGTTCTCGGTCTCGCCGACGATCCACCCATCTTCGGTCGCCGTGCGTCGGTAGAGGGCGCCCCCGACGCGGAAGCGGGCGGGATCGCCGATCGGCGCCTCGAAGCCGACGTCGTAGAGGAAGCGATCGCGCGAGAAGGCATAGCCGGCGGAAAGGTAGAGAAGCGGCCTCGGCTCCCGCTCGCTCTTGACCGCCACTCCCAGAAGGAGCGCGGGGCCGTCCACGCGGTTGTACCGGAAGTTTATGAGCGGGGTGAGGTGGGCCGCTTCAGGAAGACCGGCGGAGAGCGTCTCCCACTCCGCGGGTCGAAAGGCCGGTGGCGGGGCCGCCTCCGATACGGCGCGGACGCTGTCGGGCGGCGCAGGAGTGCGGCGCGCCGACGCTGTCGGGGGGTGGAGGCGTGGCGGCGGCGCCGACACTATCGGACGGGGCGTCGGCTCTCGCGCCGGCGGCCAAGAAAAGGCCAGCCAGGAGCGCGGCGCGGAGAAGCGCTGCGCTACGAGCCGGCGGTCTCGCGGGCCAGCCCATACCGCTTGATCTTCCGGTGGAGATAGCCGCGGTCCATGCCCAGTCGCCGCGAAGCCTCCGTCACGTTCCACTGACACTGCTTCAGCGTCGCTAGGATTGTGTCTCGCTCGGCCTTCTCGCGGGCGACCTTGATTTCGCTGGGGGGTCCTTCGTCCGCGTTCGCCGGGAGCGCCTCCTCCACGTCGGCCGCGCCGACGGTTTCGCCGTCGGTCATGATCAGGATCCGCTCGATCAGGTTTCGAAGCTCGCGGATGTTCCCGGGCCACCCGTAGCCGGTGAGGCGCTCGATCGCATCCCGTGTGAACGCGCGGGGCGGCCGGCCGTGCTCCGACGACAGCCGGGCCCCGAAGTGCGCGACCAGGAGCGGGATGTCCTCCCGCCTCTGCCGGAGCGGCGGGAGGTGGATCGGGACCACGTTGAGGCGGTAGAAGAGGTCTTCCCGGAAGCGTCCCGCCTGGATTTCCTCCTGGAGGTCCTTGTTGGTCGCGGCGACGATCCTCGCGTCGACCGAGAGGGTCCGCGTGGCGCCGAGCCGCTCGATCTCTCCGGTCTCGATCGCGCGGAGAAACTTGGCCTGCGTCTCGAGGCTCATGTCGCCCACCTCGTCGAGGAAGAGCGTGCCGCCGTCGGCCGCCTCCAGCCGTCCGCGCTTCATCTGGGTCGCCCCGGTGAACGCTCCCTTCTCGTACCCGAAGAGCTCGCTCTCGACCAGATCCTTGGGCAGCGCGGCGCAATTCAATTTTTCGAACGGGCCACGCGCCCGCGCGCTGCCCTTGTGGATCGCGCGGGCGACCAGCTCCTTCCCGGTTCCGCTCTCCCCGGTCACGAGCACCTTCGCGTCGGTCTTGGCCACCTTCGCGATCTCGGCGCGGATCTGGTCCAGGCTGGCGCTCTTCCCCACCATCTCGTCCGACGCGCCGGCCATCGCGCGGAGCCGCTCGTTCTCGCGCTGGAGCGCCCGGATCTCCAGCGCGCGCTCCACCGTGACCTGGAGCCGGTCCGGCCCAAACGGTTTCTCGACGAAATCGGCGGCGCCCAACCGGATCGCCTTCACCGCCTCCTCGATCGATCCGTGGCCCGACATCACCACGACCGGGAGGTCGGGGTTGGCCGCCTTGGCCAACTCCAATAGGGCGAGACCGTCCTTGCCAGGGAGTTTGAGATCGGTGAGGAGGAGGTCGACCCGCTGCTGCGCGAGGATCCGCTCGGCCTCCTCCGCGCTGACCGCCGTGAGCGGCTCGTAGTGGCGCTTCAAGCTCGCGGCTGTTTCGAGCAACACCGAGGGCTCATCGTCGACGATGAGGATGCGGAGCTTGCCGCCGCCCGCCGCGCTCACGGCGATGTCTCCTCCACGGCCGCCGAGGAGGGGATGGTGAGCCAGGCCCGGGTTCCGACGCCTGGACTCGACTCGATCCCGAATCGCCCTCCATGCTGCTCCACAATCCGCTGGACGAGCGTGAGGCCGAGGCCGCTTCCGGTCGATTTGGTGGTGAACCCAGGGTGGGTCGCCCGCTCGAGCGTCGCCGCGTCCATGCCCGGCCCTGTGTCCTCGACTTCCAGCGTGACGCCCTCGCCGTCCTCGGGTGCGGCGCGACGAACCCGGAGCGTGACCGTGCCCCGATCGCCCATCACCTCGACCGCGTTCTTGATCAGATTCACGAGCACACGCTGGATTTGACCCGCATCGGCCCAGGCTAAGGGAACGGGACGCTCCACCTCAACGCGGAATTCGATCGAGGAGGTGCCGCCGTAGAGCTTGGCGGCGTCCGAGGCAAGCTCGGCGAGGTCGCAGGGCGGCGAATCGCGGCTCCGGGAGCTGCGCCACCGCCGAGAACGCCGTGGCAAACTCCTGGAGCGAGTGAACCTCGCGCAGGATCGCCTCCGCGTTCTCCGCCACCACCTCCGCGCGCGGCGCTTCCGGGCGTCGCGCCTCATCCTTGAGACGCTGCAGCGCGAACTGAATCGGCGTGAGCGGATTGCGAATTTCGTGCGCCACGGCGCGCGCCACCTCGCGCCACGCCGCGAGGCGCTCCGCGCGCAAGAGCGCTCGACGGGATCCCTGGAGCTCCTCGACCATTCGGTTGAACGAGGTCGGCGAGAAAGCGCACTTCGCTCGTTCCCGACGGCTTCACGCGATGCGCGAGGTCTCCCAAGGACGCCCGCGTCATGCCGGCACGGAGCGCCACGATCGGCTTTGCGATCCCTCTCGCGACGAGGTAGGCAAGGCCGAAGCTGACCGCGCCCAGAATCAGGCTCCAGAGCGCCGCGAAAATCCAGAGGCTCCGCTGCGAGAGCCACGTGTAGACGCCGAGCCGCCGATACATCGAGAGATTCTTCTGGAGGGCCACGATCTCCGACGATATCTCGGGGTCGAGCTGGTAGCCCGCGAGGATGACTCGATCCCTGTCGAGCGACGCGACCCCGCTCACCTGCCGCGGCGCGTCATCTCCGGAAACGAGGCCGCCGTGCTCCAGAGCGGCGAGAATCGAGGCGCGCTCGGGCTGGGGAAGGGTGATGCGCGGACCCAGCCGGGCGCCAAAGATGCGCTCCGCGCCCTCGGCCCCATCGCGAATCCGATAGAGCGCGATGTAGTCGAGCCCGCGGCTCCGCGCTTCGTCGCGGAGGTGGCGCTCGAGGTTGGCGCTTTGCTCCGGGGCTAGGAGGCGCACGGTGGCCGGGTCGAGCGCCATGACCTCGGCGTGCTGGCGGGCGTCGCTCGCCAACCGCTCGATGCCGCCCCGGATCACCTCGAGCGACTGGCCGAGCGCGCGCTCGGTCTCCGGGTTCTTGAGCGCCGCCAGGCTCCGCGCGAGGTACTGCGTGACGTAGAACGTGAGGCCGAGCGAGGGGATGAGCGCGACGAGGAAGAAGAGGGCGAGGAGCCGCCCCCGGAGGGTGCCGAACATCCTGAACCCGCGCCCCGAGGCGCTAACGGAGCCCGCCTTCCGCCTCGCCCGCCAGCTGTCCGCAAGCCGCTCCGATCTCCACGCCCTGGCTGTAGCGCACGGTCACCGCCGTCACGCGCGGCGCCAGGTAATCGACAAAGCGCTGGATGCGCTCGGCGGAGGGCCGGCGGAAGCGCCCGGGGCCGATCGGATTGTAGGGGATGAGGTTGATCCGGCAGGGGAGTTGCCCCACGAGGCGGACGAGCTTGGCGGCGTCGCGCATCGTGTCGTTGATCTCCTCGATCAGGATGTACTCGAAGGTGACCCGCTGCCCGACGGTCTCGATGTGGTGGCGGACCGCGCGGATCAGCGGCTCGAGAGGGAAGCGGCGGTTCACCGGCATGAGCTTTGAGCGAAGCTCGTCGGTCGCGGCGTGAAGCGAGATGGCCAGCCGATATTTCCGTCGCTCGTCGGCCAGCCGGATGATTTGTGGCACCAGCCCGACGGTGGAAATGGTGATCCGCTTCGACGGAACCCCCATCCCCTTCGCATCGGTGATGAGCGTGAGCGCATGCATCACCGCGTCGTAGTTCTCCAGCGGCTCTCCCATCCCCATCATCACCACGTTGAAATCTCGCTGCTCCGGGGGAAGCTCTCGGCGGAGGCGCAACACCTGATCCAGGATCTCCCCTGCCGTGAGGTTTCGGCCCCGACCCATCTTCCCCGTGGCACAGAATCGGCAAGCGAACCCGCACCCGTGCTGCGAGGATAGGCAGAAGGTCACGCGGCGCGTCGTGGACATGTAGACCGACTCCACGAGGCCGCCGTCGGGGAGGGCGTACGCCAGCTTTCGGGTTCGGCGGTCGGGGGTCTCCCGCCGGGCCCGCTCGGTCAGCGAGCCGACGCGGTACTCCTCGTCCAGCCTGGCCCTGAGCGGCTGGGGGAGGTTGGTCATCGCCGAGAACTCGGAAACCCCTCGCGAGTAGACCCACTCCGCGATCTGGCGGCCCCTAAATGCCTTCTCTCCCATGGCAATGAGGGTCCGTCCCAGCTCATCCTCCCCCAGTCCAAGCAGGTCTACGCGTGGGTCAGGAGGGCTCGAACCGCGGCCATTTTGTGGCGTGATAACGGTTTCCGACTTTACAACCATGGCCCCATATGCTACGTTTGATCGGATTGTCGAGTCAACCATAGGGGGATCTTACGCCGCCATCCGCGTCTTCTCCGGGGGCCGTGCCGTTCTAACTTCCTCGGAGTCCACAGTACGGATCGGTGCCGTGGATATCGGCACCAACTCGGTCCGGCTCCTCGTCGCTGACGTCGACGAGAGGGAGCGCCTCCGCACCGCCCACCGCATGGGGGAGATCTCCCGTCTCGGCGAGGGCCTCGATCGCACCGGTGTGATCGACAAGGCCGCCGCCGCCCGCACCCTCGAATGTCTGGAGCGATTCGTCCACGAAGCGGAGTACAGCGGCGCGAGCCGGATCCGCGTCGCCGGCACGAACGCCTTCCGGGTCGCGACCAATGGCCAGGAGGTGGCGGAGTCCTTCGCGGAGCGGATCGGGTACCCAGTTGAGATCATCTCCGGAGAAGAAGAGGCTCGCCTCGTCTTTCTGGCGGTATTGAGCGGGCTCGGGACCGCGCGCGGCCCATCGGTCGTGGTCGATATCGGGGGTGGAAGCACCGAGATCATCAGCGGCGAGGGAGAGACAGGTACCCAGGTCATCAGCCTGGAGCTCGGCTGCGTCCGTCTTACCGAGCGACTGGTTCGGAGCGATCCCCCTGCCGAATCGGAGCTTGAAGCGGTCCGACGCCATGTCCTCGACGTCTTCGCCGAGAAGCTGCGTTCCTTCGAGCTGAACGGCGTCGAGCGGGCGATCGGGGTGGGAGGCACCGTGACCGCATTCGGCGCCCTCGACCTCGGGCTCGTCAAGTACGACCCCTCCCGGATCGAGAACCACCACCTCACGCGCGAGTGTATCTCGAATATCGGCAAACAATTATGTTCGATCCCCCTATCCCAGAGGCGGGATCTCGCCGGCGTAAGCCGGGGCCGCGCCGACATCATCCCGGCCGGAGCGATCATCCTCTGCGAATTCGTGGACCGGTTTGCTGTGAACGGCGTCTACGTGTCGACGAGGGGGCTTCGCTACGGGCTGGTGCTCAGCGAGGCCAGAAAGGCGACCCGCCCGGCCGGGCAGGCCGCCCGCGCATAGCACTCCCGGCACCCGCCGGCGACAATTGCCTTGACGCATCCGCAGAGCGAAGCTATCCTAGCTAGTTAGAGGCAGTGTTCGTCAACGGGCGCCTGCTCCCGCTCGGGAGCATCCCTCTCGGACCGCGGTATCGCAGCCGCGGCGACGACGCCTACTGACGAACTGCCGGCAACCACCAAGCGAAGCGACTGGAGCGCCGGGTGTCGCTTCGTGTAAGGAGCAAGGGAATGAGGGTCCAGGTTCCACGCCGCATCATTGGTTTGGGCATCCTCGTCGCCTTCCTCTGTCTGACTCCGGCTCTTTCCTCGCCAGTTTTTGCCAGGCCCTATCACTGGGAAGACAGAGACTCGCCAGATCCGCCCCTCCCAAAGGGTGACGGTGATGGAACGGTCGTGAAGGCTGCGGGCAACTCAAGTGCCCCGGCTCTCAGCACGACGGCGCCGAATGGCACGCGGACGTCGGTCACGAGCATGGTGAAGAGCGCTCTCCTCATGGTGCGTCTGGGCTACGGCTTGCGCTGGTACCTGTAGCAGGTACGCAGCGCCCGTAATACGCGACACGGTCCCGGACCGTGCCGCGCGCCGTGGTATCGCAGTCGTTGAGGGCCGGTATGGACGGACTTGTCCCGAAAGATCGATCGGACATTCCGCACCGAACCGTTGGGGCTCCCGGTCCCCGTGCATCATTTGACGCGGGCGCGTACGGCGAGCACAAGGCTCAGGAGCTCGGGGATCTCTATTTCGCGGCGGACAACTACGTCGTCGCGTTGGAGTACTACCGCCGCGCTCTAGACGCGGGTCCGAGGGCCGATACCCCCGAGAACCGGGAGGACCTTCTCCGGATCGGGACCCAGATCGTCGAGTGCCTCAGGCATCGCGGCGATCTCGCCGACGCGGTCGACTCGCTCCACGATCTCCATCGGCGCCTCCGTCCGCACGTAACTCGCGAGCAGGCGGGGCGTCTTTCGGCCAGCCTCGCGCTTCTGCTCTTCGAGCGGGGCCGCTACCGGCCCGCGCAGCGGGCGGCCACCCTCGCCTACCGGCTCCTCCGCGACACCACGCTCAACCTCGACATCGGTCGCACCGAGATGATCTTCGGGGTCATCGCGCTCCGAACGGGTGACTGGAACGCGGCCCGCGAGTACTTCGAGAGCGCCATCGCGACCTACCGGCGCGCGGGCTACGACGCCGGGATGGCAACGGCCTACAACAGCCTCGGCCTCCTCCACAAGAATCACTGCCGCTTCAAGGAGGCGGCCCGGTTCCTGGAGCAGGCCCTTCGGATCGGCGAGCGCTCCGGTCTCTTTCACGATTCGGCCACCTACGTCCACAACCTCGGCATCGTCCACGAGAAGATGGGCGATTGGGATGTCGCGGAGGATCACTACCGGCGCGGCCTTCAGATGAATACCGAGGTCGGAAATCCCGTCGGGAAGGCGAGGGCGCTCTTCTGCCTCGGAAACCTCCGCCGCAAGCGCCGCGATTTCTCGACGGCCGAGAACCTACTTCGCCAGGCCCTCGCGCTCTCTGTGGAGCGCGGCTTCCCGCGGGAGACGGTCCTTTCCCGCGAGGGGTTGGGCGACCTCTACGCCGACCGCGACATGCTCCAAGAGGCCCGCGCCGAGTACGAAACGGGGCTGGCCATGACCGATCAGTTTGCCCCCGACTCAGACCTGACGGTCGAGCTGGTCCGGCGGCTCGGGGACGCGCAGCTTCGAATGGGCGAGATCGAGCCGGCGAGAAGGAGCGGCGAGCGAGCGCTCGCGGTCGCGCGGCGACTGGGCGATCGGATCGAAGAAGCTTGCTCGCTCCGTCTTCTGGGTCTCGCGGCCGCGGAGGCAGGGGAGTTTCCCGCGGCGCAAGAGCGTCTCGGGGAGGCGAGCCGGATTCTCCTCGCGATCGGCAAGCGCTATGAGCTGGCGCGTCTCAACATGGGCGCCGGGCTCGCCTGGCGCCGCCGGGCGCGAAAGGGGAAGTCGCGTGCCATCCTGGACGAGTCGGTTGGCTACCTGCGCCGCGCGGTGGCGGCGTACGAGAGCCTCGCGCTCCCCGCGCTGACCGCGCGCGCCCTCCTCGAGCTTTCGAGGAGCGAGCTCATGCGGGGCCTGGTCGACGAGGCCGTGCTCCACCTCGACCACGCCACGTCCATCCTCTCCCCCGAGGACGATCCTGCCCTCGCGCGCGAGATCGAGGAGTTCCGGACCGAGATCGAGAAAGGGCTGATCGAGGGGACCTCCGCCCAGAGCAACGAGTTTGCAGCGTTCGAGGAAGTCCGCAGCGTGCTGCGGGGCGGCGACGCCGAGTTGGCCGTGCAGGAGGTGTTGTCGGTGACCGCGCGCAGGGTATCGGCGGCGCGGGGCTGCGTGGCGGCACCGGCGGTCCACGGCGGGATCGAGGTTGTCGCCTCGGTCGGCATGTCCTTCCGCGTGGCGCAGGACCTTCTGAGCGAGATGGAGCGCCGCATCGGCTCGGCCCGCCTGGCATCGGCGCCGGTCGTGAGCAGCCGCGCGGGAGCCGACGGGCGATTCCGCGACATGCCGGGGATGACCCATTTGAGCCCTAGGACCAGCATCGCCATCATGCCGCTCTCGCTGCCCTCCGGACTTCCCGGGTACCTCTACCTCGATCGTCCCGAGGAGGGGCCGCTGGGCCCGTTCAAACAGCGGGAGATCAACTTGATCGCGGTGCTCGCGAATCACGTCGCGGTGGCCATCCTCGAGCTGCAAAGGCAGCGCCTGGCGCGCGAGAACACGGCGCTTCGGGGCCGTCTCCTTGGCTCCGCCAACGATCATGGCATCGTGACGAGAAGCCCGGAGCTGCTCGAGATCCTCTCGCTCCTGGAGCGGGTCGGGCCGAGCGACGCCACCATCCTGATCGAGGGCGAGACGGGGAGCGGCAAGGGGCTCCTCGCGCGCGCGATCCACGCCTCCAGCGCCCGCGCCACCAAGCCGCTGATTCAGGTCAACTGCGCCGCGCTGCCCGAGCAGCTCCTCGAGAGCGAGCTTTTTGGGCACGTGCAGGGCGCCTTTACCGGAGCGGTGCGCGAGAAGGTCGGTCTTTTCGTGGAGGCCAGCGGCGGCACGCTCTTCCTGGACGAGGTCGACAAGACCACGATCACGATCCAAGGAAAGCTTCTCCAAGTCCTCGACAACCGCGAGGTGCGGCCGGTCGGAGGGAACAAATCGACCAAGGTGGACGTCCGCGTGGTCTGCGCGACGAACGTCAATCTCAAGGCAAAGATCGCGCGCGGCGAGTTCCTCGAGGATCTCTACTACCGGCTCAACGACATCTGCTTCCGGGTCCCGCCGCTTCGGGAGCGGCCGGAAGATGTGCCGCCCCTCGTCGAGCACTACAGCCGCCGGTTCGCGGCCGAGATGGGCAAGGAAATCCGGGGCGTGGATCAGGACCTGATCGCGGTCCTCGCCGGGCTCCATTGGCGGGGCAACGTTCGCGAGCTGGAAAAGGTCGTGAAGCGCCTTGTGGTCATGGCGAATGACGGCGATACGCTTTCGATGGAGCTTCTGCCGCGCGACCTCCTCAAGCCAGAGAACGAAAACGGCGACTCCCCGTCCACGTTGAGGGCCGAGGTTGCCAAGGTGGAGCGGCGGCTCATCTCACAGGCGCTGGAGCGCCACAACTGGAACAAGCTCCAGGCCGCCAAGGAGCTCTCGCTCTCCTACCCGACCCTCCTTCAGAAGATCAAGCTCTTCCGCCTCGACCGAAGGCTTCAACCCCGGCAAAAGGCTTAAAAGTAGCTATTAAGTTTGTTAATAGTCGTAAGTGGTTGGGGTTTGGCCGCTTATCCACCCTCTTCAATTTCGTTATCAATTATCAATCCAAAATCACGCAGCTTCGCCCCTCCCGCATCACGCCAAGCCGCCTTCGGATCGACCTTGTAAGATGCTGATTTTAATGAGTGTTACAACCTCATTACGATCAATATTGAGGCGGCCCGAAACGTGGCATGCGAGATGCAATGAACAAGTCAGCGGAGGGGGGGACCTCCAAAGAGCCCGCAGGCCTCGCCAGCGTTAGGCCATGGGTTAGCCGCCAATTCGAGCACCGGCCTCGGAAAACGCGGTGTAACCTGAAGAGAGCTGGCAAGGCCGGGGCTCAATTTTTTGCCTCGTTCGTTCCTTCCGTAGATCCCTCGATTTCTCGGTCCACCACCCGCCTCTCGTTCTCGCTCATACGACCCGCCTCTTGTTCTCGCTCACTCCACCCGGCTTTTCCGGATGACTCGCCGCTCTCCCTCGGAGCGCGCTCGCGCCTCCACCGCCAGCCCCACCGCTGTAGCGCGCCAGTCACAGTGTCCCAGATACGACGCCAAATCCCCACTCCAGGGCCATCGACACCCACTGCAATAAGCAACTGCCCTGCAATAAGTTACAAGCCAAGAGATAGCCGGCCAATCCGTGGCATGACGCTTGCGGTTCGAGTCTGTGGCGGCTGGGGAATCGCCTGCCGCGACAGACAAGATCGGAAGCGGACAAACCGGAAGGAGGTGGGCTACGTGATCCGGATGTGGGGTAGAGTGCTCGCCGTCGCGGGCCTGCTCGGGGCCGCGGGATGCCATGACAACAACACGATCGTCGCGCCTGATCCGCCGCCATTCACGGTGGAGGGCGTCCGGAGCGTCACGGGTGACGGGCTGGTCACCGTTTCCTGGCGCGGCAATCAGGAGACCGACATTGACTACTACAAGGTCTATCGCAATTTCGCGCCGACCGGCACGTTCACGCTGATCGGGACGACAGCCGATATTCGCTACGAGGACCGGAACGTGGCCAACGGGACCACCTATTTCTACGCGGTGGCCGCGGTCGATCGGGCAGGCCAGGAGAGCCCGGACCTGAGCTATGAGAACGTATTCGACACACCTCGTCCCGAGGGCGTCGACGTCACGCTCTCGAACGCCGACGTCAATGACGTCGTCAGCGGATGGGATTTCTCAGCCTACACTCGCCGAGCCTCGGCCGACCCCAACACGGACATCTTCTATGCCGCGTCGGGCGGGCACTTCCTCGTCTACACGCCGGTCGACACGCGCATCCAGGACGCCGGATTCGTCGCCCTCCGGGACGTCGACTACGCTCCACCCTCCGGTTGGTCCGCCGACGGCGTGGTGGAGGCGATTCCGGGACACAGCTACATCGTGCTGACGCGAGACAATCACTACGCCAAATTCGAGGTGGTCGCTCGAGACGACGCCGGCATGAACATGGACTGGGCCTATCAGATCGACGTCGACAATCCCGAGCTCGCGAGGCCGCTCCCATGAAGCGGTTCCCGCCCACCGCCCTGGCGCCGCTCGCGCTGGCCCTCCTGATCATTGGGGGGCCGGCGCGCGCCGTGACCCAGGTGCCAGCGGGAGGAGCGCCTTCCGGGGAGAAGCTCACGGTCGATGTCTGGATCAACAAGGAAGAGGGCGGCGTCTACCGACCCGGGGAAAGCATGCGTGTCTTTTTCCGGACCAGCGCGGACGCCTATGTGCTCGTCTACAACATCGACACGGACGGATACATCCACCTGGTCTATCCGTACGGACCGGCCGATCAAGTTCGCGTCGAGGGGGGCCGCACCTACATCATTCCGGCGCGGCACGATCCCTACGAGCTGGTCGCCGATGGGCCTTCGGGCATGGAGTTCGTGGTCGCCGTGGCCAGCCGCCTCCCGTTCCACGATCTCCCGTGGTATCTGACGAGCGGCGCGCCCGAAGGAGAGGGAGATCACGGCGGGGGCGCCGACGACGAATTGGATTCAGGCGTCATCGTCGGAGATCCCTACGTGGGGATGGAGCGCCTCAACAAGCGGATCATTCCGCCCGGCGGCGAATCCGAGGCGGACGTCGGCGATATCTACTTCTACATCGACAAGCGGGTCGAGTATCCACGCTATGTTTGCGCCGACTGCCACTACTCTTCGTTCGGGTTCGATCCCTATCTCAGCGTCTGCCCGGTAGTCGACATCCGGATCGACGCGACATGGGTGCGCTACGCGCCGGTCCGCGTCGGAGTGGCGCGACCGCGCTACTACTATTGGGTGCGGTCGGGAGCGCCCGACCGCTACCGCGCCTGGAAGGAGCGCTGGTCCTCCATCGACGGAGGGACGACGCTGCGGTCCCGGTTCGTCGTCGAGCCGAACAGTCGCTCCATCAAGACACGCGATCTCAAGGCGCGGCGCGAGCCGCCGGAGTTCAAGGACCTGAGACGAACCCGCCCCGGCCGGCTCTGGCAGGGACGCGATGAGGTGCTTCGTCTCTGGGAGCAGCAAAAGGGCGACGTGCGCGACAAGCCGTCCGCCTCCCAGGGAGCCCGATCGGGGAAGGACCGACCGCGAGCCGAACAGCCCGCGCCGGACCAGGGGAAGTCGGTTGAGGGGAAGAAGAATCAGGACCAGGGTGGCGAGCGCGAACGCGGCAAGGTCCGCGACGACGGGGGAAAGGGTCAGAACCGCGACAAGGGTCAAGAACGCGACAAAGGCCAGGATCGCGACAAAGGCCAGGATCGCGACAAGGGCCAAAACCGGAGCCACGACCCGGCCCCTCCGCCCAAGTCCGACGCCGAGCACAGGGAGCGCACGCGCTAGATAAGACAGATACCGAGGGGCGCAGGTTGACCGCCCCTCGCCGGGACCGGTAAACTCTTCCAGTGCGATCCGTCCCGCCCGGCCGGAGTCTGCTCCTCCCGGCTTTCCTTTTTCTAATCCTCTTCCTTCTCCTCATCGGGACATCCGCTTTGGGGTCCCCGCCTGTCCCCGGGAAGAAGGGCCCGCAGGCGCCCCGCTACGAGCACGCGGCGACGGCAACCGCGACACAGCCCCCTCCCATCTTCCGCCCCCAGGGGGCGGGCCGCGCCCCGCTCCTCGGCGCCCAGACCTATACGGTCCTGGCCGTCCGCGTGGCGTTCAGCGATACGCCGATCGACTCCTCGACGGCGTATTACGACCGGCTGCTCCTCTTTCTGAGCCAATACTGGGATCAGGCTTCGGACGGGCAAGTCACGCTCAACACCACCCTCTGGGATTCGGTATTCACGCTTCCCCGACCGATGGCCTATTACGGCGACGATGATCACTTCCAAGAGCGCCTGGTCTTCATGGTTCGGGACCTGGTTGCCCTGGCCGATACGACCGTCAACTTCAGCCAGTACCAGAGCCTCTACATCTTCCACGCGGGGGCGGGGCAGGAAGCGGACGTCTTCGACAACAGCAGGGAGCAGATCTGGTCGGCGTTCGTCACGCCGGATGACTTCGCGCAGGTCTTGCCCGATTCGGCCGGCGCCGTGGGCATCAAGACCAACGATCAGACGAGCCCCGGCGTCTTCTATCGTGTCTCGCAAGCGGTCGAGGCGCCGGAGCTGGAGAGCCAGGATGGGTACGAATTCGGGCTCACCGGAGTCACCTGCCATGAGTTCGGCCACCAGCTGGGGCGGCTGCGAGGACAGCCCTCGATGCCCGATCTCTACGACACGACGCCGGACGATGGCGGCTTCAATCAGGGGCTTGGATCGTGGGACATCATGGCCGGCGGGGTCTGGAACGCGAATGGATTCGTTCCCGCGGGCATCAGCGCGTGGACGCGCTACTGGATGGGCTTCATCGCCCCGGCTCAGGTGATCGCCACGGGCCCGCAGACGGTCTCCGAGCTGGAGCGTCAGGTGACCGCCGATCCGCGGATTCTCCAGATTCCCATCACGCAGTCGGAATACTTTCTCATCGAGAATCGGCAGCGCGACCTGGACCGAAACGGGAAGTTCACGTTCGACGACACGAACGGCGACGGCTGCTTTGACTTCTACACCGACAGCTACGCCGGCGCGGAGTTCGACTTCTTTCTGCCCGCGATCCTGACACCGCCGGGAGCGGGGTGCGACGCGGGCAGCTACGTCAGCGGATCGGGCATCGTGATCTACCACGTCGACGACGCCAAGATCCAGGCGGGCCTCTCCAACAACGTCGTGGAAGGGGACACGCAGCGAAAGGGGATCGACGTTGTCGAGGCGGACGGGATCGAGGACCTCGACGGGCCGCCGTCGAGCGCCGCCGGCGGGAGTCCCTATGACGTCTATCGAGCGCGGATACAAGGACCAGTTCACACCAAACACGGTCCCCTCGACCGCCGCTTATGGAAACGTCAGGACTGGAATTTCGGTGACCCACATCAGCGCGGCCGACAGCGTGATGACGATGGACGTCACGATCGATCGGACCCGTCCGGGGTGGCCCAAGGTGCTGACGGGCCGGATTCGGAACGCGCCCAGCGTCGCCGCCGACCTGGACGGGAACGGCTCGCTGGAGCTGATCGTGCCGGTGCAGAGGCTCAACAACACCGGGGCGATCTACGTCTTCGAGCCCGATGGGACCGACTTTCTGGACGGCGATGCGATCCCGACTCCGTTCGCCGTGACCACGTCCGCGCCCACGTCCAGCCCGTGCGTCGGCGACATCGACGGCGTGCCGGGGCCCGAGATCGTGTTCCAGACGTTGAACGGCGCGATCTACGCGTACCACACGAACGCCACCGAGGTGCTCGATGGGGATGGCAACCCCCTCACGGACGGCGTGCTGGTGGGACAGACCGTCTTCGGTGGGGACCGCGCCCAGCCGATCCTCGTCGATTTGGACGGCGACGGCGCCCTCGACATCGTCACTGGGTCGAACGCCACCGGGGCGCAGCTCGGCGCCTCGACGCTTCGCGTCGTCAGCATTTCGGGCGGCGCGCGCCGCCTCTTCAGCCTGCCCATGGCCGGGTCGACCGAGGGCCCGCCGGCCGCGGCCGATTTGGACGGCGACGGTCTGCCCGAAGTGATCATCCCGAACGTGATCACGATTGAAGAGGACAACGCCGCCAACGGGCTCTCCATCGCGAATTGGGACATCTTGAACGACGGCACGCTGATCAAGACCCCCAATATCTTCATGGCCCTGCCGGGCGGACCTTTCTCGGCCCCGGTCATGGCGGACGTCGATCGAGACGGGCATTTCGACGTCATGGTCGCGGATGTCTCGGGCGCGTTCCACGCGTTCCAGCTCCGCCTCTCCCCGCGCCCCGTCGGCGAGCCCCCGAATCTCTACGTCCAAGTTTCCGAGGTCGCCGGGTGGCCCGCGTCTCCGGGAGGGCCGGGGCGGATTTCCGAGGTCTCGCTGGGAGATCTCGAGCAGGACGGCTATCCCGAGCTGCTCCACACCGGGAACGACGTGAAGGTCGCGGCGCTTCACTACAACGGCGCGCCGCGGTCCGGGTACCCGATCAAGGCCGCGGCGGCCTACGCCGACGCCGATACGGCGGGATTCTGGCCCCCCCTCGTCGCCGACGTCGACGGCGACGGCGTCCGCGACGTCATCGCGATCCTCCCCGATGGTCGCCGGCCGGCCTTCCGCGCCGATGGCGCCCCCATCAAGGATTTCGTCGAGTTGGGCAGCACCGGTGCCAACGCGCCCCCGATGCTCCTCGACCTCGACAACAATGGGACCGCCGAGTGGGTCGAGACGTTCGATACGTCGCCCACGCAGGCCTCGATCACGGTCCGGGACACCCCCATCCCCGTGGCGGCGGGGACGGTCGCCTGGGGCCAATACCGAAATACCGCGACCCGGAACGCGGTCCTGGCGACAGGGCCCGCGGGGACCGCCGGGGGGACCCAAAACCTGTCCGCGGTGTATGGTTATCCAAACCCCTCTCGAACGGGGACCACGACCATCCACTACCGGCTCGTCGAGGCGGCGACGTCGGTTTCGATCCGCATCCTCGATCCCACCGGGACCACGGTCGCCGATCTGCCGCCCGGCGCGGGCGGCCTGGCCGGCGCCGCCGAGCATGCCGTCCCCTGGGACAACCGGTCCGTCGCGAGCGGGGTCTATCTCTGCCGCGTCGAAGTCCGGTCGAGCCGGGGTACCGAAGTTCAGTTCGCGAGACTGGCCGTGGTCCGATGAGCGGCCCTAAGGAGAATTCAATGCGCCACGCCGTCGTGCTCCCCGCGAGTCGCCTCGCCTTGCTCTTGCTCCTTCTCGCGCCCGGCGCCGCCTTCGCCGACCCGGGCGAGACCGGCTTCGCGTTCCTCAAGCTCGGGGTGGGTGCGCGCCCGATGGGCATGGGAAGCGCCTATGTGGCCATCGCCGACGATCCCACGGCGGTCTACTGGAATCCGGCGGGGCTGGCCACCATCACCAAGACGCAGGTCACGGCGATGCACAACGAGTGGATCCAGGATTTCCGCCAGGAATTCGTCGCGGTGGGCACCCGGTGCGGCCCCGGCAGCCTGGGGATTGGGTTTTCGGGGTTCTACGCGGACGAGTTCGAACGGCGCGACGACACCGGCGTGCTCATCGGCCACTTCGGATTCAACGACATCGCGCTGACGGGAGCCTACGGGATGGCCGTTGCCCCGGGGCTGGACGCGGGTCTCGCGCTTCGCTACGTACGGGAAATGATCGATCAATACGACGCCACCGCGTTCCTGGCCGACGCCGGGGCGCAGTACCGCCTCCGCGATACCGGCGTGAGCTTTGGCGCCGCGGTGCAGAACCTGGGCGGCGATTCGAAGTTCATCTCCGAGTCATTCCCGACTCCGCTCACCTGGCGCGTCGGCGCGGCCGGAAGCCGCCAGCTGGCCAAGCTTCAGGGACGGGGGACCTTGACCGCCGAAGTCCGCCAGGCGAAGGCCGACGACATGCACTTCCACGTTGGCGCGGAGTATTCGTACAAGGAGCACGTCGCGCTTCGGGTGGGCGGGAAGTTCGGCTACGACGACGAGAGCGTGAGCTTTGGGCTCGGCCTTGCGAAGGACTGGTTCCACTTCGACTACGCGCTGGTTCCGCTCACGTCCGATCTCGGAACCACCCACTTCTTCTCGGTCACTGGCGTTTTTTAGTCCGCGGCGTCATACTCGTGTAGCGAGAAGCGCCCCTCCGAGAGCCGCGCGTAGGTCCTTCGCTCCATCCAATTACCCAAGATCAAGAACTCCCCGTCCGGTCCCTTGTAGTGAAGCGGCAGATGGAAATGGCCCATCACGACCGCGTCGTGCCCCTGTCTCAGCCAAGGGGTGGCCAGCTTCTCGACCAGCGCCGCCTCCGTTCGCTCGGGGCGCGGCGTGTGGTGCCGGCTCGTGTGGGAGACGGCCCGGGCGAGCGGGATTCCGAGGTCCGGATGGATCCATCGAAAGAGGCCCCGGGCGACGGGATTGCGGAGCGCCTTTCTCAAGATCTTGTAGCCGTGGTCGCCGGGGCCGAGGCCGTCCCCGTGCGCGAGGAAGATATTCCTCCCCTGGATGGAGAGTGTGAGCACCCGGTCCGTGAAGGCGACGTCCAGCTCGCGAGTGAGGTAATTCCCGATCCAGAAGTCGTGATTTCCGCCGACATATGTGACGGGGAGCCCCCGCCGTCGGAGCTCCCCCAGCCCCTGGAGCACCCGCACAAAGCGCTTCGGAATGGCGTGGCCGTACTCGAACCAAAAGTCGAACAGGTCGCCGTCCACGTAGAGCGCCGCCCGCTCTGAGCCGACGCGGTCGAAGAACGCCAGCAGATCGCGCTCTCGCGCTCGATTGGATTCGGCGGTTCCTTGGCCGAGGTGGGCGTCGGCGATGAAATAGGCGCACCCGGGTTCGGGCATGGAGCGTCAGTATAGATGCGGTTCCCACGTCCGCAAGATTGACGCCGCCGCCTGCTCAGGCCGGCCCGCGCGGGGGCATGCGGAACTGCACCGCGCTCGGTCGGGTAATACCCGCTTGACAGGCCCGTCGGGCGGTTCCTAGAGTGAAGCCAACAAGTGGCTGTCCGACGGGGGTTTATGGCTGGCGACAACGGGTTCTGGTCGAGGGTGGCGGAGGAGGTCCGGACGGTCTCCGACCGCGCTCGTGGGAGCGCGCGCCGCGCGGTCCAAATGGGTGTCCTTCGCGTCGACCTGGTCTCTCTCCGCCGCGATCGTTCACGCGCCTTGGCCGACCTTGGCGAGCGCGCGCTGACGCACTGGGTCTGCGGAGCGCCGGAGGCGATCGCTGCCGATCCCGAGGCGCTCCGGCTCCGGGAGCGGATCACCTCCGTCGATAGGGATATCGAGACCAAGCGGGCCGAGATCGATCGGCTGCGCGAGGCGGGGCGAGTGGAATCGCGCGCCCCGGATCCCCCCACGTCGGTCGTAAACGAATCAATCGTCCCGTAGCGACGGGGCACCACTCATAGTCGGAACGGAGGGAAACATGGAAACGAGGCAAACCATCCGGGCGGCCAAGACCCTGCTCGTTGCGGGCGGGCTCTTGGTCGTCGGCATCGTCGTCGGTTTCATTCTCGCGGGCGAGTGGAACCTCTCGCCGCAATCCATCGCCAAGGAGAACCCGACGCCGGTGGTCTCGGCGCTGGAGAGTCCCTTTACCCAGATTGCCGATCGGACATTGCCCGCGGTGGTGAGCATCGAGAGCAAGCGGAAGATCGACGCAGGCTCCGGGCAGTCGTTCGAAGGGCCCTACGGAGACTTCTTCCGCCGCCTCTTCCCGGACCAACCCCAGGGGCAAGGCCAGCCACATCCGCAGATGAAGATCCCGAGCAGCGGCTCGGGCTTCATCATCGACAGCGGCGGACACATCCTCACGAACAATCACGTCGTGCGGGACGCCTCCGACATCACCGTCACCCTGAGCGACCATCGGAAGTTCAAGGCGAAGGTGGTGGGGGCCGACCCGAGCACCGACGTCGCGATCATTCTGATCGAGGGAGCCGGACCGCTTCCCGTGGTGCCGCTGGGCGACTCCGATGAGATCCGGATTGGCGACTGGGCCATCGCGATCGGAAACGCCCTGGGCGAGCTGGACGGCACGCTCACCGTGGGCGTGGTGAGCGCCAAAGGGAGGAGCAATCTATCGATCGTGGGCGGCTCGCCCGCCTATCAGTACTTCATCCAGACCGACGCCTCCATCAATTTTGGGAACAGCGGCGGGCCGCTGCTCAACATCCGAGGCGAGGCGATCGGGATCAACACCGCGATCAACCCCTCCGGCGAGGGAATCGGCTTCGCCATTCCGATCAACCTGGCCAAGAACATCGCCAAGCAGCTCATCGCCAGCGGCAAGGTGACGCGCGGCTACCTCGGCATCATGCCTCAGGAATTGACACCGGAGCTGGCCGAGACCTGGGGCATTCGGAACACCAAGGGGATTCTGGTCGGGCAGCGTCTCCAACGACACGCCCGCCGCGGTCGCCGGATTCAAGGTCAAGGACGTCATCACGGCGTTCGACGGAAAGCAGGTCGACGATGTGCAGCGCTTCCGCCTGCTCGTGGCCGATACGCCGGTGAAGAAGAAGGTGAAGGTGGACATCCTCCGGGCCGGACAGCCGAAGGAGCTGTACGTGACCCTCTCCGAGCGTCCTTCCGACGATGAGATCATCGCGCACGCAGGTGACGCCCGCGTCCTGGCTCGGGATCGGCGTCGAGTCCTTGAGCGGCGATTTCGCCAAGGACAACAACATTCGCGAGAAGGACGGCGTGGTCGTCGTCGAGATCGCGCCCGGGAGCGGCGCGGACGACGCCGGTCTCCAGCGCGGCGACGTGATCAAGGAAGTGAACGACAAGGCCGTCAAGGACGAGTTCGAATACAATGACGCGATCGAGCAGGCGCGGACGAAGAATCCAAAGAAACCGGTCGTTCTCCTGATCAAGCGGGGCGACACCACGCAGTTCGTCGCGGTGCAGCCCGAGGAGTGATCGCCCGTCTGTTGGATGGCATGACGGAACAATCACCCACGAGGCCCGGATCGGATCCCCCAAAGCGGGGAGCCCGGACGGGCCTCGTTCTATTGGCTTTCCTGGCCCTGACGCTCCCCGCCGCGGGACCGCCCGCGCGCAAGGCTTCGGCGCCGCCAAAGCCGGCCCGGCCCGCGCCGGAGCTGGCCCGCATCCGCTTTTGGACCGCGCCCGAGCACACGCGGCTCGTCTTTGACCTGACGGGGCCGCCCGCGGGACGAGCCGCGATTTCGGGTTCTCCGACTCGCTGACGTTCGAGGTCTATCTTCCCATCACGCGGAAGTCGCCGAGCGTCACCACCGAGTTCGTCGGGCGACAGCCTGGTCGCGGACATCTTTCCCGGCCGTTTCCGACTCGGGGTGCGCGATCCGGATCCGGCTCAAGCAGGCGACCACGCCGCTCGGCTTCGTGCTCGCCGGCGGCCGACGGGAATCCGGACCGCTTGGTGGTCGACGTGCCCGCGCCGCCGAATCCGGAGGCGGAGCAGGCGCTCGCCCAGCACGTGACCGAGCTGAAGCGCTCGAAGAAGCTGATCGTCGCGATCGACGCCGGGCACGGGGGCGAGGATCCGGGGGCCATCGGTCACCGCCGGCTCCAGGAGGCCGACGTGACCCTCTCGATCGCGAAGCGGCTCAAGGCGCAGCTCGACCTGATGCCGGGGATCACCGCCGTCCTGACGCGCACCGGCGATTACTTCATCCCGCTGCGCAAACCGGATCGAGCTCGCGCGGCGCTATCAGGCCGATCTACTGATCAGCATCCACTGCAACGCGAGCCGCGATCGCGACGCGACCGGAACGGAGATCTACTTTCTCTCGCTCACCGGGGCCACCGACGAGGCGTCCCGCTCCGTCGCCGAGGCCGAGAACGCGGCGGACTTGATCGGGGGCGCTCCGGCGCAGTCCGGCGACGACCTTCTTTCGATCCTATTCGACTTGCGGCAGAACGACACGATCCGCCGGAGCAGCGAGCTGGCCGAGGTGCTGATCGACGCGGTGGGCGCGGATTCGAGGCTGGTGACCCGGGGCGTCAAGCAGGCGGGGTTCGTGGTCCTGAAGGCCCCCGAGATTCCCTCGGTCTTGATCGAGACCGCCTTCGTCACCAATCCCCGGGAGGCGGCGATCCTCAAGGACGCCCAGTTCCAGACCAAGTTCGCCGAGCTGCTCGCCGATGGGATCGAGGCCTATAAGAATCAACACCTTCGGGGCACCTCGAATTGAGTGGACACTCCGCGGCGGGTCCGGGGTATCCTAATGCGAGCCGGACGGTTCCACGAGGCCACCAGCAAAGGAGAGACAGCATGAAGAACTTCGCAAAGATCGGCGCACTTTCGCTTCTCGCGCTCTGCGTGGCCACGACGTCGTGGGCCGGGGGCTCGAGCTGCTCCTCGGAGGGGGCCAAGTCGGCCTCGGCCGGTTCTCACTGCAGCGGTGTCAAGTCGTCGAATGCCGCCCACGAGGCGTGCGGCGTCAAGGCCAACCAGGTGATGTACAGCTTCGCCGTCCCGTCGGTGGAGTGCCAGAGCTGCATCGATGCGATCCAGAAGGCCGCCATGGCCAAGAACGGCATCGCGTGCGCGCACGTCGATCTTGCCACCCACACCGCCTATATCATCGCGGACAAGAAGCTCAGCCAGAAGGACGTCTCGAAGCTGATCGCGGACGCGGGCTACAAGAACAAGTTCACGGGGCAGGGCGACAAGGTCCAGGCGGCTTTCGCGAAGGCGATCGCGTCGGGCGATAAGGGTGTCTCCTGCTGCGCCAAGAATAAGGACAAGGCCTAGACCCAGGCATAATCGCGCGCCGCGTCAAGCGGAGCGAGGAGTTCGGCGGGCCTCCCGGGTTGACCGGGGGGCCCGGTTCATTTGGTGGAGTATTTGGAGGCGACCGCGCCCGAGAGGCCAAGACGCTTCGCGAGCGCGCGCCGCGTGGCCACGGTGTTGTCAAACGTGACGAGGAGTGTGCGGGCTTCGCTCCAGCCGTCGGTCACGTGCGGATTCAGCGACGCCACCGTCACCGTCTCGGGATAGCGCCGGAGCCATTCCCTCGCGATCGCCTCGTGCTCGGCGCTCAGCGCGCTCCGGGCCGCGACCGTCAGCAGCGAGCTTCCCTCGATCCGCCGGGGCCACAGTGCGGGATCGGGCCCCCATTCCCGCGCGGTCACGCCGTGCGCGCGAAGCAGGTCGGCGATTGGAGCGCGCGACTCGGGCCGGTTCACCTCGAGAACGTCGATGGGCGGGCGGAGCGGAACGCCGCCGGCGCCCTGGCGGAGCACGCGGAGCGCGCCCTCGGCGATGCGCTCCAGCTCGTCGCCGGGGATCAGGTCCCGCGCTTCCCGTTCGAGCACCAGGCTCCACTCCCGCGGCCACGCCGCGCTGCCTTCGCGGAGCCTTCGCACGCGGGCGAGCGATGTGGCGATCCGCGCCGGCGTGAGGCGGCCGGACCGGAGGGCCTCGCGCAGCGCTTGCAAGGCTTCGTCGGGCCCCGGCGCGAGCTTGGAGTAGAGCAGCAGATCGCATCCCGCTTCGATCGCCTGCACCGCGACCTCGCCGAAGGAACCTCGCGACGTGACGGCCGCCATCTCCAGCGCATCGGTGACCACCACCCCCGTGAATCCCATCTTCTCCCGAAGGAGGCCGGTGACGATCGGGATAGGAGAGGGTCGCGGGGCGATCCGGCTCAGGGTCGAGGGCGGGCACAACCAGGTGGCCGATCATGACGACCGGCGCGCCCCCGTTGATGGTGGCCTCGAAGGGGCGAAGCTCCCGGAGCGCGAGGGTCGCGCCCGGCGCGTCGATGCGCGGCAGATCGATGTGTGAGTCGACCGCCGTGTCGCCGTGCCCCGGGAAGTGCTTGATGACCGGTATCACTCCCGCCGCCTGTGTCCCCTGCATCGCGGCCAGTCCGCACGCCGTCACCTGCGACGCCGTCGCGCCAAAGGAGCGAATTCCAATCACGGGGTTGGCGATGTTGGAGTGGATGTCGAGGACGGGAGCGAAATTCAGATTCACGCCGAGTGCGAGAAGCCGGCGCGCGGTCCGCTGCGCGAGATCCTTGACCAGCGGCGGTCCCCCCGAGGCGGCGACCGCGCGCGCGCTGGGCGGAACCTCCCAGAACCCCGAAAGTTGGGAGACCATCCCGCCCTCCTCGTCGACGCAGACGAGCGCCGGAAGGTCGCGCGAGCCGAGCCGCGCCTGTACCTCGCGCGTGAACGCGCGCGGCCGCGGCAGCGGAAGGGAAGTTGGGGGCGAAGAAGATCACGCCCGCCGGCGTGATTCGTCTCAGGTCCGCCGCGACCTCCGCGGTCAACTCGGTGCCCGGCAGTCCCACGATCATGAGCTCGCCAATCCGCGATTCGATGTCGGATTCGATCGTCACTTGACCTCGGCCTCCTCGAGCAGCCTTCGGTATCGGGCGTAGACCTGGCTTGGAACGGCGCCAGACTCAAGCCCGGCGAGCACGGAGCACCCCGGCTCCGTACGGTGCGTGCACGTCCGGAATTGGCACGGGGGCGACTCCGCGATTTCCGCAAAGACCGCGGCGACCTCGGCGACCTCGGTTTGTCCGAGGAGAACGCTCCGGACGCCCGGCGTATCGATCAAGATTCCTCCCTCTGGAAGCGGGTAGAGGCGCCCGCTCGTCGTCGTGTGGCGGCCCTTCCGATTCTTGGCGCTGACCTCGCCCGTGGCGGCGTCGGCGTTGGGGATCAGTTGACGCAGGAGCGACGACTTCCCGACCCCCGAATGTCCCACCAGCACCGACGTCGTATCAGCCACAAGCTCCCGCAGCCGATCGATCCCCGATCCACTCGCGGCGCTCACGGTCACCGCCTCGAGCGGGATCGCCGCCTCCGCGATCGCCCGCTCCGCCTCTTCGTGCGTGCCGAGGTCGACCTTGTTCAAACAGAGCACCGGCGTGATCCCGCCACGGCGTGCGAGCAGTCCCCATCGATCGACCAATCCCGGGCGAAAGGGGGGCTCCGCGAGCGAGGAGACGATCACAACCTGGGTCGCGTTTGCGGCGATGATCTGCGTGCGCCCACGCGAATCGCTGGTGGCGCGCTCGAGGAAGGTGCGTCGCGGCGCGACCGCGGTGACCCGCAGCGCGCCCGAGTCGCCCCGCTCGACCTCGACCTCGTCCCCGACCGCGAGCGGGTTGGAGTGGTAGCCCCCCGCGCCCGTCTTGAGTTGGCGCGCCAGGACCGCCTCCTGGATCCCGTGTCCGTCCCAGAGTTCCACGTTGGCGCCGTAGACCTGGGCGACGATCCAAACCGATGGCGATGTGGGCGATTGATCGACGATGGATCGAGTCTAGTCGAGGCGGGAGGCAGCCACAAGCCGGTTCGACCGTTCTGGCCTCAATGGGGCGCCCGTCCCCGCCCTGTTGCCGCGGGGGCCGGAGACGTTTAGACTGCGGGACCGATGCCACCCAACACCAATACCTTCCCATGTCCCCGATGCGGGGAGTCCCTGCCGGCTGGACTCACGCGGTGCGACGCGTGCGGGGCGTATCTGGTCAGCGCGCCTGGAGGCGCGCCTGTCGCGAAATCGGTCGCCCCGAAAATCGCCCCGAAGGGCACCCCGCGCAACGCGGGGCTCTTCCTCGTGGTGGGGCTCCTCTGCGGGGGCGCGATCGGCTTCGCGCTCCGCGGCGCCGTCGGGCCGCGCGGGGAGGGCGGGATGCCGACGGGCCCGGCGGACATCATGCGCGGCGCGGGCGGCGCGGCTGGTGGCGGCGGAGAGGCGATGGGCGGGGGCGATCCCGGTCAGTCGCCGCCGCAGATGCCCCCTCAAGTGGCCGCGATGGTCCAGCAGTACCGGCAGGCTCTGGCGCGGGACCCCAACGACATCGAGGCAAACATCGGCTTCGGCAACTTGCTCTTCGATTCAGGACAGTGGCCGAAGGCGGTGGAGCACTACCAGCGCGCGCTGACAAAGGTCCCCGGAAACGCGGATGTCCGCGTGGATATGGCGGTCGCGCTTCACAACATGAACCGGAACGAAGAGGCATTGCGTGAATTGGAGCGTGTGACGCGCGAGCAACCGACGCACCTGAACGCCTGGCTCAACCTCGGGGTGATCTCCAGCACCCTCGGGGATCGACCGCGCGCGGTCCACGCGTGGGAGCAATATCTCAAGCTCGATCCCAACGGCCAGCACGCCGCGGCCGTTCGCGCGCAGATCGAGGAGCTGAAGAAGGGGAGTTGATGGCGCGGGCGTGATCGGTTCCGGCCGGCGCGCGTTCAACGAAACGAGGCGGCACCTCTCGGTGCCGCCTCGCACGTTTCTACGAGTTCTTTCCGTCCGGGTCGGTTACGCCTTGCGGACGTTTGCCGCCTGGAGGCCCTTCGGCCCCTTCACAATCTCGAACTCCAGGCGCTCCCCCTCGGCCAGGGTCTTGAAGCCCTCGCCGGAAATTGCTGAGTAGTGAACGAACACGTCCTCGCCGCCCTCTTGCTGGATGAATCCGAAACCCTTCGCCTCGTTAAACCACTTCACGGTTCCTACTGGCACTCTTTGCTCCTTACGAACTGGGCCGCTTAGGCCCCACTCGCCGCCCTCTCGGATCGGCCAACCCGGCCACACTGGACGGGCCCCCGGGCAGATGAGCCACCCGGATACAAAAATAACCGCTGATGACTGCTCCAGCGGCAATGTCTCGCATATCTGCGCTACCAACGACCGTCATGGAACTGCCTGCGGATAGTGTAGGGCTATCCGGCGGCACATGGGAAGGGTTCTTTTTGGCCCACCCGCGACCGCCCTCGCCCCCCCTGGCTCGGGATCTTGACATCCCACGGCTCCGCCCGCAAGTTCGCCGGCCATGCGGCTTCCCGATCTCCTCGCGTCCCGCCGCGGGCGCCTGGCAGCCTTCTTCCTGCTCTATCTCACCGAGGGACTCCCCTCGGGATTCACGGGGACCGCCGTCGCGACCCAGATGCGCCGGCAGGGGCTGGAGCCCGCGGTCATTGGTTCGTTCGTCGGGCTTCTCTACATCCCATGGGCGGTGAAGTGGGCGTTCGGCCCCTTCGTGGACGTGCTCTCGAGCGACCGGTGGGGAAGGAGGCGCCTATGGATCCTCCTGACCCAGACGATGATGGCGGTGACGATCCTCGCCGCGATGCTGGTGAGCTTCAAGAGTCAGCTCTGGCTCTTCACCGCGATCATCCTGGCCCACAACGTATTCAGCGCCACCCAGGACGTGGCGATCGACGCCCTCGCGGTGGACGTGCTATCCGCCGACGAGCGCGGCCTCGCGAATGGGCTCATGTTCGGCGGGAACTTCATCGGTATCGCACTCGGTGGGTCGGGGGTGCTCATGTTGACGCCGCTCCTCGGTTTCAAGTCGACGTTTCTGATCGTCGCCGGGGCGATCGCGTTGGTCACGCTCCTGGTGCCGGTACCGATGCACGAGCCGGCAGGACCTGCACGGGAGAAAGTCGTTGGCTCTCGAATCGCCGCCGCGGGGAAGAAGATCGGCGGCTTTCTTCGCGATACGGGGCGCGCCTTCGTGGGAAGCCGGGCCGCGTTCGTCGCCATTTTCCTGGCGCTCTTGCCGTTTGGCGGGTACGCCCTCTCGCTCTCCCTGCAGTCGAACCTGGCGGTCGAGCTGGGCCTCGACGACCGGCATATCGGCATCCTCGGGCTAGCAAGCTCGGCGCTTTCCGCCGGGTTCTGCATCTTCGGCGGCTGGCTCTCCGATCGGTTCGGACGGCGCCGCACGCTGGCGCTCTTCATCTTCGGCACCACGCTCCCGACCTTTGCCATGGCGCTTCTGATGCAGCACTTCGCCTGGATCATGCCGGTCAATCCACTGTCCTTCCATCGCCCCGCCGTGCCCACGGATCTCGTGGCGTACTTCTGGGCGATGACGCTGATCTACTCCGTGTTCTCGGGACTGATGTACGGGGTGGGCACCGCGATCTTCATGGACGTCACGACGCCCCGCGTCGCGGCGACGCAGTTCACGGCCTACATGGCCTTGAACAATCTCGTCTACTCGTATTCTTCCGCGTGGCAGGGGCAGAGCTTGCAGCGCTGGGGCTATCCGATAACTCTCACGCTGGACGGGGCTTTCGGTCTGGTCTGTCTCCTCTGTCTCCCGTTCATGGGGCCGAAGCGCCACGCGGAGCCCCCACCGCCGGGCGCCACGATTCCCGAGCGGGAGCCAATCAGGTAAGTCCCGGCCTCGGCACCCACATCCAGGCAGCCAGCGGGTCCTGCTGCCGCCGGGGCGATCTATTTTGGAACGACCCGCGCCCAATATTCACTCGATTCGGAGGGGCGGATTTACGTCAAGACCGGTTCGAACGCCATTACTTGCTTTCGATTCGAGTGACACCGGGTGGCGCGTGTGCCACTCGTCGAAATGTCGATCGAGTAGCCGCGGGGATCCGCACCGATCCGCAGGTGTCCGTGCCGGCTCCATCGGTACCAGCCGGGCCGCGACCGCGACGGCGCTCCCGGCCCCGTTCGCTCAGGGAATCCGCATCGTCACGCCCGGCCGCACGAGCCACGCCTGATTGTTGTCGTAGCTAAGCCCGAGGGAGAGGAGAAAACTTGGAGCCGGGCGAAATCCCATCCCGAGCGTGCCAACAAGTTCACCGCCGGCCGCCTCAGCGATGACCGCATTCGTCGCCGACGGGCTGTCTCCAGCCTCAGGCGAAGAGGACGTGTTGCCCAGAACTTCCCCATAGAGCTCGACGCGCTCGCTGAGGAAGTATTCGCTCGCCAACGCTCCGCTCACAATGTTGTTCAGATTCGTGCCCGGGGGGTTCCCGAGGATGGTGTACCCCAAGTTTGCGTGCGCATCGATCCGGCCGATCCTCTTGCTTCCGATCAGATACCCGGTGTAATCGGTCTGGTCGGTACCGATCAGCAGGCTCTCGCTCGTCGGAAACTTGATCTCGAAGGCCACGGCGATGGCTGGCATCCCGCCCCGTTCACCTCGCACCAAAGCTAACGCGGTCGCCTCCAGGTCGCCCGCGCCGGTCGTGTGTGGCCCCGTATTAGGACGGATGGCGGTGTACGCGACGGGCTCCACCAGGAGGGAGAGGCCGTCGCTGACCCCCCACTCCGCCGCGAGGGGCAAGGCACGCTCCGTGCCTTCGCGGGACGTCTGGAATTCGTATGCGGTGTCGAGCTCGTAGGTTCCGGCGCGCAAAAACCGCGCCGTCTCCGTCTCCAAGATCTGGGCGCCCGCTGGAAGCGCCGGCACGCCCCAGAGAGCGATCGAAAGCAGCAACGCGACGCTCATTATCGGCACCCTCACGGTCTCCTCCTCAGTCTTGTCGATGGGCTACCCACGAACCTCACCGCTCTGGGCCAGCGCGCAGAGTCTTACACCCAGTTCTCCTCGACGCCACCTTCTCACTCGCTCTTGTTCAGGTCTCGTTCGGGCCACGGTCCGAATCTCCGGGCCGGGCCAAGGAACCAAAGCGCGGCTCGGCTGTGTTACGCCCTTGGGAGGAAGCGTGCTGTGATGCTGGCGAGGATCTGCGCGATGGTGGTTCTCTTCGGAGCGTTTCTCGGGACTCATGCCCGGGCGCGCGAGGCGCAGCCCGTCCGGTCGAGTGCGGAGAGATCCTCCAATGCCGGGACGTTCGAGTTCGGCCCTTCCGCAGTGGACGGCATCGGCGGCTGGAAGCTGTTCATGGGCGAGTCGAACACCGACACGCTGCAGGCGTCCCGACAAGACGTCTTCGCCGCCGCCGAACAAGCACTCGAGAGCGACGGTTGGAGGGTCCAGCTCTCCGACACAACCACGGGTCGGATCGTTACGTACTGGAAGCCTCTCCACCACATCCTCGTGCGATTGTTCGCCGGCGGTGTGAGAGCCCGCTGTTTCGTGGCGGTCTCCACGATCGGCACCCGTTCCTCGGTTGCATTTCAGGCCGGGCTCGCCTCCAAGCACACCCTGGAAGGGAATCCCATGCTCGCACTCGCCCGCCACGCCTATCGTTCCGCGGCGCGGGACTGGCACAGCGAAGTTCGGCAATACGTCGCGGCAGGAGCCGCATCCGCGATCCCAGCGGCGCTGGTTGCATGCCCAACGACCCAATCGTCCGAGCCGCCTCCGCCTCGTGAGGCTCAATGAGGGTCAGCGTGGTTGTGCCCGCGTGGAACGAGGAGGTTCTACTGTCTGCCTGCCTGCGGGCGCTGCGCTGCCAGGACTTCAAGGGTGAGGTTGAAGTGATCGTGGTGGACAACGCCAGCACCGACCTCACCGGCTCGATCGCGGAACAGGAGGGCGTCATCGTTGTCTTCGAGGCGGCGCGGGGCTACGCGAATGCGATCGCGCGGGGATTCGCGATGGCGACCGGCGAAATCATCGCGAGTACTGACGCCGACACGGTCGTTCCGCCCGACTGGCTCTCTCGCCTCGTCGAAGCCTACCGGGCGGATGTCGTCGCGGTGGGCGGCGAGATCGAATTTTGGCGGCCCAACTGGAGGGCCCGACTTCTTACGAGAGGTCTGTTGCCCTGGCTCAATCGCATCGATCGGAGGAATCCCCTGGGGCCCCATCTATGGGGGGCGAACTTTTCCGTGCGCCGCAGCGCCTATCTCGCCGCGGGCGGCTGGAACCCAAATTTCAACCTGCAGACCGACACAGAGTTCTCGGAGCGCCTGCGGCGATTCGGGCGCGTTCTGCTCCTCGAGGATCTAGCCGTCCGCACCTCCTGCCGTCGCTGGAATCGGGCGCTCGCCGTGAGCTGCTTTCTCTATGCCACGAACTTCATCTCGCTCGAGCTCAGGAAGCGCCCGCTATGGTGGGGCTTCCCGGACATCCGTGAGGGCGTCGGATCGGTCGGGGCAGGGCTGCACGGAGGGTCGCGGGCTCGGGCGTGGCCGAGGGTGCGCGCTTGGTCCGTGGCCGCGCTGGTCGTGTTCGTGGCTTGCTTTGGCGTCTACGATGCGGTCTCGCCCTGGTCGAACGCGTTCGGCATCACCCACTGGAATGGCGCCACCGACGAAAAAGTCGTGGCGCTCACCTTCGACGACGGCCCGAATGAGCCGTACACCTCCCAGGTGCTCCGGATACTCAACCGGGAGAATGTCCATGCCACCTTCTTTCTCATCGGGGCGAACGTCCGGCGCGATCGGGATAGCGCCGCGCGCATCGTCGAAGATGGGCACGTTGTCGGGAACCACACGGATAGGCACCGCGTGGGATTCGCGTTCGAGCCTTGGGCCAAGCTCACCGCGGATCTCGATCGCGCGGAAACAACCATTCACGACGCCACGGGCGTCTATCCGCGGCTCTTTCGACCTCCGCAGGGAGTCCGATCCCCATGGCTCATGAGCGCGACGATTCGCGAATCCCTGATCACGGTCACCTGGGACGATGCCCCCCGAGATTGGGAGCCGCTGCCTGCTCGCGCTCTCGAGGACTTGACCGTTGCCCAGGCGCACCCCGGCTCGATCATCCTGCTGCACGATGGATTGAACTTGGCCCCGTCGGCTGACCGGAGCGCCACGATCACGGCGCTTCCCGGCATAATCCGAAGGCTCCGCGCCATGGGGTATCGGTTCGTTACTGTGCCGGAGCTCCTCCATACCCGGCCTTTTCTGTCGGGGTGGCCCCGGAGGGCCCCTCGAGACTGACCATTCTCGTTTAGGTTCTGTTCGGTTTGGCTGTCGATGATGCTCGGGTGCGACGAATCGGCCCCCATTCCAACCGACGGCGCCTGGGCCAAAGCGGTATCGCCTCTGGTGTTGCCGTGACCGCGCTGCTTCTCGCGTCGATCGCGGCGCTCCTTCCCGCCCGAACCGCTCGCGGCGAAACGTCACTGGACTCGATCTCGGTCGAGGAATGCGTGGTCTGGGCCATGAAGGTCGCTCCCACGGTGCGTGCAGCCGAGGAGGACCGCACCGCGGCTTCCTTCGATTCCCTCGCCGCAACCCGGAACCGGCGACCCGCGTTTGGCTTCGGTGGGGACGCAGTCATCGCCCCGGAAGGGTTTTACGACCCCGCGATTACCAACCTGGGCCAATATGACCTGAAGATTGGGGCCACGATGCCGCTGCTGGACGGCGGCACCCGATCGCGGGACCGCGCCCGCGGGGCATTGGGCGCCGGAGCCGCCGAGGCCGACCTCGATCGTGCCCGCCGCGATGCGGCCATCGCCGCAGCCACCGCCGCGCTGGATCTCGTGAGACTTCGCGAATTGGACCGAGCGGGGGTCGAAACGTCGATCTGGCTGGCCGAGTTGGAGGACCTGATCACGGCGGGTGTGCGCGCCGGGACGCGCGGCCGGGGAGATGCCCTGCGTGTGGCGTTGGAGCGCGATGGCGTGGTGACGTTTCTCGCAAACACCCGGCTGCTTTCGGGCGAGCGCGTGCGCGAGCTGGGCTCCCTCCTGGCGAGCGTCCGCGACAGCGTGCCTCCCGTCCGTGATCCGAGCCCCGAAACCGACCGCGCTCCGACAGAGGGTGATTCAATGGCGATCTTGACCGCGGCCGACCACGCTCCCGAGGTTCGGTCGGCGGCACTGGCGGCTGCCGAGCGGGATCTCTCGCTCTCCGATGCTCAGCGTCGGAACAGCCCGCGCGTGGACCTGGCGGTCGACGCGGGACTCTCAGGCTCGGACCTCACGACTCTCGTGCCGCCCAGCGTCAAGGCGACCTATCCCGATGCGGATTTCGGAGATCGATTGCGTCGCGATCTCGGCGCCTCGCTCGCCCTTGTCTTTCGAATCCCATTTTGGGATACCGCCGCGGCGCCAGGGACCGCGGCGAGACAGGCCTCCATGCGCGCTTCCGGTCTCCGGCTCAACGCCATCCGTGGCGAGCAGTATCGCCTCGCCCTCGACCTGCTGGCGCGCTGGCGCGAGGGTTCGACCCGGTTGCGGGCCTGCCAGGCCACCGTGCAGCGCGCCGAGGAGCACGTGCTCCGCTCCAAGAGCCTTTATGCCGCCGGCGCGTTGACGCTGATGGAGCTGCTCGACGCGAGGCGAAGCTTTGATGAGGCGCGCCAACGGCTCACCGACGCGCGATTCGAGAGTCGAATCGCGCGATTCGAGGTGGAGGTCCGGCGATGAGTGAGCGAAGACTCCGATCCGCGATCGTGGTTGTGCTATCGATCGCGATCACATGCGGCTGCTCGGCGCGCCACGAAAGCGAGGGCGGCTCGGAGTCCGACGCGAAGCCGGTTGTGGCGGTTCGGGTGGGTTCGGTCGAAGTCCGCGCCTTCGAAGACCTCGTGATCGCCCCGGGACAGTGGGGTTCGAGCGGGGAGATGGTGCTCTCGGCTCCCTTCACCGCGCTCGTCGATTCCCTCACGCCACACGTGGGCGATCCCGTTCGCTCCGGGATGACCTACGGGTGGCTGATCACCAGGGAGTCGCAGGCAGCGGTGCGCGGCGCGGAGCTCTTGCTCCTCCAGGCGAGGGATGGTGCGGCCCGCGAGGAAGCTTCGCGCTCACTCCGCCTCGCGCGACGAGACCTGGTTCGCGTCCCTCTGATCGCGCCCAAGGACGGCGTTGTCGTGCGCCGGGGCCTAGAAATGGGGTCCCAAGTCGCCGAGGGGGGCGAGATTCTCGCGATCGTCCCGTGGGACGCCATCGTATTCGAGGCGCACGTGCCGGTCTTGGATGTGGCGCGGCTGCGCCAGGGACAACTCGCGACGATCGCCGAGGCGGGAAGATCTCCGTGCCCGGCGACCCTCCAGCGGCTGTTGCCTGCGGCGAGCGCGAGCGACCAAACGACGCTGGCCTGGCTGACGCCGCGCCCTGGAGAGCCCCTCCCCGAGCTCGGCCGGTTCGGAACGGCGACCATCGTCGTGGGCCCGGCGAGGCGCGCCATCGCCGTCCCCGAATCGGCGCTCGTCGAAGACGACCTGACGGGGACCACCCGGATCGCGGTCATCGGAGCCAGCCATCGGGCGCTCTGGCTCGGGGTGACCCCGGGAGTGGGCGCCGAGGGTTGGCGTGAGATCGAGGCGCCGAAGCTGGACCCCGGCACGAAGGTGATCTTGGAAGGGCAGCATGGGCTCCCGGATAGCACGCTTGTCCGGATGATGCCGTGAACCGGCTGTTCGAAGGATTACGGGTCCAGCGCCGAGCCCTGCTCTACGGGTTGTCGGGCCTAGCCGCGCTTGGGGTCGCCGCGGCATGGCGCCTGCCCACGGCAATTCTGCCCGCGGTGACCTTTCCGCGCATCGCGGTGATCGCCGAGAGCGGCGAACGTCCCGGCGAAGAAATGCTCCGGGTGGTCACCCGGCCCCTGGAAGACGCCTTTCGACAGGTGCCGGGCGTCCGCGAGATGCGCTCGATCACAAGCCGCGGCTCGACCGAGATCAACCTCGATTGCATCTGGAATTCGAACATGGACCTCGCACTCCAGCGTGTCCAGGGGCGGGTCGAGGCCGTTCGGGAGCGTCTCCCTCAGGGTACTTCAGTCGAGGCGCGCCTGATGAACCCGGCGCTATTTCCGGTGCTCGGCCTTTCGCTCACCTCCAAGACGCGCTCCCTCGCGGAGCTTCGTGACGTGGCCGTGATGATGATCCGGCCCGCGCTGGCGCGGCTGCCCGGTGCGGCGGAGATTGTGGTCCAGGGTGGACGTCGTCTGGAGGCGCGCGTCACGCTCGACCCGACGGCTCTTGAATCGCGCGGCTTGGATGCGGCCACCGTCGCCGATGTCCTCAAGCGTGCCGGAGAAATCCGATCGGTGGGCCTCCTCGACGCCAACCGGCAGCTCTACCTCGGCCTCGTGGACGCGCGCCCACCAGATCTCGCCTCGCTCCGAGCCATCCCCATTCCGGTCGCCGGCGGACCGCCCGTTCCCCTGGGAGATCTCGGGCGCGTGAGCCTCGAGGAAGTCCCAGAGTTCACGCGCTTCGCCGCTCAGTCGCGGGAGGCCGTCTTGGTCAGCATTCTCCGGCAGCCCACAGCCAGCACGATTGGCCTCGCGAACCAGGTGCGCCGCTGGCTCGCGGAGAGCGGCGCGGTCTTACCCGCCGACGTCCATGTCGAGACCTTTTACGACCAGTCCGATCTCGTGCGCGCTTCCATCGGCAGCGTGGGAGACAGTCTGCTGATCGGGGCGCTGATGGCCATCCTGGCGCTCTCGTTGTTCCTCGGCAGCGTGCGCCTAGGGCTGGCGGGTGCCGTTCTGCTGCCCGGGAGCATCGTGCTGACGCTCTTGGGGCTGGCCCTGATGGGTCAGTCGCTCAACATGATGACGTTGGGGGGGATCGCCGCCGCGGTGGGGCTCGTCCTCGACGACGCGGTCGTTGTGCTCGAGCACCTGGCGCATCGCGCGGCTCCGAATCCGGCGGCGCTCGATGTTTCGGCGGCGATGGCGGAGATATTCCCCTCGCTCCTCGGATCGAGCCTCTGCACGATCGTGATCTTCCTCCCGTTCATGTACCTCGACGGCGTGGCGGGGGCGTTCTTTCGGGTCCTCGCGCTCACCATGACGCTGATGCTGGGTTCCTCGCTTCTACTCTGCATCACGGCGATTCCTCTCCTGGCGCGGCCGAAGCCAGAGCCCACGCTCGGCAGCCGTCGCACGGCCTCATGGTTTGCGCAATCGATCCAGTACGCCGTTGACCACCCGTGGGTCGCCGTCGTGCCGGCGTGCATTCTCATCGCGTCCGTCCTGCCGCTGCGGGGGTCCCTGGGAACCGGCTTCCTGCCGGACATGGACGAAGGATCTCTCATCATGGATTTCTACTCGCCGGCGGGGACATCGATCCAGGAGACCGACCGGATCCTCACCGAGGTCGAGCGCGAGATTTCCGCCACGCCGGAGATCGAGGCGTGGTCGCGCCGCACGGGCGAGCAACTCGGCTTTTTCATCACCGAGCCGAACCACGGCGACTATGTGCTCCGCCTGCGTCCGAGGCGCGGGCGATCGGCCAATGAGATCGCCGACGACCTCCGGCGCCGAATCACGCATTCGCAGGCGGCGCTCCGGGTCGAATTCGGGCAACTCGTCGAAGACGTGATCGGCGATCTGACGACCAGTCCGCAGCCGATCGAGATGAGAATATTCAGCGAAGATCGGGGTTTCCTTGCGGCGAAGGCGCGCCAGGCGGCCGAGCTCATCTCGGGCGTTCGCGGCGTCGTGGACATCAACGATGGCCTCGTGGTGAGCGGGCCCGACATTTCCATCCTTCCCGGCCCCGGTGCGTTCCGCCTCGGGCTCGACGCGGACGGCCTTGCCCGCTCTGTCAGGTCGACGATCGAGGGGCTCGAGGCGGGCCAAATCGTCCGGGGAGTGCGCGCCTGGCCGGTGCGCGTCGTCCTTCCGGTGCCGCGCGGCATGACGCCGGCCGACGCGCTGGCGGCAGTCCGGATCCCGGTGGCGTCCCGCCATTGGGTGCCGCTTGGCGACCTCGCCACACTCCGGGTCGATCCCGGTGAGATCGAGATCGCGCGGGACGACCAGCGTACGATGGCGTCGGTAACGGCGCGGCTCTCCGGCCGCGACACAGGATCCGCGGTGGCGGAGATTCAGGGAGTCCTGCGGCGCAATCTGGCCCTTCCTCCGGATGCGTCGATTCGGTTCGGCGGCCTCTGGGCGGAGCAGCAGTCTTCCTTTCAGGGGCTCGCGGCGGTCCTCCTCGGCGCGGGCATCGCGGTCGTCCTCGTCATGATCGTGGGGTTTCGCTCCTGGAAGCAAACGGGCGCGGTGGTCGTGGTGCTCCTGGCTTCGCTCGCCGGAGTCTTTCTCGGGCTGCACGCGGCCGGTGCCACGTTCAACATATCCAGTTTTGTCGGAGCTATCATGATGGTGGGTGTGGTGGCGGAGAACGCGTACTTCTTGGTCGCGAGCCACCGCTCCGCGCTGCAAGCGGGCGCGACGCCCGCCGAGGCCGCGGTCATCGCGGCGCGGCGTCGGGCGCGTCCGGTGCTCATGACCACGGCGGCGGGTGTGGCCGCGCTGGCGCCTCTGGCGATCGGGTTCGGGGCGGGAAGCGCTCTTCTCCAGCCACTCGCCATCGCGGTCGTGGGCGGGTTCCTGAATTCGGCTCCGCTGCTGTTGCTCCTGCTACCCGCGCTGCTCGCCCGATGCGGCGAGATTCGCGAGAGGCCCTGAGGCGCCACGATGCAAATCCTTCTCATCGAGGACAGTGCTCCCACCCGCGAGCTGCTCCAGCGATCCCTGGGCGCGGCCGGCCATGCTCTTGTGAGCGCGGCGCGGGTGTCGACCGGTCGCGCGATCGCCCTCGAGCAGTCCTTTGATGTCATCGTGATCGACGTCATGCTTCCCGACGGCAGCGGCGGGCGCTCGCTGGTCACGCGGCTGACGCTCCTCCAGCAGCTCATGGCGGTGCTGATGATTGCGAGTTTCGGGACATCAGCGCTCTGGATGGCCAACCGTTCCTTGCGAGACGAGGACGCGAGAGTCCTTGTCGCAATGGCCCGCCGGGTCGCGGCAGGAGTCGACAGTGAGCTCTCAGAGGAGGGCAATCTCGCGCACTCGGCCGCGGCGGCCATTCAGGAGGAGTCCCCCGGGAAATTTCGGATCGATGTATATGATTCGCTGGGTGAGCTGCTTGCCTCGACCGAGCCGAAGGTGGCGCGGGGTCCAATGGACGGCCCGCTCGCGGACGGTGACCTGGGCGATCGTGGGGGGAGGTATCGCGCGGCGTTGCGCTCTGCGAGCGGCGCCCTTGTCGTCGCTTCGGTCTCGGATCAAGACCGTATCGCCCAGATCGCGGCGCTTCGACGAGGACTTCTCTGGAGTGCCGCGCCGCTCCTGGTCGTCACACTTCTGGTCGGCCGGTGGACAAGCCGCCGCGCGCTTCGGCCGCTCGTCGACATGGGGGATCGGGCCCGGGGCGCCTCCGTCGATGCGGGAGTGCGATCGCTCGGGGATGCCACGGGCGTCGAGGAAGTCGATCGCCTTGGCGATTCGTTCAATCGCCTGCTCGCCCGGCTGGACGATTTGCTCAACGCGGAGCGGCGATTCACGTCCAACGCATCCCACGAGCTGCGCACTCCCCTCACCGTTCTCTCGGGAGAACTCGAGACGACATTGGACAGCCCCTTGCTCCCGCCGGAAGTTCGCGGCGGACTCCTGCGCGCTTCGGAGCAGGTGCGAGTCATGCGCGAGTTGGTCGAGGCGCTGTTGCTCCTCCGACGCGCCGGCGAGGGTGCGTCGCGGGCGCCGGTGGGTTTTGAGCCAGTCAACCTTTCGGACCTCGCCACCGACGCGGTGCGGCGTGCTTCCGCGGAGCATCCGACGAGGGTAGCGGACATCTTCCTCGCGTGCCCCGACGAAGTCATGGTCTCGGGCCAGCCGGCGCTGCTCGCTGCGGCAATCCGCAATTTGGCCGACAACGCGATCAAGTTCACCAGTCCCGGCCGAAAGGTCAAGATTGCGGTGAGAGCCGATGACTCCCAGGCCGACGTCATTGTCGACGACGGCGGTGAGGGTGTCCCAACCGAAGAGCGAGATCGGATCTTTGAGCCGTTCTATCGAGGTCCGGAGGCTCGAGCCGCGCTTGCCGGCTTGGGTCTCGGGTTGCCTCTTCTGAGGCAGGTCGCGCGGGCACATGGTGGAAATGTGACGGTCGGCAAATCTCCGCTCGGTGGGGCCCGATTCACGTTATCTCTGCCCCTGTGGCGGTCTCTCCCAGAGAGCGGTACAAGGGGTGCCCTTACGGCGTCCAGGAACTTCCCAGGTAGCTAGCTTCACACCGCCCGGAAAATCACAGGAAGCTCCCGCCCCAGATTTCCAAGATCAGGAGCGACCAGAGCAAGTGCGATCGCGCGCGTCCGCCGTTCCGTTGGTCATCCCAAACGGATCGGACGGCACGGATATCAAGAAAAGTGGACAAAAACGAGTCTCCACCCAAGACTCGGCTCTCGAAAACGGGTCCAAGCTTGGTGCGTGCGAGCCATGAAGATAGCGGCGGAGTGAAGCCGCGCTTTCGCCGCTTGATCGCGCCGCGCGGGACGAGATCGCGCAGCGACTCCTTGAAGAGGCGCTTTCCACGACCCGATCCAATCTTGAGGCCAGATGGAATCGCGGCGGCGTGTTCGACGAGGGCGTGATCGAGGAGCGGGACTCGAACCTCGAGTCCGTGAGCCATGCTGGCACGATCCACCTTTGTCAGAATTCCGTCGGCAAGGTATGTCTTGAAATCCCAGTACTGCAAGCGCGAGGTCGAATCCCATTCCATCGACGGTCTGACCCATTCTTCCACGATCGAGAAGGGGTCGTAGCCCTGGAGGGATCTTAGGAACGATCGGCTGTAGACGGCGCTCCGGGTGGCCGCATCCATTCGTGTCATTTCGTTCCAATAGACTCGTTCCGGCGGGAGAGCCGCGTCCGCTAGCAAGCGCCGCACGCGCTTTGATGGGAGCCCCCATGTTCCGGCCGGAGTCAGCCGCGCACCTACGTGGAATAGCGTCGGCGCCAACCACGAAGGAACGAGGTCCCGCAGCGTCTGCAGGTTCCTGTGCATCCTATATCTCTTGTACCCACCGAAGTTCTCGTCACCTCCATCTCCGGAAAGACATACGGTGACTCCCCGGCGAGCCCCCTCGCAGAGAAGAAACGTGGGTACGGCGGAGGGATCGGCGAACGGCTCGTCGTAGTGCCAGGCGAGACGGCTCAATACCTCGACCGTCGGGCACGGGATCGCGATCTCCTTCCAGCTTGCGGCGGACCACATCGCGGCCTGCTCGGCGAATTCGCGGTCCTCGTCGCGGGTGCCGGGAAAGGTCGCCGTGAACGCCGGGATTTCGGCGCCTTTCTTCTCCGCCATCAGGGCCAGCACGGCCGCCGAGTCGATTCCTCCGGAAAGAAGTGTTCCCACGGGTACGTCGGAGACGAGGTGGCAGGCGACAGACTCTCGAACAACAGTCTGTAGCGCCATGGCGGAATCGCGGGCACCGAGACGATTTCGAGGAGTGAAATCCAGATCCCAGTACATCGCCCCCACTGGTCCGGAGGCTGTCACCCGGAGCATGTGCCCCGCGCGAAGTTTTCGAACCCCTTGGAACACGGTGCGAGGCGAGGGAACATACCCGAGCGCGAGGAAATCGTCGATGGCGCGCTCGTCGATCTTGCGGGCGACCTTGGCGTGCTGCAAGATCGCCTTCAGCTCCGACCCGAAGAGAAAGCGCGTCCCGTCCCAGAAGTAATAGAGGGGCTTGATTCCCACCCGGTCGCGAGCCAACCACAGCTTGCGCTCTCGCCGATCCCAGATCGCGAACGCGAACATTCCGCGCAGGTGGTGGACGCAATACTCTCCCCAGGTCTCATACAATCGCAGCAACACCTCCGCATCGCCCATCGTCCGAAATCGACTTCCATGGCGCCGCAGCTCGTCCCTCAATTCCCTAAAGTTGTAGATTTCTCCATTGAGCACGACCGCAGTCAAGCCGTCTTCGCTCACGATGGGTTGGTGTCCTCCTTCGACATCGATCACGGCCAGGCGGCTGTGGGCAAGCCCGGCTTGGCCGTCGCGATGGATGCCCGCTCCGTCGGGCCCTCGATGCGACAAGACGGAATTCATGCGGAGGAGGAGATCGTCGGATTCGAACTCCGTTGGCGAGGGTGAGAAAAACCCTGCGATCCCGCACATTACTTGCGCCTCGTTCCCATCAAGTCGAGCGGGTGGCGGTTTGCCATATCCGACGAGTTCTACGCGTCGAACCTGAACCACCTCCTAACAGTGGCGGAGCGATCAGCGGGCGGGTCGGAGCAGCATCGACTCCAGGAGCGCGTCAACCGAGTGCGGGAATTTGCGGCGGGCGGAGCGCCGGGGCGCGGCGCCGGGGACTATCCGGCGGCCCTCACGATCGGACGGGGCCTCGGGTCTGTATGGCGACTCCAGTTCAAGACAGGTCGGGGCGGCGGGTGTGCCACTCGGTCGCCCGCTCGTAGGCGTACGCGATCCGCAGCGCCATCTCCTCGTGGAACGGCTTCGCGTAGATCATGAGACCGATCGGCAGCCCTTTCGAGGTGAACCCGCAGGGAAGCGAGACCGCGCACAGATTGAAATAATTTCCGATGCCGGCATTTCGGTGCATCCGGATGTTGAGTTTCCCGTACGCATCGAGGCTCGCGTCGGCGTCCGCCAGCGAGGGAGCGGGAATCGCCGTCGTGGGCACGATGAACGCGTCCACGTCCCGAAGGCGCTTCAACGCTTGCTCGCGCAAAGCCCCGAATCGCCGCTCGAGATGGAAGTACTCGGTCGCCAGGAGCGATCGGCCCGGGATCATGCGCGCCGAGACGATAGGGTCGAGCTCCTCGAAATGCCGATCGAGCAGCTCCCGATTGTTGTAACAGGCCTCCGCCGCGACATACTGGGACCGATTCTTCTCCCTCCAGATCTCGGCGACCTCGGGAAACTCCCGGCTCTCGACCTTGGCGCCCAGGGAGCGGATGACCCCGCCGGCCGCGCGCACAGCGCTCTCGATTTCGGGATCCACGTCGTCGAAAAAAGTCGTCTCCCCGAACGCCACCGACAGCCCCTTCACGCCGTCCTTGAGCCCGCCCAGCGCGTCGTGCGGGGCAATCTCGACCGTGACGCGGTCCAGGGGATCCGGTCCCTGCAGGGCCTGGTAGACGAGGGCCGCGTCCTCGACCGATCGTGTGAGCGGCCCAACGCTGTCGAACGTCCAGCTCAGCGGGTAGACCCCCGCTCGGCTGATCCTGCCGACCGTGGTCTTGAGCCCCACAATCCCACACAGCGCCGCCGGGATCCGCACCGATCCGCCGGTGTCCGTGCCCAGCGCCATCGGCGCCAGCCCGGCCGCGACCGCGACGGCGCTCCCGCTCGAAGAGCCGCCCGGCGCGTGCGGCACCCGGTGCCACGGGTTCAACGGCGTTCCCTGGTCGTGGTTGATCCCGATGGTTCCGTAGGCGAGCTGAATCGTGTGGGTCTTCCCGAGAAGGACCATGCCCGCCTCGGCGAGCTTGCGGATCACGGTGCAGTCGGCCGCGGCGATGTTGTTCGCGAGGAGGCGCGTCCCCGCGGTGGTGGGCGCTCCCGCGACGTCGAAGAGATCCTTCGCGGCGTACGGAATTCCGTCCAGCGGGCCCCGGTCCCGCCCGCTCTTTCGCGCGCCTTCCGCGGCGCGGGCTTCGGCGAGCGCGCGTTCATGCAGGACCAGGAGAAAGGAGTGGAGCCTCGCGTCGAGCGCGGCGACACGCTCCAGCGAGTGCTCCGCGAGCGCCGCCGGCCCGAGGCTCCCCGTCCGGATGCGGGCCGCGAGGCCGGTGATAGAATCAAACGCGAGGGAGGAGTCGGCCCGGATCATGATGACGGTGGATGATACTCCCAAGGATAGGCACGATGCCGAGATCGAACCTGTTGGCGATGCCGGACGCGCGATTCTGGGCGATGCTCCTCGCTGGTTTCGTGGCTGCCTTTCCCCCTGGCACCGGCCGCGCAGCCTCGACGGGCGCGAGCGAGAATACCAAGGTGACCCTTCTCTCCGAACAGAGCTCGGTCCGGCCGGGCGCGCCGTTTACCGTCGGTCTTCGGATGGAAATGAGAGACGGGTGGCACACCTACTGGAAGAATCCCGGTGACTCCGGCCTGCCGCTCCGGATCGAATGGAAGCTGCCGGAGGGATTCTCGGCCGGCCCGATCGACTGGCCGGCCCCCGAGCGCATGCCGACCGGCCCCGAAATGAGCTACGGCTACGCCGGAGAGGTGCTCTTGCCGATCCTCATCACGCCGCCGGAGAAGATCACCGCGTCTTCGATCACCATCGGGGGCACGTTCCGGTGGCTCGAATGTAACGAGGTCTGCCTCCCCGGCTCGGCCACGCTCGACCTCTCGCTGCCGGTGGGAACGGAGGTGCCGGCTGCGAGCCCCGCGGCGCCGCTCTTCGCCGAAGCGCGGTCTCGAATGCCTCTGGACGCGGCGAGACTGGGCTTGGCCGCGGAGGCGGGGCCGCGCGCCATCTCCATTTCGTTTCGCCTGCCCCAGGGGACCGCTCCGCGCGATCCATACTTCTTCGTCGACCAGCCCTTGATCGCGGACTACGCGGCTCCACAGGCTTGGGAGCCGGTCCGTGGGGGATATCGCCTCACCATGACCCCCGCGCCGAACACGGCCGGGCCGCCCGCGCGTCTCACCGGCGTCCTGGTCACCCGGGACCGGCCGCGACCGGCCGCGCAGGCCGCCTTCAGGGTGGACGTGGCCGTCGTCCCGGGCGACCCGTCGCCCGCGGGGAGGGCCGCCAGAAACGAGAGCCCGCCATTCTCTTGGTACGCGGCCGCGCTGGGCCTCGCGGGGGTGGGATTGGCATTTTGGATCCGCCGAAAGGCGTCGGTGCGGCGGGAGGGACCGCCGCGCCAAGGAACCGGTGGCGGGGAAACGGGGATATAGTGGTGGATCGGCATCGTCGAACGGACCGCAACTCTAGGGAGAGATCATGATTCGAAATGCTGCGATCGCCTGCGCCTTGTTCTTGGTCGGAGTTTCAACCGCGCACGCCGCGGCGATCGTCGGAAAGGCGGCTCCGCCGATCGATCTCCGCGACATCAACGGCAAGTCCGTCCGCCTCGATTCGTTCAAAGGGAAGTACGTCGTGGTGGAGTGGGTGAACTTCCAGTGCCCGTTCGTCAAGAAGCAGTACGGGAGCGGCAACATGCAGCGGCTCCAGAAGGAATTCACCAAGAAGGGCGTCGTTTGGCTGACGATCTGCTCCTCGGCGGAGGGAAAGCAGGGGTACATGACCGCGTCCGAGGCGAAGACGCTGGCCAAGGAGCGGAGCGCCTCTCCGACCCACTTCCTGCTCGACCCGAAGGGGACGGTGGGGAAGGAATATGGCGCCAAGACGACCCCGCACATGTTCGTCATCGACTCCAAGGGTACCGTCGTCTACAACGGCGCGATCGACGACAAACCGTCGACCGATCAGGCCGACATCCCCGGAGCCAGGAACTACGTCGCCGCGGCCCTCGACGAGTCGATGTCGGGCAAGAAGGTGGAGACCGCGGCCACCCAGCCGTACGGCTGCAGCGTCAAGTACTGAGAACGGAAAGGCCCGCTGCCAATCCCGAGTCCCGCCCCGCATCGGCCATCGCCCGGGCGAGCGATGGGATGTCATCGACGTCATACCAGACCGGGAGTTCATGGACCGACAACCCGAGCGCGCGGGCGCGCTCGAGCGTCCTTGCCGTGACATCGGCCGTGCTCCAGGGAATTTCGTTGAACACCTCGGGCACGTCGTCCCTGGAGCCGATCAGGTAGTAGCCGCCGTCTTCGCAGGGTCCGATCACCAGATCGTGGGTATCCAGCGCGGCGATCGCGTCGGAGATCCACCTCGGGTCGAGCGTCGGGCTGTCGGACCCGATCGCGATCGTCTTGCCCGCCCCGCCCTCGCGCAGCACCCGGTACGCGGCCCGAAGCCGCTCACCCAGATCGCCCCTCGCTTGCGGCACGATCGGGACGCCGAGCGCCCCGGCGAGGTCCAAGAGCGCGGAGTCGGCTATCCCGTCGAGAAAGAGCGTGAAGGGCGCGGCCACCGCGGGCACGAAGCGGCGGAGCGAGATCTCGAGGCAGCCGCGGGCGATGCGCGCCGCCGCGTCGGGCGTCAGGGGCGGCACCATGCGCGTCTTGACCCGCCCCGGTATCGGGGCCTTGGCGAAGAACGCGATGGCGGCGCCCCCGACCTTCACCGCGAGCGCGCCACCTTCCGGGCGCCCGCCGCGGGACGGAGCTTCTCCAGGGCGGGGAGCGGCCCCGACGTGCGCCTCAGGTGAAACAGGATCTGCTGCAGGTAGCCGCGCCCCGGCCCCAGCCTGGCGGCCCATTGTGTCAGCTCGTCATCGCGCGCGCGTCGGCGAGCCGACAGCTCCAGGGTCGCCCGGCGGATCCAGCGGTCGATCGGATACGCTTCGAGGCGATCGAGTCCAAAGAGCAGCGCGCAGTCGGCGATCTTGGGGCCGACGCCGGGAAGCGAAACCAGCCGCGATCGGACTTGCTCGATCGGAGCCGTGCGCATCCAGTCCCACGACCAGGCGCTGTCCCCCGCGATCGTGCGAGCGGTCGCGAGGAGATAGGGTGCCCGAAATCCGAGGCCCAACGCGCGAAGATCGCCTTCGCGTACGCGCGCGACCGCCTCGGCGGGAGGGAACGAGCGCCGCAGGGAGCCCTCGATCGGATCGCCCCACGCACCCGCCAGTCCTTCCACACAAGTCGTGATCTTTCGGATATTGGCGGCGGCCGAGCAGATGAACGACGCCAGGGTCTCCCACGGATCCTGACGGAGCAGCCGAAGGCCCAGGAGCGGCATGAACCCCGGCACCGAGCGAAGCTCCTCGGCATGCTTCAGGTGAATCGTCGGGTCCTCGTCGAGCCTCAGGTATCGCTCCAGCGCCTCCTGGCCGGGGTCGTCGCCGCGGGTCTCGAGGGTGAGCGCGGCGGGGCCGTCGCGGGCCGTGCGGGGCGCCAGGGCGATCACGCGAACCTCGGATCGGCCGACGATCCCGCTCCACCAGCCTGATTCCCGGATCCAGCGGAAGGCCTGGCCGCAGGCGAAGGTGAGGTCGAGATCGAGCGGGCCCTGGACGAGGAGCCGATGGTTCGTTGCGGGGGCCTTCATGCACGGAAATTTACACGATCGCGGCGCCCTCCGCCCGGTTCCCGTTGACGCTTCGAGAAGACGCGTGGGAAGATTCGAACGGCCTACCATGAATCCACAAACCATGAAGATCTCGTTTTGTGCCGCGGCGTTTCGCGCGGGGGTGCTGTTCGCCCTTCTGGCGTCGCTCGCGTTCCCGGCTTTCGGGACTCCGGATCGGGCGGCCGCCGCCCCTGGCGCCGCCACCGGGAGCGCGGACGTTCGCCTCGTGCGGCTTCTCTCCGACATTCCCGATTCCCTGCGCCTCGGCACGGAGCGGCTCCACGATCTTCGCGTCCGCCTGGTGGAGGGGAACGTTCTGGTGTTCCGGAAGGGAGGCGAGTTTGCCGCGCTGCTTCCGATCGAGCAAATCGCCGGGAGCCCGGACTCCCTGCGCTATTTCTACTACGTCGAAAAGCCGGCCTTTCTCTGGGTCTTCGCCGGGGCGCGCACCAAGGGAATCCTCACGGTTCCGGACGGCGGCACGCTCCAGTTCAATTCGTTCCGTCTCCGCTGGGGGCGCGGCGACGACGGCCCGGGCTGGATCTACTTTCCGGACGACCCCGTGAACGATCGAGTGCGCTTTTCCGTGGTCAGCGGGCAGTCGGTCGACCAGGCCGATCCCAAGGACACCAAGTACTGGGTTGAGCTGGGCGCGGAATTGAAGGCGGGGTTCTAGGCCGCGATGTGGGCGCGCATCCGGGATTACTTACTCCGCAATTTCGGATTGAAGGTCGCCTCGCTCCTCCTGGCGCTCCTGTTCTACGCGCACGTCGTGACCGATCAGCAGAGGGAATCCCAGCTCGCGGTGCCGGTGACGCTCACGGGACTCAGCGACACCCTGGCGGTCGTGGGGAGCCCACCCCCCCGCGTCGCATTCAAGGTGCGCGGGAAGTGGAAGGACCTGATCCGCCTCGGCCTGACGAACCCCTTCCTTTCCATCGACCTGGCCAACGCCTCGCCCGGCCGATTCCAGCGGACCATCTCGGTCGAGGACGTGCGCGAACGGGCGATCCCGGCCGAGCTGACCCGATCGCTGGACGTCACGGAGGTCGTGGAGCCGCGCCTGGTCGACGTCACGATCGAGCCGAAACGGGCCCGGACCGTTCCGCTGGCGGCCCGGGTGGTCGGGAGCCCCCATTTTGGGGTCGTCATCGAAGGCGCGATCCGGGTGGAGCCCGATTCGGCCCGAGTGGTGGGACCGGCGTCGGTGATCGAAGCCCTGGACACGCTTTACACACTCCCGGTTGACATCACGGGAGAACGAGAGAAAATCCAGCGCCAGGTTTTGCTAGACCTGGGCCCGAGCACCGTTGCCGCGGAACCCCGGCGGTGCCTCGTAACCATCCGGTTCACCCGAGCCGCAGCAGAATCGACGCGGCTGCATCCGTGAGTTCGCGGTAGCGACACAACATTCGAGAGGAGACCGAATCGAGATGAAGCGAACCACCGACGCGACCCTTCCCGGCCCCAAGCCTCAGACGGCCTTCCCGGAAGTGGACCGGCGCAGAGTTCTGGAGGGGCTCACCCTCGTTCCCACGAAGATCTTCTTCACGAAGGGCGTGGGCAGCCACCGCGACGAGCTGCGCTCGTTTGAGCTGGCCCTGAAGGACGCGGGGATCGAGAAGCTGAACCTCGTGCACGTCTCGAGCATCTACCCGCCGCTCTGCAAGATCATCTCCAAGGAGGAGGGAGGAAAGCTGATCGCGCCCGGGAGCATCGCGTTCTGCGTGATGGCGCGCCAGGCCTCCAACGAGATGCGCCGCCTCATCGCGGCATCGATCGGATGCGCCCTCCCCGCCGACAAGAACACCTACGGCTACCTGAGCGAGCACCACGCCTACGGCCAGACCGATGAGGTCGCGGGGGAGTTTGCGGAGGACATGGCGGCCTCCATGCTGGCCTCGACGCTCGGTGTGGAATTCGACGAAAACGCGAACTGGGACGAGAAGGAGCAGGTCTTCAAGATTTCGGGAGATATCGTGCGAACTTTCAATGTGACCCAGTCGGCCGTGATTTCAGCGAAAGGTTGGACCACGGTGGTCGCGGCCGGGGTATTCATATTCTGATATGGCTAGAATCGCGAGCCTGAGCGGTACGGCAATCGGATGGATCCTAGCGTCCGGGCTTTTTGTGTCGATGCTCGGCTTTGGAGTTCAACCCGCGGCCGCGCACGATGGGCCGCACGGGGACTCCACGGCCACCGTGGCGCCCGCGCCCGAGACGGTCCAGACGCCGCCGGACTCCGCGAAGCCAACGGGGTCGACGCAGGAGTCGAAATCCAAATCGAAGGGGAAGTCCATGACCGTCCCTGGAACCATGCCGGTCAAGCCGGTGATAGCGCCCGCGCACGTGGAGGTGCAGCACATCCTGATCGGTTTCGTGGGATCGGTCCCGGGCAAGCAGATCACCCGCACCAAGGAGCAGGCGAAGAAACTGGCCTACGAGCTCTTGGACAAGGCCCGAAAGGGCGCGAACTTCGACACCCTGGTGGCCCAGTACACGGACGACAGCCCGCCTGGGATTTACAGGATGGGGGCCCCGTTTGTCTCTCGCACGCCAGGCGAGTATCCCCGCGAGAACATGGTGCCCGCCTTCGGAGACGTCGGGTTCTCGATCAGCCCCGGGAACATCGACATCGCGGACTACGATCCGGTGAAGAGCCCCTTCGGCTGGCACATCATCAAGCGACTGCGGTAGCGCGGTCGCCGCTTCCCGGCGGCCGACCCAGGGCATCCCAGATCAACGGCACGATATCGGTGAGGCGCGTCGGCTCCCAGCTCGGCGCCCAGCGCCCCCAGAGCGTGAAGAGGGCCGGGTTTCGCGTGTGGGTCTTCACGTGCGCGTCTTCCAGGTTGCCGTGGTCGCTCGCGACGATGAGGGTCGTGGACTCAGGCGTGAGGCGGCCCAGCACCACCTGAAGCGTCCGGTCGAGATCGGAGAGGCAGCGCATGGCGCGGTCCCGGTCCTGGTCGTGCCCGGCCCGGTCCGTCTCGAAGTACTCGAAGAGAGAGAAATCCTGCTTCATCACCTCTTGGGCGATGATCACGCCCGCCTCCTCGGCCGTTCGCATCGGCACGTCGTATCCCCACTCCCGCACGCGCCAGTGGGTGAGGTCGTGAACCACGGCCCGCCCCTCCAAGAGATCGGCCCAAGTCCGGAAGGGAGCGCCCGAGGCCATCGTGGCCAGCGAGGTCGCCGACAGGCGCCGCTTGGTCTCGGCCATCTCGAAGAAACGGGGGCCGAAGGCGTTGAGGAAGGACGCCGTGAGCCCCGACTCCCGCAGCCGTTTCAAGATGGAGTGCTCTTCCAGGATCGCCCGAAGACTGGGGCCCGGAAATCCCGAGATGTGTTTCCCCATGGCGGCCGGGGCGTTCACGCCGGTGAGGATGGTGGTCTGCCCGGTGGCGCTCTGGGGGAGCCCCGGAACGCCGAGGGAAGCATCGAGGCCGCGGGCCATCGCGGGTGGGCCCGTCCGAGAAACCGGCGTTTGAGTCTGGGTCAGCCGGAGCGTGGTGAACTCACCGGCGGCCAGGGGATTTCGATCGGGATCGTCGTCGCCGACGCCCACGCCATCGATGAAGAAGAGCAGTACCCGTCTGGGAGGCATCCCACCGCCAAACGAAACGGGAGCCTCAGCACTAGCGCGCGGTCGGTGCAGGGCCGGCGACGCGGGGTCAGGGACCGACGCTAGGGGGCTCCCGAGTTCGTTCTCTGGCTCTACGGAAGGCAATGCCCGTGCCACGCTGGTCTCCATCGCCGAATCAATGCGCGCCTATAAAGTCGTTATTTGACATATGCTTACCATGCACTAAATTCGACTCACGTTCGCATTCTGCGAATTCACCCTGGGTGCGAGCGACCTGCAGGACATGCCGTTGCAGAGCAGGGCAAAGGCTGGAACCCACAGCAGGAAAAAGCCTTGACAGCTTCCGCACGCGGTCTATAGTCCCGAGTCGCGCGCCGTTGAGTACTTATGTTCAATTACAGCGCAAGCTTATAGCTCTCTGCGGCGCGAACGCGACGCTTGTCGCCGGGGACTAAGCCCCGAGAGACGGAAGCGTTCGCGGCGGGAGCACGCCAGGAGGGGCAGATGACCAAAGCAGATATCGTGGATGAAATTGCCGAGCGCACCGGCTTGACTAAGAAGGACGTCGCCGACACCGTAGACCAGTTTCTGGATGCGGTATCCCGCGCGCTCGCCACGGGCAAGCACATCGAAATCAGGGGCTTCGGAACATTCAAGGTGAAGGACCGCAAGTCGCGCCTCGCGCGAAACCCCCGCACGGGCGAATCGGTGCCGGTGCCGCCCCGACGGGTGCCGGTCTTCAAGGTATCCAAGGAGTTAAAGGACATCGTCGCCCAGATCTAGTCGCAGCGCGGCCGCGGAACCCTCCACGCGGCCCAGATCGGAATTGGCTCGACGACCGCGCGGCAGTGAAAATGGGACGTCCCACCGGGGAGGTCCCATCGTGCTTTTCAGGTCCCCAACGCTCGGGCGGGTTAGTTCCGCCGATCCCTCAGGATGAGGAGTCGAACGAGCTGGAACATCGCGGCCGCGGCCGCCGCGACGTACGTCAGAGCCGCGGCATCGAGCACCTTCTTGGCGCCCGCCTGCTCGTCAGGAGCGACCAGCCCCAGGCGGTTCAACTGCACGAGCGCCCTGCGGCTTGCGTCGAATTCCACGGGGAGCGTGACCAGCTGGAACAGGACCCCAAAGGAGAAGAGCACGATCCCGACGTCGATCAAGCTGAACCCGGCCACCCTCACCCCAGGCACGAAGAAGAGGCCGATCAACAAGATGGGCCAAGCCAGCATCGTCCCGATGTTCGCGAGCGGGAAGATCGCCGTGCGAAACTGGAGCGGGGCGTAGCCCTGCGCGTGCTGTATCGCGTGGCCCACCTCGTGCGCCGCGACGCTGATCGCCGAGACCGATGGCTCGGAGTAGTTGTGGGGCGAGAGGCAGACTTGCTTGTGGATCGGATCGTAGTGGTCGGACAGAAGTCCCTGCCCCTGCACGATCTCTACGTCCGCGATCCCATTCTGGCGCAGGATCGTCTCGGCGATCTCCCGACCGCTGCGGCGGCTCGCCGGCGAGAACCTTGCTGAATTTGGCGTACGTCGACTGCACCTTGCTTTGGGCGTAGAACGCTAGAATCATCGCCGGGATCAGAAGAAGCATCGTCGGATCCCAGAACGGCATGAACATGTATCGTTCCTCCTTGGGGCGTATCGTTTTGGGGCAGCCCCCTCCTCCCCTATACTGCTTCGCTCGGGGAAAGTTTCGAGAGCCGCCTTTCATTCAGACTACCACCGGCAGTCCGGCGATTCAAACTACCGGGAGACGCCCTGGCCACGAATACCGTCGATCTTCGCAGCGACACCGTCACTCGACCCACGCCAGAGATGCGCCGCGTGATGGCCGACGCGGAGGTCGGGGACGACGTGTTCCACGACGACCCGACCGTCCTGCGGCTGGAGGAGGAAACCGCCGCCGCGCTCGGCAAGGAGGCTTCTCTCTTCGTCCCGAGCGGGTGCATGGGGAACGAAATTGCGGTCGCGATCCAGACCCGAACGGGTGACGCGCTCCTCATGCACCGCCACAGCCACATGGCCATGACCGAGGCCGCCGCGATCACCCAACTCTTGGGCCGCACCTTTCATCTCATGGAAGGAGATCGGGGCCGGCTGCGTCCCGAAGATGTGGGCGCCGCGCTTTCGAACGGCGGATCTCGACGGGATGGCATCGCTCTCGTGGAGGTCGAAAACACGCAGAATTGGGGAAACGGCGCGATCTATCCGCTCCCGCGCTTGGAGGCGGTTGCGGCCGCCGCGCGCGCGCGGCGGCTTCCGGTCCACCTCGACGGCGCGCGCCTCTGGAACGCGAGCGCCGAGACCGGAATCTCGCCGGCGACCTACGCGGCGGCCGCCGACACGGTCATGGTCTGCTTCTCGAAGGGGTTGGGCGCCCCGATCGGCTCCGCGATCGCGGGGACCCGGGCGGCCATTCAGGAAGCCCACGCGGCGCGAAAAATGTTTGGCGGCGCGATGCGCCAGGTGGGGATCGTGGCGGCCGGCGCAATGTACGCGCTTCGGCATCACCGCGATCGCTTGGTGGAGGATCATCGGCGAGCCCGGCGCCTTGCCCAGGCGATCGCCGAGATTCCGGGGCTCAAGCTCGACCCCACGGAGATCGAGACGAACATCGTGATTGCCGAGATCGAAGAGCCCCACGATCGGATCGCCGCCTTCGTGGCGGCGGTCTCGGCCGAGGGGGTGCTTGTGACGGCGTTCGGAGGCCCGGGGCGATTTCGGGCCGTGACGCACCTCGACATCGACGACGCGGGGATCGACCGGTCGATCGCGGCGATCCGGAAGGCCGCGGCGGCCGTGCTCGGGGCGAATCGGTGAGCGAGGAGCCGGTCGCGGGGACGCTCTACCTGGTGGGAACCCCAATCGGGAACCTGGAGGACCTCTCGCCTCGGGCGAGGAAGATCCTCGGCAGCGTCGACCTGATCGCGGCCGAAGACACGCGGCACACGCGCCGACTGCTGGAGCGGTTCGAGCTTCATCGTCCGCTGGTCTCCTACCACGATCACAACAAGGAGGGACGGACCCCCGAGGTGATCTCGCGGCTCATGCAAGGCGCTTCGGTCGCGATCGTTTCCGACGCCGGATCGCCCGGAATCTCCGACCCCGCCTTCACGCTGGTCCGTGCCGCGGTTTTGGCCCACCTCCCCGTCGTGCCGATCCCGGGGCCATCGAGCGCCCTCTGCGCCCTGGAGGTCTCGGGACTCCCGACCGACCGATTCGCGTTCGAGGGGTTCTTGCCCCGCCGCGGCGGCCGGCGGCGCGCGCGCATCCAGGAGTTGCGCGACGACCCCAGGACCCTCATCTTTTTCGAATCGCCGCACCGCTTGAAGGACGCGCTGGAGGATCTTCTCGAGATCCTCGGAGATCGGCCCGCGTCGATTTCACGGGAGCTGACCAAGAAGTTCGAGGAGACGCGCCGCGGCACGCTCCGGTCGCTTCGCGAGTGGCTCGAGGAGCATCCCCCGCGAGGGGAATTCGTGCTCGTGGTCGCGGCGACACCCCGCGCTGTCGCGGGAGCGAATGAAGGCGAGTCGGGCGAGGACGCGGAAGAGCCCGACCAGGACGACGTGGGCCGGGACGAGGAGGAGGACGAGTGAGCGCGAGTTGGAAGGAGCGGGGACGGTCGCTATTTCTCCCGCTGGCGCGCTGGCTGGCCAAGCGGGGCGTCAAGCCCGATCACCTGACGTACGTCGGGCTCGGGCTGTCGCTTCTCGCGGCGACGCTCCTGGGGCGCGGCGACTTCCTGGGCGCGGCCTTCCTGATCGCGTTCTCGGGCCTCTGCGACATTCTGGACGGGGACGTCGCGCGAGAGATCGGAAGCGTCAGCCCCTTCGGGGCGTTCCTCGACTCGACGCTGGATCGGATCGGCGAAGGGGCCCTCTACGCGGGCGTGGCGAACTACTACTACACGCGCGCGCAGGGGGCGGCGCTCTGGCTCAAGGACGAGTTCCGGGCGCAGGCGACCTGGGGCGACCCGGACGGGCACACGATGGCCGTCCTGGCCCTCGCCACGCTCATTCTCTCCTTCCTCGTCTCCTACACCCGCGCCCGCGCGGAAGGGCTGGGAATGGAATGCAAGGTGGGGATCATGGAGCGCCCCGAGCGCATGCTAACTCTCGGCGTGGGAGCGCTTTTGGGACCCCGTTTCCTCCCCGGCATCCTCGGGATCCTTTTCCTATTTACCCTCGTCACGGTGCTCCAACGCGTGTATCATGTCCATCGCTTGACTCACTCGAAGTCTGCGTAGTGCCCGGGTGGACCGGACCGAGTCCGGCGTCCCGCCCATCGCATCCCGCCAGAGCCATTCCGCGAACGGAGGTACGAGTTCAGATGGGCAAGATTCGCGTCGGCATCATCGGGGTCGGCAACTGCGCCTCCTCGCTCGTGCAGGGAGTGCACTACTACCGAAACGCGAAGGAGAACGACTTCGTGCCGGGGTTGATGCACGTGAACCTCGGCGGCTATCACGTCCGCGATATCGAGTTCAGCGCGGCGATCGACATCGACAAGAACAAGGTCGGTCGCGATCTGGGGGAAGCGATCTACACTTGGCCCAACAATACGTACAAGTTCTGCGACGTCCCGCGGCAGGGGGTCCCGGTGGCCCGCGGCATGACGCATGACGGGCTGGGCCAGTATCTCTCCAAGATCATCCACAAGGCGCCCGGCTCCACCGCCGACATCGTGCGGCTTCTGCGCGACACCAAGACCGACGTCGTCATCAACTACTTGCCGGTGGGCAGCGAAGAGGCCACCAAGTGGTACGTCGAGCAAATACTGGAAGCCGGCTGCGCGTTCGTGAACGCGATTCCGGTCTTCATCGCTCGCGAGAAGTACTGGCAGCGCCGGTTCGAACAGAAGAAGCTTCCGGTGATCGGGGACGACATCAAGTCGCAGGTGGGCGCGACCATCGTGCATCGGGTCATGACCCGCCTCTTCCGGGAACGCGGCGTTCGGCTGGAGCGGACAAGCCAGCTCAACGTCGGCGGGAATACCGACTTCCTCAACATGCTCGAGCGGTCGCGGCTGGAATCGAAGAAGATCTCCAAGACCAACGCGGTCACTTCGATGCTCGACTACGACATCGGCGAGAAGAACGTGCACATCGGTCCCAGCGACTACGTCGAGTGGCTCGACGACCGCAAGTGGGCGTACATCCGGATGGAAGGCCGCACGTTTGGCGACGTGCCGCTGAACGTGGAAATGAAGCTGGAGGTTTGGGATTCGCCCAATTCGGCCGGCGTGATCATCGACGCCGTCCGCTGCGCCAAGCTGGCGCTTGATAACGGGCTCTCCGGCGCCATGATCGCTCCCTCGGCCTACTTCAAAAAGTCGCCGCCGATCCAGTACCCGGACGACGTGGCGCGCCAGATGGTCGAGGATTTCATCGCCAAGTACGGCTCGAAGGGGGCCCGCGCCACGAAGGCAGAGAAGCCCAAGCGGGTCGCGGCGCCCCGGAGCGGGCTGAAGCGGGCCGCCCGGCGCAGCGCCTGACCCACGGCAAGGCTCGGCCCAGCAGGCGCGGCCTCCTCCTGACACTGGAGGGGATCGAGGGGTCGGGGAAGACGACCCAGGCCCAGCGGATCAAGGCCCTGCTCGATTCTCGGGGCATCCCGGCGCTTCTCACCCGCGAGCCCGGGGGCTCGCCCCTCGCGGAGAAGATTCGCGAGCTGGTGTTGGTTCCGGGGGCGGAGCCGCTCCACCCCCAGACCGAGCTGCTGCTCTTTCTGGCGGCCCGAGCCCAGCACGTTCGTCGGGTCATCGGCCCCGCCCTGGAGCGCGGCGACGTGGTGGTCTGCGACCGGTTCACGGACGCGACCCTCGCCTACCAGGGAGGCGGTCGCACGATGCCGGACGAGTTTCTCCGCTCGCTCAACGACTGGGCGACGGGAGCCATTTGCCCGTCAAGGACTTATCTGCTAGACGTACCGGTCGAGGTCGGAATGTCCCGGGCGCGCGATCGGCGGGCGCGCACGGCGCCCGACCGGATTGAGGCCGAGGGGGAGGCGTTCTTCGAAGGGGTCCGAAATCGGTACCTCGAGCTGGCTCGGCGGGAGCCGGAACGAATTGTCGTGCTTCGGGGTACGGATCCAGAGGAAGATATCTCGCATCAAATAGAGAAAGACTTGGATTTGCTGCTCAGCGGCCGGATTACTCCTACACCGAGGTGAACCGCACATGAATCGAAGGCAGCTCTTCGCGGTCGTCGTACTCGTCGCGGCCCTGGTCGCCGGAACCTGGGCGGTCGGCAGGGTCCAGGAAACGACCGACAACACCTACGCGAACATCGAGCGGTTCATCCAGGTCCTGACCAAGGTCCGGGACCATTACGTCGAATCGGTCACCACCGACAAGCTGATGGACTCGGCGATCCGCGGCATGCTCCGCACCCTCGACCCCTACTCGCAGTACCTGGACAAGGAAGAGGCGGAAAAGCTCGAGACCACCACCCACGGCTCCTTCGGCGGCATCGGGATCTCGATCGGGATCCGCGACGGCTGGGTGACGGTCATCTCGCCCATCGAGGGCACGCCGGCGTGGCGCGCCGGCATCCAGGGCGGCGACCGGATCATCAAGATCGACGGCGTCTCGAGCGAGGGGCTTTCGCTGGACGACGCGATGAAGAAGATGCGCGGCGAGCGCGGGACCAAGGTCGAGCTCTCGATCTATCGCGAGGGCCGCGAACGCCCCATGGACTTCTCGATCACCCGCGACATCATCCAGATCAAGAGCGTCCCCTACGCCGGGCTCCTCTCGAGCGGCGTGGGCTACGTTCGGCTCTCCAATTTCTCGGAGCGGAGCCGCGAGGAGATCGACGCGGCCATCGCCAAGATCGAAAAGCAAAATCCGCGCGGGCTCATTCTGGACCTCCGCTACAACCCCGGCGGACTGCTGTCGCAGGCGGTCGAGGTGTCGGAGGAGTTCACCCCCCGCGGCAAGAAGATCGTTTATACGCGCGGACGCGACGCGTCTCAGAACAGGGATTTCTACTCCTCGTCCAGCAGCCCGCACACCTCCTATCCGCTGGTGGTGCTCGTGAATCAGTGGACGGCGAGCGCCTCGGAGATCGTCTCGGGCGCGGTGCAGGATCTGGATTTGGGCGTCGTGGTCGGGCGTACGACGTTCGGCAAGGGGCTCGTACAGACGGTGATTCCGCTGACGCGGAGCGTGAGCGGACCCAAGCTCAAGCTGACGACCGCCAAGTACTACACGCCGAGCGGCCGCTGCATCCAGAAGGAGGAACAGCTCAAGGACGGGGCCTTGGCCGAGGAGGACGACACCGACGGATCGAGCAGCTCTCTTCCCGACTCGCTCAAGGCCCACAAGCCGCCCCCCGAGTACCGGACCGAGATGGGCCGGGTGGTTTACGGAGGCGGCGGGATCATCCCCGACCTCGAGCTGGACGACGTTCGCTATCCGCGCATCATCGAAGACCTGGAATCGAAGCAGCTCTTCTTCAAGTACGCGGTCAAGTACGCGGTCAAGCACAAGGACGCGCCCGCGAATTACGCGATCAGCTCGGGCATGAAGGACGAATTCGCGATGCTCCTAAAGACGGAGAAGTTCGAGTACAACGCCGATTCCCTGGCCGCCGCGCAGCATTGGGTGGAGACCGGGATGCGGCGCGAGCTGGCCCGCCGCTTCGTGGGCGATGAGGAGGCCTACCGCGTGGCGCTGGAGGACGACGAGCAGGTGCGTCAATCCGCGGCACTCTTCGACAAGGCCTCCACGCTGCCGAAGCTCCTCGCCCTGGCCACCGAGATGAACAAGGCGAAGGCCGTGGCCACCCAGGGCAAGGAAATCGACGTCCGGTAATTCATGCAGGCCGGATCCGTCCGTCTCCCCGGCAGGGTGCTCCTTTCGCCGCTCTGCGGCGTGACCGATTCTCCCTTCCGGAGATTGGCTCGCCGGCATGGCGCGGCCATGGTCTTCTGCGAGATGACCTCCTCGGACGGGCTCGTCCGAAAGAATCCCAAGACATTCGAGCTGCTCGAGTACCGCGAAGAAGAGCGGCCCGTCGGCGCGCAGCTCTGCGGCGCCGATCCGGCCGTCATGGCCGACGCGGCCCGGATGGTCGCCGACCTCGGCTTCGACACGATCGATCTGAATTACGGCTGCCCGGTCCGCAAGGTGATCGCGCGGGAGGCGGGCGCGGCCATGCTCACCGACATGGATCGGCTGGAGCGGGTCACGGCCGCCGTGGTCAACGCGGTCTCCCTACCCGTCACGGCCAAGATCCGGATCGGCTGGGACCAGAACTCCACCAACGCCCCGGACGTGGCGCGGGTGCTCGAGCGGTCCGGCGTCCGATGGATCACCGTGCACGCCCGTGCCCGCTCCGAAAAGTTTGCCGGCCAGGCGCACTGGGAGGTGATCGGCCAGGTCAAGGAAGCCGTGACGCTCCCCGTGATCGGAAATGGCGACGTCAAGGCGCCGGAGGACGCCGAGCGGATGATCCGCGAGACCGGCTGCGACGGCGTCATGGTGGGGCGTGGATCGTTCGGCAATCCTTGGCTCTTCGGCCGCGCCCAGCGGCTCCTGGACAGCGGCGATCCCGGGCCCGAGCCGACGCCGAGGGAGCGGATCGAGACCGCGGTTTCCCATCTCCACGATCTGGCGCAGAAGAAGGGGGAGTACGCGGCGACCCTGATGCGCAAGCACATCGCATGGTACGTGCGCGGCCTCTACGACAACTCGGCGCTCTGTCGGGAAGTGAACCACGCCAAGACCCCCGCGGAGACCGAGGCGCTCCTCTGGCGCTACCTCGAGAAGCTGGAACGCGCGCCGACTCCCTACGCGCCCATTCATGCGGAGCCCGGGGAGGAGGCGGAGGAGCGCGGCGCGGAGGCCGCCTCCGCCGAGATGAATGGATCCTGCTCGCCTCCGTAAGATTCTCGGAGACGTTCGCCGCGGTCGTCTCGGCACGCGGGAGGCTCTCGAGGCTCTCGCCCGGCTCCCGTTCGAGACCGTCGGCCCAGCCTTAGTCGACCACCACCGAAGTCTCCGCCAGCACCTTCCCGAAGTCATCTATTGCCAGGGAAAGACCGCGCCGCAATGCGTCGCGATCGCGCGCTCGATCGTCAAGAAGAGCGGGCGCTGCCTGGCCACGCGGGCATCCCGCGCCCAGGCGGGGTCCCTCCTGGGCGCGTTCGGCGACGAGGCGACCTGGAACGAGGCGGCGCGCGCCGTGGTCATCGAGCGGCGAAAGCGCGCGGGAAGGCGCTCGGGCCGGCGCCCAGCGCGAACGAGCGGCTCGGTGCTCGTGGTCAGCGCCGGGACCTCGGACCTGCCCGTCGCGGAGGAGGCCGTCGTGACCTTGGATTTCATGGGAGTGCCCGTTAGCCGGGTGTACGATGCAGGTGTGGCGGGAATCCACAGGCTTCTCGCCCACATGGGCGCGCTCCGGAGCGCCTCGGCGGTGGTCGTCGTGGCGGGCATGGAAGGCGCCCTCGCGAGCGTCGTGGGCGGGATCACCGATCGCCCCGTGATCGCGGTTCCGACGAGCGTCGGCTACGGCGCCTCGTACGGCGGACTGGCGGCGCTCCTCGCGATGTTGAATTCCTGCGCCGCGGGAGTCACCGTGGTCAACATCGACAACGGTTTCGGCGCCGGCTACGCCGCCGGCGTCATCGCGCGCCAGTCGAGCGCGAGGAGACGTGCATGACGACTTCAGGGGCGGTCCGCGCGTGAGCATCGTCTACTTCGACTGCGTCGCCGGGGCATCGGGCGACATGGTTCTCGGGTCGCTGGTCGCGCTCGGCGCGCCGCTCCAGGAGATCGAGCGAAAGCTGAAGGCCCTCCCGCTCGAGGGATTCACCCTCGGCGAGGCGCGGGTAGAGCGCCACGGCTTCGAGGCCTTTCAACTCCAGGTCGAGACGCGGGACACAAAGTCCCATCGTCATTTCACCGAAATCCGCCGCCTCTTGGAAGGCGCGAAGCTTCCCGAGCGCGTGCTCCGGCGCGCGCTCGGCACGTTCGAGGTGCTCGGCAAGGCCGAGGCGGAGGCGCACGGCGTGCCGCTCGAGAAGGTGCATTTCCACGAGGTCGGCGCGGTCGACGCGATCGTCGACATCGTCGGCACCGCCTGGGCGCTGGAGCTGCTTGGCGTGGAGCGCTGCCATGCGTCGGTGATTCCGCAGGGCCGCGGCTTTGTGAAGTCCGCGCACGGGGTGCTGCCCGTGCCGGCGCCGGCGACGCTTCGAATCTTGGAAGGTGTCGCCGTGCGGGCGACCGAAATCGAAGCGGAGCTGACGACGCCCACCGGCGCCGCGCTCCTCAAGACGCTCTGCGAGACCATCGGCGAACCTGTCGGGATCCGACCGCGGAAGATCGGCGTGGCCACCGGCACCCTGGACCTCAAGGAGAGGCCGAACATCCTCCGCGCCATCCTGGGCGATCCGCTCGTCGGCGAGGGCGCCGGCTCGGTCGAGGTCCTCGAAACCACGATCGACGACATGAACCCGCAACTCTACGGCCACCTGACCGAGGCTCTCTTCGAGAGCGGCGCGGCGGAGGTCTTTCTCACGCCGGTCCAAATGAAGAAGGGGAGACCCGGCGTCCTGGTCACGGCCCTGTGCGACCCCCGACGCTCCTCCGCGGTGGTCGACCGCCTCTTCGCGGAATCCTCCACCATCGGCCTCCGCGTGAGGCGGGAGGGGCGGATCGAGCTCCGCCGCTCGATCCAGGAGGTGGAGACTCCCGTCGGACGCGTGCGCGTCAAGACGATCGTCCTCCCTTCGGGTGAGGAGCGCAGGGTCCCCGAATACGAGGACTTGAGGCGGGTCGCTCAAGCCACCGGTAGGCCGCTCATCGAAATCATGGAGGAGGTCCGCGCCCACCTGCTGGAGGGCACCCGGTCCCCAACGTGATCCGGCTCGAGGCGGCGACGGCCACGGTTCCGGCGGCCTCGGCCCACGACGCCCCTCGTCCCATCCTCCGCGAGCTGAACGCGGAATTCCGGCCCGGCGAGATCCACCTCATCCTCGGGCCGAACGGCGCCGGCAAGACCACCCTGATCCGGCTTCTCGCGGGGATGGTGCGGCCGACATCGGGTCGCGTCCTCCACTTTGGGGTCCCCGACGGGCCGGAGCGCGGCCGTTCGCCTCTCTGGCCGCGCGTCGCGGTTCTCTTCGAGGAACCCGATCCCCAATTCCTCACCGACACGGTCGAGGCCGAGGTCGCCTTTGGGCTCGAGTCCATCGGCCTCCCACCGGAGAGGATCCGGTCTCGAACGGGAGAGGTGCTCGAGTCGTTCGAGCTCGCGGGCTTCGAGCGACGCGCGCCGCTCTCCTTGAGCGCCGGTGAGAAGGTCCGCGCGCTCCTGGCCGCCGCGATGGCCGGCCGGCCGAAGGTCCTGCTCATCGACCAAGCATTCGCTCACCTGGATCCGGGCCATCGACGCGCCATCGAGCGTCGGCTCGTGACCGACGCGCTCTCGAGCGAAAGCACCCTGATTCGAACCCATCAAGATTCTGACTCCCCGCATGCGGGAGAACGGCTCCAGATTCTCGACGGAGCCCGGCTCGCCGATGCGACAGACCTGTCGCCTTCGTCGGTCCTCGAGGCTGAGCGCGTCGCCCTCCCCCTCCCGATGCGCCTCTCGGCGCTCCTCGCAGGGCGGGGCATGTGGGACGGGCCCCTCGCGAAGGATTCGATGTCGCTCGCGCTAGGCTTGGGTATTGGGCACTCGTGCGTCGGCGCCGTGCGCTGGGACGAGTCCCCGGACTGGGGGGGCGTCGCCCTCGCCCCACCGGTCGCGTCGCCCCCCATCCACTCCGGCGACGCGGTGCTCGCGATCCAGGGCGTCGACTACGCGGCGGGGGGAGGAAGCGCGCGTGCGCCTCTGCTCGACGGAATCTCTCTGGAGTTGCGCGGGGGGGAGGTGGCCGCGTTGGTCGGGGTGAGCGGGTCGGGAAAGAGCACTCTGCTCAAGCTCGCGGCAGGGCTTCTCGCGCCCACAGCAGGCTCTGTGCGTCGGGCGCTCCCCCGAGGCTCACGAGGGCGATCGACGGGGCTTGCCCTCGAGTATCCCGAAAGGCAACTCTTTGGACGAACCGTGGAGGAGGACGTGGAAGCGTCTCTCTGGGTCGAGGGCGTGCCCTTGGCCGAGCGTCGAGCGCGTGGGCGCCAGGCATTGGATCTCGTCGGCCTCGATCCCGATCGGTTTCGTTTGCGCGTTCCGCTCACATTGAGCGAGGGCGAGAAACGGAGGGTGGCGCTGGCCTCACTTCTCGCGGACCGGCCGAGCGTGATCCTCCTGGACGAGCCGACCGCCGGGCTCGATCCCGGGGGAAGGCGCGCCCTGGTGAGCGCGGTGCTTGGGTTGAGCGCCGGGGGCCACGCGATCTTGCTGGCGAGCCACGACCTCGACTTCGTCTCCTCGGTCGCCGATCGAGTCTACGTGCTCGGGCGGGAGAGAGGGGAGCCGGGCTCGACTCTGGCCGCGGGAGCTCCAGCCTCGATCTTCCGCGACCCGGCGCTCCTACGACGCGCGGCGCTTCCGGCGCCCGACTTCCTCTGGGCCGAGTGGGCGCTCCGTTGCAGAGGACTGCTCGGGGCCGACCCGGTGCGCGACGCCGATTCGCTCCTTTCGGGGCTGGCGCGAGGTCTCGCGGCCGGGACCGCCGCCGCGACAGGGTCGCGGGCGGCGCTGGACCGATGAGCAACCAGGCCGCCGTCGATACCTACCTCGGGGGCATGTTCGTCCCGGCCGACCCGGCGCTCGATGCCGCCCTCGCGGCGAGCGTCGCGGCCGGGCTTCCCGAGATTCAGGTTTCGCCGACCCAGGGGAAGCTCCTCCACATTCTCGCCAAGCTCCAAGAGACGCGCGCCATCCTCGAAATCGGCACGCTCGGCGGATACAGCGCGATCTGGCTCGCCAGGGCGCTGCTTCCCGGTGGCCGTCTCATCACCCTGGAGTACGAGCCCAGGCACGCCGACGTCGCGCGCGCCAACGTCGCCCGCGCGGGCCTCGCCGATCGGGTCGAGATCCGTCTCGGGCGCGCACTCGATACGCTTCCCCAGCTCCAAGCCGAAGGCCTTGGTCCCTTCGACCTCGTCTTCATCGACGCCGACAAGCCGTCGAATCCCGACTATTTCGCCTGGGCGCTCAAGCTCACCCGGCGCGGCGCCCTCATCATCGTGGATAACGTCGTGCGAGACGGCCGCGTCGTCGAGGCGACGAGCGCCGATCTCAATGTGCAGGGGAGCCGCCGGGTGCTGGAACTGATGGCCGCGGAGCCCCGGGTGAGCGCCACGGCGATCCAGACCGTGGGCGTCAAGGGGTGGGACGGGTTGGCGGTCGCGGTGGTGATTGGCTAGAGTGGAGCAACGGCGGATCCCCACACGCTTTCAGTGCCGGTTGACCGCTTCAAGAAATGGGAGGCTCGATGTACCGGACGGCTGCAGCCCTCATCGCACTTGTCACCTTCTTATCCATCCTGACCGCCGACGCCAAGGAAAAGCTCGATCTCCGCGGCCAGGTGTTCGCGGCGGAGAGCACCTTCGCGCACACGCTGGCGGTCCGCGACTTTGAGGCCTTCGGGTCCCACGTGGCCACCGATGCCATTTTCTTTGGCCGCCGAGGGGTGATGCACGGAAAGGCGGAGGTCGTGGCCGGCTGGAAGCCCCTTTTCGAGGGACCCAAGGCCCCATTTTCCTGGCGCCCCGAGGTGGTCGAAGTGCTCGAGTCGGGTACGCTCGCCCACAGCAGCGGGCCGGTCATGGATCCAGACGGAAAGGTGTTCGGCACGTTCAATTCGGTCTGGCGGCTCGACGCCGACGGACGGTGGCGCGTGGTCTTCGACAAGGGCTGCCCCGTCTGCGACAGCACGCGCGCGCAGTAGATGAAGATCACCTTCTTTCGATCTCCTTCCGACTTCCGGAAATGGCTCGCGGCGCATCACCGCACCGCCGTCGAGCTCTGGGTCGGATTCCACAAGAGAGGCACCGGTAGGCCGAGCATCACCTGGCCGGAAGCCGTCGACCAAGCTCTCTGCTTCGGCTGGATCGATGGAGTTCGGAAGAGCGTTGACGAAACCAGCTATTCCATCCGCTTCACCCCGCGCAGGGAGGGGAGCATCTGGAGCGCCGTCAACATCAAGCGCGTGCGGAACCTTCGCGAGGAAGGACTGATGAGGCCCGAGGGAATCCGCGCGTTCGAGCGAAGGAGAGAGAACAAGTCGGGCGTCTACTCCTACGAGCAGAGAGGCGAGTCCCTGCCCAAGCCGTACGAGGGACCGATCAAGAAGAACAAGGCCGCGTGGGCATTCTTTCAAGCCCAGCCCCCGTGGTACCGAAAGGTGACCAGCTGGTGGGTGGTCAGCGCCAAGAGGGAAGAGACGAGGCTCAAGCGGCTGGCAAAGTTGATCGAGGATTCCGCTCAGGGGCGGAGGATCGGTCTGGTCGACCCCAAGGGGCAGGCGAAATGAGAGGAGAATCGTGACCATGAGAACCCCAAGTCTCCCTCTCGTGCTTCTCCTAGCCCTCTCCCTCATCGTGGCAGGGGCGGCCCTGCCCAGGTTCCTCCTGGCCCAGGCGGAATACTCCTCGGCGCAGCTGCGGGACCGAGGGCCCGGGCTCCCGACCTCCGCGTTCGGGACCTACGTCCGAGGGGACCAGCTCTTGGTCTACCCGTTCTTCGCGTACACGCTCGATCGCAACCGGGAGTACCAGCCCGATCAATTCGGCGTCGGAGGCGATGTGGATTTCCGCGGCAAGTACTGGAGCACGGAGACGGGGGTCATGCTCTGCTACGGCGTGAGGAACTGGCTCGCGCTCGAGTTCACGACCGCCTACATGAAAGCATCCCTCGAGAAATCCCCTGACGATACATACCCCGTCCCACAGACGACCGTGGAGTCGGGGCTCGGTGATGTCGAGGGCCAGGTTCGCGTCCGCTGCTTCAGGGAGACAGCCCGTTATCCTGAGATGTACGCCTACATGGAAGTCACCGCTCCGACACAGCAAGATAAGGTCTTGATCGGCGACACGGAGTGGGACTTCAAGCCTGGAATCGGCTTCTCGAGGAGCTTCTCGTGGGGCACGATGTCGGCGCGGACCACGGGGGAATGGAACCACAGCGAGGCGAAGGTGGACTTTGGGGAAACTTCGATCGAGTACTTGAAACGCCTCTCCACCTCGTGGCAGATGTTCGTGGGCTTCGAGGGAGGCGAGGGGGGACCGTTCGACGAATGGCACATCGTATCCGACGTGGCGTGGTGGTTCTCGGACAACGTGTCCCTCAAGCTCGACAACACGTTCGGGATCTCTTCCAAGGCCAACGACTGGGAGCCGCAGATCGGCATCCTGTTCTCGTCGCTGCCTTAGGGTTCGGAACGCCCGTACATTGTCCGTCATCGGCGTCAGCGTGGCCCTCATTCTGACCGGATGGAGGTGATAGCTAAGTGGCCTCGGTGGTCTTCATGCGCGGCGTCAACGTCGGCGGTCACAAGGCATTCCGACCCAGCGAGCTTGCGAGCCGTCTCTCGTCGCTCGACGTGGTGAGCATCGGCGCGGCGGGCACCTTCGTGGTGCGCGCCAGTGCGGGGACCGCGAAGATTCGAAACAGCTTCCTGAAGCAAATCCCGTTTGAGACCGAGCTGATGATCTGCCCCGCGCGGGAGGTCCTGAACCTTGTCGAGACAAACCCCTTCGCCGTTCGCTTGCTCCCGCCAGCCGATGGGCAGTTCATCAGCGTGATCGAGGAGCGCCCTCGGACGATTCCCAAGCTCCCGCTCCGCGTCCCGGAGGGAGCGACAGCCTGGCAGGTCAGCGTGATCGCCATCCAAGGGTGCTTCGTCGCGACCTTGATGAGGAGGGTGGGACGGAAGCTGCTCTACCCGAATGAGGTCGTGGAGAAGGGGCTCGGCGTTGCGGCCACGACACGCGGCTGGCCCACGATTCTCAAGGTTCGTGAAGCGTTGTGCTAGCATCGCGATTCGCCGAAAGCACTTCCAGATCCGGCCGATGCCACGCAGCCCTACGAGCTGATGGGGAAGGTCATCGCGACCGGGGGAGATGGGGTGAGCGCGGAGAAGATGCAGGACCAGATCATGGACAAGGCGCAGAAGAAGGGCGCCGACGCGGTGGTGATCACGGGACTCGAGCGCTACAAGAGCGGCGAGAACACGAACTACAACGAGACCACGAAGCAGAAGGATCCCAAGACGACCACGACGTCCGGGGGCTCATCGACCGACAGCAAGAGCGAGAAGCAGATCACCGCGCTCTTCCTCAAGTACAAGTAACGCGGGGCAGGGCCCGGGTGAATTTCCCGCGATCTCAGTCATCCATGTGCGAGTCGAGGACCTTCCAGCCGATCTTGCCGCCCAACCCGACCTCGTAGCGGAGCACCGCGTGGATGAGGTAGTGGCCGTCCTCCGCGGGGGCGTAGACGTACCTCCCGGGCAAGAGAATCATCCCCGCCTTGTCGTAGAAGCGCATCTCCCCGCCCACCCCGCTCTCGAACTGGATCAGATCTTCCTGGGCGGAGAGGTCGGACCTGAGCGCGGCGACGGGATCGTCCAGACCCAGCTTCTTCATCCTCGTGATCTCGAAGTCCTCCAGGTAGACGCGGGGATGGGCGGGTTGAAGCGAGAGATGCTCGGCGCGCGCGGCTCGCTGCTCGGCGAGCTGCCAGCGGATACCGAAGAAAATCGCGGCGGCCAGGCTCAACACGAGGCCCATCAGGAGTACCCGGTTTCCGCGCATCATCCCCTCCTTGGACGCGGGCGCCGGCCGCCCGCTAGTCGACCCACCGCGCGATGTAGAGGTTTGTCTGGTGTGATTCCGGATCGGCTCGATTGGAGGCCCAGACGATCCAGCGCCCGTCAGGGCTGAAGTGCGGAAAGCCGTCGAACCCTGGAGCGGCGGTGATCCGCTCCGGGGAGCCGCCGCGCTTGTCGACGATCCAGAGGTCGAACTCCCGCCCGGTGGCCGATCCAACGTTCGAGCTGTAGACGATCCGGTTCCCGTCGGCCAGGAAGGTGGGGCAGAAATTCGCCGCGCCGTTCGATGTCAGGGTGTGCGCCCCCGTACCGTCCGCCTTCATCAGCCAGATCTCGAGCGCGCTCGGGCGGACCAGCCCGCGCGTGAGGAGCCGCCGATACTCCTCCAGCTCCGCGCCCTCGGGCCGGCTTGCGCGCCAGACGATCTCGGAGCAGTCGGGGCTGTAGAACGCGCCGCCGTCATAGCCCGGCGTGCTGGTCAGCCGGCGGACCGCGCCCGCCTCGTCCATCGCGTAGAGGTCGAGATCCCCGTCGCGGATCGAAGTGAAGACCAGTTTGCCTCCGCGGTGGCACCAGGTCGCCTCGGCGTCGTAGCCCGGGGAATCGGTCAGCTTTCGGGCCTGGGACCCGTCGGGGAGCGCTTCCCAGATGTCGTAGGAATCGTAGATGGCCCAGACGTAACCGTGCGAGCGGTCGGGCGGCGGCGGGCAGGAATCGCCGCCAGCCTGGGTGGAGGCGTAGACGATCCGGTCCATCTCCGGGTAGTCGAAGTAGCCGCAGGTGGTTCGGCCCTTGCCGCTCGAGACCCGGCGCACAGCGCCGCTCGCGAGATCCATGACGTACTGCTGGTCGCACGGCGCCCCGGGGACCGTGGCCTGAAAGATCAACGCGCGGCCGTCGGGGCTGAAGTAGGGCTCCGCGTTCTCGCCGCCGAACGTGAGCTGGCGGACATCTTGGAGATGACCCTCGCCGTCGAAGCGCTTGGCGAACGGCTGGCCCGCGCCGACCTTGAAATCGGCCCCAGGACGCCCTTCGTAGAACGGCGAGAGGCCGGGCGCGGCGGTCGAGTCGGCCGGGAGCGCCGCGTGGCCCGGGGGAGCCACGGGAGGCGATGGCGGCGACGCGGGCGCGACGGGGGGCCCCGCGACGGCCGCCGGGGCCGGGGTCGGGCTCGGCGCCCCGCGCTCCCCCAGCGTGGCGCGGAGCGGCACCCGCGTGCTGTCCCTCACCACGACGACCTCCACCGTCTCTCCCGGCTTGTGATCTTGGAGCGCATAGGACATGTCGTACAGGTTCTCGATTCGGGTTCCGGCGATCGAGACGATCCGATCGCCGCCGCGAATTCCGGCACGGTCGGCGGGCCCGCCGGGTCGAACGTCGGCGAGCAGAACGCCCCCTTCCGTCGCCTCCATCGCCCGGTAGTCGGGGACGGTGCCGAGGTAGGAGCCATAGCCCCGGCTATCGCCCGACATGGCCGGTGCGGAGCTGGCGCGCGCGTAGACCACCGGCCTCCCCGGGGCGAGCGCCAGATCGCCCGCGATCTCGGCTGTGAAGCGCGCGACCTTGGCGCCCCCCTCCGCGTTGACCGTCGCGGGCTTGTCGGCGGGGGAGTGATAGGCGTCGTGCGTTCCGGTGAACAGGTGGAGCACCGGAATCCCCGCGGCGTAGAAGCTCGTCTGATCGGAAGGCCCATACCCGTCGCCGTGCGCGTTGACGTTCAGGTCGACCACCTTGGCCGCGCGCTCGATTCGCTCTCTCCATTCCGGGGCCGATTCGGAGCCGAGCGCGATCAGCTGGTTGTCGCGGAGCCTGCCGACCATGTCGAGGTTGATCATCGCCGTGACCCTGTCGAGCGGATAGGGAGGAGCCGCCACGAATCGCGAGGAGCCGGCCAGCCCGACTTCCTCGCCCGAAAATAGGGCGAAGACGATCGTGCGGTGATTCTTCGAGGAACCGAGCGACTTCTTCAGCTCGGCCGCCGCGAGAAGTACCCCGGCGCAGCCCGACGCGTTGTCGTCCGCGCCGTTGTGGATTGCGACCTCGTTGGGCCTCATGGAGTGCTCGCCGCCCATGCCGAGGTGGTCATAGTGCGCCCCGACCACGATGACCTCGCTCGCGAGCGCACCGCGACCGGGCAAGACCCCGGCCAGGTTCGCCGTCTCGACGTACTTGGCCTCGAGCGCGACGCGCCCGCTCACGCGGACGTGGGTCGATGACACCGAGCGTGGGGTCAGATCGCGGTCCACCGACTCCTGAAAGCGCTTCAGGTCGATGCCCGCGCCGGCCAGCCATTCCTCCGCGAGCGACGTCCTTATCTGAAGCAGGGGGAGCCCCACCGGGCTCTCGGGGCCGTCGTTCCGGAGCGCGGGGAGCTTGTTCTGGCCCTCGTCCTGGAGGGGACCGGTCGCGAAGATCACGGCGACGGCGCCGCGCTCTCTCGCCTGCATCGTCTTGTACCGGAGCGCCGACCAGCGGCTGGGGCGCTTCCCGTCAAACGGGGAAGCCTCGTCCTTTTCTTGCGGCTCGTATCGGAGCATCAGGGCGACCTTGCCATGGAGGTCAACGCCGTCGAGCTCCTGGTACCCGATCGAGGGGGATTCGATTCCGTAGCCAACGAACGCGATCTCGCCCGCGAACTCGCCGGAGCTGCTCGCGCCGAGCGGGGTCCACAGGCTATCGGCAACCCCTTCGATCCTGTTCCCGGCGGTGAGGGAGACGCCGATCTTGACGGGGAATGGCTGACGATAAGAATTGCCGAACGCGGGCTTCAGGCCGGTGGCGCGGAGCTGCTTCTCGATCCAGTTCGCGGCGCGGCGAATCCCGGCGCTGCCGAGCCCGCGGCCCTCCATGGAATCGGCCGCGAGCGTATAGACGGAGTTCCTGAAGCCCGAGATCTCCTTGGCCGAGGGAGCGGACTGCGTCCTTGCCCAGAGCGGGGCATCGGTCGGGAGCGCGAACGAGCCGGCGAGCAAAACCGCGAAGCCGAGGCGGCGCATGGGGATCACGGGGCCATAGTACCAGGCGCGACTCCGGGGCGGAAAGATCGCACGCCAAACGCCGGCGATTGAGGGGTAGTCATGCGCGCGCCGAAGCGGCTAGGGTTGATCGGTTCCCGAAGGCATCTCGGTGAGGCAACCTCCGTGCGACGTGGCCGCGGTATCTCGCTCCTCATTTTCCCTCTGTACGTGGCGGCAGCCCTGACGTTCACCTGGCCGCTCATGACGAAATTCGATTCCGCGATCCCCTCCAGCCGTACGGCATTTGATCCCGGTCTGCAGGCGTTCCTCATCGGATGGGATTGGCACTCGTTGACCCACGCTCCCTGGGGCGTGTTCCACGCACCCATCTTCTATCCCGAGCCGCGGACGCTCACGTACATGGACCACATGCTGGGGGAAACCGTGCTGGCCGCGCCGGCCTTCCTGAGCACCGGCTCCGTCCCTGCCGCGTACAACCTCCTCATCGTTCTGTCGTTCGCCGTCTCCGGCTGGACCACCTACCGATTGGGTCGAATCCTCGGCGTGCCGCGGGGCGGGGCATTTCTCTCCGGAATTCTCTTCGCGTTCAGCCCCTACCGCTTCGCGAACCTCGATCTCTTGAACCAGCTGCAGACACAATTCCTTCCTCTGGGGATCCTCTTTGGGCTCCGCTACCTTCGAAAGGGGAGACTCGGCGATGCGGCCGGCGCGATCGGGACGATCGCAGCGCAGGTCTATTTTGGATGGTACTACGCGTATTTTCTTCTCATCGCGTACGGGCTGCTCGTCGCCTACGCGCTCGCCGGCGGGCTCTGGCCGGCGGCCCGACGCGATGGGGGCCGAATCGCGGGGCTGGCCGCCTTGGGGCTCCTGGCGATCGCCCCCGTGGCGATCCCCTACGCCCAGCAGCACCTCTCGATGCCTTCCTTCCGACGAACCCTGGGCGAAGCGGCGCTCTATTCCGCGGACGTGCTCGATTACGCCCGATGGAATCCTTCGTCGAGAATCGCCGGCCTTCTGCGCCTGCCCACAGGCCCGCAGTCCTACTGGCCAGGAGCGGTCACCGTCGGCCTGGCCGCCGCGGGGACTGCGGCGGTTTTCCGTGGACTCAGGCGTCGTGAGCCAAGGGGGAGCCGATCTTCCGCGAGGGCCCGGGCTGCCCGCGCGACAATCCGCGCGGCGGTAGACCGCATGGGATTGGCTGGATACTTCCCGGTGCTCGCCGTCGTCTCCTTTCTGCTCTCTCTAGGTCCGATCTTGCAGATCGCCGGTCAGCGCATTTGGATACCGCTTCCCTACTCGATTCTCTACTTCGTCGTCCCCGGGTTCTCCAGCCTGCGCGCCCCAGCCCGACTCGCCGTGCTCGCCCTGCTCGCGCTCACGGTCCTGGCCGGTCTTGGCTACAAGATGCTCGGGGAAGCCAACGCCGTGCGCGGACGTGCCGCGTGGCGCGGCATCGCGGCCGCCCTGATCGCGGTCGCAGGTCTCTCCGCCTGGAATCACCCCGTTTGCCTGCTCGAGATCCCGACGGCGCAGTCGATGCCCGCCATCTACCGATGGCTGGCGGCCCAGCCTGGCGCCATGCCATTCCTTGAATTTCCGGTACCCCGGGTGGACGCCGATGAGAGCGAGACCGGCTCCCTCCGCCAGTTCTTCATCCTCTACCACCGAAAGCCCCGCCTGGACGGATCCAGCGGCTTCGTTTCGCCTCGCTATCGCGAGTTCAGGTTGACGGTTCAGAGCTTCCCCGGAGAATCGGCTCTCGCCGCGGCGACCGGCATGGGAGCGCGGTGGATCGTGGTGCACTACGGCGACTACAGAGGCGCGGAACGGGAATCACTCATCGCGCGGGTCGCCAGAGAACCCCGCCTTGTGCCCCTCGCGGCGTACGGGGATGACGCCGCCTACGAGCTGGCCCCTCGTCGGTAAGCCGATGAATCATCGGAACCTCGGCCGTCTGTCGAGCATCTCAATCCAGAGGTGGAAATCCACGGTCCATTGTGATAGATTCCACCTATCCGAGCGGTCCTCTTGGCCGCGAGGAGAGCACCCTTCAAACTAGTTCCGAGAGACTAGAAAGGGGCCAGGCCTAGCTCACCCCTTTCCGGCTCCGGAAGGGGGTTTTTCGTGCCCGCCGAGGAATCCTTGGAACAGGTCCGCGAGAAGGCAGAGATCGTCGACGGCGAGGCCCTGCGACGCGCCATCACCCGCATTGCCCATGAGATCATCGAGAGGAACGGCGGCCCCAACGATCTGGTCCTCGTCGGAATCCGGCGGCGCGGCGTGCCGCTGGCGCACCGGATCGCGGCCAGGATCCGGGAGTTCGAGGGCGTCGAGATCCCGGTCGGCGCGCTCGACATCACCCTCTACCGCGACGACCTCCAGACCATCGCCCACCAGCCCGTCGTCGGGCCGACCGACGTCCCGGTCGACGTGGGCGGTAAGGTGGTCGTTCTCGTGGACGACGTCCTCTTCACCGGAAGAACGGTGCGGGCCGCGCTCGACGAGCTGATCGACCTCGGCCGTCCCCGCGCCATTCAGCTCGCGGTGATGGTCGATCGGGGCCACCGCGAAATCCCCATCCGCGCGGACTACGTCGGCAAGAATGTCCCCACCTCGAGCCGTGAGGTGATCATGGTCAAGGTCCAGGAGATCGACGGCCACGACGGCGTCTCGATCGGGGAGATGCTCTCGTGATTGGCCATCGCAAAGATTTGCTCGGCCTCGAAGACCTCGGCGCCGAGGAGATCATCTCCATCCTCGACACCGCGCGGACGTTCCGCGAAGTGCTCGACCGGCCGATCCCCAAGGTGCCCTCGCTCCGCGGCATGACGGCGGCCAACCTCTTCTTCGAGCCCAGCACGCGGACCCGGCTTTCCTTTGAGCTCGCGGAGAAGCGGTTGAGCGCCGATACGGTCAACTTCCAGACCAGCGGCTCCAGCGTCTCGAAGGGCGAGACCCTTCGCGACACCGCCCGGAACATCGAGGCGATGGGAATCCATCTGGTGGTGATCCGGCACCAATCCTCCGGCGCGCCCCACTACCTGGCTCAGCACCTGAAGGCCGGCGTGATCAACGCGGGCGACGGCACGCACGAGCACCCGACCCAGGGGCTCCTCGACATCTTCACGATGCGGGAGAAGCGGGGCGCGATCGAGGGGCTCCGCGTCGCGATCATCGGCGACGTGATGCACAGCCGCGTCGCGCGCTCGAACATCTGGGGACTGACCAAGCTCGGCGCCCACGTGACGGTCGCGGGCCCGCCGACCATGATGCCCGCCGAGGTGGAGCGCTTCGGCGTGACCGTAGCCAAGAACATCGACGAGGCGATCGAAGGGGCGGACGTCGTGAACATCCTCCGCATCCAGCTCGAGCGCCAGCGCGGGAGCCTCTATCCGTCGCTTCGCGAGTACGCCCGGGTCTACGGCGTGACGAGCGAGCGGCTGAGGCGCGCCAAGCCCGACGTCACGGTGATGCACCCCGGCCCCATGAACCGCGGTGTCGAGATCGCGCAGGACGTCGCCGACGGAAAGCACTCGGTCATCCTCGAGCAGGTCACGAACGGCGTGGCCGTTCGGATGGCCGTCCTCTACCTCCTGGCCGGGCACGAGGCGCCGGCGGAGGCTTCGTCCGAGTCCCCCATCTTGGAGCCCAAGAGAAGCCATGACGAGCCCACTCTGTCTCCGCGGCGGTAGGGTCCTCGATCCCGCGCGCGGGATCGACCGGGCGCAGGATCTCTGGATCGACCAAGGGAAGATCGCGGGTTGGGGCGAGGACGCGCCCGCCGCGCTGCGGTCCCGGCCCGACGTCGAGGTGATCGACGTGCGCGGGGCGATCGTTTGCTCCTGGCCTGGTGGATATCCACGTCCACCTGCGGGAGCCGGGGCAGGAAGAGAAGGAGACGATCGAGACCGGCACGCTGGCCGCGGTGCGCGGAGGGTTTACCACCGTCGCCTGCATGCCGAACACCGATCCGCCGCTGGACGAGCGGCCGAGGATCGAGTTCGTGCTCCGTCGCGCGGAGGAAGCCGGGCGCGCGCGAGTCCTGCCGATCGCGGCGGTCACGCGCGGGCAGCTGGGGGAACAGCTCACTGAGATCGAGGACCTGGTCGCGGCGGGCGCCGTCGCGATCTCCGACGACGGGAAGCCGGTGCGAAACGCCGAAATCATGCGCCGCGCGCTCGAGCTGACCCGGGATTTGGGCGTCCCCGTGATCCAGCACGCGGAGGATCCCGACCTGAAAGGGATCGGCGTCATGCACGAGGGCTGGGTGTCCACCCGGATCGGCCTCAAGGGGATTCCGGACGTCGCCGAGTCGGCGATGGTCGCGCGGGACGCGCTCCTCGCGGAGCTGACCCGCGGCCGGGTGCACGTCGCGCACGTGAGCGCCGCCCGGTCGGTCGAGATCATTCGCAAGGCGAAGGCGCGTGGGATCCGGATGACCGCGGAGACCGCTCCCCACTACCTGGTCCTCACCGACGAAGCCGTCGCGAACTACAACCCAAACGCCAAGATGAATCCGCCGCTGCGGTCCTCGCGCGACCGGGACGCGCTGATCGAGGGCGTCGTCGACGGGACCATCGATTGCCTGGCCACGGATCACGCGCCGCACACCGAGATCGAGAAGGACAACGACTTCGATTCCGCCCCATTTGGGATCGTCGGTCTCGAGACCGCGTTGGGAATCTACCTGAGCGCGCTGGTCGACCCCGGGCACCTCTCCATCCCCGAGCTGATCTCGCGGATGACGGTCAAGCCCTACGAGGTGCTCGGCCGCCGAGGAGGGACCCTCGCGCCAGGCTCGGACGCCGACGTCACGGTATTCGACCCATCGGGGCGGTGGACCGTCCGCGCCGCGGAGTTCGCGTCGAAGGGGCGGAATACGCCCTTCGAGGGCTGGGAGCTACCCGGGCGCGTCCTCCTGACGATCGTGGGTGGGCGCGTCGTCCATCGAGCCGGGGTTGCGGAGGTGACCGCTCGATAGCGAACCTCCGTCGCGCGTGCTACGATGAAGTGCTCATGCGATCGTTCCTCGTGGGGCCCTCCGGCCCCCGAATCTTCGGACTCGTCCTACTCGTCGCCTCCGCTGGATGCGCCTACTACAACACGTTCTACCTCGCCAAGAAATACTACCGGGAGGGGACCAAAGCCCAGGAGCACAGCCTCCTCGACACCCCGTCGCCGGACGCGGCCACCAAGTACGACCTGGTCATCCGTCAGTGCAGCAAGGTGCTGACCGATTATTCCAAGAGCAAGTACGTCGATGACGCGAACTACCTGATGGGCGCGGCCATGTACGGCAAGGGTGACTACGACAACGCGATCGGGCGATTCGCCGACTTCCAGACAAGATTCCCCAAGAGCCCGTTCGTCGCGGATGCCCGGTTCATGGAGGGCCTAGCCCACTACCGCAAGAAGGAATATGAAACCGCCGACTCGATCATCCACGACGTCGAAGTGCGGTTTCCAAAATTTCCGAGACGCTGGGAGCTTCACTACTACGCCGGCCAGACCCAAAACCAGCTCAAGCGCTACGACCAGGCCGCGGCATCCTATGGGCGCGCGCTCGGCGTGGCCAAGACGCGCCACGAGCGCTCGGACGCGCTTCGTCGGATCGGCGACACCTACCTGCTCGCGGAGCGGCCGGATACCGCCGCGGTGGCCTACACGCAGTGTCTGAAGGTGGAGGATCGCGGGAAACAGAGGCTCGACGTCGCCCTCTCTCGCGCCGAAGCGCTCCGCCAGACGCACCGGTATCAGGAGGCCATGGACTTCCTCCAGGACTGGAAAATTTACGCCACCGCGGAAAATCGGGAAGGAGAGCTTGGCCTTCGACTCTATGAGTGCATGGCTCTCGCGGGGAGAATCCCCGAGGCCATCGCGGGGTATCGCGGCTTGGTCGAGAAATTCCCCCGGACCAACGTCGCCTATGAGGCCCAATTCCGCATCGGCTACCTGTACGAGGCGGAACTTCAAGATCTGGACGCCGCCGGCCGGGAGTACGACAAGCTGAAGAACCAGCCCCAGTCCCAATTTTCAGACCTCGCGGGACGCCGCGCGCAGAGCCTGGCCACGCTCCGGCACTACCGGGCCACGATGGCGTCCGATACGACGCAGGCGCGAGCGGGGGCGGCCTTCCTGCTCGCGGAGCTCTACTACTTTCAGCTCGAGAAACCGGAGTCGGCGCTGATCGAGTACCGCCGGGTCGAAACGGAATTCCCAAAGAGCGTCTATGCCGCCAAGTCGACCTACGCCCGTCTCTGGATCGCCGCGCACGATCGAAATGACACGCTGGGAGCGATGGCGCTCACCGACACCATGGTGGAGCGGTACCGCGGGACCCGCTATGCGGAGTCAGCCCTCTACCTCTGGAAGCGCTGGAGCGGGCGGACCGACGAGCGGACCGCGCTCCTCGATTCGCTGGTCGCGAACCCCGACACGAGCCGGGCAAGCTCGCTGGAGCCCGAAGCGGCCGTCCCCGTCGCTCTGCCCGCGGACACCACCACCGCCGAAATGCGGCGGGGTTACGTCATGTCGTACCAGGACAGCGTCCGGGCCGACTCCATTCGAAAGGCCATCATGGAGATCCGCAAGGAGAGGAATGAAGCAGCACGAAGGAAAGGTGCCGCCGACGGAATGAATCTCGTGACCTGCTCCGTCTTCGCGAATCGCGAGGTCTCGCCGGGGAACCACCTCATCACCCTGCGGGTCCCCCGCGGTTTCGGCACGCCTCAGCCGGGGCAGTTTGTCCATCTCCGCGTGGGAGACGAGGGCGAGCCGTTCTTGCGCCGCCCCTACAGCCTGGAGGGGTTCTTCGATCAACGCGGCGTCCGCGCGGTCCGGATCTATTTTTCGGTCGTGGGCCGAGGCTCGAGGGTCCTCGCGTCCCATGCCGCCGGCACGGAGCTCGACTTGATCGGACCTGTCGGCGTCGGCTTCTCGCCGCGGCCGCGCCGCACGCCGATCCTGGTCGCCGGCGGACGCGGGGTGGCGCCGCTCCTCTTCCTGAGCCGGCGTCTGCGCCAACGGAAACGCCCGTTCGTCTTTCTCTTCGGCGCGCGCTCGCGCTCCGAGCTTTACGGTCATCGCGAAATCCGCGGGGGCCGGCTTCACCTGGCGACAGACGATGGCTCGGTCGGCTATCGGGGGAGCGTGCTCGACCTCCTCGATCGAGAGTGGAGCGAAGGGGGTCATTCGCCGCTCAGCGGGGAGATCTTCACGTGCGGTCCGCACGGGCTCCTCCACGGAATCTCCGATTTCGCGCGCGTGCGGGGGATCCGATGCGAGGCCTCGCTCGAGGGGCCGATGGCCTGCGCGGTCGGTGCGTGCCGAGGGTGCCCCGTCCCGCTCCTGCCCGGCGCCGATTCGGGCCGTTACCCCGCGATGTGCGTCGAGGGTCCGGTCATGGATGCCACACAGGTCGATTGGGAGCGGCTGCCGTGAAGGCTCGCCTCGGAGTCCAGATCGGGACGCTCAAGCTCCGGAATCCGGTTCTCGTGGCGTCGGGGATCATCGGCTACGGCCGCGAGTACGAGCGGCTCGTCGCGCTCGACAAGATCGGAGGCATCGTCACCAAGACGGTGACCCTCCGCGCCCGCGCCGGGAACCCGCCGCCCCGCGTCTACGAGACTGCATCGGGAATGCTCAACTCGATCGGGATTGAGAACCCGGGCCTCTCGGGCTTCCTCGAGACCAAGGTGCCGATCCTTCGCGAGCTCAAGTGCGCGGTTGTCGTCTCGGTCGAGGGCGAAGACGTGGATGAGTTCTGCCAGCTCGTTCGGGGCGTCGACGGAAGCGGCGCGGCCCACGCGATCGAGGTCAATATCTCCTGCCCCAACGTGGGGCCCCATGGTCTCCGCTACTCGACGGACGCGGGCATGGCCCGCGAAGTGATGAGCGCCATCCGGCCGCTGACGCGCCTCCCCCTGATCGCCAAGCTGACGCCGAACGTGACCCGCATCGCCGAAATCGCGGAGGCTTGCGAGGAATGCGGCGCCGACGCGATCTCCCTTGTGAACACGTTCATCGGCATGGCGGTCGACGCGCGGACGCGGAAGCCGATTCTGGGAACGGTCATGGGCGGGCTCTCCGGGCCCGCGATCAAGCCGCTCGCTCTCGCGAAAACATGGGAGGTGGTGCAGGCGGTCGACATCCCGGTCGTGGGAATGGGCGGCATTAGCCGCCCGTCGGACGCGGTCGAGTTCCTGCTCCTCGGCGCCACCGCCATACAGGTGGGAACGGCTCTCTTCGCCGACCCCGGCCTGGCCGAGGCGTGCGTCGAGGAGATCGGCGCCGCCGTCGGTCGGACGCCGGGAGCCTCCTCCATCGACGATCTAATCGGGTCCCTGGAAGTTCCGGAAGGGCGCGGCGTCGTCCGCGCCGGCCGCGGCGTGCGGAGCACGAAAGGAGGCCGAGCCTCATGATGTCCCCCGTCACCGATCCAAGAGAAGGAGTGCGGGTCCGCGAACGGCTGATCGTGGCGCTCGACGTGCCCGATCTCAAGACGGCGCTGGATCACATCGATCGGCTCGGCGAGTCAGTCCTGTGGTACAAGATCGGGTTGGAGCTGTTCACGGCCGCGGGCCGCGATGCGGTCGCGACGCTGGCCAAGCGCGGGAAGCGGATCTTTCTGGATCTCAAGCTCCATGACATCCCGGCAACGGTGGAGCGCGCGATTCGAGCGCTGGACGGGCTGCCGGTTTCACTCCTCACGATCCACGCCTCGGGAGGGCCCGAGATGCTTTCCGCGGCTGCCCAGGCGGCGCGCTCCCTCGCGAGCCCTCCGCGGCTGCTGGGTGTCACCATGCTGACGAGCCTCGACGGGACGGAAATCCCGTCGCTTTGGAATCCCAAGACCGGCCTGGAGGAAAAGGTCTTGGAGCTGGCGCAGCTCTGCGAACGCTCCGGAATCGATGGGGTGGTCGCATCGCCGCGCGAGCTTCAGGCGCTGCGCCGTCGGCACTCGGCGCCCTTTTTGATCGTCACCCCGGGTGTGCGCGGGCCCGCCGACGCGGCGCACGATCAGAAGCGCACGCTCTCGCTCCCGGAAGCCTTCGCGCGCGGGGCCGACTTCGTCGTCGTGGGCCGCCCGATCCTATCGGCGGCCGATCCCAAGGCGGTGCTCGCCTCGTACGAGGCCGCCCTGAACCAGCCGCTCTCCACCGAAAGGAACGATCGATGAAGGTCTTGGTGACCGGGATCACCGGTTTCGCCGGCAGCCACCTGGTCGACTACCTCCTGACGCTTCCGGGTGTCGAGGTGATGGGCATCCTGCGCTGGAGGAGCCGGACCGAGAACATCGAGCACTTTCGCGACCGAGTCCGCCTCGTCGAATGCGACCTCCGCGACTCCTCGTCCGTGCGCGACGTGATGGAGCAGCTGAGGCCGGAGCGGATCTTCCATCTCGCGGCCCAGAGCTTCGTGCCCACCTCCTGGACGGCCCCGACCGAGTCGCTCGTCACCAACGTCATCGGGCAGCTCAACATCTTCGAGGCGGTGAAGAAGCTTCACATCATGCCGCGCATCCAGCTCGCGTGCTCCAGCGAGCAGTACGGCATGGTCTTCGAGTCCGAGCTGCCGATCCGCGAGACGAACCCGATGCGTCCGCTCTCGCCGTACGCGGTGAGCAAGGTGGGGCAGGACATGCTCGGCTATCAGTACTGGATGAGCTACAAGATTCCGATCGTCCGCACGCGCGGCTTCAACCACGAAGGCCCGCGCCGCGGACCGGTGTTCGTCTGCTCCGACTTCGCCAAGCAGATCGCGGACATCGAGAGAGGGACGAAGCCGCCGGTGATCCGGGTCGGGAACCTGGACGCACGACGCGATTTCAGCGACGTGCGGGACGTGGTGCGCGCCTACTGGCTTTCGCTGGAGAAGGGCGAGCCGGGCGAGGTCTACAACATCTGCTCCGGGAAGGACTGGACCATCCGCAAGATGCTCGACATGCTCCTCAGCATGACGAAGGTGAAGGTCAAGATCGAGCAGGACGAGGCGCGCATGCGGCCGAGCGACGTGCCGGTCCTCCTGGGCGACGCGTCCAAGTTCAAGAAGGCCACCGGCTGGGAGCCGACGATCCCCTTCGAGCAGACGCTCCGCGACTTGCTCGACTACTGGCGGGCGCGGTAAGCGTTGCGGATTCTCGTCACGGGCGTCGCCGGCTTTGTGGGACGGCATTTGCTCGGCCATCTCGTCGCCACGGGTGGCTGGGAGATCTACGGTGCGGACCATGCCCCTCTCGACCGGATCCCGGAGCCCGAGCTGCTCCGACGCGGGCTCGCCGAGTACCGTCCGCTCGACATCGTCGATTTCGCCGCGGTGATGGCGTGGGTACGAGAGGAGAAGCCGGAGGCGATGGTCCACCTCGCGGCGCAGGCATCCGGCGCCGTGTCGCTTCAGGATCCCGCCGCGACCTACCGGGTGAACGCGCTCGGCGCGCTCAATCTCCTGGAAGCGGCTCGCACGGCGTGCCCGAGCGCGGTGGTGCTCATCGTGGGTTCCGCGGACATCTATGGTTCGGGCCCCCCGGGCGAGCGAATCCGGGAGGACTCTCCGATCCGCCCTCGGAATCCGTACGCGGTGAGCAAGGCGGCACAGGACTCCCTCGCCGAGGTCTACGCCGCGACCTACGGCCTTCGGATCGTCCGCACGCGGACGTTCACCCACACGGGGCCGGGGCAGCGCCCCCAGTTCGCCCTCGCCGGATTTGCCGACCAGCTCGCGCGAATCGATGCGGGGCTCGGCGCCTCCCGAGATCCGGGTGGGGAACCTCGATACCGTCCGGGAGTATGGCGACGTCCGGGACGTGGTTCGGGCGTACCGTCTGCTGCTGGAACGGGGCGGAGCGGGAGAGGCCTATAATGTCGGCACGGGTCGGGGCCACGTGCTTCGAGCGCTTCTCGACAGACTGCTCGCGATCTCGGGGGTGCGCGCCAGCGTGGTGACCGATCCGGCCCGCGTGCGGGCGCGGGACGTGGACCACCTCGTCGGCGACCCGGCGAAGCTGGAAGCCCAGACAGGGTGGACGCCCGCCTACACGCCGGAGCAGACGCTTGCCGATCTATACCGCGACGCCCGCGACCGCGTGCGGCGCGAGACCGGGCGCTAGGGGGATATCGTGCGGATCGCGGTCGTGGGAACCGGCTACGTGGGCCTGGTCACCGGCGCAGGCTTCGCGGATTTCGGGAACGAAGTGCTTTGCGTCGACGTCGACCGCGCCAAGATCGAGACCCTGGGGCGCGGCGAGATTCCGTTCTACGAGCCCGGGCTAACCGACCTGGTCGCGCGCAACGTGCGGGAGCGGCGGCTGCGTTTTGGCCTCTCGCTGGAAGAGGCGACGCGCTGGGCCGAGGCGATCTTCATCTGCGTGGGGACACCCAACACCAAGAGCGGCCGAGCCGATCTCCGCTACGTCTTGGGCGCCGCCAAGACGATCGCCACGTCGCTACCGAGCTACCGGCTGATCGTCCAGAAGAGCACGGTCCCGGTGGGAACGGCGGACCGCGTGCGCGAGATCATCCGCCGCCACGCGCGGCGGGCCGTCCGGTGGGACGTGGCCTCCAACCCCGAATTCCTGCGCGAGGGGACGGCCGTCGAGAACTTCATGCGGCCCGACCGCGTGATCATCGGGGCCGACTCGGTCCGGGCGCGCGACGTCCTGCGCGAGATCTACTCGCCGCTCTATCTGATCGAGACTCCGATGGTGGTGACCAGCGTCCGTTCGGCCGAGCTGATCAAGTACGCCGCGAACTGCGTTCCTCGCGACGAAGATCTCGTTCATCAACGAGATGGCGAACCTCGCGGAGGCGGTCGGCGCCGACGTGCACGACGTCGCGAAGGGGATCGGGCTCGATCGAAGGATCGGACCCAAGTTTCTCCACCCGGGGCCCGGGTTCGGCGGGTCCTGCCTCCCCAAGGACACGCGCGCGCTCCGCGATTTCGCGCGGCGCGCGGGCGTGGCGATGCGAATCACGACGGCGGCGATCGAGACCAACGACGCGCAGCGACGGATCGCGATCCGGAAGGTGCTGGACGCGCTCCACGGCCGCGGCCCCCACACGGTCGGCCTGCTGGGCCTCTCCTACAAGCCCGACACCGACGACGTGCGCGAGGCGCCGTCGCTCGACATCATCCGCGCGCTCCTGCGCCGCGGCGTCCGGGTTCGGGTGTTCGATCCGGTCGTCCGCGAAGGAGCGCCCGGGGTGCCGCGAGGGGTGACGTTCGCCCAGAGCGCCTACGACGCGGCCAAGGGCGCGCACGCGCTGGTCGTGGTCACCGAGTGGAACGAGTTCCGGCGGCTCGACTTCGCCCGCGTGCGGCGGGTCATGAAGCGCCGGGCGGTCGTCGATTTGCGGAACGTCTACGAGCCGGCCCAGGTGCGCCGGCTGGGCTTTGAATACACCTGCGTGGGGAGACCGATATGAAACTGATTCACGGAGTCGTCGTCAAGCCGCTCAAGGTGATCGCCGACGAGCGCGGCTATCTCATGGAGATGATGCGCTGCGACGATCCCTTCTTTCAGAAGTTCGGCCAGACCTACGTGTCGGTCGCCTATCCGGGCGTCGTGAAGGGCTGGCACTACCACAAGCTTCAGACCGATCACTTCGTCATCGTGAAGGGGATGATGAAGGTGGTGCTCTACGACGGCCGCGACGACTCGCCGACCAAGGGCGAGATGAACGAGTTCTTCCTGGGCGAGCGAAATCCCACGCTGGTCACGATCCCGCCCGGGCGTCTGGCACGGCATGAAGGGAATCGGCACCGAGCCGGCGATGCTCGTGAACACCCCGACCGAGCCCTACAACTACGAGAAGCCGGACGAGTACCGGGCCGACCCGCACCAGAACGACATCCCCTACGACTGGACCCGCAAGGATGGCTAAGGGAATCGACCTCTCCCGCGCGCGGGTCCTGGTCACGGGCGGCGCGGGCTTCATCGGCTCCAACTTCGTCCAGCACTTGCTCGGCCGCGCATCCCGGCGAGCAGCGTCACGGTCCTCGACAAGCTGACCTACGCCGGCAACCTCGCGAACCTCGACTCCGTGAAGGACGACCCCGGCTACCGGTTCCTCCACGGCGACATCTGCGACCCCGCCGCGGTGGCCGAGGCGATGGCCGGCTGCGACGTGGTGCTCAACTTCGCGGCCGAGACCCACGTCGACCGCTCGATCGACAGCGCGAAGGACTTCGTGCTGACCGACACCTTCGGCGTCTGGGTGCTGCTCGAGGAGGCGCGCCGGTCCAAGGTGCTCCGCTTCCTCCAGATCTCGACCGACGAGGTCTACGGCGAGATTCTCGACCGGCGCGGCCAACGAGGAGGCGCCGCTTCTCGCCGCGAAATCCGTACGCGGCGTCCAAGATCGGCGGCGATCGGCTCGCCTACTCCTACTACGCCACCCACGGCCTGCCGACCGTGGTCACGCGCTGCAGCAACAACTACGGGCCCTACCAGTATCCCGAGAAGCTGATCCCGCTCTTCGTGACGAACGCGCTCGAGGACAAGCCGCTGCCCGTCTACGGGAACGGCCGAAACACGCGGGACTGGATCCACGTCGAGGACCACTGCCGCGCGCTCGTCTCGATCTTGGAGGCGCCCGACGTCGAAGGGCAGACCTTCAACATCGCGGGCGGAAACGAGCGGTCGGTGCTCGACATCACCGATCTCATCTTGGAGCGGCTCAAGAAGCCCAAGAACCTCGTCGCCAACGTCACCGACCGTCCCGGACACGACCGCCGATACGCCATCGACGCCTCCAAGCTCGAGCGAATGACCGGCTTTCGTCCCACGGTGGACTTCCGCCGAGGGATCGCCGAGACGATCGACTGGTATGTCTCCCACCGACCGTGGTGGGAAGCGATCCGCTCCGGCGAATTCCGACACTACTACGAGCGGATGTACGGGGCCCGCTAGGCCCTCGGTTCCTCCCCGTGCGCCGGCTCGTTCGATCGACCGCGATCCTCGGCCTGGGATCGGCGGCGACGATCGTCGCCGCGATCCTCCGCGCGAAGATTCTCGCCGCGTGGCTCGGCCCCGAGGGGACCGGTGTCCTCGCCCAGCTCGCCAGCCTGAGCGCGGTCCTCGTGCCGCTCGCGACGCTCGGGGCGGGAAACGGCGTGGTGACCCTGATCGCGGAGGCGCGCGGCCGCGGGGACACGGCCCGGGTGCGCCGCGTTACCCGCACCGCCACGACGCTGGCTTGGAGCGTTGGCCTCGGTCTCGCGGTCCTCGTGGCGGTTCTCTCCCCTTGGATCGCGCGCGGGATCTACCGCGATTCCGGCTTCTTCTGGGCCATTCTCTTCGGGGCCGCGGCGATTCCGCTCTCCGCGGTGGCGTCGCTTCGAATCACGATGCTCCAAGGGCACGGCGCCGTGAGGGCGATGGCGACCCTGAACGCCGTCATCGCCGCCGTCGGGATCGCGACGATCATCCCGATGGCGAAGTTCTTCGGCGTGAGGGGCGCGGTCGCGCAGCTGGTGATCGTCGCCGCGACCTATGCGTGGCTGAGCGGGCGCTTTCTCAAGCCGCTCACGCCGCCACGCCCGCCGGAGGCGCCGCCCGCCGAGCCGCGCGTCGACCGCTCCCTGCTCCGCCCCATCGCGCGTTTTGGTGGGAGCGCGCTCCTGGTCGGGCTTTCCTCGACCCTGACGCTCCTAATTCTTCGAAGCATGCTGGTGGGGAAGCTGGGCCTTTCTCAGAACGGGATCTACCAGGTTTGCATCGGCGTCTCCGGCCTCACGATGCCGTTGATCCTGAACTCGATCACGGCCACCGTCTGGCCCGAGATCGCGGCCAAGCCCAAGGATGCGGACGCCGTCGGTCCCATGACGGGAGCGATCCGCCTCGCGTTTCTCCTCGTGACGGGCGTCTCCGCGACTCTCCTCGTGGGCGCTCCGATCTGGGTCCCGTTCTTCTATTCGGCGAGGTTTCTCCCCGCGCTCGACCTGCTCCCCTTCCAGTTTCTGGGCGACTACCTGCGGGCGGCGGCTTGGATGTTTGGAATCTGGCTCGTGCCTCGCGAGCGGCTTCGCCCTTGGGTGCTCTTCGATATCGTTTACGGGGTGGTGCTCCTCGCCGTCTTCATGCTGCTCGTCGACCGGATCGGGATCCGAAGCGTGGTCTACGCCTATGTCGCGGCGCATTTGAGCCACGCGGTGCTCCACTACGCGCTGGCCCGACGGGCGCTGGGGTTTCGCCTCGGGAAGGAGAACGCCCTCCTGCTCGGGGCTTCGTTCGCGCTCCTGGCCGGCCTCGCGCTCTTCCGCCCCAAAGATTTGATGGGAGTGGCCATCGGCGCCGCGGCCGCCATCGCGTGGGCCGTTTTGGTGGTCAAGCCGCGCGAATGGATCGCGCTGCGGGACATGGTATTTCGGTTCCTGGGCCGGGGGCGGTCCGGCGGCGCGCCGCAAGGATGACCTTTTCCAGCCGCCCGCCGCGTGGCATCATCATTGGCTTGACCCGAACGAAGATTCCACTCCCTTCCATGGCCCCGATCTGGCTCGCCCTCATGGGGTTCGCCGCATTCGGGATCGCCTCCTCCACTGCCTGGGCGGCCCCTGCCGCCCAGGTCGTCGGGGACACGCCGCTTTATCAGAGCGCGGAGGAGCGATCGGGCGCCAGCGCGGCCGCTATCACGAACGATGCCCCGATTGAAGGGCGCGTCGACCCCGACACCTACAGGGTGGGGCCCGGGGACGAGTTCGCGCTCCGGTACTCGGATCTCCTCGACCCGAGGATTCTCCGCGTCGCCCCCTCGGGCGAACTCCTGCTCCCCGACGCGGGATCGGTGGCGGTCGCCGGGCTCTCCCTGCGTGAGGCGGAGTCGCGCGTGCGCGAGGCCCTACGCCCCTATGTTCGCGGCAAGGGATTCGTGATCGCACTTCATCGCCCACGGCGCTTTCGCCTGCCAGTCCTCGGAGATGTGAATCGCCCCGGCGTCGTCACGCTTCAAGCACCGGTCCGCGCATCGGAGGCGATCGAGGCAGCCGGCGGCGTGACCCCGACCGGAGCCCAGCGGGGTATCGAGGTGCGCCGCGGCTCGGACACGCTCCGCGTCGACCTCGTGAGCTACGTGCGTGCCGGAGACTTGACTGCAAACCCGCTCGTCTTCGAGACCGACGTCATCTACGTGCCGGCCACTGGCCGGAGCGTGGAGATTGCGGGGGCGGTGGCGCACGCCGGGCGCTTTGATTTCTTGGAAGGGGACCGGTTGACCACGCTTGTGGCGTTGGGCGGCGGCCTTCTGCCGGAGGCGGCCCTGGACGAGGCCGCCCTCGTGCGATTTCGATCCGATGGCGCGCGCGAAGAGGTTTCTGTACAGCTCTCGGCGGCCATCGCCGCTCCCGGTGGTCCGGACGATCTGCGCCTTGCCGAGGGAGACCGTCTCTTTCTTCCCACGCGGTCTCATTGGCGCGAAGTTCCGTACGTCTGGGTCGAGGGAGAAGTCGCGAGGCCAGGACCCTATCCGATCGAGGAGGGGAGGGATCGGATCCGCTCGGTGCTCGAGCGCGCGGGGGGATACACCGATCTTGCCGACCGGGCCGCCGTGCGGGTGGAGCGCGAATTGGAGGAAGCGTATCCCGATACCGCGTTCCTCCGGCTCGCGCGCGAGCGGGATCAACTATTGAGTCAGGCGGATCGGTCGTACGTGATCATGAAGACGAGGGAGCGGGAGGCGCTTTCTGCGCCCGTGGGGGCGCTCCTTGAATCGGGTGACTCGAGTGGAGACGTCCTGCTCCGCCGCCGCGATCGGATTGTTGTGCCGCTCCGGGTTTCGGTCGTCTCGGTGCAGGGGGAGGTACGCTCTCCGGGTCACATACCCTACGAGGCGGACCGCAAGGCCGACGATTACATCAAAGCGGCCGGGGACTATACGTCTCGCGCCTACAAGAGCCGTGTCCGGATCACGCTCGCCGCGACGGGGCGGCAGGTCGGTGTGGACGAGACCAAGGCCATAATGCCCGGCGACATCGTCTGGGTGCCGGCCAAGCCCGAGCGCAATCCCTGGGGCACGATCCGCGACATCATCGGCGTAACCGCGGCCGCGGCCGCCATCGTGCTCGCCGTCGAAGCGGTGAACCAACCGTGATGGGGCCCAGCGAGGGGGGAGCGGCATGAGTGGTCTGGCGGCAGGCGATCTTCTCCACGTCGCGCGGACCCGGGCGCGGTTTCTGATTCTCAACATCGCGATCACAACACTGGTCGCCCTGGGGGTGAGCCTTCTTCTTCCCAAGTGGTACGAAGCACGGGCCGTGCTCTTGCCGCCGACGGAGGAAGACAGCGGGTCGATGCTCTCACAGCTCATGCCTCGTGGATTGGGCGCCATCCGCATGCCGGGGGCACCAACCATGTCGGACGTGTTCGTGGCCGTGCTGAAAAGCCGGTCCGTCGCGGACCGGATTGTGGAGCGATTCGACCTGATCCATCGCTACAAGGCGCGCGACGAAGAGAAGGCGGCGAAGGAGTTGGAAGGGCACGTCAAGTTTCGTGTGGGGGACGAGGGGACCATCGCGATCGTGGCGGAGGACCGGGACCCCAAGACCGCGGCCGCGATGGCGAACGCCTTCGTTGAGGAATTGGATCAATTCAATCTCCAGGCGCGCACCTCGAGCGCGAAACGGACCCGAGCGTTCATTGAGGACCGGCTTGACCTGGCGAAACAGGATCTCGCCGCCGCCGAGGACCAACTCAGGGAGTACCAGCAGAGCAAGAACCTTCCAGCGATCTCTCCGACGGCGGGCGGCGACTCCGACGTGGGCGCCCGGCTCATGGCGCAGAAGATCGCGCTGGAAGTGAAGCTCCAAGTACTTCGGGAGTCTCTCGCCGAAGACAGCGAAGAGGTCCGTCGAGTCCGTCAGGAGCTGGCAGCGATCGAGCGGCAGGTGGGCGGACTCCCGCGCGCGGGTGTCGAGATCATGCGCCTCTGGCGCGACGTCAAGGTACAGGAGCAGGTCTTTGAGCTTCTCACCGCGCAGCTCGAGGAAGCCCGAATCCGCGAGACGCGCGACACACCGACCGTGCAGGTTCTGGACGTCGCTAAGGTGCCGCTCTATAAATCGAAGCCGAAGCGGGCGCTGATCGTGCTCGCGGGATTCGTGGTCGGCCTGGCCGGGAGCCTTGCCTACGCGCTTCTGACAGAGCGGCGGCGCGCGATCCCGGTTCGTTGATCGCCGCGATCGTAGCGGCGGAACTGGGCCTTCTGGCGCTCGGCGCCGCGACCGGGCGATTCCTCGCCGCGGCGGCCTTGGCGGCGTCCGTCGCTTATTTCCTTGCCGCGTTCCGCTCTCCGAATGTCGCGTGGGCTCTGGTCTGGATCGCATTTCCTTTTTCCATCGAAGTAACCCTCCCAGGCGGGAGCGCGATCAACCTCCCGACCGAGCCGATGATCGCGATCGCGATCGTGGCCTGGGCGCTGCGATCGATCATGATCGGCGAATTCCGCGTGCCACGGTCCTCGATGAACGCGCCGCTCGCAGTTCTCGCGGGCGTCGCGCTGATCTCGGTCGTGTTGAGCGCGTATATCGCGGTGGGGATGAAGGCCTGGCTCGTCGCGGCCGCGTACGCCGCGTTCGGGTACATCTTCTTCCTGTCCGCTCCGTGCCATCCGGCGCGCCGGGAGCGTTGGATCCGCTTGGTCGTCGCCACGGGGGCGCTTTGGGGACTCTATGGGACCATCCGCGCCTTCTCGCTGGGCGTAACTGCGCGATTGGCCTATGGAATCGCGCGCCCGTTCTTCCCGGAGCACGGCACGTACGCGGCCTACCTCACAATGGTTCTCCCCTTGGCGCTCCTCCTGGCGATCGACCGGCGCGGCTGGGCGCGAGTCGGATATGCCATGGCCTCACTTCTCATCGGGCTCGGCGTCACGCTGTCGTTCACCCGGGCCGGGTGGGTCTCGCTCCTGGCCATCCCCGTGATGGCCGTTGTCTGGGCGCGCGGTCGAACCGCGTGGCGCAGTCTGGGTTTGCCCGCACTGTTGGCGGGCGTGATTCTCGCGGTCGTCCTGGCGGTGGGCGCCGGGCGCCACCTGTCCCGGCACGCCGAGTCGGTCGTGGAGGTCGAGAACGTCTCCAACCTCGAACGAGTGAATCGTTGGATGGCGGCCTGGGAAATGACGAAGGATCACCCTTGGATCGGAGTGGGGTACGGCGCATACGCGCCGGCCTATCCGAAGTATCGACGGAAGTTGATCGTCACGGAGTCGGCCTACCAATACATGGGGGCGCACAGCGAACCTCTGCGCATGCTCTCGGAGACGGGCGTCCTCGGGCTAGGCGCGTCCCTATGGTTCCTGTGGGCGGCCGCGCGCACCGGGGTGCGTACCTTTCGGTCGTCCCCCGACCCGGGCGCGAGGCTTCTCTCGCTCGCGGTCCTGTCGGGCCTTGCGACCTACGCGCTGCACGGCGTGTTCAATTCCTATCTCGGGTACGACAAAGTGACGGTGCCCTTCTGGCTCGGGCTTGGAGCTCTCGCGGCGCTGGGGGCGCGGTCCCGGGCGCCGGACGTCGAGAGCCGGATCACCTAGGTCCGTTGTGGCGCGATGCTCGAGAGCACTGTGCTTCGGTTTCCGCCCTTCCGCGCACGGATTGCTATCATGATCGCGCGGGTGGGCGTCGGAGAAACCCGCGCACGAGGGCCGTCGTTAGCGCGAAGGGGACGACGAGACAAATGGGGAGCCGGAGCAGGTTGAATCCCCATTTGGCCCATATCGGTAGAAACGCGGCGACGGCGACGAGGGTGAACGCGGTCGCGAGTCCCTGATCCTGGACGAGCAGCGCAAGCAGCACCGCCCCTAGAGCGATCACGTAGGCGAAACAGGCGCGCACGAAGAGCCGGCGGAGAGCGAACGGCCCGACCCGTAGGATTTCGATTCGCTCCCGGAAACGGTCCGGGTGGCGTGCGATGAGGAGCGCGTCCATCTCGTAGCGCCCGGCCCAACGAAGGGGATCCAGGTAGCCCGAATGCTCGAGTGGGTGGGTGACCGCAGCCGAGGATTCCCTCGCCGTCCGCGCGCCCCTCTCCTCGAGCGAAAATCCGAAATCGGAGTCTTCACGGAAGTAGATCCCACGCTTCGGGTCGAAGAAGTCCTCGCAATATCCGCCCACGCTCTCGAAGAGCGAGCGCCGCACGAAGAGATTTGTCGGAAGGTAGTGAAGATGCTCGAGGTCGGGCCGCCGCGTCGGACGGCCGTCGGGGCGAACGGTCGCGCCTTCCAACACGTCGATCGACGGGTCGCGCCGGAGGTGGGCGTCCGCGGACTCGAGCCAATCGCACGCCGGCCACGCAGTCGTCTTCGGTGAATGCCAGGAAATCCCCTCCGGCCTCGCGCGCGGCGCGGTTTCGCGCGGCCCCGGGCCCGCGCCGCTCGGTAGAGACGATCGCGCGCGCCCCCATCGCCGAGAGACTGCCGCGAAGCTCCGGGCCCGGCGAGGCGCCGTCGAACGAGACCAGGATCTCGATGCGATCGCGCGGCAGGGTTTGGCTGGCGAGGGATTCGAGGAGCGGGAGGAGTTTGGCGGCGTTGCCGCGAGTGGGGACGATGACGGAGAAGCGCGGTGCTTGCTCGCTCATGCCCGCCGCCAGGACGGTGGGCTCAACGGCGCGATGGTCCCGTACCCTCCGGAACTCGAGCCTCGGCCCGGAACCACTCGATGGTCCGCCGGAGGCCTTCGTCGAACGTGGTGGTGGCGCGCCAGCCGAGAAGCTCCTCGGCGCGCGACGTGTCGAGACTTCGTCGGGGCTGACCGTCCGGCATGCTGGGGTCCCACGCCAGGCGTCCCTTGAACCCTGAGAGCGCCGCGATCTTTTCGGCCAGCTCGCGAATCGAGATCTCGAAGCCGGCCCCGATATTCACAGGATCGCTTCCTTCCAGCCGCTCCGCGGCGGCGACAATGCCACTCGCGGCGTCCTCAACGTAGAGAAACTCCCGCGTCGCTTTTCCCGTTCCCCAGACCTCGATCTGCATCGCGCGCGACTCCACCGCTTCGACGCACTTTCGTATTAGCGCGGGGATGACGTGGGAGGATTCGGGATTGAAGTTGTCATGCGGTCCGTACAGGTTCACGAGGAGCACGTTCGGCGCGTCGAAACCGAATTCCTGACGGTACGCTTGAGACTGGACCAGGAGCATCTTCTTCGCGAGCCCGTAGGGGGCGTTCGTCTCCTCCGGATATCCGTTCCAGAGGCTCTCCTCGTGAAACGGGACCGGTGTGTGCTTGGGATAGGAGCAGATCGTGCCGACGCTCAGGAAGCGTTTCACGCCGGCGCGGCGGGCGTGCTCCATCAGGAGCGAGCCCATCATCAGATTCTGGAAGAAATAGGTGCCGGGGTAGCGACGGTTGGCCCCAATCCCACCGACGGTCGCCGCGAGGTGGATGATCATCTCCGGCTTCAACTCCGCGATCATCCGCTCCACCTGCGATTCGTGGGTGAGGTCGTATTCGTTCGATCGAAACGTGCCGCCATTTCGGTATCCGCGCGAGCGCAGCTCGTCCATGACGTGGCGGCCCAGGAAGCCGGCGCCGCCGGTGACGACGATTCGGGTATCGGGGGATATCGCGAACTTCATGGGTCCCTCTCGTGGACGTGGGAATCGAACGAGTTTCCCGCAGAGCAGGGGTGAAGTCAAGGAGCCCCCAGGTCTTGACCGGGCCCCACGCATGGCGCACGATCGGCCGCCATGTCCACCGCGATCGAGCGCGCTGCCGCGCTCTCCTTTCTGCTTCTCGCCGCCGCGCTTCCCTGGTCCATCGCGCCGATGTCGATCGGGGTCGTCGTGTGCGGGGCGCTCACGTTGGGGGCCTGGTGGCGGCCCGGCGGAGTTCGTTGGGTCTCCACGCCGGTCGACTGGCCCGCGCTGGGATGGCTGGCGGCGCTCACGATCGCGGCGGTCGCGTCCCAGGACCCGGCGGGCAGCGCGGGCCGCATCACGAAGGGACTGCTCCTCGGGATCGTTCCGGTCGCCGCCTATCACGGCCGGGACCCAAAGCTGGCCCGACGCGCGGTAGTGGCGCTCCTCGTCTCGGCGGCGATCGCGACCATCTATGCGCTGACCAAGTTCGTCATCCAGGGCGGCGCGTTCCCGGTTCGCGTGCGCGGGGCGGTCGGTCATCCGCTGACCTACGGAGGCCAGGCGATGCTCCTGGCTTCGGTCGCGGCGGGTCTCCTCTTCCGCTCCCGGGACCGTCGATGGAAGATCGCGGCGATCGCGCTCCTGACGCTCCTCGCGCCCGCCCTTCTGGGAAGCTACACGCGGAGTGCTTGGATCGGGACGATGGTCGCTTTCGGCGTGATCCTCGCGTTCACACGGGCGCGCTGGCTCGGGGCGCTCGCTGCCTTGCTCGTCGCCCTCGTGCTCGTTCTGCCCGGAGGGTACCGCGAGCGGGCGCTGAGCGCGTTCGATCCGGGGAGCCACTGGAACGTCGAGCGCGTCAGGCTCTGGACGGCCGGATGGCGGATCTTCCGCGACCATCCGATCACGGGCGTCGGGCTTCAAGACCTTCACCCCTGGATCGAGAAGTACCATTCGCCAGAGTCCCACGAACAGCACGGCCACCTCCACAGCATCTACGTTCAAGTCGGCGCGACGATGGGGGTCGTGGGCCTCGCTGCGTTCGCGTGGCTGGTGGTCGGTCTCTTCCGGACGGCAGGGCGAGGGCTCCGTCACGACCTCCGCGCTGGGGCCGACGACGTCGGCCTCGCACTTCGCCTCGCCGCGGTGGCGGCTCTCGCGGGGTTTCTGACAGCCGGACTCTTCGAATGGAATTTCGGAGATGAGGAGCTGCTCGATCTTCTCTTCACGCTGGTGGGAATCGCATTCGCCGCGAGCGGCTGGGGGAGGGCATGGCCCGGCGCGCGGCGATCGTCCTGACGCCTCGCCTTCCCTGGCCACTCGACGACGGCGGCCGGATCGCGGCGTGGCAGACCGTTTGGGCCGCCGCCCAGGCGTATGACGTGACGCTGCTCACCTTCGTGCCGCCGGGTACGGAACGCGATCCCATCCCGGCGCCGCTGTCCGAACTCGGCGTTACCGTGGGCCGCGTGGCCCACCATCCGCCCCCGAGGCCCGTCGCCGCGGCGGCAGGGCTGTTCGGCCGGTGGCCGTACACACTCTCGCGCTACCGGAGCGCCGAATTCGCCGCGATGCTTCGCGAACGGGCCGCGATGCTGACGCCGGCGTACGTCTTGGCCAACAACCTTCACATGGCGTCCTACGTCGAGTCGATCCCGGGAACGCCGATGGTGCTTCGACAGCAGAACGTGGAGCACCTCTGGATGGCGCGCTTCGCTCGGGAACGCGGCGCCACCCCGGCGGGCCTGTATGCCCGCTTCCAGGCCGGGCGCCTGAAGCGCGCCGAAGCGTCGCTCGTTCGTTCGGCCGCGCTCACCCTCGCCATTCAAGACAACGAGGCCACGCTCCTTCGCGCGCTCGCCCCCAATGCGAGGGTGGAGACGCTCCCGGTCGGGATCGACCTCGGCCGTTATCCTACGCCCCGGCCGGATGCGCCGCCGCTCCTCCTTCTCGCGGCGTCATTCGCTTGGGAGCCAAACGTCTCGGGGGCGATCCGGTTCCTCCTTGAAGGCTGGCCGCGCGTCCGGGCGGGGGCACCCAACGCCCGACTGCGGCTGGCCGGGAAGGCTCCGCCCGCCGGGCTCCGCGAGGCGGCCCGGCGCGCAGGAGCCGAGCTCGCCGCCGATGTCCCTTCGATGCCGGAGGAGTTCGCGCGGGCGACGATGCTCGTCGTACCCCTCTGGATCGGAGCGGGGGCGCGGGTCAAGATCATCGAGGCGCTCGGGGCGCGGCTCCCCGTCGTCGCCACACCGGAGGCCTGCGATGGGCTCGCGCTCATATCGGGGACGCATTACATGGAAGGCGAATCGGCGGCCGACCTCGGCGAACGCGCGGTTGAGTTGCTCCGCGATCCTGCCCGCCGGGACGCACTCGCGCTCGCGGGAAGAGCGGCGGCAGAAGAACGCTGGTCGCTGCCAGCGGTGGCGCGGCTTCAGAATGAACTCGTCGCTCAGGTGGAGCGGTGAGCGAGTACTTCCTCCTCTTCTGCTCCGCGCTCGTGTCGCGTCTGGTCAACCTCCTTGGGCGATTCCGCGGAGCGCGCCCCGAGCGCGTTCTCGTGGTGAGGCTGGACCACGTCGGCGACGTTCTCCTTGCCACGCCGGCCCTTCGCGCCCTCCACGACGGCCTCCCGGAAGCACCGATCGACGTCTTGGTCGCGTCCGGGTCGAGCGCCGTGCTCGAGGGGAATCGTTCCGTGAATCAGCTGATTCACTACGATTCGGGTCGCTACCGGCGCGGCGGCCGAGCGTCGGAATCCGTCGGCGACGGAAGGCCACGGAGGCGAGGTGCCCTCTCGGCCGTGCGCGAGGTCGCCCGCGGAAACTACACCACCATCGTCGAGCTGCGCGGCGACTGGTGGACGCTGCTCCTTCCATTTCTCTCGGGGGCCAGCCGGCGGGTCGATCGCGGGAGCGTTCGGATAGGGCAGTGGTTCGCGCGGCGGATTGCCGGCGCGGGCCAGGTGCGGGGCTCGCTTCACGAGGTCGAGACCAATCTCGAGGTCGTGCGTCCCCTTCTCAAAGGAGCCACGCACGCGCGGCCGACAACGGAGGTCGCCGTCGCGCAGACCGCGCGCGACTCGCTGGCCGAGAAGCTCGCCTCGGTCGGCGTGGAGAAGGCCGCGCCGTGGGTTTGCATCCACCCAGGGGCATCGTGGAAGCCGCGGGCCTGGAGGGCGGAGCGCTTCGCCGACATTGCCGATTGGATTCAAGAGCACTATCATGCGCAGGTCTTGGTTGTCGGCTCGGCCGACGAGCGGGACCTGGAAGCTGCGGTGCGAGCGAAGGTGAAGGGGCGTGGCGCCTTCTGGCTGGCCGGTGCGCTCACGTGGGCCGAGTTGGCGGCGCTCTTCGAGAAGGCCCGGCTCTTCATCGGCAACGACAGCGGCCCCGCGCACTTGGCCGCGGCGTGCGGGACCCCGTCGGTTGTGCTGTTCGGACCCCAGGAGCCGGGCCGCTTCCGTCCGTGGTCGGCGCGGAGCGTCGTCCTCCACCATCGCGTGCACTGCTGTCCCTGCCGCCAGACCGTGTGCGTGCACCCCGAGAATCCATGCGTGAATCTGATCGAGGTCGGCGAAGTTCAGAACCACGTGCGTCAGCTACTCGGCCCGCCGGAGTCGTTCCGGTGACGCCCGAGTAGCGCCATCATGTTCGCCCGCCACCGCCAGCTCTTCCTGACCGGTATCTTCCTTCTCGACGGGTGCCTGCTCCTTGGTTCCTGGGTCGCGGCCTACTGGGTCCGATTCCGCTGGTTCCATCTGCCGGCGCCGCTCGGGATCCCGCCGCTCGAACGGTACCTCCTGTTCGGCGCGGTCGTGACGCCGTTGGCCCTTTTGATCCTCCGGTCCTTCCACCTCTACCGCTCCGCGCGCACGGCCCGGCTCTCGCAGGAGCTCTGGACGCTGGTCCAGGGAATCGCCATCGTGACCGCGCTCGCGGCGCTCGCTTCCTATTTCGTGCGGGGCGAGCTGGCGCGCTCGGTTCTCCTCCTCTTCGCGATCTTCGCCGCCGTCTCGCTCTGCGTCGCACACCTCGGGATCCGGATCGCACTCCGTGCGGTCCGCCGCCGGGGCCGGAATCTTCGCCACGTGCTCATTGTGGGAACCGGCGATCTCGCGGAGCGGATCGCGCGAAAGATGACGTCGCAATCGGACTACGGTTTCGCGGTGGCGGGAATCGTGAGCGCCACGCCAGCCGCGGCGGGGAAGACGGTGGCCGGGTTGCCGGTCATCGGCTCGGTGTCGGACTTGCCGGTGCTCGTCGAGCGGACCGGCGCGGAGCTGGTCTACCTCGCTCTGGCCCGGACCGAATACGAGGCAGAGCTCGAGGCACTCGAGCGGCTCGGCGATTCCACCGCCGCCGTTCGCTTGGTTCCCGACCTCGCCCGCGCGTTCACATTGAACGCCAGCGTCGAGGACTTCGACGGCACGCCGGTGGTGCTGGTCACCGAGACCCCGGAACAGGGATGGAACTTGGTCGTGAAGCGTGGCTTCGACCTTGTCTTCTCCGCGCTGGGACTCCTGCTCCTGTCCCCGGTCCTCCTCGCGATCGGGATCTGGGTGAAGCTCGATTCGCCCGGGCCGGTTTTCTATTCGCAAGAGCGCGTGGGCGTGAACGGGAGGAGGTTTCGCATGCTCAAGTTTCGAACGATGCGGACCGACGCGGAGGCCGCGGGGCCCCAATGGAGCCGCCCGTCGGACCCACGGCGGACCCGGGCGGGTGCCGTCCTTCGCCGCCTCTCCATCGATGAGGTCCCGCAGCTCTGGAACGTGCTGGTCGGCCACATGAGCCTGGTCGGTCCGCGCCCGGAGCAGCCGGTCTTCGTCGATCGCTTCCGGGCGTCGATCCCACGGTACATGCTCCGCCACCATGTGAAGTCGGGAATCACCGGATGGGCCCAAGTGAATGGCCTCCGGGGCGACACGCCGCTTGAGCGCCGGATCGAATTCGATCTCTACTACATCGAGAATTGGTCGATGGCGTTCGACATGAAGATTCTCTTCTTGACCTTCCTGCGCGTCTTCCGTGACGCGAGCGCGGCCTGAGCGCGAGCAGGCGCCGAGGCGCGAAATTGTTGAAGACGACCGAGGGAACGAAAGCACAGAGGTGTCGGGCCGCTGACTCGGGCCCTTGCCCATCATGACGCGCCGTCTCTCGGTCGTGATCCCCACCCAGAACAACGAGAGGACGCTCCCCGCCGCACTCGCGAGCGTCGCTTTCGCTGACGAAATCATCGTGCTGGACTCGGGGAGCGTCGACCGGACTCGTGAGATCGCGCTTGGTGCCGGGGCCCGGGTCGTCGAGCGCCTCTACCGGAGTGACGGCGACCAGCGGAACGCGGGATGGGCGGACGCGACCAGCGCGTGGGTGCTCGCACTCGACAGCGATGAGGTGTTGGATCCGATTCTCGCCGAGGCCATGCGGGATCTCGTGGCGAGAGATCCAAGAGAGGGAGAGCCGGTCGCGTATGCGGTCCGGTTTCGGACCTACTTCTTGGGCTTCCCACTCGATCACGGTGGACTCGACCGTGACGAACACGTTCGCCTGGGGACCCGTGAGTGCACGCGGTGGGAATCCACGCTCCACTCTCACATGCTTGTGGACGGCCCGATCGGCCGGCTACCGGGAGTCGTCCATCACTTCACAGGAACGGAGCTGTCCGAGCGACTGCGGAAGCTCGCCGCGTACGCAGCCGACCGTGCGGAGCAGATGCGAGCCGAGGGCGTGCGCCCCTCGATGTCACGCGCGCTCTGGCGGACGCTGCGATTCCTCCTCGGCCGCTTCGTAATCCGTGGCGGGTGGCGAGACGGCCTACCAGGTGCGGTATGGTGGTGGCTGCAATCGACCGAGATCCTGCTCGCGCATCTTCTGCTGTACCGGCGAACGCGGCCGGGAGGCGGCTCCTAGCGCCCATCAAGAGGCGCTTTCCAGCGGCTGGCCGCCGTAGTCGGAGAATACGCTCAGCCGGCGACCCACCTCGCTAGGGCCGCCAGCGCCAACGCGGCAACGCCAACGAGTGCGACGTCCCGCCCCGTCAACGTCACCCCCGCCCGGCTCATCGCGATTCCGCCGAAGCAGAGCGTGAGGAAGCCGGAGCCTGCGTACGCGAAGGGGAGCGCCATCGGCCCGAGCGCCGAAGTGGAGAGGGCCGCGTAGCACACGGCGAGTCCCGCCGAAGGGGCCAATGCGATCGGGAGCCAAAGCCTCGGGCCGGCCAGAGGGAGGGCGCCTACGGCCCAGATGTTCATGCCGACCCTGCAGAATTCGCCCCATAGCGCCCACGCCATCAGTGGGCGAGCGGGGTCGAAGCGGCTGGAGTAAAGGAGGTGGAGGAGCGGCGTCGACGCGATCATCGCCGTTGCGAACGCAAGCGCCGCGAGGACGATGAGGGGGCTCCAGTGGCGCCGCGTGTACGCCCGGATCTCGACGGCTCCGCTCGCCGCGCTCACCTTGCCGAACGCGTAATTCGAGAGGTAGGCGTAGAAGAGCGTCCCGACCTGTTGGGAGAGGGCGAGCGCCGCCTGCAAGAGGCCGTTCGCAGCCACGCCGTGCCGGCCGAGGTAGTGCGAGCGGACGGTCACCATCACGCCGAGGTCAACCAGGGAAAGTGCCACCGCCGCCGCTCCCACGGCGACAAGCGAGCGTGCGAGCCTCCAGTCAAGGGGCGGCCGCGGCATGGGAACGAAGGCGTCCGCGTAGGCCCGCCTGTGGAACAGGATGACGCCGAGGATCCCTGCGGGCGCGAGGGCAGCGACTCCGATCGCCGCGCCGGCGAGGCCCCACGCGGGGACGAGCACGATCGTCGCCAGAAGCGCAGCCACCCCTCCCGAGAGCGCCAGCGTCACATTGGCCTTGAGATCGGAACGGCCGACGAAGAGTCCGTACAGGAGCCCTTGGAGCGCGATCCCCGCCGCGCCCACGGCGGCGATCCGAACGAGGAGCGCGTGTCTGGGCGTCCCGAGGAGCGCGACGCTGATCGGCGACGCGAAGATGAGTCCCACCGCTGCGACGGCCGTCGTGCCCAGCCCCACCAGCGAGAGCGCGGTCCAAACGGTACGCCGCGCCGAAGCCTCGTCGCCCGATCCCTGCGCCGCGCCCACCGCGCGGCCGACGGGTAGACCCAGGCCCATTCCGCCCAGAGCGCCGAGCCACATCTGCGCCGAGCTGGTCTGCGCCAGCACGCCGAGGCCAGCGGTGTGGAGGTGGATCGCGATCCATTTGTTCCGGACGATTCCGAGCAGCGCGCCCGAGATGGTGGCGCTCGATCCCATCGCGAAACGGAGGGATCGATCCTTCCAGAGAGCGGATCGGGAGACGGACATGGAACGCGAGTGTCGGCCAGGGCTGCGCGGGTGTCAATCGAGCCAGGAGTCCTGGGTCGACGTCGCACGCCTTGATCGTGGAGGGCTGTCTGGCGGATGATGGACGGATGGTCGACCCCAGCACCGCTCCCGGCGTGTCCGTGATCACCGTCGTGAAAGACGGCGCCGACGCGATCGCGGGCACCATCGAAAGCGTCCAGAAGCAAACCCACCGGCCCCTGGAGCACGTGATCATCGACGGCGGCTCGACCGACGGCACGCTCGACGTCATCCAGCGCTTTGGGAATCGCGTGCGCTGGATCAGCGAGCCCGACCGGGGCCTCTACGATGCGATGAACAAGGGAATCGCGCTCATCGATTCCTCCGAGCGGTACCTGATCTTCCTCAACGCCGACGATTCCTTTCACTCGCCGGACGCCGTCGGCCAGATGTTCGCGCGCTCGGGCGGCGAGGATTTTCTCTACGGACGCCTCGAGCGCTTGGATGAGGCTCACGACGATCGCGACGTGATCGGCAGCGCCGTCTCCTCACGCGATCTCCTCTACGGAATGCGGTGCCACCACCAGACGATCCTCTGCCGGAGGAGCGTCTTCGACCGGATTGGCGGATTTCGCCTCGAGTATCGGGTCGCCGCCGACTACGACTGGGTGGTGCGAGCGTTTCAATCTCCCGCGATCAGCCGGCGATTCGTCCCGGTCGTGGTCGCCACGATGCGACGGGGCGGATTCAGCGAGCGCGGATACCTGGAGGGGATCCGGGAGCGCCGGGCAATCGTTCGCGCATCCTATTCTCGTGCGGATGCTGCGCGGTTCATGGCGTATTCGATTTATGGGGACTACCTCCGGTGGGGGCTACAGCGGGTTCTACGCCCCCTCGGACTCATCCCGTTGGCCCGCCGGCTCAAACGGCTGGCCGACGACCACGGCACGTAGCGCAACCATTCGATCGGATTGGATTCCAGGGAATGCAATCGGAAGACCTGCTCATCTACAAATCGGATCGTCACAGCCAGAATGGCGAAGACGGGATTGTCGCCGCCATTTTTGAAAACATCGGCACAACCACAAGGATCTGCTGTGAGTTTGGCGCCTGGGACGGAATCCATTTGAGCAACTGTCGCAACCTCATCCTCCTTGGCTGGTCTGCCCTCATGGTTGAGGGCGACGACCATCGTTTCAAAGATCTGGTTTCCTGCTACGCCACGAACCGACTGGTCACATGCGTGCACAAGATGGTGGATGCAGGGGCCAACAGCTTGGCCTCCATTCTCGATGCGTGTCATAGTAGGGACCTGGACTTCTTGAGTATTGATATTGATGGCCTGGACTACGAAATATTCGAAACACTGGATGTTTACCCGAGGGTAATCTGTACCGAAGTCAATGCTGGCCACGATCCCGAGAGCGAGACAAGGCTTGATCGAGATGTCGCCCGCAATAATGTGGGACAGCCGCTGCAGGTGTTTGTTGAGATCGCGGACGCCAAGGGGTATGACCTCGTTTGCTACACGGGAAACGCCTTTTTCGTACGCCGCGATGTGATCCGCAAGTCATCACTTGCCGTCCTCTCAAGCCGACAGGCATACGCGTACTTCCTCAGGCACCTATCCATGCCTGGAAAGGAGTGGCTCTACCTGGTCAATCTGGGGATCGTGAATCCGTTCTTTCAGTTCGCCAACCCCTTCCTGACGCCCGCTGCTCTTGGCATCCATAGATCTAGGGCGATGTGGCTGAACTCATCGCGCAGGATCATCGAAGGGGGTCAATCCGTGGCGCATCGGCTGAGAAGGATCGCAAGGGGCTAGGGGTGGAACGTACCTTCCTACGGATACAGCTCGCGTCCCTGTTCCACGTCAGCCCAGCGTGAGCCTGCATCGAGACGAGCTCTCGACTCGAGACGAGTGGGAGCGCCGAATTCGGGCGATGCACCCATCAGCCCTTGACGACAACCCGTTCGCCGAAGTTCTGCTCCGATACCTGCCGGTTCAGCCGGAGTGGTCGGCGCTCGAGATCGGAGCGATTCCAGGTCGTTTCCTTCTTTTCCTCCACAAGAACTTCGGATATCGCGTCTCGGGCCTCGATTACGCCCGCGACTGGTCGCATTTCGACGCGGTCTTTCGCGATGGTAAGGTGACGGAGGTGGAGAAGATCGCCGCGGATTTCTTGTCGTTCACAACCGATCGGAAATTCCAGGTGGTGGCGAGCTTCGGATTCATTGAGCACTTTCGAGACGTGCCGGATATGATCCGCCGCCATACGCGGCTCGTGGGTCCAGGGGGCTACCTCGTTCTGAGCGTGCCCAATTTCACGGGCCTCCAGTATGCCTACCACTGGCTCGTCGACCGCCCGAATCTCCGGATCCATAACACCCGAGCCATGAGCAAGCCACTGATCGAGCGGCTGGTGCAGCAGGATGGATTCCGTCTCTGCTACTCGGGGCACGTCGGGAGGCTGGAAGTGTGGCGGGAGGATCGACCGCTCGGCTTGTGGCAGAGGGTCATCGACCGTGGGGCCCGAATCGCCGCTGCGAGCCTCGCGCCGCACCTGCGCGAATCCGGGTGGTACTCGCCCTACTACCTGCTCATCGCCAGGCGCGAGGGGCTCCCATGAGCGCCGTGGAGAGGAACTACGTCGCGACGGTGGCGGCGAACACGTGGTGGAACCTGGTTCAGTTCGCCGCGGGCGGGGTCATCGGAGTGGCCGTGTCCGTTCTGACCGCGCGCTACCTCGGCTCCGCTGCCTTCGGCGTGCTGAGCTACGTCATCTGGCTCACCGCCGTCGTCGCCACCTTCACCGATCTCGGCTTCGAGCAGCTGATTCGGAGGTACGTTCCCGGTTGGTTCCATCGCCCGGCGAGCAGTGGATGGGCCGCGCGGCTCGTTTGGACGGCCGTGGCCGTGCAGATCGTCATGGCCGGCGTGGTCATCGCCGCCCTGGCGATGCTCTATCCGTGGTGGAGCCGGTCGCTCACATTTACATTTCCGCGACTCCAGACGATCGTCATCATCGGGCTGGTCAGCGTCTTCCCGCTGATCGTAAGTCGGAGCATCGGCGCCTTCCTGCGATCCATTCAATCCACAAAGCCCGTCGCCGTGGCGACCGTCGCGACCCAGGCTGCGAATCTCGCGCTCGTGGCCGCCGCGGTATGGACGCGGCTCGACGTCTTGACCTTCGTTTGGATCGCGCTTCTCGCCAACTCCGCGCTGGCGGGGGCTCTCGTGTTCGCATTCCGCCGCGCCTCTTCGCCGACCCGGCCGTCCGACAGCGTTTGGCCCGCACGGGAAATGAAGGTCTACGCCGTCATCGGGTATGGCCACGTGATCCTCCAGTACATCGTTTGGACCCGGTCTGAGGTCTTTTTCCTGGGGATCTACTCCCCAGCGCGGGAGATCGGATTTTACAGTCTCGCCTTCGGCGTGGCCGGCCTCTTGGGCAGCTCGATCGGGGTCCTCCAGCAGTCGTTGTTCGCCGCTCAGTTCGAGCTCTTGGCGGGCGGGGAGGAGGATCGGTCCGACCGGTTGGCTTCCTTCAGCGTCAAGTACTTGGCCCTCCTGTTTCTTCCCCTCTTTCTCCTGAGCTGGCTGTTCATCGGCTCCGCCGTCAACTTGATGTACGGGAGGACCTACGCGACGGTGGCCGCGGCCTTTCCCTTTCTGGTGTTCGGGATGGTCGTGGCCAACGTTCTCAATCCGGTCACGACCAAGATCTCTCTCTCCAACAGGAAATTCGCCGCGACGCTTCTGATCGCCCTCTTCGGAGCCGTGATGAACGTGGGGCTCGATATGGCGATCATCCCTCGCCATCACGCCTTGGGGGCGGCGATCGCGAGTTGCATCAGTCAGCTGCTGGTCGTCTGCGTGAGCGTTCTCTTCGTCGCCCGGGTCGCGCCGGTCCGAGTGGAGCGCTGGCCGATCGCCGCGATCGTGCTCGTCAACGCGGTGCTTGGAGGGCTGGTCTGGCTGGCCCTGCAGCGCGACGCTCCTGTTCCGGTAAAGGTGGCCTTGGTGGTGGTCGCCGGAGCGGTCTACCTCAGGTGGTTGGCCGCGTGGCGCGTTTTCGGCCGAGCCGACGTGGAAGTGGTGTCGGCGCTCCATGAGTGGGCGCCGGCCGGGCTCAAGCCCGCGTTCCATGCCGTGCGCGGTTACCTCCTCCGGTTCGCGGCCGCATGAAGATTCTGCACGCGGTGGAGTTCTACTATCCGTCCGTCGGCGGGGCCCAGGCGGTCGTGCAGCAGGTATCGGAGCGCCTCGCGGCGAGAGGGCACGAGGTAACCGTCGCCACCTCGTACGTTCCGGGACGCAGCCAAGAAATCCACCGTGGCGTTCGGATCGTTCCATTCCACGTGACGGGGAATGCGGTCCGGGGCATGCGTGGAGAACTGGAGCGCTACCAGGAGTTCGTGCGGGATGGGGGGTACGACGTCATCCTGGTCTACGCCGCACAGCAATGGACGTGCGACGCCCTCCTTTCGATTCTGGATCAGATCACCGCGAGAAAGGTGTTCGCTCCCTGTGGTTTTTCGGGGCTCCACGAGGTCGCGTATCGAGAATATTTCGAGCGTATGCCCGAGATCTTGCGAAAGTTCGACTCGCTCGTATTCCACACGAACAGCTATCGGGACGTCCAGTTCGCCCGGGCACATGGCCTGGAGCACGGGGTCCTCATCCCCAATGGGGCCGCGGCCGACGAGTTCGAGTCGGTGGCGCCTTCATTCAAGGCGAAGTTCGACGTGCGCTCCACGGCGATGATTCTCACCGTGGGGAGCCACACGGGGACGAAAGGGCACCGGGTAGTCCTGGAAGCATTCCGCAAGGCGAGGATCAAAGACGCGACGCTCGTCATCATCGGCAACCCCGTCGATGGCGGATGCGCCCTGGACTGCCACGTGCGGGCCTGGGTCTACAACCGGTTGCCGGGAGTCCGGTCGCGGCGAAAGGCCATTCGGGTCATGAGCCTGGAGCGCGGTGATATCATCGCGGCGTATCAGGCTGCCGATCTGTTCTTGTTCGCGTCCCATATCGAGTGCTCGCCGCTCGTGCTCTTCGAGGCGATGGCCGCCGGGTGTGCCTTCGCCACCACACCGGTAGGAAACGCCGCCGAGGTCGTGGAGTGGTCGCAAGGAGGGATCCTCATCCCGGCGAGGCAGGACCCGAACGGTTACACGATCTCCGCGCCGGATGCCGTGGGGGAGGCGATCGAGGTGCTCATTCACGATTCCGAGCTGCGGGATCGCCTCGGTCGACGGGGTCAAGCAGCCTGGCGGGAGCGCTTCACCTTCGAGCGGATCGCCATGGAGTACGAGCGGCTCTACCAGCGCCTCCTCGAGCGACCCCTGTGATCACGAGCCGTCTTCTCGGCGGTCTCGGCAACCAGATGTTTCAGTACGCGGCCGGGCTGGCTCTCGCACGGCGGCTCGGAACGGAGCTAAGGCTCGACATCTCCTGGTTCGCCCGCGTTGCCAATCGACGGTACGACCTTGGAGATTTCGCGATCACCGCGCGGCCGGCCACGGCCCGCGAGCTCATTGGGGTTGGAGTCCGTCCACCGGGCGCGGTCGCCCGCGCGCTGTCCGTGCTGAGTCTCGCTGGATTCCGAGGGATCCGAGGCCACGTCCAGGAGCCCGCGTTCACCTACTGGCCGGGGTTCGCCGAGCTTCCGGATGGGACCTATCTCGACGGCTACTGGCAGAGCGAGCGGTACTTTGAGGGAATCGCGGATTCCATTCGGAGAGAATTCACGGCGCGCACTCCTCCCGATCCGGAGAATCAGCGCACGCTGGACGCCATCAACTCGTGCGAATCGGTGGCGATCCACGTGCGCCGAGGCGATTATGCGGCGAGCGCCCACACCCACGACTATCACGGCACCACGCCCCTGGAGTACTACGAGCAAGCCGTGGCGCGGATGCGCTCGCAGCTCCCGGCGGCCACGTTCTTTGTGTTCTCGGACGATGCGACGTGGACGCGGAAGGTTCTCAGCGTTGGAGAGGGCACCGTCTTCGTGACCCACAACGGCTCGGAAAGGAGCTTTGAGGATCTACGACTGATGAGCGCCTGCCGCCATCACATTATCGCCAACAGCACCTTCGGTTGGTGGGGAGCGTGGCTGGCGAACACCGAGGGACAGCGCGTGATCGCGCCGCGGCGCTGGTTTAAGACCGACCTGGACACGCGCGACCTGATCCCGGCGCGGTGGGAGCGCTTGTAGGGTGGGATCTCCACGGGTTTCCGTCCTCTTCCCGGTGCACAACGGCGCGCGCTACTTGCGGTACGCGCTGGAGAGCATCCTGAATCAGACATTCTCCGATTTTGAAATCGAGATCATGAATGATGGATCCACGGACGAGTCGGCGTCCATCATTCACTCGTACCGCGACCCGAGAGTCCGGTACGCGGATCAGTCCCGGGCCGGCCTGGCGGTGAGCCTGAACCGGCTTTTGGAGCGCGCGCGCGGCACATATCTCGCGCGGATGGACCACGATGACTGGTCCCATCCAGCGCGCCTGGAGGCTCAGGTGGCGTTCCTGGACGCGCGCCCGGATACCGTCCTCGTGGGGAGCTGGATCGAGACCATGGATACGGACAATCGCGTTCGGGACCGAATTCGCTACCCCATCACGCCGTCGGGGATTCGCGAGGCGATGCTTATCACGAACCCCATCGCGCATGGATCGGTCATGCTGCGGAGGCTTCCCGAACTAAGGTACTCCACCGAATTCGATGGCGCGGAGGACTTCGACCACTGGGAGCGTTTGGCGAAGCGGCACCCCGTGGCGAATCTTCCACGCTACCTGTATCGCTGGCGTCTGAATCCAGAAGGCATCAGCCAGTCGCGGAGCGAACGGCAGAGCCAGACCGCGGAGCGAATCCTCGAACGTTACCGGCAGTGGTACGTTCCCAGGGTCGCCGAGCTCGCCCCGACAATCGAGGAGCTGGTCGCCGAACGAAGAGCCACCGGCATTGCATCCGTCGTGAAGCGCAAGCTGATGCTCGTGCGCCTGTTTCGTTCCCTCCATGCCGGCGACGCCTGGCGCCGAGAACTCTGGGACGCACTTCGTCTCCCGTTCCTCCGATGATGTGAGACCACTCCTCCTCAACACCTACGAGCGGGCGGGTGGAGCGGCCAGGGCCGCCCACCGGCTGCACCAGGGGCTCAGGAGGATCGGCGTCGACTCCCAGCTTCTGGTCCAGCAAAGGTTCTCCGACGATCCGTCCGTTCACGGACCCGAAGGGCGGATCGCGAAGCTCGTGGCGCGCGCACGCCCGTTCCTCGACTCGACCCCCCTGTGGGGTTACCCCGCCCGGCGCGATGGGCTCTTCTCGCCCGCTGTTCTGCCCGACGGGCTCGCCAGGCGAGTCGCCGCGCTGGGCGCCGATCTCGTGCATCTCCACTGGGTCGCGGGGGGTTTCTTGCGCGTCGACTCGCTCGCACGGATGGGGCGCCCCATCGTCTGGACGCTCCACGATTCGTGGGCGTTCACCGGCGGCTGCCACGTTCCGGGAGATTGCACGCGCTACCGGGACGCGTGCGGATCCTGTCCCGCGCTCGGCTCCACCCGGGAGCGCGATCTCTCCCGGCGTCTCCTGGAGCGGAAGCGCCGGGGCTTTGACCGGGCGACCCCGACGCTGGTGACGCCCAGCCGCTGGCTCGCCGAGGCCGCCTGCGGGAGCGCGCTCTTCCGCGACGCCTCGATCGAGGTCATTCCGAACGGAATCGACCTCGCGCGCTTCAAGCCGTTCGATCAGTCCACCGCGCGAGAATTCCTCGGCCTCCCCCGCGACCGCGCGATTCTTCTCTTCGGCGGGGTCGGGAGCTTGAGCGATCGAAACAAGGGGTTTCCGTTGCTCGTCGACGCGCTGGAGCGACTCGGACCGAGGCCGGGCGGGCGCGACGCGGAGCTGGTGATCGTCGGGCAAAGCCGGCCGGAGCCGCCTCCACGCTTCTCCATTCCGGTCCGATTCATCGGACCTCTCGGCGACGAGGAGAGCATGGCGCTCTACCAGGCCGCGGCCGACGCGCTGATCCTGCCCTCGCTTCAGGAGAATCATCCGAATATGGTGATCGAGGCGATGGCCTGCGGCACGCCGACGGTGGCCTTTCGCGCCGCGGGGCTCCCGGATCTGGTGGAGCACGAGCGGACCGGTTTTCTGGCGGAGCCGTTTCGGAGCGAGGATCTGGCGCGCGGAATCACGTGGGTCCTGGAAGACGAAGCCCGCCGCCGCGGTCTGGGGATGGAGGCCCGCAGGCGGGCCGAGCGGGACCACGACCTGGAAGGGGTGGCGCGGCGGTACCTGTCTGTTTACGAACGGGTTGTCGGCCGGCGATGAGCCGCTTCGGCTCCCGTTTCCGCGGGCGGCGCCCACCGCCCGGTTCGTGGTAGACTGCGCTAATGCGTGTCGTCTTCCTGACCTCTCGCATGCCCTTTCCGCCCGTGGGGGGCGACCGCTTTCGGGTCTTCCACCTCCTGCGCACGGCGTCGGAAGCCGGGCATGAAGTTCATCTCGTCACATTCGATCGGGCCATACCTCCGCGGGCCGTGATCGCGCCGCTCGATCGGCTCCTCGCGTCGATCCGGATCGTGCCGCTGCCAAAGCTGGTCTCCATGCTTCGTGTGGCGCAGGCGCTGCCGGGGCAGCGGCCGCTCCAAGCCGCCTACTATCACTCTCGGGTGATGCGCCGCGCGGTCGGGGAAGCGCTCGCACGCGTGCGTCCCGATCGGGTCTACACCCACTTGTTCCGGATGGCGCCCTACGCGGTCGAGCGGATGGAGCGCTACCGCGCTCGCTGGATCCTCGACTTCACCGATGTGATCTCGGCCGGAATCGAGCGATCCCTTCCGTACCGCCGCGGATTCGATCTCCTGCTTTACCGTGAGGAGATGAAGCGGATTCGCCGCTATGAGAAATCCGTGGCGCCCCGTTTCGACGAGTGCTGGGTCATCAGCGACGCCGAGCGCCAGAGCCTTCTCTCGTTGGCGCCCGGCGCGCGCGTGCGGGTCGTCCCCAACGGACTCGGTCCCGAACCATTTCACCCGAACGGCCCCCGAGATCGGGCGAGGCTCCTGTTCCTCGGTTACCAGGAAGTGTTCCACAACCGTGACGCGGCGCGCTTCCTGGTGGCGGAGGTCTTCCCGCGCGTCCGGGCCATGGAGCCAGAGGCGCTGCTGGACATTGCGGGAAGGGGATCCGAGACCCTGGGGCCCTGGGTGCGCGGAGAGGGGGTCCGAATCGTCGGCTATGTTCCCAAACTTGAGGACGCGCTCATGCACGCCACCGTCTTTGTGGCGCCGCACCGGTTCGCGGCCGGTGTCCAGAACAAGGTCGTTCAGGCGCTGGCGAGCGGAACGCCGGTCGTCTCGACGCCCGCGGTTCGCCTGGGCTTGCAGCCGATGCCGGACGGGGTGATGCGCGTGGGCGAAGGCGCCGACGCCATCGCCGCCCAGATCGTGAAGCTCATTCGCGATCCCGGCGAAGCGGCGGCGCTCGGCGCGAGAGGCCGTGATTGGGCGCGCTCGACCTTCACCTGGACCCCCGCGCGCGAGGCGCTCGAATCGAACGGGAGATCGCAGGAGCCGGCGAGGGGGGCCACGCCCGCCGTTCCCGCGGGCATTTGAACGAACCGCCCCCGGGCCTGATCGTAGCCCCGCTGGCCTTCGCTTCGTCGCTCGTCCTGACTCCGATTTTTCTCCGCGTGGCCCGCGCCACCGGCTATCTGGACCATCCCGACCCCCGGAAATCTCATCCGGAGCCGATGCCGCTGATGGGTGGGGTCGCGGTCGCGCTCTCGCTCGTCATCGCCCCGCTCCTCGCGAAGGCGATCTTTGCGGTTCCGATCTCCGCGCCGAGACCGGGTGTCTGGATTGGCGCGAGCCTCTCGCTCTGCTTGGGCCTGCTCGACGACCGGCGTCCGATGCCGCCGCTCGGAAAACTCGTGGGTCAGCTCGCGGCGGCGTTTTGCCTCGTGCTCTGGGGACCGCAGGTGGAATGGATCCGAAACAGCCCGATCGCGCTGGGCGTCGCCATCGTCGGTGTCACCGCCCTCCTCAACGCCATCAACTTTCTCGATGCGATGGACGGCATCGTGGGAGCGGTGATCCCGATCACGGCGGCGGGGTTTGTCGCGATCGCGCTCCTTTACGGCGCGCCGGTCGACCTCGTGCTCGCGTGGGGCTTGATCGGCGCCGGCGCCGGCTTCCTCGTCTATAACGCGCCCCCTGCCCGCATCTTCCTCGGGGACGCAGGGAGCCACGTTCTCGGCTTTGCGCTCGCCGCGTTGGCGCTTCAGGCGCTGCAAGGAGAGCACTCGTTCCCACACTTCGTCTCGGTGGCTTTGCTCCTCGCCTACCCGCTCTTCGACGTTCTCTTCGTGGTCATCGATCGGGTCGTCGGAGGACGTCGCTTTTACATCGGCGGCACCGATCACCCAACCCATCGTCTCGGACGACGCTTCGGACAATGGGGAACCCTGGGATTGATCTCGGCGGCGGTAGCGGGAAATGTTTGTCTCGGAATTTGGATTTGGGGCCGCGTCGACCCGCAATCGGTGGTTGCGGCTGTCCTCATTTCTGGGCTTGGATATGCCATTTTTGGGCTCCTGCTGAGACGCATTGGTCCCACCCCCTAGTTCGACATTTGACAAAGACGTTTTACAGTTGTATAGTCTCGTGGCCGTGGATTCACCCTGGGGAGTCGGTGACCCCGCCGGACTAACAGCGAGTGTAGGTCGCCATGTCACAGGTACCTGATCCACCCCACGAGAAGGAATCGACAGCGAGGGATCTGCCCGAGCTGGATCCCCTCGAGCGTCTGAGCCAGGGTCTCACCCAGTGGGAGCGGGAGATCCTCACGCAGCCGCGCTCCCCTGCGCGCCCGCGCACTTCCTCCGACCTCGAGCGCGTCAACCACGTCCTCCAAGCGAGCCGCCAGGTTACCGGCACCCTCGACCTGAACGACCTTCTGGCGCGGATCGTCGACGCCGTCGTCCAAATCGCGAGCGCCGATCGCGGTTTCCTCATGCTGATGCGCGAGGACGGAAAGCTTCAATTCGAAATCGCGCGAAGCCGCGACGAATCGACGCTGCCGCCCGAGGAATTCCAGATCTCGACCGGGATCGCCGAAGATGCGGCGCACCGCCGGGAGACGGTCTGGGTTCCTGACGCCGTCGGATCGTCGCTCTTCCAGGATCGGAAGAGCGTTCGCGATCTCTCGCTCCGCACGGTCGTCGCCATTCCGATCCTGAACGCCGGCCGGGTCCTCGGCGTTCTCTACGTCGATTCGCACTCGATCGCGCACGAATTCACGCCCGAGGACATCGCGATCCTCGAAGGCTTCGCCGCGCAGGTGGCGGTCGCGCTCGAGAACGCGCGCCTCCACGAGCGTCTCAAGGATTCCAAGAATCGGCTCGAGATCGAAAACCTGAACCTGCGCCGGGCGCTCAAAGAGGAGTCGCGCTACGGAATCCTCGTCGGACGCAGCCCCAAAATGCTCCGGGTCATGGAGCTTTTGGAAAAGGTCATTCCGACCCCGGTCACGGTGCTGATCCAGGGAGAGACGGGAACCGGCAAGGAGCTCATCGCGCGCGCGATCCACTCGAATGGCCCGCGGCGCGACGCGAATTTCATCGCCGTCAACTGCGGGGGCCTCCCCGAGACCCTCTTGGAAAGCGAGCTCTTCGGCTACCGGAAGGGCGCGTTCACTGGGGCGAACGAGGATCGGGTGGGGCTCTTCGAGGCGGCCGACGGCGGGACCCTCTTCCTGGACGAAGTGGGCGAGATGCCCGCGACGCTTCAGGTCAAGCTCCTTCGCGTACTCCAAGATTCGCAAATCCGCCGGGTGGGAGACACCGTATCGAGGCGCGTCGACATCCGCCTGGTGACGGCCACCAACCGAGATCTCAAGTCCGAGGTCGACGCGGGACGCTTTCGCCAGGATCTCTTCTACCGCCTGAACGTCGTACCGATCACGCTCCCGCCGCTTCGGGAGCGGGGCGAGGACGTGCTTCTGCTCGCGCATCATTTCCTCGAGATCTTCGCCAAGCAGCAGACCGAAGCAGATCCGGGGCCTGAGCGCGGAGTCGCGGGAGCTCTTGCTCCGGCATCCGTGGATGGGCAACGTGCGCGAGCTGGAGAACGCCATGGCGCGCGCGGTGGCGCTGGCCGATCCCGGCGCGCTGATCGAGCCGGCCCTCTTCGGGCTCGGCCCGCCGGTGACCCGGCGGTGGGACGGACAGCACACGCTGCGCGAGACGATCGACGCCGTCGAGGCGGAGACGATCCGCGAAGCGCTCCGCCAGTGCGACTCCAACGTCTCCAAGGCGGCCCGCGCGCTCGGGGTCAGCCGGCAGCACCTCCACAATCGGATGAACGCGCACGGCATCCGCCGCTCGCGCATTCTGAGCGAGACGGCCGGGTAGTGTCGGACGTCGCCACGCGGCGACTGGCGTCGCTCCGCGCAATCCTCATGCAGAGCGACGCGGAGATCCGCGCGCAGTTCCCCGAATATTTCCTCACCTACTACACCTACCTCCGCATCATTCGAAACCCGGCGCGGATCGAGCATGTGTTCCAGAAATGCAGGGAGATGTACGAGTATCTCGAGGCCGAAGGGAAGGACGTCCTCGACCTGGGTGCGGGATTTGGCATCGAGGCGCTACTCGTCGCGATCTACGGAGCACGGAAGGTCATCGCCACCGAGATCGACCACGACATGGTTGCGGTCGGGACCTATCTGGCCGAGAAGGTGGACCCGCCGGTCACCCACTTCGAGTCGCGCTACGGAGACGGGATCGGGATGGAATTTCCGGGCGCCTCGTTCGACGGCGTCATGGCGAACTGCGTGATCTCGCACGTGCGCGACCTGGAGGGCTTCCTGAAGGAGGCGCACCGGCTGCTCCGCCCGGGAGGCATCTTCTTCCTGAGCGATGAGAACAACTCGCTCTACCTGCCGGCGCGGGGGCGCCGCCGTCGGGGCTGGCGGAGGATGGAACGGGAGCCAGACGGTCCGTATTTCGCGGCGCGGCGGGCCATGATCGGCGAGCACTTTCCACAAATTTCCTCCAACCAGCTCCTCGAGGCCGCCCGGCTGACGCGGGGGCTCGTCGGCGAGGAGGTGCAAGCCGGCGTGCGAGAGCTGCTCGAAACAGGCCGCGTGACCGGGCGACCGGGGTTCGCCTACCGGGATCCTCGGGATGGGCAGTATCCGGAGCGGGAGCTGAATCCGTTCTGGATGATGCGGAAATTCCGGGACGCGGGTCTCGACCCCGAGCTGCTCCCGGCGTTCCTCTCGCGCGGAATCGAGGTTCATCCCCGTCAGTGGATCAAGGATGTCCTCCGCTTCTTCTGCGAGCGGTGGCCGACGCTTTCCGTCTACGTTTGGCCGATCATGAGGATCCGAGGGCGAAAAGCCCGTTGACACCCGCCGCAAGGCTCACCTAGGCTCCGCCTTCGTGAGATTGGCGACCGGAGTCACCCTCCTCGCAATTCTCCTCGCGGCGCGAGTCTCCGGTGCCGCGCCGTCCGGCAGTTTGCCACCGCCTCCGCCCGAGATTCCCGCGCCGACTTCCTTCCTCGCGGTGGACCGCCCGGGCGATACCGGGAACGCGATCCTCCTGACGTGGAAGGATCCTGCCGACCTGCCCCAGGGCGCGGTCCTCGAAATCAGGCGCGCCGATCCACCCGCGTACGAGTGGACCGCGCTGAGCCGGGTTCAACCGGGGGTGGGCCGTTACGTCGACAGCTCGGCGAAGGACGGATCGGACTATCGATACGAGCTCCGCGTGCGCGTCCCGGACGCGCCCGACTCCACGGGGATCGCGGGCGTCGCGGGACCCGCCGTGTTGAGCGAATCGGTAGGCTCCCACGACAACTGGTTCCGAGGGGAGCGGACCAATTCGATGATCGCGAACGTCCTTTTCATCGCGATTATTCTCATCTCCATCGCCGTCGCGAAATCCGGAAAGAACATCTTCATCCGACGGATCGCCGGATTGAACGCGGTGGACGAGGCGATCGGCCGCGCCACCGAGGTCGGGAAGAAGGTCCTGTACATCCCCGGCATCCAGAGCATGGACGACATCCAGACGGTGGCTTCGATCGCGATCCTGAGCCACGTGGCGCGCGCCACCGCCCGCTACGGCGCCGACCTCGAGGTCCCGAACAAGGACCCGCTCACGTTCGTCTCCGCGCGCGAGGTGGTCCGCGCCGCCTACCTCACCGAGGGCCGGCCCGACCTCTTCCGCGAGGAGATGGTCAACTACGTCACCTACGATCAGTTCGCCTACACGGCTGCGGTCTCGGCGAAGATGATCCGCGAGCGTCCCGCGGCGATCTTCTTGATCGGATATTTCTTCGCGGAGTCGCTGATCCTGGCCGAGACCGGACAGTCCACCGGCGCCATCCAGATCGCCGGGCAGGCGGACCCTTCGCAGCTTCCCTTCTTCGTCGCCACCTGCGACTACACGCTGATCGGCGAGGAGCTCTACGCGGCCGGCGCCTACCTCACGCGGGAGCCGGTTCTCCTCGGATCGATGCGGGGGCAGGACATCGCGAAGGCGATTCTCCTGGCGCTCGGGGTCATCGGGATCGCGCTCTCGAGCTTCGGCGTGCGCGGTCTGGTGGAGATGCTGAAAACCCAATGAACCTCGAATTCGGCCGGGTCACGCTGGTCATCCTGTTCGCCCTGGTCCCCATCCTCGGCATCTTGCTGGGGCTCAGGTCTCCGGGGCTTCGAAGCAAGATCCCGATCTTCGTGGGGTTTTTCGCGGGATTGATCCCGGTTCTCTCCCTCTACATCCCCAAGAGGTTCCTGTCGGGGCAGACCGGCATGAGCCCTCGGCTGGACCAGTGGCTCATCATCGTGGCGGGCTTCGCGCTCCTGCTCGGGGTCGTGAACGTGCTCCAAAACAACTTCCGCAAGATCGCCCGCCGGGAGAAGGGCTGGGTCTACTCGGTGGTTCTCCTGATCGGTCTCTTCGTGACGGGTGGATTCGGGATCTACGGTGCTCTCTCGGGGCAGGGGATCGCGTTTGCGCCCGACGGCTCGCCGACGCCGTTCAAGTACATGGCCGATTGGTTCTTTCAACCGCTCCAGGCGACGATTTTTTCACTGCTCGCCTTCTTCATGGCGAGCGCGGCGTTCCGGGCGTTCCGCGCACGAAATACCGAGGCGACGATACTTCTGATCGCGGCCGGCCTCGTCATGATGGGTCGCGTCCCCATCTTGGAATTTCTCGCGACTCCGTTCGCCGCGATACAGCCGACGGCGGCCGCCGCGAGCCAGGGGTTGGGTAAGCTGACCGAGTGGATCATGAACACGCCGAACGGGGCCGCGCAGTCGGGGATCATCATCGGCGCCGCGCTCGGGGCGGCGTCGATGGCGATCCGGGTCATCCTCGGAATCGAGCGGGGCTACTTGGGATTGGGGAAGGGGGAATAACGTGGCCGGCCTGATCGAGCGGATGCTCCAGCTGGATCGCCGGTGGATCTTCCTCCTCACGCTCTTGAGCGTCACGATCCCGATCATCGTCCCGATCGGCTTGCCGGTGTCCACGACCCAGTCGACCCGATCGGCCTTCGAGTTCATCGAGACGCTCCGGGAAGGGGATATCGTCTGGATCTCCTTCGACTACGGCCCCTCGTCGGCGCCCGAGAACGACCCGATGGCCGAGGCGGTGATGCGCCAGTGCGCCCAGAAGAAAGTCCGCTTTGTCGTGAGCTCGCTGTACGCGCTCGGGGGACTCGGCCTCGCCAACAACGCGGTCGCGAAGATCGCCGCCGAGTACCCTGGACTTCGGTACGGGGTTGACTACATCAACCTGGGGTACAAGGACGGGGCCGCCGCGGTGATGCGCCGCCTCGGAGAAGACATCGCGGGCGCGTTCCCGACCGACGTGAGCGGGAAGCCGCTCGCGGAGTTTCCGATCATGCAAGGTCTCCACAGCATCCGCCAGACGAAGGTCGTCGTCACCGTCGCGACGGGCATCATCGGGGAATGGTGGATTACCCAGGTGCACCCGCAGACGGGGGTTCCGGTCATCATCGGGCCGACCGCGGTGAGCGCGCCCAAGTACTACGCGTTTCTCAACGCGGGGCAGCTCGTCGGCATGCTGGGCGGCATGAAGGGGGCTGCGGAATACGAGAAATTGCTCCGCGCCCGGTACCCGAAGCTTGCGAAGTTCTACCAGACCACGCACGCGTTTACCGCGACCAAAGGAATGGACGGCCAGACCGTCCTCCACACGGTGATCCTCGTCCTGATTCTGCTTGGAAATCTTGCCTTCATGAAGCAGCGCGCGTCAAAGGCCAAGGCGTAGCGCATGCACTCACCCGTGATCGGCGTCTGGATCGCAGCCTTCCTGACGATTGCCTGCCTCTCGTTCCTCTACAAGGACAACCCGTTCTTCCGCTTCGCCGAGAGCCTTTTCGCCGGCGTCTCGCTGGGCTACTACGTCGCGATCGTGCTCGACCAGACGGTCATGCCGAATCTGATCGCACCGATGCGGGAGAACTTCAACCAGAACTGGGACCTGCTCGTGCCGGGATTGTTGGGCGTGCTTCTCTACATGCGCTACGTGGCGAAGATCGGGTGGGTCTCGCGCTACGCGCTGGCGATCTACGTGACCTACTACATCGGCGTGGAGTTCACTCGGAAGGTGCACGGGGAGGTGTTGCCGCAGCTGGCGCGGGCCATCCAACCGCTCGCGGGCCTGGATCGCGCGACGCTCTTCACGTTCGTCTACATCGTGGGGGTCTTCAGCGTCCTGGTTTACTTCTTCTTCTCGAAGGAGCAGGGGCCCGTCACCAAGCGGATCGCGCGCCTCGGGGTCTGGTTCCTGATGATCTCCTTCGGCGCCGCGTTCGGTTTCACCGTGATGGGGCGCGTCGCGCTCCTCATCGGCCGGCTCAACTTCCTAATTTTGGATTGGATCTATCCGATTCTGGGAGTTTGAGCATCGGCACGTCGTTGGGGTTCGCCCCCAACGGTTCGGTCTCCAGCGGCTCCACCATCGGTTTCGTTCCCGCGTCCGCCCCTGTCTCGCCCGCGGCGCCGCTTGAAGCCTTGAAGTTGACCATCGGCACGGTCGTGCGGTTTCCGGCCGGGTAGTCGACGGTCACGACGTCCTTGAGCGCCGCGATCCGATGCGTGAGCCCGGCGATCGTCTCCGTGGCCGCCCGGATGCGGGCCACCTTGTCGCGCGTCTCGGGCGGAAGGCCCGGATGGACGAAGAGAAGCTGCGCGTTCCCCTGAATCACTTGGAGCGGGTTGTTGATCTCGTGGTTCAGGGCGACGGCCATGGCCGAGACCGCCTTCATCCGCTCCGCGCGGAGCCGCTCCTCGGAGGCCTGGTTCACGGCGAGCGCGTTTCGGACCTTGATCGGTAGCTGAAACCGGATGTCCCACTCGGTGAGGGGCTTCATGAAGTAGTCGGCGGCGCCCAGCGTGAGGCTCCGCTCCACGTCCTCGGGGGCCGTGGAAGCGCTCGCGACGATGACCGGAATATCGCGCAGCCGGTCGCTCTTCTTCACCGCGAGCAGGATGTCGAACCCGTTGGGGGACGGCATCATCAGGTCCAGAAGGATGAGATCGATCCGCTCCTTCTGGAGGATCTCCAGCGCCTGGGTTCCGTTCTCCGCCTCGGAGAACGCGTACTCGCCCTGGCGCAGCACCATGCGCAGGAGCTTCCGGTTATGGGCTTCGTCGTCAACGACGAGCAGACGGTGCGTCATGTGCCTTCTTCTCGAGTAGCGCGCGGATCCGCGCGATGAGCTCGTCCGCGCTCACGATCGGTTTGGAGATGTAGTCGTCGGCCCCCGAATCTTGCAAGAACCGCTCCCTCGATCCCTTCATGGCGTGCGCGGTGGCGAGGAGGATCGGGATCCCCTTCGTCTTCGGATTGGCGCGGAGGCGGCGACAGATTTCCAGGCCGTCGACGGGGACGCCGTCCCACAGGCTGTTCGAGAGAGACACGTCCATGATGATCAAGTCGGCCGCCCCCGATTCAATCCGAGCTTGGACGTGCGCGGGATCCTCCGTCACCTCCACCTCGAACTGCGCCGCGCGAGTGAGGATGAGCTGGAAGAGCTTCGCGTTCATCGGATCGTCCTCGACCACCAGGATTCGCGTCGCCATCGCTCTTCACTCCGCTCCTGAGAGAGAACCGATCGGGGCCGGAAAGCCCAGGGTCACCCGCGTCCCGCGGTTCAGCCCTTCGCTCTCCACGGCGATCGTGCCGCCCATGTTCCGGACCAGGGCCAACGTGATCGCGAGGCCGAGGCCCGTTCCCGTGTGACGCCGGCTGTACGACGAATCCGCCTGCGCGAACTTGGTGAAGAGCCGGGCTTGCCGCTCCGGCGGGATGCCGACCCCGGTATCGTCGATCACGACCCGGGCCTCATCCGTCGCGCCGTCGCGCCACGCGCGGACCCTCACCTCTCCTTTGTCGGTAAACTTCACCGCGTTCCCAAGCAAGTTCAGCATCACCTGCCGCATCCGGGACGGATCGAGGGCCACGTGAAGGGGCTCCATCGGCAAGTCCACCAAGAGGTTGAGGCCCTTCTTGGTCGCGATGGGTCCCACCGCCTCCACCGCGCCCTGGATGGCCGGCCGGAGGTCCCCCGGCATGAGGTGGAGCTCGAACCGTCCGGCGGCGACCTTGGCCAAGTCGAGCAGGTCGTTGATCACCCCCAATAGGTGCTGCGCGGCCTCGCGGATGGATCGCGCGAAATCTCGCCCCTCTTCCACGGTGCTCTGCGCGCTGCTCTCGAGGAGCGTCGCGAACCCGATCACCGCGTTGAGGGGGGTCCTGAGCTCATGTGAGACGTTCGCCAGGTATTCGTTCTGAAGCCGCTGCGCTTCCTCCAACCCTCGATTGGCGCGCTGGAGGGCTTCGTTCAGATGCGCCAGTTCCTCGCCCCGCCGCTTCTGCTCCTGTTCCAGCTCGCGGCGCTCGGTGACATCCCGGCCCACCAAGACCATCGCCGAGAGCGCGCCGCCGCGATCGGTGGCGGGGGAAAGGCGTACCTCCGCGGGGAAGCGGGATCCATCGCCGCGCAGAAACCAGATGACGCCGGCGTACTCCCCGGTCGACCGCGCCAGATCGAAGAGCGCGCTGTCCGCGGGCGCTGGCTGATCGAGGATGGCCAGCTGATCCAGCCGGCCCCCGATGAGAGCGCCGGGAGGGGTGCCGAGGGCCGCCTCGGCGGCGGCATTCGCGTGGGTGATCTCCCCGGACAGATCGAGGCCGAGGAGGATCTCCCCCGTGCTCATCATGAACGACGCGAGGATTTGATCCCGCCGCTCCAAGCGCAATCGCTTGAGCCCCGAGGAGAGCTGCGCCGCGATCCAGCGCAGCAGCGTGCCGCGCTCGGATCCGAGCGCGGCGCCGCTCGGAAGAAAGCACTGGAGCACCGCGGGGAGGTCGCCCTGGTCCCCGACCGGGATCGAGACCACGACGGGGCTCGGGCCCAACCCCTCCGTCCGCTGGGGAAACTGCCAATCCGGGACCGACCCGGAGCCCTGAGCGGTCTGGACTTCGCCGAGCCACGCCGCGCGGCTTGCCGGCGAGCGGGCTTCGGGCCCCACGGCGTCGGGCCTCAATTCGATGGCTGCCCCTTCCGGCAGCCCCCTCAGGGCCGCGAGCGCGAACTCTCCTCGACCGTCCCGCTGAAGGTAGATCGCCCAATGAGGGATTCCCGTCCCCTGGGCGATCGCTTCGAGAGCCTGGCGGATCAGCTCATCCTCGCGGTCGGCGCGCGCCAGCGTTTCCCCGACCCGGTAGATGCTGAGCTGAGCCTGGAGCGAGTGGCGACGCTCGATTTCACTCCTGCGCCCGCGAAAGCGATGGTGGGCGAGAAGCGCGAAGAGAGGCGTCGCCGCGGCGCCAACCCAGGGTGCGCCCGCCCACCAGGCGACGGCCGTGGTCGAGAGCGCGAGGAGAAGCGCGACGGCCACGGCGTCGAGCGCGGCGCCTCGGACGAGGCCGGCGCGGTCGGCAGCGAGCGTCACCGGCTGCTCCTGGACTGCCGCCTTGGGCTTCAAAGGGTTCACGGCCAAGACCCCCCGCTGACAACGTGGGACAGATTGGCCGGAATATCGGCACACTGGAGTTGGAACTGGAGTCCGGCGGGATGGTTTTTGAAAGCAGAGCTTCCCGGTAGCGTTCGAAACCACAAGGAATTATCATCTCGACCGTGCGACTGTACCGCCTCTTCCCGGCCGTCCCGTTCCTGATCTTCGCAACAGCGAATTTGGGATGCTCCAACAAGGCCGCGACGATCACCGGGAACGAGCGCCTGGCCCGCGGCCCGGCGGGACTGGGGACCACCGTCAGCGTCCTGAGTTACCTGAACCGCGACACCTACGCGACGGCGGGCACCACGAATTTCGGAGCGGCCCTGTTGGTGGGACAGTCGGGATCGTTCGACGCCAGGTCTCTCTTCGCGGTTCGGACGTGGAGGCTTCCAGACGAGAGCCGGCCTGGATTCTCACCCGTCGCCGTCGTCTTCGTGCTCCCGCAGCGGCAGATATTGGGAGCAACCGGCTTCCTCTCCGCCGCGCTCTCTCTCACGGCCGGACCTTGGGACCCGACGGTCACTTGGCCGGGCCCCGCCGTGGGGACCGCGCTCGGGAGCACCAGCTACGACTTCATCGGCCCTCTTCGGGTCAATTTAGGTCCGAGCGGATATAGCCTCGTTCAGCAGTGGGCCGCCGATACGTCGCAGGCCCCCGGGTTCACGCTCGTTCCGACGTCGGCGGGCACCGTTGGCAGCTTCCAGGCAGGGGGCGCCGTGTTCCGCATCTACTACCACTACACGGGCACGGACAGCACCGAGACCGACAGCGTTGACACAAACGTCTCACGAGATACCTACATTCACGCCCCGTTGACCCCGCCGCAGACGGGCTCCGAAACCGCGCTCATCTTCGGCGGCGGGTACGAGTGCGCGCTGGCCCTTCGCGCGCCCGTGCCTCAGATCCCCGAAGGGAGCTCGGTCAACGAGCTTCGACTGGTCCTCCCGGTGACCGGTACGGCGCCTGCGGGCAATGGCGCTGCCATGCCCGACACCGTACTTTTGGACTTGGACATCTTCCGGATTCGAGGGGCCTGGGTGGAGGGGGTTACCGACCAGGCGGGCCTCACGCTTGACGCGTTTCCGGTTTCACGTCTGCTTCTCTCCTACCTGGCCGCACAGGACACGGCGCTTTCGATCGCGCTGCCCCGCGTGTTGACTCGGGAGTGGGGTGCCGACTCCACGAACAACGAAGGGATCCTCATCAAGATTCGAAGCCTGACCGTCCGCCCCGCTCCCACCGTGAACCGGCTCGTGCAGACTCAGGCGGAGAGCCCTGCATTCCTGATCGGATCGCGAGAGTCCTCTCGTCCCCCCCTTCTGCGGGTTAGCACGACATCGCCGCCGCCAGGGCGCTTTTGACGTCGGAGCGCTCTTGATCCGGCATCGACGCGGAAAACCGTCTCGGGCGCTGGCCGCCGGGGTCGCGTTCAGCGCGCTGATCGCAGCGATGCTCGCCTTGGCCCCGCGCGCGCTCGCGGGCTCGGTCTTTTCCGTGGGTGGTCTGGGCGAGCCGTCGCTGGCGGAGAGCGCGCGCCTCAGGGCTCTCGGAGGCGCCGGCGCCGCGGAATGGGGCCCGAGCAGCTACTCGATGGTGAACCCGGCTTCGATCGCGGAGGCGCGGTACCTCTCACTCGAGGCGACCATGCTCGCCACCCGACGGAGCATCTCCACCCTGAGCTACGGAAGCGAGTCGGCCTACGAGACCTCCTTCCCATCCGTCCGTCTCGTCGTCCATCTGCCCCAGAACATCGCGATCGGCGGGAGCTACCTCGCGGGCACGAGCGGCGAATTCGAGATCGACCGCCCCGAGAGCGCGGGGACTGCCTCGTTCCTCCACATCGATGGAACCGGTGGGATCAGCTACGCGCGCGCCACGCTCGCCAAGCGGATCTCCAGGAAACTCCGCGCTGGGGTCGACTACGAGGTGGTCGGCGGGAGCTACCGGGAAGAGTGGATCCGCTCGTTTCGGACGACGACGCTCGCGCAATCAAGGGATACGCTGGAGACGAGCTGGGACCGGTTGGGGCGGTGGCGGTTTGGACTCCAATACGGGCGGGAGCGTTTCTCACTCGGCGCGGTGTACGAAACCGCACGGCGGATTCCCATGACGTCCACGCAGCAAACGGCTGGCTCCGAGGTCAAGACGTCGGGCACGCTCACGATCCCCGAGGGTTTCGTGGCCGGCTTCAGCGCTTCGCTCGGCGGGCGGACCCGATTCGTGGGGCAATATCAGCGGAGGAACTGGAACAACGAGTCGCTCGTGAGCGACCTCGTCGATTTCAGGGCCGAGGAGCGCTACTCGGTGGGATTCGAGAAGCAGCCCCTGGGCGTGGGCAGTCTTCTCAACCAGATGCCGATCCGCCTAGGGGCGACGTACCTCTGCTGGCCCGACCTCCTGCCGCGCGCCGGAGCCGTCGATGTCACTGGCGGAACACCCCATCTCGACGAATGGGCGGTGTCGTTCGGGACCGGCGTTCGAACTCCCGACCATGGCGGCACCGTCGACCTGAGCCTGGAGGGAGGCAGACGCGGCGATGAAACCGAGCTCGGCGCGCGCGAGACCTTCTTTCGCGCCGCGATCTCGGTCAAGGTGAGCGACGAGACCTGGCGGTAGGCTACGCCCCGGAGATAACCCCCTGCGTCGCCGTCTCCATCCGTGATTCAACGCGCCGCTCCGCGCGAGGCTGGGCGGGGGCCCCGCACCGGTCGCAACGGCCGAGCGTCCTGATCCGATCCACGTAATCGACAACCGTGGCGACAAGCCACGCGTGGGCGGAAAGCGAGGGCGTCACCGAGGTCGTCTCGCCCCGATACGGATGGAGCTGCTCCGGCAGGAGGCTAGAGCCCTCGGACCGCGCCGCGCACCAGAGGAGAATCGTCCGCGCCGGATCGAGATCCTGCGCCTTCTGCGCGGTCCGGATCGAGTGCTGCGCCAGCCACAGCGTGGCGGCGATCCACGGGTTTCCCGGTACCTCCGCCAGGTCGGTGCCCACGGAGCCGAGCGGGTCCCGCTCGTAGCGAGCGATTCCGCCGACCCCGGTCCGCACCCAGAGCGTGCTGCGGATCTCGGCCACCGTTGCGCGCACCTTGGCGTCCTCCGCCTCGAGGCCGTCGAGGAGCCCCAGCCAGAGGAGCGACGCGTCGAGCGAGGGGTCGGGGCGGAGCGTGCGGCCTTCCGGAATCAGGGAGCGCGCGAACCGGCCCCACTCGGGCCGGTAGAGCTCGCGGAGGAGCGCGCGGCCGACCTGATCGGCCACCGCGTTCCACGTCCGGGCCCGCGCTCCGTCTCCGAAAGACTTCGCCACGCGCGCCGCGACCATGAGGCCGGCGCGGACGATCGCGGCGGTCGAGGCGTGGAAACCGGCCCGCTCGCCCCACAGATCGTGCGCGGCGGGAAGCTCCCGCGTGGGATCGATCGACCCGACCAGCCGATCGGCCCCCGGGACGAGGAGGTCCCGATAGAGGGGCGCCGCATGCTCCACGTCCCGCTCTCGCTCGAAATGCCGCGCCAGGGCCCAGAGCGGAAGCGCCAGCGCATCGAGGTCGGGCGACGTCTCCACGGGGGCACCTTCGGGGTCCACGACCGGGTGGAGCACTCCCCCCTCCGCGACACTCTTTGCCGCGAACTCGAGATAGCGCCGCGTGGCTGAGTGATAGCCCGCGCGGCCCAGCGCATCGGCGGCCATGGCGGCGTCCCGATGCCAGCACCAGCGGTAGTCGATGCGGGACGGCGCGCCGGGGGATTCCTCGACGCCCGAGAGAATCGCTCCGCTCGGGGTCTGATGGAGTCGTAGAAGGACCAAGCTTCGGCGATAGAGCGCCGACACGTCCTCGGGGAGGTCGAAGAGGTCGCGCGACCCCTGCGCGAGCCAGGCGCTCCAGTGCGCCCGGGTGCGCGCGAGCGAGGAGGCGATTCCGACTCGGCGAAACGTCTCGTCGCGGTCTCTCGCCTCGGTCATGGTGGCCCCGGTCGAGAGCCAGACGGTCACCATGCCCGCCGCGCCCGGCGCCAACGCGAGAGGCGCCCCCGCGAGGGAGTCGACGCGCCCCCGCGCTTCGAGCGGTCCGTTCGCCTGGCCACCGTGCGCCAGCGCCTGAGCGCCGGGTGCCTCATCGGAGCCGCGGGAGGCGACCCTCCAGTAGGGGACGCCCGTGCCCTCCGCCGTCTCCATGTTGATGATCACAAAGCGTCGCGCGGCGTGGTGGACGATTCCGCCCGTGGTCGGCTCGCGGAATGCCGCTTCGTGCGGCTCGCCGAGGCCCATCCTCAGGTCGTGGTGGAAGAGGACGCGGAGATCGCGGAATTTCGCGGATCGGTTCGTGACCTGGACGCGGCGAGCGAGGACTCCGCTGGAAACGTCGACGTAGGTCTCGACCCACAGCTCCAGCATGAGGCGCGCCGAAACAAACGAGAAATCGACGATCGGCGCGTCGCCGCCTTCGCCGAGCCGACCTTCGAAATCTCCCGGGAGCCAGTGAACCTCCCCGTCGACCGAGAGGCCGATCGGGGCCGGACGACGGAGGAGCTGGTGTTCGGGGGCCACGGAGGGCGCGTAGAACTCGCGCAGGGTGCCGCGACGATCTCCGGTCGCGAGGATCGATCCGTTTCCGACGACGTAGGCGCGCGCCAGTGGTGCCTCCTTGCCCCGACGAGTTGCGGCGACCCGCGGGCGCAACCTAACAGAGCGGCTCGCGCGCGGTCAACACTCGCGAGTTAGGCGTTGACACTCGTGCGCGCGATCTCAATCATCTCGCGGCGATGACCCTTCCATCCGGGCCCGGATTGCTTCCGCCGGACCTCCTCCTCCCGCTCCACCTCCTCCTCTGGGTCCTGCTGGCCGCCTACGGCCTCCATCGGCTCCACCTGATCCGGCTCTACCGCCGGCGGAAGGGCCCGGAGAACCCGCCGGCCCCTCCGGTCGAGTGGCCACGGGTCACGATCCAGCTTCCGATCCGCGACGAGCGGTACGTCGTCGAGCGGCTGCTCGACGCGGCGGCCTCCGTGGACTACCCCCGCGATCGAGTGGAGGTCCAATTGCTGGACGATTCATGCGACGAGACCACGGCGGTCGCGGCCAGGGCCGTCGCGGCACTCAAGGCCCGCGGCGTGGACGTGGTCCACATCCGGCGAGCCGACCGCCGCGGCTACAAGGCGGGGGCGCTCCAGTACGGGTTGGAGCGGGCGCGGGGCGAGATCTTGGCGGTCTTCGACGCCGACTTCGTGCCACCACCTTCCATCTTGCGGCTCCTGGTGCCCTACTTCCAGGAGCGGCGGGTCGGCGTGGTGCAGGCACGGTGGGCCCACCTGAACCGGGAGTACTCGGCGCTCGCGAGGGCGCAGGCGATCTCCCTCGACAGCCATTTCTTGATCGAGCATTCGGCGCGAATGAGCGGCGGACGATTCCTGAATTTCAACGGCACCGCCGGCCTGCTCCGCAAGGCCTGCGTCGTCGACGCCGGGGGATGGCAGGCCGACACCTTGACCGAAGATCTCGATCTGAGCTACAGGGCGCAGCTCCGGGGCTGGCGGTTTGTCTTCGCGCCGCACGTCGCTTGCCCTGGGGAGCTCCCGGTCGAGATGAACGCGTTCAAGGCGCAGCAGCACCGTTGGGTCAAGGGATCGATCCAGGTCGCGAAGAAGCTCTTGCCCCGGATCTGGCGCTCGCGCTGGCCGGCGTCGGTGAAGTGGGAAGCCACCTTTCATCTGACGAACAACCTCGCCTACGTGCTCCTCCTCCTCCTTTCGATCATCCTCTACCCGGTGGTGCTCGCGCGATACGAGAGCAAGAGCATCGTCTATACGATCGCCGACCTCGCCCTCCTCGTCGCGGCGACGGTCCCGGTCCTCGCCTATTTCACCTACGCCCAGCGCGAGTCGCGCCCCGATTGGAGGGGACAAATCCGGCACATTCCATTCGTTCTATCGCTGGGGATCGGCCTGGCGGTGAACAACACGCGGGCTGTTCTGGAGGGGTTGCTGGGTCCGCGCGGCTCGTTCGACCGAACGCCCAAATTCCAGATCGAGCGCCGGGACGACCGGTGGTGGGGGAAGCGCTATCGCGCCCCGGTCAATCCTTGGGTGCTGCTTGAGCTGGGCCTGGCGGCGTATTTCATCTTCGCCATCGTCTCCCTGGCCAAGGCCAAGCTCTACGCGCCGCTTCCCTTCTTTGGCCTCTACCTATTTGGCTACCTGTACGTCGGGCTCCTCTCCCTCGCCCACGCCGCGCGGCGTTCTTGATCCACCCGGCGCCCTCGGATCCATCCGGCGACCAGCGCGACCGCCGCGAGCCCGCCGTACTCGACCAGGGGAATCCAGTTGGGGAGGCCCCAGCGTCCGGTGGCGTGATACGCGGGCAGGGGCAGATAGGAAAGGGCGACGAGCCCCGAAAACGTGATCAGCGCCGGGCTGGGGTAGAGTGGGAGCAGGGCGGCCACCGGGACCAAGTACCAGGGGAAGACCGTGGGGCTCGCGAGGAGGTACGCCGTGAGGAGGGCTATCGCGGCGCCCGCGGCGGTTCTCGCGCGCACGGAGATCCAGAGCGCGGCCACCGCGAGCGCGGCGGCGAGCGCCGCGCGGGCCGTCGCGTCGGCGGCACCGAAGGCTCGGAGAATCTTGTAGAGCGACCCGTTGAATTCCCACTGTCCCAGATAGGTCGCCAGGCCGGTCCAGAGCGAGCGGCCGGCGCTCCAAAAGGGGAGGAGCAAGAAGAGCGAAACCGCCGCCGCGATCGCGAGGAGCCCCACCGCGCGTCGGCGGACCAGGAAGGGGACCAGCAGAAGCGGGGTATACTTCGTCATCACGGCCAACGCGTACGCCGCGCCCGCGGAGAAAGTCCGCTTCGCCTCGAGCATCGCGAGCGCCAGGACGAGAAAGGCGGCCATCCAGAGGTCGAGATGGCCGCTCGCGTAGGACTCGATGAGGACGACCGGGTTCCATGCGAAGAGGAGCAGCCGCTCCTCCGGGAATCCGCGCCGCCGCAGCAGATAGACGAGCGCGACCCAGAGCACGATTTCCAGACCCAGCGTCGCGAGCCTGAAGGCCCTCGGGCTCAGCTCCGTCCGGGCGATCGCCCCGAACAGAAGCTGCGCGGCGGGCGGATAGATCGTGGGCACGTCGAAATGGTTGAGCCGCGCCAAGAGCTCATCGTGAAACGGGGCCAGCGTCGAGTCGGCGGGAGCGTGAAGGTAGGGATTCACGCCATGGGCGACCAGGCGCCCGTCCCATAGGTAGCGGTAGATGTCCTCCGAGAGCGTCGGCTCGGCTGGAATGAGCAGCGCCCGCGCGACCACGGCCACCGCGATCACCATCCAGAGCGGCCATCGCGGCCGGGGGGCCAAAGGGGGACGCGTCACGACCCAAGCGGAGGTCACGTAGACCGCGTGGGCGACCGCCCAGAGGGCGAGCAGCGCGCCCATGCGGAGTCGGAGGTCCCCCAGCCGAGGGATCGGCGCGAGGGCCGCGAGGAGCAGAATTCCGAGGAGAAGGAGAATCCGGTGTCGGCTCACATGACGCGCGAAGTTCGTAGGGGGCGGTGAAATCCCGCCGGGGCGCGCCCGCTGCCAAGGCGGCGGGTCGCGCGGATCGTAGGGAAGCCAAGACGGGTGGTCAACGCGAGACCGCCCCGACGCACGGCGCCGCCGCCGAGCTGGCGTCGCTCGACCCATCGGCTCGTGGCCTCTGGGAGGCGGAGGTTTCCTCGCCCGAGGCTCCCAACCGCGGCGCCATCATCCAGAACATGATCGGCGTGAGCCCGCGCATGCAGCGGGTCTTTCGCCTCGTGGAAAAAGTCGCGCCGACCGAGAGCACCGTCCTGATCACGGGAGAGAGCGGGACGGGGAAGGAGATGATCGCGACCGCGATCCACCTTCAGAGCCGACGAGCCCACCGACCGTTCGTCACCGTCAATTGCTCCGCGATCCCCGAGACGCTCTTTGAGAGCGAGCTGTTCGGGCACTCGCGCGGCGCCTTCACCGGGGCCGTCTCCGACCGGGTTGGCCTCTTGAAGCAGGCCGACCGGGGCACGATCTTTCTGGACGAGGTCGCGGAGATGCCGCTCTCCGTGCAGCCCAAGCTTCTCCGCGCCCTCCAGAGCGGCGACGTGCGCCGCGTGGGGGATTCGGAGGAGCTTCGGCTCGACGTCCGCGTCATCGCGGCCAGCAACCGCGACGTGAAGCGGGCGCTCACGGAAGGACGGCTCCGGGAGGATCTCTATTACCGGCTGGGCGTCTTCCAGATCGAGCTTCCGCCGCTCCGAGAGCGCCGCGAGGACATCCCGCTCCTCGCGAACTACTTCCGGGAGCGTTTCGCGCGGCGACTCAAGAAGCGGGTGGATCGGTTCAGCGAGCGGGCGCAGCAGCTGCTTTTGCGATACGACTACCCGGGGAACGTGCGGGAGCTGGAAAACGCGATCGAGCGCGCTGTCACGGTCTGCGAGAACGGTGAAATCACGCATCTCGATCTCCCCCCGGCGTTCCGAGAGGTGCCGGTCCCTCTCCTGCGCGAGGGAGACGCGTTTCCCTACGCCGAGTCCTTGACCCTCTCCCAGCTCGAGGCGGAGCACATTCGCCGGGTCCTGGCGAGCGTGGCCGGGAACACCACCAAGGCGGCCAGGAGCCTCGGAATTTCCCGCTCGACCCTCTGGCGGAAGATGAGGCAGTATAGGATCTGATGGTTCCAAAATAGAACATGTTTCGGTTTCAATTTGAAACATATGTTCCATTTTGGTACGTATTTCAGAACTCCGCAAAATCTTGTTAAGTAGTTTATTAATTTATAGTTACAGTTGTTTTTCTCCGTGGCACGCGGGGTGCAGTGATCGGGGTTGAGCGCTCGGAGCGGCACGAGGCCGCTTCGGCAGTAACTCAAACCCAAGGCCACAGAGGAGGGCAGTACCATGGCACTAGTTCGTTGGACGCCATTGCGGGACGTATTTCAGACGCGAAGCGACATGGGTCGGATGCTGGAGGAGTTCCTGGGCAATCGGGGCGTATCGCCTGAGGGTGCGGTTGTTTGGCAGCCCGCGGTCGATATCGAGGAGAGCCCGGAGGGGTACTTTGTTCGCGCGGAGCTACCGGGCATGAAGCTCGAGGACATCAAGATTACGCTCGCGGACAATGAGCTCGTGGTGCGCGGCGAGAAGCGGCGGGAAATCGAGAAGAAGGACGCGACCTACCACCGCACCGAGCGCGCCTACGGGCAGTTCGAGCGTGTATTCACGCTGAACCACGCCGTGCGTGCGGACAAGATCGAGGCGACCTACAATGAGGGCGTGCTCGAGGTGAGCATCCCGAAGGCGGAGGAAGCCAAGACCCGCGAGATCCCGGTCAAGACGTCGCGGTAACGGAAACAGGATACGGACGGCATCCGGGAACCCGCATCGACGGACCCGGAGTCGAATTCAAGGGACGTGGAGGGGTGTGAAGCCCCTCCACGTTCATCGCACTGGAGGAAGTCATGGGTAAGACCATTGGAATCGACCTCGGCACGACCAACTCATGCGTCGCCGTGATGGAAGGTGGCGAGCCGGTCGTCATCGCGAACGCCGAAGGGACCCGCACGACTCCCTCCGTCGTCGCGTTCACGAAGACCGGCGAGCGGCTGGTGGGCCAGGTGGCCAAGCGCCAGTCGGTCACCAATCCCAAGAACACGATCTATTCGATCAAGCGCTTCATGGGCCGGAAGTTCTCGGAGGTCAGCGAGGAAGCGAAGAACGTCCCCTACACCGTCAAGGAGGGGAAGAACGGCGAGGCGGTCGTCGAGATCGACGGGAAGCTCTATTCCCCGCCCGAGATCTCCGCGATGATTCTTCAGAAGATGAAGCAGACGGCGGAGGACTACCTCGGCGAGAAGGTGACCGAGGCGGTCATCACCGTCCCCGCCTACTTCAACGACTCACAGCGCCAGGCGACCAAGGACGCGGGCCGGATCGCGGGCCTGGACGTCAAGCGGATCATCAACGAGCCGACCGCGGCCGCGCTGGCCTACGGTCTCGACAAGAAGAAGGACGAGAAGATCGCCGTCTACGATCTCGGCGGCGGCACCTTCGACATCTCGATCCTCGAGCTGGGCGACGGCGTCTTCGAGGTCAAGTCGACCAACGGCGACACGCACCTGGGCGGCGACGACTTCGACAAGCGCGTCATCGATTGGCTCGCGGAGGAGTTCAAGAAGCAGGAGGGGATCGACCTGCGCAAGGATCCGATGGCGCTCCAGCGTCTCAAGGAGGCCGCGGAAAAGGCGAAGATCGAGCTCTCGACGGTGATGCAGACCGACGTGAACCTGCCGTTCATCACGGCCGACGCGAGCGGTCCCAAGCACCTCAATCTGACGCTGACCCGCTCCAAGTACGAGCAGCTGGTGGACGATCTCATCGAGCGGTCGCGTCCTGCCGGTCGAGCGCGCGCTTTCGGACGCCGGCCTCAAGCCGGCCGACATCGACGAGGTGATCCTCGTGGGCGGCGCCACCCGGACCCCCAAGGTCCAGGATCTGGTGAAGAAGCTCTTCGGGGGCAAGGAGCCGCACAAGGGCGTGAATCCCGACGAGGTCGTCGCGATCGGCGCGGCCATCCAGGGCGGCGTCCTGGCGGGAGACGTGAAGGACGTCCTCCTGCTCGACGTGACGCCGCTCTCGCTCGGCATCGAGACGCTGGGCGGCGTGAGCACCAAGCTGATCGAGCGCAACACCACGATCCCGACCAAGAAGAGCGAGGTCTTCTCGACCGCGGCCGACAGCCAGACCGCAGGTCGAGATCCACGTGCTCCAGGGCGAGCGACAGATGGCCGGCGACAACAAGACGATCGGCCGCTTCACGCTCGACCGGCATCCCGCCGGCGCCGCGGGGCATCCCCCAGATCGAGGTGACGTTCGACATCGACGCGAACGGGATTCTCCACGTGACGGCTCGCGACAAGGCGACCGGCAAGGAGCAGAAGATCAGGATCGAGGCGAGCGGCGGGTTGAGCGAGGCCGAGATCAAGAAGATGGTGACCGACGCGGAGTCGCACGCGGACGAAGACGGAAGCGCCGCGACGAGATCGAGGTCAAGAACCGCGGCGACGCGCTCGCGTACGAGACCGAGAAGAATCTCAAGGAATTGGGCGAGAAGATGGACTCCGAATCGAAGGCGCGAGTGGAAAGCGCGCTGGAGACGCTCAAGAAGGCGGTCGAGCGAAACGACACGGACGAGATCCGGTCGGCCAGCGAAGCGCTCACCAGCTCTGGAACGAGGTCTCGACCAAGCTCTACGCCGACGCGTCCAAGGCCGGCGGGCAAGGCGGGGCCGCCGGGCGGAGAGCCGGGCGCTTCCGGTGAAGCCGGCGGCACCGACAAGAAGGAAGGCGGCGACGGAGCGGTCGACGCCGACTACGAAGTGGTGAAGTAACCAAACCGAGAGGATTGCGCGTGGGCGTCCTGACGTTGGAAAAGGCCACCTTTGGGGCCGGGTGTTTCTGGGGTGTTGAGGCGGCGTTCCGACAGCTTCCCGGGGTCGTGTCGACCCAGGTCGGGTACGCGGGCGGGAGCGCGCCCGCCCCGACCTACGAGCAGGTCTGCTCCGGCCGGACCGGGCACGCCGAGGCCGTCGAGGTGACGTACGATCCCACGCTCGTCACCTACGACGACCTCCTTCGTGTTTTCTGGGAGAACCACGACCCCACCACGCCCAATCGCCAGGGGCCGGACGTGGGAGAGCAGTATCGGTCGGTGATCTTCTACCATTCGCCGGCGCAGGAAGCCGCGGCGAAGGCCTCCCAAGCCGCGCTCGAAGCGGCGAAGCGCTTTCGACGGCCGATCGTGACGCAGATCGTCTCCGCCGGTCCGTTCTACCGCGCCGAGGAGTACCACCAGCAGTACCTAGAAAAGCGCGGGCTCGCGAGCTGTCACATCTCCCCGGCGGAGTAGCCCGCGCCATGGGTGCGATGACGAAGTAACTCGCGCGGCCGCGGGCCTGGCGAAGTAACGCCCGCCACCGCCGCGGCGTGCTACGATTCGGCGTCATGCTCGGGAAGACCCTCTCCCACTACACCCTCCAGAACAAGCTCGGCGCCGGCGGCATGGGCGTTGTCTACGTCGCCCGCGACGAGCGGCTGGGGCGGGACGTCGCGCTCAAGCTCCTGCCGCAGGCCGCGCTCACCGACGAGACCTCCCGCGCCCGATTCCGGCGGGAGGCCATGGCCCTCTCTCGCCTCAACCATCCCAACATCGCCACCGTCCACGATTTCGACTCGCAGGACGGGTACGACTTCCTAGTCATGGAGCTGGTGGAGGGGGAGACCCTGGCCCAAAAGCTCGCGCGCGGCGCCGCGACCGAGGCGGAGACCGTCGCGTTCGGCATCCAGGTCGCCGAGGCGTTGGAGGAGGCGCACGAGCGGGGCGTGGTCCACCGGGACTTGAAGCCCGCGAACATCATGGTGGGGCCCAAGGGGAGGGTGAAGGTGCTCGATTTCGGCCTCGCCAGGCTGCTCCGCTCCGAGGACGTGGTCGAGACCGTGAGCATCAGCGCGACGGGGACGTGGTCGGGCACGCTCCCGTACATGCCGCCGGAGCAGCTTGAGGGGGAGACATGCGACGCGCGGGGGGATCTCTACGCGCTCGGAGCGATTCTCTACGAGATGGCGACCGGTCGGCGGGCTTTCCCCGCCACGAACGCCGCGAAGCTTTTGAACGCCGTGCTCAACGAACGGCCCGCGCCTCCCTCATCCGCATGCGCGGGACTCTCACCCGCGTTCGACACCTTGGTGCTCCGCGCGTTGGAGAAGGATGCATCCCGGCGACAGGCGTCCGCCCGCGAAGTCGCCCGCGACCTCCAGGCGATCGCGGCGGGTGAGACGCGCGCGGGTGCTACCGCTCCCGCACTGGGCGGGGCGTCCGGGGCCACCGCCCCCGACCGCATTCAATCGCTCGTCGTGCTTCCCCTGGAGAATCTTTCGGGCGACCCCGAGCAGGAATATCTTCGCGGACGGGATGACCGAGGAGCTGATCGCCGATCTGGCGCAGATCCAGGCACTCCGCGTGATCTCCCGCACCTCGGCGATGCGCTACAAGAAGACCCAGAAGACGCTCCAGGAGATCGGGCGTGAGCTGAACGTGCAGGCGGTCGTGGAAGGCTCCGTCCGCCGGCACGGCGATCGCGTGCGGATCACCGCGCAGCTCATCGAGGTCGCCTCCGACCGGCACCTCTGGGCCAAGAGCTACGAGCGCGACCTTCGCGACGTGCTGGCGCTCCAGGGGGAGGTGGCCCAGGCGATCGCCCATGAGATTCAGGTGAAGCTCACGCCCCGCGAGGAGGCGCGGCTCGCGAAGGGGCAGCGCGTCGCCCCGCGCGCCTACGAAGCCTATCTCAAGGGGCGCCATCACTGGAACCAGCGGACGGAGGAAAGCATGCTCCGGAGCCTGGAATATTTTCGCCAGGCGATCGAGCTCGATCCAGGCTGGCCGACGGCCCACGTTGGGCTCGCCGACGCGTACAACGTGCTCGGCTACTTCGGCGTTCTCGCCCCGGTCGACTGCTTTCCCAAGGCGAAGGCGGCCGCGCTCGCGGCGCTCGAGGTCGACGAGGGCCTTGGCCAGGCGCACGCCGCGCTCGCGTATGTTCAGCACTACTATGAATGGGATTGGGGGGCCGCCCGGCAGAGTTTCCTGCGGGCCCTCCAGCGGAACGAGGGAGACGCCTACATCCACCTCTTCTACATGAACTATCTCTCGGCGACGGGCCAGCACAAGGAAGCCATCCGCGAGATGGACCGCGCCCTAGAGCTCGACCCGCTCTCGATGATCATCAATACCGCGGTCGGTTGGTGTCGATTCTTCGCCGGCGACTATGCGGAGGGGGTCCGCCTCACACGCCGAGCGACCGAGCTCTTTCCCGAGTTCCTGCCCGCGAGGGTCTGGTTTTCACTGATCCTGGAGCAGCACGGGCAATTCGAAGAGGCGCTCGCTCAAGCGGAGCGCGGAGCCGCGATCGGAGGACGAACCCCGGCCGTGTTGGCCGCGTTGGGCCGGACCTACGCCCGGCTCGGACGGACCGAAGAAGCCGAGGCGATCGTCCGCGAGCTTCACGAGCTCTCCAAGCGGCGATACGTCTCGCCCTACGACATCGCGGTCGTCCTGGAAGCGCTGAACCGCCCATCCGACGCGCTCGACCAGCTCGAGCGCGCATACTCGGGCCGCGCCAATTTCCTGGCCCTCTCGAAGGTCGACCCCCGCCTCACGGGGCTCCGCCGCGAGCCGCGCTTTGAGGACCTCCAGCGGCGATTGGCGCTCCCGTAGCGGGGCCATGGCCACTCCGGGCGCCGGCCCGGGAGATCCCACACCCGCCCATTTCACCCCGCCAGCCCTCACTTCTTCCTAATCTTTCACCCCCAACAGGCCGATAACGTTTCCGTTAGGGGCAGAAGCCCTTGTCTGGTCAACGGGGGAGTCCGAACGCCATGAATCTAAATGTGGCTATCATCATGCCTTCCGGCTCCGAACGGGATCGTCTGGCGGAGCACGTCGAGGGGCAGGGCTGCGCCGTCCAGATCGCGGACGACGTCACCCAGTTCCTCGCGCGTGGCGGCGAGGAGGGCTGTTCGCTCGGAATTCTCGATTTCGGCGAGGCGCACGCGGGGGGAACGACCAACGGCGCTCCGGGGGCGCCGGGGCAGGGCGAGAGGCGGGAGGCCGTGCGGCTTCTCAAGCAGCGCGCGCCGCGCATGCAGCTCGCCCTTTGGCTCGATCGTGCCGAAGCCGCCGATGGGGCGGAGATGAACGAGCTCGGCATCCGGAACATCTTCCTCAAGCCGGTCCGCTTCGAGCCGATCGACGGCATCCTCAAGGCCGCGGGCCGGAGCGCGGTCCAGCAGGTCCGCGAGCAGCGCGAGAGCGCCCGCGTCCAGGAGGAGTTTCGGTTCGATCGGATCGTGGGCGAGAGCGCCCAGATCCGCGAGTCGATCGAGCTGGCTCGAAACGTCGCGTCCTCGGGGGCCACATCGGTCCTGGTGCTGGGGGAGAGCGGCGTCGGAAAGGAGCTGTTCGCCCGGGCGATACACGGGGAAAGCCCGCGGTCCAAGGGTCCTTTCATGGAGATCAACTGCGCCGCCATTCCGCGCGAGCTCCTCGAGAGCGAGCTCTTCGGGCACGAGAAGGGTGCCTTCACCGACGCCACCGCGCTTCGCATCGGGCTCTTCGAGGCGGCCGAGCACGGCTCGGTCTTTCTCGACGAGGTGGGCGAGTTGCCATTGACGCTCCAGGCCAAGCTCCTCAAATTCCTCGATTCGAAGATCGTCCGCCGGGTGGGCGGCTCCCGCGACATCCAGGTCGACGTGCGGATCCTCGCCGCGACCAATCGCGCGCTTGTCGATGAGGTGCGCCAGGGCCGGTTCCGCGAGGACCTCTACTACCGTCTCAATGTCGTGCCGATCGAGATTCCGCCGCTCCGCGGGCGCGAAGGAGACGCGGTGCTCCTCGCCCGCCTCTTCGTCGAGCGGGTGGGCCGGAAGCTGGGCAAGAAAGCCCGCCTCGTGGCACAGGCCGAGCGCGAGATCGGCCGCTACCCGTGGCCCGGGAACGTGCGAGAGCTGATGAACGTGATCGAGCGCGCGGTGCTCCTCGCGCGGGCCGAGGAGATCGGTCCCGACGAGCTCGCGATTCCCAAGATCCGCGACCGCGCTTCCGAGAATGTCGACATCGCCGACCTCGGGATCCGTCTGCCCGCCGAGGGGATCTCGCTCGTCGCGGTGGAGAAGGTGGTGATCGAGGAGGCCTTGACCCGCACCCACGGAAACGTGGTAGAGGCGGCCCGCCTGCTCCACATCGGGAGGGGCAGCCTCCGATGCAAGATGCGCCGCCACGGGCTCACCCGCGAGGAGCCTTCGCGCGTCGGCGTCGCCTAGGTAAACGTCGCCGCGAATCCCCTACCTCTGCCTCGCCAAGATCCCGCTGAACACGTCCATCCACGCGTGCGCCACCATCCCGGGCCGCAAGCTCTTTCGCCACCGCGCGAGAATTCCGTACGCCACCGCGAGAATCGCGATCGTGATCACCAGTCGCGTCCCCTGGTAGCCGTGCGAGACGCCGAAGATCGCTGCCTGCCCGAGGATGCCCACCACCACGCTCCCACTCATGGCGTGGAGCTGCCTCTGGAGATAGCCCCGGAAGATCGCCTCTTCACAGAAGCCTGCCGTTAGGGAAAGCACGATCCAGATCGGGATCTCAATAGGGCCCTGGGGCAGAAGTGTTCCGATCCCCTTGGCGCTATCGGGTCCGAGGAAGCGGTCGACGAGTGTCTGTCCCGCGCCCCATGCGAGCCAGAACCCAAGGCCGATAACGAGGTCGCGGAGGACGTCCTTCCAGCTGGACCACCGCCCGGAGACGAGATCGCGGAGCTTCAAGCCGCTCCGCCGGATCCCGATGAGCACGAAACGAAGCAAAGCCCACTCCGCCACGATCAGGGAGAGGTAGAGGGAAATCGCCCCGCGGTGCTCTGCCACGATCTGGCTCCCGTCGCGCGACGCGCTCTGGAGATGCGCCCCGTACCCCGCGATCGCAAGCAAGATTCCAACCAGCGCCAGCGTATGCCAGAGGGGCGCCAGTAACTTTCGGTCAGCTGGTCTTGATTCTGCCGATTCGTCGGGTTCCATCTCGTCCACCCTTTCTGAGCCGGGCGCGAATTCGCCGAATGGACTCATCACACCACCGCAGCTTGGCAACCTGGGAGAGCACACCCCACCGGAGCGAGAGCTGGACGTGGAAATCGGGAAGGGGGGCCACCTCCGGGTAGGCGGGGTCTGCCTGGGCCCACCGGCGCTCGATTTGCCGGAGCTCACGCAGACGTTGGGCCACGCTCTCCCTCAGCGCTCCGAAGAACTCGAGCGTCTTTCCCAGGTCTCCCAGCTCGTCCATCAGATAGATCTGGGCAAGAAAGGCGAGCCGCTCGTCCCCGACCTGGGGACCCCCGGAGAGCCACGCCTGGAGCGCCTTCCTTCCCGGGGGGGTGATCTCGTACACCCGCCGCCCCCGGCCTCGCTTCGCCGGGGCGCTCCGCGAGCGAAGCCAACCCTTCTTCTCCAACCGCTTCAGCGTGGGATAGATCTGGCTCAGCTCGGCCGACCAGAAGTGTCCGATGCCCTCATCGAACATCGCCTTCAGATCGAATCCGCTGGCGGGTTGGCGCAAGAGGCCGAGGAGCACGTGGTCGAGGCTCATGGGCGGAATAATATAACTAATTATATAAATGTCAATATTAATTCCAGGCGCGGCCCGGCCCCGCTCGGCCGCCGGCCACCCACGGCCACACCGATCTCCGCCGCCCCGCGCTTGACACCGCCGCCGGGGCTATCTAGCCTAGGATGTTTTTCGAACCGATCCCCAATCGATCGCATCCTAGGAACGAGGCACCCGTGCCCTCTCCGGAAACGGACGAGCAGCTTGTCCGCAAGGCTCAACAGGATGACGAGCGGGCCTTTGGCGAGTTAGTTCATCGCTATGAGTCCAAGGTCTACAGTTTGGCGCTGAAGATGCTACGAAACCCGGAAGACGCAGAGGATGTCCTCCAAGACACGTTTCTTCGCGCCTATCGCGGCATCAAATCCTTCCAGGGGAACTCGACATTCTCGACTTGGATCTACCGCATCACGGCCAACTCCGCCCTGATGCGATTGCGCCGAAAACACCTTCCCACGGTTTCAATCGACGACGCGGATGAGCGGGAAGCCCCGATCAACATCGCCGATTGGGCGCCTGGGCCCGTAGAGCAGCTCCTCAACCAGGAGACCCAACAGGCGATGAACGACGCCGTCGAGTCGCTTCCCCCCGAGTTTCGCCAAGTTTTCGTCCTGCGCGACATCGAGGAGTTGTCCAATTCCGAAGTGGCGGAGATCCTCGATCTCTCGGTGGCGGCCGTGAAGTCCCGGCTCCACCGGGCGCGCCTCAAGGTCCGGGACCGGCTCACGCCGTTTTTCACCGAGCCGAAATCGCGGCGCGCGATGGGAGCCAAACCATGATGACTTGCAAGGAGGTACTCGAGTCCCTCTCCTCGTATCTCGACGAAGATCTCAAGCAGGAGGTCGCCGTCGAGATGCACAAACACATCGGACTCTGCAGCGACTGCCGCGCCGAGTTCGACACGCTGACGATGACCATCAAGCTCTACCGCCGTATGGACACGCCCCCGATGCCCGCTGCCTGCCACGAACGCCTCGTCAAGGTCCTCGAGATCGAGAAGATGCGGAAGAAGGGCGGGCCGCCCACCCCTGGCGCGGGAGCATGACCAAGGCGGGAGAACCGAAAGCAGAGTCCGATCCCCGCCGGATCCACCTCTTTCGCCCGCAGAACCAGCTCGGCGACCTCCTCCTCAACGTCCCGGCCATTCGGGCCATTCGAATCCGCTTTCCCCGCGCGCACCTGACCCTCGTCGTCGGTCGCCAGAACGAAGCGGCCGTCCTGGGCCAGCCCTGGGCCGACGAAGTCCGCGTGGTGGACGCTCGGGGTCTTGTGGGCATCCTCCGCGCCGCGCTTCCACGCGGGGCGCGCCCCGATCTCGCGGTGTACTTCACGACCGTTTCGTATTCCAAGGGCGGCGCGATCCTGGCGCGTGCCTCGCGGGCGCCCGTGCGGGTCGGGTTCGATCCGGCGCGCTATGGGATGAGGGACCTCGCGGGATTGACCCGCGCGCTCCCCTATCCGGACCGGCCCCTGCACCAATCGGAGGTGAGCCTGGCCCTGGCCGCCGCGGTCGGGGCCGGGGCGCCCCCGCCGCCGCCTCACTTCATCGCCGATCCTGCGCTGGCCGCACAGGCGCCTTCGAGCGTCGCCTACCTCCATCCGGGCGCCGGCAAGACGAAGAATCGGTGGCCTGCCGAACGGTTCGCAGCCGTCGCGAGGGAGCTTCTCGCGCGCGGCATGGACGTGCACTGGATCGAGGGACCTCAAGATTCGGGCTGCGTCGAGAGCGCCACCCGATCGCTCGGCCATTCGCTCCCGATCGTGCGAGGCGAGTCGATCGCGCGCTTGGCGGCGCGATTCTCCAGGGCGGCGCTTTACGTTGGAAACGACACGGGCCCGCTCCACCTCGCGGGAGCGACCGGGTGCCCGACGGTGGGCGTCTACGGCTGGTCCGACCCGGCGGAGTGGGCGCCGGTGGGGCGCACGGTCCGGAGCGTGCGCTCCGCCGATCACTCGCTGGAATCGATTACCCCAGAACAAGTGCTCGACACGGCGTTGCCCCTTCTCATGGAGGAACGATGCGCGACGGCATGACGCGACGGATCACCTTGCGTGCGGTGTGGACCATCGCGGCCATCCTCGCGCTCCTCGGGGCGACGCCGGCCAAGGCGCAGAAGAGCTCGCCCAACCCGAGCCTTGCCGCCATATCAGACCGGGAGGGTGCGCGGGATACGACCGGCCTCTCGGTCTTCCTGCTGGAAGACGCGACGCCCAAGGTGCGCGCCGCCGCGGCGGTCGCTTTGGGCCGCATCCAGGATCGGGGGAGCGTTCCGGCGCTGACGCTCGCGCTTCGCGACCGGGTCGTCCTTGTGCGGCGGGAGGCGGCGTTTGCCCTAGGGCTGGTGGGGGATTCCCTGGCCGCGCCCGCGATCGTGCAGCGGCTCCGCGCCGAGCCGGATGTGACGGTCCGTGCCTCGCTGGTCACGGCGCTCGGCATGCTCGGCGCCCGCTCGGCCGGCCCCGCCCTGGCGAAGTCGCTCCGAGCGCCCCACGCCACCGAGCGGTGGGCCGCCGCGCTCGCCGCGGCGCGCGCGCGGGATTCCTCGCTGGTCGAGCCGCTCGCGGCCGCGGCCAAGGACGCGCGGCCCGAGATGCGGTGGCGGGTTGCCTATGCGCTGGGACGGATCGGGGATCGACGGGGGTCGGCGGCTCTCAGGCGTCTCTCCACGGACAAGATCGACATGGTTCGCTACAGCGCGGCGCGAGGCCTGGGGGAGGTGGGAGACTCCGCCGCGGCGCCGAGGCTTGTGGCGCTCCTCGCCGACAGCTCGTGGCGGGTGCGCGTGAACTCGGCTCACGCGCTCGGCGCGCTCCAAGCGAGGCGGGACGCGCGGTCGCTTCGTCCGCTCCTCAAAGATCCGAGCCCGCACGTCCGCTGGGAAGCGGCCTTGGCGCTCGGCGCGATCCGCGATTCGGCCGCCGTTCCCGCATTGACCGCGGCCTTGCAAGATAGCGCGAGCGGCGTGGTGCAAGGTGCCGCGACCTCGCTCCTCTTGATCGAGGGGGATCGCGCGGTTTCCAAGATCGCGCCCGCGATCGACCTCCTGCCTGGGTTTCTCCGCTCGGGGCTGATGGAGTCGCTCGGGCCGGTGGAGGGTCCTCTGTCGCTCGAGATGCTCCTGGCGCGCGCGAAGGACGCGACCGACGCCCCGCAGACCGCGGGCGCCTGCTCCGGGCTCGCGCGGCGTCCCGCGGACAAGGACCAGTCGGTCCCGGTCCTCCGCGCGCTCCTCGTCGGGCCGCACGACTACACGGTTGTTTGCTCGGCCATGGAGGCGCTCGGCACGCTCGGCGACAGCGTTTCGGTTCCGGCCATCGCCGGTCACATGACCCGATTCGGCGGCTCCGATGACGCGGACCTCCGCGCGTCGGCGGCCACGGCGCTCGCGGCGCTCAAGACGGGGCCGGCGCTCGACGCGCTCCGAGCCGCGCGGCTCGATCCCGAATACCGAATCCGGCAAACCGCGACGGCGGCCCTCGGCCTTCCGCCCGATTCGGTGGGTGCGCTGCCCGCGCCGGTCCTGAGGGTGGAGGCGGTCCGGTCCTCCCCCGCGACCTCGGCCACGGTGGAGACCGAGCGCGGAACGATCCGGATCGCGCTCGACGCGGAGCACGCGCCGCGTACCGTCGAGAACTTCGCGCGCCTCGCGAAATCGGGCTACTTCGATGGCCTCGCGTTCCACCGGGTGGTACCCAATTTCGTCGTGCAGGATGGCTGCCCTCGAGGCGACGGATGGGGCGGGCCCGGCTACTCGATTCCGTGCGAGTACAACGCGCTCCCGTACGAAGTGGGGACGGTGGGGATGGCGCTCGCGGGGAAGGACACCGGTGGGAGCCAATGGTTCATCACCCTCTCGCCTCAGCCGAGGCTGGAGGGCCGCTACACGGTCTTCGGCAGGCTGACGTCCGGAATGGCGGTCGTCGAGCGGATGATGCCGGGAGACAAGATCGTCCGCGTCACGGTGCGATGAAGCGATCGGCCGGCTACCGCCCGGCCCAGGCCGCCCGGCGCCGCCCTTAGCTAGGCGAGCGCGAGGAGCAGCCGCTCGAGAAGCTGGCGGAGCGGCGTCGCCGCGCCTTGCACCGCGGCGGTGACCTCGGCGTGGCTCAACCGCTCCGAGCCCTTTCCGGCCGCCCAGTTCGTGATGCAGGAGATCGCCGCGACCGGGAGCCCGATGCTCGCGGCGAGCGATGCTTCCGCGGCCGTCGACATGCAGACCGCGTCCGCCCCCATCCGCTCGAGCATCGCGATCTCCGCCGGCGTCTCGTACGACGGGCCGAGCATGACGCCGAGCACGCCCCGCTCTGCCCGCACGCCCGCGACCGTCGCGGCGCGCGTCGCCTTCTCTAAGAGTTCGGTCGAGTAGGTCGGCCGCGCGTCGAGGCCGCGGGGCCCAGCCGGAGGTTTGAGCGCGTCGGGCCCGAGCGTCTCGGGCGTCCCGGAGCGCGTCGGGGCGCGCCACTGGAGATTGACCTGATCCTCCACCAGCATCAGGCTCCCCGGGGTCATCCGGCGCGCGATGCCCCCCGCCGCGTTGGTCAGGACCACCGCCTTGGCGCCCAGCGTCGCGAAGAGCCGAACCACGCGGGTCACCTCTTCGGCGCTATATCCCTCGTAGAGGTGAGAGCGTCCCTGCGCGACCACCACCGGACGCCCGGACCAGCGACCGAGGAGGAGCCGCCCGGGGTGTCCCGCGACGGTCGAGCGGGGAAGCCCGGGGACTTCCGAGGTCGGGATGGTCGCCTCCCACGCGACGCCCTCGGCCAGGACGCCCAGGCCGCTCCCCAGCACGACCGCGGTGCGCGGCACGAGCGTCGTCCGCTTCCGAATCACGCGGAGCGCCTCGTCGGGGTCGAACGGTGGGAGGGGACGGCCCTCGAGTGCCTTCCCGAAAGCGGAGGGCTTGGCGATCACAGCACGTCGGGATCGGTTCCCGCCTGCGGCGACGCCGAGAGCCTGAGGCTTCGTCGAGAAAACAGGATGAGGTAGAGGAGCGCGATCAAGAAAGGCGCCGCGTCGAGGGCGATGGTGGCGCCGGGCAGGGCGCCCCCATAGGGTCTGAGAGTGCGGAGCAACGCCGGCCCCGCCGCGAGCATGACTCCGGCGAGAATGGTCCACCGTCCGGCGATGGCGCACGCGAGCGCCACGATCCCGAGTGCGATGGGCGGAGCCTCCGGGTGCGCCCGGAGGAGGAGCGCCGCGGCCGGCACCGTCCAGAGCGCTCCGATCGCGAGCGCGGAGAGGCGGTAGGCCGTCGGGCGGGAGCCGAGGACGCGCCACGCCGGATTCTCGCCGAACGCGCGGAGCCTTAGCCCATACGGCGTGTGCCAGAGGATCCACGAAGCGAGGGCGATCACGAGCGGCGTCGCCCAGAGCCAGGGGTTTCCGAGGAGATCCTCCGCGTAGGTTCCATCGAAGACGAAGCCGCGGACCAATCCGGGCGGCGGCGATTCGGTGAAGAGGCGGAGGCCTCCTGCTCTCGACAGGATTCCCACCGCGCAGGCCGGGGCCAGGCTCAGCGTAAACGCGCCGATGGCGGGATCGGCCCGCAGCAGGTGGACCAGCGTCCCCGCGGCGACCCCGAACGCGGCGGCGCTCCCCGCGGCGATGAGGCAGGCGAGCGGGTAGTTCCCGGTCCATTCGTAGCCGAGCAGGAGTCCCAGCATCGCCGCCGCGACGCAGCCCTCGACGCCCAGCCCCGAGAAGCCCGAGCGCTCCCAGTAGAGGCAAGCGACGACCAAGAGGGCGAGCGCGGCCCACTCGATCGGAAACTGGAGTAGCGGGGACCCAGTCCAGCGGCGGCTCGCTTTCCCCGGTCAGCCCGTCTCGCGGAGCAGGGCGCGGATCTTGGTCTTGATGAGATCGATGGCGACCACGTTGTAGCCGCCCTCGGGAATGACCAGGTCGGCGTAGCGCTTCGAGGGCTCGACGAACTGGAGGTGCATCGGCCGCACGGTCGACTCGTACTGGCGGATCACCTGATCGAGCGTTCGGCCCCGCTCGGTGAGATCGCGCTTGAGCCGGCGGATAAATCGGATGTCGGGGTCGGCGTCGACGTAGAGCTTGATGTCCATGAGCTGGCGGACCGCGGGGTCGTCGAGGATCAGGATCCCGTCGAGGATCATGACCCTTCTCGGCTTGACCCGGACCGTCTGCGGGCTTCGCGTGTGGGTGCGCATCTCGTAGATCGGCATGTCGACCTCGCGCGCCGCCGAGGAGCGCCTCGAGCTGCGTGCGGAGGAGGTCGCGGTCGAACGCGTCGGGATGGTCGAAGTTCCGCATCTCGCGCTCGCCGAGCGGGATGTTTCGGAGGTCCCGGTAGTAGGAGTCCTGCTCGACGATCAGGACCTCCTCGCTCCCCAGGTCCTCCGAGATCGATTGGGCGACGAGCGTCTTGCCGGCCCCGGTGCCGCCCGCGATGCCGATCAGGATCCCGCGCCGGTTCGCCGCGGGCATCGGCTAGGCCGCCCCCGAGGATTGGGGGGCGTGCTCGGTCTCAAGCTCCGCGGGGGAAATGGCCGCGATGTAGGGGAGATGGCGGAATCGCTCGGCGAAGTCGAGCCCGTATCCGACGATGAAGCGGTCCGGAACCTCGAAGCCGACGTAGTCGAGTGGCACCTCCCGCTCGCGCCGCTCCCTCTTGTCGAGGAGCGTCGCGATGCGAAGGGCGCGCGGCTTTCGCGCCAGGAGGGTATCGCGCAGGAAGGCGAGCGTGTGTCCGCTGTCCACGATGTCCTCGATCAGGATCACGTCCCGACCCTTGATATCGCGCTCCAGGTCCTTCACGAGTCGCGGCGCGCGGCTCGATTCGCTCGATCGACCGTACGATGTGACGCTGACAAAGTCGATTTCGTGGGGAATCGGGATGGCCCGCATCAGGTCGGCGACGAAGAAGATGCACCCGTTGAGGACCCCCACCAGGAGCGGGGTACCCTGGGGGTGGTCGCGCGCGATCTGCTTCCCCAGCTCGCAGATGCGTCGCTGGATATCGGCCGTTCCGATCAGGACTTCCATGGGTCGAGCGGCGTCTCCGGGTGGGATTTGGGCGCACTCTACCACCCGACCGGGGGGGTGTCAAACCGGCCCAGGGGGTCTTCATTCGGGCGCAAGTTCCTCTGGAACACGCCGATAGAGATGGTGGATCGAGCGAGCCCTCTGGGAGGGACCGAGGAGGAATTCGTGAAGGAGACGATCGTCGTCGAGAGGAGGGGCCGCCAGCGTCGGCGGACCGACCGGCGCGCCGCGGGCCGGATCGGAGCAGTCAGCTCTACTGGATGCTCTGGGGCGTCGGCCTGCTCAACTACACGGACGCGGCTCAGACGGTCTACCTGCTCCACGTGAAGCTCATGGTGGAGGCGAATCGGTTCATGGCCTTCCTCATGGAGCACTCGCCCTACACGTTCTGGATGTACAAGACGCTGGTGCCGTCGCTTGGCTGCGTCCTCCTCTGGCGCTACCGCAAGCGGGTGAAGTGGCTCTACGGCGCGGTGATCACCGTCTTCGCGGTCTACCTGACCGTTGTCATTCGGAGCTTCCTCTACATGATGCTTCCGATCGGCCCGCACGCGTAGCGAAGGGGGGCCACTCCCGGCCCGTCCACGGCGTTCGATCTCCTGCATCCGACGCCGATCGTGCGGAATCCAAGAGACAGGCAAATCGCGCGATCCTTCAGCGGAGAGCCAAAACCCCCATCCCGCGCCGATTCCCCTTCAAAGCCGGTAAACGATTCCAAATATGAAACTTGGACCCCCAATACCGGACCCTGTCCGGGCGGGTCGAATCCGCATTCCGCCATGGCATGGGACCTGCTCATTCCGAGGTAGAACGGCGGCACCCAACGGATTGGGGACTGGAGGACGACATCATGGGCAGCTCGAGTCCGCGCTATCTCAAGCTCACGACCGGCACCGAGGGCGCAGCGCCCCAGGTCCAGGAAGACGTGGGCTTCTTCTTCATCAATAACTTCCTCTTGTCCCGGATCGACTCGGACTTGCCGTCCGATCTCGCGGAGTACGACGAGGATGTGAACGTCTACACGGCCGCACTCCTTTCCGGTGTGGTCTCCGGCCGGGAGGACATGCTCCGCGCCGATCTCGTCGCCACCCACGACGCCGATGTCTTCGCCCGGGTCCAGGAGAGCAAGGACCAGCGCTACCGGTACCGCGTCTACAAGGCCAACGCCGATTTCCTCTACGTCTCGCTCGGGGTCTTCAGCGAGACGTGCGCGGGCGTCGAGCCGGCGCGCGCTTCGGAGGACGAAGCCCGGCGTCTCACCGGGCGAGGCAAGTCCTACTACCAGTTCGCCTCGGCCTACGCGGAGCGGCTCTACGGCTCGCACGCGGGAATCACCGAGGTGATGGACAAGCTTGCGCGGAATTTCGAGGCGTACACGAGGGTCATGACCTGGATGAGCGGCGAGTATCTGAACCTCGTCCGGCGGTTGAGCGAGGGCGAGGTATTCCACATCGAGCGGCTGGCCCAGGAGCGATTCGCCGGCGAGCATCGCCGCCACACGTGGGACGCGTTCCTCGACAACTACGTCGAATGGCAGAAGACCCACGCCAGGGATGCGCGCCGCCGCCTGATGCGCGCGGCCCGGGAGCTCAAGCGGATCGATCCGAGTTTCTCCCTCAAGGCGTTTCGCGAGAAGTGGGGCCCCACTCGCCGACCGTAGATCGCCCCCCGCGCGTCGCGCGCGTTTGACACTCCCTCCACCCTCCAGTAGGTTGGACCGACCCATGCCAGCCCCCATCCGGCTCGGATTGATCGGCTGCGGCGTCGTCGGCTCCGGGTTCCTTCACCTGCTCCACGAGCGGGCGCGCGACGTCGAGTGCGCCGTGGGCGCGCCGCTTCGGGTCACGCGCGTGGCCGTGGCCGATCCCAAGAAACGCCGGGAGGCCAATCTGAGCGGCGCCGCGATCGGCGGCGACGCGATGGCTGTGGCCGCCGCCGAGGACGTCGATCTCCTCGTCGAGCTGATGGGGGGCGCCGACCGATCGCTGCCGCCCGTCGAGCGCGCGCTCGAGCGCGGTCTCCCCGTCGTGACCGCCAACAAGCACCTGATCTCGGTCTACGGCGCAAAGGCTGGAATCGACCGCCGCGCGATCCGGCGCCACGCTCCGATACGAGGCCTCGGTCGGCGGCGTCATCCCGGTGCTCCAGGCGCTCGATCACGGGCTTTGCACGGAGCGGTTCCAGCTCCTCGTCGGGATTCTGAACGGCACGACGAACTTCATTCTCTCGACCATGGAGCGGGAAGGGCGCGACTTTGCCGAAGCGCTCGACGCGGCGAGGAAGCTGGGTTTCGCCGAGGCCGATCCGTCGCTCGATCTCTCCGGCGCCGATACCGCGCAAAAGCTGACGATCCTCGTCCGAAGGGCCTTTCGGATGTCGGTGGAGCACGGCTCGATCGCGACCGAGGGGATCGTCGGCATGGAGCTGGAGGACCTCCGCCAGGCGGATCGATTTGGATTCGTGGCGAAGCTCCTGGGCATCGCGATCCGGACGCCGACCGGGCTCGATCTTCGGGTCCACCCCGCGTTCATACCCAAGCGGTACCTGCTCGCCGCCGTCCGCGACGAATTCAATGGCGTCTACCTGCGCGGGGAGGCAGCGGGCTCGATGCTCCTGTACGGCAAGGGCGCGGGCGCGCTCCCGACGGCGCAGGCGGTGCTGGGGGACGTCATGATGTCGGCCCGGGAGTGGGCGTGGCGGAAGGCCGCGGCGGGTGCCGCGCAGCCGCACTCCGGCGCGCTCGCCAATCCCATCGATGGCTCTCTAAACCGGCTCTCGCTCGACGACGTCCGGACCAAGTACTACCTTCGCCTTCTGGTCGAGGACCGCCCCGGCGTTCTGGCGCAGATCGCGACCCGGCTGGGAAGCGCGGGGGTGAGCGTCGCCCAGATGTTCCAGGAGTCGGGCGTCCGCGGCCAGGCCTCGATCACGATGTTGACGCACGAAGCGCGGGACAAGGACGCCCGCGACGCCATTCGCGGGATTGCTGAGCTTCCGGCGATTCGGAAGGCGCCGCGGGCCGTCCGCATCTTCGACATATGAGCGCGTGGCGCGGCGTCATCCGCGAGTTCCGCGAGATTCTTCCGCCCATCCCCGACTCGGCGGTCGTGACGCTCTTGGAAGGAAACACCCCGCTTCTTCCGGCCCCTTCGCTCGCGAAGCGGATCGCGCCGGGCCTCACGCTTCATCTCAAGATCGAAGGGCAGAATCCGACCGGCTCCTTCAAGGACCGCGGCATGACCGTCGCCGTCTCCAGGGCCAGGGCCGCGGGCGTCGAGGTGATCGTCTGCGCCTCCACCGGAAACACCTCCGCCTCCGCGGCGGCTTACGCGGCCCGCTGCGGGCTCCGCTGCGCCGTGGTGATTCCGGAGGGGCAGATCGCGCTCGGAAAGCTGGCGCAGGCGATGGTCCACGGGGCGCGCGTGGTCGCCGTGCGCGGGAATTTCGACGCGGCGCTCGATCTGGTCCGCGGGTTGGGGAAGGAGAGCGCCGTCGCGGTGGTCAACTCCATCAATCCGGACCGGATCGAGGGACAGAAGACGATCGCCTACGAGATCGTCGCCGCGCTCGGCGGCAGCGCCCCCGACGTCCACGCGCTTCCGGTGGGGAACGCCGGGAATATCACGGCGACCTGGAAGGGGTACGAGGAGCGCCGGCTCGCCTCAGGCGGCTCCAGCCCGAGAATGCTGGGGTTTCAGGCCGAGGGCGCGGCACCGATCGTCCGCGGCGCGCGCGTCGCCGAGCCGAAGACCCTCGCCACCGCGATCAAGATCGGAAATCCGGCTTCCTGGAAAGGAGCCCTGGAAGCGCGGGATCGATCGGGGGGCGTCATCGAAGCGGTGAGCGACGATGAGATCGTCGCCGCCTACCGAGCGCTGGCCGACCTGGAGGGGGTCTTCGTGGAGCCCGCGTCCGCAGCGGGCATCGCGGGCCTCCTCAAGCTGGGCGCCCGCGGCGCGCTGGCGGGGGTCAAGACCGCCGTCGCGACCGTCACGGGGCACGGGCTCAAGGATCCCGAGCGCGCGGTCGCGGTCTCGCCGAAGGTTCAGACCGTGGACCCCGATCCCGCCGTAATCAGGAAGCTAATCCTCGGATGAAGCGGCGCGCGGTCCGGCCCCGTCGCGCGCGCCGACGCCCGAGCGGCGCGGCCCGGCACGGCATCCAGCTTTGGTCCGCCACCGTTCCCGCCTCCACCTCGAACATCGGTCCCGGCTTCGATTGCCTCGGCCTCGCGCTCCAGCTCCCGCTGGTTGCCGTGGCGCGGCGGATTCCGGATGGTTTTCGGATCGAGCGATTCGGAGAGGGAAGCGATCTCGCCCTCGACCCGAACCGCGATCCGATCCTCTCGGCATTTCGCTCCATCTGCCGCCTCGCGGACGAGCCGGTCCCGACCGTCGCGCTCTCCGTGCGATCCAAGATCCCTGTCGCGCGGGGCCTCGGCTCGAGCGCGGCCGCCATCGTCGCCGGGCTCGCGCTGGCCAACCACTGGCTCGGCCGCCGGTTCTCCCCCTCGGAGCTCTTGGATGAAGCGGTCCGGCGGGAAGGGCACCCGGACAACGTCGCCCCCGCCCTCTTGGGCGGGTTCATCCTCTCGTTGCCGCGGGAGGCGGGAGGGATCGAGCCCATTCGCCTGCCCCGTCCGCGAGGGATCGCGATGACGCTGGTGGTCCCGGAAGTGCGGGTGAGCACCGAGAGGGCGCGCGCGATCCTCCCCAAGACGATCCCTCTCGAGGCCGCGGCCCAAAACACGGCCCGGGCGATGGCGCTTCTCCATTCCCTCGCCCGAGGACGCGTCGATCTCTTGGCCGATGCGCTCCGGGACGTGTACCATGTGCCGCGCCGCTCGCGACTCATCCCGGCGTTCGACGCGGTCGTCGACGCGGGGCTTCGCGCGGGAGCGGTCGGCGTCACCATCAGCGGCAGCGGGCCGACCCTTCTCGCGCTCCACCCGCGCGGCGCGGGCGGGCAGGTCGGCGCGGCCATGGTCCGCGCATTCGCCCGCGCCGGCGTCCGCGCCCGCGCGATCCCGGGAAGGATCGCGGTCCGCGGAGCAGTCACCCGCACTCTCGGCTAGGAGCCCCATCGCAGAGTGGCATTGCTCGTCCAGAAGTACGGCGGCACCTCGGTCGGCTCGCCGGAGCGGATCCACCATGTCGCCGAGCGGATCGTCCGCACTCGGCGCGCCGGGACCGACCTGATCGTCGTCGTCTCGGCGATGGCCGACACCACCGACGACCTCCTCGATCTCGCTCGAAAGGTCTCCAACCGCTCCCACCCCCGAGAACTGGACATGCTGCTCACCGCGGGCGAGCGGGTTTCCATGGCCCTCGTTGCGATGGCTGTAAACGACCGCGGGCAGGAAGCGGTCTCATTCACGGGCTCGCAGAGCGGGATTGTTACCGATACATCCCACACCCGGGCGAAGATCCTGGAAGTGAAGGCCGACCGCATCCGGGAGGAGCTGAAACGCGGGCGAGTCGTGATCGTCGCGGGGTTCCAAGGTGTGAGTCGGGAGCGGGAGGTGACGACCCTCGGGCGGGGAGGGTCGGATACGACCGCGGTCGCGCTCGCGGCGGCGCTCCATGCCGCAGGAATGCGAGATCTACACCGACGTCGACGGGGTCTACACGGCCGACCCCCGCGTCGTACCCGACGGCCCGCAAGCTCGCGGCGCTTTCCTATGACGAAATGCTGGAGCTGGCCTCGCTCGGCGCGAGGGTCCTCCATAACCGCTCGGTCGAGATCGCGCGGCGCTTCAAAGTCCCGATCCACGTCCGCTCGAGCTTCAACTGGAACGAAGGCACGCGCATTCAAAGGGGAGACTCGATGGAACAGGTGGTGATCCGCGGCATCGCGCACGATCCCGACGTGGCCAAGATCGCACTTTTGGGCGTCCCCGACCGTCCCGGAGTCGCGGCCGAGATCTTCCGGGCGATCGGCGGGGAGGGCGTGAACGTCCGGCTGATCGTGCAGGCGAGCGGATCGGACGCCAAGAACGACGTCACCTTCGCGGTTTGGCCCACGACGTGAAGGTCGTGCTCCCGATCGTGGAGGACTTGCGGAAGCGGCTGGGCGCCCGCGCCTTCGTCTACGATCCCGACGTCGCCATTCTATCCGTGGTGGGAGAGGGGCTCGCGACCTCCGCGGGAACGGCGGGTGAAGTCTTCGCGGCGCTCGCCCAGGCGGGGGTGAACATCGACATCATCAGCACCTCCTCGATCACGATCACCTGCATCGTGCGAAAGGTCGACGTGGAGCGCGCGGTTCGCTCGCTCCACGACGCTCTGCGCCTCGAGCAGGAGGCCTGACCCAAGGCATGGCGGACCCTCCATGGAGATGCGCGAGAAGCCATCGGTCCTTCGCCGCGGCGCGGCACCACCCGACGAGCGGACGTCGGCCATCTTTATCGCGGCGTCGTGCCTCCTGCACGCGGCCTTGCTCACGTTCTTCGTGATGAAGGCCCGCCCGCCGCGCGAGATCTCCCTCCCCGCTTCGGCGGGGGCGTCTCACGCGCACGCAACTGGTTCGGCTCACGCCGCTTCGGACCTTTCCCGCCCCGGAGGCGGCTTCGCCCGCCGCCGCGGCCACCTCACGCCCCAAGCCGGCGCTCATCAAGCGCTACACGCCGGGCGCCAAGGTGGTGATCCGCACGGAGCGCGGGCCGGCCAAGCGGGGAGCCTCCGACGAGGCCAAGTCGCAGGCGCGGGAGGTCGCGCCGGCGCCGCAGGCCGATCTCACGCCGCGCTGGTGGTCCTCCGATTCCACGCGGAGCACCAGCGTTTCGACCGACGGGGATTTTCGCTGGGCCTACTACCTCGCCGCCATCCGGAACAAGATCGGCTCTCACTGGGTACCGCCACCCGGGCTCGACGCGCAGGGGCGCCAGGTCCACGCCACGCTCTATTTCCGCATCTCGAGGGACGGCCAAATTTCGGTGGCTCAGGTCGAGGCCTCCTCGGGCCTTGCCTTCTTCGACCAGACGACGATGCGGGCGCTCCTCGCCGCGACGCCGCTCCCGCCGCTTCCGGCGGGTTTTGACGACAACTACCTGGGGGTCCACTTTGGGTTCGAATACCAGCAGTAGCGCCCATCGCCGCCTGATTCCCTGGCTCTTCTTGGCCGCGTCGCTTGCCTGGCCGACGGCCGCCGGGACGCAGACCGACGTTCGAATCGGGATCAAGGCTTCGGGCACGGTCAAATCGCCGCTCATCCTCGCGCGCTTCCGCGCCGGCGCGGGCGCCGGCGCGGCCGCCGAGGAGGCGCACGCCATTCTCCGCCGCGACCTCGACCTCTGCGGCGTGTTCGCCGTCGCGGACGCGGAGCCGCTTCACGACAAGCTCTCGCCCGATCCGGCCATGACCGGGAGCGTGCGCGTCGAAGGCCTGGTCGAGGCCGCCGGCGCGGGCGCGTTTCAGTTCACGGGGGAGGTCTTCGACCTCGGGACCGCGGAGTCGGTCTTCCGGCGGAGTTATCCATTTGCCGCCGCCGAGGCCCGGGCGACGATGCACCGGTTCAACGACGACCTGCTCGAGTCGTTGACCGGCGAGCGGGGTATCGCCGAGACCAAGCTCGCGTTCGTCCGCCAGGACGGAAAGCTCAAGGAAATCTGGGTCGCCGATTACGACGGCCAAAACGCCCGCCAGCTCACCCACGACCGGAGCATCGCCCTTTCACCCTCCTGGGCTCCCTGGGGCACAGAGATCGTGTTCACGACCTTCAAGCGCGGGAACCCGGACCTCTATCTATTCGACCAGACCCGGGGGGCTTCCTACCCCTTCTCGACGCGCCCGGGGCTCAACACCGCGCCCTGCTACTCGCCGGACGGGAAGTGGATCGCGTGCACGCTCTCGCGCGACGGGAATGCCGAGATCTACCTGGTCAGCCGCGACGCGCAGACGGCACGCCGCCTCACCCGCAACGAGCGAATCGACTCCTCGCCCTCGTTCAGCCCCACCGGGCGGGAGATCGTGTTCACGTCGGACCGGTCGGGCTCGCCGCAGATCTACGTCATGGACAGCGAGGGATCGAACCAGCGGCTCCTCACGCTCGAGGGGAAGTACAACGATTCACCGCAGTGGTCCCCCAAGGCGGACAAGATCGTCTACGCCTCGCGCCATGACGCGATCTTCGACGTCATCGTGATGGACGCGAACGGACAGAACTCGGTGCAGATCACCTTCGACGCGGGGCACAACGAAAACCCACGTTGGTCGGCCGACGCGCGCAAAATCTATTTCAGCTCCACGCGCTCCGGCCGACGGCAGCTCTACATCATGAACACGGATGGCAGCGACGTCGTCCAACTGACGCAAGGGGAGGACTCGTTCAACCCGGCCCCAGGGCCGAGACCCCGAAAGCGGGCTTCGCCGGCCGGTTCGGGTTGATTTTTCCGGAATCGCTGTGCTAGCTTCCGGCTAGCCGGAAGTCGTTGTCGCCCAAACAACTGAACCGAATGGGGGATTATCTTATGAGCCGATCGCCAAGGATTGCGATGCTCGCACTCGCGGTCATTCTTGCCGCCGCCCTCGCGGCCCTGGGATGCGCTTCGAGAAAGCAAGTCACCACGGCCACGCCCGAGGCGCCGCCGTCGACGCCGGCCGAGACCCAGGCGCCACCGCCGCCTCCTCCGCCGTCCGGCGCGGAGACGACCGAGCCTCAAACGTCGCTCCAGGACGCGTTTTTTGACTTTGATGAAGCGTCGCTCCGCGCGGACGCCAAGTCGGCTCTCGAAAACAACGCGCGGCACCTCGAACGGAACGGGAACATGAGAGCGATCGTCGAGGGACATTGCGATGAGCGCGGCTCGGTGGAGTACAACCTGGCGCTCGGCGAGCGCCGCGCCAAGGCCGCGAAGGACTTTCTCGTGAGCTACGGCATTGCCTCCGGCCGGCTCACCACCATTTCATACGGCAAGGAGCGGCCGTTCGATTCCGGCCACGACGAGTCCGCATGGGCCAAGAACCGCCGCGCCCACTTCGTGGCGAAGTGACCGGAAGGCACCCACACCTCCTCGCCGCCGCGGCGCTCGAAGGCGCCCTCATGCTGGTGGTGGCGGGCTGCGCGCCTGGCGGCTACTACAACACCAGCCAGTCGGCGCTCGACAGCCTGCTGACGACGCAGGGCGAGATGATGAAGCGGGTCACCGCGCTCGAGCGGAAGGTGGACGCCAATCGCGAGGCGCAGCAGGCCACCCGGGCCAATACCGACGCCCGGCTGCTCGAGATCTCGCAGCGGTTGGACGTGCTGGGGGGGCAGCTCGAGGATTCGGGCGTCCGCTTCACCGCGCTCTCGCAGAAGGTCGATACCGTCAAGTACAAGCTCACCGCGGCCGACAGCGCGCGGGCGGCTTCGGGCTACGCGGCGCGGGACACCACCGGGTCGGTCGATCCCGAGGCGATGTATCAGGCCGCGTACTCGGACGTGGCCGCTGGCCGCTACAGCCTGGCGCGCGAGTCGTTTCAGACCTACTTGAAGCAGTTCCCGGACACGGAAGTGGCGGACAACGCCCAGTACTGGATCGGGGAGTGCAACTACGTGACGGGAGATTTCGCGGGCGCGATCGCCGAGTTTCAGAAGGTGGTGCAGAACTATCCGAAGGGTGACAAAGTCCCCGCGGCGCTCCTCAAGATCGGGATTTCGTATTCGCGGTTGAAAAATACCGAAGAGGCGAACAAGTACTACCGGACGCTGATTCAAAAATATCCGAAGAGCCCCGAGGCCGCCGCGGCCAAGGAGCGGCTCCCGAAGAAGCCTTAGCTCTCGACCGCGTATCCGCTCAGCCGGCGGGTTTGCGCGCCGAGAGCGTCAGGACGTGGCCGCCCCGCGATTTCTTGGAGTGCCACTTCGCGGTATCCAAACCCAGCCGCCGCGTGATCGTCCGGCCAAAGGGCAGAAACCACCATCCGACGATCGGGTTGTGCGCCACGAATTCCATCGAGCTGATTCCCGCGGCCTGGGCGAGCGCGCGAAACCGCGCCTCGTTCAGGTCGTCCTCGTAGCCGAAGATCCACTTCCCCCTCCACTGCGCGAGCTTCTTTCCGACGATGAAGGGAAGATCCATCGCGTTCGGCACCGCGATGATGAGGAGGCCGCCGGGCTTGGTCACGCGCCACATTTCTCGGATGAGCGAGGTTTTTCCCTCGTCGCTGAAGTGCTCAATGACCCCGCCGTTCCAGACGACGTCGAACGTCCCGTCCCGAAATCCCATCTGAATGCCGTCCATGCGCCAGAAGTCGGCGGCGAGGTGGAGCTGGGCGAAGTGCTCCCGGGCCGTGGCGAGCGCCTTCGGCGAGAGGTCGACCAGCGTGACCCGTGCCCCGAGCCCGGCGAGGACGGCGCTGGTGGTGCCCGACCCGCAGCCCACCTCGCAGGTGGACCGCCCACTCGGCGGCCCGATCAGATCCAGCAGGTGCTCCTGATAGGCGCGGTAGTCGGGGGCCGAAAGATCGATCCCGGCGTAGGTCTCCGCCACGCGGTCCCAGATCTGGACCAAATCCGGCTGCTGGTACGACCCTGAGCCTGGCATGAGAAGGGGCGCATTCTCCCACGCGGGGGGATCGCCTTCAAGGCGGGCGGCGCCCCTGATATAATCGTCCGGCCAACGACCCACACCCCGCTCCCCACTTGGATTCGATCGATGCGGTTCGAAAAGCTGACCACCAAGAGTCAGGACGCCCTCGCGAGCGCGGAGTCGATCGCATCGAAGGCGGGACATCCCGAAGTCGGAACGGAGCACCTGCTCCAGGCTCTCCTCGACCAGAAGGACGGGGCGGTGGTTCCCGTGCTGGAAGCGGCGAACGTCTCCCTGCCCAAGCTTCGGGCCGGCCTCGAGCAGCGGTTCAAGGAGCTTCCCAGGGTCTCTGGCTCGGGAAGACGGCAGACCGTTCTCTCCCCGGCCATCGGGCAGCTCTTGGAGCACGCCGAAGTCGAGGCCGAGCGCCTCCGCGATGAGTACGTCAGCACGGAACACTTCATCCTCGCTTCGCTCGACCCCGCGGTGTCCTCCGAGATGGGTCGAATCCTCCGCGAAGCGGGCGCGACGCGCGAGTCGGTCTACCACGCGCTCCTGGGCGTGCGCGGCGGGGAGCAGGTGTCGAGCCCCGACCCGGAAGAGAAATATCAGGCCCTGGCCAAGTACGCGCGCGACCTCACCGAAATCGCCCGAAAGGGGAAGCTCGATCCGGTCATCGGCCGGGACGAGGAGATCCGCCGGGTCATCCAGGTCCTCTCCCGCCGCACCAAGAACAATCCGGTGCTCATCGGCGAGCCGGGCGTGGGCAAGACCGCGATCGCCGAGGGGCTGGCGCAGCGAATCGTGAGCGGCGACGTGCCGGCGGGCCTCAAGTCGCGGCGGCTTTTGGCCCTCGATCTCGGGGCGCTCCTCGCGGGCGCGCAGTACCGGGGCCAGTTCGAGGATCGCCTCAAGTCGGTTCTCCGCGAGGTCACGCGGTCCGAGGGACAGGTGATCCTCTTCATCGACGAGCTGCACACGCTGGTGGGCGCCGGGGCCGCCGAGGGCGCGCTCGACGCGTCGAATCTGCTGAAGCCAGCCCTCGCCCGCGGCGAGCTCCACTGCATCGGGGCGACCACGCTCGACGAATACCGAAAGCGGATCGAGAAGGACGCGGCGCTGGAGCGCCGGTTCCAGCCGGTCCTGGTCTCCGAGCCGACCGTCGATCAGACGATCGCGATCCTCCGCGGGCTGCGCGAGCGCTACGAGAACTTCCACAAGGTCAAGATCCAGGACGCCGCGCTCGTCGCGGCGGCGGTCCTGTCCCACCGCTACCTGCCCGACAGACAGCTCCCCGACAAGGCGATCGATCTGGTGGACGAGGCAGCGTCGCGGCTTCGGATCGAGCTGGACAGCATGCCGGTCGAGATCGACACGCTGGAGCGGAAGCGGCGCCAGCTCGAGGTGGAGCGCCTCGCCCTGAAGCGCGAGAAGGACGAAGCGGGGAAGACCCGGCGCGCCATCATCGAGCAGGAAATCGCGGAGACCGAAGTGGAGCTGAAGCGCCTGAAGGCGCACTGGGAGAAGGAGCGCGCGGCGCTTTCCAAGATCATCGAGGTGCGCGGTCGGATCGAGACGCTACGGAACGAGGAGCAGCAGGCGGAGCGCGCCGGCGATCTGGAGACCGTCGCGCGGATCCGGCACGGGGATCTTCCCAAGCTCCAAAAGCAGCTCGGGGCCGACACCGCCGCGCTGGCGGCCATCCAGAAGGACTTGAAGCTCCTCAAGGAGGAAGTCGACGAGGAGGACATCGCCGAGGTGGTGGCCCGCTGGAGCGGCATTCCCGTGCAACGGCTTCTCGAGAGCGAGCTCCAGAAGCTCCTGACGATGGAGGAACGCCTCCGAGAGCGCGTGGTGGGGCAGGACGCCGCCATTCGCGCGGTCTCGGACGCGGTCCGGCGCGCCCGCGCGGGACTTCAAGACCCGAATCGTCCTCTCGGCTCGTTCCTCTTCCTCGGCCCGACCGGGGTGGGAAAGACGGAGCTGGCGCGGGCCCTCGCCCAGTTCCTCTTCGACGACGAGCGGGCGATGGTGCGGATCGACATGTCCGAGTACCAGGAGAAGCACTCCGTCGCGCGGTTGGTTGGATCCCCGCCCGGGTACGTCGGCTACGAGGAGGGCGGGCAGCTGACCGAGATCGGTCCGCCGCCGCCCCTATTGCGTGGTGCTGCTCGACGAGATCGAGAAGGCGCACCCGGACGTGGCGCACGTTCTTCTACAAGTGATGGAGGAGGGCCGTCTCACCGACGGTCAAGGAAGAACGGTCGACTTCAAGAGCACGATCGTCATCATGACCAGCAACATCGGGAGCGATCTCATCCTCGAGTCCGACGATCCGACGGCCGACACGATGCGTCCGAAGCTCATGGCCGCCCTGCGCGAGCACTTCCGCCCGGAGCTGATCAACCGGATCGACGAGATCCTCGTCTTCGAGCCTCTCGGCGCCGAGGAGCTGCGGAAGATCGTCAAGCTCGAGCTCAAGAAGGTGGATCGACGGTTGAGCGACCGGGAGCTCACCCTGGACGTGGAGCCTGAGGTGCTCGATCTTCTCGCCCGCGAAGGGTACGACCCCGTATTCGGCGCGCGGCCGCTCCGACGCGTGATCGAGCGGCGCGTGCAGAATCCGCTCGCGCAGGCGATCTTGAAGGGCGAGTTCAAGCCCGGGGATCGCGTGCGCGTGCGGCGCGGCAAGGACGATTCGGCGCCGCTTCGGTTCGAGCGCGCCGAGCAGCGGGAAGCGGTCGCGGCCGGCCGATGACTTTCCCGCTTGACGCTTCGCGCGGCCGGACGGTAGCGTGGCGAGTCTCGTTTCCCTTGTGATGCTCCAGCCGCCCAATCCAGCGACACGCCCACGGCAATTCGGGGAGCTCATGCACCTGTCCGAGCTGCTCAACGACAAAGCCGTCAGCCTCTCCCTCGCCGCCCGAGACAAGGAATCCTGCATCAAGGAGCTGGTCCAGCTCCTGGAAGCCGCCCACGGCGTGAACACGCGCGGCGAGATCCTGAGCAAGGTGCTCCAGCGCGAATCGATGATGTCGACCGGGATCGGGAACGGCGTCGCGATCCCTCACGGAAAGACCCGCCTCCTCGATCACCTGGTCGCGGCGTGCGGCGTCTCTCCGGCCGGGATCGAGTTCGACTCCATGGACGGCGAGCCGGCCACCCTCTTCATCCTCCTGGTCTCGCCGGAGAGCCTCCGCGGCCCCCACGTGAAGGCGCTGGCCAATGTCTCGAGGCTTTTAAAGGAAGAGACGGTCCGCGCATCCCTCCGCCAGAGCGCCACGCCGGAGGACTTTCTCGCTTGCCTTCGGGACGCCGAGGGGCGATACCTCTAGGAACCCCCCTCTCAGGCAGGAACCCCCCGGTTGACGCGGGCCAAGCCCGCTTGGTACCTTTCTCGCACACTGCTGCCGTGTCCCCCAGAAAGGAGCAACTCCCTTTTATGAAGTGGAATCGAGGGTTATGGGCGGGGGCCTGCCTTTTCCTGTTCCTCTCAGGGTGCTCGAGACAACGACGACAAGAAGGTCAGCGGCGCGGGAGCCTACTCTCCCATCATCACGGGCGTCGCGGCCGACAATGAGCCCGCGGTCCGCGGCGAGGCAAACGCGTTCACGGCCCTCGTCACGAACGTGAATGGCTACCCGGTTACCTACCACTGGAGCGCGGGCGCGGGGATCCTCACCGACTCGACGGGGGAGACAGCGAGCTGGACGGCCTCGGAGCTCGTCGGCACCAATTTGGTGCCCCTTGCGATCGGCACCTATCCGGTGACCCTTTCGATCACGGCGCACGATGCCGCCTCCAACAAGGACTTCTTCCAGAAGACGACGTTCCAGATTTTCACCGACAACGAATTCACGCGGTGGACGACGAGCCCGGAGGTCCAGTTCGATCCCGACCCCATGCCCTCGGGCGGCGTGATCTTCGCGCAGATGCGGGATGCGACGACCGGCGCGGCCGATGTCTACAGCAGCACCGCCCCCGGCTTCTCCCCGACCCAGCTCACGACCGGCTTCGCCACGCTCACGTCGCCCACGATGCGCGCCGACGGGCTGCAGTTCGCGTTCGCGGGGAAGGGATCGTCGTCCGAGGCCGGCCCGTCGATCTGGCTGCTCCCGGCCCCCGCCGGCGGGGATCCCTCGACGGCCGTCCTTGCCGTGCAGAACAATTCGGACCAAAAGGGGCTCTGGGCCCCGCGCTTCGCGCGGGCCGGCAACTGGCTGCTCTACAATTCCGACTCCGGCTCTTCACCCAATCCCCGGCCCTGGTTCCGAGACGCGTTCGATCTGGGCGCCCACCCAGAGCGCGTGATCGCCCTTGGCGTGTTCCTCAATGCGAGTGCGTTCTACCAGCCGGCCTGGGGCGCTGACACGGACGGCAACGGGCTGCCCGATTCCGTCGTCTGCCCGGCCTTTGGCTTTTTCGGATTCTCAAATCAACAGGCGCGCGGGATCTACAAGTTCCCGACCCGGCCGGAGCAAACGACCGCGACCCAGTGGTTGGCCGACAGCGCCGCCACCGAGCTCGATTGGTCGCCCGACGGCCAGCACGTCGTCTACGCGAAGCGAAACCCCTCGGTCGGCGACAGGGACATCTGGATCATCAACGCGGCCTCCATGAACCCGGCCACGGCCACGCGGGTGACCTTCGGGCCCGCGGACGATTCCCATCCGAGGTTTTCCCCGGACAACAAGACCATTTTCTTCGTCTCGAATCGCGCGAATCACTACGGGTTGAACGGGATCTACAACACCGAGCGGCGGGGAACCAATATCTGGAGCGTCGCCGGGTTTGACAGCCCCTAGTACCGAGTCCGGAGGGCCCGGCCCGAGAGGCTGGGCCCTTTTTCTGCGCTATTGGCTTCCCGTCCTCGTCTACATCGCGCTCATCTTCTCGGGCTCCTCGGTCAAAGGAGCCGACCTGCCGAGCCTCTACCCGTACATGGACAAGATCGCGCACTTGTTGGAGTATTCGCTGCTCGGGCTTTTGCTGGGCCGCGCGGTTCGCGCCACCATGGCCGGATGGAGCACGGTCATCCTCACGTTTGTGACGGTCGGGTGCGGGGGGATGATCGGTCTGGTGGACGAGCTCTATCAGCGGTCCGTGCCAGGACGCCAGAGCGATCCGCTCGACTGGCTGACCGACGTGACGGCGATCGCGGCTGCGATCCTCCTCGCGCAGGTGCTCCACTTACGTCCGCTGAGCGGCGGCGGGCCGTCACCCAAAGACTCAAGCCGCTAGGGAGAGCCGGCGTTGGCGAGCAAGTTTCAGGTACCCCGAGGCACCCGCGACATCCTCCCGGGAGAGAGCGAGCGCTGGGACTGGCTCGAGTCGCGCACGCGCGACATCCTGAGCCGGTACGGATACCGGGAGGTGCGGACGCCGATGTTCGAGGCGACCGACCTCTTCGTGCGAAGCGTCGGCGAAGCGACCGACATCGTCCGCAAGGAGCTCTACACCTTTCGAGGATCGGAAGGGTCGCTCGCTGACGCTCCGTCCGGAAGGGACCGCGCCGCTCGTCCGGGCCTATCTGGAGCACTCCCTGGGACACGCCGATCCGACGACCCGGCTCTACTACATCGGGCCGATGTTCCGGTACGAACGCCCGCAGGCGGGGCGCTACCGGCAGTTCTGGCAGATCGGGGCGGAGCTTCTGGGCCCTCCGGCGCCGGCGGCCGACGCCGAGATGATCGACCTCTTCGTCTCGATCCTGCGCGGGGCGGGGCTACACGGGATTTCCGTGCACGTGAACTCGCTGGGAGACGATGTCTGCCGGCCGGTCTATCGGGAGAGCCTCCGGGCGTACTTCACCGCGAACGTGGATCGTCTCTGTGAGGACTGCCGCGAGCGCCTGAAGACGAACCCGCTTCGCATCCTCGACTGCAAGGTTCCCTCGTGTCAGCCGGTCATCGCGGGCGCCCCCAGCGTGCTCGATTCGCTTTGCGACCCGTGCCGGCAGCACTTCGATGGCGTCAAGGCCGCGCTCGACGCGCTCGGCCTGGCGCACACGGAGGTGCCCCGCCTGGTGCGCGGGCTCGATTACTACACGCGCACCGTATTCGAAGCCTACGCCGAGGGGATCGGCGCCCAGAACGCCGTCGGCGGCGGCGGACGCTACGATCAGCTGGTGCGCGACTTTGGCGGGCCGGCCACGCCGTCGATCGGTTTCTCGATCGGCATGGAGCGTCTCCTGATGTCCACCGGCGGGTTGGAGCAGGAATCCGTGCTCAAGCCCGACGTCTGCATCGTGGCCCAGGAGCCCGAGGCCGCGCTGAGCGCGCTCCGATTGGCGCGCGCGCTCCGCGGGCTCGACGACCGCGAGCCCTCGTCTGCGCTTCGCGTGATGGTGGATCTCAACGGGCGGAGCGCGTCGGCGCAAATGAAATGGGCATCCAAGATCCAGGGCCGATTCGTGGTGTTCGTTCCGCCCGACTCGGGCGGCTACGCCATCCGCGACATGGAGGCCGGGAAGGACGAAGAGCGGCAGAAGACTCCCGAATCGCTCCGGCAGTGGCTTCTGGAGAGGCGCGCCTCCGCGGCCTCGGTGGGGGCGCGATGATCGAACCGCTCCGAGGCAGGAAGCGGACCCACCGCTGCGGCGACCTTCGGCCCGAGCACGCCGGGATGAGGGCCCGCCTGATGGGGTGGGCCCACCGCACGCGCGACCACGGCGGGGTCCTCTTCCTCGATCTTCGCGACCGCTACGGAATCACCCAGGTGGTTTTCCGCCCGGAGCAACTCGACGGGGAGATGATGGAGCGCGCGCGCTCCATCGGGAGCGAGTACGTCGTCCTGGTCGAGGGAAAGGTCCTGAAGCGCCCGAAGGGGAGCGAGAACTCCGCGATCCCGACCGGAGGGGTGGAGGTGGAGGCGGAATCGCTCGCGATCCTCAACACAAGCCGTACCCCGCCATTCCCGCTCGACGAAACCGCCACGGCGTCCGAGGACTTGAGGCTCCGATATCGGTACCTCGATCTTCGCCGCGAGGCGCTTCAGAGCGCCATCGCCTTCCGCCACGGCATGGTCCGAAGCGTTCGGGAGTTCCTCTCGGACCACGAGTTCCTGGAAATCGAGACCCCGATGCTGGTCCGCCCGACGCCGGAGGGCGCGCGCGACTACGTGGTTCCCTCGCGGGTGCACCCCGGGAAGTTTTACGCGCTGCCGCAATCGCCGCAGCTCTACAAGCAGATCCTCATGGTCTCGGGCTTCGACCGCTATTTCCAGATCGCCCGGTGCCTGCGGGACGAGGATCTTCGCGCCGACCGGCAGCCCGAGTTCACGCAGATCGATCTCGAGATGACGTTCGTCACGGAGGACGATGTCTTCGAGGTGGTCGAGGGGATGCTCGCCGCGATCTTCCGGCGCGACCTGAATCGCGAGCTCAAGGTTCCGTTCCCGCGGCTCACCTACAGAGACTCCATGGAGCGCTTCGGGACCGACAAGCCCGATCTCCGCATCCCATTCGAGATCCGGGACGTGACCGAGGTGGCGGGGGAGAGCGCGTTCGAAAAGTTCCGCGAGGCGAAGGCCGCGGCACCGGGCTCCATGACCGGAGCGCTCGGGCTTCCGGGTCTGGCCGGGTCCTCCCGGCGCGAAATCGACGCGTGGGAGGCCGCCGCCAAGCAGTCGGGCGCCGTCGGCCTCGCATGGGCGCGGGTCAAGGGCGGGGTCCTCGACGGCGGAATCGCCAAGCACTTCGCCGGCGATCTCGCGGCAAAGCTGATCGCGGCGACAGGCGCCGAGGAGGGGGCGCTGCTCCTCATCGCCTCGGGGCCGCGCGCCGTGGTGCATCGTTCCCTCGGCTTTCTCAGAACCCAGATCGGGAACGCCAACTTCTCGCTCGATCCGCGCGACTTCCGTTTCGTCTGGGTGCACCAGTTCCCGCTCTTCGAGTGGATCGAGGAGCGGAAAGCGTGGGCGCCCGCCCACCACATCTTCACGATGCCCCTCGACGAGCACCTCGCCCACCTGACCAGCGATCCGGGCCGGGTCCACGCGCAGCTCTATGACCTCGCGGGAAACGGGAACGAGCTGGCCAGCGGCAGCATCCGGATCCATCGAAAGGACGTCCAGGAAAAGGTGATGGAGGTGATCGGCATGAAGCCGGAGGAGGCTCAGAATCGGTTTGGCTTCCTCTTGGAGGCGTTTGAGTACGGAGCGCCGCCGCACGGAGGGATCGCGCTCGGACTCGACCGCCTCGTGATCCTCTTTCATGGCGGCGAATCCATCCGCGACGCGATCGCGTTTCCCAAGACGGCGCGGGCTTCCTCGCTCATGGATGAGGCCCCCGCGCCGATCGACCCAGCCGACCTCAAGGAACTCCATCTGAAGAGCCTCGTCGAGCCCTGATCCGGCCGCCCGCGGAGGCGACCTCGGGTCCGACGGACGCGGCGGGGGCGGCCCTGCCTGGTACCCTTTCTGCAGTGAAAGGGGCGGGCAGCTCCCCGGCTATTGACTTCAGCGCCCCCAATGCTACGGTCGGAGGGTGGCCCGGGTGCCCCCAGCGAGGGTCCAAGAGCCTCCTAATTTGATAGGATTAAATAGGTTAGCTTCTAATCAGATCAGCGCTCCAGCGGCGCCGCGGGCGGGCAAAGCAGGGCGGCCTGGGTCTTGTCGGGCGGCCCAGATCTGGCCGGCCCTGGTGCTCGGCTTCATGGCGGCCGGCTGCGGGGGGGCGACCGTTCCCTGTCCAACCCCAACAGCCGAGCTGGATCGGCTCCGGGCCGAATCGACCCAGGTCGAGCAGGAGCTCGACCGCGCGACCCAGGAGGAGCGGGAGAGTCGAACGGTGCTGAGCGACGCGGCCCAGCGGGTCCAGTCGGCGCAAGCGGCGCTCGATTCGCTCGCGGGGACGAACGCTCGATGAGGCTCAGGCATGCGGTCTGGGCGGCGTCGATGCTCCTCATCGGGAGTGGCTGCGGCAAACCGGTGCTTCGCCTGGCCGACGCCTCCCTGGGGGACTACTACACGGAGAAGGAGTACAAGAAGCTGAGCAAGGAGCAGCGCGAAGAATATTGCCAGGAGCTCGCGAATCAGCGCGAGAACTATGAAGCCGAGATCGCCGACGCCAGGGAAGCGCTCGACGCGATCCAGCGAAGCACCTCGGCCCGGCGCGCGGAGAGCGACTCGCTCCGGGCGCTGGCGGCGCGGCTCGAGGAGCGCGTCGGGGCCGAGCGGTCGGGGGGGGAACGCCGCGCGGCGAGATTCCGGGCGCGCCGACACCGGCACCCTCGAAGACCGGGAGCTACGTCGTGAAGCAGGGGGATTCCCTCTGGCGGATCAGCGGCCGCGCCGAAACTCTGGGCCGGTCCGCCGAATGGGCCCGCCTCTACCAGGCGAACCGAGATCGAATCGCCGATCCCGATCGCATCTACCCAGGACAGGAGATCCAGATACCTCGATGACAACCAAGCCAGGCGAGACGACCCGTACCGTTCCGGTCGAGAACCTCGACCCGCTCTCCCTCTTCGGGAGAAACGACGCCAATTTGCGTCTGGTGGAGCGGAGCTATCCGGTGCAGCTCACCTATCGGGACGGAAAGATCTCGGTCCGCGGGGAACCCTCAACCGTGGACGAAGTGAGCTCGATCTTGAGCGCGCTGGCCGAGCTCGTGCGGAAAGGCGCCGTTCTGGAGGAGCACGACGTCAACAATTTCATCGGAATCAACGACAAGAGCGATCGAGACGCGTCGATGCAGCTCTACGAGCGCCCGGTCCTCTTCGCGTTCGACAAGCGCACGATCCGTGTCAAGACGCTGGGGCAGGCCCGATACGTCGCCGCGCTCCAGAAACACGACATCGTGTTCTCGATCGGTCCGGCTGGAACCGGGAAGACCTACCTCGCCGTCGCGGCCGCGGTGAACGCGCTCAAGTCGCGGCAGGTGGAGCGGATTCTCCTCGTCCGGCCCGCCGTGGAGGCCGGCGAGAATCTCGGGTTCCTCCCGGGCGACATGAAGGAGAAGGTCGATCCCTACCTGCGGCCGCTCTACGACGCGCTCAACGACCTCCTCTCCTACGAGAAGATCCGCCGCTTCCTCGACCTCGGCGTCATCGAGGTGGCCCCGCTCGCCTACATGCGCGGGCGTACGCTGAACAGCGCCTTCGTCATCCTGGATGAGGCGCAGAACACGACGGTCGGCCAGATGAAGATGTTCCTGACCCGCCTCGGGTACGGGTCGAAGAGCGGTCATCACCGGCGACGTCACCCAGATCGATCTCGGCGCGCACCACGCCTCGGGGCTGGTCGAGATCCAGGCCATCTTGAAGGGCGTTCCGGATCTCGCCTTCGTCTACCTGAACGAGCGCGACGTGGTGCGGCACCACCTGGTCCGCGAGATCATCCGCGCCTTCGACGAGCACGAGAAGGGGAACCACAGCGGGCCGAGGGGAAACAATGGGCGCTGAACCGCTCAAGGTTCTCGAATCGAGGAAGCGCGAGAAGGGGCCGGCGTCGAGCCGCCTGGCCCAGCTCATCACGCCCCACGCGAGACGGATCGCGCTCCTGATCGGTTTCCTCGTCTTCACCTGTCTCCTCTTCCCGCGTGAGCCCGCGTTCGAGGTGACGACGCTCCGGGAAGGATTCCCAGCCCGCCGAGACGTCATCGCCCCGATCCAGTTCTACGTGCTCAAGGACCGGGATCGACTCCGCTCGGAGCAGGCGGCCGCCGCGCGGCGCGTGCCGCCGGTTTATTCGATCGATCCCAGCGTGGAGCCGCAGGTGCGCGCGCTGCTCGATTCGCTGGCGGGCACCGAGGACGCGCCTCCCCTCTCGGGCCGGACAGGAGCGCGCATCGCGCAGCGGCTCCGCACTCTCGGCGTCTCCGCGGGGACGCTGCGGCTTCTCCAGGGCTCGGAGGGGCGGCGGATCATCGTGCTGGCGCAGCGCATCGCGGAGCAGGCCTACATGGCGGGGCTGCTCCCCGAGATCGAGAGCGCGCGCCTCGAGACCGACGCCGTGGGCCCTTCGATCGAGCGCGACGGGCTTCACGTCCGGGTTCCCTGGGGCGCGCTCCACGATCGCTCGTCGCTCCGCGAGCTGGCCTGGGACGAGGGGCAGCGCGCATTCCCCAGCCGGCCCGAAGCGACCCAGGCGCTTCAGGAATTGATCTCGGCCGTGGTCCAGCCGAGCCTTCGCTACGAGGCGTCGACCACGGAGCGGATCCGCGCCGAGGCGCGATCCGTGGTGGAGCAGTACGACGGCCTGGTAAGGAAGGACGAGAAGATCATCGGAAGCCATGAGATCGCGACCGCCGAGCACATCCGGAAGCTGGAGTCGCTCCGGGCGTGGAACGCGCGGAGCCGGGCGGCGAACCGGCTGAACCAGGAGCTCTTGCCGCTCCTGGGGCGCCTCACGCTGATTCTCTTCCTGATCCTCGGCTTTGTCGGGTACTTGCGCCTGAACCATCGGAAGATCTACGAGGACACGAGCCTTCTCCTGCTACTCGCGATCCTCACCGCGTCCGTGATGGGAGTCGGTTGGGTCGTGGTGAACCAGTTCCGCGGCTACGAGATGCTCATCCCGGTGACCGTTCTCTCCCTGTCGGCGGCGCTCCTCTTTGGGCAGGCCCTCGCCTTCGCGGCGACGCTCGTCGCGTCCCTCCTCACCGGGGTCGTCTTCGGTCTGGGCCTTCCATTCCTCACCGGGAGCGCGCTCGCGGGGATCGCGGCCCTCGCCACCGCCACGGGGGTGCGCCGCCGCCGTGACTTCTACCGCCCGATGCTCTTGATCGCCTCCGCCTACGCGCTCGCGATCATGGCCATGGGGCTCGTCGACGGCGCCATCGGCACGATCCTCCTGCGACGCGCGCTCTGGGGCGTCGCCGCCGGCTTCGCGTCCGTGCTCGTGGTGACGCTGATCCTCCCCATCCTGGAAACCCTCTTCTCGGTCACCACCGACATCACGCTCCTCGAGCTCGCCGACCTCAACCGCCCCATCCTGAGACGGCTGATGCTCGAGGCGCCTGGCACCTACCACCATAGCCTCGTGGTCGGGAGCCTCGCCGAGGCGGGCGCCGCCGCGATCGGGGCGAATCCGCTCCTGGGGCGCGTCGACGCCTACTACCACGACATCGGCAAGATCGAGAAGGCGGAGTACTATGTGGAAAACCAGTCGAGCGCGCGGAGTCGGCACGAAAAGCTCTCGCCGACGATGAGCTGCCTCATCATCGAGGCGCACGTCAGGGAGGGCGCGGAGATCGCGCGCAAGGAGCGGCTCCCCAAGGCGATCGTGGACGCGATTCTCGAGCACCACGGGACGACGCTCATGAGCTTCTTCTATCACAAGGCGCGCGAAGGCGACCCGAACGTCGAGGAGCGGGATTTCCGCTACCCGGGTCCGAAGCCGCGCTCCAAGGAGACGGCTGTTCTCATGCTCGCCGACGCCGTGGAAGCGGCGGCGCGCTCGCTGACGGAGCCGACGCCGAGCCGCATCCGCGGCGTGGTCACCCGCATTCTCGACGCCCGAGTGAAGGACGGCCAGCTTGACGAAAGCCCGATCACCTTCGAGGACCTCGCGAAGACCCGCGAGAGCTTCATCCCGATCCTCACCGCGCTCTTCCACGCGCGCGTCGACTACCCCGGCGCCCCCGCCACGGAGCGTCCCAGCCGTCCCAACGGCCGTCGCGTCCACGGAGAGAAATCCCGGCTTAAGATTGACCACTCTTAAGTCGCTGGTCCGGGACGCCCTCCTCCGTCTCGGCCGCCCGCGCGCGACCGCCTCGATCGTTCTGACCGGCGACGCGACCATTCGTATTCTGAACCGCGATTTTCGCGAGGTCGACCAGGCGACCGACGTCCTCTCCTTTCCCCTCGCCGACCCCGAAGCGCTCGAAGACCCGACGCGTCCGGTCTTCCTCGGGGAGATCTACGTTTCCATCGAAACGGCTCGGGCGCAGGCCCGCGCCGCGCGACGCCCCTACGCGCGCGAGGTCGCCCACCTCGTGATCCACGGCCTGCTGCATCTCCTCGGCCATGACCATCAATCGGGCGCCGCGAGGCGTCGCATGGCGGCGCTTGAATCGCGGCTCATGCGCGCCCTTTCCCGCCAAATTGCCGCGCTCGGGGCTGTCAGCCACACCGGGCGAAGTGGTAAGATGGCACGATGTTGAAACGTTTGCGGACCTACTTCCTGACGGGGCTTTTGGTCCTTTCCCCCGTCGTGATCACGGCCTACGTGCTCTGGAAGCTCTTCATCTTCGTCGACCACCTGCTCGGCGCCACGATGCGCGGCGGATATATCCGCCCCGGAGGGGTGCCGGGTCTCGGCTTCGTCACCGTCATCATCCTCATCACGATTACCGGCGCGTTCGCGAACAACTTCCTGGGCCGCTCGCTGGGCGGCATCATCGAAGGGCTGATCCTCAGGGTCCCGTTTCTCCGGGGCCTCTACGGAACCCTCAAGGAGATGGGCGAGGCGATCCTGAGCGAGCGAAAAGGAGCGTTTCAGCGGGTCGTGCTGGTGCCCTACCCCTCGGCCGGAGTGTACTCGATCGGCCTCGTGACCTCGGCGCCCCCGCGCTCCATGGACGAAGCGGTGGGGGAGCCGCTGGAGGGGGTCTTCATTCCGACGCCGCCCAACCCGACCACCGGTCCGCTCGTCTACTACCCGCGGAACCAGCTCATTCCGACGACGCTCCGCGTGGAGCAGGCCCTCAAGATGGTCGTCTCGGGCGGGGTGGTCGTCCCGGCCGAGCCAGGGGTCGCCGCCGGGGAGGCCCCGTCCGCGTCTCCCCAGCATGGAGCGCGGTAAGCGTGGCGATCGTCCAGACCGACGCGCTCGTCCTTCGGTCCTACCGCCTCGGGGAGACGAGCTTGATCGTCCACCTCTTCACCGGCGATCACGGCCTCATGCGCTGCGTCGCCAAGGGCGCCCGCGGACCCAAGAGCCGATTCGGTGCTTCCCTCGAGCCTGGCGTCAAGGTCAGTGTCGTCGTCTACCGAAAGCTCTCACGCGACCTTCAGCTCCTCTCCAAAGCCGACATACTCGCGTATTGGCCCTCCCTCTGGGAGGACCCGGAGCGCTTCGCCCGAGCGGGCGCCGTGCTTGAATTTCTCGACCGCGCGGCGTATGGCGAGGCCGGGGACGCCCCGCTCCTCGACCTGGCGACCGACACCCTCGCCGCGATGAGCGCGGCACCCATGGCCGCCCTGGAGGCGATCCTCCGCGGTTTCGAGATCCAGGCTCTCCAGCGCTTGGGTCTCGCGCCCGAGCTGTGGGCCTGTCTCGAGTGCAGGGGGCCGCTCGACCGGGGTGGTCTCTTCCATCCCATTCGGGGCGGCCTTCTCTGCGGCGCGCCCTGCGGCGGCGACGGCGGCGCATTCCGTATCTCGGAGCGCGCGCGGAAGACCCTCATCGGGCTGGGAGAGCATTCCGCGGCTTCGATCGGTGGCTGGGCGATGGAGCGTTATCCCGGGCCCGAGGTCTCCCGCTCCATCGAGCGATTTCTCTCGGCGCACCTGGAGCGGTTCGAGGGGCTCAAGTCGCAGCGCGTGGGCGAGCGGATGGCGCACTACCTGGGGAACGGCCGGTGAGTCACCCGAAGAAGACCGACGCGCCGCTGACCTTCCAGGAGACGCTGCTCCGTCTGGAGCAGTTTTGGTCGGACCAGGGCTGCGTGTTGCTCCAGCCGTACAGCAGCGAGGTGGGCGCCGGAACGTTCAACCCCGCCACGTTCTTCCGCGTGCTCGGGCCGGAGCCGTGGAAGGCGGCGTACGTCGAGCCCTCGCGCCGACCGAAGGACGGCCGTTATGGTGAGAACCCGAATCGCCTTCAACTCTTCTACCAGTATCAGGTGGTGCTCAAGCCGTCGCCGCCGGACGTGCTCGAGGTCTACCTGGAAAGCCTCCGCCATCTCGGCATCGATCTGAAGAAGCACGACGTCCGCTTCGTCGAGGACGACTGGGAATCGCCGACCTTGGGCGCGTGGGGGCTCGGGTGGGAGGTTTGGCTGGACGGGCAGGAGATCACCCAGTTCACCTACTTCCAGCAGTCGGGCGGCTATGACCTGGAGCCGATCACCGCGGAAATCACCTATGGAATCGAGCGGATCGCCTGCTTTCTGCAAGGCGTCGACCGGATCATGGATCTCCAGTGGTCGAGCGGCCACAAATGGGAAGACCTCTTCCTCAAGGCCGAGGTGGAATGGTGCGGCTACAACTTCGATCACTCCGATCCAGCTCTCCTCTTCGATCTCTTCGAGAAATTCGAGCGCGAGGCCTATCGGCTTCTCAAAGTCGGTCTCGTCCTCCCCGGTTACGACCACGTGATCAAGTGCTCCCACGTCTTCAATCTGCTCGACGCGCGGGGCGCCATCAGCGTGACCGAGCGCGTCGGGACGATCGCGCGCGTGCGGAAGATGGCCCGCGCGGCCGCCGGCGCCTACCTGAAGCAGCGCGAAGAAATGGGGCACCCGCTCCTCCGAGAGGCGGCGGGATCACCCGAGCCCGCCGCGGCCCGTGCCTGAGAGCCTGCTCCTCGAGGTCGGCTGCGAAGAGCTCCCGGCCGGGTTCCTCGACCCTGCGTTGGGGGAGCTGGAAAGCCTCGCGCGCGCGGGGTTGGCGGAAGCCCGTCTCACATACGCGGCGCTCCGCGTCACCGGAACACCCCGCCGCCTGTCCCTGCTTGTCGACGGGCTCGCCGATCGACAGGCGGACCTGAATCGGGAAGTGATGGGCCCCGCGGTCCGCGTGGCCTACGACGCCTCAGGTCAACCAACCAACGCCGCCCGCGGCTTCGCGAAGGGAGCCGGCGTTTCCGTGGAGTCGCTCACTCGGGTCACGACGCCGAAGGGGGAGTACCTCCTCGCCCGGGTCCTCGACTCCGGGAAATCCGCCGCGGATGTGCTCCCCCGTCTCTTGAGCGCGTGGACGCTCGGTCTTCACTTTCCCAAGACGATGCACTGGGAGGGGCCGGCCCGCTTCGCCCGGCCCGTGCGCTGGCTGGTCGCCCTCCTCGGCAGCACGGTTCTCCCCCTCGAGCTGTTCGGGGTCCAAGCGGGGAAGAAGAGCCGCGGACACCGCACCATCGCTCCCGATTGGTTCGAGGTGCGGCGGGCGGCCGACTACGCCAGCGCCCTCCGCGAACGGGGCGTCATGCTCGATCCGGAGTCGCGGCGCGAAGCGATCGCCGAGGAGCTGAGCCGGGCCGCGAAGAAGGTCTCCGGTCTGCCCGTCGAGGACCGGGAGCTGGTCGAGGAGGTGGCGAACCTCGTCGAGTGGCCCGAAGCCGTCCTCGGCTCCTTCGATCCCGAGTACTTGAAGCTACCCCGCGCCGTGGTCGTGACCGCGATGCGCGCGCATCAGCGCTACTTCGCCATCCAGGCCAAGGACGGCTCGCTTTCCCCCCACTTCGTCATGATCCGAAGCGGTCGCGGCGAGGGAGCCGATCAGATTCGACGCGGCACCGAGATCGTACTTCGCGCCCGGCTCGAGGACGCCCGCTTCTACTGGGAGAACGACCTCAAAGGCGGACTCGAGGCGAAGCTGCCGGGGCTCAAGGGGATCGTCTGGCACGAACGACTCGGGACGATTTATGACCGCACCCTGCGCCTCGGGGAGCTCGCGGAGGAGCTGGCGCGCGTGCTCGCCCCGAGCGCCCGCGCGGCCGTCGCCCGGGCCGCGCGGCTCTGCAAAGCCGACCTCGCGAGCGAGATGGTCCGTTCGGGGAAGGAGTTCGCCTCCCTCCAGGGAATCATCGGCGCCGAGTACGCCGCGGTCTCGGGGGAGCCGCCTGCGGTGGTCCAGGCCATCCGGGAGCACTACCTCCCCGAGGGGCCATCCGATCCGATCCCGACCACCGCCGAAGGGAGGCTCCTGAGCCTGGCCGACAAGATCGAGGCGATTGTTGGCGGCTTTCGGGCCGGGCTCACGGTCTCCGGGTCCCAAGACCCCTACGGCCTGCGGCGGGCTGGAAATGGCATCGTCCGGATACTCTTGGAAGCCGGATGGCGGGTCGACGTCCTGGAATGCGCCAAATGGCTGGAGGGGGTTTACGACAAGGCGGGAGTCGCGAAGGCCGCGTCTTCCGGGCTTTCGGAGTACTGGATCCAGAGGCTCGAGAGCGCCCTGGCGGACCGCGGGATCGGGAGCGAGACCGCGGCGGCCGTTCTTGCCGTCAGGCCCGGCGACCCGGTTGACGTCCTGGGCCGCTCACAGGCCATCGACAAGATCCGGCAAAGCCCTGATTTCGAAGGACTTATGATCGGATATCGGCGCGCTGCCAACATCCTCCGAACCGCCTCGCCTGAAGACGTCGCCACTTCCGGCCAGCCCTTGGCGGAGCGGGCTGAGGCCTTCGGAGAAAAGGCGGAGGCGGACCTACACCTAGAGACGAAGATGGCGAGGCAGGCGGTGGAGAGCTACCTAAAGGCCCCGCGACCGGATTACCCGGCGATCCTCAGCCATCTGCTCGGGCTCCGCCCCTCGATTGACCGATTCTTTGAAGCAGTGATGGTCATGGCGGAAGACCCTGTCGTCAGAAAGAGACGCCTTGGCCTGCTCCAGGCCGTCTGCCAAACATTCCTCAGAATTGCCGATTTCTCGGCCCTCCCATCGGCTCCAGATCAAAAATCCGTTTGACATTAGGGGCTTTTTGACCTATACTGGGTGGGTAAAGGAGACAAAATAACTTGTCTCCTGGAGCCGCAACCGCTAGAACCTATTGACCTTACACCTGACGAACGACATCGCCCGGGCTGACGGTGCGGCTCGCTTTGTCTTCGGTTAGGTTTGCGTCTGGAAACTGCGCTATCAAATAGAGATCTGATTTTCGAAGGGGGTGAGAACACTTCGGGTTAGCGCTTACTGATTCTTACGAAAAGACTTGATTGAACCCAAAATCCAGAAATATGAGGAAAGGAGGTCGGTGATCAACGCGAAGAGGAGCCCTATGGATGCTCGGTACTGTCCCAACGAGCGGGCGCCTCGATGCTCCACTCCAAGCTCAACGAGTTGTACCAGGTCCCGTGAAGTTAGGTTCCAAATCTAGTCCTCCCGGTATTGGACTCCGAGTTAGGAAACGCTAAGGAGGATGTGAAAATGCGGAAAACCTTTTTTGCCATGCTTGGACTCGTGGCGATCGCTGGTTGGGCGCTGCCCGCGGCGGCGGCTCCCACGTCCGGCGGGCTAGTCACAGATCCGCCGGCTATGCGTCCGGAGCCGGTCTCCCTCGAGAACAGGGCCGGAAACATCGGCGCAACGGCCCGCGGCGAGCGGTTGAACCAGGGTGCCCTTATGAGCGGCACGCTGCTCAAGCAGACCGCCGTAACCACCGTCTGGTACCTCTATCCGGGTGCCTGCGTGCAGCGTGCCCTCGGCACTTGGGCGCCCAAGTCGACTCCGGTGGCCGATAGCCTCCAGCCGACGGCCGGGTTCCCGAACAGCGCGGGGTACACCGCCAATCAGCCGGACATCGCCGGCAACAACAACACCATCGCCTACACGCGTCTCGACAATTCGCTTCCCGAGAGGCTCTGGCACGTCGTGAACGTCGGCGTCCCGGCGGCTGAGCGTCCGGCGATCATCAACGGATCGAATAGCATCTGGTGCGGAAAGTACGACCCCACCGTGAACGGTGTCGCGGTCGGCTATCCAAACCTGACGTTCCAGATCCTGTACATCGACACGGGTTCGCACGCGGGCCCCACGTACCACCTGACGTTCAATGGCGTCCTCGGCACCGAGCAGAATTACGACTACAACACCATCATCGGTGGTGGTGGGTTGGGACAGCTGGATCACAACGATCCACTCACCAACCGCCGCGACCTGTTTATCCCGATGATCCCGTCGTCCACCGCGGGCCAGATCACCGCGGGGCCGTACGGTGACTCGGACAACATCGTCGTCTTCACGGGGAACATTCAAGCCCCGCAAGTGCGCACCCAGAATCACACGGGCGTGTTCTCCAACTCGATCGTCGTGGGCGCCGCGGCTGGATTCCCGACAACGCAGCCCTACGACATCACGATCGATGGCGATCATCGGGCGATCTACTGGTGCTTCACGGCCGACTGCTTGGCCTCGCCCTTTGACGCAGGCTGGCCGGAGAGCAACGGGCAGATCATCGATGACATCGCGACCAGCGACAACGGGGCGATCTACACGGATCAGGCCGAGGCTGGAACGCCCGATGCGACCCCGGGCGGCTCGGTCATCGTGGGTACCTACGGATCAGCGGGATATGTTGCCTCCCGTATTCCTCCCGGTATCGGCGAACTCTGGCAGCTCGCGATTGGGACCGACAATCCCACTTCGGACCAGTGCGCGCTCCAGCAGGCGACCTCGTCGGCCCTGTTCTTCGAGGGCGGCGACCCGAACACCAATCTCGCCATCAACAAGCAGTACAACTCGGTCGTGACCTGCGCCTTCCCGATTCCTGCCGGAACCGCATCGGTCCAGGCGTTCTGGAACGAGTACCTCGACCTGCCGCGATTCGCTGGTTACGTGCAGCAGACCGAGTTCCGCGCGTTTAAGGCCGGGGCCTGGGGCGTCTGGGATCCATCGTCTGCGGGCGGTGGCGTCGTCACCGGCGCGAACCAAGCGTGGCTATTGGACGGAGACGAGCTGGGATCGGCGGTGCAGGCCGACTCGGTCCAGGTTCGCTACAACCTACAGTGCATTCCTCCGTTCGCGGCCGACCTGGTGAACTGCTCTAGTACCCAGTCGAACGCGCTCTTATATGACGACTTCCGGCTTATGATCACGTCGGGAGTCCCGTCACCGATCTTTGGGATCTTCCCTGGATCGATCGCCCAGACGACGTTCGTTGATGGCCAGATCGGCTCGACTGTGGCCGGTGCGCCAAGCAACTGCGGGGCCAACGTCGGCCATTGCTGGCCTGGGAACCGTGGGTCGGGCCTGGGCACCCCGGCGGACCACAACATCGCCATCCATGACAACTGGAACCAGACCCTGGGCGACACGGTCGTTCTGGCCATCGTCACAGGTCTGCGCAAGAATGGGATGGGGATCAACTGGAAGCACGGGTTGGACAAGTCCATCGACAAGGGCGAGAACTATCTCGCCCGGACGAATGGTTCCTACAACCCCGCGTTTGACTTCCCGCGGATGATCTACCGCCTGTTCGACCCGGCCACGAAGACGTGGAGCAACTTCGACTCCTGCGAGATCTACGCGCACGTTTCGATCGCGGGACCGGACACGTTCATCACCGGTATCGGGGCGCCTTCGTCCTACGCCATCAACTGGCCGCCGCCTGACAAGGTCGCAGCCGGCGCTTCGCTCCCGGGCGGCTTCTCGATCAACGGGACCACGCTGTATTCCGCACTGTCGTTCCTGCCCAGGGGCACGCGGATGCAGTACTACTTCAAGGGCGTCGACATCCTCGGCGGAACTTCCTGGCAGTTCACGTCCGACTTCCTCGCCCGCGAAGTTGAGGATCTGCCGACCCTGCCTGGCAGCTCGCTCAGGCCCCCGGACATCATCGAGTTCCGCGTTCTTCCGGGCGCCTATCCAGCAGGACCTGCGGGCTCGTTGTTGGCTGGTAAGACCGACGCCGACGTCTTGAATATGGACTTCACCTACACCACGTGGGCCTTTGGGTACGATCCTGTGACCCAGGCGTTGCGTGGGTTGGGCGTCCGCAACGATCGGTATCGCCACACCAGCAGCGGCACGACCGCGCACAACGTCGGCGGTCATGAGCTTCCGGGCACGCGTCCCGATCGTCTGAGCAACTTCTTCCCGAACTACCTCGAATACCCGATCGCGGACTCGCTGGCCTCCTGGTATCGGATCTTCATCCAGAACGGCCACACGACCACGGTTACGGTATTCAGCGAGCAGGACGCGATCCTTGCCCAGCAGTGGTGGGCACGGGATACCGGCTCGAACCAAGGCGATCGCTGCATCTTGATGACCGGCGACGACGTCATGAACACGCTGCTCAACACCACGGGCGTCATGACCACGAATCAGGTCAGCCTCGCCCAGGATGTGTTCGGCGTCAATTCGGTCACCAATGCGTGGTCAGGCACGGTTGGAACGCCCACGCCAGTGATCGACGACCGCTTCGCGGCGGCGAGCGCTGGACCGGCCCTCGCGGCAGCCAACACGTACACGTATCCAGTGGACGGTACCTGCCCGGGTCCGAACAAGTTCGACGCGTTCGTGAAGGTGGGATCTGCGGACGCGGTGAGCGCGGTGTTCTATCCGAATCTCCAGATCGCTGGCATGGCTCGGATGAGCGAGCGGGACGCCGTTTCCGACAAGGACCGCAACAAGGCCCTATCGTATGGCTTCTCGATTCAGTTCATCCGCGATCCGGCCTACAGCCAGATCAACCCGAACTACTCTCGTTCTGGCGTTGAGAACCGGATGCGAGTGCTCTACAAGTTCATCACGAGCTGCCGCGGTCCTCGTACGTCCGCTGCTGCTGACACCGGCAAGTGCTGGCCGTGCCCGAGCCCCGGAACGACCCTCGCCCTGATGCAGGCAGATTGGGCGACGCAGTCGGCCGGATTCGTGACCGGAACGTGGGGACCGCTCTACCCGATCCAGGCTGGCGCGCTTGCTACCGGCATCGACCCGGGTGATGGTGGTGAGGGTGCTCCGCGCATCAACAAGATCAACGGCAACTTCCCGAACCCGTTCAACCCGCAGACCGCGATCCGCTTCTCGAGCGCGCAGGCGGGCAAGGGTGAGATCCGCATCTTCAGCGTGGGTGGGCAGCTGGTCCGTACGCTGCGCGCCAACGTGACCGTGGGTGCGAACGAAGTCCGTTGGAATGGCAAGAAGAGCGACGGCACGTCGCTCGCAAGCGGGGTCTACTTCTACAAGATCGTCTTCCCGAACGGGGAGTCGTTCCGCGCACCGAACAACCTGGTGCTCGTGAAGTAGCCCAGCAAGAGCAGTTGTCGAGCTGTATCGGAAGGGCCGCCGGGGGTAACACCCCGGCGGCCTTATCCGTTTTGTGGGCCCAGGGATACGAGGAGGGGAGCGCCGGGGAAGCGGAAAATGGCGTTGACAGGGTCACCCTGGCGCTGCTAGCTTTTGGTGGTCCCCAAACCAGCACCCAAATGCCTGCCGGCGCCTAACCCATAGTTCATGAGGCTTTTCATGTCATCGCCGGGTTCCTGGCGCACCCTGGCTGTTGTCGGTCTGCTGTCCGTGCTCGGGGCGTTCGCGCTCTCGTGCGCCAAGGACCCACTTCGGGTCGACCGAAACCGCCCGCCACAAACCTTCCTTGTCGCGGCGCCCATCGATACCACGGTCGACGTGTTGTCGTACTCGTATCGGGAGCACCTGTATTGGAGGGGAGAGGACCAGGACGGCTACGTTGTCGGGTTTCTCTGGTCGTGGGACGACTCGAGTATCAGCGCCTTTCGCTTCACCACCAAGACCGACAGCATTTTCGAGTTAACCGTGAACGATTCGATGCAGCTCTCCGGAGCCGCCGGAACCAACCCCGGGAATTCCAAGCCGCATACGTTCTTCATCCGGGCCGTGGACAATCTGGGGAAGCAGGATCCCTCGCTCACGATCTTCAATCGTAGGTCGTTCCTGGCCGGGACCGAGCCCCCGATCGTGACATTTGTCGGCGCGATCCCCAACCTGACCGACAACATCGAGATCGACACTTTGTACGACCACACGCCGTTCAGCGTCCACTGGACGGCACGGGATCCGGACGGATACGTGACCCGGTATCGGATCAACGTCAGCTCGTATCAGAGTCCATTCTCGACGGATTCCGCAGCCTATTTCAACGATCCCTCGCAGCCGAGCTCGGTGACCTTGGTGAGCGGTCTCTACACGATGACCGTGACCGCGGCCGACAACGCCAACGCGCTGGGGAGAGCCAATGTCCAATTCGTGGTCAACCGCGATCCGGAGACATGGTTCCTGCCCAAGAATTCGATACCAATCGGCCATTACATCCAGCCCTTCTTCAAGGGCCAGCTTGTGAATTTCGTGGGGACGTTCGCTCCCGGAGACACGGTTCCGTATCGGTCCACCGTTTGGTGGGAGTGGGATGGCGACGACTCTCAAGGCGGCGGCGAACCTGATCCTGGGCCCAACCCCAACCCGGCGGGTTGCCTCACCGGCTGGTCCTTTCTCCTGCGGCCCGGAACCAGGAACGGCAACTTGCCCTACAACATCGGCTTCCTCGACGTGCTGACCACCACGCCGACGCTGATCCGGTTCAACAACAACAATCCGGATATATTGGGACCGGCGGGATTCACATCATTGATCCTGGACTCGCTGGACGCGGGGACCGACATCATCGCCCAGGTGGCATCGAGGGACTGCTCGGAGCGGGCCGACGGGACGCCGGCAAGCTTTCTATTCCACTGCAATTTCCCGCCCACGATCTCGAGCGTCGCGGTCAGCGACACGATCGCCGACGCGGACCCGACCGACACGAATCCGGCGACCGAGCCCTGCAAATACATCACCTGGCTTTCGGAGGACCGCGAGGACGGACTGGCCACGGAGGCCGAGGTGAAGATCGATGACACCTTTACGGAAAAGACCCGAAACCAGATCCAGTTCCTCATCGTCCCGGATCGCGTATTTCGAGCCCTCTCGCCGGGGCCGAATCATTCCGTGAGCGTGCGCGTGATCGATCGCGCGGGCATCTTCTCCGTGCTCCCCGATGGCCAGATCACGGTGACATTCAACATGCCGTCCCCAAGGCCATGACCTTGCCGAGGAAGAAGGAGTAACCGGCTCATGCAGCGTCGCGTCCTTGCCATCAGCTTCATTCTCGTGCTCGCTTTGGCCGCAGGGTACATCGTCGGGTGCTCCGACAGTGTCAAGCCACCGCCGCCCCCCCCACCCCTGGATCCCGAAACCGAGCTGACGTTCGCGCCGATCGAGTTCGACACGACCACCTTCCGGGTCCACTTCTACTGGAATGGGTGGGATAAGGACGGCGAAGTGGTGGGATTCTATTTCGCGACCGACGCAGACTCGTCGCTCCCGATCACCCAGTGGCACTCGACCACGGCCAAGGACACGACGCTCAAGTTTCTCGTCGACCCGATTCAGCAGGTCCGAAAGCACGTGTTCCTGATCTCGTCGTTCGACAACAGCAGCCATTACGACAAGACGCCGGCTCGGCGCACCTTCGCGGCCAAGACGGATCCTCCGACGTCAAAGATCGACCGCGGTCCCTCGGCGTTCAACCCGCAGGTGGGCCCCAACTTCACCTTTGAGTGGTCGGGCGAGGACCCGGACGGCGGAGAGACGGGCGGTAAGGCTCCAGTCGATTCGTTCGAGTATGTTCTCCTCCTGCTCGGATCCGTGGCGGAGGCGGGGCACCCGCCATTGCCGTCCTACAATGAGCGGTTCTACATCGACCTGCTCAATGCGGCGACAGGTCCGACACTTCCCACGGACTTCCAAGGCTACGACTTCTCCGATTGGAAGTGGATCGGCGTCCACGAGCTGAAGCACCGGTATCGAAACCAGACGCCCGGCGAATACGTCTTCGCGGAGCGGGCGGTGGACATCGCGGGGGCGACCGAAAGAGTCATGGATTTCGGCAATAACATCCGCCACTTCACGGTCAGCACCCGGAACCCCGGTCCGATTCTCAGGGTCTCGAGCAGCGTGCTCACGCTCCCGCTGCCGCCAACCTCCGGTCCTGACGACGCGCCCCGGAAGGCGCTCCAAATCTTCGAAGGAGAGACGGTCAGCTTCTCGTGGAACGCCAGCGCGGACGCGTACGGCGGCGAGGTGGTCGGCTACACGTTCGCGCTCGATGACACGACCCTCTTCCCCGGGCTCAATCTTTTCGCGACGGGAGTCACCTACACGCCCGCGCGGCTGACTCCAGGGAATCATTTCCTCTACGTGCGCGCGGTGGATGACGGAGGTCTCCTCACGAACGCCGTCATCCCGATCCTCATCGTGCACCCCGCGTTCAAGGATCCCGGTACCCCCCGGGAAGTTCTCTACGTCGACGACTCGATGTCGCCGGGCAACTCATTGACTCGAATCCAGGATTATCCGTCCGATACGGAGGAATCCGATTGGTGGAGTTTCACGCTCTTACACAATGCCTTGCCTAGCGGGATTCTCTTCACGGAATGGGACACGTATCGAGTGGGTTCCAGCGACGTGCAAGGGAGGAAACCGCCCGAGCCCCGCGACCTCGCCCGATACAGCACCGTCATCTGGAACGTTGACTTCAACAACGGGGTCTCGGAGCCGACGGGTCTCTTCAAGACCCTGGTGGGCGGTGCCTATAGCGAGCTGGCGGGCTATCTGCGCGCGGGAGGCACCCTGATCCTGACGGGCTTCGCGATCGGGTCCAATGTCGTAGAGCCTCGATCGACGGTTTATGGGAGCCGGTCCCGCGGCATGTGCTTCTCATTGGAGGTCGGGAGTCCCGAATACATTCTCTCCTTCTTCCCGAGGATCTATATGGGGCTCGATGGGGCCTACCCGAACGACCAGGGCCTTCGGACTCTGGGGGCCAAGGACTTCATCGCGGCCTACCCGACCGTCGATGGTATCGCGGCCGGCTACGACACGGTCCGGATCGACCGCGGTCCGCTGGGCAGCGGGGCCAAGTGGACCACCTATCCGGGTTCCGGGGATCCGAATCTCAACAGCAGGCCCGGTCTGCCACAGGTGGACGGCTGGATCATGGCGCAGAATTTCGGTTGCGAGCTTGGCGCGGCCCAGGTATTCAGGCCGGAGAATCCGGGGGCATCGATCGCGCTGCCCGTCTACCGCTACCACGGGGTGAACATGGGAGTCCTCGAGCAGGCCGGACCCTCGCCGCGGGAGGGGATGGTCGTCGGAATTCAGATGCAGTCCCACAGCTTGGGCACGTCGGGGGCCACGACGTACGATCCGCGCGCCTCGCTCGGCCGGATGGTCCACCTCGCCTTCCCGCTCTATTTCTTAAGAGACGCGGACGCGATTCGAATTCTACAGACGGCGTTCAACTACGTAGACCACTCGCCGACCCTGCCGTAGCTCGGCGGGTTCGCGTCACGATGCAGTAAGGGCGGGGACGCTCGGCCGACATGGCCGAGGGCCCCGCCTCGAGCTTCCCGCCCCCCGGCCAGCGTCCGGTGACAGAAGAGGCGTCTCCGTGGTGAGACTGCTCCTTGCGTTCGCGCTGTGCTCCCTCTGCGCTGCCGGGTGCGCGGACTCCGTCAAGCCTCCGGCGCGCTCTCTCCCGATCGATCCCGAGACCGAATTGACCTACGCCCCCGTTGACGGGGATTCCGGCTATTTCCGGTTCCACTTCTACTGGAGTGGATCGGACAAGGATGGCGAGGTGGTCCGCTATTATTTCGCGACCGACGCGGGCACGGCGCTCCCGGTCAATCGGTGGAGGAGCACCCACGCGACGGACTCGACACTCCAGTTCCAAGTCGATCCAATCTTGGCGTCGAAGGTGCACGTGCTCATGGTCTCGGCGGTCGACAACAGCGGCCGCTATGACCCGACACCCGCCCGTCGTTCCTTCACGGCGAACACGGTCCCGCCGACTTCCAAGATCGAGCGGGGACCGTCGCCATTCAACCCGATCGTCCCCACAACGTTCACGTTCGAGTGGTCCGGAAGCGATCCCGACGGGGTCGATGTCGGGAGGGCGGCGCGGGTCGATTCGTTCGAGTACCTGTTGCTGCAACCCGGTAAAGCGGCGGAGCCGGGACACCCAGAGCTGGTGCCATTCAATCAGGACGACTACGTCGATCTGATCAATCGTGGAGCCGGGCCAGCCTTGGCCGCGCCGTTTGATGACTGGAAGTGGACCGGACTGCGCGCGCTGGGGAAACGCTTTCAAGGCGCCGCGCCGGGCGAGTACGTCTTCGCGGAGCGCGCGGTCGATCTCGCGGGGGCCACCGAGAAGGCGCTCCAATTCGGAAGGAACATCCGGCACTTCACGGTCGCCGGCAGCGGTCCGGCGCCGGCTCCGGCGGGGCCCCGGCTCAGCGTCTCCGCGGACATCCTCTTCCTGCCCCTGCAAGCCGTGGGGCCCGTCGACAAGCAGCGGAAGGCCATGGAAATCCTCGAGGGCGAGGTGATCCACTTCTCGTGGGTCGCGAGCGCGGAGGCGTATGGCGGAAGGATCGTCGGGTACACCCACGCGCTCGACGACATCAGTGCCTTCCCAAATCCGGATCCGGGTCATGTCGGGGCCACGTACACGCGCGCCCAGCTCACGACTGGGATCCACACCCTGTACGTGCGCGCGGTCGACGACGGCGGGCTTGTGACCAACGCGGTCATTCCCATCCTGGTGATCCACCCTGCGTTCAAGGACCCCGGGGCTCCGCGCGAGATCCTCTACGTGGACGATTCGATGTCGCCTGGCAATCAATTGACTCGAATCTGGAACTATCCCTCCGACACCGAGGAGACCAATTGGTGGACGCTGAACCTGCTGCCGACGCTGGGCGTACCCTACGCCGAATGGGACACCTATCTCGCCGGCATGGAAGGTGTGGAAGGCCGGAAGACACCTGAGCTGCGGGACCTGGCCCGCTACTCGACCGTGATCTGGAACGTCGACTTCAACAACGGTGTCTCGAGCCCGACAGGTCTCTTCAAGACCCTCGTCGGGGGGGATACCAGCCCCCTGGCATCGTATCTCCGGGCTGGGGGCACCCTGATCCTGACCGGCTTCGCGATCGGCTCCAACGTCGCCGAGCCTCGATCGACGGTCTATGCGAGCCGGACCCGCGGCATCTGTCTCTCCCTGGAGGCCGGGACTCCCGAATACGATCTCGCCTATTTCCCCAGGGTCTACATGGGAGTCGATGGGGCCCTGTCGGGTGATCAGGGCCTCCGGACTCTGGGGGGGAAGGACTTCATCGCGGCCCACCCGACCGTCGAGGGTGCCGCGGCCGGATACGACACGGCCCGGGTCGACCGCGGCCCACTGGGCAGCGGGGCCAAGTGGATCACTGATCCGGGCACCGGGGATCCAAACCTCAACAGGATGCCCGGCCTGCCCCAGGTGGACGGGTGGATCATGGCTCGAGATTTTGGCTGCGCGGCTCCCCTATCGCTCCGACCGGAGAATCTCTCACTGCCGATCGCCCAACCCATCTTCATCTACCACGGCGCCAACAAGGGAGTGGATGAGGAGGGAGGCGCGTCGCCGCGGGAGGGGATGGTGGTTGGGATCCGGGTGCAGGCTCACGCCATGCCACCCCCCGAGAATCAACCGTACGGCACGCCGATCGAATTCGACCCGAAGATATCGATCGGCAGGATGGTCCATCTGGCCTTCCCGCTCTACTTCCTGGAGGATCAGGAGGCGATCCGGGTCCTCCGATCGGCCTTTGCCTACGTGAACGCCTCCCCGACGCTGCCCTGATCTGCTGGGGAAAAAGCCAAGAGGCCGCAGGGTTGAGACACCCTGCGGCCTCGGCTGTAGAACTGGCTAGCTGGTTCCTACTTCGCCAGCACCATCTTGATTCCGGATGAAGCCTTGTTGTCCACACCAGTGATCTTGGCGTAGTAGACGCCCGACGCCGCCTTGCCGCCGTTCGTCGTCCTACCATCCCACGACGCTTCGTGGGTCCCAACATCGTAGTGCTGGCTGGCGACGGTCTTGATGAGCGCTCCCTGGACGTTATAGAGCCGAAGCGTGTACTTGCCCGCCTTCGACACGGCAAACCGAATCTTGGTCACCGGGTTGAAGGGGTTCGGCGAGTTGCCGAGTAGGGCCACGCCCGCGGCCGGGAGGCTGCTCTGCGTCAGCTTCATGTAAGCAAAGCCCTGGAAGGTGCGGCCCGCGAGGTTTCCGTAGGCCTGCATCTTCATCGGGACGATCTGGTCAACCAGACCCAGAGCGATAATCCTGTTCGCGATCCGCCGGAAGCCCCAGACGCAGCGAAGCCGAACCGAATCGGGGAGCCCGTGGGCGATGCTGTCGAAGCAGGACGTGTTGCTCACTGGGGTGCCGGCGCCAGTGGTGAGGCCAGGATTACAGGCGAGACCCAGTAGCGTCGGGCTGTTGAGGAGGCTGGCCCGACACCGAACGCCCTCTTGCGCTGGAATCGGGGGCACGTGAGCCGGGTTCGCACTGATATTCCCACTCCCGCAGCGATAGCCAGCGTTCCTGGTCTCCGGCGGGAAGTTCATGATCGTCTGGAAGACCGTGGTCGTCATGTCGTTGATGTCCATGACGGCCGGAACCGTCGCCACGCCCATCTTCAACGGTAGCTCGCAGTTGAAGAGCGGGTTCGCGCGCCACGTGGTCACGCCCAAGCCGCCATCCTGAGAGGTGTAGATGACGTAGTTGAAGGGGACGCCATCGTTCGTCGTGTTCAGCATGTTGGAAACGGACGGGTCCGCATCGGAGTGGGGATCGAAATTGATCTCGCACTTCGCCTGCGAAGACAGCTTGATGCTCCAGATGGTCGAGGGGCCAGCGGGATCCTCGCCGGACGGCGCGCCATAGTAGATCGTCCCACCGTCGCTGGACCAGTCGGGATCGCTATGGGACACCGATGCGAAGTTCACCTCGGCGCCTCGCGTGTAGCCGGGGGCGCCGGAGGCGAGGTCGAGGTCGATGATCTCGATGACGGCAGGGCCGAACTTGTTCGTCGAGTAGGCAATGTCATGACCGTTCGGGGACCAGGCCGGGGCGGCTTCCGACTTGTTGTCCAGGAACGTGCGCCGCGTCGCCGCCGAGGCGGTGCCGTTCACCACGTCGACGTCGGCCGTGTAGATGTCCGCGCTCCCGTTCAGGGTGTTGTCGAACGCGAGCGTGTACCCGGTGGGAGACCAATCCGGATGCCGCACATTGTCCCCGGAGTAAACCAGGATTGGATCGCCGACCGTTGACTCAGCACCCTCGCCAGGGTCGTAGGATCCGCCGTGGTCAGCTTCGAAGTCATCGTTGACGAAGAATTCCTGAACGTAGAGCCCCTGATCGGTGCCATCTGAATTCGCCCGGACGTAGGCCATGAACCGACCATCGCTGCTCCACGCCGGATCGAAATAGGAAATATTCGCGGCAGGATCGTTGAGCATGGGGGCGGTGTAGCCCGACTGCTGGGCGTTCAAGTGCAGCCAGATGGACCTGACCCCTTCGCGGCCCGGGACCAAGCTTCTGGTCGAGAGACTGAACCACAACTCGGCGTCGCGACCGTCGACTCCCCCAATAACCAGCGCAGACATGATCCCGTCCGCATCGATCGGACGCCAAGCCGGCTGCTCGGCCCCGTTGACGAATCCGCTGGCGTTTGTGAGCGGGGCAAACGAACCGCGAAGGTCCGCATACCCCTGAGCCGGTAGAAGCGCGGCTGCGAGCGCCAAAATTCCGATGACGCCTAGTAATTTCTTCATCCCTTTCATCTCCTCTCTAACGCAGGTAAAAGCGAGAAGACACCCCAAGAGGATAAGGTATACGACAGAAAGAGCCCAATCACCTCCTTACGGTATCATGATTCGAATCGAGCTAAAGCGATGTAAGTTCGCGTAATCGGGAAAGCAAGCCCCGTTTTTTTTACCTGATTGAGTATACAGGGGACAGGCATCAGGTGTCAAGCGATTTTTGGAACTTTTGGGTGGGCCTACTGTTCAAAAATGCCTTGACAGATCAGCACTTGGAACCTAGTCTGCGCCCAGATTGGATCCAAGATCGGGTCACAATCTGGTCCAATTCGGCGGGGCTATCCACCGAGCCTTGACCGCACGGCACCCCCCTTGGCACTACAATTATACGTGAAACGGCGGACCGCCGGGGCCGCCGCCGTAATGAGGGAGGTTGATGTCCTTCAAGTTCCTTGTTTTCAATCGCTTGGCTGGCCTGATTTTGCTCCCCCTCAGCGCTTTGCCCGGCATCTCGGTAGCCCAGACCCCATTTCCCAAGAGCCCGACCGGAGTCCACGCCTTCTACGTTCCCGCCAGCGCCCAGAACCGAAACGTCGTAAACAACGCGACCGGGACCTTCGTCTTCCTGGTTTGGGACGGCCCAAGCGCAGAGAGCGACACGACTTGCACGCTCGTGACGAAGGTTATCATCACGATTAATCCGCCCCCCAATCCGCCTGACACAACCATTACCACGACGCTCGTCTGCTCGCCGCTTTGGCAGGGGTACCGGGTTCGGAGGACGATCGAGGGGGTAACCCCCGGAAGGCTCGGGGTGGTCGGCCAGTGGAAGTCGCGAGATACGGTTGACTCTCTCTGCCTCGCGGCCCAGGCCCCCTGCGATCCCCAGAACTTCGTCTTCACTGGGGCCGGCGTCTTCTTCAAGGGGTTCAAGAGCAATCGAGTGATTGTTCAGACATCCTCGGGTCCCGACACGACCTACATCCTCAACTATCCCCCTGGCAACCCGGTCGATGCGGACACTTCGGCCAGGATCTACGCGGATACGGGGGCGATGACGGGCTTTCGGATCGAATACGCCGTCACCTCGATCGATACGGTGCGCCAGGTAAACGCCGACTTCTATGAGAGCCCGGTCGACAGCTCCCAGATCGTCAGGCTGACGCCGTCGACCGGCCCCGCCAGCAATCTCGAGGCGGTCGCCGTGGTGCCCAACCCTTATAAGGGGTCGGCGCAGTGGGATCCCTCTCCGAGCGAGCGGCGCATCCATTTCATCCATCTCCCCGCCGGATCGACGGTCCGGATCTACACCTCCTCCGGGGAGCTGCTTCGAACGATGACCCAGAACCCCAACGCCAATGCCGGCGGGGTGAGTGGGGAGCTGGAGTGGGATATGAAGAACGACGGGGGCAAGACCGTCGTATCCGGCATCTACATCTACACCGTTCATCCGCCCGACGGGGGCACGCCCAAGAAGGGCCATTTCGTAATCATCAAGTAAGGCCGCCCCAGACCGCTCCAGCACGGCAGGGCAACCAGGCGGCCCGGAGGAGTCATGAATCCCCAGACCATCCCCGCCGCCACCGAACGCGCCGAGCGCGCCAGGTCAGCCGAATCCACCCCCCGCGAATACCTGAACCTGATCGGCGGGAAGTGGGTCCCCGCCCGGTCGGGGCGCAGGTTCGAGAACCGGAATCCCGCCCGTCCCTCCGATCTGATCGGCACCTTCCCCGAGTCGGGCCCCGAGGATGTCGACGCCGCCGTCCAAGCGGCCTCCAGGGCCTACCCGGCCTGGCGGCTCACCCCGGCGCCTCGGAGGGCCGAGGTCATCTACCGCGCCGCGGAGCTGCTGCGAGAACGGAAGGAAGAGCTGGCCCGGGCCATGACCCGGGAAATGGGGAAAGTGCTGGCCGAGACCCGCGGGGACGTTCAGGAGGCCATCGACATGGCCTACTACCTGGGGGCGGAGGGGAGACGGCTATTCGGCGTCACGGTTCCCTCCGAGCTGCCCAACAAGTTCGCCATGTCGATCCGCCAGCCGCTCGGGGTCTGCGGGCTGATCACGCCCTGGAATTTCCCGATGGCGATCCCATCCTGGAAGATCTTCCCGGCGCTCGTCGCCGGGAACACGGTGGTCATCAAGCCGGCGACCGATACGCCAGCCTCGGCCCACCACCTGGTGGAGGCGCTGCTCGAGGCGGGCGCGCCTGCTGGCGTGCTCAACATCGTCCATGGCGGGGGCGCGGCGGTCGGGGTCCCGCTCACCGAGCACCCGGCCGTGAAGATGATCTCCTTCACCGGGTCCTCGGAGGTGGGGAAGACGATCGCCGAGCGGACGGCGGGATCCTTGAAGCGGCTCTCCCTAGAGCTGGGCGGGAAGAACGCCCAGATCGTGATGGAGGATGGGGACCTCGACCTCGCGGTGGAAGGCGCGCTCTGGGGCGCCTTTGGAACGACCGGCCAGCGCTGTACGGCGACGAGCCGCCTCATCGTCATGAAGCAGGTCCACGACGAGATGGTTCGACGCCTGGCCGACCGGGCCGCCCGGCTTCGCCTGGGCGACGGGCTGGAGCCCGGCACCGAGGTGGGCCCGCTGGTCAACAGGGGGCAGCGGGATCGGATCCACTCCTACGTGGAGATCGGGAAGAAGGAGGGGGCGAAGCTCGTCGCCGGCGGGAGCCCCGCCGAGGAGGGCGCGCTCCGCGACGGTCACTTCTACAAGCCGACGATCTTTGACGGGGTGACCCCGGAAATGCGGATCGCGGTGGAAGAGATCTTTGGACCGGTCCTTTCGATCCTCACGGTCTCCTCCCTGGAGGAGGCGATCGAAGTCCTGAACGGCACCCCCTACGGGCTCAGCTCCTCCATCTACACTCGGGACGTGAACCGGGCCATGCGGGCGATCCGCGACATCGAGGCCGGGATCACTTACATTAATGGACCGACAATCGGCGCCGAAGTGCAGCTACCCTTTGGCGGCGTGAAGGAGACCGGAAACGGCCACCGCGAGGGTGGCCCGACCGTCATCGACGCATTTACCGAGTGGAAGTCGGTCTACGTTGACTACAGCGGCAAGCTCCAGAAAGCCCAAATCGATCGCTGATCGCGGCGCCCCGCTTGCGGCGGTCGCGAAGAGCGCGGCCCCGCTCGCGACGGTTCTGCGCGCAGGCCAGGTCGAATCCGTTCATCGCGGCCACGTCGCGGTGGTCGACGCGCGCGCGCGGCTCGTCGCCTGGGCCGGCGAGCCTGACGCTCCTGATCTTTCCGCGCTCGGCATTCAAGCCCTTCCAGGCTCTTCCCCTTGTCGAGTCGGGTGCCTTTGCGCGCTCGGGTCTGGGCGCCGATGCCCTGGCGCTGATCGCGGGATCCCACAGCGGCACCGATCGCCACGCCGCCATCGCGCGCACGATTTTGGCCGCGGCCGGCGTGGACGAGTCCGCGCTTCGGTGCGGTTCTCACCCGCCCTACGACGACGCGACGGCGGAGGCGCTCCGCGCCCGCGGCGAAGCCCCGACGCCGATCCGCCACAACTGCTCGGGCAAGCACGCCGGGATGCTGCTCTACGCCCGCGCGCTCGGAGCCCCGCTCGAGAGCTACACCGACCCTGGGCATCCTGTGCAGCGGCGGATCTTCGACCGCTTCGCCGAGCTGGTCGGGGAGGAGTTCGTCGATCCGGTCCCCGCGATCGACGGGTGCAGCGCGCCGACCCCTCGGATTCCGATCCGGACGCTCGCCTACGCGTTCGCGCTTCTCGCGCGCGGCGTCGACGGCGCGGGGAAGGATTTCCCCGCGCTGGCCCAGATCCGCGACGCGATGCGCGCCCACCCCGACCTGGTCGCGGGGGAAGGGCGCATCGACACCCTCCTGATCCGCGCCGTGACGGGGGCGGTGGCCAAGGCCGGCGCCGAAGGGGTCCACGCGACGGGAATTCCGGAGCGGGGCATCGGGATCGCGGTCAAGGTGGAGGACGGCTCCCGGCGGGCCCTCGGGCCGGCGGTGACGTCCACCCTTCAAGAGCTGGGCGTGATCGGCGAAGCCGAGCGCCAGGCCCTGGCGCGGCATGCGGGCGAGCGGCTTCGGAACGCCGCGGGGATCGATGTCGGCGAGATTCGAGGAGTGGCGCGCCTCGAGCAGGGGGACAAAAGGTGAGCGCGCCGAAGGTGGAGGCCACCCCCAGCGTGAAGCCCGCACGGACCGAGCCCGTGGTGGATCGACCGCAGAACGTCTACTTCTTCGGCGACGGCCGCGCGGAGGGGAGCGCCCGGATGCGGGACCTCCTGGGCGGAAAGGGCGCGGGGCTCGCCGAGATGACCAACGCGGGCATCCCCGTTCCGCCCGGATATACGATCACCACCGCGGCCTGCCGGCAGTTCTTCGAAGCGGGCGGCCGACTCCTCGACTCGATCGTCCAGGAAGAGGAGCAAGCGCTCCGACGCCTGGAGCGCTATCTCGGCCGCCGCCTGGGAGACCCCGAAAACCCGCTTCTCGTTTCCGTCCGGTCGGGAGCACCTCTCTCGATGCCGGGGATGATGGACACGGTCCTGAATCTGGGTCTCAACGATCAGACGGTCGAGGGAATCGTCCAGCGGAGCCAAAGCCCCCGATTCGCCTACGACAGCTATCGGCGCTTCATCCAGATGTATTCCGACGTGGTGCTCGGAATCCCGCGCTCGCGCTTCGAGCGGGAGCTGACCCGGACCAAGGCGCGCTCGCGCGTGGTGCTCGATGTCGACCTGACTCCCGAGCAGCTCCGCGGCCTCGTCGAGCGTTTCAAGAAGATCGTCCGCCGGGAGATCGGCGTCGACTTCCCGCAGGACGCGCGGGCCCAGCTGGCCGGAGCGCGGGACGCCGTCTTTCGCTCCTGGAACGGCGAGCGGGCGGTCCACTACCGCCGCATCCACGGCATCGGCGACGAGGTGGGCACCGCCGTCACCGTTCAGGCCATGGTCTTCGGGAATCTCGGCGCTTCGTCCGCCACGGGGGTGGGCTTCACGCGCGACCCGGCGACGGGCGAGCCGCGCTTCTACGGCGAGTACCTCCTGAACGCGCAGGGGGAGGACGTGGTCGCCGGGATCCGCACGCCCCGTCCGATCGAGGAAATGGAGCGCGAGCTGCCGGAGGCGTACGCCCAGCTTCGCGAGATCACCTCGCGGCTCGAGCGCCATTACCGCGACGTCCAGGATTTTGAATTCACGGTCGAGGAGGGGCGGCTCTTCATGCTCCAGACCCGGCGCGCCGCGCGCACGGGGATCGCCGCGCTCCGGATCGCCGTCGAGATGGTGGAGGAAGGGCTCCTCTCCAAGCGCGAGGCGATCGAGCGGGTCGAGCCGGAGCATCTCGACCAGGTGCTCCATCCGGTCTTGGACCCGACGGCCCGGCGCCGGCACGAGCGGGTCGCGACGGGGCTCCCCGCCTCGCCCGGCGCCGCCGCGGGCGCGATCGTCTTCACGTCGGAGGAAGCGGCGCGCCGGGGCGCGAAGGAGCGGGTGATCCTCTTGCGGGCCGAGACCTCGCCCGACGACATCGCGGGGATGCACGCCGCGCAGGGGATTCTGACCGCGACGGGCGGCATGACGTCCCACGCGGCCGTGGTCGCGCGGGGCATGGGGAAGTGCTGCGTCGTCGGCTGCTCGGCGCTCTTGATCGACGAAGCGACGAGGACGGTCAAGGTCGGGGGGCGTCTGATCCGCGAGGGCGCCTTTCTCTCCCTCGACGGCTCGAAGGGGGAGGTGCTCCTGGGCGACGTGCCCACCTCCGACTCCGACGTGGTGCGGGTTCTCACGGGGCGGCTCAAGCCCGCGCAGTCGCCTCTCTATCAATGCTTCGAGCGGCTCACGGCCTGGTGCGACGAGGAGCGGCGGCTTCGCGTCCGCGCGAACGCCGACATCCCGCGGGACGCCAAGATCGCGCGCCAATTGGGCGCCGAGGGGATCGGTCTCTGCCGCACCGAGCACATGTTCTTCGCGCCCGAGCGGATTCCCCACGTCGTGACCATGATCCTGAACGCACAGCACGCGCGGGACGCCGAGGTGCGGATCGAGCGGCTCAAGACGGAGCTCGCCGAGGCACCGCGGTCGGAGCGGCCCCGTTTGAAGAAGGAGCTGGAGCGGGAGCGCCGCGAGGGGCGGGAGCCAATCGCCGCCTTCAAGGGGGCTCTGGCCAAGCTGCTCCCCCTCCAGAGAGCCGATTTCAAGGGGCTCTTCCTGGCCATGGAGGGCTGCCCGGTCACGATCCGCACGCTCGACCCGCCGCTCCACGAGTTCCTGCCCAAGCGGGAACAGCTGGAGAGGGAGATCGCGGCGCTCAAGCGGGCGCCGAAGGGCGATCCGAGGCGCGGTCGGCTCACGCGCACGCTGGCCCGAGTCGAGGAGCTCCACGAATTCAACCCGATGCTGGGCTTTCGCGGCTGTCGGCTGGGCATCCTCCATCCCGAAATCACGCGGATGCAGGCGCGCGCCATCTTCGAAGCGGCGGCCCAGGTTCTCAAGGCGGGGAAGCGGGTGATTCCCGAGATCATGATCCCGTTGGTCGGCGACCCCGAGGAGTTGAGGCGGCAGCGCGCGGTGGTGGAGACGGTCGCCGCCGAGGTGGCGCGGCGGACCAAGATCGCGATCCCCCACACGATCGGGACGATGATCGAGGTGCCGCGGGCCGCCATCTTGGCCGACGAGATCGCGGCGCACGCAGACTTCTTCTCCTTCGGCACCAACGATCTCACCCAGATGACCTTTGGCTATTCGCGGGACGATTCGGGGCGATTCCTCCCGGAATACGTGGAGACCGGAATCCTCCGCCAGGATCCATTCGTCTCGATCGACACGCGGGGCGTGGGCACGCTGCTCCAGCGGGCCGCGTTCGCGGGCCGCCGCGCCAAGCCCGGGCTCAAGATCGGGATCTGCGGGGAGCACGGCGGCGATCCCACATCGATCGCGTTCTTCGAGATGGTGGGGCTCGACTACGTCTCGTGCAGCCCCTTCCGGATTCCCCTGGCACGCCTCGCCGCAGCCCGCGCCGCCCTCAAGCGGGCGTGACCGTCGACGCGCTCATCCCCGCCCTGGACGAAGCGGGGGCGATCGGGCTGGTGCTCGACGCCCTCCCGCGTCCTCTGATCCGCCGGGCGATCGTGTGCGACAACGGATCGTCCGACCATACCGCCGAGATCGCCCGGGCGCGCGGCGCCACGGTCGTGAGCGAGCCGAGACGCGGCTATGGCGCGGCCTGCCTTCGTGGCCTCGCCGAGCTGGCGAACGATCCGCCGGACGTGGTGCTCTTCTTGGACGGCGACCTGAGCGACGATCCGGCCGAAGCCGCGCAAGTCCTGGCGCCGATCCTTGCCGGCCGGGCCGATCTCGTGATTGGCTCCCGCGCTCTGGGCAAGCGGGAGCGCGGCGCGCTCACGCCGCAAGCGCGCTTCGGGAATTGGCTCGCAACCCGGCTCCTCCGCGTCCTGTATGGAGCCCATTTCACCGATCTCGGGCCGTTCCGGGCGATTCGCTATCCATCCCTCGTCGCGCTCGTCATGCGCGATCGGGATTTTGGCTGGACGGTGGAGATGCAGGTGAAAGCCGCGCGAGCGCGGATTCGTACTGAGGAGGTTCCGGTGCGCTACCGGCGTCGTATCGGTCGGTCCAAAATTTCCGGCACCATCTCGGGAAGCTTTCAGGCCGGTTCCAGGATTCTCGGCACGATCGCGGCCGATTATCTCCGCGGCGGTCCGCCGGCTCACGGACGGGAACACGAGGGCGTGGCGCCTTGACCCTCTGTCCCCGCGCGGGGTACCATTTGCGAATCTTGCGACCGTCCGGCGCCATCGTAGTGATTCTGGCCTCGCTCTTCGCCATGGCGCCGGCCGCGGCTGCGTACACTCCGCCCCCGCTCTTCCGTGGCAATCCCAACATCCAGGGCTCGGAAACCTGCAGGGAGTGTCACCTCGACATCACCGAGCAGTGGAAGCGCTCGGCCCACTCCAAGGCGGACCGTTCCAAGAACTTGCTGTTCGGCCGGATGTATTTCCAATCGCTCAAGATCACGCGGGGCGGAACGATGCTCGCGTGCGGCCCATGCCACGAGACCGTCCCCTTCGTGAACCAGGACTTCAACCTCCTGCGCTCCGTCTCCCTGGAGGGCGTCGCCTGCGCCTATTGCCACGCGGTCTCGGGCCCAGGCGTATCCACCGGGGTGCCGCCCTACACGCTCGACCTGGCGAACTACTCCGGGACGATCCGGAACCCGACCTTCACCAACTCGCACGGGTCGGCCTACAGCGCCTATTACCTGACCTCGGAGTACTGCGGCGCCTGCCACGACTACAAGAATCAGAACGGGGTGCAGATCAGCACGACCTTCGCGGAGTGGAAGAAATCGAAATACGCGAAGCAAGGGGTCACCTGCCAATCGTGTCACATGCCGGGCGCACCGGGCCGCAACTCGTACCTGGGGCCGGCGCGTCCGAGAGTGGCCAACCACGCGTTCGATCGCGACATGCTTCTTCAGGCGAGGCCCGCTTCGCCGCCGGGCCTGACGCTCCGCGCGCAGCGCGTGCGCACGGGGGACTCGCTCCGCGTCTTCGCGACGGTCTCCAATAACGGCTGGGGCCACTCGCTTCCCACGGGGAACGATCAGAAGATCGCGGTGATCCGGATCCGGGTCCTATCGGAATCGGGAGGCATCCTCTGGGAAAACGATCCCTTCGCCGAGTGGGGCGTCTCGATCTTCGGGGTTATCCTCGCGGACGAGTTGGGCAGCTGGCCGGCCGAGACGTGGACGGCGACGAGCATCCTCTCCGATCGCCGGATCAAGGCGGGGGGGAGCGCGACCGCCCGGTACGACGTGCCCGTCGGCGACCAGAAGGGGCCCTACAAGGTCGAAGCGCAGTTCATCTACCGCGCCTCGAGGCCCAACACGATCGAAACGTACGGTCTCAACGAGGAGATCTACGGGGGCGAGCGTGTGCTGGCCGAGGCGTCCCTCCGGGTGCCCTAGGCCATGTTCGCCGAAGATCTCCTCAGGGATCTGAGGCGCGGAGGCTACGCGCCTCATGCCGTGGGGACGTACATCCGGAGGATCTTCGGCCGCGTCGTCACCCGCCTTCCCCGCCACCCGGAGCTTGTCCGCTCGGTGGCCGCGACCGCGCTCGTTCTCTTCGCCATCCAGTTCGGCGGCGCCCTGCTCCTCTCGTGGGCGTACGGGAGAAGCGTCGGGGTGTCCTACCTCGTGGCGTCGAGCGCGGTGCTGCTCTTGGTGTCGTTCTGGTTGCTGACCCATGTCGGACTGGTCCACGCCACCCGCGACGAACGGCCGATGCGCCGCATCCCGTTTCCGGTCGTGCTCACGATGCTGCGGCTGGTCTCGATTCCCGCGATCGTGCTGCTCATTGAAAACCGCGCGTGGCACGCCGTGGTTTGGCTGTTCGCGGTGAGCGCCTCGACCGACGTGATCGACGGCGTGCTGGCGCGCGCGTTCGGATCGGAGTCGCGTGTCGGGTCGGTCCTCGATCCGCTCGTCGACATCGCCTTCAACTCCTCCGTGTTCGTGACGCTTTCCTTGGCCGGCGAGCTGCCCTGGTGGGTCTCCGCGCTGATGCTGGCGCGCTACGGGCTCCTGGTGGCGGGAACGTTCTACCTCTACGTCTTCCGCGGGCCGGTCCGCATCCAGCCGACCGCGTTCGGCAAGCTGACGGGCGTGCTGACGACCGTGCTCCTCGGGCTCCTGCTCCTGGGCCTCGCGTCCTGGAGCCAGGCGATGCGGGTTCGATTGAAGGAGGTCTTCGACGTCGGGCTGGGCGTCCTGGCATTCGCCACGATCATCCAGGTCATCTTCATCGGGCTCGCCAACAAGAAGGCGCTCGAGCGGGAGCCCGCCGCGGAGGATGCGCCTCGAACCGGGAAGATCGTCGGGGACGTCCGCTGGCCGCGAGGGTAGCGCCGCGGCCCAATCCAATCCGACCGGTCCGAGTTCTCCCGCCTCACTCTTAGCCCTCTCCTCCTAGCGGCACCAATCCGCACTCTGCATTGCGAATTGCAATGCCCGGGAGCGGACGGGGACCCGCCCCGGAACCCATTCCCCGCAAAGGGCTTCCAAGAGCCCATTTCCCAGTCGATTGCCTCCCCGCGCACGCGGCGTGCCGGCCCCCCCCGCGTGGCATGTCTCTTGCGGTCCGGCGGGCGTGTAAGTCCCTGGGGCACAACGGAAGACCCTCCCACCACGGAGCCACAACTCGGCGATGCAGTTCCTGTCGGGCCTCGAGCTCGCTCGTAGGCGTTCGCGCGCGCACGCGCGAGGGCGTCGCGCGGGCATGGTGCTGTTCGGCGGGGCGATGGTCCTGGTCGGCGCGTCGCTCCTCGCGATCGCGCCCCTCGCCACCGCCGCGCCCGGGAGCGGCACGGCCTGGATCTCGCCCGCCGCAGCCGTCGTGGCCGGGTCGCAGGGGGCCTGGTCCATCACCTACACGGCCGAAGAGGACTTCGACGCGGCTCGGGGCGGGAAGATCGCGCTCGACCTGCCCGCCGGGTGGACCGCGCCGCAGATCGCCGATTCCACGCTCGCCGGATACATCCGGCCCGAGAGCTTCGCCCTTGTCGACAGCGTCTGGGTGAGCGGGCAGACCGTGACCCTGCACGTGGGCGGGCCCACGAGCGCCCCGTTTCAGTCGGGCGATTCGATCCGGATCGTGTACGGGTATGGCGGCGGCCCCGCCTCCGCGGTGGCCGACAGCGCCGCGCCCCATGCGGCCGCATTCACGGTCTCGAGCGACCCCGGAGACACGCTGGGGGTTGCCCCGATCTCGGCATCTCCGTCCCTTGCCGTGGTGCCTGACGTCGTCACGAGCGTCCGGGTTGTCGATCTCGCCATGACGCCGGTCGACACGTTCACTCGAAGCGCCGACGAGGACACCACCCAGCTCAGGCTTCTGGGATACGACCGGTTTGACAACCCGAGCCGCCTCGTGGCGGGAAATTGGAGCATCACCGGCGCGATCGGATCGGCCTCTCCCGCTTCCGGCACCGGCACCGTGCTCACGCTCACCAGCGCCGCGACCGGCTACGCCGTGGGAGACAGCGGCGCGTGGGCCGACTCGACCGGCCTCATCACGGTCACCCACGGCGCCTACTCGGGGCTCACGCTGAACGCCGACGTGATCGGGACCGCGGGCGCGCCGCTCGGCGCGTACGTGGCCGCGGTCGACGCCGACGGGAACGCGATCACCTCCGGGCCCGGCTCGGCGGCATCACTGGTCTTCGCGGCGTATGCCGATTCGCTGGGCGCAGCGACGGCCGACCCCAATTTCCTTGTCCCGGGTCTGACGCTTACGTCGGGCGCGTGGAGCTCGACCGTCGTCGCGCGCCGATCGGGCACCTTTTGGCTCGTTGTCCGCGACTCGGCCGCCGGGTTCGAGTCGTCGCCCCGCGTCCGGGTCGACGTGGCCCCCGCGGCCGCCGACCGCATGGGCGCGCGGCCGGACACGCTCCGGCTGACGGCGGGTGTTCCCGACACGGTGACGATTCTCGTCCTCGACGCTTACGGAAACCGCGCCCCGACGTCGTCGAGCGAGATGCTCACGCTCTGGACCGATCGGCCCGCCGGACGGTATCTCGATTCCTTCGGATCGATCATCCACGAAGCGATTCTCTCCGTCGGCGCCGACTCGCTCGACCTCCGCTTCGCGGACAACCAGGCCGATGCGGGCGTCGCCCGCCTTCGAATCTTCGACGCCGATGGTGCGGGCTCCTCGCTCGGAGCGGCCGCCGCATGGGCGGTCACCACACCCAACGTTCCGTACGGGTTGGTCCAGCTCTTCGCGGCGCCCGACACGCTCATGGCGGACGGGGTCGACTCCTCGCTCGTGACGTCGGTCGCGGTCCGTGACGGCTACGGCAACGTGGTCGATCCGGGCGTGCGCTTCACGGTCACTTCCTCGCTGGTGACACCGACCCAGGACGACGATCCGGGCACGCCGGGCGTCCAGTGGACGACGGGACCGGGCGGGATCCTGAGCGGCCAGGTGCGCGCCGGCACCGCGGTCGGATCGGGCTTGGTCTCGGTCCAGCTCGGCGGCGCGAACGGCTCGGTCGGCATTCCGCTGATCGCGGGGCTGCCCGCCGGCGCGATCTCACTTCTGACCCCTTCCGACTCGCTCGCGGCGGATAGCGTCTCGACGCTTTCGGTGAGCGCGGCCGGGCTCCACGACACGAACGGAAACCAGGTGGTGGACGGCGAGCGCTACACGGTCGCGACCACCCTCGGCGCGATCCTCTCGGCCGATCAGGACGGGGCGACCCCGGGGATCCAGAGAACGGCGTCGGGGGGCGCGATCTCGTTCCTCCTCTTCGGCGGCGATTCGCTGGGGACCGCGACGGTGAGCGCGACCTCGGTCCGGGGCAACGCGTCGGGCAGCCTCGATGTGAAGCTCACTCCGGGTGGCGTGAGCGGCTCGCGCTCTTCGGTCTTGGCGACGACGCCCGCTCCGGTCGGGCCTTCCGGAAGCGTGATCACCGTGACCCTCCGGGACGGGCAGGGTCACGCGCTCGCCTCCGTGCCATCCGATTCGATCGCCGTATCCATCACGGGGGTCGCCGCGTCGGTGACGCCCCTGGCGGCCGCGACGAACGCCGGCGGCGCGATCGACTTCCGGGCCACCACGACCGTCGCGGCCCCGGGCGGGGTCTCCGTGACCGCCCGCGGCGTCCTCCTCGCCGAGGCGCCGACGATCGTCTTCCAGCCCGGGCCGCTCGATCACTTCGCGCTGGGCGGGCCGGGCGGGCCGCTCACCGCGGGCGTCGCGGACGCGCTCCAGATTGGCGCGCGGGATGCGTTCAATAACCCGATGCCCGCGCTCTCCGGGGTGGTGCTCCGCCCGACCGTTCTCGCGGGGGGAGCCTCGGTCCCCGACTCGGTCACGCTGGCCGGTGGATTGGCCGCGATTCCGTTCACGCCCACCACGTCCGGTGTCTTGACGATCCAGGTCCGGGACGACGCCTCCCACACGGTCACCTTCGGCCCGGTCGCGGTCACCCCGGGCGCTCCCTATCGCGTGGTCGCGCTCGCGCCCCCCTCCACCACGATCGCGGCGGGGGATTCGGCCGCGGTCCAGGCGCTTCTTCTGGACCCATTCGGGAACGCGGTGTCGGGTGGAACGGTGGACGCCTCAGTCGTCGCGGGCGGCGGGAGCGTCGCGCCGGCCTCCGACCTGACCGACGGCTTGGGCCTGGCGGACTTCATGCTCCGCGCGGGCGTAGCACCGGGCACGGTCACCCTACGGCTGGTCGCGCCGGCCAGCGCGGCCGACGACTCGATCCGCGCCGATTCGATCTCCGTCACCGTCATCCCCGCCGCGGTCGCTTCGCTTCTCGTGCTCCCCGATTCGCTCAACTGGACCGCGGGGGTCTCGGTCCGGGTCCGCGTCCGGCCGCTCGACCCGTTCGGGAACGTGGTGGCGGCGGACACGGCGACGATCGTGATGCGCCCGGCCGGCGCGACGGGGTGGTCCCCGGCGTTCGGTCCGCTTTCCGCGGGCGAATTCGTGACCTTCGCCACCGACACGGTGGCCCAATCGGTCCTGCTCGGGGCCGACCGCGTCGGAGGTGGTGCGGGGAGCGCGGGCCCGGCCGTGGTGTCGCCGGCCGCGCCGGCTTCGATCGCGATCGCTTCGGGCGACGGACAGAGCGGCGTGGTCACCCACGCCCTTCCGTCGCCGCCCCGGGTGCGCGTGCGGGACGCCTACGGAAACCTTGCACCAGGGGCGTCGGTCGTCTTCACCGTGGCGGGCGGAAACGGCTCGGTCGACGCGGTGGCGGGGGGAGCCGCCGACTCGGTCTCGATGAGCGACGCGAACGGAGTCGCCGCGTGCGACGTGGCAACCCTCGGCACGGTGGCGGCGCCCGGAAGCGACTCCTTCCGCGCCCGTCTCTTGGCCGCGCCGGCGGCGCAGGTGATCTTCACGGCAACCGCGGGGCCAGACCTCGCCGCGTCGATCGCGGTCTCGCCCCCCGCGCTCGCGCTGGCCGCGGGCGCCACGGCCAACGTCACCGCGGAGGCGCGGGACAGTTACGGAAATCTCGCGCCGGGCACCTCGATCACGTTCTTCCTCGGCGCTCCGGCGCTCGGCACGCTCGAATCGCTCGGCTTTACCTCCGGAGGGAGCGGGTCCCAAACCGGGACCACAGGGCCGCTCGGCGCGCTCTCGGTCCGCTACCGCGCGCCCGCCGCGGCGCCCGCAGCCGACTCGATCTACGCCCGCGGGGTGGCGATCGCCCCGGTCGGCATCCGCGCGACGGTGGGCGCGGCGGCCACAGCCGCGCTCCAGCTCGTGCCCGACTCGGTCTCGTGGGTCGCCGGCGCGACGGTCCGCGTCCGGGTCCGGGCGGTGGACTCATTCGGAAATCCGGTTCCCGCCGATACGGCGACCGTCGTGATGCGACCGGGTGGTGCTTTGAGCTGGTCGCCCGCGTTCGGATCCATGACCGCGGGGGAGTTCGTCACGTTCGCGACCGACACGTTGGCCGAGACGGTCGCCTCGCTCGACGCCGACCGGATCGGAGGGGGCACGGGGAGCGTGGGGCCGGTGACGGTGCGCGCGGCCGACCCCGCCGGGACCATTTCCACCACCGCGGCGCGCGACACCCTCACCGCCGACGGCAGGAGCTCGGTCACGGTCACGCTGGGGCCGGTGCGGGACGCATTCGGAAACTTGGTGCCGGCCGGGACGCTGGTCCTGGTCAGCGCCGCGTCGGCGACGCTGCTCGCCCCCGACCAATCGCCGCTCCCAGGGCTCGACCTTGCCACCGCGTCCGACGGACGCGCGTCGCTGGTCCTGATCGCACCCTCGGCACCGGGCGGCGATACGCTTCGCGCTTCGAGCCGCGTCGGGACCGCGAGCGGGCTCCGCCCCTTCGTCTACGAGGCGCCTCCGTCGCTCGCCTATGCGGCCGGCTCGGTGGCGCCGCAGGTGGTCCTACCCGGGTCGGGCGTCGCGTTCCAGATCCGCGCGACCAACACCGGAAGCGGGACCCTCCAGATCGGCGCTCCGACCACGCTCTCGTTTGGCACGGGTGTGGACGCCTACACCGCGAGCCTCGCAGCGCCGGTCGCGCTCGGGCCGGCTCAAACCGATACGCTTCGCTTCGTGAGCGTTCCGGTGTCGCCGACGCTCACGCCCGGAACCTACGCTCCGGCCTTCCGCGTGATCGGCCTCGACGGCACCGGCGAGCCGTTCGATTTCTATCTCAGCTTGGCGGGCGCGCAGATCCACGTGGCCGGCGTCGGCGTGACCGCGGTGAGCGCCGCCCCGTCGCCGGCGCCGCTCGGACACGCCGACCTGACACTCGTCTTCGATGTCGCCAACAGCACGGCGCTTCCCGCGACGATCGACGGGGTCAGCCTCGCGTACAGCGCGGGGGCGTTCACCACGAACAGCGTGACGCCGCCGGTCCCGGCGGCGCTCCCGGCCTCCGGCACCACGCGGCTCTCGATCTCGGTTCGGGTGCCGTCGAGCGGGATCCCGTCGGGCTCGGTCGTCGACGCGCGGCTGACGGCGACGGCCGCGTTCGGAGCCTCCTCGGTGGCCGGCGTGAACGCCGCGGCGCTCCAGTTCCAGGTGGTTTCGGCCGCCCAGTTCCTGGCGACCCCGGGGGGCGCGCTTCCGTCGCGCTATCTCCGCGCGCGGACATTCGGGCCAAGCGCGCGGGTGGCGAATCTCGGTGGGGGAGCGGTCACGCTCGCCAAAGCAGCAACCCGTCTGGTGCTCGAGCACCCGGGCGGCGATCTCCTCTCGACCGGCCTTGCGGCGGCGACCGCGGTCGCCGGGGGCGACTCCGCGACGCTCGCCTTCGACTCCCTCGCGGTGCCGTCGACCGTCGCGCGCGGCCGCTACGGAGCGCGGCTGGTCCTGAGCGGGACCGAGTCCGGACTCGCGTTCGCCGACACGATCCCGCTCGATCCCGACTCGGTCTCGGTGCTCGAGCCGCCGATCCTCGCGGTCCAAGGTCCGCTCTCGCCCGATACGGTGAGCGCCGGCCAGACCCGGCCGGTCCGGCTCACGCTCTCGAATTCGGGAGACGTGGACCTCAACATCGATCCCGCGACGACGCTTCGCCTTGGCGCGCCGCTCCTCACCGACCTTCCGCTGGGTGTGGCGGCCGTGCTCGGTCCGGGCGCCTCGATCAACCTCGACTTCTCCGGAGCGCCGCTCGGCTCGGCCCTAGCACCGGGCACAGGGAGCGCGGTGCTCGAGGCGCGCGGGACCGAAGACGGGCGCTTCCGCGCCGAGACGCTGGCCGCGGGCACCCTCGTCGCCCGTCCGCCTTCGGCGATCACGTTCGTCGCAGGCTCGGCCTTCCCCGACACGGTCCGCGCCGGGCAGACCTATGGCCTCATCGCCGCCGTGCAAAATGGGGGCGGGTCGACATTCATCATCGATCCCGCCGCGTCGCGCCTCGTCCTCTCCGACGGCGTCGAGCAAGCCGTCGCACTGGGCGCGGGCGCGCCGATCGCGCTCGGCCCGGGCGGCCAGACGACCCTCTCCTTCCCCGGCGTCTCGTTCCCGGCGGCGCTCGCGAGCCAGCCCTACCCGGTCACGCTTCAACTCCACGGAAGCGAGTGGTCGCTCGCCGAGAGCACGACGGTCGTCTCGCCGCCCGCCGAGATCCTGGTTATCGAGCCGGCGGCGGGAGTCCAGGTCCGCGCGCTCGCCGCGGGCGCGCCGGTTCAGGTCGCGGCCGGCGACGTCGTCCGCACGTGGGCGCTGGAGGTCACGCCGGTCCTGCCGCCCGGCGGCGTCACCTCCGCGCACTTCACCACGCTTCGGCTGACGGTGCTGACCGATGGGAGCAGTGCCGGAGCGCCCTCCGCCGTGCTGACCTCGGTCGCGCTCCGGGGCCCGACCGGAGCGCTCCTGGCTCAAGCCGCGTCCGGCGCGGGGAATCCGGTCACGCTGACGTTCTCGCCGCCGCTCGCTCTCATCGCACCGCCCGAATCGCTCTATGTGGACGTCACCCTTTCGGGCGGCGCCGCGGCGCGCGAGGTGGCGCTCCGTTTGGCGGCCGCCACGGACCTCGTGGTGCTCGACGATCTGGCCAATACGCCGGTGCCGGTGGTCGGGGGCGGGGGTCTCGCGTTTGCGCCGCTGACGTCGCCGACCCTCACGCTCTTCGCCAAGGCGCACGGCTATCCCAATCCGTTCCACGCGGGGCGTGAGGCGGTGCTGCTCTCCTACCTCCTGGCTCAGGACGCTTCGATCAAGGTCTCCATCTACACGCTGCTCGGCGACCTCGTCCGCGAGATCTCGCTTCCGGCCGGCGCCACCGGCGGGACGCGGGGGCTGAACGAGGTGGCGTGGGACGGAAGGAACGGCAAAGGCGACCTGGTTCGGCCCGGGCTCTACATCGCGCGGATCGAAGGGTCGGGCGCGGGCGAGCAGGTCAAGGTCGGGGTGCTGCGGTGACCCGCCGACACGCGCTCCACACCTTGCTCGTGGCCGTGGGCATCGCGGCGTGTGGGTCGGCCGCCGCGCAGAACGCTGGCACCGCCAATCTGCTCGGCTCGCCCGGGAGCTGGCCCTCGACCGGGGCGCTCACGTCGTCGACCGCGCTGGGGCTCGACCCCTCGGCGATCTATCTGAACCCGGCGGGGCTCGCGACCCAGGATGAGCGCACGCTCCTGATCCACCACGGGCTCCTCCAGTTCGATACCAGCTGGGACCTCGCCGCCGTCGCCTATCCCATCCCGGGGCTCGGCGCCGCCGGGCTGGGGCTGGCGCGGGTCGGCTCGTCGGGGATTGACGCCTACGACGCCTCCAATCAGCCGCTCGGAACGATCGGCTACAGCGAGACCTCTCTGGCGGCGAGCGTGGCGCGGCGGATCTACGGGCCGCTTGTCACGGGGGTGACATTCAAGGTGATCAGCCAGTCGCTCGGCGACGTGTCGGCCGCGGCTCCATCGATCGACCTTGGCTTCACCTACCGTCCGGCCGCGCTTCGAGGCGGGCAGGTTGGCCTCGCGGCCGAGAACGTGGTGGGCGGCTCCCTCGACCTGGGCGGCCCGACCGAGGCGCTGGCCCGCGCCTACCGGCTGGGGCTCGCGACGCCGGAGTGGCGCTTTGGCCGTCTCATGGGCGCGCGCGGGATCGTGGACGTCGAGCGGTCGGGCGGCGAGGGCATGAAGTCCCGATTCGGAGCCGAGCTGACGCGCTTCGGCGTGGGCGCGATCCGCGCCGGGCTCGACCGGGGGCGCCCGCTTCTTGGATTTGGGATCAGCTGGCGCCGGTACGGGCTCGACTTCGCGTTCGCGCAGGGTGAGATCGAGGCGACGCAGCAGGTGGCTCTCCATGTCGGCTGGGGCGAGCCCGTCAGCCAATATGAAGAGCGCCGCCGGGCGGAGTACGCCAAGGCCGCCGAGGACTCGGTCCGAGCCCGCCGCGCGGGGCTCGTCGCCCGCGACCGTGCCAAGGCGGAGGAGGCGGAAGCCCGCGGCGACTATGAGACCTCGCTCCTCCTCTGGGAAATCCTGATCCGCGAGCGGCCCGAGGACGCGTCCTACGCCGCGCGGGCCCAGCGCGCCCGCGCGGGAATCGCCGATCGCGCGAAGCGCGACCTGGAAGCCGAGAGCGATCGAAGGGTCGCGTCCACGATGACCGCCATGACGCGCGGCGCGCTCCGGCGCGGCGATGTCGAGGAAGCGGCCGGGATCTGGCACGGCTTTGTCCGTCCGGGCCAGGTTCCCGCCGGGATCACCCCCGACTCGATCGCGGCCCTCGATGCCGAGTTCCGAAGCGCGCGGGACCGCGCGGTCGCGGGTGCCGTCGCTCGGGCCGACTCGCTCCGCCGCGTGGGTCGCATGCTCGACGCCGCCGAGGCGGCCGCGTTGGCGCTCCGGCTCAAGCCGGACGACGCCGAGGCGCGCGCCGTCTGGACGTCGCTGACGCAGTTGGTCGTGAAGAGCGCCGACACGGCGGCCTCGCTCTCACGAAAGCTCGAGGCCTTGACCGCGATTCACGTCGCGTCCGAGGCGTTCAACGAGGGGCGCTACGCCGACGCGCAGACCTCGGTTCGCCGGGCCCTCGCGCTCGAGCCATCCAACGTGGAAGCGCGCGCGTGGCGGGACCGCATCGAGCGGCGACTCTCGACGCCGAAGCCCGAAATCGACGCGCGGGTGAAGCAGCTCTACATCAAGGGCATGGAAGCGTTCTCCTCGGGCGACTACCGCGAGGCGCTTCGAAACTGGGAGCAGATCCTCGTCCTCGACCCGCTCAACGAGAGCGCGCGGCGGAACGTGCTCGAGGCGCGCGAGCGGATGAAGGCGGAGGCGAGCCGATGAAGCTGAACGCCCGCGCCATGACGCCCCGCCGATTCCAGCTCCGCGTCCCGGCCGAGGAGCGCCGCCTGGCCGAGATCCGCGACTTCGTGCAGGAAGTCGGCGAAAAGCTGATGATCCCGCAAAAAGTTCTCGCGAACACCAAGCTCGCCGTCGACGAGGCGTGCACGAACATCATCAAGCACGGCTACAGGGGAGAGGTCGGCGAAATCGAGATCGTCGTGACGGGGAACGGCCGCGACTTCTCGATCGCGATCAAGGACTACGGCAAGAGCTTCGACCTCCGGAACGTCGCGAGCCCCGATCTCAAGATGTACGTCGAGACACGGAGGCGGGGCGGGCTGGGCGTCTTTCTCATGAACCAGCTCATGGACGAGGTGCGCTACCGGGCAGGCCACGACGGGAACGTCCTCACCATGTCCAAGCATCTGAACCGCGCCAGGCGCCGGCGCCGCGGCAAGGAGCCCCGCCGCACGCTCCGATTCGCGTACACGGTTCAGGCGTTCGGCGCCATCACGATCCTCGTCGCCGTCGCGTTCGGCGCGATCCATTTGCGCCAGCGACACGGGCTGGAGCTGGAGGTGCTCGACCAGGCGAAGGATGCGGCCGCGAGCCTCGCCGGGTCGGGGCTCGACGTCCTCACGCGCCACGAGCCGATGTCGGTCGAGCAGACGCTCCTGAACCAGTCGATCCGCGCGCTCTTGAAGTCGCACCCCGAATACGCGGCGGCTCGCGTCGTGGACGCGAACGGGCGAGTCTGGGGCTCGGACCGCTTCGAGGAGCTGTTCACCTCCCGAACCCTCCCCCCAGGCGCGAGGGCCGTCACAGCGGGCACCGGCCCGGGCGGAAAGCCGGGCCCGCCGGCGACCGTCGTCGAGCCCAGGAACGGGCAGTCGCGCGAGCTTTCCTATCCGATCGTGGTGCCGTCGCCCAACGCGACAGCCCGCGCGATCGGCTGGGTGCAGATCGTGGTGCGCGAGTCGGCGATCGGGGAGCGGATTGTCGCGTCGGGCATCGAGCTGGCGACGATCGCGCTCTTCACGCTCCTCCTCGGCTGTGTCCTCTCGGCGATCCTGATCGCGATCTTCGTCCAGCCGATCCAGGCGCTCTCGGACAGCGTGCGGGCCATCGGGGAGGGAACGATGGTGGCCGACATCGGCACCTCGGGGAACGACGAGATCGACGACATCGCGAGGGCGTTCAACGAGGTGACCGCCAAGTTCCGCGCCGCGCAGGGGCACCTGGTGGAGCAGGAGCGACTCCAGCAGGAAATGCAGGTGGCGCAGGAAATCCAGCAGATGCTCCTCCCGCGAAACGTCCCGGAGCTGGAGGGCTTCGATTTGGGATCGCTCTATCGCGCGGCCAAGGAGGTGGGAGGGGATTACTACGACTTCCTGCCGGTGGACGACCGGACGGTCGGCGTCGTGGTGGCCGACGTGTCCGGGAAGGGCGTCCCCGGCTCTCTGGTCATGACGATGATCCGCACCGCGCTTCGCATGGAGGCGCGCGGGAACCGCTCGGCGTCGGACGTGATGGCCAAGATGAACGCCTTCGTCACCGAGGATATGAAGAAGGGGATGTTCGTGACCATGTTCTACGTCGTGCTCGACTCCGTGAACCGCGTGGTCAGCTACGCGAGCGCGGGGCACAACCCGATGATTCTCTATCGAGGCGAGTCGGACACCACCTACTTCCTGAAGCCGAAGGGGATCCCGGTGGGGATCAACGTGCCCGACGAGGAGCTCTTCCGAAAGACGATCAGCGTCGAAAAGCTGACGCTTCGCCAGGACGACATGCTCGTCATCTACACCGACGGCATCACGGAGGCGATGAACAACGAGCGGGACCAGTTTGGGGAGGGGCGACTCCTCGCCGCCATCAAACGATACGGACACATGTCGGCCCAGGAATTCGCCGACGCGCTGAACCAGGAGATCCACGAGTTCACGGGTGGCGCGCCGCAAAACGACGACATCACGCTCGTGGCGATCAAGGAGAAGGTGCCCGTCGAGGAGCGGCTCGAGGCCAACCGCCGCGAGCTCTTCCGGCTCATCGAGGTGGAGGGACTCCCCATCACCGAGGCGTGCGAACGGCTCAAGATCGCCCCCTCCACCTACCAGCGCTACAGGCGCCGGGTGGCGACCATGGGGGCTGACGCCGGGCTAAAGCCGACCCGGCCGCAGGCTCCTATGGCTCGCGCGAGCCTCGAAGAGGAGGCCGCGATCTTGGAAATTGTCCACGCCGAGCCGACCCTCGGCGCCAAAAGGGTCTGGGAATTGATGAAGGCCGCAAATCGCTGCCGCCCAGACCTTTCCGTGAGGGCTGTCTATGAGACCCTACGCCGAAAGCGGCTCAACACGAGGGAAAAAAGGCTCGAGTTCAGTCAAGGCGGGACCGATAAACGGATGGCGAGGCTCGCCCGGGCGCTGTCGGAGGTCGCCCCGTCCACCCCGAACGAGCAAGGAGGGGAAGCATGAAGGGAATCGACGTTTACGTCGAGGAAGCGGTCCAGAACCGAGGGGTCTCGGTCCTGCGGGTGTCGGGGTACGTCGATACGACGACGAGCCCGGACCTCGAGCGCAGGCTCCAAGCCCTCCTGCGGGAAAATCGCTTTCACATCGTGGTGGACCTCTCCGGGGTCGAATACATCTCGAGCGCCGGCTGGGGGATCTTCATCAGCGAGATCCGCGAGATCCGCGAGCAGGGCGGCGATCTCAAGCTCGCCGGCATGATCCCCGACGTTCGCGAGGTCTTCGACCTGCTCGAATTCGAGAATATCTTGAAGTCCTATCCCGACACCGAGATGGCGGTCGGGTCGTTCGGCGCGGTCGCGGCGGCTCCCCCCTCCTCGTCCACGGGCGGAGCGTCGGGTTCCGGATCGAGTCACTCCAAGCGAGCCTCCGGCGGCTCATCGGACCGAGACCGTTCTCTCCGACGAGGACCTGATCCGCGAGATCGCGCGCCAGCATCCCGAGTACGGTCTGATGCGAATCCAGAAAGAGCTTCGCAAGCCCGAGCGCGGCGGCCGCGACCTGAATCCGGTCCAGATCTACGTGCTCCTGCGAAAGCTCGACCTCGACACGCGCGAGCGCCGCGCGGCCCTCGCCAAGGAAAGCCAGCCCAGCAAGCAGCGCTGAATCAAAACCGCTTGACCGCGGGGGGTCGCGTGCCTATCGTTTGACGCACGGCCCCCCGCGATGCTTTCTCCGCCTTCCTCCAGTCGATTCGCCCCGAGTGAACGGAACATGAGGCCAGTGATCGTGACCCTGGGAGAATTGCGGCCGTGAAGATCGAGATCGAGGCGGTACCGCAGGCGCTGGCGATCATCCTGATCGCCGCGGCCATCGGGGTCGGGCTCTGGGCCTACCTGACCCGCTACCCCGCGCTCGCGCCGCGGCGCCGCTCGATCCTCCTCACCGCGCGCCTGCTCGCGCTCGCCGCGCTCCTGCTCGCCTCGCTCGCCCCGGTCATTCGTTATCCCGAAACGTCCCGCGCGCGAAACCGGTTGCTGATCCTGGTGGATCATTCGGGGAGCATGCAGGTCCGCGACGCCGCGCGGGGGCAGAGCCGGAGCGACGCGGCCGACAGTGCCGCCGCCGCGGTGGCGGCCTCGCTGGGAGGGCGCTACGACGTTCGCGTGGCAGCCTTCGACGCCGCGCTGGGCCCCTTTGGGAAGGATGCCAGGCGGTCGGTCGAAGCGTTTGCGGGCGGAGGAGAGACGGCATTGGGAGACGCCGTTCGCGCCGCGCTGACCCGCCTCGATCCCGATTCGGTGGCGGCGCTCTTGGTCCTGAGCGATGGGGGCGTGAATCGGGGCGAAGACCCCGAGCGGGCCCTGGGGGCGGCGCTTCCCGCCTTCGGTCTCACCGTCGGGAGCTCCGAAGATCCCCCGACGGTCGGCATCGCCGGGGTCGACATGCCTTCGGAGGTCATCGTCGGGAGGGCGACCCCGCTGACGGTCACGGTGCACGAGGGAGGACGGGCCTCCGCGCGGGGCATCGTCCGCGTTAGCGAGGAAGGGCGAGAGCTGGGCCGCACGCCGTTTTCGCTCTCTGGCCCCGGCGCCTCGGCGCGCGTCACGATCCCGATCTCGATCGCGGAGCGCGGCAAGCGGTTTCTCACCGTCGAGCTCCTCGAGGTCGTCGGCGATCCGATGAAGGAGAACAAGCGGCGGCTCGTGGCGGTCGAGGCGCGCCCGGCGCGTCGCTCGGTCCCCCTCCTCGCCACCTCCTGGGATTGGGATCTGCGCTCGCTGGTTCGGGGCGTGGAGGAGGACACCACCTGGGGAGTCGTGCGACTGACCCCGGCGGGCGCGTCGCAGGTGACGCGATTCGCGGATGGGACGGAGCCCTTCGAGGATTATCTCCAAGATGCCGAGGCGGTGGTGGTGCGGTACGAGGCCGCCACCGCGACCCCGGAGCGCGCGGCTTCGTTGCTGCGCTACCTCGAGCGCGGCGGCGGGGTGCTCCTCTGGGTCGACCCTCGTCTCAGGCCTCCGCCCGATTCTCCGCTGACCCAGGCGCTCCACCTCGCGTGGCGAAATTGGGGAGAGCCGCTCGGCCCCATCGCCTCCGCGGAAATGGCTCCCGCGGGGCGCACCCATGAAATCGCGCTCCTCGATGGGGACGCGGCCAGCGCCGCTGCGACTTGGAAGGAGCTCCCGCCGGTCGAGCCTCTCACCGCCGTCGACCCGACCGGTGGCCCGCTCCGGCCGATCCTCGTGGGCCGTGTCTCCAACGGAACGGTGCCCCTTCTCCTCGCCGGGTCGGTTGGAAAGGGGCGCGTCGCGCTCCTCAACGCGTCGGGGGTCTACCGGTGGGGTCTCACCGCCTCGGGGATCGCGGGGCGCGCGGGAATCGAGGCGGCGTTCTTCGGAGGGATCTGCCGATGGCTGGCCGGTGGTGCGGCGGAGCGGGTGGTTCGCATCGACGCTCCCGAAATCACCCCCGAGGGGAGGCCGATCCCGGTTCGCGTGACCGCGAGCCTGGGCGCCCGCGGTGCCGCGGGTGTCGTGGCGCGCGTCTTCGCGCGCCGAGCGGGCGGGACCGCGCCCGCGGGAGGGGGCGAAGCGGCTCTGACGCGGGCGGCCGGGGGTGAATTCTCCGGCTCCATCCCGCTCGCGCCCGGGACCTATGTCCTGCGCGGCGCGGTCGAGGTAGGGGGCCGTCTGCTCGGCGCGGACAGCATCCGGGTCGCGGTGGGCGTCCAGGGACTGGAGTACGAGACGCTCGCCGCGGAGCCGGCGACGCTGCGCCGGCTGGCTTTCGGATCGGGCGGCACGGCCGCGGCTTTGGACAGCGCCGACGTGGTGATCGAGAAGCTCCGCTCCCCCGATCTCGTTCGGGTGCGTCTCGCGGAGATCGATCTCTTCCACAACCCGCTCCTCTTCGCGGTCCTGATCGCGGCGCTCGCTTTGGAATGGGCGCTCCGGAGGAAATTCCATCTGATGTAGCCACGCCCCGAATCCCTGTCGGGCCCGCCTCGACTGGCCCGTAGCAAAGCCCCGACTCGCCGCCCCGGATCAATCTCTCCTCGCCTCCTTCTGACGTCAGGAGGATCAGGAAATGTCACCCTCGATTGGCCGCACCCGCCGTGGACTCACGCTCGCGCCGCCGCCCGCGTTCGCGGTCGCATGCATGCTCTGCCTCCCAGGGCCCGTCTCCCCCTTCGGCTCGACTGCTCGCGCGGATCTTCTGCTCAACGAGGTTCTCTACGATCCGGTCGGCGCCGATCTGGACCGCGAGTTCGTGGAGATCTGGAATCCCGATTCGATACCGGTACCGCTCGACGATGTGGCGCTGGAAGGAGGCGACGGCGCGCGCCCCGGCGTCTGGGAGGCGATCTGGAGGGGCCCCGCCGGAGGCGTTGCCCCTCCGGGAGGCGCCGTGCTCGTGGCGGGCAACGCACTCCTCGGCGCGCTCCAAAATGGGCCGGACGCGCTGCGGCTGACACGCGCCGGCGCCGTCCTCGATCTCCTCGGCTACGGCGACCTCGAGAGCGCCGCGCTCTATGAAGGATCGCCCGCCCCCGATGTCGCCTCTGGCCAGAGCCTCGCCCGCATTCGCGACGGCATCGACACGGGCGTCAACCGCGACGATTGGGCGGCGGACGGCGAACCGACGCCGGGCTTGGCGAATCATCCCGATCTTCGGCTCTCGCTCTCGAGGTCGAGCGCGGTGGCGTCGCCGGAGGTAGCGTGGCCGGGCGATCCGGTTGCGCTCCGGGTCTGGGCACGCAATTCGGGGCGACTCGCGGTCGACAAGGAACGCTGGGCGGTCCAAGCCGAGATCGCCGCCATCCCATCGAGCGGCGAGTCTGACTCGAGCGCCGAGTGGAGCGCGGTCGCTTCCACAGACGGCGTATCGATCGCTCCGAACGAGAGCGCGCTCGTGTCGCTCGAGTTCCCGACGCCCGCGCCGGGCGCGTGGCTGGCTCGCGCGCGGATCAGGGATCTGCCGGGATGGTCCGGAGCCGCTGGGGAGGCGGCCCTCGCCGACACCCTCGAGGCACCGTTTCGCTCGATCGCGGGCCCGGCGGTGTTGAGCGAGATCGCGTTTCGGGACGCCGGTGCCGGGGAGTGGGTCGAGATCTGGTTTCGCGGCGCGGTCGACGATGTCGGCAGGCTCGCGATCGCGGATGCCGTCGCGGAGCCGAGACCGATCGATTCGGGCGGGACGCCTCGCCGAGTGGAGGCGGGCACGACGCTCGTGGTCGCGCAGGATCCGCCCCTCGTGCGGGCGAGGTTCGGCCTCGCCGACTCCGTCGTGCTGGGCCTCGCGGGCGGCTGGCCCCCCTTGAACGACACGGGAGCCGAGGCGGGCCCCGCGGATCGCATCCGACTGGTTGGCGCGGGCGGGGTGCCCTGCGACGCCGTTCCCTACTGGGCCACCTCATCGGTCCGCGGCGGGAGCCTGGAGCGGCTATCCGTGGACCTCCCGAGCGCGGCGGCGGGAACATGGGTCGAGACGATCGACCCCCGGGGCGGAACGCCCGGCCGCGAGAACTCGATGCACGCGCCGGCCTCGACCACGGCCGCGCGCGGGCCGCTCCTCGTCGCGGGTTCGCGCGTCCTGCGTCGTCGAGACGGGGGAGCGGTGCCGGTGGTTCTTCGAGCGACCGCGTCGGCGCGAGGGCGACGGCTCACCGTGCGCGTCCACGATCTGCTGGGGCGCCCGCTGCGGACCCTGGTCGAGGGCCAGCGATTCGCGTCGGAGGGGGCCTTCGTCTGGGATGGCCGCGATGACCGCGGCGCGCCGGTGCCGCCGGGGATCTACGTGATCCGCGCCGAGGCGCTGCCCGAGGAGAATGCGGGAGCGCGGGCTTCAAGCGTCACGATGGCGGTCGCGGCGGAGCGTCCGAAATGAGGCGCCCCAGTCGAGCGCTATGGTTCGCGGAATTGGGACCCCGGGGGGTGCGTGTCCGAGGTGTCGCGGTGGGCGTGGTGGTGGCGATGGGGGCGTCCGGCGTGGCGGGTACGGCGTGGGGGGCGTTTGAGGTGCGCGACGCGTCGCCCGCGGCGCTGGGGGCGGTGTCGATGGATCTGGATGTCGAGGCGATGGGGGATGCGGGCGCGCTCGAGGGCCGCGGGCTCCAATTCGGCGCGAGCCATGCCGCGTTCTATCAGGCCGAGGGGCTCGCCGCCGATCAAGTTTGGCTCGGCGTGGGGGGCCGCCGCGCTTCGGCTTGCGTATCCGGTACGCAGGTCGGCTTCCCGGGCGCGAGGGAGACCAGAGTACGCGTCGCGGTCCAAGAGGGCGGCGGAAGACGGATCGCGCTGGCGATGGAGATCGAGCGGCTCGAGCTCGCGCTGGAAGGCGAGCCCAGCCTAGGGGGCTGGGCGGTCGGCGGGGGCACGCGGGCGCTGATCGAATTCCCGCACCTCGACCTCGAGATCGCGATCGCGGCGGACCGCCTGTTTCGGTTGGGCGATCTCGAAAGGCTCAACGTTGGCCCATCGGTGCCGCTATCGATCCGGCTTCGCTCGGGGCCCGCCTCCGCTGCCTGGGTCGACCGGTGGGAAGCGGACGGCCGGCGAAGCCCGCGCGTGGTCCTCGACTTCGTGTTGGCGGGGAGCGCGTCGGTCCGACTGGGCCGCGGCGAGAAGCCGGACAGGATCGGCCTCGCCATCGCGATTCGATGGCGTCGAGTCGAGGTTTCGGCGGGGCGCCTCGACCCCGTCTCGGGCGGTGTCGTCAGCGCGGTTTCGCTCTCGCTCCTCCCTCCCCTCGCATCCGGGGGGCACTAATGCGATGGGGAGAATGGCGAAGGCATTTGCTATCATCGGCATGCAAGCTCCAAGGACACTTTCCCTGGGGCGCGCGTTGTGCTGCGGGCTGATCGCCGTCTCAACGTGGGTGGCAGGTCCCAGCCGGTCTCCCGCCTCCGAGCCTGCCAATTCCGAGGCGGGAGGCGAGAGCTTCTGGTTGCCGCTTCCGGTGGAGGAGATCGAGACGCCCGAAGAGTTGGACGGGGCGCGCATCGGCGGCACAGGGTTCCTTGCTCGCGCCGCGATTCGTGAAGACGGCGCGCGGGTGCGCCACATCGCGGCAGCGCGCCAAGGCCGGTCGGTCCGAACCGAGGTGTCGGTCCTGGGCGGCGTGGACGCGCCCGAGGCCATCACGCTCGCGGTGGGAGCACCCCGGTCCGGGTTCGGCGTGGTTCTCGGGCGCGTGACCGTTCGCGCGGCGGGCATGCCGTTCGCCGAGGCGGTCGGCTTCTCGCGCCGAGCGGCGCGGGTCCCCGTGGCGCGTGCGGGAATACCGCTCCTCGAAGCGGCGACGGGTGCGTTCTCTCCCGCGATCGAGGCGTTGGGTATCCGGCGCGAGGCCCGCCCCGGCTCTTCGCTCCCTGGCGCCTGGGCTCTTGCGGGCCATCGGATCGCGGACGGAGCGCCCGTCGGCGCCGCTGGGTTGGGCTGTTCGGCGGGTTGGGGAGCGTGGAGCGTCGCGGCCGGCGCGGTTCGCGGAGCCGCCGCGGCGGCGGTCGCGGCCGAATGGCGATCCGGCGTTGCGACCGCGTCCTCCGAGATGAGCGTCGCCCGAAACGGCACCTCGGCGCTCCTCTCGTTGGAGAGCGGCGGAGAGTCGATCCGGATTCACGGCCGGTGGCGCTATCGAAGCTCCGACGCGCGCCCTGTCGCATGCGAGCTGACGGCCGAAACCGGCGCCCGTCGGGCGCGCGGCCGGGTGCGCGTGATCGAGGGCCCGTCGGGCTCGGTCGGAACGGTCGATCGCGTGGAGATCGAGGGGTCGGTATCGCCCATCGGCACCGGGCCAGTTTTGCTCCGAGCGGGCCGCTCCCACACCGAGGGCTTTTCGGCCTCGGAGGGGGTGACGGTCCGCCGCGAGCGATACGCGGTTCTCGACGCGACGGTCGCGCGCGTCGAGGGGCGTCGGCTCTCCATTCTGGCCAGCCGGCGCGAGCGCGCGGTCGCGGGCGGCGGTCGGTTGGGATCGAGCCTCGGCGCGCGCCTCGAGTTGACGTGGCGGCGACGAGGCCGCTTGGAGTTGTTCGCGGAAGCGACGCGCGCCGACCCGGCGGGCGGAGCAGCGTGGGAAAGCGGTCTCTACGCGGGCGGCGCGACCTCGCTACGGACCCGCACGCGATCGGGTGTCGCTGCTTCGGCGCGCGGATCGATTCGCGTCGGGCCGGTGGAATTTGGGCGGGCTCCTGGAAGGCCGCGAGGACGCGACCGGAAGGCAGGCGACCGCCGCCACGATCTGGATTCAACGTACGCTGTCCGCCTCGCCACGGTAGAAACGGCGCGGCGGCGCCATTCGACTCGGACGGGGGGTGCTCCAAATGCGCTACGCGGACCGGATGAAGATCCTGGGAACAGAGACCGCCTTCGAGGTGCTCGCGAAGGCGAGGGCGCTCGAGGCCGCCGGGAAAACGATCGTCCACCTGGAGATCGGCGAGCCCGACTTCGACACGCCGGCTCCGATCCGGGCCGCCGCGGTGCGCGCCCTCGAGGAGGGCTTCACCCACTACGGTCCTTCCGCCGGGCTCCCCGAAGTGCGCGAATCGATCGCCGCGTTCATCTCCAAGGATCGCGGACTTCCGACGACGCCCGATCAGGTCGTGGTGACTCCCGGCGGCAAGCCGGTCCTCACCTTCGCGGTGTTCGCGTGCGTGAATCCGGGGGACGAGGTGATCGTTCCCAATCCGGGGTTCCCGATCTACGAGTCGGCGGTCGGATTCGCGGGTGGGAAGGCGGTTTCGCTCCCGCTCAAGGAAGAGCGCGGTTTCCGCTTCGGAGCCGCCGACATCGAGCCGCTGCTCACGCCGCGGACCCGGATGCTGATCCTGAACTCACCGCACAACCCGACCGGATCGGTGCTCGCGCCGCGCGACCTCGACGAGATCGCCAATCTGATACGCGACCGCGAGATCTTCGTTCTCTCGGACGAGATCTACGGAAAGATTCTCTACGAGGGAACCCACGAGACGATCGCCACCCGCCCCGGGATGGCGGAGCGGACGATCCTGCTCGACGGGTTCTCCAAGACCTACGCCATGACCGGTTGGCGCCTGGGGTACGGCGTGATGAACGCGGTCCTTGCCAAGCACGTGGCGCGGCTCGCGACCAACGTCTATTCCTGCGCCACCTCGTTCGTCCAGCGTGCGGCGCCGACGGCGCTCCACGGCCCGCAGGACGAGGTGCGCGCGATGGTGGCAGAGTTCGCCCGCCGGCGCGAGGTGATCGTCGAAGGATTGAACGCGATCCCCGGAGTGCGCTGCGCCAAGCCGTCGGGCGCGTTCTACGTCTTCCCGAACATCACGGGCCTCGGCATGAAGAGCTCCGAGCTCGAACACGCGCTCTTGAACGAGGCGGGCGTCGCGATTCTCTCCGGCACGGCGTTCGGCTCGCACGGCGAAGGGTACCTGCGATTTTCCTACGCCAACTCGATCGAGAACATCCGCGAGGGAATTCGCCGGTTCGAGGCATTCGCCCAGAGCCACGTCAAAGCGGCGCGCTGACGTTGCCCCGCGGTCTTCCCAAAAGCCTCCTCATCACGCTCGGCGGCAACGCGATCCTCCCCGCCCGGGGGACGGGTACGTTCGATGAGCAGAGCGCGATCACGCGCCTCACGATGCAGCCCATCGCGGAGCTGATCCGCGAGGGCGTCCAGGTGGCGCTGAGCCACGGCAACGGGCCGATCGTCGGGAACATCCTGATCCGAAACGAGGCGGCCCGGGATCAGATCCCGCCGATGCCGCTCGACGTCTGTGGCGCCGACTCGCAGGGGGGAATCGGCTACATGATGCAGCAGGCGCTCCAGAACGAGCTTCGCAAGGGCGGGGTCGATCGCACGGTCGTCACGGTGGTGACTCAGGTCGTCGTCGACGAGAGGGACCCCGCGTTCCGACGTCCGACCAAGCCGATCGGTCCGTTCTACACCCAGGAGCGCGCCCGCCTTCTGGCCAAGGAGAAGGGCTGGACCGTGGTGGAGGACGCGGGGCGCGGGTGGCGCCGCGTGGTCGCCTCGCCGCGGCCGCTCGAAGTGGTCGAGATCGGGGCCATCCGCCGTCTGGCGGCCGACGGCGCGATCGTGATCGCCGCCGGTGGAGGCGGCATCCCTGTGGCCAAGCAGTGGGACGGCTCCTACCACGGTGTCGAGGCCGTGATCGACAAGGACCTGGCCTCCAGCCTCCTCGCCCGGCTCCTCGGGTGCGAGACGCTCTGCATCATCACCGGTGTCGATCGGGTCGCGCTCCACTTCGGGAAGCCCGAGCAGAAGGATCTGGATTGCGCGACGGCGGAGGAGCTTTCGCGCTATTCTGCCGAGGGGCACTTCCCCGCCGGGAGCATGGGGCCCAAGATCCAGGCCGCGATCGAATTCGTGCGCGGCGGAGGCCGCGAAGTGGTGATCACCTCGCCGGCCAAGATTCGCGAGGCGCTCGAGGGAACGAGCGGCACCCGCATCCGGCGGGAGTAGGGGAATCCCCGCGCGGAAGGCGGCGCGCGGGCGGCGGGACGGGAGGAGGACCGTGCGCGACAAGGATGTCGGATTGGATGTCCAGGGGCTGACGCTCGCGGACGGCCCGCGCTGGGTGGTCCAGGACCTGAGCTTTCCGGTCGCACCGGGGACGCTCCACATGATCCTGGGGGAGCGCGACACGGGGAAGACCGCGCTCCTCGAGGCGCTCGCCGGGCGGCGATCGCTCGAGCGAGGGACGATCCGCGCGGGCGCTCCCGTCGCGCTCGTCCCCGAAGCAACGGCCCCGGCTCAGCTCCGGGTTCTCGAACGGCTGCTCCTACGCCAGCAGCCCCGGTATCTCGGCATCGGCGTTCACTGGAAGCGCGCCCGCGAGCGGGCGACGGGAGGTGGCCGCCCGGTTCGGGCTGGAGGCCCTTCTCGACGTTCCCATCGAGGCGCTGAGGCCGCTGGAGCGGCGCCTGGTCGAATTGGCCGCGGTGTGCGCGGAATCTCCTGCACTGCTTCTCCTCGACGAGCCGACTTCCGATCTTGGCCCTCATGAAGCCCGCCACTTTCTGTCCATGCTGAAGGGCGTCGCCGCCGAACGGAACATTCCCGTCGTCTACACCAGCTCGTGGCCGCGCGACGGTTACCCCGAGGCCGCGGGCGTGACGATCCTCTGGCGTGGGGCCGATCCGGCCACCGTGACCACCGCGGAGTGCAGCGAAGGAGCGCTGGTCGAGCGATGGACCGGTGGGATCGGGATCCGCCGGACGCCGAGCGGTCCGCACACGGCGGGGGATCCACTCCTCCGCGTCGAGGGTATCGTACTCCGGGGCCGAGGCCGCGAGACATCTCTCGCGGGGCTCGATTTCGAGGCCAAGGCAAGCGAGGTGCTCGCGGTGGTGGGCGCCCCCGCCGACGGGCTCAACCTCCTCCACGACGCGCTTCTCGGAAGTCGGACACCCGAGCGGGGATCGATGCACTTCTTGGGCAAGGAGATGATCCAGTCGCCGCGGCGGCTCCGCGTGGAATCGGGGATCAGCTTTGTCAACCCGCCGCACGCCCGCGACCAGGCCATCGCGGAATTTTCGATCGAGGAGAACCTGATCCTGGGACAGACCGGCGGGCCGCCCTTTGCGCGGCGCGGATTTCTGCGCCATGAATCGATCCGTGGGAACGCGATCCGGACGCTTCGCGACTTCGAAATCCCCGACGCGGAGCCTTTGAACCGGTTCCGCGATCTCAAGCTTGGGGACCGCCAACGGGTCATCGTCGCGCGCGAGGTGATCCGAAACCCCGTGCTTCTGGTTGTCCGCTCCCCGGCGCAGGGGCTCTCGCTTGCCGCGCAGGAGTACGTGAGGCGGACGCTCATCCTCCAATGCGAGCGGGGGAGCGGTCTCATCTGGCTCACCGAGGACCCCGAGGAGGCGATGCGGGTCGCCGACCGGCTCGCGGTGCTTGCGGCGGGGCGGTTCGTCTGGATCCCGGTCACCGAGACGTTGACTCGGGAAATGATCATCGACGAGATGTCGGGAGCCGCGGCGTGAGGCGCGAGCATCCATCGACGTTCGATCCGCGCGGAGCGTCGGCGTGATTCCGGGACGCTGCCGCGGAGGTCCGTGGGCCCTGGTGGCCAACGCGGTCGTGCTTCTCGCGCTCTTTGTCGGCACCCATCTCCTGTCGATCGCGGCGGGAGAGACGGTCGGCGGGGCCTGGCCCGCGCCCTGGAGCGGCGACATCATTCTCACCGCCGCGGGCCTCCTGTTCCTCGGCCTCGGCTTCCTGCTCCCGCTCCACGCGGGGCTCCTGAACGTCGCGATCCAGGCGGAATTCTTGGCGGGGTTCGCGGCCGGGTCGCTCGTCGCGCGCTATGCGGCGCTCACCCCCGGCGCCGGGGCCGGCGTCGCGCTTCTGGCCGGGGTTGGCGCGGGGGCGGGGATCGGCGTGGCCGTCGCCTGGCTCAAGCACCGATTCGCGATTCACGAAATCCTGAGCGGGCTTCTCATGGGTGGGGCGATGGTGCCCCTCGTCCATTCCGTCGGCGTGGGGCCGACGTCAGCTCCCTCGATCACGATCGGGCTCGGCTCCCTGGCGGCGCCGCTCGCGTGGGGGCTCAAGCTCCCGCCAAACTTCGTGCTCGCGTGGGGGATTCTGCTTTTGTCGCTCGGTCTCGCGCTCGGCGTCTTGATCTCACACTTCCTGCGGGCTTCGGTCCGAGGCTTCGAGCTGCGCGCGGTCGGGTCGAATCCCCTCGGCGCCGTGGCCGCGGGCGTCGACGTGGACCGGATGCAGATCTGGGTGATGGGGCTCGGAGGGGCGTGCGCGGGATTGACCGGGGCGCTTCAGCTCTGGAGCGATCCCGCCGTCGCGCTCACGCGCTGGCCCCTTCCGCTCGGCTTTGCGGGGCTCACCGTGGCGTTCCTCGGCGGCGGGTACCTGCGCGGGGCGCTGGCCGCGGCCCTCGTCCTCGCGGTCTGGCTCAATGTCCCCGGCGCGCCCGCCGCGCTCGGGCACCCGGCGTGGGGCCCCGTGATCGCGCTGCTCCTCGTGCTCCCATCGCTCTGGATCCTGCCCCGGCTGCTCCCCGATCAGGGCGCTCCGCGGTCGATCTGGCGCACCCGGCATCGAGAACCGCTCTAACCCGCCTCCCTCTCCCGCACATCGAAATGCCCCGACGTCACCCTGCACTCCTGGAAGGAGGAGGTCATGGAGCGTTTCTGGGCATTCGCGGTTTGGCTTCTCTTGTTGGCGGTGGCCGCGTCGGTGGTGATCGGGATCGCGCGAAGCGAAGCGGCGGACGACGTCCGGCTGAGCGAAATTCTGGCGGGACCCGCACGCGACTGGAGCGGCGACGGGGCGTTCGACGCCCGCGACGACGAGTGGCTCGAGGTGGGGAATTACGGCGCGGCGCCGGTCGACCTGGGTCCCTACCGGGTCTCGGACGCCGACTCCACGATCCGGTTCGCGTTTTCAGGCACCCTCGCGCCGGGAGGCGTCGTCGTGGTCACGGGGCGCCAGGCCCTCGATTGGCAGCGCTCGGTGGGCCGGACTGCGACCGGATTGAGCCTCAACAACGCCGGCGACACGGTGATCTTGTTCCGGATCGGCTCCGTCGACACGGCCGCGGTCGACGTCAAGTCGTACAACAGCATCGAAGGCGCGAGCGACCGCTCGACGGGCCGCTTTGGGACGGGGGGCACCACCTGGACGCTCTTCGACGGGCTGAACAAGTACACCGGGTCGGGCCACCCCCACAGCACGGGCTGCCTGCCCACGCCCGGCGTCGAGAACGCGTGCCCCACGCCCGTGACTTCGACGACGTGGGGGAAGATCAAAGAACAATATCGGTAGTGGGGCGGCGAGGTGAGGGATAGAGTCGCACGGCATGCTCTCCAAGCTCGAGGCGACGTTCGGAGCCCGAAGGCACGGCCTGATCGCGGTCTTCTCGCTGCTGGCGATCGGCGCGCACCTCCTCCTGCGCTTCGCCTTCCACGCCGGGGAATCCACCTACCGCGCGCCCCTGATCGCGGCGCTCGTCGTGGGCGGCGTCCCGCTTCTCTACGAGCTGATGGGGAAGGTCTGGAAGCGCGAGTTCAGCTCCGACCTCCTGGCCGGGATCTCGATCGTCACCGCCGTCATCCTGGGGCAATACCTCGCCGGCGCGCTGGTCGTGCTCATGCTCTCGGGCGGGGAGGCGCTCGAAAGCTACGCGGTGCGGAGCGCCGCCTCGGTGCTTCGGGCATTGGCCAAGCGGATGCCATCGGTCGCCCACGTGAGGGGCGCGTCGGGGGTGGCCGATGTGCCCCTCGACCAGGTCCACGTCGGAGACACCCTCCTCGTCTACCCGCACGATATCTGCCCGGTGGATGGCGTGGTGCTCGAAGGCCACGGCTCGATGGACGAGTCCTACCTGACGGGCGAACCGTATCGAATGTCCAAGACGCCGGGGTCGGAGGTGATCTCGGGCGCGATCAACGGCGATGCGGCGCTCGCCATCCGGGCGACCAAGTTGGCGGTCGATTCGCGCTACGCCAAGATCATGCAGGTCATGCGTTCATCCGAGCAGCACCGCCCTCGGCTCCGGAGGCTCGGCGATCAATTGGGCGCGTACTACACGCCCGTGGCGGTGGCGGTGGCCTTGCTCGCGTGGCTCGTGAGCGGCCAGGCCACCCGGTTTCTCGCGGTCCTCGTCGTGGCCACACCGTGCCCGCTCCTCATCGCGATTCCTGTGGCGATCATCGGCACCATCTCGCTGGCGGCCCGGCGCGCCATCATCATCAAGAACCCGGCGGTGCTGGAGCAGATCGACACGTGCCGCACCGTGATTTTCGACAAGACCGGGACGTTGACCTACGGCGAGCCGCGCCTTACCGACCAGGAGTGCGCTCCTGGATTCGCGGCGCCGGACGTGTTGACGCTCGCCGCCAGCCTCGAGCGCTACTCCAAGCACCCGCTCGCCGGCGCGGTCCTCGACGCGGCGCTCGCGGAGAATCTCTCGCTCCAGGAGGCGAGCGAGATCGCCGAGCGGCCTGGGGAGGGGCTTCACGGCGTCATCGGCGGGCGACGGGTTCAAATCACGAGCCGCAAGCTGCTCGCCCAATCGGGCGCCGGGGTTGCCGGGCTGCCGCCACCCGCCGCTGGCGGCATGGAGTGCGTCCTCCTCATCGACGGCGCCTATGCCGCGACCTATCGATTCCGCGACGAGCCGCGCGCCGAGGGGGCGCTCTTCGTGGGGCACCTCAAGCCCAAGCACTACTTCCAAAAGGTGATGCTCCTGTCCGGTGACCGCGAGGCCGAGGTGCGTTACCTCGCCGATCGGGTCGGGATCAAGGAGGTGTATGCCGGCAAGAGCCCCGAGGAGAAGCTGGCCATCGTCCGCGCCGAGGTGGAGCGGGCCAAGACCCTGTTCCTCGGCGACGGGATCAACGACGCGCCCGCCTTGACCGCCGCGACGGTGGGGATCGCGTTCGGGCAGAATAGCGACATCACGAGCGAGGCGGCCGACGCCGTCGTCTTGAACAGCTCGCTGGCCCAGGTGGATGAGCTCTTGCACATCAGCCGCCGGATGCGCGCGATCGCGCTCCAGAGCGCGATCGGCGGCATGGCCGCCAGCCTGGTCGGCATGGGGTTCGCCGCCGCGGGCCTTCTGCCGCCCGTGGCCGGGGCCATCGCGCAGGAGATCATCGACGTGGTGGTCGTGCTCAACGCGCTCCGGGCCGCGTGGCCGCCGAAGGCGCTCACCGATTTTCGGACGTAAGTCGAAGGCGGCGGGCGGTCAGTACTTCGATTGCATGATCGCGATTCCATTGGCCAGGACTTGCCGCCAGGCGCGATCGACGTCGGCGTTGAACTTCTTGTCGAACTCGCGGACCGTTCGAAGCATGCAATCGAGCCAGAGCGCGTACATCTCCGGCTTGATATCGTGGTGCCTGCGGTCGTGGCGCTCGGCGACGCGCTCGAGGTGGGCGACGCTTTCGCGGGGCGGATTGCGGCCCGAGGCCTCGAGCAGCATGAACAGCGATGATTTGAGCATCACTTGCTGCCGCTTGAGGTCCGTGTGGGCGAATTTCTCGGCGACGGCCTTGTCCGAGGCGATGAAGATCTTGTAGAAGCTGTCGAGGAAATCAGGGCGAGCCTGGCAGCGCTCCAGGCTGTCGTTGAACAGCTCCAGATCGCGCTCATCGATCGTCGACCGTTCCGTAGCCGCCTCCTACCCCCAGGGTCGGCCCGAAGGTACTCCTTTCGGCTACCGTTGAGAATTGCTAGGTTTCCGGCGCGATGATCGCGAACCCTTGGCTCTCATTTCGGCCGTCGGACCCAAGCCGCGATTACCTGGCCATCCTGTCCGAGCTGCCGCTCAAGAGCTTTCGCCACGCGGGCCTCTTCCTCAATTTCAGCGCCCAGATCCAGAAACAGCTGAAGACGGCGTCCGGGCTCCTTGGGTACTCGATGGCCGTCCGAATACTCCAGAAGCGCTTTTGGACCCTCTCGGTGTGGGAAGACGAGGCGGCACTCCATCGATTCGTCGGCGAAGTTCCGCACCGTCAGGTGATGGACGCCATGCATGGGAAAATGGGAGCCACCCGGTTTGTGACCTGGAAGCTTCGCGGCTCCGAGCTTCCACCGAAATGGCAGGACGCGTTCGAACGACGCGATCGATCGCCGGAGGCGTAGGACCCAACCATGGCCACGCTCCGCTACCTGGTAACCGACGTCGACGCCTCGATCGCGTTCTATGCCGCGCTCGGATTCGAGCTGGTGGACCGGTGGGGGCCGCCATTCGCCGTGATGAAGCGGGGCGATCTCACGCTCTGGGTGAGCGGGCCCGGCACTTCCGCGTCGAGGGTCCTACCGGACGGCTCCGAGCCCCGGCCCGGCGGCTGGAATCGATTCGTTCTTGAGGTGCCCAACCTCGACTCCACGATGGCCGACCTCAAAGCCAAGGGCGGGCGCTTTCGCTCGGAGCCAATCCAGGGGCCCGGTGGTCGGCAGGTACTCTGCGAAGACCCATCGGGGAACCCGATCGAGTTCTTCGAGCCACGGGAGTGACCGGCGCCGCGGCGCATGGCGGTGGATTGCTCGGTGCCTATGGCCTTCTCCCGCTCGCGTCAGGTATTCTCCTCGGCAGCGTTGCCATCGTGAGCCTGCTGATCGTGAAGAAACAGGAAGCGTGAAGGTGGATGGAGATACGAAGACCATCATCTGGCAGCAATTCGGGGCGGCGATCGACATGCTTGAGAACGCCGTTCGCGCGTGTCCCGATGAGCTGTGGGGCGACCGCTCCAAACAACCGGAGTACTCGAACCTCGTCTATCACACGCTCTTCTGGCTCGATCTCTATCTGTCGGGCCCCGTGGAAGGTTTTGCTCCGCCGGCGCCATTCAACCTGGAGGAGTTGGACCCGGCCGGGGTACTGCCCGAGCGGCCCTACTCCAAGGACGTGCTTCTCGACTATCTTCGCCATGGCCGCGATAAGTGTCGGGCGGCGATCAACGGCCTGACCGACGCGAGGGCCCGCGAACGCTTGAGGTTTCGGTGGGGTGAGGTCAGTTACACCGAGCTGCTTCTGTACAACATGCGCCACGTCCAGCATCACACGGCACAGCTCAACCTCATTCTCCGCCAACAGATCGACTCGGCGCCGGGCTGGGTCGCGCAGGCGAAGGGCGGATAGGGCCGTCGGGGACACGCGGAGGATCGCGCACGTGAGCACGCCAGAAACCGACCACGGACAGCCAGCCACCTACGTGCTGGGCCATTCCGATCGAGAGCTCGAACGCCTCACCACGCAGGCGCGCCTGGTCGACCCGATCACGAGGCACTTTTTTGTCCAGGCAGGGATCACCTCCGGCATGCGCGTCCTCGACGTGGGCAGCGGCCCGGGCGACGTCGCCTTCCTGGCCGCGGAATTGGTGGGGAAGACCGGCGAGATCGTCGGTGCGGACCGGGCGGCGGCCGCTCTCGCGACCGCGCGGGTCCGTGCTGAGTCGCGGTCGCTGCGGCACGTTTCGTTCCGCGAGGGCGATCCCGCCGAGATGACCTTCGACAAGCCCTTCGACGCGGTGATCGGGCGGTACGTCCTGATGTTCCAGCGGGACCCGAGCGCCATGGTCCGAAAGCTCGCCGCCCACTTGCGGCCCGGGGGCGTGATCGTCTTTCATGAGCCGGACTGGGATAGCGCCACTTCGTTCCCTCCGGCTCCGACCTACGACCAGTGCTGCCGGTGGCTCGTGGAAACACTTCGGTGGCACGGCCACGCGACCCAGATGGGGAAGAGGCTCCATGCGACCTACGTGGCGGCCGGGCTCCCGGCTCCCACCATGGGAGTGGGCGCGATCATCGGCGGAGGAGAGAAGAGCGTCGATGGCCTTCGGATGCTCGCCGATGTCACCGAGACCATGCTGCCCGGGATCGAGCGCGCGGGAGTCGCGACCGCGGCGGAGGTCGCGATCGAGACCCTCGCGGATCGGATGATCCGGGAAGCCACAGCGAACGAGAGCGTGATCGTCGGACGCATGGAGATCGGCGCCTGGGCTCGCATTCCGTGAGTGATTTCTGGCAGAAGCGGCTCCTGCTCGTAGCGGCCGCCTGGAACATCCTGGGTGGAGCGAGTGCTCTCGTGGCACCGACGCGGCACTTCGCGCAGCTCTACGTCGCGTCGCTGTCGCTGGATGATCCGCTGCAGCTGTTTTTCTATCGCTGCACCTGGATCAACGTCATGGCCTGGGGCGTGGCATACCTCCTCGCAGCCTTTCTGCCGGCTTCGAGGCGGGTGGTCTTCCTGGCGGGCGGCGTCGGGAAGTTCGTCTACTTCCTTGCGTGCGTCGCCCTTTTCTCCAGCGGCATCGGCCAGGCTGGGCTTCTCGCCGCCGGCGTGGTCGATCTTGCCCTGGCCGCCCTCTTCGCACTCGCCCTTCGGCCGCCGCGCGTGACACAGACAGCTTGACGGGGGAGAACCTCAATGAGCGACAGGAGCACGGCCAGGTTCGGCCTAGCCCAGATCGGCCAGATCTCCGTACCGGTGGCCGACATCGACCGAGCGATCGCGTTCTACCGGGATGTCTTGGGAATGCGATTTCTCTTTCAAGCTCCACCAGGTCTGGGTTTCTTCGACTGCGCGGGCGTTCGATTGATGCTCGATGCTCCGGCCAAATCCCAGGCCGGGAGCCATAGCTCGGTGATTTACTACAAGGTTCCCGATCTCGACGCGGCGTACGCGGCGCTGCTGGCGCGAGGCGTTCCTTTCGAGACGAAGCCCCACCTCATCGCCAAGCTGCCCGACCACGAGCTGTGGATGGCCTTCTTCCGCGACCCGGACGCAAATATTCTCGCGATGATGAGCGAGGTGCGGGGCTAATCGGGTCGCCACCTTCGGCCGAGAATTGGGGCGCCTAGGGAACGTGGATGGGTGAGCGGGATCTAGACGGCCTGCGCGAGCAGATCAGACAGATCGATCTGGCCATCGTCGCGCGGGCCGCAGAGCGCGTGGAGCTGGTGAGACAGGTGGCGGAGATCAAGCGCCGCCTGAATCTCCCGACCGTGGACTACGGCCAAGAGCGAGTGGTGCTGGAGCGGGCCCGCGCCGCAGCCAGAGAGGGCGGCCTCGATCCCGCCGTGGCCGACGATCTGTTGGCTCGGCTCATCCGCGCCTCGGTGGGAGAGCAGGACAAGGAAAACCTGCGCCACGCGGCCGTGGGCGCCGGCAACCGTGCCGTCGTCGTGGGTGGGGCCGGCCGCATGGGCCGATGGCTGGGGCGCTTCCTAACGACCCAGAGCTACACCACGTTCGCCCTTGACCCCGCGGGCTCAGCCGATGAGAGCGAGTCGGCGCTTCGGGCATTGCCATCCGCGGAACTCATCATCTGCTCCACGCCTCCGGCCGCGACCGCCGAGCTGTACGCGGAGTGGTCGCGGAAGCCGCCCGCCGGAGTGGTCGTCGACATTGCCAGCATCAAGGCGCCGCTCATCAGCGCGATTCGCACGCTCCAGCGCGCCGGCGTCCGTGTCGCCTCGATTCACCCCATGTTCGGCCCCACGACAATGCTCCTGCGCGATGCCGATGTCGTGATTTGCGACACGGGCGACCCGGAAGCGACATCGACGGTCGAGAGGCTCTTCCAGCCGACCACGGCGCATCTTGTGCGGATTCCGCTCGACGACCATGATCGAATCATGGCCGATCTCCTGAGCCTCGCACACGCCACGGCGATCGCGTTCGCCCTCGCGTTGCCAGAGGCCCAGCACCCGGTCCGGAGCACCACCTTCCAGGCCCTCGAATCGCTCGCCGCCGCTGTCGTGCGCGAAAGTCCGGACGTTTACTACGAAATCCAGGCCATGAACCCGCATTCGGCGATGGCCGTGGAGCGTCTGCGGGCGGCGCTGAGTCGCGTTGTCGCCGCGGTTACGGCGCGAGACGCGGAAGGATTCCGGGCGCTGCTCGAGGAGGGCCAGAGGCGGACGCCTAAGTAGGGAGGGCTTCCGCGCCGTTCGACAGAGGGAGGGCAGTCTGATGTTTGTCGGGCATTACGGGGTGAGTTTCGCCGCGAAGAAGTGGGATGCCGCCATACCTCTCTGGGTACTGTTCATCGCGGTTCAATTACTCGATGTCGCCTGGGCACCCTTCGTGCTGCTTGGCATTGAAAAGGTGCGCATCGTGCCGGGAATCACGGCGTCGAACCCTCTCGACCTCTATTACATGCCCTACACCCACAGCCTCGTCGCCGCTCTACTCTGGTCTCTTGCGGCCTTCATGGTCTACAAACTGGCCCGGCCTGGTGCGAGCCGGGCGGCCGCACCTATCGTTGGCGCCGCCGTGTTCTCTCACTGGGTTCTCGACCTTCTTGTCCATCGGCCCGATCTACCACTCTATGACAACACCGCCAAGGTGGGGTTCGGATTGTGGAATCTCCCCGCGCTGGCTTTCTCGCTCGAAGCGGTACTGCTGTTCGGCGGAATGTGGCTCTATTTCAAGACTGGCGTCGCGCGGCGGACGCCGACCCTGTTGTTCGGCCTGGTCATGCTCGCCATCCAAGCGTACGTGTTCTTCGGCCCGCCCCCGGCATCGGACAAGGCGGCCGCGGCGACGGCGCTCGCGGCGTACGCGATTTTCGCGTTCGCCATCTACGTACTCGAGCGGTCCCCTGTCAGGGCTGGAGCCCCCTCTGGAGCGCGATAAGTGCGAGGGGGCGGACCTGTCGCGATGGCGGAAACGTGAGATCGAAGTCGCTGATCATGATCTTCATGGTGATCGGATCGACCATCGGGAGCTGGTTGCCGTCCCTGTGGGGTGCGGGTTGGATGTCGGTTGCCTCCGTCCTCCTGGGTGGAGTCGGCGGCGTGCTCGGCATCTGGGCTGGATATAGACTCTCGCGGCTCTGATGTCGGGATGTTCGTCGCACGTGCTCCCTCGCGCTTCCGGGATCACTCCTCGACGTGCTGTTGCAGCCGTCGCAGTACGGCATCCCAACGTTTCGAGATCAGGTCGAGGTATCGGTGAGCCACGTCCAGCTGCTGGGGCTCCAACTCCCAGCGGCTTTCGCGGCCTAGGCGGGTGCTGTGCGCCCACCCGGCGTCGGCGAGGACGCGCAGATGCTTCGTAATCGCCTGCCGCGTGAAGTTGGTGCCCCGAGTTAGTCGTGAGATGGATTGGGGCCCGCCCCGACACAGGCGGGCCACCAGGTGGAGACGCGTCGCGTCCCCCAACGCCGCGAAGATGGGAGCCGAGCTTTCGAGCCCGGCATGTCCGCGCTCAGGAGTCACGGGTTCTGGCGCAGATAACTCTCGATGGCGGTCATCTGGATGGTCCAGCCACCCTCGTTCCCCTTCAGGGCTTCCGCCCGGCGAGCGATCGGGATAGCGTCGAAGCCGGACTCTACGACCTTGAGCAGGGTGCCTCCCTCAGCTTCCTCGAGCGTGAACTCCACGAGCGTCATCGGCTCCTTCGAGTAGTCCATGTTTGGCTCCACGGCGTTGGGGTGCCAGCGATAAGAGAAGAGCCGCTCCGGCTCCATCTTCTCGATGACGATTTCGATCGCCAAGTGCTCGTAGCCGGGATAGGTGATCCGTCCCTTGATCCGGGCGCCGGCCCGGAACGGCTCCGAAAAGGCTGACTGAAACCAAGCGCCGAACTCCTTCGAGTCGGTGAGGGCGCGCCAGACACGGCTCCGTGGTGCGCGCAGCCGGACTTCCTTCTCGATGCGATCCGTGATGGTCGTGCTCATGGTTCCCCTCCCTGCGGGCTCCGCACAATGCGCAACCCAATGGTTGCATATTAAGGCCATAACACCCAAGGGTCAATGGGAAAATCCGGGGTGGGAGGGTGCTCGCGGCCCGCCCCCGGCGGCGCCACGCGCGTTTCCGTCCACTACGAGTATACCGCGCTCGAGCCGTCGGCCAACGCCACGGTCCACGAGATGGCCGAGCACGCCCAGCACATGCGCTCGCACTGGAGTCAGGCCATCTCGGCCGCCTTGAACTTGCCGACCCAGGGCTAACATCGCCGGGCACGAGTCGCTCTTCCACCTCGGCATCGTCAGCGACTTGCTCGGTGGGACCCTATACCCGGCTCGCCCAGCGTGCTCGGGTCAACGTTCGGAAGGGACGAGCGGACACGGGCGTACCGGAAGTGCGATAGGGGAGCGTTAGTTCGCTCCGCCCTCAGCTCCCGGTGTGCTCGCCGCGGCGACATACGCTTCGACCTGCTCCCGCAAAACGGGAAGAGTCACGGCGCCGTTCCCGAGGACTGCGTCGTGGAACGCCTTGATGTCGAACCGAGCCCCAAGCCGCGTCTTCGCTTCGTCCCTCAACTTCAAGATCTCCCGCTGACCGAGCTTGTACGCGAGTGCCTGGCCGGGCCACGTGAGATACCGATCCACCTCGTTCTCGATGTTGTTCTGGGCTAGAGCGGTGTTCTCCACCATGTAGTCGATCGCCTGCTGGCGGCTCCAACCCATCGCGTGCATGCCAGTGTCAACGACCAGGCGGCACGACCGCCACGCGTCGAGGGAGAGCATTCCCAGCCGGTCGACATCGCCGGTGTATAGCCCCATCTCGTCCGCGAGCCGCTCGCTGTAGAGGCCCCAGCCCTCCACGAACGCGGTTACGCCCTCATGCTTCATGAACTCCGGAACGCCGACCATTTCGTTGGCGACCGCGATCTGGAGGTGATGCCCGGGGATCGACTCGTGAAACGCGAGCGCCTCCGCTTCGTATCGCGGCCGAGTCTCAGGCATGTACGTATTGATCATGTACTGCCCGGGCCGCGAGCCGTCCGCCGAGGGCGGACGGTAGTAGGCGATCGTCGAATAAGGGGCTTCGTACATCCCCATGACCTTGACCACGCAACCCGTCTTGGGTTGGACCTTCCCGAACCATCCTGGCACGGCCGCCTTCGCGCGCGCCAGGGTCTCCCGGGCCTTGACCTCGACCTCCTCCGACGTCTTGAAGTGCATCTCGGGGCTCGTCCGCAGGCGCTTCTGGATCTCGGCCACGTCCGACGTGCCAAACACCTTCTGTCCCATGGCCGCGAGATCCCGCCGAAACGTCGCCACCTGTTCGAGCCCTATCTTGTGGATTTCCTCGGGGCTCAAGTCCAACGATGTGTATACGCGGATCATCTTCCGGTAGCAATCCGGCCCTCCGGGGAGGGAGCCGAGTCCCGCTTTCTCGGGAGGCCGCGCGACGGGCAGGATCTGCGCGACCAGAAAATCGTGGTATCGGATCAGACCGGGTCGCAGCGAGGCTTGGACGGCGGCTCGGAGGTTCTTCGCGAAGCCCTCGCGGTCCGATGAGCTCCATCCCTTCCGCTCGGCGAGGGCGGGCTTGAACACCGCGAGGCTCTCAACCTGGGACTTGTTCAGGCGGTCGAGCTGGTCGATCGTCTTCTCCACGGCGCCCCGCGTCGCCGTCCGACCATGGGAGAGGCCGGACTTGAGATTCGCGACATGATCGTCGAGGTACTGGCCCATTGCGGTCACGCGCTTCACGTAGGCCGCCCCATCGTGCGCGGTGTCGATTTGCGTGTAGTCCGCCAGGCTCATGAATCGGACCTGCGGCCCACCGAGGGGATCCACCACCCAGTCCACGAAATGGCATGTGAGCTGGTCCAATTGCCTCTGGACCGAAGAGGTCAACGCTGTGCGTGTGAGCCGGTCCTTCTCCGAGAGGGGGCCAGGAGCGATGGCATTCGCGGCCGCCAGCACTTCCTCGAGGCGCTTCTGCTCCTTTGCGATTCCCGCCGGCGTGATGTCGTCGAGGCGATCGTCATAACGCTTGTCGCCGAGCTGCGTCGCCCAGGTGGGGCTGGCCTCTAGCTGGCCCTGCCAGTAACTGTCGCAGAGCTTGGCCAGGACTTCAGACCCGGCGGCGCCCGCTCCAGAAGAGGTCATGATCGCCAGGGATGAAAGCGCAAGCGTGGAGAAGTAACGGAGCATCGCGGGGTGGCCTCCGGTCCGGCGCGGAATGGGCTACTTGCTGAAGTTGTGGCCGATCGAGGCTCGGACCGCCCAGTACTCTGCCGACGACGAGCCGAAATCGTCTTCATCCATCGTAATGTGATTGAACTCCGCCCCGAGGCCCAAGAGAACTTGGGGGCTCGCCTCGTACTCGAAGCCGAGGCCCGCCCGCGCTCCAAAGCGGGTGCTGAGATCCTGCTCGCCCTTCTGCTTGACCTCCTGGGTGGGGACCGGCCCTCCCGGCCCGCGTGTAGAAGCCGCCCCCCTGCTGGATCGTCTCCCCCTCGAGGCCGTTGTTGTTCACGCCCCAGGAAACCTCGATCCCGGCCGAGAAGCTCCGGCCGAATGTCGAAACCCGGCGCAGCATGAGGTCTCCTCCCTGAATGAATGGTGCGGAAGGGGGGATTTGAACCCCCACAGCGTTGCCGCCACTGGACCCTGAACCCAGCGCGTCTACCAGTTCCGCCACTTCCGCACCGCGGGCTTCGAATTGTCGCGGGAACACGCTAATATAGGGCGCTCGCGGGGAGGTGTCAATCTCAGGGAGGGCTCGATGGCGCGGGGCGCGGCGCAGAAAACCAAGAAAGACGACGATCGCCGCGTCATCTGCACCAACCGCAAGGCCCGGCACGACTACACGATCATCGAGACCTTCGAAGCGGGGATCGAGCTCAAGGGAAGCGAGGTCAAATCCCTCCGCGCCGCGAAGGCGCAGTTGGTCGACGCCTACGCCTCCATCGACGCCAACCAGCTTTATCTCCGCAACGCCCACATCAGCCCGTATGATCCCGCGAGCTATGAAAACCACGAGCCGACCCGCGCCCGCCGCCTCCTCATGCATCGCGCGGAGATCAAGCGTCTACGAGGGCAGTTGGAGGAGAAGGGACTCACCATGGTGCCGCTGTCCCTCTACTTTCGAGATGGAAAGGTCAAAGTGGAGCTGGCGCTGGTGAAGGGCCGAAAGCACTACGACAAGCGGGAACAGATGGAAGAGCGGCGCGCGCGTCGAGAGATCCGCGGCGCGATGCGGGGAGAGCGTCCCGAGTGAACGGGCCCGACCGCGCCACCACGTCGCGACCCAGAGCTCAGCGTGCGTCCCGCGCGTTGGTCCTCTCCGCGGTGGCCGCCGCCTTGATCGTGCTCCCCGCGCTCGCGGCCCCCACCGGCCCCGCGATCTTCGTCGAATATCCGGATCCCCGACCCGCCGAGCGGATCACCCCGATCGTGATCGACGGCGCGCGCTATGTCTCCACCAACGACATCGCCCGCGTCTTCAGCGCGACCAAGTACTGGCGGCCCGAGATCAAGAAGCTGAGCCTGCGAATCGGGGACCACACCGTTCGGTTCACGGTCGACGCGCCCATGATCCTCGTCGACGAAGCGGGAAAGAACTTGGTTGCGCCGGCGCGCCTGATCCAGGGCGACGTCTACGCCTCCGAGTCGATCGTCCACAAGCTGTTTGAATGGCGGATCGTCACCGACGCCACCTGGGACGACGCGGCGCGGACGATCCGCTTCCGCGCCCCGGTCCACACGGTGCGCCAGGCGCAGCTCTATACGCGGGGCCGCGTCACCGAGGTGTCGGCCACGCTCCTCCGCGGCCTTCCTCCACGCGTCATCTACGCGATGCCCTCCGAAGTCCGGATTCTCTTCGAGGGGGGCACCCTCGACACGGCGCGCACCTTCTCCGGCGGCGTGGTGACCGACGGCTCCATCCGCGAGATTCCCGGCGGCGTCGAGCTGCGCCTGCGGCTCAACGGGGAAGCGCGCGGCTACTCGGTCTCGGTCGGATCGGGACGGCTCAAGGTATCGGTTACCGACGACAAGGACCTCGTGGAGGCGGGGCTTTTCACCGCGCTCGAGCCGGTCCAGATCGGCGGTCCCGACCGAGATGTGCGGACGATCGTGATCGATCCAGGTCACGGGGGAACCGATCTCGGCGCGACGCTTCCCGGGGGCATGGCCGAAAAGGACGCCGCGCTCGACATGGCGCGCGCACTTCGAAGCGCACTGGGGCAGCGATTGGGGGCCCGAATACTGCTCACCCGCGAGAGTGACGTCGAGCTTTCCGCCACCCGCCGCGCGGAGATCGCGAACGAGGCGGGAGCCGACCTTTTCATCAGCATCCATCTTGACTCGGAGGGCTCCGTCCGAGGGGGGGGCTTCCGGATCTTCACGCTCCCTCCGACGGCCTCCGGCTCCGAAGGCCAGAACGATGCTCTCCCCGAAGAGGTCGATGGGATTCCGTTCCGACCGTGGCTCGGGGCGCAATCCTCGGTTGTCGGGAGCAGCATGGCCATGGCTCAGGCGATCGCCGACTCGCTGCAGCATGCCTTCCGCGAGACGCCCGTGCTCGCGGAGACCGCGCGGATGCGCGTGCTGGGCCCACTCACCTGCCCCGCGGTGCTGCTGGAATGCGCACCCGCGCTCCGCGCCGGACCGGAGGCGCTGAGCCGTGGCTATACCATCTACGACTACACGCGCACCGTGGCTGAGGCGATCGAGAAGTTCGTGAAGGCGGCCCGCGGATGAAGCTCACCACGCTCCACTGGCTCGGTATCGCTACGATCGCGATCATCGTCGGCGCGATCGCATTTTGGTTTGGCTTCGGTCCCGGGCGTGCGTCCAAGCTCGCCGGCGATCGCCTCACGCCCCTCGCGTCCGAGCTGGAGGGAATCCGCGGCGTCTACCTCTACTTCAGCGTGCCGGGCACCGATTCGGTCGCCGCGGAGTATCGCGACGTGGTGGTCAAGGATCGCGCGGCCGACCGCGTCCGCGCGATCTATCGGGAGCTGCTCTCCGGATCGTCGGCCGGGCTGGAGTCGCCCATTCCCGCAGGGGTCGAGCTTCTGAACGCGTACTACACTTCGCGGGGGATGCTCTACCTCGACTGGAGCAAGGCTATGGTGCAGGAATTTCGCGGAGGAAGCGGTCGGGAGCGGCAAATCCTCTCCTCCATCGTCCTCACGGCCGCGGACAATCTCCCGGACGTCACGGCGGTCGCGATCTTGGTGGAGGGAAATCCTGTCGAGACGATCGGCGGGCACTACGACGTCATGGCGCCCTTGAGCGTGTCGGAGTGGCGGTGAGCCGCGGCGTCCTCGGAGTCTTCGATTCCGGGATCGGAGGGCTGACGGTGGTCCGCCACCTCCGCCGGCTCCTGCCCACCGTTCCGATCGTCTACTTCGGGGACACCGCGCGGGTCCCCTACGGCACGAAATCGGACGCCACCGTGCGCCGTTTCGCCGGCGAGGCGGTGCGATTTCTCACTCAATTCAAGGTGGGGCGGGTGGTCGTCGCGTGCAACACGGTCTCGGCGGTGGCGCTTCGCTCCCTGGCAAAAGAATTCCCGGCCCTTCCGATCGACGGGGTCATCGAACCGGGGGCCGAGGCCGCTGTGGCGGCCACCCGCTCCGGCCGGATCGGCGTCATCGGAACGCGCGCGACCGTGGCGAGCGGCGCGTACGAGCGCGCGGTCGCGGCCGCGGCCCGCCGGGCGGGGAAGCGCGCCCGGGTCCACGCGGCTCCGTGCCCGCTACTGGTCCCGCTCGCCGAAGAGGGGATGGAGAACTCGAGGGCGGCCCGCGAGGCGCTGCGCGACTACCTGGCGCCGCTACAGCGGCGAAAGGTGGACACGCTCATCCTGGGCTGCACGCACTACCCGCCGTTTCGCCGCGCGCTGCAGGCCATCCTCGGCCCCCGGGTGCGGCTGATCGACTCCGGCGAAGCGACCGCGAAGCGCCTGGCGCGGCGACTACGGTGGGATCGACGACGCGCGGCCTTGCACGGCGGCAGCGCCCCGTCGCGCCGTCGCGGCGCCATGCGTTGTTATGTCTCCGACATTCCGCGACAGTTTGAGCGCATCGGCCGCCGATTCTTGGGCCATTCCCTGGGGCGCGTCGCGCTGGTGCCGCAGGACGATCTCCCGTGGTTTGAGCGGCCGGCGCGACGGGGAGGACGCTGACCGTGCCGCGAACCGGATCGACACCCAAAGCCCGCGGCGACGGGCGCCGCCTGGGTGAGCTTCGGCCGCTCACCATCCGGCGAGGCTACCTCAAGAACGCGGAAGGCTCGGCGCTCATCGAAATGGGAGGCACCCGCGTGATCTGCGCGGCGACGGTAGAGGATCGCGTGCCGCCGTTTCTGCGCAACTCCGGCCGAGGATGGGTGACCGCCGAATACAGCATGCTCCCGCGCTCCTCCCACGAGCGGATTACGAGGGAGGTGACGCGGGGCCACGTGGGCGGCCGCACCCACGAGATCCAGCGACTCATCGGGCGGTCGCTCCGCGCCGTGACGAATCTGGAAGCGCTCGGGGAGCGCCAGATCCTGATCGACTGCGACGTCCTGGAAGCGGACGGGGGAACCCGCACCGCATCGATCACCGGCGCGTTCGTCGCGCTGGCCGACGCGATTCGGTGGCTGACCCGCCGCGTCGAGCTGCCCGGGGCTCCTCTTCGAGACTTCATCGCCGCCATTTCCGTCGGCCTCGTGGGCGGCTCGCCGATGCTCGACCTCTGCTACGAAGAGGATTCCAAAGCCGAGGTCGACATGAACCTGGTCATGACGGGCGCGGGCCGCCTGGTCGAGATCCAGGGGACCGCCGAGGGGAAGCCATTCTCCGAGCGTGATCTGGCGCAGATGATGGATCTCGGGAAGCGCGGAATTCGGAAGCTCGTCGCCTACCAAAAACGGACACTCGGGCTTAGGGCCCTCCCCAAGGCGTGGACCTGATCGTTCTCGCGACGACGAACGTGGGAAAGGCGCGGGAGCTGGAACGCCTTCTCGCCGGCACGTCGAAGCGGTTTGAAACCCTCCGGGACCACCCCCACGTGGTCCTGCCCCCGGAGCGGGGAAGCAGCTACCGGGAAAACGCCCTGGCCAAGGCAAAAGCGGTGAATGAAGCCCTGGGATTGCCCGCGCTCGGAGACGATTCGGGGCTGGAGGTGGACGAGCTGGGCGGCGCGCCGGGCCTCTACTCGGCGCGGTTCGCCGGGGAGGATGCGAGCGACGCCGCGAACAACGAGCGGCTCCTCCGCGCGCTCGCGAACGTCCCCGTGGAACGACGCACCGGCCGCTTTCACTGCGCGCTGGTCTTGGTGCGCGGCGTGGATGACGCGCTGGAAGCGGAGGGATTCTGCGAGGGGACGATCTTGGAGGCTCCCCGCGGAGATCACGGGTTTGGCTACGACCCGCTTTTCCTCCCGGAGGGAGAGACGCTCACGTTTGGCGAGCTGCCTCCCGCCCGGAAGGATTCGATCAGCCACCGCGCACGGGCCGCGGCGGTCTTGGGCCGCGCGATCCGCCACGGCGACTAGCCGGCGTCTCTAAAAATCGAAGATGGGGTGGATGACGGGGCTCGAACCCGCAACACCTGGAGCCACAGTCCAGTGCTCTACCATTGAGCTACATCCACCGCGCGTCGGAACTGGCTTCGCGCCTGGAGGGAGTCGAACCCCCGACCGGCGGATTAGAAATCCGCTGCTCTATCCAGCTGAGCTACAGGCGCTCTAGGAAGTCGGGGGGCGCCGGCACGAAATCGGGGCGAGAGGATTCGAACCTCCGACCCCCTGCGCCCAAGGCAGGTGCGCTACCGGGCTGCGCTACGCCCCGGTGCCGCCACCGGCGCCAAGCCCCACACTGTAGCCTTCGCCGCGCCGCTCCGTCAATCGGCCCATTCGCCTTGACGGAGCGCGCCGCGACGCCTATCGTCGAGGTGTTCCCCGACGTAAACCATTCGCACGGGGGTGCATCGTGGCAGGAGTGAACAAGGTCATTTTGGTAGGGAATTTGGGCTCGGACCCCGAGATCCGGACCACGCCGGGCGGGCAGCGCGTGGCCAATTTCCGCATGGCCACGTCCCGATCCTGGACCGGGCAGGACGGTCAGCGCCAGGAGAAGACGGAATGGCACTCGATCGTGGCCTGGGGAAAGCTCGCGGACATCTGCGAGCGCTTCCTGAACAAGGGGAAGCAGGTCTACGTCGAGGGGCGGCTCGAAACCCGGTCGTGGCAGGACAAAGAGGGGCAAACGCGGTACAAGACCGAGGTCATTTGCGAGACGATGCAAATGCTGGGACGGGCCGGCGCCGATCGAGGCGGTGAGCCCGCCATGGATTCCCCGCCGCGGGGTGGTGCGCCGGATGAATCGCTGGCGCCCGCGGGCGGCTCGGACGACGACCTGCCCTTCTAGCGCCGCGCGCCCCCTCTGGGGTGGGGCGCGGCCCGCATCACTGGATATAGCCTAGCGAGCGGAGCCTCTCGCGCAACTCATCGTCGATGGGGGAGCGGAGAGGCTCTTCGCTTTGCCCCGCCGTGCGAGCGGTCTCGTAGGTCTTGAACCGAGTCTCGGTCGCCACGCGCTTCAGGACGCTCGGCGAGAGGGCGTCCTCGATCGGCCTTCCATCCATATCCTGCGCCGTCGGGAGCCCGAAGAAAGCTAGGATCGTCGGGGTGATGTCGAGCACGGTCGCGCCGGAGATGTTCGCGTCCTTCCGCGCATCGGGCCCCGCCACGAACACGATCCCATCCACCTTGTGGGCCATCACGCCCAAGCCTCCGCCGACGAACCCGTGGTCGGAGCAGAGGATGACGTCGGTCTTGGGTCCCGCCTCGCGCAGGAAATCGCCGATGAGCCGATCGGTGAAGACGTAGTAGTTCGGGACGATGTGCTTCATCCAATGGTACTCGTCGTCGTTCACAATGCCGTGTCCGGTGTTCGGAATGTCGATATCCCAGTAGATATGCGACACCTCGTCGACGCCGCGGAAATAGACGGTGAAGAAGTCGGGGTGCGACTCGCGATAGAGGCGCATCGCGATCCGATAGAAGGTCATGTCGGCCGCGTAAATCCAACGGAGGTTCTTGACCAGCTCAACCTGACGGGCCGTCACCTTGGTCGTGTCGATCGGCGGGACGAACTGGAACAACTCCGCCCAGGAGACGCTCTCGGGGGTGCGGCGGAGCGCCTGGACCAGGGAATCGAGCGATTCGGGATAGGTGCGCCGCGTGTCGTGCCCGGGCCAGCGCGTGAGATCGTACGGTGCGTAGTCGCTCACCAGGACCCCGTTCACCGGCTGTGCCGGCCACGTCGTCCACCAGCCTACGACTCCAACCTTCTTGCCGAGCGATCCGAGGATGTCCCAGATCGGTCGGGCCCGCCACATGTTGGAGGTGACCAGCCGATCCGTCTCGGGCGAGGCGCTGTCGCCCCGGGCCCTCGCCCCCGCCGGATCCCGCTCGGCCTTTTCCGCGAAGAAACCGGAGACCCCGTGCTTGGTGGGAACCTTCCCGGTGGCAATGCTGGCCCAGATGATCGGGCTCTTGGTGAGCGGCTCGAGGGACCGGAGCTTGCCCGAGGCGCCCGTGTCGCGGAGCTTGGCGAACGCGGGCACGCGCTTTTGGTCGAGCAGGGGGCCGAGAATGTCCCACTCGCCGGCGTCGACGCCGATCACGAGGACCTTGGTGCGGGGCTTCTCGCCGGCCCCGGCGCAGGTCCAGGCTCCGATGCCGATCGCGAGACCGATACTCAGGCCGAGGAGGATTCGGGCGAGGCGTCCGGCGGGATGGATCAAGTGGTCTCCGAGGTGGCGTTCCGATGGTTGGGTCCGGCCGCGGAGCCTACCACCGGCGCCCGGCCCGTGCTACTGAGACCGCTCCGGGGCGCATTCGGTTCCCGCCTGAAGGCGCTCAAACCTTGACTTCGGCGGTATTCCCGCCTAGTTTCAATCGGTTTCCCGCCTGATGTGCGCCGCTAGCTCAATTGGCAGAGCAACTGACTCTTAATCAGTAGGTTCTAGGTTCGATTCCTAGGCGGCGCACCATTTTAGGCAGATGACTGCGGTTCCCTCGTGATGCCGGCTTCGCCTTCACATCTTGTGATGCTTGGAGATCTCTTCCTTGGTAAGCCGGAGGAAGCGGGCTGCGTTGTTGTACAGAATGTCGCGCCGCTGGGCCTTGCTCAAGAATGGCGCGCCCTCAATGACGGCGATCGACCGCTCGATCACACCGGGCCAGACCATTTGATCCGAACCGAACATCACTCGCTTACCAAATCCAGCTTCCGTGATGCCGCGTAGGTATCTGTAGAACCCCGCCCGAGGTTGAGAGAATACTATGACTCCAACGTCCACGTAGACCTGCGGGTGCGCGTACATCACGGCGAGGAGATCATCGAGCATGGGGAAGCCGGCGTGCATGATGTAAAGCCTCAATCGCGGATGACGCACGAGTACTTCCTCCAGCGTCAAGGCACTATGCATCCTGGCTCGATAACCTGTCGCACCGAGATAGATCACGCCTGGCGGGCCAGGACCGACGTGGATTCCCACCGGAATGTCCAGCTCCTCTGCAAGGGCCCAGTAGGGCTCCATCCGCGGATCGTCCGGCGCAATTCCGGCGTATTGGGTCGTGATCTCCGCCAACGCTGCGAGGCGGCCCACCTTGTGCAACGCTCGCAGGGAGTCAGGGGATGGATCGTCCGGATCGAGCGAGAGGCCGCAGCCTGGAAGGAATCGACCCGGTGCCGCCTTCATCCAGGCAGCCACACGATCGGGTTTGCCGCTGAGAACGCCGACGATGTTCCGCCGTGTCATGACCTCAATGGTCTGGGTCATCACCTCGTCGTCCGTCATCGGCGACCAGACCGGACGCGCGCATGGAGGCTGCTTCAGCATCGCCACCCACGCCTCGCCGTAGGGCCGCGACTGGTCCCAGACCGGCATCTCTTCGAGAGGCGCGCAGATGCCAAGTGGCGGCGGCCCCTCTTCATCAGCCGCCAGTGCATGGAGGTGCATATCAATGATTGGGAGATGCTCCTTGGCTTCAACCCGACCTGCGATCAGGATCAGCACTTGCGCCAGCAGTAGGGCTCTCTTGCAGCAGCACATCGCGGCTCCTCCAGAGGGAGAGGGCGTGGCCCACGCATCGGGGAGGCAAAGAGACCGCCTCGGCCGAGTGTAGTCTAACTGTAGTTGACGGAACCGGAGCTGGCCGTCGCGAACGGGGAGTATGGACCTGCGCGGAGCAGGGTCAACGTGGAGTCTTCGCTACATTTCGTGACATTTCGTGCCGGTTCGTGACATCCCAGGCTTCGACTCTTAATCAGTAGGTTCTAGGTTCGATTCCTAGGCGGCGCACCATTTTCCCCCAGGAGAGCCTTCCTTTCGTCTATCGAAGGAGCCTCTCGATCACTTCCCTGAGCAGCGGATTGAAGCCCTCGGGATCCTCCATCATCAGGAAGTGGCCCACGCCAGGCATGACGACGACATCGACACCGTAGCGCGTCATGGATTCGATGTCGGTTGGTCCGTCATCGGGATTGATGGCGACCACGGGCAGGTTGAGCTCCCGCAGGGCCTTGGTCAACTCACGGCCGAAGGTCACGGCGGATTCCAGGGCCCCGAGTGCAATTCCGGGGGGTGCGGCCGACATGTCTGCCGCCACCCACTCGACCAAGGACGCATCAGTGCCGGGTAGGAACATGCCCCGAACGAACGTGCGGGTCGTTTCCTCGAAGGCGGTGCGGAACGGGGCCATCAGCGCCTGAACCTCCTCGGGAGTCCGCGATACCCCGAGCCGCCTGTAGGCATCGACCCATACCAAGCCAGCGACGCGGCCTGGAAGTCGGCGAGCCGCCTCGACGATCACGTCGCCGCCCATGGAGTGGCCGATGAGAATGATCCGTTTGAGTGCAAGCTTTTCGACGACGGCCGCGACGTCCCCCCCGAACGCTCCGATTGTCCATGCATCACGTCCGCGTCCGGATTCGCCATGCCCGGCGACATCGACGGTCACGACCTGGAATTCGTGGGAGAACGGCTCCGCCTGTTCCCTCCAGTAGCTTCGGTCACACGACCAGCCGTGGACGAACACGAGGGCCGCAGTCCCTGCACCATGCGTCTCATACGAGACCGGAACACCATCGGGGGAGATGACGGTCTCAGTCACTGCCGGGGCCCTCGAAGAACGTCACTACCCGCACTGGAGGACGATGGATCCGATTTGGACTGGCCGCACGCATGAGCGACTGTAGTCTAACTGTAGTTGACGCCATCGTCGCCGGCAGTCACGAACGGGGAGTTTGACCCGCCCAGAGTGGGGTTCAAACTGAGGTTTTCGCTACATTTCGTGACATTTCACGCCGGTTCGTGACATCCTGGGCGTCGACTCTTAATCAGTAGGTTCTAGGTTCGATTCCTAGGCGGCGCACCAACTTCTGCCAGATACATCACCCGCGACATCGCCCCCCGCCTCGAGAGTTCGATTGCGGTTTCGAGGTACTCCCTTTGGCTCTCGAAATCAGCCGCGCTTGAGGTCCCTTCGAGTTCGGCTCGGTGTGCGCTCATGGCTTTCAATCTACCACTGGCGTTCTTGAGCACGCTCGAGGTTCGATCCTCGGTTTCTACAAGCCCCAAACCCGAATCCTCGAGCAGTCTTTCGTTCCAGCCTGGGGTCACGAACTGGGTGTAGCCGTGAACGCTGCGTTTGCGCACGTCCTCGTTGGATAAGCAGCCGGTGACCACGCCGGCATCTGTAAACAGGAACCTCCCTCGGGGCCGAAGCAGTCTCGCCACCTCCCGGAAGAACTCCAAACGATCACGAAGGTGAAGCACTACGTCCAGGGACATGGCTGCGTCGAATGAACCCGCTTCGAAGGGGAGTGGCTCGTTCAGGTCGGCTTCGCGTACCGAAAGGAGGCCATCGACCCCAAGTGAGGTCGCGCGCCTGTGCCCGGCGAGGAGCGCCGACGGGCTCAGTTCTACACCGGTACCCTGGCACCCGATGGTAGCTAGAATGTAGGTGAGTGGGCCGCAGGGGCCGCAGCCAAGGTCGACAAACCGACTGGAAGGGGATAGCCGAAGCCGGCCAATGTCTCCGCGGATTTCGCCGGTGTCCACCCAGGAGTGCTGCCCTACATCCTCACCATAGGCCTCGCGACGAATCTGCCGCATCAGCGGCGAGTCGAATTCCTCATAGAAGGATTCGTATCCGTCAGCCCGTGACTCTTTAAACGCATTCATGCCGCGCACCTCCGGAAGCCAGGTCCGCCCCGTGACTGTAGTCTAACTGTAGTTGACGCCAGCGTCGCTGGCCGTAGCGTACGGGGACTGTTGACCTGACCGGAGCGGGGTTAACGTGGGGTTTTGGTTACATTTCGCGACATTTCAGAGCAGCACCTTCCGGCGCGATCTATCGGGCTCAGCGAAGGCTGCAAAGTACATTTTCATCGTCTCCTCAAATACGGAGTGTTCCATCTTCGTCTCCTTCCCGGCACGCCCACGTGCCCACCGCGTGAGCGACTGTAGTCTAACTGTAGTTGACGCCACCGGAGCTGGCCGTCGCGAACGGGGAGTATTGACCTACGCGGAGCGGGGTCAACGTGGCGTCTTCATTACATTTCGTGACATTTCGTGCCGGTTCGTGACATCTGGGGCATCGACTCTTAATCAGTAGGTTCTAGGTTCGATTCCTAGGCGGCGCACCATTTTAGCCGTGGGTTCGCATCTGCGAAGGGGCGCCGTTCGTAGACTTCCAGGCGGGCGTTGGGCTACCGCTTCGCCGCCTGAACCAGCGAGTCCAGCTCGGCTCGCGACAACTCGGGAGCATTCCCCCGCATCGGCCAGGACTGGACAATGCGATCCACGTCCAGCTTCTGTTCATCGATCCAAGCGAGTAGCGGCGCCGTACGGCCGCTGGCTCGGAGCTTCCCGTCGGCGGCGCGCACCCAACCCAGCGAGCTTTCGAATAGGAGCTTCGCGCGCGGGAACCAGAACACCACGAATTCGTCGGTGTGCTGCGAGCGATCGTAGGCGAGGGCGACGAGTTGATTCGTGGAGTCGGCGAGCTCGAACCGGTCCGAGAAGGTCCGGATCCTCAACGGCCGGGGCGCACGCGCCAGCCGGTCAGGCTCGATCGTGAAGGGAAGAGCGGCGATCCCCCGTACGAACGCCTCATTCCCGGGCGTCGTGACCACGGTCGCATCCTCCGCGATCATCGCACGAAGCCCGCCCGTGTAGTGCGGGTGATAGTGGCCGAAAAACGCATAGCGGATCGGTTTCTGCGGCCAACGCTTCCTGGCCGCATCGGCCAGCCGCTCGCCGTTCGAGCTCCCCACCGCGAACTCGATCAGAGTCAGGTAATCCGAGAACTCAACGATCAAGGTCCGTGAGTTGATGTCGTCCATGTCCGCAGACCAGATACCGGGTGATAACGGGACGATCTTGGGCTCATCGACGAGCTTGTCGGGATCTGCGGGCGGGGTGTCGAACACACTCGGCGAGCGGAGCAGCGACTCCGCCGGCGCCTGGTCGGACCACGACACGAGATGCTCCGCCATCCGCCACTGCCAGTCGCGTCGGTGGAGCACCATAAGAAAGGCTTGGGGTGCGACGTCGCCGTCCTTCCAGGTGTAGACGATCGAGTCGCGCACGTCGCCCAAACGCGGATGCGCCCAAGGCTCGAGGTAACGGTCAGGCCGCGCGATCTTCCCGATCAGCTCGCCGCGCCACTCGGTTTTGTGGCCGCGCGCCAAGCGCTGTAGCTCGGCGGGAAAGCCGGCCAGCGCCTGGAGGCGACCCTCGTACGCTCTTCTGCCGGTGAAAAGCACCCACCGCGCACCGGGCGCGTCGCGGTGAAACACACTGTCGCCGGACACGAGGTAGGTCTCCGGCACCCGTGCGGTGTCTCCCTCGGACCACGTCGTCCAATCCAGTCGGGCGCTCCCGCCGGGCTCGCCATAGAACCGCTGCTCGGAGCCATAGGATCGGGTCTCTCCGGGTCGGCGGTAGTCCGCCTTCAGCCAGAGCGTGCCCTGGTAGCGGATCTGGGCCGGGCGGGGAGCGATCTTCTTGGGCGTTCGGGCGTCGCCCGGTGCCGCTTGGAAGGGGACGATCGAGGCACCGATCGCGAGGATGGCGATCCACGCGGGGGCTTTAAGAATGCATCTCATGGCGGGAGCTAGGGTAGCGCCATCGCCCTGGCGACTGTAGTCTAACTGTAGTTGACGCCAGCGGAGCTGGCCGTCACGAACCGTGAGTGTCGCCCGCGCAGGGCGGCCTCAACATGGGGTCTTCGCTACATTTCGTGACATTTCGTGCCGGCGGGTGACATTGCGGGCTTCGACTCTTAATCAGTAGGTTCTAGGTTCGATTCCTAGGCGGCGCACCACTTTAGTCGAGGCATTCCAGCGCCTTCCCCACCGTATCCCTCAGTTAGGGAAGGCGGGCTTCTAGCACAGGTGAACGGCTTCCCGATTTTTCGAATTCGCTTGGCTGTAAGGGCCGCCTCCCGCTAGGTTCCGGGGCAGCACCTTGAGCGCCCTTACGCAACCGATCGGGAGGCTCCATGCATCGGTCCTGGCACCCCGTCCGTCTGGCTTTCCCGTGGCTTCTCACCATCGCGACCCTTCTCGTCATCCCGGGCTGCATGGGCAAGACACCCATCAAGACCCTTCTGGACGATCCAGAGCTTAACAACGGCAAGCAGGTACAAATCGCGGGAGAGGTGACGAAGTCCCCCGCGATGCCGGGATCCGACTCTTTCGAGGTCGACGACGGAACCGGTAAGGTCTTTGTGCTCTCGAAGGAACACGGGAGTCCGCGGGAAGGCACCAAGGTCGTCGTGAAGGGGATCTTTTACGCTTCGATCTCGTCCAAGACCCAGACGTTCGCGGCCGTCATGGAGACGGTGCCCCGCAAGAATAGGTAACCCGACCCCGTTTTCTTTCCCGTCAGCGGTTCGTGGGGGTGGTTCTCCGGAAGGTCAAGTCGACTTCGGAGGCAGGCACCGGATAAGGCTGGTGAGTCATGCGGCCCGAACCCTCAGGAGCGTGGGAGCGCAGCGCGGGAGCGACTGTAGTCCAAGTGTAGTTGACGCCACCGTAGCTGGCCGTCGCGAACGGGGAGTGTGACCCCCCACGGAGCAGGGTCAACGCGCCGTCTTGGTTACATTTCGTGACGATTCGCGCCGGTTCGCGACACCCCGGGCTTCGACTCTTAATCAGTAGGTTCTAGGTTCGATTCCTAGGCGGCGCACCGCTCTACCCGAGGGACGGTCGTGTAAGTGTAGTTAACGCGCGGCCAACGAATCGCCCCGCCCGATACGCCGGGCAGGGCGATTTTCCTTCAATGATCGTCTTGGAGGGCGAACTACAGTGACCTGAGGAACGCCATCAGGGCCTCGCGCTGGCGAAAATTGAGCCTCTCGAAGTTCCTGCGGGCGGCACTCCCCTGACCATCATGCGCGAGGATCGCCGCTTCGGGCGTCTTCGCACGACCGTCGTGGAGGAACGATGGCCGCGCCATCAGACCCCAGAGGGGCGTGGTTCGCATCTCGCGAGCCCGGGCATCCCCCTGGACAATGCCGTCGCCCAGCTTGCCCATGTCGTGCAGCAGGAAGTCCGAGTACGGCTGGAAGGTCTTGTTCGACAGTGCCTGCACCGGACTGAATCCCGTCCGCTGGGAAGGCGTATGACAGTTGGCGCAACCGATGTTCTGGAACACCTTCTCGCCGGCTTGGGTCAGGCTGTTCGTGGGGCCCCGCGGCGGTGGACCGAGGAAGGTCATGAAGTCCGTGAACAGAGCCACACCCTCGCCGTCGTCGTTAAGGTCCGGTACCGGGTTGAACTTCAACGCATCCCCGTCCCCCTGAGGCTGGTTCTCGGTCGCGAACTCCGGATTCGTGATTCCCATCTCGTTCAAGTAGGCGTCGCCGGCGAACTGGAACAACGTGGGGACCTGCGCCTTCCATCCGAAACGGCTGGCGCGCATCGCGCCAGTGCGAATCTCCTTCACCATGTGGACCCTGCCCTGCGTGGGGCCGGCCTCGCGTTGGGCCAGCGCCATCAGCGCCTCGTCGGGGATGGCGTCCACCAATCCAAGACCGAAGAGCGGCGTGGTGATTCGGAGAGCGGTCTGGTTCGCTAGTCGTGGCACGACCTCGGGTACGAACGTGAAGAATGAGAGTCCCCGGTAGCCGGAGGGTCGCCGGCCGGAGTTGCGATCGATGCGGACCTTGCCGATCGCCTGATCCTGCACGAGCGAGCCGCCGAGCCGGTTGAGGGGATCGAACTTTCCCCGGTCCCACTTGCCGAACCGGGTCTCGAGGCGCCCACTGGTGCCGCCGATGGGGGCACTGTGGCACGTGACGCACCCGGCCTCGTTGAATACGGGACCCAGCCCATCCTCGATGGTCTCGATCTCCTCGAAGTCCTCCTGGCCTGCCTCGAAACGCGCCAGCTCTGCCGGAGTCAGCCCCGCGATCGGCCCTCCCAGGGTCGTGGCGAGCGTGAAGTCGCCGGTTCCAGCGGGGCTGGACAACAGATCCGTCTCGTGCGCCGGCGCCGGCGCCAGCGGCGCGGTGCTGCCCTGCTCGTCCCGCGCGCACCCGGCGAGTGCGAACGTCGCGAGAAGGGCAAGCGCGACGGGGGCGGTCAGGTGCGTGGATGGTGAGCAGAGTTGTCTGAACTGCCTTGGTGGGTGCATCGGGGCCTCCTTGGTGGGGAACAAATCCAAGAAGACGGAGGCTCGCCTCCCCCCATGCCCAGGAAGCTCGTCTCGAGGCCAAGTAGTCTACGACATTGGCCGCCGCGAGTCAAGTCGAATAGCACGACCTTGCGAAGTTCTAGGTTCGATTCCTAGGCGGCGCAGCAACTTGCCTCGTGTGGCGTGGACCCTGTCCGTTCCCAAGTGCCGCGGGCCTAACGGGTATCTCCTCGGAGTGAGGTGGGAGTGTTATCCTCCGGCATTGCCTTTGAACTTCCGGCCGCGTGGCCACCCTTCAGGTTTGGAGAATGCCCATGAGCAAGTCCGCTTGGTTCGCTCTATCGCTCCTGCTGTTCGCGTTGCCGGTCTCTGCTGAAGTCCAACGGACCACCGGGACGCGCGGCGGAAAGCCCTACCTCGAAATGACCAATGACCGGGTCATGATCGGCACGGTCATCGCGATCGACCAGACCACGCGCGAGGTGAAACTGCTCAACGAAGCAGGCGACACCCTTACGGTGGTGGCCGGCAACCACGTGAAGAACTTGGCCCAGGTCCGGGTTGAGGACGTGGTCAAGCTCAGGATCAAGGAGCAGCTAACCATTCAGGTCACCTCGAGCCCGGCGGTGAGAGACACGCAGGAGGTTTCCGTAAAGTCCGCCGAGCCCGGAGAAAAGCCCCACGGCACGATCACAGAACGGTCGCGCACGACGGCCACCATCGTCGCGCTTGACAAGGCCACCAGTACCGTGACCCTCAAGGGACAGGACGGCAACCCCTTCACGATAAAGGCCAAGCGCAAGGATACCCTCGACAAGGTGAAGGTCGGTGACCTTGTCGTGTTTACCACGGTGAAGTCTGTGGCGACCTCGCTTGTGAAGGCCGCGGCGAAGTAGGGGAGCCATCCGCTTCGGGACAAACTGAGTCGTGATCCCAGGCTCCTCCCGAAATGACTTCGATGGACGAGTCGCGCTGACCACGGGCGCGGCTCGCGGACTTGGGCGCGCGGCCGCGGAGCGCCTCATGGCGCGCGGAGCATCGGTCGCGGTGAATGTCCGCGATCAAAAGCTCGCCGACGCGCTGGCTCGGGAGCTTGGTGACCGGGCCTTCGCGCCCGGGGACGTGACCGATGCCGACGCTAGGCCAGTTGGTCTGATTCCTACCTCAGCCGGTACTTCTGAGGCTTCGTTTCGGTTCGCTCGACAACCCTGCGGGCCTCTAGGTCCAGCTTCACCGTCTCGCCGTACCAGTTGACATTGCCGTCGAACTCGCCCTTGAGCTTTCTGCCGAGGGCACGCATCAGCTCCGTGTGCGTGAGCTCGCGGCTCCGCAACGCCGAGAGCATGGCCTGTTTGACGGCATTGTACTTCTCCTTCGTCATTTTCCTCCCCTGCTTGCCGCCAGGGTGCCGGGTGAGGATGGTCTCATCCTTCATGGTCTCCTCCATTCATCGACAACGGTCGGGCGGGCAAGCGCCTTCGGCCACTCGACTCTCGGGCCAGCAGATTCTAAGTCCGACTCCCAGGCGGCGCACCATTCTTCGACGTTCATAGGACAAGATGGCGCGGCCAGGATTCGGGAACCGGCGGCAAGGGTTCCCAGAACGGGAACACCCTGGAAATGTGGCTGTTGTCTCTCCCCGGCCCCAGAATCTCGGCGTCCTCCGTGAGGCATCGCGAGAGCAGCATCTTCCGGCGCGCTCTATCGGGCTCATCCGCGGTGCTCACGCGATCCCCGGATCTGGAAACACCCAATTCGACCTTTGATACGCGATTCTGAAACCCGCGCGCTCCATGTTGTGGAACGACGGGTTGGGTCTCTCGGGCAGATCCGGTGCGGTCTCCGTTGTAAACGTGTGGCATCCGAGCGCGCGGGCGTCGTCGATGCGCCGCGCGATCAGCGCGCCTTGGGCTCCGCGGCCGCGGTGTTGGGTCAGCGTGCCTGCGGCGCCAAGCCAAGCGAAGCCGTCGCGCACGTACATCGCGGCGGAGGCAACGGGGGTGTCGCCGTCGCGGACAATGTAATGGTGCCAATGGGGTCTGCCGATCAAGACCGATGCGAGGGGTACTGAGTGCGGCCGACCGCCGAACGCGGCGAGGAGCATCGCATCCATCGCCTCAGCCTCGCCCGGTTCGGCCCGCATGATTCCCAACCCCGTCGCGGAGGTCTTCGCAGGCGAGCCGTCGCGGACCCACTTGACCCACTGGATCAGGTGCGGGTGGGGGCCGAATCCGGCCGCCGCCAGGGCGGTCTCGAGGCCGGCAGGCTCCGCGGCCGGGCAGAGCCCAATTCTGAAAGCCGGAATTCCATGCTCGGCGTAGAAGGCCTTCAAGGCGACGAGGTCTTCGGGGCGTACCGGACGCTCGAGACCGAGCCCCATGACACGATTGGAGTCAAAGGCAGGGTCGCGAGCACGCCCGAAGGCCCACGCCCCACCGACTTGTTGCAGCACAAAGCCCAGCTCCCGCGCGGCCTTTGGCGCGCCCTTCACCCCGTCGAGCTTGGCCAGAATCTCCACGCGCTCGAGCGGGAGAATACGTTCCCGATCCAAGGCGGGGCCCTCTAGCGGCACGACCGCATCAACCCTTAACGAGTACCAGCGTCCGAGCGGCTCGATCCGGCGGCGCGACAATCCGTAAGTAGAAAGGTCCATCGGTCCCGCATGCTGCGCGGTAATGCACAACCGCGGGCGTCATGTCGAACGAGAGATCGCGCTTCGCAGGATCGTGAGGAGGCATGGATGGATCCTACAATCCGGCGGGGCAATCCGTCTCTAGCGTTCGGTTGGAGCTGCGATCAAGGGGCCAGGCGCGTGAGCGACTCATCGGTGAGGCCGCGGATGGGATCCCGCCACTCCCTTGCACCGTAACATCGTCCGGGGTCCGAAATCGGATGGTACCTGGGCCCCATCGCCTCACATCCGAAAGCAGCTCAAGTAGCCTTCAGCAGCGGGTTCTAGGGGGGCGGCGGTCCAGAGCGGACCGCCGCCCCATGCTTATCCGCAGGCGGTGCCCCCTGGATTTCTCAACCGACTCGAGCGCCACGTGTTCACGCTGAACAGAATAGCACCTAGGTAAAACCAGGGTTCCCAGATCCCCATGGCTGCGAGGTGAAACCGGCCCGCTGCGACCAGATAGCCGGTTTGGATCAAACTGGCCACTGATCGAAGGACTAGGAGCGCCGAGCCAATCCACGCAAGAGTGTAAATGAGGCGCCGCGGCGCGTGCTGGCCCCACGACATCACGGGGGCCAGAGCGACCGGTACCGCTATGACACACATGGCGGCCACGACGACATCGTAGGCCCATTTCCACGGTGTCGCGAACATAACACGGGCCCGCTCAGCATCCAACAGCGGGTACCACCCGGTCGCCCAAATGATGTGGAAGATCGCAAAGACCGAGGCCCAGAGCGCAGCGGCGTAGGCAACCCAAGGCCCGATGCGTAAGCGCGAGTCACTCACAGGCGCACTGTTCAACGTCACGTAAGGCGCACCGCCTAACTAGAAGTCGACTCTTCTTCGCGGAAAGGGGTCAGACTGTAACCGGCATAGTGCGCCTCTAGCGCATCGGCTGGAACCGGATGTGGGAAACTCAAATGATCATTTCCGCCGTCAAATCCGGCGCAAAGTCGGCAATTCTCTGAAGGAAAGCTCTCGAATCGTTGGGAGTCAGGTACAGGGCGAATCGTCCTGTTCTCCGCCTGAGCTGGACGCCGTCGGTTAGCCGGACGCATGGCGTCACCGATGGCCACCCGATTCGAGTGGCGAACAAGCCTCTCTGCCAATACACGGTAGTGAAGGCAGACCATGGGTACCGCCGGGTCCACGGTCCGTAGCGCACCTGAATTCCCGTTGAGTTCACGGTGTAGTAGGTTGAATAGAGGGGCCAAAGATAGAAGCAAAGAATGGCCAAACTGAGCAAGATCACCGCTCGACCCAGCAGAAGGAAGTGCGAAGGCTCCTCGCGCGAGGGTACTTGAAGTATTGCCGGAAGGGCAGCGATCAGGGCACAAAGGGCGAGAAGGTGGATTGCCATGAGTGCAACACTGGGCGCCGGATGATCCACGTATTTCCGATCCGGATTATCGGACATGTGTTCCTCCTGACGGAGTGGTCGGCCCATTCAGGTCGGTGCGTGGGGCTTCCCAGCACGCCCACGCAGCCAGACGGGGGGACGATAGCCCGACTTCGCGAACGACTGTAGTATAAGTGTTGTTGGCCCAACCGGAGCTCGCCGTCCCGAGCCGTAAGTCTCGCGGTGTTCGTGACATTTTGCAAAGCGCGCTCTGACCTAACCCTGGCTGACCGAAGTCGAGGTCCACGACGAGGGCCCGATGGCTTTCATGAAATGGTTGCTTGATTCGGACCCGGCGATCCGGTGGCAGGTCATGCGCGACCTCACCGATGAGCCCGACGAGGTCGTCGCCGCCGAGCGGTCGCGCGTCGCCTCGGAGGGTTGGGGCGCCCGGCTCCTCGGCCTTCAGACACCCGGCGGCCACTGGGGCCGCGACGACGATCGGGGCTGGATGACCACCATCTACACCCTGGTGCTTCTACGTGACATGGGTGTGGATCCGGCGGGAGAAGAGGTCCGCAGAGCCATCGGCCTTGTGCGGGACCGCCTCACTTGGATCCCGCTCGACGGCCGGCCCTTCTTCGACGGCGAGACCGAGCCCTGTATCAACGGTGCGATCCTGGCGGTGGGCGCCCATTTCGGCGAGGCGAGCGATCGGCTGGTCGACCGACTGCTGGATGAGCAGCTCGTGGACGGCGGCTGGAACTGCGAGGCTCCTTCGAGCAAGCGATCCTCGTTCCACACCACGATCTGCGTCCTGGAAGGACTCTTGGCGTACGAGAAGACGCTGGGTGCCACGAACCCGGTGACGCACGCCCGGGTTCGGGCACAGGACTATCTCCTGGAGCGCCGCATGCTCAGGTCGCTGACATCGGGCGAGGTGATCGACCGCGGCTGGACGCGCTTCTCGTTTCCGCCTACATGGCACTACGACGTGCTGCGGGGACTGGACTACCTACGCAGCGCCGGCGTCAAACCTGACGAACGGGTCGCCGAGGCGGTCGAGCTGGTGCAGAAGAGGCGGCACCAGAACGGCCGGTGGCCGCTGAACATTCTCCACCCCGATCGGGTCTCCTTCGACATGGAAGCCGGTGTGGGCAAGGCCAGCCGCTGGAACACCCTCCGCGCCCTTCGAGTGCTGGACTGGAATTCGACGGCCCGGCTCTAGCCCCACGGCCTCTTCACGCCACCGCCCCCACGGAATGGGTTACTTCTTCGATTCCTTCGCTTCCGCCAGACGAACCTTCTCCTCCAGGGCGGAATAGGGAACCGTGCTGTCGGATTCCTGCAGGTACCAGGTCTGCATGATGTTTTGGACATCCAATTTTCGTTCCTTAACGATGCGATGTATCGCGCGCTCGCGGACGTTCGCACGACTGGGTTTTGCATCCCGCATGATGTAGACCATGTCGCCCGTCACGATTAGTTTGTGACTGGGCAAATACGTCAGCACGTACTCATCCGTATGCGTGGAGTAGTCGAACTCGTAGAACTCCAGCCGCTGCTTGCCGTCCTTGATGATAAGGGTGCCATCAATCACCCTGAACTTGGGCTCGCGCGGTTGTCTCTGCTGGGCGTCGGGGTGGATGCGGTACGGTCGCGTGGTCAGATCGCGATAGTAGGAGGTGTCGCCCGCTGTCGCCAAAACCGTGACCCCCCGCCGCACGTAGGGCCGGAGGCCGCAGGCGTAGAGGGGGTGATGGTGGCTCATGGCCACGTAGCGAACGGGCTTGCCGGGGAGTAGGTGGTCAGCCGTAGCTAAGAGCCGTGCGGATATCTCGCTGTAGTCGCCGGCTTCCACGATGACCGCGAAGTCGGAGAATGCGACGAGCAGCGACCGAGACGTGCTCGAAGGGAGGTCGATGATGTAGGCGCCCTTACCCAGATCGTGAGACGGCAACGGCTCGCTCGGGTTCTCCGCTTTCACCTCTTGAAGATTCCATCCCTCGAACCCGGCCCGATATGCCTCCGGAATCGTGAACTCGTCGGCGTTCACCACCCCGCCGAACTCGATTTTGGCAATTTCCGAGATGACGTTGTGTTGGCCGGCGCTATCTTCGATGTGGGCCTCGGAGTGCAGCGGCACCCGGATTCCGCCCCGGTCGACGTAGTCGGTGAATGTGCGCCACTCCAATCGATCTCCCTTGTGCTTCCAGTGGCCGATTCGCTCCACACGCATCAAGAGATGGGTGTCCGCGGCGAAGTAGAGTGCTCGACCCTCACCGTTGTCGAGGGTGTAGGCGAGCACCTCGTAGCCAATGGAACCGGACAGAAGGCGAAGACCGGCGGCTCCGGCTCGGGCCTGACGCAGATACTCGTGTGGCAAGATCTCCAGCTCTTCCTGCAGCGACTTCCCGAGCTCCTCTTCTGGAATGGAATCCGGCCGAGTCCCTCCTCCGCCGAGCTTGAGTCCGTTCGCTGGCCCTATGATGGCGAAGGTCGGGATTGGCTTGTCGCTCTCGTAGAACGTCGCTTCCGTCATCAGCGCGCGCAGGCCGGCTGAATAGAACGTCGTCCCGTCAATTCGGTAATCCCTGTGAGCCCAGGGGCGTGCGAAATGGCCCTCCAGGCGATACGTACCCGTGAACGAAACGCGAATGTTGGTAACCCGATCGAGCAGCTCGGTGCCACCATGCGCCGCAATGGCCCGATCGAGCACCTCCGACGCGCGAACGAAGTTCTGATAGAGGAACGATTCCTGAGGTTCACCGGAAGCGAATGCCGAAAGTGCGTTCGCAGACAGTAGAGCCGCTCCCAACACGCATACGGCGGCAGATACAAGCGATCGACGGGCCATTTCGAGCCTCCATCCGTCTCGTCGGTGCCGGCTCACGACATTCTAGGATCGACCCCTGACGTCAATGGCGCGTGCTCGCCGGTTTCTGATGAAAGATCCTGATACAGCCTACGATGAAGAGCAAGAGAGTCGCGGACGCAGCGTAGCGGCTCAACGCCAAGCCTCCCTTGCTGACCGGCTTGTCGAGAAAGTCGCCGAGCACGGCTCCGAGTGGGCGCGTGAGGATGAACGCAGCCCAGAAGAGCACGGTGCGCGATAGGCTCGTCCAGTAGTACGCCGCGGCGACCAGCGCCAGCAGCGCAGTGAACAACACGGCTCCACCGGTGTAGCCAAACCCCGCGGTATCGGCAGTCCAATCCCCCAGCGCGGTACCGAGGGTCTGGGAAAACATGATCGTCACCCAGTAAAACAATTCGGATTGGGCCGTACTTACGCTGACTACCGACACGGAACCGAGAGTGCGGTACCAGACGCCAAGGGACGCGAGCAGCAACCCGAACAATAGCAGGGAGCCCCCGGCGTAGCCGATACCAAGCGAGCGGTCCGCGAAGTCCGCGAGCGTGGTTCCGACGGTCGTCGTGGCGATGATTGTCGTCCAGTACAGGGCCGCGTGGAAACGTTTGGCCGCGATCTGCGCGCCTACGGCGAGCAGGAATATCACGGCGAAAATGCCAGTCGCGGCGAGGTAGCCGAGGTTCATCGACATCGACACGGCGTCGCCGCCCGTTTCGCCCAGCGTGGTGGCGGCGATCTTGATGATCCAGAAGAGCAAAGTGATCTCCGGCACTTTGCTCACACCCTGCTTTACCGCGGTGCCCGCCTCGTTCCTGCCGGGGTCCGATTCGCGCGGAAACTGAGGCATTGACTCCCTCCATCGCGTGGCATCCGATCGCGGCGGTCCAGCAAAGGCAGGGCAGGCCGCGCGGGCGACTTCAGCCTACAAGTGTAGCTCACGCTGGGTGAAGGAGGCGATAACGAGATGCCTCATAGCACGAACGGAATGATCCGCTTCGTGTGTTTCGCGTAGTCTGCATACTCGGGGTACACGTCTACGACGAGTTCCTCCTCGGCGACGATGCGCACCGCGGCCGCCGCCGTCGCAACGATCGCGGTCAGCACGCTCAGGGTCGATGTGTGGGAGGCAACGCCCGCCCACATGAAGAGAAGTATGGCCGTGTAGATTGGATGACGTACGAATCGGTAGGGGCCGGTCGTGACAATGCCACCCCCGGTCGGATTCGCCCCCGCGTGAAAGCTCCTCCCGCCGAACGTCAGGCGGGCCCACAGCATGAGCGCCCCGGCCACAGCTTGAACCGCCACGAGCAGGGGCCCATGGGCCAATAGAGATCTCCGCAGCAACAAGCTGACCACCGCGACTGTCAGAATGGCGGTCGCCCCGATCGAAACCCGCTTCAGGTTCATGTCCTTGACCCTCCTAGCCGACCTTCTGCCTCCAACAATTACTATTGACTACATGATATAGTGTATTACATAGTATCGGACATGTCCACTGCTCCCGAGCCAGAGGCATCGCCGACCGATCCCATGGACAAGTGGGAGGTCCAGCTGCGGAAAGGGTGTTTGGAGCTGGCGGTCCTGGGTTCCCTGTGGGCGGGCAAGCAGTACGGACTTGAAATCCTCCGACGGCTCGAGCGCGAGTCCGAGTTAGTGCTTTCCGAGGGAACGGTTTATCCGCTCCTCTCGCGGCTCAAGAGCGACGGTCTGCTCGAATCGGAATGGGTGGAAGCCGACGCGGGTCACGCGCGCAAATACTACCGGCTCACCCGCGCGGGGAGACGCCGCGCGGTGCAAATGGCGCGCCTTTGGTCCCGATTCTCGGCGAGCCTAGGTGAATTGCTCGCACCGATCCTCAAGGAGGAACGTTAGTCATGAGCAGAGCCGCCCCGGATCCGGGCGTCGAACGGTACCTCGATCAGGTCCGCGCATCTCTCCGTGGGATGCCCCAGGCCGAGCTGGACGAGATCCTGCTAGAGCTGCGCGGTCACATCGCGGAGCGATCGGGACTTGAGGGAGATATCGAGGCGGCCCTACGCTCGCTCGGAAGTCCCACGGAACTGGCGCGCGAGTACCGGACCGATAGCGTGGCGGCGCGGGCGGAATGCGGCTGGTCTCCGATCGCCGTCTTGCACAGCCTTCTCCTGCTCCGGCGGGGGCGATTCACTGGATTCGCCGTCCTCGCGCTCACCGCGCTCGGCTATGCGTGGGCGCTCGCGCTGGGTGCCGCGGCGTTCGAGAAGATCCTGTCCCCTCAGGACGTCGGCCTCTGGTACGGACCCGGCCTCGCGTCGCTGCGCGTCACGATTGATGGACCGGGGCCCGCGGGGGCACGTGAGTTGCTCGGATGGTGGTTCGTCCCGTTCGGACTCGCGGCGTGCGTGATCCTGCTCCTTCTGACCAGGCAATTCGGTCTGTGGTGGATTCGTCGTCTCCGCATAGCACGAAAGGGGTGAACGAGTGGCTCGAGCCTGCAGCATTCCCCAGAGAGAGCGCTACACCCGGATGGCGATCGGCGCGGGGGCTGTACTCGGAGGATTTCTGTTCCGGCGCGACGTCCTCACGGCTGTGATCATGGTCACCGTGGGCTCGGCAATGACCGCACGAGCGGCGCTCGGATACTGACTTTCCCTCCAGATGCTCGGTGCGAGCATCCTCCGCAAGATGCGACGCCAGTGAATTAGCCGTCGAGCTGGCATTGCCTCGATGCCTGAAGTCGGCCGCTCACTCCGACCTAGATTCTTGATACCGCTCGGGCGCGTATCGAGTGGCCAGGAGACCAGTGGCCTCCTCGACATTGATGGTCTGCACCAGCACGCCTTCCTGCCCATAGGGTAGGTACGCCTGGCACTCACCGGACGGGGTGATGAGGCTTGTCGCCGATTCTTGGAAGGGCAGGGCATAATTGACGCTGGCGAAGTAGATCGTGTTTTCCTTGCTGCGCAGCATCATCGCCTTCTCGTAGTAAGGTCCACCGGCCGCGCCCCACTGCGTCAGACGGACACCCTCCCGGTGACTCCCCGTGTGCTGTGGATGAAACACGATCTTGGCGCCCCTCACCGCGGCCCATCGCACTGTCTCGGGATAGCGCCAGCCCTCGTGGCAGATCGCTACACCAAACTTGAGTCCATCGATCTCGAAGAGTCGCCGCGTATTGCCGGGCACATAGAACCTGTCTTCGGTCGGGTCTACCTGGTTCTTGGTCTGGTATCCCTGCATGTGGCCCGTGGCGTCGATGACGTAGGCGGCAATCTGCCGGCCAGCCTCCGTGATCCGCTCCGTCCCAAGGATCGTGGCCACCGAATACGTCCGTGCCCACTGCGCCACGGATTGGAGAACCCGCTCTAGCGTCGTCTGATCGAACGGCAATACCTCAAAGTCCTGTCCCCGTAGACCCGGGAGATAGGCCTCCGGGAAGCAGAGGATCGCCGCGCCTTGGGCAGAAGCTTCAGACTGAAACCGCCTGATCTTGTCCAAGCCCTCATCAAGGGTCGACGCGACACGAGGCGTCGCTAGAGCAATGATCACAAATACCTCCGATGAGAATGGTCAGCAAGCCTGGGGCACGGTCGCCATCAGCGCCGCCTGCCGGCGAGTTCCCGCTGGCGATAGCATGAGACCTCGTGATCGTTCACCATTCCCACCGCCTGCATGAAGGCGTAGACGATCGTGAAGCCGACGAACCGGAAGCCTCGCCTCTTCAGATCCACACTGAGGGCGTCCGAGTCCGGCGTGCGAGCGGGGACCTCATGCAAGCCCGCCCGTCGATTCTGGATCGGCATTCCGTTCACGAATTGCCAGACGTAGCTGTCGAAGCTCCCGAACTCCTCTCTCACGTCGAGAAACGCGCGGGCGTTCGACACGGTCGACTCGATCTTGAGACGGTTTCGCACGATACCGGGATTCTTCATGAGCACCCCGCGTCGCCGCGCATCGAATCGAGCGACGCGCGCCGGGTCGAAGCCGGCGAAGGCCTCGCGGTAGCTCTCCCGTTTGCGGAGGATCGTGCTCCAGGAAAGACCGGCCTGCGCACCCTCCAAGGTCAGGAACTCGAAGAGGCGCCGATCATCGTGTACCGGCACGCCCCACTCCTCATCGTGGTAGCGGCGCATCAAGGGATCACTCCCGGCCCACGCGCAAACCCGTTTGCTTGATGCGTTCATGCAGAAATCGCTCCTCGGGCGGGCACGGACATGGCCTGCCTATCGCCTCGCGAATTTGAGATGAGTCACCTTTGGCGCGGCGACCGTTCGCACGAGCTCGAGCCCGTGCAGATCGTCGCCGACACGGGCGAACAAGCGCTCACCGCTGCCGAGCAGCGTCGGCACGACGCTGATCTCCATCTCGTCTACCAGGCCCGCCGCGAGATACTGCTGTGCGGCACTGGCTCCACCGGCGAGCGATACATCCTTGCCGCCGGCGGCCCGCCGCGCCTGGTCAAGTGCTGTCTCGATGCCGTCGGTGACGAACGTGAAGGTGTTTCCGCCTTCAAGCTTGAGCGGCTCGCGTGAATGATGCGTGAGTACGAACACCGAATGATGGAACGGCGGGTTGACCCCCCACCAACCGTCCCACGGCTTTTTGGCATCCCAAGGGCCGGGGTGGCCGCCAAACATGTTGCGCCCCATCACCGTGGCCCCAATGTTGGCAAGCGACTCCTCGACGACCCGTGTGCTTTCGTCGACCTCCCCGCCTGGGAGGCCGTGCATCGCTCGCCAGATGGTGAGTGGAAACACCCACTCATGAAGGCGCATGCCGCCGATCCCGAGAGGGTTGTCCACGCTCTGGCTGGGTCCGGCGACAAAGCCGTCGAGCGACATCGAGATCTTGAACCGCAGCTTGGACACGTTCTATCTCCTATCTCACGATGTCTCGATTGCCAGGGGGCCGAAGATGTCACGCCTGGTCGTCGTCCTCGCGCAGGTGGCCGAAACCCGAGTCCTCGCTCAGCATCTGCCCGTCCAGCCAGCGATCCAGGATGCTCCTGCGAAAGCGCCACTCTTTCCCGAGCTTGACTGCGGGGATGCGCTTCTCCTGCGCCCACTTGTATATCGTCTGGGGCTTGAGGCGCAGGTAAAGCGCCACCTCCTCCAGCGTCAGAATCTCATGGTCGTGGGGTGGGTTCGAGCCGCTCAACGCGCGCGTGCCCCGCTGCTGTCGGAGGATGAGGGCGGCTGGAGGTTGAACGGGATTCCCGCGGGGCGCCGGATCAACGATGGATCGACCGGTGACACGTCGAAATCGCCCGGCGACATCTTTCCCTCCCCGCGCGAGAGTCTCTCCAGCGAATAGACCACGGCAGTGTAGAAGTTGCCCTCGTTGTGACGAAACAGCCGGAAGGGCTGACCGCGGTCCCCCACGAAGGGCTGAAGGTTCCACGCCATCTGAATGCCGACGAATGCGAACAGCACGGCCCAGACCTTCATGATGGTCATCGCCTTCTTGGGGTAGACACCACGTTTCTCGCAGGCGAACGCAAGGCCGTCGTGCAGCGCGGCCATCCCCAGAAGCCCGGCACCGAGCACGATCAGCACGTGCAGGAGCGTGAGGAAGTAGTAGTTGGCTCCGGTGAAAAGGAAGAACACGGTGATGGGCACGACGGCCCCGAGCAGGATCGCGCTGACCGAGAGTGCGCCGAGCACCAGCGCGAGGACCTGCGCTAGCCGTAGGCGCGAGCCGACCAGCACCTGGATTACGAAGAACCCGGGGAAGCAGATCGCGAGGGTTCCCAGGAACAGGAACGGCAACTTGATCGCTGCCGAGACGGCCTGGGCGGGGCTCGCGTAGGAACCCGCGGCGGCACCGTAGATAGCGGAGAGTCCCACGAGCGTCCACAGGGCGTAGGTGAGTTTCTGGCGCAGTCCCTCGCCTTCAACGACCTCCTCGAAGAACCGGTCGCGATCGCTGAGGATCTGCGTCAGATATGCCGTAAACCCGGTGGCGGATGCTGGGGAAGCAACCTGCGTCGCGGGGGCTCTGGTCATGGCGGCGGCCCTCCTTTCGCGATGATCATCCCGCTCCGGACAGGCTATGTCAATGTTTATTTATGTTTGTTGCTGTTATCTGGCCCCCTCGGAGGGATGTTGGCTGTATGGGCGCCTATTTCGCAAGTGTATGCTACCCTTCCCGCCGGCTGGTAATGACCTGTAGTCAACAGGACTTGGACCCGATCGCCCGACCGACGTGACCCGCCCGAGGAGCCGACGAGGCCCTAAGCCCCCAGAGCCCGCCGCTCTTTCCGTCCGCGTCCAGCTCCTCCTGTTTGGAGTCGCGTTCGCCCTCCGGCTGCTGCACGTCTTGGCGATCCGCGATAACCCCTACTTCAACCACCCCATCATCGACGCGGGCACCTACGACCAGGCCGCGCGCGCGATCGCGTCCGGGCATGGTCACCCCGACCTCGTCTTCTGGCAGCCGCCGGGTTACACATACTTTCTCGGCTTCATCTACGCGCTATTCGACGGCAGCCATCTCGCTCCGCGGATCATTCAGGCGGTTCTCGGCGCAGGATCGGCGCTTCTCACCGCTCGGATCGGCGCCCTCGCTTTTAGCCCCGCGATCGGAATCGCGGCGGGCATGGCGGTCGGATGTTATGGAACCCTGATCTACGACGACGCGGAGCTTCTCACTCCGGCGGTCACCATCGCGCTCCAGCTCGCAAGCGTTGAGCTTGCGTTGCGCGCCGTGAATCGAGCCTCGGGACCGCGATGGGCGGGAGTTGGATTTTTAGCCGGCCTCGCGTCGACGGTCACGGCGACGACGCTGGTGTGGGTCGCGGTTTTCGCTTTCTTCGCGCGCCGTTACGCGCCGGCGGTCCTCCTCGCGGCCGCTGTGGCCATCATGCCTCTTACCTGGAGGAATGCGGTCCGGGGAAGGGAGGCGGTTCTGATCTCGACCAACGGCGGGATCAATCTATACATCGGCAACAATCCACACTACGACGAGATGGTCGGCGTTCGTCCCGACCTCCAATGGAAGCGGTTGGTCCGGGAGCCGTTCCGCGCCGGCATCCGAGGCAAGTCGGCCGCCTCGAATTACTTCGTCCAGAGAGTCTTCCAGTTCGCGGTGCAGGATCCAGGAGGCTTTCTCGCGATCCAGGCGAAGAAACTCTATCTGCTCCTCGCGGGGAACGAGATCCCGCGCAATCAGGCAATCTATCCGTTCCGCGTGGAGTCGCCGATCCTCGCCGCGCTGCTCTGGAAAGTCCCGGGTCTGGCGTTTCCCTGGGGCCTGCTCGCCCCGACCGCGCTTGTCGGGCTGGTGACAACCTGGCGACGGGCGCCCTTGCTCGCCGCGCTCCTCGTCGCCTATGGGGCCACCGTGGTGGCATTTTTCATCACCGCGCGCTATCGACTCCCGCTCGTGCCTCTCGCGACGATCTTTGCGGCCGGCGGGGTCGCCTGGTTCGTCCGCGAGGGGGACTGGCGCCGCCGCGTCGGGGCCCTGTCCGCATGGGCAGCCCTCTATGCCGTCTCCAACGTCGGCCAGGGACCGATGGAGCGGCGGATGAATCCGGACGCGGAGTACAGCCTTGGTGCCAGCTACGATGAGGAAGGGAATCGCCGAGAGGCGCGTCGCTACTACCTCGCCGCGCTGGAGCAGCGACCGGACTATCCCGAGGCCTGGGTCAACCTGGGCGTGTTGGACGCGACCGAAGGGCGCCCGGCCCAGGCGGAGGAGGAGTTTCGCCGAGCGCTCGCGTTGGAGCCCGACGAGCCGGTCACCCTCGTCAATCTCGGGATCCTTTGCGAAAAATCAGGACGGACTGAGGAGGCGGCCGGCCTCTACCGGCGGGCCCTGGCCGTGGAACCCGGCGACGTCGAAGCGCGCCGGAGGCTCTCGGCGCTGGAGCGCCCGGCGGCGCCCTAGTGTGGCGATCCCCCCTCGAAATGGTCTTGACGCGGCCTATGCGTTTTGTATACAATATTCAAAAGCACCGTCTCCCGCCTGAAGGAGGGTCATTCATGTCTCGCACGGTTGGTGGTGGAATCGCCGCGGCGGCGGCAGCAATCGTGGCTGTCGCCGTCGTTCAGTTCGGTCCTTGGACCAGGGGGTCGGCGGAAACGCCCGATCGCTCGGCGGGGGCCGACCGCTGGTGGGAGCACGTGTCGGTGCTCGCGAGCGATTCGCTCGCAGGTCGCGCCGCCGGGACGGCCGACTACGAGCGAGCGGCCCAGTACGTCGCGAACGCATTCCGGGCGGAGGGACTTCTACCCGGGGCGTCGGACGGTTATCTCGACCCGGTTGGCCTCGTCTCTCGGCGGATCGACGAGGGCTCCTCGTCCATCACGCTCACATGCGGAGGCCGACGCACGCCCCTCACTCTGGGGCGGGACGCCTTCTTCCAACTCGGGGCGCCAGCCCCGGACCGCCTCGAAGCGCCGCTCGTCTTCGTGGGCTACGGCCTCCACGCGCCGGAGGCCGGGTTCGACGATCTCCAGGGGCTTGACCTCCGCGGCAGGCTGGCGGTCTTCATTCAGGGCGGGCCGAAGGGAATCGGGGAGCCGTATCGCTCCCATCTCCAGTCGAACGCCGTGCGATGGGAGGCCATCCGCCGAACGGGGGCGGTCGGATGGATCTCCATTCCCAATCCACGCTTTCTCGATCTGCCGTTCGAACGGATCGCGCGGCAGCGGCTCGCGCCCGCCATGTCGCTCTCCGATTCCTCCCTCGACGATCGGTACGGGCAGAAGATCTCGATCCTCTTCAACCCGGCGAGCGCGCCGCTCCTCTTCGAAAGAGCGCCGTATCGCTTTGAAGATATCCTGGCCCTGGCTGATTCGGGCGGCGTGCTTCCTCGCTTTCCGCTCGCCGTGGAAATCCACGCCGCGGCCCACTACGAATCCAGGCGCGCCATGGCTTCGAACGTCGTGGCGCTTTTGCCGGGCACCGACCGCAAGCTGCGGCAGGAGGCCGTGATCGTCTCGGCCCACCTCGACCATCTTGGAACGGTCGCGCCGGTCGAAGGCGATTCGATCTGTAACGGCGCGCTCGACAACGCGGCGGGAGTGGCTTCGCTCCTGGAGGTCGCTCGGATGGCCCACGAGTCGGGGTGGCATGGGCGGCGGACCGTCGTCTTCCTGGCCTGCACGGCGGAGGAGAAGGGACTTCTCGGCTCGAGATCGTTCGCATTTCGCCCTCCGCGCAGCATGCCGCGCATCGTGGCGGATCTGAACGTCGACATGTTCCTTCCCCTGATTCCCCTCCGGCGAATGATCGTATTCGGAGAGAACGAGTCCGATCTCGGGCCGCTTGTCCGTGACGCAGCGGCCCGGCAGGGGGTGGAGATCCAGCCCGATCCGGAACCGCTGAAGACTCGATTCATCCGAAGCGACCAGTACAGCTTCATTCGGCGGGGCGTACCGAGCGTGGCGTTCAAGTGCGGATACGAGATCGGGACGGCCGAGGAGACCCTGATGACGGCATGGCTCCACGAGCGCTACCATGCCCCTTCGGACGACCTCGAGCAGCCGGTCGACCGATCGTGCGCTAAGAAGTTCTCTCAGATTCTCTTTGAGGCCACGAAAGCGGTCGCGGATCGGCCCGAGGCGCCGCGATGGAGTCAGGAAAGCTTTTTTCGGAGGCTTGCCGCTCGGAGCGTGAGCAGCTCCGCCCCCTCTTCCGACGGGAAGGCGCTCGCCGATCCGTCTCGTATGGAGCCAGAACGATGAAATGGAACATTCGTGAGATCGCCGCGGCAAATCCTATGGGGCCGGTATGACCGCTTCCGACCTCAGCCCGATCGCCGGGACCCTTGTCCGGGCGCCACTTCGACAAGAGGTGCGCCGCGTCGTGCGTCATGGAATTCTGCAGGGCACCCTCGCGCCAGGCGGTGACGTGAACGAGGCCGAGCTGGCCGCGCAGCTTGGCGTGAGCCGCACGCCGCTTCGCGAAGCGCTCCTCGGTCTCGAATCCGAGGGTTTTCTTCGGAGCGTGGCGGGACGTGGATTCATGGTGGCGCCGCTGACGGAGAGGGACGTCCATGAGATCTATCCCGTCCTGTGGACGCTGGAGGGGCAGGCGCTCCAGAGCGCGCCCGTGCCCGACGCGAGCATCATCAAAGAGCTCGCAGCCCTCAACGCCGAGCTGGACGCGTCCACGAAGTCGCCGGAGAAGGCGCTCGCGCTTGACCGGAGGTGGCACGAGCTGCTGTTGAGCGGGTGCAAGAATCGCCATCTTCTCGACAGGATCCGTCAGATGAAGGACCTCGCCGAGCGATATGAGCTCGCCTACATGCGCCACTCGGGATTCGTCCCGTTCTCCGCGAAGCAGCATCGTGCCATCATGGCGGCGCTCAGGAAGAAGGATTTTCCGGGAGCGGTGGCTCACCTGGTGGACAATTGGCGGGTGAGCCAGGAATTCCTTATCCCGTGGATTCGCGAGGCGGCGATGCCAGGACCACCGTCGAGGCGCCGGTGAGCCGGGGCAGCCGGCAAGCCTCGCCGAACGGTCAGCGGCAAGCTCCCGACGTCGTCGAGTTGCTCGCGTCGCTGGTACGGATCCCTTCGGTGAATCCATCGCTGGCACCCGATGAAGCCACGGGAGAGGCCGCGATCGCGTCGTTCATCCGCGACTGGCTGGGTCGGGTGGGCGTTCCCGCCGTTCTCGAAGAGGCGGCGCCCGGGCGGCCGAACGTCGTCGGGAGGGTGGGAGGCGGCCCCGGCGCCACGCTCGTCTTTTGCGCCCATATCGACACCGTGGGCACGGCCGGGATGACGATCCCACCCCTCGAACCGACGCAGCGAGATGGAAAGCTCTACGGCCGCGGGTCCTTCGACATGAAGGGCGGACTCGCCGCGGTCTTGACCGCGGGGGCGCGACTTCAGCACGAGTGGAGCGCGGCGCCGGGAGGAGGGCCCGGTACGGTGCTCCTTGCCTGCGTCGCCGACGAGGAATACACGAGTCTCGGCGCGGACCATTTCGTGGCGAACCACAGGGCCGACGCATGCGTGCTGACCGAGGCGAGCGAAGGGGATCTGATCGTCGCCCACAAGGGCTTCGTCTGGCTTGAACTCCGCACCAAGGGGCGCGCGGCCCATGGAAGCCGCTGGGACCTGGGACGGAGCGCCATCGGCTCGATGGCGCGAATCGTCGACGCGCTCGAGCGGTTCGACCGCGAGACCCTCCGGGATCGCCGGCACGAGCTGGTGGGCCCGGCCTCCATGCATTGCGCTGTGATTCAGGGAGGGGTCGGGATCTCGACCTACGCGCCCGAATGCACGGCCCGAGTCGAGCGGCGAACGCTCCCCGGCGAGTCGCCGGAGAAGGTCGCCGACGAGATTCGCGCCGTTATCGCCTCGATCGGCGAGACGGCGGAGGTGACCGTCGAGTTCTCGCGCCCGCCGCTCCTCTGCGATCCGGGGGCGCCGATCGCGGACGCGATGCGGGGCGCCGTCATCGACGTGACCGGTGCTTTGCCCCGCGATAAGGGAGTTGGCTACTGGATGGACGCCGCGGTCTTCGCGGCCGCGGGCATTCCGACGGTCGACTACGGTCCGACGGGCTTCGGTGCTCACGAGGCGGTGGAATGGGTCGAGATCGACTCGGTCAAACGTTGCGCGGACGTCCTGGTGCGCGGGGCGGAGCGATTCTTTGTGGCAAAGCCGTAACTCGGGGGGAATCTACGCCGCGACGGCTTCTTCCTGGCGACCGAGTCGCCTCAGCGTCTCATAGTGCGACCGGATCGCGCCCACGAGCGTCTCGTGCCCGTGGTACGGCACGCCATACTTCGTCGCCACGTCGCGTACGATCAGGCTGATCGCGGGATAGTGGACGCTGCAGACCCTGGGGAACAGGTGGTGCTCGACCTGATAATTGAGCCCCGCCACGTACCACGTGACCCAGCGGCTCCGATTGGCGAAATTCGACGTCGTTTGCATCTGGTGAATCACCCAGGAATCGCTCATCCGTCCCTGGGCATCGGCCACGGGGTGGCTCGTGTCCTCCACGACGTGCGCGAGCTGGAACACGACGCCGAGAATGATCCCCGCCGTCAGGTGCATCGCGACGAATCCGATGAGAAATTGCCACCAAGGAATCGGCAGCACGAGAAGCGGCACGACGATCGCCCACGCGTAGTAAACGGACTTCCCCGCGAACATGGCGAGCACGTCCTGGGTGCGGTGCTTTCTCCCGTCGAAGGGGCCCAGGTCCGTGCGGAGCAGATGGCGATAGTCCTTCAGGAACACCCAGTTGAGCGTGGCCATTGCGTAGGTGAGGAAGCCGTAGAAATGCTGGAAGCGGTGGACTGCGCGTAGCTTGGAATGAGGCGAGAGACGGAGGAGAGCCGACACCTCCAGATCCTCGTCGAGACCGTGGACGTTTGTGTAGGTGTGGTGGATGACATTGTGGGTGAGCTTCCAGAGATAGCTGCTGCCGCCCACGGCGTCGAGGCTCCAACCGAGCAAACGGTTCACGCCGGGGCGCGAGGAATAGGCGCCGTGGAGCGAGTCGTGCGCGACGCCGAAGCCGATCCCCGCCACGGCCACGCCCAAGAGGATGGCCAGACCAAGCATCCCGAGGGGCGGGAACCCTCCAAACAGGATCAGCGCGTAGGACCCGACCGCGACCGCGAGAATGATCGCGGTCTTGACCACCATCGCCACGTTCGCGTTGGGGGAGAGGTGTCGGGATTCGAAGTACTCCGCCACACGTCGCTTCACTTCGGCGCTGAAGGGATGGGGATCGCTGGTATCGAAGATGACGCGCGCCATCGTGGAGGGCTCCTCCGGGGCCTTTCGGGAACCGTCGCGCTTCGGGTACGGAGACCCGGGGTCGGCCAGCGCGCGTTCCCTATGTATGCTTACACAGCATCGGCCATCAAGGGTCCGAGGGAAAGCGGAATTATCGGCCGACCGTGTTTTTTTACCCCTTCGGCTCCCGTCCGCCCCGCTTTAGAAAGTAGAGGCTCAGCGATAAGATGAGAATTCCCACAGGCATGACGAGGTGGATCCAGTTCAGCTGCTCCAGATTGGCCATGAAATTGACCATCGCGCCGACCACCAGCACGAGGAGGATCGCTTCCCAGAGGAGGAGCTTCAGCTCGGTCAGGTTTCTGACCCGCATCCACTCGGGAATATGCTCCAGGGACTCCTTTCCCGACGACATGAGAAACAGGTTCGTCGTACCCAGGGCAAGAACGAGCAAGACCAGCGCAAAGAGGAGTGCGTCGACCGATTCCGCGATATGGAGGCCGGGCCGATCCTGGCCCTGCCACCCGGGGCCCTGTGCCAGCAGCTGGTATGCCTCGATTCCTCGCAGCGCCCCTACGGCGAGCAGGCCGACGGCGTGCACCACGAGAATGGCCACGACGACGATGGCCAAGTAGCGGATCCGGACCAAGGATTCGAACAAGGCAAACCTCCTGGTTAGGCCAAACCGCGCTCGATCTCACTCCTGGGATGGTGCTAAACTCTGAATCGCACCAGCCGATCCAACATCCTAGGACAATTGGGGGCGAAAGGATTCGACGGAGTAGTGAATTTTGAAGCGCGCGCCGAGGTGCCCGTAGGCCTCGTAAAACCACGGGCAAAACACAACAGCCAATACTGAATTGGCTCTGGCGGCTTAGCTGCCACGCTCGACCGGTCTGAGCCTGCCGAGGCTGGATCGGGCGTCATCAAGGTGGGCTGGTCCTCTCGATTCGCTCGAGTTTGGAGGATGAGATCAAATCGGGCTAGCGGCTCCGTGACCTAGTCCGTTGGCGTCCGGGATCGCGAAGACAGGATAACGGACTACGCGCGTAGTGCTTCTTCTGGATCTACTTTCGGACGAGGGTTCAATTCCCTCCGCCTCCACCATTCTTCTCCGGAGGATCGACCTCCCGATGAGGGTGCAGGCGATCGCGGCCATCATTACGCTCGGACTGGGGCTCCCCGGAACCCGCGCCGCAGCCGCGCTCAGCCTAACCCGATACCCGTCGGTTTGGCTCCAAACACCCACATCCGTGCTGCTCGCGTGGCAGACCGACTCGCCCGGAACGGGGAAGGTGCTGTTCGGGACCACGGTGGACCTGGGCAGCGAGGCGACCCACCCCGGCACGACGGCGGATCACTCGGTGACGCTCACCGGCCTCACGCCGTCTTCGCGGTACTTCTACCGGGTCGTCTCCGGGACCGACACCCTCACCAACGGAACCGACACGTTTCGCACGGCGCCATCGACGATGGAACCGTTCCGATTTCTCGCGTTCGGCGATCCAGGGCGCGCCACGCCGGAGCAGATCCAGCTGGCGGCGCGGATCGATTCCCTCAACGCGGATTTCGCGATCCTGACCGGCGACATCATCTACGAGGGCGGCGAGGCTGCCAACTTCACGCCTCAGTATTTCAATATCTATCGCCCGACCATCGCGCGCACTCCGTTCTACTCCTGTCTTGGGAACCACGACGTGGTCACGTCGAACGGACAGCCGTACCTGGACGCGTTCTACCTGCCGGCGAACAATCCGCCCGCGAACGAGCGCTACTACTCCTTCGACTATTCGAACGCGCACTTCGTCGCGCTGGAGGTGACGGTCGAGAACGCCGTTCCAAGTGCGACGATGCGCAACTGGCTGGACGCCGACCTCGCCGCTTCGACGAAGCATTGGAAGTTCGTGTTCTTCCACGTGCCGATGTATTCGAACCTGAATACTCATGGAGACGATCCGACGATCGCCGCTGCGCTCGAGCCGATCTTCAACGCGCGCGGGGTCGATGTGGTATTTCAGGGCCACAACCACTACTACACGCGCACATACCCGATCGCGGCGGGCGCGGTCGTCAGCGCAGGGCAAAACCCGAACTACGTCAACCCCGGCGGAGCGATCTATATCGTGACGGGAGGAGGCGGCCGGGCGCTCTACCCGGTGTCGCCTCTAACGAGCTATGAGGTGCTTTCGAAGAGCACGTTCCATACGACCGTGATCGACGTTTTCGGAACGACGCTGACCCTGTCGGCGGTGGAGCGGGACGGCACGGTCTTCGACACGATGACGCTCATCAAGGACACGCCGACGGGCGTTGGCTCACAGGCTGTCGGCGGCTCCGGAGCTCCTCGATTCGCCGCGAGCTCGCCACGTCCGAATCCAACCGACGGGTCCACGGAGATCCGGTTTACGTTGGATCGAGAATCTAGGGTCAACGTTCTTCTCTTCGACGTCGCGGGACGGTGGATTCGAACCCTGGAGAGTGGGCGGCCGCTCTTGGCGGGACCTCGGGGGATCGTCTGGGACGGACGGGACGCTTCGGGGACCGAGCTGCCCGCCGGAATCTACTTCGCCGAGATCCAGTCTGGGGAGCGGTCCGTTCGAACCCGAATCATCCGGATCAAGTGAGCCTCGGGCCGAACCGGCCCTCAAAACCCCGCGAACGCGGCATGCATCGGGTTGGTGAGCAGGATCAGGAGCTTCTCGCCGGTCGTGGTCCCGCCCTTCTTCAGATGCATGGTGAAGCGGTGCGAGAGCTCGCCAAGGATCGATCCGGCGACGGGCGTGATGACCAGGTCCTGGATGCTCGGCCGCTCGGCGAACGCTTCGAAGAAGTACTCCCACTGGGTCGAAAGCACCGCGCTGAAGAACATCGACTGCCGGGGGCTCGCGCCCTGCGAGCGCACCGTGTTGTAGTACATGCTGCCGCCGATGGGGTGCCCCACGTAGTTATGAAACCACCAGTCGTCGTCCCAGACCGGCGGCTGCGTGTAGGCCCGCTCCATGTGATTGATCCCATCCCGTACGAAGTGGGCGGACCAACCGGTCCAGCTCTTGGGCAGCGAGGCGGTCACGCCGAGCAGAGCGAGTTCGGCGGCCGTGAGCGGCATCCAGCCCTTGAGAAACATTTTGCCAAAGCTCGGGGACGTAGCGGCATACACCGGCGCCGAGACGGGCTCCGCGTCGGCGCGCCAATTCGGATCGAACTCCGAAATCTGAGCGAGGAGAATCGTCTCTCCGCCGCCCGGCTGATCCGGAAAGGGGCGAGGGTAGGTGAGATCCAACGAAAGGTCCCGGGGGTCCACCGCGCGTGGAGGGTCGCCCGCGGCGGGAAGTAATCCGTTCTGGAGGCTCTCGTCGTCCAAGAGGCTCGCAGCGGAGGCGCTGGGGAGCCCGGCGAGGGCGAGGCTCAACCCTGCGATCACGGCCCGGAGATAGTGCCAGTCTGCCAACTTGGCAGGGGACGCGAGTGCGCGCGGGGGTGCCGGGGGCATAGTCGATCTCCACCGAGTGATGCCACGTCCGCGGGAGCCAGCGAGGAATCCCCCCCGATCGCGCAGCGTAAGCTAACGCTGCGAACCTAACAGAGAACCGCAGTACCGTCCACGCATCAGATTCCCTTATCATGGCGCCCATTCTTCCCGGATCGCTGCAACGCAGAGGGAAAGGAGTGTCTCCATGCGATCGGTCATCGCCGGCCGTTCCCGGCTCGGGCTGAGCGCACCGGTCCGGCTTCTCGGCTCGCTGCTTCTGGCCGCCGCCGCGGTGCTCTCCACCGCGTGCGCCCCGCGCGCCAAGACCCAAGCGCCGGCGATCGACCCCCTCCCATCCTGGAACGCCGGCCCGGCCAAGGATGCGGTCACCCATTTCGTGGCCCGCGTGACCCATGAGGGCGGACCGGATTTCGTCGCGACGCGCGAGAGGATCGCGGTCTTTGACAACGACGGGACGCTCTGGTCCGAGCAGCCGATTTACTTTCAGTTCGCGTTCGCGCTCGATCGAATCAAAGCCCTGGCGCCGCAGCATCCCGAGTGGAAATCGAAGCAGCCATTCAAAGCACTGCTGGCGGGTGATCTCAAGGCGGCCCTGGCCGGTGGCGAGCGGGCGATCCTCGAGATCATGGCCGCCACCCACGCGGGAATGACGACCGACGAGTTCGACGCGATCGTGCGCGACTGGGTCGCCAATGCCCAGCATCCGCGGTTCCATCGGCCCTACACCGATCTCGCCTACCAGCCCATGCTGGAGCTGCTCTCGTTCCTGCGCGCGAACGACTTCAAGACATACATCGTGTCGGGCGGGGGCGTGGACTTCATGCGGGCTTGGACGGAGCGGGTCTACGGGATTCCACCGGAGCAGGTCGTCGGTAGCTTCCGGAAAACTTCAGTTCCAGATGAAGGACGACAAGCCGGTGCTCGAGAAGCTCGCGGAGCTTGATTTCGTCGACGATGGGCCTGGCAAGCCGGTGGGCATCCAGCGATTCATCGGGAGGCGACCGATCGCCGCCTTCGGCAACTCGGACGGCGACCTCCAGATGCTCCAGTGGACGACCACTGGGGATGGCCTGCGCCTCGGGATGATCGTGCACCACACCGATGCGGGGCGCGAGTGGGCCTACGACCGGACATCCGCGATTGGGAAACTGGACAAAGCGCTGGACGAGGCGGGGCCTCGTGGCTGGACGGTGATCGACATGAAGGCCGACTGGAAGCGGATCTACGCGTTTGAGGCGGTTTCGAATTGACACAGCCGCTCCTCAAGCGGCAGATCGGCCTCTACGCCGCGACCGCGGTGACGGTCGGAAGCATCATCGGCTCCGGCATCTTCCGGTCGCCGCACTCCGTGGCCCGCGAGCTTCACACCGAGACGTTGATGCTGGCGGCGTGGATCGTGGGCGGACTCCTCTCGATGACGGGATCCCTCGTCCTCGCCGAGATCGCGGTGGCGCACCCGCAGACCGGCGGCCTCTACTGCTTCATCCGGGAGGGGTTCGGCCGGCGGCTCGCGTTCGTCTTCGGCTGGGCCTCGCTCGCGGTGATCAAGCCGACCGTGATCGCGTCGATCACGAGCGTCTTCGCGATCTACGCCTGTCAGGCGGCCGGGTGGCCGGCCGGCGCGCAGCTTCCGGTTGGGCTGGCCGCCATCTGCTTCCTCACCTTCGTGAACTGGCTGGGCGTGCGGGAGGGGACGACCACCCAGACCGTCCTGACCTCCTCGAAAGTGCTCGGCATTCTCGCGCTCTGCGCGGTCGCGTTCGCGCTTCCCCATTCCGGGCCGGCTGGCGCGGCTGCTGCCGCCGCGCCGCCCGCGAATCGCCCATCCACTCCTCATCGCCTTCGTCGCGGCGATGATTCCCGATCCTCTTCGCCTACGACGGCTGGACCGATTCCACCTACGTGGCCGGCGAGATCGTCAATCCCGGCCGGACCCTGCCGATCGCGATCCTCGGAGGAACCGCGATCGTCATCGCGGTCTACGTCGTCACCAATCTTGCCTACTTCGCGGTCCTCTCGCCGAGCGAGGTGGCCACCTACGAGGCCGTGGCGAGCGAGACGATGCGCCGGATCCTCGGCGACTGGGGGGGCCGGGCGCTCGCCGTGCTCGTCGCGGTCTCGACGTTCGGAACGATCAGCGCGTCGGTCCTCACCGGCCCGCGCGTCACGCTGGCCATGGCCGCCGACGGGCTCTTCTGGCGCCGCGCGGCGCACGTGCATGCGCGCCGTGGGACCCCGGATTTCGCGCTCTGGCTCCAGTGCGCGCTCTCCTGTCTCTGGCTCGCGGCCGCCTCGAGGGGATTCGAGGATGTCTCGGGATGGTTCGTCACCACTTCCTGGCTCTTCTACGGCCTCACGATCGCGGCGATCTTTGCGGTGCGGCGCCGCGCGTCGACCGTCGGGGGCTACCGCACTCCTCTCTTTCCGGTCACCCCGTTCCTCTTCATCCTGGTCACCATCGCGCTCATCGCAAGCGACCTTGCGACAAGCCAATGGCGCGCCATGGCCGGCGTCCTAGTCGCGGCCCTCGGATTTCCGATCTATCATGTATGGAAGGGGCGGGGCGGCGCGGACTGAGAGTTTCCGGCATCTCCACAGGGGGGCGTTCAGATCGTGGAGCAGATGGAAGCCGGCACCCGCATTGGCCATTACCGCATCGTCGAGAAGATCGGTGCCGGTGGCATGGGCGAGGTCTACCGGGCCGACGACCTAAGGCTCGAGCGGCCCGTCGCCATCAAGTTCCTGCCCGCCTGGGCGGCCGGCGATCCGACGGCGGTCGAACGTCTCGTGCGCGAGGCCAAGCTCGCCTCCGCGCTCAACCATCCTCATATCGTCACGATATACGCGATCGAGGAGACCGACTCGACGCCGTTTCTCGTCATGGAGTACGTCGAGGGCGAGACGCTGCACTCGCGGCTGCGTCGAAAGCCGCTCGAGCTTGTCGAGCTCGTCGAAATCGGCGCCGAGGTCGCCGACGCGCTGGAGTCGGCTCACCGGATCGGGCTGATCCACCGCGACGTCAAGTCGACCAACATCCTGCTCACCGCTGGAGGGGCACGTCAAGGTCGTCGACTTCGGCCTCGCCAAGCGTCTTCCGGCGGAGCGCGGGGGCGCGGACCGTACCGTCACCGAGGGGCTCACCGCCCCGGGCTCCCTGGTTGGCACCGCCGCCTATATGTCGCCCGAGCAGGCTCGCGGAGAGCCGCTCGACGCGCGCACCGATCTCTTCTCGCTCGGGATCGTCCTCTACGAGGCGGCGACGGGGCGGCTGCCGTTCGAGGGCCCGACGATGCTCTCGGTGCTCCACGAGATCGCCCTCGTCGAGCCGCCCGCGCCGTCGCGCGCGCGCCCCGGCCTCCCGCGCGAGCTGGACCACGTGCTCTTGCGCGCGATGGCCAAGGACAAGGCCCGCCGCTATTCGAGCGCCGCGGAGCTGGCGGCCGCGCTCCGCGCCCTGGGCCAGGAGGACGGCCTCTTCTCGGGAGACGGCGTGGCCAGGGCGGGAGCTTCCGGCCCCACGTCCAGCCTTCCCAACAACCTTCCCGTGGCGCTGACGAGCTTCGTGGGCCGGCGCGATGAGATGGAGGACATCGCCCGCCTGCTGGGAACCTCGCGCCTGGTCACGCTCACCGGCGCGGGCGGGTGCGGCAAGTCGCGCCTCTCGGTACAGGTCGCGCGAAATGTTCTCGAGAGTTTCCCGGACGGCGCGTGGATCGCGGAGCTGGCACCCCTCTCCGATCCTGGTCTCGTCCCGCAGCGCGTGGCCGCCGCGCTCGGCGTGCGCGAGGAGCCGGGCCGCCCGCTGATCGAGACCCTCCAGGAGGCGTTGGGCTCCCGCACGCTCCTGATCCTTCTCGACAATTGCGAGCACTTGGCCACGGCGTGCGGCGCGCTTGCCAAGCAACTGATCGAGGGCACGACCGGAGCGCGCATTCTGGCCACGAGCCGGGAGGCGCTCGGGGTCCCGGGCGAGGTGCTCTGGCGCGTGCCACCCCTTCACGTTCCGGATATGCGCGGTCCGGGCCGGCTCACAAGGCGCGAGATCGGCCAGTTCGAGTCGGTCCGGCTCTTTGCGGTGCGCGCCGCCACCGTCGCGCCCACTTTCTCGCTGACGGATCAGAACGCGGAGACCGTCGCGCAGATATGCTCGCGCCTCGATGGAATCCCGCTCGCGATCGAGCTGGCGGCGGCCCGGGTCAAGGTGCTCCCCGTCGGCCAGATCCTGACCCGACTCGAAGATCGATTCCGCCTGCTGACGTCGGGGAGCCCGACGGCGTTGATGCACCAGCAGACGCTCCGGGCGACGGTCGACTGGAGCTACGACCTGCTGGAGGAGCAGGAGCGCGCGCTGTTCAATCGCTTGAGCGTCTTTGCCGGCGGCGCGGCGCTCGAAGCGGTGGAGACCGTTTGCGCGGGAGACGGGCTGGCCGAAGAGGAGATCCTCGATCTCCTCGCGCACCTCGTCGACAAATCGCTGGTTCTGCCCGAAGAAGGCGTGGAGGGCGCGGCGCGATATCGGCTGCTGGAAACGCTTCGAGCGTACGGCCGGGAAGTGCTGGAGCGCTCGGGCAAGAGGCCGAGCTGTCTCGAACGCCACGCCCGGTTCTACCTGGCGCTCGCCGAGGAGGCGGAGCCCGAGCTGAGCGGCAGCGACCAATCGGGGTGGCTCGCCCGGCTCGAACAGGAGCACGACAACCTGCGCCAATCGGCCGAGTGGGCGGTCCGGTCGGCCCACGTGGAGGAGGCGCTCCGTCTGGCCGGATCGCTCTGGCGGTTCTGGCGAATCCACAGCCACTTTGGCGAGGGACGACGACGGCTCGAGGCCGCCCTCTCGGGCGAGGGGACGGGGCCGGGAGAGCGGCGCGCACGCGCCAAGGCGCTGCTCGGAGCGGGCGCGCTCGCCCGGAGCCAGAGCGACTACGAGCGATCGAGGGTCCTCCTCGAGGAGGGCCTCGCGATGGGACAGCTCTCCGGAAACAAAGAGGTCACGCAGGCGATCCTGATCGAGCTGGGAACGGTCGCCATCGATCAGGGAAGGCTGGGCGAAGCGCGCGAATATTACGAAGGGAGCCTGGCCATCCTCCGCGCCGCCGGCGACAAGCGAGGAATGGCCAGCGCGCTCCACAACCTGGGGGTCGTGTCCCAGGCGCTCGGAGACTATGACGACGCGCGGTCGCTCTACGCCCAGGCGCTCGGGATCAACCAGGAGCTTGGAAACGAGGGATGGGAAGCGCTCGACCGGAACGCGCTGGGAAGCGTGGCTTCCGACCACGACGACTACGCCGTCGCGCGAAGCCATCACGAGGAGGCTCTCGCGATTCACCAGCGGCTCGGTGACCGCTGGGGGATCGCCTACTCGCTCCACGAGATTGGCCGCGCGGCCATCTGGCTGGGGGATCATGCGCGGGCGCGCGACCTTCTCGCCGAGAGCATGACCACCTTCCAGTCGCTCGGCGATCGCGTGGGGGTGGTGGAAACGCTGGAGTACTTTGCGGCGCTGGCCGCCGCCGAACGGGAAGATAAGCACGCGTTCGTTCTCGCGGGCGCGGCAGCCGCGCTTCGGGATGCGCTCGGAGCGCCTCCCACCCCTCCCGATCGGGCGAGCCTGGAGCGATGCCTGGCCGGAGCGAAGGAGAGGTTGGGAAGCGCCGCGACCGCCGCGTCGTTCGAGACGGGGCGAGGGACCGGATTGGAGCGCGCGATCGCGCTCGCGATGGGCGACGGCCGCTCGCAGTGAGGGCGTCCGCGCACGCGGGATCGGCCGGAACTCATTGACAGTATGCCGAGTGCGTGATATAGTGCCGCGGTAAATTCGATTCGCGGGGCGCGTTGAACTGGGGGTACGGTGCGTTATCGTGAGCGCTCCCTCGTCGTACTGCTGCTGTTGGCCCTCCTCGTAATCCCCTCGTCTACACAGGCGCGCCCACCTACGACAAACGGCGGCTATCCCGATGGATTGCCGAAGCAATATCGCGGCCAGCTTTGGTGGGCCGGCACGCTCACGCGCCAAACTTCCGTGACCACGACCTGGTACCTCTATCCGGGTGCATGCGTCCAGCGTGCCCTCGGCACCTGGTCGGCCAAGTCGAGCCCGGTCGCCGATAGCCTCCAGCCGACCGGCGGCTTTGCCAACTCCTCGGGCTATACCGACAACCAGCCGGACATCGCGGGCAACAACAACACCATTGCGTACACTCGCGACGACGGGTCGCTTTCCGGGAGGCTATGGCACGTCGTCAACGTCGGCGTGCCCGCCTCCCAGCGCCCGGCCATCATCAACGGCTCGAATAGCCTCTGGTGCGGGAAGTTCGACCCCAGCTGGGTCGTCAAGGTCGGCTATCCGAACAACACCTTCCAGATCCTCTACATCGATACCGGTGCGCACGGGGGCACGTACCACCTCACCTTCACTGGAAGGCTCGGCTGCGAGCAGAACTACGACTACAACGCCATCATCGGTGGCGGAGGCCTAGGCCAGACGGATCACGCCGATCCCCTCCAGAATCGTCGAGATCTCATGCGCGATGTTCTGCCTCCATTCGGCAACGCGACCGCCGGGCCCTACGGAGATTCAGACAACATCGTCACCTTCACGGGGAACATCCAAAGCGCGCAGGCGCGCACGCAGAACCACACGGGACTGTTGTCCAACTCGATCGTCGTGGGCGCCGCGTCCGGATTCCCGACGGCGCAAGCCTACGACATCACGATCGATAGCGATCATCGGGCCCTCTACTTCGTGTTCACCTCGGACGACCGGTTCTCGCCCGAGGATGGACGCTGGCCGGAGAGCAATGGACAGATCATCGATGACCTCGCGACCAGCGACAATGGCTCGATCTACACGGATCAAGCTGAGGTGGGAACGTCCGATCCGTTCGGGGGGATCGTCATCGTGGGGACCTACGGGACGGCGGGCTACGTTGCCGGCCGCGTTCCCGCCGGCATCGGCGGGCTCTGGCAGCTCGCTCCCGGGAACGAGAACGTGACCGCGGATCCCTGCTCGCCTCAGAAGGCGCTCTCCACCGACCTCTTCTTCGAAGGCGGCGATCCGAGCACCAACCTCGCGATCAATGGGCAGTTCAATTCCATCGTCGGCTGTGCCTTCCCCGTGCCGACAGGCATCGCATCGATTCGATTGCAGTGGGGAGAGTACCTTGATTTACCCCAGTACGCGGGATATGCACAGTACGCGGAGTATCGGTTCTACAAGGGCGGCGACTGGTCGCGCTGGACCAACGCGTCGGCGGGCGGCGGGGTCAGCAGCGGGGCGAATCAAGCGTGGGGGACCAAGTCCTACGAGCTCCCGCAGGCGGTGCAGGCGGACTCGGTGCAGGTGCGATTGAATCTGAAGTGCATCCCCGTGTTCGCCGCCGACCAGTCAAACTGCTCCACCTCGCAGGCGAACCCCCTCCTCTACGACGACCTTCGCCTCGAGGTGACGACCGGGGTCCCTGGCCCCTATTTTGGAATTCTGTTCAACTCGCTGGCCCAGACGACGTTCGTCGACGGGGTCATCGGCTCGACCGTGCCGGGCGCGCCGGCCAACTGCGGGTCCAAGGTCAATCAGTGCTGGCCGGGGAACCGTGGCTCGGGCCTCGGCAATCCGGCCGATCACAATATCGCCGTCAACGACAACTGGAACTCGCCATTGGGCGACTCGATCACCCTCGCCATCGTCAGCGGCCTGGCCAGGAACGGCATGGGCGTGAACTGGAAGGACGGAAAGGACGGGACGGTCGATAACGGCGAGAACTATCAGGCGCGCCACAACGGCTCGTTCAACGCCGCGTTCGACTCCCCGCGGATGATCTACCGTTTGTTCGACCCAGCCACGAAGGCCTGGAGCGCGTTCGATTCGTGCCAGATCTATCCAAACGTTTCGATCTCCGGACCCGACACGGTCATCATCGACTCCGAATACTCGATCAACTGGCCGCCGGCCGACAAGGTGCTCGCCGGCGCTTCGCTCCCGGGCGGATTCACCATCAACGGAGTGGGCGCCTACTCCCTCCTCGCGTTCCTCCCGAGGGGCACTCGGATGCAATACTACTTCAAAGGCGTCGATATCAATGGGGGCGTCGCGTACATCTTCTCGTCGGATGCGCTCGCGCGCGAGGTGGAGGATCTGCCCGCGCTGCCCGGCAGCTCGATCAAGGCCCCGGACATCATCGAGTGGCGCGTACTGCCGAGCGTCTATCCGCCGGGTCCCGGCGGCTCGCTCTTGGCGGGCCGGACCAACACGCCGATTCTGGACCTGGACGGCGCCTACACGGCGTGGGCCTTTGGCTACGATCCGGTGACGCAGGCGCTGCGCGGCCTGGGGGTACGGGCCGACCGCTACCGGTACCTGCAGGGGTATGGAACGGCGTCCAACATCGGCGGCCACGAGCTTCCGGGCACGCGCGCGACATATTTGTCGAACTTTTTCCCGAACTACACGGAGTACCCGATCGCCGACTCGCTGGCTGTCTGGTACCGGATCATGATCCAGTCGAATCACGTGCGCACGGTGAGTCCGTTCGAAGAGCAGGACGCCATTCTGGCCCAGCAGTGGTGGGCCAGGGACACGGGCTCGAATCAGGGTGACCGCTGCTTCTTCGTCAGCGGCGACGACGTCATGAACGCGCTCCTCAATACCACGGGCGTCCCCATCACGAATCAGGTCAGCCTCGCGCAGGACGTGTTCGGCGTGAGCAGCGGCACGAACGCCTGGTCGGGCACCCTCAGCTCGCCGATCCCCACGATCGACGACCGCTTTGCGGCGGCTGGCGCCGGGCCGGCCCTCGCGGCACCCAACACGTTCACGTATCCGGTGGACGGCTCCTGCCCGGATCCGAATCGGTTCGACGCGCTCACGACGGTCGGGTCGCCGGACGCTGTGGCGGCTGTCTTCTATCCGAACTCGCAGGTCGCCGGCGTGGCGCGGATGAGCGAGCGCGATGGGGTTGCCGACAAGGACCGGAACAAGGCCCTGGCGTACGGCTTCTCGATCCAATTCATCCGCAACCCGGCCTATGGTCCGACCAACGCCAATTACGCCCACTCGGGCGTCGAGAACCGGATGCGGGTGCTCTACAAATTCCTCACGAGCTGCCGCGGCGCGAGAACCGGTGCCTCGGCCGACACAGGGAAGTGCTGGCCCTGTCCAAGCCCCGGCACGACCCTCGCCCTGATGGCGGCCGAGTGGGCGACCCAGTCGGCCGGGTTCGACACCGGCGTGTGGGGACCGCTCTACCCGATCCAGGCCGGGGCGCTCGCGACCGCCGTGGAGGAGCCGACTCCGCCTCCCGTGGGCTACACCAACGCCCTGCTCCAAAATCGGCCCAACCCCTTCAACCCGGAAACGACGATTCCGTACAGCCTCGCGACGTCGGGCCGGGTCGCAATCCGGGTCTTCAACATCGCGGGGCGGAGCGTTCGAACGCTGGTGGACCGAACGGAGCCCGCCGGGAATCACGTCGTGCACTGGAACGGAAAGAACGACGGCGGGATGCGGGTGGCGAGCGGAGTCTACTTCTACCGGATTACGTACCCGAATGGGGAAGTGTCGGCGAAGAAGCTGATGATCGTGCGTTGATCGGGGGCCCGCGATCAACGCGCCCGCCGCGGCGGGAGTCCGGGGTCTACCGCAGCAGCGTCATCTTGATGCGGTCTTGCGTGCCGGACGCGTTGGAAGCCTGCGCGTAGTAAATCCCCGACGGGACGTCGTGCGAGCGCCCGTCCTTCCCGTCCCACGCGACCGCGTGGGAGCCCTGTGGGTACCACTGCTTGGCGAGGACTCGAACCATCTGTCCCCGCACGTTGAAAATCCGGACGGTCACCACACCTTCGCTCCCGGTCGTGAAGCGGATCGTGGTCTCGGGATTGAAGGGGTTGGGGGCGTTTTGCTGGAGGGCCACCGCCTGTGTCGCAATGGCCTCCTCGGGGATCACCTTGATGTAGGCGATGCCCCGGAACGTCCGGCCGACACCGTTCGAATACGCTTCCACCGGGACCGGGACGTGGTCGCCGTAGATGCCCCGCGCGCGGATGAGGTCCTCGAACTCGGCGCGATCCCACGAAACGTCGATCAGGCGGGTGCCCGCCTGGACGCGGTCGGTGAAAACGGGGATGACGCCCCCCGATTCCTCGGTGGTGAGGGGCAGAAGCCCTTCCATCGTCGGGCTCGGAACCAGGGTGGCGCGCATTCTCACGCCTTCGCGCGGTCCGTCCGTGGAGGAGCACTGATAGCCCGCGGCGTTCGTCTCGGGCGGGAAGCTCAAGGTCGTGGTGACCGTCTCTTCCGGGCCGCCGAGCCGGAACGGATCGGGCTTGAGCTTCACCCCCATCTTGAGGGGCAGGAGACAATTGAAGATCATCTCGGCCCGCCATGTGTTGGGGCCCTGATATGCCGGGGCGCCGGCCATGGAGGTGAAGAGGAAGTAATTGAATTCAATTCCGTCCGGGGTCCGTTGCATGTGGCGCGATACGTCCGGCTCGGAGTCATCCATTCGGTCAATCGAGATCGCGCACTTGGCCCCGGACCCCAAGATCGAGCTTCCAAATGTCTGGAAGCTGGAGGGAGTTCTCGTTCTTGGGGGCATGGTAGTAGATCGACCGGCCGTCGCTCGACCAAGACGGACTGGCATGGTAGACGCCGGCGCGGGCTGAGCTCGGCCAACGCCCAGCGATGGGGCGAGGGGGTGCTGATATCGACGATGGCAATGACGTCGGGGCCGAGGTAGTTCGTCTGATACGCGATTCGATTCCCGTCGGGGCCCCAGGCGGGAAATTGCTCCGCTTGCGCGTCGTCGAACGTCCGTCGGACGGGGTCTCCGACCGCTGGGAATACGGACACGGTATAGATGTCGAAGGAGAAGCCGGAGCGCGTCGAATCAAACGTCAGCGAATTCCCGTCGGGGCTCCAATCGGGGTGGCGCTCCGAGCCCGCTCTGCTGGGGACCACGAGGATGGGGTCGCCCACGGGCGTCACCGCCTCGAAAATGTCGTCCGAGATCTCGAATTCCTGAACGTAGATCGCGAAGGAGGTTCCGATGCCGTCGGTCTGGACGTACGCGAGAAATCGCCCGTCGGGGCTCCACGCCGGGTCGAGATACGAGATGTGCGCGGTGGGATCGCGCAGGAGCGGCTGCCGGGCCTCCTCGAAGTCGCCGAGCACGCTGCCCGCGCGGGAAATGTTCCGATGGAGCCAGATTTCGCGCGCCCCCTCGCGGCCGACGACCGCGCTTCTCGTCGAAAACGAGAAATAGAGCTCGATGCCGTCTTCCTCCGGGACCGGGCGGAATGCGGGCTGCTGATATCGGTTCCAGACGTTGCTGTCGACGGTGATTGGATCGAACGCGCCGCGAAATCCGGCGCGGGCGCTCGCGTCTGGGAGCGCGATGGCGGTGAGAACGGCAAGGACAGCGAACGCGGGCGCGGTTCTGATGGCGACTCCCCCCGAGCGAAGGGCGCATGATACCACACGCCCGGCCAGAATTCAACCGATTGCGCGTGGGATTGCAGACTCAAATGGAGTATAGTGATAAGCTGAGATGGTATTCGCTTTCGCGGGATTACACACCCTTCTGAGGTCGAAGCACAATGGCCGCGGACCCCGCCCAGATCTCCCATTATAAGATCGAGTCCACGCTCGGCCAGGGCGGGATGGGCGTGGTCTATCTGGCCGAGGACCAGATTCTTCGCCGCCGGGTCGCTCTCAAATTCCTCAACCCGGAGCTCTCCCGCGACGCCGAGGCGCGAAAGCGCTTCCTCAACGAAGGCCGCGCCGCCGCGACCCTGGGACATCCCAACGCCGCCACGCTCTACGAGGTTGGCACCGACGGGGACGACCTCTTCCTGGCGATGGAATACGTCCCCGGGGTCACGCTCTCGGAGCTCCTCGCGAACGGGCCTTTGCCGTGGGTCGAAGTGCTCGACGCCGCCCTGGAAATTCTCGCAGCCCTTCGCGAGGCCCACGAGAAGGGGATCATCCATCGCGACATCAAGAGCCAGAACGTACGCCGCACTCCCGACGGCCGGATCAAGGTGCTCGACTTTGGGCTCGCGAAGATCCTGGGCGGGAGCACGATCACCCGCGAAGGCACGATCGTCGGCACCGTCTCCTACATGTCGCCGCAACAGGTGGTTGGCGAGGAGGTCGACGGCAAGAGCGACCTCTACTCCTTGGGCGTCGTCATGTACGAATTGCTGTCGGGGCGGCTCCCGTTCACCGGTGACCAGCATGTCGCCGTGGCCCACGCCATCCTCCACGAGGATCCCATCACCATCCGGGAGCTGGCGCCGGAAGTTCCCGCCGAGCTGGAGCACATCGTCTTCAAGGCGATGATGAAGAGCCCGGCCTCGCGCTACCAAAGCGCCGAAGAGATGGCCGAGGATCTCATGCGGTTTCGCGAGCACGACCGTCGGCGCCGCGCGGGGATCCACGAAGAGATCGACCTGATCGCCACGCAGGATGTCTACACCGTCCGCCGGGAGCGCTTCTTGGCCCCGCTCGTCGGCCGAGACCCGATGATCGACCGGATTCGGGGTCGTCTGCGCGAGGCCCGCTCGGGAGAGGGGATGGCGCTCTGCATCGCGGGAGAGGCCGGCGTCGGGAAGACGCGCCTGCTCCAAGAGGTGCACCAATCCTGTCGCAAGGAGGGGGCGCGGGTCATCCTCTCGGCGTGCCTCTTCGGGGGGAGCACCAGCTCCTACTACCCGTTCGCCGAGGCATTCCGTCATTACTTTTCGCTGCGCGGCGTTTCGACCGCGGCCGCCCTGCAGACATTTCTCTTCGACCGCGCCCCGCGACTGGGCGGATCGCTCCCCGTGCTGAACCGGTTCCTCCGGTTCACCTTCGCCTCCAACGGACCCACCAGCGAAGAAGAGCTTTGGGAAGTGCTCGACCAGCTGGTCGCGTTCATCGCGGACGAGCGGCCGCTGGTCCTGGTGATCGAGGATCTGCAATGGGCCGACGAGGCATCGCTCCGACTCTTCCACTACCTCGCCCGCCGGGTCACCCGGCGCCGGCTTCTCCTCATCGGGACGTACCGCCAAGAGGAGGTCACGGGCGAGGCCGGGGGGAGGCCGCACCCGCTTCCGGGTCTCCTCCAGCTTCTGAGCCGGGAGGAGCGCTTTGAACGGATGGAACTCCCGCGGCTCAGGCGGGAGGACGTGAAGGAGATCCTCTCCCGACTCTATCCCGCGCACACCTGGGGGGACGATTTCCCGGCGCTCCTCTTTCGCGAGTCCGAGGGAAATCCCTTCTTCATGGTCGAGATCTTGAAGTTGCTGACCAGCGAGCGGGTCTTGGAAAACCGCGACGGAAAATGGTCCCTCCTCACGACGGTGGACAGGATCTCGATCCCAGAGAAGGTCTTCGACGTGGTGATGCGGAGACTGGGCCGTCTCGGGCCGCGCGAGCGGGAGATCTTGGAGTTGGGGGCGGTCGAGGGGGACGTGTTCCACTCGGGCACCATCCTGCGCGGACTCCGAATCGAGCGGATGGCACTCCTAAAGACACTCCAGTTCCTGGAGCAGGTCCACCATCTGATTCACGCCGCGGGACCCCACTACCACTTCGACCATTCCAAAATCCGCGAAATCCTCTACGAAAGCATCCCTCCGGAGCTGCGGATCGAGTACCACACCGTCGTGGGTCAGTTCCTCCGTGAGAGCTTCGGTGAGGCGGAGGAGTTCGCGGGCATCATCGCGCACAATCTCCTCGCGGCGGGGCTACGGGAGGACGCGATCCCCTACCTCTCGCGCGCCGCCGGCGCGGCTTCCCGGCTTTTCGCTCACAGCGACGCGATCCACTACCTGGAGCAGGCGGAGCAGATGCTCCACGCGCTCTATCCGCAGCGGCCTCCCGTCGAGCAGGTCCGGAGGCTCGCCGAGATCCGCGAGCGCCGCGGCGACGAGGAGTACGCGAGCGGGCACTACCGCGAGGCCCTCGCGAGCTACGAGATGGCGCTTCAGCTCGACCGCGCGACGGGTCAGGCCCGACGCGAAGCCGAGCTGACGCGCGCGGTGGGCCGCGTCCAGTACCTGCTCGGCCGATCGGTGGAGTCCCGGGAGTCCTATGACAAGGCGATCACCCACTACACCCAGGTCGAGGCGGACGAGCGCGCCCGGGGTGACTCCGAGGCTCTCGCGACCGCCTGCAGGGAATTGGGGAAACTCCACTTCTTCCGCGGCGATCTCGAGCGGTCCAAGCAGTACATCGATGACGCGATCCAGATCGCCGGGCGCGTGGGAGCGGCCCGCATCAAGGCGGCGTCGCTCAACAACCTCGCCGGTATCCACTACGAGCGGGGCGACCTCGAGGAGGCGCTCGCCTGTCACCGCGCCGCGCTGACCATCCGTCAGGAGGCGCGCGAACCCGAGGAACTCGCCCAGACCTACAAGAATCTGGGCATCACACACTGGAGGCTGGGGGAGCTGACCGAAGCGTCCTCCTACCTCGAGGAGGCCCTGGGGCTCTTCCGGAAGACCGGCGACCGCCGGGGCGAGGCGGTGACGCTCCGCCAGCTGGGCAACGTCCACCACGGCCGGGGCGACCACAACGGGGCGCAACGCCACTGGGAGGCATCGCTCTCCCTCTGCCGCGAGCTGGGGAACAACGAGGATCTCTGCCGGTGTCTCAACAATCTGGGCTCTCTCCACTTCGAACGCGGGCATTACGCGAGCGCGCACCGCCACTATCAGGACGCGCTGGAGGTCTCGGCGTCGATCGGCTCGAAGCAGCACCTCACGGTGCTCCACATCAATCTGGCCGAGCTTCATTTGAGCCTCGACCAGTTGAATCGCGCGGAGGATGACCTGGCTCGGGCCCGCGAGCTGGCGGAGAGCCTGGAGGCTACGGCGAACATCTCCTTGATCCACGCCATCCGCGCGGAGCTCCTGGCCGAGCGGGGCGACGTCGCCGCGGCCCGTATCGAGGCCGACCGAGCGTTGAGCCTCGCCGAGCCGACCGGGCACGCCGAGAATCTCGTGCGGGCGCTCCTGGCCGGCGCGCTGGTCTCGTATGCGTCGGGGGAGTTCGGTCCCGCGAGGCAGCTCGCGAGACAGGCCCGGGACGTTGCGCGCTGGTCGCGGATGCTCTTCTATGAGCTGCTCGCGGGGTTCAGCACCGCCCGCGCGACCTGGCGGGAAGGAGATCTGGAGGGCGCGGCCCGCGAGCTCCGCGATATTTTGCCCCGCGCGGAAGACGGTGGATTCCGGCCGCTGGCCGCGCGAATCCATGGGCTGCTCGGCGAGATCCTCTGGGGCGCGGGCGATCTGGGCGGGGCCGCGGGCGAGTTCGCGCATGCCGCCGATCAAATGAAGGAGATCATCGCCACCTTGAACGAGGAGGACCGCCGCTCCTTTGTCCACCATCCGGAGTGGAAGGCCGCGATCGGGAACCTCCTCGATACGCTGATGCGGCTGGGGCGGAGGGAGGAGGCGCTCGCCTATCTCATCCCCCTCGGCGTGGGAACGTGCGACGTGGACTCGGGACGAACGCGTGCGGTCGTCCCGACGGAGGCGGCGCTTTGAGCGCGCGCGGAGCCGCGTCGCGCTGCCGGGGACTGGTCCGTCTCGGGATGTCGCTGCCCCTCGCGGTCTCCATCGCGGTCTTCGGCTGCTCGGGCCGTCCGCCCGATCCGGCCTCTCAGACCGACGCCGCCACGCTTCGAAGCTCCTCCCCGCGCGTCAAGGTCGCGCCCGCACGCCCCACATCGGACGCCGCGGCTTCCTTCGCCACCTACCTCGAGGCGGAGCGGGAGGCTGAGCTGGTCGCGGAGACCGACGGTGAAGTGTTCTCGCTCCGGGTGCGAGAGGGCACGCACGTCTCGGCGGGGGATACGCTTCTCATTATCGACGACCGGGACGAGCGGCTGGCGCTCCAGCGGGACGAGGCCGAACAAGCGTGGGCCGCCTCGCAGCTCTCGCGGGCGGAGGCCCTGGTGGCGCAAGCTCACGTGAGCGCGACCGAGGTCGATCAGGCCCGGCTCCAGGTGGGGCGTGCTGAGGCCGCCGTCGGGCTCTCCCGGGTCGCGCTTTCGCGCTGCGCCGTCCGCGCCCCGATCGACGGGCTCGTCTGGATGATCCGGGTGGAGCCGCTCCATCGCGTGGTGGTGGGGCAGGCGCTCCTCCGCGTCACCGATCCCGACCGTCTGCGGGCGTCGGCCTACCTTCCGGCCGAGTTCCGCGGAACGGTGGGCGTCGGTACTCCCGTGCGGATCGAGCCGGCCCGCGGCGGCGCTCCCATTCACGCCGTCGTGAGCCGTGTCGATCCGTTGACCGATCCGGCGAGCGGGACCTTCAAGGTGGTGGCGACGTTTCGGCGCGGATCGACCCGGTTCGAGGCCGGCACCGAGGCGCGCTTCGTTCTGCCCGCGCGCCAAGGCGACGGGGGCTACCTGGTCCCCAACGCGACCATCGTCCAGGCGGTGGGGGAGTCCACCTGGGTCTGGCGCTGCGACGCGGACCACGTCTACCGGTGCGCGGTGAGGCTCGGCGCGATCCGCCAGGACGGCATCCTCATCGAATCGGGGCTGCCCAACGGGTGCAACGTCGTCGTCGGCACCGATCGGGCGCTCCGCGACGGCTCCGTCGTGGAGGTCGTTGATTCCCGGTGAATCAAAATCCCAAGCTCCGTGAAGGGCTGGTCATCCGTAAGGTGGCCGAAGGCGACGACGTGGCCTATACGGTCTGCGACTCGGCGCGGGACAAGTACTACCGCATTGACCCCTATACGCATCTCGTGGCGACCCATCTCGACGGCAAGCGACCGCTGTCCGAGGTGTCCCGCCTCTGCCAGGAGGCGATGCCCCACAACGACCTGTCGCTTCCGGTGGTGGAGGAAGCCGTCCAGGACCTGGACGCGATCGGTCTCCTCGAGGATCCCTACTCCAAAAACCTCCTCCTGATCGAGCGGGCGCGAGCGCAGCGCCCCCGCATCGCCGAGTTCTTCCGGAACATGCTTCTGTGGCAGATCGGCGTCTATGACCCGAACGCGCTCCTCGACCGCACGGTCCACCGCGTGCGATGGCTCTTTCACCCCGGGCTCGCCGCGGCGGTGGCCCTCGGGCTCCTCTGGTGCCTCTGGCTTGTCTTCGTGAACCGAGATCGTGTGACCTTCAGCCCCAACGCTCTCCTCGGGGTTTCGGAGGGATCGAACGCGTTTCAAGGCATTCTCTTTCTGATTCTGATCCTCACGGTTGTCGGCGCCGTTCACGAATTTGGGCACGCCTATGCCTGCAAGCACTTCGGGGGCGAGGTGCATCGCATGGGAGTGATGCTGATGTACTTCGCGCCCTGCTTCTTTGTCGACGTCTCTCACTCGATGCTGTTCGAGAACCGCTGGCGTCGAATCTGGGTCGCCATGGCCGGGATCTACTTCGAATCCTACATCACGATCGTGGCCGCGTTTTTCTGGTGGATCACGCCGCCCGAGCTGGCCATCAACGACCTGTCGTACCGCGTGATGATGATGGGTTTGCTCATGGGCGTCGTGATGAACCTGAACCCGCTCCTCAAGCTCGATGGCTACTTCGTCCTGAGCGACATACTCCAGATCGCCGACCTCCGCGAGAAATCGCTCCGCTATGTCCGCGACCTGGTCCAACGGCCGTTCCGACGCTCGGTGGAGGCCGCCGAGCGGGTCCTGGGCAAGCGCCGCCGGCGCGCGTACCTCATCTACGGCATGCTGACGCTGGCCTATTCCTATACGGTGATCGTCTGCTTCTTCGAATGGCTGAGGGTGACGCTCGTCGGCGCCTGGTCGGAGTTCGGATTTCTCATGTTCGCCGGCATGCTCGGGCTCTTCGTCCGAAAGCCGGTCGGGCGCGCCCTCGGCCAGGCGGCCAGGAGTGTCCGGAAGCCCACGCGCGCCATGCTTCCGTGGGCCGCCGCGGCCATCGCGCTGATCATCGCGGGCCAGCTCATTCGGACGCCCGGCACCATCGACACCCACGCCCGGTACGTCAGCGCGGAGCGCGAGGCGATTCGGGCTGAGGAGCCGGGGCGGGTCGCGGCGGTTCTCGTCCGGCAAGGGGAGCGGATCCTCCCGGGGCGGGTGGTCGCGATTCTCGAGAACGACAGCCTGCTCGCCGCGTGGCAGGGGGCTCAGTCCCGGTCGGCCCGGAGCTCGATCGATCTCGCGCGCGCGATTCAGGTCTCCGACCCCGTGCTCTACCGGACCGCCGCGCTGGAGCGCGGCAGCTCGCTCGCGGGGGAGGCCGCGCTCCAGACGACCCGCGCGCGGCTCGCGCTGGCGGCGCGCGACGGGGGCGTCGTGGTGACGCCGCGAACCGCCGACCTCGTCGGCGCCCGCCTCGAGGCGGGCGACACCCTCCTCGTCGTGGCGCGCGACGGTCGCGCCGAGGTGGAGTGCGACCTGAAGGAGCGCGACCTGGGCGACATCGAGCCGGGGCAGCGCTTCACGCTCCGCCTGCGCGGGAATCCTGGTCGGCCCCTCGCCGGGAAAGTGGAGAGGGTGTTCGCGCTGCCGCCGGAGGCCCCCTCGGTCAAAACCCGGTTCAAGGTTTGGGGCAGCCTGGACCACGCCCCCCCGAACGTCCGGCTCGGGGAGAGCGGGACGGCCCGCATCGTGGTCGGCAACTGGAACCTCTACGAACGCGTCGGACGGGCGTGGTCCCGTTTCGTCCGCGCCGATTTCTGGATCTGACCATGGCCAAGCGATTCGACTCGGGGATTAGCAGCCGCGTCTCGACGGCCAGCGGAGTTTTCACCGCGGTCACCACCCGAGCCCTCGCGCTGCAGGAAGTGGCGCTAGCCTTGGCCAGCAGCGATGACATCGACCGGATGGCCGCCGCCTTCCTTCCGCTCGCCTCCGGGGCCCTCGGAGCCCGCGAGGGGGCCCTCTTCCTCGTGCCCAGGGAAAACGAGTACCAGCTCTCGACGCTTCACGGCACGCCCGAAGACCTGAAGGAGATGCTCGAGGAGAGCTTGGTGGAGCAGGCCGCCGCGGGAGTGGCCGGAGGGTCGGAGGGCCCGGTCACCCGCGAGACGATTCTCAAGGACCCGTCCTACATCGAATGGTGCGGGGAGCAGGAGATCGAGGGAGAGAAGCGCCGCCCGTACTACGAGATCTACGCACCGCTCCGAGCGCAGGAAACCGTCGTGGGCGTCCTCGCCTTCACCCAACGCTACGACGGGCGCGATTTCGGCCCCGACGATGTCCTCTTTATCGAGCACATCGCCTCGAGCGCCTCCGTCGCGGTCAGCCGATGCATGCTCGGCAGGGAGAACGAGAAGAAGATCGAGATGCTGCGGGCTCTGGCCCGGTTTACGGGCGAGATCACCTCGACGCTCGACCTGAACCGGGTGCTCCAAACGGTGGCCAACACGACCGAGGCCGTGATGGAGCGGGACCGCGCGATCGTGGCGCTCCTGGAGGGGGGCGCGCTCCGAATCCGGGCGGTCAGCGACAAGGTCGCCGTGGAATCGAACGAAGCGGAGGTGCTCGGAATCGCCGAAGTCCTCGGCGTCGCCCTCCGCCGCCGCGGCAGGCTTCGGGTGACGGCGGCGACCGTGGCGGAGGAGGGCTCGGACGTTCCCGACCGGGAGGTATTCGCCCGCTATTTCGAGGCGGGCGAAATGCAGTCGATCCTGGCCTTGCCGCTTCAGGACGAGGAGGGGCTGCTGGGGTACCTGGTGCTCGAATCGCGAGACCCGGACGGCTTTGGGGACGCGAACGCGGAGGAGTTCCTCGGGATCGTAAGCGGATCGGTCACCGTGGCCATCCGAAACGCCGACCTATACCGGCGCATGCCGATGGTGGGGTTTCTGGCTCCGCTCGCGTCCCACCAGCGCCGCTTGGCCGCGATGGACCCTCGCCGGCGCGCCCTCCTCCTCGGGGGAATTGCGGCGGCGGCGCTTTTCTTGGGCTTCCTTCCGCTCCCCCGAAACGCCGCCGGGCCCGCCGTCATCCGGCCGTCGGAGATCCTTCCCGTCACCGCGCTCGCTCCCGGGATCGTGGAACGAGTTTATGCCCTGGGCGGGGAGCGGCTTGTCGCAGGCTCCCCCGTCGCGAGCCTCCGAAATATGGAATCGGGTGCGCGGCTCTCCGCCGCGGAGGCTGACTTGGCGATCGCGGAGCGGCGCGCGGCCGAGGCGTCGCAGCGGCGGGATCCGGTCGAAGCTCGGCGCTGGTCCCTCGAAGCCCAAAACCTGGCCGGCTGGATGGAGTATGCACGCTCGGAGGAGCGCGACCAGAGATTGACGGCCCCGGTGACCGGATCGATCTTGACCCCCCGGCTCGAGGAGAAGGTCGGTGAGCGGCTCGAGCGCGGGGACGTCCTGTGTGAGGTCGCCCGGCTCGACCCGGTTCACGTGGAGGTGCAGATCTGGGAGGAGGACGTGGGTGACGTCAGGGTGGGGAAGGGCGCCAGGGTGAAGGTTCTTTCGTATCCGAACCGCCAATTCCGCGGAACGATCCTGTCCGTGGCGCCGGAGGGGATCTCCCTGCCCGGTAAGCCGGCCGCCTTTACGGTCACCGTGGAGTGCCCGAATCCCGATCTGGAGCTTTTGGCCGGAATGACGGGCCGAGCGAAGCTCGAAGCCGGCTCGAGCCCCATCCTCTGGAACATCCTTCGCCCTCTGGGGCGCGCGCTTCGTATGAAATTCTGGATTTGAGTCGGCATGAATGCGGAAATTCCAATTCCCTCTTGGCCGACGAAACGCTGGGAGCCACACCCCGCGCGATTGCGGCGCAAGGGCTTCCACGATCGGCGCGGATGATCACGCGATCGGCACGCCGGTTGCCATAGCAAGTTGCCGTGAGCCGGTTGTCATGGTGACACCGGCCGGAAGAAACAGGGAGGGTGTCATGGCCGCGAAGAAGATCTCCGCAAAGTCGAAGAGCAAGACGTCCGCGAAGAAGGGTGCCCGCAAGGTTTCGCCGACCACGCCGCGTGGAATGGCTCGCCGGAACGTCTACAGCCCTCCGGGCGGTGTCTCGGAGTAAGGCAGAGCTTCACCCAAGTCCCGAGATCAACAAATCGGGGCGGAGCCGGAAGAGAGCCGGCCCGCCCCGATTCAATTGTTGGGTTTGAACGGCTAGATTCGGCGCCGGAGCTCAGCCCGGCAGCTTCCAACGGCGCTCGACAAAGCTCTCGATGGCCCGGTCGAGATAACACTGGTAGGTGGTGGGGAGCTTGGGCATTCGCCGCTCGCAGAGCTTTCGGGCTTGGGCCAGGCCCCCGTCGGCGTGGGCTGCCGACGCGACCACCTTGAGGATGGAACGGAGACGCCGCTCCACGACCCCCGTCAAGTAGGGACCGCCTGCGATCGACTTGGTGGCCCGCTCCAGGTCGAACTCCGCGTCGCAAAACTCCCGCAGACACTCACCCTGGAGGTAGTAGGTCAGGGTGGTCCGATCGGCCACCGGCGCGTCGAGCGTTCCTTCCTTTGCCTGGGCCACCTTCAGCGTCCTACCGGCAGCCGCGACGTTGAATCCGTGCCGCCGGAGGTGGGTCAGGACCCAGTTGCCCATGCTCCGATCGCCGCGCTTGGGAGGCTCGCCCGCGGGCGCGAGGGTCGCGGGGCGGCGGAGCATCCGATCCAGATCGGGGGCGACGCCTCCGCTCGAGCCGCCCACGGCGATCGCCGTGATGAGGTTCTGGAGCTCACGGATGTTCCCGGGGTAGTGGTGCTCTACGAGCCTCGCCTCCAGTGCCGCGTCGATCTTGAGCGCCGGGGTTCCCATTTCCTCGGCCGCCGACTGCGCGAACCGGCGGGCGAGGATCGGAATGTCACCTTTCCTTTCCCGAAGCGGCGGGACGTGAAGTGTGAGGACGCTGACCCGGTAATAGAGGTCCCGGCGGAAGCGGCCCTGCTCGACCTCGTCCCAGAGGTCCCTGTTCGTCGCCGCGACGACCCGGACGTCGACCTGGATCGCCTCTTCGCCGCCGACGCGCCGGAAACATCCCTCTTGGAGGACGCGCAGGAGCCGGGTCTGGGCCGAAAGCGGGAGCTCACCCAACTCATCCAGAAAGACGGTCCCGCGGTGAGCCATCTCGAAGACGCCCCGGCGGTCCTTCACGGCCCCCGTAAAGGCTCCCCGCTCGTGGCCAAAGAGCTCGCTCTCAATCAGGTCCTTGGGTATCGATCCGCAATCGACGACCTCAAATGGCGCCTTGCTTCGCGGGGAGATCTCGTGGACCGCGCGGGCCAAGAGCTCCTTGCCGCACCCTGTCTCTCCCTGGATCAGCACGGGGCAGCGCGTGGGGGCGACGCTCGCGGCTTCCTCCAAGAGGCGAAGCATGGCTGGGCTTTCCCCGAGGATCCGATCGGTGACCGGGTATTTGGCCCGAAGCTCCCGGAGCCGCCGGGTCACCTGGGAGGGCGCGCGGGCGTCCACCTCGGGGACCGTCGGATAGCTTGGCTCCGCGGGGAGTTCTGTCAACTCGGCGCCCGACTCGATTGCCTGAGCGGCCATCCCGGCCGCGCGAACGAGGAGCTCGAGTGTCTCAACCGCATAGGGCTCGCCGCCGATCCGGGGGCCGACCACGGCGATGCCCACCAGGCTGGACCGGACGACCAAGGGGAGAACGAAGGCGGCCTCGAGGCTCTCCGCCCAGCGGTAGAGCGGTCCGCGGGGGAGGGGCTCATATCCGTTTACCGCCTCGGGCCGGACCGGGAGCACCGCCCCGCCGTTCGACCCCGCGAGGTACTCTTGTATCGAGCGCGACAGCGCGATCTGCTCACTCTTGCCCGGTGGCGTGAGCCCGAACGCGACGGCGAGCTCGAGCTTGCGGCTGGCCGGGCAGTAGACGTAGCCGACCGTGTGCGAGGCTCCGGTCAGACCCAGGGTTGAGTGGAGGAGCCGGCCCAGGATTTCGGATGGCCGGCTTGCCCCCAGCAGGGAGCGCGCGATTTCGAGCAGGGCACAGGCGTCGGAATAACTGCGGGCCAGATCGGGATCGGTGTCGACGTCGATGAGTGGGCTATCCGGGGCCCGCGTCCGCCGCCTCACGGGGGACTGGGACATCACATCCCTCCCGGTGAACTTCGCGGATCAGCCCGGCAAGGATAGCCGCGGGTGCGCCGCCCGTCAACGCCGGAACGAGAGTCCCATGAAGAATGTCGCACCGTCCGCCGCCTCCGATACGCCCAAGAGCACGCCAGCGTCGAGCTGCACGTTCGGGGTGGGACCGTACGTAAGGCCGGCGTCGAGCGTCCCGATCCACGTCCCCTCCCACCGGGGCCGAAAGCCCGCGGCAATCTCCACGAACCCTCGCAGGGGGCCATTCAGGCCCCGCCCGAGCGTCGCCGTTGTCAGCCACTCTCCATGTAGGCTGGAGCCGTCCTGGTCCCGAAACAGATCGGCCTCGACCATCACGCCCAGGCCGGTCTCCCCGGAAAGGGAGACCGCGAATGGCACGATCAGTCCGCCCTCCACCGCGTGGTCCGTGATCTCAGGGGATCCCGTAGGGAGCTTGAGGAACGGCATGAGGGCCATCGCCGTCGCGCCTCCGTCGTTCCCCCACAGGTTCCACTTGAGGCGGACGGCCATATCGGTCGGGCCGGACGCCTTCTCGTCGAATTCGAGGGAATCGCCCGTGACTTCATGTCGGACGATCCCGACCCCTACCTGGAGATCCATGGATGGCAACAGCCCCAGCTTGGCGTTGACGCCCAGGATTCCCACGTCCGTCGACCGCCCGGCGTTGGATTCGTCGCGAGCGTAGCTCGCGGCTTCCAGCTCTACCTGTAGGTGGCCGGCGTCGACCGAGTAGGGGCTCTCGGTCAGGTCGGGGCGGTCGGTGCTCAGATCCCGCAGGAGGGACGAAGGGGTTGGATGAAAGAGGTGGTAGCCGTGTTTGTCGTCTTCCAGATCTGCTTCGGCTGCCACGCACCACGCGGGGGAAATTGCTACCAGGCCTGCGACCACGAGCGAAGCCGACAGGGGGCGGGGAGACGGGATCACCGAGTTAGGCTATCCTAAATTCTTGCGCTGTCAAGAAGCGCGCGGCCCTCGCCGACGTCTAGAGCCGTCGGAGCCTGGGCGAGAGGGCTCCGAGGACGCCCGTGAGGGCCCCCAGCGTTCCGCCGATCGCGAACAGCTCCGGTGCTCCGATCTTCTCGAGGATCAACCCGGCCAGCCCCGACGAGAGCGCGGTCACGCCGACCACGACGACGTTCTGGAGCGCGAAAACCCGGCCCACCAGCGCGGGCGGGACGATCCGCTGGAGAATTGTGGCTCGAGGAATGGTGATCAGCGGGATCACCATCGAGTGAACGAGCGAAGTCACGAGGAGAAACGGGAGCGTGCGGCACCAGAGCAGGGGCACGTACGTGATGCCGTCGAGCGCGATCCCGACCACCACGATCCAACCGCTGCGATATCGGCGGCCAAACCTGGCGACGGCGAAGCTTCCCGCGATCATCCCCACGCCGTAGATCGCCTCGACCAGCGCGTAGTCCGCCGCGCTCCCGCGCAGCGTGTCGCGGACGATCACGACGTTGCCGAGAATGGCCGGGCCCATGATGAACAGGTTGTCGAGCGCGGTCAGAATCAAGAGGAGCACCAGCGTTCCGTCCGACGCGATCGCGCGCAGGCCCCCGCGAAAGTCTTCCATCAGCGCTGGCGTCTCTCCCGGCGCGCGGTGGCCACGCCCCACGCCGCGCATTCCGAGGAGAAGGAGGAGCGATCCTCCGAAGAGGATCATGGCCGCCGGAAAGGTTGCGCCGGACCCCGGCCTGCTGAATGAGCACTCCGGCCGCGAGCGGCCCGAAGAGAAAGGCGGCCTGCTGCGAGGATTGGACCCACGCATTCGCCTTGGTGAGGCCCTCCACCGGCACGATCTCGGGGAGGATCGAATCGCGCGCGGGGTTGAAGAGCACGGCTGAGGTTGCCATGCCGAACGCGAGCGCGGTGAGCAGGGGCGGGGTCAGAATTCCACGCCAGAGCAGAGACCCCCGCGAGCGCCAGGAGGAGCGCGCGGCCCAGATCGGCACCCGCCATGACCAGCCGGCGGTTCCACCGGTCGACCAGAAGCCCGGCCACGACGCCGAAGAGGAGGGCCGGCAGGTAGGAGATCGTGGCCGCGACGCCGGTCGCCGCCTTCGAGCCGGTCAGGTCGAGAATCAGCCAGACGAACGCGATCTGAAAGATCGAGTCGCCAAACTGCGAGAGAAACTGCGCGGCCCAGAGAAACGCGAAGGGGGCGGGCACCCGAGGCGCCCGCCCCATCGCTTGCGAGAGGCCCGTATCGGGGCCCGTCGTCACGCCCGCGTCCGGTTCAGACCTGCTGCGCCTGCTTGGGCTGGTACTCGGGCGCGTTGTTCTCGAAGTCCCACATCATCGGCGGCGCGACGCCCAGCACGCGCAGGTACGTGTAGAGCTGGCCCCTGTGATGGATGTGCTCGTCGTAGACGATACTCACGCAAACCCAGCCGGGGAACGACATGCCCCAAGGAGACGCCACCATGGCGGTGATCTGCGCCTCGCTCAGCGACTGGATCGCCTTGTCGGACGCCTTCCAGCACTCGGTGGCAAAGCGGACGATGTCCTCGTGCGTCTTCAACTTGTCGACCGCCGCCTTGTCCGTCTCCTCCGTGAGCTTGATCTCGCCCCTCACGGCTCCCTCGGCAATTTCCCTCATCGAGTTGTACATGTGGCTGATGAGCTCTTTCGGTGTACGCATCTCCGCGACCGGCCGGCTGTCGATCTTGTCCTTGGGAACCAGCGCGATCGCGCGCATCGTGATCCCGTGGATCGTCCGGAAGTGGTCCCATTTGGCCGTTACCGCCATCTTGTTCATGCTTTGCCCCCCTGCGACGATCAGCCCTTGGGCTTCGCCGTCATGTCCTTGGAATTGATGTCAAACGTGATCATGAAGCCGTTGGTGCCTTTGAACTCGAATGCCTTGTCGCCGAGGCGATAGGTTTCGATCTCGTTCGGCATGAGGACGAAGCCCGAGTTCCGCGGCGCGCCGAAATACTTGAGGTTCTGGATGACCACCGGCTCGGCGGTCTGTCCCTGGAACTTGTTCAGAACCACCTCGCCGGCCTTGCCGTTGTCCAGGCGAGCCGTGGCCTTCTCCTTGGTGGCGGTCCACTCGATCGGCAAGTCGCTCGCCTGGGTGAACGACTTCCATTTCACGGGATAGACCTTTCCGATGATGGCCTTGATCCCCTCGCGCTGCTCCGGCAGAACCGAAGGGTCGAACGTGATGATGGCCCAATCGAATTCGCCGTCCGAGAAATCGTCCCCGAGATCCATCGCCAGCCAGAACTTGGCGCCGTCGAGCTTCACCCCGCCGTAGCTTCCCTTGTTGACCCGGTAGACGTTGTTCGCGCGGCAGAAGTGCTCGGCCCCGTGCTCCATGCCGGCCATGGCGTGGCCGGCGGGCTTGGAGTTGAAATAGCACTGGCAGAACATCGGGCAGGAACATGCCTCGATGATCGTCGCGTTCATGGACCAATCCATCGTGGTCTTGTCGTCGGCCATGGCCGACCCCCAACAGGCGAACAGGAGGCCGAGTGCGATTGCGAACCAGCGTGACTTCATCGATGTTCCCCCTTCAAAGTGAGCGGCCTGCAGCAGGGGCCCGGTGACCGGCGCCCAAAGCGCGGACTTGTCGTCAGGGGCCGATCCGCGGCCCCCTGGAACACCAGATCTTCTACCACGTTTTGCCATGCCGAGAAAGGGTCGCCGAGCGGTCCATCGAAGCAGTTGTGATACCTAGGGTTATGCGGTCCCGCTCGAAGCCTTCGAACTAGGGGTCCATCAGCTTTCTCAGACCCGGGACGTCGATCTTCCGCGCGAGCGATTCCACGTCACTCATCGGTCCGTAGTACTCCACGACGATCGAGCGAACCATGTCAGGATGGTCCGAGGGTAGCTGCCCGGGAGTGAACGACGGAAACCCACCCGATTTCTGGAAACGCTGGCGGACTTGATCCTCGAGGTTGGATCCCACGATGTACACGCGGAGGAGCGTGATCGGCTCCTGGGGCGGCTTCTCCTCGGGCGCCAGATCGGTCCGGGTGGTGTCGATCCCGCCGATCGTCGATTGCTCGATCGCCAACGCGCCCGGGAGATCGAAGAGGTGCGGCTTGTCGCTCTTGGACGCGATTCCGGTCGAGAGACCGCGAACTCCGTTCAGCGCGACCAGAACCTCGAGGACGCGATATTCGCCCTCCTCCACGTTGGAGGGCGCCGCCTGAAAGTCGCGCTCCGACCATGCTTCGATCGGCGCCCAGCGCGGGGTGCCCTTGACGATCCCCGTGAACTCCGAGATGCCCTCCGACGTGCCGTCTTCCGCGGGCTGATAGGGCATGGGCGGTCGGGGAGCGGCGAAGACGATCTTCCCGAGTCTCTTCTTCATCCGGTCCCTGGTTTCGGGCGCGGCCGCGGTCCAGCTCACCGTGGTGTCGGTCGGCATGCTCTGCGGGGGAGGCGCTGAGACCGTCGTCTCCGAGTCGGCTGGGGTCTCCTGCGCGACCGCCGGGAGCGCGTTCGAGCTCAGGAGAAGAAGAACATGGGGAGCAGAGTCAGGGCGCGTCGCGCGCTTCGCATCGGGGAGTCTCCAAGGTCTCGGGCACGGGGGCGTACTCGAAGGAACTACCCTTCAGTCTACATGGGGGTTCCGGCTCCAGCCATCCCGAATCCGACTCATGGCTTCCGCCAGCACCTCGGGCTCCGTCAGGAGGCTGACGACGGCGTCCTCCTCGCAGGGGAGCTCGTAGAATTCCGCAGGGTGAAGGAGCACGTCGCGCGATTCGAGAGCCCACTCCGCCGGATTCATCGCGCCGGCTCCCGCATCTCGAGGCGAAAAGCGAAGCACCGCGCTCCAGCCTCCCTCCGCGGCCAGGAGCGCGAAGCCCGCGCGGGGCGCGGCCGAGGCGAGCGCGGCCAGATTCGCCGCGATCCGCCCGGAAACGGCGGCCAGGTACGGAGCCCGCTCCTCGAGAAATCGTGGAAGCGCGAGCTGCGCCGGGGTTCCGACCGACAGGTAGAGGTCCGCGATCCACTCCAGTCCCAAGAGCGCCTCTCGAGCCAAATCCCCCGGCCCGGCCACCACGATCCATCCCACCTTCATCTGGGGAAGGCCGCAGAGCTTGGAGATCCCGTTGAGGACAAAGGTCAGGGCTCGCCGCCGCCCAATCCAACTGGGAAGCGGGACCAGGGCGGGAGTCCACGGGAAATCTCCAAAGACCTCGTCCGCGATGATCGCGATGCGACGCTCCTCGCAGAGCGACTCGACCCACTCCCGCTCGGCCTGCGCGAGACAGGTGCCCGTGGGGTTGTTCGGCTCGACGAGCACGATGGCCCTCGTCCGCGGCTGGAGCAACGCTTCCAGGGAATCGAGATCGAGGGCCCATCGATCGCCGTAGGCGAGTCGATACTCTCGCAGCCGGACCGATTCGAGCCGCGCGAGTGGCTCGAGGAGCGGATAGCTCGGCCTTGGAACAAGGACCTCGTCGCCCGGCTCGCAGAGGAGTCGAAACAGGTGCGCGTAGGCCTCGCTTGTGCTCGCCGTGAGAACGATTCGGGATGGATCGACCGCGCCCGATCTCACGCCCCCGCCGCGGGACTCGCAATAGGAGGCGATGGCCTCGCGTGCCGCGACACTCCCCCGTGGATCGGGATCGTAGAAAGCGACCCCGGGATCGGAGAGCAGCGCGAGCTGACGCGGGCTGGGGCCAGGAAGACCCGCGCGCGTCGGGTTCGTCCGCGTGAGGTCGAGGATGCGGACTCCCTCTCGCCGCTTGCGCGTGAGGATGCTCTGGAGCGAATTGGGAGCGTAGTCGCGCGGAACGCGGCTCGAGAGCTCCCGGCGTTCCATCAGGCTCGAGCCCGGGGCGAAACGGCTATTCCGTCTTGCGCTCCCGCGTCGCGGCGTTCCAGACCGTGTTCACCGCGGCGAGGACGAGCGCCGCGAGCAGCGCGGGCCAAAAGCCGTTGATGCTGAATCCGGGAACGATGAACGCGACCAGGAGCAGCATGACCGCGTTCACCACGAACGAGAAGAGGCCGAAGGTCACGAGGATCAAGGGAAGGGTCAGGAACTTGAGAACGATGCCCATCGTCGCGTTGATGAGGCCGAGGAGAAGGGCCGCGATGATCGCGACGCCCCAATTCTGCACGTAGAACCCCGGAACGTTGTGGGAGAGCACGAGAAACGTGCCGACGATGATGGCGAAATGCAAGAGGGCCTTGACCATGGATACCCCCGTGGAGAAGTGGCAGGGTCGATGCTCCGAACGGACGTGCTGGACGGTACCACGGAAAGTTACCTCTTGCATCGGCGGAAGAGCGGGAGTTACGTTGGTACGGCTCCAACAGGTTAGGGGCCCGGCGCGTTCGCCCGCGCCGGAGTACGCACGGTTGTGTTTTCACCCCTTCGTCCTCCCGCAGCAGGGGAAGCTCTCCGCCGCAAAGGGAGAGCTCCATGGATCTCAAGCACTGGTATCGATGCACCATCTGCGGCTACATGTACACCCCGCAGCAGGTTCAAGCCTTGGTCCAGCTGCTCACGTCCCGATCGGGCAACACGGCCGCGGTCATTGAGCCGATCCCATGCCGGAAGAAGGGCTGTGACGGCATCCTGGTACTCACCGACGACAAGTACCGCGACGCGCGTCCCTGAAATCCCCCTGATGGGTGGGTAAAGCGGGGCGAACCGCCCACCCTCGGCCAAATCCGCTTGTCCCGCGCCGCGCGACCGGCATATACTGCCCGGCTCGCAAAAAATCGCGGAGTCACCCGAAACGCCTAGCGTGAATTCACTTTTGGAGCGGCTGAGCCGCGTCCGGGATCGGATCGCTGCTGCGGCCGAGCGGGCGGGCAGATCCCCCGCATCGGTCAGGCTCCTCGTCGTGACCAAAGGCGTTCCCGCCGTCATCGGTGCTCGAGGCCATGGCGCTGGGACTCGGCGAATTCGGCGAGAGCCGCGTGCAGGAGGCCGAGGGGAAGATCGCCGCGGTGGGGGAGGGCGCGCGTTGGCATCTCGTGGGGCACCTTCAGACCAACAAGGCTCAGCGCGCGGTCCAGCTCTTCGAGGCGATCCACTCGGTCGATTCGGAGCGCCTCGCGGGGGAACTGGCCAAGCGGGCCACCGCTGCTGGGGCGCGCACCGCTTTGCTACGTCGAGGTGAATACGTCGGGCGACGTCGGCAAGTTCGGCGTCGAACCCTCCGCCGCCATCTCGCTGTTCAGCCGGGTGCGGGCGCTTCCCCCGCTTCGGCCCGCGGGGTTCATGACGATCGGCCCGCTCGCCAAGGGAGCGGCGGGTGCTCGGGCGTCGTTCCGCGCCCTGGCCGCGCTTGCGGGATGAGGCGCTCCGGGCGGGAGCCCGGGAGGAAGAATGCGGCCTCTCGATGGGGATGTCGGACGACTTCGAGGTCGCCGTCGAGGAGGGCGCCACGATCGTGCGGATCGGAAGCGCGCTTTTAGGCGAGCGACCGGCGTGAACTCCCGCCGTTTGGGCCGGGATCGGTGAGGTTTCAGATTCACGTCACGCCGCGCCGCCCGGATGAGGTGTCGGCGAGTCGAGCCGAGGGTGTCGTCCGAGTCCGAGTGAACGCCGCGCCCGAAGACGGCGAGGCGAACGAGGCGGTGCTGGCGCTTCTTCGCCGGCGGCTCGGCCTGCCGGCCGGTGCGCTCCGGATCGTGGGCGGGGCCACCTCGAGGTGGAAGTGGGTCGAGGCAGACGGCCTATCCGAGGAGGAACTCTGGCGCCGGTTGGAAGCGCGGGAATGACCGCCGATCCAGTCGCTGGGTCGCAGCTGGTCGGGGCGATCGAAGAAGCGCAAGACCGCGATCCTGGGCGCGACGCCGCTCCGGCCCGAGGTCGGCATCGTCCTGGGGACCGGCCTCGGCCGGTTCGCGGATGCGATGACGCGCCCGGCCGTCATTCCCTATGGCGACATTCCGCACTTTCCGCGCACCTCGGTGGAGAGCCACGCCGGCGAGCTCCTGCTGGGCGACCTGGGCGGGAGGCCGACGGCGGTCATGAACGGCCGAGCGCATTACTACGAAGGCTACACCATGCAGCAGGTGACCTTTCCGGTCCGCGTGCTTCGCGCGCTCGGGGTTCATACCTTGATCGTCACGAACGCCGCGGGCGGAATGAACCCGCTCTACGAGGCGGGGGACATCGCGATGGTGGTCGATCACATCAACCTGATGGGCGACAACCCTCTCGTCGGGCCGAACGAGGAGCGGCTCGGCCCGCGGTTTCCGGACATGTCGGAGCCGTACGATCGATCGCTCCAAGCGCTCGCGCGCGAGGTGGCCCTGGACGAGAAGATCCGGCTCCGCGAGGGCGTTCTCGCCGGTGTCGCCGGTCCCAATCTGGAGACCCGGGCCGAATACCGGTTCCTCCGCTGGGCGGGCGCCGATCTCGTGAGCATGTCGCTCGTCCCCGAAGCGATCGTGGCCGCCCATTCGGGTCTTCGACTCCTGGCCTTCGCGGTCGTGACCGACCTCTGCCTTCCCGACGCGCTCGAGGCGATCGATGTTCCGAAGATCCTCGCCCACGCGGCCGCGGCGGAGCCGCACCTCACGCGTCTGGTCACACGGATCGTGAGCCGACTCCCGCGGGGAGAGGGTGGCCCCACGTGAGCGTCAAGGCCGACCGCTTTCTTCCCGTTTCGACCAAGCTCGACTTTCCGACCTCCGAGGCGAAGATCCTCGAGTTCTGGAAGGAGATTCGCGCCTTCGAGGAAGGGCTGAAGCGCCGCGAGGGGGCGCCGCCGTTCATCTTCTACGAAGGGCCGCCCACGGCGAACGGGCTTCCCGGCGTCCACCACGTCATCTCGCGGACGATCAAGGACGTCGTCTGCCGCTATCAATCGATGCGCGGACGCTACGTGGCGCGCAAAGGGGGTTGGGACACCCACGGCCTGCCGGTCGAGATCGAGGTCGAGCGGGAGCTCAAGATCAGCGGCAAGGACCAGATCGAGAAGTTCGGCATCGCCGAGTTCAACGCGCGCTGCCGACAGAGCGTGCTCCGCTACGAGAACGAGTGGCGCCGCAACACCGAGCGGATCGGTTTCTGGCTCGACATGGACCATCCCTACTTCACGTTCGCGAACGAGTACATCGAGACGGTCTGGTGGCTCCTCAAGCAGATCCGGGACCGAGGCCTCCTCTACCAGGGGCACAAGATCGTCCCCTATTGCCCGCGGTGCGGCACGCCGCTCTCGAGCCACGAGGTGAGCCAGGGGTACGAGGACGTGACGGAGCCGTCGGTGACGGTCAAGTTCCAGCTCGTGGACGAGAAGGGGGCGTACGTGCTCGCGTGGACCACCACGCCGTGGACGCTCCCCGGAAACGTCGCGCTCGCCGTCGGGGCGATCTCGACTACGTCCGGGTGCGCCAGACGCGTGGAGGGCCGCGAGGAGCGCTACTACCTCGCGCGCGCGCGGCTGGCGCAGCTCGAGGGCGAGTACCAGATCGAACGCGAGCTGAAGGGTCGGGATCTGGTCGGAATGCGGTATCGCCCTCTCTTCGACTTCATGGACCTGGGTGGATCGACGGGGAAGAAGGCGTACTACATCGCGGACGCCGACTTCGTGACCACGGAGGACGGGACCGGTGTGGTCCACACGGCGGTCATGTACGGCGAGGACGACTATCAGCTGGGCAAGCGGCTCGATCTGCCGCAGCACCACACCGTCGATCCGCAGGGGCGGTTCACGGCAGAGGTGAAGCCCTGGGCCGGCCTCCACGTGAAGGATGCGGAGCCGCAGATCCGCCAATGGCTCAAGCAGCACGGCGCGCTCTACAAGGAGGAGATGACCACCCACGCCTATCCGTTCTGCTGGCGCTGCGAGTCGCCGCTTCTCTACTACGCTTGGAAGACCTGGTACATCGCGACCACCACGATCCGCGACCAGCTCCTCGCCGCGCACGCCACGGTCGAGTGGCACCCCGGCGACATCGGCGCCAACCGCTTCGGCAACTGGCTCGAGAACAACGTCGACTGGGCGCTATCGCGGAACCGCTACTGGGGAACCCCGCTCAACATCTGGCGCTGCGAGAAGTGCGGGGCCGACCGCTGCGTCGGAAGCATCGCGGAGCTTTCGGAGGGAGCCGGCGTGCCCGAGCCGCTCGACCTCCACCGTCCCTACGTCGATCAGGTCACCTTCCGATGCGGCGAGTGCGGCGGCACGCAGCGGCGCGTGCCCGAGGTCATCGACGTCTGGTTCGATTCGGGCGCGATGCCCTTCGCGCAGTGGCACTACCCGTTCGAGAACGAGAAGCGGTTCGACAGTCTCTTTCCGGCCGACTTCGTCTCCGAGGGGATGGACCAGACCCGCGGGTGGTTTTACACGCTGATGGCGATCTCCGTCGCGGTCAAAGGGCGTGCGCCCTATCGCCACGTTCTCCCCATCGAGCTCATCCTGGACAAGCAGGGCAAGAAGATGAGCAAGTCCAAGGGGAACACCGTCGACCCCAACGCGATTCTCGACCAGCGCGGCGCCGACGCGCTCCGGTTTTACCTGCTCGCGACGAGCCCCCCGTGGATGCCGACCCGATTCGACGCCGACGGCGCGACCGAGGTGACCAAGAAACTCCTCGGGACGCTGAAGAACGTCGCCCAGTTCTTCGGGCTCTACGCGAACATCGACGACTACGACCCGGCGCGACGCGAGCCCTCGAACCCCGCGCTGCTCGATCGCTGGATTCTGTCGAGGCTCCACTCGCTCACCGCCTCCTGCCGCGAGGCGCTCGACGCCTACGACCTGACGCGCGCCGCGCGGCAGATCCAGGACTTCGTTCTCGAGGAGCTATCCAACTGGTACGTCCGCAGGTCGCGCCGACGCTTCTGGAAAGCCGGCGACGTGGCCGACAAGCGGGCCGCCTACGACGCGCTCTGGGAGTGCCTGCGCGTCGTGACGCGGCTCCTGGCTCCCTACACGCCCTTCCTCAGCGAGGAGCTCCACCAGCAGGTGGTCCGGCCGGGCGCGCGCCAAGAGCCCGCCAGCATTCACTGGTGCGACTACCCCGAAGCCGACCGGGCGAAGATCGACGAATCGCTGGAACGCTCGATGGAGCTCCTGCTCCGCGTGGTGAACATGGCGCGGGCGGCGAGGAACACCTCCTCGCTTCGGGTGCGCCAGCCGCTCCGGCGCCTGGCGGTCGCGGGGCTCAAGGAGCGGGAGGCTCGGGATCTAACGGCGCTGGTCGATCTTGTAAAGGACGAGCTGAACGTGAAGGAGCTGGTGTTCCTTCCCGACCGGGCCGCCCTCCTCTCGTTGGGGGTGAAGCCAAACTTCGCCGTCCTTGGCAAGAAGGTCGGGCCCGCCATGAAGGAGATCGCGGCGAAGATCCAGGAAGCGCCCCCCGACGAGGTTCGCGCCGCCATTCTTGCTGGGGGCTGGGACGTCGAGGCGGCGGGTCAGCGGTACCGGCTGACCGACGAGGACGTGATCATCCAGGAGGCGTCGCGGGCGCCCTGGGTGGCTCAGGGGGACGGCTCGATCGCGGTGGCGGTCGATCCCACGCTCGACGAAGAGCTGCGCACGGAGGGGCTCGTCCGCGAGTTCGCCCACCGGATCCAGGCTCTGCGAAAGGGCGCCGAATTCGACGTGACCGATCGGATCCGGCTTTACTGGGAGCTTTCGCCCGGACTTTCCAAGGCCTGCGAGCGTCACGAAGGTTACATTCGAGAAGAAGTGCTGGCGGAAGAGCTCGTGCCGCGCGCTTCGGGAGGCGACGTCGTCGAAGAGTGGACCTTCGACGGGGAGCGGGCCCGGGTCGGCATCGAGCGCGTTCGAAAAGGAGGATGACGTTGCTCACCAAGAAGGATCTCAAGCACTTCGAAGAGCGTCTGCTGGAAGAGCGGCGCAAGCTCCTGGGCCAGCTCGGTTACCTCGAGAAGACCATGACGCAGACTCAACGGGACGCCGGCGGGGACCTTTCGGCTTACTCCTTCCACATGGCCGACATGGGCACCGACGCGATGGAGCGCGAGAAAGCGTTCCTCTTCGCCTCCGCCGAAGGTCGGCTGCTCTACAACGTGGACCAGGCGCTCCGCCGTCTCTATCGGAGCGAGTACGGCGTATGCGAGGTCTGCGGCAAGGAGATTGGCAAGGCAAGGCTCGATGCGATCCCCTTCGCGGGGCTCTGCGTTGCTTGCCAGGAGAAGCAGGAAAAGGAAACGAACACGACCCGCGGATGACCCCTCGGGCCGGAGTCTTCGCCGCGTGCGCGGCGACCGTGATCGCGATCGATCAGATCACCAAGGCGATCGCCTCGTCCCGCCTCCTCGTGGGGCTGCCCGTGCCATTGTTCGGGGATGCGGTCCGGTTCACGCTGGTTCATAACACCGGCGCGGCGTTCGGCCTTTTCCCGGGCAGCCGCGTGCCGTTCATCGTGATCTCCATCCTGGCGATCGTGGTCGTCATCTACCTTTTTCTCCGCGAAACCTACCGGAGCCTGGCCAACCGAATTCTCCTCGGGTGTATCCTCGGCGGCGCGATCGGCAATCTGGTGGACCGAGTGCGCCTGGGATGGGTCGTCGATTTCATCGACATGGGCTTCGGCTCGCTGCGTTGGCCCGTGTTCAACGTTGCCGACAGCGCCGTCACGCTGGGGGTCATCTTCCTTGCCTGGAATCTCGCCCGAGCGGGGCGACCCGCTCCCGATTCCGAAGACGCACACGGTTCCAGCCTCGCGAGCGGGTGAGCGGCTCGACCGCTTTCTCGCGGAGGCAGAGCGGTCTCTTTCCCGCTCCGCGGTCCGACAGCTGATCGACTCGGGCCACGTGCGTCTCAACGACGCGCCCGCGCGGCCCAGCCGTCGGGTGCGCGCGGGGGACCGCGTGGAGGTGGTGCGCCCGCGGCGCGAGCCCCAGGCGCTCCGTCCCGAGCCCATCCCGCTCGAGGTGGTCTACGAGGACGAGGCGCTCGCGGTGATCGCGAAGCCCGCGGGAATGGTCGTCCACCCCGCCGTGGGGCATCGAAGCGGGACGCTGGTCCACGCGCTCCTCCACCGCTACGGCGTCCTCCCCGATGGCAATGGGGCCGAGCGGGCGGGGATCGTCCATCGCCTGGACAAGGGGACTTCGGGTCTTCTCTTGGTCGCGCGGTCCGACGAGGCGCATCGAGAGCTGGCACGCCAGATCGAGGCGCGGACGGTACAGCGCGTCTACCGCGCCCTGGTCTGGGGCCACCCGCGGGAGCGGGAAGGGCGGATCGAGGCGTCCCTCGCGCGAAGTCCCAGGGATCGGAAGAAGATCGCGGTGGTCACCCGGGGGGGAAGGAGCGCCGCGACGCGCTACCGCGTGGTGCGCGAATACGGCTACCTTTCCGAGATGCTCCTGACCCTCGAGACCGGGCGGACCCACCAGATTCGCGTGCACCTGGCGCACCGGGGCCACCCTGTCTTCGGCGATCCCGACTACGGCGGGCGCCGCGGCCCGCTCGTCAAGCTCCCACCCGCTCGCCGCGCTCAGGCGGCGCTGCTCCTGGCCGAGCTGGACCACCAGGCGCTCCACGCGGAGACGATCGGGTTCGTCCACCCCGTCACCGGGCGGCCCCTCGAGTTCACGCAACCGGTGCCGCCCGATTTCGAAGCGGTGCTCCGCGCGCTCCGATGCGAGTCCTAGGCGTGGACTTCGGGCTCCGCCGCCTCGGCCTCGCGCTGAGCGACCCGGGGGAGGTGCTGGCAACCCCGCTCCGTAGCCTCACGGTCACCTCGGTCCGGGAAGCCCCCGAGGCCGTTGCGTCGGTCGCCGCGGAAGTGGGGGCGGCCGCGGTGGTGGTGGGTGTTCCCCTCGGGCTCGAGGGGGAGGAATCGCGTCCCGAGGTTCGCCGGGTCGAGCGCTTCGCCAAAGCGCTGCGGCGCGAGACGGGACTCCCCGTCCACTTGGTCGACGAGAGCTTGAGCAGCCGCGAGGCCGAGTCGCGCCCCGCTCGAGAACCTCGACGCGGGGCCCGGATCGACGCGCACGCCGTCGCGGCCGCCCTCATCCTCCAACGGTGGCTCGATCGGCCGCGGGGTAGCGGGAAGGGGGTGCCGGCGTGAGGCGCCGCCACCGCATCCGGCAGAAGCCTCGTCCTGGGCGGGATCGTCGGGACGGTGCTTCTGGCGGGCCTCCTCCTATTCCCGGCGAGCTTGACCCGGCATTTCGAGATGCGCGAGGTGATTATTCCCAAGGGCGCGTCGATCGAGGCCATCGCGGCGATCCTCCACCACGAAGGGCTCGTCGGGAACACCCGCCTCTTCGTGCTGGCGGCCCGGGTCCTCGGATACGATCGGAATCTCCAAGCCGGCCGCTTCACGATACCGGTCGGCTCCAGCACCTACCGGATTCTCCACCAGCTGGCCAAGGGAATGTCGGCCGAGGACATGGTCACCGTCCCCGAGGGCCTCCGCGTTGAGCAGATCGCGGACATCCTCTACCGGGGCGCGAAAATCGACCCGATCCGGTTCCTCTCCATCGTGAACGACTCGATCTTTGTCCGCTCCCTCGGTGTTCCGGCCAGCCGGATGGAGGGCTACCTCTACCCCGACACCTATCCCTTCTACCCGCTCCTGAGTCCGCAGGAAGTCTTGCGGATGATGGCGGAGCGGAGCCTGAAAGTATTCGGGGAAGAGATGGCCGAGCCGGGCGCCAAGCTTGGCCTCACGCTCCACCAGCTCGTCACGCTCGCGTCCATCGTGGAAGCCGAGGCGCAGGTCCCATCGGAGCGTCCCAGGATCGCGGCCGTCTTCTACAACCGATTGCGTCAGGGTATGATGCTCCAGTCAGATCCCACGGTTTCCTACGCGATGGGCATCTGGCGAAATCGCGTCTACTACAGGGATCTCGACGTGAAATCGCCGTACAACACCTATCGAAATCGGGGGCTGCCTCCCGGGCCGATTTGCAGCCCGGGGCGTGGGGCCTTCCATGCGGTTCTCTTCCCGCTGCCGGACTCGACCGAGCTCTACTTCGTGGCTCGCGGGGACGGGACCCACATCTTCTCGCGGACCTGGGAGGGGCACCTCCGGGCCATCGCGACGGTGCGCGCCCAAGCGCGGCGCGAGTCGACGCTGGTCCCGATCGGACCGGGGCTCGCGCGGGAGCAGCCGGTCCTCGGCCCTCGCCTGCCTCCCGGCGGCGTGGCCCCCGTGGCCCCAAAGAGCTCGCCACCCAAAGGCAAACCACCAAAGACCTCGCCGGCCAAGGGTCAACCCCCAAAGAGCTCGCCGCCCAAGCGTGCCGTCAACAGGGGAACGACCAAGTGACCGCCCCCGAATTGGGCATCCCGATCTCGCTTCAGTCTCCGGGGGCAGGGCCGGCATTGGCGCGGAAGCGCGCGACGCTCCTCGAGCTTCTCGGCGGGATGGGGCGCACGCTCGTCGCCTATTCGGGTGGCGTGGATTCAGCCTACCTTCTTGCCGAGGCCCACTCCGCCATGGGCGGACGCGTTCTGGGCGTAATCGGAAGGAGCCCCTCGCTTCCGGAGGTGGAGTTCGAGGCCGCGATGGCTCTGGCCGCGTCCCGGGGGATCCCCGTTCGGGCCGTCGAGACCCATGAGATGGAGCGCGATGCCTATCGGGCCAACGGGCCCGACCGCTGCTACCACTGCAAGGCCGAGCTGTTCGAGCGGCTATGGGCGATCGCTTCGGCGGAGGGTTGGGAATCGCTTGCCTATGGCGCGGTGACCGACGACCTGGGCGACGTTCGCCCCGGGATGGCGGCGGCCGAGCGCCATCGCGTTCGTGCACCTCTCGTGGAGTCGGGGCTTGGGAAACTGGACGTCAGGGTCCTCGCCCGGACGATGGGCCTGGCCGTATGGGACAAGCCCCAGTCTCCCTGCCTGGCCTCCCGGGTCCCGCACGGGCAGGCGGTCACCGAGGCGAAACTGGAGCAGGTGGAGCGGGGTGAAGCGTGGCTGAGGGAGGCGTACGGCCTACGGGTTGTGAGACTCCGCCATGAAGGGAAGAAGGCCAGAATCGAGGTCCGACCCCAGGACATCGCCCGCCTCTCCGAGGCCGCCGCATTTTCCAGTATATCTCTGGAGTTAAACAGGTTAGGATTTACACAAGTGGAGGTTGATCGGCGTGGTTACCGCCGCCCCGATCCCCAGCCCATGGATCTCGAGGAGGTGCAGCACGATGCCTAGCCCCGATGAGCCCCGGCGGCGCCGACGCGGCGCAGCTGCCAAGTCGGCCGAACCGGCCGGAGCCGAAATCCCTTTTGGCAAAAAGAATTACGTGATTTTCGGGGTAGCGGCGGTGGTCATTCTGGCAGGCTACTTTGCCCTCTCCAAGGGCTCCGTCACCCTCGCCCCCATCCTCTTGCTGGTCGGTTACCTGATCCTCATCCCGTGGGGTATCTTGGCGAAATAAGCGGGCGAATAGCTCAGCTGGGAGAGCACTTGCCTTACACGCAAGGGGTCACAGGTTCGAGCCCTGTTTCGCCCACCAAATTTTCCGTCCAGGCGCCGCTTACGGCGTTCTAGTGCTTGACTTTGAGGACCAATATTGGTACTATCTTGGAGTCTTTTAGCGCGGACTACATCGCCAGGATTTTGGGCGGCAGTCGGCACAGCCGTATAAGTCATTGGCTTGACTGAATATAAGTTCAACTCAACGTCGAAGAAGATTTGCTCGAAAGGAGGTGTTTTCAACCGCCACGGCGTCACGACTACCACTTTCGTGATTTGAAAAACCTCTACATCCGTGTGCTTGTTCGCAGCTGTTGAGACCCTAGGAGGTGTCATGATGTTGAAAGTGGCCAAGCTGGGCATTGCGATCGCGGCAGTTTTGGCATGGATCGTCCCGGCCGCCTACGCTGGCGTCCCGGATCTCGTTCAGTCGTTTTACGTGCCGCAGGCGGGATCGACGACGGCCCCGTTGGAGGGGACATCGACCCCCAACCCGTCGTTCCGGTTCTTCCGTGCGTGTCCGAACAATGACGGTGGGGCGAGCCTGCCGAACAACGCTCGGATCAAGGTAGTGGTGCGGGACGTGAATGGGACGGGAATCCAGGGGATCGCCGCGGCGGACATTTGCTTGTTGTTCAATGGTGGGACGCCGGCGCAGTTGTTTACGGGCGTAGGAGCGGACTCGGTGATAGCGAACGCTCGGTACAACCAGACGCCGCTGTGTCCGGACCTTCGTTGCGTGCAGGCGGATGACCAGACGGACGTGAACGGGACGACGTTCATCACGTTCACGGGATCGACGGCTGGGAGCCCTGGGATAGGGACGCGCAATCCGTTGCGCAAGTGGGGGCACTACGACACGGAGATTCCGGTGTACGTGTTGGGCTTCAAGATTTCGGGTCGTTTGACGACCGCGGCTCCGATCGTACCGTACACGCTGCGGATCAAGAATTTCGATCATACGGGTGGTTTGACGACGGCGTTGGACCAGGGTGAGACGGTCGCGACGGCGGACTACAACGCGATCGTGATCAATCTTGGCGTGGACAACGCGATTTCGTACTGGCGTGATTTTGACTCAACGGGCGGTGTGGGAGCGGTTGGCGTCACGGACTACAACGCGGTGACGCTGCACGTGGGCCACGACTGCGATTCCCCGAATAACCCGTAGTTCGGTAATTGGGCCCTGCCGGGCCGGCGGACGCGCGGTCGAGAGACGGTGCGGCGCCTGCCTGGCAGGACTGATCCCGAACCGCGCGATGGTCGCCGGTCGGACAAGGAGGGATCTGGAATGAAGAATTGCTTACTGCTCCTCGCGGTTGTGGCGGCGCTGTTGGTCGGAGCTCCCGCTTACAGCCAGTATGTGTTCCTGGATGTGGATCACGACACCTTCAACAGCGTCAACGGTGGCAACCCCGGCCCTGGCAATGACGTGCTGGTGGCTGGCGTGAACAATGTCGACGTCTACTTCGTGACCAACAAGAATCGGGACGGCAGCGACGCGGTTTGCGCCTCCGGCTCCGAGACGTTCTCCATCGTCTCCTACGAGGTCTCGATCCATTCGACGGGCTCGGGGTCGGTCGTCATCGGCACCTGGACCGACGCCATGGGGTTCGCGAACGGACTTACCTCATGCGGCACGATGTGCTCCAACAACGTGGATGCCTGGATCGCTCGCGGAGGAGCGATTGCCGATCTCAAGCCCGCGGGCAAGTACAAGGTCGGCACGCTTCAGGTTACGGTTACCGGCGCGGTGAAGCTCGATGTGGCCGCCGGGGTCCCGAACCTCGACACCCACGCCGCGACCACGTTTGGTTCCGAGTGCGCCGGCGGCATTGCCTTCGACAACACGATTCGGCTCGACCAGGATTTCTTTGACAAGGACGGGACCGCGGCTCCGATCGCCGTCGTCAAGACGACCTGGGGCGAGATCAAGAAGCTGTACCAGTAAATCGGATCCAACCCCACCAAGTGTGCGTGTGGGGGGCTTGACATAACGAGGGGCGCGCGAGGATTCGCGCGCCCCTTGAGTTTTTTGGCCGGCAACGCCGAGAGGGTGTTCCAGCCTCTCGGTCCTCGAGTCCGAGGGTGGAATCGGGGAGACTGGCCGGCTCCGCGCCAGGAGGACCATGGGCGGGGAGCCGGGCGGTTCCGGAGCTCGGGAGGCTCCGACGGCCGCGTTCTGGGGTTCACGGGCCCCAGGTTGGGCTTTGGAGGCGTCGACCGGGAGACAGGGATTCAGTGGCCGGTCGACGGAATCAGGTTCGGGTCGCCATTCGCTGCCCGGGACAGGCAGCACCGGCGGATTCGGACACGACCAATGCTGGGGGCAGAGCCTCCAGCGGGGAGGATTCAGAATGCCTGAAAGGTGGAAAGTGTCATTAACGCTCATCGCGATGGTGGGGATGATCGCGATGGCCTTCCCGGCCGCCTACGCTGGCGTCCCGGATCTCGTTCAGTCGTTTTACGTGCCGCAGGCGGGATCGACGACGGCCCCGTTGGAGGGGACATCGACCCCCAACCCGTCGTTCCGGTTCTTCCGTGCGTGTCCGAACAATGACGGTGGGGCGAGCCTGCCGAACAACGCTCGGATCAAGGTAGTGGTGCGGGACGTGAATGGGACGGGAATCCAGGGGATCGCCGCGGCGGACATTTGCTTGTTGTTCAATGGTGGGACGCCGGCGCAGTTGTTTACGGGCGTAGGAGCGGACTCGGTGATAGCGAACGCTCGGTACAACCAGACGCCGCTGTGTCCGGACCTTCGTTGCGTGCAGGCGGATGACCAGACGGACGTGAACGGGACGACGTTCATCACGTTCACGGGATCGACGGCTGGGAGCCCTGGGATAGGGACGCGCAATCCGTTGCGCAAGTGGGGGCACTACGACACGGAGATTCCGGTATACGTGTTGGGCTTCAAGATTTCGGGTCGTTTGACGACCGCGGCTCCGATCGTACCGTACACGCTGCGGATCAAGAATTTCGATCATACGGGTGGTTTGACGACGGCGTTGGACCAGGGTGAGACGGTCGCGACGGCGGACTACAACGCGATCGTGATCAATCTTGGCGTGGACAACGCGATTTCGTACTGGCGTGATTTTGACTCAACGGGCGGTGTGGGAGCGGTTGGCGTCACGGACTACAACGCGGTGACGCTGCACGTGGGCCACGACTGCGATTCCCCGAATAACCCGTAGCATTCGTTTCGAGCACGGAGAGACGGGGCATCCCCATCCGTCCTCCGGAACAAGAGTGCGGCTCAGGTCCTCCCCCTTGCGAGCCGACGATTGTGGGCGGCAGCCCTTTCGGGTTGCCGCCCTTTTGTATTAGGATTAGCCGCCATGAGGGAGCAACGATGAAGCGGAGCCTATTATTGCTTGCCGTTCTAGCGGGACTCCTGGCCGCGGTCCCCGGCTACGGCCAGTATGTGTTCCTCGACGTGAACGGAGACCGGCAGAACAGCCATGCGAGCGGTGGCCTGCCACCCGACGTGCTCGACCCCTCCGTGACCAGCGTCGACGTCTATTTGGTGACCGACAAGAATCGGGATGGCAGCGACGCGGTCTGCACCAATTCGACCGATCCCTTCTCGATTCTCTCCTACGAATTCACCCTCCATGCGTCGGGCCCGGGGACCGTGACGTACGGCTCTTGGACCGACAACCTAGGCTTTGGGGTCGGGTTGGTGTCCTGCGGCGACCGGGTGGTCTGCGCGGTTTCGGACGATGCGTGGATCGCCAAGGGGACGAGGTCGCCGCTCTCACCGGGTACCTATCGGGTGGGGAGCCTCGCGATCGAGGTGACGGGCCATCCCGTTCTCGATGTGGTAACCGGCAGCCCCGTGATTCACTCGGCGGAGACTTCGTTCGGCTCCACCTGCTTGGGGAGCAATTTCAACAACACGATCACCCTCGGACCCGACTTCACCGACACGGACGGTACGGAACAGTCCAACCCCGTCCTGACAACGGTGTGGGACAAGATCAAGACGCTCTATCACTAGCGGATGACGTAGGCGAGCGCGAAGCCGACCTGGGCGGCAAACATCATCGCGTACATGTGGGTCCAGGACGGGTGGTTCTCGGTGCGGGCCAAGTCGTCCGGGCGCCGGACCATCAGGTAGACCACGTAGGCCCCCCAGAGCGAAAGCAGCGCGGATAGCGGATAGAGGACGACCGGGCTCCCGGTCAGGTATCCGCTTCTGAGTCCGTAGGGGATCAGCAGGAAGGGCAGCACGAGAAACGGAGCGATGATCCAGGCGGCGCGCCTCGCCCCGTGCACCACCGGCAACGTCCGGAACCCGGCCGCCTCGTCTCCCCTCATGTCCGCGAAGTCCTTGGTCGTCGTGGCCCCGAGCAAAAAGAGCCCAAAAATCGCGCCGATGTACCAAGGCTCGAGGCGCCCGAAATCCCGGACACAGGCCCACCCCGCCACCTTGAGGAGCACGCCCCGCGGGATCGCGATCACGAGGTTCGCGAGGTAGGGGACCGCCTTGAGGCGAAAGGGGGGCGCGGAGTAGAGAACCGTCAGGACCGCCGCCGTGCCGGCCAGGAGGGTGCACTGAGGGCCCACCGGGGCCGCCAGAGCGAACGCGGCCACGTAGAGCCACCCTGCCAGCCCGATCGCCTCCGAGGGCGCGACACGGCCCGCCGGGATCGGCCGGCTCGGCTTGTTGATCCGGTCGGCCTCGAGATCGGTGACCTGGTTCAGGGTATTGGAGGCCGCGTTCAGGACCGCCGCCATGAGCGTGCCCAGTGCGATTTTGACCACCACCCACGGCGTCAGGGGCACCGGGGGAGCCGCGCCCAGCGCGATCACGCTCCCCGTGAACATGCCGAGGGCGGGGGCGATCAGCGTGAAGGGGCGGGCCAGCTCCCAGGCGGTTCGCGCTCGGTCAGCGAAGGCCAAGGTCTTTGCCGTCCATCCCGGCCGGCGGCTCGATTCCAAGCCGGCGGAGCACCGTCGGCGCCACGTCCATGATCCGGGCGTCGACGCTCTCGATGGGTCGGCTCGAGAAGAAGACGCCGGGCACTTCGGACGGGTCCACGGAGCAGTGATCGGCGCTCCAGCGACGCTCGTTCGGCTCGATGACCTGGGGCGGGATTCCCCCGAGCGAGGTCTGCCACGAAACGCGGTACCCGCGCTCGAAGCCGACCACCATGTCAGGCGCCTCGTTGAAATAGGGCCCGTTGTAGATCTCGTCCCGCTTGTAGACGTGCCGGACCACCGCCTCGCCGGTGTCGGGGTCGCGGAGCGCGCCAAAGCGGCGAACGATCTCGCTCCGGAGCGAGTCGTATTCCGCCCCTGGCGCCACGTGCCGAAGCGTTCCCGTCCCTTGAGGTTCACGTAGATCTGTCCGAGGGCCAGGGCGTAGGCGCGCGTCTTGGTCCAATCGACGTTCGGCCAAAAGGTGCCGCGGCCGAACAGGTCCTCCAGATTCCGGTCCCGGACGGGGTCCACCCGCGAAAGGGTCATGTAGCCGTTCCGCACGAGCCAGGTGTTGATGTTCACGGCCTTGCGAAAACTCGAAAATCCATGGTCGGAGACGACAAGGAGGACGCCCCGCCCATCCTTGCAGCTCTCTAGAAGTGTCCCGACGAGGCTGTCGGCGCGCATGTAGACGCGGTCGATCGCGTCCCCGTACTGCGCGGCCAGCCTGGCGGCTGTACATCGGGTGCTTGGGATCGATGAGCCGCCAGAACATGTGCTGCACCTTGTCGGTCGACTGGAACACGCTCACGAAGAGATCGGGATTCATCTGATGGAGCGCGTCGAGGACGAGCGCGCGCTGACGGTCGAAGGTGAAATTGAGGTCCTCGAGGAAGATCCGCTCGTCGATCGCTTCCTCATTGAGCGCCCACGTGTCCTCGGGCCACCCGAGCGTCTTGTAGAGGCCATTCCGCCGCGCCAGCTCGGCGCTGTAAGCGGGAGGGCCGGAGATCGGGACCGGCGGGCGCCTCGGATCGAAGTTGATGGGGGAGAGATAGACCCGCATCTCCGGATACGCCTCGACGACGTGAAAGCGGGCGATGCCGCGAAGCGTGACCAGCGGGGCGACGGTGAACTGAATCGGGTACCAGTCGCTCCACTCTCCTTGGCGCACGGTGCGGATCCGCCCCTGCACCGCGATCCGCACCGCGGGCCGCGCGCCTTTGCCCGAGCCGGCATCTCCAGCCGGCGGCGCGCTCCGGATTCTCTGGAATTCGACCGGGAGCGTGATGTCGGGGATGCGCCCTTCGGCGTCGCGCTTGGCGAGCGGATTTCGGGGGCCATGGATCACCGAGACCGCGCGGCCCGTCTTGTCGAGGCGGATCCGGGCCACCTTTCCCCCCATCTCGGTGTCCCCGACGCCGGTGGCGTTGGTCGCCCAGAAGGAGAAAGTGCCCATGGTGCCGCGGATGTCGGGAACCCCCAGGCCCGAGAGGAGTACGCCATTCTGTAGCTTCTCGGGCGGGAAGTTGATGGGGGCTTCCAGAACCGCGGTCCGCACCCCGTGCGTGGAGGCGATTTGCCAGAAGGTGGTCCCTTTGCGGTTGTTCGTGATCGTCGGCGCCTTGGTCGGCAGGAACCCGAACGCGAATTTGCCGCGTTGGATGGTGACGGTCGAGAAGTCGGGATAGTAGGTGTAGGGATTTCGCCGCAGGAAATCGAAGATTCGGGTCTTGCCGGGGTTCATCCCGGTGGAGAACGCCGACCAGGCGACCGGAGATTGGGCCGGGTTCGTGGTGGCGAGACGGCGCATCGCGCCGTGCTCCTTCATCCAGGCGAGATGGGGGAGCTTTCCCTCCGCGATGAGCCGATCGGCCATCTCGGGGTCCATGCCGTCGAACCCAAGGATGTAGACCCGCGCCGCGGGCTCGGCGCGGATGGGCGTGTCTGAAATCGCGACGGCGGCCAGCAGGGCGAGGAGCGCGACCGGCCCGACAATCCGCATCGGTCTACTCCTCACGGTTGAATTCGAGCGATGGCGCACACCGGCGCCGAAAATCGTAGCATCGCGCTTCCCGCAGTGTCAAACCCAGGGGGTGACATGCGATCGCGATTCCGCTCTCGGCGGCGCGCCTTGACGCTCCTGGAGCGGCGTTCCTATAATCACGCGTCTCCGATCCTCTCGATCTCTCAGACCCGAGGGAATACTCCCATCCTTCCACGATCCGTCCCCCGGAAGTCAGGCTGTGTCCGAATCGCCGCGATCGCGTGGCTTGTGCTCGCCGTCAGCCCGTGTGCCGCGGCGCCGGCCCCGTCCGGCGCCGGCACGCCCGCGTCGCGCATGGGGGTCGCCCGCGCCGCCGCCCAGGACGTTCGCGGGACCACGCTCGAGTACGTCCCGGGGGAGATCCGGTTCGACACGCTGAGCGTGAACGGCGCGGCTTATTCGCGCGTGACGGTGCGTGGAGCGGTCGTGGTGGAGAGCCCTGGCCGTCCGGCACTTCCCACCGCGACGCTCCACGTCGCGGTACCGGATGGCATGAGCCCGCGGGTCAAGATCGCCTCCGAGGAGTGGAACGAGCGCGCCGGGCCCGCGCCGCCCGTTCCGGTCACCAAGCAGCGCTTTGTCTCGGACGACCCCAAGACCGGCCCGGTGAGCGAGTTCACCATCGTGCCCGATCCATCCGTCTACGCCCGCGCCGCGGTCTATCCCGCGCAAGCGGTCGAATTGGGGCGGGGCGCGGCCGTCGGCGAGATGTGGGTCGTGCCCATCTACGTCCACCCGATCCGCTGGGATCCCGCGGCCCGCGCCTATCGCCTCCTCGCGCGCATGACGATCCGGGTCGACTTCGTGCCGGCGAGCGACGCCGAGCGGGCGGGACGGCCCGCGGTCCGTCCGGGGGCGGACTCCGGGCCGTGGCAACGCGTCCAGGAGGGGATGGTCCAGAACTTCCAGTCGGCGCGCTCGTTCCCGGCGCGATCCAAATCGCTCCCGCGTCCGGCGGCGCGCGCGCGACTCTTCGCCAACCCCGAATACAAGCTCTCGGTCACGACGACGGGGTGGATCTCGGTCAGCTTTGCCGCGCTAAGCGCGGCCGGCTTCCCGCCCGACATCCCGATCAACCAGATCATCGTCTCCGAAAAGGGCTACGACGACGTGGGGGACAGCGCGACGGTGACGCCGATCCCAGTCGTCCCGCGGGACAACAATTTCAATTCGACGTTTGACGTGCCCGACGTGATCACGTTCTACGCGCAGAGCCTCAGGGATCGGGTCGGCGCGGGGTCGCTGGAGAACCGATACGCCGACGCGAATATCTACTGGCTCTCGTGGGCCAACGCGCCGGTCGCTCCCATCGACTCCATCTCGGGCACGATCGTCGATCCCTCGCCCGCCACGCCGACGTCATTCCACGACACGATCCACCTCGAGAAGGACCTGCTGATGTTGGCGTCCCCCAATCCGACCGTCGCGTCGCCGCCGGAGGCGGTGGACCACTTCTTCTGGACGGACGGCAACCAGGACGCCCCGGACACATTCGACCAGCCGATCCCGTTCGTCGACCCCGACGTGTCGCAGCCCTTCCAGATCCGGGCGTACTACCAGGGCCAGAACAACTGGGTCCACCGCCTGAACATCACCTATCAATCCTCCACCGCCATCACCGATGTGCTCGCCGCGAATCAGATCTTCTTCAACCAGGACGTGTTCGGGCTGGATACGGGCCTCACGATCCCGGGGTCGCACATCGGCGCCGGCACGAATCGATACCGACATGTCGGCGATGCCCAGTCCCTGTCGGGCGGACCGTTCGGGAACGGCAGCCGGGCCTGGCTCGACTGGGTGGAGGTCACCTACTCGCGCCTCTACAAGCCGGTGAATGAAGCGCTTCAGTTCACGAGCGGCGGCTCGGGCGGGATTGCGGAGCTTCGGATCGGCCACTTCCACTACTCGAACATCGAGGTCTACGACGTGACCAACCCCACCGCTCCGGTGCGCGTCGTGGACCTGGCGATCAATCCGGTCGGGCCGCCGCCGGCGTTCGAGGTGGTGTTCCGGACCGACGCCACGGCGGGGGAGCGCCGCTTCGTGGCGGTGACGCCCGAACCATGGAGCCCGCCCTGTCCGCTTCTGCCGTCACGGCCGAGGTACCTTCCACGCTGACCGTCCCGGGAGTCTACTCTTCGACAAGCGTCGCGCGCTCGATCATCATCGCGCCGAAGTCGTTTCTCACCCCGGTGAACCGTCTGGCCGACTTCCGGAGGTTGCAGGGGTACGTGGTCGAGGTCGCGGACATCCAGGACGTCTACGACGAGTTCAATGGCGGCGTCAAATCGGCCCGAGCCATCCGCCGCTACATCCGTCACGCCTATCTGGCGTGGACCCCCAAGCCCACGTTCGTCGTGCTGGCGGGGGATGCGAGCATGGACTACAAAGGCCACCTCGTGACCAGCAGCGTCGACTGGATCCCGACCTATCTGCAATTCGAGACTATCCCGGGTCCGCAGGGCGTGGAGCTGGTCGCGAACGACTCCCACTATTCGATCAATCTCTCCGCCGTCGTTCCCGGAGATATCGATTTTGTGTCGAGCGTCTTCTTGGCCAGGATCCCTGCTGGGAGCGCCGCAGAGCTCGACGTGGTCGTAAGCAAGGTTATTCAGTACGAGAACTTCCAGCCTACCGACACCTGGCGAGGGCGTCAGCTTCTCGTGTCGGACGATGAGTATTCCTCTGGCTTGTTTTCCACCGGCGGCTATTGCGAGTCGACCCAGCGAGGCGCTTTTTCAGGCAGGCCAACCAGGACATGGCCAACACGGCCAGCGCGAGCCAGTCGGGCCAGGATCTTCGATCCGACTTCTTCGACCTGAAGACCTACACCGATCCTCTGCGCGACTTTTCCAGACCGGTTCGGAAATCCCTGTCGAAACTTGACGAACGTCAAGTCCGCTCTCGCGGGTCCCGGCAACGCCTACGATGTCTTGGCAAATCAATTTAGCCAAGGTGCCTTGATCGTCAACGTTGAGTCTCACGCGAACCGTTACCTGATCGCGCATGAAGAGATTTACTGCATCGGGTCGACGCCCTTTTGCTCGTCGGAGCTGGACCCGAGTCGGATTCTGAACATCGGAACGGCCCTGCCCTTCTCATGATCTGGGGATGCCACGCGAATCAATTTCCCGATGGGCCGTTATACCGTGCTGTCAGCTACAGACAGCACGGACGCGATCGGTGAGGAGTGGCTGCTGATCGCCAATCGCGGGTCGATCGGCTCGCTGGGGAGCAGCGCGTTTGAGTTCTGAACACGAACACGATCTACAACCTCGTCCGTGGCCGAGGCCTTCTTCATCGACCCCACCGCACCGTCCCGCCGCCCGGGCAGCCGCGCCGGGCTCGGTGGATCTGGGGAGGTACTTGGGTAGGCCGCGATACGAGAACGGGATGAGCCTCGATTTCAGGTTCAGTCGGTCATGAACCGCACGTGTGAATCTCCTCGGCGACCCCATGCTCCGGATGGATGCCTTGCCGCCTCGCGTCTTCGAGGTCAAGCTCGGCGGGGTAGTCTACGCGGACGGCGCCGCGTTCACCAGCGACTCGCCCACCGACAGCGTCACGCTCGTGGCCAAGGTGCGGGACGAGGCCAGCGTGGCGCAGACCACCCTCGCCGAGCGGGACGTGGCGAGTGGGATCATCTCGCCGATCGACCCCACCCTTTATACGATTGCGGTTTCCGACACCGGGCGCCTCATGACGTTGACCACCCGTGCGCGGCCGAGGGTGGGGAACTACGACCTCCAAATCCGGGCCATCGATGGGAACGGCCGGCTCCAGGTCTTCGCTCTGCACGTGAGGACGCCGGTCCTATATAAGGCGAACAGCGTCCCCATCTTGAACGGGGTCTTCGTGGAGAACGACGCGATCCTACGCGCGGAAGTGACCACGCCGATTCCGGTGACCGCCGATTCGCTCCAGCTTTTCCTCGACGGCATCCCGATCACCGTGACCAAGACGCACGATGCCGCGGGGCGCCAGTGGGTCCTCGAAGGACTCCGCGAAGGGCGCGGGCCAGGCTCTCACACGCTCCAGATCGCAGTCGGCGGCCGCACGGCAGGGCTCGATCAGGTTGCCTACCAGGTCAGCACCCAATTCGCCATGCGCGGCGTGGCGGTGGTGAGCCCCCAGATTCAGGGAACCGGGTGTGGCGGCTCCATATTCCAATACGAGCTGAGCGCGCCCGCCAGCAAGGTGGAGCTGCTCCTGCTCACCGTGGCGGGTAGAAGGGTTTCCTCGGTCCAGATGGTCGGGAGCGCGGGCCTCAACGTCTACTGCTGGGACGGCCGCGACTCGGAGGGACACGACACCGCGGCCGGCGTCTACCTCTACCGGATCAAGGCGACCGACGCCACGGGCCGCACCGCTAGCCACGACGGCAGGATGATTCGTCCGCGGTGAGAGACCGGCGGAGCGGGAAGGCGATTTTTCGGGAGCTGGCCGGGCTCGTCACCGAGGAGCGGAATCCGCGCTCCCGCCGCCTCGACCAGCTCTCGACGCCGCGCGTCCTTCGGCTCATGAACCGCGAGGACCAGCGCGTTCCGCGCGCCGTGGCCCGCGAGATTCCCCGAATCGCGAAGGCGGTCGATCTGATCGTGAAGCGTCTCCTCCGCGGGGGCCGCCTCTTCTACGTCGGCGCCGGCACGAGCGGGCGGCTCGGCGTCCTCGACGCCGCCGAGTGCCCGCCAACCTTCGGCACCCCGAGGACCCTGGTCCAGGGGATCATCGCCGGCGGGCGGCGGGCGCTCGTCCGCTCGGTCGAGGGCGCCGAGGACGACGCGAAGGCCGCGGCCGCGGCGCTCAGGAAGCGCCGCGTCGGGGCGAAGGACGTCGTGGTCGGGATCATGGCGAGCCGACGCACCCCCTACGCGCTCGGTGGAATCGCCTACGGGCGGAAGGTGGGTGCCGGGACGATCGTTGTCACCGCGAACCCCGCCGGCGGGACGAAGATCAGCTGCGATGTGATCATCGCGCCCCGCGTCGGCCCCGAGGTGCTCACCGGGTCGACCCGGCTCAAGGCAGGCACCGCGCAGAAGCTGGTCTTGAACATGCTCTCGACCGCGACCATGATCCGGCTGGGCAAGGTCTACGAGAACCTGATGGTCGATCTGAGGACCGCGAGCCGAAAGTTGGAGGAGCGGACCAAGCGGGTCTTGATGCACGCGGCGAACGTGCGGTATGGGGACACCTCTCAGTGGCTGAAGCGCGCGGGTGGGTCGCTCAAGGTGGCGATCGTGATGCGCCGGGCGGGCGTCACCCGTGTCGAGGCGAAGCGAAGGCTGAAGGGGGCCCAGGGATGGGTTCGAAAGGCGATACAAGGGTAGTCGCGGCGCTCACGGCCTCCGCGCTGATCTTTTTTGGAGTCGGCTGCGCGAAGAACGATTCGGGCAAACGGACGGTCGTCTTCTGGCAGTTTTCCCCGCTCGCCGCGATCCAGCCGATCCTCGACCGATTCGAAGCCGAAAATCCCGCGATTCACGTCCAGGTGGAGCAGCTCACGTGGCAGAGCGGCCGCGAAAAGATCGTCGCCGCCGTCGCCGCGGGACGTCCGCCCGACCTCTGCGAGCTGGGCTCCACGTTCCTTCCCGGGCTGGTCGCCGACAGCACGCTGGTCGACCTGACCGGGAAGATCGCCGACCTCCGCGGCTCGCTCCTGGGATGGAAGGTGGTGGGGTACCGAGACCGCGCCTACGCGCTTCCCTGGATGCTCGGGACTCGCGCGATCTACATCAACGATGACCTCTTCGCGCGAGCCGGGCTCGACCCCAAGAAACCCCCGACCACCTGGGCCGAGCTGCTCCGCGCCGCGCGGCTGATCAGCGAGAAGGTTCCCGACGCCAAGGGATTCGGAATGAACGCGGGGGAACGGGAGATCCTCTTCAAGAAGTTCATGCCCTTCGCGTGGGGGAACGGCGGCGACATCCTCGATTCCACGATGACCCGGAGCGTCGTCGCGAGCGCGGCGAACCTCGAGGCCCTGAAGTTCTACCTTTCCCTCAAGCCATATTCCCTCCTCGACCGCCAGGAAATGCACGAGGAAGCGTTCGCCAAGGGACGGTTGGGGATCATCATCTCGGGACCCTGGCTGCTCCGGACGCTGCCGGAGCGGGCCCCCGATCTCCACTTCTCGGTCGCCCTCATGCCGTGTCCCGCCGTGGACCACGGCATTCCCGCCTCCTTCGCGGGCGCGGAAGTGCTCGGCGTGTTCCGGAACGCCAAAGCCCCCGATGACGCGCTCCACCTCGCCCGCTTCCTGGTTCGCGCCGAGAACACGATGCCGCTCTTCAAGGAAACGGGGAACGCGTTTCCGGCCGCGTGGGCCTCGGCCAACGATGCCTACTTCGCCGAGCATCCAAAGGACGTCGTCTTCCTCCTGCAGCTCAAGACCGCGGTGGGCCCGCCGCTCCACCCCCGCTGGGTGGAGATCGAGGAGATACTGAACGCCGAGCTGGAAGAGGCGATTTACGGGCGGGAGTCGGCCCAGGCGGCGCTGGCGTCGGCGGACTCCAAGATCAACGCGGCCCTCGCGCGTCGGCCGTGAAGGGCGGACGATCCCTCGTCGGAGTCGCCCCCTGGCTCACCTTCTTCGCGGTCTTCGGCCTCTTTCCTCTGGCACACGCGCTCGTCCTGAGCTTCTTCGCCTACAACCCGCTCCGCCCCGATCTGGCGCGGTGGGTGGGCTTTGACAACTACGCCCGCGCCCTCGCTTCTCCCTCGTTCTGGCATTCGCTCCGCACCACCGTGGTCTTCGCCGCGGGGACCCTCCCGGTCACGCTGACGCTGGCCTACGGGGTCGCGGCGCTCCTCGGGCGCGCCCGGCGGGCCGAGGGTTTCTTCAGGGCGGCGATCTTCTTTCCCGCGACGCTCTCCATGGTCGTGATCTCGCTGGTCTTCAAGTCGATGTACGCGGAGGAAGGACTCCTGAACGGGTGGCTCGCGGGGGCCGGCTTGCCGCGACTCCACTGGCTCCTCGATTCGCACTTGGCACTCCCGTCGATCATGGCGATGGATGTCTGGGCAAGCGTCGGCTACTACTCCATCTTGATTCTGGCCGCTCGAAAGACGCTCCCGGAGGAGCAGCTGGAGGCCGCGCGGCTCGAGGGGTTGCCGGCGCTCGCCATCGAGAGAAGGATCGTCCTCCCGCACGTTCAGCCGGTGCTCCTCTTCGTCGTGCTGCTCAACACGATCCGGTCGTTTCAGATCTTCATCGAGGTCTTCGTCCTGACTCGGGGCGGGCCGCTCGAGAGCACGCTCACCCTCGTCTACCACCTCTACGAGCGCGCCTTCTATCACTTCGAGATGGGCTACGCGTCGGCCCTGGCGTTCCTTCTTCTGATCTTCGTCGGGCTGGTTCTCGTCATCCAAAGGCGTCTCTTGGGCCGCGAGGCGGCGGGAACGGGAACGGCGTGAGTGCTCGCGGCGTAACTCGGAGCGGGGTGGGCGGGAGCGGCGTGGGAGGGAGCGGCGTGAGCGCTCGCGGCATGGGAGGGAGCGGCATGGGCGCGCGCGGCGTCTCGGTCTGGGTCTACGCGGCGCTCGGAGCGATCGCGCTCTTCTCGCTCGCGCCGCTTCTCTACATGGCGCGCGTCTCGCTGGGGAAGGGGGGCGATCTCCCGGTCGCGCCCGGCGACTGGTTTGGCCAGCCGCTCTCGTTCGCGCACTATCGCGACCTCTTCTCCGGCGGGCCGATGGCCCGGTTCGCCCTCAATTCGATCGTGGTCACCGGGATCGCCGTTCCGATCCAGATCCTCCTCGCCGCCGCCGCGGGGCACGCCCTCGCCCGAGTTCGGTTCGTGGGACGGGGCGTCTTTCTCGCGCTCGCGACCGCGTTTCTGATCCTGCCGCGCCAGGTGACTCTCGTGCCGCTCTATCTGCTGCTCGCGTCGGTGGGTCTCCTCGACACCTATCCGGCGCTCATCCTGCCCCATCTGGCCGATCCCTTTGGCGTTCTCTTCATGGCCCACTACTATCGGACGATGTCGCCCGAGCTGGAGGAGGCGGCGCGCACCGACGGCTGGTCTTCCCGCGCCATCTTCTGGAGGATCGTGCTCCCCCTCTCAGGACCGGGGCTCGCGGTGGTGGGGGTGAATGGGTTCTTGATCACCTGGAACGCGTTCCTCCACCCTCTGGTCTTGACGACCTCCGAGTCGATGCGGACGCTCCCCGTCGGGCTCGCGCTCTTCGCGCAGTCGGAGCACAGCGTGGACTGGGGCGCGCTCCTGGCGGGTTCGAGTGTGGCGACGGCACCGGTCCTGATCGCGTTCGCGTTCTTCCAGAGGCAGATCGTGGAGGGGATTTTGAAGGGGAGTGGACGGTGAGGTGGGGGCCTTCTGTGAATCGGCGGCGCTCGGTGACTCGAGGGCCGCGATGAGTCCATGGCGCACGATGAGTGGAGGGCCGCGATGAGCCGCGCGGACGCGGCGGGCTACGCCCGCGCCGTCGGAATCATGAGCGGCACCTCGGCCGATGGCGTGGATGCCGTGGTCATTCGGGTCGAGCGGAGCTTGCCCAAGGCTCGAAGCGTGCTCCTGTCCTCGGCCTCGAGACCCTACACGGACGCCCTGCGCCGTCGCGTGCTCGGCGCGCAGGAAGGGACGCTCCCCATGCGGGACCTCTTGGCGCTCCACGTCGAGCTGGCGGAGGTCGCGGCGTCGGCGGCGCGCGCCGCCCTCGATTCGCCGGACGCGCGCGGCCCGGCGCCCACAGTCGCCGGGTATCACGGGCAGACGGTGTTTCACGATCCGCACGGAGACCGCTCCGGGAAGCGGGTCTCCTCGCAGATCGGCGAGCCAGCGGTGATCGCGGCCGCGCTCGGCTGTCCGGTGGTGACCAATTTCCGGATGGCGGACATCCTCGCGGGCGGCGAGGGCGCACCCCTCGTGCCCCGCTTTGACTACCATCAGTTCGCGTCCGAGAAGCGGGACCGCGTGCTCCTCAATCTCGGGGGGATCGCCAACCTGACCCGGATCCCGGCTGGCGCCGGGCTCTCGGAGATCGTCGCGTTCGACTGCGGGCCGGGGAACATGCTGCTCGACGGCATCATCGCGTCGCAAAGCTCCGGTGGCGCGCGGTTCGACGCGGGAGGAGCGCTGGCGGCCGCGGGCCACGCGGCCGAGGACGTGGTCCGTGATTTCCTTTCGGAGCCCTTCTTCACGCGGCGCCCGCCCAAGAGCGCGGGCCGGGAGGATTTTGGGGCGGGCTACCTTTCGAGGTTCCTCGCCCGGACCGAGAGGATGACGGTGGCCGATCGGCTCCGAACGGCGGCCGCGATCACCGCGTCAGCGGTGGCGAAGGGCATCGAGATGTCGGGGAAGGGAATCCCGAACGAGGTGCTCGTCTCGGGAGGCGGCGCCCGGAACGAAACGCTGCTGGAGGAAATCCGGTCGCGGCTGCGGGGCCCCCAAGTCTCGACGACGGAATCGCTCGGCGTGCCGGTCGAGGCGAAGGAGGCCATGGCATTCGGATTTCTGGCTCTCCTCACGATCCTGGGGCGGCCCGGCAACGTACCTTCGGCCACCGGCGCCAAGAGGGAGGTCGTGCTTGGCTCCATCACGCCGCCGCCCAATCCGCGGTAATCGGGTGAGGCGAGCTCCGGTCGCGGTTGACGCTCTCGCGATCGCGATCCTGGCCATCGCCGTTGCCGGTTGCGCCGGATCCAGACGCGAGTCTCCTGCGCCGACACCGACCGGCACTCCATCGTCCTCCGCGCCTTCCACGCCACAGCCCGGGGGGGTGACGAGGATCGCGCCCCCATCCGGCGATTGGAGGAATGTTCGGTCGATCAAGGTCGGCCTCGCGGTCGGCGCGGGTCGGGTCCTGGTTGCCGGGTCCAAGGACTGGACTCTGCGTCGCCTCCGCGGCGATGAGATCGCCCGGGAAAAGGGGGGTGCGCGGCTTCGCCTCACGAGGATGGGAGCCGGCGCGTTTGAAGTCTTCCGGGAGGGCGAGCCCGCGCCCCTCTGGTCCGGCACGCCCGCCGACACGCTCGTGCTCGAGCCTGGAGATCAGGGCTACTCGGGTTGGGGTGGCAACTGGTACCGCGGGACGTTCCGAATTTTCACGTCCCAACCCGACGGGCTCACGTTGGTGAACGACGTCGACATGGAGGGCTATCTCAAGAGCGTCCTGCCGCACGAAATCGGCACGCCGCCCGAGAGCGACTTCGAGGCGGTCAAGGCCCAGGCGGTGGCCGCGCGGTCGTACACGCTCTCCTACCTGGGGCGCCGCGCGCCGCTCGGATTCGACCTCTACGCGTCGGTGGAAGACCAGGTCTACGGCGGGATCACCCGGGAGAACGAGCAGAGCGAGCGGGCGCTTCACGCCACCCGGGGGGAGGTGATCGTGAGCGAGGGCGCGCCGATTCGGGCGCTCTACTCCTCGACCTGCGGCGGCAGGACGGCCAACGTCGAGGACGTCTGGCCGTGGCCCTGGACGCCCTACCTGCGCAGCATCCGGGACGCCGACGATTCCGGCGATCACGACTACTGCTCCGGCTCGGCGAACTATCGCTGGCGCGAAGAGTGGGACGCGGGCGCGTTCATGGCGATGCTCCGCCAATATGGTCCCGCGGAGGGGGGCGCGCTCAACGTCCTCTCGGGGGACCTGCTGGACGTGAAGGTGAAGACCCGATCCCGCTGCGGCCGAGTCCAGGAGCTGGCGGTCACCACCACCGAGGGAGACTGGATTCTCCGCGGCGACCGGACGCGATGGGGGATCCGCCGCCCCGGTCAGGCCGCGATCTTGCGGAGCAGCTTCTTCAAGATCGGGGTGGTCCGGAACGGCGCCGGGAAGCCGGTTCGCGTTGTGGCGAGCGGGGCCGGCAACGGACATGGAATCGGGCTCTGCCAGTTTGGCGCGATGGGGATGGCGAGGGCCGGGAAGGGCTACCGCGCGATCCTCTCCCATTACTACAAGAGCACTTCCGTCACCCGCGTGGGGTGATTCGCGCGCGGCGGTCGTCGCACGGGACGGTCGCCAAGAGAGGCTGTCCTCGCACGGGCGCTGCCTGGCAGGGCTTTGAGATTGACCCCTGCCGGCGGCCCGCCTATACTCCCCGTTCTGCTTTCGAATGCCTCTCGGTGGGGTCGTAGTTCAGCTGGTTAGAACGCCTGCCTGTCACGCAGGAGGTCGCGGGTTCGAGTCCCGTCGGCCCCGCCACTTACTTCAAATCGGAAATCCACCAGTTGCCATCGACAAGCACGCCGGACAGCAGCAAATTACGGCCGTGCCGCCGGCCCACTACCCGATGGCGCACTCGTTCCTCCCCGATTCGAGCTCCTGGGCTTCCATGTCCCAGACTTGAAGTGAGCCCGAGGTTCACCGCCTTGATCTTCCGGTAGGCGTCGGGGGAGGTCCCGACCTTCCGCTTCACCCAGCTGATGAATTCGTCCGCGCCGCGAATCCGGAACGGCTCGTTGCCCCGGGCGAGCGCTTCGAGCGTGCGTCCCACGCTCCGGTCGGGTTCGCGCTCGGCGTCCGACGCGTAGTGGGCCGGGAGAACCCGCAGATCCGCGCGCCAGGAGCTGCGCGCGTTGTCGAGGCTCTGCCAGAGGATCGGTGTCCACTCGTCCGTCTTTCCCCCCAGATCGGGCCGGCCCACCGATGTGATGAAGAGGAAATCGCCGGTCAAAGCCGCGTCGTCTCCCGCGTGGTAGGTAACGCTCCCCATCGTGTGTCCCGGCGTGTGCTCGATGCGGATCGCCGCGCTCCCAACCGGGAGCGCTTGCCCTTCGGCGAGCGGCGCGAACTCGATGGTCGCCGGGGAACCGTCATAGGGAAGGATCGCGTCGGCGGGGTGGAGGTAGTAGGGAACGCGGAGCGCCTTGGAGAGCCCCGGCCCACCGCTGATGTAATCGGCGTGCGCGTGGGTGTCGGCGACGGCGACGACCTTGAGTCCCAGCTCCCGGGCGGTGTCGAGGTAGAGGCGGTTCTTGCGCGGGGGATCGACGAGGATCGCCTCCCCGCCGGCGGCGAGCAGATAGCCCAGATTACCCTTTGCGATTCGGTCGAACTGGATCAGATGATCGAACCCGACCGGGGGCTTCAGTGTGCGCGGCACCAGCGCGTCCGCCCACGCGGCCATGCCGCCCCGAATCGAGATCGCGTGAAACCCGATCTCGTTCAAGTGGAGCGCGACCTGCTTGCTGCTGTTTCCGCGCCCACAGACCACGACGAGAGGGCCGTCGGGGGCGAGGGCATCGGAGATCGCTTCACCCCTAGCCAGAATCTCGGAGCCGCGGATGTTGATGAACCGCTCCGAGGGGACGATGTCGATTCGCCCCGTCGCCAATGCCTCCGGAGCGCGCACGTCGAGGACCCGGACAGCCGCGCCTGACTCGACGGTGCGGACGAAGTCTTCAGGGGTCATCTCGGGTGCGTCGGGGACTCCCACCATCATGCCAGTTTGAATCCCCCCGCCCAGACCGTCAACCCCGTTTGACCCAGCACCCGCGCCGGGGCAAGATACAGGGATGGCCTCGAATCCCTCGCGGATTAGCGAAGTACTGCCCGGGCTCGCGTTCTCCATCCTCGTGGGGCTCGCCGCACGCCTGGTTCATCGCGCCCTCCCGCCGCACCTGGCCAGCTCGCTCGGAGAGGTGATCTTCGCGGTCGTGATCGGGCTCGTCCTGGGGAACCTCGCCGCCCTCCCCAAGATTCTTGCCCCGGGAATCCGGTTCTCGTTTCAAACGGTGCTGCGCGCCGCGATCGTGCTCCTGGGGGCCGCCTTCTCGTTTCAGCAAGTCATGGCCATCGGGGGGAAGGCGTTGGTGATGATCGTCGCGCTCATGTCCTTAGCGCTCGCCGCGGCCCACCTCCTGGGGAAATTGGCGGGCGTGCCGGGCAGGCTCGCGACCTTGATCGGGGTCGGCACCGCGGTCTGCGGAAACTCGGCGATCGTCGCCGTGGCGCCGGTGATCCGCGCGCGCGACGAGGAGGTCTCGTTCGCGGTAGCGACGAACACGATCTTCGGGACCCTGGCGGTGCTCCTCTATCCGGTGATCGGCCGCCTCTTCCATTTCACCGATCCGCAATTCGGAACGTGGGCCGGCACGGCGGTCAACGACACGTCGCAGGTCGTTGCCACCGGATTCGCCTTCAGCGAGGCGGCGGGCCGCCTCGCGACCGCCGTGAAGCTGACCCGAAACGCCCTGATGGGCGGTGTGATCGTGGGCATCGGGCTCGCGTACGCGCGCGCCGGGGCGGAGACGGGTGTGCCGGCCTCGTTCGGCCGTCGTCTCAAGGACTCACTCCCGGTATTCGTCCTGGGATTTCTCGCGATGGCGATCTTGAACACGTTCGGCGCGCTGGCCTGGCTCTCCCGGGTCGCCGGCCACGACGTGGCGGCGCTCCTTCGCGAGACGTCGCGGGCGATGATTCTCGTCGCCCTGGCCGGCGTGGGCCTCTCCACCCGTATCTCCGACATGCGTCGGACGGGCATCAAGCCCTTTCTCATCGGGCTCGCGGTGGCGGCGCTGACTTCGGGCGCGAGCCTCCTCCTGATCCGGATCCTGGGACCCGCCTCCGGATGACCGAGCTTCCTCCGGGGTTCGTCCTCCGCCGTCCGGAGCGGTCGGACGCCGAAGGGATCCTGGCGCTCCTGATTGCCTGCGACCTGGCGGACGAGGGGCGGCCCGACACGACGATGGAGGATCTCGTGGCCGACTGGGCGCTCCCGCGCTTCGACCGCTCGCGCGACGCGTGGATCGTGGTCGCTCCTGACCGGTCGATCGCCGGCTATGCTTGGGGGTGGGATCGCGCGCCCCATGTCGACATCCAGGCGGATTTGCAAGTATTCCCGGAGCTTCGGCTGCGGGGAATCGAGGAGGTGCTGCTCGGCCTGCTCGAAACGCGCGGGCGCGAACATATCGGGGCGGCGCCGCGGGGAAAGGAAGTCCTCCTCTCCCTCTTCGCGAAGCCGGTGAGCGGGCTGGCCACGCTCCTCCAGTCGCGGGGATACAATCGGTCGCGGACGTTCTTGCGCCTGACCATCGAATTGCAGATGGGGTATCCCGCGCCGCTTGCGCCGCCGGGGATCGAGATCCGCCCGTTTCGCCGGAACGTCGACGAGCGGGCGCTCCACGACGTGATCGCGGAATCGTTCGCGGATCACTTTCGCTTCGCGCCGGAGCCTCACGACGAATGGGTCGCGCGGCGCGTCGGCCATCCTGAATTCGATCCGGGGCTTTGGCGGATCGCCTGGGATGGAGAAACCGCCGCGGGTGGGGTCCTCCCATATCAGTTCGGCGATCTCGGTTGGATTCGGGAGCTGGGGGTGCGATCGGCGTGGCGCGGTCGCGGGATCGGCAAGGCGCTCCTTCTGGCCACCTTTCGCGAGTTCGACTCGCGCGGACAGCATCGCATCAGCTTGGGCGTGGACGCCGCCAACGCTTCCGGGGCCACCCGCCTCTATGAGAGTGTCGGAATGTACGAGGAGGACCGCCACGACCTCTTCCAGCTTTCGCTCCGCTCCCGGGACTGAATCGATCCGGTGCCGCCCGGGTCCGGGGGTGGCTCCCCCGAAGGTGGGCTCAGGAGGCCCGCGCAAGTCCTTATGGCCCAACGGAGCGGCCGGCCGCCCGGGACGGCCTCGAGAATTCGTCGGGTTCGGGCCTTCGGCGAGCGATTTCCGTTGACGGGGCTTCGGGGCCTCCTTAATTTCCCGACGCAGTTTTCCGCACCCTTGGCGCAGTCCCCGCACCCACGGCCTTTGAGGAGTCTCATCATGATCGGGCAGAGCTTCACCAGCGAGTTTGAGTTCTTGGAACCGACGCTTCCCAACAATCCGCTTGTCTGGGAGGCCAGGGACCGCTACGACGACTTCACCGACAGCCTGGACGGCGACGACGACGAGATATACGAGGACGAAGAGGAAGAGGACGACGATTACGACGACGAGGATGACGAGGACGACGACGAGGACGACGAGGAAGAAGAGGACGAGGAAGAAGAAGACCTTTAGTCGCCGCGCACCCGCGGCGCCTCCCAGGACCCGCGCGTTGGGCGCGGATCGCCCCCCGATCGAGGATTTCCACGTGCCCAGGCCGCCCCGCGCGCGCCTCACCATGCCGGAGCCGCTGCTCTTCCTGGGGCTCCGCGCATCCGAATCGCAGCTCTCCAAAGCGCGAGTCGTGGTCATCCCCGCGCCGTTCGATCAGACGACCAGCTACCTGCCCGGTACCCGATTCGGGCCCAAGGCCATCCTCGAGGCCTCGCGCCAGGTGGAGTTCTACGACGAGGAGCTGGACCGCGAGCCGTTCGAGATCGGGGTCGCGACCCTGGCGGAGATCGAGGTCGAGCCGGCGGACATCGAGGCGGGGCTTCGGAAGCTCGAGGCGACGGTCGCGGAGGTGGCGGCGAAGGGGAAGATCCCGCTCACCCTCGGCGGCGAGCACTCGCTGACGTTGGCGCCCGGTGGCCGCCGCTGCGGGAGCGCTACCCGGGGCTGGCGGTGCTCCAGCTCGATGCCCACCTCGACTTGCGCGATTCATACCAGGGGACCAAGCTGAGCCACGCCTCCGTGATGCGGCGCGTGCGGGAGCTGGGCGTTCCCACCGTCGCGGTGGGCATCCGGAGCGTCTCGCGCGAGGAGGCCGACTATGTCCACGCCGAGAAGGCGCCGGTCTTTCTGGCCCGGGAGATCCGGGCCCGCGGGCTCGACGTGAGCGCCATCGTGGCGGCGCTGCCGAACCCCGTCTACGTTACGATCGACTTGGACGTCTTCGATCCCGTCCTACGTGCCCGCGGTCGGGACGCCGGAGCCGGGCGGCCTCACCTGGGACGAGGTGCTCCGCCTCCTGCGCGCGGTCTGCGAGCGGCGGCAGGTGGTGGGGTGCGACATCGTCGAGCTATGCCCGATTCCCGGCCAGCCCGCGTCCGATTTCCTGGCCGCGAAGCTGGTCAACAAGGTGATCGGCTACCTGGGAATCGCCCCCGAGCGTGGCGGCCGGCCGGCCCGCCGGAAGCGCTGAGGTGAGCATCGGGCGAATCATTCTCGGCAAGAACCAGGAACGGCGGCTTCGCGCCGGGCACCTCTGGGTCTTCAGCAACGAAATCGAGTCCATCGAGGAGACGCCCGAGCCGGGGGGCGAGGTCCTGGTCCTCGATCGCCGCGGCGGAATCGTCGGCGTCGGCCTTTACAATCCGCATTCGCTCATCGCCGTGCGCCTCTTTGCCCGACGCCAGCGCCCCATCGACCAGCCACTCTTTCGGGAACGTCTGGAGCGCGCGGTGGAGCTTCGCAAGCGCATCCTCCCGGTCGAGCAGACCTACCGCCTCGTATTCAGCGAGGGCGACTTTCTGCCGGGGCTCATCGTCGACCGCTACGGCGACTATCTCTCCGTCCAGAGCCTCACGCTGGGGATCGAGAAACGGATCGACATGATCCTCGACCTGCTGATGGAAACGCTCCACCCCTCCGCGATCATCTGCCGCCGAGATTCGCGCTCGAGGACGCACGAGCAGCTTCCGTTGATCGAGCCGCTCTTCCGCGGCAACGTTCCCGACCGGATCGATACTCCCTATGAAGGATTTGTTCTCGAGACCGATCTCAAGGGGGGACAGAAGACGGGCGAGTTCCTGGATCAGCGGGATAACAGGAAACGGGTCGCCCTGGAATCACGGGGGCGCCGCGTCCTCGATCTCTACTGCCACACCGGCCTCTTCTCTCTCCATTGCGCGACGGCCGGCGCGGCGTCGGTGATCGGGATCGACAGCTCGGGTCCCGCCATCGAGCGGGCGCGGAACAATCATCGGCGCAACGCGTCGACCCGACAGGTCGAATTCCGCGAGGCGGAGGTGGAGAGCGCGCTGGAACAGTTCGAGCTCGACGGCCATCGATTCGAGCTGATCGTGATCGATCCGCCGTCTTTGGTGAAGAGCCGGAAGACGTTCCGCGAAGGCGCGGCCAAGTACGAGGCCCTGAACGCGTCGGCCATGCGCCTCATCCCTTCCGGGGGCATGCTCGCCTCGGCGAGCTGCTCGCACCATGTCGACGCGACGTCGTTCCTCGATATCTTGCGGGCGGCGGCGAAGAGGGCCGGGGCGGCGTTTCGGGTGGTCGAAGTGAGGGGGCAGAGCCGCGACCATCCCATGCTCCTGGCCGTGAGGGAGACGTCGTACCTCACGATGGTCCTCGCGGAGCGGATCCATTGATGCGAAATCGGGAGCGGCGATGACCGAGCAAGAGCCCGAGCCGGGGTTGAGCCAGAAGGATCTCTTCCTCGGCCTGATCCATTCGTTCCAGGCCGCGGCGATGCAGCAGATGGGGAAGATCGCCAACCCCTACACGGATAAGATCGAGCGCGACATGCGTCAGGCCAAGCTCTCGATCGACATGCTCGAGATGCTTAAGGAGCGGACGAGTGGGAACCTGACGGGCGAGGAGACCCGGTTCATTCAGCACGTGTTGACCGAGCTGCGCCTGAACTACGTCGCCGAGGTGGAGGAGGAGAAGAAGGGATCCCAGGCTCCGCCGGCGTCCGGGGCTCCACCGGCGTCCCAGACTCCGCCGGCGTCCGGAGAGCCGAACCCCTAACAGAGGTTCCCTATCCCCGCTTCGGGCCGCCCTTCCGCGGGCCCTCTTCTTCCCGCTTCACCGCTTCCCAGAGCCGGTCCAGCTCGGGGAGCCCCGCCCCCTCGGGCGAGCGTCCCTCGGCACCCAGCATCGCGACCACCCGGTCGAACCGGTGCCTGAACTTGTCCGTGGCCGCGCGCAGGCGGGCTTCGGGATCGATCTTCACGAACCTCGCGAGATTCACGGCCGCGAAGAGAAGATCCCCGATCTCCTTGGCGGCTTCGGCTTCCTCCCCCGCGACGATCGCCTCTTCGACCTCGGCTGTCTCCTCGCGGAGCTTGGCCAAAACCCCCTGCACGTTCTCCCAGTCGAATCCCACCGACGCCGCCTTCTCCTGGACGCGGTAGGCCGTGAGCAGAGCGGGGAGGCCGGCCGGGCTCGTGCCGAGGAGCGACCCGCCACCCTTTTCACGCCGCTTTCCCTCCTCCCACTGCCGGAGGACGCCCTGCGAATCGAGCCCTCCTCGCTCCCCGAATACGTGGGGGTGGCGCGCGATCATCTTGGCGATCGTCCCCCGCACCACCGAAGCGGGGGAAGTATTCCCCTCTCGCTCGAGGCGAACGGCGAGGAACGTGACCAGGAAGAGGAGGTCGCCCAGCTCCTCCACGGCCGCGGCCCCATCGTCGGCCGCGATCGCGTCGGTGACCTCGTGCGCTTCCTCGACGATGTAAGGGGAGAGGGTCCGGCTCGTCTGCTCCCGATCCCACGGGCAGCCGTCGGGGCCGGAGAGGTGCCGAACCAAGTCAAGAAGCTCGGCCGCCGCCGCGGCGAACTCGGAGCGGTCGTGCGCCCGCGGGGAAGCTGGCTTCGAAGGGGTCATCCGGCGAGTGTAGAAGGGAAACGAGGTCGAAGTCCATGCGGCGCCGCTTGCTTCGGGATGGGCCGTGTGGTAGTCGTGGAGTGGCTGAGGCAAGGCCGCCACCAATATGGAATTCCCCACCTGGGTTGAAGTCGACCTCGATCGCTTCCGCCGGAACCTCGGCGCCATCCGCGCGGCCATCGGAGCCGGGCGGCGGATCCTGCTCGTGGTCAAAGCCGACGCCTACGGGCATGGAGCCGTCGAGATCGCGCGCCACGCCATCGCCGCGGGCGTTCACATGCTGGGTGTGGCGACGCTCCACGAGGGGATCGAGCTGCGTAGCGCGGGGATCACCGCCCCGGTCGTCATCCTCAGCCCCACGCTCCTCTCCGAAGTCGATGAGATCATCGAGCACCGCCTCACCCCCTGCATCGGGACGCTGGAGTTTGCCGATCTCTTCTCGCGGCGCTGCGTGGCGCACCAGGTTCTCTCGCGGTTCCACGTCGAGGTGGATACCGGCATGGGCCGCACGGGAGTCGCGGACGGCGAGGCACTCCCCTTCATCGAGCGGGTCATCGAGATGCCGAATCTGACGCTGGAGGGCGTTTTCACCCATTTCCCGCATGCCGACAGCGGGCGCACCGACGTGACCGAGGAGCAGCTCCGCCGCTTTGGGGAGATACTTCGCGCTCTCTCCCTGCGCAAGATCGAGGTCCCGATCCGCCACGCGGCGAACAGCGCCGGCATGCTGAGCGTGAAGGATTCCCATCTCGATATGGTCCGTCCCGGGATCCTTGCCTACGGGTTTTACCCCAGCGCCGAGGTACCCCAGTCCATCCCGGTCGAAGGGGTTATGTCCTTCAAGACGCGGATCGTCCAGTTACGGGATATACCGCCGGGGCGCTATATCAGCTATGGTCGCACCTATCAGACCTCCCGCTGGACCCGGGTCGCGGTCCTGCCGGTCGGTTACGGGCATGGGTATCCCTGGACTCTTTCGAATCGGGGCCAGGTGTTGATCCGCGGGAAACGGGCGCCGATCGTGGGCCGCGTCACCATGGATTTGACGATGGTCGACGCGTCAGGGATCGACGAGGCGTCGCTCGGCGACGAGGTCGTTCTGTGGGGGGAGCAGCGGGGAGCGCGGATCGGGCTCGACGAGGTCGCGGCCTGGGCGCAGACGATACCCTACGATCTTCTCTGCAGCATGGGGAAGCGGGTGGTGCGTATCTTCTTGGAATCAGGACATCCACCCAAGGTACTGACGCTGATTGGCGAGCGCCAGGAAGTCGAGGTGGCCGAGCTCGGAAGCGCCGGCACGGCGGGAAAACGCCGTCGCCGCAAGGTCCAGTATCGGACCCGGGCCGGTTCCTCGGGATGAGGAGGGCATGAGCGAGAGAGATTTCCAGGTCGGAGATTGGGTGCGGCACCCGGAGTTTGGGGACGGCTTGATCCTCGAGTCAAAGGGCGGGGGAGAGTCGGCGTCGGTGCTGGTCTCGTTCCCTGACAACTCCCGGCGGAGGCTTATGGTGCGGTTTGCGCGCCTGAGCTTGCTGGAGCCACCCCCATCCGCGAAGGGAAGGGCCGGCCACGCCGAGGAAAAGACGGGGGCCCGCGCCAAAGCCAGCCGCAAGCGCACCGGAAGCAAATAGGGTGACGGGCGTTGATGCCCCCGCCGCGCGCCTTTTGGCCGCGGCGCGTGCCCTGTTGCCGTCGGCGGCGGCCCGCTACTCCAAGTTCCGGGTCGCCGCGGTGGTCGAAGACGCTTCTGGCGGAGTTCACCCTGGCGTGAACGTCGAGAGCGTGAGCTACGGCCTTACCCTCTGCGCGGAACGGGTCGCGCTTTCCGGCGCGCTCGCTCGCGGCGCGAAGAATTTTCGGAGAATCGCGGTCGTGGCGGATCGCGCCAAGCCGGTCCTCCCCTGCGGCGCCTGCCGCCAGCTCCTCTTGGAATATGCCCCCGATCTGCTGCTCATCGTGGAGGGCGCGGACGGAGGCGTCGAGGAGATCCCACTCCAAACGCTCCTTCCCCGTCCGTTTCTGAGCCTCGACGGGGCGTCCTGATCCGGGTGCTCGACCCGAGACCATGAAAGAACTGATCCGGCGCAAGAGGGACGGCGGCTCACTCTCCAAGGACGAGATCGACCGCTGGATCCGCGGGGTCGTGGACGGCACCGTGCCCGACTACCAGACCGCGGCGCTCTTGATGGCGATCACGCTCCGCGGCATGTCGCGCGAAGAGACGATCTCCCTGACCGAGGCGATGCTCCACTCCGGGCGCGAGCTCACGTGGACCAAGCTCGGCCGCCCGACCGTGGACAAGCACTCGACCGGCGGGGTTGGGGACAAGGTCTCGCTTGCCCTCGCGCCCTGGATCGCAGCGTGCGGCGCCTGCGTGCCGATGATCGCCGGGCGGGGGCTGGGGCACACCGGCGGCACGCTGGACAAGCTCGAGGCGATCCCCGGATTTCGGGTCCGCCTCAGCCTGGACGAGTTCTCCGCCCAGCTAGCGTCGATCGGGGTCGTCGTCGCGGGGCAGAGCGACGAGCTGGTGCCGGCCGACCGGGAGCTTTACGCGCTCCGCGACGTGACGGCCACGGTGGAATCGGTTCCGCTCATCGTGGCAAGCATTCTGAGCAAGAAGTTCGCGTCGGGGGCGGCGGGCGTCGTGTTCGACGTGAAGTGCGGCGGTGGGGCATTCATGCGGGGGCGCGAAGAGGGCGCGATCCTCGCGCGGGAGCTCCTCGAGACGTCACGGGCGCTGGGCCGGAAGGCCCGGGCGCTCCTCACCGACATGGAGCAGCCGCTGGGGTCCGAGGTGGGGAACGCCTGCGAAGCGGCGGAGGCGTTCGCGGTCCTGCGCGGCGAGGGACCGGAGGATCTCAGGTCCCTCACGCGCGAATTGGGTGCCGCGATGCTCGTCCTCTCGGGCGTGGCGCGGGAGCGACACGAGGCGGCCGCGCGGTTCGACCGAGCGCTCGACTCGGGCGAAGCGCTCCGCAGGGCCGAGGCTTGGATCGAAGCGCAGGGAGGCGATCCCGGCGTGGTGGCGGATCCGGGCAAGCTTCCGCGCGCCGACGTGGAGACCCAGGTGCCTGCGCCCCGATCTGGCTACGTGATGCGGATCGACGCGCGCGCGATCGGCGACCTCCTGGTCTCGATGGGCGGAGGGCGGACGCAGAAGGATGACCTCATCGACCCCGCGGTCGGGATCCGGTTGGTTCGAAAAGCCGGAGCCAAAGTGGAGGCGGGCGAGACGGTGGCGATTCTGGAGGCGCACGAGGAAGCTCCCGATTGGGCCGATGCGGCCTGCCGCGCCTACACGTTCGGCGATGCGCCCCCTCCGGCGCGCCCGCTCATCCTGGACGAGGTGACGGCGTGAGCCGCCTGCCGGCGGCTCGGATCGTGCCCGCCTCGCCCGACCGCTGGGAAGATCTCGAGCATCTCTTCGGGCCGCGGGGCGCCTGCGCGGGATGCTGGTGCATGTGGTGGCGGCGTGAGCCCGCGGAATGGGGGCGCGGCAAGGGCGAAGGGAATCGCAAGGCGCTCCGGGAGGTCGTCCGCGGCGGCGATCCGCCGGGGCTCATCGCCTACGTGGCGGGTGTGCCGGCGGGATGGATCGCCGTCGCTCCTCGCGAGGCCTACCCAAGACTTCAGCGCTCGCGGTCCTTCAAGCCCCTCGACGACCGGCCGGTGTGGTCGGTGACCTGCTTTTTCGTCGCGCGCGAATTTCGAAAGCGCGGCCTCACCGTTCAGCTCCTCGAAGGGGCGGCCAAGTACGCGCGCAAACGGGGCGCGACCATGCTCGAGGGGTATCCGATCGAACCCGGCAAGGGTCGGGTGGCCGACGCGTGGGTGTTCACCGGGCTGGCGGCGGCGTTCCGTCGCGCGGGATTCGTGGAGGCGGCGCGTCCTTCCAGGACGCGCCCGATCATGCGGCGGACGCTGGGACGGGAAAAGCCTAGAGCCTGAGCCGCTCCTCGGGCGGAGCTTCGCTGTCGGTCTTCTGGAAGTCGTAGTTCTCCGGCGAAGGGCGCTCGGTGCCGGTGTGGACGTTGCAGTAGCTCGTGGGCTGCATCCCCTCCCGGAATAGCTCCAGCTCGGTCTCGGGGCAGGACGGGTTGGCCAGTAGTCCGGTTTGGGCGCAGATGAGCACGCTCACCACGCCGCTCGGCACCGGGAACTCTTGCGGCGCCTTCCCCTTGGTCGCGGCCTCGATGATGTCGACCCAGATCGGGAGCGCGGCGGCCGCGCCGGTCATGCCGGGCCCGATCTTCTGCTTGCGATCGAACCCCACCCAAATGCCCGTGACGAGCCCGGGCACGTACCCGACGAACCAGGCGTCGCTGTAGTCGTCCGTGGTTCCGGTCTTCCCCGCCGCGGGCACCGTGAGACCGAGCGCGCGGGCGGAGGCGGCGGTTCCATTCTCGATCACGCTCGAGAGCATGCTCGTCATGGTGAGCGCCGTCTCGGGGCTCAGCGCCTCTTCCGCCGAGGGCCGCGACTGCTCCAATACCTTTCCGTTCTTGTCCTCCACCCGAAGGACGTAGACCGGCGCGACCCGGATCCCCTGGTTTGCGAAAACCCCGTAGGAGGACGTTAGCTCGAGGAGGTTCACCTCGGAGGTTCCGAGGGCGAGCGACAGATCGCCCACCAACCGGCTCCGGATCCCCATGCGCTTCGCGTAGGCGGTCACGACGTTGGTCCCCAGCTTCTGGAGGAGCTTGGCCGCCGGCACGTTCACCGAGTGGGCCAGCGCGGATCGCAGCGTCACCGGACCGCGGAATCTCTTGTCGTAGTTCTGCGGCGCCCATTCCTGGCCGTTCCCGCCGCGGAACGATACCGGGGTGTCCAGGATGACGTCGGTCGGCGAGAATCCGTTGTCGATCGCGGCCGCGTAGATGAAGGGCTTGAACGCCGAGCCCGGCTGGCGGCTGGCCTGGACGGCTCGGTTGAAATTCGAGTCGTTGAAATCGCGCCCGCCGATCAACGCGCGGATTTGCCCGTTGGTGGGATCCAGGCTCACCACGGCGCCCTGGAGGTATTCGGTCTGGGTCTTATCCTTGGGGGCGCCGGCCTGGGGAGACTTGGCCGCGAGCGTGGCGCGCGTCCTCTTGTACTGGTTCCGCGCCTCCAGGGCCGTGAGACGCCGCTCCAGCGACTCCTCCGCCACGTTTTGCAGATCGATGTCCAGCGTCGTGTAGACCCGGAGTCCGCCTTCGTAGATCTGATTGGACCCGTACCGCTCGTCCAGATACTGACGGACCATTTCCATGAAGTAGGGCGCCGACCTCGTGTCGACCCTCGTCTTGGTCACGCCCAAGGGGGCATCGCAGGAGGTCTCGTACTGGGCGCGGTTGATCTGCTTGGTCTGGAGCATGGCGGCGAGAACGAGATTCCGCCGCCGGAGCGCGCGGTCGGGCTCTCGGCGCGGAGAATAGTCGCGGGGATTTCGCGGCAGGCCAGCCAGAAGCGCGCACTCCGGAAGCGTCAGCTCCTGCACCGGCTTTCCAAAGAAGACTTTGGACGCGGCGTCGATCCCGTAGGCCCCCTCGCCGAAGTAGATCTGGTTGAAGTACATCTCCAAGATCTCATCCTTCGTATAGGTCTGCTCGATCCGGATCGCGAGGACCATCTCCTTGATCTTCCGCGTGAAGGTCTTCTCGTGGGTCAGGAAGAGGTTCCGGGCCAACTGCTGCGTGATGGTGCTGCCGCCCTGCTCGGGCCGGCCCGCGAGGACGTCGTTGACCAGCGCGCCCATGACGCGCATGGGATCGATGCCCCAGTGCGTGTAGAAACGCCGGTCCTCGATCGCGAGGATCGCGTCGACCATCGGCCTCGGAATTTGGCGGAGCGGGACGATGGAGCGGTTCTCTTTGTAGAACTCGTGGACGAGCTTTCCGTTGATGTCGTAGACGAGGGTCTTGACGGGAGGAGCGATGGTCTGAAGGCTGGTCGGGGAGGGAAGGTCCTTCCGGAGCCAATTCGCGACGCCCACGCCAACGCCGACGACGCCGCACAGAATGACGATCGTGGCGGCAGTCGAGAACTGAATTACCCGCTTCCAGCTTCTACTCACGGAGATTCCTCTCTCGAGGGCTTGCGCCCTTCGGCGGCTACGCTAGGTAACGACCCCGGAGCGGTCAAGACCCAATCTTGCTACACTACGCGCCCGATGGCCGCTTCGCCCCACAAAGCAGAGATCGAGCGCCAGCTCGCGGTGATCCGATCGGGCGTCGAGGAGCTGATCCCCGAAGCGGAGCTGGTGCAGAAGCTCGAGCGCTCGCTCGCGACCAAGACCCCGCTCCGCGTGAAGCAGGGGTTTGATCCCACCGCGCCCGACATCCATCTCGGTCATACCATCGGCCTCAGAAAACTTCGTCAATTCCAGGAGATGGGGCATCAGGTCGTGCTCATCGTCGGCGATTTCACCGCGCTCGTCGGCGATCCCAGCGGTCGATCGCAGACGCGACCCACCCTGACCGACGAAGAGGTCCAGGCCAACGCCAAGACCTACATCGAGCAGTTCTCCAAGGTCGTCGACCCCAAGCGCACCGAAATCCGCTGGAACGGCGAGTGGCTTCGGAAACTGACGTTCGTCGAGGTGCTCCGCCTCGCCTCGCGGATGACCGTCGCCCGCATCTTGGAGCGCGACGATTTCGAGAAGCGCCACAAGGCGGGCGAGCCGATCAGCGTCCACGAGCTCCTTTATCCGTTGACCGTTGCGTACGACTCGGTGGTCATCCGGGCCGACGTCGAGATTGGCGCCACCGAGCAGAAGTACAACCTGCTCACCGGGCGCGACATCCAGAGCGCCTACGGCGTCGAGCCCCAGGTGATCCTCACGCTCCCCGTACTCGAAGGTACGGATGGCGTACGCCGCATGAGCAAGAGCCTCGGGAACTACATCGGCGTAGCCGAGCCCCCCAAGGAGATTTACGGCAAGCTGATGAGCCTTCCCGACGCCCTAATTGAGCGCTATTTCCGGCTCGTAACCGACGCCAGTCCCGCGTTATGCGATGAGGTGGCCCGGGCGCTCAAGAGCCCCGGCACCAACCCCATGACCTGGAAGAAGGCCCTGGCCAAGAGGATCGTCGGCATGTACCACGGCCCCGACGCCGCGGATCTTGCCCAGTCCGACTTCGAGAAGCAGTTTTCGCGCCGGGAAGCCCCCAACGAGATGCCCACAATCCGCGTCGCGCCGGGGAAATTCCGGGCCCGCGATCTCATGATGAAGGCCTTTCCTGGCGAATACACCGGAAACCAAGCGGGGGCCATGTTCAAGCAGGGGGCGGTCTTCGTAAATGGCGAGCGCGTAACGGATTTCGCCTCGGACATCGCGCTCGGACCAGGAGCGGGGGAGCAGGTCGAGGTCATCTTCAAGGTGGGGCGAAAGTACGCAAAGGTCGTCGCGGCCAGGTAACTAGCAGCAAAATGGTCGCATCCAGCCACTGAAATGTGACCCAAAGGGGTTGACAGAGTCCTCCCCGCGGGATATCGTTCTGAGTTGCGGCCTGTGGAAGAAGCACCCTCAGTCTCCGCAGACCGACTGCACGGCCTGCCCGCTTCGAGTCGGGTTTTTTCGGCCTCGTGTTCGCAGGAAGATAAAGCGTTGACACGTAGCAGGCGACCGCAGTAAGTTCAAAGTTCGGCCCTAAAACGGCCAACTCGCGCAAGTCGCGCGCCTGATCTTTGACAAACGAATAGCGCACGCTGTGTTGTGGAGCCCTAGAGGATCCCTCTAGACCTCAGGCCTTCGGGTCTTTGCGTCTAGATGATCTCTTGTAAGAACGTCGGTTCCTGTGAAGGCACCGATTAATTTGGTGTGAAATATGAGAGCGGAGAGTTTGATCCTGGCTCAGAACGAACGCTGGCGGCGTGGATTAGGCATGCAAGTCGAACGCGAAAGAGGGGGCAACCCCTCGAGTAAAGTGGCGAACGGGTGAGTAACGCGTGAGGAAACCTGCCTTCGAGAGGGGGATAACACTCCCAACGGGGTGCTAATACCGCATGAGACCACGGGATCGCATGGTTCTGAGGTCAAAGGTGGCCTCTGCTTGCAAGCTACCACTTGAAGATGGTCCTCGCGTCCCATTAGCTAGTTGGCGGGGTAACGGCCCACCAAGGCGACGATGGGTAGCTGGTCTGAGAGGATGGTCAGCCACACTGGGACTGAGATACGGCCCAGACTCCTACGGGAGGCAGCAGTCGAGAGGCTTCGGCAATGGGGGAAACCCTGACCGAGCGACGCCGCGTGGAGGATGAAGGCCTTTGGGTTGTAAACTCCTGTCATGTGGGGAAGAAACGCGATCAGGTGAATAATCTGGTCGTTTGACGGTACCACGACGAAGAAGCTCCGGCTAACTCCGTGCCAGCAGCCGCGGTAATACGGGGGGAGCAAGCGTTGTTCGGAATCACTGGGCGTAAAGGGCGTGTAGGCGGCTCAGGTAAGTGGGATGTGAAATCCCCCGGCTCAACCCGGGAACTGCATCTCATACTGTTCAGGCTTGAGTACGGGAGAGGAGAGTGGAATTCCTGGTGTAGCGGTGAAATGCGTAGATATCAGGAGGAACACCAGTGGCGAAGGCGACTCATCTGGCCCGATACTGACGCTGAGGCGCGAAAGCTAGGGGAGCAAACGGGATTAGATACCCCGGTAGTCCTAGCCGTAAACGGTGAGCACTAGGTGTTGGAGGCATCGACCCCTCCAGTGCCGCAGCTAACGCATTAAGTGCCCCGCCTGGGGAGTACGGCCGCAAGGTTGAAACTCAAAGGAATTGACGGGGGCCCGCACAAGCGGTGGAGCATGTGGTTTAATTCGACGCAACGCGAAGAACCTTACCCAGACTTGACATGCACTGGACGGGTGTGGAAACACACCTTCCCTTCGGGGCCGTGCACAGGTGCTGCATGGCTGTCGTCAGCTCGTGTCGTGAGATGTTGGGTTAAGTCCCGCAACGAGCGCAACCCTTGTCCTTAGTTGCTATCAGGTCAATGCTGAGCACTCTAGGGAGACTGCCGGTGATAAACCGGAGGAAGGTGGGGATGACGTCAAGTCCTCATGGCCCTTACGTCTGGGGCTACACACGTGCTACAATGGCCGGTACAAAGGGTTGCAATACCGCGAGGTGGAGCCAATCCCAAAAAACCGGTCTCAGTTCGGATTGCAGTCTGCAACTCGACTGCATGAAGTCGGAATCGCTAGTAATCGCTGATCAGCAGGCAGCGGTGAATACGTTCCCGGGCCTTGTACACACCGCCCGTCAAGCCACGAAAGTCGGTAGTACCCGAAGTCGCTGTGCCAACCGCAAGGGGGGCAGGCGCCTAAGGTAAGACCGGTGATTGGGGCTAAGTCGTAACAAGGTAGCCGTACCGGAAGGTGCGGCTGGATCACCTCCTTTCTAGGTGACATTCGGTGAAGGCGCCAATCGAGCCATTCGACGCCGCGAGATCTTCACGATCGCGCGACGCGCGCCGACATCAAGTCTCCAGGTCGGCTCTAGCGGTCTCCACACACGCGTGCGCTGTTCTGCTTATTTGGTGGAACGCGCTCTAACAAGTTATTGTAGGAATCAACGGGGCCTGTAGCTCAGTTGGTTAGAGCGCACGCCTGATAAGCGCGAGGTCAGTGGTTCAACTCCACTTAGGCCCACCAATTTGCTCTGGGGATATAGCTCAACTGGGAGAGCGCCGGCTTTGCAAGCCGGAGGTTGCCGGTTCGATCCCGGCTATCTCCACCAGAGTCAAGGTCCTGAGTGGTCCGCCGAGAGGCGACCGCTCCTCGAACGATAGATTTCGTAGGATGTGCGCGCCGCGATTCGTCGCGGCGCCGATCGACGTGATCTTTGACAACTGAATATGGGTTGACGGGTAAGGCGAGCCATCGAGCATCTGAATGTTCGGTCAAGCTACTAAGAGCGCATGGTGGATGCCTTGGCGTCAGAAGGCGATGAAGGACGTGATAAGCTGCGATAAGCTTCGGAGAGGCGCAAATAGCCTGAGACCCGGAGATTTCCGAATGGGGAAACCCGGCAGGGGTCATGCCCTGTCACGCCCGGCTGAATACATAGTCTTCGGGTGAGCCAACGGGGGGAAGTGAAACATCTCAGTACCCCCAGGAAGAGAAAGCAACCGCGATTCCCTCAGTAGCGGCGAGCGAACGGGGAATAGCCTAAACCGAGCGGCGCGTTCAAGCCTGCCAGCGTTGCGCCGCCGGTGTCGCGGGGCGTGCTCAGATCCCGGGCAGCGGGGTCGGAGAGTTAAAAACCAATTCGCTAGTCGAACAGTCTGGGAAGTCTGACCACAGACGGTGAAAGTCCTGTAGACGAAAGTGAATTGGCTCTCTCGAGTGCGTACCCAAGTACCGCGGGACACGTGAAATCTTGCGGGAATCCGGGAGGACCACCCTCCAAGGCTAAATACTCTCTGACGACCGATAGTGAACCAGTACCGTGAGGGAAAGGTGAAAAGGACTCCTGGCGGAGAGTGAAATAGAACCTGAAACCATGTGCTTACAAGCGGTCGGAGGCTTAACCGGAGCTTCGGCTCCGGAGCGGCTGACGGCGTGCCTTTTGCATAATGATCCGGCGAGTTACTCGTACGTGGCGAGGTTAAGCGTCTCAGACGCGGAGCCGTAGCGAAAGCGAGTCCGAAATGGGCGTCTAGTCACGTGTGGTAGACCCGAAGCGGGAGTGATCTAGCCATGGCCAGGATGAAGCGAGTTTAACAGTTCGTGGAGGTCCGAACCGGTTACCGTTGAAAAGGTATCGGATGAGCTGTGGCTAGGGGTGAAAGGCCAATCAAACCCCGTGATAGCTGGTTCTCCCCGAAATGGATTTAGGTCTAGCCTCGCGAAATTGTGTGGCGGGGGTAGAGCACTGATTGGGCTAGGGACCCTACCAGGTTACCAAACCCTTTCAAACTCTGAATACCGTTCACATGTACCGCGGGAGTAAGGGCGCGAGGGATAAGCTTCGCGACCGAGAGGGGAACAACCCAGACCGTCAGCTAAGGTCCCCAAGTGTGGGCTAAGTGTATAAGGATGTGGGATCTCGGAGACAACCAGGATGTTGGCTTAGAAGCAGCCATCATTTAAAGAGTGCGTAATTGCTCACTGGTCAAGTAATCCTGCGCCGATAATGTCCGGGACTCAAGTCCACCACCGAAGCTGCGGGTGTGCGATGCCTTCGGGCGTCGTACGCGGTAGGGGAGCGTTCTGTTGTAGGATGAAGCGGAACTGTAAGGTTCCGTCGACGAACCAGAAGTGATTATGCCGGAACGAGTAGCGAGAAACCAGGCGAGAAACCTGTTCACCGAAAACCTAAGGTTTCCTGAGGAAGGTTAATCCGCTCAGGGTTAGTCGGGCCCTTAGCCGAGGCCGAAAGGCGTAGGCGATGGAAAACAGGCAAACATTCCTGTACCGGTCCGCAGACGATCAAGACGCTAAGGGGTTACGCAGAAGTGAAAGACCAGCCCACGATCGGAAGTGTGGGTCTAAGCCCGTAGGAGGATCCCGCAGGCAAATCCGCGGGGTCACGACTCCGAGAGGTGATGGGGAGTGCGAAAGCACACAAACTGGTCCTAATCAGGCTGCCGAGAAACACCTCTACGCGAGTCTGCGGGTCGTCCGTACCGCAAACCGACACAGGTAGGTGGGGTGAGTATCCTAAGGTGCTCGAGTGAGTCTTGCAGAAGGAACTCGGCAAAATAGCCCCGTAACTTCGGAAGAAGGGGTACCCCTAGTAGGTGAAGGACTACGCGTCTGGAGCTGAACGGGGCCGCAGTGAAAGGGGTCAAGCGACTGTTTACCAAAAACACATGTCTCTGCTAAGCCGAAGAGGCGACGTATAGGGACTGACACCTGCCCGGTGCCGGAAGGTTAAAGGGCGTGGTCAGCCGCAAGGCGAAGCCGCAAACTGAAGCCCCGGTAAACGGCGGCCGTAACTATAGAAGGGACCACTGTAGTTCTAAAATCTGGCCATATGCTGGAACACCCGGCGTATCCGCCGCTACTCGCCACGACGTAGGTGGCAGTGACAATGCGAGCGGTGCGGGCAATCAGCAGGAAAGGCTCGGACGATGCGTCCGAGAATCCTCAGAGACTTTACGCCAGACGCGATCCAGTTCTCGGATCACGATGATAAAGTCCGATCTTCACGGCGACGTGAAGAGCGCCACAGAAATGCGGGCGCCCCCGACGATCACACGTTGGGAGTAACAATCATGAACGGTCCTAAGGTTAGTCATACGCTAGCTTTAGTAAAACCGGACCATATGCGGGAATATCCTCTCACAGCCGATCTGTACTCGTCCGCGGTAGCGGACAGTAAAAATCAGACGGACACGGGGACAATCCGCAGGGAAGGCCCTCTTTGCAGAGGGAACCCTCAGAGACTTTACGTCCGGGATCTTCCAGCGAAGCTAGACGCTGGATGGGTAACAGGCTTCGTGGACGGTGAAGGCTGCTTCCATGTCGGCATCAATCGTCACTCCGACATGCGTTGCGGATATCAGGTCCTACCTGAATTCACCGTCGTGCAACACGAACGCGATGTGGAGCTCCTTCGAAGAATCCGTGATTTCTTCAGCTGTGGCGTCGTGCGAACGAACCACGGCAACCGCTGGGCCTACCGGGTCCGCGGTTTGAAGGATCTTGCGCGTCACATCGTCCCATTCTTCGTCATGCACCCGTTGAAGTCGGAGAAGCACGTGGATTTCGAGAAGTTCAGTCTCGTGCTTCGAATGATGGAAGCGGGCGATCATCTCACCGTAGAAGGCGTCGAACGAATTCGCGCCCTCGCGGCGACGATGAATCGAGGAAGATCAAGATAAAGTCCAGCCCCCTGGGAAACCTTGGGGACCAACTGAGCGAAATTCCTTGTCGGGTAAGTTCCGACCTGCACGAATGGTGTAACGACTTGACCGCTGTCTCCTGCAAGAGCTCGGCGAAACTGTAGCAGCGGTGAAGATGCCGCTTACCCGCGACTGGACAGAAAGACCCCGTGCACCTTTACTGTACCCTGGTATTGGGTTTTGACACCGCATGTGTAGGATAGGTGGGAGGCTATGAAGCGGGAGCGCTAGCTCTCGTGGAGCCAACCTTGAAATACCACCCTTGTGATGTCGGAATTCTAACCTCGCGCCGTGAATCCGGCCGAGGAACATTGCCAGGCGGGCAGTTTGACTGGGGCGGTCGCCTCCCAAAGAGTAACGGAGGCGTGCAAAGGTTCCCTCAGTGCGGTTGGTAATCGCGCGTGGAGTGCATTGGCATAAGGGAGCTTGACTGCGAGACCAACAAGTCGAGCAGGTGCGAAAGCAGGCCAAAGTGATCCGGTGGTTCTGAGTGGAAGGGCCATCGCTTAACGGATAAAAGGTACGCCGGGGATAACAGGCTGATCCCGCCCGAGAGTTCACATCGACGGCGGGGTTTGGCACCTCGATGTCGGCTCATCGCATCCTGGGGCTGGAGAAGGTCCCAAGGGTTCGGCTGTTCGCCGATTAAAGCGGTACGTGAGCTGGGTTCAGAACGTCGTGAGACAGTTCGGTCCCTATCCATCGCGGGCGCAGGATATTTGAGGGGAGCTGGCCCTAGTACGAGAGGACCGGGTCGGACGGACCTCTAGTGTACCGGTTATCGTGCCAACGGTATCGCCGGGTAGCTATGTCCGGATGAGATAAGCGCTGAAAGCATCTAAGCGCGAAACTCGCCCCAAGATGAGATATCCCCCAGCACAAGCTGGCTAAAGGACCCTCGGAGATGACGAGGTTGATAGGCCGGAGGTGTAAGCACAGCAATGTGTTCAGCCGACCGGTACTAATCGTCCGTGCGGCTTGATCGGACTTTCAGTTGTCAGATGGTTCGCTAACCGTCAACTCGTATCGGTTGTTCTTGATTCGGGCGTTGCGCCGGAGACGGCGCGCGTCGGCAGGAACTTTCCGGTGGCTACGGCGGAGGGGAAACACCTCTTCCCATTCCGAACAGAGAAGTTAAGCCCTCCAGCGCCGATGGTACTGCACGGGAGACTGTGTGGGAGAGTAGGTCGCCGCCGGGAGTAATTGAGACGGCCCCTCGCGAAAGCGGGGGGCCGTTCTTGTTTTCGGCGGACCCGCTCTTCGGCGGATCGCACTTCCGGGCGTTAAGGCGGCGGCACCGGAGGTGGGGGCAGAGGAATCGATGCTTGGGCAAACACGTATCGCCAGCCGGCCGGTGTACGTAGATAGATGTCGCTGAACCAAAGCTTGTAGTCGAACGCCTTGCCCGCTTCCGTGCCCTTCGCCCACAAGAGAGCCGTTATCACCGCCGTATCGCCCCAAACGCGAACGGTCTGCTGGCTATCCTCCTGACGCTCGTAGACAAATCGCTTGCCGCGCGCCTCATTCAGCAAATCAGGCTTCGTGAGGATCTTGCCGCGACCCGTCACCAGCACGAAGTCGTCGGCCAAGATGCGATCCATCGTGGCGACATCGTTCGCTTTGACTGCCGCCTGGTACTCGGTGTCGAGTGCGGCGACCAGTCGAGCATCGTTGGTGGAGACCGCTGCCTCGGTCTTCATTCAATCCCTCCACGCAGGGCCGGCTCTACAAATTCGGACCGTCGGCGGTCGGGGCAGCCGTCGACGCTAGTCTTTGCAACCACCGAGACACAAGAACTGCGGGGTAAACAGCATGGCGCCGAGCTCAATCCCGGCGCCGTTGTCGCCGTGCAACTCATCACCATAGGTGAGCGCGAGGACGACATGCTGATTCGGCTCCCATCGCAAGCCCATCTTGTATTCGGGGATGGTCTCCGCCTCACCGGCGGCACCGAATACCTCCCCGACGATCGAAGCCGTTGGCCCCAAGGCGTACCAGGCCAGGCGGGTTGAGTAGGTGAAGGCTGACGCCGCTCGCTCGTCTCCCCCGTAGTCCCGGGTCACGCTGGCCCCCGGCATGATGTCCCAGGACAACTTGTTGTCGAACAGGGGAAACGTCGTGGGCGCGTTCATCCAGTAGGTCTGAAACGCATCCTGGAGCCCGACGGTAGCCAGATAACCTGGGTCGATTCCCGTACCGGCCTTGACCGCGAAGCCACCGGTCTTCGCCTTGTTCTCGTAGAACATGTACTTTGCGTAGAACGTCGTCGAGTACCCATCGTTGGTCTTCTTGTCGGCATCGCCGTTGTAGATATAGGCGGCAGCCGTAAACTCCCATCTGGGGAAGAGCGAGAAGGTATTCATGAAGATGGAGTTTCGTTCCCCGACGGTCAAGATGATGGTCGCCATACCGTGGGGCTTGGAGAGGTAGCTGTCGGAATTGAACTGCTGGGCCTGGGCTTGCTTGCCACACAACACGGTGAGCCAGACCAGTGGGAGAAGCAGGAGAGTGAATCCTCTTACAGCACGACCCCATTTCGCCCCGTGCATAACGTAGCTTGAACCTCGCGCAGTTACCGCCGCAAGTCAAAACTGCCCGTGTCGGGCCTGTAGCAAGCTGCGCGTAATCGAGAAGGCCCCCTCGGGAAACCGAGGGGGCCCTCTGTTTGGCTCGGCGCTTGGCCGCGGAGATCTATCCGATGATTTGGTTCAGGGCGTGAAACGCCTCCTCCCAGGACTCAGCCTCGGCGATCGGAAGCTCCAAAGACGCGAACCCGACGCAGTAGAGACTGATGGTTCGGGAGACGCGTCCGACCGCGACCGCCTCGGTCACCCAGACCGAGAGCCCCAGCCCGCGCGCGCGTGCCTCCGCCTCTTTTCTCGTCATGGCTTCTGCTCACCTCCTGTAGGGAGGTAAGGAGCAGACGCCGTGCCATCCCTCGGGGGATGCCCCTAAGGCATTGGTGCATGGCCTGGATCGCCGGTGACCAAGTCGGCAGGATCTCCGGGGACAGGTCCACTTTGGCACACAAATTTGTCACACTGTGGCGTTCAGGCACCACAAATTGGGAGGGCCTGCTCACGCATAGGGGTGGGCCCGCCACGCCTTGGGCGGGTCGCTCAGTGCGCGCGGGGCCCTTACTCAATCATCGGCCCGGCGGGCTCCTGGATGCCGTTGAGCGTGCGACACGCCTTGAAGAGGTCGCCGGTCTTGTAGAAGTCGACCGCGATCAAGTTGGGTACCATGCCACGCTCGCGGATGCAGGCGCGCCCTCGTTTCACAAGGAAGTCGTAGGCGTTCACCGGCTCCGCCTTGGTTGGGACCGGGGGAACGGATTCGATGAAGTTGTTCATCAGGAGCAGCGACCCCGTCCTTCCCACCGCGATTGGGTTCGTTCGAGAACTCCTCGGGCGTCTTGAACTTGTACGGCGTCTCCTGGAGGATCCCGATCATGTGGTGGTACCAGGGCACGCCCTCGGCGTTGTTCTCCGCCATCACCACGATCCGCTCGTTCCGAGCCACCATCTCGCCGAGCGTGGGCCACGGGGCGACGACCGGCCCACGATAAACGAAGTCCAACAGGCCGCTCTTCTCGAAGCACAAGGCTACGTCTGCGGGCGTGACCCCCTCGTCCTGAATCACGATGATGAGCACTTCGTTCGGATTCAGGACGAGAAACTCCTTGATCGCTTCGAGCGCCGTCACAAACTTCGTCGAACCCAGCTCACAAAAGCCGTGGGCCATGTAGACGTCCTTAGGTCCTTCCGGGTTCCCCACAAGGCGATCCCGGATTCGCATGGCCGCGTCGACGCCGTCCTTCCCGACGACCTCCTCGTACTTCACTCGGGCGTTCGCCTCGTCGTCGATCAAGGTCTTGATTCGCCCCTTCACCGGCTCGCCGTAATGAACGTCGATCAGCAATCCCCGGACTCCGTCCTCCAGCTGCTGGCGTATGCCCTTCTCCTGGTTCGGCATGTACCAATCGGAAATATCCGCGGACGCCATCGAATTGTGTGTTGTCGGGAACACGACCTTGTTGAGCCGGCGATCGCGCAGCTCGGGGTAGCCGTTGCACGCAAGAATCGCTGTGGGGCCCACGGCGGCCGCCTTGGGCTCGGGGCCCCGCACGAGCCAGAGCACTGCTCCCACGCTGAGGATCAGGACGAGCCCGATGCCGACGAAGGCCGGAACGGCCGATGACCGCCGCTTCTTCTCGACCACCTTACCGAGATGACTGCGTCTCGCGGCCCGTGCCGCGGTGACAAAGACGTCCTGAATCCCGATGAAAAAGGCGAGTGCCGCGATGGCCACCGCGCCTGCCGCCACGACCTTGACGGGGTAGAGCATGACGATCACGGCGATCGTGGCCACGGCGAGCCCGCGCACGATAATCCAGGCGGGGTTGGCCGGCCGCTTCGTCGCAATGCCCCAGAGTCTCCTCGCGAGCGAGGCGGTCTCGATCTTCTCGAGAAGGGTCGTCACGGCGGCGACGAGGATCACCCCCAATGCCGCCAGCACCAGCATGCGGAGCGCGAGCGGTGCGAGGAAGACCAGCCAGGACCCCGTGATGATGTCGGAGAGGACCGGAGAGCGGGTCAAGCCGGCGACGACGTACCCGCCGAAGCGCGCGATCGCGGCGAGGAGGAGCGCGACGATTGTGAGGCCGAGTCCGACGCGCAAGAGATAGAGATCCTTGCGCCGCGTGAGAACCAGGCCCAAGGCGCCCAGGAGGATTCCTAGCGTGGGCCAGACGATCGCCCGTCGCTGCATGTTGTGTCCAAAATGCAGCACCCGGAGCAAGTTCCTTCCTAGGGGCTGCGTCTCGGTGGCGCCGAGCACCAGCTGGGCCTGCGCGGGGACCTTCTCGGCAATTTGAGGATAGAGGGCGAGGGCGTTCTGGACGATGAGCCCGAGGTCCTGGACCGCGAGAGTGAGCGATTCCCCGTGGGTGATCAGGGCCGGATGGACCTTCTTGGCGGCGAGCTTGATCATCGCGCGAAATGGAGGCGACGTGACGACGCGCTCCACGACACTCAGGATGACCGGGACGGTAGGGTGTGAGATCGCGGCGCATGGCCACGATCTGGTCGGTGACCTGATTGGCGACGACCCGCGAGATGTGTGGTTCCGCGAGGCTCTCGGAGACCCGCGTCGCGAACATTTCTTCGTCGAAGAGGGTACGGGAGGTGTAGATCGAGATCGTTCCGCCCACGATCCCGACGACGAAGAGGATTCCACATGTGACTGCGGTCACACTTCGAAGGCGATTCACTACGGTGGCGCCCTCCCCCTGCAGGGGTGCTAGACTTCCGCGGACACGGCGAAGGCTACATCAATAAGGCACCTATTTGCAGATGATTATGGCATATTCCTCCAATCTGGGAGTTGCGCTTCGGCGGAGCGCTCCGCAAAGATCCGAGGCAGGGATGGGGGGCAAAGGAATGACCCGAACGCCGTTGTGCCCAGCGTGTTCTCAGGAGCGGAGCGCGCGGGGATGGTTCCTTCTCATCGCCGTGTGCATCGTCACGGGCCTCATGGCGACGCACCCGGGCGCGCTGGCCCAGCCCTCGGACGCTCCCGGAGCGCCGGCCGCGAAGTACGAATTCAATGACTCTCACTTCCACCTGACGAACTACATTCAAGAAGGCATCACGCCGCGGCAATTCCTCAAGATCATGGGCACGCGGGTCGGGCGCTCGACCCTATTCGGCATCCCGCTCCAGCAACAATGGTCCTACCGCATCTCCGACAGCCTGGCGCCGACCTACTATCTCGATACGGACGCGAGGCTCTACTACTACTCCTTCACCGATGCGGCGATCGCGATGGCCTACAAGTCGCTGACGAAGGCCGAGCAGGCCCGGTTCGATCCGATGATCACTGGCTTCAATCCCACCGACATGTACGCCGCGGACCACATCCGCCGGGTGCTCCAGACCTTTCCAGGTGTCTTCTCGGGCATCGGGGAGTTCACCATACACAAGGAGTTCGTTTCACCCAAGATCGCGGGGGACGTCGCAAGCCTCACCGATCCGGCGCTGGACCGTCTCCTCGACTTCGCGGCCGAGGTCGGGCTGGTGGTTCTGATCCACAACGACGTGGACCGGCCGTTTCCGCGCGGAGGGGATCCTCCCGTGTTTCTTCAGCAGTTCAAGGAGCTCCTCAAGCGGCACCCCAAGAACACGATCATCTGGGCCCATGTGGGGCTGGGGCGGATCGTCCATCCCGTGCTGTCCCACATCGCGATGCTGGAGTCGATCCTCGAAGACCCCGTCTGCAGCCACGTGATGTTCGACATCTCGTGGGACGAGGTGGCCAAGTACGTCGTCTCAACCCCTGAGGCCACCCAGCGTACCGCGGACATGATCAATAAGTATCCAGACCGCTTCCTCTTCGGGACCGATACCGTCGCGCCCAAGGACGCGCAAGCATATTACGGCGTCTACGAGATGTATCAGCCGCTTTGGAAGCTGCTGACTCCCGACGCGAGAGCAAAGGTACTGAGGAAGAACTACGAGCGGATCTTTGACGAGGGAAGGAGAAACGCGCGCGCCTGGGAGAAGGCGCATCCGAGTCAATGAGCATGGAAGGCGCTGGAGGAACGGAGGGAGGAACGAAGTATGAAGACTTCGCTTGAAGCCAAGGAGGGTGGAATGAGGTCCTATTTGGGGAAGGTGGCGGTTCTTGCAATGGCAATGGTGCTGGTCGCCTCGGGGGCCGCGCGCGCCGAATCCAAGGCGCGCACCGACATCTACGGCTACGTCATGATGGACGCTGGATACAACTCCATCGGCGTCGATCCGGCCTGGTTCGACGTCCAGCGGCCAACCAAGCTGCCCGCGTCCGAGGACCAGTTCGGGGACAAAGGGAATACGTTCTTCAGCGCCCGCCAGACGCGATTCGGCGTGAAGTCGTACATCCCGACGGCGAAGGGCGAGCTCAGGACGACGTTTGAATGGGAGATGTTCGGTGTGGGCGTCGATGCCGGCCAGACAACCATCCGCCTGCGCCATGCGTATGGCGAGCTGGGCAAGGTTGGGGCCGGCCAGTATTGGAGCCCGTTCATGGATATCGACGTCTTTCCGAACACGATCGAGTACTGGGGCCCGAACGGCATGGTGTTCTTCCGCAACGTCCAGGTCCGGTACATGCCGATCCAAGGGGACTCGCGTCTGACGTTCGCGCTCGAGCGGCCGGGCGCCAGCGGCGACGCCGGGGCGTACGCCGGCCGCGTGGAATTGGCCGGCATTACGCCGCGATTCCCGCTGCCGGATCTCTCCGCGGAGTACCGCATGGCACGGCGCTGGGGCTACGTGGAGCTGTCCGGGATCGTGAGGCGAATCGAGTGGGAGGATCTCTCGGGCGGCCCAGTCGACCTCTCCGACAAGGTTACCGGGTGGGGTCTCCACGTCAGCTCGAATCTCAAGCCGACCAAGAACGACGTCGTGAGGCTCTCCGTCGTTCATGGAGAGGGCATCGAGAACTACATGAACGACGCCCCTGCGGACGTGGGCGTCGAAGTGAGCGGGGGCGGCGCCACGGTCGAGGGCGTGGCCCTTCCGGTGACGGGGGTCGTGGCGTTCCTCGATCACACGTGGAACGAGAAGTACACCAGCTCGATCGGCTACTCGCAGGTGAACATCGAGAACACCAACGGCCAGGCGCCGGACGCATTCAAGCTGGGGCAGTACTTCCTCGCCAACCTTCTCTACTCGCCCGTCCCCGATGTCATGATGGGGGTGGAGGGCGGCTGGATTCATCGGGATAACTTCTCGGATGGATGGAGTGAGGACGACGCGCACATACAGGTCTCCTTCAAATACAGCTTCTCGACGAGCATCGGAGGTGGGCATTGAACACGAAGCGGAATTTGCAAGGGTGGTTTCGCGCGGGGCTGATGATCGCGGTATCGGTCGCCCTTGCGATCGGAACGGGGCCGGCGCTGGCCGCGAAGGCGGCCAAGCCGGCGGCGCCAGCGCCGGCGCAGACGGCGATCGACCAGGCCTACGCGAAGTACAAGGACCTCCAAGAGGGGAAGAACGCCGACTACATTCCCGCTCTGGCCAAGGTCGATCCGAATGTCTTCGGCATCGCGATCGTGACGGTGGACGGCAAGGTCTACACGACGGGCGACATCACGACGCAGGTGTCGATCCAGTCCATCTCGAAGGTGTTCACCATGGCGAGAGTCATGGAGGAACAAAGCCCGGAGGCGATCATGGACAACATGGGCGTCGACGCGACGGGGCAGGTCTTCAACTCAATCGTGGCCGTCGAGCAGTACAAGGGCAGTGAGATGAACGCGATGGTCAATCCGGGCGCCATCACCGCCACGAGCATGATCTCGGGCGCCACTCCGGACGAGATCTGGGGGAAGATCATCGGCACGTACAGCGACTTCGCGGGCCGGCCGCTCACGGTCCTGCAGGACGTCTACGAGTCCGAGGCCGCGACGAATCAGCGCAATCAGGCCATCGCGATGCTCATGTACGCCTATGGGCACATCAAGGACAAGCCGCTCCAAGCCTGCGACATCTACACCAAGCAGTGCTCCGTCGGGGTCAACGCCAAGGACCTGGCCATGATGGCGGCGACACTGGCGAACGGCGGGAAGAATCCGGTGACGGGGAAGCAGGTCGTCAACAACGCGAACGTTCCTGAGATTCTGGCCGTCATGGCGACGGCCGGGCTCTACGACGATACCGGCAAGTGGCTCTTTAGGACCGGGCTGCCCGCGAAGAGCGGCGTTGGGGGCGGTATCATCGCGGTTTCCCCCGGCAAGTTCGGCATCGCGGTGGTTTCGCCTCCGCTCGATGGGGCGGGAAACAGCGTGAAGGCGCAGAAGGCGATCGCGGACATCTCGAACGCACTGGGCGGCAATCCGTACGCGGTGCAGCCGAAGGCGATGGCGACGACTTCCAAGTAACAGGTCGTTCCTCGCGCGGGGCCCCGGCCGCGAGCAACAATCGCGGAAGGAATTGACCAACAACGAAGAGGGGGGTGAATCATGAGTCGCCGATTGGGGTATCGCCGCGGGGTCGTCCTGGCATCGACGGCGGCCGCGATTGTGTTCGGATTTCTTTACCTGGCGTGCGCGCCGCCGGCCGCGAGAGCGGCCGCGAAGTCAGCCAAGCCCGCCAAGTCGGCGGCTCCAGCCCGGCCGTGAGAGTGGAGAAGGATCTACTCGGAGAGAAGGAGATCCCGGCGTCCGCCTACTACGGCGTCCAGACGGCCCGCGCGCTTGAGAATTTCCAGATTTCCGGCGTCCCGATCAACCACTACCCGGGCTTCGTCGAGGCGTGGGCCATCGTCAAGCTGGCCGCCGCCCGGGCCAACACCGATGTCGGGGCCATGAAGCCCGAGACCCTTGCGGCGATCGAGAAGGCGTGCGAGGCCGTTCGCGACGGCAAGTACAACGATCAGTTCATGGTCGATTGGTACCAGGGCGGCGCCGGCACTTCGACGAACATGAACGCGAACGAGGTGCTCGCCAACGTGGCGCTCGAGCTGAGCGGCCACAAGAAGGGCGAGTACAGCATCGTCGATCCGCACGACGACCTGAACATGTCGCAGTCGACAAACGACTCGTACCCGACCGCGATCAAGGTCGCCGTTCTTCTGCGCAACGACAAGCTCATCGCCGAGCTGGAGCAGCTCGCGGCCTCGTTCCGGAAGAAGGGCGACGCGTATCTCAGGATCGTGAAGATGGGGCGGACGGAGCTGCAGGACGCGGTGCCCATGACGGTCGGCCAGGAGTTCCACGCCTTCGCCGCCTCGCTCGAGAGCGAGATCGCTCTGCTGCGCGACGCGGAGAAGTACCTCTACCACGTGAACATGGGAGCGACGGCGATCGGCACGGGAATCAACGTGCCCAAGGGTTACCCGGAGAAGTGCGCGGCGCACCTGGCCGAGCTGACGGGGAAGCCCATCGTGCCGGCCGAGGACATGCTGGCCGCGACCTGGGATCAGCAGGGATTCGTCGTCTACTCGAGCGCCTGAAGAGCGTCGCGATCAAGCTGGCCAAGATCTCGAGCGACCTGATCCTGCTCACGTCGGGGCCGCGCGCGGGGCTGTCCGAGATCAACCTGCCGGCGCTCCAGCCGGGCTCGTCCATCATGCCGGGCAAGGTCAACCCGGTCGTCCCCGAGGTGGTGGGCATCGTCGCCTTCCGCGTGATGGGAAATGACTACAGCGTGACCCTGGCCGCGCACAGCGGCCAGCTCCAGCTCAACGCCTACGAGCCGCTGAACGGCCTGATGATCATCGAGTCGCAGCACCTGCTCTTCAACGTCTCCAAGCTCTTCCGGACCAAGTGCGTCGACGGCATCACGGTCAACGAGAAGGTGCTGGAGCACTACATGGAGACCACGGTCGGCATCGTGACCGCGCTGAATCCGGTGTTCGGCTACGAGAAGGCGACCGAGCTGGCGAATGAGGCCTACAAGAGCGGCAAGGGAATTCTCGAGGTCATCCGGGAGAAGAAGATCCTGACCGAAGCAGCAGATCGCGGACCTGCTGGATCCGATCAAGCTCACCAATCTCGATCCGAATCTGTATAAGAGACGAAGTAGACATCGGTTTCCGAAAGGAGTCGGATCATGAAGACCCTACGAATCGCAAGCGCGCTTGGAGCGGCCGCCTTGGTTGTTGCGGTCGCCGCATGCGCCCAGAGCACAAAGAAACCACAGGTCGTCATCGTCGCGACCGGCGGAACGATCGCCGGCGCTGCGCCGTCGCAGACCGAGGCGGGCTACAAGTCCGGCGCGGTCGGCGTCGACATCCTGATCAACGCGGTCCCGCAGCTCAAGGACATCGCCGACGTCACCGGCGAGCAGGTCGCGAGCATCGGCAGCCAGGACATGAACGACGAGGTGTGGCTCAAGCTCGGGAAAAAGGTGAACGAGATTCTCGCGACGCCCGACGTGAACGGGGTCGCGATCACGCACGGCACCGACACGATGGAGGAGACCTCGTACTTCCTGGATCTCGTCGTCAAGAGCGACAAGCCGGTGGTGCTGACCGGCTCGATGCGGCCCTCGACCGCGATGAGCGCGGACGGCCCGCTGAACATCTACAACGCGGTGGCGATCGCGGCCGATCCGATGGCCCGCGGCCGCGGAGTGCTGGTCACCGTGGACGACGACATTCACTCGGCGCACGACATCGTCAAGACGCACACGACGGACGTCGGGACGATGAGTTCCGGCGAGGCCGGGCTGGTCGGTGCGACGTTGTTCGGCAAGAACACGTGGTATCGGATGCCGACCAAGGTCCACACGACGAAGAGCGAGATGAGCATCGACGGCGTGACCGCGCTGCCGCGCGTGGACATCATCTACGCGCACGCGAACATGTCGCCCGACGTGATCACCTCCGCCGTCCAGAACGGCGCCAAGGGACTGGTGATCGCCGGTGTCGGCGACGGCAACATGACGGCGCCGGCCGTCGAGGCAGTCAAGGCAGCGGCGGCCAAGGGAGTGGTCGTCGTGCGCTCGTCTCGCGACCAACGGCGGCATCATCCGTCGGAACATCGAAGTCAGCGACGACGAGCTGGGAACGGTGGCCTCGATGGAGCTGAATCCGGGGAAGGCGCGCGTCCTGCTCCAGCTGGCGCTGTTGAAGACGCAGGATCCGAAGAAGATCCAGGACTACTTCAATCGGTACTAGGAGGTTGCGTGACGTTGACCCATCACACGCTGCGTAGCGTCGGACGTGGGAGAGAAAGGACCGCTCTGCGGCTGGTGCTCGGCATCGCCGTACTCGCGGTCTTGCTCTTCCCCCGCGCTGCGCGGAGCCAATCGGGCATGGGGCTGGTGGGAACGACCGCAACCGTCGATACCACGCTCGAGGCTGGAGAGGCGGACGCGCAGAGGAAGCCGGAAGAGCGAGGACTGAACAAGTACAACCACTGGGACTTTGGGTTCACTACGTTCCGGGTCGGATATGGACTTGCTTGGGACTTCGCGACCTATTCCCAGGATGATGCCGCCAAGCAGCAGGTTGTGTCCGAGCGGAATAACGGATTGCGCGATACGCGGCTTCTGTTCCGGGGCAAGTTCAAAACGAAACGACCGATCACCTGGACGATGGGCTACATGTACGACGCACCACTCGACGATTGGTTCTTCCGTCAAACGGGATTTATGGTCGGAGTGCCCGAGATCTCGAGCCACTTCTTCATCGGTCGTACGAAGGAGGGCTATTCACAGTACAAGCACATGATCGGCTACGACCTGTGGACCTTCGAGCGAAACCCATTCCTCGACGCGTTCATCCCCATTCTCGGGGACGGGATCAAGTGGATCGGGGCGGCGCCGAAGCAGAATCTCGTGTGGCAGCTGGCCTATTTCAGCGACTTCATCGACGATAATGCAAAGTTCGCCACCTATGACCATCAGGTGGTGGCTCGAATCGTCTGGCTTCCCGCGCTCACGAGTAAGAGGGTGGTGCACCTTGGGCTCATGGGGCGGGATGCCAAGCCCGACAACGGCCAGTTCCGGGCTCGATCGCGCCCCGAGGATTGGCTCTCGCCGTACTACGTGGACACGGGCACATTCGCCACATCGCACGCAAGAACGCTGGGAGGGGAGGCTTACTACCGAGACGGTCCGTGGCTCGTCGGAGGGGAATACGGCTGGCAATTCTTCGACGCTCCTGTCTCGGGAGATCCCGTGTTCCATGGCGGCAACATCAGCGTCGCGTGGCTGATCACGGGCGAGACGCGGCCGTACAACCGGGTCAGCGCCTACTTCAATGCGGTGTCACCGAAGCGGACGGTCTTCGAAGGTGGTCCCGGAGCCTGGGAAGCATCCCTGAACGTGTCCTATATCGATCTCGACGACGGCACACTGCGGGGAGGTAAGTACTGGAGAGTGACGCCGGCGATCCTGTGGCACCTGATGGACTACATGCGGATCCAGGCGGAGTACGGCTATGGCGCACTCGATCGTTTCGACCTCGAGCGGAAAGACGCATTTCTTTCAGCTGCGCCTGTTCACGGGACTTTGATCGGTAGCATTCAAGTCGGGCGACGCAGTTCCTCCAACTCCGGTTCCAAACCACCCTCTAGAGGATTCGACCGTGTCCCTTCAACGAATAGCCATGGTTGTAGCTCGCGTAGCGGTGCTCGTTGGAATGTGTTTTGCGAGTTTCCCGGCTGCGGGCCGGGCGCAGGATGAGGCGCCGGTAACCGCTGCTGAAGCGGACACGACCGGGAAGAGCGCTACTCGCAAGCGGATACGACCAAGGAAGTCTATTCGAACGAACTGCTCGGAGCAGTTCTCTCCGGGCTCGGGCTTCGACATCCTGAGAACGAAGCGGGGCAGCCTGAACATCAGCTTCTACGGGCTGCTTCCGGTACGTGAACCAGCTCCCCGCGACGCCAGACCTTCACGGACCACTTGGGGCGGGAGCGCGCGCGTCAAGACGAACAACATGATCAACTGGCACCGAACGTTCGTGTGGCTGACCGGCTTCTTCTACGACCAGAAGTTCCGGTACAACATCTCACTCTGGTCTCTTCCGACGACCCAGCAGACCCTGCTTGTTCGGAAATCTGCGCTACATCGTCAGCAAGCCGCTGGTGTTTGGTGTCGGTCTTGGGCCGAACCTGACCGCCCGATCGATGCAGGGATCGTGGCCCTATTGGGCCTCGAGCGACCGGCAGATGGGGGAGGAGTTCTTCCGAGGCGGATTCTCGTCCTCGGTCTGGGTCACGGGCGAGCCGCATGTCCGCGCTTCTTGGTATACGGCCGCCGTGACGAACAACCTGAGCCAGCTCGGGGTCATTGCGGCGAACGACACGCGGAACATGGGCGTACAGCGCCAGCTGTCTGGACGATGCCCACGACGGGCGAGTTCGGTCCGCGAGGCGGGTTCGGCGACATGGAGCACCACGAGCGAGTGGCCACCCGGTTCGGGCGTCCGGCGGCGCACAGCCGAGAGAGCCGCTACGCCCAGCTCAACCAGCCGCCAAACGCGACCCAGATCCGGCTCTCGGATGGCGTCTTCCCGTTCGAGGCGGGCGCCCTGGCGGACACCGTGACGGTCGAATACCCTCGACTACGACGAGATGGCCTTCGACGCGGCTTCAAGTACAAGGGCTTCTCGTTCCAGGGCGAGTACTACGTGCGGAGGCTCTCGAACTTCGACGCCACCGGCCCGCTGCCGCTCAGCTCCATCACGGACCATGGGTTCATGGCCGAGGCGATGCACATGGTCGTGCCCAAGAAGTTGGGCCTGTACGCCGCGACGGGCTACGTCTGGGACGATTTCAAGCGGCACCCGTGGGAGGTCGCCGGCGGCGCCAGCTTCTTCCCGTACGGGAATCGGGTCAGTGGCGCCTGAATCTGCACGTGATCCGGGTCGAGAAGTCTCCGACCGGATCAAGTCTTCGGCTTCTACACGGCCGGCCAGAGCGGAACCACGATCTCGCTCGGGACCGACATTCTGCTCTAATGGGCCGCACATTCCGAATCCGCACGGCCGCCCTGGTCGCATGGGCGGCCGTGCTTCTTCTCGCTCCATGGACGGCGCCCCGCGCGTCCGCCGCGGAGCCCTCCAAGAAAGCCCCGTCCAAGAGCGTCTCGGCTCAGCTCAAGGAACAGAAACAATTGATCGAGGCCCAGCAGGCGCAGATTGAAGGGCAGAAGGCCGAGATCGAGAGCCAGAAGACGCGGATCGAGGGCCAGGCCGCGGCGGCCGACAGTCAGGCGGTGAAGATCGACTCCCTGGAGGTAAGGCTTCAGACGCTAGAGGAGCAATTGGCCGCCCTGAAGACAAGACTCGCGGGGGTGGAGATGGGCCTGGGGCACGCGGCCCCCGACAGCCTCATCGAGGCGAGGCTCAAGGCGATTGAGGACGAGACGAAGAAGGCTCCGGAGCTGCCGCCGGACGTCGTGTCCGCTGGGGACTTCCCCGGCTCCATGCGGATTCCCGGAACCGATGCGGCCATCAAATTCGGTGGCCGCGTGCGCACCGCAGCGGTCTTCACGCTGGATCCCCTGGGAACGGACGACCGCTTTCTCACGAACTCGATCCCAGTTGGAGTGCCTTCGATCAGCGGCGAAGACAAGCGGACGAACATCTCCGCGCGGGCAAGCCGGCTCAACACCGAATTTCGTACGCCCATTGGGGCGCAGGAAGTCCGGGCCTTTTTCGAAGGCGACTTCGCGGGCGAGAACAACACGTTTCGCCTTCGGCACGCGTACGCCCAGTTCCTTGGTTTCATTGTGGGACAGACCTGGTCGACGTTTTCGGATCCCGCCACCAATCTCGAGGACCTCGACTTCGAGGGGGTGAGCTCGGAAAACATTATCCGGCAGCCCCTCATTCGCTACTGGTGGTATGTGGACCCCAAGACGCGCGCGGCGTTCGCGATCGAAAATCCGTCCGTCTCCATCACCGGCGGCCAAGGAGTCAACCTGCTGCCCGACATCGTCGGGAGGGTCGTCCGTGAGGGTAAGAACGGCGGCCACCTGCAGGTGGCCACCGTGATTCGTCAGATTCGCGGCGAAGCAATTCCCGGGGACGTGCGGTCCGATTGGGGATGGGGACTGAGCGGGAGCGGCGTCTTGCCGTTCAAGTTCAAGACATTGCAAGATCGCGTGATCTTTCAGGCAAACGGTGGGGAGGGGATCGCGCGGTACATCAACGACCTCCAATCCCTGGGTGGTCAGGACGCGGTGTTCGACACGACGACCGGGGACCTGAAGGCGTTGCCGGCATTCGGGTGGTACATCGCGTACGAACACGCCTGGAAGGAGTGGAAGGGGGCTGAGACGATGAACCTCCGGTCCACCCTCCTTTGGAGCTTTGTCGACGTTCTCAATTTCGACTTTCAACCTCCCGATGCCTATCGCAGAACTCATCGCCTCGCGATCAATGTCGTGTTCTCGCCGGCCAAGAGGGTCGATGTCGGCCTCGAGTTCATCAATGGGCATAGGGAGAACAAGGACGGAGAGCACGCGAGCGCAAATCAGGTGCAGCTCGTGACGCTGATTCGCTTCTAGCCGGCGTGGTCGGCGCACGCCGCACGCCTGTCGAGGGCCCTATCGAGCCTTGGAGTTATCCATCGCGTCGGGTGAGCTCAGGGCGGACGGACCGATGCGGACCGTGCCGCCGTCCGGCGCGTCCGGCGCGACCTCGGTCACGGTTTGGATCCGCGCAGGGTCGCCGAGCGCCAGCTCCGCGAGCGCGGAGGTGACGCGGCCTGCGAGGAGTTGTGATTGCTCCAATGTCCGCGCGGTTGCCGTCACACGGATGGGCTGGGAGCTACGGGGTGCCTGATTGAGCCATCCGGCCGCCTCGATCATAACCGGCGGAATGGTCCTCTGCGCTCCGGCGCCCGCCGCTCTCGACGCGGCCCCCGCCTTGTGTCCCGCGAGCAGGCTCTGCCCGGAGAAGACCAGCGTCGGGCCTTCAGCCGAGTCGAGCCGATAGGCGGACACGCTGAAGCCCTCGCCAACGAAATTCCGCTTGTTTCCTGCGCGGTCGTAGGCCTCGAAGATGTAGGAGTAGGTGACCCCCGGCGATACGAGAGCGCCCGCGGCGGAGCGCCCGTCCCACGCGATCTCCCGTGGAGGATCGCCCTTGCCATCGAACGTGGTCACGGTTTGGCCCTTCGAGTCGGCTACGACGAGCTTCCACCGCTCGACGCCTTTCACGTTGGGCTGAAAGCGCGCCACCGGCCCCGTCGCAAACTGGCGAAGCCACGGGTGCGCCACGTAGGGCGAGATTCCCACCGCCGAGCCCGCGAGGTAGGCGGTCAGCAGGTCCGGCGGCACGCGGTTCAAGACGTCGCCCGCCAAGCCCGATTCGAGGCCGCCGACCTTTTCGGGATCGAGGTCGAGCGTGAGCGGCGGGCGCTCGATGTCGAGGTGTACGTGGTCTTCGCCCTCGACGGTCAGCGTGCGGAGGTCGGTCCGCTCTTGCCCGCCGCGAAGCGTCATGCTCGTGTCGACCTTCGCCTCGGTATTCCGCGGCGCGGGGGAGGTCGCCTGCTTCAGCGCCGCCTCGGAGACGGGGGGGCGCGCCGGAGCCGCGGCTTCGAGCCGAGAGCCACCGGCCAGGGCCAGCACGCTCAGAGCCACGATCCAAGGGAGGGCCAGACCGAAGCGCTCGGCCACATCACGTTGGTATGACATCAAAAACCTCCTCTATCCGGCTTCCCGGAGGCGGAACTGGAACGTAATCGTGCCCCACTGGTCGCCCGTCCGTCCGCCGGTCAGCGGCTTGAAGCGCCACGTGCGCAGAGCGACGCGCGCGTTCTCATCGAAGTCCCCGAAGCCCGCGGTCCGCTGGACCACAATGTCCTCTCTCACGGTTCCGTTGGGCCGAACGACGAAATAGAGCGTGACCGAGCCTTCTTGAGCCTCGCGCTTCGCCCAATCGGGATAGATCGGAAGGGAATGGAAGAGCACCGGCCGGTCCGCGACAGGTCCCAGCAGGGATGCGCCCGCGACCGTGCGCTGGGCCGTGGCCTCGCCCGGTCTGGCGGGGTTATCCGCCTCCGACCGTGCGCCTTCCGCGATCGCTGCGGGCGAAAGAGTCGCCAGGGCCGCCGGCGCGATGCCACGCGACAACTCCAGCGCTGCGGCGCCGCCCGCTCCATCGCGTGCCAGCTTGAGCGGCGCGGATCCGGAGCCGCCGGGTCCCGCGACCGTGGCCGTGGTTCCCAGGAGCGACGCCGGGTTCAGGGACGTCGCGGCGCCCGCGGGCTTCGCGGGCCCGCTGCGTTGCATCGATGCGAGTCGAGCCTCGAGGCGGTCCGCCAAGGGGTCCAACTCCGATCCAACCGCGACATCTCCCTGCGAGGCGCTTCGACGGAACTGTAGGTTTTCGCGGCTTGCGTTCGCCAAGCCGGGAACGGTCTTCCGTCCCGGGGAAGCGAGCTCGACCGTGGACGCGGATGCTGGCGATGCGCTGAGATCACCGGGATCCAAGAGCGTGATTTCGGTCACGACGGGTAGCTCGGAGACAGGGCTCTTGAGGGTCATCACCCCGAGAAAGAGGAACGCATGGAGCGCGAGGCTGGCCGACATGGCCCGGCGCGTCACTCGTCGTGAGCGTACGAAATCGAGTTTCAACGACGCGACGCTCATCGCGCGGCCTCCGTTTTCTGTCGGGTCGCCAGCGCAAGGCGCGTCGCGCCGGCGGCGCGGGCGTCGGCGAGGACCCCTTGGACCGAGCGGAACGACACGCCGGAGTCTGCGCGCACGACGACCAGGACTCCTCGGTTCCGGTCCTCGGACAGGCGGGCGCGGAGCGCCGGTGTGAGATCGGATCGCGGCACGATGTCTTCGTCGACCGCGATGGCCCCGCTGGTCGAGAGCGTGATGCTCACGTTCCGCTCGTCCTCGGCTTCCCGGGTGTGCGCCTGCGGCAGGTCGACCGGGAGATCCGCCTGCGAGAGCAGGGGAGCGGTCACCAGGAGAATGATGACGAGCACCAACGCCACGTCGATGATCGGGGTGACGTTGACCTTGGTGATCATCACCTGGTACCCGGGAACGCGGCCCCGTCTCATGTCAGCCTCCTAGAACCGCGATTTGGGCCGCGCCGCAGGCCTTTGCGTCGTCGAGGACGCCCACGAACGTGCCGTGCGTGACGTCCCCCTCGCAGCGGACGACGACCACCTTGGTACCGCTGCCGTCGAGGAGCGGCTTGAGGAACTGGGTCAGGGCGGACCGGAGGATCTGGGTTCGATTCACGACGACCGTCTCGGGATCGAGAATCGTGATCTCGATCCGCTCGGTGTCCGCGGTGATCGCGGCCTTTCGGCCCTCCTGCGCGGCGCGCTGCACCGCGATGCTCGATTGGAAGGCGAGCGGGGTCGCCACCATGAGGATGACGACGAGCACGAGCGAGACGTCGATCAGCGGCGTCATGTTCGGCTCGAAGATGCCCTCTTCGTGACGGGTGCGGGTCCGTCGAATGGGGGCCATCTCAGGCGACCCGCACTTTGGTCTGGAGCGTGTGCCGCGCCGGGCGGCCGTCGACGTTCATGCGGATCGTGCGGGCATGATTCTCGGCGACCGTCAGCATGATGCCCACCCGACGCACGAAATGGTTGTAGATCATCACGGCCGGCACCGCCACCAGGAGGCCCGCCGCCGTCGTGAAAAGCGCCTCGGCCACGCCCGCGGCCACGACCGACGGTCCAGCCGAGCCGGTGCGGCGCCATGTCGTGGAACGCCCTCATGATGCCCCACACGGTCCCGAGGAGACCGAGAAGGGGGGCGGTGTTGCCCATGGTGCCCAGGAAGCCGAGATGTCGCTCCATCTGGAGGCGCTGCTCGCTCAGGGCGATGTGGAGCTGCTCCTCGGCCGCGTCGGGGTTCTGATCCATGCACCGGATCACATCCGCGGCGACCGGGCCCACGGGGTGCGACTCGGCCGAGCATATCCGCACGGCCTCTTCGGCGTCCCCTGAGCGCAAGGCGACCAGGGCCGACGCAAGAAGCCCATCCGGGTTGCCCCGCCGCTTCCAGAAATAGACAGCGCGCTCGATCGCAAATCCGAGGGTGAGCACGCTGCAGAGCAGAATGATCACCATCACCGGACTCGTGCGCATGGCTTCGATCCAATCGAAGTTCTCGAACATCGCCCTGCTCCTTTCCGTCTCGGGACCGGCCTGGCCGGCCGCTTTGTTACGGCCTCTTGACGCCTCTTGATTCGAGCTGAGAGGCCCTGCCCGCCGCGGCCGCGGCCAGCTCGTTATCCTTCGAGTTCTGCGCGATGTCGCGATAGGCGTTCATCGCCCGCACGAAGTCCTTCCTCGCCTCGTAGATCGCCGCGCACCGGGCCAGCGCCGAAAGGCGGTATGCGTTCCGACGGTCCGTCGAGGCGGCGGCCCGGTTGTACGACTTGAGCGCCCCATCGACGTCGCCCTGCTGCTCCAGCGCGTGTCCGACTCGGTAGTGAAGCTCCACCTCCAGAGACGCTGCGGGGCGCGAGGCGAGCGCGCGCTGGAACTCGACCAGGGCGGTGTCCTGATTGCCCAGGGCCTCCTCGATGTCTCCCAGCTGATAGGCGACGTCGGCCGCGCGCGCGTCGTTCGGGTGCTCCTCGCGGTATCGGGTCAGCGCTTCCTTCGCATCGGACGTTTGTCCCAGCTGCCGCTGACAGAGAGCGAGGTTGTACCGCGAGGCCGCCTTGACGTCCGCGCTCGTGCTCTCGCCAAGAACCTGCGTGAAGGCGAGGGCGGCGCGCATGTAGTCGTTGGCCTGGAACTGCTGGAGGCCGAGCTGGAACTCCGCGGTGGGGCGGAGCTCGCTCTCGGGGAAGAGCGTCAGGAATTGCTCGTAGGCGAGTCGCGATTCGTCCTGCGCGCCGGCCCGGGCGTAGGAGTCCGCGAGGAGAAATTGCGCCTGGTCGGCACCGGAGTAGCCCGGGAACTGGCTCACGACGCGGCGGAACCCATCGGCGGCCGGGCCGTATCGCTTCGCCTGATAGTCGCCCTTCGCGATCTGAAAGAGCGCGTCGGCGGCGAAGGTGCCGGTCGGGAATTGCTCGACCAGCTTGGCGAGGTCCGCGGTTCCCTTCGGGGTCTGGCCCATACGGTACAGGGTCAGCTCGGACCCTCGCTGCGCCTCGCGGGCCACCGGAGAATCGGGGTATCGGGCGATCACCTCGGAATAGCCCTGGAGCGCCTCGGCGTCGTGGCCGGAGTTGTACTCGCATTGGCCGAGCCTGAGCATCGCGAGCGCGGCCCCGTCGGTCTCGGCGAAGTGCTCCAGCAGACCGCGGTAGCAGCGCCGGGCGTCGTCATAGCGCTGGGCCTGGAAGTAGAGGTCGCCCGCGCGCGCCCAGGCACGCTCGGCGATCGGGGCGTCCGCGCTGTCCTTGACGATGGCTTCCCAGTGGTCCACGGCGTCGCCCGCGCGGTTCAGCCGCACGTACGCGAGCCCGGCTTGATAGTGCGCGAGGAGCCGGCCCGGGTGCTTGGGATATCGCTTGAGGAATCCCTCGTACCCGTTCGCCGCCGCGCGGTAGTTCTTCTGGTTGAAGCGGTCGTGCGCGATGTCGAGGAGGGCCTGCGCGACGATATCGGGCCTGCCGCTTCCGCCGTAGCGCGCGACGAGACGCTCTTCCGTCGCGATGGCCAGGCTGTCCCTGCCCTGCCGCGCGTAGCTCCAGGCGAGCAGCTTGGTCGCGTTCGCTCCGATCGGATGGGTCGGGGAAGTCATGCATCAGGCGCTCCAGCGTCGCCTGGGTCTCCGGGTATCTCGCCTGCGCCGCGGACGCGTCGGCGTCGATGAGCAGCGCGTACGCGCGCCACGGCGAGCGGCTCGGCGGCATCTTTTCGAGGAGCACGTGAGGGGCGCCCGCCAGCTGACCCAGATCTCCGGCCTGGTGGTACGAATAGAGCAACAGACAGAGCGCGGCGTCGACCAGCTCGAGGCGCTCCGGCGAACGGAACATGTCGAGGCTGGGCTTGTCCACTTGCGCCACGTAGCGGTCGAGCACGATCTGGAAGTAAGGCGCCGCGAGGCGGGGTTTCCCTTGGGAGAGGAGCCCGACGCCCGCGAGGTAGGCGGCGGCCGGGGCTTCCGGCTCCAGCGGGTATCCCGAGACGACGGCCTGATAGCTGCCGGTCGCGTCGCCCTTCCGGCCGAGGGCGTCCAGGCAACGGCCGATCCGATACTGGGCGCTCGCGGCGACGGAGTGCTGGAAGTATTGCTTCAGCACGCGATTCATCTCGACGATGGCCTCGGCGTACAGGCCGCGGCTCGAGAGCACTTCGCCGACGAGGAACTGCGCGCGCGCCGCGACGTTGGTGTCCGGGTAGCGCTCCACGATGCCGCGGAGCAAGCCGAGCGCGGAGTCGGCGGCGCCCGCCAGAAAGACCGACCCCGCTCCGCGGACCTCGGCCTCGGCGATGACGCGAGGATCCTGGGCGTTGCGCGCGACGCGGCTGAATTCCTCCGCCGCGCTCTTGTAGTCGCGGACCAGCAGAAACGCGTCCGCTTTCCCCAGCATGGCAGGGTCGCGGAGCGGAGAGCCGGGGTAGCGATCGACTACTTCCTTGAACGCCGCGGCCGCCTGAAGCACCGATCCCTGGCCACGGTAGCAGAGGGCCCGGAGATAGGTGGCCGAAGCGCCGGTAGTCTTGGGATTGATGGCGGCGAGCGCATCACGCGGCTTTCCCTGCACGTACAGCAACGTGGCCCGGGCCATTGCCACGCGCGCATCGCGCTCGTACCACGCGCCCGCCTGAGGCATGGTCGCGATCAGCTTGGCCGCGAGATCGATCTCGCCGCGGCGCAGCGCGTTCCATGCTTGGGCGAGGCGAGCCTCCCCACGAAGCGGACTCTCCGGGTGGCGCTTCTCCCAATCGATCCAGGCGTCGGCCGCCTCGCGATCCCGCCCCGCGGCCTCCGTCGCGCAGATCGACTCGAACTCGACGTCGTCCACGTAGGGGCCGTTTCCCATCCGCCCCGCGGCCCGTCGGAACTCATCCGCGGCGCCCGCATAGTCCTTCAGCTCGTAGCGGATCTGGGCGGAGAGCGCCGAGACGGCGGCCTGCTCCTCTTGGGAAAGGTCGCCGCGGAGCGAGGCGGCGGTGGTCCGCCCGAGCTCCTCCAGGGCTCCGACTCGGTCCGCGCCGGAGAGCAGACGCGCCGATTCGAACGAGATCCCCGTCGACTTGATCTCGTTGGATCCGCTCGCCTTCCCGGGCTCCGGGCGGCTCTTGTCACCGGCGAGTACCCGACCCGGCGCGACGAGCAACCCGAGCGTGAGGCCGACGGCGACGACCGAGCGGTGGAAGCAGGTCTTGATCATGATTTCGGTCCTCGCTCCGTTCACTCGACCGGGATGACGGGGACGGTTCCTTGCGGCCCACCGGTCGAAATCTGGACCACGCGTGTGTGGCTTTCGATCTCGCTTCCCTCTTGGTCCAGAACGGTCAGCGTGTACCGGTAGCTGCCGTCGGGAAGGGGGGCGCCCTTCTCGTCCTTTCCGTCCCAGAGGAGGTGGGCCGGCGGCGCCCCCTTGCCCCCGAACGTGCGGACCGTCTCGTCGGACTTGTTCACGAGGCTCAACGTCCAGCTCTCCGGCTGGCCCTTCGTGCGCGCGTTCAGGTCGATCTTGGTCACGGCCTTTTCGCCGGTGGGCGAGAAGACGGGAGGATCGGCCTTGGCGCTCGCGAAGAAGCCGCCGAATCGGTACGTGAGACCGAGCCGGTGCATCATGCCCAGCGGGTGATCGATCACCCCGTAGTCGAACTGGTACTTTCCGGCGAAGCGGTACGAGAGCCCGCCGGCCGGCTCCTGGTCATCCATTCCCACGCGAAGCCCGATGGAGTTCTGCACCCAGTATTCCGTGCCGGCGCGGACGCGCGTCCCGGGGCCATTTGACTGATCCAACTCCGCGGTCAATAGGCCGCGGCCGCGGAGGAGCTGCGCCGAGAATCCCGCCCGGAACTCGATCGGGTAGGTCTCCTTGGAATCGCGCAGGGTGATGGATGGACCTCCCAGGTTGAGCACGGAAGCCCCCACCTTGATGGCCGGGGTCAGATTGTAGAGTCCGCCGAGGTCAAAGCCGACGCCGGTGCCGGCGAAGTCCTCGACGCTCTGCCGCACCATCTTCGCGTTGGCGCCAATCGCGAGGCGGGTGTTCACGCTCTTGGCCATCGACAGGATGTAGGCCGTCTCGCCCTCGCCAAATGTTCCCAGCGGATCGTTCAGCTCGTTCGTCCGCTCGAAGTTCCCCGAGCTCAGGTAGACGACAGTCAGGCCGAAGCTCGGGAGCCTGTTCCCGGGGACCGCGAAGTTGAATGCGTTGATCGATGTGTCTTCGAACAGTCGCGCCGTCTCGAAGCGAAGCTCGTTCGGAACAAGCTGGGCAAGCCCGGCCGGATTCCACACTGCAGCCGAGGCTTCATCCGCTAGGCCGACGAAGGCCCCACCGAGCCCCAACGTGCGGGCCGTGACGTACTGCGAGAGCCACGAGCCCGGGACGCCCCCAGTCTCATTTTGCGCAGCCGCGGGAGCCGCCGAAAGCGACAGCGTCAGTAGGAATATCGCCCCGCTCTTCATCAAGCGATCGATGCGTATCATCGGAATTCCCCCTAGCGGACGACCGCGATCTTGCGGCGAATGACATGCAGCGTCGAACCTTGCCCTTGAGCCTCGATGAGCACGACGTATCCGCCGCTCGCGACCACTTCACCCTTGCCGTTTCTGCCGTCCCAGACCCACTCGTTGGAGCCGGGATTGCCCCCCGGCATGCCGCGATCGAAGACCACCCGGCGCACCAGAGAGCCGCGTGTTCGTGAAGACGCGGAGCGTCACGGTCGCGAGGTCGTCGAGCTTGTACGCGATCGTCGTGCCCTCGCTGCCGGCATGGAACGGGTTCGGAAAGTTCGTGGCATAACCGCCGCCAGCGGTCGGATCCACGAGAGCGACTTCGAGATCGAGATCCTGCGTGAATCCGCCCGAGGAGGCTCGAAGGTGATCGACCTCGGGATCGCGGGGACTCAGGAAGTCGGCCCGCGCGTCGCCGTTCGCGTCGGTCAGGCTGTCGATGGGTGTCAGGATGCCGGTGCCGGAGAGGAGCGCGAAGGACATCGGACGGTCCGGGACGCCGTTTTCGTAGGCGTCCACCACGCGGGCGGTCAGCGTGGCGTGCTTGTTGCCGCCCACCCAGCTTGGGCTCGAGGCGAGGCGGACGGCGCTCGGCGGGCCGGGCGTGATCGTGATGATGTTGCTGCTCGCCGGCGCGTTCCCCGCGTCGTCGTGCGCGATCAGGATGATCGGCTCGCTGAACGTGTACGTCTCGGAGATCGAGCGCTGGCCTTGGATCAGCTGGAACTGGGTCGTGGCCAGCGTCCCGCGCCCGGGCGCCTGGGTGGAGGCGTTCTGCACCTCGACCGTGACGAAGGAGTTGATCTCCTGGATCACGCTTCCGGCGTCGTTCTTCGCCCTGACGGTCAGGGTGAACGGGCTACCCGCCTGGGCGGTCGACGGAGCGACCGAAGCCTCGAGGTGGAAACCGCTCGAGATCGCTTCGACCGGTGTGGTGCTCCCGGTCCGGGACGGATTCGTGACGTCGGAGACGGTGATTTGCTGGAAGCCACCCGTCGACAGTCGCAGGTTCATGTCGGCGCGCCCGTTCACCATGGCCTGGTCCGGAGGAAGCTGGGCCAGCGGGTCCCCGGACGCGATGTGCACGACGTCGGTGGGTCCCGTGACCGGGTTCCACCACTGGATCCGTCGCGAGCACGGTGAGCGTGAAGGCGTAGTTGATCGACTGCGCGGTCGCGGAGCCTGTGCGGCCGCTCGCGGTGCCCGGCGCCGGGGACTCGCCCGGCGCGAGAACCAGCACTCGCGAGAACGCGCCTCCGACGATCGTGACGCTTCCGGACGTGTTGTCCGAGATGGCGGAGTTGTCCACGTCATGCGCGGTGATGGTCTGCGGCCCACTCTTGTAGAGACGGCCCGGGAAGGTGAGCTGTCCGCTCACGAGCGTCGTTTCGGCGGGCAGGCCCGCGAAGGCGTCTGTCGACGTGAGCGCGACACGGTCACCGATGCCGCTCACGACGTTCCAGTAGGCGTCGACCGCGCGGATCGTGATGGGGAAGGGGGTACCGGCCGTCTGATTGTACGGCGTCCCGTCCTTGCCGTCGGCGGTGCCGCCCTTCGCGGTCTCGCCCGGCAGGATGACTTGGAGCTTCGTGAAGGAGGCGGGATTGACGACTACGGTCCCGCTCGTTCCTGTGGCGGCCGGTGTCGAGAAGTCGGTGCACGTGAGCCGCACGGAGGAGCCGGCCCCGAAGAAGGTGACCGGGCCGGTCCAGACACCGGCCACGAACGTGATCAAGCTCGGCGTGCTGGTACCGGAACCCGTGTTGGCGGCCAGGACCGCGTCGCCCGCATAGTCATAGACCGTGTTCCCACTGGGGTCGACCGCGCGGATCGTGATCGTGACCGGGACGCCCGCTACTTGAGGTGAGGGGATCGCTGGAAAGGCAAAGTGGTCGGCCGCGCTCGGGATCACCTGGATTCCGGTGGTCGTCATCGACGTGATGTTCGAGTTGGTCTGGTCCGTCACCGTCAGCGTCTGCGTTCCCACGGTTATGAACGTGAACGCGAGCTGCCGGAAGCCCGCCGAGAGGTTCCCATTGACCGGCGTGTCCGCTGGATCGGTGGGCGATGAGACACGGACGGCGTCCCCGCTCGACACCGGATTCCAGTAGTCATCGGTCGCGTAGACGTTCACCGTGAAACTGCGGCCGGCTGCCTGATTCGCCGCAACCCCGGTGATGCCGCTCACGCTTCCGGGAAGGGGCGACTGGCCCGGCGCCACGATCTGCAGTCGCCGGAACGCTCCGGGGTGGACGACGAAAGCGTTGCTGACACCGCTCTGGGATGGATGGCCCTGGACTTCGGCCGCGACGAATACGTTCCCAGTGCTCGGATCCGTCTCGTCGGCCCGGTAGACGGTGACGCTGCCGCTCCATTGGCCAGACGTCAGGTTTACGGTGGCCGGGGTGATGCGGCCATCGCCGAAGCTGGTAAGTTGACGCAGCTGCACCGTGCCCGAGAACCCGCTCACGAGGTCGCCGTTCGGATCCCGAGCCGTGATCGTGGCCGAGATCGAGACACCGGCGTTCTGGTCCCTTGGAATAGTCGAGAACTCAAGACTCTGGAGCACGATCGATCGGACCAAGGAGCTGGGGCCGTCCGGAATCGTCACGTCCGACTGGTCGTGCGCGTAGATGGTGAAGTTACCGCCCGCATTCAAGATCACGAGGAAGTCGCCAGTGCCCCCGACGAGTTGGGCCGCGGCAGGGAGCGACGCGCTAGCGTCCGAACAGAGAATCTGGATCGAGTGGGTTACCGTGGGCACCAGCGCCCAGGACGCGTCGCATGCACGAACCGTCATGTAGAATGGAATGCCCGCGGTCTGCGCGGCCGGGCTCCCCGTCTTGCCCGAAGGCGTTCCAGGGGCCGCCGTTTCGCCGGGCAGCAACACTTGGAGCCGCGAGAACGGCCCAGCGATCGCGGGGACGGCTGTGAGTAGCGCGGTCAAAGCCAGAGCCAGCCATACTCCCGCGCGAGCGGCGCGAAGTGTTTGCCGCACGACGAACCTCCTCGATTACGGTTTGCCTGCTTTTCCCGGCGATTGGACCCGACCCGGTTCAAATCGCCGCGGTGACGCGTCCTGGGTGGACGCTGAGCCGACCCCGTTCTCCACTGCAGGCGGCGTGCCGCGATTTCATGCAGATTGCGGGCCGCGCGGCGCGGCGCGCCGATCTGGTTGTGATGAACCCTTCGTGCTCATCGCAGGACGCAAGGGTGGCTCGAAGAATCCAGAACCCTCACGAGATCTGGGTGTGGCCCATCGGGTCTTCTCATGCAGACCGCGAGACGCGAGACGCGGCGCGGTTGCAGATTGGAGTTCCTGCTCGGCGCCTGCAGCGTGGGTTTCCCCAAGGTTCCCAACAAAGCGAATGGGCGGGACGCGAGTGCGCCCGCCCATCGCCTGAGATCACACGACCGCGATCGACTACTTCACGACCGCGACCCGCTGGACGACCTCTCCCTCCGGGGCCTGAATCCGGAAGAGATACACGCCTGAAGCCACATGTTGACTCTGCGCGTTCGATCCGTCCCACGTCAGCGTCTGATCGCCGACGCCGCGGAACCCGTCCAACAGAGACTTCACGAGCCGACCTCGCATGTCGTAGATCGACACGCGGACCCGACCCTCACGGGACAGGGTGAAGGAGAGCTCCGTCTTCGGGTTGACGGGGTTCGGCCTGACCTTCGGCTTCATCTTGCAGCCTTTGCCGCCCTCGCCGTCCCCGTTCCTATGCTCGGTTCTCTCGCTGTCAGGCCGAACCTTGCTGAACCTTGCCACCACCGTGGCGCCGCTCGCCAGGAAGGCATGGATTTCGGCATCGGCCAGGTCGCACGGCAGCTGGCTCCCGGCGAAGAGGCGCAGTAGGGCCTCTGTCGAGAAGCAGGCGCGGATTCCAAGCGTGTCGCAATCGCCATCCGTGCCGTCATCGCAATCCTCGTGGCCAGTGCCATGGCCAATGCCGTAGCGGTGCTCATGGTCGTGGCAGTCCTTCTTCCGGGCATCGTCCGGGCAGCTCACACCGCACCGGTCCTTGTGGTTATCGTTGTCATCATCATCGTCATCGCCGTCCCCGCCTCCCTGGGGATGGCTGCCGGTCAGATAGACCGCCGCTGCATCGTGGTGACCCCGTCCATGGCCGTCGGAGTGCCGGTCATCGCCGTCGTGATCGCCATCATGACCGCCGTCGTGGCGGGGGTCGCAAACGAGATCGAGCCGGGCCCCGCCATCCAGCGCCGCGATCGACTGGCCGTGGAATTGGAGCGTGATGCCGGAGAGGACAACGTCGCGAATGTCGAAGGAGCCGTCGACCGGTCGTACCCTGAAGCAGGTGGCATCACTTCGGGGCTTGAACGCCCCAAGGAGGCACGCCTTTCCCGGGACTTCCGCCACGTCGCTACCCACATCGACGACCGTAATGTTCGTGGTCGCGGTGCCGGTGCCGCCGTGTCCGTCATTTCCGACAAAGGGTACCTCATAGACGCCCGCCTGGGTGTCATCTGGGGTCCAGGAGAAGGTACCGGTGTTATCCCCCTGATCGGAGAACAAGGCGCCGGAAGGCACCGGATTCGCCGAGAGCGCGACGTGATCCCCGTCAGGATCGGAGCCCGTCACCGTGAATGAGAGATTGACGCCCTCGTCCACCTGCTCGTTCGATGGGGCCGTTACCGTTGGCACGTGATTCTCGACGCCACCGCCCGTCACCGTGATTGCAGTGCTGGCCGAGCCCGTGCCACCGCGATTATCTCGACCGGTGAACGAGGCCAGGTACATGCCGGCCTGACCGGAGCCCGGGCTCCACGTGAAGGTGCCCGTGTTGTTCAGGTTGTCGAGGAAATCCGACCCGGGGGGCAGACCGGTGCCGGCGAGATCTACATGGTCCCCGTCGGCATCGCTCGCGGTCACGTCAAAACTGAGGGTCGATCCGACAGCGACCGTCTGATTCGCCGGAGCGCTCAAGACCGGCGCGTGGTTCGCGGGCCCGCCGTCCCCGGTAACGATGATGTCGAAGGTCTCGGTGACGGACATCCCGAGCGAGGTAGCGGTGACGGAGGCCGGGTAGGTGCCTGCGCTGCCGTTCGGGGGGGAAACCGTAATCGTCGTATTCACAGCCCCCGTTCCCGTACCCGGTGGATTCAGGGTGGCGAACGACGGGAGTGTGGCGGTGAGATTGATGAATGCGCCCGCCATGAAGGTCGCGTTGACCGGGACGGATACCGAGGAGCCACCCTGCACCGTGACGTCATCGATCGGCGTGATCGCGAGCCGAGGCGCGCTCGCGACGTGAATATGCGTCACGGCCGCCCCCGCGAGGGTGTTCGTCGCGGTGAAGATGACGTCGAACTCGCCGGCATCCCCGACGCCCGTCGACCAGTCGAATACTCCCGATGAATTCGAGCCGTTCGGCGTGAACGTTGACGCGTCGGGAAGACTGGAAATGCTCAGGGACTCGATGTTGTCCCCGTCCGGATCGGTGGCGCTGACGGTGAAGGTGAGGTGCGACCCTGCCGTGACCTCTTGGAGCGCCGGAGCGCTGACGGCCGGGGGTCGGTCCGAACCCGCGGCGTTGACCGTGATTTGAAAGACCCTGGTGCTCGGCGTGCCGTCCGCGACGGCCGTCACGGCGGCCGAGTGGTTGCCGAGGTCGGTGCTCGACGGAGACAGTGTGAAGCTGGTCACCACGGTCCCGGTTCCGCTCGTCGGAGTGTTCAAGGTTCCGAACGATGGAAGGGAAGGGGTGAGAGCGATCGGACGGCCGCTGACGTCGATCGCCACCACATTCACGGTCGCCGTGGCGCCGGCGTTCAAGGTCACGTTCGGAATGGGTGACAGCATGGGCGCCTGGGCATAGGCGCTCGCGAACGGCGCGAGCAGAGACAGGCACAGGGCCAAACACCTAAGTGACGCCTTCATGTGACCTCCTCGAATCTGCATGGGTGTCTTCCAAACTGGAGCAAAGACATTCCCGTTCACTTCCGTAGGAAGCAGGCGGCGTGCCGCCATTTCATGCAGATTGCGCCGTGTGTGGCACCGCACCCCGATCCGCTTGAGACCAAGCGATCGCGCCTGTCGCAGGACGCTATGGGGGCTCGAATGGAGCAGCGAGGGGCGGAGGAATGCGGGCCAATGGCCGCGGCGGACCAGAGGGATTCATGCAGACCGCGGCTCAGCGGTAGGGCGGAGTTTGCAGATTCCTGTGCCAGGGACCCTGCCTGAGGGCCCCGTAGCTCAGGTTGGGAGCCTACTTCTCCCGCATTTCAAACGACAGCGCGCCCGAGGGGCAGCGCTTGACCTGCTCGGCGATCGCCTCGGCCGAAGCGGCCCCGACGTTGATCCAGGGCCGCTTCCCGACGTCGAACACCGCCCGCAACCCCCGGACGCAGACTCCCGAATGGATGCAGATCTTGGGGTCGAATCGCACGATGATCGCGTCGTTCTTGTACTCCTGGAGCGGCGATTTCACTTCGCGAGCCCGATCTGCTGCATGTACGAGTGGTTGTCCCAGAAGAGGTACTCCTCGTCCATCACCCCGTCTTTCCAATGTCCCACGGTGCACATCTGGAGCTTGAACGGCTTCCCGGTGGGCGGAATCGACTTGCCGTTTCCCGCGGGCATGGGCCGCGTGAAGGTGCCCTCCATGACCCCGATCACGCTGGTCCAGTCTCCGGCCCCAAACTTGACCGGATGCTCCTTGATGCGCGTATCCGGCGCGTAGACGAACATCGCCTTCAGGTCCTCGATGTGCCTCTCGATGCCCTCGGTCTGGTGCCCGTCGGGCCAGTGGACGACGATATCTTTGGAGTGGCTCTCTTGGAGCCGATCCCACTTCTGGTTCGTGAAAACGTCGAAATCCAGGTTGTCGAAGGTCACGATGTGATCGCTGACGGCCTTTTCGGCGGCCTCGTATTGAAGGAGCTTCGGATCGGGCTTGGTCGCGCAGCCCGCTACGACGACCGATATGATCGCGACCCACGTACCCCAATCCGCGCGACTCATGATCTCTCACCTTCCTTGGATCGACGGTGCGCCCAAAAATCAGCGGACGACAGCACCGGGGTCACTTCGAACCTCATGAGATCGTCCCACTTGGCGAACCAGGGCTTGAGCGACTCCGGCGTGGGCGCCTCCATGAGCTGGTAGCAAATCGTCCCCGCCGGATCGAGCCAGCTGGCGACGTAGGAAACGCCGGGAGGCTCCATGCGCCCCTTTTCGCGGAATCGCACGCCGACGGCATCGATCGCACCCTTGTTGAAATGTTCGACCACCATGAGGAGCATGGAAGTGCAGCGACCTCCTTTCGGTACCCTAGGATCTCGTCTTCCCTGGCGGCTCGGCGCGCGCCAGCTCTCCCAAATTTCGCACCACCCGGCGCATCAGCATCGCCCCCATCGACAACGCCGCCGCCGAGCCGAGTATGTCGAATACGGTAACCCCGCGGCCGATGACGTGGAAGGGTAGCGGGCCGATCGTCAGGGCGAGCACGTTGAGGCCGAACAGGATGATTCGTGCCTCCGTCGGTCCCGTCACGCCGTACCCATACCGAAACTTGCCGAACACGTGGGTCTCTAGATACACGTTGATCGAGAGAATGAGATAGGCGATCACGATCGCCAGGCCGACCGCGAGAAGCATGAATGGAGAGAAACCGAGACCCAGTCCGATCACCGTCGTGGAGTAGGCGTCGGTGAGGTGGTCAAGGTAGAAGCCGTAGCGCGGGCGCTCGGTCTTCCGCACGCGGGCCAGGGTGCCGTCCAGGCTGTCGCCGAACCAGTGGACCAGAAGCCCGAAGTTGGACAGCCAAAGCCAGTGGACGCTTCGGTTGGAGAGGCCGTACCCGGCGGTGATGATCGTCGCGCCCAGGATCCCGACCGCGGTCAGATGGTCGGGCAGGACCCACCGGGGCAACGCCGCGGCCAGGCGAGGCAGCGCCCAGCGCTCGAACCGCGTCGTGATGAAGGTGGATTGCCGTTCCGCCTTGTCCTTCTTCGCCTCGGGCGCGCTCACGGCAGTCTTAGCGTCGGAATCTGCCATAGCCGCCGATTATCCGCCCCCTCAACCACGCGTCAAGGGTTCCCTGGCAAGCCGCGGCCCCGCGCGCTAAAGTCATGGTTCGCGGTCCGCGCGCCATCGCTCGTGGCCGGGGCTTGCGAGAATCCAACCATGCGACCACCCTACAGACCCCAGCGGATCCTCCTGACGGGCGCCACCGGCGCCCTCGGCCGTCTGATCCTCCCGGCGCTGACCCGCCTGGGGGTGCCGGTCCGCGCGCTCACCCACAAGGGGAGCCCGTCCATTTCGGCGCTTCGGATCGCGGAGCTTCGGGATGGGGACTTGGAGCGGCCGCTCAGCCTTCACGGGATCGCCGACGGCTGCGACGTCGTCGTCCACGCCGCCACGAGGCCCGGGTTCACGAGCCTGGATCGGCGCCGTCAGCGCCGGATCCACGTGGATGGAACCGAAGCCGTGCTGCGCGAGAGCCAGAGCGCGGGCGCCAAGATCTTCATCCTCCTGGGATATACGGGCACGATTCAAGAACGCGCGGACACCGGGACCCCCATTGACGAGGAGACGCCGCCCGAGGCGGAGTACCAGTCGGACTCGGTGCGGATGATCTATGAGGCGGAGGCGCTCGTGCTGGAGGCGAACCGCCAGACCTCGCTCCGGACGATGGTCGTGAGCCAGGGCGTCCTCGCGTCGCCCGGTGTGCCGACCGCCTTGGGCGGGCTCATCGTGACATTTCTCCGCCGTGAGCTGCCGTTTCGGATGCTGGACGAGGTCTGGCTGGCGCCGAGCGACGGTGGGGACATTGGGAGATGTGTCGCGGCCGCCATCGAGCAGGGGCACGGGGGAAGGCGGTACTTCGCGACTGGTGAGTGCCTTCGTCTGGGCGACCTTTACAACCGGATGGCGAGGCTCACGGGGGTTGCCGCGCCGCGCCGGCGGCTTCCGGACCTGCTGGCGGAGGAGCTCGGCCATCTGACGCCGGTCCTTCCCGCCCACTCCTTCCTCCGCCAGCTCGTGTTGCCGCGCGAGCTGGTGCTCCATCTCCTCAGGCTCGCGCCCCTCACGAACGCGCGAACGCGCGCGGAGCTGGGTTTCGCGCCCACGGCCCTCGACGATCTGATTCTGAGATTTGCGCGGACCGAAGGAGTGCTACCCGGGCACCTGGCTGGCGCCGCGGGCTGAGCGGGCGCGGGACGCGTCGAGGATCTCGCGCACCTTCCGCGCGAACGTGAGCTGCGTGTAAGGCTTCTCGAGGAAATGGAACCCCGCGGCTTCCGAGCCCTTGGCGAGCGCGGAATCGCGCGTGTAGCCGGAGACGAACAAGATCGGCAAGCCGGGGCAGATCTCCCGAACCCGCTCGGCCAGCTCGCGCCCTCCCATCTCCGGCATCACGACGTCGGTCACCAACACCGCGACCGATGCTTTCTCCCGCTCCAGCACGCGGAGGGCTCCGCTGGGACCTGGCGCGCCCAGGACACGATAGCCCAGCTCGGTCAACGCCTCGCTGGCCAAGGTCAACAGGCTGGGATCGTCTTCGACCAGCATGACGGTCTCGGTCCCGGCGGGGAACGCCACGGGTGAAGGCACCGGGGGAGCGTCGCGCTCCACGTCGCTCACCTCGGGAAGCAGAACCTCGAATTCGGCTCCGCGATGGGGCTCGCTGATCGCGCGCACGCGCCCGCCGTGCTGGCTCACGATCCCATAGACCGTCGCGAGGCCGAGGCCCGTCCCGCGGCCCGGCTCCTTCGTCGTGAAGAAGGGCTCGAAGATGTGCTCCAGCACCGTCGGGGCGATCCCCACACCCGTGTCCGAGACCCGCATGCGCACATAGGCGCCCGGGACGACGTCGGCGCCGACCGGTAGCTCTCCCGATTCAACCTGGACCCGATCGGTCCGGATGGTGATGACCCCGCCTTGGGGCATGGCGTCGCGCGCGTTCACCACGAGGTTCACGATCACCTGCTCGAGCTGGGCCGGGTCGACCCGCACGCGGCCGATGGAGTCGGAGAGCTGAATCTGGAACCGGATGTTTTCGCCCACCAATCGCCGGACCATCTCCTCCAGATTCCGGATGGCGGCGTTCAAATCTACGATCCGCGGCTGGGTGGTGGCGCGGCGGCTGAAGGCCAGGAGCTGACGCGTCAGAGCCGCGGCGCGCTCGCCGCCCTTTCGTATCTCTTCCACAGCCGGCCGCGAGGGGTCGGCTTTGGAAATTCGACCGAGCAGGAGATCGGCGTAGCCCAGGACCGCGGTCAGGATGTTGTTGAAGTCATGCGCCACGCCTCCGGCGAGCTGCCCGACAGCCTCCATCTTCTGCGCGTGGCGGAACTGCTCTTCCAGCACCACGCGCTCGGTCACGTCCACCTCGATCCCGTCGACATGGATGATCCCGTCGGCTTCCAGCCGGGGCGTGAGGCGGCTCCGATGCCAGCGCCAGATGCCCCTCGACGTCTCGTAGCGGATCTCGACCGACGCGGGTTGAAGCTTGAGGAGCTGCTTCAGCGCGGGAACGGCGATATTCTGCGCGTCGTCCGGGTGGACGCGTCGGAGCCAGAAATTGGGATCTTGGTCCAGCTCGCGGGCCGGGATGCCGTAAAGCGCCTCGGCGCCCCGCGAGACGTACTCGTACCGGAGGATCCGCGCGTTCGGGTCGAGCGTGAAGGTGAAGAGCGCGGCGTCCAGGTTCCGCGCGATGGCCGCCTCGCGATCCATCGCGAGGCGCTGCTCGACCAGCGCGCGCTCTCGATCGGTGACGTCGCGAAAGCTCCAAACCCGCCCCACGATCTCGTTCTCCAGCCGCTGGGGCAAGGAGTACCGCTCGAACACGCGCCCGTCGCGGAATCGAAGCGTGTCGAAGCTCTCCGCTTCCGGCGTCGCGTACAATTTCCGGACTTTCGAGAGGAAGTGCTCCGGGTCCTCGAGCTGCGAGGTCACGAACGTGAGGGCTCGCTCGTCGTCTCGACCCTGGAGAATCTCGGACGGGATTCTCCACATGCGCGCGAAGCGCTCGTTGAAGCGGACGATGTGCCCTTCGCGGTCCACGACCAGGAGCCCGTCCGCGGTCGACTCGAGCGCTGCTTCCAATAGGGAGAGCGCATTGTACCGCTCCGCCTCGTCTTCCTGGCGCGCCGTGATGTCGCGGACGATGCCAAAGCCTTCGACAAAGCGGCCGTCCTTGTCGAGGATCGGATGCGTGGTGACGAGCACTTGGAGACCGCTGCCGTCGCGGCGGCGGAGCAGGGTCTCGAACCGGGTGGCTTCGCCCCGAAGCCCCTTGGCAAACGCGTCCATCGCCGCTTCCATCGATTCGGGCGGCGTGAAATCCCGGAAGTGGCGGCCCACAATTTCTTCCGGCTCGTAGCCCAACATCTCGGCCATCGAGCGGTTGATCTCCAGGGTCACGCCTTGAGGATCGACGCGCCAGAGGCCCTCGGGGGAGTTGGCGAGGAGCGCGCCGAGGCGCGCCGCCGAGGCCTCGTTGGATCCCCTCGCCTCGCGCTTCCACTTCCGAACGCGGACAAGGAGACCGACGATGACGGCGACCGCGATGACGGCGATCGCGATGGTAGCCGGTGCGGCGAGTGGGCCGGCCGTCACTTCTTGTCTGTCGGGGTCTCGGGCGCCTCGCCTTCCGGTGCCGGTGGCGCCTGCCCCTCAGGGGTCGGCGGCATCTTGGGTTCGAGACCCGGTGCGGGTGGAACCGGCGTGGAGCCGAACGACTCGCGGCGAACCTTCTCCTTATAAAGCACGTTCATGTTCATCACGCGGAAGTCGACACGCCGGTTGATCGCGCGATTCGCCGACGACGTATTCGGCACGAGCGGATCGGTGTCGCCGTATCCCGTAATCCAATAGCTCTTGGCGTTGAGCTTCGGATAGGTGCGGAACAGATACTGGAGCACGGCGCGCGCCCGCATCTGGGACAGCGGGATCCGATAGCCGGCCTCCGGCTGGTCATCCACATGGACGCCGATCTCCACTTTCACCATCGGCCACTGGAGGAGCACCGTCGCGACGGAGTCGAGCCGAGCCATGGCCTGGGGCTTGAGTACCGTTGAATCGGGCGGGAACTCGAGATCGGTGAGCCGGATCATCCAGTCGTCGACCAACTTCCGCTCGAAGGGCAAGAGCGTGATGGCGCAGCCGCCCGCGTTCACCGCGGTCCCCGCCGGAGTGAAGGGGCAGGTGTCGACGCCGTCGGGTACGCCGTCGCCGTCGTTGTCGAGCGGACAGCCGCTGACGTCAACCACCGAGCCGGCGGGCGTGTCGGGGCACTTGTCGAGGCCGTCGAAGACCTTGTCGCCATCGGAGTCGAGGCCGCAGCCCTTGGCGTCCACCACCACCCCAACCACGGTGGAGTCGCACTGGTCGATGCCGTCCGGCACGCCGTCCTTGTCGGAATCGATGGCGACCCCGCTCAGATCGACCTTGGCGCCCAGTGGCGTCGCGGGGCTCTTGTCGAGGCCGTCAAAGACCCCGTCCTTGTCGGTGTCGAGAGGCGTCCCGGTCGCGTCCACGACCGCGCCGCGAGGCGTGCCGGGGCTCTTGTCGGCCTTGTCTGGAACTCCATCCTCGTCGGAGTCGCGGGGACGTCCCATCCAAAACGCGGTGACGCTCCCGGAGATGATGATGTCGTTGACGCGGGTATCGCGCCCGAGGCCGCCCACCTGGTCGTAGGTGATTCCTCGCCCGTCCAGCCGGAACCCAAATCGCTCGCCCGCTCTGGCGATGATGCCGACCCCAACATGAATGGCGGAGTTGCTCTTGGTGGTCGGGGCGCCGAGATCAATCTTCGCCGAACCGTATCCGGCGTAGAGATAGGGGAGGGTCCAGCGGTTCTTGTCGGGCGTCAGGATGAGTCCCCCCCCGAAGTGCGTGAAGGTCGACTTGCCGACGTAGGGCTCCTCGACGCTGGGATGGGAATAGTAGTAGAGGCCCTCCAGCCCAATCGACCGATTGAGGAAGTAGGACGCCCTGGCGTCGTACCCCACGTTGTCCTTGAGGCCCTGCTCGGGGTCGTAAAAGGTGGCCCCGGCTCCGACCGAAACCCACGCCTTCTCTTCGACCGCCTCGACGGCCGGGGCGGCCGTCAGGAGGGCCAAAGCGAGGAGGGCGGGCAGTCGAAGGGCTCGGGTCAGGGGTGAAGCCATGCTGTTCCTCCGGAGACCGACAGGACGGGGAAAAGAGTCGGCGGAGTCTGGCGGTTTTTCGCCCCTATGTCAACAATCTGCTATACTTTGAGCCTGTCCCGCCCGGGCCCAGGAGGGCCCCCGGGCTCACCCACGCAAGGAGAAATGATTGCTGGAGCAGCGCCTCGAGCAGGACATGAAGGCCGCCCTGAAGGCCGGCGAGCACGCGCGCCTCTCCACGATCCGGATGATGCGGAGCCAAATCCTTCTCGAGAAGAAGAAGGATGCCTCTCGGACGACCCTGACCGACGACGAGGTGATCACCGTGATCGGCTCCTATGCGAAGAAGCTTCGGGAATCGGCGGCGGAATATGAGAAGCTCGGTCGTGCCGCCGAGGCGGGCAAGATTCGCGAAGAACTGGGCGTCGTGCAGGGGTACCTTCCCCAGCAGCTGACCGAAGCGGAAGCGCGGGAACTGGTGAAAGGCGCGTTGGCCGAGCTTGGAATCACGTCGGTCAAGGAGTTCGGCCGGGCGATGAAGGAAGTTCAAGCGCGCGCCAAGGGCAGGGCGGACGGCAAGCTCATGAGCGAGATCGTCCGATCGATGCTCGACTGATCCACCCCATCGAGCGCATGGAACGAACCCGTATGACTGAAGGAAAGCGATGATGCGCCCCCCCAATCGGCGGCGCGGGCCGCGCACGAACCAGGGTACTGGTCCTCCACCTCGTCCCGGTCGAGGGCCTCGACCCGGGCCGCCGCCGCGCGCGGGTCAGCCGCCAAGGCCGGGCGTTCGCCCTCGGCGCGATCGGCCGACCGGCGGACCGCCGCCCATCAAAGAGCATCCGCAGTACGGGACCCGGATTCCGCCAGAGGAGCTGGAGCTGATGCGGCAGCTGGCGCAGGAGACCGCGCGCGGCTCCCGATCGCAGCCCTACATGCAACGCAGACCGCTGGGAAGCTCCGGACCGCGCCCTCAGGCGCCCCGAGGCCCTGGATTTGTCCGGGGCGCGGCGATGCCGAGGCCCAGTTCGCAGCCCGGGCCCATGGGCCCGCGCCCCGATCGGCCCCGCCGCGACCGTCCGCCGCAGGGGCCGCGAAAGCCTTACCGGACCGGGGTGCAGAGCGCGGGGGAGGGACCGCCTCGCCCATCGCCGTTGCCGGAAGAGCCGGCGCTCGGACGCATCCGGTCGCTCCTCTCGGGATACCAGATCACGGCCGCGGTCCACGCGGCGTTCGCCAACGGCATTTTCACCGAGCTCCATCGCAATCCCCAAGGCGCGTCGGATGTCGCGCGCGCCTGCGCCATCGATCCGCGCGGGACGGAGCTCTTGCTGGACGTGCTCGTGGCGGTGGGAGTCTTGCATCGACACGGCCCGACCTTCGTCGTCCCACGCGACCTCGCGACCTACCTGGTTCCGGGCTTGGACGGCGACGCGACCGGGTTGATCGAGTCGACGCCGGACTTGATGAGCGCCTGGACCGACTTCGCCCGGGGCTTGAAGGAGGGGAAGCCGAGCTATCGCCTCACCAGCGACGCTCTGCTCGCAGGCGATCCCGAGCGGGTCCGCCGCTACATCCGTGCGGTTCACACGAACAGCCGGGAGGCGGCGAGGCGCGTGGCGGAGATGTCGCCTCTTCTCCCGGGGACGAGCCTGCTCGACGTCGGTGGGGGCTCGGGGATTTTCGCGGCGGAGTACGCGCGGCGCACGCCGGACCTCAAAGCCCATCTCTTCGATCTGCCGCCGACGTTGGAGGTGGCGCGGACCATTCTTCGGGCCGAGGGGTTGGAAGACGCGGTCGAATACGCTCCGGGCGACTACCGGCACGACCCATTCCCGGGCCCGGTCGACTCGATCTTGATCTCGAACGTGTTCCAGACCGAGAGCGAGGAGACGTCGCTCTTGATTCTTCGAAAGGCGCACGAGGCGCTTCGCCCCGGCGGCACGCTCCTCATTCACGGCTTCATGAGCGAATCGTCCGGCCCGCAGCCGCCGCCGGTCGCCATGATGTCCCTCACGATGTACGTCCGCTTCGACCACGGCCGCGCGTGGAGCGCCGAGAAGATTCTCGAGTGGCTTGCCCGCGAGCAGTTCGGCGCCCGGTTCATCCGCCCCCTCGGACCGCCGTTCCACACCAAGCTCATCCTCGCCACCCGCCTCGAGTAGCGCCGGGCGAGGAGCCCGCACCGCGGTGCCCGAGCTTCCGTTCCTAGAGATATTGGCGGAGAATCTCGCGTCGGCGATCTCCGGCCGTCGCATCGAATCGATCGAGATCCGCCAGCCCGCGCTCTTGCAGCACCCCAATCCAGCCCCCGAGAGCTTTCAAGGCGAGTACCTGAGTCTTCCGTCCCGAGTGGGGAAGTACCTCGTGCTCGAGACCGAGTCCCGCCGCGCGATCGTCCTTCATCTGATGCGCCTCGGACGGCTCGCTGTCGTCAAAGCTCCCGCGTCCGCATCGCCGCCAAGATCCGCGCGGCGCGGAGCGGGCGCCGCCCGGCCGGCGCTCCCCAAGAACGTCTCCGCGCGGATCACCTTCGAGGATGGGAGCAGCCTTCGCCTGCTGGAGCATGGGACCGAGAAGCGCGCGCGCCTTTGGCTCGCGGATGACGTCGATGCCGTGGCGGAGCTTCGGGAGATCGGCCCCGACCCGACGCGCGGGGAGCTGACGTTGGAGGCGTTCGCGGCCGCGGCGCGGGCGTCGGTTCGCCAGCTCAAGACCTTCCTCACCGACCAGCGCGCGATCGCCGGGATCGGCAACGGCCTCTCCGACGAAATCCTCTGGGAGGCGCGCCTCTCGCCGCTTCAGCGCACCGACAACCTGGACGATGGGGAAATGGGACTCCTCTACGATTCGGTCCGCTCGGTGCTCGAGCGTCAGATCGCGCTACTGCGTGAAAGCGCCGGTGGGGAGCTTCCGCAGAAGGAACCGGTCGAGCATTACGCGGTGCATGACCACAAGGGGGAGCCTTGTCCCCGTTGCAAGACCCCGGTCGCCTGGGTCTCCTACGCCGAGCGAGACACCTTCTATTGCCCCACCTGCCAGACCGGAGGGGTACCGCTCAAGGATCGGCGGCTCTCGAAACTGCTTAAGTGATTTAGGGGATTCGCGTTGGGCCGATTGGAACGCGCCAATAATTTGGATCCGACGTGAAGCGGGGCGCCCAAGATGCCGAAGTATCGAGGAGTGGCGCTCCGAGGCCCCGGACAGGACCCTTGCGGTGACCGGGATGGCGGAGCATCCTAGAGTCGATGGGGTTCCAACGAATGATGAGACGAACGCGAAACGAAGCGGTGCGGCGCTCCCTGGCCTGCCTCCTCTCGGTGGCGGTCCTTGCCGGAATCGTGCACCTTCCTGGCGCGCCCGCGATGGCCTGCCGCATGGATGAGCCGGTCGCCGCGCCCGCGCCCACCTGTGGTGCGTGCGGTGCCGGCAGCGAGCCAACCAACGTGCCCTCGCTCGAGGCCGGCTCGTGCTGCCGGTTCGCGGCCCCCGAAGAAGTCTCCACGCTCCCGGTGTGGACCCAATCCTCGCAGCGGCCGCTCGCAGGAGCCGAGCTCCAGGCGCTCGCGCTGACGACCGGCTCTCCCTCCGAGATCGGTGCCCATACCAACCGCTCCACCCTCGCCCCAGATCGCAGTACCGCCCCACCCGGTAACCAGAGCCTCTCGACCCACCTCCGCCTCTAGAAGTCCGCGCCGTACGACGCAACTCCCGGGCGATCGCGCCCCAGGGGATCGGTGCGTCCACGCGCGTCTCGGGTAAGGCGCAATTCTTCTCGCGCCGTCTAGTCTGCCCATCTGGAGGAGGTGGTCCCGCATGGTTTCACGCGTTCTGCTCGCATTGGCGTTCACCGCGGTGTGGCTCTCCACATCGGCCGTCCCATCGACCGGCGGTCCGTCGTCCCCCGAGAACGGCGAGACCGGCAGCCCGCCTCCTCGACTCGCTCCTCACGGTGGACCCGCTGAATCTCCCGCTCCTGGAGCGCGCGGTGATCGCCAGGAACCCCACGTTGGCGGCCAGGCGCGCGGCGAATCTGGAAATGGCCGCCAGGGCTGACGCCGCCGGAACGCTCGACGCTCCGAAGCTCGACCTGATGGCGGCGCCGGGGAGCTTTGGCAAGAGCTCCGTCGACGAGGCCTACTCGATCGGGCTATCGCAGCGGCTCTCGATCTTCGGTCAGCGAGGACTCCGTGGAAAGGCGGCACGCTCGGTGGCGCGCTCAGCGGCCGAGGAATACCGCGCCGCGGGGTTGGACCTGGTTCACGAGGCGCGCCGTCTCTATTTCGAGTACTACGCGGCCGCTCGAGGCGCCGAGGTGAACCGGGAATTGTCGGATCTCCTGGGACAATTCCGTCGGGTGGCGCTCCAGAAATACGCCGCCGGGATGGCCGGGCAACAGGACGCGCTCCAGGCCGAGGTGGAGCTGGCGATGCTGGAGCACCAGCGCGTCGTCCTGGAGCGAAACCGACGGGTGGTAGTGGCTCGGCTTCGGGCGCTTCTCCACGACGAGACCGATCGCGCCCTGCCCGAACCGCCTCCAGAGCTCCTGGAGCCGGCGACGTCGGTCTCACCCGATTCCGCTGTCGCGATCGCGATGCGGCTCCGGCCGGAGCTGCGCGGACGCGACGCGCTCCGCGATGCCCGCCAGGACGAGCTCCGCCTGGCGGAGCGGGCCCGGCTGCCGGAGGTCACCTTGCAGGCGCGCTACGACCGTTTCATGGAAGTTCCCGAGTGGCGGACGGGTGTGGGGTTGGAGTTCGACCTTCCCATCGGCTGGGGAAGGATCGGCGCGAACGTTCGGGCGGCCGAGGCCGGGTTGGAGCGCGCCGAGGCCGAGCGCCGGGCCGAGCGCGATCGGATTCTGTCGGAAATCACAGAGGCTCGCGCCCTCGTCGAGGAAACGATGCACGAGGTTCACATTGTCGAGACGTCGGTCATCCCCGCGACCGAGCGCGCGTCTGGCCTCGGTGCGCGCGGGCTACGAGGCGAACCGCACCGACTTTCTCTCGCTCCTGAACGCGGAGCGGGATTTGGCCCGGGCGCGTCTCGACATCTACCGCGCGCGCGCCGAGCAGGGAATGGCGTTTGCCGATCTGGAGCGCGCGATCGGATTGTCGCCGGCCGTCGCCGGGGAGGTGGAACGATGAAGGCCTCGAAGCTCGTGTGGGGAGGCTCCGTGTGGCCCGGATCGGTGGCCGTCGCGCTCGTGATCATGGGAAGCGTCTGGGGCTGCGGCCGCGCGCAGAACGGCGAACAGGGATCGGGCCGCGCTGGGTGGCTGAGCTTGGGCAGCTACCAGGTCTCGGTCGAGAATCGGCCGGCGCGCCCGACGGTGGGCGACAACATCCTCTCGATCGCCGTGCGGGATTCGACCGGTCGGCCGGTTGGCGGCGCGGAGGTGCGCGCATTCATCGTGATGCAGGCGATGGGGACCATGCCGAGAATGGAAAGCCGGGGCGACGTGCGCGAGACGCGGCCCGGCCTTTACCAGGCGAAATACGGTCTCGCCATGGCGGGCGAGTGGACCGTGAGCATCGCCATCCGGACGCTCGAACGCGGAGAGGCGCACGCCGAGTTCAGGCTCAGCACCAGCACCCCGGAGATCGCATTCGTCGGCGGAACGGACTCGACCGGCGATGCCTTGAGGAACGGGTCGGGCGCCGGCGCCTTCGGCACCGTCATGCTGGATGCCGGCAGGCGGCAGGCCATTGGAGTGCGTACCGCGCCCGTGGAACGGCGCCGTCTCACGGTCCCGATCCGCGCCGCGGGCCGGGTGGCCTACGACGAGACCCGGCGCGCGGAGATCTCGCTCAAGTTTTCCGGATGGGTCCGCGACATCCAGATCGACTACACGGGGCAGCTGGTGAGTGCGGGGATGCCCCTCTTCACGGTCTACAGCCCGGAGCTATTGACCGCGCAGCAGGAATATCTGGAGGCTCGTCGCGCGGCCCCGATGGGATCGACGACCTCCGGGGAGCGGGATCCCGACGTGGCCGCGTCCGCTCGCCAGCGGCTCCTGCTCTGGGACGTGGCCCCGGCCCAGATCGACGAGATTACGCGGACCGGGAAGCCGATGGAGTCGGTTCCCATTCTCGCCCCCGTGGATGGCGTGGTCGTCGAGAAGAACGTGGTGCGCGGGAGCGCGTTCTCCGCGGGACAGACGCTGTACAAGATCGCGCCCGTCGACCCGGTCTGGGTCGTCGCCAGCGTCTACCAGTACGAGCTGCCCTTGGTCCAAGTCGGGATGCGGGCCAAGGTGATCGCGCCGTTTCAAGCCGAAGAGACTCGCGGCGGGATCGTCTCCTATATCAATCCCTACCTCGACCCCGAAACGCGCACCGGCGAGGTCCGGCTCCAGACTCCCAATCCACGCGGCGATCTCAAGCCCGGAATGTTCGTCGACGTTTCGCTCGAGCGGGAGCTGGGGGAGCGTCTCGCGGTGCCGGAAAGCGCGGTCATCTTCGCTGGGGACCGACGCGTCGTCTTCGTCGACCTCGGCAACGGCGGCCTGGAGCCGCGGGACGTGGCGATCGGCCCCAAGGCCGGCGACTATTACGAGGTCAAGGGTGGTCTGAAGGACGGCGACGTCGTGGTCACCTCGGGCAACTTTCTGGTCGCCGCGGAGAGCCGCATCCAATCAGCGGCCCGGAAGTATTGAGGAGGCAAACGTGATCGAACGCTTGATCGCCTTCTGCGCGCGAAACCGCGCGCTCACGTTGGCCGCGGTGGCCGTCGCGGCGGCCCTCGGCCTCAAGGCGCTCTGGGAAACCCCGCTCGACGCGATCCCCGATCTCTCCGACACCCAGGTGATCGTCTCGACCGAGTGGATGGGCCGGAGCCCCGACTTGGTCGAGGACCAAATCACCTACCCGATCGTGACCGCGCTCCGGTCGGCGCCCGGCGTGCGCTATGTCCGCGGGCTCAGCATGATCGGGGATTCATTCGTCTACGTCGTCTTCAAGGATGGCGTCGATCCCTACTGGGCTCGCAGCCGGGTGCTCGAATACCTGGCCTCAATCCGGGGCAAGCTCCCCGAGGGAGTGAGCCCGACCTTGGGGCCGGACGCGACCAGCGTCGGCTGGGTCTTTGAGTACGCGCTGATCGACACCACCGGTCGGAATGATCTCGCCCAGATCCGATCGTTTCAGGATTGGTACCTCCGCTACTGGCTCCAGAGCGTGGAGGGGGTGGCCGAGGTCGCGTCGGTCGGCGGATTCGTGAAGCAATACCAGGTGGACCTCGACCCGCGCCGCCTGGAATCGTTCGGCGTCTCGATCCGAGACGTGGCCGAGGCCATCCGTAGATCGAACGGTGACGTGGGCGGAAGCGTTCTCGAGATCGCCGAGCACGAGCACTTCGTTCGGGGCCGCGGTTATGTTCGCTCCGTCTCCGACATCGAGCGCGTGGTCGCCAAGGTGGGCGCGGGCGGGGTCCCCGTGACGGTAGGAGAGCTGGGCGCCGTCCATCTGGGGCCCGACCAACGGCGCGGCATCGCCGAGCTGAACGGCGAGGGTGAAGTGGTGGGCGGCATCGTGGTCATGCGGCAGAAAGAGAACGCGCTCCGCGTGATCGACGCGGTCAAGAGCCGCCTGGCCGAGGTGGGCGGCTCCTTCCCGCCGGGAATTAAGCTCGTCGTGACGTACGACCGCTCGCAGCTGATCCACCGCGCGGTCCGGACGCTCCAGCACGAGCTGATTCAGGAGATGGCGATCGTCGGTCTTGTGATCGTCCTCTTCCTGTTCCACCTCCGGAGCGCGTTGATCCCCATTCTCACGCTGCCGATCGCGGTGCTGCTCTCGTTCCTTCCCATGTCGGGCCAGGGGCTGACCGCGAACATCATGTCGCTCGGCGGCATCGCGGTGGCGATTGGGGCGATGGTCGACGCGTCGATCATCATGGTGGAGAACGTCCATAAGCGGCTGGACTCCTGGGAGAGCGGCGGCCGCCAAGAGCCGCGCGACCAGGTCATCGTGCGGTCGCTACAGGAAGTGGGGCGGCCCATCTTCTTCGCCCTGATGGTGATCACGGTCTCGTTTCTTCCCATCTTCACGCTGCAGGGGACGGAGGGCCGTCTGTTCCGGCCGCTCGCCTTTACGAAGACCTACTCCATGTTCTTCGCCGCCCTGCTCGCGGTGACCCTGACCCCGGCGCTCGCGGCGTGGCTGATTCGTGGAAAGGCCCGTCCGGAGCATGCGCATCCCATTTCGAGCCGGCTCGCCCGCGCCTACGCCCCGGTCGTTCGCTATTCGGTGCGCCGCCGCCGGTGGGTCATTCTCGGATCGCTCCTGCTGCTCGTCGCGACGGTGCCGGTCTTTCTCCGGCTGGGCGGCGAGTTCATGCCTCCGCTGAACGAGGGGACGATCCTCCACATGCCCACCGCTCCGCCCGGGATATCGGAGGCCGAGGCCGGCAAGGTGCTTCAGAGGATGGACCGCGCGCTCAAGCAGGTCCCGGAAGTCGAGACCGTCTTCGGCAAGATCGGACGGGCCAAGACCGCGACCGACCCCGCGCCGCTCTCGATGGTGGAGACGGTCGTGACGCTCAAGCCGGAATCGGAGTGGCGTCCGGGCCTCACCTGGGAGGGGCTCATTGCCGACATGAATTCGAGGGTCCGGATGCCCGGCATGCCCAGCATCTGGTGGATGCCGATCCAGACCCGAAACGAGATGCTCGCCACCGGAGTCCGGAGCGCCGTGGGCGTGAAGGTGTTTGGCCCCGACCTTGGGGAGATCGAAAGGGTGGGGATCCAGATCGAATCGGCGCTCCGGGGGGTCCCGGGAACCCGCAGCGTCTTTGCCGAGCGATTGACCGGTGGATCGTTCCTCGACTTCGACATCGACCGCGACGCGATCGCGCGGTACGGCCTGACGGTGTCCGACGTGCAGGACGTGATCGAGGCCGCGGTCGGCGGGACGGTGGTTTCACAGACCGTGGAAGGAAGGGAGCGCTACGCGATCAAGGTCCGGTACGCGCGCGGGTTTCGGGACGATCCGGCGGCACTGGATCGGGTTTTGGTGCGGACTTCGTCCGGAGCGCAGGTGCCGCTGGCGCAGGTGGCCCGGATCGAATTCCGCGGCGGGCCGCCGATGATCCAGGAAGAGGACGGGCAGCTCTTCGGCCTCGTCTCCGTCGACGTCGCCGATCGCGCCCTCACGGACTACGTCGCGGACGCCAAGCGCGCGGTGGCGCGCCAGGTGACCATCCCTCCGCGCTACCGGATCGACTGGTCGGGGCAATTCGAGTACTACGAGCGGGCCCGGGCAAGGCTTACGTTCGTCGTGCCCCTCACGCTCCTCATCGTGTTCGCGCTCCTCTACTTCAACTTGCGCTCGGCCGCGGAGTCCGCGATCGTGATGCTCGCGGTCCCATTTTCTCTGATCGGAGCCGTCTGGATTCTCTGGATCCTCGGCTACCACTTGAGCGTGGCGGTCTGGGTCGGGATGATCGCCCTCGCGGGCCTGGATGCGGAGACCGGCGTCGTCATGCTGCTCTATCTGAAGATGGCGCACCGGGAGCGGGTGGAGCGGGGACGCTTGCGAAACCGCGCGGAGCTGACCGAGGCGATCGTGGAAGGTGCCGCCCATCGACTCAGGCCCAAGGTCATGACCGTGTGCGCGATCCTCTTCGGCCTTCTGCCCATCCTCCTGGGCCAGGGCAGCGGGGCCGACGTCATGAAGCGGATCGCGGCGCCGATGGTGGGCGGCGTGGTCACGTCATTTGTATTGGAGCTGCTCGTCTACCCCGCGATCTTCGCGTGGTGGAAGGGGCGCCGTCTACCCGAAATCGAGGAGGTGCGCGGATGAAGATGCGAATGTTCGCGGCCGCGCTACTGGTCGCCGCGGTCGGCTGCCAGAGCGCGCCGTCGGGCGGCACGAGGGAAGTCCAGGTCGCGGTGACGGAGAAGGGGTTTGAGCCGAGCGAGATCCACGTGAAGAAGGGCGAAACCGTTGTGCTCGCGATCACGCGCCGGACCGAGCGGACCTGCGCCACCGATGTGGTCGTCGGCGATGGCAAGACCCCCGAGGCGCTACCGCTGGATCAGACCGTCCGCTTGCCCCTCGGAAAGGTCAACGCCGACGTGTCGTTCGCCTGCGGCATGGGAATGTACAAGGGCTCGATCATCGCGGATTGAAGCCGGGTCGGCGCGCTAACCCGGCGGGCCGCGGTCGAGGACGGATCGCCGCGACGATCGGAAAGGAGTGTGCCTAGGTCACAAATTGCGGGCAGGCGGCCCTACAGCGTCTTGACGGCGGCCGCCAGCTTGGCGATCGAATCCTTGGCGTCGCCGAAGAGCATCATCGCTTTCGGGTCGTAGAACAGCTCGTTCTCGATCCCCGCGAACCCGGGCTTCATGCTCCGCTTGAGAACCAGGATGTGCTTGGCCTTGTCGGCGTCCAAAATCGGCATCCCGTAGATCGGGCTCTGCGTGTCGTGCCGGGCGGCCGGATTGACGACGTCGTTGGCCCCGACGACCAGCGCCACGTCGGCACGCTCGAACGCGGGGTTGACCTCGTCGAGATCGCGCAGCTCCTCGTACGGGATGTTGGCCTCCGCCAGGAGCACGTTCATGTGTCCCGGCATCCGTCCGGCCACCGGATGGATGGCGTACTTCACCTCGACGCCGCGCGCCTTCAGCAGATCGGCCAGCTCCCGTACCGCGTGTTGCGCCTGCGCCACCGCCAGCCCGTATCCCGGAATGATGATCACCGATTGGGCGAACGCGAGGATCGTCGCCGCGTCCTCCACCGAGACGTCCCGAACCGGCCGATCGGCGACCGCGGCCCCGCGGCCCCCCGCGCCGGGCGCCGCGGCCTTCGGAGCGGCGCCAAAGGCCCCAAAGAGGACGTTCGTGATCGGACGGTTCATCGCGCGGCACATGAGGTAGGTGAGGAATGTTCCGGATGCGCCGACCAGCGTCCCGCTGATGATCAGCACGACATTGTGGAGCGCGAACCCGGTCGCCGCGGTGGCGAGCCCCGTGAACGAGTTCAAGAGCGAGATCACCACCGGCATGTCGCCGCCGCCGATTGGGATCACGGCCAGCACGCCGAGCAAAAGGGCGCCCGCCAGGAACGCGTGGAGCGCGTGGGGACCACCCATTCCCACTAGCGACATCCACCCCAAGACGAGAATCGCCGCCAGGAGAAGCCCGTTCACAACCTTCTGGAGTGGATAGGTGATCGCCCGCTCGGTGAAGATGCCCTGGAGCTTTCCAAAGGCGACGATGCTCCCCGAGAACGAGACCGCCCCGATCAGCGCCCCGAGCAGAATGCTGATCCCGCTGTCCAGCGGAAGCGAGCCGGTCTCGTGAATCAGGTGGCCGTACTCCAGCGTCGAGACGAGCGCCGCCGCGCCGCCGCCCGATCCGTTGAAGAGGGCGACCATCTGCGGCATCGCGGTCATCGTCACCGTGCGGGCGGCGAACGCGCCGATCGCGCCCCCGACGGCGAGCCCCGCCAGGATCCACCGGTAGTCCAGAATCTGGCGGTCGAGCAGCGTCGCGACGACGGCGATCAGCATTCCGACCGACGCGATGAGGTTCCCGTTCCGGGCGGTCTTGGGCGAGCTCAGTCCCTTGATGCCGAGGATGAAGAGGACCGCGGCCAGGAGGTAGGCCGCGTGGATCGCGGTCTGAAGCACGGGGTGGGCCGTCACTTCCCGTCCGACCCCGGCTTCTTGCGGAACATCTGCAGCATTCGGTCGGTGACGAGGAATCCGCCCACCACGTTGATGGTTCCCAGCACCACCGCGACAAACCCGACGATCCGGGCGAGCGTCGAGTCGGCGCTCCCCAGGACGAGCATCGCGCCGACGAGGACGATGCCGTGGATGGCGTTCGTGCCCGACATGAGCGGCGTGTGGAGGATCACCGGGACCTTGGAGATCACCTCGTAGCCGATGAAGATCGCGAGCACGAAAATCGTGAGGTCGCCCAGGAGGGTGTCGATCACAAGGCGCTCCTCGCCGCGCCGGCGCCGCCGTCGACCGCGCCGGCCGTCGCGCCCTTCTCGATCCGCTCTCGGGTCGGGGCGTGGAGGATTTGACCTTCGTGGGTGACGCAGGTGTCTCGGAGGATGTCGTCCTTGAAGTCGATTGCGAGCTTCCCGTCCTTGAGCAGCAGGAGCGCGAAGGTCGAGATGTTGCGCGAGTACATCTGGCTCGCGTGGACGGGCAGGGTCGCCGCGAGGCGAATCGGCCCGATGATCGTGACGTCGTGGCGCACCGTTTCCTTGCCGGGCTCCGTGAGCGCGCAATTCCCGCCCATATCGGCGGCGAGGTCGATGATGACCGAACCGGGCTTCATCGTGGCGACCGCTTCGGCGGGAATCAGCTTGGGCGCGGGGAGCCCTGGGACGCGAGCCGTGGTGATGATCACGTCCGCCTGCGGGAGGCGCGCGAGCAGAAGCTGCTGGGCCTTGGCCCGCGCCTCGGCCGACAGCTCCTTGGCGTAGCCGGAGGGGTCCTGCGCTTCCTCCGCGGAGAGCTTGGGTCCGACGAAGGTCGCGCCCAGGCTCTCCACCTCTTCCGCCGCGGCGGGGCGGATGTCGTAGCCCTCGACCACTGCGCCCAGGCGGCGCGCCGTCGCGATCGCTTGGAGCCCCGCCACGCCCGCGCCCACGACCAGGACGCGGGAGGGAGCGAGCGTTCCCGCGGCCGTGACGAGCATCGGAAAGAATCTAGGCACCGCCGAGGCCGCCAGGAGGACAGCCTTGTAGCCAGCCGCCGTCGCCATGGAGGAGAGCGCGTCCATCCGCTGGGCCCGGGTGGTGCGCGGGATCAAATCCATGCTGAAGCTGGAGACGCGCCGCTGGGCCAGCGAGCGGACGACGTCGAGGTTGCTGAGCGGCCGGAGCATGCAGATCAGCACGGAGCCCTCGCGGAGCATCTCCGTCTCGTGGCGGCCAAGCGCGGAATTCGGAAGGGGTGGCTGAATCTTTAGGATGGCGTCGGCATCGGACCAAAGAGAAGCCGGATCGGCGACGATCGTGGCGCCGGCGTCCTTGTAGGCCTGATCGGGACGGAACGTGCCCGCTCCGGCGCCGGCTTCGACGAGGATTTCGGCCCCGGCCGCCTTGAGCTGGCGGGCCGACTCTGGGACGATCGCGACGCGCCGCTCGCCGGGACCGCTTTCCCGGGGCACTCCGATCTTCATTGCGCTACGATCTCGGGATTGGGATTCATCGGGCGCGTGACTCTACCAGAAAGGAGCCACTTGTGAAATCTATCACACGGACCCGGAGAACGAAGCGACGGCGGCCCGCGGTGGCCCCGGAATTCCGCGAGTACATGCGAAAGATCGACGCTTTTCGCGCCGGGCGCCCCCCGCTCCCGCTCCTCCGAACGGGTCCCTCCAAGATCGCAAGGGCGGTGGCTGGGCTCAGGAAGGATCAACTCCGCCGCAGGCCCGCCCCGGGAAAATGGAGCATCAACGAGATCGTCGGGCACCTTGTCGACACCGAGTACGTCTACGGATTTCGCCTGCGAATGGCGCTCTCGGAGTCGGGACGGTCGGTGCTGGCGTACGACCAGGCGGTCTGGGCCCAGATTCTGGGACACCAACGCCGGGCGGCGCCGCAGATGATGGATGCGATTCAGACGATGCGTCGCGCGACGTTGGAAGTGGTCGAGTCGGTGCCGCGCCGCGCGTGGAAGCGCTACGGGCTTCATCCCGAGCGGGGGAGGGAGACCGTCCGCCGCACACTGGAGCTGGTCGCGGGGCACGATCTCAACCACCTCGACCAAATTCGAGCGATTCGCAAAAAGTTCGGTTGGGGTTAGATGTCAGCCCAGCTTCCGATCGTCTTCATCGGCGGTCTCTTCAACGTCCTCCCGGATGAGCAAGTGCGTCAATGGTTTGCCCCTCGTAGGGCGCTCTCACCCGATCTCCTGGGGTACGGGGAGTACGCCGACTACCACGCCGAGCAGATCACGATGGAGTCCCAGGCCGACCACGTGGCCGCGCTGGCGCGCGAATCGGGCGCGGACCGGGCACACCTCGTAGGGCAGTCGGTCGGTGGGGTGATCGCATTTCTGGTGGCGCAACGGCACCCCGACCTTGTCGCTTCGGTGATCTCGGTGGAGGGAAACTTCACCCTCGGTGACGCGTTCTGGTCGCAGAAGATTGCCGGCATGGAGGAGGCGGACGTGCGCCGAGTCCTCGAGGTGTCCCGGAAGAATCCGGCGGGCTGGCTCCAAAACTCCGGTATCGAAGCGACGCCGGACAACCTCGCGATCGCGGCGCGGGCCCTGGATGTTCCGCCGCTCGTGATCCGGCGATGGCGCGCACCGTGATCGCGGCGACCGAGGGGGATCGGTTCATTCGCCTGGTCGAGACGCTGCTGGACGGAGGCCTGCCCGTTAGCCTACTGGCCGGTGAGCGGTCACGTGATGGTTGGTGCGTGCCAGACTCCATCGCCCAGCGGGCAGGTGGCGTCCGCGTACTGCCCAACGCGGGACATCTCATGATGCTCGAGGCCCCGTCGGCGTACTTCGAGCTGGTCGCCGAGCTGGCCGACGGGGACGGATGAGGGCTTGCGCCGCGATCCCCTTCGCGCCTACGCCTTGACCGGGGCGCCGCGGGCCGCGTCGAGAAACGCGCCCATGAGCTGTCGCGTGGAGCGGGCGTCGGGCATCCGCTCGGGGTGCCATTGCACGCCGACGTAGAAGGGATGGTCGGTCCGCTCGATCGCTTCGACCACGCCGTCGGAGCTGCGCGCGGCCACTCGAAAGCCGGGCGCCACGCGGTCGATCGATTGGTGGTGGAATGAATTGACGACCGCCTGGCAGCCGCTGACCGCCGCCTGGCCGCCGCCCAGAATCTTCGCGAGGATCGTCCCGCCCTCGATCGTGACCGGATGCTCGGGCGTCTCGTTCACCTCGTCTTCCTCTTCGTGCTTGAGCGCGCCGGGGAGGTCGTCCGGGATGTGCTGCAGCAACGACCCCCCAAACTCGACGTTCATCACCTGGATCCCCAGGCAGATGCCCAAGGTCGGGGTGCCGCGCTCCTGCGCCGCGCGCGCGAAGTAGCAGTCGGACTCGTTTCGCTGGGGCAGTCCCAACAGCTCGGGGCGCCGCGGCGACTGACCGTAGCGGGCGGGATCGATGTCGCGCCCCTCCGCTCAGGAGGACCCCGTCCACCCGGCCCACCACCTCGCGCGCCTCCTCGAGCGTCGCGGCCATCGGCAGGATCATCGGCAAGCCGCCGCCCCGGGCCACCAGGTCGACGTAGCTCGCGAACAGGAAGTAGGCGTCGCCGCGCTTCTGCTTCGGTTTGATGCGTGGGGCAGATGCCGATCAGGGGCTTGGCCATCGTCGTTGGCGCCTCAGTAGCCCCGCTCGGGGTCGACGCGGTTCAGGAGCGGCAGCCCCTGGCGCGTCCCGGACAAGGTTGGCGCGGAAGAGCGCCATGGCGCGGGGCCAGAAGCCGCGCGAGAGACCGGAGACGTGGGGCGTGAGGATCACGTTCTTGAGCGTATAGAGGCGGCTTTCCGGGGGCAAGGGCTCCGATTCAAAGACGTCGAGCGCCGCGCCGCCCAGATGCCCGCTCGCGACCGCCTCCACCAGGTCCTCCTCGCGCACGATCTTTCCGCGCCCCACGTTCAGGAAGAGCGCCCCGGGTTTCATCCGCGCGAACGCCCGCGCGTTGAAGATCCCTTGGGTCTCGGGGGTGAGCGCGGAGCAGACGACGACGGCGTCCGACTGGCCGAGGAACCGGTTGAACTCGTCCGCTCCCATGACGTCGTCCAGCGTCGGCTCCTCGCTGGGGAGCCCGAGCGCGCGGAGAAGCTCCGGATCCCAATCCGGCGCCGCCATGGGATCGGCGGCGGAGCGCGATGATCCGCATTCCGAACCCGCGCGCGCGGCGCGCGACCTCCCGTCCGATCGCTCCGTAGCCGAAGAGGCCGAGCGTCTTGCCATGCAGCTCGTCCGGGATCTCGGGCCCCACCCACCAATTCTCGCGCCGCATCTTGGTGGTGGTCTGCTCGACGATCGCCGCGCGGAAGCGCCGCGTGAGCCCGATCAGCATTCCGAGCACGTGCTCGGAGATCGGGATGGCGTGGGCTCCGCGGGAATTGGTGATGACGGCGCCCCGGCGGAGAAAACTCGGGCGTGAGATAGGCCCCGACGCCGGCCGCGGGGGCGTGGAGCCATCGGAGATCGCTCGGCCTTGGCCATGACGGCCTCGCCCGGCGCCCAGGAGAAGATGATGTCCGCGTCGCCGATGGCGGACTCGAACTCCTCCTCGTTCGTCGCCCGTAAGATTTCGACGTCGGGGAAGTCCGCGGCGGAGCGCCTCCACCTCGGCGTCGGGGATCGACCACGGGGGCGAGGCGTCGTTCAAGCCGAGGAGGAGCCGCCTCCGCGCCGGCGTTCAGAGAATCGATCCCTCCGATTTCAGGAGCATCCGCCGCAGCAACGCGACCGGCAGCGCCCCCTGCGAGAGGATCGTGGCGTGGAACTTGGCCAGGTCGAATCGCGCACCCTGCTCGCGCGCCAGGTCGTCGCGGAGCTTTCGGATCTCGAGCGCGCCCAGCGTGTAGATGCAGTAGGTCGGGTCGAAGGACGCGCGCCCTGCCTCGCCTACCGCGTTGGCCTGCTCGAGTCCGGCGTGATCCATGAAGTATTGAACCCCTTGCTCCATCGTCATCCCGCGGGTGTGCATCCGGATGCCGACCTGGACCCGGCAGGCGCGGACCAAAGCCCAGCGCATGACGCCGAACTCAATTCGGGGGTCGCCGCCGCCGTACCCCTTGTCCAGCATCCCCTCCTCGGTGTAGAGACCCCAGCCCTCGCCGAAGGCCCCCGAGCCGAAAGCCTTACGCACGGGCGTCGCGGCGTTCCGCGCATAGAGGAAGTGGGTGTAGTGGCCTGGGTAGACCTCGTGGATCGAGACCGACGGCAGCGACCAGCGGCTGTACCCCTGGAGGTGCTCCTCGATCCGGGTCTTGGGCCATTTCGGATTGGGCAGGGTGATGTTGTAGTACCCATCGGTCGCCTTCGTCTCGAACGGCCCCGGTCCATCGAAGCTCGCAAAGGAGCGGCTCGCCGCGAACTCCGGAGTCGGCCTCACCTTGCAGCGCACCTCCGACGGGATGTCGACGAATCGCGAAGAGATGCTGTACGCGCGAATGCCTTCCAGTAGCCCGCGCGCGTAGTCGAGCAGGCTGTCGGCGGCCGGATGATCGCGGCGCATCATTTCGACGATTTCCTTCGTCGACTTGTTCGGATCGATCCGGTGCGCCGCCGCGCGGTAGCGCGCGTCGAGCCGCGCCAGCTCGCGCTCGCCGACGGCCAGCAGGGTGTCGATCGGAAGGTCGATCATGTCGGAGTAGCGGAGCTTCTTTCGGTACCGGTCCTCGCCGAGGATGTAGCTTCCTTGGCTCGCGGGCTGGAGCGTCCCGCGCATCCACTTCACGTGCTGCTCTGTCTCCGCGATCGCCTCCGCCTTCGCTTTCTCGAAGTCCGCGAGAAGCGTCTTGTCCTTCACTCCGGAGAACGCGCGCGTCACGTCGTTTCGCAGGTAGGAAATGGTTCCGTCAAAATCGTCCGCGGCGAATTGGGTGAATATCGCCGGAGGATTCTTGAGGTTAGCCCGCGCGTTCGCCAACTGCCGTCCCACCTGCTTGAGCCGGTTCGTCAGCGAGCGGAGCCGGTTCTCGATCGGGGCGAAATCGCGGGCGATCATGGTCTCGAGCATGTAGCCGTAGTTGTACTGGCCCGGATCGTCTTGCCAGGGATGCATCTCGGTCAGGTCGAACAGGTCGGCCGCCATTCCGGATTGGAGCAGGCTGTAGTCGATCCGGGTCGACGGGTCCAAACTCGCCGGGCGAATCTTCGCGAGGTCGCTCTGGGCGCGGCGAATTCTGGCTTCCTCGCCCTGAATCGCCTCGGGACTCCAATTCTCGAGCGAGTCGTCGAATTCGTGTAATCCCGAGTAGGTCGCGTTGGACGGCCGGTATGCGAACGACCCCTCGATGTAGCGCTGCGCGAGCTCGTCAAAGCGCGCCTTCTCTTTCGGATCGGGGCCGGCGGCGCAGCCGACCGACAGCGCGAACCCGGCGATGATGAGGGTGCGGCATGTGTTCATACATCTCCTCCTCTAGTGGCGGCGGAAGCAGCGACCTTACCACGCGGCCGCTGGAAAATCATTTGGGCCGCCATCACGAACAGGAGGAGCGCGAACAGCCGGGTGAGGGTGGGCGCTTGGGTCTTGTGGGCGAGGAGCGAACCGGCGAACGCGCCGATGGCCCCGCCCGCGAGCAGGATCGGAAGGCCGCGGACTGTCAGCTTTCCCTGCCGCGCGTAACTCGCCATGCCGACGATGCCGACCGGCACGATCATCAGGAGCGAAACCCCCTGAGCGGTGTGCTGGTCGATGTTCTGGCCCAGCACCAAGATGGGTACCAGGATCGTGCCGCCGCCGACGCCCAGGAGTCCCGCGAGAGCGCCGACCGCGAGACCCAGGATGACGTTCACCGCGGTCGGCCAGGGCCCGGCCCCGACGTATCCGTGCGGAGGAGCGGCGATCAGCCGGATCGCGGTCGCGAGCAGCACCACGCCGAACGCGACGCGGAGCCGGGGTCCCGGCGTCACGGCGGCGAGGCGCGAGCCCAGGATGACGCCCGGCACGGCCCCGGCCGCGAGGCAGAGGGAGAGCGGGACGTTGAGGCGCTCGAACGTGTAGTAGGAGGCCGCGGCGACGAGCGCGCTGACGATCATGAAGGCGAGCGAGGTTCCCTGCGCCTGGTGCTGCTCCTCGTGGAGCACGTGGACGAGGAGCGGAACGAGGACGGTGCCGCCCCCGATGCCCATCATCCCACCGAGGGCGCCGGAGACGACTCCTAACAGGAATGGAAGGGCGCGCCGCCTCATGGCTTTGGAGGCGGAAGCTATCACAGCGCCGCCAAGCCTGATACCCTACCCAGTCAAGGCGACCCCGCCGCTACCATGTTTCCCCGCAGACAAAACATCCGGCCACGGATCCTCTGGACCCTCGCGTTCCTAGGGGCGCTCCTGCTCCTGGTGAACGGCATGATCATCTATTCCATCCGCACGTCTCAGAAGCTGCTGGACCAGGAGTTGGGAAAGCGGCTCCAGGGCACGGCCCACATCGCGGCGCTCCTCGTCCAGCCGGCGCAGTTCGACATGCTGGCCCTCGCCGTGGCCGATACGGCCGCCGCGGCCGATTCGGCGCTCACCGACTTCTCGATGGCGATGGACGCGCAGGAGGCGGCCGACGCGGTCCGCGCCGAGTGGAAGCGGCTGGCCCAGAGCGCCGGTCTCTCCAACGTGATCCTGGTCGACCAGTCGCGCCGGGTGCTTCTGCGGCTCCGCGATCCCTTCGCCTTTGAGCCGGACGTGGTGGTGCTCGACCGAGTCCCGCTCACCCGCGCGCTCATCGGGGCGGCGTCCCACTCCTCGCTCTACTACAAGGACGGGCAGTACCTCCGGTCCGGCTATGCGCCGGTGACGGGGGCGGACGGCGCCGTGCTCGGCGCGGTGGCGGTGGAAGGGGGATCGGAGGCGTTTCGGCCGCTCGAAATGATCCGCACCTCGCTCTACGGCGCGGCGATCGTCGCGTCGCTCTTGGTCGTGGTGATCGGCATCGGGTACGGACGGACGGTGGGGCATCTCCTCCGGATCGAGGAGAATTTGCGGCATACCGACCTGCTCGCCTCGATCGGCCAGGTCTCCGCGGGCGTCGCGCACGAGATTCGAAACCCTCTGGCCGTGCTCCGCGGCGCGTCCACGCGGCTCCAGCGGTACGACCAGCTCCGCACGGAGGAGCGGACCCAGCTCCTCGGCATGATCGACGAGGAGGTGGGCCGGATGAGCGCGTTCGTGCAGAACTTCCTCCACCTCTCCCGCCGACCCAATCTCGAGCCCCAGGAGTTTGAGCTCCGGCCCGTGCTGGAGCGGTCGCTGGGAATCCTGCGCGTGGAGCTGGACCGGTCCCAGGTGGTGACGACCCTCGAGTGGAAGGCGGAAGACGGGGTCTCGCTCACCGGAGACCCGCTCGCGATGCACCACGTGTTCCTGAATCTGGCCCTGAACGCGAGGGACGTGATGCCCAACGGCGGGCGCCTCGTGATCCGGGTATTCGAGAGGCGGGGAGAGGTGCGGATCCAGTTCGAGGACACCGGCCCCGGAGTCCCGCGCGATCTCCGCAAGAAGATCTTCGACGCCTTCTTCACCACGCGGGCCAAGGGGACGGGCCTCGGCCTCGCCTTCGTCGATCGCATCGTCTCCGAGCATGGCGGATCGGTTACAGTTGGGGATGCGCCCGCGGGCGGGGCGCTGTTCGAGATCCGCATTCCCCTCGAGGGCACCTGATCCATGGCCGATCGCGTCCTGGTCGCGGAAGACAAGGAGAATCTCTGCCGGCTCATCGAGACCACGCTCGCCGAGGCGGGGTACGAGGTCTCGATCGCGCTGGGTGGCGACGCCGCGATCCACGAAATCCGCACGCACCCGTTCGACCTGGTCATCTCCGACATGCGGATGCCCGGGGCGAGCGGGGCGCAGGTGTTCCGCGAGGCGAGAGCGCAGGGCTACCAGCCCGACGTGATATTGATGACCGCGTTCGCCGACACCCGCGAGGCGGTCCAGATGATGAAGGAGGGAGCGGCCGACTACATCGTGAAGGACAACATCCTGGAAGAGCTGCCGGTCCGGGTGCGGCAGGTGCTGGCGCATCGGAAGCTCCGCCAGGAATCGACGGTGCTGAAGGGCCGGATCGAGAGCCTGCGGGAGCAGATCCACATCCACCGATTCGACTCGATCGTGGGGACGAGCGCGGCCATGCGCGACGCGCGGAGCCTCGCGGAGCGGGTCGCGCCGACCGACGCGAACGTGCTCCTCCTGGGGGAGAGCGGGACCGGGAAGGAAGTCTTTGCCCAGGCGATCCACGCGGCCAGCCACCGCGCCGAGGCCCCGTTCGTGCCGGTCAATTGCGGCGCGCTCCCCGAGACGCTCCTGGAATCGGAGCTATTCGGCCACGAGAAGGGCGCCTTCACCGGCGCGATCCGGACCAAGCCGGGCCGCTTTGAGACCGCCGAGGGGGGCACCGTCTTCCTCGACGAGATCGGCGAGCTGCCGCAGAGCATCCAGGTCAAGCTTCTGCGCGTGCTTCAAGACAGGACCTACGTCCGCGTGGGCGGCGAGGAGATGCGCCGCGCCGACGTGCGCATCCTCGCGGCGACCAACCGGCATCTGGAGGAGATGATCCAGCACGGGAAATTCCGCGAGGATCTCTACTACCGCCTCAACGTCTTTCCGATCCGGCTGGAGCCGCTGCGCGAACGGCGAGAGGACATCCCGCCTCTCGTGGAGCACTTCCTGCTGCTTCAGGAGCGCTCGCTCGCCGATCTGAGCGCCGACGCGCTCGAGTACTTGCGGTCGTACGACTTCCCGGGGAACATCCGCGAGCTGCAAAACCTGATCGAGCGGGCCTGCATCCTCGCCGGGTCGGACGGCAAGATTGGGCGGCAGCACTTCCCGCTGGAGAAGGCGCGGCCGGTGGGGGATCCGACCGACCTCCTGGGATTGGGCCTGAGCCTCGAGCAGATCGAAAACCGGCTGATCCGCGAAGCGCTCGAGCGCGCGCAGGGGAACAAGACGAAAGCGGCCACGCTTCTGGGCATCTCGCGGCGCGCCCTCTACTCGCGGATGGAGACCCACGGGATCCCCATCGGCGGACCGGAACCCGAGGGGAGCGAGGTCCAGGGGACCCCCTGAGGCGCCAATCCCCCGGGGCGCCCGGCGCCACGGCGGCGAGCGGTCATTAGGGAGGCCGCCGTAACATACCGATCGGTACAGGCGGGTACGGGCGCGTCCATCTGGCGCCGCGGTGGCCCCGCGCGGGCACCGGATGAAGGCGATCCGGTCCCCCTAACCCCGCCGCCTCGAACGGCATCCGGACGGGCCGGAACGGCCGGCTTCTGCCGCCTTCCATGGCACGACGGTTGCCATCTGCAATGCCCTATGCACTCCCCAGCCGGTAACAAATCATGATCCTTGACCCCTAACGCTCCCCGGACGCGCCACCCCCATGCGCACGCGGTACGGCACCGCTCTGACCCTTGTCTTCCTGTTCGGGCTCACCACGCCGCGCGCCGTCGACCGTCCGTTGGCGGCGAGCCCTGATGTGGAACCTTCGCCGCCCCCCGCAGGGCCCGTAGCCCCGACGCAGTCCGAATCGGAGCGGATCGCCCGCGAGCTGCTCCACACCGACCGCCTGATCGCGGTCCTCAAGCCCAAGATCATGCGTTCTGGAAACGCCAAGGCGCAGGAGCAATTCGGGGAGTCGATCCAGCGGGAGAAAGAGGCTCGTGACGCGTACGAGCACAATCTCTACGCCCGAGCGGCAAGGCTCACCCGCGAGGCCCGCTCCCTGGTGCGCGAGGCCGCGGTGATGGTCGGACCCCCCGAGGAAGATCCTGTCTACGTGGCGCGCACGATCGACCACGCCGAAGACGCGCTCAAGCTGGCCGAGGACACGCTCCACGGCGTCCAAGACCTGGACGTTCGGAAGCGGTACGCCGAGCTGGCGAAGGATCTCGAGGGCGCGCGCCAGCTCTACCGGACCGGCGCTATGAGGCGCGCGTACGAGCAGGCCACCGGCGTGCGGGACGGGGTTCTCGACCTGTTGGCCACTTGCGAAGGCCTTCCCGTTTCGTCCGAGACCGCTTCCAAGGCGCTGAAGCGCGCCGAGCGGGCGGTGGAGCGGGCGGGGAAGGAGCTGGGGCCCAAACCAAGCGCGCCCGCGCAGCGGCTCCAACGAGAAGCGATGGGTCAGCTCACCAAGGCGCGGTCGGCATTCGCGCGGAAGGAATTCCAGGACGCGGTGATCTACTCCAAGCTCGTGGAGCGAAACCTCGACGAAGCCGTGGCGGTGCAGCGGGGCGGGACCAAGGTCACCGTCAAGAGCGACGCATAACGACAACCGTCACGTCGTCGCTCGGCTTGCCCTGGCTGCTCCAGTCGCGAACCCGCTGAATCAACGCTTCCACCATCTCCTCCGGCCGCATCGAGCGCGACTCGGTCAAGAAGTCCATCAGCCGCTCGTCGCCGAATTCCTCCTCGGTCACGCTCCTCGCCTCGGTCACCCCGTCGCTGTAGAGGATCAGGATGTCGCCCGGGTCGAGCTGGGTCGTGCCGACCGCGTAGACGGCCTCGGGGATGATTCCCAGGAGAAGCCCCCCCTCGGTCAAGGTCTCGAAGGCTCCCGAGGCCCGGAGCAGAAACGGCGGATTGTGGCCCCCGTTCACGTACCGGACCACGCCGGTTCCGGTATTCACCTCCGCCAGCACCAGCGTGATGAACCGCTCGCCCCGGACGTTTTGGTGGATGGAGCGGTTGAGCCGGGACATGACCTCGATGAGCGGGCGCTCGGTCTCCACCTGCGCGCGGACGCTGGCGGCGAGATGGGTCATGAGGAGCGCGGCCGGCATCCCCTTGCCCGCGACGTCCCCCAGGCCCGACCACCAGCTTTCCCTCGCCCGCGTCGACAAAGTCGAAATAGTCTCCGCCGACGTCGAGAGACGGGACATTGCGGCCCGCGATCTCGAACGAGCCGATGATTCGTGGCTCCGTGGGGAGGAGCGACTGCTGGAGCGTGGCGGCGCGCTTGAGCTCTTCTTCCTGGCGCTGCCGGGCCTCGTGGTTTTCCGTCTCCCGAATCTTGACCGCGGCCAGGTGCGCGATGAAGGTCAAGAGCCGTAGATCGCCCTCCTCGAACGGGACGGGTGCCGCCACGTTGTCGACGTAGATCAGCCCGAGCACCTCGCCGTCGTGCCAGAGCGGCGCGCACATGGCCGAGTGGATCCGCTGCTGGATGACGCTCTGCTGTTCTTTGAACCGCGTATCGCTTTGCGCGTCGCTCGTGAGGATGGCCTGCCGCTGGCCGATCGCCATGCGGGCGATGGTTCGGCTGACCACGATCTCCTCGTCCGCGCCGCGGCCCGTCTGGGAGACGGCCTTGGCGACCAGCGCGTCCCCGGTTCCCTCGCGCAGGAGGATCGCGGTCCGGTCCGCCTTGAGAACGTCGGTGGCGAGCCCCACGATGAACTGGAAGAGGTCCTCCAGGGGCCGGTAGGCGAGCAGGGCCTGGCCGACGCGGTCCATCGACTGGATGAAATTTCCGATTCGCTCGGGCGAGAGGCCGGTGGCGAACGAGCGGGTATCGATCGCCCCGCTGCTCGAGATCTCATCCAGCGGTACCGCCCGGACGTTCAACGGCGCGGCCACGTCGGCGACGCGGGCCGCGGCGCTTCCGCTCCCGCTCCCCTCGCCGGTGCCCGAGAAGACGATGTGGATGCTGCCCAGCTGGAGGTGATCGCCCGGCTTTAGGCGGGCGGGCGCGTCGATCCGCCGGGTGCCGAGCTTGGTGCCGTTCTTGCTCCCGAGGTCCTCGATCCAGAAGGATCCGTCGCGGTAAAAGATCTGCGCGTGCTGCCGCGAGATCGAAGCGTCGCTCAGAACGATGGTATTCGTCTGGGATCGGCCGAACGTGCACGGGGTCTCGGTTCCCACCAGCACCTTGTCGGGCTCGGCGCCGGGACGACGGATGAGAACATACTGGTCGGGGGAAGCCATATCGGGCTAGTCTCCGGCCTCGGGCACTCAGTTTCAACCCGTATCCCAAGGATGGAAATGCGCCGAGATTTTCAGATGGCGTGGGGGTGCGCCATCAGGGCGGCGCGGGGTTTCCATTGGGGTGAGTACGCCCCGTTCGGCTGGATCCTCGGCGCCCAGGTTCTCTTCCTGCTGCTCGCGGTGAGATTGGAAACACCGCTCGGGATGGCGACGGTGGGCGGCTTGACCCGCTTGCTCGCGGGAAGCGCGCCACTCCACTACCCGGACTTTTTCCTCTTTCTCCCGAAACTCGCTTCGATCGTCGAGGCATTTCTCTTCGTCGTCCTCGGGTCGGTGCTCATCCCCCTCGCCGTGATCCGGATCCATCGCGGGCTCTACCCTCGAATGGCTTCCGCGACGCCCACCGCGCGACGTCTGAGCCGCGCCTTTGCGCCGACCCTCGTCGCCTGGTTGTTCGAGACGGGGCTCCTCCTCGGGTGGCAATGGGTGGTGGCGGCTGGCTTCTCTCGGTTCTTCCCCTCCACGACTCCGGGGGACGCGGGCTTCGTCGCGGTCTGGACGCTGAGCGTGCTGGGGGCCTACGCGATCGCGGCGTTGTTTGTCTACGTGCCCATCGTCGCGGTCGTCGGCGAGATTCCATTTGGCGAGACTCTTTGGGAAGGAATCCACGACGGCCTCTACTACTTTCGGTCGACGTGGATCCTCATCGTCCTCCTCTCGCTGCCCGCGCTTCCGTTTCTGCTCTTGACCCAGCTTCGGGCGGTCGAGATCGTCGATCGCCTTCGCCCCGAGCTGGTCGCGCTCCTCCTCCTGATCTACTCCGCGCTGGTCAGCATCTCGAGCTACCTCATCTTCGCCGCCGCGATGCGCCTCCACACCCCGGTGGAAGAGGACGAGCAGTGAGAGGCACCGAGGCGACAGGGGCGCTCCTCCTCGTTCTCCTCGTGAGCGCCTCGGGCTGCGGAGACTCGGAGCTTCTCCGCGCCCGATACCAGGCGGAGCGGCGCTACTGGGAGGCCGCACGCGCGGAGTTCACGGCGCGGCTCGGTGGCCAGCGGCCCGATTCGGTCCAGCTTCTAGCCCTGCGCGAATCCTATCGCGCCGTTGAGGGGAGCGTGCGCCTCGGGGAATTGGCCGCGGCGCAGGAATCGTCGCGCAAGCTCCGCGGGGAGATCCTCCACGTCATCGCCATCTCGGAGCTACAGGCGGGGCGCCTCGGGTTGGAGGCGAACCGGCTGGACCTGGCGCTCCAGGCCTGCGAACGGGTCGAGTCGATGGCGGAGGAGGATTCGATGCTCCGGCGCGAGGCCGATTATTTTCGCGTCACGGCGCTCCGCGAATCCCAGCGCTACGAAGAGGCGATCGGGGCGATGGGGGAGATTCTCCGGCGGTACCAGCCCGCACTCCGATCGAGCTCGGGGGCCGAGGATCCGATCCTCTCGATCCCCGAAGCGATCGTCGACCTCCGCCGCAGCATGGGGGACCGGTTGGGCGCCGAGCGCGCGAGCGTGGAAGCGGAGGACTACTACCGCCGGCAGCTCCAGAGGGAATGGTCGCCGACGATCAGAGCAGGGATCCTCGCGCGCCTCGTCCGGCTGGAGCTGGACCAGGAAGATTGGGACAAGGCGCTCCGTGATCTCGAGCGGCTCCGAACGATCGCGCAGGTGACCCCCTCCCTCATCGCGGTCGAGCCGGAGATCCACTACTACGAGGCCAAGATCCAGTCGATGAAGAGCGGGAGTGGGGATCCGACCGCCGCGGTGGCCCTCCTGGACGCGGTGGCCAAGGAATACCCCGGCTCGCCCTTCGCGGCGAAGGCCACGTTCGACGCCGGCACGCTGCTCGAGCAGCGTGGCAGAAGAAGGAGGCGGTCGAGCGATACAAGATCGTCTCGTCGAGATACGCGAACGATCTGGACGTGGCGCCCACCGCCGCCTACCGCCGGGCGCTCTTGGAGGACGCGCTGGGGAATTGGGAGCGCGCCAAGAACCTGCTCGATATGATCCCGCTGCGCTACCCCGACTCCCAGGCCGCGATCGACGCGCCGATGACGATTGTCCACCGGTACCGCAGGGAGGGCGATCAGGAGGCCGCGGAATTGGCCTTGAGGAGGGCGATCGCGACCTACCAAGGCCTCCTCGCGCGCGATTCCACGTCGACCTATCGGGGCGCACACCGCTGGGGCCTGGCGCAGGCCCAGCTGGAGCTTGGAGAGTGGAACGCGGCCCTCGCGACGATCGATGAAATGTACCGCGAGGACCCGGGGCATCCATTTACGGCCCAAGGGCTTCTACGGGGTGCCACGGTCGCCGAGGGGCACGGCCTGAGGGCCCGGGCGGCTGACTATCTCGAGCAATTCCTCCTGGCAAACCCCGACTCGCCGCTCCGGGACAAGGCCGGCGCGGACCTTGATCGGCTGCGGAAAACCCCGATTCCTTGACGCTCCGTCGCGCCCTATGGTACCATTGTTGTAAGCGTCTATTCCCATGGAATGAATTGAGTTACACCCCGCCACCTGGAGGCGCCGTTGAAGGACTTCCAGCCGAATCAGATCCGTAACCTTGCACTCGCCTCGCACCACGGAACAGGAAAGACATCGCTCGCGGAAGCCATCCTCTTCCGCACCAAAGCTGCGGCCCGCCACGGAAAGATTGAAGACGGCACCACCGCGCTCGATTTCTCGCCGGAGGAGATTCACCGGAAGATTTCGATCAGCCTCTCCGTCGCGCCGGTCGAGTGGCGTGGACACAAGATCAACATGATCGACACGCCGGGCTACGCCGACTTCATCGGCGATTGCGTCGCCGGGCTCCGGGTGTCCGACGCCGCGGTCGTCTGTCTCAAGGCGTCGGCGGGCGTCGAGGCCGGGACGGAGATGATCTGGGAAAAGGTGCTGGAGCGTGCCTGTCCGGTCCTTTGCGCGGTCACGCAGATGGAGAAGGAGCACGCCTCGTTCTCCAAGGCGATCGAGAGCGCGACCGAAAGGCTGGGGATGCGCTTCGTGGCGGTCGCCTGGCCGTTCGGCGGAGCCGACAAGTTTCGCGGGCTCGTCGATCTCGCTTCGATGAAGGCGTTCGTCTTCGAGAAGGACGGATCCGCCAAGGAGGGAGCGATCCCCCCGGAGATCGAGGCGGAGGTCAAGAAGGCCCGCGCGGCGCTGGTGGATGCGGCGGCCGAGGCGGACGACGCTCTCTTGGAAAAGTTCCTCGACGGCAAGGAGCTGGACGTCGATGAGATCCACAGGGGGCTTCGCGAGGGAGTCCTCCATCGCTCGTTCGTGCCCACGCTCCCGGTCGCCGCGGTACCGATGCTGGGAATCGACTTTCTCCTCGACTCGATGATCGACGTGATGCCCTCGCCGGCGGACCTGGGGCCCGTCGTGGGGACCAAGCCGGGGACCCAGGAGAAGGTGGAGTTCCCACCCGAGCCGAACGCCCCGCTCGCCGCGCTCGTGTTCAAGACGAGCAGCGAGTCGCACGCCGGGGACCTCTCCCTGGTGCGCGTCTATTCGGGCACGCTGTCGCCGGGCAAGGAAGTTTGGAATTCCACCGCGCAGCGGGCCGAGAAGATGGGCCAGCTCTTCGCCGTGCGGGGCAAGGATCGAAGCGACGCGGGGCACATCCCCGCGGGCGACATCGGTGCCGCGGTCAAGCTGCGCGAGACCCACACCGGCCAGACGCTCTGCGACAAGAACCACCAGATTCTCCTTCCGTCGATTCCGTTCCCGGGCGTGGCGCACGAGATCGCGATCGCGCCGAAGTCGAAGGGGGAGGAGGAGAAGATGGGTACCGGGCTCCACAAGCTTCGGGAAGAGGATCCGACGCTCCATGTCCGGGTCGAGGGGGACCTCCATCAGACGATCCTCTCCTGCATGGGCGACCTTCAAGTCGACGTGGCGCTGGAGAAGCTGAACCGCCGCTTTGGCGTCCACGTGGAGACCGCCAAGCCGCGGATTCCCTACCGCGAAACCATCCGCCGCTCCGTGAGCAAGCAGGGGCGCCACAAGAAGCAGACGGGCGGCCGGGGCCAATTCGGAGACGTCCACGTGCGGCTGGAGCCCCTGAAGCACGGCCAGGGATTCGAATTCGTGGACGAGGTCGTCGGCGGCTCGGTTCCGCGGAATTACATTCCCGCGGTGGAGAAGGGAATCGTGGAAGCGATGCACGACGGCGTGCTCGCGGGCTACCCGGTGGTCGACGTGCGCGCGGCGCTCTACGACGGCTCCTATCACACGGTCGATTCCTCGGAAATGGCCTTCAAGATCGCGGGCTCGATCGCGTTCAAGGAAGGCGCCAAGGAGGCGAGCCCCGTGCTCCTCGAGCCGATCGTCGAGATCGAAGTGCGCGTGCCCAAAGAATTCGTCGGAGCCGTGACGGGCGATCTCTCCTCCAAGCGAGGAAAAATCCTCGGCATGGACTCGGAAACCCGCTACGATGTGATCCGCGCGCAGGTCCCCCAGGCCGAGCTATACAAGTACTCGACCCACCTCCGCTCCCTGACCCAGGGACGCGCCTCACACCGAACGAAGCCATCCCATTACGAAGAGGTCCCCCGAGAGCTCGCCGAGAAGATTATCGCCCAGGCAAAGGCCGATCGGGAGGCGATGGCCTCAGCCTAGGCAAAGTTAGGGGACCGCACCATGCGACGTCGTGCAGCTTGCTTGTCTCTCCATCTGATCCTCGGCGTGGCGCTTCTCGCATCGGGCAGAGCCGACGCGTCTCCTCGCGTCGAGCCCCACGCGCGATACGCCCCGCCCGCGCCAAGAGCGCCGCAGGTGCTCTCGGATCTCTCGCTGGCCCGGCTCCGGTCGGAGGGGCGCTCCGTCCTTTGGGTCTTCTTCACCGACAAGGAGGAGGGGGATGCCGCGTCGTTCGCGCGCTCCCTCCGCGAGGTGGGCGGCCGCGTGACCGAGCGCGCCCGCGCCCGAAGGGCGCGCGAGACCGGTGGCCGCTTTGTCCCCGACTACTACGACCTCCCTGTGTCGGGCCGCTACGTCGACGCGGTGGCGCGGACCGGCGCTTTGACGCGCCACGTATCTCGCTGGCTGAACGGGATGACCGTCGAGGCCGACGAATCGCAGGCGCGGTTGATCGCGAGCCTTCCATTCGTCCGGATCGTGAGCCCGGCCCAGCGCTCGCGCCGCGTGGAAACGCTGCCCGCGGAACCCCTCGCGCCCTGGCCGGGGCAGGGCGGGCCTCCGGCATCACGTCCTGGCACGGAATCACCACGGGCTCCGTTCGAATGGGATGGATCCGCGCCCACGCTCGTCAAGCCGGTCAACTACGGCGCCTCGTTCACCCCGCTCAACGCGCTCAACGTCATCGCGGCCTTTGATTCGGGTTGGAGCGCGGCGACGATCACCGTCGCGATGTTCGACGCGGGATTTGACAAGGCCCACAACGCCACGTCGCCGCTCTTGAGGATCGCGGAATACGATTTCGTGTTCCACGATGGCGAGACCGCCAACCAGCCGGGAGACGCCGCGGGAGCATGGGACCACGGCACCGGCACCTGGTCGGTCCTCGGGGGGTACTACCCCAACAACATGGTGGGCCCCGCCTTCAACGCTCGATTTCTTCTGGCCAAGACCGAGGACATCCGCTCGGAGACGCCGGTGGAAGAGGACAATTGGGTCGCGGCCGTCGAATGGGCCGATTCCATCGGCGCCGACGTCATCTCCTCGTCGCTGGCCTACTTCGACTTTGACGGGACCGCGAACGACTACACCTACACGGATCTCAACGGGTACACGACGGTGACCTCGCTCGGAGCCATCATGGCCGCGCGACGGGGAATCGTCGTCGCGAACGCCATGGGGAACTCGGGCGCCCTTCCCGGATCGCTCCAGGCGCCCGCCGACGCGGACAGCATCCTCTCTTGCGGCGCGGTCGACTCGGGGAACTCCATCGCGGGATTTTCTTCGCGGGGCCCGACCTTTGACGGACGGATCAAGCCGGAGGTGGTGGCGCAGGGGGTGGCCACGCCCTGGGCCATCGCGGGGAGCCCGTCGGTGGTGGGCACGGCGAGCGGCACGTCGCTCTCCACCCCGCTCATCGGAGGGGTGGCCGCGCTCGTGCGGGAGGCGCATCCCGAGTGGACGGTCGCCCAGGTTCGCCAGGCCCTCATGACCACGGCGGACAAATCGGCGACGCCCCAACAACGACTACGGCTGGGGGCGGGTCGACGCCATCAAGGCGATCTACGGCTCGCCACTGGGCGGGATCGTCGCGCCCAAGCCCTTCAGCCTCCTCGTGCCGTCCAACAACTCGGTCGTGAGCAAGCCGCCCAACGTGACGTTCAAGTGGAGAAAGGCGATCGATCCGCAGGGGAGCGCGCTGACCTACAGAATCGATTTTCGGTGCACAGCACCTGACTCCTGCGTCTTTCAGGCAACGACGACGGACACCTTCATCGTCTACTCGAACTACCTGGGGCCGAACAAGGCGTATGAATGGACCATAACGGCGATCGACCCCGAGGCGCACGAGCGCGAGAGTAAGGACCGTTTCCGCTTCACGACCAGCGCGACCACCGACGTCGGCGTACCCACGCCGCCGCCTTCGCCACCGCGCGTCACGCTCATGCAGAATCACCCCAACCCGACCCGATCGCTCACTCAGATCGAGTTTACGCTTACGGGGTCGTCGGGTTCGGTCCCTATGTCGCTCCGCATTTTCGACGCGTCGGGGAGATTGGTCCGGACCCTTATCGACTCCTACACGGCGGTGCCGGCGCGGTGGTCCCTTCGCTGGGACGGCCTCGACGGAAATGGTCGCCGCGTTGGCTCCGGCATCTACTACTATAAGCTCCTGGTTCAAGGGAGCACCTTTTCCAAGCGGCTCGTTCTGCTCCGCTAGTTCGTATCACGGCGCCGCCCTTGAGGCGGCCCGGGAGGAGTCTCGATGTCCGGTCATTCCAAGTGGGCGACCATCAAGCGGAAGAAGGGCGCCCTCGATGCCAAGCGTGGGAAGGTCTTCACCAAGTGGATCAAGGAGATCACCGTCGCCGCGCGAAATGGCGGCGGCGATCCCGCCGGCAATCCGAGGCTCCGCACGGCGATTCTCGGGGCCAAGGGCGTCAACATGCCGGCCGACAACATTGAGCGCGCGATCAAGAAGGGAACCGGAGAGCTGGAGGGGACGACCTATGAGGAGGTCACCTACGAAGGCTACGGCCCGGGCGGGATCGCGATCCTCATGGACTCGCTCACCGACAACCGAAACCGGACCACGGGAGAGATCCGGCACATCCTGACCAAGAACGGCGGGCGGATGGCCGACGCCGGGGCCGTCCAGTACATGTTTCATTCCAAGGGCGTCATCGCCGTGGCCCACAGCGCCGCCGATGAGGAGACCCTCTTGACCCTCGTGCTGGACGCGGGGGCCGAGGACGTCGACACCGAAGATCCCGAGGTCTACGAGATCACCACTTCGCCGCAGCGTTTCGAGTCCGTCAAAGCCGCGCTCGCGGGGAAGGGGATTCCAGTACTATCCGCGGAGCTGGCCAAGGTGCCTCAGAACGTCATCGCGCTCAGCGTGAAGGATGCCGAACAGGCCTTGAAGCTCATGGAGGTGCTCGAGGATCATGACGACGTCCAGCGGGTCTCGTCGAATCTCGACATCACGGCCGAAGTTCTCGCCAAGATCCAGCCGTAGTCCGGGGGCCGGTACGCTCATCCTCGGCATCGACCCCGGCAGCCGGGCCACCGGATACGGGCTTCTCCGGCTCGTGGGGAGCCAGGTCCGTTACGAGCGCTCGGGGGTCATCTCGCCAAAGGCCACGCTTCCCTTTCCCGATCGCCTGGCCGCCGTCTACGACGGCCTTCTGGCGCTCCTCGACGAGGTCCATCCCGACGAGGTCGCGGTGGAGAGCGCGTTCGTCCGAAAGAGCGCCCTCGCCGCCCTCCAGATCGGCCACGTGCGGGGCGTCATCCTCCTCGCCGCCCGGCAGCGGGGCGCGGCGATCCACGAGTACACCGCGCCGGAGGTGAAGATGGCCGTCGCCCGGCAGGGCGCCGCGGCCAAGCAGCAGGTCGAGTTCATGGTGCGCCGGCTCTTGCCGATGGTCGGTGCCATGCGCGAGGACGAGGCCGACGCGCTCGCCGTCGCGCTCTGCCACGCCCACCGCGCGCCCTTTCGCGACCAGCGCATCGCCGTCGCGCCTCCCGTGCGCCGCCGCGCCGCGATCGCGGCCTGGAAGAGGATCGCGCTCCGATGATCGACTCGATCACGGGGGCGCTCGCTTTCAAGTCGCCGACGGCGGCCGTGATCCGGACCGGGGGGTTCAATCTCCGGCTCCTGATCTCGGTCTCCTGCTTCGAGACGCTCCCGGCCCTGTCTCGGGAGATCACGCTCCTCACCTACCTCCACGTCCGCGAAGACGCGCTCCAGCTCTACGGTTTTGCCGACGAGGTCGAGCGGAACCTGTTCGAGCGGTTGATCTCGGTCTCCGGGATCGGGCCGCGGCTCGCGGTGGGAATCCTGAGCGGCGCCACCGCGTCGCGGGTACGGGAGGCGATCGAGGCGGGGGACGCGGACTTCCTCGTCACCCTCCCCGGCGTGGGAAAGAAGCTCGCGCAGCGCCTCTTGGTGGAGCTGCGGGAGAAGTTCGCGCCGGGCCTTTCGGCCGCGGCCGCCCCCGGAGCGGGGACGCCGGGCGCGCTCCAGGCCGGGATCAGCGGGGACGCGGCGGCCGCGCTCGTCTCGCTCGGGTTCACCCGGAGCGCCGCCATCGCCGCGGTCCAGGAAGCGCTGCAAGAATTGGGTCCCGCCGCCAACGTCGAGACGCTGGTTCGCAGGGCCTTGCGCCAGGGGGCGCGGTAGTCGATGCCGAAGACGCCCAACAATCCTGAGCCGCCGCGACGTCCTGCAGCCGCGGGGCGCCCCGCGCGCGCTGCCGTCGCCGCCGTGCCCGAGATCGACCACGAGCGGATCACCGATCCCGGGCCGTTGGGCAGCGAGGTCGATCTCGACCGCACCCTCCGCCCGCAGCGGCTCGAGGAGTTCGTGGGGCAGGAATCGCTCCGCGAGCAGCTCCGGATCGCGGTGGAGGCGGCGAGACAGCGCGGCGAGGCGCTGGACCACCTTCTCTTCCACGGCCCTCCCGGCCTGGGCAAGACCACCCTCGCGTCGATCATCGCGGCCGAGATGGACGTGCCGATCGTCCAGACCTCGGGGCCAGTTTTGGAACGGGCCGCCGACCTCGCGGGCCTTTTGACCAACCTCGAGTTCCGCTCCGTGCTCTTCATCGACGAGATCCACCGGATGAATCCGGTCGTCGAGGAGTATCTCTATCCCGCGATCGAGGACTTCTGCCTCGACATCATGATCGACCGGGGTCCCAGCGCGCGGAGCGTCCGGATCGACATCAAGCGATTCACATTGATCGGCGCCACGACGCGCACCGGCCTCCTGAGCGCGCCGCTCCGCGGCCGCTTTGGGATGAGCGCCCGGCTCGACTACTACGCGCCCGAGGAATTGACGCGAATCATCCGCCGCTCGGCGAAAATCCTCGGCGTGCCGATCGACGCGGCCGGCGCCAAGGAGCTGGCCTCCCGCTCGCGCGGAACGCCGCGGGTGGGAAACCGCCTCCTGCGCCGCGTCCGGGACTACGCCGAGACGCGCGCCGACGGGAAGATCACCGAGGAGGTGGCTCGCGCCGCGCTCAAGCTTTTGGAAGTGGACGCGCGCGGCCTCGACGACATGGACCGCCGGATGCTCGAGGCAATCGTGGTCAAGTACGGCGGCGGCCCGGTCGGGCTCTCGACGATCGCCGTCGTGGTGGGAGAGGAGCCGGGAACGCTCGAGGACGTCTACGAGCCCTACCTGATCCAGGAGGGTTTCCTGAAGCGGACGGCGCGGGGCCGCGAGGCCACCGATCTCGCCTTCACCCACCTCGGCCTCACGCCACCCGACCGCGGCGCCTCCGCCGACCCGGCATTGGCGCGCCCCGAAGTGCCCGAAGAGGGCCCGGATACGCCTCAAAGCACGCTGTTCTGACCCGCAAATATTTCCTTGAACCCGTACCATGGTACCGGGTCGATGATTCCAACCAGGTCGATATGAGCCAGAGATACCTGAGCAGCGGCGAGCTTGCCCGCGAGTCGGGCGTGAATTTGGAGACCCTCCGCTACTACGAGCGGCGGGATCTTCTGCCCCGGGTTGCGCGGACGGCAAGCGGACACCGGCGCTACGACCCTGAAGCGGTCTCACTCCTGAGGCTGATCAAGCGAGCCAAGGACCTCGGATTCACTCTCGCCGAGATTCGGGGGCTGCTTCGAGGGCTCGAGCGTCCCAAAGCGGTCTGCGATGACGTCTGCCGGGTGATCGAAGCGAAAATCGGCCATTTGGATCAGGAGCTCACGCGATTGAGGTCCCAGCGCGTACGGCTTTCGCGGTTACGGGATGACTGTCCGCGGACGCGGCCGTTGCGGGAGTGCCCGGTCGTCGTCGAGCTCAAGGGCGCCACACCAAGAAGGAGGAAACGATGAAACGAATCGTGCTGATGCTGCTCACAATCGGGCTCATCGTGGCGAACGACGCAGTGTCGTGGGGGTCGACCGTGGCGAATGCTTGCCCAGGGAAGTGCCCGTTCTGCCCCTGAACGGAAAGAAGGGCGAAATCCGGCCGGCGGCCAGATTTGGTCGCCGGCCCTTTCATTCCCAGATAGAATTTGCGCGCCTGTCCCTCTAGTCGCGCTGCACTGAACTGAGGGCGTGGAAGCCCCTTGTCACAACCGGACGCGTTCACCGGTTCCTAGGTGAGAAAGACGTCCGTGAAAAGGAGGGTCGGAGGATGCAGGGCCGTATCCCGGTTGCAGTCGCCATCGCCGCGATGCTGTGCATTCCCTTAAGCAGGATTGTGCCCTCGGCGCTGGCGGAACCGCTCCCGCCGAACCAGCGCGACCGCGAGGACGGAATTCCGACCTCGATGCTGGGGTCCTATGTTCAACGCCACGAGCTCTTGATCTATCCCTCCTACGAATACGTGACCGATCACAACATGGAGTACAACCCTGCAAACCTGGGCTACGGGCTGCAGGAGGATTTCCGCGGAAAGTTTCGCTCGTCCTCGGGAGGGATCTTCTTTGCTTACGGGGTTACTCGCAAGATCGCGCTGGAGTTCGAGACGGCGTACGAGAAGGCGTCACTCGAGAAGTCTCCCAGCGACCCATCGACGACTCCCGGCGAGATCAAGGAATCGGGGCTAGCCGACATCGAAGGACAAGTTCGGATCCGGCTGGCCGAGGAGCGCCGCAAGCGGCCGGAGATATACACGTTCGTCGAAATCACCGCGCCCACCCAGAGAGACGCGCTCCTTATCGGGAGCCCGGACTGGGATGCGCGCCCGGGCATCGGGTTGATTCACGGATACCCCTGGGGCACGATGACGATCTGGTCCACGCTCGAGTACAACCGGGAACAGTCGGCCATCCAGGAACCGGCGCACTTCGATATCGGAGAGACGGCCATCGAGTACCTGAGGCGCTTTTCGCGGTCCTGGCTGTTCAGCATGGCGTGGGAAGGCGGCGAAGGGGGTGCGCCAGACGAGTGGGAGCTGCGCACCGGGATCCAGGGGCCCCTCGCCCATTGGGCGCACTTGAAGATCATCAACTCGGTGGGAGTCTTCTCGAAGTCTCCCGACTGGACGCTGCAAGCCGGGTTGATGTTCACCATGAAGTGAGATCACGGCTGGCCACTCCCGAAGAGGCGGGGACCGCCCAAATGGTCTAAGGTCGGAGTATTGAAAACCTCCGACTTCGATTACGACCTTCCCAAAGAACGGATCGCGCAGCACCCGGCGGCGACCCGCGACGCGTCCCGCCTCTTGATCCTCGATCGCGCGAGCGGCGCGATCGCCCACAGGACCTTCCGCGACCTCCCCGAGTTCCTGCGCCCGGGCGATCTTCTGGTCGTCAACGACACGCGGGTGATTCCGGCGCGGCTCTTTGGGCGGCTCCACCCCGAGCCCGGGGGCGAGGGCCGCGGGGGCGTGCCGAGCACCGCGAGCCAACCGACCCCGGACCGCGAAATCGAGCTGCTCCTCCTCCGCGAAGAGCCGGCGGTGGCGCCGGAGCGGATCTGGTCCGCGCTCGCCAAACCCGCCCGCGCGCTCCACCCCGGCGCCATCGTGCGCTTTGTCGATCCCTCCTACGAAGCCGCCATCATCTCGATTGGAGAGCGGGGCGTCCGCCGCGTCTCCTTCCGCCCCGCCCAGGACGCCACCTTTCCGTTCGAGGTCTGGCTCGCCCGCGTTGGGCACGTGCCGCTGCCTCCCTACATCGATCGCTCCGACGAGCCGGGCGACCGCGAGCGCTACCAGACGATCTTCGCCCGCGAAGGTGGATCGGTGGCGGCCCCCACCGCGGGGCTTCACTTCACCGACGAGACTCTCGCGGCGGTCCGCTCCAGAGGAGCAGCCGTCGAGACCGTGACCCTCCACGTCGGTGCGGGCACGTTTCGGCCCGTGGCCACCGAAGACCCCGCCGAGCACCTGCTCGACCCCGAGCCCTATCGCGTGCCGCCCGAGACCGCGGCGGCGCTCCAAGCCAACCTGGGCCGCGTGATCGCCGTGGGCACGACTTCGGTCCGGACCCTCGAGTCGTGGGCCCTCGACGGCCGGCTCGACGACGGCGCGTGGCGTGAGACCGGCCTCTTCATCCTTCCCCCGTTCCGCTTTCAAGTCGTCCAGGGGCTCGTCACCAACTTCCACCTGCCCCGCTCGAGCCTCCTCATGCTGGTCTGCGCGTTCGCCGGCCGCGAACCGGTCCTCGCCGCCTACAACACCGCGGTCCGCGAGGGCTACCGCTTCTATTCCTACGGAGACGCGATGCTGATCCTGTAGCCGCCAGGGTCCCCGGCTTCGTTCTGCACGGCGCATCGCAATTCGCTCAAGTTTTCGCCGCATTTGCCGATCCATTGTTCAAGCAATCCCCGCCGATTCCATCCGTTAACTCCCCGCAAAACAACGACTTAATCCGATCCTGCCCGCATGGCTCGAAACGGGCACGAGCATTGCCCTCTCCTTGGCTCAGGAGTGGCCGGAAGGGGCGCGTCCAGGGGGACACGCGATCCGGCCCAAACGGGGAGCACAGGGAGGGATACCGAGATGACCCGCGTCAAGACCCGCAGCAGGAAGGGAAGCCGCTCCCGTCGCGCGAGCGACGACCGCACGGTGGCCGTCGAGGAGATCCGGAACCGCCGCTACATCGCGTTCGTGCGCGCCATCGTCGGCGCCGCTCGGGTTCGCAATTCGTCTCGCTAGGGGGAGAGGGCTGACGTGTCGCGCTTACTCACACCAGAAGAGATCAAAGCCCTGCTCGCCGTTGACGAGCCCTGCGTCCCGGCGCCGCGGGAGCGGTTTCGCATCGTCGTCGACGCGGGTCACGCCGACTTGACGCCCGAGGATGTCGCGGGCCTCAAGCCGGGCTCGACGATCCCGCTCAACCGAAAGTCGGGCGAGCCTGTCGAGATCGTGGCCAACGCCGTCACCGTCGCACGAGGAGAGCTAGTGGAGATCGGCGGCAGGATCGCCGTGCGCGTCCTGTCCATGGAGAACCCGCCGGATCGGGCAGGGAGGTGCCAGTCATGAACCCGACCTTCGTCTACACCGTCGCGATCGCGGTCGCGGCCGTCACCATTTACGGCGTCCTGCGCGCGTGGTCGCGCCGGGAGGAAGCGGAGAGCGAATCCTCCGACGAGGCGCCTCCGGAGATCCGCGTCCTCACCCGCTCGCGCATGGGGCGTGGACGCACGCTCGTCGTCGTGGAGGTGGAGGGGCGTCGACTCCTGCTCGGGTCGACCCGCTCGGAGTGGTGCGCCCTCGCCGATCTCGGCACGGGGCCGGCCAAGCCGTCGGACGATCCCTTTGCCCCATTCGATGCCGAGCTGACGCGCGCCATGCACGCGACGCGGTACCGGAAGGGATGGAAGCACTCGTGATCCTGGCCCGCGCTCACGCGCTCGGGGAACCGAGCAGAAGTTGGGCGCCGCGGGTGCCGGACACGCGGAATTGGCCGCGCCAGAACGCGCGGCGCTGCTCCAAGTAGCGTCGAAGGTGCTCTTTAGATCGCGGCATACGCCTTGCTCTATCCGCCATGTCCACCACGACGATTACCGGACCTGAGCATCCAGCTCCGAGGAACGAAGGAATGAGCGACATCACCGGGAAAATCGAAGGGAAGGCAAAGCCAAGCGCTTCCGCCGGGCGAAGCCGGAACAAGGCCGGGAAACCGGCCCGGCCCCGGAGAGCCGCAAGAGCGGCGTTCGCCCCACCTCCGTCGCGCCCCCGCCGCCGCGTCATCGCGGTGACCAGCGGAAAGGGCGGCGTGGGCAAGACGAACATCGTGACCAACCTGGCCATCGCGCTCGCACGCCAGGGAATCCGCGTCCTGATTCTGGACGGGGATCTCGGATTGGCCAACGTCGATCTGCTCCTGGGCGTCGCGCCGCAATTCGACCTTCAGGACGTGATCTTGGGAAACCGGAGCATCCGCGACATCGTTCTCGAGGGGCCCGACGGCATCCGCGTCATTCCCGCCTCGAGCGGCGTCGAGGAGCTGGCGAACCTGGACGAGTATCGCACCGAAGTGCTCCTTCGCTCCCTCGCGGAGCTGGAGCACGAGACCGACATCATCTTGATCGACTCGCCCTCCGGCATCGGCCAGCACGCCACGTCGCTCATCCAGGGAGCCGACCGGATCCTCGTCGTGACCACGCCCGAGCCCACTTCCTTCTCCGATGCCTACGCCATGATCAAGGTCCTCGTGAAGCGGCCGCTTCGCGCCACGCCGGCCCTGCTCGTGAACCAGGCTGACTCCGAAGACGCCGCGCTCGCCGTCGCGCGCCGCGTGAAGGGCGTCGCCAAGCGCTTCTTGAACCTCGATATCGATTACTGGGGCTACGTCCTCGCGGACGAGTCGGTGCCCAAGTCGGTTCTCCGCCAGGAGCCGTTCCTCTCCACCTATCCCTACTCGCCCGCGTCGAGCTGCATCTACCAGCTCGCGCGCCGCGTCCTGGGCCAACCCGACCGCTCCGGCTCGGACGACACGACGCCGGGGCCGTTCGCCCTCGTTACCCGCGACGAAGTGCCGGAGGAGGTCTAGGGATGCGGCGCCTCATCATCCGCCTCACCGCCATCACCTCGCTCGCGGCCGCGCTCCTCGCCGGCGGGATCGGCGTCGTGACAGGGATTTCCTGGCCCGTCGTCGTCCTTCGCTCCGCCCTCGCGCTCGTCATCGTCGTCCTGGTTGGCGGGGGAACGGGTTTGATTCTCATGAGAACCGCGTTGCGCCGCTACTACGAGCAGCGGCGCGTCACCTCCGGCGACCGGCAGGTCCGGGCCGACCGGTAGCGCCCGAGGAACCCCACCATGGCCTCCATGTCCGTACTGCACACGCTCGCCAATCGACCCCCGCGCTCGAGGAGCAGGAAAGAGCGCCAAAAGGAGGTCGCGCTCAGCAAGTACGCGCCGCTGGTCAAGTACGTCGTCGACCGGCTGGCGCTCCACCTACCGAAATCGGTCGAGCGGGACGACCTGATCTCCGCCGCGATCATCGGGCTCTTCGACGCGCTGGAGAAGTACGACGCGTCCAAGGGCACCAAGTTCGAGACCTACGCCATCTGGCGGATCCGGGGCGCCATCCTGGACGAGCTTCGCTCCCTCGACTGGGCGTCGCGGTCGATACGACGGAAGGCCCGGAACGTGGAGGAGGTCGCGAGGGATCTGGGCCAGAGACTGGGGCGCGCCGCGACCGAGGAAGAGGTGGCCGAGGCGCTCAACCTGAGCCCGGTCGAGCTATCGCGGCTCCTCGACGAGGTGCACGGGACCGCGCTCCTCTCCCTATCCAAGTCGGTTTCGAGCGACGAGGAGCAGGACTTCATCCAGCTCGAGGACATCGTCGACGACCCCGCGCATCGGGACGCGCTCGATCAGATCGAGACCGAAGAGGCGCGCGAGGTGCTGCTCGAGACGATCGACGGGCTGCCGGAGCAGCAGCGGCTGGTGGTGGCGCTCTACTACTACGAAGAGATGACGCTGAAGGAGATCGGCGAGGCGCTCCACATCTCCGAATCGCGCGTCTCGCAGATCCACACCCGCGCCGTGAAGACCTTGAAGGCCCGTCTGGGCCGCGTTCTCTAGCGATCCATGACCAAGACCATCGACGCCACCTCCCTGAAGCGCGTCACCGAGGGGATGGTCGCGCTTCCGACCCTCCCGCTCGTCGCCTACCGCGTCATCGAGGCGGTGGCGCAGCCCGAGACCAGCTCCGAGGAAGTGGCCCGGATCCTCGCCCTCGACCCCTCGCTCACCGCGCGCACGCTTCGCCTGGCCAACTCCGATTTCTACGGGTTCCCGCGGAAGGTGGGGAGCGTCGATTTGGCGGTCGTCGTCCTGGGATCGAACACCCTCCGCGACCTCGTCTTGAGCGCGTCCGTATTCAAGACCCTCGGCGAGAGCGACGAGGAGATGGAAGGGCTCTGGAACCACTCGCTCGCGTGCGGCGTGGCCGCGCGGTCCCTCGCCGACCGGTGCGGCTACCGGTTGAGCAGCGAGGCCTACGCGGCGGGGCTGCTTCACGACATTGGAAAGGTTGTACTGCGCCAGACCGACCCCGAGCGCTTTCGGGCGGTGGTCGCGATGGTGCGGGAGCAGGGGGAGGCGATGGAGGACGCGGAGCGAGGCCTGTTCGGCTCGAGCCACGCCGAGGTTGGCGCGTGGCTCGCCGAGCGGTGGGGACTTCCCGCCGACCTCGTGGAAGCAATCGCCTGCCATCACCGGCCGGAGGCCGCGACACGGAACGAGGAGCTCGCGGCGCTGGTACACGTCGCCAATTCCCTCACGGAGCGGGCGGGGCTTTCGTGGCCCAACGGGGTCGATGACGCGCCCCATCTCGCCCTCGACGTGGGAGCTGGTGGAGGCCGACGAGCGGCGTCGAGAGACGCTTCTGGAAGAGCTCGTCGAGGACGTGGTCCGCGAGACCGAGCGGGAGCGAACGCTCTTCGCCGAATTCCGCGGCCCACAGGAGGATTGAGTTCATGGGCGTCGCCGCAACCAAGTCCGCGCACGATCGCGCGATCGAGATCCGGGTCCGTTTCGAGCCCGGCCTGGGAGCGTCTCTCTACGCGTCGCTCCAGGACGGCGAGGTGAGCCCGGTCACGGTCGCGAAGACGCTGGGGCGCGGCCGCGCGATCTTGCGCTACCACGGCTACACGCTGATGGCGCATGGCGCACCGGACTGGAAGGTCGGGGACACGTTCTCCGTGTTCGTGAAGGAAATGGGACCGCCGCTGGTGCTGGCGCCGGTGGGCCCAGGGAGCCAGGGAGGGAAGCCGGTCGCCACGGTCGAAACGGCGGTGGTGCCAGGAGTTGTCGATCGTCCCGGGAACGGCATCCGGCCCTGATCGAGAGAGGCCAAGGAGGAAGGCCATGAAGCAGCGCAATGGAGCAGGCTCGAAGCGGCTGGTGGAGGCGACCGAACGATTCATCCGTTCGGAGCAGAAGCTACTCGAGGTGTTGGGCGATCGTCGCATCCTCAAGAAGGCCGAGTGCGAGCACTTCGCGAAGGATCTGTCCCTCTCCGCCGCGAAAAAGCGGTCGTCGGACGTCTTCGCGAGCGCGGTCTCGATCAACCGCAAGCTGATGGGCATTCTCTCCAAGTCCCGCAATGCGGGGGCGCGCCCCGTCTCCGACTCGGACGTGCTCGCCGAGCTGGGCCGGATCACGCAATCAACCGTCGATCCGGTCGAGGCGTTCCGCGAGGCGCTCCTCCAGATCAGAACCGCGATCCCATTCGAGAATTCCACCCTCTTCCTCCTGAACCGCGAGTCCCAGGTCCTGGAGGAGGTGGTCTCGATCGGCAGCCGGGTCGATCTCATCGGCCACGTCCGCTTCGACCGCGGCAGGGGCTTCTCCTCGTGGGTGGCCCAGCAGCGAAAGCCGGTCCTTCTGAACGACCTCCATCGCGAAGGGGGCCCCGATTCGGTCTGCCTGCGCTCCTTCCTCTCGGTGCCGATCCTGGTCCAGACCGAGGTGGTGGGGGTCGTCAACATGAGCCACTCGCGCCCAGGCGCCTTTGACGAGGAGAGCGCGAACCGGTTGGCGTTGATGGCCATGCCGATCTCGGCGGTCGCGATCCGGATGCTGCTCCGCCGCGAGCGGGAGCGGCTCACCACGACCGACGACGTCACGACCCTCTACAACAAGCGCCACTTTGACCGGAATCTCGAGGCGGAGGTCGGCAAGGCGAAGCGCTACGGCCACAAGGTGTCGGTGGTCGTGCTCGATGTCGACGGCACGCTGGAGCGGAAGGGTCGACACGGGCAGGGGATCGGGGACCAGGTTCTCTCGGACATGGGACGGCTCCTCAAGCGCTCGGCCCGCGGAACCGACTGCGTCGCGCGCTACCAGGGGGACGAATTCCGGATCCTCCTTCCGCACACCGACGCCGCGAGGGCCAAGGTGGCGGCGGAGCGTCTCCGCGGGGTCGTGGAGCGGCACGCCTTCCCGCGACGGAAGAAGCTGACCGTTCACGTCGGCGTCGCGACCTATCCGGTCGAGGCCGTCGATCCGAGCACCATCGTCCCGCAGGTCGAGCCGGAGGCCGCCGTGGTGGCGGGCAAGGCGGACGGGCCGGTTCCGCCTCCGGACGACCGGAACGGCGCGGCCGTCAACTAGAGGACGAGCACGGAGCCCATGGAACAGAAGACTCAAACCACCGAGCCGACGCCGAGCACGGCCGCCCACCCACGGGCGCGGGTCCTGGTCGTGGACGATGAGGTCCAGGTCGTCCAGATCTTCCAGGATCTCCTGACCCAGCAGGGATACGTGGTCGAGTCGTGCGACAACGGCGACGACGCGATCCTCAAGGTGACCAAGGGGAAGTTCGACCTCGTCCTCACCGACATCAACCTGCCCGGCGTGGATGGCCTGGAGGTGATCCGGGCGGCCAAGGCCGCGGACAAGGACACCTGCGTCATCCTGATCACCGGCTACGCTTCCACCACCACCGCGATCGACGCGCTCCGCCAGGGCGCCTACGACTACATCACCAAGCCGTTCGATCTCTGGGAAACGCTCAAGGCGATCGAGCGGGGGCTGGAAAGCCGCCTGCTCACGCAGGAGAACCGGCGGCTGATCGGCGAGCTGGAGTCGGCCAACGTCGGGCTCCAGCAGCACGAGGATGATTCTCCGCCGCAAGGTGGCCCGCGCCACCGACCGGATGGCGGCGCTCCTGGAAGCGGGGAAGGCGATCTCGACCAGCCTGAGCCTCCAGAGCACGCTCGAGGTGGTGGTGGCGCAGGCCGCGCGGCTCGCCTCGGCGCGCGCCTGCCTCCTCTTCCTCCACGACGCCGCGTCGGACGAATACGCCGCCGAGGCGGCCCTGGGCGTGCCCGAGGAGAGCCTCAAGCTGCTCCGGTTCCAGATGGGGATCGGCTATCACGGCCAGGTGGTCCAGAGCGCCCAGCCCGCGCTGGTGGAGAACCTGGGCGAGGCCGTTGGCACCGAGGAGATGCTCGCTTCGCTCAAGCCAACCGGCGCGCTGATCGTCCCCCTCCAAGGGAACGAGAGCGTGATCGGGACGATCACCTGCCTCGACCACGACGGTGGCGCCTTCAGCACGGACGACCAGGACGTGCTCAAGATGCTCGCCAGCCAGGCCACGATCGCGATCACCAACGCGATCCTCTTCGAGCGGACCAAGGAGCTGGACCGGCTCAAGTCGGAGTTCGTCGCGGTCGTGTCGCACGAGGTGCGGACGCCGCTCACCTCGATCAAAGGCTCGCTCGAGCTTCTGGGGGACGACCGCTTCCACAAGCTGCCCCCGCCGCAGAAGGAGCTGCTCAGCATCTGCCAGGCGAACACCGAGCGGCTGATCAACCTGATCAACGACATTCTCGACTTCTCCAAGCTCGAGTCGTCCAAGCTCTCGCTCAACATCGAGGCGATCGACGCCGGCGCGGTCCTGATCGAGGCGGTCGAGAACATCCGAAACCTCGCGGCCCAGAAGGAAGTCGGGATCGACCTGAAGGTGGATCCCAGCACCGGCAACGATCGAGGCCGACCCGATGCGCATCGGCCAGGTCGCCACCAACCTCCTCGGGAACGCGATCAAGTTCTCGCCCGAGCGGAGCCGCATCGAGATCTTCGCCTCCGGAGACGAGGGCCAGATCACGATCTCGGTGAAAGACTACGGCCGGGGCATTTCGCAGCGCGACTTGAGCCGCCTCTTCCAGCGCTTCGCCCAGCTCGATTCCTCCACCACCCGGAAGGCCGGCGGAACGGGGCTGGGCCTGGTCATCTCCAAGGGGATCGTCGAGCAGCACGGCGGCAAGATCTGGGTCGAGTCGGCCGTCGGCGAGGGCTCCACGTTCTCCTTCTCGCTCCCCCGGCGGCGGGTGGAAGCGGCCGCGTAGCCGCACCTCTCTCCAAGACCACTTCCCGCTTGGGCGCCGGGCCGGGCGCCGCTAGTATCCACCCGCGTGAGCCCACCCGATCGTCCTCGTAAGACCGTTCTCTCCGTTTTCGGCACCCGGCCGGAAGCCATCAAGATGGCGCCGGTCCTGAAGCTCCTCTCGCGCGAGGCGGGGATCCGTTCTCTCGTCTGCGTCACCGCGCAGCACCGCGAGATGCTCGACCAGGTGCTCTCGCTCTTCGAGATCCGCCCCGACCACGACCTCGACCTGATGCGGGAGGGGCAGACCCTCACCGAGATCACCACCCGCGCGCTGACGGAGCTGGCGCCCTATCTGGAGCGGGAGAGACCCGACTTTCTCCTGGTCCAGGGGGACACCACGACCACGATGGCCGCCTCCCTGGCGGCGTTCTACGCGCGGGTGCCGGTGGGGCACATCGAGGCGGGGCTTCGGACGGGAGACAAGTCGTATCCCTACCCCGAAGAGGTGAACCGGCGGGTCACGACCGTGATCGCGGCGCACCACTTCGCGCCGACCGAGAAGGCGCGGCGAAATCTGCTCGCGGAGGGGATCTCGGACGCGGAGATCACCGTCACGGGCAACACCGTGATCGACGCGCTGCTCGAAGTGGTGAAGATCAAGCCCGAGCGCCTGCCGCAGCTCCCGCTGCGCGGGACAGCGGATCCTCCTCGTGACGGCCCACCGGCGCGAAAACTTTGGCGCGCCGCTTCAGGAAATCCTCGCCGCGCTCCGCGACCTGGTCACCCGCTACGCGGACGTCGACGTGGTCTACCCGGTGCACCGAAACCCGAATGTGGACGGCCCGGTGCGGGTCGCGCTCTCGAACGTTCCGGGCATTCACCTCATCGACCCGCTCGAGTACAAGGCCTTCGCCGATTTGATGGCCGCCTCCTATCTGATTCTCACCGACTCCGGCGGGATCCAGGAAGAAGCGCCCTCGCTGGGGAAGCCGGTCCTGGTGCTGCGCGACGAGACCGAGCGGCCGGAGGCGGTGGAGGCGGGCGTCGTCCAGCTGGTCGGCCCGCACCGCGAGAAGATCGTCGCGGCGGCCGTGGAGCTTCTGGACAACCCCAAGCGCTACGCCGCCATGGCGAACCGGATGAACCCCTACGGGGACGGGAAAGCGGCGGCGCGGATCCTCTCCAAGGTGCGAAAGCTGGTCGGGCCGTAAGGGGGACGACCCCTCAGCGACCGGCGGGGATTGGCGACCGTCCCACCCCGTGAACCCGCCACGAACGGGCTTGGCAAGCCCTGCCGGCAGGTTCATTATGGCCCCGGGGCAAAGCGCCCCTTCCACCTAGGGAGGAGGTTGCTATGAAGATTTCTACCATGGTGATTGCCGCGTTCGCCTGCGCGATCACCGCATCGATTCCGATCAGCCTGCAGGGTCCAATGAAGGTGTCCGCTACTGTGCCGACTCCACCGCTGGGCAAGACGGGGGCTCTACCGAGCGAGGGTACTTGCGCCCAATGCCACAGCGGAGCCGCGACAACGGGCACGCCCTTTCTCACCGTCGTGCCGCCCATTACCGAGTACGCCCCGGGCAACACGTACACGATCGGCGTGGGAGTCGAGGACTTTGGCATGGTTCGCTGGGGCTTCGAGGCGACGGTCCTAAAGGACTCCGACAACACGACAGCCGGAAGCATCACGACCTTTGTCGATCCACACGTTGTGGCTTTGCCTTCCGGCGGCCGTATTTACGTTTGTCATACCACCAACGGGATAACCTCCCCGAATGATCCCACGGACGGAACCTGGTGGGGGACGCAGGATGGCCCGGTCGCGTGGGGGTTTACCTGGACCGCTCCCGCGCAGGGAGCAGGGCCGGTGACGTTTTACGCCACCATGGTGGCAGCCAACGGGGACGATGACGCGAACAGCGCGGACAACACATACGTGACCACGATGACCCTCACCGAGGGCGCGCCGGTTGCGGTGACCCACACGACCTGGGGGAACATCAAGAACACCTACAAGTAAGCAGGAGCCTAGTGAGCCGTCGCCGTCTCGGGGCGGAACTTCCGCGCCACCCAGCGGAGTTGTTCCACCCCGAAGACGGCGTCTTCTTTCTCCTCGCCGTCCGACTTGGCGGCGGTCGCGTCGAACGCGGCGCAGGCTGACTCGTACTGCGCGCGTCCTTCCGGCTCCCCGAGCGTCCAGCGCGCGATCCCCAGGTAGCCCGCGTAGAGAAGCACGCCGAAGTCGGAGCCGGCCCTGATTTCATCCCGCCCCGTTCCGACCACGGCGAGGCGCGCCAGCCCGGACGCCGTCTCGAACGCGCCGCGGGCCTCGTGAAGGTTCGCGAGCGACATCTGGTGCATTCCCACGGCCCAGTAGGCCATCGCGCGGCGATCGGGGGTCTTCCCCAGCTCGCGCCGCCAACGGACGCAGTCCTCCGCCGCGCGGAGGCCCGCCTCGAAGTGCCGACGCTCGCGCGGCGCGTCGTCCGCCGGCCAGCACTCCGCGAGATCGGCCGAGAGGTTGTAGGAAAGGCGGTTCGCGAAATCGGTGAGCTTCCAGGCCGTCTCGCCGTCCTCGGTCTCCAGCGCCTGCCGCAGCGTCTCGCCAATCCCGGCCGTCACCACTTCCACCAGCGCGTCGAAGTCCCGCCCGGCCCACTCACGGTTGCCAAATTTCTTCTGCGCGATGGCGTAGACCGTCCGGCGCGTTTCGGGGTCGGCGATCGCGTCGATATAACGAACCACCTCCGGAGCGCCGCCGCGCTCCATGGCGGCTTTCAGCTCCTCCCATCGCCGTTCCTCGAGATCAGCGGTCATGGTTCTCAGCCCTTTCCGGTCAGGTGGAAGCGAACCCGTGCGGCGACGCGGTCGGCGTCGGCGTCGGTGAGGTCGGGGTAAATCGGAAGCGAGAGAGTCTCTTCAAAACAGCGCTCGGCACTCGGGAACGCGCCGGGCTTGAGACCCAAGCGCTCCTGATAGAAGGGGAAGAGATGGAGCGGCTTGAAGTGGACGCTGGTGCCGATTCCGTCTTCTCGGAGCGCGAGGGCGAGCGCCGTTCGATCGAGCCGCGCGGCCTTCGGGGTCACCGCGATCTGATAGAGGTGCCACGCGTGGCGCATGCCTTGGGCGACGGTCGGTGTCCGGAGCCCCGGAATCCCGGCGAGAGACTCTTCGTAGCGCCCGGCGATTGCCTCGCGGCGCGCGCGCATCGCCTCCGCGCGGCCCATCTGCGCCAGCGCCAAGGCGGCCTGGATGTCGGTCATGTTGTACTTGTATCCCAGCTCGGTAACATCGTAATCCCACCAGCCGCCCCTGTCGTACCGCGACCAGGCCGCGGCCGAGAGCCCGTGCAGCGAGAGCCGGCGGATCCGCTCCGCCCACTCCTCGCGCGCGGTGACCGCCATTCCGCCCTCTCCCGCCGTCACGCCTTTGGTGGCGTAGAACGAGAAACAGGTGATGTCGGCCTGGGTGCCCACGGGGACGTCCCAGATCCGAGCGGTGAGCGAATGGGCCGCGTCCTCGATCACCGGAATCTTGTGGCCATGCGCGATCGCGCCGATCTCCGCGGAGCGGCAGGGATGGCCCGCGAGGGAAACCGTCACGATGGCGCGCGTCTTGGGCGTGATCGCTTTCGGCAGGAGGGCCGGGTCCAGGTTCTTGGTCGCCGGCTCCACGTCCACGAAGACAGGCCGCGCGCCGAGATAGAGGATCGTCTCGCCGGTGGCCACGAAGGTGTAGGGCGAGGTGACCACCTCGTCGCCCTCCTTCACTCCGGCCGTGATGAGTGCCAGGTGGAGCGCCGCGGTGCAGGAGGAGAGCGAAACGGCGTGGAGGTCGGCGGCCCCGCTCTCCGGCGCGGCGACATACGACGCTACCGCGGCCTCCAGCTCCTTCGCCTTGGGCCCCGTCGTGAGCCAACCAGAGCGCAGCACCGCCGCCACCGCATCGAGCTCAGCCTGCGTGATGGACGGGCGGTGAAAAGGGATGGGCGCCGCGGACATTCCGAAACGGTACCACAGGGCCGACTTCCATTGTCAGTGCTTGACTTACAGGCGAAATCGGTGTAACATAATTGTCTTGCCAGTCTCGCCTATGACCCCACATCTGAGGACCCATCCATGACCAGGCATGCCGCGTTACGAGTGCGTCCGCTGTCGCCGATCCTCGTTGCAGCCTCCGTTCTAAGCCTCGGTATTTGGGCCGGTTGCGGCAGCGACGATAACAAGTCCTCGAATAACGGTGGCGGCGGTGGCGGGGGCACGACCACCAGTTCCTTCACTGGCTGGCTCGCCAACTCGGTGGAAAACGGATCGGTCGCGATCACCGTCAACAAGGCAAATCTCGCGGGTCGCCCGAGGATTCCCAACGCGCCGCGGGCCGCGGTTACCGCGAGCGGGACGCTCACTCTCTCGGGCGTCGCGCCCGTCGCACTTACCGGCACACTCGACGATACATCAGGCGATCTTGGACTGTCGGGGGGCGGATACACGCTGACCGGCCTTTACGATCCGGGTCCGCCGAGCAAACTCTTCGGATCGTATACCGGGCCGAACGGCAATGGAGGTTTCGACTGCGAGAGTGGCGGCTCGGCCTCGGCCACGGTGCTCTGCGGCGGCTGGACCAGCAGCGATCAGAGCGATTCCGGTACGTTTACCTTCTCGATCCGAGGCACAACGGTCGAAGGGATCGTCTATTCACCCGGGGCATCCCCGCCCTACGACGCGATCCCGTTCACCGGTACCGTCTCGGGCACGGGAACCACTCGTACGATTTCGGTCTCGTTCGAAATGCCGAACCTTTTCAGGCTCACCGCCTCCGGCACGCTCGATACGGCCACCAATACGGTGAGCAGCGGCACGTACTTATTCGAAGACCTATCAGGCGCGGGGAACCCGGATCAGACCGGGTACTGGAGCGCCGCGCCTTGTCATAGCGGCACGCACTAACCGCAAATTCACGAAGACGATTTCGAGAGGCGCTGGTTTCCCACCAGCGCCTCTTTACAATTCAGGGGACAGGGCCGTCACGCCCTAGCCTGCTCACTTGCGTTTCGTGGACTTCTTACCGCCAGAAGCATTGAGAGCGACGGCCGCGCGGATGAGCGCCTTGAACGCATTCGCGTCAATCTCCTCACCCTCGTGAATATCGATGGCGCGCCTTACGTTCCCGTCCAGGCTCGAGTTGAAGAGGTTGGCAGGATCCTTCAAGGAAGCGCCCTTATGGAAGGTCAGCTTCACGACCGACTTGTACGACTCTCCCGTGCAGATGCCCCCATCATGGGACCATACCGGTGTTCCGGGGTTCGTCGGTTTCACCCACTTCACCTCTTCCACAACCTCAGGGTCGGCCTCCCTGATGAGGGCGCGCATCCTTGACAGTGCATCGCCTCTCCAGTCACCCAACTCGGCAATCCTTTCGCTGATTAGTTTGGTGGCCGCGTTGCCTGGTGCCTTTGGTGGACTCTTCATCGTCATACCTTTCGTTGGGGATAAGCCGCGTTGCCGATCCCGCCGTTGTTCGAGGACCCCTGCCAGCGCTACGGGACCCAACCGGGCAGGGCGGCCGCCTGTCGGATCCACGTCGCCATCTGCGCCTCGTCGAGCTGGTCGCCTTCGCGGATGTCGATGTAGCGCACTTCCTTCTGCTTGGACTCGCCGGGGGGGACAGGGCGCAGTGACGTGCCGCGGAAGAAAGCCACCTTCACGTATTTCGTGAAGACATAAAAGCTGAGGAACCAGCCTTGGCCCTCGACTCCGTAGAACGGCGAGTTCCATTTGACCGCCTTACGCACGCCGGGGAGGGTGCGCACGATGAGCGCGTCGAGGCGGCGCCCGACGTCGCTTTTCCAGCCCGGCATGGCCGCGATGTAGGCCTGCACGGGGGCGTCGCCGTCGCCCTTCGCGATCTGAGGGTTGCCGCCTGCGAGGAGGGTCGGCTTTGCGACCTTCGTCGACTTCTTGGACGTCCCTTTGGCCATTGTATTCACTCCGACTAGGGTCAGACTCGCCTTCACGGTGCTAGGCTGCGGAGATCGCCTTGCGACGATTGGTCTCCGGCCAATCGATCGAGCGCGAGCCATCGCGCCCCGGCGTCTGCCACGCGAGAGAGTAGTACGCCTGCCCCGTCACGCCGAGATACAAGCGATGGACCCGTTCGAAGAAGCCCGTGGTGTGATAGCTCCTCGGAAATCCGAGATGGACCGCATCCAGGTGATGCATGAACTCGTGGCACAGCGTGGCCAGGAGGGTCCGGCTGGAGGTCCATTTCCGAATCATCGGCGTTCGCGTCCAGAGCCGGATCCTCGTGAGGCTGAAGGTGTAGTCGCCGAGCAGCTCGGATGAGAGGAGCCCCTCGCGGGTACGATGTGGGCGAACGCCGAGCATCTCCACGCTCGGAGACGGAACCTCGTAGAACCCCGAGAATCCGTCGAGCAGCTCCTGACAGACTTGGGCCAAGGGAGCGCGCGCCTCCGCGTCGCGGGCGCTCTCGAGCAGCCCGAAGAGCGGCGTCAAGGTCACCGCGAGCGGCACGGGGACCTCCACGAGGCGGCTGCTGTCGTCGTATTCCTGGCGAAGCTTGGCGCGCGAAGGTCTGCGATCGGTCACCATCGTCCGGAAATCTTCTACGCTGGGCCTGTGAAGTCAATGCCCTCTAGCTGGCTTCACCGGGGATCCGCCTGGCCGAGTCGCTGCCAGGCTCAGTGCGTCGCTCGCCGCGCCACTTGGTGGCGTACGGCAGCACGAACAAGTAGAGACCGGTCAACAGGAGCAAGGCGAGCGGGGCCAGCGGCACGTAGCTCACCCAGACGACAGGCTCCTTCTGTGCCAGGGCGACGAAGGTGACGATGACGGACACCGTAAAGGCGATGGACAGCCAACGGTGGATCTGCCGAACCCATTGGTTCCAGTTCACTGAAACCTCCTTTGAAGACGAGCCCGAACTCGACCGGCTCATGGGATCCTCGCGAGCAGGTCGACGAGCCTCCCGCCCATCATCTTCCAGCCGTAGCGCGCACCGCCGAAGTTCCGCTTCTGGTCCGGCTTGAAGCCCGACTGCACGAGGGACAGGCGCGTGCCCGACGCCGTGGGCGTGAGCGTGAAGGTCACGACGGTGTCTATCTCCATATCGCCAACGACCCACGTGTAGCTGAGCTTCCTGTGCGCTTCGATCTCAAGGACCCGGCAGTTCACGGTGCCGTCCCACCCGGGGTGCGGCTGCGTCTTGAACGTGAACGCGGCCCCCAGCTCGAGCTTGAGCTCGACGACGGGCAGGAGCCACCCGGTCAGCAGCATGGGGTCGGTGAGCGCGCGCCACACCTTCTCCGGCGAATGATGCAAATCGAACTCGAACGCAATGGATTCGGTTTGCGATGGGGCGGTCCTGTCGATGGGGTTCATTCGTCCATTTTCTCCAGCAGCTGTCGAAGGCGATCGACGTGCTCCGTCCAGAAGGCGCGGTAGTGCGCGATCCAGTCGATGAGCGGCTTCATCCCGCGCGGCCGCACCCGGTAATAGGCGCAGCGCCCCTCGCGCCGCGCGTTCACCAGGCCGGCCCGTTTCAAGGTGGCGAGGTGCTGCGAGACCGCCGGCTGCGAGATGTCGAAGCGCGCCGTGAGGTCCTTGACCGCCACTTCGCCACGCGTGAGAGACTCGAAGATCGCCCTGCGGCTGGGGTCCGCCAGCGCCTGGAAGATCTTGCCTTCGGCCACGGCCGCGCTCTGCATGCATGAAAGATAAGCCAATACTTATTGATTGTCAAGCCCGCAGATTCGGCCGCCGGGGATCGGCGGAACAGGGGGCCAGGGCGGGTGGGGAGCTTACGAGGACGGTTTCGAGAGGCGCTGGATTCCCGCCAGTGCCTCTTCGTTTGCCTTCACGCCGGGCTCGGCCATTCTGTACTGGTAGGCGACCCGCTTGTAGAGGGCCAGCGCCTCGTCGCGGCGGCCGCGCTCTTCGTAGAGGCGGGCCAGCGTGTTCATCGCCTTGTAGGTATCGATAGGGTCCCCGCTGCCGGGGGCACTCTTGACGATGGCAACCAACTCGGTCTCCGCGCCAGCCATGTCGCCCGCGGCGATCAGGGCGCGGGCAAGCGCCCACCTGCGTTTCCATTGCCGGAATCCGGGCTGCGTTGCCGGGAGGTTCTCCCGGAACACCTTCACGGCTTCCGCCGCGTGCCCCTTCGCGAGGGCGAGCTGACCGCCAAGAAACCTCAGATTCTGGCGCTCGAGAGGCGTCGCGCCTTTCTCCAGCTGCCGCTCGTAGCCTCGGAGCATCGCCTGAGCGGACTCCAGCTTTCCCGTGCGGATCAATGCTTCCATGAGGTGGAGAGAGCTTGCTCCGCGGACCACCAAGATCCTGTTGTTCTGAGCGGCCTGGACTCGAAACTTCTGCACAGCCTCTTCCGCCCTTCCCATCTCGAGGAGCGCTTGGGCGTGGAAGCGCGTCACCAGTGTTTGATCTGGTCTCGTGTAGTGGCCGCCCAACTTCCGCTCAAAGCTCGCGGCCATGCGCGCCGCCTCGGAGAACCGGCCCTGGCTGAGTCTCAGGAAGACTTCGCCGGGAGCCGTGTCGAGCGGCTTTCCGTCATAGCCGGGGATCCCCGCGACCACGTCGATCGTGGCGCGGAGCGAATCGAAGTCGCCCATCGTTCCCTGGGCCCCGGCGAGGCCGAACAGGGCAGCGAGGTATCTCGGGTCCCTCGCGAGCGCTTCATGATAGGCGGCGAGCCCTCCCTCCAGGTCGCCACTTTGCAGAAGCACTTCCCCTTTCATCGAGTAGCCGACCGGGTTGTCCGGTTCGGCCCGAATGAGGCGCTCGATGCTTGTAAGCGCGCGATCGTACTCACCCCGATCTCCCAGGACGTCCGTTATGTGGGTGTACGCGACCACGAACGAGGGATCGATCTCGGTGGCCCGTCCGAGCGCGCTGAGACCCATGTCGTCCATGCCGCCGTGGTAGAGGGCCTCCCCCAGGCCGTAGAGGAACTCCTTATCGTCGGGGTATCGAACGAGCAGGGCCCGGTACTGGCGTGCCGCGCCCGCGTAGTCCTTCTGGATCACGGCCCCGAGCGCCATCAACCCATCGCGGTCGCGGCGCGACAGGCGGTCTCCGAGGCGGAGCCCGGTTTGCACTTCCTGCTGAGCGCCGTCGACGTCGGAATTCCACCATGTGGCGACAGCCGCGTAATACCACGCGAGGGCGAAGGTGGAATCCGCCGCGATCGCCGCGCGGAATTCCCGTTCCGCATCGGCCCATTTGCTCTTGTAGAGTTCGTCGAGCCCGTGCACGTAGGCCCTGTAGGCCATTGGGCTCTGGGTCGTGAGGCTCGCCACGTCGACCGCCGACTGGCGGACTCCGAACCCCGCGCGGGCGAGGCCGTCCCGCAACGACGCGGTGAGCGAGTCGACGGCCGCGAAGAGGCCGCGTTCACCTCCCGCGGTCCGCACCTTGCTGGCCGTGAGCACGGTGCCGTCGGATGTGGAGGCCACTTCGGCCGCGAGGACGATGTCCGGCTGGGTCGCGTAGATGTACCCGGTCACCACGTAGGCGGCGCCGGCCCGTCCGGCCACCTCCAGCGCCTCCTTGCCCTTCACGGTCTCGTTCGGCTTTCCCATTTGGCGGAGCACGTCGTGGATCCGTTGGGCGCTCACGACCGGCATCACCTGGGACTCGCTCAACCCCACGTTTAGAAGGCTGGTCGCGATCGGAGCGGCACCGTGTGGATCGCCCGGCTCCGCCAGGTTCTCGAACGACAGAACCGCGATCGACTTCTGGGCCGCCTCTGCCGCGGGTGGCTCGGGCTTGAGGCTGGGACGGTACGGGCCCAGGAGGTAGACCAACGCCGCGACCAGAACAATCGCGACCGGAACGACGATGCGCCGGGGGAGGCGACGTCTACCGGGAGATCCCGACGTCGGGGCGCTGCTCGTGATGGTCTCGGTGGCGTTCCGCGGACGGCGCCGGCCACGCCCGTGAGCGTGGCGGTCCCCGGCGCCGCGGACGCGGCCAGGCGCCTTCAAGTCCGCCGCCAAGTCGTCCGCGTGCTGATACCGGAGCGCCGGATCCTTCTTCATGCACTTGAGGACGATCCGCTCCAGCTCGAGCGGGATTCCGCTTCGAAGCGCCGAGGGCGCCTCCGGCTCATGATGCTGGACCGCGTAGAGCGAAGCCTCCGGGCGGTCGCCGGCGAAGGCTCGCGTACCCCGGTCAGCGCCTCGTAGAGCACCGCACCCAGCGAGAAGAGGTCGCTCCTCCCATCCAGCGGCGTCCCGCGCGCCTGCTCCGGGCTCATGTACGCCACCGTGCCCGGCGTGAATCCCTCGGCGGTGAGGTGGGTCGCGCCTTCGAGGTGCGCGATTCCAAAGTCGGTCAGCTTGGCGTCGCCCTCGGGGGTGACCAGGATGTTGGCCGGCTTGACGTCCCGGTGGACGACTCCCTTCGCGTGCGCGTGGGCGAGGGCCCCCGCGATCGAGATTCCGGTCGCGATGACTTCAGGGATGGGAAGAGGGCGATGGGCGATCCTCGCGGCGAGGGTCTCCCCCTCGACGTACTCCATGACGAGGCAGGAGCGCACGCCGTCGCTCTCGAGCGCGTGGACCGCGGCGATGTTCGGGTGGGAGAGCGACGCGAGCGATCGTGGCTTCCCGGCGCAGGCGCTCCTGTGCCTCGGGGTCGCCGGCGGCGGCCTGGGGCAGGAACTTGAGCGCGACGCGCCGGCCCAGGCGCTCGTCTTCCGCGAGGAAGACCTCGCCCATGCCGCCCTGGCCCAAGGGCCCCAGAATCCGGTAGTGGAGGAAGCGCTCCGCCCCCATGGGGAGACCTTACCGGCGCGGCCCGGGGAAGTCGAGGGAGTAGGGCCAGAGTGGGCCGGCCCCTATCGCCGGCCAAAATTGAGCCGATTCGTTTTGACAGCGATGGGGCCGCGTGGTAACAATCGGCTGGCTTTCCGGAGCCGCCCCGAAAAGGCTCCGCGAGACGCCTGCCCCGATTGACGAACACCACGGACGGAGTCTACCACGAAGCAGCGCGTCACAATCGCCACGCATCCCGCCCGCTTCGGGCGCCTCACCGGCACTTTCGCCGCTCTATTCTTCGTCTTTGTCCTGCTCTCTCTTCTCCGCGCCACCCGCCGCCGCCCAAACCGCCGATGATTTGAAGCGGCAGGCCGAGCAGATGGGCGTGAAGTCGGAGGCGGAGGCGATCCGCAAGGCCAAGGAAGCCGGGCTCACGCGCGACCAGATCCGCCAGGCGCTTCGAGAGGCCGGATACAGCGACGCGAAGGCGGAGGAAATCATCGGCGGGGGCGCCGCGAGCTCCGCGACCGGGAGCGCCGGGTCCTCGTTCACCGCGCCCTCGATTCTCGATTCAGCCGCGGTGGCTCCGGCAATGGTTCCGCCTCCGCGGGGCGACGCTCAAGCCCGAGGATTATCCCGAGTTCACCAAGGAGATCGCGCGGCGCGTTCCCGGCGCGCCCGCCATCCTTCCCTTCGGATACGAGATCTTCGGCTACGTCGCGTCGACGTTCGAGCCTCTGGCGGCGGGTCCGGTCGATCCCGACTATCCGATCGGCCCCGGCGACGAGGTCATCATCTCCGTCTGGGGCGACAACGAGTTCACGCACGCCGCCATCGTGACCCGCGAGGCCACGATCAGCGTGCCCGACATCGGCCAGGTCGTGCTGAACGGCCTCACGCTCTCCCAGGCCAAGCGCCTGATCACGGACCGGCTCGGCATGGTCTACTCGGGAATTCGGGCGCGCCGGCCCACGACGTTCGTCGACGTGACGCTGGGCAAGCTCCGCACCATCCAGGTCTTCATCCTGGGCGACGTGGTCCGCCCCGGCGGCTACACGATCTCCTCGGTGAGCACCGTGCTGAACGCGCTCTATAACGCCGGCGGTCCCACCTCCCGCGGCTCGATGCGCGACATCCGGATCATCCGGCACAACCAGATCTGGAAGGACGTCGACCTCTACGGATACATCCTCACCGGCAACAAGGCCGAGGACGTGCGGCTCCAGAGCGGCGACGTGGTCTTCGTGCCGCCGGCGGGGAAGGTGGCCGCGGTCCTGGGCCAGATCCACCGGAGCGCCATCTACGAGCTGGCGCCGGGCGAAGGATTCCGGGATCTCTTGAGGCTTGCCGGCGGGATTCAGTCGACCGCCGTGGAGACTCGCGCGCTCGTGGACCGGGTGGTCCCGTTCGGGCAGCGCGACTCGCTGAGGGGCGAGGATCGCATCGCGCTGGATCTCCCTCTCCGCGAGATCCTGGCGGACAGCACGCAGAATCCCGACCTGTTCGACCGCGACATCATCCAGATCTTCCGGGTGGGGGAGGAGCGGAAGAACACGGTCTCGATCGCGGGGAGCGTGGTGATGCATCCCGGCACCTACGAGCTGCGGCCCGGGATGAGGGTTTCGGACTTGCTGAACGACGCCGGCGGGTTGAAGCCCGACGCGTACATGGATCGCGCGACGCTGGTGCGGACCTCCGAGGACCGGCGGCGCAGCACGAAGCCCTTCAACGTGAGGCTCGCGCTGGAGCACGAGCCCACGAACGACCTGGAGCTGCAGAAGCTGGACGAGATCACGCTCCGCTCGATCTGGGAGATTCAGGAGCGGCACACGGTCTCGATCGGCGGGAGCGTCCGCGAGCCCGGGACCTACGAATACCTCGACGGCATGACCGTGATGGATCTGATCTTCCGGGCCGGCGGGCTGAAGGAGTCGGCGTACAAGCAGGAGGCGGAAGTCTCCCGCGTGGACTCGACCACGATCGTGACCAAGCAGGCCGCGGAGGTCTTCCGGGTTCCGATCTCGGCGAACTACGCCGTCCACTCCGCCGACACCACGTTCGCGCTCCAGCAGTGGGACCAGGTATACGTCCGGGAGATTCCCGACTGGCAGATGCAGCGCAACGTGAAGGTCACGGGCGAGGTGATCTATCCCGGCACCTATTCGATTGAAGGACAAGGATGAACGGCTGTCGTCGGTGCTGGCCCGGTCGGGCGGGTTGAAGCCGACGGCCTATCCGAAAGCGGCGGTGTTCGTGCGAAACAAGGGTGGCGCGGGGCGGCTGGCGCTGGACGTGAAGGACGTGGCCAAGCACAAGGACAGCCGGTACGACATCGCTTTAGAGGATGGCGACAGCCTCAACATTCCCAAGGAGCCGAAGACGGTCAAGGTCGCCGGCGCGGTCGGATTCCCATCGAGCGTGCTCTACGAGCGGGGGAAGTCGCTGGGCTATTACATCGACCAAGCCGGTGGATACACCGACGAGTCGGACAAAGGCCGGGTGAAGATCGTCCAGCCGGACGGGAAGGTGAAGCCGGTCAAGAAAATGTGGTGGGACCCGGAGCCGCAGCCCGGCGCATTGGTCGTTGTGCCGCCGAAACCGCCCGTGGAGAAGAAGGAGACACTCAAGGACGTCGCAACCATCATGACCATCATTACGGGGGCCGTGACGACGATCTTTATCGCCCATGAGGCGACGAAGTGACGGGACGCCGTCCCGGGCGCCCTTGGTGGGACATCGCCGCAAACCTGAGCCGACTCCCGCAGCTTGCCATTGTTGGGATCGCGGGCGCGGTGCTCGCGTATGCCGCATCGAAGTTGGTACCTGCTGACTACGAATGCCAGTCGGCCCTCCTGCTGGACTCAGGCACGACGCTCTCTGGCCTCGGGAACGTCGCAAGTCTCGTAAACATGGTTCAACCGACTCTGCTCGGCGTGTCCGGTGAGGGCCAGCGCGCCTACAGCTATATCGCCGTTGCGCAAAGCCGGACCATTCTGGAGCGGATTCTCCAGAGCTCCACCCCTGAGGGCAATGGTGCCAGGCTCTTCTTCGAAGATTTCGCTCCCACCTCGGGCAGCCCGGCACGAAGAATGGAGACGGCAGTCTCCCGTCTCCGGGGCCACGTCCGCGGGAACTATTCCTCTAAGACATTCATTCTCACGATCACGGTCGGCGATAGGCACCCCGGGCACTCCAAGGCCATCACTGAAAATCTCATTCGCTACCTTCGGGAATTCAACTCAGCGACCCGAGTGTCTCGTGCGCGAGAGGCACGGGAGTTCATCGCACAAAGGACCCTCGATGCAGGTGATTCATTGGCCGAGGCGGAGAGCCGCCTCGTCGAATTTAGGCGGGAAAATGTTCGAATTGGCGGGTCCCCTACGTTGCAATTGACCGAGACAAGGCTAACGAGGCGCGTTCGCATTTGCGAGGATGCATACTCACTCCTGTCCCAACAACTCGAAATCGCCAGAATTGAAGAGAAACGAGAGGCGCCCACCTTCTCAGTCGTCGACAGTCCTCAGGAATCCAGTCGGCCCAGGCGAGTGCCGGGCCCGCTGGCTCTAGTGCTGGGCGGCGTCTGCTCCGTTGGCATACTATTGTTGGCCTCGGCAGTTAGGCAGGCGTTGCGTGGCGATTAGTTCCAAGCCCCTACGCGGAGCGTGGCTTGGGAACGCCGGGAATGGGGCCTGGATCCTAGCTGCCGCTCTGGCGGGAGGGGCGGCAGGCTCCAGTGTCGTGGGATTGGTGTTTGTTGGGACGGCAGCATTGGCGATCGCTGCCGTGTTCTTTCCTCTGCAGGCTGCGATTTGCTCCATCTGCATCCGACCGCTGATTGATGTCTTCTGGTACGCGGAGGTTCTTGCCTCTGGCGGAATCGCGATCAATGCCCAATCAATCCTGGGCGCCATAATTCCCCCTGCGATCCTCTTGGGTTTGCTCCGTGACGGATGGAAACCGAAACCCTCGCCTGTGATCTTGCTAGCTGGCCTCTACGGCGTGGTGTGTTTGTGGGACGTTTGGGTTGCGCCGAGCCGGGGAGTGGCGCTGGGCGACTTCGGTAGGTTGGCCCTTCCTCTCGTTTTCGTCGCTCTTGGGGAGCATCTGGCCACGACGGGACTTCGGCCGATGCGCCTTGCAGCGATCCTAGCCCTCTACAGTGTCGTGGCCGTTGCTACCGGGGTAATGCAGATTGCTGGGTTCATCTCACCAAGGGAAGGCGCGGTCACATCATCCGGTGAGTTGACCAGACTTACAGGCCTCTACCACCACCCCCTGGACCTAGCCTGGCGCTCAGCGATCAGTCTGCCGTTCGCCCTGATGCTGGCGCGGTCGTTAGAGGGACGGCTGCAAAGAGTCACCATGTATGGTTGGGCGGCTGTGTGCACAATCATCGCATTCGCTTCGCTCGCCCGGGTGGCGTTCGTTGCAACCACAGTGCAGGTCGCCATGTGGCTGTGGAAGCAAGGACGACGGAGATCGGTTGTAGTTGCTGTCCTTCTGACGGCCATGGCCGCGAGCCTGTTCTCCCCTGTAAGGATTGCTGTGGAGCAAGCGATCCGTCCTGTTGTCGAGGGCAAGTACTACGAATTGGGCACGGGCCGAGGTCTTTTGTTTGTTGCCCAGGCCCGGGCATTTCTGGCCGGTACTCCCATACAGAAGGTGCTAGGTCATGGGCTTCACACCAGCCCTGGATTGACCGTTGAATACAACCCAATACCATTCGTTGACCTCGGAGGACCCGAGTCGATTGAAGGGCAGCTCAGCGCCCACAATCAGTTCCTGAGGCCCCTCGTGGAGTCGGGAATCGTAGGGGCAGTGTCGCTCCTCCTGATCTTTGTTGGAGGTTTTGCTGCTTCCCAACGTCTCACGACGGTGACGCTGGATCCTCACTTGAGAGAACTGGGTGTGGCAGTTGGAGTCCTCTTTACTGGTTTTGCTGTCTACTCGCTGAGCTCGCAGCCTCTTGATCGCCCTCCGATCACATGGCCGCTTTGGGCCGTCCTCGGCTACGTAACGCAGGTCGTCAGCAAGGCGGCTGCCATGGGCCCCTCGACGCCCAATCCGGACGGAGGGAACCCGTGACCATGCCGGTGGCAGAGGCTAGGCGCGGTGAACTCCGGTTGGAGCAACCGCTGAGGACGGGCCGCTTTAGGATTCCGGCTGTCCTGCAAACCTACCTCGTGCTCCTTGCCGGGCACATCGTTTCGAAGGGCCTAGTATTTGTAAGTACGGCCATGGCGACTCGAGCCATTGGACCCGCACAGGCGGGAATTCTCGGTGCTTGCACAACGATTGTCGCGTACCTGTGGGTGTTGGCCAACTGCGGCATGGATGTCATCGGAACGAGGCAAATCGCGGGTCGACGGGAACGTGTACGCGATACAGCCCTCGAGATCGTCCCGTTCCGCCTCTCGGTAGCGACCGGGGCAACGATCCTGTCCATCATTGCCGGGTTTACCGGCCTGGTTCCAATTGGGCTGATCTTGCCGCTTGGTGTTGCAGTCATAGCGTACTCCTTTCGAGTCGACTGGATATTGCTGTCGATGGGTATGGACCGCGCGATTTCCTTCGCTGCAGTTGCGCGCGAAGCGACCTACCTGCTGCTAGTCGCGATCTTCGTGGTGACGTCGCGAGCATTGACTTCGGCGCTCTGGGCATTCGCCCTCGCAGAAGTGGTCTGGTCAATCCTAACGCTCCTGACCGCGGGGACCTGGCTCCGCCGCTCCGGGTCACAGCGTGACCCGAGGACATGGTCAGGGAGGAGCGGACTGATGTGGGCCGGCGTGCCTGTCGCCCTCATGAGCCTGATGGCGCTCAGCTACAACAAGATCGACTCCTTGATGCTCGTATGGATGCGCAGTAGCCACGAGGCGGGGATCTACCTGGCCGCCTATTCGGTGGTCTTCGGCGCCAGTGGACTCGCTGGCGTGTTTTCGAGGTCGGCGTTCGCGCACATGGTGCGTGCGGGGGGGGAATCCCCCACCGCTGCGTTACCAGGGGGCGTCCGCGTGAGCATCTACACCGCCTGCTGTGGGGCTGCCGTTGCGACTCTCATCTATGCATGGGCCGGCCACATCATGAGTGGTGTCTACGGCCCGGAATTTGCCGCCGGTGCCGGCCCTCTACGCACTCTGATTTGGTGCGTCTGGGCTGCTTACGCGTACGGTGTTTTGCAGCAGGGGGCGATCGTCGCTGGCAGGCAAGGGGCGGTCGCCATTGCGACCGTTGCGGCAGTTGCCCTGAATATCGGACTCAATACTTGGCTGATTCCTAGAGAGGGAATGCAGGGGGCGGCGGTTGCAAGCGTCGTGGCAGAGTGTGCCGTTCTTGTAGGTGTCCTTCTTACGTACAGGCGCCAACGTGGTTTCGCGGTTCTTGCTGCGGCCTTGTTGTCAACGGCCCTGGCAGCTTGGCTCGCGATGGCGATCATGGGCACGGAGATTCACAAGGTGTCCGCCGGCTCTATCGTCCTTGCTGCGGCCACATTCATTACCGTCGCGTTAGGTGTAACTCTTCCGCTCACCCAGCTTGTCGGTGGAGGAAATGCTCGTGCAAGGCACGTCGGCCATACAACCTAGAAACGAGCAGGTGCGGACTGCGGCACCAGCAGTCGGTCCGGCCCGTTTCGCACGCCTACCGCGATTGCTTGTGATTGCACAGTTACCGCCGCCAACGCATGGCGTAAGCGCCATGAACGAACTTCTGATTGGTTCCCGCGCGCTCCGCAGCAGGTTTCAACTGGATGTTCTACCGTTGAAGTTTACCCGCTCCATCAAGGACGTGGGATATGCGAGCGCACGTAAGCTTGCCCAACTGCCGGCCGTATGGGCCCGACTAATCGCCAAGTGCATCGTGCGCACCCCGAACGCGATCTACTTCACACTGGCGCCGACTGGAATCGCATTCTTTCGCGATCTCACCATCGTCGCTATCGGCTAAGACACTCCGGATACCCATGGTCTTGCACCTGCATGGCCGAGGCATCGATGAATACCGGGACGACGCTGTTAGAAGGTGGTTCTACAAATGGACCTTCGCTGGTACCTGGGTCATTCTCCTGTCTACTCGGCTCTACGGGGAAATCGCGCCTTACGTCAAGCGTGAGCGGTGTTGGGTCGTCCCGAACGGAGTGCCACCAAGCGATGAATTGGACGGGGAATCGGCACCCGTATCCCGGACGGGAATAGTACGCATTGTGTTTCTGTCCAACATGATTCCGGAAAAGGGACCACTTGAAGTTGTTGGAGCAGTCGAGCGGCTGCATCGGGAGGGAATCCGTGTGACCGCCAGCTTGGTGGGGGAGGAACAATCGACCGCGTTTCAGAGAGTGCTCTTGAGCCGCATTAGTGCTGCGGGCCTTGGCGACATCGTGGAGTATAGCGGCCCAATGCATGGCCGGGCTAAGTGGCAATGCCTTCTTCGGAGTGACATTTTCGTGTTTCCATCGTCGTACAAGTATGAGGCGTTCCCGCTGGTCATCCTAGAAGCCATGGCGGCGAGCCTGCCAGTAGTGGCTACTGATATCGGCGCCGTTGGCGACATGGTTGTCGACGGCGAAACTGGGTTTCTCGTGCCGCAGGGTGATTCGGAGGCTCTTGCAGACAAGCTCCGGATGCTTTGCAACGATTCAGACCTAAGACACCGGATGGGTGCGGCGGGGAAGGAACGGTTCCAGGCGAAGTTCTCGTTTGAGCGATTCGAGACCTCGATGGCCAAGGTGCTCCAGGCGGCCATGGGCACACGGGGGCGCGTGGATGCATAGTAATCGTCAGTCAGGGGCCGTTGTCACGGGGATGCCAGCCTCTGTCGTGGCAAGCCAAAGCGCCGTCCGGCCTGATCCGCCGAAAATCCGCGTCGCTGTATTTCAGCGGATGGTGCCTGAGTATCGAGTACCCGTTCTAGATAGGCTCGGCGCAGTAGACGACCTAGAACTGACAATCTATTCGACGCGGTTCGCGGGCCCATTCGCCCACGCGACTGCAGTTAGCGTCGGTGAGCTTCGCGTGGGGCGCGTCCGGCTCCACCCTCGCGTTCTCTCGCAGGAGGTTCGCCAGGGGTACGACGTCCTGGTCTGTGAGGGGGGTCTTTCACTGGTGACGTCCGTCGCCCTGGCGCTCGGCCGCGCGCGAGTTCCTGTGGTCTGGTGGACCTCACTTTGGAACCGAAGGGGAGGCGTCCAGGTCGGGAGCGGCCTCCGAGGAATGCTGACGGCAGCGGTACTCAGGCGCTGTGCCGCAGTTGCGACGTACTCAAACACCGCTAAGCGGGCTGCGATTGGGGCCATGGGCCGGTCTGACAGGGTCTTTGTCGCGGCCAATTCACTGGACACAGTCCTCCTTGGTTCCGCGGAGCGCGAATGGCGGGAGGACGGCCGGCACCTTCGCAGCTTCGCCGCCGCGAATCGCCTGACGGGCGCGCGGATCGCGCTTTTCTCTGGCCGGATGACGAGAGATAAGCGGATTCCTGACCTGATTGAAGCTTTCGACCAGCTTGCAAGGCACTATCGCGAGGAACCGCTTCGACTAGTCCTCCTTGGCGATGGACCCGAGCGGAAACGGATTGAGCGGGAGATTCAATACCGCGGGCTCGGGTCTCGGATCCTGCTGTGCGGCGATGTAAGGGACTACAGGGTCTCTTGCCCCTATTTTCTGCTCGCCCGGGCGGTGGTCCTTCCCGGAACGGGAGGCTTAGCACTGAATCAAGCGATGACGCATGGCGCTCCCGTGATTGCTGCGAGAGGGGACGGAACCGAGCTCGACCTGATTCAAGAAGGAATCAATGGATTCCACGTTGCAACCGGTGACGTTGGAACCCTAAGGAATCGAATGGAGCAATTGCTCCTCGCGACCCCCGATGAATGGCGCCTAATGTCTGAGGCCGCACGGTCGGCCATTCGAAGCCGTGCGAACGTGGACGCAATGATATCTGGTCTTGTAGCGGCCATTCGACATGCGGCCGATTCTCGACCTGGGTTCAAGATCCAGCAGGCAGTGCGAGACTAGCATGTGCGGAATTGCGGGATTCTGGGGGCCAGACTCGACTGAGAGAGTCCGTTGGATGACAAGTCTGATGGTCCATCGCGGGCCCGACGATGGTGGCGTCTGGACGTCTGAGTCACGCCCGCTTGCCCTGGGAAGCAGACGGTTGAAGATAATAGACCTTACGCCCCACGGGCATCAACCCATGGTGTCGCGCGACGGCACGCACGTGATTACATTCAACGGCGAGATCTACAACCATCCAGAACTCCGTCGGGAGCTCGAACAAGACGGTCAGACGTTCAGGTCGCGGTCCGACACCGAAGTGCTCTTGAATGTACTGACAACCTGGGGTGTGGAAGGCATCACGCGACTGAACGGCATCTTCGCATTCGCACTCTGGAACGAGACTTCTGGTCAGCTCACCCTGGGGAGGGACAGGCTTGGCGTGAAGCCTGTCTACTACGCGTGCGTGCAGGACTCGTTCTGCTTCGCTTCTGAGATCAAGGCTATTCTCGGATCTGGTCTGGTCGAACCACGGCTGGATCCTAAGGAACTCGAGAGCTACCTGCGCCTGTTGTGGGTTCCTGAGCCCGGGACCCTTTTTGCCGGCATTCGAAAACTTGAGCCCGGAACCATTCTTCAATGGAACGGGAGTAGCGTTAGGACGCAACGGTACTGGGATGTCCCACTCCCAAACGACGGACCCCCGCTCTCGGAGGCGGCCGCGCTCGTCGGGGGAGTGTTGGAGCGCTCCATTCGCCGGCAACTACGCGCAGACGTCCCGGTCGGCGCCTTCCTGAGCGGTGGAATTGACTCAACAGCAATCACGGCGATTGCTGCCCGCGAGATGGGCCGGGCTGTCCGCACCTATACCATTCGTTTCGAATCCCAGGACAGGGCTCATGAAGGCGCGATCGACGACGCGCGGTATTCACGGCTCGTGGCCGACTGGGCCGAAGTGGAGCATCGAGAGATAGTGATCTCTCCGGACGTACTCTCGCTTCTACCAAAGATGGTGTGGCACCTTGAGGATCCCGTGGCGGATCCAGCGGCCATCAATACATTCCTCATTTGTGAAGCAGCACGCGCAGAGAGCACGGTATTGTTGAGCGGGTCGGGTGGAGACGAGCTATTTGGGGGGTACCGAAAGTATCCGGCGACGATTCTCGCTGGGAGTTACCAGCGACTCCCCAAATTTCTTCGCGAGTGGGTCATTGCTCCGTTGGCCCGGCGACTGCCAGTTGTTGTTGGTAAGTCCGGTCTCCGAGACGTTCGATTGGCCAAGAAGTTTTTGCGGTACTCGGGGCATGAGTACCTCGAGAGGTTCCTGGGGTATTCAACCTATTACGATGGTGTGGAGCTATCGGAGCTCCTCGGCCGGGGCGGCTCACGATCTGAGAATGACTACATGGGGCTGGATCGCCTCAGGGCGTCATGGGACGCGAGATCATCCGGGGATTTCGTTGATCGGATGCTATACCTAGATCTCAAGTACTACCTTCCCGGCCTTGGCCTAGCGTACATGGATAAGGCAAGCATGGCGGCTTCCGTGGAAGTACGCGTGCCACTCCTGGACGACGAGCTCGTCGAGACCGTTTCTCGCTTGCCTGGTGACAAGAAGGTGAAGGGGTCAAAGACCAAGATTGTCTTAAGGGAGGCCCTCCGAGGAAGGATTCCAAACGCGATTCTCCGGCGCCGAAAGGCGCCATTTTCAGCTCCGATCCGATCTTGGCTCAGAGGACCATTAGAGCCGGCCGTTTCGGAGCTCTTGGGCCCCTCGCAACTCCGGACGCGGGGGCTTGTCGACCCGGAAATGGTGGAACGAATCCTTGCCGAGAATCGGCGGGGCATTGAAGACCATTCATTGAGAATATGGGCTCTGCTAACGCTTGAAATCTGGCACCAGGAGTTTTTTGATCACCGAAATCGCTACGCCATGAAGTCAGAGGCCCACTCGGTCCCGGAAGCGCTTCGCGTTGGGGGAAGAACGGAGGTGTCCGCATGAAGCAGCTCGCGCTGGACCCTCATTCGGGTGCCATCTCCATCATGGAGTTGGCCAATCCCTCTTTGCGACCAGACGAGGCGCTTGTGCGGGTTAGATGTTCGGTCGTCTCATCTGGGACCGAGTTGGCAAAGGTGAGCCTTGCTGGCCAGTCCTTGGTGAATAAGGCACGGAGTCGACCGGAACAGGTCACAAACGTCATCCATAGCGCGCGGATGGATGGAATAGCCGCAACGGTGCGGAAGGTCAAAGAGCGTCTCGGCACTCCGATGCCGCTGGGCTACTCCTTGGCAGGTGTCGTTGAAGAGTGTGGAGCGGCGTGTGGCGGATTGTGGCCAGGGGCAGCGGTTGCTTGCGCCGGGGCAACCGCCTCGCACGCTGAGATGGTTGCCGTTCCTTCTATGCTTGTGGTCCCCGTACCGCCAGATGTGGCCCTCGAGGATGCTGCGTACACGACGCTCGGTGCGATCGCCATGCACGGGTTGAGAACGGGTAACGTTCAGCTAGGTGATCGGGTGCTGATCATTGGCCTTGGCCTCCTGGGCCAGATTGCAACCCGCCTCTGTGTCGCCGCTGGCGCTCACGTGTTTGGGGTCGATCTGCGCGAAGACAGGGCACAGCTGGCTGTCGACTCTGGGGCGGACGCTGCGCACACCGCGCTCGACTCAGCCACGGCCAGGGCGGTTACCGCTTGGAGTGGAGGAAGAGGGGCCGATGTGGTCCTGATCACCGCGGGAGGAACGGACAATTCGCCGTTGGTCCTGGCGGGCGATGCGGCGCGTGACCGCGCCCGGGTGGTGGTCGTGGGTGCGGTCGAGCTTGCCGTCCCGAGAGAGACGTTCTATCACAAAGAGCTCTCGCTCGTGGTTAGCAGGTCCTACGGCCCCGGCCGGTACGACCGTGACTATGAGGAACGCGGGATTGCCTATCCAGTGGGCTTCGTCCCCTGGACGGAGCGAAGAAACATGGAGGAGTTCCTGTCCCTCCTGAGCGCCGCGCGGATCACACTCCAGGGCCTCAAGGGCGAAACGGTGCCATTCGAAGATGCGCCGGCCGCATACCAGCGGCTTTCGGGGCAGAATCCGCCAATCTCCGTCGTCTTCCGCTACGGGGAGCCCGACTCCTCGCCGAGTACGATCGAGCCTCCTCCCGAACGCACAGAGCTGCTGCCTCATGTACTCACAAGCAATTGGCGTGACTCCGCGTCGCGTTTCGAGCCAAGACCCCTCCAAGTCAGCTTCGTTGGCGTTGGAAATTTCGCGACAGGCACCCTGCTCCCTGCTATTCGAGGGGCAAGCGACGCGCTCCTTGTCACTGCCGTAGCCTCGACCCCACTCAAGGCGGAGTCGGTGAAGCGCCGCTGGAAGTTCGCAGCCTCTGGGTCAGACCCAAGTGAGGCGTGGTCGGGACACGACACGCAAATCGTGGTCCTCGCGACCCGGCACGATACGCACGCGGCCTTCGCGGAGGCTGCCCTGCGCGCCAACAAGGCGGTCTTCGTGGAGAAACCTCTAGCACTTCTCCCAGCGGAATTTGACCGGGTAAAGACAACGCTCGACGCAACCGCGGGGAGGCTCATGGTGGGCTTCAATAGGCGGTTCGCACCGGCGGTGCGCTGGGCCGTCGATTGCCTTGGGTCCGATCGCGGGAACGCGCGCCTGCTGTTGCGGGTGAACGCCGGGCCACTCCCTTCGGATCACTGGCTTCTCGACCCTAAGATTGGAGGAGGGAGGCTCCTCGGCGAAGGCTGCCACTTCATCGATCTGGCGTGTTTTCTTGCCGGGTCGGAACCGGTCGAGGTATTGGCGCGGGGCCGCGACCGGGTTTCTGGCAATGTGCCGAACCAGGATTTTTGCGTTGAGCTGACCTTCGCCAACGGGACGACAGCCCTCATTGAATACGTCTCCAGCGGAGACCCCACTCTCGGCAAGGAACGTTACGAGATCCACCGGCAGGGAATATCGATCGTCATAGATGATTTCCGACGAGCGGAATGCCGCCGGTCGGGGAAGGTAAAGAGACACGCATGGGCGGCGCGGGACCGGGGCCACAGGGCCGAAGTACACGAATTTCTTGAGGCTGTGCGAACCGGCGCCCCTACTCCCATCCCCGAAGCACAAAGCGTCCTATCGACCGCTCTTACCCTTGCAGCGGCGAGGTCCCTGCGCGAGGGTCGAGCTCTGGGGGCTGATGCTTGGTGACCTGACCGCTGAGCGGGCGCTCGTCCATACGCTGGAGCGCGCGGAGCGGGCCGGATGGAAGGGAGCCGATCCCTACGACGGGTTGCTCTCGACCATTGGGGCAGCGGCCATTCCCCTTGGATCGCTGGCTCGGATGGCCCTCCTGCAAACGGTGACGAGGTCTGGGCTAGTTCGCCGGGTCGTCAACCCCACGAGATCCACAAATCCGAAGGGTCTGGGACTGTTCCTCGGGTCTGTTTTGAGGGGCCGGGACACCCTGGGCCCTCGTCGCGCGCGAGATCTTGGGGTGGCGCTCCTGTCCGAGATTGAGTTGGCAGCTAGGAAGGCGCCGCACGGGATCGGTTGGGGGTACCCGTTTCCTTGGCAGTCCAGATTCTTCTATGCGCCGGCCGGAACATCCAACGCGGTAGTTACCGCCACCGTAGGCTGGCACCTTCTTGATTGGGCTGATGAGATGGCATCGGATCGCGCGAGGTCGCTGGGATTCGGTGCTGCTCAATTCCTATCGCAATCGTTGGTGCATCAGGAGGCACCTTCCAGTGGAGCCTCAGTCTCCTACATCGAGTCGAGCCGAGACCGCATCGTCAATGTATCCATGCTGGCGGCCAGACTCCTGATGCGGGTCGGCGCCGACGCCCCACGCCGCCCAAGCCAGGCCGTCACGGCAGCCGAGGCGGCGTTGATGAGAGCCCAGGCCGACCGGCTCCTTCAATTCGGGCTCTCCCAGCAGCTCCCATCCGGATTTTGGAAGTACGCTGTTGAGGCTCGCGGCAATTGGGTGGACTCCTACCACATGGGGTTCATCCTGGAGTCGCTTCTCTCCCTCCGTACTCTGGGAGCCCCGGTCCCCAACGCACCTTTGCTCCGGGGACTGAGTGCCTACGCCTCGTTCTTCGATCCCGACGGCGGGGCACGATACTCAAGTGGGAGCCGGTCCTTTTACGATGCACACTCCGCGGCACAGGGAATCGTCACCTACACTTCCCTGGCCAGTGACGACGGTATGCCCTCCGCCGCTCGCGAGGATGCCGCGGAGCGGGCTGGCCGGATCGTGGACTGGTCGCTGAGAAATTTGTGGATCTCTCCAAAAGGCTATTTCGCCTATAGGGTGATTCGTGGTAGGAGGGACGAGCGGGACTACTCCCGATGGGTCCAGGCGTGGATGGCTCTGGCCCTTGGAACCGCACTAGGAAAGCCAAGCCAGGCTGAGGTGGTGGAAGCGCAGGAAGCGCGGTAATCCGTCAGGGATTGGCGGGGGGTGGTGGGATGGGGCAGGGGCCCGTCTGGTTCGACTTTGAGAACACGCCGCACGTCTTGTTTCTGGAGCCGATCATCCGGCGGCTCCACGAGACAGGCCTAGAGACCGTTGCGACAGCGAAGCCTCAGTCCCAAACCATTGAGCTCGCGGCCGCGCGCGGAATCCCCGTCGATGTCGTAGGCGGCGGAAATCACAAGGGTCGGCTCAGGAAGTTCCTCTACGGTCTTGGGCGAGCCGCACAGCTCGCTGCTTGGGCCGTCTCCAAGAAACCCCCGCGTCTGCTTGTCTCCAGCTCCAGGACTGCTTCGCTGGCCGCCAGGGCGCTCGGCATCCCAGCGATCGGTCTCCTCGACTACGAGCATTCCGAATACCGGCCCATTGCCATGGCCTCCAGGCCGGTCCTGATGCCCGATCTCTTTCGCGGAGCGAATCTTCCGCTCGCGCTCCGTCGGGTGGTCGGGTTTTACGAAGGCCTCAAAGAAAACCTCTACATTGATGATCGCTCTCTAAACCGCGGCGCCTGTCGCGCGGGTCTTGGCATACACAATGGGGCGTACGTCGTCGTCGCTCGGCCTCCTGCGTGGAACGCTCACTACGCGGAAAGGGCGGATACGAGCGTCGCCCTCTGGATGCGGGCAGTCCGTCAGTTTCATTCTGTGGATCACACGCGAATCTACTTGGTTCCGAGAGATCGGGAACAGCTCGACTGGCTGAACCGGTCCTTCGGTTCCTCGGCTGGCGTGCATGTGTTTTCAACGGCTATGGATGGCCCTGCCCTGATCGCTGGCGCGGATTTGGTGATCAGCGGTGGTGGAACGATGAATCGAGAGGCAGCGGCTCTCGGCGTGCCGGCGTGGAGCGTGTTCACGGGGCGCACACCGCACGTGGACGAGTGTTTGGCGCGAGAGGGGCGGCTGCGCTGGGTGCGAACCGAAGAGGAGTACGCGGACGCCTGGCGCGCACCACGACCACAACTCCTCCCGAGGAGGGGGCCGTACCCGGCGGGCCTTGAGCGTATCGCCGATGAAGTCCTTTCGGCGACGGGTGTGGTGGCGGAGAGACAGTCAGAACTGGCAAGCGAGGAGGCACGTCAACTCTAGCGCCGATTGAGAACCATCAGTGGAGGCAGCTGGGACGCTGCCGGGAGGATCGGAGCTGAAGCCGGAAGGAGCACCGGCTCGCGAGCGCGAGACCGGAAGCATCGAAATCCGACAGCAGCAGGTCGCTGGGCGTCGCGCTTACGACCCGGCGGCTCGCGAAGCACCCTTCCAGCCCAGGGCCAGGCGGCCCGCCGGGCACAGTGCTCTCGTTTTCGCGACGGTTCTTGGCGATCTCGCATCCGTGGCGATCGGGACGTTGGCAACCTCCACCCTCCGATACCCAATCGCTGAGACATTCTCATCGCTGCTCACGCCCGAAGGATCGACCCTTGTTCTTCTAGCTTCCCTAGCGTGGGTTGGCCTCCTCTCCGCCCGCGGGGCCTACTGGCCGAAGGTCACTCTTGGACGCGGTCGCCAGGCCGTTGTCATCGTCGGGGCGGGGTTGCCCGCCTGGATCGTCGTCCAGCTCGCTGCATCCTGGCTCAAGGTCACCGTGCCGCTCGACAGCAGGCTGGTCATGGCCCTATCGCTACCCGCCACCCTGCTGGGCTTGGTGCTGTTCAGGCTGTCCATCGTGCGCCTTGGGGCGCACCAAGTGTATCGCCGGCGCGGTCAAGGGCTTCTCCTAGCTTTGAGCGCTTCCGACCCGTTTGCTCGGGGGGCGAGCAGCCCGTGGGCCCCGCATTTCCGTGGCAGGGTGGTCGTGCACCAGTACCTGGGTCCTCTCAGTCCCGGTCGTGCGCAGTCGCTTGTGGCCGAATATGAAGCAGAAGAAGTACTGCTGGAAACGGGTGTCCTTCCAGGAGCGGACACTCTGCAGATCGCCTTCGCGTGTCTGGATGCAGGGGCCGAGGTTCAGCTCGTACCTGCGGAGGGCCGCGCATCCGGGCGTGGACTCTCCGAGGATCGGGTCGGCGCGCTGCCGATGCTGCACCTCCGACGATTCGACCTAGCAGGTCCAGAGGTCATCTTCAAACGAATGGCGGACGTCGTTGGGTCGACGCTTGGCCTCTTGCTTCTCTCGCCCTTGTTTGCCGCGCTCGCGCTTGCGGTCAAGATCAACTCATCCGGCCCGGTCATTTACACGTCGGAGAGAATCGGCAAGCGCGGCCGGAGATTTCGGATGTTCAAGTTCCGAACGATGTTCCACGGGAACGACTCGAGGGAATATGAGAAGTACCTCGGTTCTTTATCCGGCAGGGAAGACCGGCGGTTGTCACGGCGGACGGGACGCACATCTACAAGCCGCCCACATGATCCGCGCGTCACCGCGGTCGGGGCTTGGCTCCGGAGGCTCTCCCTGGACGAGCTCCCACAGCTGCTTCAACACCCTTCTTGGCAGAATGAGCCTCGTCGGTCCTCGGCCGTGCCTGCCGTATGAGTGGGAGCTGTATGCGCCGTGGCAGCGGCGACGCCTCGATGTGACGCCCGGCTGCACAGGGCTGTGGCAGGTGAAAGGGAGGAGTCGGGTTCGATTCGAAGACATGGTGATACTCGACCTCTACTACGCGCATCACGGAACTCTTCTGAGCGACTTGCGGCTGATGGCTCAGACTATCCCCGTCATGGCGCAGGGACGCGGAGCGTACTGAGAGGCGGGCACCCGCCTCACCCACTCCACCCTCCCGCCGACGAGGAACGGCGTCTCGTTCGTTGAGGACCCGGGGATGTGATCCAGGTTCTCGATCGAAACCGTTCCGATCGATGTGAAGTCGATTCCCGATGGGATGGTGGCCGCCGGAAACCCTGCCGAAGTCCTCAAGAAGATTGAGGATCTCAAGTGTTATCCCGGCTTCTTTGAACGCCCCTACGTCTGGGAGCCATACCAGAAGGGCTAGCGCCTCCCGCCACGCACTCCAGAGCGATGCGCGTCCGTCGAAGCTCGAACCGGCGCCATGCAGTATCACAACCGAATCATAGGATTAGCCTAGCTGATTCATCATAGCTACAATCTCTCCGTCACCACACCGGAGGGACTGTGCAGACGAACAGCGCGAAGTGGCTTCTCCTCATCCACCAAATCCCCGCGAAGCCTGACTACCTACGCGTGAAGGTCGGGCGCGAATTGCGCCAGCTTGGTGCCGTGGCGATCAAGAACTCGGTCTACGTGGTGCCGGCGGCTCCAGGGATGCGAAAGGCGCTCGCGGACTTTTCCCGGGAGGTCCTCCAGCGCGGCGGGGAGGCGGCCGTCTGCGAGGCTCACTTTATTGAGGGCCTCGCCGATGGCGCGGTGGAGGACCTATTCCGCAAGGCGAGCGACGCGGAGTACTCCAAGCTCGCCGAGGAAGCGAGGGGTCTGGCCTCTGAGATGCGGGGCAGGCGGGCGGCCAACGACGCGGCCCGGCGAGCGGCGGCGCGGAAATTGGAACGGCTACGCCTGCGGTTCGACGAAATCGTCTCGAGGGATCCCTTTGACGCGCGAGGGCGAGCGGCCGCGGCGAGCGCAATTTCCCTGGCCGAGGATCGGGTCGAGGGAGTCGACGTGGGAGCGAAGGGGGGCGCCGGCGATCTGGAGCCGCCTCGGGGCGCCACCTGGGTGACGCGCACGGGCGTCATGGTGGATCGAATCGGGAGTGCCTGGCTCATTCGCCGGTTCATCGACCCGAAAGCCGAGTTCAAGTTCGTCTCCGCCCGCGGCTACAAACCCGTTCCGGGCGAGATCCGCTTCGACATGACCGGCGCGGAATTCACGCATCGGGACCACCTCTGCACTTTCGAGGTGCTGGTGGAGCGATTCCGGCTGCGGGATTCGGCTCTCAAGCCACTCGCCGAGATCGTCCACGACCTCGATTTGGAGGATGAGAAATATCGCCGACCGGAAGCCGCCGGGGTGGAGCGGATGATCGTGGGACTGGCCATCGCGGAGAAGAGCGATGAGGTGCGGCTCCGCCAAGGGGCCGCGGTGTTCGAAAACCTCTATGAGTCCTTTCGCAGGTGAGGTTGTTGCGACTGGGTCGAGGCAAACGGAGGAGGGAAGCGCGATGAAATGGGTAACGAGAGAGAACGTGCAGGTGGATCGAGTGGCATGCCCGTGGCTGATCAAGAAGTTCGTAGATCCGAAGGCTGAATTCCTGTTCGTGCCGGCGGACCAGGTCATGGCCGTGGCGGAGCGCGAGAAGGCGATCCCGTACGATGTGAAGGGCGTCGAGCTAGGCCATCATGGGAAGGAGTGCTCGTTCGATGCGATCGTCAAGAAGCACGGCCTGACGTCCGACCCGGCGCTGGTGCTGCTGGCCCGGATCGTGAACGGAGCCGACACGGACAACACGCTCTGGAACCAGCCAGAATCGGCCGGGCTGAGGGCGGTCGCCAAGGGCTTTCGCGGTCTTGGCTTCAAGAACGACCACGAGCTGAACGCCGCCGAATGGATCGTCTACGACGCGCTCTACGCCTACTGCGGGAAGATGGTGGAGGAGGGGAAGCTGGAGGGCGCGGCGAGGTGAGTTCGGTCTTGGGGGCGGACGGTTCTCTGACGCGCGTCGGCTACATCGATCTACCGGAGCACATCGGGCAGGGCGGTTTCGATCACGCGGCGGTCGATCGAGGCCGCGCCCTGCTCTACGTGGCGCACACGGCCAACGATGCGGTGGACGTTGTCGACACGCGGGCGGGCACCTACGTGCGGTCCATGATCGGCCTCAAGGAGGTCGCGGGGGCGGCGGTGGACGAGCCGTCGGGCTTGGTCTTTACCTCGAACCGCGGTGAAGATACGGTTGGCATCTACTCACCCGATTCGGCTGGCACAATCGAAAAGGTCGCGGTCGGCCACAGGCCCAATGGTCTCGCCTATGATCCCGGCCGCGGAATCCTCCTTTCCGCAAACGTGGGGAACGCGAAAACCGGCCGCCCGCCCAGCGTCACCCTGGTGGATGTCCCCGCGCGGTCGGCGGTGGTGACGATCCCCATGCCGGGTCGAACCCGCTGGGCGATCTTCGACCCCAACCGCGGGGTCTTCTTCGTCAACATCGCGGACCCGCCGCAGATCGTCGAGATCGATCCGCGGGCGTCCGGCGAGGTGTCGCGCGCTCTCGGCGTGCCTGCCCGCGGGCCCCATGGCCTGGATCTCGACTCGACACGGCAGCGTCTCTATTGCGCGTGTGATGATGGGACCCTGGTGAGCCTCAGCTCGCGATCGGGGGAGGTGCTCGATACTCTCAGCCTGAGCGGTGCGCCCGACGTCGTATTCCTGAATCGCGCGCTGGCGCACCTCTACGTGGCGATCGGCGACCCCGGCGTCATCGACGTGATCGACGTCGCCTCGTGGAAGCGAGTAGACGTGGTCCCCACGGAGGCCGGCGCGCATACGATCGCGCTCGATGAAGGCGGGAATCAGGTCTACGCCTTCCTGCCGCGGACGCACCGGGCGTCCGTTTTCACCACGCCACCTTCCCGCTGACGCGAAACGGCGTCTCGCTCTCGGCGGGCGCCAAGATATGATCCAAATTCTCGATCGACGCCGTACCCACAACCGCCTCCACGCGCAGCCACCGCGCCGGCGAATAGATCGCCGCACCGCTCACGCGCGTCTCCTGCTCCGCCACGCCCTGAAAGGCTGAAGCATCCACTTCGCCGTCCGAGGGCTTCCAGGGATCGCTGACCTGGCCTTCACCCTTCTTTCGATATTCGCCGCGCACCTGAAACTCCCAATTCGCGCCCCACTCCAGCGCGACCTCGCCGGCGAGTAACTCGACGTCCGGGCCGAGAACAAACCCTGTGGGGAAGCCGTCGAACGAGAAATCGTGGTCGTGCCAGGCCGAGTAGACGTAATTGTGGACGCGGGAGTACTCGGCCGATACGCCGAGCGCGCCGCGTCCAGCCAATTCCCGCCGCCACTCGCCGCCTGCCTGGTACCCGATCATGTCGGGCTTGTAGTCGCTGCTGAACGAGTAGTCGTCCATGAGGAACTCGCCGTAGACGCGCCAGCCGGGGCGGACAACCCACGAGGCGTCGGCCGCCCAGAGCACGTTGTTCTTGGCGAAGAGGGCGCCGGTCGAGTCGCCGGGCAAGGAACCGGCGCTCTTCGGTCGCTTTTCCCAGAACGAATAGGGCACAAAGGGAATCAAATAGAGAGGTGCCTGGCTCGTGCCGTCGAACCGGGCCAGCTCCGTGGCTCCCACGGTGAGCCCGCCGCGCGCCTGCCACTCCAGCCGGTGTCCGGCCAAATAGGTCTCTTGGCCAGGGTCGAGCATCGCGACGAGCTGGTTGTAGCGGAACCGCCGAAACATGCCCAGCTCCACCCTCAGCATGTCGAGCGCGGGCGCGGCGTCGGAGAGCGCGAGCGTTCCGCTTTCGCCCGGTCCCCATCGCAGCCACGTGTGCCCGAAAAGGAACCGAAGGCGCGAGATGGGGAACTCGACGTAGGCCTCGTTCACGTACGAATTGAAGTCGACTCCTTGTACCAGCGAGTTGAAGTCGCCGAAGTCGGGAGTCCCACGTCCGCCCTGGGACGCCGTCCCCTCGTAGAGATCCACGACAAAGACGCCCGACGAGTCGAGCGCACCCGCCATGGAAGCGCCGACTCGATAGTCGCGGTTGATGTCGGGATTGTTCCGGGGATCGTCGGAGTAGAGGAGCGACACGTACGGCGAAATCTCGAGCCGCTCCCCATTGTCCTCGGCGTCACCGTCGCCTTTGGCCGAGATCAGCGGCCGCGTCGCGCCCTTCGCCTCTGGATCCAAATACCGCGCCGCGCGTTGAAACGCCGGATCGTCAGCGGCGCCCTCCCGCTCTTCGGCCAATCCGCGCAGGAACGCCAGCGCCTCCGCGCGCCGCAGCGGCCGGCTCGACAGGAATCGAGGCGCGACGCCGAACCGCGTGGCCAGTCTCTCGAGGTCGCGATAGACGGGGCTGTCGGTGGGGATCCGCTCTTGGGGCAAATAGGTCGCGCGGGCCGCGCCGGTGGCAACGAGAAGCGCGCTACCGACGATGATCGCGACACAGAAGCGCTTCATCGCGGCGCAGGATAGCGGCTTCCTGTCGCGGAGTCCATCGTTGACCCCGACTTCCGAGCGTCGCTACTGCTTAGCCCAGCAGGCCTGAACTCACGAGGAGCCGCTGCGACCAAACGCCGGCTTCTTCCGCGACGCCGGTTAGGTCATCGGGCGAGGATGGGGGATGGGAGAGTCGAATCGTCCACGAGCGGACTCGCTCGCCAAGCCGGGAGAGCTCCAACGCGAGATCAGAGTCTCTCGGCACGGCCGTGTGCTGAATAAACATCTCTGTTTCCTCGATGAGTCCGCGGACAATTTCGCGATGATCGGGATTCGATGAGAAGGAGCGAATCCGCGCGAGGTTGGCCGCGATACCTCCAACTTGCATGTCGAGGCGATCGCTCAAGTACCGGTTCAGCCTTTCGGTCGAATTCTTCATATCCCGCCTAGTATGCGCCTGGTAACCTTGTCGACGCGCGCCCGGATCGCGGCGCTTTGAATCTCGACTGACGGGTTTGCTTGGCGCGGCCTGATGTTTATCAGGGAGTGGTACCTGACTTCCTGGGTCGAAGGCACCCAATCAGCACCCCAAATGTCTTCTTGGTTGCTGCCGGCCTTGAGCAAGGCCGCCTCGCAGTCGGCATGCATGATGCCCCCACCCGCGACAACCTCTCGCCGAATGTCGACCGCTACCTTGACATAGTCCTCGAGCGCATGGAGCATCTCGTCGAGTTGTTGCCGTGTGGGTTGAGCGCGCAGCACATGCACCGTCACCCCTACTCCCCCGTCGCCCGCTCCCAAGCCAGCCGCAAGTCTCCGCGCTTGATCCGCGCCGCGCGCTCGAGATGCCCGAGCGCGCTGCCGGTTCCCATCACCAGCTCCCGGTCCTTCTTGGGCACGCTGCCGGCGTACTTTCTCATTCGCCGCCAGAGCGCCACCGCGTCGCGGTGGTCTCCAAGGAAGTCTTGCAGGGTCGCGATCCGCCGGGCGCGTCGGACCGCGCCGTGGCCCTCGATGTCCGTGAAATACTCGATCGCGTACCGCGCCTTCTTCGCCGCGATCCGAAGCGTGTGGAGGTCCTCGATCTCCATCGAGCGCTCGGCCTTCTCGTAGGCTTCGCGCATCGCGTCGTTCCATTGGGCGACGATCCGGGACGCGACCGCGTACCCTGGCATCCCCCCCTCGGCCACCGTCGAAGCTGGGGGCGGACCCGCGTCCACCCATCCGCGGGCGCGGGCGGCAAACGCTCCAAAGCGCTCCGAGTCGAGGCGCTCGACCAGTCGGCGGCGCCGCTCGGCGCGCCTCACCGAGAGCCCCTGCGCGAATATCTGGAGCGCGGGACGCTCGTGCGAGGTCCCATCGGCTATGAGCGCCGCGACGTGCGTCAGCGCGACATCCAGATCCCGCACCCGGCCGAGCGCGCGGCCGATCCAGCGAAGCTCGCCCTCCAGCTCCTCCCGGAGCGCTTGGGGGTAGCCGTCCGCGAGGACGACGAGCGCGGTCCGAAGCCGCCTGCAGGCCACCCGCATGTCGTGGACGTACGTCGGGGTCGACGCCGAGTCGCGTCCCTGGCTCGTTCCAGAAGAGCCGCCCCAAATGGCGGCCAAAGGACTTGTGGGCTACGTCGAGGAGACGGTCGGCGTGGTTCAGCGCGAACGCGCGCTCGTCCCGCTCCGGGAGCCGCTCGCCCATCGCGGAGAGCGCGGCCGAGAGCTTGGTCTCGACCGTTTGCGCGAGGCCGAGCTGCTCCTCCACCGCGCGCCGCACCTGGCCCAGCGCCTCGTAGGCGCCGTTCTGAAGCTCGAGCTCCACCTCGCGGAACGTCGCGGGTGGCGCGCTCACGTGGTCGACCGTGAGCGAGCCGAGCAGCGTCTCCCCGCGGAGCCAGCGGAAGCACTCGCGGTCGTTTCGGACGCGGGCGCGAACCAGGAGTCTCTCGATCGCGTGGAGCCCCGCGAGCGGGTGGAGCAATCCCGCCACTGGACCGGGCTCGAGCGCGGTCCAGGGCGGATCGCCGTTGGGCGCGTCCTGGGCCCATTCCTCCCGCACCAGCGCCTTCTCGTCGGCCGACCGGAGCGATTTCGCCTCCAGCCGGAGCCGTGTCCCTTCGGAGCGTAGCCGAAGCGCGATCCCGGCGCGGAAGAGCGTCCAATTCTCGGTGTCGAGGTAGCGGTCCTCGTGGACGACGGTGCCGCTCGGCTCCAGATGAAATCCGGCCGATTCCACAGCCGCGCGCACGGTGGCGGGGTCGCGCCCCTCGGGCAATCGAAACTTGATCTCGCGCTCGATCATGGCGATATCCATCACGAATCGGCGATCCGCCGGAGCGCGCCCGGCTGGAGCAGCCATTCCAGGAATCCAAGCCCCGGCGCGGGCTCGGAGGGGAATCGCAGCAACGCGGCGGCGCCCTTCCGGAATACGAGCGAAGCTGAGTGGTGCGGGCCGCAGAGGAGGTACGAGGCGAATCCGCTCAGGTGTGGCTCGTGCCCCACGACCGCGACCGACTTCACGCCGAGCGCGGCCACCGCCCCCAGCGCGTCTCCATAATCGGCGTCCGGCTTGAGGCGAGGGGTGTGCTCGATCTCCAAATGCGGCTGCACGGCGTCGCGAAGAATCTCAGCCGTCTGGCGGGCTCGCAGGAGCGGGCTCGAGAGGATCCGGTCGGGGCGCACGTCGAGTTTTTCCAAGCCCTTCGCGGCGAGGCGGAACTTGTGAATTCCCTCAGGGGTCAGCGGGCGATCGTCGTCCCACGGGTAGGCAGGATCGCCGCGCTCGACGGCGATGGCGTGACGCACGATATAGAGATCCACGCTTCCCCCGGGAACCGACTGGCGTAGCGAGACTTGCAGCGAGGCTGGCCCTGGCGCAGCCCTTATATTGTCTCACTCCTATGCCGGGCGGTCAACCGCAGCCCGGCTCCCTCCCTTGACGGCCCGGCCTCGGGCGAGCGAAGATGGCCCTAATGGCTTCACCGACAAAGACTTCCTTTCCCATCCGCTGCGCCGGCATGGACGTCGGCTCGAACGCCCTACGGCTGGCCATCGCGGAATTCAGAAGCCCCACCGAATACGAGGTCCTCGACCGGGTGCGTGCCCCGGTCCGGCTCGGGGAGTCGGTTTTCAAGAGCCAGCGGATCGACCCGGCCACCATGGAGGCGGCGCTCGACGCGTTCCGCACGTTCCGCCGGAAGATGGAGCAGCACGGCGTGGTGGTCCATCGCGCCGTCGCGACCAGCGCGACGCGCGAGGCGAAGAACCGCGCCGCGTTTCTGGAGCGGGTCCGGAGCGAGACCGGTCTCGATCTCGAGCTGATCCAGGGGACAGAGGAGGCGCGGCTCGTCGCGCTGGGCGTGAAGAGCCGCCTCTCCTTGGAGCGCGGGCTCTCGATGATCCTTGACGTGGGGGGCGGGTCGAGCGAGATCGCGCTCGTCGGGCACGGAGAGATCCTGATCGTGGAGTCGCACGACGTGGGCGGGGTGCGGCTCCTCGAGCGGGCCGGCAAAGGACCGCCCGAGAAACTGTTCAAGCTGATCCAGGCCACCCTGCGCTCGTCGCGGTTTCCGATCCTCGACTACTTCAAGCGCCGGCGGCTGAATCGGCTGATCGGAACGGGCGGAAACATCGAAACGCTCGCGCTCCTGACCTCGGCCAATGGACACGCCCGCGCGAACGGGGACGAGCGTCCGGTGGCCAAGGTCACGCTCCCCCGGCTTCGGAAATTCCTCCATCAGCTCACCAAGCTCTCGCCCGCCGAGCGGGCGTCCCGCTTCGACCTCCGTCCGGATCGCGCCGACGTGATCGTGCCGGCGGGGGCGATCTTCGAGTACGTGGCCACGCGGGTGCGCGCCCGCGAGATCTGGGTGCCGTTCGTGGGGCTCGTGGACGGGGTGCTGATCGACGTGGCGCAGGCCGCGGGCACGGAGGGAATGAAGCAACTCGAGGTTTCCCAGACGCGAAACGCGGCGGTCGCGATCATGCACAAGTACGACCCCGAGCCAAGGCACGCGCAGCGGGTGAGCGCGCTCGCGGTGTCGCTCTTCGACCAGCTGAAGCCGATGCACGGGATGGGGAAGCGCGACCGGCTCCTGTTGGAGCTGGCGGCGCTCCTCCACGAGGTGGGGAACTTCATCGGACCGAACGGCCACCATCGCCACTCGCTCTACATCATCGCGCAGACCCCGATCCTCGGGCTGGGCGACGACGAGCTGATGGTGGTGGCGAACGTCGCCCGCTATCACCGGAAGGCGCCGCCCGACATGAGCCACGAGTACTACCGCGATCTCTCGGAGGGCGACCGCGAGCGGGTCCGCGCCCTCGCGGCCATCCTCCGTGTCGCCGACGCGCTCGACCATGACCACCGGCAGCAGGTGACCGCGGTGCGCGCCAAGCAGCGGGGCTCCGAGCTGAGGCTCAAGGTGAAGACCCGCGGGGACGTGACCCTGGACGAGTGGTCGGTGGGCGACAAGGGCGATCTCTTCCAGGACGAGTTCGGCCTCAAGCCCGTGGTCGCGCGCCGGTGGCTGACGCGCTTCCGGTCATCTCGGTCATCGACGTCGGCGCGAGCGGGATCCGCATGCTCCTCGCCGAGCTTCGCCCGGGCGGCGAGTTGAAGACGCTGGAGCAGCTCGAGCGGCCGCTCGCGCTGGGACGCGAGACGTTTCGCACCGGGACGCTCTCGGCGGGGAGCATCCAGAAGGCGGTGAACGTGCTCCGCCAGTACCGCGCGCTGATGGACACCTACGGCGTGACCCACACGCGCGCGGTCGCGACGAGCGCGGTGCGCGCGGCGCTGAACCGCGACACGTTCGTCGACCGCGTCTTCCTGGCCACCGGGATCGAGATCGAGGTGATCGAGGGATCGCAGGAGACGCTGCTCACCTTCGCCGCGGTCCAGCGGGCTCTGGGAGAGCATCCGGAGGTGGGGGCGGGCGAATCGCTGATGTTCGAGCTGGGCGGCGGCGCGACCGAGTGGGCGTTGATGCGAGACGGCGAGGTGGTCGCGTCGGTGACCCACGACCTGGGCACCGTCAGGATGCGGGAGCTGCTCCGCACCGGCGAAACGGAGCGCCGCGCCAAGACGCGGCTCATCCAGCACAACGTACGCGAGATGATGAACGCGATCCGGCGCGCGCTCCCGTTCAAGGAGGTCTCGAACCTGATCGCGGTGGGCTCGGAGGCGCGCTTCGCGGCCCGCGCGCTGGCCGACCCCGAGAAGAAGAACGGCTCGGAGAACGACACCTTGGGCGCGGTGAGCGCGAAAGACTTGAAGAAGCTGGCCGACCAGATCCTTCCGATGACGCCCGATCAGGTCGCCTCCCAGTTCGGAGTGGCCGCGGGAGAGGCCGAGTCGCTGGCGCCGGCGCTCCTCGCCTACGCGGAGCTGATCCGGCTCAATCAGGTGGAGCGCCTCCTCGTCCCGCGGGTCAGCATGCGGGACGGGCTCGTGCTCCAGATGGCCAAGTCGATCCAGAGCGGCTCGAGCGTCTTCTTCCCGGAGCAGACGATCGCCGCGGCGATCAATCTCGCGCGGAAATATCAGGCCGACGAGAAGCACGGGACCGCCACCGCCGCGCTCGGCCGGAGTCGATCTTTGAGGCGACGCGGGCGCAGCACCGGATGGGTGAGCGCGAGCTTCTGCTCCTGGAAGTGGCGTCGATCGTCCACGACATCGGCGGTTTCGTCGCGGCGCGCGGCCATCACCGCCACGCCTACTATCTCCTGACCAATTCGGAAATCTTCGGGCTCTCCGGCGTCGATCTGGAAATCGTCGCGAACCTCGCGCGCTACCACCGTCGGGGCGGCCCGCAGTCGGATCATCCCGCGTACGCGTCGCTCCCGCGCCCGGCGCGGCTCACCGTGAATCGCCTCTCCGCCATCCTCCGCGTCGCCGACGCGCTCGACAAGGGGCACAACCAGCGCATCCGCGACCCCAAGATCAGCGTGGTGGGCGATGAGCTTCGGATCGAGGTCGAGGGGGCGGAGGACCTCGCGCTCGAGCGTTTGGCGCTCGACCAGAAGGGGGGTCTCTTCGAGGAGGTCTTCGGCCTCAAACCGGTCCTGGTCGAGGTCGCGTGAGCGAGCCGCGATTTCTCAATCGGTCCCTCACCTGGCTCGGATTCAACGGGAGGGTGCTGGAAGAGGCACAGGACGATTCGAACCCGGTGCTCGAGCGGGCGCGCTTTCTTGGCATCTTCGCCTCGAACCTCGACGAGTTCTTCATGATCCGGGTGGCCGGGATCCGCGAGCTGGTCCGCGCCGGCGTGGAGCACCAGGAGCCCGACGGGAGCACGCCCGCGGAGCTTCTCTGACCAAGATCGCCGTCAAGGCGCGCGAGCTGGGCGCGGCGGCGGCTGCGCTCTACGCGAAGCGAGATCGCCCCGGCGCTCCGTGAAGGGGGCGTTCGCTTTCGTCACCCCGGTCGGACCTCGAGCCGCGGGAGCGCGCCTTTCTCGACCGGCTCTTCGCGTCGGAGATCTTTCCCGGTCCTGACCCCGGCCGCGATCGATCCGGCCCTGCCGTTTCCGCACGTGACGAACCTCGCTCTCTATCTGGCCGTCCGTCTGGAGCGAAACGGCGATGATTCGAAGCTCGCCATCGTCCAGCTTCCCCGCACCGCCGCGCGGTGGATCCAGGTGGCGGGTAAGGACGAGGTCCGCTTCGTGCTTCTGGAGGAGGTGGTTCGGGAGCGGATCGGCGAGCTGTTCGAGGGGCACGCGGTGGCCGAGGCGGTCGCGTTTCGGGTGACGCGGGACGCCGACTTCGCGACCGACGATCAGGAGGCCGAGGATCTGGTCGACGCGGTCCGTCAGGTTCTGCGAGAGCCGGCTGCGGGGCGATCCGGTCCGGCTGGAGGTGGAGGAGGGCGCGAGCGCGGGGCTGGTGGATCGGCTCGCGGGAGCGCTGGGGCTGACCGAGGACGAGGTCTATCGGTTGCCCGCGCCCGCTCGATCTCAAATTTCTCACCGACTTCGCCCGGCATCCCGTCGCTTCCGGCGCCGCGCGCGACCCCGTGGCCGCCCCAGCCGCGGCCCGACATTCCGCCGGGGGACGCGATCTGGGAGCGCGATCGCCGAGCGGGACATCCTTCTCTTTCACCCGTACGAGAGCTTCGAGCCGGTACTCCGGATCGCTCCGCCTCGCGGCGGAGGACCCCGCGGTGTTGGCGATCAAGCAGACGCTCTACCGGACTTCGTCCGGGTCGGAGGTCGTGCGCGCGCTGGAGCGGGCGGCGGAGAACGGGAAGCAGGTGACGGTGCTGGTCGAGCTTCAGGCGCGCTTCGACGAGGAGCGGAACGTGACCTGGGCCCGGCGACTCGAAGACGCGGGGGCGCAGGTCCTCTACGGGCTCGCGGGGCTGAAGACCCACGCCAAAGCGCTCCTGATCGTGCGGCGCGGTGCCGGCGGGATCGAGCGGTACGCCCACGTCGGCACGGGGAATTACAACGAGCGGACGGTGCTCGATTACTCCGATTTGAGTCTCTTGACCGCCGACGAGGACCTCTGCGTCGATCTGACGGCCTTCTTCAACGTCGTGACCGGCTACTCCGAGCCGCTCCCCTGGAGGCGGATCGCGATGGCCCCGCTGGGTCTCAGGCAGCGCCTCCTCGGCCTGATCCGGCGCGAGGTGGAGAAGTCGACCGCCGAGGAGCCGGGGCAGATCCGTGCGAAGATGAACTCGCTCGTCGACGTCGCGCTCATCGAGGCGCTGTACGCGGCGTCCTCGGAAGGAGTAAAGATCGACCTGAACGTCCGCGGCTCCTGCCTGCTCCGTCCCGGCGTGAAGGGGATGAGCGAGAACATCCGCGTGGTGACGATCGTCGATCGCTTTCTGGAGCACAGCCGGATCTTCGAGTTTCGAAACGGCGGGGACACCGAGGTATTCATCGGAAGCGCCGATTGGATGCCGCGAAATCTGGACCGCCGCGTGGAGCTGGTGGTGCCGATCGTGGACGTGGAGCACCGCGCCCGCCTCAGCCGGGTCCTCGACACGTTCTTTGCCGACAATGTGAAGGCGCGGGAGTTGCGACAGGACGGAACGCTGGTGAAGCGGGATGGCCGAAAGCGGGCGGTCCGAGCCCAGGAGGTTTTCTGGGAAGAAGCGCGCGAGAGGGCGGCGCGGCCGCCCGATCCGGAGCGCGCAGCGTTTCAACCGGTTCGGAGGCCGTCGCACGGGTAGCGGTCCGAGCCAAGGAGGGCGAACATGGCTACCTTTGTCCAGCGGATGATCGGGGCCGCCAGGCTGAACCCGGCGACCTACGAAGAGGTCGAGGCCGACAAGTCCGCCACGGGGCAGGCGACCGTGGTGGTCGTTCTCTCCGCGATCGCGGCCGGCATCGGCTCGATCGACGCGGGCGCCCGCGGCGTGGTGGTCACCATCGTGGCCGCGCTCCTCGGATGGGTCATCTGGGCGTTTCTGACCTGGCTCATCGGGACCAAGTTTCTCGCCGAACCCGAAACCAAGGCCGACATGGGGGAGCTCCTCCGCACCATCGGCTTCGGGTCGTCCCCGGGACTCATCCGGGTCTTCGGCGCCCTGCCCTTTGTCGGCGGCCTCTTTCTGATCGCGGCGTGGATCTGGATGCTCGTTTCGACGGTGGTGGCGGTGCGGCAGGCGCTCGACTACAAGAGCACGGGGAAGGCGATTCTGGTCTGCGCGATCGGTTGGTTCGTCTACGTCCTCTTCTTCATCTCGGTCGTCTCGCTGCTCGGGATCGCGATCATTGGGATCGGGGGCACGGTCGCCAGCTAGTAGCGAAGCTCCGCCGCCATGCGGAGGAGCCACGCCGTCTCGTCGACGCCGCTCTGGTTGTTCACGTTCTCGCGCCGGCGGTAGCCGACTCCGGCGCTCAGGTCGACGTTGTCTCGGGGGAGCCAGCGCAGGTCGCCCCAGACTTCGCGCGCTTCCTCCACGACGCCCGAGAGGGATGAGTTCGAGACCGGTCCCATGGCGGGATACCAGGCCTCGCCGATTCGTCCCTCGCCCTTATTGACGAAATCCCCGGACCATCGGAGCTGCCAGTCGCGCGAGAGGTCGTAGCCGACCTCGAGCCAGAGATCCTCGACGTCCGGCCCCAGCACGTACCCGAGCGGCCGCTCGCGGTAGATGAAGTTCTCGTCGTAGTAGACGCTGTAGGTGAAATTCCGCACCCTGGCGTACTCCGCGAGGAAGTGGATCATGCCGTTCCCGAGGGGGCGGTCGCTGCGAAGCCCCGCCTGCCAGCCGAATCGGTCGGGCATCGACGTGTCCTCGGTTGTGAAATCGTCCACCAAGAATTCGCCGTAGAGGGTCAGGCCGGGCGAGAGGCGGAACGCCGCGTCGGTCGAGACCATGACGTTCGAGCGCTCTGCCGCACGCACCGAGTCGTTCGAGGCTTCGCGGACGTGGATCCGCTCGATCAGGGTGTAGGGGATGATCCCGATTCCGTAGAGGAGGTCGATGCCGTTGTTGGAGTAGCGGACCGCCTCGGCCAGCCCCAGCGTGAGCCGCCGGGTCGCCGCGAATTCCAGCCGGTGGGCCGCGAACATCCGGTCCTCCGCGTCGCGAGAGAACGCCCGACACCGCGGTCGCCGTGAGACGGCCCACGGCGTTTCCCTGAAACATGATGAATCCCATCGGCCCGGCCGCGTCGGAGAGAAGCAAGCGTGCCCCGTCGGCCCGGCCCCCATCGAAACTCGTCGTACCCGACGGCCCCGGTGACGGCGCCGCCCCGCGCCGTCATCTCCGCGTGGAGCACGGCGGCCTCGACGTCGGTGTGCGCCGCGATCGGGTCGATGAACTCGCGATCGCTCGCGGATTCTGGTGAAGGCGATGTCTTCATAGGCGCCAAACGCGGGCCAGAGCTGGAGCCCGGCGCGCACCCCCACCGCGGTCTCGTCGCGGAATCGGAAGTGGGCGCCGTCCCGGGTTTCGTCGTAGTCCCCGCGGACGTGGGCGGCGCTCTGAATGCGGAACCGGCTTTCCTTGGGGCCCACATCGACCAGCGGGCCGGTCTCGTGGCGATCGGGCGGCTGCCCCAGGTCGCTCAGCTCTCGTGCGAACTCCCGCTCCAGGCGCTGATAGCTGAGGTTTTTCGGCAGGTCCTCGTGGAGCCGTCGGGCGCGGAGCAGCGCGTGGGCGATGTCGACCCGGACCAGAGGTCGGGTGTAGATACGAAGGGAGTCGAGAAGGCCCCGGGCGACGAGCACTTCGATCTCGTCGTAGGAAGCGCTCCCCACGGGCAGAAACTCCGCGGGCTCGGCCGCCGCCCCCGGCGCGACCCCCGCGCAGAGCAGCGCGGCCAGGACGATCGCTCGGATCGACACCCGGGTCGGCATCACGAGAGAGTATCCGAAGGTGTGGCCGCGAGGCCACAGGGTGCCGCTGGGACCGCGGCGCCTTTGCGGCCGGCCGCCGCTAACTCATTTGTTTTCAGCGATCTTTCCGGTGGCACGACGGCTGCTTTGTGGGTGACTGCCCAGTGCCACACTCAGCACCCGGAGGGAGTCATGAAGCGTCTGGCTTGCGGTTCGACCTGGATTTGCGCGCTGCTCCTGGCGCGCCCGCCCCCGCGGCGGCCGCGGAGGCGAGCACGGTGCTCCTGCGCGCGGGCTCGTTTGGCTCCGTCGGCGGCGCGGCCGATCCGACACCGCGCGCCCTACGATTACCATCGCCAGGCTCCCTACGGGTTTCTTCACCCTTGGAGGCGGCGTTTTCGAGCCGGTCCACCAGCCGGGAAACGGATTTTACGGCGTGATTACCGCCGGCACCGAGGTGGGAAAGGCGCTCGACCTGGGGCTCCAGTTCTCCTGGTACCACCGCGGCTCGGAAGGAGAGCAATTCGTTGGCTCCTACGTGGGGCCCGGCGGGAACGTCATCCAGCAGTCGATCCAGACGCAGTCGGTCAACACCGACCTCCTGCCCCTTATGGGCATCGTCCGTCTGAAATTTCCGATCACCACCGTGCTCCAGCCCTACGTCGGCGGAGGCGCCGGATTTGAGTGGCTCTTCATCGAGGGGGTCGACGGCGCCGGGTACCAGTTCAGCAACGACTACGGCGGCTTTGGCGCCCAGGCGATGGCGGGCGTGAATCTCGCGCGCAAGCCCCACGGTCGCTCTCTACGGCGAGGCCGTCTACAACTGGACCACCGTCGAGGCCGACTTCTACGATCCCTTCTACGGCGTCGTGGTCCACGAATCGCTCAACTACGACGGGCTGGGCCTACCACGGGGGTCTCCGATTCCGGTTCTAGTTGTCTCCCAAACGTTTGTGCGCTAGTTTCCCGGCGAGCAGGGCCGGCCCGCGTCGGGCCGTAGGGGGTCTCGACCCAACGCCACCAAGGAGGGACTTCGCGATGATTCGATCTGCGGTTCGTTTCACGACGCTGCTCGCGGCGGTCGGCGCTCCTCAGCGCCGGATCGCCCGCCTGGGCGCAGGATCACTCCGCGCAAGCGCAGAGCGACGTCGGACTCGGGGTCAAGGGGATCGGCGCGCGGATCGGCTACGTCGATCCGGAAGACGTGAGCGGCGCCGCCGTGCTCGGCCTCCACATGGACGCGGGGACCATCGTCAAGGGCGTCCACATGATGCCGTACATGGAGTACTGGAGCACGGGCGTCAACGTCTCGGGCGTGAGCGCCGACATGAGCGACCTGGCGTTTGCGGTGGACGTGGACATGGATTTCCCGCTCCAGGGGAGCCGGATGACGCCATACTTGGGCGGCGGCTTGGGTCTTCACTTTCTCAGCGAGGACAGCAACGTTGGGACGCAGCTTCCGACGATACCAAGCTCGGGCTGAACATCCAGGGTGGAATCCGCAATCAGGTCATGCCGAACATCTCACTCTTCGGCGAGGCCCGGTATGCGTTCGTTTCCGACGCGAGCCAACTCAAGTTTGTCGGCGGCTTTACGTACCAGTTCATCTACTAGTTGGCGCGCGTCGCCCGCGGCGGGGCGCGTCCCGACTCAGGAGGACTTATGAGAGCGATCCGCATCGCTGGAGCGCTGCTGCTCGTCTTGGTTTGGCGGCGGCGCTCTCGGCCTGTCAGAAGAAGTCGGACATCCGAGATCTCGTCGACGATGCCGGAGGAGAATCCCGCGACCGCGCAGGAAACCCCGACGCCCGGAGCCACCACGCCGGAAGCCGCGGTGCCGGTCGCGCCGGAGTCGAAGCCCGTCGCGAAGCCGACCGCGGCCAAGTCGGCCACGACCAAGTCCGGCGCGTCCAAGTCGTCGCCCGCGGTTCCCGCCGCCGAAACGCGCACCGTCTCGCTGCCCCCGGGCGCGGTGTTCGACGTGGAGTTGACCACCGCGGTCAGCACGGCGACATCCAATCTCAGCGACAAGATCGAAGGGACGCTGCTCCAGCCGCTGAGCGCGCCCGACGGGTACGTCATCGCGAATCAAGGCGCCATGATCCGCGGAGAGATCGCCGAGCTCAAGCGCGCGAGCAAGTCGCAGGGCCGAAGAAGACCGCGCGACGGTGAAGCTCGTCTTCACGTCGATCGAGACCGTGGATGGCGAGAAGTCGCTCAATGCAACGGTGACGAATGCCGAGGGGATGACGGCCGGCGGGACGGGCAAGCGGGACGCGCTCGTCATCGGCGGCAGCGCCGCCGTCGGCGCGATCCTCGGCAAGATCATCGGGAAGGATACGAAGGGCGCCGTGATCGGAGCCTTTAGCGGCGCCGTTCTCGGAACCGGCGCGATGATGGCGTCGAAAGGACACGAGCTGGAGGTCCCGGCCGGAAGCAAGATCACGCTCCGGGCGGAAGAGCCGATCACCGTCGTCGCCAAGTAGCGCGGTGGGAGGTCAGGGGTTCGCGCTCTCGAACCCGTTCCTCGACATTGTTGTCCGCACCGCGGTCATCTACCTGATGCTTCTGGTGGGGCTCCGCCTCACGGGGAAGCGTCAGGTGGGGCAGTTCACCCCGTTCGATCTCCTGCTCCTCCTCCTCCTCGCCAACGCCGTCCAGAACGCGATGGTCGGCCCTGACACCACGGTCTACGGAGGCCTCATCGCCGCGGGGACCCTGTTCGCGTTGAACGGGGTCGTGGCCGCGATCTCGAGGAGGAGCCGCGGCGCCGCGAAGCTCGTGGAGGGAACGCCCACCCTGCTTATCCGCCACGGCAACGTGCTGAAGGAGAATCTGGCCAAGGAAGGGGTCTCGGAGGAGGACCTGCTCCGGGCGCTCCGGGAGCACGGCGTCGAGGCGGTCTCGATGGTGCGGAGCGCGATTCTGGAAGTGGACGGAACGATCAGCGTGCTGCGCGAGGACGAATTCCCCACCACGCCGCGCGCCCACCACCGCATCCGCTTCCGGCGGAATAACTGATCCGCCCGAGGTGGCCTTCCTCGGCCGGGTCGCGACGAAATTCCCTAGAGGATCCGCTTCCCCAAGAGACTCTGCGCCAGCTCCACCGCGAGGATCCCGGTCATGTTTCGCGTGTCGAGAACCGGGTTGACCTCCACTAGGTCGAGCGCGACGACGTTCGCCCGCTCGCTCAGGATCTCCATCGCGAGGTGGGCCTCGCGGTAGGAAATCCCGCCCCAGAGGGCCGTTCCCACGCCGGGCGCATCTTCCGGGTCCACGACGTCGAGGTCGAAGGAGACGTGGATTCCCGCCGTCCCGTCGCCGGCGATCTGGATCGCCTCGTTCACCACGTCGCGCATGCCGCGCTCGTCCACGTCGCGGATGGTCGAGACCTTCGCCCCGCTCTTCTTCAAGATCTCGCGCTCGCCGGGATCCAGGTCGCGCACGCCGATCAGGACGGTGCGCCGCGGGTCGATCTTGGGAGACCGGCCCCCGAGACCCGCGAGGTCGGGGTCGCCGAGCCCCATCGAGATGGCGAGCGACATGCCGTGGATGTTCCCCGACGGCGTGGTCTCGGGCGTGTTCGAATCGCCGTGCGCGTCGAACCAGATCACGCCGATGGCGCCGCCCTGCCGGTGAACGTGGTTGCTCACGCCCGCCAGCGAGCCGATGGCGATCGAGTGGTCGCCCCCCAGGACCACCGGCATCTTTCCCTCGCCCAGGCTCCGCTCCACCTCGCGCCGAAGCGCGTCGCAGGCCGCGAGAATCGCCCGCTTATACCGAAGCACCGGCGCGCCCACCTCCAAGGTCTCGGGGATCATCACGTCGATGTCTCCAAAATCGGTGACCGTGTGGCCCAAGGCTTCCAGGTGACGCTCCAGATCGGCGATGCGGATGGCCGACGGGCCCATGTCGACCCCGCGGCGACCCTGCCCAAGATCCACCGGGGCGCCGATGATCTCGATTTTTCGCGCGTGTGATTCCATGAGGCGCGAGAGTCTACCAGAGGAGGGCAAGTTCTTGACACCCACGCCTGCCGGGGCGGATACTGGCGCGCGTTTCCGCCCAAATCGCACGCACTCTTCGAGGAGCCCAACCGGATGGACGCCACCTACACGCTGCTCAAGGAATTGACGGAGGGATTTGGCCCCCCGGGCCACGAGGACGAGATCGCCGGCCTGATGCGAAAGAATCTCAAGGGGCTGGGCGAAGTCTCGCAGGACGGGCTGGGAAGCATTATCTGCAAGAAAAAGGGCACCTCGGATGAGCCCCGGGTCATGGTCGCCGGCCACATGGACGAGGTCGGCTTCATGGTGAAGGGGATCACCCCGGAGGGCTTCATCAAGTTTCTCCCGATGGGAGGCTGGTGGGGCCACGTCGTTCTCGCCCAGAAGGTCATCATCCGCACCAAGAAGGGCGACGTGCAGGGGGTGGTGGGATCCAAGCCGCCCCACGAGCTGCAGGAGGACGAGCGGAAGAAGGTCCTCGACATCAAGGACATGTTCATCGACGTCGGCGCCACGACGTATTTCGACGTGAAGAAGAAGCTCGGCATCCGCGCCGGCGATCCGATCGTGCCGGACGCGCCGTTCTCGGTGATGGGCAACGACCGGCTCTACCTCGCCAAGGCGCTGGACAACCGCGTCGGCTGCGCGCTGGTCGTCGACACGCTCCGGAAGCTGAAGCTCGCCAAGCACCCGAATACGTTCTACGGCGTGGCCACCACGATGGAAGAGGTGGGGCTCCGCGGCGCGCAGACCAGCGTCGCCTCGATCAAGCCGCACGTCGCGATCGCGGTGGACGTGGGGATCGCGCACGACACGCCCGGCTCGATTGGAGACGGCGACGAGAAGCTCGGCGCCGGCGTCGGGATCCTGGTCTACGACGCCTCGCTGATCCCCAACCGCAACGCTCCGCGACCTCGCGGTCGACGTCTGCGAGCGGAACAAGATCACCTACCACCTGGGAACGGTGGAGCGCGGCGGCACCGACGCAGGGCGCTTCCACGTCTACGACACCGGCGTGCCGTCGTTGGTGATTTTCATCCCGACGCGATACATCCACAGCCATTCGACGATCATGGATCGGAAGGACTACGACCAGGCGGTGCGGCTATTGACCGAGCTGACGAAGCGGCTGGACAAGAAGACGGTGGCGACGTTCTAGGTCTGCGGGCGCCGCTCGCGGCGAGACCAGGGAGGGCGGATGAGCCAGGAGGCGAAGAAATTTTTGGCCGAGATGATCGGGACCTTCGCGCTCGTGTTTTTCGGCGCAGGAGCGATTCTCCAGCACCAGGCGACCCAAGCGGTGGGAATCACCGGCATCGCGGTGGCGCACGGGATGGCGATCCTGGTCGGCGTCTACGCGTTTGGCCACATCTCCGGCGGCCATTTCAATCCGTCGGTGACGTTCGGAATGCTGGTGACAAAGCGAATTCGTTTCGGCGGTGCCATCTCGTACTGGATCGCGCAGCTGGCTGGCGCGTGCATCGGCGCGTGGGTGCTGTTGAGGGCGTATCACGGACCGACTGAAGCGGCCCTCGGCGCTCCGGCCATCGCCGCGGGCGTGAGCCCGATCGCGGCGATGTGCCTCGAAGGAATCATGGCCTTCATGCTCGTCATCGTGATCTTCGGCACCGCGGTCGATCCGCGCGCCCCCAAGGGGTTCGCAGGGCTCGCGATCGGTCTCACGCTGGTCGGAAACATACTCGCGGGCGGATCCCTCACGGGCGCCTCGTTCAATCCGGCCCGCGCGTTCGGCCCGGCGCTTCTCGCGGGACACTGGCAGGACCAATGGGTGTACTGGGTCGGACCGATGCTGGGCGGCGCGATCGCCGCGCTCCTCTACGACCGGATGCTCCTCGAGCGCCACTGAGGCGTCTCCCGGGCGGGGGAACTGATGGACCCGCGTCCGAGCACCATCGAGCGTGATCTTGGCCCGCTCCTCCAAGGCGAGGTTCGGACCGACCCGATCACGCTCGCGCTATTTTCCACGGCGGCCTGCATTTTCCGGCGGAAACCGATCGGCGGTCGTCTCTCCGCGCGCGGCGGACGACGTGGCGCGGACGCTGCAGTACGCGCACGCCAACGGGATTCCGGTCACGCCCCGCGGCGGAGGATCGAGCCTGGCGGGGCAGGCCCTCGGCCCCGGCATCATCCTCGACTTCTCCACCCACATGCACCGCGTCCTGGAGATCGATCCGGCCCGCCGCTGGGTGCGCGTGGAGCCCGGCGCGATCCACACCCGCGTCCAGCGCGCGGTGGCCCCGCACGGGCTTAGGCTCGGTCCCGATCCCTCGAGCGGCGACTTCTGCACGATCGGGGGAAACGTGGGGACGAACGCCGCCGGGGCGCACACGCTTCGCCACGGCGCGACCAAGGACCACGTGGCTGCGCTCTCGGTGGTCTTGCACGACGGGGCGACGGCGCGCTTCTCGGAAGAGGGCGCGGCGGGCGGCCCGACGTGGGAGCGGGCGGAGCGCGAGCTGACGGAGCTCCTCCGCCGCAGCGCCTCGACGTTCGTCCCCGAGCGGCCGAAGGCGAACAAGAACTCGGCCGGATTCGACCTCTGGGGCGCGTGGAATCCTGGCGATTCCATCTCCTCCATCGCGCCCCGCTTCGATCCGATTCGCCTCTTGGTGGGCTCGGAGGGAACGCTGGGCATTGTGACCGAGGTCACCATGCGCCTCGTGCCCAAGCCGCGGTCGACCGCGGTGGCGCTCCTCTACTTCGCCGGGTGGATGGAGGCGAGCGAGGCGGTGCTCGAGGCCCGCCGTCTCGGCGCCTCCGCGGTGGAGGCGATGGACTACACCTTCCTCGCCTTCGTCCGGGAGCACCGTCCCGACCTCCGCGACCTCGTTCCAGAGAAATTTGTGGCCGGAATCTTGGTCGAATTCGAGGGAGAGACCGACGAGGAAGCGCGGACGGGGCTCGCCGCCCTGGAGGAGTGGGTCGCGCCGCGGCGGGGGAAGGTCATCGACTACCGGGCCGCGCGCACGAACGACGAGCGCACCGCGCTCTGGGCCGTCCGACGCGCCGCGCTGCCTCTGGTCTACCGCGCGTCTCCCATCGAGAAGCCGATGAACTTCATCGACGACACCGCGGTCCCCGCGGAGCGGCTCGGCGACTACATCGAAGGACTGAGGGCCATCTTCGCCAAGCACCGGACCCGCTACGTGATTTTCGGGCACGCCGGGAATGGAAACGTCCACGTCATGCCGTTGATGGACCCGCACGAGGGCACCTTCGCGGCGCGGATGGCCTCGATGGCGGAGGAGGCATTCGAGCTGACCTGGCGGCTGGGTGGCACCATCACCGGCGAGCACGGGGACGGCGTTCTTCGGGCGCCCTATCTACGGCGCCAGTACCCGAACTCCTACCCGGTCATGGAGGCGGTGAAGCGCATCCTCGATCCGGATGGAATCTTGAATCCGGGAAACGTGATTTCGGGCGAGACGACGTTCCCCGAGAAATACCTGAGGTTCACGAACACCTTCGTCCCGACAGGGACGGTCTTCGACGAGCCCGACCACCGCGCGATGATCGAGCTCTGCCACGGCTGCGGCACCTGCCGCGACTATTGCCCGGTGGGGAGCACCACGCTGCGCGAGCCCCACACCGCGCGCGCGAAGTCGGTGCTGCTGCTCGAGGTGATTCGCGGAGAGCTTTCCCGGGATCTCTTGAAGGAGAAGCCGTTCAAGGAGGTCATGGACTCCTGTTTCAACTGCAAGCTCTGCCTCACCGAGTGCCCAAGCCAGGTCGACATCCCCGGGCTCGCGATTGCGGCGCGGCGGGAGTTCGTGGAAGCGCGGGGGATGCCGCTCCGCAATTGGGTCTTGGGCCGCGCCGAGCGGGTGGGGAGCCTGGCCGGCGGCGCCCCTGGGCTCGCAGCCTTGGCGAATCTGGCGATCGGAAATCCCATCGAGCGCGTCGCCCGGGAAACGCTCGGCGGCGTCGCGGGGCAGCTCGACCTTCCGCGGTTTCGTCGCTCGTTCGGGACCGGCGATCAGGGATCGAAGCGAGCCCTCGCGCTACCGCTCACCCCGGCGGCGCCGTCCGGTGCGTCGGCGGTGGGGGCCGAATCGCACGCGGGCCACGCCGCGCAGGGAGGGCAACCGCCGCACGGAGGTCACGCCGCGCAGGGCGGCCACGCGCGCCTCGGCCCCATTCCGCCGCGCGACGTCCCCATCACCAAGAAGGTGGCCTATTTCGCCGGCTGCTTCGCGCGCTTCCACGATCCCGAGGGAGAAGCGACAGGAACCGTGAAGGTGCTCGAAGCGAACGGGATCGAGGTTGTGGTGCCCGAGCAGCACTGCTGCGGCATCGCGCTCATCACGATGGGGGCCGAGCGCTCGGTGCGCGCCGACGCAGAGCGAAATCTGCGCGTCCTTCTTCCGCTGGTCGATCGCGGATATACCGTCGTGGCGAGCGCGCCGTCGTGCGGCCTGGCCCTGATCGAGGACTATCCGAGGATTTTGGGGACCGACGACGCGAGGCGACTGGCCGACCACACGATTGACGTCCACCAGTACCTCTGGCGTCTCTACCAGAAGGGCGAGATGCGCACCGATTTCAAGCCGGTGCCGATCTCGGTCGTCTATCACAATGCCTGCCACTCGGTGGCGCAGGGGATCACCGAGGAGCCGATCCGACTCTTGAAGCTCGTTCCGGGCGTAGAGGTCCGGCCGATCGAGGACTCCTGCTGCGGGATCGCGGGGACCTATGGCATGAAGGCCGAGAACTATGACCGCGCGATGGAGATCGGCGATAAACTCTTCCAGGAGATCGACCGAACCAAGGCCGAGGCGATCCTCACCGGCTGCGGCACCTGCAACATCCAGATCGCGAACGGGGTGAAGCGGGAGGTCGTGCACACCATGACGATTCTCAGACGGGCGTACGGAGTTTGAGACAGGCGCGCGGGCCAGTGGGGCGCTTCCAGAGGAGGATACCTTGTTGATCGGCGGGCTCGAGCTTCATCCTGCGATCGTTCACTTCCCGATCGCGCTGACCGTGGTGGGCGCGCTCGGCGCGATTGCCTACTCGATGCTCCGCAAGGACTGGCTTCGCTGGTTCGCGCCGATTCTCCTGTCGTTGGCGCTGCTCGGGGCCGCAGGCGCTTATTTCAGCGGCAAGTCGGCGGAGGACCGGGCCGAGGCGATCGGCGTGCCCGAAGCCGCCATCGACCAGCACGAGGAGACGGGCCTCTGGGCGCTGGGTTTGGTCGGCCTCGCCTGTCTCTTGAGCTGGGCGACCCATGTGCGGAAGCGGGGCGTTTGGATCTCCTCGATCGTCGCTGTCGCCGCGGCCGGCCTCGTGCTATGGAATGGGCACCTGGGCGGAAAGCTCGTCTTCGTCCACGGGGCAGGGCGGGTGCAGACGCCGCACTCGACCGGCACGCCCGCGGCGGAGCACGACACCGATTGAGCAGCGAGATCGGTCCGCGAGACGGCACTGGTGATTCGGGGTGGCTACGCTACTCCGTCATTGCCGTCGCCGCCCTGACGATCCTGATCGGCTTGGGCGCCCTGCTCGCGCCGAGATTGCTTCTCGGGTTGCTCGCGGCCGGCACGGACGGCGTGGGGCAATTTTTCCTAAGGGCCGTCGGATTGCTTGTGCTCCTGTTCGGGGGGCTCCTGTCGCAGGCGCTCTTGAGTCCGGCGCACGGCCGCGTGATCTTGTTCTGGGCCGGCCTTGAGAAGCTCGGTTTCGCGGCGGCCATGACGGCCGGATACGCGACATCGACGTTCGGCCCATTCGCCATCGCGGTCGCCCTCGTCGACTTGGTGTCAGGGCTGATCGTTTTCGGCTACAGGCGAAGCCTCCGCGACGCCCCCGGCCGCTAGCGCACCACCAAACTCAACACGGCCGCGATCCCGAACGCGGCGATGATCGCGCCTGAGATCCGGTTCACCCAGATCAGCCGACCGGAATCGAAGCGCGAGCGGAGCAGGCTGACGGCGCCGCTGAGCGTGAGCCACCAGAGCGCCGAGCCGGTAAAGACGCCGAGGACAAGCGTCGCCGCGACGGCCGGCTCCGGATGCGCGGTGCCAAGCCCGAGTGCCGCGAACACCGCGACGAAGGAGAGGATCGTCATCGGATTGGTCAGCGTGAGCACGAACGTGGAAGCATAGGCGTTGAAAAGCCCGGTGCCGCGGGCCACGGCGGCCTTCTTGCCCGGCCGGGCGATGAACGTCCGAACCCCGAGATAGAGCAGGAAGGCCCCGCCGATCACGCGGATCCATGCCTGTGCGCCCACCAGCACGTCGGTGAGCGCGGTGAGGCCGAAGGCAGCGAGGCATCCGTAGATCGCGTCGGCCGAGGCGGCTCCAAGGCCGGTGGCGAGCCCCGCCGCGCGGCCATCCGCCAGGGTGCGTCGGATGCAGAGCACCCCGATCGGCCCGACCGGGGCCGCGATGGAGAAGCCGATAAGGATGCCGCGAAGCAGAAAGCTCAAGCTCACGCCGGGTTGTCTCCTATACGACGGTCGGGTATAATAATCGGCTCGCAACGAAATCCCAAGTACGAGGAGACATTTCCGTGATCGCGGCGACTCAAGTCAAGGTTGGGATGGTCATTTTGCACAAGGGCCAGCCCCACCGGGTGACCAACGTGCTCCACGTAACCCCTGGAAACTGGCGGGGGATGGTCCACGCCAAGATGGTCAATCTGGTGACGGGCTCCCAGGCGGAGCACCGGTTCCGCTCCGAGGATAAGGTGGACCGCGCCGAGCTGGACCACCACCCACTCCAATACCTCTATCGCTCTGGCGACGAGTTCACGTTCATGAACACGGACAACTACGAGATGGTGAACGTCCCCGCGGATCATCTGGGCGACGCGGTGAACTATCTGGTCGACGGCATGACCGTCGAGATGTCCTACTTCGAGGGGAAACCGGTCGGCGTGGATCTCCCGATGTTCGTGGAGCTGGAAATCGTCGAAACCGACCCCGTCATGAAGGGCGCCACCGTCACCTCCTCTCCCAAGTCGGCCAAGATGAATACGGGCCTCATGACCAAGGTTCCGCAACACATGTCGATTGGGGATCGCGTCAAGATCGACACCCGCGATGGGAGCTTTGTCGAGCGCGTTTAGAGCGATCACGGGGGCCGTCCTATTGAACGGCGCCCGGCTGCGACCCCGACTCGCGGGCCCGCTCCTCGCAGCCCTCGTCGTTGCCGCTCCATGTGCGGCGGCGCCGACGTTCACAATCCTCCTTCACGACAGCACGTCCGTCGCGGCCGCGCGCGTCGAGCCATGGCCCCAGGATTATGTCCGCGCATGGAAGGCGGACGGAACGATGCTGTTCCTCTCGGATCACAGGATCAAATCCATCACGGATGATGCCGGGACCGAATTGACGAAACACGTCCTTCGCGACCGGGCAAGCATCGGCGAGATGCCCACCGCGGTCGCCCCGTCCAAGATGAACGTGCATTGCTTCCGGCCCCAGCCGCTGCCCAAGTGCCGGTCGTACTTCGTATTTGACTTTGGGTATGCCTATCCGCTCGACAAGAGCACTTACTCAACCTCCGCGGACAAGAACGGAGTTGGATCTCTTGATTTGGGGTACATGCGGAATCTGTCGGCGAAGAATGCCGTCGGCTTCAGCGCCGTCGGCATCGGAACCTCCGGATCGCAGAGGTTCGGAGTTCGGGCACGGTACCGCCGTTGGATTTCGCACTCGCTTGGGTTGGACGGAACCGCGGGGCTGGTCGTTGTCGGGAACGGGAATGACGCGCATGACTTTGAGTTCCCGGCGCCCATCGCAAGCCTCGGCCTCCAGGCGGGCGGCCTGTTCGGCGTGACGCTAGAGATGGAGCAGGTCCGGTATCACGCTTTGTTGCCTGGCAACCCGGAGGGTCCAAGTGCGTCGGAAGTTGACTGGCGGGTTGGCGGGCATCTGGGCTCGGCGGTCGGCGCCGCGGCCACGTTTGGTCTCGCCCTGTTCGCCATCGCCGCGCTCAGTGGGTTTTAGACTCGGCGCCAAATTCGGCGGCGAGCTCAGCGTTCCCGCCATGTTGCTCTCGTTTCTTGTCGTCGGCGCCCTGGTCGAAGAAGCCGGAAGCTTCCGGTACTTGCAGTAGCTGACCCCTGGACCTTTCGGTCCCCCCGGAGAATCTGGTATGCCAGCGGTGTAGGCACCAGGTGCGGGAGCCCCCCTCCCTGGCCTGCCCAGGGACGGCGCCGCGCTCCCGAGGGACGGAGGTGCCACGAGACCCTGCTTCTTGCTCCTCACGATCGCCTTGGGGACGCTTGCCGCGGCGCCCTCGGCGGTCGCCGCGGAATATTCCGTGCAAGTCGAGGAGGCAGGCACTCTCACAGTCGTGCGACTGGAGCCGTGGTCGCTGGGATTCGTCAAAGCGACCCACGTCGACGGTACAACGGAGTACCTCGCCTATCAGAGAATCCGCTGGATCCGGGACTCCGAAGGGCGCGATCGGACCGCGGATGTCCTCGAACAGAAGAAGATGTTAGGCGACGCCCCTCTAAGTGTCCGCTACCAGAAGACTCGATACAACGTCCCGTCGCTTCGCGGCAGTCCGCTGCCGATGCGAGAGGTCTTTCCGATTATCCAATTCGGTGTGCTGGTTCCGGCGGGCAGGGATCCTAGAGGTTTTGAGAACCTGCCCCCCACCGCCACGGTGGAGCTAGGTGCAATGAAGAATCTGAGCAGGAGGTACGGGTTAGGATTTAGTACCTTCTATTCAGGTGACGATGACTACGCGCGTATGGGCGTGAAGGCGCGGGTCCGACGCTGGCTGACTCCATCGATCGCTGTCGATGCGGCACCTGGCGTGGTTCTCACCGAGCGGAGCATTTTCTATTCGACGGATGACGCCGTAGGGTTCGTCGGCGAATTGGCAGTGAGCTTTGCTGATATTCTTGTGGTCACCGGTCAGGCTGAAACGGTGTCATTCGATCAGTATGTCTGGCACGCGATCGACGATAACTGGTATCCGGTGCACAGAGACGAAATTGCGTGGCATGTTGGCGTGAAGCTCGGCGGGGAGTTCGCCATAGGCGGTTTCATCGCCGCACTCCTGTTTGGTGGATTCCATGGGTCGCGGTACTAGAGGAATCATCTCAAGACCGCGATTGAGAAGGGGTCAGGGTCACCCCACCTTCCCCAACCTACGCGTGATCTCCCACGCCGCGGTGGCTCCCTGGCCCGCGGCATTCGCGATGGAGGGCCACTCGGGAGAGCAGACGTCTCCCGCGGCGTAGACCCCGGCCACGCTGGTGGCGCCGCCCAAACCGGCGCGGATATATCCCGAGCGATCGAGCCGGAGCTGTCCCCGCAATAGGTCCGTCCGCGGCTGCCATCCGACCCGGATGAAGACGGCGTCCAGCTTCACGACGCGCGCCTTCCCGGAGGCGCCCACGCGGTACTCGATCCCCTCGACGCGATCCTCTCCGAGAATTCTCTGCACCCGAGCGTTCCGCACGATCCGAATGTTGGGATCTTTGAGCGCCCGCCGCAGAAAATCCCGCCGCGCCCGGAACCGGCCGGTGCGATGGAGCAGCGTCACGGGAGAGCCAACCTCGGAGCAGAGCAGGGCATCCTCCACCGCCGCGGTCCCGCCGCCCACGACCACCACAGGGCGCCCGGCATACGTGGTCCGGTCCTCATTCGCCGAGACGCTGACACCTCGGCCCAAGAGCTTCGCCTCACCGGGGATGCCGAGCGTCCGCCGCCGCAACCCGGTCGCGATCAAGAGAGCGCGCGCGTGGTAGCGCTCGGCCCCGCGCTCCACCATCCGCGAGCGCACGCCGATCCGCGTGACGGGGCCGCCAACGAGCACCCGCAGCTCGGCCGCGCGGGCGTCGTCCAGAATGCCGCGGGCGATCCGCTCCCCCTGCCAGCCGAAGCCCATGAGGTAGTTGAGAACCGGTGCGTGGATGTCGTGGAGCTGCCCGCCCGGCTGGAGGGATTCTTCCAGGACGAGATAATCCACGCCGAAGTCGCGGAGCCAGAGCGCCGCGGAGAGACCCGCGACGCCGGCGCCGATGATCAGCGCTTCGACGCGCTGCCGTCGGGGCATAGTTCTCCCGCCACCTCCCAAAACGTCTTCGGCTCGATTGGCCCCACCCTGTGGCGCCGGGAAAGCTCGTCCAAGAATCGCTGCCGCTCGGCGAGTCGCTCCGGGACGAGGGCGCTCAACCCTCCGGAGTGGATCCGGATCGTCGCCGAGACCCCGCGAACCCGAGCGATCTTCCCGCCGCCGCGGGCCACCCTCAGGAGCCAGTCCCAGTCTTCGGAGTAGACCATCTTGGGATCGAAGAGCCCGAATCGCTCGAACGCCGCCCGCCGGGCCGCGAAGGAGCTGGGCGGGATGAAGCTGTCACGCCCAAATCGTGCGAGGTCGAAATCGACGCCGAGCACGCGTTTCTCCTCGGTCGCCTCCTCCACGATCCTCGCGTCGGAGTAGACGACCCACGCATCGGGGTCCCGGTCGAGCGCGTCGGCGAGCTGCCGGACGTGCCCCGGATCCCAGAGGTCGTCGTCGTCGAGAAATGCGAACGAGTCGGCGCGCGCCGCGGCGATTCCGTTGTCGCGCGCCTGAGCCAAACCCTCGGGGGGGTCGTCCCGCTCCACCAGGAGGTGCGGAAACTCGAGCTTCTCGAGGACCCCCCGAGCCGCTTCGTCCAGCGGCGCGCCCCCGTCCCGGACCAAGACCAGCTCGATCTCGGAGTGGCTCTGGCGCGCCACGGATTGGAGCGCCTCCAGAAGAAAGTCGGGGCGGTTTCGCGTGGGGAGGATGACCGAGACCGAAGGCACCGTTCAGCGTCGCGCTTCGGTTACGAATTGGACTTTCTGCTCCACCCCGCGCATCTCGGCGCAGAGGTGGCGTGCCCGGACGACGACCTCGAGTGAGCGGGGCTTGAGCGCCCGCGCCAAGTGGTCCGCGAGCGCCTGGGTCAATTCCTCTTGAATGCGCGGCAGGAGGGTGAGGTCCCGCACCAAGCGGGCAATCGCCCCGGGGCCGCCGACCTTCTGCCGCGGCACGTACGAGACCCGCGCCTCGCCAAAGTAAGGGACCAGATGGTGAGGGCAGAGGCCATAGATCGGGATCTCCTCCACGGCGACCGTTTCGCCCCGGCGCCCGCGGTAGCCGACCGTCGCGATCGGCCGGACCTTCTCCCGAAGCCCCACGGTGCGCTGGACGAGCAAATCGGCGGCCAGCTCGGCGGTGGCGGCATAGACGGGGTCGCGCCGCGGATCGATGCCAATCGAGCGGAGGAATTTCCGGAACGCGGCGATGTCGGGGGCAGACAGGCGCGGGCGTCGCCTTCGTGTCTGGCTCACAGTCCCAGCGCTCCCGCCTCGCGCTGGAGCGCGGTCAGCACGAACGCGACATGTTCCTCGAGCGGGACGCCCAGCTCGGCGGCGCCCTGCGCGATCTCGTCGCGGTTCACCGACCGCGCGAATTCCTTCTTCCGCATCTTTCGCAGGACGGAATCCGCGGTCACCTCCGCGAGCGTCTTCCCGGGCTGCACCAGGGCGGTGGCGGTGATCAAGCCGCACAGCTCGTCGCTCGCGAAGAGCGCGCGGGCCATCGGCGAGAGTCGAGGGATGCCCGAGTAGGCGGCGTGTCCCAGAATCGCCTCGATCATCTCCTTGGGGTACCCGCGCTCCTCGAGGATGCGGCAGCCCACGAAGGGGTGCTCCTGCTTGGTCGGGTGCTTTTCGTAGTCGAAGTCGTGGAGGAGCCCGGTGACCCCCCAAAGCTCCGCGTCCGCGCCGTGCTTCCGGGCGTACGCGCGCATGGCCGCTTCCACCGCGTAGGCGTGCTTGCGCAGGCCCGGCCCCTCCGTGTGCTCGTGGAGGAGCGCGAGCGCGGCGTCGCGATTCAAGAGGGCGTCCGGGGACGGCGAGGAATGGGGGGTCATGGGAGCGCCGCGGCGGCGCTCGAAAATCATAGGGGGGCGCCCGCCGCCTGACAAGCGCGTTTGCCCCGGAGCCGGGGCGAGACCGGCGCGGGTCGGGGGCGGGAGGCGCGAGACTGGGGCTAGAGGCTCTTCTTCGTGATGACGGTGGCTCGGATCACCGTCAACGTCTCGGTGCCGGACACCTGTTGGAGCGGCGGCGTGGAGGTGCTGTCAAAGGTGAGCCGAACCCCGATCCGGGCCGATTCCTGGACCAGCGCCGCGGCGAGGGCCGCGGAGGTCACGTCGGTGCTCACGTTGGTGACGTTGCCCGGAGTGAGGGCCACCGGCACGCTCGCGATCGGCGTCGTGCTGAACGGATCGGTCGAATCGGCCGACGCGATGTAGATCAGGAGCGTGTCCGCGGCGGTTCCGGTGGTGTTGTCGAAGGAGGCTTCCAGGTGGAGCGTCGCGGTGGCGATCTCCGTCACGTCCTGGACGCCGGGGAGAAGGTTCACGTTCTGGCTCGCCAGGTCGATCGAGGTCGCGGGCACGCCGCCCGGCACCGCGTAGCTCTGGGAAACGTCGCCCGGGTCGAGGAAGCTCAGGACGTCGACCGTGAGGATGAGGCTGCGATCGCCGCACCCTCCCAGAAGAAGGGGAAGGACGAGAAGGAGTGCCGCCGCGCGACGCATCGAGCCTCCTAGTAGATCGTGAGGGAAGTGCAGAGCTCCAGGGCCCGCGCTTCCTCCACGTTCCGCTGATTCGTCCCCAGTGCCCAATCGAGGCCGATGCCGCCGAACCGGTACCCGGCGCCGCCCGTGTATTGCCAGCGGCTGTTGGAATCCAGGTAGGCGCCGCCCCGGACCGCGAGCGGGCCGAACCATCTCTCGGCCCCCACGTGGATGCCGGTGTAGAGCTCGTTCTTCACCACGTCGGCGGCGATCGTCGACGGTCCCATCCGCTTCGCGACGTTGAGCGTCGCGGTGTAGGGGATCGTCGACCAGAAACCCTCGCCCTTGGCCTCCTTCACGGTCGTGAACTCGTTCAGCGAATCGTCGTAGGCGAGGAGATTTCGGGTGGTCGACCAGTGGATGCGGCTCCCGACGTCGCTGACGCCCAGCCCCAGCTCGAAGTTCCGCCAGAAGAGGACCGTACCCAGGTCGGCTCCGTAGCCGTGACCCATGCCGCTCTGGCTGCCGACGGCGGCGTGGCGCGTATGGCCCGTGAGATCGACCGCGACCGGATTGCTGCTCCCGAAGAGGGTGTCGGCCGTGGTGACGCCGCCGTCCGAGTTGATCTGCCCGTAGGCGAGGCCCATCAGGTATTTCGGTCCGGCGCCCACGTAGAGGGCGGTGGTACCGCTCCGGCGCGGATCGGCGCCCGCGCTTTCGGCCGGGGCCGCGGCGTGCAGCGCGCGAAACGCGGCGCCCGCCTGGTAGGCGAGCGCTGCCTCCGCGATGCCGTCATCCTCCAGCGCGTAGCGGGTGTTGGCGGCGAACGGCTCCGCGTTCCGAAGCGCGGCCCGGAACCGGTCGCTCAGGTCGAATTCGTTCCGGACGTGGATGAGCGGGTTGAACTGGACAAAGAAATGGCCGAACTGCTTGCCAATCCCAAAGAGGTGAAAGACCCCGCCGTACTTGACTGATTCTTGGGGTATCGCCTTCTGGACGTCGGCCAAATCCACCTGAAGCGAGTCCTTGGCCACGAAGATCGAGATGTCGCCCGAGACCGCGTCGGGCTTGCTGAGCGCCCAGGTCATCGGAGGATTGGCCGCGAGATCCAGGATCTTGAAGACATTGAAGTCGGGGTCGTCGGGATCGAAGGTCGGGGTGTCGTTCAGGTATTGCACCACGCCGATCGGGAGCGGAATCGAGCCCCACGTCGTCCCCTTGGGCACCGCCCGGAACGCGACGTTCGCGGTGCTGGACGAGCCGTTGTCGCTGGTCGCCACGCCTCCCATTCCCAGTCGCCGGGCATCCAATACCTGGGCCTCGGCGGAAGCCGCGAAGAGGACGCAGCAAAGTATGGATACGAGCACCTTCATCTCTTTATTTATCGGCAGGTTCGCCCATTTCCTTGAGGCCGGTTGGAAGAGGGGGGAGGGCCGGCATCCTGGGGAGGGCGGGCAATTTGACCCTTCCGGCGGGCCTGTGGTACCGTAGCTGACTCTCTTGAAAACGCGGCACTTAGGCGCGCCTTCCGGGACCGTCGTGTTGCGAAATTTCAGAGGTACATCCCAACCTACAATGACCCAGACCGAGCTATCCAAGTCCTACGAGCCGACCCAAGTGGAGGGCCGTTGGTACGCCCACTGGGTGGAGCAGGGGCACTTTCGCCCGAGCGAGGGGCCGGAGGCCCCGTTCGTGATCGTGATTCCCCCGCCCAACGTCACGGGCAGTCTCCACTTCGGTCACGCGTTTGACCACACGATCCAGGATCTGCTGATCCGCTGGCAGCGGATGAGCGGCGTGCCGACCCTATGGCTCCCGGGGACCGACCACGCCGGCATCGCGACCCAGAACGTGGTGGAGAAGCGCCTCGCCGAGCAGGGCAAGACCCGCTTCGACCTCGGTCGCGAGGCGTTCATCGCGGAGGTCTGGAAGTGGAAGGAGCACTACCACGCCCGGATCACCGAGCAGATGAAGCGCCTCGGCGATTCGGTCGATTGGTCGCGCGAGCGGTTCACCATGGACGAGGGGCTCTCGCGGGCGGTGCGCGAGGTGTTCGTGCGCCTCTACAAGAAGGGCCTCGTCTACCAGGGGAACCGGATCATCAACTGGTGCCCGCGCTGTCACACGGCGCTCTCCGACGAGGAAGTGAACCACGTCGAGACGGACGGCAAGCTTTACTACATCCAGTATCCGATCAAGGACTCCAAGCGGAAGGTCACCGTCGCGACCACGCGTCCCGAGACGATGCTGGGCGACGTGGCGGTGGCGGTTCACCCCAAGGACAAGCGCTACGCGCCGCTCCACGGGAAGACGGCGATCCTCCCCTTCCTGAGGCGGGAGATGCCGATCATCCTGGACGATACGGTGGACCCCAAGTTCGGGACCGGCGCGGTCAAGGTCACGCCGGCCCACGACCCCAATGACTTCGAATTGGGGCAGCGCCATGGGCTCACCCCGATCACCGTGATGGATACCAGCGCGGTGATGAACGAGAACGCGGGCGACTTCAAGGGGCTCTCCCGCGAGGAGGCGCGCGCGCGGATCGTGGAAGCGCTCCAAGACCGCGGCCTTCTGCAGCGGGTGGAGCCGCACAAGCACTCGGTGGGCCACTGCGACCGCTGCGACACGGTGGTGGAGCCTTACCTTTCGCTCCAGTGGTTCGTGAAGATGAAGCCGCTGGCCGAGCCTGCCTACGCCGCGGTGGAGAAGGGCGAGCTGATCATTCTGCCGCGCCGTTGGGAGAAGGTTTATCTCCGGTGGCTCGAGGGGATCCGCGACTGGTGCATCTCGCGCCAGCTCTGGTGGGGACACCGGATCCCGGTCTGGACCTGCGGCAGCTGCGGCGAGCAGATCGTCGAGGTGGAGACGCCCAGCGCTTGCCCGAAGTGCAAGGGCACCTCGCTGAAGCAGGACGAGGACGTTCTCGACACCTGGTTCTCATCGTGGCTCTGGCCCTTCTCCACCTTGGGATGGCCGGAAGAGACGCCCGATCTCAAGCGCTTCTATCCGTCGACCGTCCTGGTGACCGGCCCCGACATCATCTTCTTCTGGGTCGCGCGCATGGTGATGGCCGGATACGAGTTCATGGGGAGGACCCCCTTCGGCCAGGTCTATCTCCACGGCATCGTGCGCGATCCAGAGGGACGGAAGCTCTCCAAGTCGCTGGGAAACTCCTCCGACCCGATCGAGCTGATGGACCGCTTCGGCGCCGACTCGCTCCGGATGACGCTCGTACTCCTCTCGCCGCAGGGGGCGGACATCCACGGGTTCTCGGACGAGAAGGTCGATATTGGACGCCACTTTGCCAACAAGCTCTGGAACGCGTTCCGGCTGGTCCAGCCGTATCTTCAAGATTATGAGCCCGACGAGACGGGGGCGCGGCCCGCGCTGACCGACGCCGACCTCTGGATCCTGAGCACGGTCGCGGCCACGGTCCGCTCGGTGACCCGTAACCTCCGGACCTATCGAATCGGGGACGCGGCCAAGGACATCTACGACTTCACCTGGCGCGAGCTCTGCGATTGGTATCTCGAGATGGCCAAGCCCAGGCTCTACGCGGGCACGAACGGCCCCGATGCGGCCGCGGTGCGGTACACCATCCACCAGGTGTTCAGCACGGTGCTGAGGCTCCTGCACCCGTTCATGCCCTATATCACCGAGGAGCTGTGGCACGCGCTCCCCGGGACAAAGGGGGACGTTTGCGTCGCCGAGTGGCCGACGCCGCCCCGCGGCGCGGCCCACCCTGCTGCCGAGGGGAAGATCGCGCTTCTCAAGGAAGTGGTGGGCGCGATCCGGAATCTCCGCTCCGAGATGAACATCGCCCCGGCTCGGAAGGCCGCGATCCTGATCCGCGCGGAGGGGCACGAAGCCGACGTGCTGAATGACCAGCGCGACCTGATCCTGCTTCTGGGGCGCGGGGAGTCGCTCGACGTGGGGGCCAAGGTGCAAAAGCCGGCCGTCGCGGCCTCCGCCGTGGTCCGAAACCACGAGATCTTCCTCCCGCTGGAGGGGCTCATCGACCTCGACGTGGAGCTGAAGCGGCTCCAGAAAGAGTACGAGCGAGTGCTCCGCGAGTTCGACATCACCAGGCGAAAGCTCCAGAACGACGATTTTCTCGGCAAGGCAAAGACGGAAGTGGTGGACCGGGAGCGGGAGAAGTTCGAGACGCTCGGAACCACCAAGGAAAAGCTCGAGCGGAACCTGGAGGTGCTGAAGCGATGAAGCGAATGGTGGGGGTCGCGGTCGCGTTGGTTCTGGTGGGCGCCGCCCCGGCGGCGTGGTCTCAGGGAAAGAGCGCCGGCAAGCCGGCCGCCGGCTCCTCGCAGGCCGCCGCGGGGGACCGCGACGTCGCGGTCACCGTCTACAACGAGAATCTCGGCGTCGTGAAAGATCGCCGCCGGTTCACGCTCGCGAGCGGCATTTCGGAGCTTCGGTTCACGGACGTGGCGTCGCTCATCGATCCGACTTCGGTCCACCTCCGCCCGCTCGGGAAATCGACGATCGAGGTCATCACCCAGGACTATCGCTTCGACCTCGTGAGCACCGAGAAGCTCTTGGAACGCTATCTCGACCAGCCGGTCGACGTGGCGACCAAGGACGACCAGATCAAGCGGGGAACGTTGATGTCCTACGACCCGTCGTCGCTGGTGGTCCAGGACGCGGGCGGCGGCCTCACGCTCTTGAACCGGGCCGAGGTGCGTCAGGTGGGGCTCAAGGAACTGCCGAAGGGGTTGATCACCCGGCCGACCTGGTCTGGAAGCTCAACTCGAGCGCGGCGGGCGAGCAGCCGCTCGAGGTCTCGTACATGACCGGCGGCATGGACTGGCACGCCGAGTACGTGGCGGTCATCAACGAGGCTGGCACGAGCCTCGACCTTCAGGGCTGGGCCTCGGTCGAGAACCGCTCGGGCGCGACTTATGACGACGCCAAGATCAAGCTCGTCGCCGGCTCGATCCACCGCGCGCCACCGCCGATGCGGCCGATGCCCGAGTTCTCGCGCGGCATGGCGGCCGAATCGATGGTGAAAATGGAGGAGCGCGGGTTCTTCGAGTACCACCTCTACGAGGTGCCGCTCAAGGCCACCCTCTCCAACAACGAGGTGAAGCAGCTCGGACTGCTCCAGGCGGACGGGATCAAGTCGGCCAAGAAATTCACCTACGACGGGCAGAGGGATCCGAAGCAGGTGATGGTCACGGTCGAATTCGAGAACGCGGCCGCTTCGGGGCTCGGGATGCCGCTCCCCGCGGGTGTGGTCCGGGTCTTCCAGCGGGACAAGGACGAGTCGCTGGAGCTGGCGGGCGAGGATCGGATCGAGCACACGCCCAAGAACGAGACGGTCCGGGTCTCGGTGGGGGGCGCGTTCGACATCGGCGCCGAGCGAAAGCAGATGGACATGAAGCAGGTCACGCCTCGGCTGGTCGAGACCTCGTACGAGATCACGTTGAGAAACCACAAGGCGGAGGCCGTGGAGGTGACGGTGGTGGAGCACGCTTACGGCGACTGGGAGATCGTGGAGTCGAGCGCCCCGGCGAAGAAGAAGGACGCGACCACCTTCGAGTTCGTGGCGCGCTGCGTGCCCGAGAAGCCGTTCGTCCTCACGTACAGGCTCCGGACCCGGTCGTGACCCAGGGCGGGCTGAGCGGCGGCGCCGAGCGCCCCGTGCCGGGACGCCCGCGGGCCCTCCTGACGCGGGACGAGCCCCCCGCGTCGTTCAAGCTCCACTCTCCCTATCCGCCGCGCGGCGACCAGCCCCGCGCGATCGCCGAGCTGACCGAGGGGATCCAGCGGGGGGACAAGCGCCAGGTCCTGCTCGGCGTCACCGGGTCGGGCAAGACCTTCACCATGGCCAACGTGATCGCCGCGCACGGCCGCCCCACGCTGGTCATCTCCCACAACAAGACCCTCGCCGCGCAGCTCTACGGCGAGTTCAAGAGCTACTTCCCGGAGAACGCGGTGGGCTACTTCGTCTCCTACTACGATTACTACCAGCCCGAAGCGTACGTGCCGCAGACCAACACCTATATCGAGAAGGACGCGTCGATCAACGACGACATCGACCGGCTCCGGCTGGCGGCGACGAGCGCACTCTTGGAGCGGCGCGACGTGATCGTGGTGGCGAGCGTCTCCTGCATCTACGGATTGGGCTCGCCCGAGGATTTCCGCCGGGAGATGCTCCTGATCCAGAAGGGCGAGCGGATCACCCGCGAGGAGATCTTGCGGCAGCTGGTCCACAATCAATACGCGCGTGGGGATCTCGAGCTGAAGCGCGGCACGTTCCGCGCGCGGGGGGACGTGGTCGAGGTGCATCCCGCCTACGAGGAGACCGCGGTCCGGATCGAGCTGTTCGGAGATCAGGTGGAGCGGATGGCGGTGATCGATCCGCTCACCGGGAAGACGATCCAGCTCATCTCGACCGCGGCGATCTATCCGGCCAAGCATTTCGTGACCCATCCGGTGAGGCTCCAGGAGGGGATCCAAGCCATCCGCGCCGAGCTGACCGAGCGGGTGGCGCTCTTCGAGCGGGAGGGGAAGCTGCTCGAGGCCCAGAGGATCAAGATGCGCACCGAGTACGACCTGGAAATGCTGCGGGAGATCGGCTACTGCCCCGGGATCGAGAATTACTCCCGCCCGCTGTCCGGCCGGAAGCAGGGCGAGCGGCCGCAGTGCCTGATCGACTATTTCCCGGACGACTTCTTGCTCATCATCGACGAGTCCCATGTCACCGTGCCGCAGGTCGGCGGCATGTACGAGGGGGACCGCTCCCGGAAGCAGACGCTGGTCGACCACGGATTTCGGCTTCCGTCGGCGCTCGACAACCGTCCGCTACGCTTTGACGAGTTTGACGCGCTGGTGGGTCAGGTGATCTACGTCTCGGCGACGCCGGCCGACTACGAGCTGAAGCAGGCCGGGGGCGTCGTCGTGGAGCAGATCATCCGCCCCACGGGCCTCGTCGACCCCAAGCTCTCGATCCGGGCCACCAAGGGGCAGATCGACGACCTCCTGGAAGAGATCCGAAAGCGGGTCGAGGTGGGAGAGCGGGTCCTGGTCACGACGTTGACCAAGCGGATGGCCGAGGATCTGACCGAGTACCTCTTCCAGGCCGGCGTCAGGGTCCGCTACATCCACTCCGACATCGATACCATCGAGCGGATGGAAATTCTGCGCGCGCTCCGGCTCCAGAAGGTGGACGTCCTGGTGGGAATCAATCTGCTGCGCGAGGGCCTCGATCTGCCCGAGGTCTCTCTGGTCGCGATCCTGGACGCCGACAAGGAGGGTTTCCTCCGCTCCGAGACATCGCTCATCCAGACGGCGGGGCGGGCGGCGCGGCACCTGCGCGGGGAGGTCATTCTCTACGCCGATCAGGTGACCGGCGCGATGCGGCGGGCGATCGAGGAGATGAATCGCCGTCGCGATGTCCAGCTGCGGTACAACGTGGAGAACGACATCACGCCGCAGACGATCGTCAAGTCGGTGGATGAGATCATGCGGAGCACCTCGGTCGCGGACGCGGCGTCCACGATCGCGGCGGAGGAGATTCTGCCGAGCGCGGCGCTCGATCTGGATCGCGACGCGCTCATGGACCTGCTCGAGCGGGAAATGCTCGCCGCGGCGGCCCGCGAGGAATTCGAGGTGGCGGCGGTCTTCCGCGACCGGCTCGACGAGCTTCGCCTCTCGATGGGAAAGGAACCCGGACATGCGGCTGGAAGCCATCACCCTACCCCTGGTCCGCCTCGCGCTGACGGAGGACCTCGGGGGAGGGGACGCAACTACCGACGCGGTCGTTGACGAAAGCGCCGCCGGGCGCGCGCACATCGACTCGAAGCAGGAGGGCGTTCTGGCCGGCTCCGAGGTCGCGGCGCTCGCCTTCCGCGAGCTCGACCCCGACGCGAAGATCGAGTGGCTCGTGGCCGAAGGGGGCGCGCTCACCCGTGGCGGGCGCGTGGCGACGATCGCGGCCAAGGCACGCGCGATCCTGAGCGCCGAGCGGGTCGCGCTCAACTACCTCCAGCATCTTTCCGGGATCGCGACCCTCACCCGAGCGTTCGTGAAGGCGGTGGAGGGGACCGGCGTACGCATCCTCGACACGCGGAAGACCACCCCCGGCCTTCGATTCCTCGAGAAGCACGCCGCGCACGCGGGGGGCGCGGTGAACCACCGGTTCGGTCTCTTCGACGGCGTGTTGATCAAGGAGAACCACATCGTCGCGGCGGGCGGAATGAAGGAGGCCTTCGAGCGCGCGCGGAAGGGGACGGAGGGACTGCCGATCGTCGTGGAAGCCAAATCGCAGGAGGAGGCGGTGGAGGCCGCCGCGCTCAAGCCCGACCGGATTCTCCTCGACAACTTTACGCCCAGCGCGATCGTGGCGGTCCTGAAGCGGCTCCCCCGAGGCGGCCCGGAGATAGAAGTTTCGGGCGGGATCCGGCTCGCCAACGTCCGGGACTTCGCGGTCCCCGGCGTCAGCTACATCTCGGTCGGATCGATCACCCATTCGGCCCCGGCCCTCGACCTGTCCCTCACTATGGACGGGGTGAAGACGGCGGCATGAGCGGGACGGATGGCGCCCCGGCCGCGAGGCCGGTCCAATTCCTGGGAGTTCCGATCGAGCGCCACGAGTCGATCGGATCGACCAACGACGAAGCGCTCCGCCGGTCTGATGAGGGCGCGTCACAGGGACTGGTGGTTGTGGCCGCGGCCCAGACCGGAGGACGGGGTCGCCAGGGGCGCCAGTGGTGGGACGCCCCGGGAGCGTCGCTCTCCTTCTCGGTTCTCCTTCGTCCGACGATCTCCTTGCCTCAATTCCCGCTCCTCGCGCTCGCGATGGCCTGCGCGGTCGCGGACGCCGGAGGCGAAGCGGCGGGAGCGACCCTCGACATCAAGTGGCCCAACGACGTGCTCCATCGGGGCCGGAAGCTTTGTGGCGTGCTCGCGGAGTCCCGGGTTTCGGGCGGACCCGCGATCGGCGTCGTGCCGCTGGTGATCGGTGCCGGCATCAACGTGAATCAACTGGATGAGGACTTTCCACCCGAGCTGCGCGAGATCGCGACGTCGCTCCGGCTCGCGGGCGGCGGCGGAGCGATTCGTCTGGACGACCTGCTCGCCGCCATCTTGGTCCGGTTCGAGCGCCACGTGGGCCTCATCGAAGGAGGAGACGCGACGCCTCTCTGGACCGAAGTCACGGCGCGGCTCCCCCGGGCGGGGACCGAGGTGAGCGTCCGGAGCGGCGGCCGCCGCATCGATGGTGTCGTGGAGGGAATCACCGAGACCGGCGCGCTGAGGCTTCGAGAGCGGGATCGGGACCGCGAGACCGTCATCTCGGCCGGAGAAATGATATGAAGTGCCCGTCCTGCGGCCACCTCGAGGACAAGGTGATCGACTCCCGCTCCGCCAAGGAGGGGCAGGCGATCCGGCGGCGCAGGGAGTGCCTCCAGTGCCACCGGCGGTTCACGACCTATGAGACCGTCGAGACGACGCCGCTCTTCGTCATCAAGAAGGACGGACGGCGGGAGGCCTTCAGCCGGGACAAGATCATGAACGGCCTCTTCCGGGCCTGCGAGAAGCGGCCGATCCCCGCCGAAAAGCTCCACGCCATCGTCGACTCGCTGGAGGCGGACTTCCTCAAGCAGGGCGTCGATGAGGTGCGCTCGAGCGAGATCGGAGAGCGGGTCATGGAGGCGCTCCACCAGCTCGACGAGGTGGCGTACGTCCGGTTCGCTTCCGTCTATAGGCACTTCAAGGACCTGAACCAATTCCTCGAAGAGCTGCGGTCCCTCCTCAAGTGATCCCGCCGACCCTAGCCAGCGCCTTGGTCCGGGATTCGCCGATGTCGTTCCTCGATCATCTGGAGGAGCTTCGCAGGGCGCTTCTCCGGGCTTTCGTCGTCGCGCTCGTGCTCGTGGCCGCGGCCTGGGCGTTCTCGGGGCGGCTCCTCGACGCCCTCATCGCGATGCTGGCCCCGGGGCAGAGGGTTCTGGCCCTGGCGCCCGCCGAGGCCTTCTCCGCACGGATGAACGTGGCGCTCTGGACCGGCGGCCTCCTGGCGGTGCCTTATCTCATGTACGAGGCGTGGCGCTTCGTGGCTCCGGCCCTGAAGCGCGACGAGCGCCGCTTTGCGGTTCCCTGGATGCTGGCCTCCGCGGTCCTCCTCTACGCCGGGATCGCCTTCGCGCTCAAGCTGCTCCTGCCGACGATGGTGACGATGCTGGCGTCGTTCGCGACGCCGAACATCGAGTCGAGGCTTTCGCTCACCCCGCTCCTGGGATTCGCGATCCAGCTGGGGGCCGGGTGCGGCCTCCTGTTCCAGCTTCCCGTCGTCCTCTGCCTCCTCGCATGGTTCGGCATCGTGCCGCCCTCCCGGCTCGCGCGGGCCTGGCGGCACGCCATCTTCTTCATCGCGCTGGGCGCGGCGGTCATCACCCCGGGCGATGGCCCATCGATGCTCGTGCTCGCGGCGCCGCTCGTGGTGCTCTACTTCCTGAGCGTGGTCGTCGCGTCGATGCTCTGGAAGATCCGCAAAGGTTCTCGCTCTCCGGATTCGGAGGAGCGCTGAGGGGAAGTCCGCGGCGCAAGGAGGAAGGAATGCTGCTCGCGATCGACGTCGGCAACACCGAGGTGACCCTCGGCCTCTTCGAGGGCGCGGAGCTTCGCCGCTCCTTCCGCGTGAGCAGCGAAACCCGGCGGACGGTGGATGAAGTGGAGCTTCTGCTCCGGCAGGCGTTCCCCGAGCTGGCGGGCAAGGCGGCGCCCGCGGGCCGGCACAGCGCCGTCCTGGGATCGGTCGTTCCGGCGCAGACCGCGATCTTCTTGGAGGCGGCCCGGCGGATGACCGCGTCCGATCCGCTTGAGGTGACCGCCGCGACCACCGCCCGGATCAAGGTGGAGTATCGGGACCCCGCATCGGCCGGCGCCGACCGGATCGCGAACGCGGCGGCGGCATTCGCCCGATACGGCGCTCCGGCCATCGTGGTCGACTTTGGAACCGCGACGACCTTCGACGTTCTGCTCAAAGGCCGGCGATACCGCGGCGGCGTGATCGCGCCGGGCATCCTCACGGGCGCCGAGCATTTGGTCCGCCGCGCCGCGCGCCTCAGCGCGTTCGAGTTGAAGCCCCCGCGCCACGTGGTCGGGCGAAACACCGAGGAGAGCCTTCAGTCGGGGGTCTTCTACGGCGCCGTGGGGCAGGTCGACTCGATCGTGCGGCGGATCGCGGCCGCGGAGAAGATCAAGCCCAAGGTGATCGCGACCGGCGGGCTGGCCGCGGCGATCGCGGCCCACTCCGAGACCATCCAAGCGGTCGACGCCGACCTCACGCTCCACGGGCTCCGGATCATCTACAGCCGCCACGGCAAGTCGCAGCGGCACCGCCCGTAACAAGCGGGGCCGGGCACCAAAATCGCTGTTGCGCGCCCCGCCGGCTTCCGTTAAATTGACCCCGGTTAGCACTCTATAACATTCAGTGCCAGAGGCGGCCCGAGGGTCCGCCAGTCCAAAACGTTCAAGAGGGGGGAAGGAATTCATGGCCAAGCAGTTGCTATTCGACGCGGCGGCGCGCGACGCGTTGCAGCGGGGTGTCGACAAGCTCGCCAACACCGTCAAGGTGACGCTCGGCCCCAAGGGGCGGAACGTCGTCCTCGACAAGAAATTCGGCGCCCCCACGATCACCAATGACGGCGTCACGATCGCCAAGGAGATCGAGCTCGAGAATCCCTACGAGAACATGGGCGCCCAGATGGTCAAGGAAGTGGCCACCAAGACCCAGGACGTCTCGGGCGATGGGACGACCACGGCGACCGTGCTCACGCAGGCGATCATGCACCTGGGGCTTCGCCACGTCACCTCCGGTGCCAATCCCATGTTCCTGAAGCGCGGCATCGACCGCGCGGTCCAGACCGTCACGGCCGAGCTGAAGAAGATGTCCAAACCGATCAAGACCCCCGCCGAGATCGCGCAGGTGGCCACCATCTCCGCGAACAACGATCCCGAAACGGGCAAGCTGATCGCCGACGCGATGGACAAGGTGGGGAAGGATGGCGTCATCACCGTGGAGGAGGCGAAGAGCCTCGACACCTCGCTCGAGGTGGTCGAGGGGCTCCAGTTTGACCGCGGCTATCTGTCCCCCTATTTCGTGACCGATCCCGAGCGGATGGAAGTGGTTCTGGAAGACGCGGCGATCCTGATCCACGACAAGAAAATCTCGTCGATCAAGGACATCCTGCCGGCGCTGGAGAAGGTGGCCCAGACCGGGCGGCCGCTCCTGATCATCGCCGAGGATATGGAGGGGGAGGCCCTCGCCACCCTCGTCGTGAACAAGCTTCGTGGGATCCTTGCCACCTGCGCCGTGAAGGCGCCAGGCTTCGGCGATCGGCGCCGCGCCATGCTGGAGGACATCGCCATTCTGACCGGCGGCCGGCTGATCACCGAGGAAGCGGGATTCAAGCTCGAGAACGTGGTGCTCTCGGATCTCGGCAAGGCCAAACGGATCGTCATCGACAAGGACAACACGACGATCGTCGAGGGCGGCGGCAAGAAGGCCGACATCAAAGGGCGCGTCGACCAGATCAAGAAGGAGATCGAGGACTCGACCTCCGATTACGATAAGGAGAAATTGCAAGAAAGGCTCGCCAAGCTCTCGGGCGGCGTCGCGGTGGTCCACGTCGGCGCTCCGACCGAAATCGAGCTGAAGGAGAAGAAGGCACGGGTCGAGGACGCGCTCGCGGCGACCAAGTCCGCGGTCGAGGAAGGCATCGTGCCCGGCGGCGGCGTGGCGCTCCTTCGCGCCCAGGCGGCGCTCCTCAAGCTGGAGGCCCGCGGCGACGAGAAGTCGGGAATCGAGATCATCGCCACCGCACTCGAGGCGCCCGCCCGGATGATCGCGTTCAACGCCGGCGCGGAGGGCTCGATCGTCGTGGAGAAGATCAAGGCCCAGAAGGGTGCCGTGGGCTACAACGCGGCCACCGGAGAATATGAAGACCTCGTGCTCGCCGGGATCGTGGATCCCACCAAGGTGGCCCGCTCGGCGCTCCAGCACGCGGCCAGCATCGCCTCGCTACTCTTGACCACCGAGGCGATCGTCACCGACATCCCGGAGGAGGAGAAGTCGCCGCCGGGGATGCCGGGCGGTGGGATGGGGATGGAGTAACTGCGGCGACCCAGGGCGGCCGGCTCGGCCGCGACACGGGCGCGAATCGCGGAATAAAGAGGGCTGCCGGGGCGTACACCTCGGCAGCCCCTTCAGTTTTGGGGCGGGATGCCGATGCCAAAGTGAATCGGCCCGCGCCGACTCCGGCGCTCGGGGAATCGTCTTGGTCCGATCGGACCACGGCCGTATCCTCAGTCACCGGAAGGAATTCGAGACCAAGGAGATCGAGTTGAGCTTCGACACGCTGGCCGCCACCCGGGAAGAGTTGGTCCTCAAGAAGAGCGCGCCGATCGCCCCCTACACCACGCTCGGCATTGGCGGCCCCGCCGACGTGCTCGCCGAGGTCTACACCGAGAAGGCCCTGCAGCAGGTGGTGCGCGAAGCAGTCGCTTCGGGCATGCGCTGGCTTCTGATCGGCGGCGGGTCGAATCTCCTGGTCGGCGACACGGGATATCGCGGCGTCGTGATCGTGAACAAGATCGAGCACCTGATCGTCAAGGGAACGCGGATCATCGCCGGGGCCGGGGCCGATCTGGGCGAGGTGGTCGAGACGGCGCGCGAGCACTCGCTTTCGGGAATGGAGTTCGCGATCGATATCCCCGGGACCGTCGGAGGCGCGGTGCGCGGAAACGCGGGCGCCTTTGGGCGGGCCGTGGCCGACGTCATGACGCGGATCCGGGTTCTCGAAGGGACCGAGCTGGTCGATCGGACGCCCGCGGAGCTGGGATTCGCCTACCGTCATAGCAAGCTCAAGGAAAACACCAATATCGTCGTCGAGGCCGAGTTTTCGCTCCAACCGGGCGACCGGGCCGAGATGGACCGCATCATGGGCCAGAACGCCGCGCAGCGCGCGCGTCGCCAGGAGAAGGGTCTCAACACCGCCGGGTGCTTCTTCAAGAATCCCGTCCTCCCGGACGGGACCAAGATCGCCGCGGGGCAACTCTTGGAGGCCGCCGGCGCCAAGGAGATCCGCGATGGCGGCGCGGGCGTCCACACCCACCACGCCAACTACATCGTGAACAAGGGTGGCGCCACGGCGCAGGAGATCCTGCGCGTCGCCCGCGAGATGAAGCGCCGGGTGGAAGAGGCCAACGGGATCACGCTCGAAGAGGAAGTGATGGTCGTCGTCGACCCGCCGGGGAACGGATCGGTCTAGTTGCGGCTGCTAGCGATCGGCGTCGTTCTCCTCCTGCTTAGCCCCACTCCTTCCGCGCAAGCCTGCAGCTGCAGTTGGGCCGGGCCGTTCGCCTCGGTCGCCCCGTCCGCCGACCTCGTGGTGCGGGGGAAGGTTCTCTCCTACGACAAGAACTCGCTCAAGCTCCAAGTCTTGGAAGTCCTCCGCGGCAAGGAATCGCGAAAGACCATCCGCGTCTGGGGAGACAACGGCGCGCAGTGCAGCCCCTATGTGACCGCGTTTCCGATCGGCACGGAGTGGATTCTCGCGATCCGCCGGACCACATCGGGCGTGAGCCCCGGCTACTTCCCGCGCGATGGAATACCCGGTGAATGGAAGAAGTCCGCCGACTATCGGATCTCCATTTGCGGGGAGTTCTGGCTTCAGGTTGTGGGCCAAAACGCGGTCGGAATCGTGCACGGAAAGCTGGCCGATGGGCCAAAGGAACGAATCCCGCTCGGCGACGTGCGCACCATCCTCGCCGGCGCGGCCCCCAAGACTTCCGCCCGCTAGGGCGCCCAAGCCTCTCGCGCTTCGCAAGTAGCCCGCCGAGCCAGCCCTTGACCCCCTTCATCCGGCCCGTTAACGTCGGGGCCATGGCGACCATCGGACCCAGCCAGCGACTCGAGGTTTTGCCGCGCTATCTCTTCGCCGAGCTGGAGCGGAAGCGGCGCGAGGCGGAGGCTGCGGGGCGCGAGGTTCTCGACCTCTCGATCGGCGATCCCGATCTGCCCACCCCGCAGCCGATCCTCGATCAGCTCATGGCCGCGGCGCTGGCGCCGGAAAACCACCGCTATCCCACGAGCGCCGGGCTTTTCGAAGTGCGGAGCCGGATCGCGCGATGGTTCCAGGAGCGATACGGCGTCGCGCTCGAGCCCGGGCGCGAGATCGCGATGCTCCTGGGATCCAAGGAGGGAATCGGCCACTTCCCGCTCTCGGTGCTGAATCCGGGCGACGAAGCGCTGGTGCCCGACCCGGGCTATCCCGTCTACGCCGCGGGGACGGTGTTCGCGGGGGCGACCCCGGTTCGCTATCCGATCCATGAGGAGCAGGGCTTTCTCCCCAAGATCTCCGACCTGGATCGCCTCGCCACGAACAAGACCCGCCTGATCTTCGTCAACTATCCCAACAACCCGACCGGCGCGACGGCGCCGCTGGAGTTCTACGACCTCCTCACCGATTGGGCCTCGCGGCGCGACGTGATCGTCGCGAGCGACGCGGCCTACTCCGAGCTTTACTACGACGACGCGCCGCATTCGATCTTTGAGGTGCCGGCCGCGCGGCAGCGGTCGATCGAGTTTCATTCCTTCTCCAAGACGTTCAACATGACGGGTTGGCGGATCGGCTTCGTCGTGGGGGCGCCCCCGTTGGTGGAATCGCTGGTGCGCCTCAAGGCCAACGTCGACTCGGGCGCGCCGCAGGCCATCCAGCAGGCGGCGTCGTGGGGGCTCTCGGCACTTCCGGCGCACGGGCCAACCCTCCGCGCCGTCTACCGCGAGCGGCGCGACCTGGCGCTCGAGGTGCTCCGCCGCATCGGCTGCCCGATCCGTTCGCCGGGCGGTGCGTTCTACCTGTGGGGTCGCGTGCCGACCGGCGAGCCGTCCATGGAATTCGCGTCGCGGATCTTCGAGAAGACCGGCGTGCTCCTCACGCCTGGGATCGGGTTCGGGAGCGAAGGCGAGGGCTACTTCCGCATCGCCCTCACCTGCCCGGTGGAGACCCTCGAGCGGGCGCTCGCCCGGATCGAAGCGCTCCAGCCCTGGAAGGAGGCTCGTGCCTCCGCGACCCCGGCCGCGCGTTAGGACGTCCCGCGCCCTCCGGCGCGCCACCCCCGTGAGCACCTCCCGACGCTCCTCGCCTCAGCACTCACCGCGCGGCGGATTCGACTGGCTGCGGCTGACCGGCATCCAGGCCTACGGCCACTTAGGCGTCACCTCCAAGGAGCGCGATCTGGGCCAGCGCGTCGAGGCGGACGTGGAGATCGCGTACCTGCCCACGGTCCAGCGGCGTCCCGACTCCATCGAGGCGTACGTCGACTACGAAGAGGTAGGGCAGCTGGTCCGTTCCCAGATCGAGAACTCGCGCTGCAAGCTGATCGAGACCCTCGCCGAGGAGGTGGCGCTGGCGCTCCTGGAAGAGACCAAGGCGCCGCGCATCCGCGTCCGCCTCCGAAAGCTCCACGTTCCTGTCTCCGGATTCAGCGGAACGCCGGAAGTGGAGATCGAAAGGGGAGAGGCGTGACCCGGGCGTTCGTGGGCATCGGCTCCAATCTCGGCGACCGGGAGTTTTTGATCCGGAACGCGGTGGAGGGGCTCCGCGCGATTCCCCGGACGGCCGTCCTTCGCGTTTCGTCCCTCTACGACACCGATCCCGTCGGCGAGGTGGAGCAGCCCCCATTCCTGAACGCGGTGGCGTGGCTGGAGACGGAGCTCTTGCCGCGGGAGCTGCTCTGGCATCTGCTCCTGATCGAGAAGCGGATGGGGCGGGTGCGGACCCAGAAGTGGGGGCCCCGCTCGATCGATCTCGACCTCCTTTTCTTCGGCGACACGATGCTCGAGGAGGCGGACCTCACGCTGCCTCACCCCGAGGCCCACCGCCGGGCGTTCGTGCTCTATCCGCTGCAGGAATTGGACGCAGATTTCGTGCATCCTCTGAGCGGAGAGCACATCCGAAAGTTAATACGCGCGCTCGATCCCACCCCCGCCGTCCGCAAGGGCGGCCGCTTCTGGTACTGAGCCCGCCGGCGTGACCTCCGCGCTGGGTCGTTACATCGCCATCGAGGGCGTGATCGGCGTCGGCAAGACGTCCCTGGCCAAGCTCCTCGCCGAGCGGTTCCGCGCCCGGCTGGTCCTGGAAGAGCCGGAGGACAATCCGTTCCTGGCCGATTTCTACAAGCACCCCCGGCGGTACGCGTTTCAGACGCAGATGTTCTTTCTCGTCAGCCGCTACAAGGATCTCCGGGAACGGGTCCATCCGGATCTCTTCCACGAAGGGATCGTGGCCGACTACCTGTTCCAGAAGGACCGCATTTTCGCGAACCTGAATCTGAGCGACCAGGAGCTGGCCCTCTACAACGCGATCGCGCCGCAGCTGGAGTCGGAGATACCCACGCCCGACCTGGTGGTCTACCTCCAGGCGAGCCCGGAAGTGATCACCCGGCGGATCGAGCAGCGCGGGCGGCAGTACGAGCGGTTGATGGATCCCAAGTACACGGCGACCCTCGCCGAAGCGTACAATTACTTCTTCTTCCACTACCGCGAGGCCCCGCTTCTGGTGGTCAGCACCGACGAGATGAACTTCGTCGACCGCCGCTCGGACCTCGAGGACTTGATCACCCGGATCGAGCAGCATCGGGAGGGAGTCGCGTACGTGAATCCAGGCGCGCGCGCGGGGGAGGGGCGATGACGCCACGCGTCCCAGCCCCGGGTGACGGACACGCGGGGGAAGGCGTCCGCGCCACACGCCCCAAGGTTACGGTCCGCACGCTGCTCGAGATGAAGCAGCGGGGCGAGCGGATCACTTCCGTCACGGCCTACGACTACCCGACGGCTCGGATCGCGGATGAGGCGGGGATCGATCTCCTTCTCGTCGGCGACTCGCTCGGGATGGTGGTCTTGGGCTACGAGTCGACGATCCCGGTCACCATGGCCGAGATGATGCACCACCTCCGCGCGGTCGTGCGCGCCGCTCCGCGCGCGCTGGTCGTCGCGGATCTCCCCTTCGCCTCCTTCCAGGCGGGCCCGGAAGACGCGGTCCGGAACAGCGCGCGATTCGTCAAGCGCGGCGCCGAGGCGGTCAAGCTGGAAGGCGGAAGGCGCGTGCTGCCGCAAGTCGAAGCGATCCTCGCGGCCGACATCCCGGTGCTCGGTCATCTGGGGCTCACCCCCCAATCGGTCCACCGGTTCGGCGGGTATCGGGTCCAAGCGCGGGGGCGCGAGGCGGGCGACGCCCTCCTTCAGGACGCGCTCGCACTGGAGCGCGCCGGCTGCTTCGCGATCGTGCTGGAGGGAATTCCGCTCGAGCTGGGCGCCGAGGTGACGCGCGCGCTCAAGATTCCCACGATCGGGATCGGCGCGGGCGCCGACTGCGACGGCCAGGTCCTCGTGCTTCACGACCTGATCGGCCTCACGTTCGGGAAGCCCGCCAAGTTCGTCCGCCGCTACGCCGACGTCTCGGGAACGATCCGCGGAGCGCTCCAGGCCTTCCGCGAGGACGTCCGGACGGGACGCTATCCCGCGCCGGCCGAGAGCTACGCCGCCGCGCCGCAAACCCCCGAGACCGATCCTTGCGCATCGTGAGCCGCCCCGCGGCGATGCGCGAGCTGTCCCGCCGCGCGCGCCGGAGCGGCGAATCGATCGGATTCGTCCCGACGATGGGCGCGCTCCACCCCGGCCACCTCGCGCTGATGCGCCGCGCGCGCACGGAGAACCGCCGACTCGCCGTGAGCGTCTTCGTCAATCCACTCCAATTCGGTCCCGGCGAGGATTTCGAGCGCTACCCGAGGAACGAGCTTCAAGATTTGCGCTTCTGCCGCTGGGCGGGCACCGACTGGCTCTTCATGCCGTCCGCGCGCGCGATCTATCCGCCCGGATTCGCCACCCGCGTGGACCCGGGGCCGATGGGCGCGGTGTGGGAGGGCGCGGTCCGCCCCGGGCACTTCGGGGGAGTGCTGACGGTGGTGCTCAAGCTCCTCGAGATGGTCGAGCCCGACACGCTCTACGTGGGGCAGAAGGACGCGCAGCAAGCCGCCCTGCTCAACCAGATGGTGCGCGATCTCGATCTGGCGGTGCGGGTCGTGGTCTGTCCCACGGTGCGGGAGCGGGATGGGGTCGCTCTCTCCTCGCGAAACATCTACCTGAAGCCCGAGGAGCGGGTCCGGGCCCGCGGCATCGTCCGCGCGCTCCGCGCCGGGCGGCAAGCGGCGCGCTCCGGACGGCGGGGCGCCCGCGCCATCGTCTCCGCCGTGCGGCGCGTGCTCCGGCGGGAGGCCGCGCCCAACCGGATCGACTACCTGGCGCTCGTCGACCCCAAGACGTTCGAGCCGATTCCGCGGCTCGACAAGCGCGGCCTCCTCATCACCGCGGTGCGGATCGGAAAGACGCGGCTGATCGACAACATGGCCGTCACGTCTTCCCGGGAAGGGGACTGAGATGACGGTGCCTTTCACCGCCGTCGTGCTGGCCGCGGGGATGGGAAAGCGGATGAATTCCGACCTCCCCAAGGTGCTCCACCCGGCCCTCGGAAAGCCGCTCGTCGTTCACGTCTTGAACCAGCTCGCGCCGCTCCATCCCTCGCGGATCGCGATCGTGGTCGGGCACCGCGAGGAAATGGTTCGAGAGGCGCTCGAGGGCCGTGAAGTCCACTTTGCCACCCAATCACCCCAACTCGGCACCGGGCACGCGGTCCAGATGGCGTGGCCGGAGGTGGACCTCGGTGCCGAGAGGGGCGCCGAGTCAATCTTGGTGCTCGCCGGCGACATGCCGTTGGTGCGGACGATGACGCTCCGCAAGCTCATGGAGCGGCACTGGGGCGAGCGGAACAGCGTGACATTCCTTTCGGGGGAGCTGGACGACCCAGCCGGGTACGGCCGCGTCGTCCGCGACCGGCGCGGGGACTTTGTGAAGATCGTCGAGGAGAAGGACTCGACCGCCGCCGAGCGGAAGATCGCCGAGGTCAATTCCGGCGTCTACGCGTTCCAGCGCGCGCCGCTGGGGGAAGCCCTCGGCATGCTCCGCGCCGACAATACGCAGAAGGAGTACTATCTCACCGACACGCTCGCCATCTTGAAGGGACGCGGAATGCGCGTGGGCATCGTGATGGTCTCGGACCCGCGCGAGCTGTTTGGCGTCAATACGCCGGAGCAGCTCGCCCAGGTGGAGGAGACGCTCCGGGCCTGGGGGGAAGGCTGAGGTGGATCGGCTCTGGGCGGGATGGAGGATGGCCTACATCGCCAAGGCGACCGGCGGGCGCTCGAAAAAGGCCCCCTGCCTCTTCTGCGCCCTCGCCAAGGGCCGGCCCGGTCCCAAGAACTTGGTCCTGGCCCGGACCCCCGAGGTCCTCGTGGTCATGAACCGTTACCCTTATAATGTAGGGCACGTCATGGTGGCCCCACGGCGGCATCGGGGGTCCCTGGCCCGGCTGACGGCGGAGGAGTCGCTGGAGATGACGCAGTGGCTGGGCCTTGTAGAGCGGGCGCTCCAGAAGGCGTACCGGCCGCAGGGATTCAATTTCGGGATGAACCTCGGGCGGACGGCGGGGGCCGGGGTGCTGGGACACCTCCACTGGCACGTGGTTCCGCGCTGGAACGGCGACACGAACTTCATGCCGGTGACCGCTTCCACGAAGGTGCTTCCCGAGGCGCTCGACCGGACGTACCGCAGGCTCTTGGACGCGCTCCATCGCGGCGGGTCCAAGCGTCCGCGGCGCCGCTGACCGCGGGACGGTCGCGCGGTGGCCAAGAAGGAGAGCGGCGAATCGAAGGCGCTCGACGCCGCGATCGCCATACTCTTCGTCTTCATCGCCGCGTTCGCGGTTTCGGCGGCTCTTCGCGTGGGGCCGCAGGCGACGGGAAAGCCGAAGCACCCGATCCGGATCGAGCTCTTGAACGGAAGCGGGCGGGCGGGCCTGGCCGGCGACCTGGCTTCCTACTTGAGGGACGGCGGATTTGACGTGCTCGAGGTGAGCAACGCCGATCGCGCCGACTACCGGAATACGCTCGTGGTCAACCGGTCCGAGGCACCGGAACCGGGAAAGATCGTGGCCGAGTACCTGGGCACGCGGCACGTGATCCAGCAGATCGGGACCCAGGAGATGATTGAAGTCACGGTGATCGTGGGCCGCGACGCGCGGCGGTGGACCCAGCCGCGTTAGACCACCACGGAGCCCTCGAGGCTCGGAGAGGCGGATTCATCCTATGTTCAATTTGGGGCCCCAAGAACTCTTCTGGCTCTTTCTGATCGTGCTCTTCATCTTCGGGGCCAAGCGAATCCCGGAGATCGGACGCTCGATCGGCAGGGGGATTCAGGAGTTCAAGAAGGGGATGAAGGATCTCGATACGGAGATCTCGGCGCCGGATACCAAGTCGTCGTCGGAGAGCTCGACCCAGGAGACACGGAAGCCCTGAAACGCGAGGCGGCGGGTTCGGTGTAGAGCCCGAGCCCGCCCCCCGAACATCCGATCGACCGCCGCGCCTAGACCTCGAAGAAGTTCTCTCGATAGTCGACGATCTTGGCCCGCCGCCGAAGGTCCTGTATCCACTCGACGAACGCCACCTGCCGACGCTCCTGCAGGAGATTCTGCCGGATGGTCGCCGCCTGCTGCTGGTATTCCTCTTCGGTCGGCGTCACGTGCTTCTCGATATAGGCGAAGAAGACGATGTTCTTGCCCGTGAGGACGGGGCTCCAGGTGGCCGTGGGCGCCCCGAAGAGCGTCCCCACCGCCTTCGGCTCCCGCTCGGTGAAGCCCGAGACGTAGCCGTTTCGCGTGACGGCTTTGGATTCTCCAGCTCTCCCGTGGAATTGCTTGGCCGCGGCGTCCTCCTTCATGCCCGCCACGATCGCGGCGCGGGCCTCCTTGGCCGCTTCCTCCGCCTTGGCCGTCCGAAGCGAGAGGATCAGCGCCATCTTGACCTCGCGCGCCATGCTCTCGAGCGGCCGCACGCCGGCCTTCCGCTTGTCCCTGATCTGATAAAGATACCAGCCGCTCTCGGTCGGGATCGGTTTTGAGATCGCACCCACATCGGCCGAGAAGCACCAGGCCTCGAGTTCCGGGAAGCGCTTGAAGATGTCGTTGCCGCTTGTGCCTTCGGAGAAGAAATCGGACTCGAACGTGCGGAGCCCATGCCGGGTCGCCACCATTCCCACGCCCGAGCTCTTGGCCTCCTTGGCGTACTCGTTCACAAGCTTGCGGGCCGCCTGGATGGCTTCGGCCCCCGGCTGCACGCGGGTCGCGATCTCGTGGTACTTGAGCCGCTCCCGACCGGTCTCCTTGTCGGGGTATCGGGCGTCCACCCGGAAGATGTGGAGCGACCGCTCCTCGCGGATGATGTCGGAGATCTGCCCCGCCTGGACGCCGCGGAGCGCCTTCACGAAGGACGGTCGCATCTCCTCCGCGTAGGGGATCCCGCGGGGATCGCCGCCGGCCGCCGCGCTCTGGATCTCGGAATAGGTCCGCGCGAACGACTCGAACGAATCGGGTTCCGCGCGGAGTTGATCGAGAATCCCCTGGAGCCGCTCCTTCTGAGCCGAGAAGTCCGCCTCCGACGGGGAGCGGGGGATCAGAACCAGCTGCACCTTGGACTGCGCCGGGCCGGAGAACGCTTCGGTATGGGCTTTGTAGTAGGTCTCGACGTCCGCGCCCCCGATCCGGGTCGTGTCGACCGGGAAACTGTCGGGAGCGAAGGCGACGAAGCGGAAGTCGAGCTTCTCGTTTTGCAGAAGGAAGCGGTCCCGAACGTCTCCGTCGGAAACCTTGGCCGAGAGTACCACCTCGTCTTGAAGCTTTTGCATCGGGAGCTGGGCGGCGACGTACCCCTCCACCTGCTGCCACGGTAGCTGGGAGTTGGGGTTATCCAGCTCTTGCAGATACTTTCGATAGTCAAACTGGCCGTCGGTCAGGAAGACCGGCGCCTTCATCAAGAAGTCGGGGGGGCTGAGCCGAATCGCGGCCTTGATCTCGTCGGGCGTGACGCCGAATGCCCCGCTTCCGGGCCTCTTGCTCCATGAGCTTGGTCCGGACCAACTGGGACCAGGCCTGCTCGCGGATGTAGCTGTCCTCGCCCTCCTGAAGGGCGCGCTGCTGCGTGAGCTGGCCGAGCATCTGGTTGTAGATCTGGGTGAATTCCTCGAGGTGCACCGGCTCGCCGTTGATCTTGGCGATCACCCCTCGGGGCGCCTGGGGTGTGGCGTCTCCAAAGACGCCGCCCAGCTGGAGAACTCCGAATCCGACCAGGAAGACAATGGCCGTGATCCAAATGATGATCTTCATGTTGTCGCGCAGCGACTGCATCATATCGACGTACCCTCGATCCGGTTCTGGGGAGATGGAGAAGGCGTCCGGCGACGCCTTGGAACAGTCCGGTCAATCCGCATAAGGCTACCAGCGGCCAACCGGGCGCGCAAGTCGGGGCTCGGCAACCGTTTTCGGTTGACGCGGTTCCGGTCGCGAGGCAACGTGGTCGCGATGATGTCCCACCGCGAGCGAGCAGGCCGCGATGCCGCGCGTTGAAGCGCCCGAAACCGAGCGCGCTCTACTCGAGCGGGTCCTCGACGCGCTCGATACCGGGCTTCTGGCGCTCGATGAGGACCGCCAGCGTCGCCGCGATCAACGACACGCTGGCAAGAGGCTGGGGCGTGGACCGCGCGGACGTGATCGGAAGGCCGATCGCCGACGTCTTCGAGTCGGAGACCGAACGGTGGTATCTCCCGGAGCGCGGCGCCCGCGGCGCCGAAGCGCGCGCCACCCGCGAGGTGCGGGGCACGGTGGCCGAGCGGGAGCTCTTGATGCGCTACAGCGCCGCGGGACTCGGGGACAGCGGCGCGGTTTTGATCCGGGTCGAGGATCTGGTCGACGCCGACTCAGAAGAGGAAGTCTTCCGGAACACCGAGCGGCTGATCTCGCTCGGCGAGCTTTCGGCGCGGGTCGCCCACGAGATCCGAAATCCGCTCACCGGGGTCCGCACCACGGTCCAGTTCGTCGCCTCCAAGCTCCGCGCCGGCGACTCCCGCCGCGACGACCTCCAGGACGTGCTCAAGGAGCTGGACCGGATCGAGCAGATCATCACCGACCTCCTCCTCTTCGCCCGGCCCCAGGCCGCCCGTCCCGCACCGACCGATCTCCGGGAGATCACGGAGAAGGTGCTCGACAACCTGGCGAGCCGGCTGGAGGATTCGGGCATCGAGGTGGAGGCCGACCTGGACGAGGACCTTCCCGCCGTGGTGGTCGACCCCGACATGGTGCAGCAGGTCGTCCTGAACCTCGCCATCAACGCGATCCAGGCGATGCCCGAGGGGGGCACGCTCAGGGTCGGCGCCGGGCTCAGGCGGACCCGGTACAAGAAGGCCTACGTGGACTTGGTGGTCGCCGACAGCGGGCCCGGCATCCCGGACGAGGTGAAGGAGAAGATCTTCGATCCCTTCTTCACGACCCGCTCGATGGGGACCGGGCTCGGGCTTTCGATCTCGCTCCAGATCGCCCGCGAGCACGGCGGCAACCTGACGGCGCGGAACCTGGCGCAGGGCGGCGCGTCCTTCAAGCTCAGCCTGCCCGCGCCGCCCACGCCGGAGCATGAGGAAGGCGAAAGAGGAGAAGTGAGATGAAGCTCCGGATCCGGATCGCCGACGACGAGGAGCTGATCCGAAAGTCCCTGGTCAAGCTCCTGCGCGACGAAGGGCACGACGTGGACGCGGTCGGCTCCGCGGCCGAGGTACTGGAATCGGTCCGCCACGATCCACCCCACGTGCTGGTGCTCGACCTGAGGCTTCCCGACGGGAGCGGCCTCGACCTCCTGCCCCGCCTCAAGACGATGGCCCCCGAGATGAAGGTCGTCGTGATCACCGCCTTCGGCGATCTGCCGACCGCGGTGGAGGCGATGCGGCAGGGGGCCGACGGACTTCCTCAAGAAGCCCTACGAGATGCACGAGATGCTCCTCGCGGTGGAGCGGCTCAAGGCCGGGCTCGCCCAGGAGACCCAGCTGGACGCGTTCCGGCGAGGCGAGCTGGAATCGTTCCTCAAGACCCGGATCGTCGGCGAGTCGCCGGCCATGCGCCGGATCTGGGACGTGGTCGGAAAGGTGTCGCAGAGCGAGGCGACCACGGTACTGATCGAGGGGGAGAGCGGCACCGGGAAGGAGCTGGTCGCGCGGACGATCCACTTCGAGAGCAACCGGCGGGACGCGCCCTTCCTCGCACTCAACTGCTCCTCGTTCCAGGAGCAGCTCTTGGAGAACGAGCTCTTTGGCCACGAGCGGGGCGCCTTCACCGACGCCAAGGAGCCCAAGCGGGGCCTGGTCGAGCTGGCCGACCAGGGGACGCTCTTCCTGGACGAGGTCGGCGACCTTCCGGTCGCCACCCAGGCGAAGCTGCTCCGCTTCATCGAGGACCGGACGTTCCGCCGGGTGGGCGGCGCCGCCGATTTCACGGTCGACCTCCGCATCGTGGCCGCCACGAATCGCGATCTCGATCCGGCGGTCAAGGACGGCCGCTTCCGGCACGATCTCTTCTATCGGCTCAAGGTCGTCTCCATCGACTTGCCGCCGCTTCGGGAGCGGGGAGACGACGTCATCCTCCTCGCCCGCCACTTCCTCGCGCTCTACAACGAAAAGTTCCGGAAGCGCTTCCTCGCCCTCGACCCCGAGGTGGAGACGATTCTCCGCGCCTACGCGTGGCCGGGAAACGTCCGCGAGCTGCGAAACCTGCTCGAGCGGATCGTGCTCCTGGAAGATGACGAGATGCTCCGCGAGGATCATCTTCCCGCCGAGATGGTCGCCTCGGTGGAGTCGGTGCCGCGCGTGCTTCGGGATGCGATCGCCGCGCGCGGCGAGGGAGGGGAGGAGCTGCCCGCCGCTCGCCGAGGTTGAGCAGGAGCACATCCTCCGGGTCCTCGAGTACACCAACGGGAATCGCTCGCACGCGGCGCGCGTGCTCGGCATTTCCCGCCAGAGCTTGATCGAGAGGCTCAAGCGGATCGCGGCGACGCGAGGTCCACTCGCCGCGGACGATGCCACGCGCCCTCGCGCGCAGCGCTGAGCGGCTCGAAATCCCGCTGTCGCCTTTCTTGGGATGTCGCGTTTCTCGACAGCCCACCTGATTCTCACACCACGCCTCGATAATCAGACGTTTCGTTCCCCTCCGCTGTCCAATCTCCTGACAGATTGCTCCGGAGCGCCCTCGCGCGCGCGAAGCTGAGAAGGATTCGAAGGATCGCGCGTAACTCGCGCGCGTCGCGTGTGATCTGCGCGCGCCGCGATCCCCGCGCGGGGCGCTCGCGACGCGCTGGCCCACTTCATGCTCTATACGGGTCCCAATGAATTCAGCATGGACAGGGGGAGGTGTGGATTGCCGAGGTCCGTCCTCATCGTGGACGACGAGCAGCTTCTGGTTCGCACCGTCTCCAGTGTCCTCAAGGAAGCGGGGTACCGGATCGCAACAGCGGGGTCGGCAGAGCAGGCAGACAAGCACGTTTTTGGCGACCCGCCGTTCGATCTGATCGTCGTCGACAACCGACTGCCCAAGGAGAGCGGGATCGAGTTGATCAAGCGGCTCCGCGAGGCGGCGGTGAAATCAAAAGTGATTCTGATGACGGCCTACGAGACGCCGGAGGTGAAGTCCGAGGCCAAGCGTCTCAAGGTCGACCGGTACCTGAGAAAGCCGTTCGACCTGACCGTCCTGGTGGATGACGTTCGGAGCTTGATCGGGCCCGGAGGAAATTCGACCGCGGGCTGAAACCGAAGCCAATCCAACACGGGGGGAGGTGATTCATAAAGTGGCTGCCAAGAAGAAGGCTGCGAAGAAGAAGGCCAAGAAGAAGTAACAAGAGGTAAGAAGTAAAGCGGATTGGGCACGTCCTCAGGGGTCGCCTGGCTTCGGCCGGGCGGCCCTGTTTGTTGCGGGCCCTAGTGCTCCATCAGATGGTCGTAAATGAGCTCGTAAGGCTCGGAGCTGACACCGTGGGAGCCTCGGAATGGCTGATCGTAGACGAGGATCAGGAAGACCAGCAAACCCATCAGGCTGGAGAGAAGCCCGACCATGATCCGATGGAGCCACACACTTCCGACGTCGAAGAAGTAGGATGCCGAGAGCGTGATCAGCGCACCGACGAGTATGACCGCCCACATGGCGGCGGGTAGACCCGATCCGACCGCGTCGAGGCGCAGACGGCGGGCGAGAATCAGCTCGTTATAGGCGTGGAGCGTTTCCGCGTGAATGATCTTCTGTGCGTCGGAGGTGGGAGCGAACTCAAGGAGGTGCTCCTGAGTTCGGTTCATGATCGCCACCCCTTTTGTTGGAACCAGTCCCCGGCGTTGCAGGGGCCACGCCTCGTGGATGATCTGATCGGTGTAGTCCCGGAGATCGGTCTTGAGTTGAGTGCGCACCGGCTCGGGGTAACCGCCGAAGTCCCGGTAGAGTGACGCGATCGCGGTTGCCTCTCGGGAGACGAGCTTGGAGACATCCGCATAGCTCTCCCAGACCGCGATTGCGATCAGCGCCACGGCGAGCCCGTAAATGATGAGGATTCCGTGGAGGATCGCACCGGTTACCTCGTTCTGGTGGGCGACGTGCCCGAGCAGCGGCAGGATCAGGCGGCGGGCGATCGACAACCCAATGAGCCCCACGACCGCGAAAACCGCGACGATCAGGATTCCGAGCACTACCCACGGCACGCTAAAGACCCAGTCGAACATGCGAATCACTCTAGGCGATCTGGAGCCCCCCGCGCGAGAAGTCTTGACAGCGACCTCATAAGGTGGTCATATGACCACCAATGAGGGTCAGTAGGAATTCGAGTCCCTTCGGTAGCTCGGCGCGCACGCGGGTATTGCTGGCGCTCCACTTGCTCTCCGAGAGTTACGCTCGGGAGCTGGCTCGACTGATTGGACTTAGCCTGTCGGGCGTCCAGAAAGCTCTCCGGTCCCTGGATCGCGATGGCCTCGTCGCGGGCCGCCCCGCCGGCAGGACGCGACTCTACCGGTTGAATCCGAGGGCATTCGCCCGTACGGAGCTCGAGAATTATCTCGCGCGGCTTATCGAAGCGGATGATGAGCTGAGGACCGGTGCGGCCGAACTTCGGAGGAGACCCCGAAGGGCCGGCAAGCCGTTGTGAAGTTCACTTCCCGGACTTCTCTCGCCACCCTGTCCGTGGTCGTGGGGGACAGACTCCGCCGTGAAGGGATTCGTGCGGTTCTGACCGGCGGTGCATGCGCGAACCTGTATTCGGGCGGGGAGTACCAGTCGCTGGACGCAGACTTTGTCCTCATCAGCTCGTGCACACTGCGGGAGCTCGACCGCGTTCTAGCCACGCTGGGCTTCAAGCGCAAGCGCGACCTGTATGTCCACCCGAGGGCCAGATTCTTCCTCGAATTCCCACGAGGGCCACTCGGAGTCGGGGGTGACTTTCAAATCCGGCCCGTCCTGAGGGGGCATGGACGTGCGAAGACGCTGGCCCTATCGGCGACGGACGCGTGCAGGGATCGTCTCGCCGCGTTCTACCACTGGAACGACCGCCAGAGCCTCGCCGCCGCCGTGGCAATCGCTGCCCGCCATCGCATCGTGCAGCACAAAGTGCGGAAGTGGAGCCAGAGTGAGGGGCACGTGGAGCGCTATGATGCCTTTCTCCTCGAGCTGAAACGGGCGCGCAGAGCCCGCCGGGCCCGGGCACGAACAGGCTAGAGCAGGAAACTCGGTCCCGCGCTGGGTTGGATGCGGCATCGGTTTGACACGACGGGTGGGCGCTGGGAGAATCTCCCCGTGCCCAACCGCCCGGCTCCGCCCGGCGTGCCGATGGTTTCCCTCTTCGGCGCCCGGCAGAACAACCTCAAGAACATCGACGTCGCCTTTCCCCGCGCCTCGCTGACCGTTGTCACCGGCGTGAGCGGGTCGGGGAAGTCGTCGCTCGCCTTCGACACGATCTACGCCGAGGGGCAGCGCCGCTACGTGGAGTGCGTCTCCACCTACGCCAAGCAGTTTCTGGACCGTCTCCCGCGGCCCGACTACGACCGCCTGGACGGGCTCGCGCCGGCGCTGGCGATCCGGCAGGGCGCCGCCGCGCAGACCGGGCGATCCACCGTGGGGACCGTCACCGAGCTGGCCGACCACTTGAGGCTCCTTTTGGCCCGGGTCGGCGAGACCTGGTGCTCCACCTGCGGCGCGGCGGTGCCGCGACACAGCGTCGATTCGGTGCTCGAGGCGATTCTCGGCGGGGCCGGGGATGAGGTGACGATCTCGACCACGCTCGCCGCCCCGGACGGGCGAGGGCGCGGAGGCGCTCTGGGCGCGCGCGCTGAGCCGCGGCTTCGTGCGGGCGCGCGGCAGGGGCGGGCGCGATTGGGTCCGGCTCGACGAGCCGATGCCGCCCAAGACCCGGGCGCCGATCGAGGTCTACGTCGACCGCCTCGCCGCGACGCCGGAGAACCGGATGAGGCTCCGCGAGGCGCTCGAGCTGGCCTGGCGCGAGGGCTCGGGGAGCGTCGACGCGACGCGGGCGTCGGGGGAGAAGCTCTCCTTCTACGACGGCCGCACCTGCGCCACCTGCGGCCGGTCGTTCCCCGAGCCTCGCCCGCAGCTCTTCTCGTTCAACAGCCCGTACGGCGCGTGCCCCGAGTGCCGCGGCTTCGGGAACATCCTGACCTTCACGTTGGACCGGGTCGTCCCTGATCCGGGGAAGTCGGTTCTCGAAGGGGCGCTCGACCCGTGGGCCAACTCGTGGCGGGCCTACTTCCTCCCCAAGCTCAAAGCGGTCGCCGCCGAGTATGGGATCCGCCTCGACCGGCCGTTTCGCTCGCTTTCCGAGGAGCACCGCAAAATTCTTCTTCACGGCGCGCCAGGCTTCCGCGGGGTCTTCCCCTTTCTGGAACGGCTCCGCGCCAAGGCGTACAAGTCGAGTGCCCGGTTCCTCGTGAAGCGGTATCAGGAAACGGTTCTCTGCGGGACGTGCAAGGGAATCCGGCTCAAGCCGGAGGCGCTCGAGGTCCGGGTGGGCGGAAAGAACGTATCGGAGCTGTCGGCGATGACCGTCGGGGATCTGCGGGAGTTCATCTCAAGCCTGAGCCTCGACCCGGTTCGCACGCGTGTCGCGGCTCCGATCCTCTCCGAGCTCAACGGCCGGCTCGAATATTTGGGCGAGACCGGCCTCGACTACCTCACGCTGGATCGGCCCACCAAGACGCTCTCGGGGGGCGAGGCGCAGCGGATCGAGCTGGCGAACGCGCTGGGCGGGAGCCTGAGCCACGCGCTCTACGTCCTCGACGAGCCCACGGTGGGGCTTCACCCTCGGGACACCGAGCGGTTGATCCGGGTGCTCCTGCGTCTGAGGGAGCGCGGGAACACGCTCCTCGTCGTGGAGCACGACGCCGACGTCATCGGCTCGGCCGATTGGATCGTCGAGCTGGGACCGGGCGCGGGGCACCGCGGCGGGAATTTGCTCTATCAGGGGCCGCTCGAGTCCTGGACGGGGCTGGGCGACGCCGCCGACAGGCCGGAATTCGTCGCCGAAGCAAAGGCGCCCCGCTACGGCTCGCGCCACAAGGGAGAGTGGATCGAGGTGCGCGGCGCTCGGGAGCACAATCTCAAGGAGATCTCGGTCCGCTTTCCGGTGGGCGCTCTCACCGGGGTCTGCGGCGTGTCCGGCTCGGGCAAATCGACGCTGGTGGAGGAGATTCTCTGGAGGGCGGCTGCCCGCGCGATCGACGGGGATGCGCCGGCCCCCGGGGCCCACGACGAGGTGCTGGGGCTCAAGCCCATCAAACGGGTGGCCCTCGTCGATCAGTCGCCGGTCGCCCGCTCCACCCGCTCCAATCCCGCGACCTACGTCAAGGCGTTCGACCGCATCCGGGAGCGCTACGCCCGCGCGCCGCTCGCCCGCCAGAGGAAGTACGCGCCCGGCACCTTCTCGTTCAACGTCGCGGGCGGCCGCTGCGAGGCGTGCGAGGGAGCGGGGCAGACGAAAGTGGAGATGTACTTCCTCGCCGACCTCTGGGTTCCCTGCGAGACCTGCTCGGGGCGGCGTTATCGGCCCGAAGTCCTCGACGTGAAGGTGCACGGCCTCGCCATCGACGCGCTTCTCGACCGCACCGTCGAGGAGACGCTGGCTCTCTTTCAGGGTGAGAACGATATCTTGGAACCCCTCTGGGTGCTGGAGCGGGTCGGGCTGGGATATCTCAGGCTCGGGCAGACGCTCTCGACGCTCAGCGGCGGGGAAACACAGCGCCTCAAGCTGGCGCGGGAGCTGGCCGAGCGCGGGAGCTCCGCCACCCTCTACATTCTCGACGAGCCGACGGTGGGGCTGCACCGGAAAGACGTGATCACGCTCCTGCGCGTGCTCAACGAGCTCACCCGCCGCGGCGGGACGGTGATCGCGGTGGAGCACAACTTGGATTTCCTCGCCGCGTGCGACTACCTGGTGGAACTGGGGCCCGAAGGAGGCGACGCGGGCGGCTTTCTGGTCGCCGAGGGAACGCCGCGCGAGCTGGGGCGGTCGGGCTCGTCGCCGACCGGGGACTACCTCAAGAGGATCGCTGCCTGCGCGTAGTCGAGCGGGTGGTGGGCGGGCACGCTCATCCGCCCCCGCAGAACGATTCCGAGCTTGTTGGTGAGCAGGTACTCAGCGCCCGCGTAGAGATGGGTCTTGAGATACCCGTGGGCGTGGAAACCGGTATCGCTGAATCCGACGATGTCGGCCGATTGGACCACGACGTGGGCGCCCGGGCCCGCCTCGAGCAGCGGACGGAGTTTCCATTCCTGATGGTAGGACTTGAGCGGCCGGAACAGGTAGTAGAAGCTGAGCGAGCCCTCCGTCAGGTAGTCCTTGTGGCCGCCGGCGACTTCGAGCTGGATCGACTGCTCGAACGGCCCTCCCTCACGGATGAACCGCCGGTAGGCGAACGTTCCCAATAAATCGAAGTAGCCCTCCGGTATGGCCGCGCCCAGCTCGATCCGATCCCTCTCCTCCGGCGTGCGCCGAAGCTGCGAGGTGACCGGCGGACGGGGTCGCGGGGTCGCCTCCACCTGAGCCAGTACCGGCCCAGCCAACCCGACCGGGAGCGCTAAAGAGAGGAGCGTGGTCACGAGGAACCGGCGCGCGCCATGCAGCGCCCGGGGGTTCCTCACTCCACCGCCAGGTCGCTGGTCGAGGTGAAGGTCTCCGACTCCAGATAGATCCGATAGTTCCCCGGCGCGACCCGTTTCCCGGACTCATCGGTGAAGTCCCAGGGAATAGGAGGCTGCCGGAAGAAGCCAGGCAGCGTCGCCGCCTCGTCCGAGTCGAGCAGGACCTTGACGCGGGCGGCCTTGCTGTCGAACACGGCGATCCGGACGTGCGCCTCGTGCGGCAGGGCGAACTGGATGTTGTAGGAGACCTGCGTATGGCCCGGAAGGATCGCGGTGGTGGCGCAAACCTGGACCTCGCCGCCCGCCACGGTGAACTTGTCGCAGGAGTCCCACGACGTGCGCTCGGAGCCTGGAAAGAAATTCTGGGCGGAGTGGATGCCGTCGGCGCTGCAGCCTGTGATGGCGATGATCGCCAGGACGAGCGGGATTCGCAGTTCGAACTCGCTCCTATCCGGCGGCGGGGAAGAAAACGAAATGATGGAGGGAATTCAAAGTTGAGGAAGTTCCCCGCGCATCCACGTGTGTCGCAAGTTAAAACCCCGCAAGAAACAACCCGCTGGAAGGACTAGGTTTTATCTGCGGATTGGGCACGAGGCGGCAGGGAACTCCGCTCGGTAGAAAATTTATCAATCCCCCCGAGGCCGTGTCAACAGATTTGTCCTTGACCGGCACTGAGAAATCGGACTCGGCGCGCTCGCGGCGGCAACAGGGCTGTTGTGTCGAGGCCAACCGAGTGATACCCTGCACCGTTTATGGCTTTAGGCGGAGTACGCAGCGTGGCCAGGTCGGTATCCCTTGCTTGAGGAGCTGAGCGAGCGGCTTTCCGGCGTCTTCCGCAAGTTGCTGGGGCGGGGCCGGTTGAGCGACCAGGACGTCCGCGATGCGCTGCGGGAGATCCGGCGGGTCCTGCTCGAGGCCGACGTCAATCTGGACGTCGCGCGGGCGTTCCTCAAGTCGGTCGAGGAGCGCGCGGTCGGCGCGGACCTTCTCCGGAGCGTCACGCCCGGCCAGCAGATCGTCAAGATCGTCCACGAGGAGCTGATTCGGCTTCTCGGCGGCAGCGGCGCCGCGGCGATGCAGTTCCCGTCCAACCGCGCGGCGGTGGTCCTCCTCGCGGGGCTTCAGGGCTCGGGGAAGACGACGACCGCGGCGAAGGTCGCGCGGCACTGGAAGGAACGCGGGAAGCGGGTGCTCTTGGCCGCGCTCGATCTCAAGCGGCCCGCGGCGATCGATCAGCTCGAGGTCCTCGGTCGTTCGATCTCGGTTCCGGTGCACGCGGATCGCGAGGCCAAGGATCCGGTCGCGCTGGCCAAGGCGAGCCGGGCGCGCGCCGATCGGGAGGGCTTCGACCTCCTGATCGCGGACACGGCGGGGCGGCTGCACGTCGACGAAGAGCTGATGGACGAGGTCGCCCGGGTCCAGGCCGCACTCGAGCCGCACGATACGCTGCTGGTACTCGACGGCATGACCGGCCAGGATGCGGTGTCGGTGGCCGAGGCGTTCGTCAAGCGGCTCCGGGTCAGCGGTTTCATCCTGACGAAGATGGACGGCGACGCGCGGGGTGGCGCGGCGCTCTCGCTCCGCGCCGTCTGCGGGGCGCCCATCCGCTACATGGGGGTGGGCGAAAAGCTGGACGGGCTCGAGCCCTTCCATGCCGATCGGCTGGCGTCGCGGATTCTCGGCATGGGGGACGTGCTCACGCTGGTCGAGCGCGCCCAGGAGCGGCTCGACCTGGGGAAGGCCGAGGCGCTCGAGAAGAAGCTCCGCAAGGAGCGCTTTACGCTGGAGGATTTTCTCGGCCAGCTCCAGGAGATGAAGAAGCTGGGGCCGCTCGAGGAAATCGTGAAGATGTTGCCGGGGGTCAAGCTCCCGGCGGGCGCCCAGGTCGACGAGCGCGATCTCAAGAGGACCGAGGCGATCATCCAGTCGATGACCCGCGAGGAGCGCGAGCGCCCCGCGATCATCAACGGCAGCCGCCGCAAGCGGATCGCCCGCGGCAGCGGCACGACGGTGCAGGACGTGAATCGGCTGCTCCGGCAGTTCGAGCAGACGCAGACGATGTTGAAGCGCCTTGGCGGCGGACGGCGCGGCAAGCTCCCCATGGGGCTTCGCTAGCGCCGCGGTCGGGCGCCCGGTATCCACTGGGAGGAATTCAGGAATGTCCGTGGTCATTCGAATGAAACGCGCGGGCGCCAAGAAGCGCCCGTTCTTCCGCGTCGTCGTCACCGATTCGAGAAATCCGCGCGATGGGCGCTACATCGAGCAGCTCGGCTACTACGATCCCCTCACCAATCCCGCGACGTTCAAGATCGACGCCGATCGGTTCTCCGAGTGGATTCGCCGCGGCGCGCTGCCGTCGGAATCGGTCGGGGTGATGGTCGGGAAGCACGCGCCCGAGGCGCTCCGTCCCGCCCCCGCCGTACTCCCGATGGAGGAGCCCGCCCCCGTCACGGAGGAGAAGGCGCCGAAGCCGAAGAAGGCCAAGGCCGCCAAGACGAAGGCGGCGAAGACCAAAGCCGCCCGCAAGCCGAGGGCAGTGACCAAGGGCAGCGAGAAGAAGGCCAAGGGGCGCGCCAAGGCGAAGTCGCGGAAGGCGAGCGGCACGGCCAAGCCGAGGAAGGCCAAGAAGGCCAAGAAGTAGGAGGCGCCATCGTGAAGGGTTTGATCGAATACTGCGCGCGCCGTCTCGTCGACCATCCCGAAGGGGTGCACGTCGACGAGCACGACACCGGCGAGACCACCGTGCTCACGCTTCGCGTCATGCCCGGGGGATCTCGGGCAAGGTGATCGGCCGCGAGGGGCGCACGGCCCAGGCCATGCGGCTTCTCCTCTCGGCGGCCGCAGCGTCCTCGGGGCGTCGCGCGACGCTCGAGATTGCCGACTGAGACCGGCGACGAGCCCGTCCTCGTCGGGATCATCGCGCGGGCGCACGGTCTCGGTGGAGAAGTCGTCGTGGATTCGTACAGCGACTCCCCCGACTCGTTACGCGGCTGGGGAGTGTCCTGGCCGCGGAGTTCCCCTCAGGGAAATCGGCCCGCTTCGTCGTCCTCACGTCGCGTCCGTTCCAAGACCGGCTCCTCGTTCGGTTCGAAGGCGTCTCGGATCGCACCCAGGCGGAGGCGCTCCACGGGGCCAACCTCACCATCCCGCGCCGCGACGTGGCGCCGTTGCCCGAAGGGCAGCACTACCGGTTCGAGCTGGTGGGGCTCACCGTGCATACGCGCGAAGGAGAGGAGATGGGCCAAATCGAGGATGTCTTCTCGACCGGGAGCAACGACGTCTTTGTGATTCGCGGCCCCGAGGGTGAGGTCTTGCTGCCGGCCACCGCCGAGGTGATCGTGGCGATCGACCTCGACGCCGGGACGATGACCGTCGCCCCGCCGCCGGGGCTCCCGGGCTGGAGCGACGACTGAGCCGTGCGCGTCTCGATCCTGACGCTCAATCCTGGGTTCTTTGAGGGCCCGCTCGGCGAGGGGATGATCCGGATCGGCCGGGAGAAGGGGAATCGTCGACGTGGCCCTGGTTCCCATCCGGGACTTCGCGACCGACCGCTACGGAACGACCGACGACTCGCCGTACGGGGGCGGCGCCGGGATGGTGATGAAGGCCGACACGATCGTGAGCGCGTGCGAGAGCGCCCGCGCCGCGAGTGGGGGGAAGGCGCGCGTTCTGGTGACCTCGCCCCAGGGCCGGCGGCTGACGCAAGCCTGGGTGCGCGAGCTCGCGCAGGAGGAGCACCTGATCGTGATTTCGGGGCGGTACAAGGGGATCGACGAGCGGGTGATCCCGATTCTGGAGGCGGAGGAGGTTTCGATCGGAGACTACGTGCTCTCGGGGGGAGAGGCGGCGGCGCTTGTGATCCTGGACGCCGTGACGAGGCTCCAGCCGGGGGTTCTGGGGGACGCGGGGTCGGCGGAGGCCGATTCGTTTTCGGAGGCGCTTTTGGACGCTCCCGTGTACACTCGCCCGGAAGATTTTCGCGGTCATCGAGTTCCCGAGATCCTGCTGGGCGGAAACCACGAGCAGATCAGGCTCTGGAGGCGCCGCGAGGCTCTCCGGCGAACCGCGACGCGGCGGCCCGACCTGCTCTCGGGCCGCGCGATGAGCGACGAAGACAAGAGACTCTTGGACGAGATAAAGAGGGAGGAAGGACGATGAGTGTGTTGGAGCGGTTCGAAGCCCGGTTCAAGACCGACCGGACGCTGGACTTTGGGCCCGGCGACACGGTGCGTGTGCACGTGCGCGTGATCGAGGGAGAGAAGGAGCGCTCCCAGATCTTCCACGGGGTCGTCACGAACGTTCGCGGTAGCGGGATACGGTCGAGCTTCACCGTGAGGAAGGTCTCGGGCGGCATCGGCGTGGAGCGCACGTTTCCGCTTCACTCGCCGGCCGTCGCCAAGATCGAGCTGGCGCGGAAGGGAAAGGTGCGGCGCGCGAAGCTCTTCTACCTTCGTGGCAGGAGAGGAAAGGCGGCCAAAGTGGAAGAGCGGGACAAGCTCGGGGGCGATGGCGCGTAGGCGGCTCGCCCGCTTTGACGACGAGTACCGCGCGCGCTGGGGCGATCTCCTGGCAGGGATCGACGAGGCGGGCCGCGGGCCGCTTGCCGGCCCCGTGGTGGCGGCCTGCGTGGCCCTCCAGCCCGGAGCCAAGCTGCGCGGGGTGCAAGACTCCAAGACGCTGACCGCGCGGGAGCGCGACGAGGCGTCGGTCCGGATTCGTGGCGAAGCGGCAGGAGTCGGGGTGGGGATCGCGAGCGTCGCCGAGGTGGACGCGTTCAATATCCGCATGGCCACGCTGCTCGCCATGCGGCGGTCGCTGACGGCCCTGGGGCTCCAACCCCAGGGCCTTCTCGTCGACGGCCGGGATACGATTGGGGTGGAGCTTTCCTGCGAGGCGGTGATCGACGGCGACGCCAAGAGCCAGGCCGTCGCGGCCGCATCGATCGTGGCCAAGGTGACGCGCGACGCGCTCATGACCGAGGACGACGCGCGCTATCCGCTCTACGGCTTCTCCCAGAACAAGGGGTACGGCACGCCGGAGCACCTGGAAGCGCTCCGGCTCCACGGACCCTGCTCCATCCATCGCAGGAGCTTCCGCCCCGTCCGGGAGCTCCTCTTCGTGCAGTGGGCGTTCGAGGGCTTCTGATCGGCGGGAGCGGGAATGGGAAGGCTCAGGGCGGAGGAGTGGCGGGAGCGGGCGGCCCGCTGCGGGGAGCGGATCGCGGACGCGTTCTGCGCCCTGCGCGGATATGAAGTCATCGACCGAAATGTCCGGGAAGGGCGCGGCGAGATCGACCTGGTCGCGCTCGACCGAGAGACGGTCGTCTTCGTCGAGGTCAAGTTTCGGACGGGCCGCGATCACGCGGCTCCGTTGCTCGCCGTGAACTGGAAGAAGCGGGAGGACGTGGCAAGGACCGCCGCGCTCTATCTCTCGCGGCGCGGCCTAATCGGGCGCCCGGTACGTTTCGACGTGATCGGGATTACGTGGGGGACCGATGGATCGGAGCTCCGTGTCGAGCACGTCCCCAACGCGTTCCCCGGCGGCCGGCGCCAGTTCTTCTGAGCGCCGCGGCGCGAATCCCGTGTCGAAGCGGATCCTCATCCTCCACGTGCGCGCGGGCGCCGGCCACGAGCGCGCGGCCCGCGCGGTCGCCGTCGCGATCGAGCGGTTGGCACCCGGGACCGCCACCTCGGTCAACGACGCCCTCGATTTCTCGTCGCGGTTTCTCCGCACGACCTATGCGTCCTCCTACAACCGCGTCGTCGCCCGGGCCCCCCGCGTCTGGGGCGTGGTCTACAAGCGCACGGCGCATCCCTACGATTCCTGGCGGCAGCGGCTCCGGACCTGGCTCGCCGTCTGGGGGAGCCCCGGCTACCAGGCGGTGATCGACCATTTTCGGCCTGAGGCGATCCTCTGCACCCAATTCCTGCCGGCGGAGGTTCTCGCGAGGTGGCGGGAAAAGTCGAAGCTCCAGGTCCCCGTCGCCACGGTGATCACCGACTTCGCGATCCATCCCGTCTGGGTCTATCGAGGGGTCGACCGCTATTTCGTCGCCACCGAGTCGGTACGGGAAGAGCTGATCGACACCGGGCTCGTTCCATCGGAGCGGATCGACGTGACCGGCGTGCCGATCGATCCGCGCTTCGCGGTGCCGATCCCGAAAGCGGAGGCGCGCCGGCTTCTGGGCCTCGATCCCGATCCCTCGCGGCTCACGATCCTGCTCGTCGGCGGCGGATTTGGCTGGGGGCCGCTCCCGGGAATGCTCGAGGTGCTGCTGGAGCTGCCCACGAGCGTCCAAGCCCTCGTGATCGCCGGCAAGAACGACCGGCTTCGAGCGCGGCTCCACGAGATGGCGCGCGGCCACGGGCCCCGGATTCAGGTGCACGGATTCACCGACCAGATGGATCTCTTCATGGCGGCCTCCGACCTGATCGTCGGAAAATCGGGAGGGCTCACGTCGAGCGAAGCGATGGCCCGCGGCGTTCCGCTCCTGGTCTACCGCCCGATCCCCGGGCAGGAGGAGCGAAACTGCGACTTCCTCCAAGAGAGCGGTTCCGCCGTTCGGGTCCACGACCTCGACGAGCTTCACTATCGCCTCCATCACTTCCTCGCGAACCCGGAGCATCTGGAGCGGATGCGGGAGCGGGCTTTCGCGATCGGCCGCCCCCGCTCGGCATTCGACGTGGCCCGAAAGCTCTTGGATATGGCGGGGTGAAATGATAGGATGCTTCAATGGGTGCGACCGTCGCAAGTGACAGCGCCACAGAGGGATCGGCCGATCCGGTAGAAGCCCGAGAGACCCGCACGGGGGTCCTCCTCGTCATCACCGGGAACGGGAAGGGAAAGACGACCTCCGGCTTTGGCGCGGCCCTCCGCGCGCTCGGCCACGGTTTCCGGGTTGCCGTCATCCAATTCATGAAGGGGCGGATCTACGGCGAGCTGGAGGTCCTCCGGTCGCTCCCCGGCGTCGAGGTTTGGCAATTTGGTCGCAATGTCTTTGTCGACCCCAAGAATCTCGATCCGCGCGACGTGGCGCTCGCGCGCCAGGGCATGGACAAGGCGTGGGAGGTGGTGCGCGGGGGCCAGCACGATCTGCTCATCCTGGACGAGATCAACGTCGTGGCCGACTTTGGGCTCGTGCCGGTCGCCGAGGTGCTCGAGCTCGCCCGCTCGCGGCCGCGCTGGATGGATCTGATCGCGACCGGGCGGAACGCGCCCGCGCCGCTGATTGAATTGGCCGACACCGTGAGCGAAGTGCGCGAGATCAAGCATCACTACAAGAAGGGCATCGAGTCGCGCGCCGGGATGGAGTATTGACGCCAACGGCCGCTCCGGGCGTTTCGACCCTCGCCGATGACGTGCTTCGCGGAGACCCGCGGGCGGCGGCCCGCGCGATGAGCTGGATCGAAAACGGGGCGGCCGACGCTGAGGCGCTCCTCGACGCCGTGTATGGAAAGAAGCCGGCGGCGCCGCGGGTCGGGATCACGGGACCTCCGGGCGCCGGCAAGAGCACGCTGGTCGCGGAATACGCAAGGCTGCTCCGTGGGGAAGGCCTCCGGGTGGGGGTGGTCGCGGTCGATCCGACCAGCCCGTTCACCGGTGGCGCGATCCTGGGGGACCGGGTCCGGATGGGAGAGCACGCCACCGACCCGGAGGTGTTCATCCGCAGCATGGCGACCCGGGGAAGCCTCGGGGGGCTGGCCGCGCGCACCGGAGATCTCTGTGAGATCCTCGATGCCTGGGGCAGCCAGACCACGCTCATCGAGACGGTGGGCGTGGGGCAGTCGGAGCTGGACGTGGCCGAAACCGCGGACACCGTCGCCGTCGTGCTGACGCCGGAGTCGGGGGACGCGATCCAGGCGCTCAAGGCCGGCCTCATGGAGATCGCCGACGTGATCGTTCTCAATAAGGCCGATCATGTGGGGGTCGACGCGATGGAGGCGGCGCTCCGCTCCTCGCTCGCGTTCCGGAAGGACGGCGGCTGGCGGCCGCCGATCGTGCGGACCATCGCCATCGAGCGGGCGGGGATCGGTGCGATGCATCAAGCGCTGCTCGAGCATCGCGCGTACGCGGCGAGGCCCGAGGTGTCGGGTCCGATCCGGCGAAAGAAGACCCGGTTGCGGCTTCGAAACGCGGTGCGCGAGGAGCTGCTGGAGGCGTGTCTGACCGGCCGGGGGCTCGAGGCCGAGCTGGAGCGCGCGGTGGAGCGCGTCGTGCGGGGCGAGGTTTCGCCGCACCGCGCGGCTCGCGACCTGATGGAAAGGATGATTCCACATGGCGAACGGTAAGACCGGAATGACCGCCGCGAAGGCGCTGCGAAATTTGCCGCGGAAAGCGGCGAAGCCGGAGGAGGCCGGGTACCCGCCCAAGGCGTTCTTCGAGACCCTCTCCGGCATCCCCGTGAAGCCGCTCTACACGGGTGCCGATATTCCCGCCGACCGGGAGGCCAGCGTCGGCCGTCCCGGCGAATTTCCGTTCACGCGCGGCCTCCACCCGGAGATGTACCGGACCCGTCTCTGGACGATGCGCCAGTTCGCGGGGTTCGGCACCGCCGAGCACACGAACCAGCGCTTCCATTACCTCCTGGCCCAGGGAATGACGGGGCTCTCCACCGCGTTCGACATGCCCACCCTGATGGGATACGACCCCGACCACCCGATGTCCCTGGGCGAAGTCGGCCGCGAGGGCGTGGCGGTCTCCTCGCTCGAGGACATGGAGATCCTCTTCCGGGGCATCCCGCTCGACGAGGTCACCACCTCGATGACGATCAACGCGCCGGCGGTCGTTCTGCTCGCGATGTACGTCGCCGTGGCGGAGAAGCAGGGGCATTCCGCCCGAGAAGCTCGGCGGGACCCTCCAGGCCGACATGCTGAAGGAGTTCATCGCGCAGAAGGAGTGGATCGTTCCGCCCCGGCCCTCGGTCAAGATCTGCGTCGACATGATCGAGTGGTGCGCGCGAGCACATGCCGAAGTGGAACTCGATCTCGATCAGCGGCTACCACATCCGCGAGGCGGGCGCGACCGCCGTTCAGGAGCTGGCGTTCACCATCGCGGACGGCATCGGCTACGTCGAGGAGTGCGTGAAGCGCGGAATGGATGTCGACGACTTCGCGCCGCGGCTCTCCTTCTTCTGGGACGTGCACAACGACTTCTTCGAGGAGATCGCCAAGTTCCGCGCGGGGCGGCGCATCTGGGCCACCCTCATGCGCGACCGCTTCCACGCCAAGAATCCGCGGAGCTGGCAGCTCCGCACCCACGCGCAGACCGCGGGGGTCTCGCTGACGGCGCAGCAGCCGCTCAACAACGTCGCCCGGGTGGCGCTCCAGGCTCTGGCCGCGGTCCTGGGCGGGACGCAGTCGCTCCACACCAACTCCATGGACGAGACGCTCGCGCTTCCCACCGAGGAGGCGGCGACGGTCGCGCTCCGCACCCAGCAGATCATCGCGTACGAGTCGGGCGTCGTGGGCACGCCCGATCCGCTCGGCGGCTCCTATTTCGTGGAGGCCCTCACCGATCGGGTCGAAGAGGAGGCGCTCCGCTACATCCGGCGCATCGACGAGATGGGCGGCATCATCACGGCGGTGGAGCGCGGATATCCCCAGAAGGAGATCGCCAACTCCGCGTACAAGTTCCAGCAGCAGGTGGAGCGTGAGGATCGGATCATCGTCGGGATGAATCGGTTCGTCTCCGACGAGGAGGTGGCGATCCCCGTGCTCAAGATCGATCCAGAGATCGAGCGGCGGCAGATCGAGCGGACCCGCGCGGTCCGCGCGAAGCGCGACGCCGCGGCCTACGGTCGGGCCATGGGCGCGCTCCGGGACGCGTGCATGAGCAAGAAGAACCTGGTGCCGTTCGTGCTCGACGCGGTCCGCGCGTACGCCACGCTCGGCGAGGTCAGCGATGTCTTCCGGGAAGCCTACGGCGTCTACCGGGAGCCCGCGGTCTTCTAGCGGCGGAGGGAGCGAAGCTCGTGCGAAAGATCCGCGTGCTGGTGGCGAAGGCGGGCCTCGACGGCCACGACCGCGGGGCCAAGGTGGTCGCCAGCGCCATGCGCGACGCCGGCTTCGAGGTGATCTACACCGGCCTCCACCAGACGCCGGAGATGATCGTCCAGGCCGCCGTCCAGGAGGACGTCGACGCCGTGGCCTTGTCGATCCTCTCGGGCGCGCACATGACCCTCTTCCCCCGCGTGCTCACGCTGATGCGGGAGCGGGGAATCCCGGACACGCTCTTGACCGGCGGCGGGATCATCTCGAAGGAGGACATGGCCGCGCTCCAGTCCCAGGGCGTCGGGGAGCTGTTCGGCCCGGGGACATCCACCGTCGCGATCATCGAGTATGTCCGCGACTGGGTGGCCAAGCACCGCGCGCCCAAGGTGGCCGAGGCCAAGGGAGCGAGGGCGCGGTGAATCGCGGAGGGGACCGGTGAACAAGGTCGTCAAGGACGCCACGGAGGCGCTCGAACGGGCCGGGATCCAGGACGGCGCGACGATCGTCCTGGGAGGCTTCGGCCTCTGCGGGATTCCGGAAAACCTGATCCTCGCGCTCCGGGAGTCGGGCGTGAAGAACCTCACCTGCGTCTCGAACAACGCGGGGGTGGATGACTGGGGTTTGGGGCTTTTGCTCAAGACCCGGCAGATCAAGAAGATGATCTCGAGCTACGTTGGCGAGAACCAAACCTTCGAGCGCCAGTACCTGGACGGCGAGCTGGAGGTGGAGCTGGTCCCCCAGGGGACGCTGGCGGAGCGGGTGCGCGCCGGCGGCGCCGGGATCGGCGGGTTCTACACGCCGACGGGCGTGGGGACGATGGTGGCGGAAGGGAAGGAGACCCGGGTCATCTCGGGCCGGGAATACGTGCTCGAAATGCCGATTCGGGGCGACTTCGCATTCGTCAAGGCGTGGAAGGGCGACCAGACGGGGAATCTCCTCTACCGGATGTCGGCGAGGAACTTCAATCCGATGGCCGCCACCGCGGGCAATGTCACGCTCGCCGAGGTGGAGCATCTCGTGCCGGCCGGCGGGATCGAGCCCGACCAAGTGGTGACGCCGGGCATTTTCGTCGACTGCATTTTCCAGGGGATCTATGGACCCAAGCGAATCGAAAAGAGAACGAATCGTCCGGCGGGCGGCGCTCGAGCTTAAGGACGGCTTTTACGTCAATCTCGGGATCGGCATGCCGACCCTGGTGGCGAACTACATCCCACCCGGGATGGACGTGATCTTGCAGTCCGAGAACGGCGTGCTCGGCGTGGGGCCGTACCCGGAGGAGGGGAAAGAGGACGCCGATCTGATCAACGCCGGGAAGGAGACGATCACGGTCCTTCCGGGGGCCTCCTTCTTCTCGAGCGCCGACTCCTTCGCGATGGTTCGAGGGGGGCACGTCGACCTCACGATCCTCGGGGCGATGGAGGTGGACCAAGAGGGCAACCTGGCGAATTGGATGATCCCTGGAAAGATGGTGAAAGGGATGGGTGGTGCCATGGACCTTGTGGCCGGCGCGAAGCGGGTGGTGGTCACCATGCTCCACACCGCGAAGGACGGCGCCTCGAAGGTTCTCAAGAAGTGCGCGCTTCCCCTGACGGGGCGAAAGGTGGTCGACCTGATCATCACCGACCTCGCCGTCATGGAAGTCGCGCATGAGGGGCTCAAACTGGTCGAGCGGGCGCCCGGCGTCTCGGTGGACGAGATCATCAAGGCGACCGAAGCCGAGCTCCTGATCGACGAAGTCTGCGAGATGCCGGTATGACCGGCGAAAGGATCCGATGCCGACCATGACCGGGACTCGCAAGGACGAGATCTACGATCTCACGGATGAGCAGTGCGAGTGGCGCGACACCCTCCGCGAATTCGCCGATGGCGAGATCGCCCCGGGCGCCGCGCGGCTCGACGACGCGGGCGAGTTTCCCTGGGACAACGTCAAGAAGATGGCCGACCTCGGCCTCTTTGGGATCATCTTCCCGGAGCAGTACGGCGGGGGCGGCTTTGGCACCCTGGAATACGTGCTCGCGGTGGAGGAGATCTCGAGGGCCTGCGCCTCCACCGGAATCACCCTCGCCGCCCACGTCTCCCTCGGCACGTGGCCGATCTTCAATTTCGGGACCGAGGATCAGAAGCGGCGCTACCTTCCGGCGCTCTGCTCCGGCGAGCGTCTCGCGGCCTTCGGGCTCACCGAGCCCGAGGCGGGGAGCGATGCCGGCGGGACGAAGACCCGCGCCGTGCTGGACGGGCCGGGCTACACGATCAACGGTCGAAAGATCTACATCACCAATGGCTCGGTCTGCGGCACGGCGGTTTTCACCGCGGTGACGACGCCCGGGATCGGCGTGAAGGGGATCTCGTCCTTCATCGTGGAGAAGGGGGCGCCTGGCTTCACCGCGGGGACCCGCGAGAAGAAGCTGGGGCATCGCGCCAGCGATACGGTGGAGCTGATCTTCGACAACCTGAAGCTTCCCAAGGAAAACATGCTCGGCCCGGAGGGTGGCGGCTTCAAGCAGTTCATGATGACCCTCGACGGCGGCCGGATCTCGATCGGGGCCATGTCGCTCGGCATCGCCCAGGCCGCGCTCGACGCCGCGGTGAAGTACGCGAAGGAGCGACGTCAGTTCGGCCGCTCGATCGCGGACTTCCAGGCGATCCAGCTCCTCCTGGCCGACATGGTCACCGAGCTCGAGGCCGCCCGGCTCTTGGTCTACCAGACGGCCCGGCTCAAGGACCGCGGGCAGCCGTTCACCCGCTACGCCGCGATGGCCAAGCTCAAGGCATCCACCGTGGCGATGCGGGCCGCCGATTCGGCCGTGCAGATTCACGGTGGTGCCGGGTACATGACCGATCATCCCGTGGAGCGCTACTTCCGCGACGCCAAGCTCATGGAGATCGGAGAGGGCACGTCGCAGATCCAGAAGCTGATCATCGCCAGAGAACTCTTGCGCGAGGCGGGGTACAAGGTCGGCTCCTAGTCGGACGCCTGAGACGCCGCATCGCATCGGAAGGAGAAGGAACGTGGCAGATCGTGACGCCTACATCGTGAGCGCGTGCCGGACCGCGATCGGCGAGTTCATGGGCGGTCTCGCGTCCATGTCGGCCCCGCAGCTGGGCGCGATCGCCGTCCGGGACGCGGTGCGCCGGGCCGGGATCGACCCGGGGCAAGTCGACGAGGTGCTCCTCGGGAACGTCGTTCAGGCAGGCGTGGGGCAGGCCCCCGCGCGCCAGGCGGCGATCCACGGCGGCATCCCCGATACCGTCCCCGCGATGACGGTCAACAAGGTCTGCGGCTCGGGCCTCAAAGCGGTCATGCTGGCCTCGCAGGCGATCCGCGCCGGCGACGCCGACGTGATCCTGGCGGGCGGGATGGAATCGATGTCGAACGCGCCCTACTTCCTGCCCAAGGCGCGGAGCGGGTACCGGCTGGGGCACGGAGAATTGGTCGACGGCGTGATCCACGACGGACTCTGGGATTCGTTCAACAATTTCCACATGGGGAGCGCCGCGGAGCTGATCGCGCGCAAGTTCAAGGTGACGCGCGAGGATCAGGACCGCTTCTCCGTCGAGAGCCATCAGAAGGCGGTCCAGGCCCAGAAGGAAGGCGCGTTCAAGGACGAGATCGTGCCCGTGATGATCGCGCAGAAGAAGGGCGAGCCCAAGTGCTTCTGCCTGGACGAGCGGCCGCGCCCCGACGCCACCATGGAGTCGCTCGGCAAGCTCCGGCCCGCCTTCGAGAAGGAGGGCACGGTCACGGCGGGCAACGCCCCCGGCTTGAACGACGGTGCTTCGGCCGTGGTCGTGATGTCGGGCGACGCCGTGAAACGGACCGGCGCCAAGCCGCTGGCGCGCGTGAACGGCTACGCCGCGGGCGGAACGGCCCCGGAGATGGTCTTCTACGCCCCGGTGATCGCCGTCCGGAAGCTGGCCGAGAAGCTCGGCCGGAAGACCGACCAGTGGGATCTCATCGAGGCGAACGAGGCGTTCGCGGCGCAGGCGATCGTGGACGCGCGGGAGCTGGGCTGGGATCCCTCCCGGCTCAACGTCCGCGGCGGCGCCGTCGCGCTTGGCCATCCCATCGGCGCGAGCGGCGCGCGCATCCTGACCACGCTCCTCTACGCGATGCGCGACCGGAAGGCGAAGTCGGGGCTCGCCACCCTCTGCCTGGGCGGCGGGAACGCCGTGGCGCTGAGCGTCGAGGCGGTTTGATGCCGACAGCGATCGCGACCCGGCCGGTGGTCGTGGTCGGGGCGGGGACGATGGGAAGCGGGATCGCCCAGGTCTTCGCGGCCTCGGGGCGGCAGGTCTTGCTGCTCGATCCCGTGGAGGCGGCACTCCAGAAGGGCCTGGGCGTGATCCAGAAGAGCCTCGGCCGCCTCGTCGACAAGGGCACATTGGACTCGGGCGCGCGCGAGGAGACCCTCAAGCGGATCGTGACCCGCGAAGCGGGATTTCCGTTCGCCGAGTGCGCCATCGCGGTGGAGGCGGTCCCCGAGCGGCCTGAGATCAAGAAGAGCGTCTTTCAGACGCTCGACGAAAAGCTACCGCCCCACGCGATCCTCGCGACGAACACCTCCTCGATCTCCGTGACGGAGCTCGCGGCGTCCACGCGCCGCCCGGCGCGGTTCGTCGGAATGCACTTCATGAATCCGGTTCCGGTCATGCAGCTGGTCGAGATTGTCCGCGGCCTGGAGACGAGCGACGAGACCGTGAACGAGACGGTGGAGCTGGCCAAGGCGCTCGGCAAGGTGCCGGTGGTCGTGGCCGACCGGCCGGGGTTCGTGAGCAATCGCGTCCTCATGCCGATGATCAACGAAGCGGCGTTCGCGCTCATGGAAGGCGTCGCCGAGCGCGAGGCCATCGACACGGTGATGAAGCTCGGGATGAACCACCCGATGGGCCCGTTGGCCCTGGCCGATCTGATCGGAATCGACGTCTGCCTCGATATCATGGAAGTCCTGCGCAATGGGTTCGGGGACTCCAAGTACCGGCCCTGCCCCCTGCTGCGCACGATGGTGGCGGCGGGACGCCTCGGACGAAAGACGGGCCGCGGCTTCTACGAGTATCCCTGACCCCAGAGACGGACCCGTGGATTTCCAGCTGACGGAAGAGCAGGAGATGCTGCGCGCCGTCGCGCGCGAATTCGCCGACGGCGAGATCGCGCCGATCGCCTACCAGATCGACGCGACGGAGACGATCCCCGACGCGCTCCGGAAGAAGCTCCGCGAGAACAATTTTTTCTCGCTGTTGATTCCACGCGACTACGGCGGCGTCGAAGTGGACGCGATCAGCTACGTGCTGGTGATGGAGGAGCTGTCGCGCGCTTCCGCGGCGGTGGGGATCACCATCTCCGTCCACAATTCCGTGGCGGCGGGCCCGATCGCGATGTTCGGCTCCAAGGAGCAGAAGGAGAAGTGGCTCCCGCTTCTCGCCGAGCGGCTGCTCGGCGCCTTCGCGCTCACCGAGCCGGGCTCCGGCTCCGACTCCGCAGCGCTCTCGACGCGCGCGGTCTGTCGGGACGGGGGCTACGTGCTGGACGGCGCCAAGACGTTCGTGACCAACGGAAAGTACGCCGATCTCTTCGTTCTGATGGCGCGGACGAGCCTGGAGCTGAAGCACCGAGGCATCACCGCGTTCCTCCTGGAACGCGGGAGCCCCGGCCTTACGGTGGGTCGAGCTCTCGAGAAGATGGGCATCCGAGGCTCGGATACAGTGGAGCTGTCGCTCACGGGCTGCCGCGTCGCGGCGGAAAACCGGCTCTCGGACGAGGGGAGGGGCTTTCGGGTCGCGATGCAGACCTTGGACGGCGGTCGGATCGGAGTCGCGGCGCAGGCCCTGGGGATCGCGCAGGCGGCGCTCGACGCCGCGGTGCGTTACGCTCGCGACCGGGTCCAGTTTGGAAAACCGATCTCGGAATTTCAGGCCATTCAGTGGATGATCGCGGACATGAAGGCGCAGATCGAGGCGGCGCGTCTTCTCACGCTCCGGGCCGCGTGGCTCAAGGACCAGGGGAAACCGCACGGGCCGGAGGCGTCCATGGCCAAGCTCCTCGCCTCGGCGGCGGCGCGCGAGGTGTCCGACCGGGCGGTCCAGATCCACGGCGGGTATGGCTACACCAGGGAATTCGCCGTGGAGCGGTATTATCGGGACGCCAAGGTGACGGAGCTATACGAAGGGACTTCGGAGATCCAGCGGATCGTGATCGCGAATTCGATGCTTCACCCCAAGGACGGGAAGAAGGCGCCGTGAGCGCGAAACTGTCACGGACCCTGGGGGCCGTCCAGGGGTTCGACCGAGGTAAGAGCCGCCAAACCCGCCACGGCACAGGGAGGGGGTCGACACCATGAAGGTGCGCGTCTCGTTTCGGAATTCCACGCGTTGGCTTAGGCGGGGGCTGGTCGGCGCTCTGCTCCTGCCGCTCGCCCTGCTCCTCCCCTCGGGGCCCTGTTCTTGGTCCGAAGCCGCTTTGGCGGAGCCCTCGCCGACTGCGCCTGACGCGTCGGGCGATGCTCCCGAGGTCGCGCCGGTCCCGGACTCGATGCCCTATTTCGGCGATGCCGATTCCGATGTGGCCGGAGAGCACTACGTGGCGGAGATCGCCGATTCGGTCTACACGGTGGGCCCGGCCCAGTTCTTCGCGCTCGACTTCCCTGATCCGGCGGGCGCTCGCGCGGTCCACCTCTCGGGCACCGTCACCGTCACCGACAAGAAGGGCGACATCCAGGTGCGCCTCTTTCGCGCCGCCGACTATCAGTCGTGGCTCAAGAAGCGCGGCGGCGAAAAAGCGGAGCCGGTCTGGTCCTCCAAGCGGTCCCGAAACATTACGATCGACCAGGATCTCAAGAAGGTGGGTCCTTTCGTTCTCCTGCTCGACAACGGCTACTCCATGAGGACCGCGAAGCACCTTCGCACCCAATTGCAGATTCAGTACCGGCGGCACGGAGGCGCGCCCGGCGCCGCCTCGTCCACCACGACGCCGGCGCCGGTGGATGACATCGTGACGCCGAGGGCGAACACCGAGGAAGAAACGCCGCCGCCGCCGCCCCCTCCTCCCGACGGAGGGTCCAACTAGGCAGGGGAGTCCGGGCTACTTCGAATCCTCGGGCTTGGGCCGCGGGTAGCCGGGCCCGCGCAGGAGCAGGAGTTGCCCTCCGCCTTTTCGCCCGCGGAACTGCGCGACCGGAAGATTGTGGGCCTGCACCGCGATCAACCACGTGTCGGGCCCGAAGACGTCGCTCGCGTCGGCGATCCCGGTCGACTCCCACTCGCCCCCCACGCCCTTCCCCAAAAACCGTCCCTTGGAATCCTGCTCCGCGCACTCCGCCATCGGGTCGAGTCGCCTCGTCCGCGTGTCGTATCGAAGGATACGAGCCGTGTGGAGCCCGCGGTATTCCGGATCTTCCTGAATCCAGACATACCGGTCGTCGGTGTCGAGATTGTCGGGGCGATAGAGGTCGTCCCCCTCGTCCCCATCCAGCACCACGCGAATCTCCTCGACGCGGGTGGGGTTGAAGGGATCGAGTCGCGCGTAGTAGAGGCGGCCCGCGCCGGTCACCAATCGGGCAGCCACCGGATCGTAGAAATCTGCGGCGCCGGTGTCGACGAAGTAAAATCCGTTCGGAATCTCGCGGTCGGGCGCGACGTCCTCCAGCCGCACAAAATTGAGGCATCCGGCCCCTTGAGCCCTTGCCTCGAGCCGTCCCGGCAGCTCCGCGACCGGGCGGCCCGGGTCATCCTGTCCGACCGGCATAAAGGTCCCGGTCATCGGCCTCGACTTGGTGATCATGCTGGAGAGCCGCGAGTCTTGGCGGCCGGCGGGATTGTCGAGTCGAAAGACGTAGAGGCGTCCGCGTCCCGCGAGAAAATCCGAGTCGTTCTCGGCGAGGTACATGTAGAGCTGGGATTGGCCCGGGTAGTAGTCCTCCGTGAGAATCGCCACGATCTTCCCCGAGGAAACCGGCACGACCGTGGTCTTCTCGTGCGAGAAGTGACCCAGCCAGGGAAGGTTGGAGACGGTGCCGTCGCGCACGTCGACCGCGGCCACGACTCCGCGGTAGATTCCCTCCAGGGATTCCTCATTGACCAGGAAGTAGGGCGAGAGGAATCCGTCGCGCTGCCCGACCAGCGTCGCGGCGCAGAGCCGCGAATAGCCCTCCGTGCCGTCGACGAGGTAGTCGCCACCCAGGACTCCGAAGTTTCGCAGGTCGATGGCGAGCCGGGATACGAAGGAGCCCGCGTATCCGTCGTGCCATGAGAGCTCGTGGGTGACGTAGATCTCGGCGAGGCCCTTTTCGGTCTGCCGGATGCCGATTCCATCCGGCTCGGGCGCGAACACATAGGGAATGGTGACGGTGTCGGGCGGAGCGAGGGTATCGCCCACCGTGATGATCGGGATCAAGGAGACGTCCTCGCGGAGGGGACGCACCATGGCGGGGGTCTGCGTGCGAACCCCCATGCCGGGACCCAAGATGAGAGGGCCGCGGGTGTAGCCGCAGAGGGAAACGAGGCCCAGGGCGCAGGCGAGCGCGCGGATCGCGTTCCGCGCGGCCGTGAAGTCGAACGGCTTGAGAAGGGGTCCGCCTCGGCGGCTCACGTCACTCCTTGTCGTCCCCCGACGGGGGCGGCGCCACCTTGTATTCTCCATTCTCGCGGCGGACCACCTCGTACGGCGAGCTGTCCCCGCCGTCGTTGTAATAGATGAGCGTGACGTCCTTGTCGGTCATCTCGATTCCGTGCTGCGTCTTGGCGTACGGAAGGACGTACTCGCGAACCGCGTTCACAAAGGCTTCGATCTCCCGCTTGGCGCCCGCGACCTCCTCGGCGCTGCCCACCACGTAGGTCACGACGTTCTGCGCCTTCCGGTCGTAGTACACCAACGTCGACGCTTCGAGTCCCGCCACCACGTTGAAGAGGCCGCCCACCCGGACGGCGATGTCGTCCCCCACCGTGTACGAGAAGCTCTGGGAGAGTCGTTTGTTGTCGGCTCGGGCCGGATTGGCGCCCGCCAACACGATCAGGGCGAGAGACGCGGCGGCTAGCGATCGAGCGGCGATCTGGCGCTTCATGGTTTCCTCCGTTCGCACAATTCAACCAGGACCCCACCGAGGGAGCGGGGGTGCAGAAACGCGATCTTCATGCCGTGGCCACCTTGCCGCGGGGTGCGATCGATCAGCTCGAATCCCTGGGACTCGGCGTGGGCCAACGCGGCTTCCAGGTCCGGGACCTGAAAGGCGAGATGGTGGATCCCGCCCCCGCGCCGTTCCAGGAAGCGGCCGATCGGCGTATCGGCCGCGGTCGGCTCCAGAAGCTCGATGACGGTCCCGCCCGCCTCGAGGTAGGCGATCTTGAGGTTCATCGTCTCGAGGGTCTGCGTCTCCTCGAGCCGAAATCCCAGCTTCTTCCAGATCGGGATGGCCGCGTCGAGCGACGCCACGGGAATGCCGACGTGGGCCAGGCCGAGGATGGGACCGGGAGTCGTCACGGGCCGGCCGCTCCAGGGTGATGCCAGAGATAGGCGATCACGACCACGCCGAGGGCGATGCGGTACCAGCCAAACGGAGCCAAGCCTCGGCTCGTGACGTACCGGAGAAAGCCGCGGATCGCCAGCGCCGCGACGATGGCCGAAACGACGAGCCCCACGACCAGGGGCCCGGGGCCTCCCAGCGCTGGTCCCGTCAGGCCGGGGTAGTTCTTGGCCAGGTCGTAGAGCGTCGCCATGCCCAGCGTGGGGAGCGCGAGGAGGAACGAGAACTCCGCCGCCGCCACCGGGGAAGCGCCCAGGAGGAGCGCCGCGAGCATCGTCGCCAGCGCGCGCGAGGTGCCGGGCCAGAGGGAGAGGCACTGCGCGAGCCCGATGAGAAACGCCGTCTGGACCGGGATATCGTCGATGGTCGGGTAGCGCGGCGCCGAGCTCTTGGCCGCGATGCGGCGGGACGTGGCGAGGATGAGGATGCCGCCGGCCACGAGCGCCACGGCGACCGTGCGCGGCCCGAACAGATGGGCGTGGATCCACCGGTGCGCCGCCAGTCCCAGGAGCGCGGCGGGCAGGAACGCCACGGTCAGCTTGACGAGGAGCGCCCGACCCCGGGAATGCGGGCTCACCGCTCCGAGAAAAAGCTCGCCGACGCGCGCGCGGTAGAGCCAGACCACGGCGAGCAGGGCGCCCGCCTGGATCACCACTTCGAACGCGTTCATCTCGCCGCCGACCAGCCCCATCACGTGCGCCGCGAGGATGAGGTGCCCGGTCGAGGAGACGGGGAGGAACTCGGTGAGCCCCTCCACGGCTCCGAGAATGGCCGCCTGGAATAGATTCAACGCCCCTCCTCACGCATTCGGATCATGGGTCTTGTAGACCCGCCGCAGCGCGTCGCTGATCTCGCCGAGGGTGGCGCCCGCCTTGACCGCGTCGACCACGGTGGGCATGAGGTTGAGATCTCTCCGGGCCGTTTCCTCGAGGCGGGCGAGGGCCTGGCGCGCGCGCGCTCCGTCGCGCTCCGCCTTGAAGGCGCGCACGCGCTCCGCCTGCGCCGCTTCCAGCTTGGGGTCGAGCATGAAGATCGGCCGGGTCATCTCGTCCGGATCGCCAAAGCGGTTCACGCCGACGATGATCTGCTCCCCCCGTTCGATCCGAAGCTGTGTCTCGTACGCGCTCCGCTCGATCGCCTTGGCCTGGTACCCCGCCTCGATCGCCCGCACCGAGCCGCCCATCGCCTCGATCGCGTCGATCTCGCGGCGGGCCTCGTTCTCGATACGGTCGGTCTCCCGCTCGATGGCGGGCGCGCCGCCGACGGGATCGACCGTCGCCGGCGCACCGGTCTCATAGGCGAGAATTTGCTGTACCCGGAGCGCCGTCGTGGCCGCCTCCTCGCTCGGCAACGAGATCGCCTCGTCGAACGAGTTGGTATGGAGCGATTGGCAGCCGCCGAGAACGGCCGCCATCGCCTGGATGGCGACCCGGGCAATGTTGTTGTGGGGCTGCTGCGCCGTCAAGGTGGAGCCCGCCGTTTGAGCGTGGAAGCGGAGCTTCAGGGAGTTGGGGTCCTTGGCGTGGAATCGCTCCTCCATGAGCTTCGCCCAGAGCACCCTCGCGGCGCGAAACTTGGCGATCTCCTCGAGAAAATCGTTGTGCGCGTTGAAGAAGAACGAGATGCGCGGCGCGAATCGGTCGACGAGAAGGCCGCGGTCGACCGCGGCGCGGACATACTCCAGCCCGTTCGAAAGCGTGAAGGCCACTTCCTGGACCGCGGTCGACCCGGCCTCGCGGATGTGGTAGCCGCTCACCGAGATCGTGTTCCACTGGGGGACTTCCTCCGCGCAGAACTCGAAGAGATCGGTGGCGATCTTGAGCGACGCCGCGGGGGGATAGATGTAGGTGCCGCGCGCGATGTACTCCTTGAGCACGTCGTTCTGGACGGTTCCCGAGAGCTTGGCCCGGGGAATGCCGCGGCGATCGGCGACCGCGACGACCAGCGCGAGGAGGATCATCGCGGTCGCGTTGATGGTCATGGATAGGCTCACCCGATCGAGCGGGATCCCCTGGAGCAGCCTCTCCATGTCGTCGATCGTCGCGATCGCGACGCCGACCCGTCCCACCTCTCCCTGCGCTCGAGGATGATCGGCGTCGTAACCCATCTGCGTGGGGAGGTCGAACGCGACGGAGAGCCCTGTCTGGCCCAGCGAGAGGAGATAGTGGTAGCGCTGATTGGAGGCCTCGGCGGTGCCGAAGCCCGCGTATTGGCGCATCGTCCAGAGGCGGGCCCGGTACATCTCGGGGTGGATGCCGCGCCGATAGGGCGGCACGCCCGGAAGATCGGAGAGCGTCACGATGGCTAGGTTTCCTCCGGTCGAATCGTCATGAGGAGCTGGCCTGCCTCGACCGCGACCCCGGGCGCGACGGAGATCTCCGTCACGCGCCCCGAGAGGGGTGCCGCGAGCGCGTTCTGCATCTTCATCGCCTCCACGATCACGACCGGTTGCCCGCCCTCCACCGCGCTGCCCATCTCCGCGAGGATCTCGACGATCAGCCCGGGCATCGGCGCGTGTATCTCTCCGCGCGTGAGGTCGGCGTCGGTCCGGCGCCTGCCGAGCTTGGGCGCCCGCGGGTCCCGCTCCCGGAATCGGTAGGCTCGGCCGCCGATCTCGACCACGATATCGAGTCCCTCGCGCCGGGCGGAGGCCTCGACCGGCCTGCCGTCGATCAGCACGCGCATGGTTCGCCCCAAGGTCCCTTCGACCCGATGTTTGCCGGAGTCCGTGGCCACGAGGTAGCCGTCGCCCTCCGGGACGAGGAGAAACGAGCGATCGCGCCCATCGCGCGTGAGGACGAAGGTCACCGCCCACCTCGGGCGAGTTCGGTCCGAAGACCGGGTAGCGCCGTGCGCCAACGGCTGGATGAGCCCGGCAGCCCGGCGGCCATCGGCCCTCGCGTCTCGCCGATTCGGCCCCACTCCGACCGGACCGGATCGACGAGCGGTGCTCCCGCGTCGAGCTTGGCGAAGATGGCCGCCAGGATGGCCGCATCCTCCGCCGTGCGCGCGTCGTCCATGGGCTCCGTGCGCTTGAATTGGTGCGCGAGGAACGCGGTGTCGTAGCGCCCGGTCACGAACGCCTCCTGCACCAGAAGCCAGCGGTGGAGCGGCAAGGTCGTGTGGATCCCTTCCAAGAGGCACTCGTGGAGCGCGCGGCGGGCGCGCGCCACAGCCTCCCCCCGCGTCGCCGACCAGACGATGATCTTTCCGATCAGCGGGTCGTAGTGAACCGGGACCGTGTCGCCCGAGCGGACGCCGAAATCGCACCGGACGCCCGGGCCGCCGGGAAGCTCGAGCCGGCGGACGGCGCCCGCCTGGGGCAAGAAGCCCTGATCGGGATCCTCGGCGTAGACCCGGAATTCCATGGCGGCGCCGCGCGGGGCCACGTCTTCCTGCGCGAACGCGAGCGGCTCGCCCTGGGCGATCTGGATCTGCTCCCGCACGAGGTCGAGCCCGAGCACCATCTCGGTCACCGGGTGCTCCACCTGAAGCCTCGCGTTCATCTCGAGGAAGTAGAAGCGCCCTGACTGATCCATCAGGAACTCGGCCGTCCCGGCGTTGGTGTAGCGGCCGGCGGTGGCGACGCGAACCGCCAGCGCCCAGAGCTCCCGGCGGCGCGCGTCGTCGAGCGCGGGGGAAGGGGTCTCCTCGACCAGCTTCTGATGGCGCCGCTGGACGGAACAGTCGCGCTCGCCCAGCGCGAGCACGTGCCCGTGAGCGTCGGCGAGGATCTGGACCTCGATGTGCCGGGGTTTTTCGAGCCACCGTTCGAGATAGAGCCGGTCGTCGCCAAAGGCGCCTCGCGCCTCCCCCTGGGTGAGGCGCACCGCTTGCTCGAACTCGGTCGGCCCGTTCACCCGACGCATTCCCTTACCGCCTCCACCGGCGGCCGCCTTGAGCACGACGGGATACCCGATTCCCTCGGCCGCGCGGCGGAGCTCGGACGGGTCGCTCACGGGGCCCTCCGTGCCGGGGAGGACCGGCACGCCCGCCGCGATCGCGAGCGCCTTCGCGCGAACCTTGTCGCCCACCGCGCGCGTCGCCTCGGGCGTCGGGCCGATCCAGATGAGCCCCGCGCGGATGACCTTCTCGGCGAAGTCGGCCGACTCGGCGAGGAACCCGTACCCGGGATGGATCGCGTCGGCCTTCGCGCCTTGCGCCGTGTCGATGATCCGTGCGGCGTCGAGATAACTCCGCGCCGCGGCGGCTAAGCCGATGCGGCACGCCTCGTCGGCCGCATGGACGTGGGGCGCGTCCCGGTCCGCGTCGGAAAAGACGGCGACCGAGGCGATGTCCATCTCCCGCAGCGTCCGGCAGACGCGGATCGCGATTTCGCCGCGATTCGCCACCAGGACCTTCCGGATCGGCTTCGGCTTCGCGCGGCGGCTCATCGGGATATCGTCAGAGGGGAATGTTGCCGTGCTTCTTGGGCGGGACGGATTGGCGCTTGTTCGCGAGCATGCGGAGCGCCCGGATCAGACGCGGACGGGTCTCCTGGGGCTCGATGACGTCGTCCAGGTAGCCGAGCGCCGCGGCAACGTAGGGATTGGCGAACTTCTCGTTGTACTCCTCGATCAACTTGGCGCGCGCCTTGGCCGAGTCCTTGGCCTGCTCGATCTCCTTGCGATAGACGATGCTCACCGCCCCCTCGGCCCCCATCACGGCCAGCTCGGCGCCCGGGCCAGGCGACGTTGTAGTCGCCGCGGATGTGCTTCGACGACATGACGTCGTACGCGCCGCCGTAGGCCTTACGCAGGATCACGGTCAGCTTGGGGACCGTCGCCTCGCAGTAGGCGTAGAGCAGCTTCGCGCCGTGTCGGATGATGCCGCCCCACTCCTGCTGCGTGCCGGGGAGAAAGCCCGGAACGTCCTCGAAGCGTGACGAGCGGGATGTTGAAGGCGTCGCAGAACCGGACGAAGCGGGCGCCCTTCACGGACGAATTGATGTCGAGCACGCCGGCCAGCGCGGCCGGCTGGTTGGCGACCACGCCGACGGAGCGGCCATCGAGCCGGGCAAAGCCGACCACGATGTTCGGCGCGTAGTGCTCGTGGACTTCGAAGAAATCGGCGTCGTCCACGACGAGCCGGATGACCTCCTTCACGTCGTAGGGCTTGTTCGGCTCGGGGGGCACGATCTCGTTGAGCCGAGCCTCCATCCGATCGGGCGGATCGGTCGCGGGTCCCCGGGGCGCGTCGTCGACGTTGTTCTGGGGAAGAAACGAGAGGAGCCGGCGGATGGCCGCGAGGCAACGCCTCGTCGTCCTCGACCATGAAGTGGGCCACGCCGCTCTTTGCGTTGTGCGTACTTGGCGCCGCCGAGATCCTCGAAGGAGACATCCTCGTTCGTCACGGTCTTGATGACGCTGGGACCGGTGACGAACATGTGGCTCGTCCCCTGGACCATGAGGACGAAGTCGGTGATGGCGGGGGAGTAGACGGCGCCCCCGGCGCACGGCCCGAGGACGGCCGATATCTGCGGGACGACCCCCGAGGCGAGGGTGTTGCGGAGGAAGATTTCGGCGTAACCGCCCAGCGACTGGACGCCCTCCTGGATCCGCGCGCCGCCCGGAGTCGTTCAGTCCGATGATCGGGGCGCCGTTCTCCAGCGCGAGATCCATCACGTTGCAGATCTTCTTGGCGTTTTCCTCGGAGAGCGTGCCGCCGAAAACGGTGAAGTCCTGCGCAAAGACGAAGACGTGGCGCCCGTTGATCTGGCCGTATCCCGAGACGACGCCGTCGCCGGGAATGCGGCGGTCGCCCATGCCGAAGTCGGTGGTCCGGTGCTCGACGAAGACGCCCGTTTCCTGGAACGTGCCGGGGTCCAGCAGAAGCTCCACCCGCTCGCGCGCGGTGAGACGGCCCTCCGCGTGGAGCTTGGCGACGCGCTCCTCGCCGCCGCCGGCCAGGACGGCCTGCTTGCGGCGTCTCAGCTCTTCGATCGGATGGCGACGGGTCAGGACCGGAATCTCCGAGGTCGGTGCGCGAGGGTGGCGAGCCGGGCCATCCTATCGGAACTCCCTCCCGGCCGCAATCGGCGGGTCGCGCGCGGCCCCGATCGATGTACAATGCGTGCCCTGCGCGTCCGGTTCCAATCCCAACGGAGGAGCATACGCCATGTCCCCGCGTCGTTCCCGTTCCGCCCTCAAAGAGCGCCGCCTGTCGCACCTTGGACTGGATGGAGATGGGCGAGCATGTGCCGCGCAGGATCCGGACGCTGCTCCTGCCCGTCGGGACGCTCGAGGCGCACGGGATCACCAGCCTCGGGACCGACATCGTGATTCCAACCCGGTTGAGCGAGGCCGTCGCCGAACGGTTGAACGCGCTCGTGGCCCCGGCCATCCCCTTCGGCGTGACCGCGCACTTGGGGGCGCTCGCGGGCGGCACGCACGTCCGCGCCGAGGTCTTCACCGACTACGTGGTGGCGGTGCTCACGACGCTGTCCCACCAGGGGTTCTCGAACATCATCGTCATGAACGGGCACGGGGGGAACACCGATCCGTTGAAGGAGGCCGCGCGGCGCGTGCACGAGGAGGTGGGCACCTACGTGGCGGTCTTCTCCTGGTGGACCGAATGCCGCGCGCTATGCGAGGAGATCCTCGGCGTGCCGGGGGGCCACGGCGGCTCCGATGAAACGGCTGCGATGCTGGCGATCGCCGCGGACCAGGTCTTTCCGGAGCGTTGGGATCCGTCCATCGCGTTCGAGCACAAGGATTCGCTGGTCGCCTACCCCACGCCCGGATCGCTGATCTTCTACAACGGCCGAAGGAGCGACCCCGTGTTCCACACCAAGCGCGCGCTGGCGTTCTGGGGGCGCGTGGTGGAGCACGTCGGGGAGGTTCTGGAGGATCTGGTCCTGCGATGGGATCGGGAGGGGTTTCCCGCGCCGCGCTCGCGCCGCCGGGGCCAGAGCCGGGGGGCCGCCGGAGGCGGGACCCCGCACCGTCCGGGAATCGCAGCCGTGCCGCCCCAATCGCCAGGCCGACGCACCCCCAAGCGGTGAACGGGCGCCCGTCGCGCCTATGCTAGGATGCGCGATCCATGGAAGAAGTTTGGGGCGAGCGCATCACCCGCGCGTGGGCGGATCAGTTTCCGATCGCGCCCTACCGAAAACTCCTCCTTCGCCAGCAAGCCCCCCAGGGCACGCGCGCGCTCGAAGTGGGGAGCGGCCCGGCGCACGACTCGCTGCCGCTGGCGGAGCGCGGGTTTCAGGTTTGGGGCGTGGATTGGTCGCGCGCCGGGCTCCTGGCCGGGCGCCAGCTCTACCGCGACGAGGGACAGACGCTCCACCCCGTCCGCGCCGACATCCGGGCCCTGCCGTTCCGTGAGGGCTCGTTCGACTTTGTCTGGAACGCCGGGGTGTTGGAGCACTTTCACGACGAGGACGTGCTGCGCATCGTGTCGGAGATGCGCCGGGTGGCGAAACCAGGGGGAACGGTCCTCGCGGTCGTCCCGAACCGATTCTATTTCTGGTACCAGGCGCACCTGGCGTGGAAGAAGCTTCTCCATCGGCAGCATCAATACGATTTCGAGCGGGCGTTCGACGCGGGCTATCTGGCCAGGCAATTTCGGCGGGCGGGACTGCGCAACGTCTCGATGACCGGCATCCATCTCCATCCGGCCCCGAGCTTCCTCATCCCCAAGACGGGATGGCTCACGAAGATCTTCGCGCGCCTTTGCGCGCCGCTCGAGGCGGCGGGGCGGCACAGCCCGGTGCGGGCCTACCTGGGGCTCGATCTCGTCGTCTGGGCGCGCAAGGATGAAGGCGAGGACGCCCCGAGATGAATTCGTTTCCGCTGGAAGACGACGCCATGTGCTTCTGCTGCGGGAGCAAGAACCCGATCGGGCTTCGGCTGGAATTCGAGCACCACCCCCGAGGGGCGGATGCGAACCATCTGGACGCCGCGAAAGGAGCATCAGGGATTCAAGGACATTGTCCACGGCGGGCTGGTCGCGACCGTGCTGGACGAAGTGATGGTGCGCCTGTTATATATACGCGGAATCCAGGCCGTGACCGCCGGCTATGGAGACGCGCTTGAGCAGGCCGGTTCGCTCGGGGAACGCGTACCGATTCGAGGGCTGGATCGTCCGGGATCGGGGGCGCGCCGTGATCACCGAGGCGGAAGCGGTCGAGGTCGATACCGGTCAGCGTGTCGCGTGGGGGAGAGCGACGTGCATGCGGATCGGAACACCGTGAGGCACGAAAGGAGCGTTGAGTCATGAGGAAGCTAATGCTGGTGCTGTGCGGCATCCTGGTCCTCGGAGTGGTGGCGCAGCCGGCAAGCGCCAAGCCCGGCGCCTACGCGGGATTCTGCACGAATCCCGACGACTTCATGTTCGGTCTCAAGTGGATGAAGCCGCTGGAGTCGGAGAACCTCTGGCTGGCCCCGAGCGTGGAGGCGGGATTCGGCGACGTGACGATGATCGCCGGGAACGTCGACCTCCACTATCGCTTCAAGGGCAAGACGAAGTTCTACGCCGGCGGCGGCGCCACGCTCAACTGGTTCGATTTCGATGGCGGGAGCGACACGGAATTCGGCGGAAGCATCCTCGGCGGAATCATGCTCAGTACGAAGAGCGGCAAGCTGCCCTACTTCGAGACCAAGCTGGGGCTCGGAGACGTTCCCGACTGGAAATTCCTGCTGGGATTGAACTTCTAGGAAAGCGCGGAAGATTAGCAGAGCTTCCATCGCGAAGGTGCTACTCCTGTAGCACCTTCGCGAATTCCTCCGTCAGCGCCGGTACCACCTGATAGAGATCCCCGACGATTCCAAAGGACGCGATCTTGAAGATCGGAGCGTCCTTGTCCTTGTTGATCGCGACGATCGTCTTGGACGAGGACATGCCGGCCATGTGCTGGATGGCGCCCGAGATGCCGATCGCGAAGTAGACGGATGGGTTCACGACCTTTCCGGTCTGGCCCACCTGGTGGCTGTGGTCGATCCAGCCCGCGTCGACGGCCGCGCGGGACGCGCCGAGCGTGGCGCCCGAGCACCTTGCAGAGCTTCCTCAGCAGCTCGAAGTTCTCGGGGCCTTGCATGGCGCGCCCGCCGCTCACGATGATGTTCGCCTCGGTGAGGTCGACCATTTCGCCCTCGGACTTCTCGAACCCAACGACGCGCGCCCGGGTCTTCACATCGCCCACCGCGATCCGCTCGACCGCGGCCTTCCGGGACGCATCGGGCTCCACGGGAGTGAAGGTGTTCGGGCGCACCGACGCCACCTGGGGACGCGCCGCGCTCCACGCGACCCGCGCGAACGCCTTGCCCGCGAAGATCGGTCGGCGCGCGATCAGCGCGCCGTCCTTCCACTCGAACCCGACGCAGTCCGACGCGAGCCCCACGCGAAGCCGCGCCGAGACGCGCGGCGCCAGATCCTTGCCGTGGGCCGTCGCGCCCACGAGCAGCACATCGGGCTTGGCCTTCTCGACGGCCAGCCGCACGCCCTCGGCCCAGGCTTCGGGGGCGTAGACGGCGAGCGACGCCCCCTCCGCCACGTAGACGGTGTCCGCGCCGTGCCGCGCCAACCGGTCGGCCTCGCCTTCGGCCAGTCCGCCGAGGACAATCGCGCCCACCGTTTGGCCGCCCTGTGCCTGGGCGAGGCGCCGGGCTTCGGCCAGCATCTCGAGGGAGATTTTCCGGACCGACCCGTCCTTCGTCTCCGCGACGATCGCGATCATCAGAGGACCTTCGCTTCCACGTGGAGGAGTCGCACCAGCTCGCGGGCGGTGTCTTTGGGATCACCCTCGAGAATTTTCCCCGCCGATCGGGGCGGGGGGAGCGCGGCGTCGAGAATCCGGATCGAGGCGGCGTCCGGGCCGACCGACGAGGGGTCCAGTCCCAGATCCGAGAGCGACCATTCGGGAATCACCTTCTTCTTCACCGCCATGATTCCCTTGAGCGACGCGTAGCGGGGCTCATTGAGCCCCTTCTGCGCGGTGATCACGGCCGGAATCTCGAACTCAACCTCCTCCAGCCCACCTTCCACCTCCCGCTTGGCCTTCCCGCTCTTTGCCGCCGCGTCCAGGGCGAGCGAGACGACGACCGAGACGTGGGGGAGGTCCAAGAGCTCCGCCAGGAGCACCCCCACCTGCGACCAGTCCTGATCCACGCCCTGCTTTCCGGTGAGGATCAGGTCGTAGCCGGACTTTCGGGCCGCGGCGGCCAGCACGGTCGCGACCGCGAGCGGATCGCCGAGCGCGACGCCGTCCCCCTTGAGCCAGACGCCCTCGTCGGCGCCGAGGGAGAGCCCGTACTTGACCGCCTCCTTCACCCGATCGGGTCCGAGGCTCAGGACGGTGACCTTTCCCGCGGCGAGACGCTCGCGGATTCGGAGCGCTTCCTCGATCGCGAACTCGTCGTATGGGTTCACGACCCACTTGACGCTCGAGACGTCGACGGCGCCGTCCTTGATCTGGATGCGCGTCTCGGTGTCGGGCACCTGCTTCACGAACACGAGGACGTTCATGCGGCCATCTCTCCGGGGAAGGGGCGACGATGAGCGCGGGAGTATAGTACGATGGTGAGTCCTATGGAAGATTCGAGCCCATGAAGCACCCCTTCTCGACGCGACTCGAGCGGGGCGTCGTGCTGGCCGACGGCGCCATGGGGACCTACCTCTACGAGCGGGGAATTCCGTTCGACCGCTCGTTCGATCTCCTCAACCTGACGGACGCAGCCTTGGTGCAGGCCGTGCACCGGGAGTACATCCGCGCCGGGGCCGAGCTGATCGAGACGAATACCTTCGGAGCCAATCGCTACCGTCTCGCCGCGCACGGCGCCACGGAGCGCGCGCGGGTGGTGAATCGCGCGGGCGCCCAGCTCGCCCGAAACGCTCGCGAGGAGGTGGGAGAGGCGGTGTTCGTCGCGGGGGCGATGGGGCCGCTCGGGAAGCCGGTCGCGCCGCTCGGGACGATCGCGCGCGAAGAAGCATTCGACGCCTACAAGGAACAGGTGGAAGGGCTCGTCGAAGGGGGTGTCGATCTCCTGATCATCGAGACCCAGACCGATCTCGCCGAGGCGGCGATCGCGATCGAAGCCGCCCGGAGCGTGACCGATCACCATCCGCTCGTTCTCCAGATGACCTTCACCGAAGACGGCCGCACGCTCTACGGCGCCTACCCGGAGGACGTGGCCCGGGCCGTCGACGGCAAGCTGGTGGACGTGCTCGGGGCCAACTGCAGCGTCGGGCCGCAGAAGCTTCTCGAGATGGTCGAGCGACTGAGCCGCCGGACCAAGCTCCCGATCTCGGTCATGCCGAACGCCGGTCTTCCGCGATTCGTGAACGGGCGCTTCGTCTATCTCTCGTCGCCCGAGTATCTGGCCGAATACGCGGGCCGGTTCGCCGCCGCGGGCGCGCGCCTGATCGGCGGCTGCTGCGGAACGACCCCGGTCCATACGCGAAAGATGCGGGAAGCGCTCCGGGCGATGGCCAAGGGAGGCATCGTCGAGGCCCCGCCCGACGGCGCCGCGCCGCCCTCGATCACGACCGTTCCCTACGAGGAGGCCGCCCCCGCCACCGATCCCGCCAACCGGACGCGGCTCTCGCGCAAGCTCGCCGACAAGACCTTCGTGGTGAGCGTGGAGGTCGATCCGCCGCGCGGCGCGCGCCCGAAGAAGATGATCGAGGGCGCCCAATTCCTGAAAAACGCCGGCGTCGACGTGATCAACGTGGCCGACAGCCCGATGGCCCGCGTCCGCATGTCCTCGATCGCGCTCGCCTCCATGATCACGAACCAGGTCGGGATCGAGACGATCCTCCACTTCACCTGCCGCGACCGGAACCTCATGGGGATCCAGTCCGACCTGATGGGCGCCCACGCGCTCGGGATCCGGAACATCCTGGCGCTCACGGGCGATCCGCCGCGGGCGGGGGACTACCCGAACGCGACGGCGGTGTTCGACGTCGATTCGGTCGGGCTGATCCGGGTCCTGAAGCAGCTGAACGCCGGGACCGACCTGGGCGGCAACTCGATCGGGGAGCCGACCGCGTTTCTGATCGGCTGCGCGGTGAATCCGACCGCCGAGAATTTCGACGAGGAGATGGAGCGCTTCGCGCGAAAGATGGAGGCCGGCGCCGAGTTCGCGATGACGCAGCCGCTCTACGAGCTGGACACGCTCGTCCGATTCCTGAATCGGCTCGGATCCAATCGCATCCCAGTTCTTCTAGGGCTTCTTCCCGCTGCAGAGCCACCGACACGCCGAATTCCTCCACAACGAGGTCCCGGGGATCAACATTCCGGACGACGCCCGCGCCGCCATGCGCGAGGCCGGGGAGAAGGGGATCGAGGTCGGGGTGGAAATGTGCAGGAAGCTCCTCCTCCAGGCCCGGGACCAGGTGGAAGGGGCGTATCTGATGCCCTCCTTCGGGCGTTACGAGGTGGTCGCCCGGGTGGCCGAGGCGGTACTCACCGGAGCCCGGCAATCCTCTTGAAGCACAAGCACTTCGGTGATAGCATCGATTGCCGGAACGCCTACGCGAGAGTGGCGGAACTGGCAGACGCGCGGGACTTAGGATCCCGTGAGGAAACTCGTGGGGGTTCAACTCCCCCCTCTCGCACCAATATTCGAGGAGAATGACTCCGTTGAAGGTGGATGTCCGCGACAGCGAAGACGCTGCCTGGCAGAAGGTTCTGGCGATCGAGGTGCCGGCCGAGGAACTGGCCGAGGACTACGCCGCGATCCTCGAGGACTACCAGAAGAAGGCCGTCCTACCTGGATTTCGGAAGGGCCGGGTGCCCCGGAACGTCCTGGAGCTTCAATTCGGACATTCGCTGGAGCACGAGGTCCTCGAGCGGGCCGTGAAGCGGTCCTACGAACGGGCCTTGCGAGAGCAAGGGCTGGAGCCGGTCTCCTATCCGGCCATCGAGAAGATCCGCTTCGACAAGGGCAAGCCTCTCAGCTACGAGGCGAAGGTGGACATCAGGCCAACCGTAACCCCAAGGGATTACTTCGGTTTAGACATCAGGTCGGACGAGCCGGTGGTGGGAGAGGACGCGGTCGAGAAGGCGATCGAGGAGCTTCGACAGCGAACGGCGGAATGGATTCCCGTGGAGCGGGAGACCGCCCCTGGGGACGCCGTGGTGGTCGACTACGTGCGCCTGAACGCCAAGGGGAAGCCGATCCACCGCTCGCACCAGAAGGACGCCCTGGTGGAGCTGGATGCCCAGGGGCTTTTGCCGGAGTTTCGGGAGCACCTGGTCGGGAAAAAGACTGGGGACCACGTTGATTTCAACGTGACCTACCCGGCGGAGTTTGGAAACGAGGAGCTGAGAGGAAAGACGGTCACGTTCTCGCTCGACGTCAAGGGCGTCCGGGAGAAGCGGGTGCGCCCTCTGGACGACGCGTTTGCCTCGGAAGTCGTGGGGATGCGCGATCTCGCCGAGCTGAAGGCCAGAATTCGGCTGAATCTCGAGGGGGAAGCGCGCCTCAAAGCACTCCGGGATCAGGAGGAGGCGATCGTCGATCAGATTATCGCCAAGAATCCTTTCCACCTGCCGGAGAGCATGGTGCATGAGTATCTGGAAGAGCTCCTCCAGCGTCTAAAGGGTGAGGGTCGGGCCTGGACGCCCGAGGAAGAGGAGCGCTTTCGGTCGGAATATCGGCCCGCTGGCCGAGCGGCGCATCAAGCGCGATCTCCTGATGGACGCGATCATCCGCACCGAGGGTGTGTCGGTGACCGACGACGAGATCGACCAGACGCTCCGGGGCTCGGCGGAAGACGGGGCGCCGCCTCAGGAGACGGAGCGGCTGCTCCGAAACCCGGCCCAGAGGGACCGCGCCCGGGCGCATTTGACGGAACGGAAGCTTTTCGCGCTGCTTCGGGAGAAAGCGCGGCTTAAGATGGCGGTCTGATGACCCGATGTTCGTCGGTAAGGAGGGAGCAAGCATGTCGCTGGTACCCATCGTCGTGGAGCAGAGCGGGCGCGGGGAGCGCGCCTACGACATCTTCTCGCGCCTGCTCAAGGACCGGATCATCTTCATCGGGACGCCGATCGACGACATCGTCGCCAACCTGATCATCGCCCAGCTGCTCTTCCTCGAGGCGCGAGGATCCGGACCGGGACATCAACCTCTACATCAACTCGCCCGGGCGGCGTCGTCTCGGCCGGGCTCGCGATCTACGACACGATGCAGTTCATCAAGCCCGACGTGGCGACGATCTGCATGGGGCAGGCGGCCAGCATGGCGGCGCTGCTGCTCGCGGCCGGGGCGCCAGGGCAAGCGCTCGGCGCTGCCGAACTCGCGGATCATGATCCACCAGCCGCTGGGCGGGAGCCAGGGCCAGGCGACCGACATCGAGATCTACACGAAGGAGATCCTGACGCTGCGCGACCGAGCTGAACGAGATCCTGCCCAAGCACACGGACCAGCCGCTCGAGAAGATCGAGCAGGACACCGACCGCAACTTCTTCATGTCGGCCGAGGAGGCCAAGACGTACGGGATCGTGGACAAGGTGATCTCGAAGCTCGATACGCTGAAGATCAAGCCCGAGCCGGTTCCGGTCGGCTAGGAGCCGATACCCCGACATGAAGAAGCGCGTCAGCTCTCCCCATCCCATCCGCTGCTCGTTCTGCGGCCGCGGCCAGGACGAGGTCGCACGCCTCGTCTCCGGGCCCGTCGGTCTACATCTGCAGCGAGTGCGTCAAGCTCTGCAACGACATCCTCGAGGGGGAGACTCGAGCGCGAGCAGCCGGCGGCGCCCAAGGGCACGCTCCCCAAGCCGGCGGAGATCAAGACGATCCTCGACGACTACGTGATCGGCCAGGACCGCGCCAAGAAGACCCTGCGGTCGCGGTCTACAACCACTACAAGCGCATCTACTCGCGGCGGCGCGGTCGAGGACGTCGAGCTGGAGAAGTCGAACATCCTGCTCGATCGGCCCGACCGGGACCGGCAAGACCCTGCTCGCCCGCACGCTGGCGCGCTTCCTCAAGGTGCCGTTCGCCATCGTCGACGCGACCTGCCTCACCGAGGCGGGCTACGTCGGCGAGGACGTCGAGAACATCCTGGTCCGGCTGCTCCAGGCGGCCGACTTCAACCTGGTGAACGCCGAGCACGGCATCGTCTACATCGACGAGATCGACAAGATCTCGCGCAAGAGCGAGAACCCCTCGATCACGCGCGACGTCTCGGGCGAGGGCGTGCAGCAGGCGCTGCTCAAGATCCTCGAGGGCACGATCGCCAACGTGCCGCCGCAGGGCGGCCGCAAGCACCCGCAGCAGAAGTACATCGAGGTCAACACCAAGGACATCCTGTTCATCTGCGGCGGCGCGTTCGAGGGGCTCGAGAAGATCGTCGAGCGGCGCGTCGGCCAGAAGGTCCATGGGCTTCGGCGCCGAGATCAAGAGCCAGAAGGACCGCAACATGGGCGAGCTCCTGTCGCTGGTCGAGCCGGAGGACCTGCTGCGCTACGGGCTGATCCCCGAGCTGGTCGGGCGCCTCCCGGTGGTCGGCGCGCTCGACTCGCTCGAGCGAGGCCTCGCTGATCGAGATCCTGACCAAGCCGAAGAACGCGATCACCAAGCAGTACCAGAAGTTCTTCGAGATGGAAGGGCGTCAAGCTCGAGTTCACCGAGGACGGCCTCGACGCGATCGCCGAGCTGGCGCTGAAGCGCGGCACCGGCGCGCGCGGGCTGCGGGCCGTGCTCGAGGAGGCGATGCTCGACGTCATGTACGACATCCCGTCGCGCCTCGACGTGGTCGGCTGCACGATCACCCGCGAGGTGATCGAGAAGAAGTCACCGCCCATTCTCACGCACCGGGCCGACCGCCGTCGGAAAGAGGCCTAGCTCATGACCAAAGTCGAACGCGACGGCGAGGTGTTCGAGATCCGGGAGCGGCTGCCGCTGCTGCCGCTCCGGGACGTCGTCATCTTCCCGTACATGACCATCCCGCTTCTGGTGGGCCGCGTCGCCGTCGGTGAACGCGATCGAGGCGCGCGGTCGCAGCGGGACCGGATGCTGTTCGTGCTCGCGCAGCGCCGGCCCGAGGTCACCGATCCGGCGCTCCAAGGATCTCTACCGCGTGGGCACGGTGGTCCGCGTGCTCCAGCTCTTCCGGCTTCCGGACGGCACCATGCGGGTGCTGGTCGAGGGGATCTGCCGCGGCCGCGCCAAGAAGTTCTTCGCCGGGCGGCGACTCGATGTCCGCCTCCGTCACGGTCCTGAAGGACGAAGTCCAGGCGGAGCCCGAGCTCGAGGCGCTGATGCGGAACGTCCTCGCCTCGTTCAACGACTACGTGCACCTGAACCGCCGCATCCCGGACGAGGTCCTGCTCGACCGCCAACAACATCGCCGAACCCGGTCCTCGCTCTCCTACACGATCGCCTCCCACCTGATTCTCAAGGTGCGGCGTGAAGCAGGAGATCTTGGAGCAGGACGACCTGGTCGAGCGCTTCAAGCTGCTTGAGCCGGACCATGGCGAGCGAGCTGGAGATCCTGAAGCTCGAGCGCAAGATCGAGGGCCAGGTTCGGAGCCAGGTCCACAAGAACCAGAAGGAGTTCTATCTCAACGAGCAGCTCAAGGCGATCCGCAAGGAGCTGGGCTACCAGAACGAGTTCTCCAACGAGATCGAGGAGCTGGTCCAGCAGGTCAAGCGCGCAAGATGCCCAAGGATGTGAACGACAAGGCGCTGAAGGAGCTGGACAAGCTCCCGAAGATGTCCTTCATGTCGCCCGAGGCGACGGTCGTGCGCAACTACGTCGACTGGCTCGTCTCGCTGCCCTGGAGCGTGATGACCGAGGACAACCCGGACATCAAGGCGGTGGAGCGGATCCTCGACGAGGACCACTACGGCTTGAAGAAGGTGAAGGAGCGGATCGTCGAGTACCTGGCGGTGCTCAAGCTCTCGGGCGGGCTCAAGGGCCCGATCCTCTGCTTCGTCGGCCCGCCGGGCGTGGGCAAGACCTCGCTCGGCAAGTCGATCGCCCGCGCGCATGGGGCGGAAGTTCGTCCGGATGTCGCTCGGCGGCGTCCGCGACGAGGCGGAGATCCGCGGCCATCGGCGCACCTACATCGGCTCGCTGCCGGGCCGGATCATCCAGGGAATGAAGCGGGCCGGCTCGCGCAATCCCGTGTTCCTGCTCGACGAGATCGACAAGCTGGGGATGGATTTCCGCGGCGACCCCGCGTCGGCGCTGCTCGAGGTGCTCGACCCGGAGCAGAACCACACGTTCCAGGACCACTACCTCGAGGTCGACTTCGATCTCTCGCAGGTCATGTTCATCACCACGAGCAACACGCTCTACTCGATTCCGCCGGCGCTGGTCGACCGGATGGAGATCATCCGGCTGCCGGGCTATCTCGAGTTCGAGAAGGTCGAGATCGCGAAGAAGTTCCTGCTGCCCAAGGAGTCGCAAGGCCCACGGGCTGGAGCCCACGGATCTCAAGATCGGCGACAAGGCGCTCCGGGCGATCATCAACCAGTACACGCGCGAGGCCGGCGTGCGCAGCCTCGAGCGCGAGATCGCCGCGATCTGCCGCAAGGTCGCGCGGAAGAAGGCCACCAACGCCAAGGCCCGGACCTTCCACGTCACCGAGGCCAAGCTTCCGACCCTGCTCGGCGTGCCGAAGTACATGGAGAGCCAGATCGAGCGGCGCTCCCGCGTGGGCGTGGCAACGGGCTTGGCCTGGACCGATGCGGGCGGCGACGTGCTCAACGTGGAGGTGAGCGTGGTGCCCGGCTCGGGCGCGCTCTCCCTCACCGGCAAGCTCGGCGAGACGATGCGGGAGTCGGGCCAGGCGGCGCTCTCCTACACGCGCTCCCGCGCCGTAGCGCTCGGCCTCGACAAGAAGTTCTACAAGGACATCGACGTCCACGTGCACCTGCCGGAGGGCGCCATCCCCAAGGACGGCCCCTCGGCCGGCATCACGATGGCCACCGCGCTGGTTTCGGCCCTCACCGGGGTTCCGACCCGCGACGACGTGGCCATGACCGGCGAGATCACGCTCCTCGGCAATGTGCTCCCGATCGGCGGATTGAACGAGAAGGTGGTCGCGGCCATGCGCGCCGGCGTCAAGGAAGTCATCATCCCCAAGCTGAACGAGAAGGACTTGAAAGAGTTGCCCGATTTCGTGAGGCAGGGCGTCACGTTCCGGCTCGTCGAGACGATGGACGACGTTCTGGAGATCGCGCTCAACCCCGGCGAATCCCGGCAGAGCGTCCAGAGCGGCGCGGACGAGAAGCATCTCCCGCTGGCCCACTAGTCACCTCCCCCAGGAAGAGCGCGGCACGAAGGAGCATCGAGTGAAGCGCGTCCTTTTCACCCCGGGCCCCACGCAGCTTCCCTCCGAGGTCTTGGAGGCGATGGCGCGGCCGATCATCCACCACCGCACAGACGAGTACCGCGCGCAGTTCCTCGAAATGACCCGCCTCTTGGCGGAGCACCTGGGGACGTCCCAGCCGGTCATCACCCTCGCCTGCTCCGGTACGGGCGCGATGGAGGCTGCTGTCGCCAACGTTCTCTCGCCCGGCGAGGAGGCGGTCATCGTGGAGGGTGGGAAGTTCGGATTCCGGTGGGCCACGATCTGTGAGGCCTACGGGGTCGTTCCGCGCCTCGTGAGCGTCCCGTGGGGGCGCGTCGCGAAGGTGGGTGCCGTCGAGGCGGCGCTCGACGCTCACCCGAAGGCCAAGGTCTTGTTCCTCACCCACAGCGAGACCTCGACGGGGGCGCTTTTTCCGGTCCACGAGATCGCCCGGGCAGCCCGCGCGCGCGACGTCGCGACGATCGTCGACGCGATCACGAGCTTCGGCGTCTACGATCTCGGGTTCGACCGGTCCGACATCGACGGTATCGTCTGGGGCGCGCAAAAGGGGATGATGATCCCGCCTGGACTCGCGAATCTCTGTCTCTCCCCGCGGGGATGGGAGCGGGTCGAGCGAGCACGCCTTCCGAGGTTCTACTTCGATCTCCGGAAAGCGCGCGCGGATCTGGAGAAGGGAGACACGCCGTTCACGCCGGCGATCACCCTCGTCCTCGCGGCCCGCGCGGCGGCGACGATCATGGCGAACGAGGGCAGGGAGCAGGTCTTTGCCCGCCACCAGCGAAACGCCGACGCCACGCGGAACGCGGCGATAGCGCTCGGACTAAAGCTCTTCGCGGAGGTGCCTTCGAACGCGTTGACGGCCGTGGTCGCCCCCGCCGGCCTGGACGCCGGCGCGGTGGTGAAGACGATGGAGCAGCGCTACGGCGTCAAGATCGCCGGAGGGCAGAATCAGCTCAAGGGCAAGATCTTCCGGCTCGGGCACATCGGCTACTACGACCAGGGGGACATCCTCCGTCTGGTCGGGGCCTTCGAATCGGCCCTGATCGACCACGGGCACGCGGTCGAGCCCGGGACCGCGGTCCGTGCGGCCTCCGAGTCGTTTCGTCGCGGCTCCGCGGACGCGCCGGCTCAAGTCCGGTGAGCTTAGGGGCGGCCTCGTAGAGCGCCGGCCGGCCCGGACCGCAACATGACCCGCACCCTCCTCGTCAGCGACCCGCTCACGCCACGCGCGATCGAGATGCTGAAGGCTGCTCCCGGTATCACGGTGATCGAGCGTCTCGGTCTTGGCGAATCGGATCTCCTGCCGCTGGTCGCCGGGATCGACGGTTGGATCGTCCGCGGAGCCACCAAGGTCACCCGCCGCCTCATCCAGGCCGCGCCCAAGCTCCGCTGGATCGGCCGCGCGGGCGCGGGGCTCGACAACATCGACGTCGCGACCGCGAAGGCTCGAGGCATCGAGGTCTTGAACGTCCCTGGGGCCAACGCGGTCGCGGTGGCCGAGCTGGTCCTTGGGTTGCTCCTATCGCTGATTCGCCACCTGCCGGCTGCCGACGCCTCCGTCCGCCGCGGCGAATGGGACAAGTCGCGGTTCATGGGCCGGGAGCTTCGAGGGATGACGCTCGGGATTGTCGGGCTGGGGAAGATCGGGTCGGCGGTGGCGCGCCGCGCCCTCGGATTCGAGATGATCTGCGTCGGACACGACCCGCTGGTTTCGGACGTGGCCGCGCGGGCCCTGGGGGTCGAGCCCCTCACGATGGACACGCTCCTCTCCCGCGCCGACATCCTCACGCTCCATGTTCCGATCACGGCCGAGACAAGGGGAATGATCGGTGCCGCCCAGATCGGCCGAATGCCTCGGGGCGCCATACTCGTCAACGCGGCACGGGGCGGCCTGGTGGACGAGGCCGCGCTCCTGGCCGCCCTCGAGACCGGCGCGCTTTCCGGGGCGGCGCTCGACGTCTTTGCCCACGAGCCTCCCAAGGAGTCCCTCCTCCTCAGCCATCCGCGCGTGGTGATGACCCCCCATATCGGGGCGGCGACCGTGGAGGCCCAGGAGGCGGTGGGGGAGGAGATCGTGAAGGCTATTTTGGTCCGTATGGCGGCCGCCCCGGCGGCGCCTTGAATGCCACCGGCGGGCCGGATTTTTTATTGACAGGTTTTCGAGTCGGCGCGAGCATTGTCGGATCGCGGAAAGGAGGTGGTCCATTGCATAAATGTGGCAGACGGATCAGCGGAGGTGGCTGTAGCTAGCGCTACACGCTGCGCGCATTAGCCTGGTGTGGCCTGGCTAATTCCAACAGCCCACCGGAGAAATCGGGGAGAGGAGCCGTCAGCCTCTCCCCTCTCTTTTTCGGCGCCATATCGCCTCCCTTGACGGGGCCGGTGGGGCTTTGGTACCTTAGCTCGGCTTAGCTGGTACCGCGAACCGCGAGGCCGCTCCGCTCGCGGTCTTTTGTTTGGGGGGAATAGCGTCATGTCGTGCCGAGTCGTGGTGGGCGCCCAGTGGGGCGATGAGGGGAAAGGGAAGATCGTCGACCTTCTGAGCCAGGAGGCCGACATCGTCGCGCGGTACCAGGGCGGTCCGAACGCCGGGCACACCGTCTGCGTCGGGGAGCGGCAGTTCGTACTCCACTTGATCCCGTCGGGGATCCTCCGCCCCCGCACGATCTGCTACATCGGAAACGGCGTGGTCGTCGATCCCGACGCGCTCCGCGCGGAGCGGGAGACGCTCCTCAAGCAGGGCATCTCGGTCGAGGGGAGGCTCTTCGTCTCCGGCTCGGCCCATGTCATCCTCCCCGATCATCGGGTGCTCGAGCGGCGGGACGAGGCCGGGCAGAGCCCGATCGGCACCACGGGGCGCGGCATCGGCCCGGCGTATACCGATAAGGCGGGCCGGGTGGGGCTTCGGGTGGTCGACCTGCTCGAGCGCGAGACCCGCGAGGAGCGCGTGCGTCGGCTCCGCGAGCGGACGCTCCGCATGGTCGGCCCGGACGCCACGGTCGAGCCGCTCGACGAGGTCTTGGCGAAATGCGAAGCCGACGCGGAGCTATTTCGCCCCATCGTCGCCAACGTCTCGCGCGAGGTGAACGCCGCGCTGGCCGCCGGGAAGCGGATCCTTCTCGAAGGCGCGCAGGGGACCCACCTCGATCTGGATCACGGCACCTACCCCTTCGTCACCTCCTCGAGCGCGGTATCCGGCGGCGCCTGCACGGGCGTCGGGATCGGCCCGACCCACATCGACGAAGTGATCGGCGTGGCCAAGGCCTACGCGACCCGGGTGGGGAACGGACCCTTCCCCTCGGAGATCACGGGGGAGATGGCCGACCGGCTGCGGGAGGAAGGGAACGAGTATGGAGCGACGACGGGGAGGCCTCGCCGCTGCGGCTGGTTCGACGCCGTGGCGATCCGCCACGCCGCTCGGGTCAACGGGCTCACCCAGCTCGTGATCACCAAGCTCGACGTCCTCGACGCGCTGCCTGAGATCCAGGCCGTCACGGCGTACGACGTTCGCGGCGTCCGCGTCACCGAGATGCCGGAGTCGCTCGCCGACCTGCGCGACGCGAGGCCGGTGCACGAGCGCTTCCAGGGCTGGCAGACCCCGACGATCCGCGCGCGCCAGTGGGACGACCTGCCTCGCGAAGCGCGACGCTACCTCGACCGATTGGAGGAGCTGGCCGGCGTCTCGATCCGGCTCGTTTCGGTCGGCTCGGGGCGGGACGAGAACGTCCAGCGATTCGCCAATCCTCGGCCGTCGACGATTCCGGGGCGGTAGCGACCACAACCCGGCCCGGCAGGGATGGCCCTCGACAGGGACCGGGTCAGCCTGCTATAAACACCTGTTCTCAGGGGGCTCCACACATCGCCGGGCGATGAAGCGCCTGCCACCCCCGCAGGCGGCCAACCCCACCAAAAGTCCAATCTCGAAGTGAGGAGACAAGATGCGCGGTAAGAAGACCTCAGGCTGGATTGCGTTCGCGGGACTGGTTCTCGTCTCCCTGTTTGCCGTCGCGGCGCCGGTCGCCACGGCGTGGGCGCAAGGAGAGGGCACGCATCACGGAGGCGGCGAGGCGAACCTGGTCCTGCCGGACCTCAATTCCGTGACGTTCCTCGGCGGCATCACGGGACACAATCTGCTCCTGTTCGGGCTCGTGATCTGCGCCCTCGGGATGGTCTTCGGCATCGCGGCCTACTCGCATATCCGAAAGCTCCCGGTCCACCAATCGATGCGGGAGATCTCGGAGCTCATCTACGAGACCTGTAAGACCTATCTCCTCCAGCAGGGCAAGTTCCTGATCGTCCTCTGGATCTTCATCGGCGCCATCGTCCTCGTCTATTTCGGCTGGCTCGCGGTGACCGGCGTGGACGCGGCGGGGAACATTCAGCGCGGATTCCCGCCGTTCAAGGTCGCGACGATCCTTTTCTTCAGCCTCGTCGGGATGGCGGGAAGCTACAGCGTGGCGTGGTTCGGCATCCGGATCAACACGTTCGCCAACTCCCGCACCGCGTTCGCCGCGTTGAAGGGTAAGCCCTACCCCTGTTACGCGATTCCGCTCCGGGCCGGCATGAGCATCGGCATGGCGCTCATCTCGGTCGAGCTCTTGATCATGCTCATCATTCTTCTGTTCGTCCCGAGGGACATGGCGGGGCCCTGCTTCATCGGATTCGCCATCGGCGAGTCGCTCGGCGCCGCGGCGCTCCGTATCGCGGGCGGGATCTTCACCAAGATCGCCGACATCGGCTCGGACCTGATGAAGATCGTCTTCAAGATCAAGGAGGATGACGCGCGGAACCCCGGCGTGATCGCCGACTGCACCGGCGACAACGCAGGCGATTCGGTTGGGCCCTCCGCGGACGGCTTTGAAACGTATGGCGTCACCGGCGTCGCGCTCATCACCTTCATCCTGCTGGCCGTCTCGGAGCCGATCGTCCAGGCCCAGCTCCTGGTCTGGATCTTCGCGATGCGCGTGATGATGGTGGTGGCGAGCGGGCTCTCCTATCAGGTCAACGAGGCGATCACCAAGGCCCAGTTCGCGAATGCCGATACGATGAACTACGAGCACCCGTTGACTCGGCTCGTCTGGCTCACCTCGTTCGTCTCGATCGCGATGACCTACATCGCTTCCTACGCTCTCATCCGCGACTCTCGGCGACGGGACGATCTGGTGGAAACTCTCGACGGTCATCACGTGCGGGACGCTGGCCGGGGCCATCATCCCCGAGCTGGTCAAGGTATTCACCTCGATGAACTCCCGGCACGTGGCCGAGGTCGTGACCTCCTCGAGGGAGGGCGGCGCGTCGCTCAACATCCTCTCGGGCTTGGTGGCCGGAAACTTCAGCGCCTACTGGCTCGGTCTGAGCATCTTGATCTTGATGTCGCTGGCCTACCTGGTCGCGTCGATGGGGCTCAGCGCCTTGATGATCGCCCCCGCGGTCTTCGCGTTTGGGCTCGTGGCGTTTGGATTCCTGGGGATGGGGCCCGTCACGATCGCCGTCGATTCGTACGGCCCCGTGACCGACAACGCCCAGTCGGTCTATGAGCTGTCGATGATCGAGACCATCCCGGGCATCAGGGAGAAGGTCAAATCGGAGTTCGGCTTCGACATCGATTTCGCCAAGGCGAAGCACAACCTGGAAGAAAACGACGGCGCCGGCAACACCTTCAAGGCGACGGCCAAGCCCGTTCTCATCGGCACCGCGGTCGTGGGCGCGACGACGATGATCTTCTCGATCATCGTCGGACTGACCGAGGGGCTCAAGCCGGAATACGTCGCCAACCTATCGCTTCTCCACGCGCCGTTCCTGCTCGGATTGATCATGGGCGGCGCGATGATCTACTGGTTCACCGGCGCCTCCACGCAGGCGGTGACGGCGGGGGCCTACCGCGCCGTGGAGTTCATCAAGCGGAACATCAAGCTCGAAGGCACGACGAAGGCCTCGGTCGCCGATTCCAAGAAGGTCGTCGAGATCTGCACCCAGTACGCGCAGAAGGGGATGTTCAACATCTTCCTCGCGGTCTTCTTCGGGACGCTGGCCTTCGCGTTCGTCGAGCCGTTCTTCTTCATCGGCTACCTGATCTCGATCGCCCTCTTCGGCCTCTACCAGGCGATCTTCATGGCGAACGCGGGCGGAGCCTGGGACAACGCCAAGAAGGTTGTGGAGGTGACGCTCAAAGAAAAGGGAACTCCGCTCCACGACGCCACGGTCGTGGGCGACACCGTGGGCGATCCCTTCAAGGACACGTCCTCGGTGGCCATGAATCCCGGTGATCAAGTTCACGACGCTCTTCGGCCTTCTGGCGGTGGATCTGGCGGTCTCGCTCACCCGGCAGCAGGGCGCTTCGCTCACGACCACGCTCGCCGTGCTCTTCTTCGCGGTCTCGGTGACGTTCGTCTGGAGATCGTTCTACGCGATGCGGATTACGCCGAGCACCCGGTAGCGGGGGAAGGTTAGCGGGGCGGGGCCGGCGCCGCGGCATACTCGATCACCACTTCGCGATCCAGTCGGCGACAGCCTTGAAATCGGAAGGCATCAGGGAGTGGTCGGCGTCCGACCATCGCAGGTCGACGGCAGCCCCCGCGCGCGTGAGGCGGTCGGCCAGCGCCTCGACCCGATCGTGCTCGGCGTAGGGGTCGCGGCGGCCCGCGGCGATCAGCACCTGCTTCTTCGAGAGGTCGGGAAGGCGCGGCGGCGTCGAGCGGCAGAATCGCGCGGAGCAAGGCAGCCCCAGCCAGCAGGGGGCCGTCGAGCAGAAGGAGCGCCGCGGCCATGTTGGCGCCGTTGGAATAGCCCAGGGCGCGCACGCGGGCGGGGTCAAATCCATAGTGCTCCGCGGCGGTCCGAACGAATTCCGCCCAGCTCGCCGGCCCGGCGAATCAGATCCACTTCATCGAATACGCCCACCGACAGCCGCCGGAAAAACCGGGGCATTCCCGTGTTCGAGAACTTGCCCGCGGGGCGAGAGCAAGTTGGCCCGGGGTGCGAGCTGCTTCCCCAACGGGACCAGGTCCTCCTCATCCCCTCCGGTTCCGTGCAATAGCAGGAGTGTGTCTCCGCTCGTCCCGGTCTCGTATCGGTGGATGAAGCCGAGATCGTCCTTCGCGCCGGATTTCGTGGTGGCGCCGCCGTTCGTCATCGGCCCTTCGCTGGTTCCGTGGCGTGGGGAGCCTTCAGCGGGGGCAACGCCGCTTCGATCTCCGAGCGCCGCGGCTCGAGCCAGGGCGGCAGGACAAGTGACTCGCCGAGGTGCGCCGGATCCTCGTCGACGCCGAACCCCGGACCCTCGGTCGCGAGCTCGAAGAGGACGCCGCCAGGCTCCGTGAAGTAAACCGACTTGAACCAGAATCGGTCGATCACCGGGGTGGGCCGGCGCGCCGCGGCCTCCACGCGCTGCCGCATGGCCGCCTGATGCGCCTCGTCGTCCACACGCCACGCCAGATGGTGGATCGACCCGATGCCCCAGAAGCCGCGCGGCGCGTCGGGGGCCTCCGCGAGATCGACGAACGATCCGGAGCCTCCGTCGGCCAGGGCATATCGATGCCATCCTCCTTCGCTTCCGACGTGGTGGAATCCCATGACCTCGGTGAGGAAGGCCGTCGTGGGCCCTAGGTTCCGCTCCCGCAAACGGGCTCCATGGAGCCCCCGGACCTGCCGCTCCGCCGGCACGGGGCTCGAATCCCATGGCGTGAACGATCGACCCGGTGTGGGTCCGGTCTCAACCAAGGCGACCTCGAGCCCGTGCGGATCGGCGAAATGGAGCGCGTTCTCACCGAATCGGGCCATGGGGCCGCCGACGCCCGTACCGTAGTGTTCCAGGCGCGCGCTCCACCAAGCGAGGCTGCCTGCAGGAACCGCGAGGGCGACCTCGCTGGCGAGACCGTGGCCCGGTCGCGCCGGCGCCGCCTGGTGCCACGGGAAGAAGGTGAGGTCGGTGCCGGGATGTCCCTCGGCATCGGCGTAAAAGAGGTGGTAGGTGCCCGTGTCGTCCTGATTGACGCTCTTCTTGACGAGCTTCATGCCAAGGAGGCCGGCGTAGAAATCGAGATTCTCCTGCGCGGGGCCCGCGATCGCGGTGACGTGGTGGAGCCCGGTGACGCTTTTCATCGTTCAAACCTCCTCGGGCCGGGGAGTCGCAGCCGGCCAGTTTTCATTAGATGCTCCGGGGTGCGATCGGGAGTCAATCGGCCCCGGGCGGGCTCCAAGGGCCCCGACCCTCACTCGGCGCGGAACCGGTAGCCCACGCCCGGCTCCGTGATCAGAAGCCGCGGCCGAGCGGGGTTTGCCTCGATCTTGTGCCTTAGCTGCGCCATGTAGACCCGCAGGTAGTGATGCTGGGTAGTGTACCCCGGCCCCCAGACCTCCCGGAGCAGGAAGTCATGGGTGAGCACCTTGCCCGCGTACCGAGCCAGGGTCGAGAGGAGGCGGTATTCGATCGGGGTGAGGCGGACCTCCGCACCCTTCAAAGACACCACCCGCCGCGCCAGATCGACCCGGAGCCCGCCCGTCTCCACGCTGCTCAGCTCCTCGCCGGTCTGGACGCGCGCGCGGTGTCGGAGAGCGACGCGCATGCGCGCGAGAAGCTCCCCCATGGAAAAGGGCTTGGTCACGTAGTCGTCGGCGCCGAGGTCGAGCGCTTGGATCTTGTCGCGCTCCTGCCCCCGAGCCGAAAGGACAACGATCGGCGTGGCCGACCAGCCGCGCAGCTCCTTCACGATTTCAAGGCCATCCATGTCGGGAAGCCCGAGGTCGAGGAGCACAAGATCGGGGGACCGGGTCGAGGCCTGGGCTAGGCCGTCTTTGCCCGTGGCCGATTCCACCAAACGAAATCCATGGCTCTCCAGGCCGGTCCGCAGAAATTTTCGGATGGGGCCCTCGTCGTCGATGACGAGCACCAGCGGCTGGTTGGACGGGGAGGCGGGCCTCACGATCGTTCGGGGCCGGCCTTCTCGGCCGATTCCCGCTCCACCAGGGGCGGGTTGCCCTCCAGAGGAAGCATGACCGTGAATTCAGCCCCGCCTCCGGGGCGATTGGCCGCCGAAATCGATCCCTGATGGGCTTCCACAATTCCGCGACAGATCGCCAACCCGAGCCCGACCCCGGCCCGCTCCGCCGTGGCCGGCCCCCGATAGAACTTCTCGAACGCCCGATGCTCTTCGCCCGCGCGCAATCCTGGGCCACGGTCGGCCACGGTAAACCGGAGGCGGTCCCCCTCGATCCGCCCCTTGACCTCGATCGGTAGCCCCGCGGGGCTGTACTTGTGGGCGTTTTCGAGGAGATTTCGCACGACCTGCTCGAAGAGCACGTCGTCCAGCGGCACGAGAGGGAGATCGTCCGGGATGTCGACCGCCACCGGGCGGTTGCCCAGCTCCGCTTCGAGCCGGCTGAGCGCCGCCCCGACCACTTCCTCCAGCGAATGCCACTCCTTTTGGACACGCAGCGCGCCTGACTCAAGCCGCGTCATTTCCAGCAGATCGCCGATCAGCCGGTTCAAGCGGCCCGCCTCGTCCGCGATCGTCTTGGCCAGCTCGCGCCGCGAGTCGTCATTCAGCTGCGGTGAGCCGTCCAAGAGACTGGTCGCGGCGCCGGTGATGGCCGCGAGGGGCGTTCGTAGATCGTGCGAAACGGAGCTCAGGAGGGCACTCCGGGCGCGCTCGGTCTCGGCTTCGGTGCGGGCGCGCTCGGCGGCGTCGGCGAGGAAGCACCGCTCCAGCGCGAGGGCCGCCTGACTCGCGAGCGCCTGGATGGTGCGGGCACTCTCGGGATCCCGGATCCGCCTCGGGTTGGCCGGATGAATGGAAAGGACCCCGAGCGAGCGATCCGACCCGGAGAGGGGAATGTGAATTCCGCGCGAGCCGGGCAGGCTCTGAGTGCCGAGCCCCGCGCTCTTTCGATTCTCGAAGGCCCATTGGGCCACCGTCCGCTCGTGCTCGCCGCCGCCAAAGAGGCCCGCGTCTCCCACGGCGACGGCCACGCGGCCATTCTCGTCCGGGAGGAGGATCGCGACGGACGACTCCAAGATTTCCGAAATGCGATCGACGGCCGATTCGAGCACCTCGCGGAGCGTGCTCCGCGCCGCCAGCTCGTGGCTCAGCCGGTAGAGCGACGCGGTGCGGCGCTGCTCCTGACGCGCGACGCTCAACTGATCCCGAAGCCGGGCCGTGAGCGTCCCGATCACCACGGCCACCATCAGCATGACGCCGAAGGTGACGAGGTATTGGGAATCGTCCACATGAAACGTGTATCGGGGAGGGACAAAGACGAAATCGAAGGTGAGTACGGCGAGAATCGAAGCCGCGATCGCGGGACCTCTACCGAATGCCATGGCGGCGACCACCACTCCCACGAGGTAGACCATCGCGAGGTTGGAAAGATCGAACGTGCGGTACATGGCCGCGGCGACTCCCGAGCAGAGGGCGACGACCAGGAGCGTGCCGGGATACCCTCTCCAGGCGATGCGGGGGCGCGCCGGTCGAGCAGGCTCGGGGCGCTCCGTTTCCTCCTCTCCGCGGATGACCCAGACGTCGGCATCCCCGTGTCGCGAAAGATCCAAGGCCAGGGACCGCCCGAAGACGTCAAGCCAGCGCGGTCGACGGGACTGCCCGACAACGATTCGTGAAACGTTTCTTGTCCGCGCGTAGGCCAGGATCTCGTCAGCCACGCGAAGCCCGGTCAAGACCTGCGTCTCGGCTCCCATCTCAAATGCGAAGTCGAGGACGCCGACGATGTAATCGCGATCGGTGCGCGTCTCTAAGAGCTGCCCCGGTGTCTCCACATGGACGACGATCCAGTCGGCGCGGAGCGCCCCCGCGAGGCGTCGGGCGGCACGGACCAGGCGGACGCCCGTCGCGGGGTCTCCGATGCAAACGAGAATCCGCTCGCGGACGGCCCATGGATCGGCGATTCCCTCCGCGCGACGGTAGGTCTCCATCTGCGCGTCCACGCGCTGGGCGGTCTGGCGCAGCGCCAGCTCACGGAGCGCGATCAGATTTCCCTTACGGAAGAAATTCTCGCGCGCCCACTCGGCCTGCTCCGGGATGTAGACCTTGCCCTCGTGGAGGCGCTGAAGGAGGTCGTCCGGGGGGAGATCGATCATCTCGATTTCGTCGGCGCGGTCGAGGAACAAATCGGGCACCGACTCTCGAATTGTGACCCCGGTGATGTCGTTGACGACGTCGACCAGACTCTCGACGTGCTGGACGTTGAGCGTGGTATAGACGTCGATACCGGCGGCCAAGAGCTCTTCCACGTCTTGCCAGCGTTTTCTGTGGCGCACGCCCGGGGCGTTGGTGTGGGCCAACTCGTCAATCAGGAGGATCTTGGGCCGGCGGGCAAGTGCCGCGTCGATGTCGAATTCCTGGACCCGAGTGCCGCGGTATTCCACCGCCCGCCTGGGTATCACTTCGAGTCCCTCGAGGAGGGACTCGGTCTCCCGGCGGCCGTGGGTTTCGGCAAGGCCGACGACGACGTCGATGCCGGCGCGCTTGCGCTCGTGTGCCTCGCTGAGCATCGAATAGGTCTTCCCGACGCCGGCGCACGCGCCGAAGAAGATCTTGAGCTTGGCGCGGCTAAGGCGTTCCTCTTCCGCCCGGGCGCGCGCGAGGAATTCCTCCGGGCTCGGCCTATTCGATTCGCGCATGGGGTTCCCCGAGGGTAGCACACGCCACCCTGGGTGCGCGATCAGCCGCCGTTGGCTCCCAGTCGCCCGAACCGCTTGTCGAGTGCGAGGTTCAAGAGGAGCACATTCACTCGAGGCTCTCCCAGAAAGCCCAGATCGCGCCCCTCGACGTGCGCATCGATGAGGGCTTCGATCTGGGAAGGCGGGACCCCGCGCGAGGCGGCGATGCGGGGCACCTGCCAGCGCGCGGCCTCCGGGCTCACATGAGGGTCGAGGCCGCTCGCCGAGGCCGTCACCAGGTCGATCGGCACGGGGCCGGGTGCCAGTGGATTCTCCGCGGCGAGCCGCTCCAGGTCGCCGGCTACCCGATCGTGCAGCTTCTTCGAGGTGGGCCCCAGATTGGATCCACCGGACGCCATCGGGTCGTATCCGTCAGACCCCGCGGCGGAGGGACGTCCTTGGAAATACGCCGGCGCGGCAAACCGCTGACCGATCAACTCGGACCCGACGATCCGCCCATCGACGCGGATCATGCTGCCGTTGGACCGGTGGGGGAAGAGAGCCTGTGCGAATCCCGTGACCGCGAGTGGATAGAGGATCCCGGTCAAAAGCAGCGTCGCGAGCGTCATCCTGAATGCGATTATCAATTCGCGCTTCACGAGGGGGCCCCCTTACCGAAGTCCAATGAGTCCGAGCGCCAGGTCGATCAACTTGATTCCCGCGAAGGGCACCAAGACGCCGCCCAGTCCGTAGACGACCAGGGAGCGACGCAAGAGCGCCGCCGCGCCGAGCGGCCGGTAACTGACGCCGCGGAGCGCCAGCGGGATCAGGAGCACGATGATGAGCGCGTTGAAGATCACCGCCGAGAGAATCGCGCTATACGGCGAGGCGAGACGCATCACATTGAGCGGCGCGATCTCAGGATAGACAGCCAGGAACATCGCTGGAAGAATCGCGAAATACTTCGCCACGTCATTCGCGATCGAGAAGGTCGTCAGGCACCCCCTCGTCATGAGGAGCTGCTTGCCCACCTCAACCACTTCCAGGAGCTTGGTGGGATTGCTGTCGAGATCGACCATGTTTCCGGCTTCGCGCGCGGCTTGGGTTCCCGTGTTCATGGCGAGAGCGACATCTGCCTGGGCGAGCGCCGGAGCGTCATTGGTTCCGTCGCCGGTCATGGCGACCAGCTTTCCCTTCCGCTGCTCGGTCCGGATCAGCGTGAGCTTCATTTCGGGCGTGGCCTCGGCCAGAAAGTCGTCCACCCCCGCCTCCGCGGCGATGGAAGCGGCCGTCAGGGGATTGTCCCCGGTGATCATGACCGTGCGAAGCCCCATGGCGCGGAAACGGGCGAATCGCTCATGGATGCCGCCCTTCACCACGTCTTTGAGAAAGATCACGCCCAGAATCTTCGGACCGTCGGAGACGACGAGCGGCGTGCCGCCCGAGCGCGAGATGCTCAGGACGGCCTGCTCCACCTCTGGGGCGACGGTGCCGCCGAGCGCCGCCACGTGCCGCGCGATCGCATCGGCCGCTCCCTTTCGGATGATCCGGTCGCCCAGGTCGCACCCACTCATCCGCGTCTGCGCGGAGAAGGGAACGAAGCGTGCTTCGGGCTGCGCCAGCTCGCGCCCCCGGAGCCCGTACTCCTGCTTTGCCAGGACCACAATCGATCGCCCCTCCGGCGTCTCGTCCGCCAAGCTCGCGAGCTGGGCCGCGTCGGCGAGATGTTCCACCTTCACCCCCGGTGCGGGTGTGAAGGCCGCGGCCATGCGATTTCCGAGCGTGATCGTGCCCGTCTTGTCGAGGAGGATCGTGTCGATGTCACCGGCGGCCTCCACCGCGCGCCCACTGGTCGGGATCACGTTGTGCCGGATGAGTCGGTCCATGCCCGCGATGCCGATGGCCGAGAGGAGCCCGCCGATCGTGGTGGGGATGAGGCAAACGAGGAGCGCGACGACCGCGGCGATGGATAGCCTGGTGCCGGAGTAGATCCCGAAAGGCACCAAGGTCACGCACGCGACAAGAAAGATGATCGTCATGCCCGAGAGAAGGACATGGAGCGCGATCTCATTTGGCGTTTTTTGGCGCTTCGCGCCCTCGACCAATCCGATGATTCGATCCAGGAACGTCTCACCAGGGTCCGCCGAGATGCGAACCACGATCCGATCGGAAAGAACCTTGGTCCCGCCGGTCACAGCCGAGCGATCGCCTCCGCTCTCCCGGATGACCGGTGCCGATTCACCGGTCACGGCGGACTCGTCGACCGATGCGATTCCCTCGATCACTTCGCCATCGCCCGGGATGGTCTGGTTCGCCTCGACGACGACGACATCGCCCTTGCGCAGGGAGGATGCCGGCACGCTCTCCTCGCGTCCCTTGACGAGGCGACGCGCCACTGTCTCGCGCCTCAGGCCGCGCAGCGCGGCCGCCTGCGCCTTTCCACGACCCTCCGCCACGGCTTCGGCGAAATTCGCGAAGATCACCGTGAACCAGAGCCAGAGGGCGACCTGGCCGGTGAACCAGGCGGGGGGCGCCGACGGAGAGGGCGCGGCGAGGTCCAAGAGCCAGAGGCTCGTCGTGAGCACGCTTCCGACTTCGACCACGAACATGACGGGATTGCGGGCCATGACCCGCGGATCGAGCTTCCGGATGCTCTCGAGCACCGCGCTCTTCAAGAGCGCTGCGTTCCAGGTGGATACTGCGCGCGCGTCCTTACCAGTCATTGGACTAGAAGGTCCTTCCGGCGTGGACCAGGAAGTGCTCCACGACCGGCCCCAGACTCAGCACCGGGAAGAAGGTCAGCGCGCCGACGATCACGATGACCCCCACCAGCAGAACGGCGAACAAGGGCCCGGTGGTGGGAAGCGTACCCGGGCTGGGCGGGACGGCCTTCTTCCCCGCGAGGATCCCTGCGATGGCGACGGCGGGTAACATCATCCAGAATCGGCCGATCAACATGGTGAGGCCGAGGGTGACGTTGTACCAGGGCGTGTTGGCGTTGAGGCCGGCGAACGCGGAACCGTTGTTGCCGGCGGCGCTCGTGAAAGCGTAGAGGATCTCGCTCAGTCCGTGCGGGCCGGCGTTGTTCAATGACGAGAGCCCCTTGGGAATGACGGCGGACCATGCGGCGAGGACGAGAATCACGAGCGGGAACACGAGGACGTATAGCATCGCGAGCTTCACTTCCTTCGTCTCCACTTTCTTGCCGAGGTATTCCGGAGTTCGACCGACCATGAGCCCGGCGATGAAGACCGATAGAATCGCCATGACCAGCATGCCGTACAGCCCGGCGCCGACGCCTCCAAAGACCACCTCTCCGAGCTGGATGTTGAACAGGGGAACCAATCCGCCGAGCGGCGTGAAGCTGTCATGCATCGCGTTCACGGCGCCGCAGGAAGCATCGGTGGTGACGGTGGCGTAGAGCGCGGAGCTCGCCACGCCGAACCGCACCTCCTTGCCCTCCATGTTGCCCAGGCCGGGCGCCGCGCCCATCTGGGCCACGATGGAATTCCCGCTCGACTCGGCCCAGTAGGCGGCGCCGACTCCAGCGAAGAAGAGGATGGCCATGGCGCCGAAGAGGGCCCAACCCTGACGTTGGTCGCCCGCCATCCGACCGAACATGAACGTCAGCCCCGCCGGAATGGAGAAGATCATGAACAGGGAGAGGAAATTGGCCAGCGGATTCGGGTTTTCAAAGGGATGCGCCGCGTTGGCGTTGAAGAACCCACCCCCGTTCGTGCCAAGCTGTTTGATGGCCTCCTGAGACGCCACCGGCCCCATGGGAATCAGCTGCCGGCCCCCCTCAAGCGTGACGACCTGCTGGTACGGGGCCAAATTCTGGATCGCCCCTTGCGAGACAAGCGCCAGGGCGAACACGAGGCTCAGAGGCAGCAGGATGTAGACCGTCGCTCGCGTGAGATCGACCCAGAGGTTGCCGATCGTGCCCGGTCCCTGCCCCTCACCGCGTCGCGTCAGCCCGCGCGCGAGTGCCACGGCCACCGCGATTCCGGCGGCCGCGGAGATGAAGTTGTGCCAGGCAAGGCCCGCCATCTGGGTGAAGTAGCTCATCGTCGCCTCACCCGCGTAGCCCTGCCAATTGGTGTTCGTCGTGAAGCTGGCCGCGGTGTTGAACGCCGACGTAGCCTCGACCGGGCCGAGGTGCTGCGGGTTGAGCGGGAGCAGATGCTGAAGACGCTGGATCGCATACGTCACAAGGAGCGTGAAGGCGCTGAACGCCAGGAGACCGCCCGCGTAGGCAGTCCACGACTGTTCCCGGCCGTCCACCCCCGTCAGCCGATAGATGAGGCGCTCGAGCCAGCCGAGCGGCCGCTTTAGGAAGTGGTCCCGCCCTTCGAGCACGCGATAGAGAAGCCGCCCCATCGGCGCGGTGACGAGCAGGATGGCGATGAAGAATACGAGAATCTGAATCCAGCCGTTTGAAGTCACTGCTCGGCTCTCCTCAGAACCGCTCGGGCTTCAGCAGGGCGTACGTGAGGTACGCCAGCAGCAGGACCGCGAGAATGAGGCCGATCGTGTATCCAGGAGTCATCGATGCAGCCCTACACGCGCTCGCAGGCGCGAACATAGAGCCACGAGACGATGAAGAATAGGATGACAAGCGCGACGAACACGACGTCCATCATGACCGTTCCCCAGGTGAACGCAGTTTGGTTGCCTCTCGATCAGAACTTGACCAACATCGCGAACGTGAGCCGGTTCTCACCCTTGCGCAGGTCCGGTGTGAATCCGGCGACCGTGGAGCCTGGCGGGCCAGTGTTTCCGCCCGGCGGAGTCACGCCGCCGCGGCCCGCGAAATAGGGGACGTTGGCTTCACGATGATTGTATTCCGCGCGAAACGTTATGTACTGGTTTGGCATGTGGTCGATGGTCACCGAGGTGTCCCACGCTTCGAACGGATCGCCGGGGGCTGCCGTGAAATAGGGAGTCCCGGAGTATGCCGTGGCGCCATTGATCGGCGGCACCAGCACGAGATAGCGTCCAGGATTCCGGATCGCACCACCACCTAACGTCAGAGCGTACCGGTCCTCATGGAACCAAAAGCGGTTATATGCCATGAATCCGACGAACGACTGCGCCGGATTCGTATCGTCTCCGGATATGCTGACCCCTCCGCCGCTCTCGGCGCCTGCATCGACGGTCACCGTGAACGCCCCTTTGCTCACCGACGATCCCGGATGGTCGAGGTACTTGACCTGGACGCTGTTGTCGGTGTGAACGCGCTTTCGGTCCGGATTGCCTATCGTGTCCTTACCCCAATAGTTGTTCGAAAGAAGCGAGAGTGATCCCGTCGGGCGCCAAAGCATCTGCATCCCGAGTCCGGGCGTTTCGTTGAACATGCCGTAGGACTGCCATCCATTGACGATCCAGGGCTCGATCTTCAGCTTGTCGCTGGGGAAGAACTGGATCCGGATTCCATTGAAGAACCAGGGTGTATTCGACGAGACGTACGATGGCTGGTACGCCCAGTTGTCAAATTGATAGTAGCTGTAGAGGCCCACGTACGACATGAAAATGCCGGCGTCCACGTTGATTCCGTTCATCTTGTCGATGTGATACCCGCCGTAGATCTCCGACAGGTACCGATAGGCATTGTCGAGGTTCCACTGTCCGCGCGCAGGGCTGGCGTCATTGCGCGGGGTCATCGTGGAGTACATCCCGAATTGGGTCATGAGGCGGGCACGAACGTTCTCGTAGTGAAAGTCGCCCCCGATACCGAACTGCTGCACCTGCACCTCTTCCGTGCGGCCGAGTTCGGAGGATCCGACGAGCGTGTGGTCCTTTGGTTGTTGAAAGGCATGGATGTAATTGATGTCGGCCCGCACCTCGCCGGTGAAGTACTTGGAGTCGATCAGCGCGGATTTCTGGCGACTGTTTCCTGTCAGCCACGTGAAGTCCGCGAAGGCGAACGGATCGGGCTTCTTCGCCGGACCGGACGCAGCGTTCGTGACCGCCCCAGTGTCCGCGGCGGCGGCGTCTTCAGCGCGAGCGGGCTGCACCCCGATCAGGCCGCCGAGCAAAAGAAGAATCGGAAGCGCGGTCAGGGATCGCCGCGCGCGAACAGCGAACGAATCCGGTGAAGTACGAATCGAGCTCGACATGTTTCCCCCAAGCGGTACGGTACGGAACGTCAAAACTTGCGCAGCCACGGTAGCAAGTCAGACATCAAGGAGGTGTCAAGACGGAGTCAGCAGACGTAAGGATTTGAGTAGTCTTCAACCGGTGGGGAGCGATAGTCCCCACTTGGCCATGAAGACTTGGAAGTCTCTATGCCCGCGCTAATTGCCACCCCGGGCGGATTATTATTGGCCGGCCGCGCTCACGTCCTGAATCATGGGCGAACTCTAGAGACGTTTCGCGGGACGCTACAGAGACGCACGGGCCCTAGAAGACAGGAACCACCACTGTTCCTGGAGGGCCCAATTGGCAGGAGCGTCCCGCCGAATTCGGGGAAGAACTAGAGAGAGCGTCCTCGCGCGAGGTCCCCCCCTCGCGCGTGAAGTGGAGATAGCCCCACTCGTCGGGAAAGTAACAGTGCCAGTCCATGCGCCGCGCACCAGCGCGGACGAAAGGAGCGATTCAATGACCTCCAAGCTGTTCCTCGCGGTTCTGTTCGGCCTCACGCTCGTCGTAGCCGTCGTTCCCCAGGCGTCCGCTGACGTTGCGGTTTGGGGACCGTCCACGGGAGCCGTGGCGCTCACGGCGGATCCATACCTCGACGTGGCCGTGGTCACGACGTCGGTCTTTCAAGCCCACTATTGTCCGTGCCACATCTTTGTCGCCTGCGGGGGCCAGCCGGTCGGCTACGATTGCGCTGAACCGTCCAATTGTTGCCACTGCTACGGACCCACACCCCAGACGCGGACCTGTGTGGGCAACTAGCAGCATTCATTCCTGATAGGGGCCGCTCATTCGGCTATGCCCCTCGGAACAACCAAAGTGTGGCCCGGGGGGGAGAGGATTCTCCCCCCCGGCCAAGGGGGTACTTCGTGCGAAGACTGCCAATGCTGATCGCCAATATGGTGGGCCTACTCTTGTCGAGTGTCCCGTCAGTATATGGGGGCGCGCCGTCGACGGAGACCAGTAGTCCAGGCGAGATCCATGTCTCGTTCCGCAGAGAGGTCGTCAATCTGGAGAGCCTCGCCGCACAGTTGGTCAGGGCCGCGCCACAGAGCGTTCGTCGCCCCCCTCCGGCCAAGGGTGATTTATGGTTTGGCGAAATCCCGCGGCAGCTGCCCGATGACGACATTGCCTCTCGGAGGCATCACGTGGCCTTCGCCGTCCTCTTCGAGGGTACGACGGCGGTCCGAGCCTGGTGCGACACGAATCTCAACGGAGATCTCTCGGATGACCCGGAAGCGAAGCTATCTCTCTACCCAGGAAGCAAGCCGGCACGTTCGTTTCTGGGAGATTTGCACTGGTCCGTCCCATATGAGGGGACCGATATTCCAATCGACCGCCTCACCCGGATCGTCGTCGAATCGCCGGACTCCTTGACAGGCCCACGAAATTATCGAGTCCAGAGCGTCTTCGGAATGTTGGGGAGTTTGGACTTGGACGGCTCCAAGCGGTCGGTGTTGCTCTTTGACGCGAATCAGGACGGCCTCTACTCGAAGGGGAAGTCGGATGGGGTCTTTTTCGATTTGGACGGCGATCGTCACTTTACCATCGACCTGATGGCGCCGGAGTTCGGCCCGCTCGCGGTGCCGTTTTCTATGGGCCGAAACTCCTATGTCGTGGATGCCGTCGATGCACAGGGCGCCGAAATGGCGCTGCATGTCGTGGGACCCGCCACCGAAAGCACCACACCTGCTGTAGGGGACGTCATCCCAGACTTTGCCTATACGGACCTACAAGGACTGCAGAATCACCTCGCGGGCTATCGAGGAAATCCTGTCGCCGTCTACTTCTGGGCCTCCTGGTGCGGAGCGTGCAAACGTCAAGCAGAGGCCCTGCGCCTTCTCTACGAACGCTATAGGAACTCGCGGGTGGAGATCCTGGGCGTCTCGTACGATACGGACCGGAATCAGATGCAGCGCTTCCGTGAGGAGAATGGCCAATCTTGGCCGACGTCATTCACAGGCGGCTTGCCAGCCGAAGATCCCGTAGGCCGTCTGTTTCGTGAACCGGGGGCTGGCGTATTTTACGTCGTGGCGCCCGATGGACGCCTTGCGGCCAAGGTGTACGATGTGGATGAATTGGACCTGCAACTACGCAAGCTGGTCGGGAGGGAAGCGCGGGAGACACGATCCGCACCTTAGGCGTAGTCCGCTAGGGGATCCCCAGTAAGCACAATTCCCTCGGCATCGGGACTCTGCCTGCCGATATTCTCGCCCATGATTGGGGAGCGAGTACCGGAAGGATTGCTCGTGCGGCTCCGGCCGCAAGGCGTGGCTCGTTTCTTCCCGGCCGCCTTCTTGCTCTTCTGGCTCTGCGGCTGGGCGGTGGGGGAGTGCGTCGCGATCGGGTTCCTGGCCAAAGGCGTTCTGGCGCTCATGAACGGAACGCCGTTCGACCAAGGGCAAGCGCACCCCCTTCCTCTCGGCGTGGCCCTCGGGATGGGGGCGTTCCTCATCCTCTGGCTCGCCCTCTGGACCCTCGGCGGCTTTGGCGCGATGCGCGAGCTGCTCCGGCTGCTCTGGTCGGAGGACCGACTCATCGCGAGTCGCGATGGGCTCACGCTCGCGCGGTCCCTTGGGCCGTTTCGAACCCGGCGGGAGTTTCCTCGGAGCGAGCTGCGCCGCATCGTCATCGCGCCCCGCAACACCGCGCTCGGAGTGGAGACCGCTCGGGGCGAGTTCGAGCTTTCCCGGAATGGCACCTGCCGGGAGCGCGAGGAGGCGCTTCGCGCTTTCCAGGGTGAGCTCGGGCTGAGCGATGCCGCTCCCGAGCCGGAGGCGACGGAGTTGCCCAAGGGGTGGCAGGAGGTCATCACGCCCGAGGGAGAGCGGGCGCTGACGGGGGACATTGCCGCCCGCAGGAAGCAAGCCCGGGTGGCCGCGATCGCCGCGGTCGGAGTGGCGGCCGTCGCGATCACGGCGTTGGCGCAGCTTCAAAGGGGCCTCGCCGCGCTTCCCGGCGCCATCGTCACGACGCTGATGGCGCTGGGGATCGCGTGCGGTGCCGCCTGGCTCGCCCGCGGCCGCATGGAATGGCGGATCGGGAGCGGCAGAATCACGCAGCGCCGACGCTTCGGGTCCGACGTGAGGGATCTCTTCGAGGCGGTGCGGCTCGAGCTGGTCGTGAGCTCTGACGGCGACGGCGATACGGTGTATGCGCTCGAGGCGTTGAACGACGTGGTGGAGCCGCCTCCGACTCCGGGAAAATGGACGCGTCTCCAGTCAAAGAATCGCCGACGCATCGCGGCGGTGCTCAAAGACCCGCTCGTTCCGCGTCAGCTTGGAACTTGGCTCGAGCGGGCCGCGAGCATCCCGCTCCAAGACCGCACCACGCCGGAGGCCCGCCAGGCGGAGATGGAAATTCTCCGGGGTCAGCTCGAACAGTCCGGTCCGCTCGGGCGCTTCGCCGCTCGATTCATCGCGGACGCAGAGGGGAAGCGCCGGAAGAGCGCCTAAGTCTCAGCCGACCGGAGGCGGTGGCGGTGCGAACAGGACCGCCAACCGCGGCACCCGCGCCATCGGGGTCCAGGCGTCCATCCCCGCGGTCCAGACCAGACTTCCACTCGTCACCTGCCCCGCCGAAACCGCCTGCGTCAACTGGGCCGCCGAGTACGGGCCAAACGTCCGACCCCCTGACGCAACGTGCCAGATCGCGGGATCGCCCTCGGGCGTGGGCGGGAATCAGCGCCGACGGAGCCTTCGAAGGAGCGCTCAACCCGGCCATGGCCATCCCCATCCCCAAGCCAACCCCCGCCCCCGCCAGTCCACCGGCGGGGTTCGCGGCCGCGGTCGGGATGGAGGTCCCGAGCTGATACTGCTGATAGCGATCCATGTCTCCAATCACGCCCATGCTCGAGCGCGCGTCGAGCGCCCGCTCGACCTGCTCCGGGACGGAGATGTTCACAATGATGAGCTGAGGGAGATCGAGGCCGTACGCGTCGTCGATCCGGTCCAGGACTGCCCGGCGAAGCTTCTCGGAGAGCTGGCCATAGTTCGAGGCCAGGTCGACGATCGAGATCTCGGTGGAGGCGACCAAGTTCGAAAACTCGGAAGCGACGATCGATCGGAGCAGGACATCGATCTCGTCGGTTTCGAACGAGCCGTCGGTCCCCACAAGCTCGTTCAGGAGCGCTTCGGGTTTGGAGGCTCTCAGCGTGTACGTTCCAAATGCCCGCACCCGGAGCGGCCCAAACTCGGGGTCCCGAAGCAGTACCGGGTGGGGCGTTCCCCACTTGAGCTCGGTCACCTGACGGGTCGCGACAAAGTAGACCTCGGCCTTGAACGGGCTATTGAACCCAAATTCCCAGCCGCGGATGGTGGTCAAGAGGGGCAGGTTCTTGGTCGTCAGCTCGTACGACCCGGGTTGGAACACATCGGCCACGCGTCCGCGATCGACGAAGATCGCGGACTGGCCCGGCCTCACGACGAGACGGGCTCCGTTCTTGATCTCGTTCTGATAGCGCGGAAACCGCCAGACAAGCGTGTTTCGGGTGTCGTCGACCCACTCGACAATGTCGACCAGCTCGCCGCGGAGCTTGCTTACGAGTCCCATCGTGCCCTCCTCGGATGACGGCTGCGAGCGGCGCTGCCGCCCACTACTTCAATAGCGCTTCGAGAAGATCGGCGATTCCCCTGAGGCCGCGTCCCGATCCGAACGGCAGTCGTGGGTCGCGCGCCAAGGATCGCGCCCGTTCTTCGGCCATGAGCTGCTCCGCGGCCAAGAGCGCGGCGGCCTTGGATGGATCAGCGGGGAGCGAGGAGCCTCCGTTCTTGGCGTCCGCAGCGGCCCGCTCGAGGCCGCCCTCGAGAACGAACGCCGCGATGTCTTCCATTTCGTCCGCGTCGAGCCAGGTCCCGTGGCTGCCGCACCAATCGACGATCACCCCAGACCGGTGCGCGAAATTCTTTCGCTGCATCGCCACGCCGCACTCGGGGCACCGACGATAGGAGACCTCGCCCTGCCACGTGGCGCGTCGCTCGCGATGCGCTCGGTCGCTCAACGGCTCGCCATCCCGCTTTCGCCTCTCTCGGACGCGATCGACCAACCGGTCCATCACGTCGCCCGGCGCCCAAAGGCCGAGGCACATGGGGCACTCATCGGCCCAGAGGCCGCCGAGGTTGCGCGCGGCGAGGCGGATTCCGGGGCAGATCGGGCACTCCAGCGGATCAACGCTCCGACGAATCGGCTGAGGGAGAAACGCGACCCCGCACGACGTGCAATGCCGGGCTCCCTCGGGGTTCCGGGCGTAGCACTCAGGACAGACGGGTCCCGTGGGCGTGGGTTGTCTTGCGACCGCGGCCTGGCAGTAGGAGCAGGTGCGCTCCCCCTCCGCCACGAGCGCGCCGCACGCGGCGCAGCGCGTCACCGCCGCATCGACCGCCTGGGGCGGCTTCGCGGGGATCGTCGCACCGCAGGGGCACGCCACGGTCTCGTCCGTGATGTTGGCGACGTCGTACTGGGCGTGGCAGTTAGGGCAGGCCACTAGGTTCACGGCGACTTCCCCCGGACAGTCAGAGGCGTATCCGGTGAGTTATCGGCCTGTTACAGAGCCACCTTGAGGAACGGAACGAGGCAGGGGCATGCCCCGAAATGCCCATGGGGGGCCTGCAACGACGGGAATCAAGTACGTGTGGAACATGACGATAACGTGATTTGTAGGGCACCACCCCCGGGCGCGTTGGGCCCAGAGGGCCCTTTCATGCCCATGGCTGCGACACGGAGGTCGTCATGAACTCGCCGCGCATCCTGGTTGTCGATGACGAGGAGACGATCCTCTACGTCATCTGTAGGGTGCTCGAGAGCCATGGGTACCAGGTCCTCGCCGCGGGCACCGCGGAGAAGGGACGTGCGCTCCTCGAAACCGGTCCCATAGATGTCGCTCTCCTCGATCTCGTGCTGCCCGGCCAGAGCGGCCTCGAGCTGCTGCAGGCGATCAAGCAGCATCACCCCGACACCGAAGTCATCATGATGACGAGTCACGCGTCGATCGACACCGCGGTGCTCGCCATGCGCGAAGGCGCGTACGACTACCTCCACAAACCCTTCGAAGATATCGACGAGGTCTGGACCTGCGTTTCCCGGGCCCTCGACCGCGGACGCCTGGCTCGCCTGAACCGGGAGCTGGTCGCGCGGCAGGAGCAGGCGAACCGCGAGCTATCCGTGCTCGTCCAGCGACTGAAGGCGTTGGTTCACGCGGGCCAGGCGATGGGCAAGCTACGCACCGAAGCCGAACTCTTGGACTTCGTGCTCCAGCAGGTCCGCCTGGAGCTTGGGGCGGAGCGCATCTCCATCATGTTGGTCAATCCCGAGAGCGGCTCGCTGCGGATCGCCGCGGCGCTCGGACTCGAGCACCTCCGAGTGGAGGAGATCTTGGTTCCGATGGGCAGCGGGATCGCCGGGCGCGTCGCGGCGACCGGGGAACCCGTGCTCGCGGTCGCAGGCGACGACCCGGCCGATTCGTTCATGTCGGCCCCGATCGTCATGAGCGCGCCGCTCGTCGGGTGGCACCGCACGCTCGGGGTGATCAACGTCACGGCTCGTCCCTCCGGAAACCCCTTCGAGCAACAGGATCTTCAGTTCCTCGAAGGGCTCGCCGGCCAGGTCGCGACCTCGATCGAGCGCGTGCGACACCTGGAAGAGCTGCAGAAGGCCTACGACTCGCTCAAGTCCGCTCAGGAGCATTCCGTCGCCGTCGAGAAGCTGAGAGCGCTCGGCCAGATGGCCGCGGGGGTGGCGCACGACTTCAACAACACGCTGGCCGTGATACTTGCCCGCTCCGAGGCGGCCATGTGGGAAACGGACGGCCAGTCGCTCGATCCAGCTCGGGTCCGGGGTCAATTGCAGCATGTCTTGGAAGCCGCCCGGGAGGGAGCCGCGACGGTGCGTCGAATCCAGGAGTACTCGGGCATTCGACGCGATCAACCGGCTGGTTCTGTGGATCTCAACGCAGCGATCCGGAACGTGATCGAGCTGTCTCGGCCGAAGTGGCAGTCGGACCCCGGCGCACAGGGAGTTCGGATCGAGGTGAAGACCGAGCTTGGAGAGATCCCATCCATCCGAAGCAATCCCGCTGAGCTGAGCGCGATTCTTTCGAACTTGATCTTCAATTCGGTCGAGGCAATGCCCAAAGGCGGCCGCATCACCTTCACCACGCGCGTGGAGGGAGACCGCGTCCGGCTCGAGATCGCGGACACGGGTGTCGGGATGAACGAGGAGACCCGGCGCCGCATTTTCGAGCCGTTCTACACGACGAAGAAGACCGGTCAGGGCCTCGGGATGAGCATCGTTCAGGGGATCCTGTCCCGCCACGGGGCCGAGATCGAGGTGGCGAGCAAGGAAGGCTCTGGAACGGCCATCACGATCCTGATGCCTGCTTCAACCCAGGCGGCCGCCCGGGTCGCCCCGGCGGCGCCGACAAAGAAGCCGGCGCGATCCAAGGCGGTACGGCTTTCCGTTCTTCTCGTGGACGATGACGAGCGCGTCCGGACCGTGATGCACGACATGCTCGAGATGGGCGGGATGGAGGTCGTTTCCGTCGACGGCGGCGAAGCGGCGCTTTCGGCCCTGGAGCGCAAGAAGTTCGACGTAGTCGTGACCGATCTCTCGATGCCCGGCATGGGCGGGATCGAGCTTTCAGCGCGGATCAAGGATCTGCATCCGCAGCTCCCGGTGGTGCTCATGAGCGGACGGGCCACCGAACAAGTGGAAGAGGAGATCCGGGACGCCCGGATCGACCACGTCCTGCAGAAGCCCTTCGAGATCGCGGCATTGGTGGGCGCCATCGCGGGCCAAATCAAACGCAGCGCAAAGGGCTGACGGCCGCGGAGCATGGGCGTGAAGCGAAGCTCGAGAGCGGCGTGGCGGCAGTCCCTCGGGCTATTACTCCTGGTCCTCCCATTGCTCGCCGGAGCCGTTCCCATCTCTGCCCAAGCTCAGGGGATCAGCGGCGCCGTGTTCGAAGACGTGAACTATGGCGGTGGCGCGGGGCGTGACTCCACCTCGGCGAGCGGCGTGGCGCGCCCGAACGCGGTTGTTGAGCTCTACAACGCCGGCGGAGCCTACACCGCGTCGACCACCACCAACGCCTCCGGGGGGTACTCCTTCACCGGTCTCGCGGCGGGCACCTACTTCGTGCGCGTGGTGAACGGATCGGTTTCTTCCTCCAGGGCTGGTTTCGTGGCCGGGACTCACCTGTCAGTTCAAACCTTCCGGACAGACGCCACCTCCGGGACCCCGGTCGCCGTGACGGATTACGTGGGGGGCACGAATCCGACGACCAGCGATCCCGGGAATGGGGCTCCTGGGACGGCCTTCAACACCGCCAGCTACGTGTTTACCGCTGGCCCCGTGGGCACCGCGCAATCGGTGACGAGGGTGGCGCTCGGCGCGAGCGACGTCGTACACGTCGATTTCGGATTCAACTTCAACACGATCGTGAACACGAACGACACCGGACAGGGCTCGCTCCGGCAGTTTCTGACGAACGCGAACGGCCTGTCGAACGCCGGGCTTTCGATCGCGGGACAAGTGCCCGGAACGGACGTATCGATCTTCATGATCAGCAACGGAGCGCCCCATCCCGGTCAACGTGCCGGTCTTCCGAACCAGCTCGATGGCTCCGGGACCGCGGTCATTACCCCCGCAGCGGCCCTGCCCGTCATTGTCGGTGCCCAGACCGTCCTCGACGGCTCGACACAGACCGCGAACATCGGCAATACCAACGCTGCCGTGCTCGGGGCAGGGGGCACCGTCGGCGTCGATGCACTGGCGATCGGGCAGGTCGCTGGCCCGGAGGTGGCCATCCAAGACACCGGCGCGCTCACGACCGGAATCGAGATCAACGCCAACAGCACGACCCTGCGGGGTCTTGCGATCTACGGTTTCGGAACCGCGGCTCCTGATGGAGGGATTCTCATCGACGATGCCATTACCGGTGCCTTGATCGAGGGGAATGTCCTGGGCACCACCGCTTCCTCGTTCACCGACCCCGGCGCGGCCCTGCGCAACAGGGCTGGCGTTTACGTGAACGGCGCCGACAACGGGACGATCCGCAACAATCTCTTTGGATTTAACGGCGTCACCGGGATCTACATCGCGACGGGATCCACCAATTGGCTCGTAACGGGCAACGAAGTGCGCGACAGCGGAACGACCACGACGGACGGCGACGGCATCACGATGAACGCCGCGTCGGCCAATGCGATCAGCGGCAACCATGTGACGGGGTCCTCCAGCCAAGGGATCGTCGTCACCATCGCCGGTTCCGTGGGAAACACGATCACAAACAACACCGTCACGGGCAACGGGGTGGGCACCCCCACGGGATTGGCCCAGAGCACGGGTATCACGATGCGCTCTGGCGCCGCATCAACGACCATCGATCGGAACGTCGTCTCCGCAAACTACGGCGCGGGCATTCAAATCAACAGCGGTGCCACGGGCACCATCATGAGTCGCAATTTCTTCTCGGCCAACGGCACGATCACCGCGAGGAACGGCGCCGGCGTTACGGGGCAGATCGGTATCGATCTCAACTCAGCTGCCGACAACATCGACCTTGGGACAGCGCCGTTCTATACGCTGAACGATGCGGGCGATGTCGATGCGGGGGGCAACTCGCTACTGAACTTCCCCGTGCTTGCCGCCGCGAGCATTGCCGGCGCGAATCTCGTGATGACCGGATTCGCCAGACCGGGGAGCACCATCGAGTTCTTCATCTCCGATGGCGATGCGACGGGATTCGGAGAGGGGCAAACCTACCTCTTCACCGCCACCGAAGGCGGCGGCGCGGATGCGGATGCCGGAACGGGTACGTACGGCCCAGGCCCCGTGAACGGCCTGGTGCAGGGAACCGACACGACGAACAGATTCTCGTTCACGGTTCCGTTGCCCGGCGGGGTTTCCGTCGGGACCCGAATCACAGCCACCGCCTCGCTGGGAGGTGAAACGTCGGAGTTCAGCGGTGTCGTGCTGGCCGCCACGGCGGCGGGGATCACGGTGAGCCCCACTTCAGGCCTCACCACGACCGAGGCGGGGGGCACCGCGACGTTCACCGTGGTGCTCGACACCCAGCCCACGGCCAACGTGACGGTCGGGCTGTCGAGCAACGACCTGACCGAAGGGACGGTTGCCCCGGCCAGCGTGACATTCACCACGGTCAACTGGAACGTGGCCCAGACCGTGACCGTGACGGGGGTCGACGATGCGGTGGATGACGGGGACATCGCCTATTCGGTCGTAACCGCCGCCGCGGTCAGCGCGGATCTCAGCTACAACGGCTTCAATCCGTCCGACGTCTCGGTCACCAACATCGACGACGACGCGGTGGGCGTGACGGTGAACCCAACAGCTCGGGCTCACCACAACCGAGGCGGGCGGCACGGCGACATTCACCGTGGTGCTGAACTCCCAGCCCACCGCCAACGTGACGATCGGGCTGTCGAGCAACGACCTGACCGAAGGGACGGTCGCGCCGGCGAGCGTGACATTCACCACGGTCAACTGGAACGTGGCCCAGACGGTGACCGTGACGGGGGTCGACGATGCGGTGGATGACGGGGACATCGCCTATTCGGTCGTAACCGCCGCCGCGGTCAGCGCGGATCTCAGCTACAACGGCCTCAACCCGGCAGACGTCTCCGTGACCAACACGGACGACGACACGGCCGGGGTGACGGTGAACCCAACAGCTGGGCTCACCACGACCGAGGCGGGCGGCACGGCGACATTCACCGTGGTGCTGAGCTCCCAGCCCACCGCCAACGTGACGATCGGGCTCTCGAGCAGTGATCTCACCGAGGGAACCGTGGCTCCGGCCAGCGTCACGTTCACAACCGTCAACTGGAACGTGGCCCAGACCGTCACGGTCACCGGTGTCGACGATGCCGTCGATGACGGGGACAATGGTTACTCCATCTTGACCGGCGCGGCCGCGAGCGCGGATCTCGCCTATAACGGCTTCAACCCATCTGATGTTTCTGTGACAAACATCGACGATGACGCGGTGGGCGTGACGGTGAACCCGACGTCGGGGCTCACCACAACCGAGGCGGGAGGTACCGCCACCTTCACCGTCGTGCTCAATTCGCAGCCGGGCGCCAACGTGACCATCGGCCTCTCGAGCAGTGATCTCACCGAGGGAACGGTGGCTCCAGTCAGTGTGACATTCACCACCGTCAACTGGAACGTGGCCCAGACGGTCACCGTCACGGGGGTCGACGACGCCCTCGTCGACGGGAACATCGCGTACACCATCGTCACCGCCGCGGCAGCTAGCACTGACGGCGCCTACAACGGTCTTGATCCGGCAGATGTCTCGATCACGAACACAGACGACGACGTGGCGGGCATTACCGTCAACCCAACCGCCGGCCTAACCACGACCGAAGCAGGTGGGACCGCGACCTTCACCGTGGTGCTGAACTCTCAGCCTACGGCGAACGTGACGATCGGGCTCTCGAGCAGCGATCTCACCGAGGGAACGGTCGCCCCGGCGAGCGTCACCTTCAGCACGGTCAATTGGAACGTAGCACAGACCGTCACGGTCACCGGTGTGGACGATGCGGTCGATGATGGAAACATCGCCTATACGATCGTGACCGCGGCAGCCGCAAGCGCTGATGGCGTCTACAGCGGCTTCGATCCATCTGACGTTTCGGTCACCAATACGGACGACGACGTGGCGGGCATTACCGTCAACCCGACCGCCGGCCTAACCACGACCGAAGCAGGTGGGACCGCGACCTTCACCGTGGTCCTGAACACCCAGCCCACCGCCAACGTGACGGTCGGGTTGTCCAGCATCGACTTGACCGAGGGGACGGTCGCGCCGGCCAGCGTGACATTCACCACGGTCAACTGGAACGTGGCTCAGACCGTGACCGTCACCGGCGTGGACGATGCAGTCGATGACGGAGACATCGCCTACTCCGTCGCGACCGCTGCCGCCGCGAGCACGGATCCCACCTACAACGGTTTCGATCCATCGGACGTGTCGATCACGAACACGGACGACGACGTGGCTGGGATGACGGTGAACCCCACCGCCGGGCTTACCACCACCGAGGCTGGCGGAACGGCGACCTTCACGGTGGTCCTGGACTCTCAGCCCACGGCGCAACGTGACGATCGGGGTGTCGAGCAGCGATCTGACCGAGGGAACCGTGGCTCCGGCCAGCGTCACGTTCACAACTCTCAATTGGAATGTCGCGCAAGACCGTGACGGTCACCGGCGTGGACGATGCGGTCGATGACGGAGACATCGCCTATACCATCGTGACCGCTGCGGCCGCGAGCGCTGATCTCACCTACAACGGTTTCAATCCATCGGACGTCGCGGTCACGAACACTGACGATGACGCGGCGGGCATGACGGTGAATCCAACAGCTGGGCTCACCACCACCGAGGCGGGAGGTACCGCGACGTTCACGGTGGTGCTGGACTCTCAGCCCACGGCCAACGTGACGATCGGCCTTTCGAGCAGCGACCTGACCGAGGGAACCGTGGCTCCGGCCAGCGTCACGTTCACCACCGTCAACTGGAACGTCGCGCAGACGGTCACCGTCACGGGGGTCGACGACGCCCTCGTCGACGGCAACATCGCCTACACAATCGTGACCGCCGCTGCGGCAAGCGCGGATGCCGCCTACAACGGCCTCGATCCGACCGACGTGTCGGTGACCAACACTGACGACGACGTGGCAGGCGTGACGGTGAACCCGACCTCGGGTCTCACCACCACCGAGGCCGGCGGAACGGCGACCTTCACGGTGGTCCTGACCAGCCAGCCGACGGCGAACGTGACGGTCGGGCCTGTCCAGCAGTGACCTGACCGAGGGCACGGTTGCGCCGGCCAGCGTCACGTTCACGACGGTCAACTGGAACGTGGCCCAGACCGTCACCGTCACCGGGGTCGACGACCTCGTTGCCGACGGCAACATCGCCTACACGATCGTCACGGCCGCGGCGGCGAGCGCGGACGCCGCCTACAACGGCCTCGATCCCACCGACGTGTCGGTCACCAACACGGACAACGACGTGGCCGGGGTTGACGGTGAACCCGACCTCGGGCCTCACCACCACCGAGGCGGGTGGCACCGCGACCTTCACGGTGGTGCTGACATCCAGCCGACGGCCAACGTGACCGATCGGCCTCTCGAGCAGCGACCTGACCGAGGGCACCGTGGCCCCGGCGAGCGTCACGTTCACCACTCGTCAACTGGAACGTCGCGCAGACGGTCACCGTCACCGGGGTCGACGACGCCCTCGTCGACGGCAACATCGCCTACACGATCGTCACCGCCGCGGCGGCGAGCGCCGACGCCGCCTACAACGGCCTCGATCCCACCGACGTGTCGGTCACGAACACGGACGATGACGTGGCCGGCATCACGGTGAACCCGACCTCGGGTCTGACCACCACCGAGGCTGGCGGAACCGCGACGTTCACGGTCGTCCTGAACACTCAGCCCACCGCCAACGTAACGATCGGGCTCTCGAGCAGCGATCTGACCGAGGGCACCGTGGCCCCGGCGAGCGTCACGTTCACCACTGCTCAACTGGAACGTCGCGCAGACGGTCACCGTCACCGGGGTCGACGACGCCCTCGTCGACGGCAACGTCGCGTACACGATCGTTACTGCCGCTGCGGCAAGCGCGGATGGTGCCTACAACGGCCTCGATCCGACCGACGTTGCGGTGACCAACACGGACGACGACGTGGCCGGCGTGACGGTGAACCCGACCTCGGGTCTCACCACCACCGAGGCCGGCGGAACGGCGACCTTCACGGTCGTCCTGACGAGCCAGCCGACGGCGAACGTGACCGTCGGCCTATCCAGCAGTGACCTGACCGAGGGCACCGTGGCCCCGGCCAGCGTCACGTTCACGGCGGTCAACTGGAACGTGGCCCAGACGGTCACCGTGACGGGGGTCGACGACGCCCTCGTCGATGGCAACATCGCGTACACGATTCTCACCTCCGCCGCGGTGAGCACCGACCCCGCCTACAGCGGGCTCAATCCATCGGACGTATCGGCAACCAATATCGACGACGACACGACCCAGCTGGTGCAGCTGGAGCTCATACCCGATCGGGAGAAGGCTGAAATCAGCGAGCCGGTGACGTTCACCCTCTACGTGCATAACGTGATGACCACGGCCATCGCGGCGCTCGATATCGTGCGGGAAATGCCCGCCGGCTTTGTCGTCCTTCCCGGCACGACGACCCGCGACGGAAGCCCCATCACCGATCTGGGCGGGGGCCAGGTGGCCATCGGCCCCCTCGCGGCGCTTGTCGATTCGAACGGTAACGGGCGAGCCGATCCGGGAGAGGCAGGGTACGCGGTCGTTCGCTGGCGGGCGGTCGCTGGCGCTGGGGTCTATCCGGGTCCCAAGGTTTTCGCGGCGACGGCGGTCACCGGCTGCTCCACGTGTGTCATCTCAAATCGCGCCGAAGCGCGCCTGACGGCGGAGGAGAGCGCGCTCTTGGCGCGGGGCACAATCCTGGGGCGCGTGTTCGAGGATCGCGACCGCGACGGTTTCCAGGACCGAGATGAGCCGGGACTCTTTGGCGCGACCGTCGCGCTCGACGACGGGACCACCGTGATGACCGACGCCGACGGGCTCTTCCACGTTCCGGAGGTGGACACCGGCCAACGCCTTCTCAAACTGGACATGGCGCGCCTGCCCTATCCCGCAATCCCCACAACCGACGTGTCGGCGATCGCGCGGGTGAGCGGCGGCCTCATCACGTCGGTCCGTTTCGGTGTGGCGTTCGACCGCGACACGCTGCGCGTCGGGAGTCCCGCGGTGCGCGGGTTGGCCTTGATTACGGACGATCTGGAGTTGGGGGTCGACGTTGCGGGAAACGCCGTTCGACCCGCCGTCGTGATCAACGGCATGAAGGTGCCGATCCGAACGGCCGATACGCGGATGCCGCTTGGCGAGGCCACGGAGGTCCTGCGCCTCTCCGGAACCCGGCTCGATCCCCCCGCGGTGTTCGATCTCCAGGCAACCGACCCGGCGCGGGTACGTCGATGGTCCTTCGAGATCCGCTCCTCGGCCGACTCCTTGGTGCGCGCGTTTGGCGGAGTCGGAGCACCGCCGGCCCACCTCGAATGGAATGGTGAGGTGCGGGACGGAGGCGTCCTCCACGGAGGAGAGGTCTATGCCAATCAGTTGCGTCTGGAGTACGAAGACGGAAGCGTGGTCGATGGGCCGCGTCGCGTGTTCGGCGTGGATCGGCATACGTCGTTCGGGCTGACCATGACCGGCGATGCGTTCGCAACCGGCTCCGCGGATCTTACGGGCAAAGCGAAGGAAGCGCTGTCTCGCGTGGCCCGGGACATCCGTCGATCGGTGGGTGACACCGTCTTCGTAGAGGGGCACACCGATGCAGTGGGCTCCGCCAAGGCCAATCTGCGGCTCTCCCGGGATCGAGCCGAGGCGGCCGCCCAGTATCTTGTCGACCACGAACGGATCTCTCGGGAACGACTCTCCGTTACCGGGTACGGCGAGACGCGGCCCATCGCAAACAACGCCAGCCCTGACGGAAGGGAGCTGAACCGTCGCGTCGAGATCTTCAGCAATCGAACCGACGTCGAGAAGTCTCCGCTCCAGGACGTGTTTCGCGGACAGGCGGCCGCCCGCGTCAACGGAGAGGATGCCGCCGTGGATTCGGCGGGACGGTTCGCATGCCGTGTGCCTGCCCGGGGCGACTCGATCGAGGTTTTGCTGACCGATCGAAGCGAGCGAACGACACGCGCGCTCGTCCGCCTCCCTCGGCTGGAAATTCTGGAGCCGAGCGGCGAGCTGGTCCTGCCGTTCGGCGGTGAGGCGCCAGGGGCCCAGGTCGACCCGAGAGAACCGTCATCGCTCGAGGAGACCGAGGTCGCGAGCCTGAAAGGAGTCGAGCGAGGACGCCGGGCCGCGCGCCTGCGCCTTCGCGCGCGGACCGACCCCGGGGTTCGTGCCAGCGTGGATGGGCGCGTCCTCCCGGTTGGCGGCGATGGATCGTTCGAAGCCGATCTGCCGCTCCATCTGGGTCGTAACGCCTTCGGCATCGTGCTTCAAGACTCCACCGGCGTCATGACGGTGGGAAATGTCGTCGTCCGGGCGCTGGATCGCACCGAGGACGGGGGAGAAGTCGTCGCGGTCGAGAAGATCCCCGACATGACGGTCTACATGCCGCCGAGCGGAACAGTCCTCTCCTCGCCCATTCTCGGGATCACCGGAGAGACTGGCGCGGGGAACAAGGTGTACGCGAACGGGGACTCGCTCTACGTGGCCCCCAACGGCACGTTCTCGGGCCACGTCCGGCTGCCGGAAGGCAAGAGCCGGGTTACGGTGGAAGTCGTAGACCCGGCGGGCCGGCATGGGCAGCTGGAGCGCTTCGTCGAAGTTCGCTCGAAGCGCATGTTCCTCGTGGGCCTCGCCGACGGAGTGGTGGGGGGCGGCGGCGGCGGCCCGCACGGGGAGACTGGAACGTGGACGGAAGGGCGGATCGCGTATCAGCTACGTGGTTGGGTGGCGGGAAAGGTGCTCGTGACGTCAGCCTTCGATTCGCAGCGGCGGACCTGGGGAACGCTGTTTCGGGACATCGACGACAGCGGGCGGGACCGTTTGCTGACCAACCTCGACCCCGACCGCCTCTATCCGGTCTTCGGGGACGCGAGCGCGGCCACATATGACACGCCGGGCGGGGGCCGCTTTTACGTAGCGCTGGAAGCCGCCGCGGTCAGGGCCTCGGTGGGAGACTTTCCGATCGCCCTCGACGAGGTCGAGCTGGCTGCGTTTCACCGGACCCTCTACGGCGCGCAGCTTCAGATTCAACCCACGTTCCTGGCGAAGAGCGCTGATCCCGGCTCCCGCGGGACGGGAACATCGCTCAAGTTCTTCGGCGCCCAGGCTGGACACATTCATGTTCGCGACGTGCTTGAGGCCACCGGCGGCACGCTCTACTACCTGAGCCACCGGGACGTCATCGAGGGAAGCGTACAGGCGTCGATTTCGGTCCACGACCGAAACACCGGCCTTCCCCTGACGCGGCAGCAACAGATCCGGGGCGTGGACTACATCGTGAAGGAGGTGGAGGGCCGAATCCTCTTCAACCGTCCCATTTCGAGTGCTTCCGACGACGGCTCGCTGCTCGATGCCGGCCAGCTCGGCGGAAACCCGGTCTTCATCGAGGTGGACTACGAGGCCACCGGGGCCCTCGCCGAGAAGGCGGCGCTCGGGGGACGACTCAGCCAGGCCCTCGGCCCGGTTCAGGTGGGCGGGACGATGGTTCAAGACGAGACCGGCGCGTCTCCCTACACGCTGCGCGGCACGGACGCGCGGCTCCGGTTTGGGGCCCACTCCTGGTTGGCTACGGAATTCGCCCAGAGCGAGGGCCGGGGCAGCCGGGTGTTCGGGAGCGCGGACGGCGGCTTCTCCTTCGCCCAGTTCGATACCGGATCGGTGCGTGAGGGGGGCGCCTGGAAGGTCGCCACGGAGGTCGACGCAGGCGACTGGTTTGGCGCGCCGGGGCGCGTGACCGTCGGCGGATTCGTCAAGCGTGTCGATGAGGGGTTCGTGTCCGATTCCGAGCCCGGCTCCATCGGGAGTCGCCGGATGGGGGCGCGGGCCCAGGTCAATTCCGGGAAATGGGGGCTCTGGAGCGGTCGATTCGATCGCGATGAGAGATTCGGTGCCGCATTCCAGACCCCATCGCGGTCGGACTTGGTGGGCGCCCAGTGGCGCCGGGACGGACACCGAATGGGCGTCGCGGCTGAGTTCGAGGATCGGAGCGTCGACTCGACGGCCTCGCAGCCTCTCGGAGGAGTGCGCCTCTGGTATCTGCTCTCCGACAGCCTCCGCACCACGGTGGAGCACCAGCGCTCGCTGGGCGCCTCGGACCTCGGTCAGTCGGCCCTTGGGGTGGAGTGGCGGCTCCCGATGGGCCTCGCCATCGAGGGACGCGCCAGCGACGGCACCGAAGGGCAGGCGTTCCGCGGCGGCGCGAGCTTCGCGGTGGGAGGCCGGCGACTCTACCTTCGCGAGGAGATTCTCGACAACGCCTCCGGGCAGCAGGCGATGACGGTGCTCGGGGCACAGTCGCCGCTGGGGCGCATGAGCCGCGCATATAGCGAATATCAGTGGCTGAACCACGACGGCAATTACAGCGCGACATCGGTCGTCGGAGCGGAACAGGGTTGGCAATTCTCGAGCGGCATCAACGGAAGCATCTACGGCGAGCACGGCGGGCGCGCGGGCGCGAGCACGTCGCTGCCCCATACGACCGTAGCCCTTCAGCTGGGCTACAGCGGCAAGCTCCCCCTGGGAGTTTCCACGCGCGGCGAGTACAGGAAGATGGAAGCCGGCAGCCTCGAGCGGCAGTACCTCGTGACGACGCACCTCGACCTGCGCCTTGTGGGCGGCTTCTCCTTGCTCGGGGACCATCGCCTCAGCGAGGCCCTGCCTCGAGGTCCCGGCCAGTCGACCCGCTACGAGGAGAGGAGCGTCGGGATGGCGTTTCGGCCTCCGCGGTCGGACCGCGTCGAGGCCCTGGCGCGCTGGACCGACCTGCAAGACCGCCGCGCGGCGGAGCCACTCGATTCGCTGCGCGCGACCTCCGGCCTCACGGTCGCCGCGGTGGAGGTCCGGATGCGCTTCTGGCCAGATCTCGAGTGGGGCGCCAAGGGCGCCGCACGGATCATGCGCGAGGGGGCGGGCGACATCGCGCCGTCGGACGCGCACAGCATGCTCTGGGTGAGCCGCGTGGACTACGCGTTCGCCGGACCATTTCGCTTCGGCGTCCAGTACCAGCAGCTCTCCCAGCGGGAGGCCGGAGATCGGCGAGGAGGATGGCTGCAGGAGCTGACGTGGGATCCGGAGAAACACTTGAGATTCGGGGTCGGCTATAACTTCACCCGCATTTCTGGAAACGAATTCGATCGCACAGGGAGCGATGCCGATGGCTGGTTCGTTCGAGCACAAAGCCGATACTGAGATCATAGGCCGCTCTGGCGGCATGGAGGTCCGGGCGACGCGGCCCCAGCCTGATCTGGAGACTGCGCCGGACCCCGAGGCGTCGCCTCCGCCCGGGACTGCCGAGAGCAAGGCCCGCAAGCGCCGTCGCTTCCTCACCGAGGCAGCCGCCGTGGCGGGCATGACGCTCGCCTGCTTTGCGATCTTCATCCTGTTCCTGAGCCTCTCGTTCCCTGGAGGGCACGATCTGCGGGAGTTGCTCCGCTCGAATCGTGACGCTCCGGTCGGCCTCGGGGCGATGGGCATGGGACGAGGCGCGGAATCGACCGCGACGGCCGGGGCCTCCATCGCAACGCTCTCGGTCCTGCATGCATCCGTGCACAGTCGGACGGCCGGTTCGATCGCCTGGAGCTCCGCGCCGTCCGGCCTGGGTCTGCGCGCCGGGGACGGAATCCAGACCGGCGCCGCGGGCACGGCGGTTCTGAACTTCGAGCACGGGAGCGTGCGCCTCGAGAACAATTCACTCGTGATCCTCGGTGGTGGGACCGACGTGGGCGACCTCTTGGCGCGAACCCCGCGGGCTCTCACCATCGTGAGGGGCGAGCTGTTTGCGCGGCTCGACAAGTCCGCGCCTGGCGAGATGACGGTCACGCTCCCGGAGGGGGTCGCGCGGCTCCGCCCCACGGTCCAGGCGCGTCCGGCAAAGTTCCGGATCTCCGCCGGCCAGGATCGCTCCTCCGCGGTCACGGTCTTCGCGGGCGCCATGGCCCTTCAGGCAAACGGGAGAGTCGTGAACGTGGGACCGGGCCAATTCAGCCGGATCGCCGTGGATGGGGCGCCAAGCGACCCCCTGCCCGTGCCCAATGCGCCGGTCGTCCTGACCCCGGCCCCGGGAGCCCGGTTTGCCTACCTCGATCTCCCGCCGCTCGTGCCGTTCCGATGGAGAGCTGCGAGCGGGGACGGGCACTTCATCCTGCGCGCGACGGGCGGGCCAAAATTCAGGAACGAAATCGTGAGCCAGGCCACGAGCGATTCGTTTCTCCTTTGGGGCCGATTCGGGCCTGGGGTCTACGAGTGGCGAGTGAGTCGGGTTGTAAACGGGGTCGAGGGGTCGCCGTCCGCCCCGCGCCGGCTGGTCATCGAGCAGTCGGGCGGGCCGATGGCCCTGGAGGTGGAGCCCCTTCCGGCGCACGTAGCGCGGCCCTCGCTCGAAGTGCGGGGGCGTGCCCGGCCCGGGGCGACGGTCTACGTGATGGGTCAGCCGGCCCGCGTGAGGTCCGACGGAACGTTCGATCTGCGGGTTGATCTTCCGCCGGGCGCCAACGTCGTCCTCGTCGAGGCCGTGGACGCGGCGGGCAACAGCATGTACTCGAGCCAAGTCGTCTACTTCGAGAACTGAGTCCGGGAGCAAGAACCATGGGCAAGCCGATTCTGATCCCCTACAGGCTCAAGATCCTCGCGACGCTGCTGGTGCTCGTGACCGCGGTGGTGAGCGTCATCGCGTTCACGATGTCGCGCATGTTCCACGAGGACAAGAAAACGTACGTGGCCGACCTCGCGGCCGTCGTGGCCGTTCACGCCGCCGAGGAGGCTGATCTCGTTCTCACAGCCCATCGTGAGCGTCTCTTGGCGCTGGCACGGGTCATCGACGACCCCGACATTTCGACCGGCGGAAAGGCGGCCTTGCTGCAGAAGCTCTTCGGCGCGATGAACGGATGCGTCGCCGTCCGCTTCTTTGAGGGGGGTGTCGAGGTGGGCTCCCTTGTCGACAGCAGCGGAACCGGCGGCAGAATGCTGGCTCGGATGGCGCTGGCCTATCCGCTTGCCGCCCGGGTTCGTGACGTGGCGGCTGGAAACGGAGGCGAGAAGATCATCAACACGACCCTGCGACCGGACGCGCCGACGTTGACCATGGCCGTCTCTGCCCCGCGCGGCCCCAAGCGACCGTCCTTTGTCGTCGCCGGCGTACTCGACGTGAATGGCGCGCTCGCCCTGGGCCGCAGCGCCGGGGCGTTCCAGGTGTTCCTTGTTGATCGCTCCGGCCGGGTGCTCGTCCACAGCGATCGACGAATCATGGCCGAGGCTCCAACCCTCGAGTTCATTCCGGAGCTGGGCCCCGGGACCCGCGTGGTCGCAAAGGAGTTCCGCGACGGACAGAATGCCATGATCGGGGGCTTCGCCCAGATGGAATTTCATGGATTACGGGCCGGAGCGCAGCTCCCGAGCGCCGCGGCGTACTTGGCTTCGAAGAGGCTCCTGACGACGCTCGTGACGGTCTCGCTTCTGCTTCTTGCCGGGATCGCCATCGTCAGCATCGCCTGGTCGTCCCACTTGACGCGGTCGCTCGCTCTCCTCGCGCGGGCCGCGCAGGAAATCGGGCGGGGCCAATTCGATGCCAAGGTCTCCGTACGGACGCGCGACGAGCTGGGTCAGCTGGCCGCGTCGTTCAATCAGATGGCGACCGAGCTGCGCGCCCGCGAAAAAGCCCTGCGCCACGCGCAGGCCCAGCTCGTGCAATCGGAGAAGATGGCGGCGTTCGGCCAGCTGGGCGCCGGCATCGCCCATGAGATCAAGAATCCGCTCGCCGGCGTCCTTGGCTTGGTCCAACTCACGTCGCGTTCGATGCCGGACGACGACCCCACGAAGGCTGCGTTCGTGACGATCGAAAAGGAGACGAAGCGCTGCCGGGCCATCATCGACAACTTGCTGCGGTTCGCCCGTCCGGAGAAGGTGCTCCGTGAGCCTATCGCCATCGCTTCCGTCGTGGCGGACACCGTGGCGCTGACGCGGCATTCGATGAGCATGCACGGAATCGAGCTCAAGAGCGAGGTGCCCGAGACGCTGCCAACCGTCCATGCCAGCGCGAATCAGATTCAGCAGGTGCTCATGAATCTGATCATGAACGCGGAGCAAGCCCTGGAGGAACGGGGTCGTGGCCTCGTGACGATCACCGCATCGAGCACCGACAATTTCGTCGAAGTGCGCATCACCGACGACGGCCCGGGAATCCCCAAGCAGGCGCTGGACCGCATCTTCGAGCCATTCTTCACGACCAAGCCCGCCGGGAAAGGCACCGGGTTGGGGCTATCGGTCTCGTTCGGGATCGTTCGGGATCATGGGGGGACCATCCAGGTGAAGAGCGAGTCCGGCCGCGGCGCGGTCTTCGTGGTCCGTCTTCCGATCCGCACACCCTCGGGGGAAGCGTCGAGCGCCGAGGGTGGCGCCGGGATCGCCCCCGCGGCCTGACCGACGGGCCGCCGTTTCATGCCATGAGTAGGTTGAGGGAATCCGTATTGTGACGATGGAGCTAGTGAAGGGGGGAGACCCACCATGAATGTTCGCGTCCCTGCATCGATGCTTCGAACGATCGTCATCCTCGGGCTCGCCCTCCTGGCCCCTGTGGGTTCGATGGCTGGGCCGCACCCCCATCGGGCGGAGCCGCGCCGCACTCCGAAGTCCCTCCCGTTCGTCCCAGGCGAGGTCGTGGTCGTCGCGGACGATGGCGTTTTGGGAGCGGCCCCCGGCGGCGCTTTGCTGGCGCACAATGCCCGCGCGTTGGGCGTCCTCGCGAGTCTCGGCTTGGTAGAGGCACGCGGGGTTGGCCCCCAACCTCTCGTGGGTGCGGAGCGGCGAGAAAGTATTTGGGTGCTCCGGAGCAACCAGCCCCATTTCGACCCGGTCGCGGCGGCGCTCACTCTTCAAGCGACCGGTTCGTTTCGCGCGGTGTCCCCCAACTACCGATTTGGCCTCTTCGCGACGCTGCCTGACGACCCATTCCTGATCTACCAGTGGTATGTCGACGACGGTGGGGCCGCCGACATCAGCCTGCCGCTCGCCTGGGACACGGCGCGCGGGGATACCTCCGTCGTAATCGCGATCATCGACACCGGGGTGGACACCAGCCACCCCGATCTGGCGAGCCGGATCTGGCACAATCTGGACGAAGTTCCCGGCAACGGGCTGGACGACGACGGCAATGGCCTGATCGACGACTTCGAAGGCTGGGACTTTGGAATGGGGGACAACGACCCGAAGCCCGAATACACGTCGGACGCCTCGGGTATCGACGTGGGATTTCACGGCACGTTTTGCGCCGGGATCGCGGCGGCGGCGACGGACAATGGAGACGGAATCGCGGGCGCCGGGTGGAATTGTCGCATCATGCCGCTCAAGGTATCGCATCCGGACAGCGGCATTACCTCGGAAGCCATCGCCGGGGCGTTCGCGTACGCGGTCGACAAGAAGGCGTCGGTGATCTCGATGAGCTTTGGCGGGCCCGGCGATCCTGGCGTGCCGGAGTTTTTCCAGGCTCTGGTGGACATGGCCGCATTCTCCGGGGCCGTCTGTGTCGCCGCGGCCGGAAACGACGGAGACAGCGTCCGCGTCTATCCCGCGGCCTGCGACCACGTCTTGGCGGTGGCCGCCACGGACTTCGACAACGCCCGCGCTTCGTTCTCCAACTGGGGTCCCTGGGTCGACGTCGCGGCTCCGGGCAGCCTCATGTGGTCGACGATCAGTCAAAACTACACGTTCACCGACCTCGACCAAGTGTTCTACGTCTTCCTCTTCGGTTGGGACGGCGTGAATCCGTACATGTACGGTGACGGGACCTCCTTCGCGTGTCCGCTGACGGCCGGTGTGTGCGGCCTTGTGCGTGCCCAGTATCCCAATCTCACGCCTCAGCTCGTGATCCAACAACTGATCGCGACGGGGGATCCGGTGGCCTACGACCTGCCCATTGGTGTGAAGGTGAACGCCTTCCATGCTGTGAACAGCTTGCCGACGGCCGTGGCGGAGAGTGGACAGGCGCCCCGAGTCGCTCTCGCCGCCGCGCCGAATCCAGTCGCGGGATCGGGGGCGATCCGTTTCGTCCTCCCGATGGCGGGGTGGACCCGCCTCGTGCTCTACGATGCCTCTGGTCGGCGCGTCCGCACGCTCCTCCAAGGGACCTTGCCCGCCGGCCCCCACGTCGTCCCTTGGGACGGCCGCAACGACCGGGGCACGCCCCTTCCCGCGGCCGTCTACTTCGCGCGGTTGGAAAGCGGAAGATCGATCTGGAAGACCAAGGTCGTCTTGATCGATCGCTAGAGGCCGCTGCTCCGGCCCATCGGTCTAGGGATCAGACGGTCACCGTCTCGGACGGTCGATGCTGCTCCCACCAGGTCGCGGCACTTTCTTCGGACCACGCACGCGTGGCGGGCACGGCCGCGAGGCGTGCGGCGAGGGCCCCGGCACTCGACGGCCGCGCGGAGGGGTCCTTGGCGAGACAGTCGAGAATCGTCCGCTCCAATTCCTCCGGTATGTGCAGCTCGGTGACCTTGCTCGGCGCCACCGGCTCGCGCTGAACGTGCGCCAGAATCGCCTCCGTCGTGGTCTCCGCCGCGAACACCTCCCGACCCGTCAGAAGCCAATAGCCAACGCAGCCCAACGCGTAGAGGTCAGCTCGACCATCGACGTTCCCTCGTCCCAGGGCCATTTCCGGTGCCATGTAATGGGGGGTGCCCGCCACCGCATCGGCTCGCGTCAGCTTGGTGGCCGCGCGGGGAGCCGCTGCTTCCAAGTGCTTTGCCAAACCAAAGTCGAGGACCTTCACGACGTCGTGCTCGACGCCGCGCCGGCAGAGGTAGATGTTCGCAGGCTTGATGTCCCGATGCACCACGCCGCGCCGGTGCGCTTCGTCGAGGGAGGCACAGGCTTGGCGCAGGATGTGCACGGCTCGCTCCCACGCCACCGGCCCAAAGCGCTCGACGAGAGCATCGAGGTCGATGCCATCCAATAACTCCATCACGTAAAACAAGGTCCCATCCTCGGTCGTACCGAAATCATAGAGCTCGATGGTATGAGGGGACTGGAGGCCCGCGATGACCTGAGCCTCGCGGTCGAAGCGCGCGACCGCCGTTTCCGCCAGCAGCGGGTCGCTCGCGAGGGCGTCGCGGCGGATGAGCTTGATGGCGGCCGGACGCGCCAGCATCCGGTGCGACGCCCGCCAAACCTCCCCCATGCCTCCTCGCCCGAGCAACGCCTCGAGCCGGTAATTGCCAAGCTCGTGCGCGCGCCGTACCTCGACGCCCAATTGGTGAACGACGCGGGCCGCGAAGTAGGCGAGTGCGATGGTGATCGCGTAGGGCAGCACGAAGATCGGGAGATACTGCCGCGCACCAAGCGCCGGTGCCGCTCCCGCCCAGACCTGGGCCAGGTAGAGAATGGGGACGGAGGAATTGGCGGCGATGAGCGCCACCAAGGTCTCGCGCGGACGGGTCGGGACGAGCACGGTGAAGAAGAGGGTCCAGAGTGCGACGTGGGCCAGGCCAATCCGGTCGACCTGGAAGTCGGAGGCCCGCATTCCCCTGAAGGCCCCCAAAGTGGAGCCCGCTGTGATCGCGAAGCCGTACACGACTTCGTAAACCAGCCCCACCCGGACCATCGTGGACGCGGAAAACCAACCGCTGCGCGCCATCGCGAGGACGGCGATGGAGGCAACTAGAGCCGCGACCGGTGGGGCCCATTGCCGAGGAGTTTGAAGCTCGGCTCCGAATTGACCGGTCGCGAGATTAACGCCTAGCCAAAGGACCAAGACCGCCACGATCGACACAAGGCAAACCATCTCCAACCGGCGAACCGCTCGGTCCACCAGGTGGGTTGCGACCTGGTCGCCGCCCCGAGCGCGCTCATGGCGTAGCCCGTCAGCGCCTTGGTGAGGCCGGAGAAGGTGCGTGGTGGTGCGAATCTCTCGGTCGATGGGACTCATCCCTCCAAGGTAGCACTCCGGGCGCTACTTCGGTACGGCTTGGGCGCTGCCGAGACCGGTGGTAGCGTACCCTCTTGGCTTGCGGTCACGGTGCCTTTGTGAGGGAGGTCTGAAATGCGAATGGGTCGGTTGGGTTTCGCCGCAGTGCTGCTGGCTCTGACGTTCACCCCAGGGGTCGCGAGGGCGCAGGCGCCACCCGCCACGGCGCCCGAGACGATCGTGAACCCAAAGATCCCGCGGCTCGACGACGTGCAGGGTGTCGGTGACCCCAAGCTTGTCGATGACCTTAGGAAGGGTGGATTCGTCATCTTCTTCAGGCACGCCGCCACGGATTGGGCGCAGAAGGATTTGACATATGACGACTTTGAAAATCGTGCCGCCCAGCGGAATCTGAGCGAAGCAGGGAAGGCGGACGCGGTGACTTTGGGAAAGTCGTTCAAGGCGCTCGCGATTCCTATCGACAGTGTTTTCGTAAGCCCGATGTGGCGCTGCAGGGACACGGCTCAGCTCGCATTTGGACGCTACGAGAAGAAGATCGAGCTATTCGGAAAGGTTCGCGTAGTCCCGACCAGTCCAACAAGCTCCACCGACGATCGCGCCGCCTATCGTACCGCGCGCATCATGATGCTGAGCACGTCGCCGACACATGGAATGAATCGCGTCCTGGTGGGTCAGCAGGATCCGATGATCCCGATCATCGACGGGCTCCATCGGGACGAGCTGCGGGAGGGCGACGCGTTGGTGGTGCAGCCGCTTGGCGAGGGGAAGTTCAAGGTCGTGGCGCAGGTGACCCCGGCCGACTGGGTGCGGCTGGCCGCAGCCTATCCGGCCAAGGAGTCCGCGCACAAATAGATTCGCGCCGGGCGGCGGGGGAATCAGACTGGATTCCCACCGCCGCCGACGTTTCGGTTCGTTAGATCTTGCGGACGTTCGCCGCGGCGGGGCCCTTCGGGCCGCTCGTCACTTCGAATTCCACGCGATCACCGTCCGTGAGGCTCTTGAAGCCGTCGCCTTCGATCGCGGAATAGTGGACGAACACGTCCTCCCCATTCTCCTGCGAAATGAAGCCGAAGCCCTTCGCCTCGTTGAACCACTTCACGGTGCCACGAGTCATTTTGAATCTCTCCCTTTTCTACCGGGGCCTTCAGGGCCCCTGGCATGCGCCGTCCAACGCGACGGCAGCGCCCCGGCCTTATTGACCGGGTTTTTCGGGCTGGAAGGCGCACGACCAATACAAAAGCAGCCGCCGGCTCGAGGCTGGCGGCTTGAGTTGCTGGAACCGTACTTCCACCTGCTACCGAATTACTACTTCAGATGCTCCCGGGGGTCTGGAGATTCAGGAATTTGACCCGGGCCGGACGGGCCCGGTGTCGCGTCCGGCGCGGGCACGGAGAAGGCCGCATCTCGCAAGCCCCGCATCGCATCCCGCAGCGCGGCCCGTCAGCCGATCCAGGGAGTGACGGCGCATCCGCCATGGCAATCTTCTTGCATGGTTCCCGACCACACCAGACCCGGGACCTTACCATGCGATTACCTTTACAACTTCGAGCCACGCTCGCGGCCGCTCTTTTCCTGGCGGCGGCCGGCTGTTCCACAGGCTCGTCGCCGACCGAGCCCAAGATCCCGACCGGGCCCGGCGCCACCGCCTCCGACAGCACGGTGCTGCTCGAAGATCTCTCGACGCGACAGGTGTTCCCGGCCGACAACTGGTGGAACCTGAACGTCTCGGGCGCACCGGTTGATTCAGAATCTCAGGCACTCATCGACTGGATCAGCGGCCGGACCACTCAGAACCCCACGGCCACGCGCATCGTCCACCCGGACTTCGGGCCGTCTCCTTACGGCATTCCCTACGTCGGGGTCGGCGCGACCCAGACGCTCAGTCAAGTGGCGTTCGCCCCCTATGGCAGCCAGAGCGATCCCGGCGCGCCCGGGTGGCCTTCGGGATACCCGATCCCGACGGAAGCGCGGACGCAACCCGACTACATCGAGGGCGCGGTCCCAGGCGGAGGCTCGAGCGGCGATCGGCACCTGATTCTCGTCGATCGCGGGCGCTGGCTCCTCTATGAGACGTGGGCAACCCGATGGAACTCATCCTCCCAGCGATGGGAAGCCGGCTCGGGGGCCGCATTCGATCTCTCCACCAATGCTCGACGCCAGGACGGCTGGACTTCCGCGGACGCTGCGGGTCTGGCGATCTTCCCGGGATTGGTTCGTCACGACGAGGTGGACGCCCCCGGTCCCATCACCCACGCGTTTCGCGTCACGACGCGCGCGACGAACGGCTACGTCTGGCCCGCCTCCCACCAGGCGGGGAGCATGATAGGCGCGCCGCCGATGGGAACGAGGCTTCGGCTCAAGGCAGGTGTCGACATCAGCGGTTATCCAGCCGACGTGCGAAAGATCTTCCAAGCCATGAAGGACTACGGCCTGATCGTGGCGGACAACGGGACCGACATGTATGTCTCTGGTACCATGGACCCCGCATGGGACAACAACGTGCTGAATCCCGCGTTTCACAGCCTGACCGCGGACGATTTCGAAGTGATCGAATTGGGTTGGGGCGAGGGACTGACCACGTCACCCTGACGCGCCGGCACACCTGGCTCATCGGTGCTCTCCTCGCAGGCTTGCTTTGGGCTCGCCCTGGAACCGCGCAGACTCCGGATCACCACGGGATGCATCACGACATGGCCGCGATGGATTCCGGACACGCCATGACGATGACCGGCATGTACGGCCCCTATCCCATGGCGCGTGAAGCCACGGGGACCGCCTGGCAGCCGGACCAATCGGAACACCTCGGCATCCACGCGATGCGGGGATCGTGGACGCTGATGCTCCACGCTGTGGTCGACGTGATCTATGATGACCAAGGCGGACCGCGCGGCGACGAGAAGGCCTTCGGCAGCAACATGCTGATGGGAATGGCGCAGCGGCCTGTCGGCCCGGGAACGCTGGGATTCCGGGGGATGCTCTCTCTGGAGCCCGCGACCATCGGGAAGGAGGGCTATCCGCTGCTCCTCCAGACGGGGGAAACGGCGGACGGCCTCACCCCACTTATCGACCGGCAGCACCCCCACGATCTCTTCATGGAGCTCGCGGCCACCTACAGCGTCGCGAGCGGAAATCGATCGCTCTTCCTGTACGGCGGGCTCCCGGGGGAGCCCGCTCTCGGCCCCCCCGCGTTCATGCACCGCTTCTCGGCCATGTCCATCCCGGAGGCGCCCATCACGCACCACTGGCTCGACTCGTCTCACATCACGTTCGGCGTGGTGACGGCGGGAGGGGTCATGGGCGGCGTGAAACTCGAGGCTTCGGCCTTCCGCGGCCGCGAACCCGATCAGAACCGGTACGGCATCGAGTCGCCGAAGCTCGACTCCTACGCGTATCGCGTTTCGGTGAATCCGGCGCCCGCGTGGGCGCTCCAGGTGAGCTACGGCCGATTGAATAGCCCCGAGCAGCTCGAGCCCGATGTCGACGTCGATCGTACGACCGCGTCGGTGATCTACGCGGGCAACTGGAGCGGTGGCCACTGGGAGACGATGATGGCCTGGGGAAGGAACCGCAATCGCCCTGGGCCCATCCTCGACGCGGTGACCGCGGAGGCCGCCGCGCAGCTCCACGAGAAGCACACGATCTTCGCGCGTGTGGAGCGAGTGGAGAAAAACGAGCTGTTTCCGCCCGGGGAACCACGCGACGGGCAAACGTACGACGTGGGCGAGGTGAGCGCCGGGTACCGCTTCGATTTCTGGAGAGCACGCCACGTGACGACCGGCCTCGGCGTGCTCGGCAGCATCGCTTTGGTGCCCGGCGCTATTGAGGACGCCTACGGGGACAATCCGACGTCGGGAATGATCTTCGCGCACGCCGCGCTTCGGTGATTAGCCGGGACCGGGGAGACCGTCCGGGTCCCCCAAGGTAGCATGGCTCACCGTGAGCCCGTCCGCCGCTTCCCAGGCATAGAGGGCAATGTCCTCATCTTCGCCGGGGAGCCGGATCATCCGCTCGAATTGCAGGCCTAGCCGCTCGAGGATCCGAATGGAGCGATGGTTGGCCGTGGAAACGATCGCGACGATCCGGGTTAGTCCGAGCTTGAGTTTCCCGTGCTCGAGAATGGCGGCCGCCGATTCGTACGCGTAGCCCTGCCCGCGGAATTGTGGAAGGAATGCGTAGCCGAGGTCGACGTCTTCGAGGATATCCCGCTTGAGGAGCCCGCAGCTGCCGATGGGCTGCCCCGTCGCCTTGAGGGCGACGACATACATGCCGAAGCCCACCTCCTCGTACATGGCCAGCGTTCCCTTTGCAAGATAAGCGCGCGCGTCCTCCAGATTTCTCACGTTGCGGTCGCCGATGTGCTCGAGCCACGCCGGGTCGTTCACCAGCTCGAGGACAAACGCCGCGTCGTCGAGCGAAAACCGACGGAGTACGAGACGCGGGGTTTCGAGAATGGTTACGGCCCCGGCGTCGGTCACGACAGCGCGGAGGCCATCGCGGTCAACAACCGGTCGACATCTTCCTGGTTGTTGTGGAGGTGGGGGGAGATCCGGAGCGACGATCCGCGCATGCTGACAACCACCCTCGCCTTCGCGAGCGCGTCGGCCGCGCGTTGGCGGGCGGTCGGGGGCAGGCCGATGCCGAGCATGTGCGGTGCGCGCGCTTCAGGGGAAGGCACCGCCAAGCCCAGCGCCTCGGCCCGGCGAGCGATTTCGCTCGTCCGCGCCTGCAGAGTGGCTGCAATCCGCGGTACCGTCCATTCGAGCAGTTGCTGTAATGCCGCCAGCGCCACTGGGGTGAGCTGGAAGTTCGTGCGCTGCCCAACGTCGAATCGCCGCGCGCCCGGAAGATAGTTGTCGTGGTAGTCCACCAGCTGGCTGAAGTCCTCGGCGCCGGCACGCACGATCCAATTCTCCTCTAACGGCTCACCGCTCTGGAGAGCGGGGTCGAGATATAGAAAGCCCAGGCTGAACGGTCCGAGCAACCACTTGTAACCCACCGTCACCACGGCATCGGGCCGAAGGTCGGCCACGTCGAGCGGCATGGCCCCGAGCGATTGGCTCGCGTCGATCACGAACTTGGCCCCAACCGCCCGCAGGGCGGGTGCCACGCGGCGCAAATCGACCACGGCACCGTCCGTCCAATGCGTGTTGGGGATCGATGCGATCGTCACACGTCCATCGAGGGAATTCAGGATTGCCTCCGTCCACGACTGGCCAGATTCCCGACGGACCACCAAGAGCTCCGCGCCTGTTCGCGAGGCAAAACGCCGCCAGGTGTAGTAGTTCGACGGGAATTCCTGGTCGAGCACGAGCACGCGATCGCCGGGCGCGGCCCTCAGATTGCGAGCCACGACCGCAAGCCCGTAGCTGGTGGCCGGTATCAGCGCGATGTCGTCCGCTGCTCCGCCGATGAGCCTCGCGAAGCAGGAACGGAGCTGCTCGGCTTCGGAAAACCAATCCGGAGACGAGATCGTCCAGGGCTTGGCACGCCGAGCGAGCGCATCGGCTCCGGCGGCGTGGACGCTCCGCAAGAGGGGCGAGAGGGTGGCGGTGTTGAAGTAGGCCACCTCGTCGTCCACTTCGAAGCTTGCCCGCTGATCGGGAAGAAGTTGGATGCCAGCAGACGTCTCATGGGTCATGCCGACATTATCCCACAGGGGGGGATTCGCCGCCCTGCAGATGGCTTCAATTCCCCGCAAGATCCGGATAGCGGCGTGCGGCTACCCGGATTCATGCTTCGAGCTCGCCGAAAGCCCGCCGGATGGTCTGACGAAAGGAGCACGAGGATGCACGGCATTCGAATCGAGGGACTCCCGACAACGGTCGCGGAGCGTGTGCGGAGCCAGCGAGCGGACGACCACGGGAACAGCGGCCTCCAGCCAATCTTGGTCGACGAGAGCCCGGGGTATCTCTGCCGTCATTGTCTGAGAGACCCGAACGCGGGGGAGATGGTATATCTCTTTTCCTATTCACCATTCATAGCTCCAAGGCCGTACCGGAGCGTCGGGCCCATCTTTGTCCATGCCACTGTTTGTGATCCGTATGACCGCGCGGGAGAGGTCCCGAAATCGCTCGGACACCGCCTTCTGTCCGTGCGGGCCTATCGATCCGACGACTTTCTGGTGGCCGCCGACGTGGTGCAGGGGCGCGAGCTCGAGGGTATGATCGAGCGGTTCTTTGGCCAGGACCACGTCGCGTACGTGGATATCCACAATGCACGGCCGGGGTGTTTCGTCTGCAGAGCCCACCGCTCCTGAACCGGAGGTCGGGATTTAGTGAGGAGTGAACCGATCACGCTTCCGCGGCATCCGGTCGCTGCGGTCACGCACGCCGATCCCTATCCGTATTACGCCCATTTGACGGCGCGCCAGCCCGTCTATCGTGACGAGGGGCTCGGGCTGTGGGTGGCGTCCAGCGCGGAGGCCGTGATTGCGGTACTGGCGAGCGAACTTTGCCGTGTTCGCCCACCTGGCGAGCCGATTCCTCGGGCGCTGCTTGGGTCGCCCGCCGGTGAGATCTTTGGGCATCTCGTCCGCATGAACGACGGTCCAAGCCACGCCAAGCTCAAACCCGCGGTATCGAGCGCGCTCAACGCGATCGACACGGACATCATCATGCGGGAGAGCCGCAGATGGGCGGGCGCCCTGGCGTCCGAGCTCGACTTGATGGAGTTCGTGTTCGGCCTGTCGGCGTACGTCATCGGGACTCTCCTCGGTATCCCTCGGGCCAGCCTGCCTCAGGCGGCGGCTTGGACAGGCGAATTCGTCTTGTGCCTCGCGCCGACGAGTACCTCCGAGCAGATCGAACAAGGCAAGCTTGCGGCCGGGCATCTGTTGGAGCTCTTTCGATCCCTGCATGCAAGCCAGCCCAGCGATACAATCCTGTCCGGACTGGCTGGGGCAGCGACGCGCGCCGGGCACGGGGACCCGGACCTGATCGCGGCGAATGGAATCGGAATGCTGTCCCAAGCGCACGAAGCGACGGCCGGGTTGATCGGGAATTCCCTTCTGGCCCTGGCTTCGCACCGTGACGTGCGCGCAGAGGTCGGTGCTGATCCCGACCTCCTAGCGGCCCTCATCCAGGAAGTCCTCCGATTCGACCCGCCGGTTCAGAACACACGCCGCTACCTGGCTCGATCGGGGACGGTTGCCGGACGCGACATGAAGGACGGGGATGCCGTGCTGGTCGTGGTTGCTGCTGCCAACCGTGACCCGTCGGCCAACACGGATCCCGAGCGATTCGACATTCGTCGCAAGGACAGGCGATACTTCACCTTTGGGGCCGGAGCGCATGCGTGCCCGGGCGAGGCGCTCGCCACAACGATTGCAGGAGCGGGCGTAGCGGAATTGTTGCGCTCCGGGATCGACCTGGAGCGATTGGCCGAGACGGCCACCTATCGCGTGTCGGTCAACACCAGGGTTCCCCTCTTTCAAGCGGCGTGATACCGGAATGCTCGTGACGCGAATTCACGCGGAGAACCTCACATGATTGCGGGCCAGATCGAAAAGGCGAAGCGGCTCCAGGCGCTCCACGCGGGGCCCAAGACATTTGTCATCCCCAACCCCTGGGATGTCGGCACGGCCCGGATCCTCGCCGGGGTCGGCTTCCAGGCCCTGGCCACCACGAGCGCCGGCCTCGCGTTCACCCTCGGCCGCCGCGATGGCGAGGGTTTGGTGGCACGGGACGAAGTGCTGGCTCACGCACGGGCGATCGTCGGGGCGACCGACTTGCCCGTATCGGCGGACCTCGAGAACGGATTTGCCGACGAGCCCGAGGCTGTCGCGGAGACCATTCGGTTGGCGGCAGCGGCCGGCCTTGTGGGTGGGTCCGTGGAGGATGCGACGGGAAACGCCCGTCACCCCATTTACGACCACGGGCTCGCCGTCGAGCGCGTGGCCGCAGCCGTCGCGGCGGCCCGGTCGCTTCCATTCCCGTTCGCTCTGGTAGCGCGGGCGGAGAACTTCCTCCATGGCCGTCCCGACCTCGACGACACCATCCGCCGCCTGCAGGCTTTCGCCGCAGCCGGAGCGGATGTCCTTTACGCGCCCGGCTTGCCCGATCTGGAAGCGATCAGAATGGTCTGCGCGGCGGTGTCGCCGCGGCCGGTGAACGCGCTCGCGGGAGGACGGGGCAGTGCCCTCACGGTTGCAAGCCTCGCCGCCGCGGGCGTACGGCGGATCAGCCTCGGGTCGGCGTTGTCTCGGGCGGCGCTCGGCGCATTCCTCCGCGCGGCCCGGGAAATTTCCGAAAAGGGGACGTTTCGCTTCGGGGATGACGCGGCTTCGTTCTCCGAGCTGAACGAATTCATGGCGGGCCGGTAACGGCAGGTTCGATCGGGGCCGTCAGCGCAGCCATTGAGCCTCGGCCCCGAATGCAGCATAGTGGCGTGTGCGATGGCCTTCCAGACGGGGAAACGCCTCGGGCCCTACGAGATACTCTCCTCCCTCGGCTCTGGGGGGATGGGGGAGATTTACCGCGCGAGGGACAAGCGCCTGGCCCGCGACGTAGCGGTCAAGGTGTTGTCCTCCGCGTTCGCCGCCGACCCCGACCGCGTGTCCCGATTCGAGCAGGAGGCGAAGTCGGTGGCCTCCCTCTCACACCCCAACATTCTGGCCATACACGACGTGGGCTCCGACGATGGGATCAGCTACGCCGTGACGGAGTTGCTCGAGGGCGAGACGCTTCGGCAGCGGTTGGACGAAGGGGCGATCGCGGTGGCGAAGGCAATCGCCTTCGGTATCCAGATCGCCAATGGACTCGCGGCAGCGCACGACAAGGGAATCGTGCACCGGGACCTGAAGCCCGAGAACGTGATGATCCTCCCCGGCGATCATCTGAAGATTCTCGACTTCGGTTTGGCAAAGCTGATGCCACTGCATGGCGGCGGGCCCACCGGGGATGCAGCCACCATGGTGTCGGATACCGAGGCTGGAGTTGTTCTCGGCACCGTCGGCTACATGTCGCCGGAACAGGTGCGGGGGCTGCCAGTCGACAGTCGCTCCGACATCTTCTCGCTGGGAGCGCTGCTGTACGAAATGTTGTCGGGAAAGCGGGCATTCCGGGGTGAGTCCCCTGCGGACACGATGTCGGCGATACTCCGGGAGGATCCTCCCGACATCCTAGGATCGGTGCGGAACCTCCCGACCGCGCTGGAGCGCATCGTCCGCCGGTGCTTGGAGAAACGGCCCGAGTCGAGATTCCGCTCGGCTCACGACCTCGCCATCGCGCTCGAGGCGATCTCCACGACGAGTCATGCCGATGCAGCGCCGAAGGGGGGAGAGGCCGCTGCGAAACCAACCCGCCCGAAGTTTCAGCGCCTCACGTTTCGGAACGGCAACATCTCGGGTGCGCGGTTCACCGACGATGGCCGGGGCTTCGTCTACGGCGCCGCCTGGGAAGGGAAGCCGTACGAAGTTTACTCTTCCCGGCCTGACAGCCCCGAGTCGAGGCACCTCGGACTCCCGCCCGGCGATCTGCACGCGGTCTCCTCAGCCGGAGAGATGGCGCTTTCGCTTGGGCATCGCCACACATTCTGGTTTGAGACCTCGGGGACACTCGCGCGCGCCTCGCTCGGTGGTGGCGGAGTGCGGCTCCTCCTGGAAGGCGTGGCGCAGGCCGATTGGGCGCCCGATGGTAAATCGCTCGCCGTCGTCCGACAGATTGGCGGACACTACCGGATCGAATACCCTGCGGGGACGACCATCTACGAATCGGTGGATTGGGTGGGCCTTCCGCGCGTCTCGCCGGATGGAGCGAGCGTGGCCTTTTCAGATCACCCTTCCGCGGGCGACAAATCGGGCTATGTCTGCGTGATCAATCGTGAGGGACGCAAGCGGGTCCTCACGGGATTCATGACCAATGTCAGCGGAATTTGCTGGTCTCCCGGCGGCGATGAAATCTGGTATTCCGGGATCAACGAGTCGCTCGAAAACGGCATTTGGGCTGTCTCGCTCTCAGGTGGCGTTCGCCACCTCTACTTGTCACCGTCGCGGATCAAGCTGCACGATGTCGCCGCCAAGGGCCGGCTCCTCGTGAGCACCGACAACCTCCGGCTGGGTGCCATCGTCGGGGCGGTCGATTCGCCCGGAGAGACCGATCTGTCCTGGTTCGATGGATCTCTGGCGGTCGACATGTCGCGCGACGGGAAGCAACTGCTCATAAGTGAGGTGGCAGACGCGGAGAATCCACACTACGCAGTCTACCTGCGCCCCACGGATGGATCGCCGGCCGTGCGTCTGGGTGAGGGAGCTGCGAAGGGATTGTCTCCCGACGGCGCTTGGGCGCTTGCGATTCTGCGACCGTCCGACAGCGATCTTGTCGTCTACCCGACGGGACTCGGGGAGAGCCGATCCCTTCGATCCCCAGAGATTGAGCGCTATGTCTGGGCGGGATGGCACCCTGATGGTCGGCATGTCTTCATCGTGGGCTCGAACTCTGACCGGGCGCGGCGTCTCTACCTACAGCCGATGGCCGGCGGGAGTCCCCGTCTCCTCTACGACGAGGAAATCGATTCCGATTGGGTGAGCGGGCTGCCCATTTCTCCCGATGGGGACCGAATTGTTATCCGGCGAGCGGACGGGCGCACCGAGCTCCTGCGCACCGATACCTTCGAGTGCCAGCCACTGCCTGGTGTCCAGGTCGGGGATGCTCCCGTGCGATTCGATCGCACCGGCCGATACCTATTCGTCGCCCGCACGGTCGACCGACCGGCGCGGATCGACCGCGTCGACGTGGAGAGCGGCGCCCGGGGGGTTTGGAAGGAGCTCCGGCCGCCGGAGCCGTCGGGAATAATCTTCATCGGCGGCGTGGTCACGTCGCTCGATGGGGATCGCTACGCATACACGTATCTCCGGTCGATGTGCGATCTGTACCTCCTCGAAGGGGTAAGTTGAGCGGTCCCTGCCGCACGCGACACACGATATCCCCCGAATCGCGGATCCGCCCGAACGGTCCCAGGGCGACGGTACCTTCGTATCCCTGTCAATGATCTCCCCGTGCCTGGTAGCGTTCTGGCGATGTCGGTGATCTTCGAACCGTTCAAGATAAAGGTCGTCGAGCCGATCGCACTCACCCACCGGTCCGAGCGCGAAGGCTGGCTACGGGAGGCCGACTACAACCTGTTCTCCCTGCCGGCCGAGAGGGTCACGTTCGACCTCCTGACCGACTCCGGCACCGCCGCCATGAGCGCCGCGCAGTGGGGGGCCATGATGACCGCCGATGAGTCGTATGCGGGGTCGCGCTCCTTTCACGATTTCGAACGTGTGGTTCGCGACCTGACCGGATACCGCCACATCATCCCAACCCACCAAGGGCGCGCCGCGGAACGGATCCTTTTCCAGATCGCCATCCGGCCCGGCTCACTCGTGCCGAGTAACAGCCACTTCGACACCACGCGCGCCAATATCGAGTACGACCAGGGCGAAGCGCTCGACCTCGTCGTTGCTCAAGCAGGGGACACGGCGTCGACCTTTCCGTTCAAGGGGAACATAGACCTCGACCGTCTAGACGATCTGTGCCTCCGGGAGCGGGCTCGCATTCCGTTCGGCATGCTGACGATCACGAATAATACCGGCGGCGGGCAGCCGGCCAGTCTCGAGAACATCAAGTCCTGCGCCGGTGTCTTGCACCGGCACGGCATTCCCTTCATCTTGGACGCCTGCCGCTTCGCCGAGAACGCGTACTTCATCAAGAAGCGTGAGGAGGGGCAGGGAGGGCGGCGGGCGGCCGACATCGCGCGTGAGGTCTTCCGCCTGGCCGACGGCTGCATCCTGAGCGGCAAGAAGGACGGCCTCGTCAACATGGGCGGCTTCCTGGCGCTGAACGATGACCTTCTCGCCGCCGAAGCGCGCAATTTGTTGATCCTGACGGAGGGTTTTCCAACCTACGGCGGCTGCGCGGCGCGCGACCTGGCGGCACTCGCCCTGGGGCTCGAAGAGGCGCTCGATGAGCCCTACCTCGAATACCGGCAGGCTTCCGTTCGGTACCTCGCGGAGGGGCTGACCCGCCTGGGCATCCCCATCGTCCAGCCGCCGGGCGGGCACGCCGTCTTCATCGACGCCAGCCGTTTCCTTCCGCACATTCCGCCGGAGCGCTTTCCCGGGCAGGCGCTCGCGTGCGAGCTCTACCTGGCCGGCGGCATCCGATCCTGCGAAATCGGGAGCGTCATGTTCGGAGTCTTCGAAACAGGGGGTGCCTTCACGCCGGCCCGCCTGGAATTGGTCCGCCTTGCCCTGCCGCGGCGGGTCTACACGCAGAGCCACGTCGATCGCATTCTGGAGATTGCGGCCGAGGTCGCGGAGCGCGCTCACTCGCTCCGCGGCGTCGAAATGACGTCCTGCCCGCCCTACCTCCGTCACTTCACCGCGAAGTTCCGGCCCGCCGGTACGGTGGCGGCGTCCGCATAGGGCATGCCCATTCCCGTTCCTCACCATGAGCCGCACAAGATCAAGACCGTTCGTCTCGTCTCGTTCCCGACGCTTGAGGAGCGCAAGCGGAACCTCGCCAATGCGCACTTCAACGTGTTCAATCTCACACCGTCGCAGGTCAATTTCGACATGACCTCCCACGGAACGAGCGCGATGAGCCAGGAGCAGATCGCCGGGCAGCTCGTCGGCGACGAAGCCTACGCCGGATCGAGGAACTTCGATAACCTCTGCCGGGCGGTGCGCGACCAGCTGGGACATACCTATGTCTGCCCGGCCCACAACCTGCTCGGATGCATCAAGCTCGTCGTTTCGACGCTCGTGATCCCGGGCACGGGAGTGGCAAGCAACGCCAGTGGGCTCGCCGATACGCTGACCCCTCGCTCGATTCCGGTGCACGCTGTGCGAACCGGCGGCGACCCTATTTTCACTGGGAACGTGGACGTGGGCCGCCTCGAGTCTATTCCGGCCGCCGCGCCGATCTCGATCGTGTGGCTTCAGGCCTTCGCGGACGGCGTGCACCCTGTGAGCATCGAGAATCTCCAGGCGGTGCGCGCAGCGGCCGATCGCCGAGGCATCCGACTGGTGCTCGACGGGTCCCGCGTGATTGAAAACGCGTGGTACATCCAACGCCATGAGTCGGGGAAGTCCGACCGGACGATCTCCGACATCGTGAAGCAAATCGTCAAGACGGCCCACGTGCTCGCGCTCGACGGTGCCCAGGACCCGAAGTCCACCACGGGTGGGGTTCTTTCGACGGACAACCCCGCGGACCACGAGAAATTCATTAACGACGTGGTCCTCTACGAGGGACTCCACACCTATGGAGGCATGTCCGGACGAACGATGGAGGTTCTGGCCCGGGGAATCGAAGAGATGTGCGACGAAGCGGAAGTTCAGTGGGTGATGCACGTCACAGAACAATTCACGGAGGAGCTTAAGGCGCGCGGCATTCCGCTGGAGCGGGGGTGCGACGGCGCCTACCTCGACGCCGACCAATTCCTGTCGCGCATCGATCGGCACGCGGCTCACGCGCTGGCGAGCGCCCTTTATCTGACCTCCGGGGCTCGCGCCCTTGTGCCAGGTCTCGTGGGGAGCCGCTACCTTCCGGTCCAGATCCCGCGCCTCGCCATGACCACGTGGCAACTCGGACAGATGGTTGAGGCGATTGCGAATGTCTATGGACAGCGAGACAACGTCGCCCCGCTGGAGCTTCAAGCGGGGGGCAGGTGGAACGACCAGCTCCGATTCCGATCCGTATTCGCCGATCTCGAGCCGTACGACTTCGACTGTTATCCGTTCGTGATCCACACCATCGAACGGATCCCGGAGACCTCGCGCGAGCAGCGGGACCGAGCGATCCGGGAGGCGGGCTACAATACGTTTCTCCTCCGATCCGCCGATGTGACGATCGATCTTCTCACCGATTCCGGCACATCGGCCATGAGCATCGACCAGTGGGCGGCCTACGATGCGGCCCGCGCGACGGCGGCGACCAGCGACGCCTATCTGCAATTCGTGAGGACATTCCGAGAGGCCTATGGTTACGAGCACATCATCCCCACCCATCAAGGACGTGCCGCGGAGCACATCCTGAGCCAGATCATGATTCGGCCAGGTCAACTTGTGCCCGGCAACATGTACTTCACGACCACGAAAGCGCACCAGGAGCTGGCCGGCGGAGTGTTTGTGGACGTGATCGTGGACGAGGCGCACGATCCAGAGAGCGGCTTCCCGTGGAAGGGAAACATCGATCTTCGAAAGCTGCAAGCGTGCGTCGAGAGCCAAGGGGCGGGGCGGATCGCTTACATCTCCTTTGAACACTGTGTGAACATGGCCGGCGGGCAACCAGCCTCCATGGGCAACATGAAGGAGGTCTACGCGTATTGCAGCTCGAAGGGGATACCGGTCTTCTACGACGCGACGCGCGCTGTGGAAAACGCCTATTTCATCCAGAAACGCGACCCACACTACCGCACGACCCACATCCGCGACATTCTGCGCGAGATGATGCTCTATGGAGACGGCTGTACGGTTTCGGGAAAGAAAGATTTCCTGGTAAATATCGGCGGCTTGCTCGCGTTCAAGGACAATGGGAAGTGGAAGCAGATGGCCGAAGAGCTGCTCCGTGTGTACGAAGGCGGCGTGGCGGACGGCGGGCTCGCGCCGGCGGATCTGGCGGCCATGGCGCGAGGGGCCGAGGAGATGTTGGACGACCGCTACATAAGAACGAGGGTCGAGCAGGCGGCGTTCCTGGCGTCACGCCTGCTGGCCGGAGGCGTGCCGATCGTGATGCCGCCGGGTAGCCACGCGATCTTCATCGACGCACGTCGTTTTCTTCCGCATATCGAGCAGGAGGAATTCCCCGCGCAGCGGCTCGCCGCGGAGATCTACACGGAAACCGGGGTTCGCGTGATGGAGCGCGGCATCGTGTCCAAAGGTCGGGACCCGGTGACGGGCGAGAACTACCGTCCGTCCCTCGAGTTGGTCCGGCTGACCATACCGCGGCGCGTCTACACGAATGACCACATGCGCGTCGTCGCGGACGGCATCATCCGCCTCTACCAGAGACGGGAGACGATCCGCGGCCTTCGCTTCGACTACGAGCCCGCTCACCTTCGCTTCTTTCAGGGACGATTCGCGCCGATTGAAGGCTCGGCGACCCCTCGCGCCACCTGACGTCCCAAGCGCCACACGGAATCGGTGGCGTGGCCACAGCTTCGGTGCCTAGCGTTTCCGCACCGAGGGCTGGTTCTCCTTCGAGGGCTCCTGCGGCTTTGTCTCCTTCGAAGGCTCCTGCGGCTCTGTCTTTGGCGGCTCCTGCATCTTCGGGTTCTGCTGCTCCTTGGGCGGTGGCGTTGGACGAGCGGGCGGCGGAGTGTCTGGGGTCTTCCTCCCGCCGGAACGCTCACGGGCGTGAAACTCACGCTCCAAGTCGCCGGGCGTGGGACTGTTGGGAGGAGGTGTCGGCCGCACAGAGCGCGGCGGGTTACTCGGCGTCGGCGCCGGGCGCTCGATCGACGGCGGCTCAGGCTTGGTACGCACGTCAGGCTTAGTGCGCACATCGGGCTTGGGACGCACCTCGGGCTTGGGTGGCCACGTCGACGGGCGATCGGCCGGTCCTCCGGGCGGCGGCGACGGCGTGATACGGGGCGGGGTCGGAAGCTTGGTCGGCTTCCACGTGGTCTTCTCCCTCACTTCCCATGTTCCCTTCACATCGCGCCGGTACACCTTCCCGTCCTTGCCCGCGAACACGTCGTTGGGCACGGGAGCTGGCCGTGAGATCGGGCGTGTGATCGATCGCACCGGAATTCGCACGACGCTCTGGTCCACGCGCACGATGTTCTCCGAGCGATTGTAGACGTTCGCCGGCAGACGGTCCGGTGGGAGCGGTAGCGCGCGGGTGCGCTGTCGAGTACGCAGAAGCGTCAGGTCGTTGGCCACGAGCGGGCGCCGGTAGCCTCCAGGGCCGAACCAGCTCGATTGGGCTCTGCGCCGAGTGACCGTCTGCCCGGCGCGCCCGCGCGAGCCGACACGAAGGAAGCCGGAGCCGTAGCTGAATCCAAAACTCCAGCGACTCAACCACGGGTTGTAGCGAGCCTGAAAGCCCCAAGTGAACCGGCGCGGGATGAAATGGTGACGGCTCCGCCACGGACGGTACCGGTAGCCCGTCCCGTAATAGACCGTACCGTAGTAGGGATAGCAGCCGAGGTAGCCCGGAAGGTACCCGACGTAGACCACGTCGGGCGTGGAATCGTAGATGTATACGTAGCGCACGTCGTACACCGGGCAGCTCGGCGGGATGTCCTCCACCCCGAGCGGCCGCGTCTCGCTCACGCTCCAGGGGCCGTCCGGGAAATCCGAAACGTACCAGACCCCCTGATCGCAAGCGTAGTAGCGTCCGTCCGCCAGGATGATCTCGGTGTCGCTGTTCATGGCGTATTGGAGATGGGTGCCCTCAATCGGCGCAAACTGGGGATCTCCATCGTAGGTGACCCCGAAGGTCTGATCACTTCTTCGGATCGCGCTCGTCTGGGGGATCTGGGCGTCGGCGATCGCGTCCTCCGCTTGATCCGTGCCTGCGACGCTCGCCAGGATGTTGCCTTTGGGGGAGTCAAGTGGAACCCGCTTGAAACTGGCGGGCAGCCCGTCTCCCCGCACGAACGTCCACGGACCCTCCATCGACGGAGCTCGGAACCACCGGCCGGAGATCAGCACGAACAGCCTCTGCGTGCTCACCTCCCGAATTACGTCGCTCTCGGTGTTGGCGAGGTAGAGCAGCTCGTCTTCGACCAGCGGGGCGTACCGCGGTGGGCCGTCCGTGGCGACCAGCTCGGTGGGCTCGGTCGCGGTCAGAATCTCCGGCCGCTGGCCCGTAAGGTGACCGTACGCTGATGTATCCGGCAGCACGATCTCGCGGACTGCGGCCGGAGGGATTGCGACGTCGGTCCACGGGCCCAAGGGGTCCTTCGCCCGGTACCAGAGATTGGCGCCGGTCAGGAAGTACATACGGCTCTCGGGATCGAAGATCACCAGATAGGGCGTATTCGAGACGTGCTGGAGAGTCGAGCCCTCGATCGCCTCAAGCGCCGGGGCGCCGTCGTAGACGACAAGGATCGCCCGCCCCTCGTGGAAGATGATTCTGGGTGGCGCGTTGTCCAAGCCGACGATGCTCGCGCGCTCCTTCTCCGCCGCCGCGAGCCCGGCCTGCAGTTCTTCGAGTGAACCGGATAGATCCCATTCGGCCGCCTGGGCTTCCACTAGTTGTTCGTATCGGCTTGCCTGATCCGGCGTGATGCTCGGTAACCGTACCTTCGTGACGTCGAAATTGCGGGCCATGACGGTGCTGCTGTCGCGATCGACCTCGATCTGTTCCGTGAACCAAAGCACTCCAAAGGTCGGATACGCGTCTCCGCTCTTCTGGAGCGAGAAGGCGGCGCGGCCCGTGAGCACGTCGCCGTTGAGATCGTCTGGCTGCGGTTGGTAGATCACGAACGAGCCGCTCGAAGTCTCCAGCAGGCGTGGCCAACCGGGATCGTCGGCGCGCGCGGGCACGGAAACCATAAGCGCTGCTGCCACCGCGAGTACGGCAGTGGAACTCGCGATGCTCCGTACGATGAACCTCTGTATCGATCGCGGTGATGACATGGTGCGCCTCCCGGGAAGAATCGGGCCAGCGATCCGAGAGCTTAGGTGTCTCGCTTCATATATAAGGTACACACGCCGTGCGAGGATGTTGGTGGCAGCGATGCGATAATTTGCGGCAGCGCGGTCGGGAGGAGAGCACCCGCTTAGGACGCGACGAGACGGCCCCGGGGAGCGAGACCCGTATCTGCCTTCCGTGCAGCGTAATACAAGGCGTCCCAGAGAGCCTGAGACCCGACCGACAACTTCTTGAGAATATTTGCGACCCGCGGGACCTTTAAAGCGTCTCCGGTATGAGGAGGAGCGGCGAAGGGGAGCATGAACTTGCGCGCAGATGAAGCCCGCTGGGCCAGGCTCATCCGACTTTTGGGGCCGATCCACGCCCAGGCCGTGGCCACGGCCCGGAGGCTGAGCCGCTCCCTCCACGACGGGGATGATCTCTTCCAAGACGCCGTGCTGCGCGGTTACGACAAGCTGAACGGCCTGCGCGACGAATCGCGGTTTCGGTCCTGGTTCTTCGCGATGCTCCTTTCGAGGCACCGATCCCGGGTGAGGCGCCCACGCCGGGAGTCGGTGCCGATCGAGGAGACGCTCGGCCGCCGTGAGGAGCCGGTCGGGGAAGACGGGACCCGGTGGGAGGAGGAGCGGCGGAGGGCGGAGCGCGCGTCGCTCGCGCTGGAGGGTTTGGCGCCGGTCCAGCGGGAAGCCATCGTGCTGCACGACATCAATGGGTTTTCCGTGGAAGAGGTCGCGGAGATGCAGGGTGTCACCCGCTCGGCCGTGAAGTCGCGCCTGGCTCGCGGCCGAGAGCAGCTGCGGGGCTTCTATCTCCGATACGCGCGGGAGAGCGAAGTGACGCGACTCGAGACGCTACCGGCCGGGACCATGGCCTGGCCGGCGAAGGAGAGATCCGATGACTGACAAATCGCACCTGGACCGGGACCTCGAGGCTCTGCGAGAGCTGAGCGCTCGGGATGTGCCGGACCTGGACACCACAATTCAAACCATTCGCCAGCGCGGTCTTGAATCGGGGCCAGAACGCTGGGATTTTAGGAGGAAAGTTATGGCTCTAGTTCATTCAGTTCGCACGCGCCCGGCGTATGCCGCGCTTGCCGCGGGAGCGCTCGTGGTTCTGGTGGCGATGTTCGTGCCCGTCTCCTACCAGCGGGTCGCCGGACAGGAGGTTGCACTGACGGTGGCCGGAACGGAGCTCGGAGATCTGGAGATTGCGGGGGTGGCCCAGAAGTTCAAGGAGGCGCTGGGCGCGAAGGGTGTCATGGTGGAGGCAATCTCGGGGAGTGCCGGACCGATCTTTGTGCTCCACGCCACCCTGCCCAAGCGTTCGGGATCCGACGCCCAGCGCACGACGGCCGGGTTCGCCCGCGAACTGGCCGCCAAGGGCTATTCGGCGTCGGTCCGTGTGACGCCCCACCTCGAGCGTGTTCGGTATCCAGCCGTGGCCTACGCGTTCGACCAGATCATACGCATCAGCGTTGACGGGAAGTCGGCGGCCGCACTGGAGCAGGAGATCCGCGACCGACTCGCCCAGGCGGGGGTGCCCGACGCGCAGGTTTCCGTCACCGACCGTCCGGAGGGAGGGCGCGAAGTCCGCTTGACGATGAACCGCGAGCAGGAGGGAGGCACGCCGCCGCTCGAGCCCATGCCCCAGGTCGAGCTCACCAAGAACGGCGCGCCGCTCCAGGGCGGAGAGGGAATGACGGTCAAGGTCCAGAAGCGAAAGGTCGACGGCGCGACCTCCCTGATCGTGGACGTGACGTCCAATGGCAAGGCCGCCAAGGCAGAGGTGGCGAATTACGAATCGATGAGTGATCTCGCGCTGGCGGACGCCATCAGCTCGCAGCTCAAGCGCGCCGGAGTCGACGCTCGGGTGACGGTTACGGGCGGGAAGGTCTCCATCGAGGCGGTGAAGTAGCGCACGATAGGGCAGGGCGATAGGGGGCTGCACGGGCGGGGCGGAGAATCGGCCGCTCCGCCCGTGGCACGTTGGATCGCGAGGAGGCTTGACGGCCAGCCGGATAAGTGATAATATCTCAAGACGTTACTAGCTTGTATGCTCCCGATGATCGTCGAGGGGGCGATGAACTCCCGCACCTCCATACTGGCGATTCTCACGACACTCACGCTTCTCGTGGCGCCGCTCGCGCGAGCCGCGACGCAGTTCTCCGATAGCCGCTTGATCGTCAAGTTCCGCTCGCGCCCAAGCGTGACGCGCGGCACGCCCGGACCCCTCAGGTCGGGGTCCGTCGCGGTGGATGCACTGCTCCGCCAATTCGACGCCGAAGCGCTAGAACAACTCTTCCCACCCGTGGCCAGGAATCCCGAGCTGCAGGAGCAGTTGGGGATGGACCGGTTCTGGGTCGTGCAAATGCGCCACCCCGTGGACATCCGCGCGGCGGCCTCGGCCTTCGCGAATCTGGGTGACGTCGAGCTGGCCGAGCCGGACTACATCATGACTTGTGCGGACGCCGCCACGGCGAGTCTTGTTCCAAATGATCCGCAATTTCCCATGCAGTGGGGCTTCCGGAACACGGGGAGTAACTCGATGGTCCCGGGAATCGCGGGCGCCGACATCAAGGCAGTCCCGGCGTGGGACATCACCACGGGCGACCCGAGCGTCCTCGTGGCCGTCCTCGACTCGGGTCTTCGCATGGACCATCCCGAATTTGCGGGGCGAGTCTGGACCAATTCGGGCGAGATTCCGGGCAACAACCTGGACGATGACGGGAACGGGTATGTGGACGACGTCCACGGATACGATTTCGTCAACAATGACGCGGACCCCAGCGACGACCTGTTCCACGGCACGGCGGTCACGAGCGTGATTGCGGCGAATGGGAACAACGGATCGCTCATTGCAGGGCTCGACTGGTCCTGCCGTATCCTTCCACTCAAGGTGGTGAATTCCAGCAATTTCGGTCTCTATTCTTGGTGGGAGGCCGGGATCTATTACGCCGTATCGATGGGCGCCCGGGTGGTCAACATGAGCTTGGTTGGCTACGATCCCAGCGCATCGCTGGGTAGCGCGATGCATTTCGCGCACAACAGCGGTTGCTTCATCGCGGCCGCTATGGGAAACGACAACATCGCGTCACCCTCGTTTCCCGCTATGTTCGACGAATGGGTCACCGCCGTCGGATCAACGGACCCGATGGATCACCGCTGCGTTCCCTCGGTCTGCGGCTATGGCAGCAACTTCGGTCCGCACATCGACGTGGTTGCGCCGGGGACGGAGATCGCCGCTCTCCTATTCAACGATACGGGGTCCTTCTTTTCTCCGAATGGCACCTCCTTCGCGACCCCCATGGTGGCGGGCCTCGCGTCACTTCTCCTCGCGAAGAATCCCTCCCTGACACCGGACGAGATTCGATCCGTCATCCGCTACTCCGCGGACGATCAAGTGGGGTCTCCGGAAGAAGACATGCCAGGATTCGACAACCACTACGGGTACGGCCGCATCAATTGCCTGCGGGCGCTGAATCTCGTGCGGAGCATTGCCCCGCCCGTCGTGACCGCGCCAGGCAGCGTGTCCACCCAGGAGGGCACCCCCCTTGTGATCGAAGTGAGCGCTTCCGATCCGGATGGCGATCCCATCCAAACCCTGACGGCGGATTTTTCGAATCTGCCCCCCGGGCACAACGCCGTCTTTGTGGCGAACGCGGACCATTCGGCCGGACGGCTAGACTGGACCCCGGACTATATCCACGCGGGGACCTACAGCCTGGCGTTCACGGCATCGAGCCCGTTCCAGGGGAGCGCGGCCACCGTAATCCAGGTCGCGAACGTGAACGACCCACCCCTGCTCGTCGCACCCGCTTATCTCGACGCGTTCGAAGGGCTGGAGCTGGTCGTGGATGTCTCAGTCAGCGATGTGGACGGGGATCCGATCACGTCTCTCTCTGCAGAACCGCTGCCGCCGGGAGCCGCCTTCACGACGTCCGCCGACCGAAAGACCGGGAGGCTTCGCTGGACCCCCGGATTCAATCAGCAAGGGCCCCATTCGCTCCGGTTCATCGGCACGAGCACGAGCGCTACCCCCGCGCTCACCCTAGAGTCCGTGGTGAACTCGGTGATCGATGTTGCAGACGTCGACAAGTTACCGATCGTGACGCTGCCCCCGCGCGTGGAGGGGATCGAGGGCGCACTCATATCGGTGAACGTGTCCGCGGCGGACCCCGACGGCGATCCGGTTACAGACCTCAAGGCAGGCCCGCTGCCTCCCGGGGCGGCGTTCGCAGCGTCGCCCGACCACTCGAGCGGCGAGCTCCAATGGACGCCTGGATTCGCACAATCGGGGCAGTACTTCGTGACGGTGACGGCGACCTCGCAGCATGTGGGAGCGCCGGGCGGCGCGCCTGAGAGCCAGAATGGCCACGGAGGTGTGCTGCTCGTCATCGCCGACGCGCCTGACCATCCGCCCGTGATCACCGCGCCGGCGCAGGTAACAGGCGCGGAGGGAGTCCTCCTGAGCGTCGAGATCGAGTACTCCGACGCCGACGGCGATGACATCCTGGAAGTGGGCGCATCCCCGCTCCCGGCCGGCGCTACGTTTACTCCCGGTGCGGGGCACTCCTCCTCGGCCCTCGCGTGGACCCCGACCTTCGACCAGGCGGGGATCTACACCATCACGCTGTCCGCGCGGAGCGCCCACAGGCCCTCGCCCGTGAGCGAGCCGGTGTCAGTTGATGGATTCGCGAATATGCAGATCACGGTCACGGATGTGAATCGCCCGCCTGTGGCCGTCGCAGGCGGTCCCTATGTGGGTATGCGCGGCGCGCTGATCGCATTCAACGGGGTCGGATCATTCGACCCGGACGGACAGCCGCTTCAGTTCTCGTGGGACTTCGGGGACGACCTTACGGGGTCAGGGGCGACGCCGTTGCACAGCTACGCCTCGACGGCGGGAAGCCCCTTCACGGTCATTCTGACCGTGTCGGACGGCTCCCTGAGCGGCACGGCCAGCACGACGGCGGCGGTGCAGGACATTGCCGCGGCGAAGGTGTTCTATCCCTTCAACCTGGACTACATCTTCCCGCAGATCCTACCCACCGTGGTCTGGATCGAGCCGGTCCATGGATCATTCACGGTTAACGACGCCATGCTTTCGTCGGTTTCCATGCGCTACAACGGGGCGACCATCCTGACGGGGTGCAAGAACACGGCTGGCATCGACCGGAATCACAACGGAGTCGCGGAGATCAGGGCGTGCTTTGCCCGAAATGATCTCAAGACTCTGTTCGCGAGCCTGCCCAACGGCATGAGCGAGGTGCAGGTGACGGTCGGCGGTGAACTTTTGTCGGGTGGGAGGTTTGAGGGGACCACGACGGTGCACGTGATCAAGTTGGGTTTCCTGGGAGCGGGATCACTGGCCTTGGTTTCTCCCAACCCCATCAACCCGCAGGGGAAGCTCACGTTCGTGACGACACAGCCAGGCGTGGCGAGCGTCCAGGTCTTTGACCTGAACGGGCGTCTGGTCCGAAACTTGATGGCGCAGCAATCCTTATCACCCGGCATCCACGAGGTGACGGTCGACGGCCGGAACGAGCAGGGGAGCCGGCTCGCTTCCGGCATCTACTACTATCGCGTGCGATCGGTGGACGGGGTGTCGAAGGGTGCGTTTACCGTATTGAAGTGAGGGTTTCGAGGACTCGATAAGAGCCCCGAACTGGGCGACAAAAATTCGCCTTGACATATTCCTGTATGGGAATATGATTCTTCCATGGCACGCGCCTCCACCAGCTCCGACGTGTTCAATGCAGTCGCCGAGCCGCACCGTCGGGCCATCCTCGAATTCCTGGGCCCCGAGGAGCGGCCGGTGGGCGACGTTGTGGCGGCACTTCGCTTGGCCCAACCGTCGGTGTCGAAGCACCTGCGAGTGCTCCGGGAGGTCGATCTCGTGCTCGCACGACGCGACGGCCGTCGGATTCTCTATCGCACAAACGCCGAAGCGATCAAGCCCATGCACGAGTGGGCGGGAACCTTCGAGCGCTACTGGCGCCGGCAACTACGCCGGATCAAGGAACGAGCCGAATCAACGGACGCCTCGACCACCAAGTGACGCAAGAAGACCAACCAAGGAGGAACCCATGGTACTGCCCGAAGTGATGACAAACGTCCAGACGTTGAACATCAACGAGGAGATCCGGGTCAAAGCACCGCTCGAAGTGACTTTTGCAGCCCTCCTCGAAGAGCTGGGCCCGCTCCATCAGGTGGCGGACGATCGTCCATTGCCCATGAAGCTCGAGGCGCATCCTGGCGGTCGCTGGTACCGCGACCTGGGTCAGGACAACGGACATTTCTGGGGAAGCGTGCAGGCGATCAAGCGGCCCACACTGCTCGAGATCACCGGGCCGCTCATGATGTCTTACGCCGTTGTCTCAAATCTGCAGTATCGGCTGACCCCCGTGGACGGCGGGACCATCATCACGTTCAAGCACACCGCGATGGGGCTGATTCCAGAGGACTTCCGTTCGGGCGCCCAGGAGGGCTGGAGTTACTCGCACGAACGCGTCCGCAAGGCGGCGGAGAGCGCCGCATCTAGGAGGTAATGAGGTGAAGACCGTCGACGTGAGCCACAAGATCGTATCGAGAGAGGAATGGATCAAAGAGCGGAAGGCGCACCTGGCAAAGGAGAAGGAGTTCACCCGGCAGCGCGACGAGCTGAGCCGGGAGCGGCGCGAGCTTCCGTGGGTCAAGGTCGAGAAGAACTACGTGTTCGAGGGCCCACGAGGCAAGGTATCCCTTGCCGACCTCTTTGAAGGTCGCAGCCAACTGATCGTTTACCACTTCATGTTTGGACCGGACTGGAAGGAGGGGTGCCCGAGCTGCTCGTTCATATCCGATCACATCGACGGCGCCCGAGTGCATCTCATGCATCACGACGTCATGTTGGTTGCCGTCTCGCGGGCGCCTTCGGCCAAGCTCGAGGCGTTCAAGAACAGAATGGGCTGGCGCTTCCCTTGGGTGTCGTCGCAAGGGAACGACTTCAACCGCGATTATCACGTGTGGCTCCCGCGGGACGAGGCGGGGAAAGGCAAGGGGTACTACAACTACGAAGAACAGGGCTACCCGAGTGAGGAGGCCCACGGCGCGAGCGTATTCTTCAAGGACGAAAGCGGCGGCGTTTACCACACCTATTCAGCCTACGCGCGCGGCTGCGACATTCTTCTGGGTGCGTATAATTTCCTCGACATGACGCCGAAGGGTCGAAACGAGAAGGCCGGCATGGACTGGGTGCGGCACCACGACAAGTACCCCGGTTGAGCTTGCCAAGACCATCCGCCGAGGTGGTGAGAGGAGGTTCCTGTGTGTCCCGCGTGCATTGCGAGCGCGACGTTGGCGGTCGCCGGCGCGACATCCGCCGGTGGCCTGACCGCGCTCGTCTTGAGGCTGTTCCGCTTGAGGCGGAGGAAAGACCGGTAAACGGTTGCCCCGGTGGGCGATATGCATTTCCGGTAGGGGCCCGCTTGACGCTCCGCCGGGGCCGGGTAAAATATTGGATCTAGGAGCAAATAGTTCGGTCCCCATACCTATTGAAGGAATCCAAACTCAGACCTATGAGCCTCGCGGCCCCACACATTGACGCCCCGGCCCTGGCCAGCGTCCTTTCCGAGATCGCCGATATCGCGTCGGAGACGCTCGAACTCCAAGCGGTCTTCGATCGGGTGGCGACCGCCGTGCGCCGGATCATCCCACTCGACAACATGGGCGTCGTCCAGGTCGTGGATGGGGAGCGGGCCCTTCTCCACGCGGCGACGGTTCCGTGCATCGAGCCGAGCGGAAAGAGCTACGAGATGCCGCTGACCGATTGGTCGCCGCGGTGGCGGCCCCACCCGAGGCCTTACCCTAGGATTGACGACGCGGGATCGGAGCTAGACCCGGCGTTTCCGATGGACGCGGAGCTGTTGAAGGGTGGGGTGGGATCCGCGATGTGGGAGCCATTCCGGTGTGGGAATTCGTTCGTAGGAGGGGTCTGGGTCTGCTCCAAGACGACCCACGCGTTTGGCGACGAGCATCAGGAAGCGCTCAAGCCGATCGCGGCACTCCTCGGTTCGGCGGTCGAGCACTGGCAAATCTGGAACGCGGAACGCCGCCGCCGGGAACGGCTGGACACCCTCGAGGTGGCCCTGGGCGCCCTGGCGGAGTCGCTCGACGTGCGCGAAGTGTTCGAGCGCCTCTCGAACGGGATCCGGACGGTCCTACCCCACGATCTGCTCTATCTGGGCAGCCTCGACGAGCGTGCCCGTACCGTCACGGTGATCGCGACTGCCGGAGAGGCCGACATACCAACGGCCCCCGGACCATTTGTCCTGACGGAGCAGGAAGCGGCGCGGCGCGAGCTTGACATCGACATCCTCCAGGACATTCCGGCCCAGATCAAGCCCACGACGGAACGCAATCGGGTTCTGTTGTCCATGGGCATGCGGTCATGGCTCAAGGCAACCGTGCGACTCTCGGGACAGGTCCAGGGGAGCATCGGGTTCTTCCACCGCGAGGCCCGGCGTTACAGTGAGAACGATGGCGAGATCGCCCGCCGCATCGCCGACCGTATCGCCCTGGTGCTATCGCACCAGCAGCTCGCCGAGGAGGCTCAGATCGCCGCGGAGTCGCGGGAGCGGGCGGAGCGGCTCGAGGCGACGGTTGAGACCCTCATGCTGGAAGTCGCGTCCCGGGGCAGGGGGCGGATCATCGGGGTCTCGCCTACGTGGAAGGATGCGATGATTGCGGTGGGGCGCGTGGCGTCCTCCGACACGACCGTGCTCATCACGGGAGAGTCCGGGACCGGCAAGGAAGTGATCTCGAACCTCATCCACCAAGGCTCATCGCGTGCCGGTAAGCCGTTCGTCGCGATCAACTGCGCGGCGCTGCCCGAGCAGCTTCTCGAGTCGGAGCTGTTCGGACACGAGAAGGGAGCATTTACCGGGGCGATCGCGTCAAAGATCGGCAGACTTGAGCAGGCCGCCGGCGGGACTCTGTTTCTCGATGAGATTGCCGAAATGAGCCCGCAGGTGCAGGCCAAGTTCTTGCGAGTCCTCGAGCAACGCGAGTTTCAGCGCGTGGGTGGGAACCGCACCATTAAGGCCGACGTGCGGGTCATCGCGGCGACGAACCGCGACCTGTCGGCGGCGATCACTCGTCAGACTTTTCGCGAGGATCTGTATTACCGCCTCAACGTGTTTCAGATCCACATCGCGCCCCTGCGCGAGCGGCCCGAGGATATTCTGCCCCTTGCCGAAGCGTTCCGTGAAGACTTGGGCAGGACGATGGGGCGGCCTGCCGCAGGAATCTCAAAGGACGCGCGCGGATGGCTGTTGAGCTACCCGTGGCCGGGGAACGTCCGCGAGTTGCGTAACGCGATCGAGCGGGCGATATTGATGTGTGACGGTGGCTTGATCACTCGAGACCATCTTCCCTCGGCAGTAGCCCGCCCCGAAGTGGCACCGAGACCCGGCACGAACCACTCCCCAAAGATCGTCGCGCTCCCCCCCTCGGGCGGTATGAATCTCGGAGACGTGGAGCGGGGCCTGGTCGAGAAGGCCCTGGACCAGGCCAAGGGCAATAAGTCCAGGGCCGCCCGCCTGCTTGGCCTGACGCGCGCCCAGCTCTACTCGCGAATCGAAAAGTACGGAGTCCAATAGCCGGTTCGGCGGCGATGCTCTGTGAGTCGCTTGCGGAGAAAGCGACAGCCTGTCGATCCGCCCGCAACGAACGCGGCCCTCTCCTCATCCTCACAGCCCGACCTTCTCCGCCTCAACTTCCGCAAATGCAAACGAGTATCTACAGCCGCGCGCGTCCGCTGACCGGTTGGCACGCTGCTTGAGTATCGGTCGACGAGAGGATGCGATGTGCGGTACGCCGGACGCAACCGGCGCTCGGCGCCGCACCGTCGCGGACACCTCTGGGGAGGAACGCCATGAAGATCAGTAGAAGGAACACGCGCGCCGCCATCGGGGCAGCACTTGCCTCGCTCTTCATCGCCAGCGCGGCATTGGCCGCGGGGGACGAGGAGTCTTTCGGATCCCGGACTGAAGTCTCGCTCATGGGGGGGATCCAGGCCCTGAACGAGAACGACACCGCGCTCCCGGACCAGTTCATTAACATCCCCGCTGTCGCGACGGTGACGTACCGCTTCACGGGCAGGCTGGCCGCTGAAGGAGAGTTCACGTGGATGATACCGGTCGAGCAGAGCGTCGACGTGGGCTCGGGGGCGAGCCAGGACATGAAGACACCGGACATTCTCGCGTATCAGGCTAATCTGCGAGCCGACTTCCCGCTGGCCGCCTGGAGCCCCTATCTGGTGGCGGGTGCGGGAGCCGTCACGTTTCTGTCCAACACCGATGCGAATCGGGTACCGCAGCTCGCCGAGTCGCAAACGGCGTTCGCGATCAACTTCGGAGCGGGCGTCGCGTACAGGCTGAACGGGCGCTGGGGACTGCGCGCCGATGTCCGCGAACTCGTGGCGTTTCCGTCCGACGGCACCGCCGGTCTTTCGGACACCCAAGGCGCGGACGAGATCTGGATGGAGCGTGGCACGGCCGGCCTCTCGTACAGCTTCTAAGTCCTCCCGCATTCCGCTCCACTAGTCCCACCCAGTAGCCCCCTCCAGACGCCGGGCCTCCGGGCCCGGCGTCGACCCGGCGGTCGCTTAGACGACTCGATCTCCGCGTCAAACCCCGGCTGACGATCCCGCGCATGAATCGACGTTCTGTCGATTTTCCTACATCGAGCTCGAGCTCCATCGCTTCCGCTCCGCCTCGCCCATTTCGCGCCAACTTCGGCGCGCGCAAAGAGATCGGGCCACATCAGGTCACATGGTGCCCACTTGGCACGTCTCTTGAGATAGGGGTCCAGCGAGAGGAGAACAACATGAGTCAACTACATGTCGAACGAATCATCGGAGTTTTGGCGACCGATGAGGCACTGCGCCGACGGTTCGCCGCGGATCCCGTAGCAACGCTGCACGAGCTGGCCGAACGCGGCATCGAGCTGACGTCCTTCGAGCTGGGGTCACTCGCATGCCTCGATCCTCACGAATTGGAGCGCTTCGCCAGAGCCATCGACGCGAGGCTCCAGAAAATCGATCTTCGACGAGGTGCCACATGAAGCTCACAACGTTGAAACGAATTCTCGTGGCTGCGTCTCTCTTGACGCTGGCTTTACCGGTGAGGGTCGCGATCGGCGACGAGCACCCTATGACGCTGAACGAGGCGATCAATTTGGCGCTACAGAAGAACGAGGGCCTCCTGATCCAGCGGGAGTCACTCGCCGCGGCCAAGGCGACCGTCAGCGGCGCCAAGGGCGCCTACGACCCCCTGCTTCAGTTGGACGGGGCTTGGTGGAGGTCCAAGTACCCTGAGAACGTTTCGCCCACAGGCGCCCCGTCAGATCAGATCGCGCCGGAGATCAAGTCGGCCGAGGCGGGTCTGTCCATTCAGCAGCTCCTCCCAACCGGCGGCGAGCTGTCGCTCCGGTCGAGGGGCTCGCGCGGGACCACGGACGGGATCTACGCCCGACTCTCGCCCGCCTACCGCACAGCGGTGGGCGTCGAGCTGCGGCAGCCACTCCTGCGCGATCGGTCGATCGACGCGGCGCGGCTCTCGGTGCGCGTGGCCACATCCGGACACCAATCAGCCGCCGCCTCGCTGCGGAGCGCGCTGAACGAGACGGTCTCGGCGGTCGAGCGGGCCTACTGGGTGTTGGTGGCAGTCAGGCTGGGCGTTGAAGTACGAGAGGAGGCGGTACGACTCGCGGAGGAGCAGCTCGGCGAGACGCGCATTCGCGTGGAGGGCGGCGCGGTGCCGGAGACCGAGCTGGCGCAGCCACGTGCGGAGTTGGAACGGCGACGCGGCGACCTGCTCGAGGAGCGAGAGAGGGTCGCGCGGGCGGAGAACACCCTCAAGCTTCTGATCCTCGGCGACAACGACGAGGTCTTGTGGCAGTCGCAGATCGCTCCGGCCGATAGCATGGCGACCCCGGTCCTTCCCGTAAATATCCCTTCGGCGCTGCAGAGGGCGCTTTCGGCGCGTCCCGAGCTCGACACGGGCAAGGCCCTCGTGGATCAACGAAGGGCGGAGACCGCTTTCGCCAAGAACGGAGTTTGGCCGGCGCTCGATGCGGTCTTCTCCTACGACAGGTACGGCCTCGCGGGCTCACTCAACCCCTCTGGTCCGGGAGGCACTCTGCCACCCAAGCTGGACGGAGATCTAAGCCAGTCCTTCGAGACGCTCGGCGACGGCGACTTCGACGCCGCCCGCGTGGCGGTGGTGCTCGGATTCCCGATCCGCAATCGCACGGCGAGGGCCGCGGCGGACGTGGCACACCATGTCGAACGGCAGGCCGAGGCGGATCTGGAGGGGATCCGCAAATCGATTCGGGCCGAGGTCCTCGACGCGGCCGCCGGACTCGAGACCGCGGGACAGAGGATCGAGTCGACCCGCGCCGGTCGGGAGGCGGCGGAGGTCCAGCTCTCGGCCGAACGGGACCGGTATGCGACGGGGCTATCCACCAATTTCCTCGTGCTGACACGCCAGAACGATCTCTCCCGCGCCCGGTTGGATGAGATCTCGGCTCTCACCGACTACCGAATGGCGCGCTCCGAGATGTCCCGCGCCACTGGGTTGCTAGTGGAAGAGCACGGAATCAACGTCGACGGAACGAGACGATAAGGAGGAATGGGTCATGAAGAAGAGAATGATTCTCGTGGTATCCGCGATGGTCGTGCTGGTCGCCGGCCTAGGTTTTGTGAAGTTCCAACAGATTCGCATGGCGATGGCTCAGGGGGGCTGGCAGCCGCCTCCCGAGGCCGTCACCACGATCGCCGCGCGCCAGGAGCAGTGGCCCGCGACCGCGAGCGTCATCGGGACGGTGGTGGCCGTTCAGGGCGTCACCGTGAGCGCGGACTTGCCCGGCATCGTCCAGGAGATCGCCTTCGAATCCGGAAAGGGAGTCCTGGCGGGAGAGGTGCTGGTGAGGCTCGACGTGAGCCAGGAACGGGCCCAGTTGGCCGCGGCCGATGCTCAACGCGAGCTCGCCCGTCTCAACCTCGACCGTATGAGCCGTCTGCTGGAGAAGAAGGTCGTCTCGCAGGCGGAGTTCGACCGGGTCACGGCCGAATCCAAGCAAGCGGAGGCGAGAGCGGGCGAAATCCGGGCCATCATTGACCGAAAGCAGATCCGGGCGCCGTTTACCGGGGTTCTGGGCATCCGCCAGATCAATCTGGGCCAGTACCTGACGGCGGGGGATCCGATCGTCCCACTACAGTCGTTGGATCCGGTCTACGTGAACTTCTCCGTGCCGCAGCATGAGCTTGGCGGATTGAAGGTCGGCGCCACCGTGAATGTGGCGGCCGAGAGCGTCGCGGTCATCGCCGCCGGCAGGGTCACGGCCATCAACTCCGTAGTGGACGAGGCGACCCGAAACGTCCAGATCCAGGCCGTCTTCCGCAATCCGTATGGCAGGCTGCGGCCCGGCATGTTCGTGGAGGTGGAAGCGCGGCTTGGGACCGGCTCCTCCGTGGTCGCGCTCCCGGCCTCGGCGGTCAGTTACGCGCCGTACGGCAATTCGGTCTTCGTCGTGGGCGACCTCAAGGGGCCGAACGGCAAGACCTACCGTGGTGTGGAGCAGCGCTTCGTCAAGCTGGGCGGCAGCCGCGGCGACCAGGTCGCGGTCGTGTCCGGCCTCAAGACGGGCGAAGAGGTCGTGACCTCCGGAGTCTTCAAACTTCGGAACGGCGCGTCCGTCGTGGTCAACAACGAGATCCGGCCGGGGAATGATCCCGCGCCGAAGCCGGAGGACAGCTGATGAAATTCACCGACCTATTCATTCGGCGACCGGTACTGGCGATGGTCGTCAGCTTGGTCATCCTGATCGCCGGCCTCCAGTCGATCCGCTCGCTCAGCGTGCGCCAGTACCCTCGCAGCGATATCGCGATTGTCAGGGTGACAACGGCGTACGTCGGCGCCAATGCCGACCTGGTGCGCGGGTTCATCACGACACCCTTGGAGCGCGTGATCGCGAGCGCCGACGGCATCGACTACATGGAGTCGTCCAGTGCCCAAGGTGTGAGCACGATCACCATACACCTGAAGCTCAACTACGACACGAACGCCGCCCTCACTCAGGTTCAGGCGAAGGTGGCGCAGGTGCGGAATGACCTTCCCCCGGAGGCTCAGGCGCCGATCATCGAGCTGGAAACGGCAGACAACCAATTCGCGGCGATGTATCTCGGCTTCGCCTCGAACGACCTCGATCAGAACCAGATCACCGACTACCTGATGCGCGTCGTGCAGCCCAAGCTGAGCTCGATCGACGGGGTGCAGCGGGCCGAGATCCTCGGCGGCCGCACCTTCGCGATGCGGGTTTGGCTCAAGCCCGAGAAGATGGCGGCCATGGGCATTTCAGCGTCCCAGGTGCACGACGCGCTCGCCGATAACAACTACCTCTCCACGCTGGGTCAGACGAAGGGGTCGATGGTGTCGGTGAACCTGGTCGCCAACACCGATTTGAAGACTGCCGATGAGTTCCGTCGCCTCGTCGTCAAGGAGGACAAGGGCACCGTCGTTCGGCTCGGCGATATCGCGGACGTCGTGCTGGGCGCCGAGAATTACGAGCAAGATGTGCGGTTCGACGGCCAGGGCGCGGTCTTCATGGGCGTCTGGGTGCTCCCGACCGCCAATACGCTGGAAGTGATTCGACGAGTGCGGGAGGCGATGCCCGGCATTCAGGCGCAGCTCCCCGCGGGAATGAAGGCCGGGATTCCCTACGATTCGACGGAGTACATCGAGAGCGCCATCCGCGAGGTACTCAAAACCCTTTCCGAGACGCTGCTCATCGTCATTCTCGTCATCTTCCTCTTCCTCGGCTCGGTGCGCGCGGTGATCATCCCGGTTGTGGCGATTCCGATCTCGCTGATCGGGGCGGTCTTCCTGATGATGGCCGCCGGGTTCACCATTAATCTGCTCACCCTGCTTGCGATCGTGCTCTCGGTGGGGCTCGTGGTGGACGACGCGATCGTGATGGTCGAGAACGTCGAGCGCCATCTGCGTCTCGGGGTTGGCCCCTTCCGTGCGGCGATCGAGGCGGCCCGCGAGTTGATCGGCCCGATCATCGCCATGACGCTCACGTTGGCCGCGGTCTATACCCCCGTGGCGATCCAGGGTGGCCTAACGGGATCCCTATTCCGGGAGTTCGCGTTCACGCTCGCGGGGGCGGTCATTGTCTCCGGAATTGTGGCGCTCACGTTGTCGCCGATGATGGGATCGAAGCTGCTCCGCGCGGGAGATACCGAACGGGGCTTCGCGGGGTGGATCAATCGACGCTTCGACGGCGTTCGCGACGCGTACAAGACAGCCCTCTCGGGATCGCTCCAATACCGATCCGCCGTCTATGTCGTATGGGCGGTCGTTGTGGCGTTGATCATCCCGTTCTACATGTTCTCCATGCGTGAGCTGGCGCCGAACGAGGATCAGAGCGTGGTCTTCGGAATCATCCAGGCGGCACCAAACTCCACCCTCGACCAGACCAAGCTCTATGCGTCGCAGGTGGAGCGTGTCTACCGCTCGTTCCCGGAGTACAAGAACACCTTCCAGCTCGTGTCTCCGACCGGTGGCTTCGGAGGGATGGTCACCAAGCCTTGGAGCGACCGAAAGAAGACCGCGTCACAGCTCCAGGTCGAATCCTCCTTCGGCCTCTCGAAGATCCCCGGGATTCGCGTCATCTCCCTCATTCCCCCCGCGCTGCCCGGAGGCGGTGATTTCCCGGTCGATTTCGTCATCGCTTCGACGGCTGAGCCGGAACGGCTCGTGGATTTCGCCAACCAGCTTGTCGGAAGGGCGTTTGGGAGCGGTCTGTTCATGTTCGCCGACGCAGACCTCAAGTATGACCAGCCTCAGGCGAATGTCGTCTTCAACCGCGACAAGGTTCGCTCCCAGGGAGTCGAGATGAGTGAAGCGGGGAAGGATCTCTCGACGCTTCTGGGCGGAAACTACGTCAACCGCTTCAGCATCCAGGGACGCAGCTACAAAGTGATCCCGCAAGTAAAGCGAAGCGAGCGACTCACGCCGGACCAGCTCAAAGATATCTACGTCACCGGGACCGGCGGTCGGCTCGTACCCCTGTCGACATTCGCCACTCTAAGGACGTCGACGGAGCCGCGGGAGCTTAAGCGGTTCCAGCAGCTCAACGCCGTGCGCATCCAGGGCGTCATCCCGCCAGGGGTGTCGCTGGATCAGGCGCTTAGTTTCTTGGAGAACGAGGCGAAGGGGATACTTCCCACGGGGTTCACGATCGACTACGCGGGTGAGTCGCGACAACTCCGCACCGAAGGCAGCCGGTTTCTCGGCATCTTTCTCCTATCCGCGGTCCTGATCTTCCTGGTGCTCGCGGCTCAGTTCGAGAGCTTCCGGGATCCCTTCGTCATCCTCGCGGGCTCGGCGCCACTGGCGATCTCCGGCGCCTTGCTCTTCTCCTTCTTGGGCTTCACGACGATGAACATCTACAGCCAGGTGGGGCTCATCACGCTGGTTGGGCTCGTGGCGAAGAACGGCATCCTCATCGTTCAGTTCGCGAACCACCTGCGGGAATCGGGCATGGACAAGCTCCGAGCGGTCATCGAGGCGGCGGGGACGCGGCTGCGGCCCATCCTCATGACCACCGCGGCCACGGTGTTCGGCCACCTCCCCCTGGTCTTTGCCAGCGGTCCGGGAGCCGGAGCGCGCAACAGCATCGGCATCACCCTGGTCAGCGGCATGATCATCGGCACCTTCTTTACGCTCTTCATCGTGCCGTCCGTCTACATGCTCGTAGCCGGCGCGCACAAGCGTGTCGCCGTGCGTGAAGAGGCGCGCGAGACGGAGGCGCCCATCGCGGAGGCCGTGCCAGGCGCGGCGTAGGAGCGTCAACGCGCTCCCGCGCGGCTCGGGTGACGCTGGCCGCGTGCCCGAGTGTCGAGCCCGATTGCCGGGCTCGGCGAAGTTCCACCGGCCGTGGGTAAGGAGGACTGAGCCATGTTTGACATTCTTGGCACGATCGCACTCACATCGATCGCGGTCCTGCTCGTCGGCGCCCTGATTCTCGCCGGCGAACGGGATGGGGAGAGGCGGAGCCTTCTCGCGCTGCTCGCCGTAGCATGGTTCGTCGGGATCGTCGGTCTCGCGGCCAGGGGAGTCTTCTCGAGGCCGACGGGAATCGGCACCCCGGCGATCGGCGCGGCCGTGGTGGCTCCGATCCTCGTGGGCTTGATCGCCTTCGCCCGCTCACGCTCGGCGCGGACGTTCGCGCTTGGCATCCCGCTGACGGTGCTAGTCGGCGTGCACGCGGGTCGGCTCCTCGGAACCTTCTTCCTGGCGCTTCATGCAGCGGGGCGGCTGCCTCCAACGTTCGCGCTGACCGCCGGGTGGGGAGACATTCTCGTGGGGGCGCTCGCCGTGCCGCTAGCCTGGACGATTCATCGACGTTCGCGTGGCTGGCGTGGCCTGGCGTTGGCCTGGAACACAATGGCGCTCCTTGACCTTGTGACGGCGGTTTCCCTCGGTGTGGGCTCGGCGCCGGACTCCCCGGTGCGATTCATATTTGAGAGTCCGAACTCGGGCGTGCTGGGGACATTGCCCTGGGTACTGATCCCGGCCTTTATGGTGCCGCTTTACATGCTGACACACGCGGCCATCTTCGCGCAGCTCGCCGTGGGCGCGACCAATGAGGGCCGGTTGCCGGTGCGGAGCGGACTCCCGTGCCTCTAAGCCCGCGGTAATCGCGACGAGGACGTGGCCAGACGGACCCATGGTGGCGGGTCGACACAAAGGAGATCCCTGACATGAGAGCAGCGAAAGCGTTTGGGATGGTGGTCGGAATCACGGGGCTGATTCAGGTTGTCTTGGGCATCCTCTTCTGGAGCGGACTCTTACAGACCCTCATTCCTCTCCACATGGTCTTTGGATTTCTCTTCGTTCTGGCTCTATGGGCGGTCGCCGCGCTGGCCATTCGGGCGCGCGTGCCCGCGGGCCTCATCGCGCTCGCGTTCGTCTGGGGTGCGGTCGTCATCCTTCTTGGGATGACCCAAGCGCAACTCCTTCCAGGACCGCAACACTGGATCATCCGCGGCCTGCACCTGCTCGTCGGTTTGGGAGCGATGGGACAGGCGAGAGGGCTGGTACGGCGAATCGAGGAAGGAACGTCTCGCAAGGACTCCATTCCGGGCGCGGCCGAGCGGCAACCGGCCGCGGGGTGACAATGGGGGCTGATGCGTACCCGCCTGAAGAAGTATCTGGAGGTCGGCCCCAGCAAGGCAATTGTGCGATGATGATGAGATGAAGGCAGCGGTACTCCGGGAGCTTGGGGCAGCAGGAAAATCGATCTGGCCGTAGAATCGTGCTGATCCCCGTTGCGGAGCTGAGTGCGCGTCCGCGAGTTCCGATGGCCTGATGGTCGTGGCATTGACCCAATGTGAGGCGCTCCCGATGCGCGTAGCGTGCTAGGTTCGCTGCTTGCAGCTGCATTCGGTCTCTTCTTCCTCGCCATTGTATTGTGGGACGCCTACGAGACCATTCTCCTCCCACGCCGACTTCCAGGAGACATCCGCCTTTCTCGCCTGGTTCTCCGGAGCATCTGGAAGATCTGGAGGGCCCTCGGTCGAAGGATCCGGGCCCGAAATCAGCGGGAGCTGTTCCTCAGCTTCTATGCGCAGCTCTCGCTGATCGTCCTCTTCGGCGTCTGGGCGGTGGGGCTCATCGTCGGGTTTGCCTCGCTGCATTGGGCGCTCGGTTCGCGACTCCACGTGCCCCCAGGTCTCTCCGGCATCGCAGCCGACCTCTACATGAGCGGGACCACCTTTTTCACACTTGGGCTTGGCGACGTCGTCCCTCTGACCCATTTCGCACGCCTCCTCACTGTACTGGAGGCGGGAATTGGCTTCGGCTTTCTCGCCCTGGTGATCTCGTACGTTCCGGTCCTCTACCAGTTCTTCTCGCGGCGAGAAGCGCGCATCACAATGCTGGACGAGTGGGCGGGATCGCCACCCGCGGCGGCGCTGATCTTGCGGCGCGCGTTTGAGAGCGGCAATCCCGGCGCCGCGTTGGATCGGCTATTCCGAGATTGGGAGCTGGCGGCGGCCGAGATTCTCGAGAGCCACCTGTCCTATCCGACCCTCGCCTTCTTCCGGTCGCAGCACGACAACCAGTCTTGGCTCGCGTCGCTCTGCGCGGTTCTGGACGCCTCCGTTTTGGCGGCTACGTGGGTCAAGGGAATCGATCCCTTCCAGCCGCGGCTCACCTTCGCCATTTGCCGCCACACGCTCGTCGACGTGAGTCAGGTATTCCGGCTACGGCCGCGAGAAGAGCACAGCGCGCGAAGCGCGCCGGAACGAATTGCGGACATGCGCGCATGGCTCGTCGCGGCTGGGGTGCCGATGCAGGAGGGTGCGGAGGCCGAGGCGCGGTTCCACGACCTGCGCCGATTGTATGCACCCTATCTCGGGGCCCTCTCCGAGTACCTGCAGATGCCCCTCCCAGGCTGGCTGCCATCAGGGAAGGCTCGATACAACTGGCAGACCACCGCGGTCTCGCCCACCGTGCACGATGGTGCCGATTAGCGTGGTACGCACGGCCCTGGCCGTGCTGTCGACCCTGCGGCCGTAACGGCTGGATGTGGTGTAATCTTGTATCCACGAAGCCTGGCGCCGAATGATCGGCGGCTGAGGATCACAATCGCCCGGGGAGCGACAGGATGACCATTCGTGAGGACGTGCGCCGTGCGTGGAGCATGATTCCGTTTGGGATGCTGCTGCTCGCGGGCGTGCTGGCCTGCTCGGCGGGGTGTGACACCTCAACCCGCGGGGGCGCCAAGCAACCGCAGGCTCTCAGCGCGGCCGAGGCCGATACGCTGCTCCGGTCTTACGTCAAGGATCGCGCCGACACCGAGGAGTGGCTGAAGAGCTCGCCGACCTCCTACCTCGCCACCGTCCAGCGGCGCGACTTCGATGGCCGCTCGTCGCTCATCGTGGGCGGCGCTGCCAGCAACGACGTGCGCATCGAAGATCCCGGCGTCAAGCCGCGACATCTCCGTGTCACCGTGGTAGGGGATTCGTTCCGCGTCGAGACGATCGACCGCGGGGCCCGTTTCAAGGTGAAGCACGTCGAGATGACCTCGGCAATGCTGCCGCCGAGCGGCATCAGAGTGGGGCGCTTCTCGCTCCGGCTCTCGCACCAGCGCTTCCCGGCGATCATCGTGTTCGATCCGCAGAGCCCGCGGTACAAGGAGTACAAGGGTATTCAATACTTCCCGCCCGACCTCTCCTACCACATCGTCGCGGCGCTCACGCCCAATCCAAAAGCCGACACGACCATCATCCTCTCCACCCGCGGCAACCAGAGGCGCGCCGTCCGGGTGGGGTGGTTCGACTTCAAGGTGAATGGCGCTCGCTGTCGCCTGGAGGCCACGCGCCTGCTCGAGCCGGGGGTAGGCGAGAAGGATTTCGGGCTGTTTTTCACGGACGCAACGACTGGCAAAGAGAGCTACGGCGTGGGGCGCTACCTCGAAGCCGTGCCGCGGCCCGACGGGCTCTACGTGCTCGATTTCAACATGTGCTACAACCCCGCATGCGCGTACTCGGAGCACTACAACTGTCCCATCCCGCCGCGGGAGAATCGGCTCATGGTGGGCATCCGTGCCGGCGAGATGGACGGGCACTACCTGCGCTGACCCTCACCGCACTCCTTCAGTGCTGCCATGGATGGCCGGGAAACTGTCAACCTGTCAGCATCCGAAGCTCGCCGCACGGAGCTGCACTCTCCAGGTCGAGACGTAACTTGCATCGGGGAGCGCGGCTCGGAGAGGTGTGCGTCCGTCTGTGTGAGAGGCACACTTCGTGCCCATGAAGTCTAGCGCCGGTCCAGGCAGGGCCGGCAGGAGGTGTCGCGGATGACGTGGCATCGCCACGCGGTGGCCAGCGTCGAGTTGTCTGAGCCGCGCGTGAGTCGCACGAGGGAACGGACCTAGCACTCATGCCAGGGGCCGCAATCGCCTTCCGGAGAACGGGAGGATGGAACGCGGCCCACCCTTGAGACGAAAGGCCCAATACCTCGGGACCACGGCCCCTCGGATGCGCGCTGGCCTTCCGCCAATGAAATCAAGAGCCAGCACCGGAAGGAGGAATGAGCCATGAAGACGCTATTGCCGGGAAACGGGCTGTCGGCGCTGCGGAACGAGATGGATCGACTGTTCGAGAAGGCGTGGGTGGGAGAGATGCCCGAGCCCACCATGGGCGGATGGGATCCGCCGCTGGACTTCTCGGAAACGAACGACATGTTCCTCGTGAAGATGGAGGTGCCGGGGATGGATCCCAAGGAGATTCAGATTTCCTTGCAGGATCACGTTCTGACGATCTCCGGGGAGCGGAAGAAGGAAGAGAAGACCAAGGAAGAGCGCTTCTACCGGATCGAGCGCTCCTACGGAACCTTCACGCGGTCGATCCGTCTTCCCATGCCTGTCGACGAGAAGAAAGTGAACGCCCTATTCAAGAATGGCGTCCTTACGATCACGGTTCCAAAGAGTGAATCCGGCAAAGGACTGGTCGTACCCATCAAGACGGTCTAGTTCCGCACATCGTCAAGGCGGAGAGCCAAAGCGGAGGATGCCAGCTATGAAAGTGATTCTGGGCGTCGACGAGTCACCGTTCTCTGATGGCGCCTTACGCTACGTGAGTGAGACCACCTGGCCCAAGGAGACAAGCTTTGTTGTGCTCTCGGCCGTTCCGCCGATGTTTTTCGGAGCTGGGGAGGCGGTGGCGCCACAGGGGATTACGGACCTGCTCGAGGAAGAGCAGCGGTACCACAAAGAAGTCGCCGAGCGAGGGGCAGCGCGCCTTCGCAAGGCCGGCCTAAAGGCCACGGCACGGGCGGTCCTTGGAGACCCTCGCATCGTGCTGGAAGAGGCCGCTCGGAAGGAGCGTGCGGATATGGTTGTGGTTGGCTCCCACGGCCGAAGCGGATTGAAAAAGCTGCTGCTCGGCAGCGTCGCCTCCCACGTGGTGACGCATGCACCCTGTGCCGTGCTTGTCATCAAGTCGTCGAGTTGGAAACCGCGCGAAGGCGATCGGATCGGGGCTGATACCGAAACCGCCGCCTTGCCAGCCTGAGGGGGATGTACGGTATCGTGACAGAGTCTCGTTTTGCTGTCTCAGAAGGAGGACCAACCATGAAGGTTGAGGGTGTCATGAGTCAAGATGTCCGGGGCTGCAGCCCGTCGGATAGCCTCACGGATGCGGCGATGATCATGTGGAGCCGCGACTGCGGGTTCGTGCCGGTAGTCGAGAGCCATAACGGGCGGCTCTCCGGCGTGATCACCGATCGCGACATCTGTATCGCCACAGCGACCAAGCATCGCTCCGTCGATTCGATTCAAGTGGGAGAGGTCATGAGCAAGCAGCCCATGACCTGTGCACCGACCGATGACGTGCATACCGCCATCGACCGAATGGTCCAAGGCCAGGTACGCAGGCTTCCGGTCGTCGACAAGAATGGGAAGCTGGCAGGCGTGCTCTCACTCAACGATCTCGCCCTCGCGGCCGAGAAGAGCGATCGCCGGGCCGATGGTGTCACGTTCGCGGACGTGGTCAGGGCACTGAAGGCGGTATCGACCCACCGCTTGCCAGCGGCGGTTGCGAGCGCGTAAGCACTGGGAATGCGGAACGCTCTCCCGTGCCGCGGAGGGACATGATCGCCGAGCAGATCGCCAGGGCCGACGTGAGAGCGCGTGGTATCGAAGGATTTGTGCGTCTCGCGGACCCCAAGATATCTCTGGCGTCGGTTGCGTCCATGGTCATCGGTGCCATGTTCGCGCTCCGCGATGGCCCGGTGGCATGGGGATGGTTGGCGCTCACGGTGGCTGGCATCTTCTGCATCGAAGTGGCAAAGAATGCATCCGGCGAGCTCGTCGACTTCCAGTCCGGGGTGGATCAAGCGGTCGCTGCGGAGGACCGGAGCCCTTTCTCCGGTGGAAAGCGGGTGCTCGTCGAAGGACTCCTCAGCCACCGGCAGACCGCGGCCGTGGCGATCCTGTGTTATGGACTTGGAATCGCGGCGGGAATGGCGATGGCCGTCTATCGTCACCCCGGAGTGCTCTGGCTTGGGATCGTCGGGGTCGGTCTAGCGTATTTCTACCACGCGGCCCCGGTGCGACTGAGCTACCGAGGCCTAGGCGAGATCGCCGTCGCCACCACCTATGGGCCGCTGATCGCATGCGGCACCTATCTGGTCCAACGCCGCGAATGGAGCGGGCCAGTCCTTTTGGCGTCCCTGCCTCTGGGGATCCTGATCGGCGCGTTTCTTTGGATCAACGAGTTCCCGGACTACCGAGCCGATCGCGGCGGAGGAAAGCGAACGCTGGTCGTGCGGCTCGGGCGCCAGGCGGCGAGCCGCGTGTACGCCGTTCTGGTGGCCGTCGCCTACGCGCTCCTCACGCTCCTGCCGGCGCTGGGCTTGCCGCGGACGGTCTGGCTCGGCGCAGCAGGGCTGCCCTTTTCGGTATGGGCCGCCCGCCGTCTCGCGGAGGCTCCGGAGTCGACGGGTCACATCATCCCGGCGCAGGCGAGCACGCTCATTGCCTTTCTTGCCTATTCCCTGGGGGTGAGCTTCGGCACGCTCTGGTAACGCCGTCTGACACCGAGGTGAACTCGCGCAGCCCGTGCAGTGATACTTTAGTACCCTAGAACCGCTCTGGGCGTTTCTGCCATTCTGTCAGCGAGGGGAAACGCCCTATGCATATACCGAGTCAGCCAACCGTTGCGCCCGACGAAGGCGCGTCCATCGAAGCCGCGGTTCTCCCCCAGCCAGTCGTGACGCTCTCCGAAGACCCGTATTCCGAACGCCAACTCCACCACAGGGAACGCCTGGCCTCCCTCGGCGTCCTGGCGGCAGGGGTGGCGCATGAAATCATGAACCCATTGGCTTCTGTTCTCGCAGGGGTAGAGGCCCTCCGGCGCACGCTCCTCCGAGCACCGGAGGGATCGCGCTTGGATTCCATGGCGAACGCGAACCGCATCCTGGACATCCTGGAGCGGGAGACCAATCGCGTTCGCGATATCACCGACAGGATGATGCTCCTGGCGCGGCCCGATCCCGAGGTGCCGGGCTGGCTCGACGTGAATTCTGCGGTCGAGGAGATGGCTGGGCTCCTCCGCTATCAGATGACCGTGCAGCAAATTCAAACCGCCCTCGATCTCGATCGCGCCCTCGCGCCGATCTGGGCGCGCGGCGGCGGAGTGCACAGCGTCTGCATGAATCTCATGCTGAACGCGGTGCAATCGATGTCTGACGGCGGCACGCTGACCGTGCGCACGCGCGGACGCGACGGGGCCATCATCATCGAAGTGGAGGATACGGGGCCAGGAATCCCGGGCCATCTGCTGCTCCGAATCTGGGATCCGTTCTACACGACCAAACCTCCTGGAGAGGGAACCGGCCTCGGTCTTTCGATATCCCAGAGTATCGTCCGGCAGCATGGCGGCTCGATCCAGGTCCAAAACGTCGAGCCGCACGGCGCCCGCTTCACTGTGGAGCTTCCCGTCAGGTCGCGGAGATAGACATGGCCAAGGCACGAGTTCTCCTCGTCGATGACGAGGAGTCATTTCGCGAGATCACCTCAGAGGAGCTGTCTCATCTAGGGTACGCGCTCGATACCTCCCGCACTCTCGCGGAGGCGCGTCTGCTTCTCGCCAAGAAGACCTTCGATGTCGTCCTGCTGGACCTCCGCCTCCCCGATGGAAACGGACTCGATCTGCTCCGGGAGCTGCACGTGTCTCACCCGGCGGTCCAAGTGGTCGTGCTCACCGCGTTCGGAACGGTGGAGGGAGCGATCCTCGCCATGAAGCAGGGTGCATTCGATTTCTTGATAAAGCCCTGCAAGCTTGGCGAAATCGAAGCGGTCTTGGCGAAGGCGGTTCGCGTGCAGTCCCTCGCGCGCGAGAATCTGGCCCTCCAGCGAGACGTCGATCGCCTGAAGCCCAGCGATCGAATTGTCGGAACAACAGCTGCGTTGCGTGAGGTCACGCGCCTGATCGACCGCGTCGCCGGGACAGACTCGACGGTGCTCATCGGAGGCGAGAGTGGGGTGGGGAAGGAGTTGGTCGCGCGCGCCGTGCATCGGGCAAGCCGGCGCGCCGGACGCCCGTTCGTCGTGGTCGACTGCGCGTCGCTTCATGAGAATCTGCTTCAGAGTGAGCTTTTTGGGCACGAAAAGGGGGCCTACACGGGCGCGGTGCGCCTGAAGCACGGGCTCTTCGAAGTCGCCGACCGCGGCACGATCTTCCTCGACGAGATCGGCGAGGTCACGCTACCGTTACAAGTCAAGCTCCTGCGAGTGCTCGAGACCGGGGTGTTCCGCCACGTGGGTGGGACGACCGACGTCAGCGTCGACGTGCGTGTGATCGCAGCCACGAATCGGGACCTCGAGGCGATGATGCGAGCGGGCGCATTCCGCGAGGATCTTTACTACCGGCTGAACGTCTTTTCGATCCCGATTCCCCCGCTCCGGGAGCGGCGCGAGGACATCGCCCAGCTCGTGGAACACTTCATACGCTCGAGCGGGGTCGTCGGAAAGCGGGACGCCCACGTTTCGCCCGAGGCAATGCGGGTCCTCGAGGCTTACGCGTGGCCCGGAAACGCGAGAGAACTCCAGAACGTGATCGAGAGGGCGCTGATTCTCTGTGACGGTGAGATGCTTCTTCCCGAGCACCTGCCGATTGGAATGCGCCTTCCACAGGCGCATTCAGCGGTGCGGAGCGGAACATCCCGGCCGACCCTCGCGGAGGCCGAGCGAAGCTATATTCGACAGGTCCTGGAAGAATGTGGCGGGCACCGTCACAACGCGGCCCAGATCCTCGGGATCAGCGAGCGGAACCTTTACCGGAAGTTGAAGGAGCTCGAGCCGGAGCCCGAGGCTGTCCGGTAGCAACCTGCGTCCACGAGGACCAGGGCCCTTCCGTCCCACCGCCGTCAGGCGACAGGCACCGCGGCCTCCAGTAAGTTAGCCCGTCGGCTCCGCATCCAGCGCTCGATCCGATCCGGGGTTCCCAGATCCGTCCAGCCGCAGGGTGGGACTGGGAGCATGCGCAGCCCGGTTGGGACCCTCTGGAGCAGATCGCGCGAAAGGTCCAAGTGAGGCAGTCCTGCGTAGACGCTCTTCAGAGTGTCGGGATCCCAGCCGTTGCCCCGCTTCCACACTGCCGGGACGAAGGCCCGTACGAGGGAACGGATCAAGAAGGGGGCGACGTATTCGTAGATCGATAGGAGCGCCCTAGCCCGCGCCACGAGTATGAAGGTGCTCCAGTGCGCGCCCCCAAGGTACAGCTCGCGAGCGAACGGCGCATCCGGCTTCTCGTGGAACGAGAGGACGGGCCTCGAGCCGCCCGCGTCGGCGTTGCCGCTCACGATCCACCCGTAGCTCGGATCCGGCAGCTCGGGGGTCATTCCCAAGAGAATGACAGGCACGCCTCGCTCCACGAGATCGAACGCGCGCTCGAGGGCGCGGGTGAGGACATCTTCATCCTCGACGGCATGATCCGCGGGCAGGACGGCGATTCTTGCATCCCGATTCCGCCGCAGAACGTGCAAGAGGGGAAGGAGAACACCCGTCCCCGTGCCGCGGTTTTCCGGCTGCACCACGACGCTGGCGAGCGCTTCTGCCGGAAGAGCGGCGTTCCAAAGGGCGCGATGTTGCGCGGCCACCACCGTAACGATGCGCGAGCTGCACGTGAGTCGGCCGGCGCGCCGGAGCGTCCAACGGATCATCGGTCCCGCGCTTCCTGGCGACCAGAACTGCTTGGGCAGCGCGACTCCCGCACCATCCCTTGTCAACGTCCGCACTCGCGCGCCGTCGCCGGCGGCCAGAATGATCGCCCAACGATGAGAAGCCAACTCAGTTCCCTCCGAGCCCTGCTCGCGACGAATGCAGTTCCTGTGCCGATGAAAGTGGAGGGAATACTCCATCTCAAGGCGCGCGAATTCAGGAGTTTGCCGGACTGTGTGTCATGTGGGCCGCCTCAGACGGCCGAGATTCGACTGCCTTCCTGTCATGCGTTGTATCGCTTCGTCAGCCGGCTGGACACCCCGGACGGCGGCTTGAGGGCGAGGGAGCCCTTGCCGTGCTTTGACTTGTGTCCCCGGCTGGACCCGGCATGGCACGTGCAAGGGTCGTCCATGCGCAAATGAATAGCGCCTGAAGGCGAAGGCGTCATGGAGCGTGAATCAATCTCACCAATGAGGAGGGGTGCCATGACCGGCAACGTCGTGAACCCGTCGATGCGCGAGAAGCTGGAAGAAGCGCGGCGTTTCTTCTCTGGTCGGGCCGCCGCGAAGGCGAAGAGCCAGGATGCTCAGTTGTATGAGGAGTTGCGAAAACTGGCCGAATCGGTTGAAGAGATTGCGAGCCTCCTGCACCTTCAGAAGATCCAACTCGACCAAGTCCGCCATGGGGTTGGCCTCCACCTGGAGGGAGCGGCCGCCGCGCCGCACACACGGCGATCCCCCTAGGGGCCAATGCCGCCGTGAGGAGGCAGTTGGACGAGGACGGGTCTTCAGCGCCTTCCCGCCCTCCAGATCCCCCAGAGCACCGAGGCGCCGAAGGCCAGTGAGAACACAAGCCCGAGCTTGAACAGCCAGCCGACCATCGATCCCAACTGAGGTACGTTCCGGATCCCGACAGCCAGGCCAAGCGCTACCACCGACGATCCCAGGATGATCGAGAGCGCGAGTCGGTTCGTCATGCCCTGGAATTCTCGCGTGAAGCTCTCGATCCCCTGATGCGCGATGCTCAGAGCGATCTCGCCTCGCTCAATCCGAGCCAAGAGGCGCGTGAGCCGCCGGGGCAAGTCCAGGCCAAGCTCCGCCGCGTCCGAAGCCACCCGGCTCGCGCGTTTCGCCACGACCCCGAACGTCCGGCGCCGGCGCCAGGCGCGTGCGACAATCGGGCCGGCATATTCGAGATAGCGAAACTCAGGGTCGAGCTTGAGACCGATCCCCTCGCTCATGGTCACGACGCGGAGCAGCAACGCCAGTGCGCTCGGAAGTTGGAGCTTGTGCCGGAAGGCGATCCGGACGATCTCGCCCGTAACGGACGCGGCGCTCAGATCGCGAAGCGTGCGGCCAGCAAAGGAGCCCATCAGATGCTCCAAATCCCTCTGAAAGGCGGCGCGCCTTGCTCGGGGACTTGCCACCCCAAGCGCGTACATCGCCTCGGCCAGCTCCTCGGCGTCCTGACGTCCCGCCGCAAGGACCGCCCGGAGCAGATGCCGGTGCGTTTCGTCGTTGATTCGACCGACCATGCCGAAATCCACGACCGCGAGGGAACCGTCGGACTGCACGAAGAAGTTCCCAGGATGCGGGTCCGCGTGGAAGAAGCCGAACTCCAGGACCTCCCGCAGGAAGATCTCAACGGCGTTCTCCGCGACCGTGCGTCGCGGGATGCCGAGGCGATCCAACGTCGCCAGATCGGAGATCTTCACTCCCCCCACGCGCTCCTCCGTGAGCATGCGACTCGTGGTGTACTCGTCGTAAACGCGCGGAATCCATACGCGACGGTCTCCCTCGAACGCCCGTCGCAGGCGCGTAGCGTTCTGTGCCTCGAGCACGTAGTCCAGCTCGCCGCGGATTGTGTAGGCGAACTCGTCCGCCAGCTCACTCAGCTCATAATCGCGCCCCAGAGGGGTGTGGACTTGCATCCACGCGACGATTCCACGAAGGATTTCAAGGTCGCGCTCCACCTGCTCGACGACCTCGGGGCGGCGCACCTTGACGATCACCGGCGTGCCGTCGAGGAGCACCGCGGCGTGCACCTGCCCGATGGAGGCCGAGGCAATGGGCCTCGCTTCGAAGGACAGGAACGGCGCCACGGCCAAGCGGCGCAATTCCTCGCGCACGGTGCGTTGGATGTCCTGGAAGGGGACCGGTGGGGCTGCGTCTTGCAGTTTCGATAGCTCCGCGATGAGATCCAGGGGAAGCAGATCGGCGCGCGTGCTCAGCATCTGGCCAAGCTTGATGAACGTCGCGCCCAGCTCGCCGAGAGCCACGCGCACGCGCTGCGACTGGGTGAGCGGAGCGACCTCGCTCGGAGTGCGACGAAACCGAGGAACGAAGCGCCGCAGCCCCGCCATGTCGGCGATCGACTCGAGTCCGTGCCCGGCCAACACGCGGCCGATCTGCCGGGTGCGTTTCAAGGACCTGGAAGACGGACGCGGTACGCCCAGCAGCATACCCATGACACCCTCGCACGACGCTCCATTCGAGCTCTCTCGTTTGGTTGTTCAGGCACGATCCGTGCCACGGGGGGTTGAGGGAGCGGGCGATCAATTTGACTCGACGAACAGAAGTCGCTATGGCGCAGCTAGGAGCGGTGATCGGTTGGACCTCGAATCCTCGCCGGCGAGACCTATGTCGCCGGCCGGCTTGCCAAATCGACATGGGAGATGACGCATTGGCAGGGCCGAGACGGCCCACGACTCGTCTCGGTCTCGCGGTCGAGGGAGGACGCGTGCGCCGCATGCTCAGGGCCGTGAAGGTGCAGACCGCGATGGGGTTCTACCTCGCGATGGTTCCGGTGATGCGGCTCGCGCTTGCCGCGAACTTTAGGCGTGTGCGGGCACTTCGAGACCACACGCTTCCGCGGGTCGGAGCCGTTCTCGTCGTCGCGAACCATCCTTCCACATGGACCGACGTCCTCCTGCTGGACGCGGTGCTGGGGCGGAGGCTGCATTTCTTGGCAAAGGACGATCAATTTTGGCCCTGGCCCCGGAAGGTGCTCCTTCGAATGTTCGGTGCGCTCCCCCTTTCGAGCCTGGAGGACCGCGCCGACGCCATTGCGCGAAATGCCGGGACCTTCCGTCGATGCGAGACCCTGTTCGATCGGGGGGAATGCGTGGCGATCTTCCCGGAGGGGATCAGTCAGGTCGATCGCGGCTTGCTGCCACTCAAGCACGGAGCCGCTCGGCTCGCGCTGTCCTACGCCGGTCAGGACGGCTCGCGGCGGCCACTGACCATCGTACCGGTCGGCATCTACTACTCCGACCGGAGGGCTTTCCGCAGCGATGTTACGGTGAGCGTGGGTGAAGGAATCGGCACGGCAGAATTGTGCGGCCCGGGCGTCGGGGAACCGGAACAAGCGGCGCGCCTGCTGACCGAACGCCTGACCGAGGCGATGCGCGGGCACGTGGTCGGGATCGCGGACCGACAGCACGCGATGCTTTTCTCCGTCCTGGAGCCCCTCGCAACGGCGAACGGGGAGCCTCTCGACCTGGAGTCCGCAAGGCGGCTCGCGAAATCCCTCGCTGAGCTGGCGCGGAAGAGCCCCAGGGACTTCGCGCGGCTGGAGCGCAGCGCCCGCTCGTTCGAGCGGATGTGTCTCGCGCTGGACGTCCGCGAGTCCGCGCTCGGCGAACGGTCGCGCAAAAGGCTTGCGACCGCCATGGCCGCCGTCCTGGCGGGCCTGGTCCCGGCGCTGGCCGGACTCGCGGTTCACGCCGCAGCACTGGCGCTGACCCGCTTGGCCACCCAGCACTACGCTTCTCAGCCGAGCCGCGTCGCATTCGCGAGGATCGCGTCCGGCTCATTGTTCCTCTCTCTGACGTACGGTGCCGAAGCCGCCTTCCTCGTCGGGACCGATATCCCTCGCCTATGGATTCTGCCGCTCCTGCTGGTGTCTGGGCTGCTCGGCGTGGTCGCCATAGGATGGGTGCGGCGGGCGCGACTCGAATGCGACCGATGGCGCATCGCGAGGATCTCGCGGCGTCACGGTCGGCTGGTTCAGCGCGCGCGCCGCGTGCGGGAGTCCCTCCGCGCGCAGGTCGAGCTTCTGTCGTGACTCTCCTCCACACACGGCAGTTCTCTGGCTGGGCGCGCGGGCACCTGCTCTGCCGCGCCGAGGGCGTGGCGGACCGGTTCGCGCTCACGTTCGACGACGGACCCAACCCCCGTGCGACAGGCTCTCTTCTCGACCTCCTCGCGCGCCACGACGCCCGCGGCACCTTCTTCATGCTCGGAGGGAATATCCGCCGGCACCAAGACCTCGCGAGGCGCACCGCTCGGGAGGGGCACGAGCCCGCGCTGCACGGGGACTCCCATTGGCCTCTCCCACTCTTGTTGCCCGGGGGGATACGAAACCAGGTGCTTCGTTGCGCGGAGGAGGTCGAGGCGGCCACCGGCAACCGTCCGCGCCTTTACCGACCTCCATTCGGTTTCATGTCTCCGGGCCAGGCACGGTTCGTCCGGCACTTGGGTTATGAGCCCGTGTTGGGGGACGTCTATCCCGAGGACGCGCACCGACCGGGAGTCGCGCGGATCGTCCGGCGGGTGCTGTCGCGACTCCGTCCGGGATCCATCCTGATCTTGCACGATGGAAGTCCCCTGGGCCCCGCGGACCGCAGCCAGACGGTGGAAGCGTTGGAGGTCATTCTAGAGGAGACGACCCGACGGGGATGGCGGGGGACAACGGTATCCGATCTGCTGAAGCGTTCCCTCCCGATCGACCCGGCAAGTCAGCCCGCCTGACAGAATGACATCGGTGAGCCCCCTCGGAGCCGCTCGATTTAGCCCTCACGGGTCGGCTTTGGCATTTCGCTCCTCGCGCGGTCGTTGCATGGCAACCCGATAGCCGCCCCGCGCGTCGACGCGGCCGGCTCACTACGATACCGGTCACGTGGCATGGAGGATGCAGTCTCAACCCTCCGCGGTCTGACCACCCCACGAACCGGGAGCAGAAATCATGAAAACTCGAACGATTCCCTTCAGGTCTCGCGCGAACGCCATGCACGCAACTCCGCGTGGAACCCTCGCAAGCCGCCGCCCTGTCGTGAGGCGGACACACGTTTCCCGGGAACCCACGATGTGCGAACGCTGCGGGGCTGTTTATCGGCGAAAGACGTGGCGGGCCGGCGAACGCACGCGGCGGACGTCACCGGTCGGAGTGGCGTGGACGGTGTGCCCAGCATGCCTTCAGGTGGCGGACATGGAGTATTTCGGCAGGGTCCGTACGACCCGGTCGCTCGATCCCGCGATGGAGGCTGCGGTCAGGCGGCGCATTCGGAACGTAGAGCGGCGTGCAGGATACACGCAGCCAGAGCGTCGGACGGTTAGCATCGAACGCACGCGTTCGGGCCTCGAAGTTCTTACGACGTCGCAGAAGCTCGCGCACCGAATTGCCAGCGAATTGAGGAAGGCCTTCGGTGGGCGGACCCGCTTCACCTGGACGACATCGGAAGGCGCCCTCGAGGCCGTCTGGGATCCCCCGTCGGGAGGCCGGCGAGTTGTTGGATAGGGAAGGTGCACTACGAACTGAGGGCCGAGGAGAAACGCCACCATGGGAAGCTTCCAGATCGTAGAGGAGATGGCGCTCGCGGACTGCGCGGTTGACCTTTCGGCGCGGGATCTGACCGACGTGTTCGAGACGTCCGCACGTGCGCTTGCGGAGATCACTGTGGATCCTCGCACGGTCCCGGAATCCGTGGCTCGGTTCATCGCGCTTGAGGCTCCGACCATGGATCAGCTCTTTTTCGACTGGCTCTCCGAGTTGATCTATCTGAGGGACCGGGACACGGAGGTGTATGGCCGCTGCGATGTCCAGCTCAGCGGCGTTGGGCCGTACCACCTTGCCGCCCGGCTGCATGGAGGGCGGGTCACACCGGGACGTACGGATCGGCGTGCCGACGTCAAGGGTGTTGCACTCAATGAATTCGTCCTCGAGCCCAGCGAAGGAGGCTGGCATGCCCACTTCATGTTCAACCTGTGACCACTTCGGCACGCCAAGGAAGGGGAATGAGCAATGAGCAATCGAGATGCATGCCGGTGTGAGTTGGTTTGGGACATGGAGCGATTCGGGACCGCGGAGACGCCCGGCGGAGAGACCCTAGAAATCGGCGAATCGGGGCCGTGGACGCCGGGGCGCCTGCTTTCTCTGGCCGCACAGTCCTCCCTGATGGTCGAGTTCCTCCGCCTGACGGAAAAGGAGGATCTCCCGATCTTGGGCTATGTCTCGAGCGGAGAATCTGTCTTCACTTCGCCCGACCGGGCGCCCGAGCTAATCCTCTCCCCTTGCGTCGTCGTGGGAGATGAGCAGGACTCGTCTCGAGCCGAGAGACTCTTGGAGGAGGCGCTGGAAGTATCTCCCATCTGTCGACTCCTGCGCGGCGTCGCTGGGTTGGACGCGCGCATCGTTGTGGTGAAGCGGATCCCGGCGTGATGAAGATCGGCCCTCGTCACAAAGAGGTCACCCTCACCGCTGCGGAGTACTATCAACAACCGGGCGTCCGAGAACGGATCCGTGAATACTGTGGGCTCGAAGGTGGGTCCGCCTTCGGATGTGTCTTTATCGCCGCCAAAAAAGCTCGTTGTGGCTGCGCGTGGGAGCGTGCGCCGTTCTACCCCCCGGGCGAGCTCGACCGCCTTCTCGACCAAGGCCTGGACGTCTCGCGCTCCCTCTGGGACACGTCAAATCTTCTGTTCCATCTCGACATCGATTATCTGAACCCCGACCGCCCCGCGGAGCCCATCGTTCATCCCATCGAGACCTTTTACAAGCTCGAGCCCGTATATCGGGCCGTTCGGCATGTCATCGAAAAGTTCAAGCTCAACATCCTGGATCTGATGACGGGCGAAGGGTATCACTTCACGGGGAGGGTGCCGATCGGTGATGAGGCATTCGAGAAGCTCGCGGCGATCGCGCCCGGAACGCCGTCTTGGTTCGCGAGTCATGGAACGAGGGTGTCGGCTGGGACCGGAGCGTTCATCGACGAACGACACGCGAGAGCGAGCATGGGTCTCGGCATGGTGTTGGAGCACTTCGCCCAAATGATCCTCCGGCGGGCCGCGCTCGCCTGCGAGATTCCCGTGGTGCTCAACGCGACGGTGGTTGGCTCGGGTCTTAACGGACGCGAATGCGTCTCGCTCGATCTGTCCCACATCACCTATCCACTCGACGTGCGACATGCGCGCGCCGCTTTCAGTACCTATCAGAAGCATCTCGATCTCGAGAAATCAAGCAGCGTGCATGGGGCCGGCCGGGAGGCTCTGATCGCGTCGATTCCCCGTCAGGGCGCACCCCTGCTCACGTCGCTCGAAACGAGCCGCAATCCGGCTCGAGCGGCGCGTCTCGCGCCGAGTCGGGCCGCGTCGATTCCGAATGCCGCCGATGGGGTCTCCCGGCTTGTGGACGATTATCTAGGTTCGCCTCTCGCTCAGTGCCATAGGGAGTTCTACACGGAAGGGGCTGAAGAGGCCGTCGACTCCAAAGAAGTGGACCAGCTGGGGAGGGGTACCGTCCCGCCATGCGTCGCGGCGTGTCTCGAAACTCCCAATGACCTTCTCCTCCGCCCGGAGTACCTGCAAAACCTGACGCGCTCTCTACTCAGCCGCGATTGGCGTCCGCGCCGGATCGCGGAGCTGATCCAGAGGCTGTATGAGGGTGACTTCGGATGGGGCGATCACTGGAGGCGGAAGCATCCCGGGTGGCGCGCGGAGGTCTACGTGCGGTCCTTCGCCGGGATGATCGCGACCGGCTTGGACGGAATGACCGACTTCAACTGCCTGTCGACCCAGGAGAAGGGGATGTGCCCTGGCGGATTTTGTGGCCACGAGTTAGCCGAGGACCGGGACCGGCTTCTGGCACGAGGCCCGCGGTGAGCTGGCGAATGGGGATCGCCACCGGCGGATGTGTGGAGCGGCCCATTCTCGACGTGCTCCAGACCATCGCGCGTTGCGGATTTCGGGCGGTCGAGATCGGGACTCCTCCCAAGCATTTCGATCCATGGCGGCGGGAGCAAGTGCAGGCGGTGGAGAAGCTGCTGCGCCTGACCGGGATCAATGCGGTCTCCATTCACGCGCCCTTCGGGGGGATCCTCGACCTTTCAGATCCCAACCCGCATCACCGAAGCTCTGCCATCGGCGGGATTCTCCAGGCGGCGGCGGTGCTACAAGAGCTGGGAGGCTCGGTGGTGGTGGTGCATCCCACCGATGTTCCCCGCAATTCGGAAGACGTGGGGCGTCGTCTCGAGGCCAGCGCGGGCTCCCTGGCCATCCTAGCCCAATCGTGCGAGAGGATGGGTTTGCGGCTCGCGATCGAAAGTCCGCTTCCGCACCTGATCGGAGGGGCACCGCAGGAATTTGCCTGGCTCCTACAGCGCGTGGACGGCTCCGCCGGTGTGTGTCTCGACACGTCGCACACCTGTCTCGGGGGGAACTGGAATGAATTCCTGAAGGTAGCGGGGCCGCGATTGCTCCATGTACACGTGTGCGACAACCGGGGGTCGTTCGATGACCACCTTCCTCCAGGTGAGGGCGTGATCCAGTGGGACGAGATTATCGAGAGCCTTCGTCGAGCCGAATACGAAGGGTGGATGATCTTGGAGATCGCCTGTCCGGAGGAGCCCCAGGACGATCGATTCGTACGGGTCCGCGAATCCGCGGAGAGGCTCTTCGGGCTCGATGCAGGAACCCAGACGGGAAGGAGGGACGGCCATCTCGCTCCAGGAACGTGAGCAAATGGTGAAGCAACAGCTCGCCGGCCGCGGGATATCCGATCCTCGGGTCCTGGAAGCCTTCCGGGCCGTCCCACGCGAGGCGTTTCTCCCCCCGGAACTGGCTGAGTTCGCCTACCGGGACACGCCACTGCCCATCGCCGCCGGTCAAACGATCTCTCAGCCGTACATCGTAGCGGTCACGGTTGAAGCACTGGCCCTGCGGGGACCTGAGCGTGTCCTGGAAATCGGCACCGGGTCCGGCTATGCGGCTGCCATCCTCGGCCAGCTCGCGAAAGAGGTGTTCACCGTCGAACGGCTCGCGCCGCTCGCCGAGGAGGCCCGGGAGAGGCTCGCGCGGCTCGGGTACCGAAATGTGCACGTGCTCTGCGGCGACGGCACGCTCGGCTGGCCCGAGCATGCGCCGTACGACGCCATCGCGGTCGCGGCCGGCGGACCGGACGTACCGGAGGCGCTTCTGTCCCAGTTATCGCCGAGCGGCCGCCTGGTCATTCCCGTCGGGCCGGACGAATTCTCCCAGGAGCTCGTGCGCGTGGTTCGGGAAGGCAACCAACGCTTCCGCCGAGAGCCAATCATGGGCGTCCGCTTCGTGCCTCTCGTTGGAGAGCAAGGATGGCCCGAGGATGCCGGTCCCATCCGTGCGCCAAAGGCGTCGACCGGAGCGAGAGGGATCGCGAGGCTCGTCCGAGAGACCGCCGAGCCGATCGACGACCCGGATTCTGCACCGGTGGAGGCGCTCCTCGACCGGATCGGGGACGCCCGGGTCGTTCTTCTCGGAGAATCGACGCACGGAACCAGCGAGTTCTACCGAATGCGCGCACGCATTACGAAGGCGCTTATCGAGCGGCTGGGCTTCACCTTCGTCGCGGTCGAGGCAGACTGGCCCGACGCCGCGAGGATCAACGACTACGTGTTGGACGATTCCCGTCGGCCCACGGTGGACTTCAGGCCGTTCTCCAGATTTCCGACGTGGATGTGGCGCAACGAGGAAGTCGACGCCTTTGTCGTTTGGCTCCGCTCGCGGAACGCGACCCGGCGAGTGCGGGCCGGGTTTCATGGACTTGACCTCTACAGCATGTTCACGTCGATCGCGGCCGTCCTTGCCTATCTCGACGACGTGGACCCGGACGCCGCCCGCGTGGCCCGAGCCCGCTACGGCACGCTCACTCCGTGGCAGAAGGACCCGGCAGCCTATGGACGGGCCGTCCTCGCGGGCCGGTACGAAAGCTCGGAAGGGGCCGTCATTGCCATGCTTCGGGAACTTCTCGAGGGCCGCCTCGAATACGGCCGGATGGACGGAGAGCGGTTCTTCGACGCGGCCCGAAACGCGCACGTCGTGGCGAATGCCGAGGCCTACTACCGCGCGATGTACTACGGCTCGGCGGCCTCCTGGAATCTGCGCGATACGCACATGTTCGAGACGCTGCAGGCCCTATTCGACTTCTACGGCCCCGATGCCAAGGGGGTCGTGTGGGAGCACAATTCGCACGTGGGAAATGCCGCTGCAACGGAAATGGGCGCGCGGGGCGAGCTGAACGTTGGGCAGCTCTGCCGTGGAGAGTTTGGCAATGGCGCGTACATCTTGGGGTTCGGCACCGATCATGGCACGGTCGGGGCGGCGTCCGACTGGGATGAGCCCATGCAGCGGATGACGATCCGCCCCGCGCAAGAGGGAAGTTATGAACGCCTCTTCCACGAGTCGGACGTACCCGCATTCACCCTGCATCTGCGCGCTCCAAAACGTTCGGACGTTCGCGAAGAGTTGCTTTCTCCTCGCCTCGAGCGCGCGATCGGAGTCGTGTACCGACCCGAGACCGAGCTGGCGAGCCACTATTTCTACGCGAGCTTGCCCCACCAATTTGATGAAATCGTCTGGTTCGACGAGACCCGCGCGGTCCAGCCCCTCGAAACCGGGCGGTGGTCGAGAGAGGTTCCGGAAACCTACCCGTTCGGGCTCTGACCTTCGGCAGAGCCATTGGACCCGGGGCCAACCCCGTCCTGACACCGATGGGAGAGACTCTGTCAACCTGTCAGCATCCGCCGCTCCCCGCTGCGGGCCACGATCCCTGTGCGGTGGCGTAACCTGCATCCAGGAGAGAAGCTCGGGGATGTGCGACCCGTGAAGGTAAGAGGCACACTTCGTGCCCTGTGGACCAAGGCGGCGGTCCCGACAAGATTGGTGGAAGGTGTCGCGGACGACAAAGGAGGAAGGGCCATGAAGACGGACACGAGGTCAAAGATGGCAGTGGATCTCCAGAAGCAAGTGGTGGATGAGTTGAAGTGGGAGCCGAGCGTGAATGAGGCGGATATCGGCGTCATCGTCAAGGATGGGATTGTGACATTGGCTGGAGTGGTGGGCTCGTACGCCGAGAAGTCGGCGGCGGAGCGGGCGGCTCAGCGCGTCCTTGGCGTCAGGGCTGTGGCGAACGAAATCGACATCAGGCTACCCAGCAGCAGCACGCGTACGGATGCCGACATCGCGGCCGCAGCCGTGAACGCGCTGCAGTGGCACGTGTTCCTCCCGCGCGGCAAAATCAAAGTGGCCGTGGACGGGGGATGGGTCACCCTGAAGGGGGACATGCAGTGGCAGTTCCAGAAGACGGCGGCCGAAGAGTCCGTGCGCCATCTCCTTGGTGTGAGGGGCATTTCCAACCAGATCACGATCAAGCCACGGGTTTCCGCTTCGGACGTCAAGGGCAAGATCCGGGCTGCCCTGGAGCGGAACGCGGTGCTCGATGCGGACAAGATCGGCGTCGATGCGCATGATGGACGGGTAACCTTGCACGGTACGGTCCGTTCCATGGATGAGAAATTCGAAGCTGGCCGGGCCGCATGGTCAGCGCCTGGCGTCTTGGGCGTCGAGAACAACCTCGAGGTTGCATCCATCGTCGAGTTCTAGGATTTGTCGCTCGCACGGGAGGGTTCCATGAAAGGCTTCGTCGAGGAAATCGAAAAGAGGACCGAGAAGAACTCGGACTTCCGGCGTGTGCTCTACACGGGCAGAAACATGCAGCTGGTGTTAATGGCGCTTCGAGTCGGCGAGGAGATTGGCAGCGAGGTGCACCCCGATCGCGACCAGTTCTTTCGCGTGGAGAAGGGCAAAGGCGAGGTCTGGATCGATGGCACGAGGACGAAGATCGAGGATAATGTAGCGATTATTGTCCCTGCGGGCGCGCGGCACAACATCAAGAACACCGGGAGAGAGCCGCTGAAGCTTTACACGCTCTATGCGCCTCCCGAGCATGCTGATGGCACCGTACAGGTCACGAAAGCCGATGCGGAGGCCGCCGAGGAACATTTTGCCGGCAAGACGACCGAGTAGCACGCCGGACGCCGGAGTCGGCGGAACAGCCCTTCAGTTCGCCCGCGTCAGTCGGGAAGCGGCTACGTTCGACTATCTCTATGCGAAGGCTGCGGCGCCCGGCTGGGCGTTCCATGTCGTCGTGACGGATTCTCCCTGTCTGTTCATGGCTATCCAGAAAGCCCTCACCGCCGCGGGGTTCCCGCCGGCCCGCTCCTCAGCCCTCTGAAAATAAATTGGCTCCCAGTGTCGATCCGATCGAACTCCGTTCGTATAGAGCGTGAGAAGCCGGGTTCGCCGCGCTTCGACGGGACTACGACAGAAGGGAGCTAGAATGCGCAACCTCATAGTGTTCACGCACTTGACCCTCGATGGCGTAATGCAGGCACCGGGCCGGGCCGACGAGGACCCCCGCGGCGGCTTCGAGCACGGCGGCTGGTCGCTGCCGTACAAGGATTCGGTCATGGGCAGCCTGGTGGGCGCCGGAATGGCCGAAGCCGGTCCTCTGTTGTTCGGGAGGCGTACCTACGAGGATTTCTTATGCGTCTGGCCAAAACGGAAGGACAACGCGTTCACCGAGGTGCTCAACAACGCGCAAAAATACGTCGCATCGACAACGCTGACCGAGCCGCTCCCTTGGAGTAACTCCACGCTGCTCCAAGGCGACGCCGTGGACGCCGTGGCCCGGCTCAAGGAAGAACCGGGGAAAGACATAGTGGTACTGGGCAGCGCGGGGCTTGTAGGATCGCTGATTCGGCATAACCTTGTGGATGTGTACGTGTTGCTGATCCACCCGCTGGTGTTGGGATCGGGGCGGCGTCTTTTCACCGACAATGGCGCATTCGCCGCGCTCCGGCTCGTCGACGCGAAGACCACGACCACGGGCGTGGTGATCGCGACGTACCGCCTGGCCGAACAGACGGCTCAGAAACCGCCAGCAGAGCTGACGGCGCACGGCGGCGCCAATGCCCAGGAGAGCATGCGATGAAGCAGTACCTGCTCAGCATCTATCAGCCCGAAGGGGGTACTCCTCCGCCCGAAGTCTTGGAGAAGGTGATGCTGGACGTCGACACCCTGAACCGAGAGCTCAAGACCGCCGGCGCGTGGGTCTTCGCCGGAGGGCTCCACCCCTCGAGCACGGCCACGGTGGTGCGGTTTCAAGGCGACGAGACGCTCATGACCGACGGCCCGTTTGCCGAAGGCAAAGAGCACATCGGCGGCTTCTGGATCATCAATGCGCCCGATCTCGACGCGGCGCTCGAGTGGGCCCGCAAGGCCGCCCGGGCGGTCACCCTCCCGATCGAAGTGCGGCCGTTTCGAGACAGGGCCGAGGCCTGACGCCGGGCGTGCCGACCCTCAACACCTCCGAGATCGAACGTGTGTTCCGCGAGGAGTACGGCCGCGCGGTGGCCGTCTTGGTCCGCCACTTTGGCGATATCGATCTCGCGGAGGAAGCGGTTCAGGATGCGTTCACCGTGGCGGTGGAACGGTGGCCGTCCGCCGGACTGCCTCCGAGCCCGGCGGGATGGATCATCACCACGGCTCGCAACCGGGCGATCGATCGCCTCCGCCGAGAGGCGTCCCGCGGGGACCGGCACGCCCAGGCCGTGGCGCTTCACGCCAGCAGCGAATCGCCAGAGGAGGACGCCGTGCGCGACGATCGATTGCGCCTGATGTTCACCTGTTGCCACCCCGCGCTCGCCACCGGCGCGCAGGTTGCCCTGACACTCCGGCTCCTGGGTGGGCTCACCACCGCCGAGATCGCGCACGCGTTCCTCGTGCCCGGGCCGACGATGGCCCAGCGACTGGTTCGCGCGAAGGGCAAGATCCGCGATGCGGGTATCCCTTATCGTGTTCCGCACGGTTCCGACCTGCCTGGCCGCCTTCGCGCTGTGCTCGCGGTTGTCTACCTCGTGTTCAATGAGGGTTACACGGCGAGCACGGGCGACCGGCTTATCCGCGAAGATCTCTGCGCCGAGGCGATCCGCCTGGGGCGACTCCTGGCCGAGCTGATGCCGGATGAACCGGAAGTTTGTGGACTGCTGGCGCTCATGCTGTTGATCGAGTCGCGCCGGGCGACCCGTACCACGGCCTCGGGCGACCTCGTGCGGCTCGCCGACCAGAACCGCAGCCTCTGGGACCGCGAGCTCATCTCCGAAGGCCAAGCCATCGTCCGCCAATCTCTCGCCCGAAATCAGCCCGGCCCGTACCAGATCCAGGCGGCGATCAACGCTGTCCACAGCGCCGCGCCCGTCGCATCCGCCACCGACTGGCGGCAAATCCTAGAGTTGTACGACCAACTCCTGTCGATCGCGCCTAGCCCGATCGTGGCCCTCAACCGCGCGGTCGCCGTGGCCGAGGTTCAGGGACCCGATGCGGCGCTCTCTCTTCTCGACGGCCGCGATCTGGATGGCTTTCACTTGTTCCACGCGATCCGCGCCGACCTGCTCCGGCGCGTCGGCCGAAACGACGAAGCGGCGCTGGCGTACAAGGCGGCGATCGCCCGCACCGACAACGCGCGTGAGCGCGACTTTCTCCAGCGCGGCCTTCAGACGGTCACACAAGGCTGACGAGGCTGACGTGACGCTGGCTGCTAGCGCCTACCACTGCGGTGGATTGCTTGTGCTAGGTCATGCGGGCCGAGCTTCCCCCAGCGATCAAGATGGCACGGGCGGGATCGCCCGATAGGAACGCATCAGATCGTCGCGCTCACTTTGCCCCAGATCGGAGCCGAAATGGAGCATGGCGTCCAGGACATCGTGGCCTTCGAAGTAGGCCGGGTGGCATGCGAGATGGATGAAGCCTCCCGGTGAGAATCGCCCCTCTTCATAGAACGCGAGGCGGATCCGCCAACTCCCGCGTTCGATGGGGTTACGGCAGCTCCGGCACTTGGCCTGTCCGCTCGACGCCCGCTCGGCGCCGTCGACCCGCCGCAGACGCCGGTGCGCCAGCGTCCCGCGCGCGGCACGTTCCAAGGCATCCCGGCCGGACAGACCGTCCGGCGCTCCGGCGAGCGCTTCGAGGAATGGCTCCGGACGCTTGAACGCCGCGCACGGAGGGTGAAACCACAGCGTCATTTCGCCTTCGCCGTATGGATTCGGCAGGCGCTCGCCAAAGCGCAGCTCACCGCGGTCGATAGCCCGGCCGCAGCCGCGGCACTTCGCCCGCCCGGTCGGGGCGACCTCGAAGACATGAGGCATGTGGGGAGGATACGCCAGACCCGGGCCCGCGTCCTACGCGACCCCGCCACAGCTGAACCGGGGGCAAGCTCGCTCGCCTCCGTCAGCAGCCGGCGACAGTGTCCATTCGTCTTGTTGACACGCACGGCACGAGATCCATGAGGGTAGGGAGGCTCATGGGCGTATAGTTCCCACTCACACAATCACTTAATTGGTTTGTGCCGCTGCTCCTCGGTGTGGGCACGTTCCTTGATGTGGTCCTCCGGCGGGAAAGGAGGGGGCCTCTCCCAGGCCCTAAGAAGCCCGCCATGAGACCCGCGATCCGCATCGCCCTCTTCGGCAAGTTTTCGGTCCACATGGGGAGTGAAGTCCTGCTCGATCACGCCCCCCACAAGGCTCAAGAACTCCTCGCTTACCTGACGCTCCACCGCGGCAAAGCACACCCCCGGGATACCCTGGCAGAGCTGCTCTGGGGTCATCAGGACACGCCCAACTCTCGGAAGTACCTCCGCCAAGCCCTTTGGCAACTCCATTCGGGACTCGTTGCCGTCGGTCGGGGACGAGCGGCCCATCTGCTCCGGGCGGAATCAGACTGGCTCGAGCTCGCGTTCGACGATGGGGTGGATGCCGACGTCGCCCGGTTCGAGGAGGCATTTGCGGTGGTCAATGGTGGTCGGAGCGAAGCGCTCAATCCGGAGTGCGCCCGGGGCCTCGCGGAGACCGCTCGGGTCTACCGCGGTGATCTCCTCGAGGGCTGGGATGTGGAGTGGTGCGGCTACGACCGAGAGCGGTTCCGCCGGATGTATCTCGCGGTCCTCGACAAGTTATGCGACTACTACCAGGCGCGCCACGAGTACGAAGCCGCCATCGCCTATGCGACGCTCTCGCTGAGCAGCGATCCGGCGCGGGAGCGGAGCCACCGGAGCCTTATGAGTTCACTCGCCATGTCTGGCGATCGGTGTGCCGCGTTGCGCCAGTACGCGCGCTGCGTCGAGGCGCTGCGCGAGGAAGCAGGGGTCGATCCGGAGCCGGAAACCGTGGTGCTCGAGCAAACGATTCGAGCGGGACAGGTCGCGGGAGCGGTGCGCGAACGGTTCAACGGGACCAATGGGGGAGGACCGGCGGGTTCTTCCGGGGAGTTATCGGTCGTAGCTTCGGCCCGGCGAGCCCAGGGAGCCCGCGCTCGCCAGAACTGACGGTGGGGGGCTGGGGCCCGACCGGATTCAGTCCGGTCGGGTCATCCGGTGCGCTGCGGCGCTGGTGCGAGGCCCTGGTCTCCGGGGTCGAGGTAGAATTCGTAGTCGACGGAACGTGTGGGAACGGTCCGGGAGATCCGCAACCGGAGCTGGACCCATTCGAGCGTTGAAGTCGGATCGATTCGCGCCTCGGGGACGATAGCCAGGCCTGCCGCTCTCGATCCGCTTAGCGCGGATGACTGCTGCGCGATCACATGCCAGCCCCCACCCGAATCGGGATTCACGGCCCCGCCGGGACAGAACGCTTCTAGCAAGAGACTCACACTGCCTTCTCCCCGCACCTCCAACTCGTAGCGGTACTGCCCTGGCTTCCGCCAGAGCGTGTACGTGTCGGCGCGATCCTGACCGTCGAGGGTGCCTCGGACTTTCGGCGACATGACCGTCGCTGCCTCCGTGGGGCACGGGAATCGGGGCGATTGGATACCGCAGGCGGGCAACCACCAGCCCGTGCAGCGACTCCGGACTACACCCCCTGCCTAAAGACAGTAGAAACCGGAGCGTCTCTATGGCGTCTGTTTGAGCGTCTCAGTGGTTAGAAAAGTGCAGCCACGACCGGAGCGAGAGACGCGAACGAGACGATTCGATAGACGCCCACCTTGTAGTGTCTGACGCAATGAGTATCACGAGTCCTCGGACTGAAAGGATGGGTTTCGCCATGGCATCTGCCGGTTTGCCGACCATGCGACATGCGATCGCGCTGCTCGCGGCAGCGATACTGTGCGGTTGTGCGCCGACGCGGACGCCGCTCCCGGCAACACCGCCCACGGCGCCTAAGGTGGAGGTGACGACCTCCCGGGAGGGTTGGCCACCGCGTCCCGTCGATCGTAGCGAGATCCGCGTCGTGGAATCGACGACTGTCGCCGGGGATCTCTCGGACTCCCTCGCCCGAGAAGCCCGCGCGACCGTGGAGCGTGATCCACGGGCTCGCACGGCGCTTGGTGCCCGCTGGGCGTACGTTGAGGTCGATCCCGTTGAGGCGGAGAAGGGCGCGCAGGCCCCGGCCCTCGCGACCTACCGCGCGTGGTACTTCAGCCATTCTTACAACACCGCACTGGAAGTACGCCTGCGGGGATCGGTTGTGACGGAGATTCGACGGGACCCCAGCTACTCCCCGCCGGAGGGAAGAGCCGAGGTTGACTCGGCCCTAGCGCTCGCACGGACCGATCCGCGGCTCCAGGGCCGAGTGGAGGGTCTTCGTGGACAAGGAATCGTCACCTACCCGGCGAAGGGGCAACCCGGCTACGGCCACCGGGTGCTACATGTCACGTTCTTCCGCGCCGACGAGGATCTCGCGCCCTTTGCCGCGATCGTGGACTTGACCGATCGTATTGTGCTCCGCGCTGTCGCACGCGGAGGGAGGTAGCCCATGCGACTCTATCGCCATACGCTATCTACGCTCGCAGCAATCAGTGCGCTCCTCAACTGGTCGGGGTCCTCGCTTGCGCACTCAGGGCATACCGTCTGGGGCGCCTGGACATTTGACTGGGAGGTCCGCAACGACGCAGGCCTCGGGCTTCGAAACCTTTACTTCGACGGGAAGCTCGTCGCCTACAAGATGAGCCTCCCGGTGATCCGGGTTCGTTACGACGGGGACCAGTGCGGTCCCTACGCCGATCGGATCAACTGGGACAATCTCGTCGACATCTCCAACTGCGGCGGTGCCAAGGTTTGTCAGGAATCCTACTCCTCGGGTGGGCGGAACTGGCTCGAGATCGGCATCCTGGCGCGCATCGGTGCCTATCGACTGTACGACGCTTACTACCTGAGCCATGACGGGTGGATCACCTGCCGCCTCTGGAGCCGGGGGCTCCAGTGCGAGGTGGACCACAACCACCACCCCTACTGGCGCTTCGACTTCGACATCGACGGCGCCGCGTCTGACCAAGTCTTCGTCTACGACTCCAACCGATCGAGCGAAGGGTGGGGTCCTGGCTGGCATAAGTACACCACCGAGCTAAACACCGTGAAAAACCCATCGACCAACCGAATGTGGTTTCAGCGGGACAGCCGAACGGGGGACGGAGTCTGGGTGATTCCTGGTCCCGATGGGGTGTCAGACTCCTTCGCCGGAGTGGACGTGGCACCTCGTCGCTACCACTTTGCGGAGGATGTGGCGTGGGCCTTCGGTGCCTGGGGGGAGGTGGGATACCTCGACTACGAGACTATCCAGGAGCAAGACGACATCACCTGGTACATCGCGCACCTCCACCACGAGGAGGAGGACGGCGAGGATCAGTGGCACTGGGCCGGACCGTGGCTCAAGGTGAGTCGCCCCTAGATTCGACTACAACGCGAGGAGAGTTGTCATGCCGCTAACTCGATCTGAAGGAGGGTGAACGTGGAGAAGAAACCGTCGGGACTGTCATTTGAATTGAGCCCTGAACAGCTGAGGGAACTGAGGCCCATCATTGATGCCACCGGGAAGGTCAAGATTGCGGGCACACTCGAGGGCAATCGGCTAAAAGTCTCCTTCCTCGCGTGCAACGCAGCCTTCCTCGCGTGCAATGCGGCATTCAAGCTCGAGGGTGGTTCCAGCATATAGCGACAGTGATGCCTGCCCTTCGGAGCCACCCAGATCATCTTGCCGATCTCCTCGAAGCTGTCCGGACATACGCCGGTGAAGAGCTCGGAAGCTACGGTGATTTCCTGAGCGCGGCATTCGATGACGTATGCCCGGTGTTTTTCTGCCGACGTTACGCCGAGTTCTTTTGGCATTGTGCCTGCACGGTCCCAGGGTGGATAGCGAGGGTTGTGCTGGCCAATGCGTCAAAAGAGAGCGAGGGATCGACAAAGCTGTTCGCTCTTTGGAAGCAGGTGGGTCAAAACGAAGCGGTGGAGAAGGGCGTCTTGGTCCATGCAAGAGACGAGTCACGACACGCCCAGTTGTTTGTCGAACTCTCCGGCCGCGCATTTCCGATGATGTTCCGGCCATCGGATCTCGAGAGGTTTCGAGCGAGCCTGCCTGACGTCAGGCGCTCCTCCCCTGTGAAGTCGGAGAAGTCCATAGGGGAGCCCGAGCTCATCGATCATCTCGTGCAGATGAATATCGGTGAGATTCGCACTCGCATTCACGTGCATCTACTGGCTCCGGTAATCAGCGTCATGGCGCCCGAAAGCGAACGCGACAGGGTTCGGACAACACTCACCTGTCTCGAGCGTGATGAGGTCCGTCACATCGGTTATACAGCGAAATTGATGGAGAATTGGGCCAGAGGAGGCGATGCCAAGCTTGTGCGGGGCCTGTACAAGCGCAGGCTGCACGAGTTCAACATTATCACCCTTCGGGAATCCGAGGCAGCGGTACGGTCATATGGTCAGGGGCGATTTCCTGAGCTCCTTGAGATTTGAGACCAGTAAGTGGCTTGGTGCGTCAATGAGTGGAAGGCACTCCGCGGTGGAGTGGGTTCCTTAAGAAGATGGGACTCAAGGAACGAGTTCGCCGACTTGCGTGAGCCCGCTTCGCCGCCGATCAATGGCTCGGAACCACCTTCGCCTTTCGTAGGCTCAGCCCGTCGAGCGAGACGATGTACTCCCGGTTGGCGGAATCAAACTTCACCGTGTATGAGGTTGGGTAATAGCCCGGTTTGGCGAAGGCCGGCGGCTGCTTCACCTCGGCCGTGAAGTCGGGCCTGGCCGAAGGGCGCCCAGATGCAAGTGATCGTCCAGATGCCGGAAATCATCCGCTACGCGACGTCGAAGCTCATCTTGGGCCAGGCGATTGGCGCGGGGATCGGCGCAGTGGTTTGCTTCGGCTTCAGCCTCTTGATCACTTCGAAGCGTCGGAAGACGTCTGCCACCGTCTAGCGGGTCGGTGGCTCGAACCCCTCGCCCCCTACTCAGCGACCGGTCAATTGCTCCAGGGTCTCGGGGTATCGAGCTCCTTGCACGTTGAAGGTCGAGGCCGCCCTCTCGATCTCACGGAGGTCATCAGAGGTAAGTTCGATTGCAACGGCTCCCATGTTCTCGTCCAGGCGCTCCAGCATTCGGGTGCCCGGGATGGGAACGATCCAGGGCTTCTGTGCCAGCAGCCAAGCGAGCGCGATCTGGGCCGGCGTCGCCTTCTTCCGTCTTGCAATCTGTCCCAGCAGGTCGACCAAGGCCTGATTCGCCTCGCGAGCTTCCGGCGTGAACCGAGGGAGATTGTTGCGGAAGTCGGAACTGTCGAACGTTGTGTTCTCGTTGATCTTCCCCGTGAGGAACCCGCGACCGAGAGGGCTATAGGGAACAAAGCCGATGCCGAGTTCCTCTAGCGTCGGCAGCAATGGCGGCGAGGGCTTCGCCCAAGAGTTCCTCGTTCGCGAACGGACCGTAGACCTCGGCGGTGTGTCGAAGAACGTGACGCCTCGTTCCACGGCTGTCCGAAGAAGAGAGACCATCTGCTGCCGATCCCCGGCGGGGCCGTAGGACATGCTCATTCCCATGCAGCCAAGGCCCAGGGCCGACACTTCCAGCCCGCTCGTTCCAAGTTTGCGTTTCTGCATGATTTCTCCTTGAGGGCGAGATCGTTCTCCTGCTGACGGGTACGAGTCTAGATCACGCGCCCTTCGGGTGCCTCTTGCGGAATGAGCGGCCGGTCTGCTGGCGCCCGACCGCCGAGCACTGTGGGCCCTGGCCCCCTTGCCGCGAATCGGCTATCCTCTTTGCCCCAACCCACGACGCGCACTAACCTTGGTCGGGAGAGCCATTCATGAGTCGCTACGCCTCTCATGCCCGGATCGACGTGCCCTGGTTTGCCCTTCTTATCGCCTCGATCGTTTGCGTGATTCTCGCGCCGTACGCCGTCGCAGGCATCAATCCTCTCAAGAAGGCTAAGGACGCGGTCACGAAGCCCGCGGAAAAGAAGGCCGCGCCGACGGCGCAAAGCGACGAGCAGGTTGTGTTCGATGAAGTAACCCTGGAGCTAACGAATTCACGGCTCGATGCAATGCTCTCCGCGTGCAAGAAGGCAGCCGATGCGGCCGCCGGTCGCCCGGCTCTCGTGGAGAAGCTCAACAAGACGAGCGACGAGCGCGGCAAGCTGGATGAGAAGCAAGGCGAGGCGGTCCGAGAGCTTCAGAGGAAGCGGGGTGACGTCGAGGTCTGTTACCACGACGAATACCACAAGTTGATGGATAAGCGGAGGCAGGAGTACGCGGCGAAAGCCACAACGGATCCTGCGATTCTTCAGAAGTTCTCCCAACTCGCTCAAGAGCAGGCCATGGCCAACGCAAAAGGTGACACCGCAAGCCTCCAGAGAATCAACGACGCCATGATGCAAATGATGGCGCTGACAAAGGACGATTCACTCAGGGTGAAGCAGAAGTGCGGCCCGATCCCTCCCCACTCGGCGGCAGAGGACCAGCTCGAGGCCTTTGACAAGCAGATTGCGTCACTCAACGAACAGATCCGAGTGGTCGACGAGAACGTCGCCAAGGCGCTGGCCAAGGCGGGCGGGATGACCCAGGAGCAGTGGGGCGTGGCGCGCGAACGGCTCCTGGGTTACATCCCCTCGCCCGGAAAGGAGCCCCCAGCAGACCCCCAGGGGTTCAGCGACGACGAGATTGATGCCCTGGAGAAACACCTCGACCAGCTGCGTGACGCACACAGTAGCTCCTGCTTGTAGCGCGCGTCGTTGCGCCCTTGCCGCGGCGATCGTAGTCCTCTGCGGCGCTGGGTGCGCGCCCGAGTCCGTCGAACGCCCGCGCTCGACCTTGTCGGTCCTGCAAGCTGGCGCGTGGCGCGAGTTCTGGCGCTCCGACCGAGCCCCCGCCCGTTGGATGGGCCCCGACTCGTCGCTCGTCCGCTCGCTGGGCTGGCAGAAGCTCTCCCCGGGTCTGGAGTGGGCCAGCACGAGGCTTGCTTGCGGCGCTCCCGCATGGCGCCAGAGGCTCATCGTGGCGCGCCTCGATCCGCGCGAGGTGCGGCTCAGCCTCGAGATGGATCTCACCCGGGAGGACATGCGCCCCGCGTGGTCGACCGACCGGGCCCCAGGTGACGCGATCCTCGCGGTGAACGCGGGCCAGTTCGTGAGCGCGATGCCCTGGGGATGGGTGCTGATCGATGGACGCCAGCGTCTCCGCCCCGGAACGGGTCCCCTCGCCAGCGCCATCGCGATCGATGCCGACGGTGGCGTGCGCTGGACCCACGGCGACTCGCTCGCCGATCTGTCCGGCGTGGTCACGGGGTTTCAGTCCTACCCCACGCTGCTCGCCGGCGACGGCGTCGTGCCGCCCGCCCTTCGAACGCCCGGTGGGGGCGTGAACTTGACCCATCGCGACGCGCGACTGGCGCTGGGAGAGACCCGGGACGGCCACCTGCTCATCGCGATGACGCGCTTCGACGCGATGGGCGAAGCGGCCGGTCAGGTTCCCTTAGGTCCCACCACACCGGAAATGGCCGCGATCATGGGAGCCCTCGGAGCCCGTGACGCGGTCATGCTCGACGGCGGCATCTCGGCGCAGCTGCTCTTGAGGGATCCCGCTCGCAATCCCGCCCTCGAGTGGCGGGGCCTGCGCCGGGTCCCGCTCGCCCTCATCGCGAGGGTGCGCAGGGCGCCGATAGACGAAAGCAGAGGCGGTCAACAAGGCGGCGTGAGATGATGCCCGGAATCGAATGATGCGGTGATGCGTTGGGTTGCGTTCCCACTGAGGGCTTCGACATGAAAACGCATGTGATCTTCCTGCTGCTAGGCGCCCTCCTGGGCGCGGCCCTGGCTTCGGTTGTCGTGCCGCCGACCCTCTCGTGGTACGCGTCGCCGGGGGGGATGCCGAAGGGCGCGCAGGTGCAGGTGGTCGTCCAGATGCCGGAAGTCATCCACTACGCGACGTCGAAGCTCATCATGGGCCAGGCGATTGGCGCGGGGGTCGGTGCGGTGGCTTGCTTCGGGTTCAGCCTCTTCCTCGCGTCGAAACGCCGGAAGAAGTCCGCGGTCGTCTAGGAGAGGTGCATGTCGGATGACTAGGCTCCGCTGGCTTGCGGCGGCAATCGCCGCGACCACAATCGCCCCCGTGTCCGCCGCCGTGGCCCAACAGGCGGACCGAGGATCTCCGGACAGCACGCAACGTCAGCTTGTCCTGGAGGCCAAGCCCTGGACGGGCGACTTGGACGGAATGCTGGAGCGCCGTCGCATACGGGTCCTCGTGCCCTACAGCCGCACACTCTTCTTCACCGACCACGGTCGCGAGCGTGGCCTGGCGGCGGAGTTGGCCCGCGACTTCGAGGGCTACATCAACCGAAAGTATGCCAAGCAGCTCGGCAAGCGCCCCGTCACGGTCCTCCTCATTCCGACGACGCGCGACAAGCTTCTCACGAACCTCGTCGCGGGTCTGGGCGACATTGCGGCAGGCAACCTGACCGCCACCGACGAGCGGCTGAAGATCGTCGACTTCGTCGCTCCTTCGGACCGGAAGCCGGTGCGTGAGTTGCTCGTCACCGGGCCCACATCCCCGGCGATCGACTCGCTGGAAGATCTCTCCGGCAAGACGGTGCAGCTGCGCCCCGCGTCCAGCTACTACGAGAGCGTCGTGGCCCTCAACACGGAGTTCTTGAAGTCGGGCAAGCCGGCGGTGGAAATCGACTCGCTCCCGGACGCCCTGGAAGATGAAGACTTCATGGAGATGCTGAACGCGGGGATCATCCAGCTCGCGATCGTCGACGGCTGGAAGGCGAAGATATGGGCGCGGGTGCTGCCGAAGATCCGAGTGCGGGATGGCGTGGTGCTGAGGAGCGAAGGCTACACCGGCTGGGCGATCCGCAAGGAGAGCCCAACACTCCAGGGCTCCATCGAAGCCTTCTACCGGACCTTCGTCAAGAAGCAGGGTGTCATCGAGACCCGGCTCGTGCGCTATCAGAAGCAGATCAAGCAGATCGCCAACAACACGAACGGGCAGGAGTGGAGGCGCCTCCAAACGACGATTGCGCTCTTCCGGAAGTACGGAGATCGATATGGGTTCGACCCGCTCATGCTGGCGGCCCAGGGCTTCCAGGAGTCGCAACTGAACCAGAATGCGAAGAGCCACGTCGGCGCTGTGGGCGTCATGCAGATCATGCCCGCGACCGGCGCGGAGCTCAATGTCGGCGACATCCATACCCTCGAGCCGAACATCCATGCCGGCGCGAAGTACATGAATCGGCTCATGACCCGGTACTTCTCCGACGCGCACTTTCCCGATGAAGATAGGACGCTCTTCGCGTTCGCGAGCTACAACGCCGGCCCCGGCAACATCGCACGCATGCGCCGGCTGGCGGAAAAGCGCGGGCTGGACCCCGACCGGTGGTTCAACAATGTCGAGCTGGTGGTTGCGGACAGGATCGGGATCGAGACGACGACCTATGTCCGGAACATCTACAAGTACTATGTTGCCTACAAGCTCACCCTAAGGGCACGGGATGTGCAGCAACGGGCGCGGGAAGGCGTGCCGGCCGCGGGAGGAGTGTCGCAGTGAACCCGGAGGCGCGCGCACGCCTCACAAGGCCCGTCGCGACAGGGTAATACGCATCCCCCCAGAGGGTCACCCCCCCCACAAGGCGTCAGGCGCCCATTTGACGCTGCGGATCGTGCATCTCCGCGCCTTGTCGCGCACCGACGCCGCCGTCTGCTTCGGACTTGTGTAGTTCATTTTCTCCTCCTCTTTGAAATGAAGAACGCCTCAAGGCGGTCCATGCGCTCATTCCAGAAGCGCTCGTACCGGTGCGCCCAGCGCGCGACGTCCCGGAGCGGGTCAGCGTTCAATTCCAGCGTATGCTCGCGGCCCCGTCGCGCCCGTCGCACCAGGCCGGCCCGCTCGAGCACCTTGAGGTGCTTGGAGACCGCGTTGAGCGACATGTCGAACGGCGCTGCCACGTCGGTAACCCGCGCCGGCCCGCGCGCCAAGCGATCGATGATCGCCCACTGCGTGAGATCTGCCAGGAGCGCGGGTGGACCCGCCACCTTCGGAACTTCGCACGTGGCTCGAAGCATGGCTCAAGGAAACGTGGTAGCTTACTTGGCCCAGTTTCCATGGGCCGTAAGACAAATTCTCATCGCGACCGAGGTTCCCGTGAGGATAGGTGCTTAGCGCGTACACCGAGCCGCGTGTCAGCGGCGAGGCGATCCTCTACCGGCTCTTCGACGTGGGATACGAAATTCGTCTCGACAAGGCGTTCGAGCTTCTCTCGTCGAGCGCGCCCGAGCGTGCGAAGCCGGTTCGAGGCGAGGCGCATGCCATTCAGATCCAGAACCCTCCGGTCACGGTGTCGCTGGGGATGGAATCGATCGAGATCGGCGATCGAATCCAGCCAGTCGAGATCTCGGCGCGCATCTTCGACTTCGGCGTCGTCTCGCTGCGGGCACACCTTCCGGTGTCAGCGATCGGCTGGGAAGAGTTCGTCGCGTTCGGCGTGGCGGCCGGCACGAGCCGAGCGTGGGGGCTGTTCGGGAATTGCCGCGACCGCCTGCTCGAGAAGATTCATCCCGCGATCGACAGGCCTGAGCGCCCTCCGGTCACCGAAGAGTACATAATCTACCGCATCAACAGATTGGAGAGCCGGGCCGGCGACCCGGTCCTACCCGCCACACTGCCCGACGAGGGAATCGCCAAGCTGCTCGTGGGCGAGGTACGTCCGCTCGCCGAAGGGGCGCGACGGGAGCTTCTCTCGCAACGATTCTCCTACTTCGACGACGACCTCGCGGTCCTCACGTGGAATGCCGCGCTTGTTGTGGAATCGGCACCCGAAGACAAAGACGTGCAGTACGTCCTCGAGTTCGCAAACGCCCAACTCCTCGAGTTGCGCTACTACGACTCACTCCTCGACAGCGAGCTACCGCGCACCTATGACGAGATTGTCGCGGCCCGAGGCAGGTTTCACATTCTGGGCCGCAGGTTCAGCCGCCTCCTGGCACTCCTTCAAACCCGCGTCGCAGACGCGACCGAGGCGATCGAGCGCGCGGAGAACTCCCTCAAGGTCACCGATGACGTCTTCCTGGCTCGGATCTACGGCGGGGCGCTGGATATCTTCCGAGGACCAATATGGCGTCAAGGCGTCGACAGGAAAGTGGCCCTCATCCGGGATGCGTACTCGATGCTCAACGCCGAAGCTCAGGCGCGCCGAGCCGAAGTGACGGAGCTCATTATCATCGCCCTCATCGCCCTGGAAATCGTGCTAGCCGTGATCAGGAGCTAAGCCCTCGGGCGTGAGCACGTGAAGGCTCTCGTCGCGCCGCGCTAGACATCGATTGCACATATAAATGTGAGCAGGACAAGCATTGGACATGACCATTCTCCTTCCAGAAATGGTCGGGGCGTTCCAGGGAACCGCGAGCAGGACAAAGCCGAAGGCCCCCGCGGCTACTGATTGCCGATGCCGTGGTCGCAGTCGACCGCCACGACTGCCTCGCCGGAGGGGCATCCGCTAGGTGCGGTTAGGACGCTTGACAGCTGCTGCCCCGGTCCATCATACTTTACATCGCAAAGTACTTCGCAATATGGGAGGAGAATGCCGATACCGGAGGGTCCTAGGATGCGTGCGAACGTTCTGCTGAAGGCGATGGTCGTGGGTGTCCTGGCGCTAGCCTTTGTGGTGCCGCTGGTCATGATTTGGGGCGTGGTCAAGGATAGGTCCCGCTATCGCAACACCGTGACGGCCGAAGTCGCGAGGAGCACGGCCCAAAGTCAGACCCTCGTCGGTCCCCTCGTCGTCGTGCGCTATCGCGAGCGCATTCCGGGGACGGGGAAGGGTGATGTCGGACAGGTGAGGGAGGGCGCCGAGATCATCCTTCCGGAGTCGCTGTCGATCCGCTCCAAAGCCCATGTCGAGACGCGGCAACGCGGAATCTACCGCGTGCCGGTCTTCCGGGCCACAACCGGGTTGGCCGCCGCGTTCACGTTGCCCCCGCGGCTCGGGATCTCGGACAAACGTCAGTTGGTGGAGGAGCCCAGAGCGGAGATCGTGTTTGGAGTCTCCGATCCGCGCGGCATCCGCTCGGTGCCCGAGGCGAGGCTCCAGGGCGTGACCCTGGAGGCGCGGCCGGGGGCCGGCCTGGACTGGCTCAAGAATGGGTTCAGCGTGGCGCTTCCGCGAGATGCCGCTGGACGCCGCGTCTCGCTTGAAGTGAGCCTCGATCTGATGGGCACCGATCGTCTCATGTTCCTTCCGATCGGCGCCGTCACCGACGTCGAGCTATCGTCCGACTGGGCGCATCCCAGCTTCGTCGGCGCGTTCCTTCCGGACGAGCGCAACGTTTCCGCGCGAGGCTTTGAGGCGCGTTGGAAGTTATCGCGCTTCGCAACCGGGGTCGACGACGCGATGGCCCGGATCCGGGACAGCATGAGTCGCGGCGTTCCCGTCGCTCCCGACCGGGGTGACGGGGCCCCCGGACTCTTCAACACCGACCTCGGTGTCCGCTTCGTTCAGCCGGTGGACGTGTATACGCAGTCCGAGCGCGCCGTGAAGTACGGCTTCCTGTTCGTGTTCTTGACCTTCGTGGCATTCTTCTTGTTCGAGGTACTACGCCGGATGGCGATCCATCCGATCCAGTATGTCCTGTGCGGCGCCGCGCTCGCTCTGTTCTTCCTGTTGCTCGTCTCGCTCTCGGAGCACTTGCCATTCGCAGCCGCCTACCTGGTGGCAAGCGTCGCGTGCGTCGGGCTCATCGCCTTCTATGTCGGGCACGTTCTACGAAGCACCGCACGGGGGCTCGCGTTCGGCGGGCTGGTCGGGGCGATGTATGGCTTCCTCTACGTCATCCTTCAATCGGAGGACTACGCTTTGCTGCTGGGCACCCTTCTCCTGTTCGCGGTCCTGGCGATCGTGATGGTCATGACGCGTCACGTCGACTGGTATCGCCTCTCGGAGGAGACACCGACCAAACGCTGATGTCTGGAGGGTACTGGGGATTTGAGACTGGGCCAGCCGCCCCGAGACGTCGTACAGGTTGAGCCGTGCCGATCCTTCCCCTACAACGTTCGGAATCGGAAACCCGCGCGCCGAAATTGTAGCATGGGGTGACGCTCGGGGTAGCCTCCAGCGACCCGGGCAGACAGTGATCATTTGAAGGGCGGATCACTCGTCGTCGCGAAGACCAAGAGCAGGAAGCTACGGCGCGCCCGCCGCGTAAATCAGATCGTCGAGGTTCTGGCTGCCGTTGCCGGCCGGCTCCACGACGTGAATCCCGTTCCCGACCGCGGTCAAATGCACAACGCCCGCCGCCAGCGGCCACCTGCGTCGCTGATGCCCTGGAGCACCGTGGCGCGTCAACGAAAAGCAAAGCGCCCTAGCGGGTTATCGCTCTCGGGGACGCAGCCCTTGGCACTCTATGAGCCCCTTTGGAACCCCCGAAGCCCTTCAAACCGGGAATACCGGGGACGCCGAGACCGTTCCTTCCGGCTTGAGCACCGGAGCAAGAAGTTGCATTGTGGCTCCTGCTATGGCCCTCTCACCCGGGACGCACCTCGGGATCTACCAGATTGTCGCGCCTCTGGGCGCGGGTGGCATGGGCGAGGTCTACCGTGCGCGCGACACCCGACTCGGACGCGATATTGCAGTCAAGGTGCTGCCCGATGACGTGACGTCCTCGCCCGATCGGCTGGCCCGCTTCGAGCGCGAAGCGAAGACCGTGGCGAGCCTCAACCACCCCAACATCGTCACCCTGCACTCCATCGAGGAAGTTGCCGGCACGCGTTTCCTGACCATGGAACTGGTCGAGGGGCGGGATCTCGCCACACTGGTTATTCGCGGCGGTTTACCACTCAATCAGGTGCTCGATCTGGCGATCCCGCTGGCCGATGCGCTCGTCGCTGCGCACGAAAGGGGCGTCGTGCACCGAGATCTAAAGCCAGCCAACGTCATGGTGACGCGCGACGGGCGGGTCAAAGTGCTGGACTTCGGTCTTGCCAAGTTCACGCAGCCCGAGCCGGATCTGCACCGGACCCAGACGGTGACGATGACGTCACCGCTCTCCACGGTCGGTGATGTAGTGGGCACGGTGCCGTACATGGCGCCCGAGCAGATCCGTGGCGAGGCGGCGGACGCACGGTCCGACCTGTTCTCGTTCGGCATCCTGATCTATGAGCTGGTATGTGGGCGACGGCCGTTCGCCGGGCAGACATCCTGGGAGGTGGTTTCGGCGATCTTGCGCGACCGGCCACCCTCCCTCAGGACCCTTCGTTCCGACGTACCCGTCGACCTCGAGCGAATCATCGGCCGATGCTTGGAGAAGGACCCGCGCGAGCGGTTCCAGACCGCGCTCGATGTCGTGAACGAGTTGCACGGGCTGAGGCGCACGCTCGAGCGCGGAGCAACCACGGCGCCGAAAACAACCCCGGAACACGTCGCCTCGATCGCCGTGCTGCCGTTTGTGAACCGGAGCGCGAGCGCGGAGGACGAGTACTTTTCCGACGGCCTCGCTGACGAGCTGATCAACGTGCTCGCCAAGATCCGCGGGCTCCGGGTCGCGGCACGGACCTCGGCATTTCACTTCAAGGGTAAGGACACGACGATCGCCGAAGTCGGGCAGGCACTCAATGTCGCAACAATCTTAGAGGGCAGCGTCCGCAAGGCTGGCCAGCGGGTGCGCATCGCCGTGCAACTCGTGAAGGTCTCCGACGGCTATCACCTGTGGTCCGAGACCTACGACCGCACGCTGGAAGACCTCTTCGCGGTGCAGGACGACATCGCGCAGTCTGTGGTGAAGGAGCTGCGGGCGACTCTATTGGGCGAAGCGGCAGATTCGAGGACGAGCGGCGAAGTGAAGGCGGAAGTGTCGAAGGCCGGGAGGGGCCGGGGCAGCGATCCCGAAGCGTACCGGCTGTATCTCCTGGCGCGGCACTTCATGGGACGGTTCACCCGCGCGGATACGGCGAAAGCGATCGAATACCTGAAGCAGGCCTTGGAGCAGGATCCTGAGTTCGCGATGGCCTGGGCGGAGCTTGGCTGGGCGTATTGCAGAGAAGCGGATTACGCCTGGGTACCCTTAGCACAAGGCTATCGGCGAGTCCGTGAGACGGTGGACCGTGCTCTGGCACTGGAACCGGATCTGGCGGAAGGTCACGCGGCGGTCGGGTGGATCCAGATGATGCACGAGTGGGACTGGCGAGGTGCCGAGGTTTCGTTTCGGCGAGCATTGGAGCTCGCGCCCGGGAATGCCGTGGTGCTTCGTCGGGCCGGCGTATTCGCGTCGTATCAGGGCCGTCTCGAGGAGGCGATCGGGCTCACCCGGCGCGCGTTGGAGCGTGATCCGCTGGACGCTCACGCATACACCAACCTCGGGTCGGTGCTCCACGAGGCCGATCGCGACGTCGAGGCAGAGGCGGCATGCCGCAGGGCGCTGGAGCTCGTGCCACAGAAGGCCGGCGCGCATAGTGTGATTTCTGTGACCCTGCTCGCCCAGGACCGAAGCGAGGAAGCATTGGCAGAGGCGGTGGGAGAACCGGATGAGGCATCGCGCCTCTGGGCGCTGACGATCGTCCAGCACGCCTTGCGAAATCGAGCGGGCTCGAACGAAACGCTCCAGCAGATGATCGATAAGCATACGGATGATGCCGCCTATCAGATCGCAGAGGTATGTGCTACGCGGGGTGAGGCGGACGCCGCGTTCGCTTGGCTGGAGCGGGCGCACGCCCAGCGGGACGGGGGACTCTCAGGCATGAAACGCAGCCGCGAGCTCCGTTCTCTCCACAGCGATCCGCGATGGAGGGTGTTCCTGAAAAAGATGGGGTTCGAGGAGTGAGTTTGATGCTGTCTTGCAGCCCACACGGGCCCTCGAGCGTCCATGCCCGCGCATTGGGTGGGGCGCTTATGCTAACTTACAGCGGTCCGTATACTTGGGCCCACAAACGCGAGGAGATCCGATGACCACGCCGAACACGGCGGAGATCCGCGAGGCGAGCCGGAGGCTCTCGGCGGCCGATCACGCGGGAACGATCCGCTCGTTCTTCCCTTTTTGGGACGCGCAGTACCGCCCCTACCTCCTGCTCGCGCTCGATGCGCTGCCGCACGAACGCTTCGACTTCAAGCCGCGTCCCGAGATGTTCACCGCTCATCAGATAATGGTGCACATCGCCGAGAATGAGTGGGGTTTTGTTCACAACATTGTGGACGGCGGGATGGACGGGAAGTGGGGGCACTGGTTAGTCGAACACGAAGACCCATCGCAGGGTTGGAAGACCGTGCGCGACGCGCCCGATCATGCGGCGCTTCGGGACCTGCTCGAGGAGTCGCACCGACACACCCAGCGCTGGTTCGCTCGGCCGGCCGCCGAGCTGGGGCGCGTGTTCCGCTGGGCCGGTGACGGCGGAATGGAGCGCAAGGCCACGCTGCACTGGATCCTCGACGGTGTACAGGAGCACGAAATCCACCACCGCGCCCAACTCAACACGTACTTGCGGCTCATGGGGGTCACGCCACCGTCGGTGTGATGGGATTGGGCTCAACTAGAGTTGAACAGAAATACCCTCGTTCCTATTGGCCCATGACCAGGGACTGGGTTCGCCAGACGACCTCCACGCGGCGCTCCTCTGCGATGTTGACAAAAGAGCTCTCTGTCCTATGCTTCGGAACATGACGATTCGACGGATGGACAACGTTGGCATTGTTGTCGACGACCTGGCGACTGTTATCGCATTCTTTACCGAACTTGGTCTGGAACTGGAAGGCGAGATGACAGTCGAGGGACAATGGGTGGACCGCATCGTAGGGCTCGACGGTGTCCGAAACGACATCGCAATGATGCGGACCCCGGACGGCCACAGCCGGCTTGAGCTGATCAAGTTTCACACGCCGACGGCGGCCAGCGCTGAGCCAAAGAACGCACCGGTGAACACGCTGGGCATCCGTCGCATCATGTTCGCCGTCGAAGACATCAAGGACGTCCTTGCCCGCCTGCAGGCGCACGGCGCCGAACTCGTCGGCGAGGTGGTGCAGTACGAGGACCAATACCTGCTCTGCTACCTCCGGGGCCCTGAGGGCATCATTATCGCGCTGGCCGAGCAGCTCAGCTGAAGCGTTCGACCTACTAGCGTAGATCCGCTGTCGAGCGTTTCATTGGCCGAGTCCGCAAGTACTGTTAGCTCGGTCGGCAGAGCACCTGCCTTTTAAGATCCTACGGTGTCATCATGGCCGTCCTGGACCTGGTTCCCCTCGTCGGGGCGACGCTCGGCGCGGTCCTCGTCGGGCTGGTGGCTCTTACCAAGGGCCTCGCGGTCACCGCGATCGTGCTCGCCGCGCTGGCGATCTACCAGCAGATCGAGAACAACCTGCTCCTGCAAATCGTCTACAGCCGGACCGTGAGGCTTTCGCCTCTCGCCATCGCGGTGAGCGTCGCGGCGGGCGCCCAGATCGGCGGCATCGTGGGAGCGTTGCTGGGGATTCCGATCGCCAGCGCTCTCAAGATCGTCGCGCGCGAGCTGCTGGCCTGGCGTCGAGGCGAGCCGCCCCCCGAAGACTCGGAGCCGCCCAGGAAGCCTTGGCTGCGGCGATGGCTGGAGCGTAGGTCCAGTGCCGCGTCCGGCTGACGCCGGCGCGGCACAGCCCCAGGAGGTGATTCGAATGCCGATCACGTTCTCAGTGGATCACGAGGGAAAACGGGTGATGGCGGTCGCGGCCGGACCGATCACGATGGACGATATCCGGGACCACCTGTCTAGTGAGCGAGGGGAGGGGGGATTGGCCTACGGCGAGCTCATCGACGCATCGAAGGCCTCGCCGGCCCTCAGCACCGCCGATGCTCGCGCAACCGTCAACATTCTCAAGGACCTCGGTCGTGACGGTGCGCTCGGACCCACGGCCATCATCGTCCCCAATGACGTGAGCTACGGCCTCGTGCGCATGGTGGAGATCCTGCTCGAAGGCGTCGCGGATGTCCGCCCGTTCCGAACCAATGAAATCGCGGACGCGAAGGAGTGGCTGGAGAAGACCGGAGCCTGAAGGTCTTCATTCGCTCCGCGCCTGAGCTATGAGCGGGATCGTGTCGGCCGAATGCTGTGTGGTGGGAGGAGGCCCGGCCGGAATGGTGCTGGGGCTTCTCCTGGCGCGCGCCGGCCTCGAGACGATTGTCCTCGAGAAGCACGCGGATTTCCTGCGGGACTTCCGAGGCGACACGGTGCACCCGTCCACGCTCGAGGTGATGTACGAGCTGGGGCTCCTGGATCGACTCCTCAGGCTGCCGCACAGCCGGCTGGACGAACTCACCGCGCGCTTCGGCGACGCCGACTTCACGATCTTGAACTTCAGGCGCCTCCCGACGCACTGCCGTTTCCTCGTGATCATGCCCCAGTGGGACTTCCTGAACTTCATCGCGAAGGAGTCCCTGAGGTATCCCACGTACCAGCTCCGGATGCGGACCGAGGTGACGGGTCTCATCGAGGAGGGGGGAACGATCGTGGGCGTGCGGGCCGAGGGCCCGGACGGCGGCCAGGAGGTTCGCGCCTCTCTTGTGGTCGGTGCGAACGGAAGGCAGTCCGCGTTGCCGGCGCAAGCCGGGCTCACGGTTCAGGAGATGGGCGTTCCCATGGACGTGTTCTGGTTCCGCCTCTCCCGTCTTCCGGAGGACGGAACCCAGCCGGCCGGCCGGTTCGTGCAGGGGCGCATCCTCATCCTCATCCCGCGCGAGGGGCACTGGCAGGTGGGCTACGTGATTCCGAAAGGCACGGCGGACCAGGTACGGAGCGCGGGCCTGGACGCATTCCGCGAGACGATCGCCCTGCTTGCCCCCTTCGCCCACGCGCGCATCCGGGAAGTGACGGACTGGGATCAGGTGAAGCTTCTCACCGTGCGGATCAACCGGCTCGACCGGTGGTGCCGCCCCGGACTCCTGTTCCTTGGTGACGCGGCTCACGCGATGTCCCCTGTGGGCGGCGTGGGAATCAACCTCGCCATACAGGACGCTGTCGCGGCGGCGAACGCCGTGGCCGGGCCCCTTCGCGAAGGCCGCCTCACAATGTGGGAACTCCAGCGGGTGGAGCGCCGGCGCGCTCTGCCCACTCGCGTGACCCAGAGGTTGCAGATGACGCTGCAGGAGGCAGTGATCCGGCCGCAGCTCGCCGGGCGGAACGCGAAGGGACACATCCCGCTCGGAGTCCGGGTGCTCCGCGCGTTCCCGCTTCTTAGGCACGTACTCGCCTACCTCATTGGCGTGGGTTTCCGCATGGAGCACGTGCGGACGCCGGCGAAGCACGGATAGAACGGGGTATCTGTCCCGCTCGAGTGACGGGATGGGTCCGATCCAATCGCCGATTACTTTGGGGACACGACTCGCCGATTACTTTGGGGACACGACCTGACCGAGCCAGTCCTCGAACTTCGTCTCCCCGAGCCTTGCGCCGCCGCGTGGAACGAGCGCGCGCTCGTTCAACCTCGCGCCGAAGTAGCGGGCGTCCGGGTCAGCGACGACTTCACGCGGATCGTCCTGCTCCCTAAGGGCCTGTCGAATGAACTCGTCGAAGCGAAATTGCTCGGGGCCCGCCACTTCGACAGTACCATTCAGTGGCTTGCCGACAGCGACCGTCGCAACCGCCCCGGCGACATCGTCAGCCGACATGGGTTGGAAGAGCACAGGAGGCAAGCGCACGGTGTTCCCGTCGGTGGCGGCTGCGGCGATGCTCTTGATGAATTCAAAGAACTGCGTGGCGTGAACGATCGAGTAGGGGACTGACGAACCTTTGATCAGCTTCTCCTGGGCGCCCTTCGCGAGCAGGTAGCCGCTTTCGGACAAGCGTTCGGTTCCCACGACCGACAGGGCGACGTGGTGTCCTACGCCCGCTTCGGCCTCCGCGGCGAGGAGATTGCGGGTTGACGTCTCGAAGAAGGTGAGCGCGGCCGGGCCCTCAAGGGAGGGAGAATTTGACACGTCTACGACCACTGATGCTCCTCTCACTGCATCCGCGACGCCCTCTCCGGTGACGGTGTTGACGCCGGAGTTGGGCGCCGCCGCCAGCGCGTCGTGGCCTTGCTCGCGAAGCTTCGTGACGAGCTTGGATCCGACAAGTCCCGTGCCACCGATGACCACGATCTTCATCGTGAACCTCCGATCCCAGCGTGTACGGGTCAGATCCCGCGCGCTTGTCGCGCAGAGAGATCCGCCGCGAGGAAGCCGTTGACCTCTGGATATGGCGCGAGGTTGGCCAGACCTGAGAAGCTTCCATTCACCTTCAAGGTCTGAGCCGCACGCATGAAAGCTCCCCATCCCGCAAGGGCCAGCGCGCCGCCGACGCTGATGCGACGAACCCCGAGGGCCGCGATATCGGCGACCTTGAGCCCGATGTCGCCGACGACGAGAAGGTTGAGTGGTTTTGGGTGAACCGCTTCGACGAGAGCCTTGATATCCTCGGGCTTCTGGGGGCCCGGCGCAAAGAGCACGTCGGCGCCCGCCTGCGCGTACGCCTGGAGACGGCGAATCGATTCGCGCAGGGGATCCGGATGGCCCACGAGGTAGCACTCAGCCCTTGCCGTCAGCAACACCCCGCCGCCGGATCGATCAATGGCCTCCCGCGCTGCCCGGACCCGCTCGACCGCAAGCGGCAGCTCGTACAGGGGAGTTGCCGCGTCCGCGGTGGCGTCCTCGACCGATAGCCCTGCAACTCCAGTCGCCACGCATCGAGCGACGCTCTCCGCCACGTCGGACGGATCCTTCCCATAGCCCGAAGAGAAGTCGGCATTGACCGGCACTTCGACCGCGGCGGCAATGGCCGCGATGTTTGCCAGGCTCCGGTCTCGGGTCAGGGCGACATCGGTATCGGGCAGCCCCTGGGAAAACGCGAAGCCGGCGCTGGTCGTCGCTAGGGCAGGGAACCCCAGGTGCTGAAGATATCGCGCGGAGCCGACATCCCAAGGATTCGGAATAACGAAGCAACCCCGTTCGTGAAGGGCGCGGAATGCCTGCCGCCGTGCGTTGAACGCGGCACGCAGCTCCGGGCTGACTTCCGGATTGGCCATGGTCGGGGCCTCGCCGACCATCGTGTGTGTGGTCATATTCCCCCCTTACTCCTCAAACGGTGCGTTCATGAGGAAGTCCACGGTGGACGGTGCTTTGTAGCCTGGAACGAAGCGCTCCCCGAAGTCGCGCGCAAAATTGTCGTATGTGGTCGCGGGCCGGGTTCTGATGATGGCGCATACCGAATCGGTGAACGACCTCTTCATGTCAAGGCGAGGAAATGCGGCGAGGACGCCCTTCATCTCGTCCGGCGGGATCTGGTCGTACTGGAGCCCGCCGAAGTCTAGAGCGATCCCGGCCGTGCTGAGCGCGACCTCCGTCTCCTTGTAGAAGGCGATCGAGGGCGTGGAATTCAGCGCGACGGTATCCCAGACCAATTGCACGCGGCGGTCGTCGAGGCCTTGCTCTCGCCCGAATTTCCGAGCAGCGTCCGCTCCCTCGATCTCGAAGCGCCTCGGACCCGTGAAGTGTTCCGTGAGCCCGAGGTCGTGGAGGAGGGTGGCGACGGCGACCACCTCCGGGTCGTGCTGTATTCCCTGGAGCTGTCCGAGCCGGACCGCGAAGAGCCAGGATCGGACTGCATGGTTGAAAAGAGACGGTTCCGAGTGAGCCCGGGCAAATTCCATAGCCCGGCTGATGAGGGGTGTGTCGACCACGGTAATGCCGGCAAGGACTCGGGTCTCTCCGCCCGTTCGAGTCGGCGCCGCTGTTGACCCGGTTGGTGCGTTCATGTCAATGGTCTCCTATAGCAAGCGCTCGTTATGCCTTGAGGAACGCGAGCAACTCGGCGTTGATCTGGTCTTGATGCGTGCCGGTGAGGCCGTGCGGCGCGCCCGGGTAGTAGACGTCCTTGGCGCCCTTGATGAGACGAGCCGACTTCCTGGCGGAGTCCTTCACCGGAACGATCTGGTCGTCCTCGCCGTGGAGCACCAGAGTGGGCACGTCGAACTTCTTGAGGTCCTCGGTGAAGTCGGTCTCGGAGAAGGCCTTGATGCACTCGTAGGCGTTCTTGAGGCCGGACTGCATGCTCCAGGTCCAGAACTGGTCGAGCAGGCCTTGCGAGACCTTGGCGCCAGGCCGGTTGGCTCCGTAGAAGGGCACCGCGAACTCCTTGTAGAACTGAGAGCGGTCCTTGGCGAGGCCCGCGCGCAGCCCGTCGAACACCTCGATGGGCAACCCCTCGGGGTTGGCGGCGGTCTTCAGCATGAGCGGCGGCACCGCGGCGATGAGGACGGCCTTGGCGACCCGGCTCGTTCCGTGCCGGCCGATGTAGCGCGCGACTTCTCCGCCTCCGGTGGAGTGGCCCACCAGGGTGGCTTGCTTCAAATCGAGCGCCTCGATCACAGCCGCCAGATCGTCCGCGTAGGTGTCCATGTCATTGCCGGATGAGGCCTGGCTGGACCGGCCGTGGCCGCGGCGGTCGTGCGCGACCACGCGGTAGCCGTTCTGCGCGAGGAAGAGCATCTGCCCGTCCCAAGCGTCGGCGTTCAGCGGCCAACCGTGGGAGAAGGTCACGACAGGGCCCTTGCCCCAGTCCTTGTAATAGATCTGTGTGCCGTCCTTGGTCGTGATCGTGGTGGCGGTGCGTTCGGCAGTCATTGTGCTCATGGTCATCTCCTCCATGGTTATCGTTGCAAGAGACAGAGGCATTCGCCCGCTGAGTCATCGCAACAACCCTTGCTGCGCGCGTACACACCATCCCGTGCGGCATGCGGAGGCGCGCGACGTTCGTCAATGTGCTGGGGCAATGAATATTGTAGCGGTCAGCTTCCATCGAGGGACCCGTTTCGGAGGACGTCGGCGACTTGGGAATTCTAGTCTGTTCGGGTTCTCGTGTCACTTGGGCAAGGTAGGGAAGCCGGACTTCAGGGCGGGCTCCCGCGCCTGCAGGGAAGGGGGACGACACGGGTGAACGGCAAAGAGTTCTCGACCTGCTGGATACTGGTGGTGCACGCCGCGAACTGGAACGAGCTGGCAGGAGCTCGCGGAGCACAATTCAGTACGCCCCAGAGGGTTGAGCCTTCTGGGGCGCTCCCGTGGATTTGTAACATCCGCGCCAAACGGGGCCTGTTACACCCCCCGTCCTCGCTGGCGGCGGACGGACGTCCCGTGGTCAAGCCTCTCTCCAGGGTGGGCGACAACAACTTCGCGGTGTTCGGGATGATCAGCGTGCGTACCTCGCAGGAAAGTGTCCTGGTGCTAGGCGCGTCTCGAGAAAACATGTTATGTTACGCGCCATAAGTTGGGGCGTCTTGTGCCCCACGGACCCTTCCGCGCAGCCAACCCACCCGCCTCGACATGATGGCCATTGACCGCGGCATTTATCCGGTGCGAGCATTGCTGCGTCGTCCGTGGGGGACGTAGCCCCCGAGTTCAGGACCGATCGGATCGGTGAGATTCCGCCGGACATCCCGCCAGCCACTACCATGACGATTAGCCTCGGCAACGTGTCCGAGTTCGGGACCGGCGCACTCGGAACTCAGATCCAGGATCAGACCGCGTATTCGGGCTTCGGAGTCACCGCCGACGACATCAGCGCCGCGACCATCACCGATCCAACCATCACCTTCGTACCCCGGCCTTGCTCCGGTCCCTTCCCAGAACCGACACCATTGGATCGATGCTCCACCTCGAGCCGGCAGTGGGAGCGCAGCATCGAAACGTGCGGGTGGGGTGCGGTCGCGCTCCAGCCGGAAAGGAGGAGTCATGAACCACGGACCGTTTTATCGCTCGGCCGACCTCGTTGCGGCCGTCCATCGAGCCGAGGGCGGGATCTTTGCCAGTTTTCGCGCCGCGCATGCGTTCGGCCGTTTCTACGCGGGCAGATTCACAGCGACCCCTGCGGCGAAGACGCTCTCTCGAGCGGCACACTTCCAGGGTACCCCTGTGCCGGTGAGCGTGCGGTTCTCGGGCGCCGCCGGCGATCCCGGGAAGACGCCCTCATCCGACCGCGCTGTCGGAAGAGGCTGACGAAGTGCCGCGCGGCGCCTACTTCCTGTTCATCAGCGCGAAGGCAATGGCCACGATCGAGTTTCTGCAACAAGAGTGGGTCAACGACGGCGATTTCATTGGGATGAGCGGAGAGCGTGACCCGCTTATCGGTTTGCAGGAGGAAGGGGCGACGTTCACGATTCCAAGGGAGCCGGTGAGGCAGCGCGTCCACGGCATTGAAACGTTCAACGTGCTTCGGGGGGGGAGTACTTCTTCATGCCGAGTTTGTCTGCTTTGAAGTGGTTGGGTGAGCTCGGACCGTAGTAATTCCACCAACGGGGGGAGTGTCCATGAACACGATCAGCAACGGCCCTATTCGGGAGTGGGTTGCAACCATGGCGGTCAGCCTTGCCTTCTTGGTCGCCGGGATGCCCGCCCGGACCGCGTCCGCGGCGCCGGTAAAGAACATCGTCCTTGTCCACGGCGCCTTCGCGGATGGATCGAGCTGGATCAAAGTGATCCCGATCCTCCAGGCCAAGGGCTACAACGTCACGTCGGTTCAGAATCCCCTAACGTCCTTCGCCGATGACGTGGCGGCGACCGACCGGGCTCTCGCTCTGCAGGACGGTCCGGTCATCCTCGTCGGCCACTCCTGGGGCGGCGTGGTCATCACCGAAGCGGGTGTGGATCCCAAGGTGGTGGGCCTCGTCTACGTGGCGGCCTTCGGGCCCGATTCGACAGAAGTGGTCGGAGACATCGGGAAGGCTTATCCGCCGCCGCCCGCCTTCGCGGCCCCCATCGTGGACAAGCAGGGCTTCATGAGCATGCCGGCCGAAGCGTTCGTGAAGCACTTTGCGCTGGACCTGCCCGAGGCTGATGCGCGCGTCGCCGCCGCGGTGCAGATCCCGATCATCGCATCAGCCTTCGGCACCAAGGTCTCGAAGGTCGCGTGGAAGACGAAGCCGTCCTGGTACATCGTATCCAAGCGGGACGAGGCGATCGCGCCAGACGAGGAGCGTTTCTTCGCGAAGCGCATGAAGGCCACGACCACGGAGCTGAACACGAGCCACGTGGGAATGCTTTCGCAGCCCGAGGCGGTGGCGGCCGTCATCATGGACGCGGCCGCGAAGGCAGCACACTAGGAGTGGTTGGGTCGCGGGTCGCGCACGCCGCTCTCGGGCTTGCTTCGCGGAGATGCCTATGTCCGAAATCACCGGTCGAAGTCGTCGTCGTTTCTTCGGTATCGCCGCGGCAACGCTTGCCGCCGGTCCGTCAGGACTTCTCAGTCCTTCCAGGAGGGTCGAGACAATGACTCAAGCCGCCACCGAAGTGGGAACCACAATCCGTCCGTTCACGGTGAGCTTTCCGAACGAAGACCTCAGGGACCTGCGTAAGCGCGTCAAGGCGACACGATGGCCCGGCAAGGAAACGGTCAACGACGAAACCCAGGGCGTCCGACTCGCGACGATGCAGAAGCTCGCGCAGTACTGGGCCAACGAGCATGATTGGAGCAAGTGCGAGGCGAAGCTGAACTCGTTCCCGCACTTCATCACCGAGATCGACGGGCTGGACATTCACTTCATCCACGTGCGCTCGAAGCACGAGAACGCGCTGCCGGTCATCATCACGCACGGCTGGCCGGGCTCGATCATCGAGCAGCTGAAGATCATCGAGCCGCTGACCAATCCGACGGCCCACGGCGGGAGCGCCGCGGACGCGTTTCACCTGGTAATTCCGTCGATGCCGGGCTACGGATTTTCCGGCAAGCCGACCACGACCGGCTGGGGCCCCGAACGCATTGCCCGGGCATGGGCCACCCTCATGGAACGCCTGGGATACCAGCGCTACGCGGCGCAAGGCGGCGATTGGGGTGCGCTCATCGTCGACATGATGGGGGTGCAGGCACCGCCAGGACTGATTGGCATTCACACCAACATGGCCGGTGCGATTCCGCCCGAGATTGATGCGGCGGCTTTTGCCGGCGCAGCGCCGCCTTCCGGCCTCGACGAAGAGGAGAAAGAGGCTTTCAATCACGTCGCCTTCTTCTACAAGTATGGCCTCGGTTATGCCCAGGAGATGGGGCACCGGCCGCAGACGCTGTATGGGATCGAAGATTCTCCGATCGGCTTGGCCGCGTGGATTATCGATCACGATATCTGGACCTACCGGCAAATCGCTCGCGTGTTCGACGGCGCCGCCGAGGGCCTGACGCGGGACGATATCCTCGACAACATCACCCTCTACTGGCTGACCAACACGGGCGTATCGTCGGCTCGCCTATACTGGGAAAACAAGATGGCCTTCTTCGCTCCGAAGGGGGTCGCGATCCCTGTCGTTGTGAGCGCTTTCCCGGAAGAGATCTGCCCGGTTCCGCGAAAGTGGGCCGAAAGGGCCTATCCCAAGTTGGCCTACTATAAGCGCCATCCGAAAGGCGCGCACTTTGCCGCGTGGGAGCAGCCGCAGGCGATCGTGGATGATCTTCGCGCAGGTTTCAAGTCGCTGCGGTAGTTCAAGGTAGTTCAACAGGTTGTACGGTGGATGGCGCGCCAGTTGCGCGTCATCCGCCGGGTACCGGATCTCAAAGGAGAGAATACAATGAACCGGTCTATCCAGACGCTTTCCGAGGACACCGCGATCGCCGCTGGTGCTCTTGCCCAGAGCACGGTCGTCCCCGTCGATAATGAGCCCGCGCCCAGGCTGACCGTGGAGCCGCCGCTCCCCGGTCCGTTGGCCCAGGGCGTCGTCTTCATCCCGTACCGGGTGGAGAACTTGCGCGTCCTTCCCGTGGCAGGGCCGGCCGCGCGCAACGTGTCTCCCCGCGTCGGCCATCTGCACATCACGGTCGACGACCTGCCGTGGCTGTGGGCGGATTTCGGCCAGAGCAACACCATCGTTCTGGTGGGCATGCCGCGCGGCCAGCACAAGGTGCTGATCGAGCTGGTTGATGCCGAAGGCAACGTCTTTACCGCACAAACGGTGACGTTCCACTCGCCGGGCAAATAGGCTCGCCCATGAAGGTGCACAAGCCAACGATGCGCAACTTCGGGAGCGCCGTATGAAGTGGATTCCTCCTATGCTGGTCGCGGTGGTAGCGCTGGTCTGCGTGGTTGCCGCCCAGGCCCCCACATCGCAACGCACCGATGAAGCGGCCGCCGCGATCGCCGGAGGCAAGCTTCCCGCGGGATACCGCGACTGGCGGTTGATCTCCGTGGCCCGCGAGGAAGGCGGCCTCGACGACATCCGTGCCATCCTGGGCAACGACGCGGCGATCAGGGCCTACCGGGAAGGCACGCGGCCGTTCCCCGACGGCACCATCATCGCCCGCCTTGCCTGGAGTTACGAGTCGTCGGAAGAGAACAACAAGGCGTTTGGCCGGCGCCAATCGTTCGTTGCCGGGCACCCGAAGAACGGCGTCCAGTTCATGGTCAAGGACTCCAAGAAGTACGCTTCGACCGGAGGTTGGAGCTATGCACAGTTTGAGGACGGCAAACCCCTCCTCGACGTGGCAAAGCTCCAGAGCTGCTTCGAGTGCCACCTGGCCTTCAAAGATCACGACTATGTCTTCACTCGTTACACGCCCTGATGGACGGCGCCTGCTTCCCTGGCCTAAACATCGACGAGGTGCACGATGAGTCAGCCCGCCCGAATCTCGACGTCAGGCCCCACGATCTCTTCTGCCGGTTACGACGTCTCGCCCCTGAGCGAGGAGGAGGTCATGGACCTCGCAAAGTCGCTGAGCGCGGAGGAGCGCCGGGTTCTCATGCAGCACGGCACCGAGCCACCGTTCTGCGGCAATCTCCTCGACAACAAGAAGCAGGGGACGTACACCTGTCGCCTGTGCGGGCTGCCGCTGTTCGCGTCCAAGGCGAAGTTCGAGTCCGGCACCGGCTGGCCCAGCTTCTTCCAGCCGGTCGACCGCGCCCATATCGCATACATCGAGGACCGCAGCCACGGCATGGACCGCACCGAGATCCGCTGCGCCCGCTGCGGCGGCCACCTCGGTCACGTTTTCCCCGACGGGCCGCCGCCGACCCGCGAGCGCTACTGCCTCAATTCCGTCTCGATGGAGTTCGTCGACGGCGGGCAGCCCCTGCCGCGCAGGACCAGGACGGATCGCGCGGCCGAGTCGTCACGTGCCACCGGAGGTTGATCCCCATGCTTCACCGACATGAATCGCGGCCGAGGGGCACTGTGAGCGACCTTGTAGCTGTCTTTGAAACGGGGGATCCAGGTCTTGTTGCCCTAGCCAAGTCTCTGTTGGATTCGGCAGGGATTGACTTCGCCACGAGAGGGGACGCGCTTCAGGACTTGTTTGGCGTGGGGCGGTTCCCGGGCCGGACGAATCTGGTGACGGGGCCCGTGGTGTTCCAGGTGAGGCTCAACGATGCGGAAAAGGCGAGATCCATCCTTCGCGATCTCCGGACCGAATAGCGCGAGGGGGCGGCACGAGGGGCGGAGCGAGTTCCGTCACCGGATCCGGACCAGCTTGGCCACTTCTGACTTACCGGCCGTGCTGAGACGGGCCAGATAGATCCCCGAGGCGAGGCGGTGCACGCTCCAGCTTATCTCGTTCGGTCCCGAGGGCCGCGTCTCATCCACGGCGGCCGCGACGCGGCGGCCGGACACATTGAAGACATCGATCCGCACACGTGCCGCCCGCGGTAGCTGGAACCGGAAGCGCACATCGTCCTGCGTGGGCCGGGGCCCCACGATCGCGAAGCGCAGGCCGACCGAACCGCCGCCATCCGGTGCGGGAGCGCCTGCGATCGTGGCGATGGATCGCCGCCACAGGCCATCCACTCGCCCCGCGTAGAGCTGATCGCCGATGACGGTGATGCCGTAGGTGAAGGTGCCTGGCAGAGCGTCCAGCACCTGCCAGGTCACGCCATCGTCGTTGCTGTACTCGATGCCGGTGCCTTCTCCGCTGGCGAAGTGCGTGAAGACGATACGGCCGCTAAGCGCGAAGGACGCAAAGAGGGTGGGGTGGAGCCCGAAATCGGTGTAGGTCCACGGCGAATCCCCCTGAGCGCTGTGGAACGCCCCGATGTTCGTCCCCACGAGCCAGGAATGCCCCGTCCAGACGGCAGAGAGCGGAGCGAGCCCTGCGGCCAGGCGGTCGTTGAAGAGCAGCGACTCCGACCAATCCGCGTCTCCTCGGTCTCGGAAGAACACGTCACCATTGAAGCCGGCAGATGCAAGCAGCCGGGTCGGTGACCCCGCGATCCCTTCCATGTTCCCAGCCTGCGCTCGCTCGAGGAAGTTTCCATAGTGCGACCAGGTTCCCGGTCCCGCGAGAGTGCGCAACCAGGGTCCGGACCCCTCGGTTGCGGCGTAAAGGCTGTCCCCCCGGACCAGCAGGTCCATGATGGCGAGTTGGGAGTTGGCGAATCCGCCGACCAGCCCTTGGTTGAAGTCCTGCCAGGTCGCGCCCAGGTCCGCGCTGACGAATACCCCTTTGTTGCGAGTGCCAGCATAGAGCAGACCGTTGTGAACCCTCACGGCTTTGACTTGGAACAGGCCGCTCGCCACCGCGGCGGTCGTGGTCCAGTCGGCGCCTCCATTGGTGCTCACGAACACCGCGCTGTCGGATCCGGCGACGATCGTCGACCCGTCGGTCCACACGGAGTAGATGTTCGCGATCGGGACCTCGCTGACGCGCGTCCACTGCGCCGACGCTGGGGACGGGGCCACGATTACCGCGAAAGACGCGAGCAAACCAGCAACATGACCTCTCGATGTCGCTCTCATGACCCCTCCCACGCTCTGCTTGAAAGTCGACGCTCGTGCAAATTCGGATGCTGGCCCGGATGAGGAGATGCGTAACATTTTTGTTACGTGTGACGAGGGTCACTTCTCGACGCTCCATGGGAGGGGATGTTAAAATCGTCCCCGATGGACACGACCTTCAAGACAACGGCTTGGCGTCAGTTCGGGGCGGCTATCGACATGCTCGAGAATGCGGTTGTCGCCTGTCCCGATCACGTCTGGAGCGACCCTTCCCAACGACCCGAGTGGCCGGAGAAGGATGTGGTCGGGTATTGGTATCTCGTCTACCACACGCTCTTCTGGCTGGACTATTACCTGTCCGACGACCCGAAGGGATTCAAGCCGCCGCCGCCGTTCACGCTCGATGAGATGGATCCGGCAGGATTACTCCCGGAGCGGCCCTACACGAAAGAGGAGCTGCTCGCATATCTCGAGCATGGCCGCCGGAAGTGTCGCGCCACAATCCAAGCGCTCGACGAGATCCGTGGATTCCAGACCAGGGCCGCCACGCGCGACGGACTAAACGCAGCGGAGTTGCTTCTCCACAACATGCGACACGTGCAGCATCACACCGCTCAGCTGAATCTGATCATGCGCCAGAAGGTCGGGGTGAACGTGGGCTGGGTTTCGAAGACGAAGACGGATCTCGGCGGCTAGCCCGCAAAGAAGAAGGCATGTCCCAAGAAACGATCCTCGTCACCGGCGCCGCAGGCGGCGTCGGCTCGACCGCGCACGCGGCCATCGCCATGCTGCTGGAACAAGGCCATCCCGTACGCGCCATGGTGCGCAAGCTGGACGCTCGGGCCGACACGCTGCGTGACATGGGCGCCGAAGTCTTGGTCGCCGACATGCTCGACATCATCGCTGTTCGCGCGGCCATGCAAGGTTGCTCCTCCGTTTTTTTCACGATGTCAATTGCGCCCAATTACCTGGAAGCGGCCGCCAATGTCGCGGTCACGGCAAAGAGCATGGATGTGAAGGCTTTCGTCAATCTGGCGCAGATGACGTTGTCGGAGATGAGCGAGACGAAGACCACCAGCAGCCCGCAACAGAAGCAGGAGTGGCTCGCGGAGCAGATGCTGCGCTGGTCCGGCCTGCCGGTGGTCTACCTTCGTCCAACTGTTTTCTTCGACGGCATGTTTCTCGTGCAGGGGGTCAAGGGCATCCGAGACGATAACGTCATCCGCTTGCCGTTCGCCGATGGCAAGACCTCGCCGATCGCCGCCGCCGACGTGGGGGCTGCCGCTGCTGCTGTGCTGGCCAACCCGGAGCCGCATATCGGCAAGGTCTACGACATGACCGGAGCCCAGTCGCTGACAATGACGCAGTTTGCGCAGGAGCTCAGCGACGCTCTGGGGCGCACCATCCACTATGTCAACGTTCCGCCGCAGATCTGGGAAGCCAAGCTCAAGGAGACGAGACTGCCGGCGCACTTGATCGCACACCTGATCACCATGGGCCAGCTGCATCGCGACAACCTCTACGACCGCATGACCGACTCCTTCCGGCAGCTGGTCGGCCGTGCGCCGATTTCAGCCGCCGAATTCGCACGCCGCCACGCGGCCGTGTTCACCCCTGGCTGATCCTCGAAGCAATGATGGAGTCTGTTCGCTCTTCAAGGGAGGAATGCTCATGACCGGATCGAACCATAAAAACGCTCCCTTGCGGTGGTCAGTGTTTGTCACCAAGCGGCCAGGCCTTAACAGGGAGCTACCCTCAGGCTACGAGTCTTTGGCCTGGGTACCCAATTCGTCCACGCTGATCTACGGCGAGCGGGATGCCGTGCTGGTCGACACCTTCCTAACCACCGAAGCCTCGCAGGCCCTGGCGAACTGGGTCGTGGCGAGCGGCAAGAACCTGACCACGATTTACTCGACCCACGGTCATGGCGACCATTTCTTTGGCATGGGGCTGCTCAAGCAGCGCTTTCCCGATGCACGGGCGGTGGCAAGGCCGGACATCGTGGAGGCCATGCGTCATGAGCTCGATCCGCCCCACTTCAACAGCTTCTGGAATTCGCGCTTTCCCGGCCAGCTCCCGGAGCAGCTCGCTGTGGCCGAGGCGCTCGAAGGAGACACCATCGAACTGGAGGGGCATGAATTGGTCTTGGTCGACACCGGCTATACCGACACGGCCCTGTCCACGAGCCTGCACGTTCCTTCCATCGATCTGGTGGTGGCCGGGGACGTCGCCTACAACGGCGTTCATCCCTACATGGCGGAGGGCAGCCCGCAAACCTGGCCCAAATGGATCGCCGCCCTCGACAAACTCGAGTCGTTGAAACCTCGCGCCGTAATCGCTGGCCACAAGCGGCCCGAGAACGACGACCACCCGCGGATCATCGAGGAAACGCGCGGCTATTTCCGGGACTTCATGCGCCTCAATGAAGAGACGACGACCGTGCGTGAGCTCTTCGACCGGATGATGGAGCTTCATGGAGATCGAGCCAATCCCGGTTCGCTCTGGGGTGGGGCGACGGCCATCAAGGCACGTCATTAGCCCCCATAAGCCCTTCCGGGAACACCGGGAACGGCCTCGGAACCGTAGCTTGACTCCCAACGATGCAGAGGGGCTACACTTTATGGGGGAGCGTATGTTGTCTGTAGCCGGTGTTGGGTTCTCCGCTGGCTCGCATCAGCGTGGATCCTCGCAATTGCGACGGCAGGTGAGAGGTGACGGAATTTCCCGCCCAAATTGGTAGTTCCAGCTCCGCCGGCGCGCAGCAGACCGAGGTCGCCGTCCTCGCCGGCGGCTGCTTCTGGGGCGTCGAGGACATCCTGCGCAACGTGCCCGGCGTGATCGACACCGAAGTCGGCTACACCGGCGGCTGGCTGGAGAATCCGACCTACGACCAGACGCACGGCAGCAAATCGGGCCACGCCGAGGCGATCCGGGTGACCTTCGACCCGTCGGTGCTCAGCTATGAGGAGTTGCTCGAGAAGTGGTTCTTCAAGCTGCACGATCCGACCACGCTCAACCGTCAGGGCAACGACAGAGGAACGCAGTACCGCTCGGCGATCTTTCCGCAAACCCCCGAGCAGAAGGCCACGGCGGAGCGGGTAAAGGCGCGCGTCGGCACGTCCGGCAAGTGGAAGCGACCGATAACGACGAGCATCGAGCCGGCGTCCACCTGGTACACCGCGGAGGCGTACCACCAGGATTATCTGCGCAAGAATCCCGGCGGCTACTCCTGCCATTACCTGCGCGACTGACCCCACGAGGTGCACGATGAATCAGCCCGCCCGAATCGCGACGTCAGGCCCCACGATCTCTTCTGCCGGTTACGACGTCTCGCCCCTGAGCGAGGAGGAGGTCATGGACCTCGCAAAGTCGCTCAACGCGGAGGAGCGCCGCGTTCTGCTGCATCACGACACCGAGGCAGCGTTCTGCGGGAACCTCCTCGACAACAAGAAGCAGGGGACCTACGCCTGCCGCCTGTGCGGGCTGCCGCTGTTCGCGTCGAAGGCAAAGTTCGAGTCGGGTACCGGCTGGCCCAGCTTTTACGAGCCGGTCGACCGCGTCCATATCGCATACATCGAGGACCGCAGCTACGGCATGGTCCGCACCGAGATCCGCTGTGCCCGCTGTGGCGGCCACCTCGGCCACGTATTTCCCGATGGCCCGCCGCCGAACCGTGAACGCTACTGCCTCAACTCCGTCTCGATGGAGTTCATCGACGCCGGAGAGCCCTTGCCGCGCAAGACCAGGACGGATCGCGCGTCCGAATCGTCACGTGCCGCCGGAGGTTGATCGCCGGAAGACCGAGTAAGTCTGCATCACCACGAGGAGGAACAAATGACCACCAAGACCGCTAGGCCGACCATCACGGAGCACGAGGCAGCGCAGGTCGAGCGCGCAAACGCCTCCAGCGCCGCACCCGTTGTCTTCGTTCACGGCCTCTGGCTGCTGCCCTCGAGCTGGGAACGCTGGACCTCGCTGTTCGAGGAGGCCGGCTACGTGGCGTTGACACCGGGCTGGCCGGACGATCCAGAGACCGTCGCCGAGGCCAAAGAGCACCCCGAGGTGTTCGCCGGCAAAGGGATCAGCGAGATCGCCGACTACGAGGAGGGGATCATCCGCCGGCTGAATCGCAAGCCCGTCATCATTGGCCATTCGTTTGGCGGCCTATTGACCATGATTCTCGCGGGCCGCGGGCTCGGAGCCGCGTCGGTCGCGATCAGCCCTGCTCCGTTCCGCGGCGTCCTCCCGCTGCCGATCCCGGCGTTGCGCTCCGCCAGCGTCGCCTTGCGCAATCCCGCGAACTGGAACCGCGCCGTCCCGCTCAGTTACGAGCAGTTCCGCTACAGTTTCGCGAACGCGGTCGGTGAGGACGAGGCAAAGGAGCTGTACCTCGGCTACTCCGTACCCGGAGCCGGCGAGCCGCTCTTCCAGGCCGCAGCCGCGAACTTGAATCCGTGGACCGAGGCGAAGGTCGACTCGAAAAACCCGGAGCGCGGTCCGATGCTGATCGTCTCGGCCGACTCGGACCAAACGGTCCCCTGGGCGATCGCGAATGCGGCCTATGGCATCCAGAAGCACAACAAAGGCGTGACCGAGATCGTCAAGATGCCGCATCGCGGACACGCGCTGACCATCGACGCGGGCTGGAGAGAGGTTGCCGACGTGGCGCTCGCGTTCGTCAAGCGGTTCACATGAGCTGATGGGGGTGCACGTTGGGTACGACGCGCTGCTGACCAGCATCCCGACCGTCGACGACGTTCTAAACGACCACGCGAAGGCGTTGCGGGACGATTTCACCGCGTATCGCAACCACGTGTATCGGGTCGTGAATCTATGCGTCGCGTTCGTGGGGCGAAGCGAACTCGAGAAGATAGCGATCGCTGGGGTCTTCCACGACCTCGGCATCTGGGTGAACGGCACGTTCGACTACATCGCGCCCTCGATCACGCTCGCCCGCGATTACCTGGTCGCCCGCTCGCGTGAGGACTGGACCGCCGAGATCGAAAGGATGATCGCGGACCATCACAAGATCACGCCATCGACGGCGGATTCAGATTCGCTCGTCGAGGCATTCCGGCGAGCGGACTGGATCGACGTGACACGTGGACTGAGAGGGTTCGGCATTCCGCGTCCATTTGTTGCACGTCTGTTCGCAACATGGCCGGATGCCGGGTTTCATTGGCGTCTCGTCACGTTGACTCTTGATCGGTTCCGAAGCCATCCGCTGTCGCCGTTGCCAATGGTCAAATTGTAATCAATCGGCTCACATGAGCCCGATCTCGCGCGGGTTCACACGAAATGCACCGAGGGATGGTCTCATGTTGCTTGTGGCACCTGTCCATTCGGTAGGTGGCCTGTGCTAAGTTACACTGGTTAGGAAACTTGGGCCGTTAGCTCAGTCGGCAGAGCACCTGCCTTTTAACAACATAACCCACAATCAAGCCCGCTCGGCCAACGCAGGTCTGGAACGCCAGCGACCGAAACCTGGGCTCAGCGGGTCACCGTGCTCCGAATCCCCTCGAAACAGATGCGCGGACCTCGATCCCGCTCCACCCAGGGCGCGAGCCATGTGACACGGCAACGCCGTCGGGTGGTTCCGAGGGTTCCACGTAGTTAGGTGGGGTCTCGGTCGGGAACGCCTTCGCGAACACGAACTGCTGCGCCGCGAGCTCGACCCGGGAGGCTCCGACGGCAAGCCCGAATCCGAGCGAGAGCGCGGCGAGTTGAAGCCGCCTCGTGCCCAGCTGGTCGCGTTGCCGGTCGGCGCTGCCGAACACCAGGAATACGGGGCGCCACGAGTCGAGCGTCCCCTCGGGCTCGATGTCGTACCCTGCGAGCCCCAGGCCGACGCGCGCCGTTCTCCGGAGTGGGAATTCGTACCCCAAATGCATTCGATGCCAGTGCGCCTCGCCCCGGGCGCGGTAGATCCGGCGCAGTCCGAGCAGGTCGACGGTCGTCGAGGTGAACGGCCAGGTCTCGAGCGCGAGGCGCGCGCGCGCGTCCGCCCGGACGATCTCGGCGTCAAGGAGCCAACGCGAGCCACGGCGCGACCAATGTTCCGCGCCGACCAGATAGGATTCCTGCTCAGCCCTCGCCGAGCTGAGCTCGGCGAATCGCTGCCCTCCCCACGACGCGTCGCCGTGCATTTGCAGGTCGCGGTGCGTCCAGCGGCCTAGGAGACACCAGCCGATCGGCGACTGCCAAGCGATTGACGCTTGAGCGAGGGCGGAACGACCACGGGGCGCCAGGTGATACACGGGTGCGACCTCGCGGCCCTCAAGGTCTTGGAAGTCGCTTCTCGCCACCGAGCCCTCGACGCGCAGCCGCGCGGGAAGTGTGATCACTGCATCGAGGCCGGCGCGCTCCGAGCGCAGATTGAGCGAGGCTTCAATCAGCTCTCCGTAGAGATCGCTGCGCACCGCTTCGGGCGCGCGACTCGCTTCCCAGCTCGCCTGAACAACGGCAAGCCGGCGAAATCGATAACGAGCTCCGGCACCAGCCGCGGGGCCCCGCACACTCCTCAGATCGCCGAACACAGGGCTAACACCCTGGACCGTGAGCCCCGGGATGAGTTCGCGGATGCGTATGCCGACGATCCCGCCCACGCCCGAGCCCCCGAGGCGCACCTCACCATCCTCGCCCGCCCAGCGCACCCCCCAGTTCGGAGCTATGATCTCCCCGCCGATGCGCACGTGGTCACGGGCAAACGGAGGCTCGGCGACGCAACGCCCCGCGAAGGTCCTCCGCACGTTCGCTACATTGGTTCGGAGTGGCTCGCTCCACGCTCCCTCGACCACGACCTCCGAGCGCCGTGACAGGCCGAGTTGGGGCCACCAGCCGTCCTGGTCCTCCACGGCGGAACGGAATGGATCACCCCCGAGCGCGAGCGCCGGCCGACTGCCCGGCTGGAGCACTCCGGTCAATCCGGTCAGGTCACTGAACGCCTGCGACCGCGCCGCGTTGGGGACGTGCGCGGCCACAAGGAGCGCGAAGGCGAGTGCGTACCTGCGGGACCGGGCGCCAGGCACCCGTGTGCCCATGATCGCCCCCTAGCGGGCCCGGCGCGATGCAGTCGGCGCCGTGATGGCCTGGTGGCGCGATCGCAGCGCCGATGGGGTGAGCGGCGAGCCCGCGAGACCGTTGCCCAAACCCGTCCAGTCCAGCACGACCTCGCGCGTCCAATCGTCGGCCGTGATGCCGAATGTCGCGAGGAGCTCCGCGCTGCTCCCCACTCCCGGGAGCAGGCCGTGGAGGGTCGGCTCCGGCCACTCCCACTGCTCGAAGGTCTCCGCCTCCCACGTGATAACGGGAACAGACACCGAGCGGGTGGCGAGGCTATAGCTCTCATACCACGAAAACACCGCATCCTGGGTTCCGGCATTCAGCTGGCCGGAGAACGAGGCATAGCCGTAGAAGGACCCGTCCCAACCGGGAAGTGACTGAGCCAGGGCCATTCGCTCCTCGACAATGGCCTGGGCGGCGGCGTGCAGGGGCTCGTCGCCCCAGTAGGAGCTCCACTGGACTCGTCCATCGTAGAAGTCGACGCTGTAGTAGCCGCTGTAATAGGCACTGCCGGGGGCGGTAACGCTCTTCGACGTCGTGCCACTGTCGTATCGGTAGCTTCGATCGAAGGCGCGCCGGCTCGCCGTGGCGGTGTAGGGTGGGAACAGCGCCTTCCAGTCATCAACGGGATCCGTGAACAGCGCCCCGACTCGGATTGTCAGCGCGACCGGCGGCGTGGATGGGTCGGAGTCCCAGTCCTCGACGCGCGTATAACCTCCATCGAGCGCAGAGCGTGCGTCGGGGAGGTGGATTCGGATCGAGTCGAGGTCACTGCGCCGGAAGTCGTATGGGTCGGTCTTGATGACGTCGTCATCCTGGTTGTCTTGCTCAGCGAGCAGGGAGGTGATCGCAGCATCCACATCATCGATCGACGCGAGCAGCGCCGTGCGCGCATCGCCCATGTGGTCGGCGCCGTCATCGCGCAAGCTGAGCCAGCCGCTCCCGCGGCGAAACGCCTCGACCATGCTCGCGCTATCGTACGCGGCGAAGTTCAGCTCGTAGGAGACCGCAACGTGAGAGGCCGCCGCGAGCAGCCCGCACGCGGCGCGAAGCGCAAGGATGTCGGTACGGTCGATCTCTGCCGGCGATGCATCCTCGTCGCCTTGCATCCGGGGGGTGACGATGAATCGGTAGTTGGGGTTCTCCGCCACCCTGCCGAGGTGTTCCTTCGCGGCGGTGAGCCGCGGGAGTACCCGATCACGAAGGATGGCCTGAGCCCGCGACAGCTGTGGGTCGGCGAGCACCACCGTCGTGTGTGCCTGCGCCAGAACCGACGTTGCGACCAGGTCGAAGGGGAGCGCGAGCGCCGTCCTCCCCGTGCCAAAGGCGAGAGGAACCCCGAGCGGGCGCAGGCGACCTGCTTGCGGCACCTCGAACGGGACCTGCTGATCAAGGTATGCCTTCCACTCGTCGAAGGCCGCGTTGACCTCGGCGTCGCTGCTCAGGGCGAGAAGCTCGAGAACCCCCACCCCGAAGTGCGCATCCTCGTTGCTGGGGTCGAGTGCCAACGCTGCTTTGTAGAGCGCGAGGGGGACGCGCACGTCGACGTCGGCCGGGCGCTGCGGGTCGCTGTTCAGGCTCGTGTAGAGGATTGTCTCGAGCGACGCGTTTGCTTGCTGGACCTTCAGGGCAGCGCATTCCGTGTTCGATAGCCCGCCACAATCCGCGGAAACCTCCGGCTTGACGGTGTCTTCACTGCTGCATCCTGTGCAGAGCGCGAGGGCGAAAGTCAGGTGTACCAGGGCGGCAAAACGGGGCCGGGTGGCAAACATGGGAACCCTCCAGGTCAGCGGGCTCGCACCATAGGCAGAAACCTAAAGCATAGGCGGGCGGGGAAGCGGGGATCAATGGGCAAGAATCGCCCCGAGGGTATACACGAAGGCCGGCCAGTCTCTCTGGTCGGTCGTCGCCATCACGAGGGATGGCCGTGCCTGAGAGCTGAGCGGCACCAGACATCCTCTCCTCGGTACGTGACGCCGGGTTCCTTCGATCGCCGAGCGTGCATCCAGATCCCGCTGGGCAGAGCACTTGCGCATTGGGCAGGTGTCTTCTGCTAAGTTACTCTATTGCCTCACGATGGGCCGTTAGCTCAGTCGGCAGAGCACCTGACTTTTAACTCGTTTTGCTGTTTTTCGCTTCGTGCTTGCAAGCACGTCACCAGCATGGAAATACGAAGCGCCCCATGAGGTTGGATCTTGTCGGGCGTAGTCTTTTCGGGGAAGTTCGCGGACCGCTGTGGAGCCTGTTGGAAGGCTGACCTGGCACAAACTGGCACAGGGAATACGCTGACGTTTATCTCCTTGGGTCAACCTGCATCCCGACGGTGCCAGACCTCCGACGCACTGGAGCCTGGGGCTCGGAGGCCCACTGCCGGTCTACTTCCGGAAACCTTCGTCAGCGAACCGGAACCCGCCGGTCAAGACCCAGGATGTGGATAGCTACTCTAGAGGCAACACGGCATAGAAGATTTCGGGCGGTTGATTCGCGCTCTCAATGGACTTGCCAACCTTGCTCCGCCCGGACCACACGACGTACACCCGATCCTTTACCGCGCGCGCACATACGAATTCAGCGTAGGAGAGGTCCTTCGTCAGCCTCATGGGCTGAAGGGTGCGCGCGATGGCCCTATCTCGAATCGCTTCCGAGAAGGACGCGGCCAGCACGTCATTGTTCTCCCAGCCCGGATTACTCACCCAGGGGATCCAGGCGAGCGGATGCAGGAGCGGGTGATCCAAACGCTGGTACCGTGAGTCGATCCAGACCAGCAGGCCCTTGTCCCCGCGAGTCGCCGCGTTGATGGAAGACACCCGTTGATAGTTGGAGAGAGGATCGGTCTTGGGTTGCGCCACCCAATAGCTCGATGACCACGCGCCTCCTTGCCACCGCGCGCAACACATACCCTGTCCCTCGCGGAAAACGGATCTCTCATTCCCTGCAATCGCGGCCTCAAACTCAAATATACCGCCGGGGTATCCAATCGAATCCGGGTTGGTCCATGATTTTGCCTTGTCTCTGCTGCTCGCATGCCACAGCCACCCCGTCACCCGGGCGTTAACTTTCGTGAGTCGCTCCAGTTCGTTGGCCGTATAGAACAGGTGCATTCCATCTTCGCCAAAATGGAGTTCTGGTGGAGCCCAGGGTGTCTTTTCTCCGATGGATTGGATCCAAGCGTTGCTGGTTTTCTCGCCTTCGGTCCATCGGGTTACCCAGACGCTTCGCGGTGGCATCGAGACGAGACGATCCCGGGACGAGTCCGACGCAGCGTAAGCGACATACAAGGATGTCGAGTCCGACGCAACGTCGATGCTTTGGGCGATCCCGAGATGCTGGGGCAACAAAGGCACCCCCTCCTCCCACGTCGCACCCCCATCGCTCGAGAAGAAGTGCCTCAAACTGTCCGATACAATGACGTGGAGGCTCCTGCCGAGCGATACGATGCGAGGTTCCCCTATCTGCCTTCGGGATAGGACGCGAGGTTCCTCTGGATTCCCGGACAGGAAGAGATGAGGATTGCTCCAGAGCCCGTTCTTGAGGTCACCACGTCGGTACCAGATCTGTCGGTTCGCGAGGATCCCTACTTCGTCCCCGAATCGTACACGCCAGATCAGATGCAGCGCACTGTCCCCTGCTACAAAGAAATCCACGCTTTCGATATGGTCATGAAGACCGAGGCCTAGGCTCGGGAGCTGCGTTGTCCCGGGCCTTGCAGGTGGTCCTGGTCGGCCGGAGTAGGTGACCCCGCGTATGTCGTGGCAAGAGCTGAGCGCCGAACCAAGCAACAGAAGGCATCCGATGCCAAGCAGACGTAAGTTCACGCTCACCCTCGAGTGAAGGCGACAGACGCTACCGTGATCCCATCCATCTCAAATACTCGCGATCCCAGGCCGCGGGAACGCTCTCCACGAAGAGAAATAGGACCGCGCGTTGTTTCACATGGGTATGATCGGCAACTCGCCCGCTAATCTGCAGCCGGGCACCGGGACTTGGCCACCACGAAGGCTTGGTGCGGTTCGCCCAAAATCGTGCTAAGTTTCATCTAGACGGGCCGTTAGCTCAGTCGGCAGAGCACCTGCCTTTTAACTCGTTTACGGACTCTTACGCCACTCGTCCACAAGACACGTCGCGACAATGCAATGCACTTCGGCCCAGAGGGTTAGCCCTCGCGGGCCGATGTGCTTTTCGGGGAAGTTCGTGGACGTTCGTGGCCGGGTTAGGAAGATTGAACCGGATCACCGGATCAGTTGATCCCTAAAAACATATTCGGGTATGCTCATGTGAGGATGAGTATCTCGGTCACGACACGAGCACTGTCGCAGCTATTCGCGGCGCTGGAGGACGAGACCCGGCTGGGGATCGTCGCCCTGTTGACGCACGGAGATCTGTGCGTCTGTCATCTCCAGGCGCTGCTCTCCCTCTCCCAATCGAACGTATCCCGGCACCTTAGAATCCTACGCCTCGCCGGTGTGGTCTCCGATCGGCGCTCGGGTCGTTGGGTGCATTACCGTCTCGTTCGCCAGGTTGACCCGGATTGCGCTGCTGTGCTTCGGCCGCTGACTCGGAGGTTTCTCTCCGACCGGGCGCTTCGATCGCGCATCGATGCTGTGAGGAAGGCAGGTCCTTGCGAGCCGTAAAGGCCCTCCGGATCGAGAGCCCGACGGCAATGCCGGCTCCTCGGAGTAATGCGGACCGGCTGATCGCCGAGGCCGTCGGTACGGCATTTCTCCTTACCGCCGTTGTTGGCTCCGGCATCATGGCCGAGCGTCTTGCCGCAGGGAACATCGCGCTAGCGCTTCTTGCGAACTCGATCGCTACAGGAGCGGCTCTTGTCGTAATCATCCTCATGGTCGGCCCAGTCTCGGGGGCCCACCTGAATCCGGCCGTCACGCTCACGGAGACGCTTCGAGGAGGAATGGAGTGGCGGCTCGCGCTCTCGTACGGGTTCGTCCAGGTTATTGCGGCGCTGGCCGGGGTTGTTCTGGCCCACGTCATGTTCGGACTGCCAACCCTTGAGATCTCGGGCCACGCTCGCGCGGGAGCGGGACAGCTTGTGGGTGAGGCCGTGGCCACCTTCGGATTGGTGGCCGTGATTCGTGGCTGTGCCCGTTCTCGCCCTACGGCGATCCCATTCGCAGTGGGTCTCTACATCACTGCCGCATATTGGTTCACGTCATCCACCTCGTTCGCCAACCCGGCCGTGACGATCGCGCGCGCTTTCACGGACACGTTCACGGGCATCCGGCCCGCCGATGTGCCGGGGTTCATCGCAGCGCAGGTCGTAGGCGCGCTCGGCGCCACGGTCCTGTTCCGCTGGTTCGACCGGAGTACCCAGGCATGAAATGCGCGCTGATCTCCGACATTCACGCCAATCTGCCGGCCCTGGAGGCGGTTCTCACGGACATCGATGGCAGGCCCGGTGTGGATGCGATCTACCACCTTGGTGACCTCGTGGGATATGGGCCATGGCCAAATGAGGTTGTAGCGCTGCTGACGTCCCGAGCCATTCCGGGAATTGCCGGCAATTACGATTCGACTACCGCGACGGACTACAAGCATTGCGGCTGCCGGTACGAGAACGCACACCAGGAGGAGCTGGCTCACCAAAGCTACGAATGGACGCGGGCGAAGGTCACCGCGGTGACCAAACGCCTGCTGGGAAGCCTTCCCTTTCGGATCGATGTGTGGCCGCTTGGAGGGCACCTGACCGGGAAGCCGTGGCTCATCCTCGTGCACGGGAGCCCGACCCTGAACACCCTTTACTGGACGGAGGATCGCCCGGATTCGTTCTGCCTTCAGATGGCGGAGATTGCCCGAATGCGGCCGGGCGACACGATCGCGTTCGGTCACACGCACCGACCCTGGTTTCGTGAGGTGAGTGGCATGTACTTCCTGAACACTGGATCCGTCGGAAAGCCGAAGGACGGGGAGTGGCGTGCGTGCCACGTGCTCCTGGAGGTCGGGGAGGAGCGGCCGCGAGCTTCCTTCGTGCGCGTCGAGTACGACATCACAAGAACCATGCAGGCAATTCGCGAGAGCGAGTTGCCAAACGAGTTCGCCGAGGACTTGCGGACCGGCGGGAGTCACGAGCCTTCGGTGGAGTACACAACGATCGAGCCGGGGGGAGGGTCATGAATACCACTAGAGGTAGCGGCACCGCGGCCCAGCAATCTGACAAGAAGGCGCTCGACAGAATCTGCTTCCTCTGCACCCGAAACTCAGCCCGCAGCCTCATGGCCGAAGCCATCACCCGCAGCCTTGCGGGGGATCGTTTCGAGGTCCTCAGTGCCGGACTTAACCCTGGGGAACCCAACCCGCTCACCTTGCGTGTCCTCGAGGAGAAAGGGCTCGATACGTCTCAGCTTCGCTCGAAGGGCGTCGAGACGGTCATGGGTCGGGTAGGAATCAGATACGCGATCATGGTCTGCGAGGAGGCAGAGGCGTCGTGCCCGGCCATCTATCCCTTCGCGACGCAGACTCTTCGGTGGCCCTTCCCCGATCCAGCGGGTGCGGTGGGCAGTGAAGAAGAGCGCCTCGGGAAGTTCCGTGAGGTTCGAGACAGCATCGAGCGACGGGTGCGGACTTGGCTGGCAGAGATTAGGTAGGGAGTCCTCCGCGCTACTTGGTCCGCTCCGACAGTGGCCAGGGCCACGGACAGCATGAGGTCAGCTGTCATTCGGACCAGTGGTTTCGCTAGAAGTTCCGGCCGAGCTGTCGGGCCCGATCGAGGTACCCGCTCCTCGTGTCATCGTCGGCGCCGTGAACGGCGTAGAACAGCTCATGCTCCACTCTCTTTATCCCCGGATAGGTCAAGGTGTACTCATCGATGACCTTACACATGGCTTCGCGGAGCCCAGCGTCATAGGCACGCTTATCCCAGATCGTCGTCTGGATGATCAGCGCCTTCTCATGCGTCAGCCGGCCCCGGCGGCCGTTGATGTCGCCCCGCCAGGCGTCCGCAGTAAGGTCGTAGGCGAAGCCCGGCGTCCAGACGCGATCGAGCCACCCTTTCAACATGGCCGGAAAGCTCAAGAAATGGACGGGCGCGATGAACGCCAGGGCCTGGGCTCGCGCCACCTTCTGCTGTTGCACGAGTACGTCTTTAGGCTGAAAACGTTCCCGCAGCAATCGGATGATGCCACGGGCGTCGCGGTCGCCGACTAGCCACTTCATCGCGAACCGTCGCAAGGGCCCGCCCGCCCCCTCGAGCAGCGACTCTCGCAAGCGCATCCGGTCGAGTAAGTCGTCTGGGATGCTCTCGGTGAGCCAGCTCGGCGTATCGCGCGGGCGGTGCACTGGGTCGAACCCGATCGCGTACAGGTCGACCACTTCGGTCGAGTGCCCGGCCTCACGCAGACCTGCCGTGAACTGATCCAGGACCGCGTGACAAAAGGACTTCGGATTCGAATGCGCGTAGATCGTGAGCACATGCATGGCAGACCTTTCGACCGAGCGAATGGACCGAAGCCGTTGAAGGACGGGTTGAGCTGACCGCGGCAAGGGGCCACGATTATCGGAACCTGTTGCCGAGTTTAGGACACCGGCTTCGTGAGTTCACTGAACACGGCGGGCGGTCCCCCTCTTTGGCGACGCATCGAGCACCTGCCCATTAGACAGGTGTTCTAATCTCCAAAGTGCTAATCTACGCCCTGGACTTTACTTGGGCCGTTAGCTCAGTCGGCAGAGCACCTGCCTCTTAAACGAAACAGAGTATTTCAGCGACCGAGCACGCAAGTACAATCCGCGGAGCACAATACGAGGCGCCCCAGAGGCTTGGATCCCCTGGGGCGCGGTGCGTTTTGGGGAAGATGAGGGAAGAATTGGGACGGTCTGGGAAGCTGAGACCGGATCACCGGATCACCGGATCACCTGGGACCCTGGAATCGAGAACACCGGAGACATTCCTCGAAAACGTCCGGCAGAGGGGACCGTCCCTTCCGTCTTGAGGGTCGGACCGCGAAGTCGCATTGTACGTTCTGCCATGAGCCTTTCAGCCGGGGCCCGTTTCGGGCCTTACGAGATCCTTGCACCGCTCGGCGCCGGAGGCATGGGAGAGGTGTACCGCGCGCGCGACGCACGCCTCGAGCGCGAAGTGGCTGTGAAGGCGCTTCCCACGGGGTTCTCCTCCGATCCCGAGCGGCTTCATCGCTTCATCCGCGAGGCGAAGGTTCTGGCCTCGCTCAATCACCCGAACATTTCTGCGATCTACGGGCTTGAGGAGCTCCCCTCCGGGGAGCGGTTGCTCGTCCTGGAGCTGATCGAGGGGGAGACGCTGGCGGAGCGTCTGAAGCGTGGCGCCCTGGCGATTCCCGAGGTGCTCCGAGTATGCGGGGCAATCGCAGAGGCGCTGGAAGCTGCCCACGAGCGCGGCGTGATTCACCGGGACTTGAAACCGGGGAATGTGATGCTGACACCGCGCGGTGTCGTCAAGGTTCTCGACTTCGGGCTCGCGCGGCGAAGCGAGGTTTCGCTCACGGATCGGGCGACCGGGGCGCCCACGGTCACGGCTCTGACGGAAGTGGGCCAGGTTATTGGCACGCCCGGATACATGAGCCCGGAGCACGTGCGGGGAGAGGAGCACGATCGACGTACGGATATCTTTGCTTTCGGTTGCGTGCTCTTCGAGTGTCTGACAGGGCGGCGCGCCTTCGGTGGTGCGACCAAGATGGACGCGATCGCGGCCGTGCTGAATGCTGAGCCTCCTTGGTCCTTGCTTCCTCGCGACGCACCGCAGCCGATCCGTGGGCTGCTCGCTCGGTGTCTCGAGAAGGACCCGCGGCAGCGGCTTCGGGACATCGGCGACGCCAGGATCGAGATCGAGGAGGCGCGTGAAGCGCGCCCGCCCGCGCGCGCGCCCGTCAGCGCGACGCAGCACAACCTCCCGAAGCAGCTCACGAGCTTCGTGGGAAGGGAGCGGGAAATTGCGGAGTGTGACGCGCTCCTCTGCGAGTCGCGACTTCTCACGCTCTCTGGGATCGGAGGGTGCGGGAAGACGCGTCTGGCGCTCAAGGTGGCGGATAGCCGGCTCGAGGCGCATCCAGACGGAGTCTGGTTCGTGGACCTGGCGCCGGTTTCCGATCCGGACCGGGTCCCCGTCGCCGTGGCGACAGCAGCCTCGGTCCGGGAGGAGCCCGGCAAGCCCATCCTAGAGACACTGACGCGGCATCTCGCCGAGAAGCGCACCCTTGTCGTGTTGGACAATTGCGAGCACGTGCTCCTGGCATGCGCGACCCTTTCTGAGCGGCTCTTGGCTTCGGCGCCGGAGCTGCGGCTGCTTGCAACGAGCCGGGAAGGGCTGGGAGTGAAGGGGGAGCGTTCCTACGCAGTGCCCCCGCTTTCGGTGCCGGCACCCGACACGGAGAGCGAGGTACATGCCATCGAGACCTCGGAAGCGGTGCGACTCTTCGTTGATCGTGCGCGAGTGATCGCTCCTGACTTCCGACTCACGGAGGAGACGACATCGGTCGTGGCCGAGATCTGCCGCCGTCTCGATGGCCTCCCGCTTGCCATCGAGCTCGCGGCCGCGCGGGTAAGGTTCCTCTCCGTGGATCAGATCCGCGCGAAGCTGGATGACCGCTTCCGCCTTCTCACGGGCGGAAGCAAGACGGCGATCCCGCGGCACCGGACGCTCCTGGCGACGATTCAGTGGAGCTACGACAACCTGGCTCCTGGAGAACAACGGTTTTTCCGGCTGCTCTCGGTCTTCGCGGGCAGCTGGTCGCTCGGCGCCGCCGCGGCCGTTGCGGGGGAGGACAACGACGAGTTCGTATCTCTAGATCACCTTATGCGATTGGTGGACAAGTCGCTCGTAGTCGTGGAGCGCGATGAGAGCGGAGAGGCCGTGTACCGGATGCTCGAGACCGTGCGAGAGTTTGCGCAGGAGCGGCTACTCGAGTCGGGCGAGGACGACGGGGCTCGGAGGCGGCATCTTGATTTCTATCTTGCGTTCGCAGAGCAGGTCGAGCCGAAGCTTCCGGGCCCGGAGCGGGGAACGTGGCTCGCCCGACTCGATCGCGAGCAGGAGAATGTACTCGCGGCGCATGCACATTGCGATCATGCCAGGGATGGAGCGGCAAAGGGGCTTCGCCTCGTGGGAGCGCTTTCGTGGTTTTGGGAGGATCGCGGCCTTCGCGGGCTGGGCCTTCGCCTCGCCCAGGAGGCGCTGGCGCGCGAAGGGGTGGAGCCTCTCACTGGGCTCCGTGCCCGAGTGCTCAGAGCGGCGGCGGAGAATACCTATCGCCAGGGTCGATACGCCGTCGCCACGAAATTTTTGAAGGAGAGTCTCTCCATCTCACGTGCCCTAGTAGATGCGGACGGCACCGCTTCGGTGCTCCGCCTATTGGGGGATGTGGAGGTTGCCCAAGGGAATTTGCCCGTGGCGCGCCGACTCTTCGAAGAGAGCATCGCAATCTGGCGGGAGCTCGGGAAGGGAAGGCATGCTCTCGGACTCAATAGCCTTGCCGAGCTTCTTCGTGCGGAGGGGCAGCTTGAGGAAGCAGTGCGGCTATACGAGGAGGCTTTGGCAATCAATCGCGAGCGGAGAAGTGTTGTGCTGGTTGCCATCAATCTGCTCAACCTCGCAAGTGTTGAGGCCCAGCGCGGCAGACTTGCGGCGGCACGGAGCAGGTGGGCTGAGATTGCAACGGTGCTCGGCGAGGACACCAAGTCGAAGGCGATTGCGTATAACGTGCTGGCTGTAGGGGCGGGCATACTGGCCGCGGCTGGCACGGGGACGAGGGCCGCGCGACTTTACGGGGCGTCGGAAGCGATGCGCGAGCGCCTGGGCCTGCGGACAGATCCGGCGGATGAGCAATTCATTGCGCCGGCAATGGCGCGAGCCCGGAGGGAACTGGGCGCGAGCGCCTTCGCAGCGGCATTCGCCGCGGGCCGCGCGCTCTCCTATGACCAGGCGCTCGCCGAGGCACGTGTGTCATTGGAGGAGCGCTAATCTGGCCGCTCACCTTGTGTAATGACTCGGATCGACTGGCCTTGCTTCAGGGAATGCCGTCGAAATGGCGGCACGCCCCACCCAAGCGTACCTCTGCTCAAAACGTGGTAAGTTACTTGGCTCAGTGTTCTTGGGCCGTTAGCTCAGTCGGCAGAGCACCTGCCTTTTAAGCGAAACAAGGGTATTCAGCAACCGAGACCGTAAGTACAGTCCGCGGAACTCAATACACGTCGCCCCAGGAGCTTAGCCCTCTTGGGGCGATGTGCTCTTTGGGGGAGATAGGGGACAAAGCGGGACGATTTGGGAAGCTGAGACCGGATCACCGGATCAGTGCCGCAGCGAGAGATCTTTCAAGCCGGAAACACCGGGGACACCGGACTGCGGCGTTCCCAATCATTGGAAACCTCATGCGGACCTCGCGATCCCGACGAGCAGGCTCGGGGCCGCCGCCTGGTCTCAGTTCCTCGACGGTATTGTCCGCATCTCTGTCGCTCCCTCAAGCGATTGGTGTGTTCGTCGAAAGTACTCCTCCTGAGATCATCCTGCCGGCTTTTTCAATAGCGCACACCTTGCCGGTCCGATAGCATCCCTTCGTTGTTCCGCCGGTTTGGGGCCCCGTTGATTAGGAGACCGCCACCGTGGCCTTCCGAGCTCCAGCACGATTGACAGCGGTTAGTCTATCAATGCTGGTCCCGCTCCTCTCGTGCAGTCCCCGATCGACTGCCGATGAAGCGAGTTCCCCGTGTGGGTGGTCTGTTCTTGGATCGCGTCCGCGGACCGCGAAGGACGTTCCGTTCGAAAGTCGGGACCCGCTCCTGCAGACCCCTGACGACCCGAATCGGGTGAGAGGCCCGGGGAGCCTCGTCGCGATCGTCAAGAGCGACAGTCTTCATCATCCGCAGATCTACATCGAGGATGAGGTCACTGGCAAGCGCACCCATCTTCTCCGGGGTTCCAAGCCTAGGTGGTCGCCCGACGGATCGAGGATTGCGTGCGAAATATGGAAGTCCATCGAACGTCCCTGGATGCTGTGCGTGGTTGACCCCAAGACCGGAAGGGCGAGCGAGCTAGAGATTGGGTGCCTCGTTGATACATACCGCTGGTCTCCCGATGGGCAGTCCATCGCGGTCGGCGGAACCCTGTACGGGAAGTCGGTCAACGTTCTGTGTTGGGTGCGGCTTTCAACGGGCAGGAGCCGAATGCTGGACACGCTGCCGGTCTTCTCGGCCTACGAGGATCTAACCTGGTCCCCGAATTCGGGCGCGCTTGTGGTGGCGCGTCCCACTGCCGTCAACGCCGAGGAAGAGGACACGGCCGCGGACCTGTGGCTGTTTGATGAGAAAGGCCGGAAGTGTGCACTTACTGAGACGCCGGAGGTGGTGGAGGAAGCTCCGCAGTGGCTGGATGGGGGGAGCATCCTGTATTCCTTCCATCGGTTCGACCGAGGTGTTGCCGGGCCCCCAGAACAAGAAGTGCTCCTGCTGAAAACATCCGCAGCAAAGTAGCCGGCTGTGACGCACGGAGGTGTTCAATGTACCAACCCCACGCTCCACATCATGGATTCTTGTTTCCTGTCCTGCTCGCTGGCGTACTCGTCATGCCTGCCCCGAGTCTCGGGTTCGTGGACGTTTGGATCGACCCGGGCCACGGCGGCCCTGACGCGGGAAACCCGGGATATAGCGGCCTAGCTGGCGGCCGCGAGAAGGTCCTGAACCTCGAAGTCAGCAACGTGCTCCATACCCGGCTTGGCCAGATTGGGTACAGCTCCCTCCTCACCCGGAACGGGGACAACAATCCAACAAAGGTACGGCGTGCAGATATGGCCACGGGCCGGGCATCGAACGACCTCGGTGAACTCGAGGTCGGGCAGATGCTGATTAGCGTGCACATGAACTCCACGGTGCAGTCTGTGTTTGGGACGGAGACCTACTATCCGCCGTACAAGAAGTTTGGGTGGGTGTTGGACGGCTATCGCGTGGATAGCACGTTTGCCTATGAAATTCACACCGGTTTGATGAACGGCGCGACGAGCGCATTCATCGGATGCAACACTGATCGTGGGCGTAAGCTTCCCCGTCAAGTAGACAGGTTGAAAGAGTACTCCCGGATCGATGAATGCCTCGGCAGAAACGTGAGCGGCGGCACCCGGCCGAGGCTGTCGTGGGGCCGCTCGGTGTTGTAGTCCCTCAGCCACTCCTCCGTCACCACCCGCACTTCGCCCAGACGAGCCGAACACGTAGGCGTCCAGCACGTCCTGGCGGTAGCTGCGGTTGAACCGCTCGATGTAGGCGTTTTGGTCCGGCTTGCCGGGCTGGATGTAGCGGATCTCGATCTCCTGAGCCTGGCACCACTCGACGAAGGCCTCCGCCGTGAGCTCGGGCCCGTTGTCGACCCGCAACGCCGCGGGCTTGCCGTGGGCGGCGACGAGTTCCTCCATCACGCGAATCACCCGAACGCTCGGTATCGAAATCGCGATCTCGATGGCCAGCGCCTCACGGTTTCCTTCGTCGATCACGTTCAACGTGCGAAACTGCCGCCCTCCGTACAACACGTCCGTCATAAAATCCAAAGCCCAAGTGCTGTTCAGCACGGTCGGGGCCTCGAGCGAGTGGCGCAGCCGTGCCGGAATGCGCCGCTTCGTGCGGCGCGGAAGATTGAGTCCCAGAGCGCGGTAGACGCGATGAATCCGCTTCCAGTTCCAGGGATGGCCCTTCGCCCGAAGGCGATCCACGCACTTCCACAAGCCGTGCCGCGGATGACGCTCCACGACGGCGTTCAGCGCGGCGATCACCGCAGCATCTCGCTCCACAGCCGGCCGGGGAGGTCGGTAGTACGCCGCCCGCGAGAGTCGAGCGATCCGGCAGGAGCGCTGCACCGACATCCGGTGCTCCTTCACCAGGACCGCCGCGGCCTCCCGCCGCGCGGACGGCGTCACAACTTTCGGCTCAGCAGGTCCTTAATCGCCGCGTTCTCGAGCGCGAGGTCCGTGTACATCCGCTTCAGCTTCGCGTTCTCGGCCTCGAGCTCCCGCAGACGCTTCAAATCAGGCACCGTCGCCCCCGCGTACTTCCGCTTCCAGCCGAAGTACGTGTTCTTGCTGATCCCGTGCTTCCGGACGATCTCGGCGATCGGTACGCCCGCCTCGCCCTCCCTCAGAATCGCCACGATCTGCGACTCCGTGAACCGCGACTTCCGCATGATCCCTCCCGCAAAAGGACCCGGGAGAGTCTACAATCAACTGTCTACAGAGAGGGGAAGCTTACGGGCCGATATGCTTTTCGGGGAAGTTCAGGGACGTTCGTGGCCGGGGTAGGACGATTGAACCGGATCACCGGATCACCACGAAGACTTCAAGCTGGGCCGCCCGTAGCTGAGGTCACGGTCTAGCTGCTTCACTTCAAGATAATGAACCTTCCTGTCGTGCTCCCGTCCGATGTCTCAAGCTTGTAGTAGTAGATGCCCGTAGTGAGAATCGTTGCAGGGCTGGCACTCAACGTAATGTCGTGGAACCCCGGGCCATATTGAGACGCGTCCAACGCCGTGAATATAAGCCTCCCACGCACGTCGAAAACACCGAGCCGCACCGGTGCAGGTTTCGATGTGTAGAAGGAGAGCACAGGACTCTTTCGACTGGGATTGGGAGTGACGGTTGCGTCCCGGACCCCGCGCTGGGGAACAATTTCGATGTCGACCGTTCCCTCGAACGCACCGCCCTGAGAAGCTCACCGCTGATGGTCGTGTGAACGCTTTGGCGACCGCCCTGGATGCTCTCAAACAGTCGCCGTAGGTCGGCCTTCGCAAAACATGCCGACAAGTCCGTGACGCCGTTGTTATCGCGATCACTAGGGGTGTCGGACTCCAACACTTGAGCCTGAATCCTGTCGGTTGATCCCGCTCCTGCCAACGCCAGTTTCACCGTAGTAGGGTCGACCACTCCGAGGTCGAAGTCCCCGTCTAGTGGTTCCAGCTGCACGCATGCCCGGGGTCCACCTGAGCCGAGCCGAATCGGGCTCTCGCTACGGAGGATGTACGCACGCGCCGCGAATCGCCTGCTCGCGACTGTGATCACCGTGGTCGCCGAGTCTGACCGAAGGATGCCTCTCGGGGGCGTCGACGGTGAAGTTGCGATCATGGTCACGACGTAAATTCCCGCCTCGCCGGACCGAGGCGTCCAGGAAAAGTGGGCAGACGAGCGGGTGGGACTGGTAGATAGAACAGAGCCTGCGGGCAGCCCCTCGCCCACGAATGCGAGAATGGGGCCGCCGTCGGGGTCTGCGACGGTCGCATCGAAGACCAGCTCTTCGCCTTCGACACCTTGCACTTCAGCAGGGGCGATGACGACGGGAGGTCGGTCTGAGTCGCTGATCACGAGTTCGGTCGAGGCCCATCCTCCGGATTCGTTGGTTGCGTAGAAATCGACGCGGTAATAGCCGGCCTGGTCGAAGGTCGGCGTCCAGGTCAGGGTACCGGTTTGGTTACGAAGGGCCGGGTTCAAACAGGGCGCCTGGGGGCAGCCTGTCTGCGCGCAGTTCACTGATGGCATCACCATCCTGATCTTCAGCCGTGACGGTGAACGAGAGCAGTACTCCCTCGGTGCCACTAACCGATTCTGGTGCGAGAATCACCGGTTGCCGGTCGTTGTTTACAACGGTGAGCACAAGCAGTCCGTTGCCGACCTCCTCCTGACCGCCTAGGCCACCCGATTCCGATACGGCCGTGAACGAGACTGCATATTGGCCTGCTTGATCGAAGTCCGGATTCCACGTGAGCAGGCCACTGGTGTTCGCGGAGTCCGCAACAAAGGTGGCTCCTCGAGGTAGATTCGGCGCTACGAAGCTGACGATCGGGTCACCGTTCGGATCCGTCGCGTGAAGAGTGACCTCGATGGTCGGGCCGTCCTCGAACCCTAATGCTCCTCCCGGTCCGGTGATTACCGGGGCACGTTCGGCCCTCCCCACTTCAATACGAGTAGTGTCGCTCGCTTGCCCCGAATTCGAGGCGGTGAATGTAAGGACATAGCTACCTGCCTGACCAACTGCAGTGTCCCAGCTGAGCGTCCCCAAAGAATTGTCTCCGCACGTGGCGAGTGAGGCGCCACTCGGCAGCGGTCCTGAAGTGAGGGCGTTGATGGGATCCCCATCCAGATCGGCCGCGTGCACCGTGAAGTGTATCGACTCTCCCTCGAACGCCTGGATCGCAGTAGGGGCGGAGACTATCGGCGTGCTCATTCGCTGCACCGCCGAGCGAAGATCGGGTCGCGGGCCGATTGGCTCCTGAGATGCTGGGCGAGTGCCGTCCTGCTGGGGCGTGCCCGTTTCGACTAGCAACGCCCTCATGATCGAAGGTGGCACCGTCGTTCCCACACCGTGCTCTGCGATTCCTTCAACAGATGCGACGGCAGAGGCCACCAGCGGCCCCGCGCTCGAGGTGCCGCCGAAGAAGCGCGTGAACGTACGATTCGGACCTTCTTCGGAATAGAGATCGCCCCCCCCGGTGGTCACGACCCTGTGGCCCCAACCTTGGACGTCGAGGCGGGAGCCATAGTTGGAGAACCACGACCGGGCCCGATCGGGCCCAACCTCTGGAGCTGTTGGCGGAATACCGGCTCCAACCATGATCGCACCGGAGTTGTTCTCGGCCAGGAACGGCGCATGTCCGAAGTTCCCAGCCCTGTAAATCGGGTCGTCGAGACTCTGGCTTCCGTTGCCCGCTGGCTCCACGACGTGGATTCCATTCCCGACCGCGGTCAAGATTGCGTTGTAGATGGAAGGCTCCCACTCTACGGGGACGTACCCGAACGGCGTTCCATCCGCTATGAAGTACGGTCCTACCGTCCCTACCTCTATAAGGATGACGTCGCCCGCGTCCAGTTGCGATGTGGCCCAGAGGATCTGTTGGAACAGGCCGTATCCCGAATCGAGGAAGACGGGCGCGACAAGACAGCGAGCGTCGTAGGAGGCGCCGGTTGTGCCCCACCCGTTCGGCAGACTGAACATCGTCCCGAGGACCTCGGTCCCATGGTCATCCACGGGAAGGGACGCAAGGGACTCGCCGCTGGGGATCATCACCGTGGCAGGCGGTAGATCCTCGTGGTTCAAATTCCACCCATACTCCATGTCACAGATTGCTACCCCCGCACCGGTGCCACCTGGAATAGCCCAAGCGAAGTGAGAGTCGAGGCCGTCGGGGGCCGGGAGGAGATACCTCTGGAGAGGCTCGAAGTCAGGCACGGAAGGGGCGGGCGCGGGGAGCGGAGCTGGCGCGGCCAACTCGACCTCTGGAAGGTCATTCAGCGCGTCTATCGTGGCCTTGGGATCGGCACCGGGCGGCAGGGTCAGGATGAAATAGCTGGAGAGGTCAGCGATTTCTCGGCCCAGGGCTAGCTGGGCGCGCGTTCTCAGCTGCTCGAGACGCGCACGGTCCATGCCCGACGCCGGCCGCCAGCGGCCACCTGCGTCGCCGATGCCCTGGAGCACCGTTGTGGCTCGCGTTGAAGCGAATCCAAGCGGGGGAGATCCAGCCAGCTTCCCGACAGCAGCGATGTGGGGTTCGAGCCCGTCCTGAAACTTGACATCAATTCGGAGCCGGTCGAACCCGGGGGGGATCGCAGCGTGGGTGGGCTTTACCAAGTGCTTGCGCGGATGAAGGTCAGACGCGGCTCTGGACCCCGGTGCGGCAGATCCAGCGGGTGCCTCCCCTGCATGGAGGGCCGAGAAGAGGGTGAGAAGGGCGAATACTAATGGTGCGCATCCGGGCAGGTGAAACGATGCCTCAACGCGCGCTAGGGATCCCATGCATGTCCGTTCTCCCGGGGCGCGAGGAAGTCCTTTGCTGCGTTGAATGGCGTGGATTGGCCCCGGTACGAGCAGTGAATTATAGCACTCGGCGGAAAAGTCCCAGGGAAACGTGGTAACTTACTCGCCTCAGTATCGTTGGGCCGTTAGCTCAGTCGGCAGAGCACCTGCCTTTTAAGCAGGGAGTCGTTGGTTCGATTCCAACACGGCCCACACCCATAAGGACATCCGCGCAAGGGAGGGAGCCCTGGACGAGACCAAGCATCATTCAGCGAAGCCCGACGCCCCGGGGCTGCACGAGACGGACGCGCCGCGCCGCACGCCGCGGCCTCCGATTGGGCTACCGATACTGCCCGACGGCCGTACCGCGCTCCCGGAAGGCAATCCCTGCGTCGGCTGCGATCACTGCTGCCGCCACGTCGCGCTCGAGATCGACGCGCCGCGTACGAAACGAGACTTCGATAACATCCGATGGTACCTGCTCCACAAGAACATCTCGGTCATGCTCGACTGGGAGGGGAGTTGGCTGATCCAGTTCGACACGCCCTGCAACTGGCTGGTCGACGGGAAGTGTACCCACTACGCGCTCCGCCCCGAGATCTGCCGGGAATACGACCCGGCCGATTGCGAGCGCTACAACCCGAATCCGGCCGAGAAGGTGCTGCTTCGAAACGAACGAGATCTGGAGAAGTTCCTCGTGGAGAGGGAAGCGCGACTGGCCGCTCGTCGGGCGCGACAAGGCACCACCACACGCCGGGCGCGCAAGGGAACGGCCGCAAAGCCTCGAGCTACGCGGGCAAAGCGTCGGGTATACTGAGTGCCTCGTTTGGATTCTCTCGCATCCTAGGGGCGGGAATGGACGCGCTGCTCGGGAAGAAGCTGTCGCACTACAGCGTCGAAGAGAAGATCGGCGCCGGCGGGATGGGGGAAGTCTATCGGGCGCGTGACACCCGCCTCGATCGGACGGTCGCCATCAAAGCCCTGCCAACGCCCGTGGCCGGCGACCCCGCGCGCTTGGCCCGCTTCGAGCGCGAAGCGAAGCTCCTTGCCTCCCTGAGCCACCCGAACATCGCGGGCATCTACGGACTCGAAGAAGTGGACGGCGCGCTCTACCTGGTCCTTGAGTTCATCCAGGGTGAGAGCCTCGCCCAGCGCCTCGCTCGAGGGCCGCTCGGCATTGCGGAAGCACTCGACATCGGCGGCCAGGTTGCCAGCGCGATCGAGGCCGCCCACGAGCGCGGGATTGTGCACCGCGACCTAAAGCCCGGCAACGTCATGGTCATGCCGCCGCGGACGGTGAAGGTGCTCGATTTCGGACTCGCGAAGGGCGACGGTTCCGCCCCGGGCCCTCCCGCGGCCCTCTCGGCCTCGCCCACCGTGGCGCATGCGGCCACGGCGGCCGGCATCGTCCTCGGCACCGCGCCCTATATGAGCCCCGAGCAGGCGCGCGGCAAGGAGGTCGACCGGCGAACCGACGTGTGGGCCTTCGGGTGCCTGCTGTTCGAGTGCCTCGCGGGTCGCCAAGCATTCGCCGGCGAAACCGCTTCGGACGTGATCGCACGGATTCTCGAGCGCGAGCCGGATTGGAGCCCCCTTCCGGCGTCGATGCCGCCGCGTCTTCGAGATCTATTGGAGCGATGTCTGACGAAGGATGTCGAACAGCGCCCGCGCGACATCGGGGATCTGCGGCGTGAGCTGGGCTCGATCGCGCAAGAGCTGTCATCCCCGGGGCGGCCGGCAGCGGCCCCGGCCACGGAGCGCCCGTCGCTCGCCGTGCTCTACTTCGAGAATTTGGCCAATGATCCCGAGAGCGAGTATTTCTGCGCGGGCATCACGGAGGACATCCTCACTGACATCTCGAAGATCAAGGGGCTTCGCGTGGCGTCCCGAAACGCGGTTGCGCGTTATCGAGGCACGCCGGTCGACATCGGAACAGTGGCGTCGGAGCTGGGTGTGAGGGCCGTGCTCGAGGGGAGTGTCCGGAAGGCAGGGGATCGGGTTCGAATCACCGCGCAGCTCATTAACGCCGCCGATGGATTTCACCTCTGGGCGGAGCGGTACGATCGGACGCTTCAGGACGTTTTCTCGGTGCAGGAGGAAATCGCCTCCTCCATCGCGACAGCGCTGCGCGTCGCGCTCACCCCCGCCGAAACGCAAGGCTTGCTCCAGAACCGTCCGGACGATGTTCGCGCATACGACCTTTATTTGAAGGGACGCGCGCGGTACGGAAGCTATACGGCTGAATCGCTGCGCGACGCCCTCGACCTGTTCCAGAAGGCGGCCGCGATCGACCCCGACTACGCCCTGGCCTGGGCTGGAATCGCCGACTGCTACGGGCAAATGACGCAGTGGGGAATCGCAGCGGACATCGAGGAGGCCCTGCGGCTCGGTCTCGAGGCGGCGCGAAAGGCGATCGCGCTCAATCCACGCCTGCCCGAAGCCCACAAGGCCGAATCGCTCGTACTCCGTTACATGGGAGACGCTGTCGGCGCGCGGGCGTCCCTGACGAGGGCGCTCGAGGCTAACCCGCGTTTCGCGCCCGCCTTGATCAACCTCGCTGTGGATTCGTTCGACCATGCCGATCTCGCCGGCGCCGAGCGGCTGATCCGCCGCGTCCTGGACCTTGATGCCCAGGACGCATTCGCCACGACCTGGCTCGCAGCTCTCTTGGTCTATACCAGCCGGTACGATCAGGCGATCGCGGCCGGCACCCGAGTCCGAACCTTGTCCTCGGACACGTTCTACGTCACCGCGTCCTACATCCTCCGGGCCTGGGCCAACCTCTCGCGTGGCGACCTCGCCGCCGCGGAACAGGCGATGCGCGAGGGCGCCGCGGACGGTGCCGATCCTGTCAACCTGCGCGGTGTCGAAGCCATGCTCGCGGCGCGAGCGGGTCGTCTCGACGAGGCGGGACGGATACTGCGCGGGATCGCGGATGCGAAGAACCTGGGCGCGGGAAGCATCTCGGTCGCGGCTGGCGCGGCCGCCCGCGTGGGAGACCCGGAGCTATCCGCCCGATTCCTGGAAAAGGTGACCGGGACCCGGATGAGCGGCACAATGGCGCGCCTCGATCCGGAGCTTCACCCGCTTCTCGATCGGCCGTCGTTGGCCCCGCGCAGGCGGGACGTCACCCTCATCTGGCCACTTGAAGCGCCGATGATCGACCCCGCCCGCTACGTGCTGTTCAAGGAAGTGCGGATCGAATCGGGGCTTCCGCAGGGGAGCGACCTACTGGCCTCCCGCTAGGGCCGGGTCTCGAAGCCGCGCATCAGCTCCACGGGGTCGTGAATCCGCAGCACGCCGACCGAAAGATAGACCTGAGCGTGGGCCGTTCCGATCGCGAAGCCATTCACGCGCGAGGCCGCTTCCACCAGCTCCACGACTCCTGGCGTCGCCGATTTCGGCCTGGGCTTCTCCGGATTGAAGAACTGCGTCCGATGGGCAGACAGGGCCCTCATCCAGTCGTCGAAGTAGGGGGAGACGTCGACGATGAAGGTCGGCTTGGTCCCCGGAGGGATGAAGTAGTAGAAGATCGCCTTCGCCTGGTGCGGTTCCCCTGGAATCGGGGCCTTGCGAAGGTGGGCTAGATTGAAAGCTTGGGAGACCAGCTCGCCCGTCTTGAAATGATCGTTGTGGCCTAGCCCACGACCGATCGGCAGATCGTAGTAGGGGGCGAACAGCACGTCGGGGCGGTACTTTCGGATCACCGCGGCGACCTTGCATCGATTCTCGAACGTGTCTTCGATTTGATGATCTCCGAGATCCAGATTCTCGCGCACGTCGAACTTCAATATTTTGGCCGCCTCCTCGCACTCCCGATCGCGTTCGTCCGGAGTGCCCCAGCCCATGTCGCCCCGCGTCATGTCGATGATCGCGGTGGTGTGGCCCAAATCCTTCATCTTGAGCAGCAGGCCGCCGGCGCCGATCTCGGCGTCGTCGGGGTGTGGTCCAAAGACCATGATGTCGATCTTCATTCGGGGTCGGGCTCCTTGGGCTTGAAGAGCGAATCGAGCTTCGATCGGGCTGCCTGCGCGCGGTCGGTCCGCGCGCCCGCCGCGCCGGCGACGGCGGCGTTCAACGAGAAATAGTCACAAAAGTTCCGCCGGTCGCGGTCGGTGACCCATTCGGCATTGGGCTCGCGGCACTGATTGTGGACGTGGGGGTCGTGGTGGCGACACTGAACGCACGCGTGGAGGTCCCTCTGGCAGTTGGGGCAGACGCTATCCCGAACGATCCGCATCTTGGGATCGAGCGACGTGTGACAGAAATGACAGGCGCTCATAGACCGGATCCTCCCCGAATGAGTCCGAAATGATAGGGAGGAGGCGCGCTCTTGACAATACCGCACTGGCGCCCGATCATTCCCGCCATGCTGCAGTCGGCTTCGAAATGGATCGTCAGCACAATCTCCGTCGCGCTACTCGTCGGGGGTTGCGCGTCAGCAAAGAAACAAGCTCCAGCGGTCACGTGGACCACCGCGATGGACGCAGCATTGGCCGATGCGGGGAAGGCCAATCGGCCGATCCTCATGGATTTCTACACCGACTGGTGCGAGTGGTGCACCGCGCTCGACGACACGACCTATAAGGACGCCCAATTCATCGAGTACTCCAAGAAGTTCACGTGCGGAAGGGTGAACGCCGAGGTGGATACGGTGAGCGCGGCTCGGTACCACGTCCGCAGCTACCCGACGGTCATCATCATGAAGCCGGACGGCACCGAGATCGATCGGGTGGTGGGCTACTCCCGCGCCCCCGAGTTCATCGCCCAGATCGAGGATTACATGGCGGGCCGGAACACGCTCGCCGCGCTGATCGCGGAAGAGCCGGCGAAGGGCTCCGATCCCCTCTTTCTGGTCAAGCTGGCCGAGCGGTATCAGGATCACGGACTCTGGCCGGAAGCAAGGGCCCGGTATGAGAAGGTCGTCGCCATGGATCCCAAGAACACGAGCGGCCAGATCGACGACGTGCTGATGACCCTGGCGCGGGCGAGCCGCAGGGAGAAGAATTACGCCCCGGGCCGCAAGTACGCGCAGACCGTCCTCGACCAGTACCCTGACAGCGACTGCGCCAGCTCCGCGCTCCTCGAGCTGGCGATCAACTGGAAGAAGGCTGGGGAACCCGCCAAGGCGCGCCCCATCTTCCTCGATTTCGCGAAACGATACCCGAGCGACGGCGATGCCGCGTACGCTCGGGAACAGGCCGATTCCATGGCCGTGAAGATCGCCCAGAAGACCGGCGCTTGACGCGCCGACCCACCCCAAGCACGACATGAAGCTCGGTATCCTGGGACCGCCCCAAAGCGGAAAGACCACGCTGTTCGCGGCGCTCACCCGCGGGCAGGCGGAGTCGGGGTCGGCGCGGGGTGAAAAGGTTCACCTCGGCTCGGTGAAGGTCCCCGACGCCCGCCTGGATCGCCTCCGCGAGATCTACCAGCCGAAGAAGTTCACGCCCGCGAAGGTCGACTACGTCGATGCCCCCGCGCTCGAGACCTCGAAGGGCGAGCGCGGCGCCCTCGCGGCCTTGAGCGCGCTGCGAGACGTCGACGCGTTCGTCCTCGTGATCCGCGCGTTCGAGAATCCCTCGGTGCCCCACTTCATGGACACCGTCGACGCCGCCCGCGACGCGGCCTGGTTCTCGGGAGAGCTTCTGCTCGAGGATCTTGCGGTCATCGAGCGGCGGCTCGACCGAATCGAGAAGGCGGTCAAGGTGGGGAAGAAGCCCGAGGATCCGAACGAGTACGAGGCGCTCAAGAAGGTGAAGGCGGCGCTGGAGTCGGAGCAGCCGGCCCGGGCCGCGGGGCTCACCCCGGTCCAGGAACGCTCCCTTCGGGGTTTCCAGCTCCTGTCCGGACGCCCGTGGATCGCCGTCGTGAACACGGACGATGCGTCCTTGAAGCTGGGGGAGGCGGCGCTCGCCGATCCGGTGCGCCGGCTCCTGCCGGCTCCGACACCGGTCCTGGTCCTTTCCGCCAAGACCGAAGCCGAGCTGGTGGCGCTACCTGACGACGAAGCGCGCGAGTTCATGGCCATGCTCGGCATCAGCGAGCCGGGGCTGACCCGCATGATCCGAGCCTCCTACGAGGCGCTCGGCCTGATCTCCTTCTTCACGGTCGGGGAGGACGAGGTTCGCGCTTGGACCGTCCGGGAAGGCGCCCAGGCGCCGGAGGCCGCCGGGACCATCCACAGCGACATGGAACGGGGCTTCATCCGGGCCGAAGCCATCGGATTCGAGGACCTGATCCAGGCCGGCACGATGGCCAAAGCTCGGGAGCGGGGGCTCTTGCGGACCGAGGGGAGAGAATATAGAGTCCGGGATGGCGACATACTGAACATCCGCTTCAGCGTCTGAGGGAAACTTCCCGCGCGGGCCGGACGTAAAGAGGTTGTAGGGATTTTCGTTCGGACTCGATCCGGGAGGAGCGGAATGAAGGCACGGGTGGGTTTCGGATTGGCCCTCGTGGCGGGGCTTTCGCTCGCCACGGCCTGTGGTTTGCCAAGAGCGGAGGCGGCCCAGCTTCGAGAGGTGACCGAGCGGGTTTTCCCGTTCGAGCCCGGCGGGGAGCTCCGGATCAACAGCCAGAACGGCCGGATCGTCGTCGAGGCCTGGGATCGACCCGAGGCGCGCGTCCAGATCACCCGCGAGGTGCGCGCCAACGAGGACCAGCGGGCCGCCGAGCTGATGAAGGAGCTTCGCGCGGACGTCACGCTCGCGAAGGGCAGCATCGTCATCGAGAGTAAGTATCCCAAGCGAGCGGAGAGCGTCGGCATCTGGGATGTGCTGGGCCAGCGGGTGACCGCGCTCAACGTTCACTATTACGTCCAGGTTCCGACCAAGACCCGCGTGGTTCTCATGACCTCGAACGGCGAGCTTCGGGTTCGGGGCATAACGGGACACGTCGTGGGGCAGACGGTGAATGGCAACGTCGACGTGACGTCGGCGACGGGCCACGTCGAGGTAAGCACCACCAACGGCGACATTCGCCTGGCCGGAATCGTAGGCTCGGCTCGGGCCGGGACCACGAACGGCGGGATCAACGCAGAGATCCGCAGACTGCAGTCCGGAGAGGGCGTTGATCTCCAGACGACGAACGGGAACGTGACCGCCGCCCTGCCGAGCGATCTCAAGGGGGTGATCGAGGCGGTGACGACGAACGGCAGGGTGAGCATCGGTTATTCCTTCGAGAAGCTGGGGGTCTCGAGCTCCAAGGTCGTCTATGGGAAGATCGGCGGCGGCGATGGATCGGCCGTGAAACTGAGAACGACAAACGGAAACGTGACGGTCAAGAAGGTGGGGGAGAGCGCCAGCGGCTAGGCCGGGAGGCAATACTTGAGCACCGCCATTCCGAGCAGCAACATCACCGCCACCGGGCCGATGACGCGCGGCGATTTCCTTTTGATGCTCTATTGGTACGTGGACACGAACGCCGTGCCCAAGGTGGTGGGGATCGCGGGGCTTTCCCGGCTGACCCGCGTCGCCCTGATTCTGGGGAGTGAAACCGGGCTCGATCGCAGCATCGCGCCCTTCTTCTCGTTCCATGCGACGCCGGGTGGCGGCATCGCGAGCGTCGACGTCTGGGACGAGCTCTTGGGCCTACGCGCGTATCAGGTGGTGACGCCGCTTCCGGTCGGTGAGCCGTTGCCGCCGGAGGAGCTGGCCGAGCGGAAGTACCTGCTCGAGAAGCACATCCCCGCGCACGAGCGCGCGCACTATCCGCTTCCCACGGAGTTCGAGCGGGACGTCTTGACGAACAAGGGCACGTTCTTCGCCGCGAAGCGGGAGGACCAGATGGTGGAGCGGCGGATCGCCGTCTTCAAGAAGGTCGTCGAGCTGGCCCAGCTGCCCCTCGCCGAGCTGACCATGCGCGCTCAGTCTCATATGAGCGTCGCCGCGGCGCGGTAGCCTCGCACGCCGTTACTTAAGCAAAGTCCCGGGAGGCCCGGCTTGCTTCGCTTTCTGATCGGCACGATCTTCCTGCTTCTGACACTCCGCTTCATCGTCTCGCTCGGCAGGCTCCTCGCGTCCGGGAGAAGGCGCCCCGAGATCGATCCGGAGCAACGCGCGGATCCCAAACCAGGACCGCGGCTCGATCCTTCGAAAGCGATCGACGTTCCGTTCACGGAGATTCCCCCCGAATCACCTCGATGAGCGACGACGCGCCCCTCGATCTCTTTCCCGATCGACCCGGCGGGCGCCGCGCCGCCCAAACGCCGCTCGCGGAGCGGATGCGCCCGCGTTCTCTCGAAGAGTTCGAAGGAAGGGAAGCGCTCCTCGGTCCCGGCTCGCTGCTGGGGTCGTCCATCGAGTCGGGCGTGCTTCCGTCGCTGATTTTCTGGGGCCCTCCCGGCAGCGGGAAGACGACGCTCGCGCGCCTCCTCGCCAAAGCCAGCGGCGCCGACTTCGTCGCCTTCAGCGCGGTCACCTCCGGCGTCAAGGAGGTGCGCGAGGTGATCGAGCGGGCCCGGGTCGCCCGGCGCGCGACGGGGACCGCCACTCTCCTCTTCGTCGACGAAATCCATCGGTTCAACAAGGCGCAGCAGGACGCGTTTCTGCCGCACGTCGAGGACGGGACGATCGTCCTGATGGGGGCGACCACCGAGAACCCGTCGTTCGAGGTCAATAACGCGCTCCTCTCCCGGATGAAGGTCATCGTGCTCCCGATGCTTCGGGAGGACGCGCTCGTGCGAATCTTGAGGAGAGCGGTGGGAGACGTCGAGCGCGGGTTGGGATCGTCCGGGATCGGCGCCGCCGAGGCCACCCTGGCGCTGATCGCGTCGATTTCGGGTGGCGACGCCCGGATCGCGCTCCAGACGCTGGAGGTCGCGGTCGGATTGGCGCGCCGGGGCCGGCGAAAGGAAATCTCCGCCGAGGACGTTCGGGAGGCCGCGCAGCGCCGCGCTCTCCCCTACGATCGTGTCGGCGAAGAGCACTACAACATCATCTCGGCGCTCCATAAGTGCATTCGAGGGAGCGACCCCGACGCGGGGCTCTACTGGCTGGCGCGGATGCTCGAGGCGGGGGAGGACCCGCTCTACGTGGCCCGCCGCCTAGTGCGCTTCGCCTCCGAGGACGTGGGATTGGCCGACCCGGAGGCCCTCCGGTTGGCGATCGCGGTCCGCGACACGGTCCACTTCCTCGGCATGCCCGAAGGGAATACCGCCCTCGCCCAGTTGGTCGTCTACCTCGCGCTGGCGCCCAAGAGCAACTCCATCTACCTGGCCTACCAGCGCGCGGCGCGGGACGCGACCGAGAAGGCGCCCTATCCGGTGCCGCTTTGGATCCGGAACGCGCCGACCAAGCTGATGAAGGATTTGGGCTACGGCGAAGGGTACGAGTACGCCCACGACTACGACGACGCCATCGTCACGCAGCGATACCTGCCCGAGGAGCTGGGGGACGTCACCTACTGGAAAGGGGTCGCGCGGGGGTTTGAGAAGGAGCTGCTCGAGAGGCTGGAGCGCATCAAGGCTGAGAAAGCGAAGCGACGGGGCAAGGACGGCCGGTGACCCTGCCGCTCGACCGCCATTGGAAGAACATCGGTTGCCTCCTGTCGGTGGAGGCGTTCTGGGGCTTGTCTCTATCCCTCATCTCGATGGTCGCGGTGCTGCCTGTCTTCTTGAGGCAGCTTGGAGCGACCAACGCCGTGATCGGGGTCCTTCCGATCGTCTGGTTGATCACCGCGAACTTCTCCGGCTTGTTCGCGGCCCACTTCACGAGCCGGCTCACACACAGAAAGCGGGCGGTTCTCCTTCTTCATGCGGTGGTGGCGATTCCGTACATTCTGCTCTCGCTGTGGTTCTGGCGCGCCGTGCGCCCCGCAGCATGGATGGATATCTCGGCGCTTCTTCTCGGCTGGGGAGCCTCGTGGATCATCATGGGGTTCACCATCCCGGTCTGGATCAATTTCATCGGAAAGGTGACGCGCCCCGAGCTGCGCGCCCGTTCCTTCGGCGTCATCTTCTTCTTCCAGACCCTCGCGGGCTCGATTGGAGGCTGGATCGGAAGCCGCGTCTTGGGCGCCGGCCTCCCGTTTCCAACGAATTACGCATTAGGTTTCCTCGTCGCGGCCATCTGCATGGCCGCGGGAGCCCTCTTCTTTCTGCCGGTAAAGGAGGAGGCGGGCGCGACCGCCGAGCCGGGCAGGGCGTTCTCCACGATTGTGAAGACTGCGCGAGAAATCCTTCAAAGTCGTGGGGGCGTGCGCGTCTATCTGCTGGTGCTCCTCTTCTCCGTGGGACGCTTCCTCCTGATCACGTACTATCCGGTCTACGCGGAGGAGAAGTTCGCGCTCCTGCCGCGCGACTCGGCGCTCTATACGGCGGTGTTCATGTCCGGCCAGATGCTCGGCAGCATCTTCACGGGGATGATCGGGGATCGCTACGGATACTCCCGCGTCGCGGTGATCGCGATGGCAGCCCTGACGGTGGGGCTCGGCCTCGCCATCTTCGGGCACCATCCGGCCTTCTACTTTGCGACCGCGTTCTCCCTAGGCATCTTCTTTGTCGCCGACGTGCTCGCCCTCTTCAATCTGTCGATGGCCTTCTCGCCGCACGAAGACAACACCGCCTACTTGGGAATCATCCCTGCCTTGGTGACTCCGATCACAGCACTGGCCGCCGGATCTTCGGGATCTTTCATCGATCACTTCGGATTCATCCCGGTCGCCTGGGTCGGGCTTGCCGGTGCCGCGGTGGCGCTATATCTTGTCCTCTTCCACCTTCCGGAGCCCGCGTACTCGCCGGCGAGAAGGAGAGCAGCGAATTGAGACACTCCCAAGGGGATCTCTGGTCCGGCCTCTCGCGGTTGGTGCCGGCGTTGCCCGCGCTGGCCGCGCTGCTCGCGATTGTCTCAGCCCGTCCTCCCGCGGCCGGCGCCATGCCGCTCTACGCTTCCCGCGAAGGCGCCACATGCGTCACGTGCCATTTCGATCCCAACGGCGGAGGCATGCGCAACGAGTTCGGTTTCTACTACGGCAAGAACCGCCACTCCATGGGGGTTGAGGAGAAGTGGTCCAAGGTCACCGTCACCCCCCAGCTCAACGACTGGATCCGGCTGGGCCTGGACATGCGGTTCATGTATTACGCGTCACAGCGAGTTGGCAATTCGACGCTCGATCAATCGACGTTCTTCCCGATGGAAGGAAATCTGCGCGTGGCGATCACACCCTACGAGAATCTCGCGATCGTGGGGACGCAGGGGATTGTCGTCGAGTCAGGGTACCCGAATTCTTATGTAGCCCGGGAGCTATACGCGCTATTCAGAGGAATGCCTCACGGCGCCTACGCTCAGGTTGGACGCATCCGGCTGCCATTTGGGCTCCGGCAAGAGGACCACACGTCGTTCACACGTGAGCGCCTTCCCTACGATGCGCAGAGGGAGGACGCCGGGATCGAAGTGGGGTCGGTGGGCCCACACTGGTTCGGACAGTTCTCGTTCACGAACGGTGGGGCACCGTTCAGCCGGCGATCAAATACCTTCGCGGGGAAGATTGGGCGGGCAACGAAGGCATTTCAAGTCGGCGTGTCAGGTTACAGCGAGGCTTACGATGAGGTGAACGATATCGCCCGGTGGTCGGTCTACGCCTCCACCACGCGCGGACCGTTTACCATCCTGGGCGAATACGTCGGGGAGGACTTTCATGGGGGCGGCGATCAAGCCGCGTTCGCGGAAGTTGTATATCGCGTTTCCAGGGGAGTAAACCTGCGCGCAAAGCTGGACTATTTTGATCCACGCCAGCAATTCATCGCATTCCCGGTGCGCCGCTATCTTGGCGAGATCGACTTCAATCCGATGCCATTCGCCAATTTCAAGATCTCGTATCGACACCATAACTACAGAGCGATCGACGATCTCGACGAAGTGTTCGGGATGCTATTCGTCCCGTTCTAGCTCGGGGGATGAGAGTGGTGCGGGGCTGCACCCGACCGCGCTACTTATAGGCGGGAATCCCCGTGATCGCTTCGCCGATCACGAGGGTGTGGATGTCGTGAGTGCCTTCGTAGGTGTAGACGCTCTCCAGGTTGCACATGTGCCGCCCGCACTGATACTCGTCGGTGATCCCGTTGGCGCCGAGGATCTCCCTCGCCATCCGGGCACACTTGAGCCCCACCTCGACGTTGTTCATCTTGCCCAGAGAAACCTGGTGCGCCTTGATCTTGCCCGCATCTTTGAGCTTGCCGAGCTGCAAAGCCAATAGCTGTCCCTTGGTGATCTCCCGGATCATCCAGGCGAGCTTCTCCTGCACCATCTGAAATCCCGCGATTGGGCGGTCGAACTGGATCCGCGTCTTGGAGTACTCGAGGGCCTCGTGGTAGCAGGCCATCGCGGCGCCCAGCCCGCCCCACGCGATTCCATATCGGGCTTGGTTCAAACACCCCAACGGACCCTTGAGCCCCTCGACGCCGGGGAGCAAGTTCTCGAGCGGAATGCGGCAGTCTTGAAACGTCAGCTCCGACGTCACCGACGCGCGGAGCGAAAACTTGCCGTGAACGTCCTTGGTGGAATATCCGGGCGTCCCTTTATCGACCAGAAATCCCCGGATCGCGCCGTCCAGGCGGCCCCAGACAATCGCGACGTCGGCGATCCCGCCGTTCGTGATCCACATCTTGCTGCCGTTCAGGACGTAGGAGTTCCCGTCCTTCCGGGCCGCCGTGCGCATGCCCGCGGGGTTGGAGCCGAAATCGGCCTCGGTGAGGCCGAAGCAGCCGATGATCTTTCCCTGCGCCATCCCGGGGAGATACTTGTCCTTCTGCGCGTCCGACCCATACGCGTAGATGGGATACATGCAGAGCGCGCCCTGGACCGAGACAAAGGAGCGGAGCCCGCTGTCCCCGCGCTCCAGCTCCTGCATGATCAGGCCATACGCGACGTTGTTGAGCCCGGCGCAACCGTAGCCCTGGAGATTGGCACCGAACATACCCAGCTCGGCCATCTCGGGGATCAGCTCGGCGGGAAAAGTCCCCTCGCGATTGTGGCGCTCGATGATGGGGATCACGCGGTCGGAGACGAAGCGGCGGACCGAATCGCGGACGAGGATCTCCTCGTCGCTGAACAAGGCGTCGATCTCGAGGAAATCGACGCCGTCGAACCTCTGCATGGAGCCTCCGGATCGACCGCGGTGGGGCGCACGGGGTTAGGAGCCAACGAGCATAGCCGGAGGCCGCGGACTGGCGCAATACGGGAGTTGTTGACCCCAGCGGATGGGCGCGATACGGGAGTTACCGACCCCAAATGTATGAGGCCGCCGGAAGGGGTCTCGGCGGCCTCGAAAAAGCGGGAAGGTGGTCGCTGCCTACCAGCCCGCCTTGCCTCCACCATAGCGCGAGAAATGGCTCAGATTGGTGACGATGCCGGACATGTTCGACGGATAGGGCGAAGCGAGGCATTCCGGATTGTCGCTCAGGTTCTTGTCCGCACCCATGTCGACCCACTTCTTGGTCTCCGGGTTGAACCAGTACATCGTGAGCGAATCGGTGCTGCAGAGCGCACCCGTCGTGCTCATGTAGAGGCGGACCGGCTTCCGGAAGAGATTCAATCTCGCGGGATGAATCTCCACGTCGCAGATCATGATGGTCGAGTCGATCGTCGACATCGTGATCGTGCCCGGGCCGAGAAAGGAGCCTGGGGGCACGTAGAGGAAGAACCGTCCACACTGCATCTTTCCACCCAGGAGCCCATCGACCACGGCCGTGACCGTCGCCCGGGCGCCATCCCCGAGGAGGCCGGCGCCCATGTTCGGGGTCCAATCCATGGGCGGCTGCGTCCAGCTTGTTGTGCCGTCCGGATGAACCACGAGAATCTCGGGGCCGAACTGCGGCTGAGGCTCCGTCCCGCCGCTCCCCGTGCCGCTGCCACCGGTCGGCGGCGGACCGAGCAAGGAGTCGCCGCACCCGGCGAAGACGGCGAGCATCGATAGGAGCAGAGTCCATCGGACGATGTGGCTGGTGAGTCTCATGACGTGGGCCTCCGATCAGCGTTAGGGGCCCCGGCGGGAGGGGCCGCTTCAGTTTGAGCGACATAGCGCATATATGCGTCGCGGATGAAGTAGGTCGCGATGACGGCGAGAAACGCGCTCATATATCCCCAGGTCAGGAAGAGGATCGCGAAAAGGTAGCCGAGCAGCTTCAGAACCACCGCGCCGACCAGCTCATAGGAGAACGCGAAGCTGGTCCGCCAGACGGTCCAGATGGCCTCGCGCCGGTGGAGTGCCACCACGCCCGAGACCAGCCAGGTGTTGAGTAGGAAGTAGGTGAGCCCGGACAGGAAGAGCGGGATCGCGTTCAACGGCGAGAGAATCGCGTCGACGCTGGCGCTCTTTCCGCCGGTCTTGAAGAAGACGAACGACGCCGCGGCCACCGTCAGGGCGCACGCGGCGGAGTTGAAGAGCGCCTGATACCACTTCCGGCGACGGAAGAGGAGGTCGGCGACCAGGCCGGCGCACGTCGTGACCGCGATCGCCGGCGATGCCGGCAGAAGGATCAGGGTCGCGAAGTTCGCGGCGTTCGCCATGCTCAGATAGCCGCGCCCCTTGGGGGCCGGCAGCCAGAGCACCTCGCCCAGGAGATTTGCCAGCAGCCAGAAGAGAAGCGAGAGCGCGCCCACCGTCGGATCGGGTGCGCCGATCCCCCAGAGGGCGAGGCCTCCAGCCGCGACAACCAAGGCGATGTAGCCTGTCAGGAGCATCTCTTTCTCCCTAGAACGCGCAGAGCCCGAGCACCGCGGATCCCGCGAGCGCGAGTCGGAAGAGAACCTTCTTCGGCAACCGTCCCATCTGAGCCTCCTGTTCTTGTCTACGCCAAGCTTCGGTCCATGCCGGGCGTCTCCCACATCCCCATTCCCACGCCTATGGGGACGCATGGGACGTGCCCGGAACGACCGTAGCTCGTAACTGATTTATTTACAGTAATTTATAGTGCTTACTCTAAAGTCGGACTGAAGCCGAAGCGGGCCGATTTGCGCAAAGAATGGCCCGATCGAGCCAGGGGTGGGGGGTCGGCGGGTCCGGTGGCACGCTGCTCAGGGAGTGCGGTATAGTCGCTCGCGCGCGGGCTCGGGTTCGTCTACTTCCGCCGTGCGAGCTGCGCGACCAGGGTTGTCCCCATCGTCTAGCCTGGCCTAGGACACCGCCCTTTCACGGCGGCAACAGGGGTTCGAATCCCCTTGGGGACACCACTTTCATCGAGACTATTGTGGGCACCAGGATCGTTCTTTCAGTAGTGTCCGTCCTGCTGATTCACTTGAGTCTCGGCTGCAGTCCTCGCAAATCGGAGCGCGACGCTCGAGCGCCTGCAAAGGGTACAGAGAGTCCTACTCCCCCGCCACAGCCCACTGGCCCGCAGATCGGGAACAGCGATTCGCTCATGAATGCAATCGCACCAGAGCTTTCCGACTGGGTAAGCATGTGGCGTGCGGCCCTCCCCGGCTTCGAGGTTGATTCGACGTGGGGAGGCGTACAGCAACGTTGGTCACCAATCTTCTCCGACACGATTGAGGATGACTTCGGGAAGACTGTCAGTGGGGGAGACATCACGTTCAAGCTACTAGGAGTAACGTCTCCTGGGGGGCGCTACGTCCTAGATATCGATCGGTACCAGCACATCGGACTGGAGAATGACGAGCTGGAAGTGGGCGGCGAGCCAGATTCGTGGACTCTTCTGATTGACCGTCGAGCGAACAGGGAAATGACTCTTGCCCGTTGTGGGACCCCCTGCGGATATCACTGGGGTAGGTGGCTATCTCCGACGAAGTTCGCCCTCGCCGGCTGGCAGGACGCCGATGAGTCCAGCGAGTGGAAGCAAGGTAATCTCCTGATCTATTCCATGACCGACTCGACCGTCGATGCGTACGTCACGCGGATCGTTTCGGCGAGCGATTACGAGCTGTATCAGGAGGCATGGAAGGCTTGGCTGCTGAGGCGCTATCATGAGTTCAGGTCGTCCCACGCAGGTTCTTAGAGAGCTTCGCGCTCCTGCCAGGACTCCACGGCTTTAAAGCCCACCAGAAGGCGCTGCTCTTCATCCCAGAGCCTATACGAGAGCGACTTGAGGCTGTCGAGGAGGGTCACCCGTTTGACCTTCTGGTAGATCTCGCTTCCGTCGTGGCACCGCGCCAAGTTGTAGTTCGGAATACGCGGGCTGAGATGATGGATGTGATGGTAACCAATATTCCCCGTGAACCAGCGGAGCACCGGCGGGAGATCGTAGAAGGAGCTCCCATCGAGGGCGACCGTGACGTAATCCCACGCTTCCTCGCGATCCCAGTAGACGCCCTCGAACTGGTGTTGGACATAGAAGAGCCAGACGCCGACCGCGGAGCCCACGAAGAAGATCGGGATCTGGATCAGCAGGTAGGCCTTCAGCCCCATGATCATGCTCATCCCGGCCACCATGGCCAGGAGCATGAGATTGGTCCGGTAGACGCTCTGCCGCTCGCGCTTACTCGCCCAGGGCCTTGGCCAACGCTGCCCGATGACGATCGCGTAGAAGGCACCCACGGTGAACATCAGCCAGGGATTCCGATAGGCCCGGTACCCCACTCGCTCCCAGAACGGGAGCTTCAGGTACTCCCTAACCGTGAGCGTCCAGATGTCTCCCACCCCGCGATGGTCCAGATTGCCCGCGGTGGCGTGGTGCTTCGCATGATCCTGCCGCCAATGATGGTACGGGATGAACATGAGGAGATCGGCGAGGATGCCCACGATCTCGTTCGCCTTCCGCGACTTGAAGAAGGAGCCGTGGCCGCAGTCGTGCGCGATGATGAAGCTACGGATCAAGAAGCCCGCCGCCGGGATGGAGAGCGCGAGCGTGATCCAGTAGGAGACGCCGAGAGAGAGGTACATCAGATACCAGAGCGCGAAGTAGGGGAGGAACGTGGTGGCGATCTGGAGAATTGCCCGCCCCAAGTGAGGCGTTTCATATTCGGCCACGGTCGCGCGCCACGCTTGCGGATCGGTGCCTGAGAGCTGGCGTGCCGTGGCTGATTCCGTCATGTGCCTCCGCTCGATGAACTTGCTGATGTGGTCCACGTAAGCGAGCGCTCCGCGCAAGCGCTCATAGAAGCATGGTATGCGACGGAGCGAAGTTTATGCAAGCTGACATTGCTAACGGACCCTGTGCTAGGATTTCACCGCGTCTGGGGACGGGGCTATGAGCGCGCCGGGCCCACGCGCCCACGCCCAAAGGGTAGAAGCGTCATGCGCGTTTATCCCTCGCTTGCAATAATCCTCAGTCTTCTATTCGGGGCGCCTCGCACTTGCCTCGCCGAGCCTAGCCTCGGCGACACGCTCGGCTTCGAAGTTCCATGGCAGGGTCGCGCGATGGGCGGCTGGACGGGCAGCCCCTCCGGAACGCTATTCCACGACAGCCTGAGCGTGCACTCAGGGCGCTTCGCGGTCCGGATGGAGCGGACTTCGCCCAGCACCACGGAATTTTCTCACATAGGTCGAACCCTCCCGATCACCTTTGCGGGGGATACCCTCGAGCTTCGCGGGTGGCTGCGGACGGAGGGCGTTCTGGAATACGCCGGCCTGTGGCTTCGCGAGGACGGAGCCGGCGGGTCGGTCGAATTCGACAACATGCAGGATCGGAATATCAAGGGGACGACGCCCTGGACGGAATATCGGATCGCGCTGCCGCTCAACCGGAAGGCGAAGACCGTCGTGTTCGGCGCGCTGCTGGTAGGACCGGGCGCGATCCAGGTCGACGACCTGCGCCTACTCGTCGACGGTCAGGATCCGTCGCGGGCGCCTCCGTTCGTCCACGTGCCGACCGCGGCCGAGACCGATCACGAGTTCGATGGCGATTCGCGGGTCGTGGTCACCCGTCTGAGCCCACAGCAGGTGGAGAACCTTGTCCTTCTCGGGAAGGTGTGGGGGTTCGTCAAGTACCACCATCCGCGTGTGGCGGCAGCCCAGCTGAACTGGGACTACGAGCTGTTTCGGGCCCTGCCCTCGGTGCTGGCCGCCGCGGATCGATCACAGGCCGCGAGCGCCATCGCGACCTGGCTCGACCGGATCGGCGCTCCCGAGCCGCCCAAGGAGCCCGCCACCCCTCCAGATTCCGCTCAAACGCTGGCGCCAATCAAATGGATCGGGGATCGGACCCATCTGGGTGAGGACCTATGCGCGCGCCTCGAGCGCATCCACGCCCGACGCGGCCCCGACGAGGATCAGTATTACGTCGGGCTGTTTCCAGGAGTCGGGAATCCAGATTTCTCCAATGAATCGCCCTACGCCAATCCGGCGTTTCCCGACGCGGGGTATCGCCTCCTCGCGCTCTTTCGATTCTGGAACATCATCGAGTATTGGAGTCCCTACCGCGCCTTGATCCGCGAAGATTGGGACGGTGTGCTCCGGGAGTTCGTCCCGAGGCTTGTCGCCGCCCAGACCCAGGACGAGTACCGTCTCGCGATGATGGCGCTCGTCGCGCGCGTCCACGACAGCCACACCAATCTCTGGAGCTCACTCGACGTTCGGCCGCCTCGGGGCGACTGCCAGCTCCCGGTGACTCTGCGATTCGTCCAAGGCAAGTTCGTGGTTGGGGCCTACGCGGATTCGCTGCTTGGCTCGAAGAGCGGGCTCAAGATTGGAGACGTGATCCAGAGCCTCGATGGTCTGCGTGTGGATTCGCTCGCGACGGCGTGGGCACCGTACTATGGCGCGTCGAACGAGGCTGCCCGGATGCGCGACATCGCGCGGACGCTCACGCGCGGTCGCCTGCGGGCCGTGCCGTGTGCGCGTCTCGCGCGCCGGTAAACCCCTTTCGATAACCGCGGCAAGAGACTCGACCTCGAAGCTGGACCGCATGGTGGGATGGACCCACGACTTGCCTGGCGCCACGTTCCGGCTGCTCGACAAGGATGTCGCCTACCTGAAACTATCGTCGATCGCCGTGGCCGACGTGCCAGAGTACCTACGGGCGGCGGCAGGCACTCGCTGTCTCGTCATCGACATTCGGGGATATCCCAAAGAGTCCTCGATATACGAGCTGGGGCCGCACCTGATCTCGGCCCCAACCCCGTTCGCGCGGTTTACCAAGGGAGATCTAAGCAACCCGGGTGCCTTCCTTTGGACGCCGTCCTACTCCATCCAGGCTCCAGCCGAGCCGCGCTACCCCGGCTCGATCGTGATTCTCGTGGACGAAACCTCAATGAGCCATGCGGAATTCACCGCGATGGCCTTCCGCGCCGCGCCAAAGGCCCTCGTCGTCGGCAGCACGACCACCGGCGCCGACGGCAACGTGTCGCGCATCTCGTTTCCCGGCGGAATCCACACGGTGATCAGCGGCATCGGGGTGTTCTATCCCGACAAGAGACCGACCCAGCAAGTCGGGATCATTCCAGACCTCGTCGTGAGGCCGACCATCGAGGGGATTCGCGAGGGAAGGGACGAGGTCTTGGAGGCGGCCGTGAAGAGGGCCATTGGCAAGGAGATCCACGTCGATCGATGACCCCGAGCAAGAACCCGAAAAGTCGCCTATAATGTCGCCCGCAGGACAACGGGAAGCTCTGACCGCGCTGAGAACCCGATCCAAGACCGAATAACCGAGGGGAGTCATATGAACCGGGCAAGACTATTTGTACCGCTGCTTTTGGCCGTTCTGATCGTCGCGATTTCGGGGTCATTGCCGCCGGCCGCGATTGGGGCCGCGGGCAAGATCAAGATCACCAAGCTCTCCGATTTGCCGCCCCACACCTATACGGTGTCGGGCAAGCCGAGCGTGATGGTTGAGGACGCGGCGGCCATGCTCGATTTGGCGGGACGCGTCGACGCCGACATCGTCAAAGATCTCAACACCTACGAGATCGAAGATCGCACGACCCTGAAGCGGTTCGCGGCTACCCAGCTCTCGGTGGCGATGCTGCAGAAGAACTGGGACAAGGCCCGCACCCTGGTCGAGCAGATCCGCGACCTCGAGGACAAGCCGGCGGACAAGCTCACGACGGGCCTCGTGATCCACGCGGTCATCGCAGCCAGTCAGGCGCCGCCGGACCAGGCGCACCAGACGGTTCGCGACGACCTCGGGAAATCCCTTGCCGCGCTTCCGTACGACGATGTGCGCGAGAAGATCAAAGAGGGGAAATCGCGCTCCGAGATCGTCTCCCGCAATCTCGTCATCGGCGGGATCGCGAGTCGCATTGATACGGTCGCCGTCTCCGGAAAGCTGAGCCAGGACTTCGCCGCCGCGCTCCTGGGATCGGCGTTCACGTTGCAGTACTACATCCCGAATCAGCAAGACATCGGGGCGGCCTATGCCGCCGTGCTGGACGCGCACCGCGAGGAGGTCAAGAAAGACATCTGGGGCGATCGGCAGGTGACGCTCGAGAAGGGCGCCGCGCTGACGCCGGTCGTCATCGGAATTTGGGACTCAGGGGTCGATGTGGCCCTGTTCCCCTCGCAGCTCTGGGTGAACCAGAAAGAAGTGCCCGGCAACGGCAAGGACGACGACAAGAACGGCTTTGTCGACGACGTGAACGGAATTGCCTGGACGCTCCACTCCGACCTCACGACGAGCCTTTTGATTCCCACCGATGAGCTGGGTCCGGACCCGGACCGGAACAAGGCCTACGTCAAAGGGCTATCCGACCTGCAGGCGAATCTGGACACCCCGGACGCGCAGGCGATCAAGAAGGCGCTCGCGGCTCTGCCCCAGGACCAGGTCAAGCCGTTCATCGAGGGGATCAATCACTACTCGCAGTATGCGCACGGCACCCACGTCGCCGGGATCGCCGCCCGCGGAAACCCGGCGTGCCGGCTCTTGGCCTCCCGGATCACGTTCGACTACCACCTGATACCGGAGAACCCGACGGTGGAGCAGGCGAACAAGGACGCCGATGCGATGGTCCGGACGGTTGCATACTTCAGCAAGCAGGGCGTCCGCGCGGTCAACATGAGCTGGGGCGGGGATCTCAAGTCGATCGACAATGCGCTGGAGCAGAACAGCTACGCCGGCACCCCTGAGGAGCGCCGGGCGTTCGCCCGCAAGCTCTACGACATCGGCTACAAGGCGCTCGAGGGCGCGGTCCAGAAGGCGCCGAATACGCTCTTCGTCATCGCCGCTGGAAACTCGGACAACGACGTCAAGTTTGACGAAGTGTTTCCCAGCTCATTCAAGCTTCCCAACGTTCTCGTCGTGGGCGCCGTGGATCAGGCGGGCGACCAGACGTCGTTCACGAGCTTTGGCCAGGTAGACGTCTACGCCAGCGGGTACGAGGTGGAAAGCACCGTACCGGGCGGCGACCACATGAAGCTGAGCGGCACCAGCATGTCGGCGCCCCAGGTGGCGAACCTGGCCGGGCAGCTTTGGGCCGTTCACCCCAAGCTCTCGGTGGCCGAAGTGAAGCGATTGATCGTCGAAGGAGCCGATGCGAAGAAGGTTGGCGCTCACGACATCCGCCTCCTGAACCCCAAAGGAAGCCTCGCCCTGGCCTCCGCCGGTGGTTCGCCGGCGGGGCATACCGCGCCGTCCTCGGGGCGCTAGTCCCCTTTAAGCAAGGAGAGCGAATGCTCATCAGCGACAAGATGGCCGCGGCCATCAATACGCAAATCGGAAACGAGTTTGGGGCCAGCCTCCAGTACGTTTCGATTGGGGCCCATTTCGGCAGCGAGAACCTGCCGGAGCTGTCAAAGCACTTCCACAAGCAGGCGATGGAGGAGAAGGACCACGCCCTGCGGCTCGTGAACTACGTGGTCGATGCAGGCGGCCGTGTCGTGATTCCGGCCATCCCCGCGCCCAAGGCAGGTTTCAAGAGCGCGGAAGAGGCCGTCCAGCTCTCGCTCGATTGGGAGGTCACGGTCACCAAGCAGATCAGCGGCCTGGTCGATCTCTCGATCAAGGAGAACGATCACATCACGAGGAATTTTCTCCAGTGGTTCGTCAACGAGCAGCTGGAGGAAGTGTCGAGCATGGAGACGCTCCTGAGCATCGTCAAACGGGCCGGAGAGAGCGGATTGCTGTTCGTGGAGGACTACTTGTCCCGGCGTGGGGGGCTTGGCGCCCCCGCGAGCACGGCCGGCGCGGGAGCCGAGGCGTAGAAGAAGCCCTCGCGAGAATATCTCCCGCGAGGGCTTCAACATTCATGAGCACCGGATCCGCCCTCTCAGGGGCGGCCCATCAAGACCTAGTTCGAGCCTCCCGGGCTCGACGACGACGATCCGCCGCCCGCGGGCACTTCCTTCCCGTCCGCGTCCCGATAGGCGACCGTTCCCAGGTTCAGCTTGCCGATCTGCGGGTCGATCTTGCTCCGATCGCCCACCGCGACGACGACCATCCGCTCGGGCACGAGGTGCTTCTTCGCCACGTCCAGGACATCGGTCGCGGTGATCGCATCAACTCGGCCCGGCAGCGTCTGGTAGTAGTCGAGAGGCAGGTCGTACATGTAGATCGAAGCCATCGTTCCGGCCGTGGTCGACGTGGTCTCGAAGTTCGCCGGGAGCGACCGGATGATCGACTGCTTGGCCAGCTTCAGCTCCTCGCCGGTCACGCCGCCGTCCCGAATCTTGGTGACCTCCTTCAAGATCTCATCGATCGACGGACCGGTCGCGTCTCCACGGACCGCGGCGCCCGCCATGAGCGGCCCGACGCCCCGATTCTGGCCGATAAACGAGAACGCGCCGTAGCTGTAGCCTTTGTCCTCGCGGAGATTCAAGTTGATGCGGCTCGAGAAGAGCCCACCGAGGACCGTGTTCATCACGTCCAGCTTCTCGTAGTCGGGATCCGAGCGCTTCACGCCCATTTGCCCCGCCAGGACCATCGTCTGGTTCGAGCCCGGCCTGTCCACGACCACGATGCGGGAGTCGACGGTCGTTCCCGCCGGCGGAATCGCCGCCGGGGTGGCGACGCCCTTCCAGGAGCCAAACGATTCCTGGGCCAGCTTCTTGGCCTCGGACTCGGTGACGTCGCCGACCACGATGAGGGCGGCGTTCTTGGGGCTGAACGTCGACTGGTAGAGCTTCACGAGGTCGGCCCGCGTCATCTTCTTCAGCGCATCCTCGGTGCCGAGCTGGGTATGGCCGTACGGGTGCCCGGGGCCGAAGAGGCACGCGTTCATGACGCGAAGCGCGGTGGGCCACTGCTGATCGCGCTGCTGGAGTAAGGAGGTCAAACGGTCGTTCCGGATCCGCTCCACTTCCTTGTCCGGGAATGCCGGGTTCAGGACGACGTCGGAGAGAATGGACATGGCCGCGTTCGCGTTCTGCTTCAACGAGCGCACCGACGCGCTGCTCCCGTCCGTCTGGGTCCCCGTATTCAGCGAGGCGCCCATCGCGTAGACCTCGTTCGCGATCTGGAGCGCGTCCCGCTTCGCCGTCCCCTCGTCCAGCATCGCCGCCGTGAATCCGGCCAAGCCGGGGAGGTCGGCCGGATCGGCCGCGCTCCCGGAGCGAAGGACGACGTTGGCCGCGACGATCGGGAGGTGGTGTGCCTCGACGACGTAGAGCGCCATCCCGTTCGAAAGCTCCAGGCGCTTGGCCGAGGGGAGCTGTGCCTTGGCTTCGGGACCCGGTCCCGGCATCGTGTTCCGCCACGGCTCCTTCGACTCGACCTTCGCGGTCTCCTTGTCCGGCTTCGGCGGCGCCGGCGGATCGGGCGGCAGCTTCTTGTCGCCCGGCACCGCGTAGACCACCACGCGGGCTTCCTTCTTGAGCTGCTCGTTGACGAATTTCTTCGAGGCCTCCGGGGTCACCGCTGCGTACCGAGCGAGGTCCTTGTTCAGGTACCCCGGGTCCTGGAGGTGCTGGTTGTACATGTTCAGCCGATCGGCAACGCCGGAGAAGCCGCCAAACTCCTCCAGGCTGGTCACCGTGCCCGAGTAGGTCGAGGTCTGGGTCGCGGCGACCTCCTCGGCGGTGGGGCCGCTGGCCGCGTACTTCGCGAGCTCCTCGTCGATCGCCTTCTCCACCTCGTCGGTGGTCTTGTCGGGCTTGACGGTCGCGGTGATCTGGAACACCGAGCCCAACTTCAGCGACTGCTGGGAGACCGAGACGTCCTGGCAAAGCCGCTTGTCGTAGACGAGCGACTTGTAGAGCCGGCTGGCCTTGCCGCCGCCGAGAATCTGGGCGGTGACGATCGCCTCGGCGTCGCCCGGCTTGAAGATCGGGGAGGTGATCCACGCCATGTAGACGCGTGAGAGCGTGATCTTGTCGGGCACGGTGATCCGGCGCTCCGAGGTGATCGGGGGAGTGGTCGCCGTGATCGGCGGCACCGGCTCGCCGCGCGGGATCGAGCCGTAGTACTTCTCGACCAGCTTCTTCGTGGCCGCCTTGTCGATGTCGCCGACGATCACCAGGCTCGCGTTGTTCGGACAGTAGTAGCGGCGGAAGAAGTCCTTTACGTCCTCGAGCTTGGCCGCCTGCACGTCCTCGTGCGAGCCGATCACGACCGCGTAGTAGGGGTGACCCTTGGGGAACATCGTGTGCCACATCTCTTCTTCGACCAGCTGATAGGGCGCGTTCTCCACGCTCTGCCGGCGCTCGTTCCGCACCACGTCCTGCTGGTTGGCGAGCGAGGCATCGTCGACCCGATCGAGGAGGAATCCCATCCGGTCGCTCTCCAGCCAGAGCGCCAGCTCCAGCTGATTCGCAGGGAGATCCTCCATGTAGTTGGTGCGGTCGAAGTCGGTCGTTCCGTTGATGAACGAGGCGCCGGCTCCTTCCAGATCCTTCCAGATCTCGTCCTCCGGAACGTGCCCCGATGACTGGAACATCATGTGCTCGAAGAGGTGGGCGAACCCGGTGCGGCCCACGGTTTCATTCGCAGGGCCGACGTGGTACCACGTGTTCACCGCCACCAGGGGCAGGCGGTGATCCTCGCGAAGGATCACGTCCAGGCCGTTCGGAAGGGTGTACTTCTCGTAGTCCATCTTCACCGTCGGCGGCTTGACGCCGGCCGAGGCGGTGGGGGCGAGCGACGCGGTCACCATCGCGATGGTCAAGAGAAACGCGACGGCGAGCGGGGCGCGGCCAATAATTCGGGTACGATGCGGCCTCGACGACGATTCCATGAAGGTTCTCCTGGTTGAATGGGGGTCATAGGCGCGGGGAATGAAATCAATACGCAATAAGCGGTTGCAATGTTCCGGGAAACGCTCCGCGCTGTCAAGGACGGTCGCCAGGGCGCGGGAATGGGGAGGGAGGCTCTCGATCGGTCCTGCTGCAGTCGCGGCGGCCCTGGTCTTCTTCGCGCCGGCCGCCATGGGAACGCCCGCGGGCGTGGACACGACCGGCCCGGTGGCGGTCGAAAACGCCCGCCCGGGCAGCAAGGATTGGCAGCTCTCAAGACCAGCAACGAATAGGGAAATAGAAGGTTACGCCTCCGCCGCGAGCGTCCGGCCGGGACAAACTCTGGATATCCACGTCAGCACGACATCCCAAAGCTTTGACATCGAGATCTTCCGACTTGGTTGGTATGCGGCGCTCGGCGCTCGAAAGATATCCGGCGCGAAGAACCTCCCCGGCGGGCGGAGGGCGACCCCGCAGCCGCGGAGTGAGGACGGGCTGGTCGAGTGCCGATGGCCGCTCTCCTACTCCCTGCAGGTGGGGAACGATTGGGTGAGCGGGGTCTACCTGGCCCGGCTCACCGCCGGCGGGAGCGGGCGCCAGTCGTTCGTCCCCTTTGTCGTTCGGGAGGGCTCCACCGGGCGTCGCGCGCCGCTTCTCTTTCAGTGCTCCGTCACAACCTGGCAGGCCTACAACAACTGGGGTGGGAAGAGCCTCTACGATTTCAACAGCGCGGGCGGAGTCCGCGCCCGTCGGGTCTCGTTCAACCGCCCGTATGGATCGGGTCCCAAGGCGTGGGTTGGTGTCGGCGCGGGCGAGCTTCTCACGTGCGCGCACGCGCCGCGTCCCGGAGCTTGGGAGTACCCGATGCTCCGCTGGCTAGAGCGGTCGGGCTACGACGTGGCCTACGCGACCAACCTCGACATGCATTCGGATCCGGACGTCTTCACGGGGCGGCGGGCCCTCCTCATCGTGGGCCACGATGAGTATTGGTCGCGGGCCATGCGCACCAACATCGAGGCGGCCCGGGACCGGGGCATCCACCTCGGGATTTTCGCCGCCAACGTCGGGTACTGGCAGATCCGCATGGAGCCTTCGCCCTGGGGCGGCGGGGACCGGGTCATGTTCTGCGCCAAGGACGCGGAGCTCGATTCGGTCTACGACACCGAGGCCGACGCCGATCTCACCGTGCGCTTTCGGGACCTCCACCCACGAAGGCCAGAGGTGTCCTTGGTGGGAATGATGATCTCCGGCGAGGACGTGCAGACCGACTTCGTCCCGCTCCCCGCCCAGCGCGAGCACTGGGTGTTTCAGGGGACGACGATCGCCAAGGGCTCGACCCGGCTTTTGCCGGGCCTCGGGGGCTACGAGGTGGACCGGTCCTTTGCCGACGATTCGCTCTTCGCCCGGTGGTCCCCTCCAGGGCTCACGGTCCTCGCTCGGGCCCCGATCGTCTCATCCAACGGGCACCCGTCGGTGACGGAGACGACCGTCTACACCGCTCCCTCGGGAGCGATCGTGTTCTCCACGGGGACGATGCAGTGGTCCTGGGGGCTGGACAACTGGGGGGCGCCCGCGCTCCACCGCCGGTATCGCCACCCCGACGTCGAGCGGATTACGCGGAATGTACTGGAAGCGTTCTTCCGCGGTAGCGGGTGACCGCCAGGTCGACGATCTCTTCGATGAGGTCCGGTAGCTCGCGTCCCGATTCCCGGGCCGCGAGCGCGAACTCGGCCGTCGAGTGAAGCCACGGGTTGGGGTTCACCTCGAGGGCGAAGACCGTGCCGTCCGCCGCCAGCCGGAAATCGACCCGGCCATAATCGCGGATCTCGAGCGCGCGGAAGGCGGTGACGGCGACCTCCTGAAGCTCCGTCAAGGTCGCCTCGGGCAGATCGCTCGGGATCCGGAGCTTGGTCTTCTGATAGGCCGCGGTGCCGCGCTCCCACTTCACCTCGGTCCCCGCGATCCGAGGTGTTCCCGCCGGCAGATCCGATAGGTTCAGCTCCACGACCGGGAGGGCCTCCGGGGGATCGTTCCCGAGCACCGAAACGTAGAGCTCCCGCCCTTCGATGTATTCCTCGATCAGGACCGGCGAGTCGAGGTCGGCGTGGATGGCGTCGATCCGCTCCATCATCTCCTTGATCGACCCGACGACCGCGTTGAACTCGATCCCGATCGATCCGTCCTCGCGCTTCGGCTTGACGATCACGGGAAACTGGAGGTCGTCGGACCACTGGAGGCGCCCCTTATAGACCGTCGCGAAATGGGGGGTCCGGATCCCGTGAAACTGAAAGAGCCGTTTCGCGACCGCCTTGTCCTGGGCCAGGTGGAGCCCCGATGGCCCCGATCCGGTATAGGGAATTCCCAAGAGGTCGAGATAGGCCGCGATGTTGATGTCCTTGGTGTCGTCCCCGGCGTAGGACTCGGTGAGGTTGAACACCAGCTCGAAATCGGCACCCGCGAGGGCCTTGAGCGAGCGCGCGCGCCCATCCAGGCAGTGGAAGGCGGGCCTGTGGCCGCGCTTCTCGAGAACGTCGAAGATCTCTTCCCGGTCGCTCTTTTCGCGCCGCTTGCCCGCCGGCCTGCCGGCCCCTGTCGGAGCCGGCGCCTCCTCCTGGTCTTCGAACCAGGCGTCGTAGAGGATCCCGATCTTGAGCGGGGGAGCGACCATACGGGCGCAGTCTACCACCCGCGGGCAACGTGAAAAAAAGTGCTTTACAACACCCCAGCACCCGCCGATACTCATTTCAGTTGCCTGACGGTAGTTCGTAGCACGCAGTGCGTGACTGGTCGCCGCAGGAGAGACTTCCTGCGGCTTTGCTGTATCTGGTCGATTCGTCGACCGGTGGGCCCGACCAAGGTGGCCGGGCCGTGCCGCCCGAGAGGCGGCGTGGTGGGGTTCTAAGCACCCCGTAGTAGAAGGAGCAGAATCAGTGGCGAACGGAACGGTGAAGTGGTTCAACGAGGCGAAGGGCTTTGGTTTCATCCAGCAAGAGGGTGGCGAGGACGTTTTCGTTCACTACTCGGCAATCCAGGGCGAAGGCTTCAAGACGCTGGCCGAAGGCGAGCGCTTGGAGTTCGATATCGTCCGGGGCCCGAAGGGCCTCCAGGCTGCGAACGTCCGTAGGGCGTAAGTAGCCGAAGAATCACGGAACCTCAGTCGTGAGGCGGGGCGGCGCCGAAGGGCGTTCGCCCCGCTCTCGTTAGTCGGCGCTGGCGCGAAGGAGAGAGGCCCCGTCACCCACCCCACTCCAAACCCATCCACGCTCTACTCGAGCCCCGAAATCTACGACGTCGCGTTCGGCTGGGATCTGCGCTTGGAGATGGACTTCCTCGAAGCCTGCTGGGCGACCCACGTCGAAGGCCCGGTCCGGCGCATCCTCGAACCCGCCTCCGGCACGGGACGCATCCTCCACGCCCTGGCGGAGCGCGGCTATGACGTCGTCGGCTATGACCGGAGCCCGGAGATGGTCGCCTTTGCCGCGGGCCGTCTGGCAGGCCTTGGCGGAAAGCTCCACCGCGGCGACATGGCCACGTTCAAACCCCCCGGGCGGTTCGACGTGGCGATCAACCTGGTCAACTCGATCAACTATCTCCTGGAGGAAGCCGAACTCACCGCACATCTGAAGTTGGTGGCCGAGGCGCTTCGCGCGGGCGGGATTTACATCGTCCAGTTCAGCTACGGCGACGAGCCCCCGGAGCTGGCGACGTTTGGTCCGTGGGAGAATCGACGGAATGATCTCACCACGCGGCTGACGTGGCGCGTCCTCAGGGAAGACGCCGAGGCGCGACGCTCCTATCAGGAATGCCGGATCACCGCGACCCGGGGAGGGGAGACGGTCGAGCTCACGGAGGAGCACATCCTGCGTCTATGGACGCAGGACGACTTCGATCGGGCGATCGATTCGAGCCCATTCGAATTGATCGCCGTCTATCACGACCGATTCGATCCGTTCCCGATCGACCTTCCGAGGACGGGAGCCCACGGCAATCTCTATCACGTACTCGCGCGCCGGGGACAGGGACGGCGGGACCGCTAGGTGGCTACTTCTTGAAGCTTGCGGCGAACCCCTCGATCGCCGCCGCGAGGGAATCGGGCTGGTCGATGGGGATGAGGTGGCCGGACTCCAAGATTCGGTGTCCCACGGACGGCCCGGCCGTTTCGTAGCCGAGGCGCTTCCGTGCGCTGCTCCACGATTCGCCCGGGAACCACGTCGCGTCGGTGGCCACGACCAGCACGGGAGCCTTGAGTCCGCGGATCCGTGGCCTCAAGTCGGTGCCCCACGCGTCCCGGAAATACTCGCCCATGAGCGCGTGCGGCACCCGCTCGGCCTTGGCGAGCACCGAATCGACCTGGCTCGAGTCGCGCGTCATCGACCCGAAGACGCCGTGGATGAAGAGCGGGTATCGCTCCTTGATGATCTGCTCCAGATTGGTGATGCGGCCGGAATCGATGGTGGTGTAGGTCGCGAGGTCGATCGACACGACGCCAGCCGCCCGGTCGGCGTGGTCCACCGCTTCTTCCAATGCCACGAGTCCCCCGTAGGAATGGCCGACCAAGACAGCCCGTTTCACCTTCCGGGCCTTCAGCGTGCGGTCGAGCGCCTCCGCCACCGCGCCCACCGAGACGGGTGAAATTTCCGCGCTCGCTCCATGTCCTGGGAGATCGACCAGAACCAGGCGGTGGTGCCCGGACAGCTGGGGGGTGACCCGATCCCAGACGGTGTGATCCTGTCCCAGCCCGTGGATGAGAACCAGGGCCGGTTCTCCGTGGCCGATCTCATAGACGGCGAGATGGGGTGGATCTGGAAGCGCCGTGCTCGCGGAGAGCGCCGCGGCGAAGAGCGCCGCGGACAGCGCGGGTACGAATGGTTGAAGGCGCATGGATCTCATAGTACCAAGAACGGGCCTGGGGGTTCCGCGCGCCCGAGCCAAGGTCCGCGTGCGCCCGCACTAAGACTTTCGTCGGTGGAGCGCGGGGACCGCTGCCTGATCGGTCGGCATGAGCAGGATCGATTGGACGTTCACGTGGGGCGGCCGCGTGACGGCCCAGGCCACCGCGTCGGCCACGTCCTCCGCCCGGAGCGGATTCGTCCCCTGGTAGACGGCGGCGGCGCGCGCTCGATCTCCCTGGAACCGTACGAGGCTGAACTCGGTCTCCGCTAGCCCCGGCTCCACATTGGTCACCCGGACTCCCGTCCCGAGCACGTCGTAGCGGAGCGCGTCCGAAATCGCGCGGACGGCGAATTTGGTCGCGGCGTAGACGGCGCCCCCCGCGTAGACCTGATGGCCTGCCACCGAGCCGATGTTCACCACGTGTCCCCGGCCGCGTTGGACCATGCCCGGCAGGGCCGCCCGGGTGACGTAGAGAAGCCCCTTCACGTTCGTGTCGATCATCTGATCCCAATCGGCGGGATTCCCCGACTGGATGGGATCGAGCGCGAGGGCCAGGCCGGCGTTATTGACCAGGATGTCGAGGCGGGAGAGAAGTCCATTCGCCCGATCCAGCGCGCGCGTCGTGGAATCCAAGTCTCGGACGTCGAACGATAGGGAGAGCACCTCCACGCGGTGCGTGGAGCGAATCTCGGCCGCGAGCGCCTGGAGCCGCTCCGCGCGGCGGCCGGTGATCGCCACGTGGCACCCCGCCGCCGCCAGCCGGAGCGCGATCGCCTTGCCAAACCCGCTCGTCGCTCCCGTCACCAGAGCCCAGAGTCCGCGAAGTTCCGTCATCGATCTCTCCCACGCATGGCGCCAGCGGATAGGGCGCCGAGAATACCATCGAAGCGGGTGGCGGGGCGCGCGTTCCTGACCTAGACTGCCGCCCAGGGAGGGAGCCCGCGATCGTCGACATTCTGGTGGTGGGTGGGGGGATCCACGGTGCGGCCGTCGCGCGCGATGCTTCGCTCCGCGGCCTCTCGGTGGCGCTCTTAGAGTCAGGCGACTTCGCCTCCGCCACGAGCAGCCGGACTTCGAAGCTGGTCCACGGCGGAATCCGATACCTCGAGACGGCGCAATTCGGTCTGGTGCGCGAGGCGCTCCGCGAGCGCGCCATCCTGCTCGAGACGGCCGCGCCGTTCGTCCGCCCGCTCCCTTTCCTGATCCCGCACTATCGGGGCGAGGGGCGTCCCGCCGCGTGGGTCGCGCTCGGCCTCGTTCTCTATTCCGCGTTCGCGCGGGGACATCGCCTCGCCGAGCACCGCCGCATGGGGCGCGCGGAGGCCCTCGCCCAAGAACCGGGCCTTCGACAGGAGGGTCTCTTGGGAGCGACCCTCTACTGGGATGCGCAGATGGACGACGCGCTCCTCTGCGTGTCGATCGCGATCGACGCCGCGAGGGCAGGGGCCGAGGTGCGAAATTACACCCGCGTGGTCGCGCTCAGGCGGGAACAGGGCTCTTGGAAGGCGAGCTACATTGACGCGATCGGCGCCGAGGGAGAAGTCGCCGCGCGGTTCGTCGTGAACGCGTCCGGGCCCTGGGCCGACGACGTTCGGGGGATGGCGCTCGGCGCGGCACCTCCTTCATTGCGGCGGACTCGAGGGTCGCACGTGGTCCTACCTTCCCTCACCGGGACGCACGCGCTGCTTCTGACCGCGCGGCGAGACGGCCGCGCGTTCTTCGTCATTCCCTGGGGACGGTTCTCGCTCATCGGCACGACCGACGTCGACGACGACGTCCCGCCGTCCGAAGTGGCGCCCCCGGTGGAGGACATCCGCTATCTTCTCGAGGAAGGGGCGCGCGCCCTTCCGGCCGCGGGCGATGGCCGCCGCCCCGTGCGCGTCTTCGCCGGTCTCCGGGCGCTCGCGCGCGGCCGCGCGGGACAACCGTGGGCGAACACGCGTGAGCATCGGCTGATCATCGAGGAGGGGATCGTCACGATCGTCGGGGGGAAGTACACGACGCACCGGAGCCTCGCGGAGCGGGTCGTCGATCTCGCGGCGCGGGGGCTGGGGCGGCCGACGGAGGGATGCCGCACGAAAACGACGCCCGTGGGCGGCGGGCGCGCGGACGCGATCGCCGCGCTCTCCGCGCGCCATCCGGGCGCGGCCGACCTCGGTGAGGGGCAGCGGATCACCGAGGCCGAGGTCGCGTACGCCGTCACGGTGGAAAAGGCGCGCCGGCTCGAGGACGTGCTTCTTCGCCGCACCCGCCTCTGGCTCGACGGCCGGGCGCTTCGGCGCGGGGCTCAACCGGCGGCCGAGTGGATGGCGCCGCTCCTCCAATGGAGCGACGAGCGGAGGCGATCGGAAGTCGACACGCTCCTGCGCGGGCTGGATCTGGAAGATCGGCGGATCGAGGAGGGACGCGATGGGCGGAACGGCTGAAGCGCGGGTGCTCGCGATCGACCAGGGAACGACCGGGACGACGGCCCTCCTCCTCGACGAGACGGGCCGCCTCCTGGCCCGCGGGTACGCCGAGCTGCCCCAGCATTTTCCCAGGCCGGGCTGGGTGGAGCATCGCGGCGAGGAGATCTGGGAGACGACGCTCCGGGCGATCCGAGACGCGCGGGAGCGCGATCCGGTGCCGGGGAGCGCCATCGCGGCGATCGGGATCACCAATCAGAGGGAGACCACGCTCGTCTGGGACCGTTCCACGTCGAGCCCGGTGGCCCCGGCGATCGTCTGGCAGGACCGCCGCACCGCTTCGCGCTGCGAGGCTCTGCGGAGGGCCGGGCACGAACGCGCCATCTCCCGGCGTACGGGGCTGCGCCTCGATCCCTATTTTTCCGCGACGAAGGTGGAGTGGATCCTCGACCACACGCCCGGCGCGCGCGCCCGCGCTCGTTCGGGTGCCCTCGCGTTCGGCACGGTGGACACCTGGCTCCTCTGGAAGCTGACGGCCGGAAGGGTTCACGCGACCGACCCCAGCAACGCGAGCCGAACGCTGCTCTACGACATCCGTCGGCTCCGTTGGGATGACGGGCTGGCCGCGACCTTCCGCGTTCCAGCAGCGGTGCTCCCCGAAGTGCGTCCGTCCGCGGGGGATTTTGGGCTGACCCGCGCGGTCCCCGGCCTCCCCGACCAGATCCCGATACGCGGGATCGCGGGGGACCAGCAGTCGGCGCTCTTCGGCCAGGGCTGCGTCTCGGCCGGCGGGCTCAAGAACACGTATGGAACGGGCTGCTTTCTCATGCTCCACACCGGCAAGACGCCGATCCCCTCCCGCTCGGGGCTTCTCACTACCGTCGCGTGCGGCCCGCGTGGGGAAGCGGCCTACGCGCTCGAAGGGAGCGTCTTCATCGCCGGCGCGGCGATCCAGTGGCTGCGGGACGGCCTCCAGATCATCGCGTCCTCGGAGGAATCCGAGCCGCTCGCGCGCTCCGTTCCCGATTCGGGAGGCACCCATCTCGTGCCGGCGTTCGCCGGATTGGGCGCGCCCTACTGGCGGCCCGAGGCGCGCGGGATCTGGTGCGGGCTCACCCGGGGAACCACGCGGGCCCATCTGGCGCGGGCCGCGCTCGAATCGATCGCGTTCCAGACGATGGACGTGGTCGACGCGATGAATTCGGAGGCGGGGGTCCGGATCCGACGCCTCCGCGTCGACGGTGGCGCTTCCCGGAACGACTTCTTGATGCAGTTTCAGGCCGACGTCCTCGGAATCCCGATCGAGAGGCCGGCGATCGTGGAGACCACCGCGCTCGGCGCCGCGTATCTCGCCGGAATTGGAGCGAGGCTGTGGGGAGCGCGGAGCGCGATCCCCGGCGGGGCGGTCGACAAGGTGTTCGCTCCCCAGATCACGCGGGCGCGCCGGCAACGCGAAATCGACGGATGGAGGGCGGCGGTCTCGCTACTGTTGGTGCCTCGGTCTAGCCCTCGAGCCAGTCGATCATCGAAGCGATGATCTCCGCGCGGCCCACCTCGTTCAGGACCTCGTGGAGAAGCCCCGGGTAGAGCCGGAGGGTCACCCGACTGGCGGGCGCCGCTTTGGCCCAGCTGGCGCTGCCGAGCGCGTCGGCGATCGGGTCGTCCTCGCCATGGAGGAGCAGCGTCGGCGTCCGGAGCTCTCCGGCGCGTCTCTGGAGCGACGCGCGCATCGCCTGAAACTCGAGAAAGAGGCGCGCGGAAATCTTGTAGTGAACCAGCGGATCGGACGCGTGCTCGCGGACGACCTCCTGATCGTGCGAGAGCATCGACGGCAGGATCATGTTCCCCTGTGAAAAGCCGGGCCAGACGCGGACCAAGAGCTGCGCGGCCCTCACCTTGATCAGGTTCGGGCGGATCGCGAGCGCGAACGGGGGCGCGCAGAGGATGAGCCGGTCCACCCGCTCCGGATTTCTCAAGGCCCAATCGAGCGCGACAAAGGCGCCCATGCTCTGCCCGAGCAGCGACCACCGGCGGACCGGATTCTCGGCCCGGGCCCGGTCCATCCAGGCGGTCACCGCCGAGCGGTAGTCATCCCAGGAGCGGACGTGCCCCCGTTCGCCGTAGGACTTTCCATGGCCGGGCAGGTCGAGGGCCTGGGCCATGAATCCGCGCGCCACGAACGCGGCGCCGACATGTCTGTAGCGCCCTGCGTGGTCCCCCAGCCCGGGGACCATTCCGACTCCCCGGGTAGCGCCCCGATCGCCCCGCTCCCAGCCGACCAGCGTCCCCCGCCCCGGTACATCGATCCGAAACTCCGTGCTCGCGGCAGCCGCCATCGTTCTCCCCCCGCAGGCCGTTTGGTCGCATCCCCGGATCGGATCCGGCATCCTAACCTTTTGCATGATATCGCATGAGCTTGCAGCGACGGATGCCCTTCCGGAGGGACCTGGCGAAGAGTCCGGGGTCCTCCTCGACGCCTACTCGCGCGCGGTCATGGGCGCGGTGGAAGCCGCGGCCCCGTCCGTCGTCGCCATCGATGTGGAGCAGATGGTGTCGAGGGGACGCGGGGCGGAGGGGGTGCCGTCTCGGCGGCAGGGCGGTTCGGGCTCCGGCTTCGTCTTCACCCCCGACGGATTCATCTTCACGAACAGCCACGTGGTCCACGGCGCTTCCAAGATCGGCGTGACCCTGGCGGACGGCCAGCACCACATCGCCGACCTCGTCGGCGACGACCCAGAGACCGACCTCGCGGTGCTTCGAATTTCCGCTCCGAGCCTCGTGCCGGCCCGGCTCGGGGATTCCCAGGAAGTCGGCGTGGGCCAGCTGGTCCTCGCGATCGGAAACCCGTACGGCTTCCAGGCGACGGTCACGGCAGGAGTCGTCAGCGCGCTCGGGCGCTCGCTTCGGTCCCGCTCGGGGCGACTCATCGACAACGTGATCCAGACCGACGCGGCCCTCAATCCGGGCAATTCCGGAGGCCCTCTTGTAACTACACAGGGCGCCGTAATCGGGGTAAACTCCGCGGTGATCTTGCCCGCGCAAGGGATCTGCTTCGCCATCGCGATCAATACCGCCAAGCTCGTTGCGGGACAATTGATTCGAGAAGGCCGGGTCCGCCGGAGCGCCATCGGGATCGCCGGACAGAGCATTCCGCTCGCCCGGAAGGTGGCGCGGTTCCACCGCCTCGCCGCGGAGAGCGGCGTGCGTGTGGAAGCGCTGGAATCAGGCGGGCCCGCGGAACGCGCGGGTCTGAAAACCGGTGACGTGATCGTAGCGTTTGGCGACGCGCCCATCCGGGGCATCGACGACCTGCAAGCGCGGCTCACGGACCGCGAGGTCGGCGTCCGATCTTCGATCGCGGTGCTCCGGGGAGTCGAACGGCTCGACCTGGAAATCGTACCCGGAGAATCCAAGACCATTCGCTGATCCCCCGCTAGGCCGATCGCGACGCGGGGAACAGGGGGGAATCGTGTCGTCTGTTCCCGGTGCGAAAGTGTTTTTCGTTCTCAGCGCGCTCGCTATCCTGGTTGCGGCGAATCCCGCGGGCGCGCAGCCAGCCGCCCTTACGGCGCCGAGCAATCCCGACAGCGCGCTCTCGGTGGCGCTCGACGCGATTGAAGGGTCTCCGATCACCCTGAACGAGGCGATTCAGGCCGCGTTGAATGGGGGATCGACCGTGGCCCAGAGCGCCGCGGCCGCGTTCGCCGCGGCCCAAGGCACCCACCGCCGCGAGGTGGGCGCGTTCGACCCCGAGCTCTTTTTCACGGGCACCAAGTTGAAGGAAGATCAACCGACCGCCTCTCCGTTCGCCGGCGCCAACCCGCTCCAGACCGAGACCACGGTCGGCATCGGGGGAGCGCGAATTTTGCTTCCGTTCGGCACCGACATTTCAGCGACCCTCAATGGCTCGCGGTTCGAGACCAACTCGGCCTTCGCCACGGTGAATCCGCAGTACGACGCGAACGGACGGATCGCGGTTCGCCAGCCATTGTTGAAGGGGCTGGGTCCCGGAACCGGGAGCGAGGCGAAGGCGACCAAACGAGAGTCCGAAGCCGCCAAGGCGCGCTACGACGACGTGGTCCTCGGCGTGCAGGCGATCGTGGAGCAGACCTATTGGGATCTCTACGCCGCCGAGCGGGATCTCGCCGTGATCCGGCTGATCCGCGATCAGGCGACGGCGCTCACGACGCAGGCGGAGCTTCGGGCGCGCTCGGGCCTGGTCGGCCCCAACGACGTCGCCAACGCGCGGGTCTTCCTCGCCGAGCAGGAGCAGTCGGTGCTCGACCGGGAAGAGGACCTCGACAAGATCTCCGACCGTCTCGCCAGCTTGATCGGCCGCCGGCCGCCGGGCGGCGCTCCGCGCTACCGTCCGACCGACGATCCGCCTGCCCAGTTTCCGATCGAGCCCGAGGACTCCGTGGTCGCCCGCGCGCTCCGCGACAACCGCGCGATCCACGCGAGGGAGCGGGATCTGGCCGCGGCGCGCGCCCGCGTCCAAGGCGCGGCCTGGAATCGGCTCCCCCAGCTCGACTTCATTGGCACGCTCGGTGGGCGGGGGCTCTCGGGGACCGACACGATCCCGACGAACACCGACGGGAACTTCAGCGACGCGGCGTCCCAGGTCACCGGTCGCGATTTTCCGACCTGGAGCGCCGGACTTCAGGTCTCGATCCCGATCTTCCTCCGCGAGGGGAGGGGCGAGTACGATCGTCTCCGCGGAGAGGCGGACCAGGCGGAGCAAGATCTGGCGACGGCCCGCCTCGCGCTGGCGGACGACGTGCGGTCGGCCTACCGGGCGTTGGTCCGCGCGAGCAAGCGCTTCGAGGCCGCCCAAAACGGGGCCGACGCGTCGCGCGACCAGGTGCGGATCGGCGTGCTCCAGTACAACAGCGGAAGGACCACCGCGTTCGAGCTGGTGCGCCTGGGGGCCGACCTGGCCACCGCCCAGCAGAGGTATTCGCAGGCTCTCGTCCGCACGGCCAAGGCCGAGTCGGCGCTGCGATTCCTCACATCGAGCGGCTACGCCGCCAGCACAACCAACGGAGGGGGCACCAAGCCATGACCTCGTTCCTACCGCGGGCGGGCGCGATGCGCCCCACCCTCGCCGCTCTCTTCGCTCTCACCGTCGCGGGGTGCGCCGGGAAAGGGCCGGGAGGGTTTTCCATGCCTCCGATGCCGGTCGAGACGTCGGTCGTCTCCCGGGAAAGAGTCTTCGATCGGTTTGACGCGGTGGGCAGCGTCGAGGCCGCGGATGCGATCACGGTCGTCTCCGAGATCGACGCCGCTGTCGTGAGCCTGCCGTTCCGCGAGGGGCAGCCGGTGGCCAAGGGGACGGTGCTCGCGCAGCTCGACGACGCGATGCTCAGAGCCGAGGTCGACCGCACGTCGGCGATCCGGGACCAGGCGCAGTCCACCTACGACCGGGTCAAGACGGTCGTGGAGGAGAAGGCCGGCTCGGCGCAGGATCTCGACGACGCGGCCGCGGCGCTCAAGGTGGCCGAGGCCAATCTCGCGTTGGCCCAGACCCACCTCTCCAAGTCCCGGATCGTGGCGGCCTTTGACGGGATGGTCGGCTCGAAGCGGGTGAGCCCCGGCGCTTACTTGAGGACCGGTGACGTCATCACCGAGCTGACACGCATCTCGGAGCTCAAGATCACATTCTCGGCGCCGGAGCGGTATCTCTCCAAGCTCCACCCCGGCGCGAAGGTCACGGTCTCCACGACCGCCTATCCCGGCTACACGCTCGAGGGAAGAATCGACGTCATCGATCCAGCGCTCGATCCCGCGACCCGAAGCGCTCAGGTCATCGCGCGAGTGCCCAACCCCGGCGGCAAGTTCCGCCCCGGCATGTCGGCGGACATCTCCGCGGTCCTGAGCGAGAGGATGAACGCGCTGACGGTCCCCAACGAAGCGGTCTTCGCGGAGGGCAACCAGACCTTCGTCTACGTGGTGGGGGCCGATAGCACGGTGTCGCGCACCGCGGTCACGCTGGGCACGAGGCTTTCGGACGTGGTCGAGGTCGTGCAGGGCCTGGAACCGGGCGACCGCATCGTTCGGGCCGGGCATCAGAAGCTGTTCGATAAGGCGAAGGTGTTCCCGACCGAGTCGGGCGGCGGGGCCGGCGCGGCCGCCGGCGGCGCCGCGGCGGCGGGCGCAGGCGCTTCGGCGGGAGCCGAGAAGAAGGGCGCGCCGAGCCCGGAGAAGAAAGCGGCGTCGGGAAGCGAGAAGAAGGACGCCCCATGAAGCTGAGCGAACTCTCCATCCAGCGCCCCGTCTTCGCGACGGTCGTGAGCATCGCGATCATCCTATTCGGCGTGATCGCGTTCTCGAGGCTGCCCGTGCGCGAGTACCCGGACATCGATCCGCCGATCGTCTCGGTGACCACGTTCTACCGGGGCGCGAGCCCGAGCGTGATCGAGACCGAGATCACCGACGTGCTCGAGGAGCAGTTCGCCACGCTCGAGGCGGTCAAGACGATCGATTCTTCGAGCCGGGAGCAGGGCTCCGTCATCACGATCGAGTTCGAGCTGTCGCGGGACGTGGAGCAGGCCGCGAACGACGTGCGGGACCGGGTGGCGCGCGTGCGCGGCGTCCTCCCCCGCGAAGCGGACGACCCGATCGTCGCCAAGGTGGACGTCAACGCCCAGCCGATCTTCTGGATCGCGCTCTCGAGCGATCGCCATAACGGCCTCGAGCTGAGCGAAGTCGCCGACGTCGTGCTCAAGGAGCGCCTCCAGCGTCTGCCCGGAGTGGGCGGGGTCTTCATCGGGGGCGAGCGGCGCTACGCGATGCGGGTCTGGCTGGACGCGCAGCGCATGGCGGGCCGCGGCGTGACGACCCAGGACGTGGAGCGCGCCGTGAGCTCCGAGAACGCGGAGATTCCCGGCGGACGCGTCGAGGGACGGGAGCGCGAATTCGCGGTCCGCACGCGCGGTGAGCTGGTCACGCCGGAAGAGTTCGCCGCCATTGTCATCGCGCAGCACGGAAACGACCTCGTGCGTCTCGGCGACGTGGCCGAGGTCGAAGTGGGGCCCGAGGACGAGCGGACCGCGGCTCGCTGGAACGGGCAGCAGGCGGTGGGCCTCGGCGTCGTGAAGCAGAAGAACGCGAGCACGCTCGAGGTGGCCGAGGTGGTGCGGAAGGCGATTCCGGAGCTCCAGAAGCTCCTGCCGGCCGGCATGAAGCTCGACGTCGCGTACGACTCGTCGACCTTCATCCAGGATTCGATCACCGAGGTCTCGCACACCATCGTCATCGCGATGTGTCTCGTGGTGCTGGTGATTCTGGTTTTCCTGAAGAGCTTCCGGGCGACCTTCATTCCGGCCGTCGCGATCCCGGTCTCCATCGTGGGCGCCCTCGCGGTCGCCTACCTCCTCGGCTTCACGATCAACATCCTCACGCTGCTCGCGCTGGTCCTCGCGATCGGGCTGGTGGTCGACGACGCCATTGTCATGCTCGAAAACGTCTACCGACACATGGAGCTGGGGAAGCCGCGCCTTCGAGCCGCGTTCGACGGGGCCAAGGAAATCGGATTCGCCATTCTCGCGACCACCATCTCGCTGGTCGCGGTCTTCATTCCGGTGGCGTTTCTCCAGGGCACGGTCGGACGCCTCTTCAACGAGTTCGGGCTCACCGTGGCGGTGGCGGTTCTGATCTCGGGATTCGTCGCCCTGACGCTCACCCCGATGCTCTGCTCCCGGTTCCTCCAGCCGCTCCACGGGGGGAAGGACTCATGGGCATCGCGGTCGTTTGACCAATTCTTCGCCTGGCTCAATTCCTTTTACGATCGGCTCCTGCGCGGCGCGATGCGGAGCTCCTGGCGCGTGCTGACCGTCGCCGGGGTTTTGGTCGTGGTGGCCGCCGTGATGTTCCAGTTCATGCGCCGGGAGCTGGTCCCGACGGAGGATCGCGGCGTCGGCTTTGGCATCGTGATCGCGCCGGAGGGCTCCACGCTGGAATACACCGACCGCTATATGCGGCAAGTGGAGGCGATCCTCATGCCGCTCCCCGAGCGGCGCGGGCTGTTCACGGCGACCGGTCTGGGATTCGGCGGCCCGGGGCGCGTCACCAATGGGTTCCTCTTCCTCAATCTCAAGCCCCACGGCGAGCGGCACCGTTCGGCGCAACAGATCGTCCAGCAGCTCTTCCCGCAGCTCATGGGAATCCCCGGGGTGCTCGCGTTCGTCATCAACCCGCCCAGCCTGGGCGGCGGGTTCTCCTCGTCGCCCGTCGAGTACGTGCTCCAGGCGCAGGACTATGAGACGCTCGGCCAGTCGGTGGGAATCTTGATGGGCGAGGCCCAGAAGCTGGGCTATCTGGTCAATCTCGATACCGACCTGAGGCTCAACAAGCCCCAGCTCGACATCTCGATCGATCGCGACCGCGCGTCGCAGCTCGGCGTCTCGGTGACCGACATCGGCGGCACGCTCGAGACGTTCCTGGGCGGGAAGGTGATCTCCGATTTCAAGCGGGGAACCAAGCAGTACGACGTCATCGCCCAGCTCCGGCCGACCGCGCGGGCCACGCCCGACGCGATTCAGGAGATCTATCTCCGCGGGAAAGGCGGGCTGGTTCAGCTGGCCAACGTCGTGCAGGTCCGGGAGACCGTGGCGCCCAAGGAGTTGAATCACTACAACCGGCAGCGCTCCGCGACGATCACGGCCAACCTCGTTCCCGGCGTGAGCCTGGGCAAGGCCCTCGACGACCTCGACCACATCACGAGCACCAAGCTCCCCGCGGGGGTGAAGCGGGAGCTGGGCGGGCAGTCGAAGGAGTTCCGCGAGTCGAGCAACAGCCTCTACCTGCTCTTCCTCCTCGCCGTGGTGTTCATCTACCTGGTGCTCGCGGCCCAGTTCGAGAGCTTCATCCATCCGCTCACGATTCTGCTCTCGGTGCCCCTGGCCGTCGTCGGGGCGCTCATATCGCTCTTTGTCTTTGGGCAGAGCATGAACATCTTCTCCCAGATCGGGCTGATCATGCTCATCGGGCTCGTCACCAAGAACTCGATTCTGATCGTGGAGTACGCCAATCAGCTCCGGGCCCGCGGCCTCGAGACCATGGAGGCGGTCGTGGAGGCTTCCAAGATTCGTCTCCGGCCGATTCTGATGACCTCGTTCGCGACGATCTTCGGCGTGCTGCCGATCGCGATCGGCCTGGGAGCCGGCGCCGAATCGCGCCGTCCGCTCGGCATCGCCGTGGTCGGAGGGCTTCTCTTCTCGACCTTCTTGACGCTCCTTCTGGTCCCGGTTGTCTACCGGATCCTCGCGAGATTCACGCACGTGGAAGCGGTCCCGGCCGAAGCCGCGGCGCAGCCGGCTCCGGGCGCGCCCGGCCCCGACGGCCACCCCACGCCGGCACTGCCCGTGGGCGAGCCGGCCGGCGCGTGGGCATCGAGCCGAACGAAGCGCTGAAGCCAGGGTCCCGAAAGTCCCTTGCGGGACCGCCGCTTCTGGGGCAAGATACGCGGCCGTAACCGACCCACGCAGACCCGGGAGATGGGATGGCCACCGCGCTAGAGCATCACTCGCACGATCCGGTCCCGAGCCGCTGGCCGATTATCGCCGCGTTCGGCATCGGCCTGATTCCGATCGGGCTGGTCGCCAATGCCCACGGATGGAAGGGCGGGTTGGCGATCTTGGCCGTCGGTCTCGCGATCGGCCTGAGCTCGGCGGGGCGCTGGTGGGGCGAGCTCCTCCGCGACAAATTCTTCGGTCGGGACGCCGTCGAGGCCGATTCTCGGCTCAAACGGGCATTCGCGTTCTTCATCGCCTCCGAAGCAGCCATCTTCGCCGCGTTCTTTGCGGCGCTCTTCTACGCGAGGGTCCACGCCAAGGTCTGGCCTCCCGCGGGGATGCCGCACTTCGAGATCCTCCTTCCCGCGGTGAACACGATCATCCTCCTGAGCAGCAGCGTGACGCTCCACTTGGCCCACCTCGCGCTCGAGCGAAACCGCAAGGACGGCGTCATCGCCGGTCTCTTGATGACCATATTCCTCGGCGCGCTCTTCCTCTGCGGCCAGGCTTACGAGTACGGATTTCTGAACGGCTCCGCCTTCAACGTGCGGAGCGGGATCTTCGGGACCACCTTCTTCATGCTGACCGGGTTCCACGGCCTCCACGTGCTGGTCGGAATCATCTTCCTGAACGTCGTCTATGGGGCCGCCATCCGAAATCGCTTCACCCCCGAGCAGCACTTTCCGTTCCTCGCGGCCTCCTGGTATTGGCACTTTGTCGACATCGTATGGGTATGCGTCTTCACCATCGTCTACCTGCTCTAGCGCTCGCCGCCTCCCTCGCCCTCTCGCTGGCGTCATGCCAGACGCTGAGCGGATCCAAGGGGTCGCCGGAGGACTTCGTGCGGCTGAAAGACGAGCTGAGCGCCGATCGCGGGCGGTTGGGCATGGCCCTCTCCGACAACGCGCTCGATCGGGTGCCCGACATCATGAAGTCGCTGACGGGACGCTTCGACGAGATCTGGTCGAAATCCTCCGCGATGAACCTTCTGGATCGGGAACACCTTGCCATCCAGCTCGCCTCCGCGCGGAAGCAGGTCACGTCCATCAATCAGTGGGCCTCCTCGAACGACGCGGACGCCGTGCGGTCCGAAGTGGAGAAGCTGGACGGAATCCTGAGCGAGGTCGACACACTCCTCGATCACACCATCCGCGCCACCTCGGCCGATCAACCCTCCGGCTCCTAGGGAGCCACCCATGCCCTCCGAGGACCCCGTCGACGCGCTGATCGACGAGGGAGACGACGCCCTCGAAGAAGGCGACGCGACCCGCGCGCTCGAGCGGTTCGAACGGGCCCTGGCCGCCGATCCGGAGCACTGGGGCGCCGCGCTCGGGCGGATCGAGAGCCTCCATCTTCTCTGGCGCACCGACGAGGCGCTGAAGGCCGTCCGCGGTCTTCTGCCCGCGGAAGCCGAGGAGGACGATCCGGAGCGCGCCGAGCTGGAGGCCCGCATTCTCGAGGCCCGCGGCGAATTTGAATCCGCCGACCGCCTCTTCGCGCTCGCCCACGACCTCGAGGCGAAGGAATTTCCTCTGCCGATCCGCACGACCGAGGAGGATTTCCGCGCGATTCTCGATAAGGTGCTCGAATCGCTCCCCGACGTGATCCGCGGCGCGGTGGCCGAGGTCCCCGTCCTCGTGGAAGCCAAGCCGAAGCGCGCGATCGCGGATCGGGCACCGCACATCACCCCCGAGGTGTTGGGGCTCTTCGTGGGCACGGCGCTCGGGGAGAAGGTGGTCGCGCTCTCGGGCTATCCCAACGTCGTGATTCTCTTCCAGCGAAATCTGGAGCGGGCGGGCCGCTCCCGGACCGAAGTGGCCAAGGAAATCAAGATCACGCTGCTGCACGAGTACGGACACTACTTGGGATTCGACGAAGAGGAGCTGGAGCACCTGGGGTTGGGATGACAGGGAGAGCATGAAGAAAATCGCGGTGGTAGGCGGAGGTCCCATCGGGATCGAGGCGGCGCTCGAGGCCAAGCGGCGGGGCTTCGACGTGGCGCTCTACGAGGCCCATCGGGTCGGCGGGCATCTCCTTCGCTTCGGCCACGTGGTCCTCTTCACGCCGTTTCGCATGAGCTCGACCGAAGCGGGGAGAACGCGGCTTCGAGAGGCGGGGGTCGCGCTGCCCGCCGACGAGGCGCTCTTGTCCGCGTCCCTTCTCGTGGAGAAATACCTGGCGCCGATCGCGCGTCTGCCCGAGCTGCGCGGGTCGATCTTCGAGGGCGCCCGGGTGACCGGGATCGCGCGCGAGGGGCTCACGAAGCCGCGCGGCGTCGCCGCGGCCGGCGACCTGAGCCGCGAGGGTAGGGCGTTCCTCCTCCGCGTCGAGGAGCTGGATGGGAGCGTGCGATTCGATCGCGCCGACTTCGTGTTGGACGCCACCGGCGTCTACGCCACGCCGAACGCGACCGGGTTCGGCGGGCTTCCCGCGGCGGGAGAGGAGCGGCTCGGAGGCCGGGCCGAGCGGCACATTCCCGACCTCGTGGGCGGGGCGCGGGAACGGTACGAGGGGCGCAGGATTCTGTTGATCGGGGACGGGCACTCCGCCGCCACGGCGCTCGCCGGGCTGGACGAGCTATCGCGCGCGCGCGGCTCGGGGGGAGGCTTCGCGGTTGACTGGGTGCATCGCGACCGCGGCAAGGAGGGCGTCTACGCCGAGCTCCGGGATGACGCGCTCCCGGCCCGGCGGGAGTTGGCGGCGCGCGCGAACACGATCGCGCGCACCGCGGCGTGGCTCACCCGCCACCCGGGCGCGTCCATCGTGTCCTACGGAGCCGGGCCGGCGGGCCGCATCCGCGCCGCGCTCGCCATGCCCTCGGGCGAGGAGCGCGCGGTCGACGTGGATCGGGTGCTGGCGCTGGTTGGATACCGGCCCGACACCGAGATCTACCGGGAGCTCCAGATCCACCTCTGCTACGCCTCGGAGGCTCCGATGAACCTGGCCGCTGCCCTCCTCACCGCGGGCATGGCCGCTCCCGAGAAGGTCGCCGATTGTCTCTCTCAGGTCTCCCACGGGGCGGAATCGCTTCGGTCTCCTGAGCCCGGCTTCTTCATCCTGGGCGCCAAGAGCTACGGCAGGAACCCAGCGTTCCTTCTCACGATCGGACATCAGCAGATCGTTGACGCCTGCCAGCTCATGGGTGAGCCGTCTCTCCAAATCGCCGTTCCATCGAGCGTATCGTAGGCGCGTAGTCGGGCCACCGTTTCAGGACCTCGGTCCAAACCTGCCTCGCGGAATCGGGCTGCCCGGCCTCGTAGAGCGCCACCCCCAGGCTCTGGCGGTAGTCCGGACGGTCCCCTTCCATCTCGATCGCCGATCGGAATTGGACCAAGGCTTCGGCGTATCGCCCGGTCCTCGCGTAGCAGAGGCCGAGGTTGTAACGCGCCCCGGAGCGCGTGACCCCCCGGCGAAGCGCCTCCTCGAGCTTGGCGATGGCCTCCCCGTAGTTACCCTCGTTGTAGAGGATCGTGCCGGCCCTCATCCAATAGCGCGCGTTCGTCGGCTCGGCGTCGATCGCGGCCTCGGCGAACCGCAGCGCCGAGGGGAGATCCCCTCGATCCTCGAAGAATTCGGAGAGCGTGCTGTTTCCGTAGCCTCTGCCATAGGGGGTGATGCGCGAGCCGGGCGCGAGGAGCGTCTCGTATCGGGCGACCCCCGCCGCCTGGTTGGCGTTCACCAGCACGAACGCGAAGAGCGACGAGGCGGAGAGAACGATCAGCGCGGCCCCGACAAGCGGCGCCCGACAGAGAAACCGCGCCGCGACGATTCCGGCGATCCCAAGCGGGAGGAGGAGGACCGCGGTGAGGTCCCAGTCCTGCGCGGGCGCGACCGGCAGCGAGAGGGCGGCCGCCGGAATCAGCCCACAGACGGCCGCCGTGGCGAGGACCAGCGTGGGCTCGGAGCGGGGCCAAATGCGGCCTCGTTCCGCGACGGTCAAGGAGAGCAGCAGGAGCGCCGGGACCGGTATCGCGAGAAGGACCGCGTTCGCGACGTCGGACGCGTGGTCGAGCGATGCCCAAGGGTAGGGTCGGTTGAGGTGGTCTCCCCCGTGGGCGGAAAAGAATCCCTGCGCGGCCGTGCGAAACGGGACGAGCCAATCGGACGGCGTCGTTCCCACGGCCAGAAGGAGCAAGGGCGCCGCGGCCAGGGGGATCGCGAGGAGCGCGAGCCGCCGGGTCCACGGCGCGTCCGTTCGGGCCAAGGCCAGGACATAGGACGGAAGGAGGAAGAGCGTCATGATGTGGGTCGCGATGGCGACGGCCAACGCGATGCCGCAGAGCCAGGGTGGGTCGGCGCCGCGCGCGCATCGCAGCGCGAGCCAGAGGTAGGCCAGGATGGCGACGCAAACGACCGGGTAGCTCTCGATGTAGCCGAAGTAAAGCTGTGAAGCGCCGAGGGTGATCACGAGGATCCAGGCCACGCGTCGAACGACGTGATCCTGGACGACCTCTCGAACGATCTGCCGCGCGATGATGGCCGCGACAACGCCGCAGGCGACGGGGAGGAGCCCGAGCGACTCCGCCCCCACGGGCCGCCCCATCACGTGCATGAAGTTCGCGAACGCCCGCCAAACGGCCGTGGCCAGGGGCTCTCCGAATGGCTTGGCCTCGCCGCCCGTGAGCTGGTTCAGCCAGACGATTCCGTCGCCGAGGAAGTGGGTCTTGCTCCGGAGCGCGAGAAGGAGCACGCCGTAGACGCACAGGATGCCGATCCATGCCCGCGACGAGCGCCGCCTGCGCGCGCCCGTCTTCGATCGCTGCCCGGACGGATGCCCGTGCATTGGGGCGCCGTCCGGAGCGGGCCGAACCAGCGCGAGCCAGAGCATCACCGCCGCCGCGAAGGGGACGGCGATCAACCCGGCGCGCGGGACGGGCGGGAGGAAGCCGGGAAGGTGGAGTCCCCAGGCGCGAGGGCCGGGGTGGATTGACGCCGCGAGCACTCCCACCGCGTAGCCCGTCGCGCCCAGGGCGAGCGCGACCAAGGCGCGGCGCTGGGTTGGGGCGTGGTAAGGGTCGATCAGGATCCCTCCGCCCGATTTGACTCGATGACCGCCCGGATCGCGGGGGAGCAGGCGGGCATTATATCAGGGCCTTGCCCTCGGGAGCGGGAAGGACCGTCATTTCTTTCCCAGTTGCGCCCCCCGAGGCGGGGCGTACAATCACTCCGACCTGACCGCAAGTTCGCGCCCTGCCGCTCTGAAGCCGGCAGGGCGCCGTTTCGCCAGCCAAACAGGGGGTTCCATGCTCGTGGTGGCCGAGGCAGTCCGAAATCCGTTTGAAATCGCGCAGCGGCAATTCGACATCGCCGCCGACGCGCTCGAGCTCGAGGAAGGCATCCGGTTGAAGCTCCGGGTCCCCCGGCGCTGCCTCATCGTGTCGGTCCCTTTCGAGATGGACGACGGCAGCTGGCGCGTGGTCCAGGGCTACCGCGTGCAGCACGACGTCTCGCGCGGGCCGGCCAAGGGTGGCATCCGGTTCCACCCTCAGGTGACGCTCGACGAGGTCAAGGCGCTCGCGGCGTGGATGACCTGGAAGTGCGCGGTGGTGAATCTTCCGTACGGCGGCGCCAAGGGCGGGATCGAGGTCGACCCCAAGGTCCTCTCGCTCCACGAGCTGGAGCGGATGACCCGCCGCTACACGAATGAAATCGCGATCATCATCGGTCCCGAGAAGGACATTCCAGCTCCCGACGTCTACACCGACGCGCAGGTCATGGCGTGGATCATGGACACGTTCACCATGCGGCAGGGCTTCGCCTCGCCCGGTGTCGTGACCGGAAAGCCGATCATGCTCGGCGGCTCGCTCGGGCGCAGGGAAGCGACGGCGCGCGGCTGCACGGTGACGATCGAGGAGGCGTGCAAGCACCTTGGGCTCAAGCTCCCCGGGCTCACGGTGGCGATCCAGGGCTACGGAAACGCCGGCTCCATCGCGCACGATCTGCTCCATGCGCGCGGCGCCAAGGTCGTGGCCGTCAGCGACTCGCGCGGGGGAATCCAGAGCGCGAGTGGTCTCGACCCCGCGGCGGTGCAGGCGCACAAGAAGGAGGCGGGGAGCGTCGCCGGGATGCGCGGGACCGACCGGCTCACGAACAAGGAGCTGCTGGAGCTCAAGGTCGACATCCTGATCCCCGCGGCCCTCGAGAACCAGATCAACGAGGAGAACGCCCCCAAGATTCGCCCCAAGATTTTGGCCGAGGCCGCCAACGGGCCGACGACCCCCGAAGCCGATCCGATCCTCCACGAAAACGGCGTCTTCCTGGTACCCGACATTTTGGCGAACGCCGGCGGCGTCACGGTTTCCTACTTTGAGTGGGTCCAGGACCTCGCCAACTATTTCTGGAGCGAGGATGAGGTCAACCAGAAACTCGAGACCATCATGCGCCGCTCGTTCAAGGACGTGGTGAGCTTGATGCAGAAGCACCGAGTGCCGATGCGGACCGCGGCCTACATGCTCGGCGTCGGGCGCGTCGCGGAAGCGACCCGGCTCCGGGGGCTCTACGGATGAAAGCGACCAAGGGCGCGACCAGGGGCGAAGCGACGAGTCCCAAGGCGAGCGCCGCCGCGCCGGACGATTTCTTGAAGATCCGGGGGACGGACCACCTCGAGTTCTACGTCGGGAACGCGAAGCAGGCGGCCTACTACTACGCCCACGCGTTTGGGTTTGCCGTGGTGGCGTACGGCGGCCTGGAGACCGGCCAGCGGGACCGCGCGTCCTTTGTGCTCCAGCAGGGAAAGGTGAGGCTGGTCCTCACCGCCCCGCTTGGCCCGGACGGACCGATCGCCGACCACGTCCACCGGCACGGGGACGGAGTCAAGGACATCGCGCTCGAGGTCGAGGACGTCGACCGGGCGTGGGAGGGGACGACCAAGCGGGGCGCCCGCTCGATCGAGGAGCCCCACGACGTGAAGGACGAGCACGGCACGATACGCCGGGCGGCGATCGCCACCTACGGCGATACGATCCACTCCTTCGTCGACCGCTCCAAGTACAAAGGCGCCTTCATGCCCGGCTATCGCGGCACCGGCGCCAAGCCTGAGCCCGGCCCCCTCCTCCACATCGATCACGTGGTGGGGAACGTTCCGTTGGGGGACATGAACCGTTTCGTCGCCTACTACCGGGACGTCATGGGGTTCACCCAGTACCAGCATTTCGACGACAAAGACATCTCCACCGAGTACTCCGCGCTGATGTCCAAGGTGATGGCGGACGGATCGGGCCGGATCAAGTTCCCGATCAACGAGCCGGCGGAGGGGAAGCGCAAGTCCCAGATCGAGGAGTACCTCGAGTACTACCGCGGCCCCGGCGTCCAGCACGTCGCGCTTGCCACGGCGGACATCATCCACACGGTGGCGCGGCTTCGGGACAGCGGGGTCTCGTTTCTCACGGTCCCGCCCGCTTACTACGAGGTGCTTCCGAACCGGGTGGGCACGATCGACGAGAATATCGACACCCTCGCCGGTCTCGGCATTCTGGTGGACCGGGACGAGGAGGGCTATCTCCTCCAGCTCTTCACCAAGCCCGTGGAAGACCGGCCGACGGTGTTCTACGAGATCATTCAGCGAAAGGGGAGCCGCGGTTTCGGCAAGGGGAACTTCAAGGCTCTCTTCGAGGCGATCGAGCGGGAGCAGTCGCTCCGGGGCAACCTCTAGCGACCCATGCGTCTCGTCTCCTTCTCCCCGAAGGGGGCGGGATCCTCGGCCCTCGGGCTACTCGAGGACGGTTTCGTCCTCGAGCTCAATCGCGCCGCCGCCCTTCTCGACGTTCCGGACGCCGGTCCCACGCTGCTCGCCTCCATGGAGTCACTCCTCACCGACTGGGATCATGGCTTGGCCGTGGCACGAGAGACCATGGCCCGCGCCGCGGGGGCTTCGTCCCAGGCACGCGAGCGTCTGGCCGTCGCCCGCCACCCGACGGACGCGGTGGCGATCCATCCCCCGGTGCGCCGTCCGCCCAGCATCCGTGACTTCTATTCCTTCGAAACCCACGTCCGAAACGCGCGCGCCCGCCGCGGGCTCCCCGTTCCGCCGGAATGGTACGAGTTCCCGGTCTTCTACTTCTCCAATCCCGGCGCCCTGGTGGGGCACGGCGAGACGGTTCACAAGCCAGCCTGGACCGACGCGCTCGACTACGAGCTGGAGATCGCCTGCGTGATCGGGAAGGAGGCGCGGGACGTGCGCGCCGAGGATTGGCGATCGGTGGTCGCGGGCTTCACCATCCTCAACGATTGGAGCGCGCGGGACGTTCAGCGCCGGGAGATGGCGGTGGGGCTGGGACCGGCCAAGGGGAAGGATTTCGCCACGTCTCTCGGCCCGGCCCTGGTGACGCAGGACGAGCTGGAGCCGCGCCGCCAAGGCGATCGGCACGACCTCAAGATGGAAGCGCGCGTGAACGGGCGGACTCTCTCGTCGGCCAACGCCCGTGATATGCACTACACGTTCGGCCAGATGATTGCGAGGGCCTCGCAGGACGTGTATCTTTTTCCGGGAGACGTGATCGGCTCCGGGACGGCGGGGGGTGGATGCCTCCTCGAGCTGGGGCCGGAAGTCCACCGCTGGCTACAGCAAGGCGACGAGGTAACGCTCGAAATCGAGCTGCTCGGCGCCTTGACCAATCGAATCGTTTGAGTTCCCGCGAGAGGTAAACCGTATGCCGATGTACTTCAGCCTGGGACAGGTTCCGCACAAGCGGCACACCCAATTCCGGCGTCCCGACGGAAAGCTCTACACCGAGCAGCTGATGGGATCCCGGGGCTTTACCGGGCGCTCGTCGCTGATCTACCACCACAACATGCCCACCCAGGTCCGCGAGATCCGGAAGATCCAGGACTGCCGGGTGGAATACGCGGACGAGCAGGGGCTTCGCCACTACCACTTCAAGACGAAGGATCTCAAGAAGAGCGGCGACCCGGTCAGCGGCCGCGTGGTCCTGCTCCACAACAACGACGTCTCCATGGCGATCGCGGTCCCCGATCAGAAGATGTCCTACTTCTACCGCAACGGCCAGGGCGACGATCTCTACTACATCCACGACGGCACCGGAAGAATCCAGACGATCTTCGGGGAGCTTCACTACAGACCCGGGGATTATGTCGTCATTCCCCGCGGCACATCCTACATGTTCCATCCCGACGCGGGACCGCAGCGCTACCTGGTGATCGAATCGGTCTCCTCGATCGAAAGCCCGAAGCGCTACCGAAACGAATACGGCCAGCTCCTCGAGCACGCCCCGTACTCGGAGCGCGATCTGCGGCGGCCGGAGCGGCTGGAAACGTTCACGGACCGCGGGAAGTTCGAGGTTCGGATCAAGGCGCGAAACCAGATCACGGCGTACGAGTTCGAGTTTCATCCTCTCGACGTCGTCGGCTGGGACGGCTTCCTCTATCCCTACATCTTCAACATCGAGGACTTCGAGCCGATCACGGGCCGGATCCACATGCCGCCGCCGACCCATCAGTGCTTCGAGGGACGGAACTTCGTGGTCTGCTCCTTCGTGCCGCGGATGTACGACTACCATCCGCTCTCGATCCCGGTCCCGTACAACCACTCCAACGTCGACTCCGACGAGGTGCTCTACTACGTGAACGGCAATTTCATGAGCCGGCGGGGCATCGAGGTCGGATCGTTCACGCTCCACCCCTCGGGAATCCCGCACGGGCCTCACCCGGGCGCCACGGAGGCTTCGCTGGGAGCCAAGGAGACGAAGGAGCTCGCGGTGATGCTGGATACGTTCTACCCGCTCAACGTCACCAAGGACGCGGCCCCCTACGACGATGCCGCGTATCCGTACTCGTGGCTCGAGCCGGCGGGGAAGTTCACCGGCGAGGGCGCGACCGGGTGACGGTCTAGCGGTGGGCGGCCCCGAGACCGGCGCGTTCCGAGACGTCGACCCGGCGACCGTACCGCCCGGAGAGTTCTACTCGCTCTTGACCGGCTGCGTGGTCCCGCGGCCGATCGCGTTCGTCTCCTCCCTCTCCAAGACAGGCATCGCGAACTTAGCACCGTTCTCCTTCTTCAACGCGGGCGGCGCCAACCCGCCGTCCCTGGTCTTCATGCCGGTCACCGGCGGCACGGGTCGCGACAAGGACACCCTCCACAACGTGCGGGAGACCGGGGAGTACGTCATCCACCTGGTCCCCTGGGCCATCCGCGAGCGGATGAACGTCGCGTCGGCCGAGTTTCCACCCGAGGTGGACGAGTTCGAGGTGGCCGGATTCACGAAGGTGGCCAGCACGAGGGTGAAACCGTGGCGGGTGTTGGAGTCGCCGATCGCGCTCGAGTGCAAGTTGTTCCGGATCGTCGAGCACGGATCGGGGCCCTATCACGCGAACTACGTGATCGGGGAAGTGGTCTATCTTCACCTCGCGGAAGCCGTCATGACCGGAACCCGCGTCGACGCGGCCAAGCTGGATGCGATCGCCCGTCTGGGGGGGCCCTACTACACGCGGGTCACGCGAGAATCGATCTTCAGCCTGCCGCGCCCGGTCTTACCCCCGGCGAAGTAGTCGGTCAGCTCCGCGCCGCGACGTTCGCCGCGCTGCCCCGCGCGGACCTGAGGGCCGAAACGAGCGCGACCATCCGCTTCAAACCTTCGCTCAACTCCGCGTCGGAGACGCAGAACGCGATCCGGACGCGCGTCCTGGCCTTGGGGTGGATCGGGAAATCGGGAGCGCCCATCGCCGTCATCTCCCCGATCGGAAGTCCGTCCGGCCCGAACTGAGGGGCGAGGGCGAAACCCGAAGCGGGCGCCACCGCGACGCGATGCTCTTGAAGCAGACGGACCGCGAATTCATCGGCGCTCAGTCCCGTCGATTCGACGTCGGCCAGAATGTAGAACGCCCCCTCCGGCGTGTAGTCGACGAGCCCGGCGGGACGCAGGATGGAAATCGCCAGGTCGCGCCGCCGGCGGTAGGCGTCGCGCATGGTCGTGATCGAGGCGTCGTCCGGAAGCGCCGCCAGGCCGCCCCACTGGATCGGCGTCGCGGTGCTTGCCACGATCGGCTCCTGGATCTTTCGGAGGATGGTGGCGACGAGCTGGCTGGGCGCCGCGATGTAGCCGAGGCGGAATCCGGTCATCGCGTACGATTTGGAGAAGGTGTAGAGCGAAAATACCCGCCGCTCGGGGTCCGGGAGGTCCCGCTCGAAGGAACCCGGCGAGACGTGTTTCGCGTCGAAGACGATGTCCTCGTAGGCTTCGTCGCTGATGACCCAGAGGTCGCGCTCGCGCGCGACCGCGTAGAGGGCGCGGAGCGTCGCTTCGGGAATCACCGCGCCGGTCGGATTGCTCGGGCTGTTGATCAAGATCGCCTTCGTCCGCGGCGTCACGGCCCGGCGCACCCCCTCGACGTCCGGCTGATAGCCCGTGCCGAGCGGGTAGAAGATCGGCTTCGCGCTCGCGAGGAGTGCCTGTTGAACGTAGTTCGGCCAGTAGATCTCGGGAAGCAGGATTTCGTCCCCGGGGTGGAGCGCGATTTCCATGGATGCCATGAGGGCTTCCGTCGACCCCGGCGTGATCACGATCTGCTCGGTGGTCGCGGCGATTCCGTTTCGCCGGGTCACCTTCTCGGCCAGGGCCGTGCGCAAGCTCTGGATCCCGACGCTCGGCGGGTAGTGGGTCTTTCCCTCTCGCATGGCGCGCGCGGTCGCCTCGATCACGGCTTCGGGAGGGGCAAAATCGGGGTCGCCGACGTGGAGCCGTATGACGGGGCCGCCGCCCGCGCGCTCCAACTCGTCGGCGAGGCGGAACATGACCCGGATGGGTGAGAACGGGATCAGCTGACTGCGTCTCGACGGACGGGGCACGTTGTCTCCTTTCGGCGGTCGCCCTGGGACGGAACGCGGATGATACCCAAGGCCGAGGGTCGAGTCTCCACCCGTTCTCCGCACCGCACCCATGGCGTCACGGTGCCGGTCTTCTTGCAGGCCCAGGAACCCTCTGGTAGGCTTGACGATGGTACGAGATGAGTAGCCGTCGCCGTCTTAGTCCATGGGGAGGAGCCGAATGAGGATGTACAAGGCAGCCATCGCGGGGGCGTTGATCCTCGCGTGCGCCGTCGTCGTGGCGAACGCGCAGGACAAGGACGCAACGAAGCCCAAGGACGCTCCGGCGGCCACGAGCGCGGGGCCCCGCTCGATCATCGGCGAGGTGATCGACCCCGCAGTGCTGGGTCATCAACGGCGCCAAGGGCGAGGCGCACAAGGAATGCGCGATCGCCTGCGCCAAGGCGGGGCAGACCCTCGCGATCCTCGAGCGGAAGACCAACAAGGTCTACATTCTGGCCTCCGATCGGCCGGGCGAGGATCCCAACAAGGCCGTGATCGACTTTGTCGCCCAGGCCGTGCTCGTGAAGGGCAAGGTCTACTCGCGCGGCGGGCTCCTGGCCATCCAGGTCGCCTCCGTGGAGCCGGCGCCCAAGGCGACCCCGAAATAGCCGGAACATCGCCGGGAGGATTTACGGATGACATCGATGCGCCTCAACAAAACGTTCCTCATCCTTCTGACCGTATTCCTCGCGGCGGTGGGTGCGACGGAGAGCGACGCGCCCGCCGAGAAGACCACCCCCGCCAGCCACGAAGGGCACGGGGCGCCCGCGGGCGAGGCGAAAGGGTCGGGGGCCATGGTCAAGGGCGAGGTCATGACGATCACCGGTGAGGTGATGGATCCCGCCTGCTTCCTCGAGGCCGGTCCCAAGTCGATCGGACCGGGCCACTTCCAGTGCGCGATCGACTGCGCGCGTTCCGGGCAGACGCTCGCGATCTACGACCGGGCGCAGCGACCGCATCTACTTCATCGCGGGGGAGCTTCCGGGAAGAAACCCGAATGATCCGGTCATCAACTTCGTCCACAAGAAGGTCGACGTGACGGGAGTGGTCTACCATCGCTCCGAGGCCTGGGGCATCGTGATCACAAAAGTGGTGCTGCACAAAGAGAAGGGCTAGCCTCGCGGTGCGCCGGGAGGAGCCCGTCCGACCGTGAACTCCCTCGTTCTACCCCTCGCGGCGATCGTCGTCTTCGCGTTTTCCTACCGCTACTACAGCGCCTTCATGGCCTACCGGGTCGCCAAGATCGACCCGCGGCGCCCCACGCCGGCGGAAACCAGGGCCGACGGGCGCGATTTCGTCCGAACCAATCGCTTTGTCCTCTTCGGCCACCACTTCGCCGCGATCTCTGCGTCCGGACCGCTGATCGGACCCGTGCTGGCGGCGCAATTCGGATACCTCCCGGGAGCCCTCTGGATTCTGTTCGGCGCGGCGCTCGGCGGGGGAGTCCACGACTTCATCATTCTCTTCGCGTCCGTGCGGCACAACGCCGCGTCGCTCTCCGAGATGTCGCGGCGGGAAATCGGCCCGGTCGCCCACAACGCCGCGACCGCGGCGATTCTCTTCATCACGATCTTGCTCCTTGCTGGCCTCGGGATCGTCGTGGTGAACGCGCTCGCCAACTCGCCCTGGGGGACCTTTACGGTCGCCATGACGATCCCCGCGGCGCTTCTCTTCGGCCTCTACATGTACCGGATCCGTCCCGGCCGGGTGGTGGAGGGAAGCTTGATCGGCGTCGCGATCATCCTGGCCGCGGTGCTTGCGGGGCCCTTCGTCATCCACTCCGGCATGGCCGGTTGGTTCACGCTCTCGCCGAAGACACTCTCGACGATCCTCCCCATCTACGGATTTCTCGCCGCGACGCTCCCGGTCTGGCTGCTCCTGTGCCCCCGCGACTACCTCTCCACCTACATGAAGATCGGCACCATCCTGCTGCTCGTTGTCGGGGTCGCGATCGTCCACCCCCAGCTCTTGATGCCCGCAGTGACACCGTACGTGAACGGAACCGGTCCCGTTCTCCCCGGGATGAAGGTGTTCCCGTTCTGCTTCATCGTCATCGCGTGCGGCGCGATCAGCGGGTTCCACGCGCTGATCGGGTCGGGGACCACGCCCCGCATGGTCCCGGACGAGGCGAGCATCCGCTTCATCGCGTATGGCGCGATGCTCACCGAGGGCCTGGTCGCGATCATGGCGCTCGTCGCCGCGACCACGCTGATTCCGGCGGACTATTTCCTGATCAACGGCGTGCCCAAGGTGGTTCACGCGCTCGGGATTCAGCCGGTCCACCTGACCGAGCTGACAAGATTGGTGGGGGAGGAGACGCTCCAGGGGAGGACCGGCGGCGCGGTCTCCCTCGCCGTCGGCATGGCGAACATCCTCCGGCAGATCCCGGGGATGGGGCATCTCATGGCGTACTGGTATCACTTCGCGATCATGTTCGAGGCGGTGTTCATCCTCACCGCGCTCGACACGGGAACCCGGGTGGCGCGGTATCTCTTTCAGGACGTGGCCGGCCGCGTCTGGGCGCCGCTTGGCTCCACGACGAACATCTGGAGCGTCGGCGTGGTGGGGGCGGTCGTCTGCTTCTGCTGGGGCTACCTGATGGCGACCGGAAGCGTCGAGACGATCTGGCCGCTCTTCGGCGTCTCGAACCAGCTCCTGGCGGTGATCGCGTTGGCCGTCGGGACCACGTTCCTGCTTCGTCAGCGGCCGCCCGCCTACGCCCTGACCACGTTCCTGCCCCTCTGCTTCCTCACGGTGACGACGATGACCGCGGGCGTCCTCAACACGTTCCGCTACCTCTCGCCGGCCTACATCGCCGACAAGGGCCCTTTCGTGAGCTATCTCGACGGCATTCTGAGCGTCGTCCTGCTCCTCTTGGTGGCGACGGTGCTCGGCGATGCCGTGCGCCGCTGGGCGCGCATCCTGGCCGAGCGGCGCCAGGGGGTCGTCGAGGTGCCCCTGGCTCGGGCCGAGCCCTGAAACGCGAAACGGCCCGGGGGTGAGCCCGGGCCGCGGGGATCGCGCTGCTTTGGAGCGTTCCTAGGGCGTGACGTCCGTGTCGCCGAAGTCGCCGATCTGAACCGTCAGGGCCGCGTCCGCGAAGACCGGGTCCCCGTTGTTCGAGCCGTTGATGTAGTTGTAGCCGGTGAAGTGGATCCGGGCGATGGTCGTGACGGTCCCGCTGATCGCGAGAGCGCCTTTCTCGCCGGAGTCGCTCAGCGTGATCGTGCCGTCCACGGTCTGACCAGACTGGACGCGGAGGTTCAACCCGCCGGTCACCGGCGAGAAGATTGCGTTGTCGTAGGTGACCGTGTAGCCGGTCACGACGATCTGGGAGAACGGAGTGTTGGGCTCCAGGGGAACTCCGCCGCCGTTCGGGATGTTGCCGAGGGTCACCTTCACCTGGTCGACCGGAATGAACGGGTTCAGCGGATCTACCACGTTGATCAAATCGCTGAAAAAGGAATTGCCCTCGTTCACGGTCACCACCGTCAGGGTGTTCCGCGAAGATTCGTCGGTGCAGCCGGTCATCCCGACCGCCGCAGCGACTACCAGCACAGCCAGCGCGAACCGCATCACCGTCTTCATGTCGGTCTCCTTGGGCATTCGCGATCCCCATCGCATGTCACTTGGCTGAATTCAGATAGACAATCCCGAGGCGTGAAAAGCAAGGGACATGCCACGCCGCTGCAATTCGGAGAATCAGCCTAGAAGGTTGGGATTGTGGGGCCTGGAGGCGAGACGCGGGGTTGGCTTCGAAACAAAAGGGCGGGCGCCGTGCAATTTGCACGCGCGCCCGCCGGGCTGCAATGATGCAACGTCTACTTCCTGGCCATCGCCATCTGGGTCGTCGCCATGTATCGGCGGTTCACCTCGTTCCAGTTCACGACCCGGAGGAAGGCCTCGACGTAGGCCTTCCGGTCGCTGCCGTAGTCGATGAAGTAGGAGTGCTCGTAGGTATCGCAGTTCAGCACCGGGAACGTGCCCCAGACCCCGCCCTGGTTCTGCGCGTCGCCGATGAAGTTGTGGAGCCGGCCATCGGTCGGGTCGAATGCCAGGACCACCCATCCCCGCGCGCACATCGCGGAGGCTTTGAAATCCTCCTCCCAGGCCGCGAAGGTGCCGAAGTCCTCCTTGATCTTGTCGACGACCTCGCCCTTCGGCTGGCCGTCGCCGCCCATGATCGAGAAGTAGATCTCGTGGAGGATCTGCCCGTTGGCGGCGAAGGTCTCCTCGTGCTTCAGGCCGCGGATCTCGCTGTAGATCTGGTTGGCCTTGCTTCGGTCCACCTTCGCGAGGGTCTCTTCGATTTCATTCCGCTTGTTGACGTAGCCGGCGTAGAGCTTGTCGTGGTGGATCTCCATCGTTTTCGCCCCGATCCCCTTGATCGCGTCGTTCGCATAGGGGAGAGGCTTGACGGCGTGCTTCGGCATGGCGGTGGTCTCCTTTCGCCTCGACCGAGTGTTCGGATCCGGTCTCGTACCGGAATCCGGTTGAGTTTTTGGAGTAGGCCCCGATTCTATCAGATGCGCCGGGAGGCCTCCGGGATGCCTCCGAGCGGCCGTCCCGCCGTCTAGGCCGGTATCCGTTTGACGATCGACTCGACCCGAAACCGCCGCGCCCCGTCGGGCAGCTCGAGCGACACCTCGCTCCCCACCCGCATCCCGAGGAGCGGCCTGGCGAGGGGAGCCCTGTAGGAGAGGACGCCGGGAGCCAAGCCACTATCCCCCTCTCCGAGAATCCAGTAGGTGATCGGGGAGCCCCCACCCTCGAGCGGCGCGAGCACGGCCTCCGTTCCCACGCCGATCCGAGAGTCGTCGATCTCGATGGTATCGAGGAGCTTCGTCCGCTCGAGCGTCCCGAGCAATTCTTGGAGTCGGGTCGCCGCGTTCGCCTGACGGTGCTTGGCGGCCTCGTACTCGGCGTTCTCCCGAAGATCGCCGAGCTGCCGCGCCTTCTCGATCGCGGCCGGGATGACGGTCTTGAGGTCGAGCGAGAGCTTCTTCAGCTCGGCCTCGAGGCGCTCGTAGGTCGGGCGCGACATGATCGTGAACCGCGTGTCGAGATCTTCGGTGCTTCTTCCCTCCAGCAAGCTCTGGGTGCGCTCCTTGCGGCGCTCTTCGTAGGCGTGCGCCACCCTGTCGAGGCCGATCGAGCGAAGAAAATCGAGGATGGGGGGGAGCCGCCGCTCGCTCCCGGCCCAGGAGAGGATCGAGCTTTCGATCTGGGCCTTCAGCTCCTCGCCGGGCGGCGTCGATGCAAGACGGGTCCGTAGCGGGCCCCCTTCGCCGATGAGCGCGAGCAGCCGTTCCGGAACGCCATCGGGGAGATCCCGCTCCAGAAGCCGGATCGAGCCGATGACGAGCGCGTCGGTTGTCGGTGCGTCCGGATCCTCCGGGTTGGCCACGAAGTGCTCGATCAGACGCGCCGCCAGGGACGGAGCCTCGACGCCGCGGGAGATCCGCTGCTCCACGGCGCGGGAGAAGCGCCCGCCCATGATCTCGCGGAGACGCGCCCGCCCGCGCTCGCGCAGGCGCGGGAGCCGGCTCTCGACCGCCCTCCAGAGAAACTCCTCTTCGTTCGGCGATCCCGCCGCGAGGTCGAGAAGCTGATCCTGGCTCGCGCCGAGGGGGAGCGAGTCAGGCCCCAGTCCTTCCGCGATGAGCGAATCGAGAATTTCTCCACCCGCATTGGGGTCCAGCGCGCCCCAGGTGAGCGCGTGGCAGACCGCCTGCGCCCGCGTTGCCGGATCGAGGCTTTCATCCGCCGCCCAGCGTCGGACGAAGGGGGCCGCGTACTCCGCGATGCGAGCTTCGTCCTCGGGGTGCTCGCGGAGGAACTTTCGGATGAGCCCCAGGCCCGCCACGGCGGCGCGGGGGGTCAGCTGCGGAACGGTCGAACCCGCCGACTCGGCGCCGTCCACCGCGAGGCGGTAGATCTGTCGATAGCCTTCGCTCATGTCGAGGCGGCGGTCGGTCTTGAGCTGCTCCTTGGCGCGCCGCCAGAAACTACTCCACTCGAAATCCGGAAGCGCGGTCTCGAGCCGGGGCTTGAGCTGCGCCGGCGGTCGCGGTTCCGCCGATGTCGCGGAGCGCCCGCACGAGCACCTCGGGATCTCCGGCCTCGGCGATCGTCCGGAGCCGCGGGGCGTCCTCGATCGCCAGAACCCTGAGGCCGTCGTCGGCGAGCCGATCGAGAGACCGGGAGGCCATCGCGAACGACATCTTGTGTCCTTCGCGACTGGGGAAGGACAGGGTTACGCTCTCGCCATCGCTCGCCCTGACCCGGCCGAGGCCCCAGGTCGTGTGCAACACGTGCGCACCGGGCGGGAGCGCCAAAATCTTAGGGAGCCGGACGCCAACTTCGTCGATCGGGACCGCGGGGTCCGCGATCCCCGAGCCTTCGAGGATCGCGTCGGGCTCGGGCTGGCGCGCCACCACGACGCGAAGGTAGCGGGCGAGCAGGCCGCGGGCGGCAGGCGTGTTCGGGCTTCGCGGAGCCACCAAGGCCAGATCTTCCCACGAAAGCAGCCCGGCCGCGCGCGCCTCTAACTCGGGGAGCGCGAGGTCGAGGACCGGCTCCGCATCGCCCCACGCCGCGAGGCTCGCGAACCGGAGGACGATCCGCCCAACCCGCGCCGGGAAATGCTCCAGATCCTCGTCGATCGCCCGGAGCAGCTCGTCGGAGGCACGCTCCGGCCGCCCCAGCTCCAGATAGAGCTCGACGGCGCGAAGTCTGTGCTCCCGAGCGTCGGAGATGTCGCCACTCCGTTCGAGAGCGGGGGAGATCTCGGCGTGGAGCTCGGGATCGGCCGGGCGGATCTCGATGGCCTCCCGCAAGAGCGCGATCCGGGCTTCCTCCTTCGTCTCGCCGCGGGCTAGATACTGCAGGAATCGGACCGCCGCGCTGGTCGGCTCGGGATCCCGGAACCGATCGAGGAGCAGTCTCACTCCGCTCCGATCACCGCTCGCGACGAGCTTGTCGGCGACCACCTCGAGCGCTTCGAGCGCGAGAGGCTGTTCCTCCAACCCTTCGCGCAAGAGCCCGGTCAGAAGGAGGAGATCCCACCGCTTTCGGCGCGCGGGCTCCTGCTCGACCAGCTTGAGCGCTGCCTCGGCCTTGCCCTCGGTCAAGAGGCGGCGCGCGAGGGTTTCGGTTTCCTCCCAGCGAGGGTCGCTGGATGACGCGGGCGGCTCGTCGAGCTTGACCGCGCCCAGGTAGCGGCGGAACTCGGCGTCCATCATGTCCGGTTGGTCTCCAAGCCGTTCAGCATAACGCATCGCGGCTCGGCTCGTGTAGGCTCCTCGTTCGGTCCGCTGTTCGCCCGCGACTGAATCTCGAGGCCCATCATCTTCCGAACGAAGCGAGTCGCGTTAGCGCTGGCGGCCAACCAACTTCTCTCCAGCGGCACCCACCTGATCGCCAAGGGGGCGCTCACGTCGATCGGCCCCCTGGCGGTCGCGCTGCTCCGGTTCACGGTGGCTTCGGCGGCGCTCTTGCTCTTCCAGAGATTCCGCTCCAGCGCGCCGAAGATCGATCGGAGGGACATCCCGCTGCTTCTTCTGCTCGGCTTTCTCGTGGTTCCGGTCAACCAGGGCTGCTTCCTGTTCGGGCTGACACGCTCCACGCCGAGCCACGCCGCCCTCCTCTACGCGCTGACCCCGCTCGTGGTGCTCCTTCTGGCGCGCCGGCTCCTCCACGAGGGGGATTGGTGGTCCAAGCTGGCCGGGGTCCTCGTCGCGTTCGCCGGGGTGGCCGTCATCCTGCTCGAGCGGGGCCTCGCGCATGAGGTGGAGGTCCTCCACGGCGATATCCTGATCCTCGTGGCCGTCTTTGGATGGTCGCTCTACACGGTGCTCTCCAAACGGCTGCTCGAGCGATACGACCCGATGACCGTGACCTCCTGGGCTATCGTTTCGGGGACTCTCCTTTGCATCCCCGCCTTCTTCATCCCCGGAGCCGTCCCGGCGCTGGGATCGATCGGACCGGCCGTGTGGGGCGGGATCTTCTACCTCGCGATCGGGACCTCGGTAGTAGCCTACCCTCTATGGTCGTACGCCCTGCGATACCTCGAGGCTTCCAAGGTGGCCATCGCGACCAACGTCCAGCCGGTGCTCACGGCGATCCTCTCGTGGGTCATCTATCGGGAGCGGTTCACGCCCGGGTTCTGTGTGGGCGCCGTGCTGATCCTGGCGGGCGTCACGTGGGTGGAGACGCGGAGGAGCGCGTGAGTGGGATGGCGCGGGGGAACCAGTCATGACGCGCCGAGCGCCACTCTCCGGGGACGAGCTGCCCGAGATCGGGACGCCTCCACCGGGGCCCAAGTCGCGCGCGGCGGCCAAGCGATTGAGACGCGCGGAGGGGGCAGCGATCTGGGGGCGCGACGAAGCGCCGATCGTCTGGTCGCGCGCCCGAGGCGCGGTCGTCGAGGATTTGGACGGCAATCGATACCTCGACTTCACGTCGGGCTTGGGGGTGGCTTCCCTGGGGCACGCCGCGCCCGAGGTGAAGCGGGCGGTTGCCTCGCAGGCGGGCCGCCTGCTTCAAGGCCAGGGGGATCTCAGCGCGCATGTCGGGCGGGAGCGGCTGGCGCGGCGCCTGGCCGCGCTCGGCGGCAGCCTGCGACGCGTCCTCTTCGCGAGCACGGGATCGGAGGCGGTCGAGTTGGCGCTCAAGACCGCGGCGATCGCGACGGGGCGGTCGCGGGTGATCGCGTTCACCGGCGCCTACCACGGCGAGTCGTACGGCGCGCTCGAGGCGACGCATCACCCGAAGCCGATCGATCCGCTCCGCGCGCAGCTCGCGGGACGGGCGATCTTCGTACCGTATCCGTACCCGTACCGGTGCCCGGCCACGGCAGGGTGCGGGGGAGCGTGCGACCTACGCTGCATGGACGAAGCGGTCGCGATGATCGACGAGGCCCTGCGAGGTCCCGACCCGCCCGGCGCGATGATCGTCGAGCCGATCCAGGGACGCGCGGGTGGGATCGTCCCGCCGCCCGAGTTCCTGCCCCGCCTCTGCCGGCTCGCGCGCGAGCGCGGGCTCCTCGTCATCTACGACGAGATTCTTACGGGCGCGGGGAGGACCGGGCCCTTCTGGGCATGGGAGCGGAGCGGGCCCGAAGCAGAGCCCGACCTCCTCTGCGCCGGGAAGGGGCTCGGCGGCGGCGTGGCGATCGCGGCCCTGCTCGGGAAGCCCAAGCTGATGGAGGCGTGGCGCCAGCATCTCCCGCCTTCGGGCGAGGCGCCCCACGCGAGCACCTACTACGCCCATCCGATCGCGTGCGCGGGGGCGCTCGCGACGATCAAGCGGCTCACGGCGCCCGGTTTTCGGGAGCAGGTGGAGCGGCTGGGCGCTCGGCTGGCGGAGGGTTTGTCGGGCATCGCGGCGCGCCACAAGGCCGTCGGTGAGGTCCGCTCGGTCGGGCTCCTCGGGGCGATCGAGCTGGTCCGGGATCGGGCCACGCGCGAGCCGGCGCCGGAGGTGTTGGGGCGCCTCGTGGCCGCGCTATTGGAGCGGGGCATCCTCACCCTCCCCGGCGGGATCCACGAGAACGTGCTCCTCCTCCTCCCACCGCTCAACATCACGGACGATCAGACGATGCATGCCCTGAATGCGATCGAATCGGCGTTGTCGGGGATCGCTGGGAAGTGAGTTGGCTGCTCCGTCTGATCTTTGGGGGGAGCGGGCCGAGCCAGGAGGCAAGACATGCGAACCGTTCTCCGGATTCTCGCGATTGGGTTCATGCAGCTTTACATCGGGGCGGGTCAGGCTGGCGCACAGTACATGTACCTGGACTCCAACGGCGACGGCGCCCACTCAATCGAAGATCGCCTGAATCCCAATGGCACGCCCACGACGGTTGACGTCTTCCTATCCACAAATCACAACCGCGACGGTTCGCCTGCCCTCTGCGATACGGGAGACGGACCGTTGAGCATCGTCTCGTACGCCACGGTTCTGCACGCGGTGAACGGCACGGTGGCCTACGCGTCGCCAACGAACCGCATCCCCAATTTCGGCAACCAACTCCTCAACGTCAATCCAGACGGTATCAACCTCCTGTACGCAAGGGCGGGGCGCAGATCGACATCCAGCCCCCGGGTACGTACCGACTCTTCACGGTGACGATTACCGCGACCACCGGGAGCCCCGTGATCGAAATCCAGGATTTCTTCGCGGCAACTTCACGTCCTTCGGCACCAACTGCTCGGGCAACGACTTCGACAACACCTATAAGCTGACGGGAGGCGAGCGGCGGGTCGGACTGGACCGATGTCGATGGTCTCGGCGTCCGCGACGGGAGCAATTCGGTGCCGACGGCTCAGCGTGCCGGGATTCATGTCTTCCCAGGAAGGGCATGAAATCACGATTACCGCCACTTCGACCGATCCCGACGCCGGAGACGTTCTCACGGTCACTGTGACCGGAGCTCCCGTCCTTTCTCACATTTCACCACACACCAGGCGTTTCGCCGGTCACCGCGGTCTTGAGCGGAGTGGCCGGTTTTGCCGACGCCGGGAACTACACGATTCGATGGACATTGAGCGATGGCGGGGGATATGAGTTCAACTGCCACGACCTTCCTCGCCGTGGGCACGACGGACCGGGCACCCAGGCTCGTGCCGCTCAACGATGTTTCATTGAGCGAAGGCTCGACCATCGCCGTTCCCGTCAGCGCTTCTGATCCCGATGGGAATGGAATCTCGGTCTATGCGGCGCTCCCATCCTTTGCCACCCTGGCCCAGCCGACCGCCGGCACGGCATCAGTCTCGACATCGATCTCCGTTTCACCCGACTACGCATCGGCCGGTGACTACACGGTTCAAGTCATCGCCTCCGCCGGGTGCACGTCGGACGTCGGGTCCTTTCATATCCACGTCACCAACGTGGACCGACCACCGACGATCCAGCCGGTGGAGGATGTGACCGTGGCGGCGGATAGCATCCTCACGATTCCAATAGGCGCGAGCGACCCCGATGGCGACGTCGTCTCGCTCTCGGCGAGCCTGCCGTCCTTCGCGTCTCTCGGCGGCACGACGAGCGGGGCCGGAAGCCTGCAGGCCACCGTCGCCATCGCGCCGAGCGAAGCCGACGAAGGCAGCCACCCCGCCACGTTGACGGCGACGGCCGGCGCGCTGTCATCGAACGAGGCGTTTTCGATCACGGTGACAGTCCCCAACAGAGCGCCGGTGATCGGGGCACCCGCGTCGCTGACGGCCCAGGAGGGACAAGCGGTGGAAGTGGCCGTGACGGCCACTGACCCCGATGGGGAGACGGGGGCCACGCTCACGGCCGAGGGGCTACCGGTAGGTGCAACCTTCACGTCAGAGGGCGCTGATGCGGCAAGGTTGTCCTGGACTCCGGACTATTCTCAAAGTGGGAGTTACAGCGTCCTCTTTCACGGGGAGGATCGACACGGCGCTCAGGACAGCGCTACAACTCGCATCGAGATCGCCGGCGTGAACCGATCCCCGACGGCGTCTCCCGGTGGTCCGTACACCGGCACCACGGGCGCACTGGTTCACTTCGACGGATCGGGTTCGGTCGATCCCGACGGGGACAAGTTGACCGGGCAATGGGACTTCGGGGACGGCATGACCGCCGTGGGAATCACCGCCGGGCATATGTACCAGTCTCCAGGCGCTTACGCGATTGTGTTTGAGGCGGATGACGGGGCGGCCACGGTATCCGCAGGCACCTCAGCCACAATCGAGGCGACCCTTTCAGCTACCTCTTCCCTCGCCGCGGCCAGCTCCACAATTCATCTAGGGTCGTCGGCAACCAAGGTCTGCGCTCAGATCGAGCCCGAGGGAGGCGCGTTCCTGGCCTCCGAGATCGACCCTGCCTCAATCGTGCTGCGATCTTCGGGAACGGGATCTGTGGACCACGCAGCGTCGCTGGCGGGCAAAACCGTGGTCGAGGCCGATCGCGATGGGGATGGGATCGGCGAAATCGTGGTCTGCTTCAGCATGGACGATGTCAGAAGGCTGTTTGACGGGTTACCCGGCGGGACGACGACTGTGTCCCCCACCATCGAGGGGTCGGTCCCCGGTAGGGGGGTCTTGTCCGCACCAATTGCGATGAATGTCGACGCCGGTGAACCTGACGGCGCACCCAGCCTCGCCCCGAATCCCATGAATCCCCAGGGGCTTCTGAGCTTCTCGACCCAGACCGCGGGAAAGGTCCGGGTTCAGATTTTCGACGCCCGGGGCAGGCTGGTCCGAACGCTGCTGGATAGCGCGGCAAGGCCGGCCGGCCATCAGTACTTGCGATTCGACGGTCGGGACGACCGGGGCGGAGCCCTAGGCTCCGGCGTCTATCTGTACCGGATCGAGACGCCGAATGGTGTATCGACCGGCCGCGTCACGATCATGAAGTAGGCCGCGATCCTAAATGTCGTGCGGCATGTATCCGACGGGGGATTGGAAGTAGTAGTTCCAGGGGTAGTGGAGGAAGTTGGAGACGCGGCTCGTGTAGAGGCAGGCGAAGTCCTTGAGCTGGTGCCCGAATCGGCTCGACTCGTTTCCCTCGCGGAAAATAGACCCCCAGCGCGAGTTATAGGCGCGGTCGATCTTCACCCTCAGGCTCTCGATCTCTCCCTCCAGCTCCGTGCCCCGCTTGTCCAGGTCCGAGATCTGGTCCGGGATCTCCTGGATGCGCGAGGAGATCTCGGAGCGGCGCACCGGATCGGAGCCGTCGTTCTCGCTCAGGACCTGCGTCAGGCGCCGGAGCTCGCGGCCGATGGCGGCCTTGTCGATCTCCAGCTGGTGGCGCTCGGAGGAGAGCTTGGAGAGCCGCTCGAAATCCTTCGCGTAGTCGGCGTTCACCGCGATCTCCCGGTCCAGCTCGGGGACGATCATGGCGGTGCGCCAGCCGGCGACGCGCTTGGACTGCAAGATGTCGCCGTAGGTGTGGTCTCCGAAGTAGAGGACGTGCTCGCCGCTCGCGCCGAGGGCGCGCTCCAGATAGGCCCGCCCGCCGCCTCGGCCGACCGCCGCGGAGAGCTTTTCCCCCTGGAGCTCGGGGATCGGCGCCGGCGCGTCCACGGAGGAGAAGAATTCGGGCTTTCGCGCTTCCACGATGACGATGTTGAAGAGATCGGTCCAGTGCCCCGGCGCTCCTCTCCCGCGCTGGAGGATGTGCCGCAGCAGCGTGTCCGTGTAGGCCCACTCGCTGTTCGTGAGGAGGAAGAGCTTCTTGCCGCTCCGGCGGAACTCCTCCAGCGTGATCCTCGCCTCGGGGTCGAACCGGATGTATCGGTCGAGGTCGCTCGTGATCACCGACTTGAGGCTGCCGTCCCGGTGAGCCTCGTCGATCATCTCCCGCACGTCCCGGTAGACCTTCTCGTAGTCGGGCGCGGTGCCGGTGTGGCGGCGCTCGAGGAGATCGATGACGCACAGATAGAGATAGACCTCCGGGAGGTGAAAGAGCGTATCAACCGAGACATAGTTCTCATGTCCCAGCCGGATCCGGTCGGAGCGATAGGCACGCCGCCTCTCGTCGGACCGGAGCGCGGTGAGCCCGTGGTAGGCACGCGACACGAAATTGAAATAGTCCATCTTGAGCAGGTTGCCCCGCTTCTTGTCGACCACGAGGCCGCGGATGACCCACGGCGGGTCGTACCGGTACTCCAAGATCTCCCGCGGGTATCCCTTCACTTCGACCAGCTTCTTCTTGGTGAGGTCAAACGCCAGCTCTTCGACCGCGATGGGGTCGTAGTGCGCCAAGGTGTGGTCGAGGTCGAAGCCGATGGCGCGGATCTTGGTCATCCGGAGGTTTCGGTTGACGAAGACGCGGTGGCGCCTCGGAATCCGGTGCTCCCGGTAGCGGAGCGCGCGGGCCGAGGGCTCGCGGGGAGCGGCGGGAGGTTGGTGCGGCGCCGGATGCGGTGGGGTCGCCGGTGCAGCCGGCTCGCGCGCCGCTTCCGCCTGTTTGGCCGCGGCGGCGACGCGACCGGGCGCCGCGGGCTTGGCCGCGGCCTTCGGCTTGGTTTCGGCCATGGCGGCATTGTAGGCGGTCGGCGCCTCGGGCGCCACGACTTGACGCGCCCCCGCCTCGTCCCTACCTTACACGGGTGAATCTCTGTCTCTACGAAGATCCGGAGGTGGCGACCTTCGGGCCGCATGTGTTCTTGCGCCCCGTCTTTGCTCTGCGTTGCGGCGTCTTCTCGCTGGTGGAGAAGCTCGTCCGGGCGTTTCCCGAAGCCCCGTTGGTTCTCCTCGTCCGCCCGGAGCTGGAGGAGTTGGCACGGGCGCTCTACCCGACCGCCACGGTGGGGGAGCCGCCCGCGGAGGAGACGATCTTCGTCAACGGCCGCCTCTGCATGACCGACGACGAGGTGCTCCACTTTCTGGCCGCATCGCCGACGGAGGCATCCTACATGGCCGGCGGCGTTCTCTTCGCGGCCAAGGTGCGCGCGGAGCGGGTCATCCACGCGGCCCGTCACCTCCGCGCGGGAAATCCCGAGAAGGCGTTCGAGGATCTCCGCTTTCCGGCCGAGGTGAACGCGTTTCTCGCCCGATCGGCGGCCGACCTCATCCGATGGAGCCCGAGGCAGATCGTCCAGGATTTCCGCTACGCGTTTCAGCCGGGCACCGTGCGGGGGACGATCGAGCCGGGCGTGCATGTCGTCCAGCCCCAGGCCATCCATGTCGCGCGCGGCGCCCGCGTCGCGGCGGGCGCGGTCCTGAACGCGGAGTCGGGCCCGATCCTGATCGAGGAGAACGCGACCGTCGAATCGCTCGCGTACATCGAGGGCCCCGCGGTGATCGGCGAACGGACCCTCATCCGGGCGGGAGCCCGAATCCGCGGGGGGTGCTCGATCGGCCCGGTCTGCAAGGTGGGAGGCGAGGTCGAGGCGTCCGTTTTTCAGGGATACTCCAACAAGCAGCACGACGGCTTTCTGGGGCACTCGTTTGTGGGGGAATGGGTGAACCTCGGCGCCAACACCAACAACAGCGACCTGAAGAACAACTACGGCGACGTCCGTTTCTTCCGCTCGTCCGAGGCGTTCCGGGACGGCGCCGGGGAGTCCTCGGGCCAGACGCTCCTCGGTCTCACGGTCGGCGACTTGACGAAGACAGGAATCAGCACCTCCTTCACGACCGGATCGGTGATCGGGATCGGATGCAATCTCTACGGCACGGCGCTGATGCCCGCCTACGTTCCCTCGTTTGTGTGGGGCTCGCCCGGGTCGTTCGCGGAGCACCGGATCGACGCGGTCATCGAGACGGCGGCGGTGGCGATGGAGCGGCGAAAGGTGGAGCTCAGGGTGGAGCTCGATTCGCGGATCCGCCAGGCGTTCGACGACACGCGGACCGATCGCGGCGTCTACCTCGGCCTCGGGCAAGACTCCCGCGCGCGGCGGAGGACGCCCGTGAACGGCCGCGCAGGAGATCCGAGGCCGATCGTCTTCGGCGGACCTCTGTCGCCCGGCGTACGGACCATCCTGTTCGCGACGGCGGGCGTGTTCGTCTTCCAGCTTCTCTCCGGGATGCTCGCCCAGATGCGCCTCGAGCGGCTCTTCGGGCTCGTGCCCTACGACGTCACGCATCACCTCTTCCTCTGGCAGGGCGTGACCTATCTGTTCCTCCACGGCGGGTTCCTCCACATCCTGTTCAACATGCTCGCGCTCTGGATGTTTGGGACGGAGCTGGAGTGGCTCTGGGGAACGCCGCGCTTCGTCCGCTTTTACTTCGTGACCGGCATCGGCGCCGCGCTCTGCTCGACGATCGTCTCGCCGAATAGCACGATCCCGATCATCGGCGCGTCCGGGGCGATCTACGGGCTCCTTGCCGCCTACGGGCTACTCTTCCCGGATCGGATCCTGCTCCTCTACTTCGTGATCCCGATCAAGGCGAAGTACTTCGTCCTGATGTTGGGGGCCGATCGCGTTCTGGTTCAGCCTCACGTCGGGCGGCGGCGGGGTCGCGCACGTGGCTCACCTGGGAGGAATGCTCTTCGGGTGGCTCTACCTCAGGGGATTCCCATCGTGGAGCGGGTTTCGGATTCCTCTGCGCGGAGTGGCGCGACCGGTGGAGGCGCGAGCGACTGCGTCGAAAGTTCAAGGTCTACTACAAGAAGACGAGGGGCGACGAGGAGCCGCCCGAGGAATAGGGAAGCGCTGGGAACGGATGCGTGCTCCCCGCGCGTGGAACGCGGCTACGACGTTCCGGTCATCAGGCCCGCCATGATCCCGTCGAGCACCGACTTCGGCGGACGGACCCGCTCCAGAGGCAGCGACGCGAGCGGCTCGTCGACGAGGTTCATCTCCGTGTCCAGCGGGAGCTTTCCCGGGTTCAGGTAGAGGAGCCCGGTCACGAAGCGGTTCTGATCGCGGCCTTGGTGGACGATCTGGAGCGCCCGGAGCGGGTCGCCCGGATCGTAGTCCTCTTCCAGCTTCCGCAGCACGATGCGCGATCCGTCGTGGAGCGTGACCTCGCGCGTCTCGCCAGGCGCGTATTCGACCTCGATGTTCTCGAAGTGCGGGATGAAGTCATCTCGTGGAGCGGCGCGTCGTGCTCCTTCACGTTCAGGTAGCTCCTGGTCGAGCCCTCGTGGTTGTTGAAGGTGACGCACGGGCTGATCACGTCGATGCACGGCGGTGCCGCGGTGCGAGAAGGCGGCCTTGAGCAGCGGCCGGAGCTGCTTCTGGTCGCCCGAGAACGAGCGCGCCGACGAATCCGCAGCCGAGCTCGATCGCGACCGCGCAGAGATCGATCGGCATCAGCTCGTTGACCTGCCCGGTCTTGGCGCGTGCTGCCGACGTCGGCGGTCGCGGAGAACTGGCCCTTGGTCAGTCCGTAGACGCCGTTGTTCTCGATGATGTAGACGACCGGCACGTTGCGCCGGATCATGTGGCAGAACTGGCCGAGCCCGATCGACGCGCTGTCGCCGTCGCCCGAGACGCCGAGGAGGATCAGCTCGCGGTTCGCGAGGTGCACGCCCGTCGCGACCGACGGCATCCGGCCGTGCACCGCGTTGAACGCGTGCGAGCGGCCGAGGAAGTAGGCCGGCGTCTTGCTGGAGCAGCCGATGCCCGAGAGCTTCGCCACCTTGTGCTGCTCGAGGCCCAGCTCGTACGCGGCCTGGATGATGCTGCCGGTGATGGCGTCGTGCCCGCAGTCCGGGACAGAGCGTGGACTTGGAGCCCTTGTAGTCGGCGACGGTCAGCCCGATTCTGTTTGCCGCCGCGCCCGGCGTCGTGCTCATCGGGCCACCACCTCCATCCGTTCCCGCGGACCGCACGCCGTCGATCACGCTGGCCGCGTCGATCGGCAGGCCGTCGTAGTGGAGGATCGACCGAAGCGCGCGCCGAGAGCGTTGGGAACTCCATCTTCAGCAGCGCCGCCATCTGCGCGTCGCGGTTCTGCTCGATCACGTAGATCCGGTCGTGCGACTCGACGAACCGGCGCACCTCCTTGGAAAACGGGTAGCGCGCGGAGCAGGAGGTAGGAGGTCTTGATCCCGTCCCCGCGCAGCTGGTCGCGGGCCTCGCGCATGGCGTGGTGCGTCGATCCGAAGGCGACGAGCCCCACTTCGGCGCCCGCCGTCGAGTCGACGATCGGCGCGGGGACGAGCCCGCGGGCGGTCTCGAATTTTCTCGCCAGGCGGTCCATGACGCGCGGGTAGGCCTCGGAGCTTTCCGTGTACCGCGCCTGCTCGTCGTGCCCCGAGCCGCGCGTGAAGTACGCGGCGAGGGGGTGCGGCGTCCCGGGAAGGGTGCGGTAGGGGATGGCGTCGCCGTCGACGTCCCGGTAGCGCTCGAATTTGCCGAGCCGCTCGAGGTCGGCGGCCTGGAGCACCTTGCCGCGGTCCCAGGGCTTGTCGGGGTAGCGGAAGGGATCGGACATCCAGACGTTCATGCCGAGGTCGAGATCGGACATCACGAAGACCGGCGTCTGGAGCCGCTCCGCCAGATCGAACGCGCGCATCCCGAATTCGTAGCAATCCTCGACGGTCGCGGGCAGGAGCATCACGTGCCGCGTGTCGCCGTGCGAGAGAAACGCGACCGAAAGCAGGTCGGCCTGGGAGGTGCGCGTCGGCAGTCCGGTGCTGGGGCCGATGCGCTGGATGTCCCAGATCACCGCGGGAATCTCGGCGTAGTAGCGCGTATCCCATGAACTCGGTCATCAGCGAGAGGCCGGGTCCCGACGTGGTGGTCATGGCGCGCGCGCCGGCCCAGGCGGCGCCCAGCACCATCCCGATCGCCGCGATCTCGTCCTCGGCCTGGACCACGGCGATAGGTCGCCTTGCCGCTCTGGGGGTCGCGCCGGTGGCGCGCGAGCAGCGATTCGAGCTGCTCGGCGAGACTCGAGGACGGGGTGATCGGATACCAGGAGACGTACGTCACGCCGCCGAACATCGCCCCGAGCGCGGCGGCGTGATTGCCATCGATCAGGATCTTGCCGGCGTTCTTGTCGAGGCGGCGCACCTGGAACGGGGCTTTCTTGAGGTGCTGCGCCGCGTAGTCGAGTCCGGCCCGGATCGCCGCGCGATTCATTTCGAGGGCCTTGGGCTTCCTCCCAAGCTGGCCCACGAGCGCGCGGTCGACCTCGTTCGGATCGATCCCCAGAAGAAAGCTCACGACACCGACGTAGATCATGTTGATGACGAGCTTCCGGAGCTTGGCGTCCGCGACCAGCGGCTCCACCAGCTTCCCAAAGGGAATGGTGTAAACCGTTCGGTCGGGCTGGATCTTGGGCGTGGGGACGCCCTCGGCCATCACGATCACGCTTCCGGGCCCCATCGCCGCGATGTCGGCCGCCGAGGTCTCGGGGTTCAACGCGACGAGGAGGTCGTAATGCCGGTCCCGCGAAACGTAGCCTTGGTCGCTGACCCGGATCGTGAACCAGGTCGGGAGCCCCGCGATGTTCGACGGGAAACAGGTTCTTCCCGGAGACCGGAATCCCCATCTGGAAGATCGCGCGCAGAAGCGTCGTGTTGGCGGTCTGGCTACCCGAGCCGTTGACCGTCGCGACGTGCACCGTGAATCGATTTTCGGTGGTCGGCGACAAGGAGCGAGTCCCGTGATTGGAGCGTCGAAGAAAAGCACGAACGAGCAACCCATGGTCCCATTTCGCTCCGCGCCGGTCAAGGGCGCGCGGCGGCGCGGAGCGGCCCAACCTTATTTAGACGCGCGGATGGGGACGATCGATTCCCCCGATCGGCGCTGGAGGTTCTTTCCCTTGACCGGCCAGGCGGGCGCATCAAAAATGGTGGCATGGCAACGCGCACGCTGACGGTTCCCGAGCCCTACCTGGTGCTCGACGACGAAATCATCGCCTCTCGGATCCGCGAGGCCAAGAGGACGCTGGGTCGGTCGCTCGTCGTCCTCGGGCATCACTATCAGCGCGACGACGTGATCGAGCACGCCGACATCACCGGCGATTCGTACAAGCTGGCGCGTCTCGGCTCCGAGCGCACCGACGCCGAATGGATCGTCTTCTGCGGCGTCCATTTCATGGCGGAGAGCGCCGACATCCTCCGCCAGCCGAATCAAGCGGTGGTGCTCCCCGACATGAACGCCGGCTGCTCGATGGCCGACATGGCCCCCACCGACGACGTCGTCGAAGCGGGAGCCGCGCTCGAACGACTCGGGCTCCAGTCGATCATGCCGATCACTTATATGAATTCCACCGCGGAGCTCAAGTCGTACTGCGGCGAGAGAGGCGGCGCGGTCTGCACGTCATCCAACTGCCGCGCTCTCTTCGACTGGGCCTTTGGCCAACGGGAGCAGGTCTTCTTCTTTCCCGACGAGCACCTGGGCCGTAACACGGCCGTATCGATGGGAATCCCGCTCGATCAAATTGTCGTCTGGGATCCCAAGCGGGAGCAGGGAGGGCTCTCGGAGGAGGCGCTCAGGGCCGCGAGGGTCATCGTCTGGAAGGGTTGCTGCTCCGTTCACACCAAGTTCCTGCTCCGCCACGCGGAGGAGCGCCGGGCCGAGGATTCGAGCGTCAAGATCCTGGTCCACCCCGAGGTCCCGCACGAGGTGGCCCGCTCCGCGGACTTCGTCGGGTCGACCGAGTACATCATCCGCACGCTCCGGGAGGCGCCCGCGGGGAGCAGCTGGGCGGTGGGCACCGAGTACCATCTCGTCCAGCGGCTCGCGAAGACGCTTCCGGACAAGAAGATCGTCGTCTTGTCGAAGGATTTCTGCATGTGCGCTACAATGTACCGGATCTCTCCTCAGAATCTATTGTGGGCGCTGGATCGGATCGTAGAAGGTGAGCCGGTAAACGTGGTACGGGTGCCGGAGACAACCAAGCACTGGGCCCGCGTCGCGCTCGATCGAATGCTCCAGGTCCACTAGGAAAGGCTTCGGTCAGGAGGTTTCATGGCTTACGAGATCGTCAAAGACATCTGCGAGGGCGAAAGCTCCTGCGTCGACGTCTGCCCCGTCGACTGCATCAAGAAGGGCGAAGGGGACAACGGCAAGGGCACCAAGTGGTACCTCATCGTCGCGGAGGACTGCGTCAGCTGCAACGCCTGCCTGGAAGCCTGCCCGGTGGAGGGGGCGATCCTCCCCGATTAGCCTCAGACGTAGGCTATTTTATAGCAATTAGTTCCAGGATCTACGGCCGCCTTTCCCGGGGACGCCCGAGCTTCACTCCCGCCCGCTTTCGCCTCAAGTACTAAGTCCTTGAACCCGATACTCATCGGTACGGAACCCGCGGCGGGCGCCGCGCTCGGCCTGTGCCTCTTCGCATCCCGGGAGACTGCAACCGCGATGAATTGCTCCGAAGCAAAACTCAAGCTGGAGCCCTGTGCTTCAGGGACCCTTCCGGCCGAAGAGAGGATCGCGCTCGAAGAGCATCTGGCCATCTGCGAAGGCTGCCGGCTGGAGCTGGAGCTGACCCGCGCCGTACTCGGTTCTCCCGCGTTCGAGGGCGTCGAGGGGGCTTCCTCCTCGACACCCGAGGCGACACCCCCGATCGACGACCCGTCGTCGGGGTCCGAGCCGCAGACATTCGGAGCCTCGTCGTCCGCCGAGACCGATTCCGAGATTTCGTTCGCCGATCTCTCCCTGGAGGGGCCTGGTTCGAAGTCGACGCCCGGGCCGGCGACGGTCTCCGCAGCGGGCTACGCGGGTTCCGGGTCGGAGCCTTCCAAGGCGCCCGGAAAGGCCGCACCCGAACCCGGCGCGCCCGCCGAGGCTGCCTCGAACCTCTGGGATTTCGAGCCGGTCGACGCGCACCGCGATTCCGGCCCGCCCGAGGGGAGCCTCTCCTTCGCCAACGAAGCGCTCTCGCGGAAACGGGAAGACGAGGTGAAACGGAAGGCCACGATTCTCCGGCTCGCGCTCTGGGGTGGAGGAATCTGCGGAGGACTCCTGCTTCTGGGCGTATCGGTCTGGATCGCGCTCGCGTTCCGCCAGGGGGACAATTCGGACAAGCCTTCCAAGGCTACGGGCGGGACGCCGGTGCCGGGAACGACGACCGCGCCGCCGCCGGTCCCGCCCCCATCGGCGGCGATGACCGACTCGACGAACGGCGCGGCCACCGATCCGGGCGCGGCCACGACGGTGCCGCCGACGATCGATCCCGGCGCGGCGACGCAGCCTCCGATCTCGGTTCAACCGCCAAGCGGCGGAGATCGCGCTGCGCAGACACCGGTCGACGCGCAATCCCAGCCGGCGGCGACCAAGCCGAGGCCGAAAAATCCGCCAAAGGGCGCGACGAAGCCTGCGCCCAAGCCGACGCCCCGCGACGCCGCTCACGACTCCGACTCGGACGAAGTCCCCGCGTGGTCGCCGTCGGATCTCCAGCCGCCGCCGCCGCCGGCTGTGCCTCGGCCCGCAGGGCACCCGGCCGGATCGTCCACGACGCCGGCTTCCGGGCAGGGGGAGACGCCGCCGAGCACGGCGCCGCAGCCGAACCCGGGCCCCGGACCCAACGCGCAGGTAGCCCCGATAGGAAACCCACCGGCCGGCCAGCCCGCGGGAACGACCAGCCCCCCGCCGGCGACGGCGACCACGCCGCCGCCCACGAACCCTCCGGCCGCCGCTCCCAGCGATGGTGGAACGCCCGCCCCGCCGCCGGCGACCGGGGTGTTGAAGCCGATCGACCGGCTCCGCATCGCCACCGAGAACGCGGCGCAAAACCAAGACCTGGTCACGCTCCGCAAGCTCAAGGAGTCCTGGAAGGCGCTCATTCAATCCGTCGCCGGGCCCGATCGGTCGCGCGCCAAGCGCGAGCACGCCGACTGCCTCTGGTCGATCCAGGAGATCACGGGCCGCCTGGGGGATCGGAAGGAAGCGCTGGCCGCCTACCGGGACTACGTGCTCACCGCCCCCGCGGGCGGCACCGACTCGCGCTCCATCAGCCGGATGCGCTACCTCGAAGAAAGTTTGGCCGAGACCAAGTAGGCCGGGATCCCAACCGCCCGCGGTTGACGCGCCGAACCGTGCCCCCTAGGCTCCTCGAGCCGTGACCGAGAAGCCCCCCTCCAAGTCTCACTCTGGAATGCAGCTTCCTTGGTGGAGGCGTCGCCCGGATTGGCTCCCGCACGGCCGCCTTCGCTGGCTCATCTTCGTCCTCGCCGTCGTGGTCGCCTTCCTCGGATACGAGTGGTTCCGGCTTTCCTCGCTCTCGTCGTTTCGCTACGCCGGCCAGGGTTGGAAGTTTCCGACGCGCGTCTACGCCGACTGGCGGGACTACCGGGTGGGCGATCACGTCGCCGTCGAGGCGCTCGCGCGGGCGCTCGACAGCGCCCGATACCGCCGCGTCTGGAGGAAGCCCGCCGATCCGGGGCAGTACCGGGTCCGCGGCTCGACCCTCGAGATCGATCTGAGGCCCTTCACCTATCCCGACCGCGTCGAGCGCGGGTCCGAGGTCGTCGCGACGTTCGAGGAAGGACAGATCGCGTCCATCGCGGAGGGATTCGACGAGCCGCACCCGCGGGGGCTTTTGCGCATCGATCCGGAGCTCTTGGGTGAATTCTCGGATCAGGAGCGCGAGCGGCGGAGCTTCATCCCACTCGGCCAGATGCCGCGACATCTGATCCTCGCCGTGGTCGCGAGCGAGGACCGCCGTTTCTTCCGACACTGGGGGCTCGACCTTCTGGGCATGGGGCGCGCGACGATGCGCAACGTCCGCGCCGGGGCGGTCGTGGAGGGCGGGAGCACCATCAGCCAACAGCTGGTGAAGAACCTGTTCCTCTCACGCGAGCGGAATGTCTGGCGGAAGTTTCACGAAGCGCTCCTCGCCGTCATGGTGGAGCTTCGCTACTCCAAGGAGCAGATTCTCGAGTTCTACTTGAACCAGATCTACCTGGGGCAGCGGGGTTCCTGGAGCGTCTGCGGCGTGGAGGAGGGGTCGCTCTTCTACTTCAACAAGCACGTGCAGGAGATCACGCCCGCCGAGGCCGCGCTCCTGGTCGGGATCATTCCCGCCCCGAACAAGCTCTCGCCCTATCGGGACCCGGAAGCCGCGCTCGCCCGCCGGGATCAGGTCCTGAGCGACATGGTCGAGTGCGGCTTCATCTCGAAGCAGGAGGCGACCCGCTACCGGCAGACCTCGCTCCGATTCGCGGCCAACCCGCCCCCGACCACGAGAGCGCCCTATTTCGTCGACTACGTGCGGGAGCTTCTGTCCCGCGACATCTCCGAATCCGACCTGAGCGCACGCGGCTTCACGATCTTCACGACGCTGGATGCCCGGATGCAAGAAGACGCCGAGCGATTCGTGCGGAACGGGGCGCGGGAGGCAGACTGGCGCTCGCCGATCGGCGGGGCCGAGCGAAGCCCCGCCCAGGCGTCGCTCGTCGCGATCGAGCCCGCGACCGGGGCGATCCGAGCCATGGTGGGCGGGCGGAGCTACGCCGAAAGCCCGTACAACCGCGCGGTCGACTCACGCCGCCAGCCCGGCTCCGCATTCAAGCCCTTCGTCTACGCCACCGCGCTCGACTCGTACTTCTCGGGGGCCAGGCCGATCGTCACCGCCGCGACGATGCTGCGCGATGAGCCCGACACGTTCCAGACGAACCTCGGGCCGTGGGCGCCGCGAAACTACGAGAACTCGTACGCGGGGCAGGTGACGGTGGCCCGAGCGCTCGCGCGCTCGCTCAACGTCGCGACGGTGCGGCTCAGCCAGATCGTGGGCCTTCCCCGAATCGTCGAGATGGCACGCGCGCTGGGCATCGAGAGCCGCCTGCGTCAGGTGGCGTCGCTCGCGCTGGGAACCACCGAGCTCTCGGTGATGGAGCTGACGACCGCCTACGCGACGCTCGCGAACGGGGGGATTCGGGTCAAGCCGATCGCGGTCAAGGCGGTGCTCGACCGGGGCGGGAACGTGCGCTGGTCCCCGCGCCACGAGGAGCGCCGCGTCGTGCGGCCGGAGACCGCCTACTTGGCGACCATCCTCATGGAGGGGCCCGTCCTCTACGGGACCGCGGCCGGCGTGCGGACCCAGTTTGGCTTCACGCGACCCGCGGCCGGGAAGACCGGGACCACCGACGACGAGAATGACGCCTGGTTCATCGGCTTTACTCCCGACCTCGCCGCGGGCGTCTGGGTGGGGTGCGACCGAAACCGTCGAATCGGTCTCACCGGCACCCAGGCCGCGGTGCCGATCTGGGCGCAGTTCATGGAATCGGCGCTCCGGGACCGCCCGTTCCGGGATTTCGAGGCCCCGGAAAACACCGTGGACGTCTGGATCGACGGGGACACGGGGTACCGGGCGGGGCCGGAATGTCTCCACGTGATGCGGGCCGCCTTCATTCGAAAGACGGAGCCGCGCCAGATGTGCCCGGTGATGCACATGCCGTTCTGGTCCGACTCGCTGCCGCCCGATTCGACGAGCTACGAGGAGCCGCAACCGCCGGCGGATCAGGAGCCGGGCGAGCCCCAGCCGCCCGACCACGAAGGAGGGCAGACCCCGGCCGATAGCGCCCGATGACCCGCCGCGAAGGGGCCGGCTACGAGAGAAACTCCGCGATCCGGAACAGCGCGCGGAATGGGACGCCCCGCGCCGCGAACTCCTCTCCGCCGCCCTCCTCGCGATCCACGACGCAGACGACCACGCGGACCTCGCCGCCCGCCTCCCGGACCGCGTTGTACGCGGTGAGCGCGGAGCCTCCCTTGGTGATCACGTCGTCCACGATCGCGACGGGGAGGCTGGTATCGAACGGGCCCTCGATCCGGTTTCCGGTCCCGTGGGCCTTTTGCTCCTTTCGGACGAGAAACCCGGTGAGACCTCGACCCATGAGCTGGGTCCAGGTGATCGCGGCGCCCACGATCGGATCGGCGCCCAGGGTCAGCCCGCCGATCGACCGCACGCCGAACTCAACCAGGATGGGATCGAGGAGCTGCGCGATGAGTGTGGCGCCTTCGGGGTGGAGGCTCGTCTGGCGCACGTCGGCGTAATAGCGGCTCTTCGCGCCCGAGGCGAGGGTGAACTCGCCGAACCGGATCGAGCGCTCGAGCAAGATCGCCTTGAGCCGGGCGCGCGCCGCGGCGGGATCGGTGGGAGCTGCCACGCGGTTCATCGCGTCCGAGTGATACCACAGCCCCGCGCGAGGACGAATTGAAAAACGGCTGGGGACGCTCGAGTCGGGTCATGTAGACTCGGCTCGTGGACCGCCCGACCGCCCGCGAGAGCTATGCTTTGGCGCCCGAGTCACCATGAGCGCCCCCTTCGTCCACCTCCACAACCACAGCGACTACTCCCTGCTCGACGGCGCCTGCCGGATCGACAGGCTGGTCGACCGCGCCGCGCGATATGGGATGACCGCCGTCGGGCTGACCGACCACGGAAATCTTTTCGGCGCGGTGGAGTTCCACGACGCGGCGCGCGCGGCGGGGCTCAAGCCGCTCGTCGGCTGCGAGGTCTACGTGGCCCACGGGTCGCGCACCGATCGGCCACGGACGCCGGACGGGAAGGGCGCCTACGATCACCTGGTGCTCATCGCCCGAAACCGCGAGGGGTACAGGAATCTCTCCAAGCTCTCCTCGGCCGGGTACCTCGAAGGCTTCCACTACAAGCCGCGGATCGACAAGGAGCTTCTGGCCCTCCATGCGGGGGGCCTCCTCTGTTTGAGCGCGTGCCTGCGCGGGGAAGTGCCGCAGAGGGTCGTCGAAGGCGACTTGGAAGGCGCGCGCCGGGCGGCCGGGTGGTATCGCGATCTCTTCGGCGCCGATCACTATTTCCTCGAGATTCAGGATCACGGCATCCCGGACGAGAAAGTGGCGGCGCGGGGGCTCCTCCAGCTCGGCCGGGAAATGGGAATCCCGGTCGTGGCGACCAACGATTGTCATTACATCGCCCGGGAGGACGCGGAGGCGCACGAGGTGCTCCTCTGTATCCAGACGGGGAAGACGATGCTCGACCCCGATCGATTCCGGTTCGCGACCGATCAGCTGTACCTCAAGTCCCCTGAGGAGATGGCCACCCTCTTCGCGGAGGCGCCGGAGACGCTTCGCAACACGCTGACGGTCGCCGAGCGGTGCGAGCTGACGCTCGACTCGGAGCGGGTGCAACTGCCGTCGTTCCCGATCCCGCCGGAATTCGAGAGCGAGGAGGCCTATCTCCGCCGTCTCGCCGGCGAGGGCCTCGAGCGCCGCTACTCCGAGATCACGCCCGAAATGCTGGAGCGCCTCCGTTACGAGCTCGACACCATCTGCCAGGTGGGCTACGCGCGCTACTTCCTGATCGTTCGCGATTTCACCGATTACGCGCGCCAAAACGCGGTCGGCGTGGGGCCGGGACGAGGATCGGCGGCCGGAAGCCTGGTCTCCTACTGCCTCGGCATCACCGACATCGATCCGCTCCGCTTCGAGCTCTTGTTCGAGCGCTTCTTGAATCCCGAGCGGATCAGCATGCCCGATATCGACATCGATTTCGCCTACGAGAGCCGCCAGAAGGTGATCGACTACGTCATCGGGAAGTACGGCCGCGAGAGCGTGAGCCAGATCATCACGTTCGGGACCATGGCGGCCCGAGCGGTGGTCCGGGACGTGGGCCGCGCGCTGGGCATGAGCTACGCGGAGTGCGATCAGGTGGCCAAGATGATTCCCGGCGACCTCGGCATGACGCTGCCGCGCGCGCTCGAGATCGTGCCGGAGCTTCGAGCCCTGGCGCAGCGGGACGAGCGCTACGCCAGGCTGATCCGCTGCTCGCTGGCGCTGGAGGGGCTGGCGCGGCACGCCTCCACCCACGCGGCCGGCGTCCTGATCGCCCCGGGGCAGCTCACCGACTACGTTCCGATGTATCGCTCCCCCAAGGGGGACATCACGACCCAGTTCGACATGAAGTCGCTCGAGCGGGTCGGCCTTTTGAAAATGGACTTTCTCGGTCTGCGCACGCTCACGGTGCTCGATGACGCCGTCCGGATCGTGCGCGAATCGACGGGACAGGCGATCGACCTCGGAGCGCTCGCCCTCGACGACGGGCCCACCTACGCGCTCCTCCAAAAGGCGCAGACGGTCGGGATCTTCCAGCTCGAATCGGGGGGGATGCGCGATCTGCTCCGAAAGGTGCTCCCCGACACGTTCGAGGACATCATCGCGATCAACGCGCTCTTCCGCCCTGGGCCGATCCAGAGCGGGATGATCGACGACTTCGCCAAGCGCAAGCACGGCAAGCAGCGCGTCACGTACATGCATCCTTCGCTGGAGTCGATCTTGAAGAAGACCTACGGCGTGATCGTCTACCAGGATCAGGTGATGCTGATCGCGAACCGGCTGGCCGGATTCACGCTGGCCCAGGCCGATCTCCTTCGGCGGGCGATGGGGAAGAAGATGCCCGAGGAGATGGCCAGCCAGAAGTCGGCGTTCGTGGAGGGCTGCGCGCAGAACAGGGTGCCGAGCCGGAAGTCGGAGGAGATCTTCGACCTCATGGAAAAATTCGCGGGCTATGGATTCGTGCGCTCCCACAGCGCGGCCTACGCGATGCTCTCCTACCACTCGGCCTACTTGAAGGCGCACGTTCCCGCCGCGTTCCTCGCCGCCTCCTTGACGAGCGAAGTAGGGGACACCGATCGGATCGTCACCCTGGTCGATGAGGCCCGCCGCCTGGGCATCCCGGTCCTCCCGCCCGACGTGAATGCCAGCGTCGCGGGCTTCACGCTCGAGGGGCAGGCGATCCGGTTCGGGCTCTCCGCCATCAAGAACGTCGGTCAGGGATCGGTGGAGGCGCTGGTTCGGGCCCGGACCGAGGGCGGCGCCTTCCGGACGCTGGGCGATCTGATCCGGCGGGTCGAGACCGCGGCGATCAATCGACGCGTGCTCGAGTCGCTGATCCAGGCCGGCGCGTGCGACGGCCTTGAGGGAGATCGCGCCCAGCTCCTCGAGGCGGTCGGCGACCTCCTGACCCAGGCGCAGGACCGCGCGCGAGGCGTGAACCGGTCGCAGGAGAGCCTGTTTGGATCGGATCAGGAGGTGATGGCCCAGGATCCTCCGCTCCCGAGGACGCCATCGTGGCCCCTCGAAGAGCGGCTCCGGCGGGAGCGCGATGTGCTTGGCTTCTATTTCTCGGACCATCCGCTCGGCGCCTATCGGGCGCAGATCGCCGCGCGAGCGACCGCCGATACGGCTCGCTTGCGCGAGCTCAAGGACGGCGCCGAGGTGACGCTGATCTGCCTGGTCGCCGGCGTGAAGTCCCATACCGACCGAAACAAGCGACCCATGGCCTTCGTCACGCTCGAGGATCTCAAGGGGACCGTCGAGACCACGATCTTCGCCGATCTCTACGAGCGGTGCCGGCCGATGCTCCAGCCCGGCTCGATCGTCGAGGTGCGCGGAAAGGTCAATCAGCGAGAGGATGCCGATCCGAAGATGCTGCTGAGCGCGGTCAAGGGGCTGGGTGGCCCGGAGTCGGGCGCGCCGCGCGCGGTCCACATCGACCTCGCCGCTTCGGGCGGGCCGGTATCGCTGGAGGAGATCCGGGAGCTCTTGGTTCGTCACCCCGGCGAAAGCCCCGTATACTTCACGGTCGGAAGCGCGGACGGTCCCGGCACGACCCAGATCCTCGCGAAGCGGATTCTCGTGAGGCCGAGCGACGATCTCCTGCGCGCGCTGCGCGATCGGCTGGGCGAGCGCGCCGTCCGGGTCGCCAACGGCCACGCGGAACCGGTGCCTTTCTGAACTCGGAGCCATCGTGAACGGAACCTGGCTGGACTTTGAGAAGCCGATCCTGGATATCGAGCGGCGGATCGAGAATTTGAAGGGCCTCGCCGCCGGGGATAATCCGGACGCGGCCAAGGAGCTGGAGCAGCTCGAGCGGAAAGCCGAGCGGCTGCGCCGCGAGATCTACTCGAAGCTCACCCGCTGGCAGCGGGTCAAGCTCGCGCGCCATCCGCGGCGGCCCTACACGCTCGACTACCTCAAGTACATCGCCCCGAATTTCATGGAGCTTCACGGCGATCGGCGCTTTGGGGACGACCCCGCGATGGTCGCTGGGCTCGCCGTGCTGGACGATCTGCCGGTCGTGATCATCGGACATCAGAAGGGAAGGGACACCAAGGAGAACATCTACCGGAATTTCGGGATGGCCCACCCCGAGGGGTACCGGAAAGCGCTCCGTCTCATGCGCCTCGCGGCGAATTTCGGATGCCCGATCGTGACCCTGGTCGACACTCCGGGCGCGTACCCCGGGTTGGGCGCCGAGGAGCGGGGGCAGTCGGAAGCGCTGGCGCGGAACATTCTCGAGATGGCGCACCTCGCCGTGCCGATCGTGACGGTGGTGATCGGCGAAGGAGGGTCGGGCGGCGCCCTGGCGATCGCGGTCGGGGACGTCGTGATGATGCTCGAGAATTCGATCTACTCCGTGATCACGCCGGAGGGATGCGCGGCAATCTTCTGGAAGGACTCGTCGAAGGCCGAGCAGGCGGCCGAGGCGCTCAAGCTCACCGCGCCCGATCTCCTCGAGCTGCAGGTGATCGACGAGGTGATCCCGGAGCCGGTCGGTGGCGCCCACCGCGACCCCGAGGAGACGGCCCGCCGGGTGAAGGACGCGATCCTGCGCCACGTGCGCGGCCTGATGGGGCTACCGGCGCAGGAGCTTCTTGACCGGAGGCTGGAGAAGTATTTGAAGATGGGGGTGTATCTGGAGGAGACCGCCGCGGCCGCCTCAGGCCCGCCGGCCTAGGAGGCCTATGCCGATCGACGACGAACTGCTCTCGATGCTTGCATGTCCCCAGTGTAAGAAAGAACTCACGTACGACCGGGCCGCCGAAAAACTCATCTGCGAGGCCTGCGGACTCCGCTATCCGATCGTCGACGATGTTCCGGACATGCTGGTGGAGAACGCGGAGCGGTTCGAGCCGCGTTGATCCGCGTCTTACCCCGGACACTCACGGTCGCGATCCTCATCGCCGCGACCGGGACCCAGGCTCCAGCCGCGACCCAGGCTCCAGCCGCGTCCGAAGCGCCGGCCCCCGTCGTGGAGTCGGTCACGCCGACCGGCTACCGCGTGAGGGTCCCGATCGGTGATCCGGTCGTCACGCGGGGCACCCTCGTCGGATTCGACCTGGCCGAAATCGGTTTACCCGGCGCCGATGTCGAATCCGCGCCGGGCGCTCCACCCCTGCCTGTCCGCACGCTCTTTCTTCGGGTCCCCTGGGACGTCGAGGCGAGTGTCTCGGGTTCTCCAGGGCCGATCCGCTCCCTCGGCAACCTGCGCCCCGTGCCGTTCGCCTATCTCCTCTCGGACCCCTCTCCGCGCCAATACGTCAACGCCGCGACGATCGCCGCCGCGCTCTCCGGTCCCGCCTACGTGGGAGGGGCAGGGGCGCGCGCCGGATCCCCGATCCTCGCGGTTCGCGACATCACCGCGGGCGGGGCGCGGCTCCTCGCGGTGACGCTCCGACCCGTGGCCTGGAGCCCAAGCAACGGCGAGGCGACCACGATTGGAGAGTTCGTGCTGACCGTCCGCTGGGACCGTCCGGTCGAGGCGATGGGTGCGATACCGGTGGGTGGCACCCGGGAGCGACTGGGACTCGCGCCGTCGAGCGCGATCGGGCCGCGGTTCGCCGCCCGCTCCACCCTGGGGCGGCCCGCCGCGCTGGCGGCGCTCCGCGCGCGCACGCGCGGCCTGGCCGCGGTCGGCCCTGGGCGCGTGGGGCCAACCCGCCCGTGGGTCCAGGTCGGCATCCTCCGCCCTGGGCTCTACCAGGTAAGCCCGGCCGATCTGGCCGCGGCTGGAGTCTCGATCGGCGCGATCGATCCGGCGACGTTCCGGCTCTTTCGCGCCACCCCGGGAGACATACCCGAGAGCGTCGATGTCGATCTCGGCCCGGACTCGCTCCGCGAATGCGCCATCGAGGTGACCGGCGCCGTGGACGGCGTGTTCGATCCGAACGATCGGATCTATTTCTACGGGACCGCTGCCACCGGCTTTGGGTACGACCTCAAGGCGGGCGGGGGAACGGAATACCTGGAGGCGCAGCAGAGCGATCTGGAGACGCTCTGGCTGACGTGGGGCGCGGGCGCGTCGCCGACGTCTCCGCGGCGAATCGCGTCTCGAAACGCGGCTCCGGTCACGCCGGGGGCGACGGTCTACTCCAGGGTGACCCATCGGGTCCACTTCGAGAACAACCGGATCCCGCAATTCAGCCTCTACCGCCCGCCTCTTCGGTGGGAGCGCTGGTTTGACCGTCTCTTCTCGCAGGGTTCGCGCGTGCCGTTCATCCTTCAGCTGCCGGGCGCCGACCCTGGGGGGGCCGGTGAGTTCCGCGTGCGGATGTGGGGGCAGGGGAACTCGATCGGGTCCGGCGTCGCCGACCACGTCGCCCGGATCTACTGGCATCGCGTCCTGGCCGACACCGCCGGCTGGGATCTGAGCGAGCCCCGGGATCTCGTCCGCGCCGGGCTGACCATCGGATCGCGGGACACGCTCGAGATCGAGGTGCCCTACCTGATCGATCCGCTCTTTCCCCCTCCGGACTTCCCTCCGCGCGAGGATAAGTCGTATCTGGCCTGGTTCGAAATTGCCTACCCGCGACGCCTCCTGGCGATCAACGACACGCTCCAGTTCGCGGCCCCCGACTCCTTCGCCGGGCCGGTTCACTACACCATCACGTCGGTGGGGGATACCGCCTCCGCCTGGCTCCTCGACCGCACCGATCCGGAGAGCCCGATCCAGCTCGCTTCGGGCTCCTGGACCGGCTCGGCCCCGAACTTCACGCTCACCGTGGAGGACAGCATCGGCCCCGGCCGCCGCCCGCGCTACTCGCTCGTCTCTCTGGCGCGAGCCGTGCGGCCTCCGGTGATCTCGATCTACGCACCGGCGACCAGCCCGCACGCGGTCTCGGATCTTCTCGACTCGGGGAATGGCGCCGACTACCTCATCATCACGCCGTCGGCGTTTCTGGCCGCGGCGGAGACCCTCGCGGTCTATCGCTCGCAGCGGCTCCCGGAGTTCGCATCGCCGCGGGTGAGGATCGCGACCACCGACCGGGTGTTCGCCCAGTTCGGGTCCGGGCGGCCGACCCCCACCGCGATCCGGAATCTACTGGCCTACGCGTCCCGCTACTGGGTGGGGCCGGCCCCCACCTATGTCTGCCTTCTCGGGGACGCGACCTTCGACTCCAAGAACTACTTTGGGACCGGCGTCCAGGACCTGGTCCCCACCTATTCGAACTACTACGACCCATCGACGCTGAGCCAGTTCACCTCGGACGACTTCTACTCGTTCCTCGACGGCCCCGCGCGACATTCTCGCCGACGTCGTGGTGGGACGGCTTCCGGCGGGCAACGTGCCCGAGGCGCTGGCCCTGGTGACGACCAAGCTCCGGGTCTACGAAGGGGCGACCGATTTCGACGCGTGGCGCGGGAGGGCCCTCCTCTGCGCGGACGACGCGAACAAGCGGGACCAGCCCGATCCGCTGGGGAACGAACACGTGATGCAGATGGAGCGAATGGACTCGTTCCACCTGCCCTTTCCCATCGATCGGGCGAAGGTCTACTTGAACGACTTCGCGTTCGCGGATACGACGAGGCAGACCAAGCCCGCGGCACGGGACGAGTTCATCGCCCAGATCAATCGCGGGGCATGGTTGGTGGACTACATCGGCCATGGCGCGGAGGACGTGCTGGCGGACGAGCAGGTCTTCCGGTTGGTCGATGTCTCGCGCCTCACGAACGCCGCCCGCCCGGCCATCTTCGGCTACTTCAGCTGCACCGTGGGAAAGTTTGACGAGACGACCGCGGAGGGATTGGGGGAGATTCTCCTCACCCTTCCCAACGGGGGCGCCGTGGCCTCGGTCGCCGCGAGCGACGCCGTATTTGGCAACGCGAGCACCGGGCTGAACGACAGCTTCATCGACGAGCTGTTCCCGCTCGAGCCGCGGGTCGACAGTCTCCGCACCGCGGGGCTCGCCTTTGCCCGCGCGAAAAACGACCGCGCCAGCACCTCCAGCTTGAGCACGCGGAAGTACGGCTTCCTGGGAGAGCCGGGCCTCACGCCGCCCCTTCCGAGGGGCCGCGGGGCCTGGGAGAAGGGGCCGCTCGATTCCCTCTTGAGGGGCGACCCGGTCTTGCTCCGCGGCCACGCCCTGATGCCCGATTCGACCCTCGACACGCTCTCCACGGGGGTCGTCGATCTGCTGCTCCAGGGTCCTCCCTTCGTCCGCACCCAGGTCGATCCCTTTTCGGGTCAAAGGCGCGAATACCGAGTGCCCGGCCCCGCCATCTATCGGGGCCAGGTCTCCCTCGATCGGGGCGCGTTCGAGGTCCGATTCGTGGTCCCCGTCGACGGCCGGATTTCGGGGGCGGGTGGGAAGCTCCGGGCCCTGTTGAGCGCGGCGGGCGGGCGCGGGGTCGGGCTCGCCGTGGACTCCATCCGGATTACCCGGGGAGCGTCCAGCCGCACCGACGCGACGGCGCCCGACGATCCGCCTCTTCTACCCGGCGGGCAGCGATTCCACGCTGAGGCCGGGGGACCGCCTGACGTTCGAGATCGAGGATTCGAGCGGCGTGGACCTGACCCGCCTCGACAACGCGCACACCATCTTCGTGATCATCGATGACCGGGGATCGCCGTACGAGCTGACCCCGCAATTCAGCTACGATCCCGGGAGCTACACGCGGGGGCGGGTCGACTTCACCCTGCCGGCCTTGGGCGACGGGGCGCACGTGCTTCAAGTGCACGCGTCCGACACCTACCGCAACGTCGCGGTCCAATCGTTCGTGATCGACGTCTTCACCACCGCCAGCGCGACGACCGCGCTGACCCTGGACCAGGTGTTCAACTACCCAAACCCGTTCGCCCAGGACACCTATCTCCATGCCCGGCTGAACCAACCGGCCCGGCTCACGATCCGGATCCTGACGGTGGCCGGGCGAAGGCTCTGGGAAACCCAGGTGGACGGAAAGGCCGGGGAGAACTACGTGCCCTGGAACGGGACCGATTCCGTGGGAGAAAAGGTGGCCATTGGGGTGTACCTCTTCCAAGTCACCGCTGAGACACCGTCCGGCGTCAGGGCAACGGCGATCGGACGAGCCCTCCGGACGAAATAGGAGAGGAGCCCGCCGCTTGACCTCGACTCGTTTCTTCGATATTATTATTGTTCCGTTGGGGGGGCGCTCAGGCGTCCCTCTTTTTACGTCCGAAGGAGGATTCAGAATGAGTCGCATCGGTACCGTCTGTCTCGCCCTCGCGCTTCTCCTGGGGGCTTCGAGCCCGGCCTTGGCCCAATCTGAAGCCGGCGGGCAGTGCACCCTCATCGCCCCCGGCGCCCGCGCCGACGGCATGGGCCGCGCCTGGGTGGCCGTGGCCAACGACGCCAACGCGATCTGGTGGAACGTGGCCGGATTGGCCTTCGTTCGCGGCCATCAGGTGGGCGCGACCTACACGGCCCTGGTCCCCGACCTGGCCGACGACGTGAGCTTCTCCTATCTCTCCTACGTGCAGCGGGTGGAGGGCTTGGGCGGGATCGGCGGCAGCTTCGGTTACCTGAGCTATGGGAAGAGCACCGCGACCGATATCGACGGAAACGAGATAGGGACGTTCACCAGCTACGAGGTGGCCCCGACCCTCGCGTACGGCACCGACATCGTCCCGAACATGGGGTTTGGCGTGGCCCTCAAGCTGATCCGCGTCGACCTCGCCCCGGGAAACGTGACGCTGGACCAGCAGCAGGGGCAGGGCACGTCCTTCGCCGCCGATTTCGGGTGGCTCTACAAGATCCCGAAATGGAAGGCGTCGTTCGGCTCCACCCTTTCGAACATCGGTCCTGACATCGCCTACATCGATCAGGAGCAGGCCGACCCGCTGGGCCGGAACGTGAAGATCGGCGGCGCCTACGCGCCGGTCGAGATCCGAAGTGCACCGGCTCCTCTTCGCGGCCGACGCCACCCGGTATCTCCTCCCCGGACGGACCCTCGCGATCGACGTCTGGGACGTCGGCGCCGAGTATGAATTCAACCAGCTTCTGGCCCTCCGGGTCGGGTACATCAGCGATCCGATCGGGACCGTCACGGCGATGACCTACGGGTTTGGAATTGGGTATCGCGGATTTCATTTCGATTTCGCCAACGTTCCCCAGTCGGAGTTCCTCGACCGCGTGAACCGGTTCTCCGCCGGGTACCGCTTCTAGCCGAACCAGCACCGTGCCAAATCGTCCAGGGCTCATCGGCTGGGCCCTGATGTGCACACTCGGAAGCCAGGCCTTCATCCCGGGCCTGGCTTTTTCCGTTCCTGAGCCGCGCGCCCAAGAGCGCGCCGCGCTCCGCGCCACGCGCCCCTCGTCCGCGGCCTCGGTCGGGACGAGGGCGTCGTCGAAGGCCCTTGCCGCTCGACGCCTGGCGCTTCGCCGCGCCGTCCCGGATCATCTCGGCCCGGCGAGGCGAGCCCCCTGGATCAGCAAGGGGCGCCCGCCGCTCGCGGCGCCCATCATGGGTCGGCTCCAGAGGCAGCGCGCGTTCGTCGGCGTCCCCGACACGGTGCGCGTGCTCGGCATCCGGGTCGAGTTCGACACCGATCGGCTCGGCTCCCAGACGACCACCCCGGACGGGCGCTTCGACCTCCGTGACGGCTCGGCGCTGGGCATCGTGATCGACCCGCCTCCCCACGACCGGAATTTCTTCCTCTCCCACCTGGAGGCGATGGCGCGCTACTGGCACAAGCAGTCCTACGGGAATCTCGTCGTCCAGTACGACGTCTATCCGCAGGCGGACAGCGCGGCCTATCGGCTGGGGGACACGGGGGATTACGGGCCCTGGACGCTCGGGGGGCTCTCGTATCAGTCGGCGCAATTGTTTTTCCGCGACGGAATCATGGCGGCGGACCAGGCCGACTCGATTCCGTTCGGAAACTTCGACGTGGTCGTGCTCTTCCACGCGGGCTCCGACTACCAGGCCGACATCAATGGCGACAGCCAGCGGGACATCCCGACGTTCCAGATCGGGCTCCTCGATTCGGTCCCGGTGAACGGCGGGGCCGTCGGGGTCCACGGCGGCATGGTGATGCCGGAATCGGAGACGCAGGACGGGTACAACGGCGCCCTGAACGGCACCCTGGCCCACGAGTTCGGCCACACCCAGGGGCTCCCCGACCTCTACGACATCAACACCTTCTTCCCGGCCGTCGGGGTCTGGAGCAACATGGATTCGGGGTATCTCCTCTCGACCTTGATCCAGGATTCGCGCACGGGCGCCATCGTCGAGGCGAGCGGCGTCATGCCGGTCAGCCTCGATCCCTGGTGCAAGTCGGTGCTCTGGCCCGACGGGATCACGACCGTCGACCCGGGCCCCTCGCTCGCGACCTCCCTGCGATCGACCCAGCTCGACAGCCGGCTCCTCAAGGTTCCGCTCGGCGCCGACGAGTATCTCCTCGTCGAGAATCGCCAGCTGGATTTGAACGGCGACAACACGGTCTACCTGGACCGCGACTCCACGTCGCACGTGATCCTCGGCCCCGGTACCTCGCCCGTCGTTCCGAGCGATTCGCTGGGGGATCGGGAGTACGACTTCCTGCTGCCGGGCCAGGGGATTCTCGTCTGGCACATCGACGAGACCGTGATCTGCACGCCGATCACCGACTCGACCTACATCTGCGGCGTGAACGGGAACCCGGACAATGGAATCAACTCCAATCCGGATCGCCGCGGGGTGCGCTTGATGGAGGCCGACGGGATCGCGGACATCGGCGATCCCAACTCGGCTTACTTCTTCGGCGGCGCCTTCGACCCCTATTTCGTCGGCAACCACACGCGGTTGAACGACGACAGCAATCCCTCGGCCCGAACCAACGACGGCGCGCGAAGCCACATCGATCTCACGGTCACGTCGGTGCCCGCGGTGGACATGACCCTCACGATCGACTCCGAGTGGCGCCTCTCGGGGTGGCCCGCCAACGCGGATCATGAGCTGAACGGAATCGCGCCCACGTACGGGAGCCTCCGGCACGACGGGCGAAGGTCGGTGGTGGCCTCCGCGGACAGCCTGATCTTCGCCTGGATGGCCGACGGCTCGTCCTACTACTCCTCCCGGACCGACGGCCAGTGGGCCGTGCTGCCTTCCAAGATCCGCGGCGCGGTGCTCTTCGCCGACAGCCTCTTCCATAGCGCTCCCCTCGCGCCGACGCACGGGGCGGCGGTGGTGGCGACCGGTATGGATGGCGGGGTCTACGCGTTCCAACCTGCCCCGCGGACCTCGGCGACCTCAATTCCGCTCTTTGGCTGGCCGCCGACCCTGGATCCGGCTTCGCCCGGCGTCGTGGCGGTCACGCCCCCGGTGCTCGCACCGGCGAGCACGGCGCCCAGCGGGTCGGTGCTGGTGGGTGCGAGCGACGGCCGCGTGTTCGCGATCGCGCCGTCGGACAGCGGCGTCGCCCCGCTGGTCTCGGCGGTCTCCGACACGCTGCTCGTGGGTGGTCTTCCGGTCGTCTCCGACGTCTCGAGCAATCTCGCGGTGGGCCGGTTCACGGGGGCGGGAGGCTTCCACATCGCCTACGCCCTTCGAAACGGGATGATCCGGATCGAGGATCCGGCGAGCAAGGACCCGGGCCGTTTTCACGCGCATTGGAGCACGGGGGGATCGGGATTCGCGCCGACGCTTCTCGGGCTCGACCTCGACCGGAACGCCGATCGCAACCTCGAGCTGGTCGTGGCCGACCCACAGACCTCGACGATTCACTGCTACGACCTCACGGGGAAGGAGCTATCGGGGTGGCCGGTCACGGTGATTTCGGGGCTCTCGGGCACCGTCGCGGCCGGCGACATGGACGGCGACGGATTCCCGGAGATTGTCGCGGTCGACAGGGCGGGCAACGCCCATCGATGGAATCGAAACGGCATCGAGCTTCAGGGATGGCCGGTCTCGCTTCCGGCCCGCTACGGTACAGGGGCCGTCGGCGGCACGGGTTCACCCATCCTCGGCGACGTGGATGGGGATGGATTGCCCGAGGCGCTCTTCGCGCTCGAGAACGGGATCCTGATCTCGCTCGAGCCCGACGGGCGGGCCACGACGGGCTGGCCGATTTCGGTCCCTGGCGCGGGGGACGACACGCCGCTTCTTCTCACATGGAACGGCGCCGACTTGCCTCCCAATCCACCGGGGCCGGCCTGGCTGCACCTGATTGCGGGCGGCGGATTCAATGGCAGCCTGGGCGGGTACCAGCTCGCGGCGCGCGCCGATAGCGCCCTGCTCTCGAGGGACGGGGTCTCCCCGAAGAACCCGTGGCTGGGATACGCGGGGAACCGCCGCCGCACCTCGGTCCTGGACGACAGCTACCTCGCCGCCGCGGCCACCACCGCCTCGGCGATCGCCTCCGGCTCGGTCTACTGCTACCCCAACCCCGCGCGAGGGGATGAGATCGGGGTTGCCTATACCCTGGGCGCCGACGTGACGGAGGTCATCATCCGGGTGATCGACCCGACGGGAAGAGAGGTGTTAAGGCTCAACCCACCACCGAATCCGGCCGAAAATGTGGCCAGAATCGGGCTCCAAAAGCTTGCGAGCGGGGTATATCTAGTGCGCGTCGAGGCCCGGCGGGGAGGCTCCACGGACGTCGCCTTCCAGAAGTTCGCGGTTGTCAGGTGAGCCCCTTCCAAGGTACAATAAACCATTGTTTGAGAGACACTTCAGCCCGGCGCAAGGGACCCACATCCTGACCTGTTTCCGCTTCGTTCCCGCGCTCGTTTTCGGCCTGACACTCGCGACCTCCCTGGCGCCTCCGGCGCGGGCGGGGGTCCTGGACCTGCCGGAAATAACCCCCAGCGAAATTCTCCTGGCCCAACGATCGATCGCCGAGCCTGACACCGCCCACGCGACCAATCCGCCGGTCGCTCCCTACGACTCGCTCCGTCCTCCTCCGCCCGAGACGCCGGAGGCCGAGAAGTCGAGGGCGAAGGCCTTCCTCTACAGCCTCGCGATTCCGGGGACCGGGCACCTGTACGCGGGGTACAAGCGCGGCTGGGTGAATATCGGGATCGAGGGGTTGACCTGGATCACCTACTTTTATTATCACGACCGCGGGACGACCAAGGAGGATGAGTTCGAGGCCTATGCGGACGGCCACTGGGACTACGCCACGTGGATCTCCCAGTGCGGATGCCAGGGATCGCCGGAGGATAGCCTCATCCTCGAGTTTCGCGAAAACAACACCCAGCAGTACTATGAAGACATCGGAAAGATCCCGACCTACTTCGGCGGCTGGGACGACTACAATGCCAGCACGAACAACTCGGCGAACAAGAACTACTATCGAGGCATCCGCGCCGACAGCAATAATTTCTTCAAGAACGCGCACTACGCGGTACTGGTCGCGTTCGTGAACCGCATCGTGAGCGCCGTCGACGTGCTGCGGCTCATGAAGAAGAAAGGCAAAGCGGTCGACTTGAGCACCGACACGCAGCTCTACATCCGGATGCACTCCAAGCCCTTCAGCAGCGAAAATGGCGTCGGTCTTGAACTCACGAAACGTCTCTAGCGTTTCGCGCGCCGCGCTTCTCTTGCTGCTGGCCGTGGCGGCCTCGCCGGTGCGGGCCGACGTGGCGCGCCCCTCGAGCGACTGGCCCCCTCTGGCCACGCTCTACGACGGCGGTCTCCCGTCCGGGCCATACCTCGCCTCCTCCATGGCGGCCGCCGCGGACGACCCCGCCACCGCGGACGCCGGCGCCTCCCCCAAGGGCGAAGGCAAGAAGGCCCTTCTGTACTCCCTCCTCCTCCCGGGCATGGGTGAGCTCTCCATGGGCGAAAAGGGGCGGGCTACGGGGTTTTTCATCGCGGAGGGCCTGATCTGGACGAGCTTTATCTATTGGACCGTCGCGGGGAACATTCGCGAGGACGACTACATCGAGCAGGCCAACCTCAACGCGGGGGTCGGCGTGACGAGCGAGTCGGACGACTACTGGCATCTCGTCGGCCAGTACCAGACCTCCAGCGGATCCGGGCCGGGAAGCTACGAAGAGGATCTCCGGAGGGAAGCAAGGGATACGTACCCCGACGATCCGGCGGCCCAAGACGCGTTCGTGGCCCAGCAGCTGCCGACGGGGGATCGCGCCTGGGATTGGACCTCGACGGTCCTCCAGGATACCTACGTGACGACCCGTCAGAACGCCAATCGGGCTTACAACCATGCCCAGTACTCGTTCGCCGCGGCCATCCTGAATCGCGTCGTGAGCGTGATCGACGTGCAGCTCTTGCGCCACAAGGCGTCGAAGGAAGCGCAATCGAGGAACAGCGTCCCCGAGTATCGACTCTACGCCGACACCGCTGCCGACGGGTCCGGGAGACTGGTAATCCAGCGCCGGTTCTAGCCGCTCCTACGGCTCGGCCGCGCGCCACGAGCTGAGGGTATCGATGAGCGGCCCGAATTCCAATCTCACCAGCGCTCTCGCAGCGTCGCTCCTCTTCGCGGCACTGTTCCACAGCTTCGCCGACGCCGCGCCGCCGATCGCCCGCGAGGCGTCGCCAGGGCGCCCTCGCGCGCTCCGCACGGAGCTGATTCTCGACCGCGCACGGCTCGCGGCACTCGGAGTTCCCCGGCCCTCTCGCCTCATCTTCGACGTCGACGGGAACCTCTACGTGCTCGATCAGCTGAGCCGACGCGTCATCAAACTCGACCCTCGCGGTATCCCGGTGTTCGACCTCGGCGGCTACGGAGAGGACGCCGCGTCCTTCTCGCTCCCCTCGGACTTCGTCTTGGATTCGCGCCAGTCGCTCCTGGTACTCGACCGGGGAAAGAGCGCCATCATCGCCTTCGACGTGACGGGGCGGTTCCTCGCGGCGCGCACGATGGGGGCCGACGTCGCCCCGGAGGCCTTCGCTCCCGCGGCGAGGCTCCTGGTCGACCCGTTCGGGGCGCTCTGGCTCTTGGCGGCTCGCGAGCGGGATCTTGTGCCTTTGGACGAGCGGCTCGAGCGCGCCCGCCGGTCGCGATTCTTGACCCCGGAGGATTCGATCGGGACCCCTGCGTCGGCCGCCTTCTTGCCCTCCAGGGGCGGATGGGTGTACGACGCCGACGCGGCCGCGCTCCGCCGGTTCGACGCCAGCGGCCGCCTCGTGGGAGCGGTGTCGGTGACCGATTCCTCGGGGGCCGCCTCACTGAGCGATCTGGGAGCCGACGCGGCGGGATTCCTCTACGTGTCCGACGTGGAGGGCCAACGCATCCAGGTCTATGACCCCGACGGAGCTCGGGTACTCGCCCGGTCGCTCGGCGGGCCGAAGTCACCGTGGCGTCCGGCGGCGCTCGCGGTGTGCAGGCTCGATCGGATCGCGATCGCCGATCCGGAGCGCGGCGAGATCCAGATCCTGGCCATCGACCGGGAGCGCGCCCCGTGACCCTTCGCGCCACGATGGGTTTCGTTGCCTGGGCGGCCGGGGTTCTCACGGCCGGCGCTTGCCTTGAACCCGAAGCCACCCTGGCGCGCCCGGTACCCACGCTCCATCCCGGCGGCGAGGAGTCGGCCTCCGACACGGTGGTGATCGATTTCCCGGTCCGACGGTCGCCATCGCTCCTCTCGCTTCGGGCGGCCGGCCCGCTCAGCTTCGATCGCGACGCCTCCGCTCGCGCCGATAGCACGATCCTCCAGGGATTCCCGACGGTCGCGGTTCGTCCGGCATCCGCCCCGCCATCCGGGGCGTACGCGGCGCCCGGGGACGGCATCACGTTCAGCGGGCTCAAATCGGTGAGCGTCGAGGTGGGGAAGAATCGCGGCGCCTCCCTCGAGCAATCGCTCGACCTCACCGTCCGCGGCCGCGTGGCGGGGGACGTGGAGGTGGCGGCCATGCTCAGCGACCGGCAGCTCCCATTCGAGCCGGATGGGTCGAGCCGAGAGCTGGAGGACCTCGACCGTCTCTCCCTCCAGATCCGCTCCTCGAGGGCGGAGGCCACCATGGGGGACTTCTTCCTCGACGGGATGCCCGGTCAGTTCGCGCGCCTGTCGCGCCACCTGGAAGGAGTTCGAGGCGCGGCCCGCGCCGGCGGCGCCAGCTGGAATGTGGCCGCGGCGAGCGCGAAGGGGGAGAAACAGACGCTGGAGTTCAAAGGCGAGGAAGGCCGCCAGGGGCCGTATCCGCTCGTCAGCCGGTCGTTGGCGGCGGACGCGCCCGGCGTGGTGGCCGGATCCGAAGTGGTCTGGCTCGACGGCGTGCGGCTCAAGCGTGGAGCCGATGATGACTACGTCGTCGACTACGGCGCCGGGACCGTGACCTTCACCGTTCGCCATCCCATCACCGCGCAGAGCCGGATCGGCGTCGATTTCGAGAGCGCGACGAGCCGCTATCGCCGGAGCCTCTACGCCGCGACCACGCAGGGCGGGAGCCAAGGGCGGGGCTCGTGGTACGCCAGCTACGTGCACGAAGGGGACGATCCCAAGAATCCGATGGGGGTCGATCTCACCGCGCAGGATCGCGCCGCGTTGAGCGCGCTGGGCGATTCCGCCGCGGTCGAGCTCCCGAGCGGCGTCCGCTACGCGGGGCCCGGGCAAGGGAGCTACGTCTGGGATGAATCCAACGCGGCGAGCCCGCACTGGGTCTACCTCGGGGCCACTCATGGAGATTACGAAATCGAATTCGCGAGCGTCGGTCCGGGACGCGGCGCCTACGGCGACACGCTGGCGGTCGACGGCTCGCGCTTCTACCGGTATCGCGGCGAGAACCTGGGCTCGTACGTTCCCGGCCGCGCCATCGCGGTGCCGAGCTCGCGCCGGCTCATGGATTTTGGCGGAACGGCTCGGCTCTTCAGCTCTCTCTCCCTCGAAGCGGAGGCAGCCCGCTCCGACCTCGACCGAAACGCCCTCTCCTCGCGCGACGACGGCGACAACGCCGGCGGGGCGGCCCGCCTCTCGGCGCGGCTCGACCCGCGTCAGGTCCGCATCGGCGGTGCGCGGCTCGGATCGCTCCGGGCGGAGGCCCTGATCCGTTCCACCGGCGAGACCTTCGAGTCGTTCGATCGGATCGATCCCGCGTTCGCTGGAGAGCGGTGGAATCAGTCCGCGACAACCGCCGGGGAGAACAGGCAGGAGATCGCGCTTCAGTACGACCCGGGCGCGGCGCTCGGCTTTCGCGGGGAGCTGGGGCAGCGCGTCCTGGGCGGCGGGTCGCGGTCGGTGCGCCGTGCGGCGCAGGCGAACATCAACTCGATCGTCGGGGGCTCGTTCCACTGGGAGGAGGCGAGGAACTCGCTTGGAGCGGATCAAGGCGCGCGATCGCTCTGGGGATTCGATCTCTCGCGCGAGAAGGGCCGTGTCCTGCCTCGGGTCTCCGCGCGCGAGGAGCGCATTCGGGGGCAGGAGGGAGACAGCGTCGACGCGAGGGCAAGCCGCGAGGTCCTGCTCGGGCTTCGGCTCCTGCCGCTCTCGACGATCCAGCTTCGAGGAGGGTATGCGCAGCGCCAAGGGGCGACGGTGGTCCAGTTTGGCGGTCCCGAGCTGGCCGACCACGCGACGACATGGGATGGAGGAGTGTCGGCCCGCGCCGGAACCGCTCTCTCCATCGACGGTGGGTTCACGCGGCGCCGCGTGGAGTCCGTGGCGGGGCCGCAGGGAACCGACCTGGCCCAGCTCGCCGTGCTCGCGGGCCGTCCCGGCGCGCCGGTCACCTCCGAGCTTCGCTACGACGTCACGCAGCTCCGCGAATCGGCGCTCGTCCGCCAGCTGATGCCCGCCGGTTCCGGCGGCGGCTCCTACGATGCATTCGGGAATCCCCGCCTGGGCGGCGGCTACGAGCTGGTCACCTCGACCGGAGCCCTGGCGACCCGCTCGCGCGCCATCGTTCAGCTTCGGCTCGACACCTACCCCGGGCGCGCGGCGCAGAAGCCCGGCGTCAAGAAGGCTGCCTGGCGCGGAATCGGCGGGAGTTCGTTTTTGCGGCTGGAGACTCTCTCCACGCTTCCCCTGGGCCGGCTCGACCACGCGCTCACTCCATCGAGCTACCTGGACCCAGGGAGCACCGTGCGCGGCAACCTCAGCGCGCGCCAGACGCTCGAGTACGTCCCGCCTCGAGGGCGATACGACGCCAGGGCGGAGGTGGGCGTGAGCCGCGACCAAAACGGAGAGATCGACGCGCTTCGGACGCGTCGGGAAGGCCTCGACAGCCGGCTCAGCGTGCGCCATCCGCTCCCGGGGCGGCTGCGCGCTTCGGCCAGCGCCGCGTACAACCACTCGCTCCAGTCGATCGAGCGCGTGGAAACGGGAGAGGAGCTTCGCGCCGAGCTTCGGGGGCGCGGGTTCGAGCTCGAGGTCTCCCGGGAGCTGCGGCGGGATTGGACTCTCTCCATGCTCTCGCGCCAGCGGCGCGACGTCGACATGACGAACGGCGGATATTTCGATCTCTGGTCGGTCGGGCCGACGGCTCGCTATGCCGCGGGGGCGCGGCTTCGGCTCGACGGCAGCGCGCTCTGGGGATGGAGCGCTCAGCAAGGAGTCTACGCGCCCCCCGGGCTCTACGCGCCGCCGGTTGTCGGAAGCCGCGTCGACTACGACTTTCTTGGGGAGTGTCGCCTGCGAGATCAGGTGTCGCTCTCCCTCTCCTGGGCCGGTTTCAAGTCGCCCGGCCGGGAGGGGTATTACACGGGGCGCTTCGAGTTGAAGGGGTCGTTCTGATGCGCGCGATTCGCACGTGTCTGATGGGAGCCTGGCTTCTCCTCCCGATGATTCCGGCGCCGACTTCGGCGGGGCCCGCCGTCGCGTCGGGCGCGGCCGATGGCTCGGCGCGGTATTCGCTCGCGGTTTCGGGGATTCCCGATTCCCTCCTCTCGGTCACGCTCGGCGCGGGAGGGTCGATCGGCCGGCTCTGGACGCGCGCGGAGCTGACGACGCTGGCGACCCACCTGCGCGATCTCCTGCTCGCGCTCGGCCGATACGACGCGACGGTTCGACTCGCGATCGTCGACGGGAGCGGATCGACGCCGGGGGCCTCGACCCTCTCGATGATCTCGCCCACTCCCATCGCGCCAACCGGCGAGCACCCCGGCCAGGCCGCGAGCGCGGTCCGCGCGATCGCGGTCGTGCATTTCTCGAGCCCCGACCATGTGCCCGACGCGGCGCGCGCGTTTGATCGCGGATCAAACGGCGCGGCCACGCCGGCCGCGATTGCTTCTGGAATGGCGGCCATTCGGGATGGGGCGGTCGCGTCGGGGCGCTATGCGGCGACCGTCGCGCTCGATTCGATCGTCACCGAAGGCGAAGCGGCTCGCGTCTACTTGAGCGTCGCTCCGGGCCCTCCGGTGACCATCGAGGCGCTTGAGATTCCGGGCGCCACAGCGACCCGCCCCGACGCCGCGGCGTCGATCTCGGGTCTCAAGGCGGGGCGCACCCTCACGCCGACGCTTCTCGCCGAGGGCCGCGAGCGACTGGCGGGCAGCGATCTCTTCGCGACGGTGGGCGACCCGCGGATCCTGCCCGGGCGAGAGCCGGGCCGAGCCCGGATCGTCATCCCCGTCGAGGAGACGAACACGAGCCGCTTCGAGGGGGCGCTCGGCATCGCCAAGGGCGGCGGCGTCACCGGTCTGATCGACCTCGGCTTGGGCAACATCGGCGGGAGCGGCCGGAGCGCGGGCGCGCGGTGGGCCGGGCTGGGGGATGGGAGGGCGACCTACGCGCTCCACTACCGCGAGCCGGCGCTCCTCGGTCGCCCGATCGACGGTTCGTTCTCCCTCGACGCGGACGTCGCCGATTCGCTCTTTACACAGACGCGGTGGGCGCTCGCGCTGGGAGGACGCCCATTGGCCCGGGCGCGCGCAGCCATGGCGTTCGCGCACACCGGGAGCGTCTACTCCGGGTACGGGCGCGGCTCCAGCGAAACGTGGTCGGTGGGGGGGCAGCTGGAGTGGCAAGGGTTGGCGCCGCAGCAGAGCCCGACGCGCGGGATCTCCGCGGGGCTCCGCGGGGAAGCGGGAAACCGGACCGAGCGTTACCCCGGCCTACCCGAGGCGCACCGTCCGGTCCTCCGCGGGGCGGCCTCGCTCGCCGCCGCGGCGTCCCTGGGCGGTCCGCGGGTGCTCTACGGCGCCTTCCACGCGGAGCAGGTGACGCTCCGCGGCGGTGACTTCCCGGCGGAGGAGCTGCTCTACCTCGGCGGGAGCGAGGGACTCCGCGGACACCGGGATCGTGCCTTCGCCGGAAACCGGATCTTCGGCGTGAACCTCGAGCAGCGCTGGATCACCGATCCGAAAGGGGGGCGGGCCTACGTCTTCCTCGACGCCGCTCGTCATTCGCTCGACGCCCCGCTCTCCTCGGGCGTCGTCGCCGCTCCGGGCGCGTCGACCTCCCTCGCGCGAACGGAGTTGAGCGATGGATGGGAGCTGGGATACGGTGCGGGCATCAAGACCCCGGTGGCTTCCGGCGTGGCCGGCCTCGAGCTCGGCCTTTCGCCCGGCGCCGCACTCCGCGAGGCGACCGTCCATGTGCGATACGCGAGCAGCTGGTGAGCCCTAGTACGGCCCAACGAGTCGAGTCGCTCCGGAAACAAATCGAGCGGCACGATCACAAATATCACGTCCTCGGCGAGCCGGAAATATCGGACCGCGAGTATGACGCGATGATGCGAGAGCTCCTGGATCTGGAGCGCGCGCACCCCGATCTCGCCGATCCCGACTCTCCCACGTCCCGCGTCGCGCGCGGTCTCCTTCCGGGGTTTCCCACCGTCCGTCACTCCGCGCCGATGCTCAGCCTGGACAACACCTACTCCCTCGAAGAGCTGGCGGAATTCGACGCCCGCGTGCGAAAGGGGTTGGGTCAGGAAGTCGTGGGTTACGTCGTGGAGCCGAAGGTCGACGGGGTGGCGGTCCATCTCCGGTACGACCGGGGGCGTTTCACGCAGGGGCTGACCCGGGGAGACGGCGAGCAGGGGGACGACATCACGGGGAATCTGCGCACCATCCGCTCCATTCCGCTCAAGCTAGCGGGACGCGCTCTGCCCGACCGTCTCGAGGTTCGGGGGGAGGTCTACATGGAGCGGCGGGCGTTCGACCGGTTGAACGAGCGGCGCGTGAAGGAAGGGGAGAAGGCGTTCATGAATCCCCGAAACGCGACGACCGGGAGTTTGAAGACCCTAGACACGGCCGAGGTCGCGCGCCGGCCGCTTCAGATCTTCATCTACCAGCTGGTTCACGCCGAGCGGCACGGCGTGGAGACGCACTGGGAGGCGCTGGGCTACGCCGCCAAGCTCGGCCTGCGGGTCAATCCCGACAACGCGAGGGCCGAAGGATTCGAAGAGGTACGGAAGCTCTGCGAGCGCTGGGAGACGAGGCGAGACGCGCTGCCCTACGGGGCGGACGGGCTTGTGATCAAGGTGGACAACCTGCGCGAGGCGGCCCGCCTCGGATCGACCGCCAAGAGCCCGCGGTGGGGGATCGCCTACAAGTTCGGCACGCACGAGGCGGAGACCACGCTCTCGAAGATCGAGCTCCAGGTGGGCCGCACCGGCGTCGTGACCCCGGTGGCCATCCTCGAGCCCACCCTGCTGCTCGGCACCGTGGTGAGCCGCGCCACACTCCACAATCAGGACGAGATCGAACGGAAGGACATCCGGGAGGGGGACCGCGTCGTGATCGAGAAGGGCGGCGAGGTGATCCCCAAGGTCGTTCGGGTCGTTCCCTCCGATCGCAGGCGCGGTCCCAAGTTCGTCATGCCCCGACTCGTGCCCGTCTGCGGGAGCCCGCTCGCGCAGGACGAGGACGAGGCGGCGGTGCGCTGCGAGAACCTCTACTGCCCGGCGCAGGTGCGGCGCCGCATCCAGTACTACGCGAGCCGGGGCGCGCTCGACATCGAGGGGCTGGGCGAGAAGACCGTCGACCAGCTGGTCGACGAGGGGCTGGTCCAAGATCCGGCCGATCTCTACGACCTGACCGTGGAGCAGCTCGCCAAGCTCGACGGGATGGCGGAGAAGTCCGCCAGCAACCTGGTCCGGGCGATCCGCGCGAGCAAGGAGGCACCGCTCGATCGGCTGATCACCGCGCTAGGAATCCGCCACGTCGGCAACACCGTCGCGCGCCTTCTCGCGGAGCGCTACCGCTCGCTTCGGGCGATCGCGGAGGCTGACGAGGAGAGACATCAAGACATTCCCGGCATCGGGCCCGAAATCGCAGCGAGCGTCGTCTCGTTCTTTCGCTCGAAGGAGGGGAAGGCGCTCGTCAAGAGACTCGAGGAGCGCGGCGTCAAAGGGCGCGCCCTTTCGCCCCGTGCCGCGACGAGCGGGCCGTTCGCGGGCAAGACATTCGTCTTGACCGGCACGCTCGAAATGCCCGCGCGAGGAGGCGGAGCGGCTCATCCAGGCCGGGGGCGGGCGGGTCACTTCTTCGGTGAGCGCGAAGACCGACGCCGTGATCGTCGGAGAGGAGCCCGGGTCGAAGCGCGACAAGGCGAAATCGCTCGGCGTGGCGACGTGGGACGAATCGAAGTTTCGGGCGGCGCTGAGGGAAGCGGGGCTCGAGCGGGCCGCTCGTTGACTTCCCGAATCGCCTCCCGTAGGGTCGGAGCGACGAGCCCCGTCCGATCCCATGACCCCATCCGACACCACATTACGCGCACCACTTCGGGCAGCCTTCGAGCGCCTGGGGCACCTCGTCCCGGGCTTTGAGCGGCGGCCCGGGCAGCTCGAGATGGCCTCGCTCTGGACCGAGGCGCTCGACCGTGGCGGCGTTCTCGCGGTCGAGGCGCCGACCGGGATCGGCAAATCGCTCGCCTACCTCCTGCCCGCGCTCTTGCGGCGCGTCGCGGGGTACCGGGCCGGTCGTCGTGAGCACCCACACCAAGGCGCTCCAAGACCAGCTCCTCACGCGCGACGTCCCGCTGGCGATGCGCGCGCTGGGGTCGCCGCTTCGGGTCTCCATGCTCAAAGGGCGCGGAAGTTACCTCTGTCGCCGGCGCGCCCGCGCTCGGCTGGCGCAGCGCCAGCTCTTCGCCTCGTTCGGGCTCGACGACCTCCGTGCTCGAGAGGCTGGAGCGGTGGATGGAGCAGACGGCGACCGGAGAGTTGACGGAGCTTCGCGCATTGGGCGTCGTTCTTCCTACGGCGCTTGCCATCGAGATCGCGTCCGACGCGCTCTTCTGCGCCGCGAGCGGGTGCGACGCGCAGAGCGGCTGTTTCTCCAAGCTCGCGCGGCGCGAAGCGCGAAAGGCCGACATCGTCATCGTGAACCACGCGCTCCTTCTCTCGGACGCCGGGCTCAGGCAGAGCCTGGTGGCCGAGGCGGGAGCGCTCATCCTCGACGAGGCCCATCATCTGGAGCGAGTGGCGCGCGAGCAGTTCGGCGCGTCGTTCGGCCCCACCGACCTGGGCCGCCTGGCGGCGCGCACCGACGCCCGCGGCGGGGCGCTTCGGATGCTTGTGAGGGGCCTTCGGCGGCGGGATCGGGGCGACGTGGCGGCCAGAATCGCAGACGCCGACGCGGCGATCCGGCCGGTGCTCCAGAATTCCGTTGCGCTCGCCCGCGACCTCGAGCGACTCCTCCCGGACGGGGCTTCGTCCGCCCGCCTGACGCGCGAGACCGATTGGCTCTCGGTCAGCCCCGCCGCGCTCGACCAGCTGATCGCGTCGATGGGGAGCCTCTCCCGCGCGCTCGAGGCGGCGGCAGACGCGGCGGAGGGAGCTCCGCCCGGCACTCTCCGGCCCGACGCCTCGGATGCGGTGGAGGAAACGAGGTCCCGCCAGGCGGCGTGGATCGAGCTCGAGCAATCTCTGCGCGCGGTGACGCGCTCGGAGGAGCGAGACGCGGCCTTCTACGTCGACCGGGACGAGCGAGGGGCCCCGAGACTCAATCGTCGGCCTCTCCGCGTCGGCGACGCGCTCCGCACGCAGCTCTTCTCCCTTTGCGAGCGGACGCTTCTGACATCGGCCACGCTCATCGCGGGGGACGGATTCGCGCGGCTTCTGGACGGGCTCGGGCTGGAAACCGACTCGGTCGAGACCGCCTGCCTTCCCTCTCCCTTCGCCCTCGACCGCCAGGTTCGGAGCGCGGTCTTCCAGGGTCCGGAGCCGACCGATCCCGATTTTGTCGAGCGGCTGGCGGCGGTCGTCGTCGGCCTCGCGACCGAGGTGCGACGGAACACCCTCGTCCTCCTGACCTCGTATCAGATGCTGGACGAGCTGGCCGAGCGGATCCAGGCGCCGCTCGCCGAGGCTGGGGTGGGGCTCCTTCGTCAGAGTCCCGGCGAGGCGGCGGGGGCACTCGCCGACGAATTTCGCGAGGGAGCGGGCCTGGTGCTCCTGGGGGCGGCGTCGTTCTGGGAGGGCGTCGATTTTCCGGGCGCGGCGCTCGAGGTGTTGGTCGTCGCGAGGCTGCCCTTCTCGGTGCCCACCGATCCCGTGATCGCCGCCCGATCGGAGCAGATCGAGCAGAGCGGCGGTGACTCGTTCCGCGACCTATTGCTGCCGGAGGCGGTTCTCCGATTCCGCCAGGGCATCGGGCGGTTGATCCGGACCGCCGCGGATCGCGGCGCGGTCGTCGTGGCCGACTCGCGCATCGCGCGCGCCGGGTACGGCAAGCAGTTTCGGGCTGTGCTTCCCGGCAGCGCGGTGGTCGAGCGGACGCCGGAGGGCGTGGTGGAGTGCGTCGCACGGTGGTTCGCGGAGGAGCCCACCGCGTGTCCGGCGTGACGGCGCCACCGGTTCAGCTGGGCGGCGCGCCTCTTGATCTAGAGATCCTTCGCGCTCTGGCCGAGGGCGCGCCAGCGGCCCTTTCCCCCACGGCCCGCGAGCGGGTGAAGCCCGCGCGAGCCCTGATCGAAAAGGCGGTCCGGGGTAAGGACCCGGTCTACGGCGTCAACACCGGGTTCGGCGCGCTCAAGTCGGTGCGGATCGCCGACGCCGACTTGGCACGGCTTCAGGTCAATCTGCTGCGCAGCCACGCGGCGGGCGCGGGGCCCGAGCTGGAGCGGCCCGCGGTCCGGCTCATGCTGGCGCTTCGCGCGCATTCGCTCGCGGCCGGCGCGAGCGGCGTGCGCCTGGAGCTGCTCGAGCATCTCGTGGCCATGCTCGAGCACGACCTCCTTCCGGTCGTGCCGAGTCGGGGCTCGCTGGGCGCGAGCGGCGACCTGATCCCGCTCGCCCACCTGGGGCTGGGCGTCATCGGCGAGGGAGAGATTCGTCGCGCGGGCCGGCCGGCGCCCGCCGCCGACCACTATCGGGAGGCGGGGATCGCGCCGCTGCCGCTCGCCGCCAAAGAAGGGCTAGCGTTGATCAACGGGACGCAGGCCGCGACGGCGGTGGGTCTCCAGGCGCTCCTCGAGGGCCTGGAGGTTCTCCGCGCCGCGCACGCGGCGTGCGCCCTCTCCGTGGAGGCGCTTCGGGGGTCGGTGAAGCCGTTCGATCGCCGGGTGCACGCGCTCCGCCCCCATCGCGGGCAGGTCGACTCGGCCGCCCTGATCGCGGACCTCCTCACGGGGAGCGCCATCGTCGCGTCCCACGCGGGGTGCGGACGGGTCCAGGATCCGTATTCGTTTCGATGCGCGCCCCAGGTGCTGGGGGCGTCGATCGACGCGGTCCGCTTCGCCCGCGAAGCGCTCCTGACCGAGGTGAACAGCGTGACCGACAATCCGCTCTGCTTTCCGGATTCGGGAGAGGTGCTCTCGGCCGGCAACTTTCACGGACAGCCGGTGGCGCAGGCGCTCGACGTTCTCGCGATCGGTATGGCGGAAGTCGGCTCCATCGCGGAGCGCCGCACGTTTCTCCTCCTCGACCACGAGAAGAGCGGTCTGCCGGCGTTTCTTTGCGCCGAGCCCGGCGTGAGCTCGGGGCTCATGATCGTCCAGTACCTCCAGGCGTCGCTGGTGGCGGAGAATCGTATGCTCGCCCAGCCGGCCTGCATCGACTCGATTCCGACCTCGGCGGGCCAGGAAGATCACGTGAGCATGGCGATGCACGCCGCGATGAAAGCGCTCACGCTCGTGCGAAACGTGCGCCGAATCGTGGCGGCCGAGCTGCTCTGCGCGGCCCAGGGGATCGAGTTCCTCCGCCCGCTTCGCTCGAGCGCGCCGTTGGAGCGCCTCCATCAGGGGGTGCGGAAACTGGTCCCGCCGCTGGCCGAGGACCGGAGGCAGGATCAGGATCTCGCGGCGCTGGATGGGTGGATCGAGGGTGGCCTGGCCGCGGACGCGGCCGGCGTTCGGCATCTGGGAGCGAGCGCGTGAGAACTCGGAAGGGGGGAGAGAAATGAATCGGGCAGCCGCCGCGCCGGCGGGCAACCCGCTCTTGGGGGAGCCGCCGGCCGAGCCGGTTCGCGCCCCCCGAGGGCCGAACCGCTCGTGCAAGGGGTGGCATCAGGAGGCCGCCCTGCGCATGCTTCAGAACAACCTCGACCCCGAAGTGGCGGAGAAGCCGCAAGAGCTCGTCGTCTACGGCGGCACCGGGCGTGCCGCGCGCTCCTGGCCCGATTTTCACGCGATCGTGCGCTCGCTCCGAGATTTGGAGTCGGATGAAACGCTGCTCGTCCAGTCGGGAAAGCCCGTGGCCGTCGCGCGCACGCATCCGGAGGCCCCGCGGGTGTTGATCGCGAATTCGCTCCTCGTCCCGGCATGGGCGACGTGGGATGAGTTTCGCGCGCTCGAAGCGAAGGGGCTCACGATGTACGGACAGATGACCGCCGGGTCCTGGATCTACATCGGTACCCAGGGGATTCTCCAGGGCACCTACGAGACCTTTGCCTCGGCCGCCCGCCGCCATTGGAACGGATCGCTTCGCGGGCGGTGGACGCTGACCGCCGGCCTGGGCGGCATGGGCGGCGCGCAGCCGCTCGCGGTCACGATGAACGAAGGGGTCTGCCTCGCGATCGAAGTCGATCCGGCCCGGGTCGCGCGGAGGCTCGAGACCCGATACGTGGACAAGAGCACCACCTCGCTCGACGAGGCGCTCCGATGGGTGGAGGAGGCCGTGCGGGGCTTGCGGCCGCTCTCGGTTGGTTTGGTGGGCAATGCCGCGGAGCTGCTTCCCGAGATCTACCGGCGCGGCGCGCGCCCCGACCTGGTCACCGACCAGACATCGGCCCACGACGAGCTGAACGGCTACGTGCCCGCCGGGCTTTCGCTCCCCGACGCCGTCGCGCTTCGCACCAAGGACCCCGCCGCCTACGTGGAGCGTGCGCTCCAGTCCATGGCGATCCACGTCCGCAGCATGCGCTCGTTCCAGGACCAGGGGTCGATCACCTTCGACTACGGCAACAACATCCGCGGCCAGGCCCGGCGCGCCGGCGTGGAGGACGCCTTCCGGATTCCCGGGTTCGTTCCCGAATTCATCCGCCCGCTCTTCTGCGAGGGGAAGGGCCCATTCCGGTGGGTCGCCCTCTCCGGAAATCCCAAAGACATCGCGGCCACCGACCGCGCGGCGCTCGAGCTCTTTCCGGAGAACGAGCCGCTCCAGCGCTGGATCCGCCTCGCGGAAGAGCGCGTCCAGTTCCAGGGTCTCCCCGCGCGCATCTGCTGGCTGGGGATGGGGGAGCGCGAGCGGTTCGGCGAAGCGCTGCATCGACTGGTCGAGCGCGGCGAAGTGGAGGCTCCGATCGTCATCGGGCGAGATCATCTCGACTGCGGCTCGGTCGCGTCGCCCTACCGGGAGACCGAGGGGATGCGGGACGGGAGCGACGCGATCGCCGACTGGCCGATCCTGAACGCGCTGTTGAACGCGGTCTCGGGCGCTTCGTGGGTCTCGGTTCACCACGGCGGCGGCGTTGGAATCGGAAACTCGATCCACGCCGGTGTGGTGGTCGTCGCGGACGGCACGCCCTCGGGGCTCGCCCGGTTGAAGCGCGTGCTGACGAACGATCCCGCGACCGGCATCTGGCGGCACGCGGACGCGGGGTACCCGGAGGCGCGCGCCGCCGCCAAGCGACATCATCTCCGTATTCCGCGCGAGGGATGAGACCGCATCCCGCCGCGGGCGCGCGGCCGGCCCGGCGGCCCCGTTGAAGTCCGACCTTCTCGTCCATTCCGCGGCCCAGCTCATCACCGCCCCGCCCAGCGCCGCGCCGCTCTTGGGCCCGGCCCTCGACCAACCGCTCGTGCGGACCGACGCGGCGGTCGCCGTGGTCGGCGGACGGATCGCCGCGGTCGGGTCGACCCGGGAGGTCACGAAGCGTTATCCCGAGCGCGAGGCCGCCGTCTTACTGGACGCGACCGGCCGGCTCGTTGCCCCCGGGTTCGTCGATGCGCATACGCATCTTCCGTTCGCGGGAGGAAGGGAGATGGAGTTCGACGCGCGCGCCCGCGGCGAATCGTATGAATCGATCGCGGAGAGGGGGGGCGGCATACGGGCGAGCGTCCGGCAGCTCCGCGCCATCGCCGAGGATGAGCTGAGGGAGCGGGTCGGCAAGCGTCTGGAGCGCGTTCTGGCCCAGGGGATCACGACCGTCGAGGCGAAGAGCGGGTATGGCCTCACGCTCGACGCCGAGCTGAAACAGCTCCGGGCGCTCCAAGGCGGATCGGCCGCGGCCGAGGTGATCCCGACGTTTCTTGGCGCGCACGAGGTCCCCGACGAGTTCCGGGACCGGCGCGAGGGCTACGTCGCGCTCTTGGTCGACACGATGATCCCCGCGGTCGCGCGCGCCAAGCTCGCGCGATTCTGCGACGTATTCTGCGACCGCGGCGTCTTCACGGTCGAGGAAGCGCGGCGCATCCTTCTCGCGGGGACGGCCCACGGCCTGCGGCCCAAACTCCATGCCGACGAGCTGGCCGACGTGGGCGCGGCCAGCCTGGCGGCGGAGGTCGGCGCGATCTCGGCCGACCATCTTCTCCATGCGTCCGATGAGGGTTTGGAGGCGATGGCCAAGGCCGGCGTCGTCGCGGTGCTCCTGCCGGGCACCGCCTTCACGCTCGGGCTCCCCTACGCGCGGGCTCGCCGGATGATCGAGCGGGGCCTCGCGGTGGCGCTCGCGACCGACTGGAATCCGGGGAGCACGATGTGCTCGTCGATGGCGATGACCCTGACCTTGGCCACGACCCAGATGCGCCTCTCCGCGGCGGAGGCCTGGATGGCGGCCACCGCGAACGCCGCCTGGGCGGTCGGGGAAGGGGGTCGGCTCGGCCGCCTCGCGGAGGGATACCAGGCGGACCTTTGTCTTTTTGACACAGGCGATTACCGGCACGTCCCGTACCATTACGGGGAGGAGCACGTCCACGCCGTCGTGAAGCGGGGCCGTCTCGCCTTCGACCGCGGGCACGCTTTGAGTTGTTTTTGATGCATAATTGATAAGCGATTGTAAAACCGTGAATTACAAGAACGTTAACTCCGGCGACGACGGACCGTTAACCCCCGAGGAGAAGGCATGAGCGAGCTGGTTGAGTGCGTTCCCAACTTCAGCGAGGGCCGAAATAAGTCTGTAGTTCAGTCCATTGCTGCCGAAATTTCGCATGATCGGTCGATCCGGTTGCTTGATCAGGAGATGAACGCCGATCACAACCGCTCCGTGATCACGTTTGTGGGGGAGCCGGAGGCCGTCTTGGAGGCGGTCTTGAGGGGTGTCCGAGAGGCGACCAAGCTGATCGACATGCGCCAGCACCGGGGGGAGCATCCACGGATGGGGGCCACCGATGTCGTTCCTTTCGTGCCCGTGGGCAACACCTCTCTCGAGCGGTGCGTGGAGTTAGCGCGGCGTGCGGGCGAACGGATCGGGAACGAGCTTCAAATCCCGGTCTTTCTCTACGAGGCGGCCGCGACCCGACCGTCGCGGCAGAACTTGGCTGATGTCCGGCGGGGGGAAGTCGAGGGACTCGCGGCGTCCATCGCCACGGATCCTGAGAGGGTCCCCGACTTCGGCCCGAGGGCGATCCACTCCACGGCCGGCGCCACGGCGGTCGGCGCTCGTCTGCCGCTCTTGGCGTTCAACGTGAATTTGGGCACCAAGGACGTCGAGATCGCGAAGAAGATCGCGAAGGCGATTCGATTTCAATCGGGAGGGCTGCGCTACGTCAAAGCGCTCGGCTTTGGGTTGGCCGAGCGGGGAATCGTCCAGGTGTCGATGAATCTCGTCAACACGTGGGGAACTCCGGTCCAGCGCGTCTTCGCGTTGATCCGGGACGAAGCGGAGCGCTACGGCGTGCCCGATTGTGGGGAGCGAGGTGGTCGGGTCTGGTCTGCCAGGACGCGCTGATCGACGTGGCGGAGCACGCGCTCCGCCTCGAGAACTTTTCGAGGGATCAGATTCTGGAGAACCGGCTCGCGCGGCATCTCGGGGCCGCGGAGCAGGCGCTACCGGAGTTTCTGGACGAGGTGGCATCGTCGGCCCCGACGCCCGGGGGCGGCTCGGTATCGGCGTTGGCGGGGGCGCTCGCGGGCGCGCTGGGCTCCATGGTGTCGCGCCTGACCATCGGCAAGAAGCGCTACGCCGAGCACGAGGACCAGATGCGCACGGCGGAGAAGGCGCTGGAGTCGCTCCGGCGCGAGCTGTTCGACCTCGTCGCCGAGGATGCCCGCGCCTACGAGTCGTTCCGGGCGGCGGCCAGGATGTCGCAGCGGACACCCGAAGAGGTCTCGACGCGGGACGCGGCGATGCGGGAGGCGGCGCGGAACGCGGCCCGGGTCCCGCTCCGTACCGCGGAGACCTGTGTCCAAGTGTTGGAGCAGCTCTCGGTCGTAGCGACGCACGGGAACGAGAACGCGCTGAGCGACGCGGCCGTGGCCGGCTGGCTGGCGCGCGCCGGGACCGAGGGAGCGGTGTGGAACGTCACGATCAATCTGCCCGAGCTGCCCGAGGCGGAGCGCGCGGAGCTGGATACGCGCGCCCGCGGCGTGGCGGCCCGGGCCGAGAAGCTCCACGCGACGTGCGTGGAGCAGGCGCGCCGCCGTCTCGGCGCCGCGGTGCCGTCCGCGTGATGGCAGACGAGGACCGTTAGGGAGACGCGTGGACCGAAACCTCGCCATCAAAAAGCGGGCGCAACTGCTCGTCCAGAAGGGGCAGATCGACGCTGCCCTCGAGGAGTTCGACAAGCTCTTCGACAGCGGCGACAAGGACCCCTACGATTTCATTCTGGTCGCCGACCTCCTCGCCAAGCGCGGCTCGATGCAGGAGGCTGTCCGCCGCTATCGCCAGGCGATCGAGGAGTACACCAAGGCGGAGCTTTTCAAGAACGCGATCGCGGTCTGCAAGAAGATCCTCCGGATTTCCAAGGAGGACCTCGAAATTCACCGGTCTCTGGGCAACCTGTACGCCAAGGAAGGCCTCTACGGCGACGCCCAGATCCACTATCTGGAGTTTGCGGAAGGCTCGATCCGCCGTCAGGAGCACGAGGCGGCCCTCGACGTGATCGACCAGGTGCTCCAGCTCTCGCCGGAAAACATCGACCTCTCCGAGAAGTACATCGAGATCGCGATGCGCGCCGACCAGCCCGATCGGGGCGGGAAGGAGCTCTTGCGGCGGGCGGAGCGGCTGGAGCATCGCGGCGAGATGACGGAGGCAAAGAGCCTGCGCGAGCGCGCCTCCACACTCGCCCCCGGGCTCTCGGTCGTCGTCTCGCCGTCGGCGAAGCCCGCGCCGGAGGCCGACACCGCCCCGGCGGGCGACGCGTCCGCGGAAGAGCCGCAGGCGTCCGAAGACGCGTACGAGCCCTCGGCACGGAGCGTCATGGACGAGCTCTCCCCCGACAGCCTGGTGGCGGAATCGGGGCAGGAGATGATCGAGCCCGAGACGATCGAGGAAGCCGCCGAGAGCGAGGCCGAGGCGGAAGCGCCGTCCCCGAGCCACGAGGACCTCGCCGCGAACTACCTGAGCGCCGGCAATCGCGAGATGGCGACCGAGGAATTCTGGAAGGCCGCCGAGCTCGCCTTCTTCCGGAGCGACCTCGGGCGGGCGCGGTCGCTGCTCGACTCGCTGCTTCACGTGAGCCCACAGCACGAAGCGGCGCTCCGTCGGCTCGTCGACATCACGGTGCAGGCCGAGGACCGCGCGGGTGAGGCGAAGGCGCGGTTTGATCTCGCCGAGCTCTACCTGGGTCAGGAGGAGTGGGCGCTCTCGCGCGCGGAGTACATCCGCACGCTTGGAGCTGGATCCCAACAACAGCCGGGCGCGCACGCGCGTGGCGAGGCTGGACGCCATGAACGGCGCCGCGCCGCCGCAGATCGATCTCGACACGATCGCGGCCAAGCGGCCCACCGCCTCGGTGCTCGTCCGGGACGACCAGCCGGCCAGCATGGACAACCTGGTCGACCTGGAAGAGATCATCGACGAGTTCAAGGCCGGCGTGAGCAACAGCATCTCGGGCGAGGATCACGAGAGTCACTACGACCTCGGGATGGCGTACATGGAGATGGGGCTTTACGAGGAGGCGATCGGGGAATTCCAGGTGGCGTCCAAGGGCGGGCCGATGGAGCTGAAGTGCTTGGAGATGATCGCGCTCTGCTATCTGGAGAAGAACGAGCCGGCCGCGGCGGCGCGGGAGCTTTCCCGCGCGCTCGAGCTGCCGGGGCACGGCCCGGAGGAGACCATCAGCCTTCGCTACCATCTGGGAATGGCGTACGAGCGCTTGGGAAATCTCGAGAAGTCGCTCCAGCATTTCGAAGAGGTGTCGCTCCTCAATAACGAGTTCCTCAAGGTGTCCGTCAAGATCCGCGAGCTGAATCTGCGCATTTCGTCCGCCCGCGGCTCCTGATGGGCGCCTCCTCGATCGACCTCCACCTCCACTCCACAGCGTCGGACGGCTCCTATCCACCGGAGACCGTGGTCGCGATGGCCGAGCGAAACGGCGTGCGCGTGATGGCGCTGACCGACCACGACTCGATCGATGGAATCGCCCGCCGCCGAGGAGCGGGCGCGGAAAGCCGGGATCCGGGTCATTTCCGGAGTCGAGCTCTCGGTGAGCGAATCGGGATTCGACGTTCATCTCCTCGCCTACGGGTTCGACCTCACCGACAAAGGGCTCTTGGCGGCGCTCAGCCGCTACCGGGATTCCCGCCGCGAGAGGGCTCGGAAGATGCTGGCCAGGCTCAAGGGGCTCGGGATCCGAATCACGCCTGGACGAGGTGGAGGAGATCGCGCAGGGCGGCGCGCTCGGCCGGCCGCACGTGGCGGAAGCGCTCATGCGCGGGGGTCACGTCGACACGTTCCACGAAGCCTTCCAACGGTTCCTGGGTCACCACGCTCCCGCCTATGTTGCGAAGCAGACGGTGACGCTCGAGGAAGCGGCCGGAATCGTCCGCGACGCGGGCGGCGTGGTAGCACTCGCGCATCCCGGAACCCTCAACCGGGATCACCTGATCGCCGCGTGGGTGCGCCGGGGCCTCGACGGGATCGAGGTCTGGCATTCCAAGCACGCCCCGGCCGATGTCTCCCGGTACCGGGAGATCGCGAAACAGCACAGTCTCCTGATGACCGGCGGCTCCGACTTCCACGGCGAGCGGACGCCCGACGTCTCGATCGGTGGCGACCGCCGTGCCCGAGAGCATTCTCGCGCCCCTCGAAGAGGCCCTTCGCGCCCGCCGTCCGCTCAAGGCGCCGCGCTGACGTAGCAAGTCCGCGGCCCATCAGTCCCGCCGCAACCGACTCCGGCGCCGCCGCGTTCCCCCGAGGTTCCAATTGCGCCGGCAGGGGGCGATCTGCTAGCGTCCTCGGTCTCTCCCGGCCCGATGCGAACCGTCGTCCGAAGCGCCGCCCTCATCGCCTTCTGCGTCGCGTGCGGTTACGCGAAGCTGATCCTCTTCCCCTATCTCTTCTTTGTGGAGCTATTCAGCGTGGCGGTCTTCCTGTCGGGAGCCGTTGATCGGCGCGGCGTGGGGCGCGTGGGTGGGTGGCGTCGCCCGGCTCATCTTCAGCGTCGGGAATCCCTACGGCCCGCCCCATCCACTGGTGCTGGGGGCGCAGGTCCTGGGCGGGGCGATGGTCGGGGCCTGGGGCGGCGTCGCGGGGCGTTGGCTCCTCGCCCGCGACCGGTCTCGGGGCGGGCGCCAAGGCACGCACGCTGATCCTTCTCGCCTCGGGCTTCGTGGTCACCGTCGCGTACGACCTGCTGACCAATCTCGCGCAGGGCGTCGTCTTTGGGTCGATTCCCGCGACGCTCGTTTTGGGCGCCCTGCCGGCGCTCCAGCACATCGGATCGAACCTGGTCATCTTCGCCGTGCTCGGGAACGCCGCGTTCCCTTGGTTGAGCCGCCATCCCATGGTCGCTGGGCGGGGAGCCTGAAGTGATTTCGCGGCGGACAAGCGCCTCCGGCGGGTGGTTCGTCCTCGTTCTTGCTCTCGCGTTGGCGGGATCCCTTGCCCCGAGGGTCGGCGCCGCGCGAAATCCCTGCGCCCGCCGACACGGCCCGCGCCGCCGGTGCCGATCAGCCCGACTCCTCGCTTCTCGTCCGGACGGCTGCCCCCCGATACGTCGCGCGCCGCGAACCGTGCCGCGCCCGACACGAGTGTCGCCGCGCCGCAATCCGTCGCTGGACTTCGAGGAGCAGCGAAAGCGGGGCGACGTTTCGCTGGAGCAGGCGTTCCGCGGCCGGAGGGGAGCGCTTCTTCTTCCTCTTCCCGTTTTCGGGGGCACGACAGGCGCGCTCTTGGCTCGCCGACGCGGGTTCGGGAATCCGAACCACCCCGCTCGGCTCCGTGGCCGACGTCGCCACCGACCGGCAGCTATTCTCCGCGACCACCTACGGAATCGGCATCTTCGACCTCGGGGTCGCGCTCGACGATCCGCGCGCGGACGGGGTCGAGACGCTCGACTTCACGAGCCTCCGAAGCGCGCTTACGCCCGGCGCCGTTTCTGCACGCGGGGGATCTCTTGACCCGCCCCGCCGCCGAGCGCTTGTTTCCGCGGGTCATGCCGGGGGAGGGGCGAATGCTCAGGCGCGCCCGAAGTGCGCTCTACTATGGATCGGGGGAGGGAGGAGTGCTCGACACGGGCGCCCGCTTCGTCTCGTCCAGCATCGGACGAGGGGTGGGCGGCTCCTACGCCCGCCACGAGGCTGACGGAATTTCTCCACTCCGCCGCGGGATCTCATCCCGCTACGCGCTCGCGGCCGGGCTTCCGCGCGCGCTCGGCCACACGTTCTGGGTGGAGGGGAGCCTGTTCCAGTGGGACGTCGAGGACGAAGCATGGCATGTCGATCCGTTCACGAGCGACGTCACCACCGCGCCCGCCCGCGCGGAGGTCAGCTCCCGCGATTTGACCCTGCACGCGCGCCGCTCAGGCGACCGCTGGGCGAGCGCCTGGACCCTCCGGGGTGGAAACGCCAAGCGGACGCGGGTGGACGTCGACGGCGGTCGCGAGCGCTGGGAATACCCGGGTTGGGCCGCGGAGTGGAATGGGACACTCGAACCCTCGCCGGGCTGGACCGCGCTCGGCCTCCTTTCGGCAACTTCGCGCCGGATCGAGTATCGGGTGGACCAAAGCCCGCTCTTCGACCCGCGCAGGGAAACGGCGAAGGTCGGCGCCGGGCTGAGACGATCGCTCGCCGCGACGGCCGGGATCGGGGTTGACCTGACCGCCGACTGGCGCGAGACGGAGTCGACGCTTCTGAACGGTCGCGTTTCGATGTGGGGCGATGGAACGCGCGCCAAGGGCCGGGTCGATCTGGAGTGGTCCCACGAGCGACCTTCGTGGGTGGATCTCCTCTCGCCGACCCGCGTCATCGACGCGCCCCATCTACCCGATTTCGTGAAGACGCTACGGCTCGAGCGGTCGGGCGATCCGTCCCTTGCGCCGCGCACGCTGGCCGGCGGGCTCGCCCGCGGGAGCTTTGAGTTCTCCCGGCGATTTCAGCTCGAGGCCGAGGGATCCGTTCGGAGAGTCCACGATGACTTCGGATGGGGTCTCTCGATCGTCGACACCATCGACACGCTCTTCGTCAATACGCACGCCGCGAATCGGGGGGACGGCTGGACGTCCTACGGCGCGCTGGGTTTTCTGCTGCGGCCGGGTCCTGGGCGCCTGCGCGGATTGGCCTGGGTACGCGGCGGCCCGGACAACCTCTCGCCCCAATCGGCGTCGCCGCCCCAATATGGTGGAGAACTCTCCGCCGACATCCGCGTGACCTTGTTCAAGGGGGACCTCCCGCTGGAGCTGGGGTTCGATCTCCACGCGCAGGGTCCGAGGGAGGGTCTGTTCGACGAGCCTGGCTCGGCCTCGTCCGACATTTCCGCGCGGGCCGACTTCGGAGCCGCCGGCGCCTTTGCTCAGTTCGACAACGTCTTCGATCGCCGCGTCCCGAGCGCGATCTACGACGTGTCGGGCGGGCAGCCGGTCGATATGCCAGGGCGGTCGTTCCACTTCGGACTTGTCTGGTACCTGTTCGACTGATCGGAGGGGGCCGTGTGGGGGAGGGAGATGCGGGCCGGGCTCGTGTTCGTCCTGGCCTCGCTCCTCGCGGGGGGCGCGTTCCGGGAGTGGAAGCGGACCCATGAACCTCGCTTCGCCGATCTGGTCGCCGATCTCCAGTCGGCGGCACGGAATCGCGGCAGCCCAGTAGCCGCCGCGTCCGACTCGTTCCACGTTCAAGCAGGCGATCCGCATCAGGGCGGCCCCCAACCGGAGCGCGGGGGCCGCGGCCTTGCCTGGCCACTCATCCCGGCGAAGGTGGACCTGAACCATTCGACGGCCCCGGAGCTGGAGCGCCTCCCGGGAATCGGCCCCGCGCTCGCGGCCCGGATCGTCGCCGACCGGGAATCCCGCGGTCCTTACGGGAGCCCCGAATCGCTGCTTCGCGTGCCCGGCATCGGCCCGCGAATTCTCGCCCGCCTCCGCCCCTATCTCGCGGCACCAACCGGGACGGCCGATTCCGGGTCGCCGATCGCAAACTGAGCACGGCAATCTGCAAGGAATCCGGCGCTCTGCATCGCGCCGTGCGAATTCCGGCGCCCGGCGCCATCGGCTAAGACCTTCGCAGCGCTCGTGATCTGTCGGATTTGCACGGGCCGTCCGACGGGTGGCACCCCTCTTGCGAAACGTCTCCTGGCCATACCCCTGCCTTTGTCGCGGGAACCCGCCAACTCGAGCTGAAACGACATAGAGGGCCAGAGCGTGCAGCAGGACAACATCGGTCTCAAGCTGCTGGAAGCGCAGGTCATCACACCCGAGGCGCTTCAAAAGGCCCAACTTCAAGTAAAGACCGGCGGCGGCAACCTCATTTCCGCCCTGGTCAAGCTCGGCGCGATCAAGGAAGACGATCTATCCAAGTTTCTGTCCGAGCTGTACGGGGTTCCCGCCGTCGATCTGGCCAATTTCGTTCCCGATCCCGCCGTCGTGAAGCTGCTCCCCGGCGACGTCGCCAACAAGTTCCAGGTCGTGCCGGTCGCCCGGACGGCCGCCGCCTCACCGTGGCGATGGCGAACCCCGCCAACATCTTCGCGATCGACGACATCAAGTTCATCACCGGCTGCGAGGTGCAGCCGTGCGTCGCCACCGAGGCGGCGATCAAGAAGGCCATCGACAAGGCCTACGACTCGGCCGCGACCATCGCCGACGTCATGAAGGGGATGGAGGACGAGATCGAGGTCGTCGAGGAGCAGGAGGACGAGACTCCCGACGTCACGCCTCCTCGGCGAGGCGGAGCAGGCCCCGGTCGTCAAGCTGGTCAACTCGCTGATCTCCGACGCGGTGCGGAAGGGCGCGAGCGACATCCACATCGAGCCCTACGAGAAGGCGCTGCGCGTGCGCTTCCGCATCGACGGCATGCTCTACGAGATGATGTCGCCGCCGTTCAAGATGAAGGCCGCCATCATCTCGCGCCTCAAGATCATGGCCGAGCTCGACATCGCCGAGCGGCGCGTCCCGCAGGACGGCCGCATCAAGATCCGCCTCCTGGGCCGATCGATCGACCTCCGCGTCTCGACCCTGCCCACGATCTTCGGCGAGAAGGTCGTGATGCGAATCCTCGACAAGGGCAACCTGAACATCGACCTGAACAAGCTCGGCTTCCAGGAGCCGGCGCTCACGGAGTTCATCACGCGCCATCTCGCAGCCCTACGGGATGGTCCTGGTGACCGGGCCCGACCGGGAGCGGCAAGACCACGACGCTCTACTCGGCGCTCTCCAAGATCAACCAGCCCGAGGTCAACATCATGACCGCCGAGGACCCGGTCGAGTACAACCTCGACGGGATCAACCAGGTCCTGGTGAACGAGGACGTCGGCCTGACCTTCGCCGCCGCCCTGCGCGCCTTCCTGCGCCAGGACCCGAACATCATCATGGTCGGCGAAATCCGCGATCTCGAGACCGCGTCGATCGCGCGTCAAGGCCGCGCTCACCGGCCACCTCGTGCTCTCGACCCTCCACACCAACGACGCCCCCAGCACCATCAACCGACTGGTCGACATGGGGATCGAGCCGTTCCTGGTCGCCTCCTCGATGAACCTGATCATGGCCCAGCGGCTCGTGCGCAAGATCTGCAACTCGTGCAAGAGCCGACGTGAAGCTCCACGCGGAGGTTCTGCGCGAGCTGGGGATCAGCGACGAGGAGGCCCGGAAGGTCGAGTTTCAAGGAGGGGAAGGGCTGCGTCGACTGCAACAACACGGGTTACCGGGGCCGGCTGGGCGTCTACGAGGTCATGCCGGTCACCACAAGATCCGCGACCTGATCCTCGACCGGTCCTCGACCAGCGAGATCAAGAAGCAGGCGATCGCGGAGGGCATGCTGACGCTGCGGGCGGACGGCCTCGAGAAGCTAAAGAACGGCATTACCACCGCCGAGGAAGTCCTGAAGGAGACCGCGGCCGACCAGTAGCCGCGTCACGGAGGGGAATACATGGTCTCGCTGCGCCAGCTGCTGGACGAGATGATCAAGCTGAGGGCCTCGGACCTGCATCTCACGGCGGGAGTCCCGCCGCAGTTCCGCATCGACGGATCGATCCAGGCCATGGCGCATCCGCCGCTGACGCCGCAGATGACGCAGCAGCTCGCGTACAGCGTGCTGACGGACGAGCAGCGGAAGCGCTTCGAGACGACCAAGGAGCTGGACCTCTCGTTCGGCGTGCCAGGGCTTGAGCCGCTTCCGCGCCAACGTCTTCCTGCAGCGCGGCGTCACGTCCGTGGCGATCCGCCAGATTCCGTACGAGATCCTTTCGTGCGAGCACGCTCGGGCTGCTCGACGGTCATCCGGGACCTCACGCCGAAGCAGAAGGGGCTGCGTCCTGGTCACCGGGCCGACCGGCAGCGGCAAGTCGACCACGCTCGCGGCCATGATCGACCTGATCAACTCGACCCGCGCCGGGCCACATCATCACGATCGAGGACCCGATCGAGTACGTCCACCACCACAAGAAGTGCATCGTCAACCAGCGCGAGGTGAACTCCGACACCGACGACGTTCGCCGACGGCGCTCAAGTACGTGCTGCGGCAGGATCCGGACGTGATTCTGATCGGTGAAATGCGGGATCTCGAGACGATCGCGGCGGCGCTGACGATCGCCGAGACCGGACACCTGGTCTTCGCCACGCTCCACACGAACTCGACCTACGAGTCGATCAACCGCATCGTCGACGCGTTCCCGGCCGACCAGCAGCAGCAGGTCCTCTCCCAGCTCGCCTTCGTGCTTGGAGGGCGTGGTCACCCAGCAGCTCATTCCCACGAGCCAAGGGCCCGGGCCGCGTGCATGGTGCGCCGAGATGCTGGTCTGCACGCCGGCGGTCCGGGCCGTGATCCGCGAGCGGCAAGACGCACCAGATCTACAGCCTCATGCAGGCCGGGCAGAAGCACGGCATGCAGACGATGAACCAGGGTCTCTTCCAGGCGTTCGCCAACAAGTACATCTCGCTCGACGAGGCGCTGGGGCGCAGCTCCGACGTGAAGGAGCTCGAGGGGATGCTCGAAAAGGTCGGAGTGCACGTCCCGGCGTACTAGCCGAACCGAGGGGGAAGCATCGTGCCTGTCTTCGTTTGGAAGGGCCGGACGCTCGGGGGGGAGATCCAGACCGGCGAGCTGACGGTCGACTCCCAGGACGAGGCCCTCGCCGCGCTCCGCAAGAAGCGGATCATCATCACGTCCGTCCGCGAGAAGCGCGGAGGACGTCAAGTTCAGCCATGCCTACGTTCGGGCCCGCCGGTGACCACGCGCGACCTGGCGATCTTCACCCGCCAGTTCGCGACCATGATCAACGCCGGTCTTCCGCTGGTCCAGTGCCTGGACATCCTCTCCAAGCAGACCGAGAAGGCGACGTTCCGGCGCGATCATCGGCCGACGTCATGCGCGACGTCGAGGCCGGCACGACGCTGGCCGAGGCCCTCGCGAAGAAGGAGCACAAGAAGGTCTTCGACGAGCTGTTCGTGCAACATGGTGGAGGCCGGCGAGGCGGGCGGTATCCTGGACGAGATCCTCATGCGCCTCGCGACCTTCATCGAGAAGGCCGAGGCCCTGAAGCGCAAGGTCCAGAGCGCGATGGTCTACCCGGCGGTCGTCATGACCGTCGCGATCGTGGCCACGACCTTCATGCTCATCTTCATCATCCCGACCTTCGCCAAGATCTTCATCGCGACTTCGGCGGCGAGCTGCCGCTGCCCGACGAAGATCGTCATGGTGCTCTCCGATTTCCTCCGCAGGCTACTGGTGGATCATGCTGGGCGTCGTCATCGGCGCTGATCGTCGGCGTGCAGCGCTACTACCCGACCGAGGGCGGCAGGATGCAGATCGACAAGCTGCTGCTCCGGATTCCGGTGCTCGGCGACGTGCTCCGCAAGGGCTCGGTCGCGCGCTTCACGCGCACGCTCGGCACGCTGATCGCCTCGGGCGTGCCGATTCTGACGGGCCTCGAGATCACGGCCCGGACCGCGGGCAACAAGGTGATCGAGGAGGCGATCATGGCCGCCCGGGCCAGCATCCGCGAGGGCGAGACGATCTCCGCGCCGCTGCGCCAGTCGAGCGTCTTCCCGCCGATGGTGGTGCAGATGATCTCGGTCGGCGAGGAGACCGGCGCGCTCGACGAGATGCTCACCAAGATCGCCGATCTTCTACGACGCCGAGGTCGACACGGCGGTCGATACGCTGACCTCGATCATCGAGCCGGTCATGATCGTGTTCATGGGCGACTGTCGTCGGCGGCATGGTCGTCGCCATGTACCTGCCGATGTTCAAGCTGGTCAATGTGGTTGCCGGCGGGCACTGAGCGCCGGGAGGCCGGATCCGGCCGACTCAATGCTATCGGAAGGGGACCCGCAGCTCCGCCAGGCGGTCCGGGCGGTCATCCTTGGCCGGATGGCGCTCATCACGCTGGTGGCCGCGATGGCCGTGGCCTTCTCGGACTCCGGCCTGAGCCTGACCCGGCACTACCCGTTTGCGTTCCTGGTCGTGCTCTCGGCGGGATTGGCTGTGGCGTACCACCACGCGGCGAAGAGCGGGGCGGAGGTGAACGCCCTGCTCACGACGCAGTTCTTGGTCGACGTTGCGGTGATTTCGTATCTCCTCCTGTTCACCGGGGGCACCTCCAGCCAGTTCGCGCCGCTCTACCTGCTGGCGCCGCTGATGGGAGGGATCTTCCTCACGGTGCGCGGGGGACTGCTCTTCGCGGCGGCCGCGACGGTCGCGTATGGAGCGTTCTACGTCGCGGAAGTCGGCGGGATGGTCCTGCCGATGGCGTACGGGTTGACCGAGCGCTTGAGCGAGCCCGCGCTTCGGATTCGCCTGATCCTGTACGTGCCGCTTCTGTTCGTCGTGGGGGCGATCGGGGGCGCGATCGGGAGGTCGCTTCGAGAGGGCAGGCTCGCGCTGGACGAAGCCCGCACGCAGCTCAATCGGGCGCTGTTCGATACCGAGACGATCCTCGAAAACCTATCGAGCGGTCTCGCAACGATCGACGCGGGCGGTTCGGTGCGCCATTGGAATCGGGCAGCGGGAGAAATCTTCTCGATCCCGGCCTCTGCGGTTCAGGGGAAGCACTATCTGGAGAGCTTTGGTCCGGGGTTGGAGGCTTTCGCCTCACGGCTCCGCGATTCGTTGGAGCGGGGCGCTGAAGGAACGAGGTTTGAGGTGACGGTTTCGACGAAGAACGGCCGGACGGTTCCGCTCGGCATCTCGACGAGCCTTTTGCTCGGCTCGTCCGGCGAGCGGCGCGGGGTGATCGCGCTCTTCCAGGATCTCTCCGAGGTGAAGGCTCTGGAAGAGCGAATTCGTAGGGGCGAGACGCTGGCGGCGATCGGAGAGCTATCCGCGGGGATCGCGCACGAAATCCGGAACTGCCTGAACCCGATCAGCGGCTCGGTGGAGGTGCTTCAGAAGGAGCTGAAGGTGGAAGGAGAGAACGCGAGACTCCTCGACCTGGTGGTCCGGGAGTCGGAGCGGCTCGAGCACTTTGTCTCCGAGCTTCTCGAGTATGCCCGCGAACGTCCGCTGAAAACGGAGATCGTCGAAGCAGCGGCCCTCGCGTCGGAGTCTATCGAGATCGCGCGGCGTCATCCGAGCGCGGCGCCAGGGAAGCGGGTATCGCTGGACGGTCCACGATCGCCCGTCTGGATCAAGGTCGACTTCGACCAGATGAAGCAGGTGATGACGAATCTCTTGATCAATGCCTTGGAAGCGATCGGGGAGTCCGGAACCGTGACGGTGGTGATCCGGGAGGATCAGCGGGCACCCGGAGCCTGGGGGCGGGCGGGCGGTCGCCGGGCCGTCCTGGAGGTAACCGATACGGGCGAGGGAATCGCGCCCAAGGACGTGAATCAGGTATTCGAGCCGTTCTTCTCCACCAAGCAGGGCGGAACCGGGCTCGGTCTGGCGATCGCCAATCGGATCGTCGAGCGCCATGGTGGAAATGTCGAAGTCGAGAGCCGGGTCGGCGTGGGGACCACGATGCGAGTGTGGATTCCCCAGGCAGACAATCCGGCGCGAACCGTCGCGCACGCGGCATAACTCTCTCTACAGCGAGGATGGTCCTGTGGCCGGCGAGAAAATCCTAATCGTAGACGACGAAGAGAGCATGGTTCAGTTCCTCTCGATCCTCCTTTCCAAGGAGGGTTATGAGGTTCGCGTCGCGCGTTCGGGCCGGGATGCCCTGCAGCATGCGGAGGAGGAGAATTTCGATGTCGTGGTGACCGACATCAAGATGCCTGGGGAGATCGACGGGTTCGGCGTGCTCTCAGGGGTCAAGAAGATCGACCCCAGCATTCCGGTCGTGATCCGGACGGCGTTCGCCTCTCAGAAGTCGGCCATCGAGGCACTGAACCGCGGCGCCTACCAGTATCTCGAGAAGAGCGCCAAGAACGACGAGATCCGGCTCGTCATCAAAAACGCGCTCGCCATGCGGCGGGTGCAGTCCGAGAACGTGCTTCTCAAGCGCCAGCTCAAGAGAACGGATGACTCCAAGGAGATCATCGGGCACAGCGAGCAGATCCAGAAGGTGCTGAAGCTGGTGGAGAGGGTGGCCGACACCGACTCCACGATCCTGATCGTGGGCGAGAGCGGCACGGGCAAGGAGCTGATCGCCAAGCGCGATCCACTACTTGAGCCGCAAGTGCGACGGTCCGTTCGTCTCCATCAACTGCGGGGCGCTGCCCAAGGATCTGCTGGAGTCGAACCTGTTCGGCCACGTCAAGGGCTCCTTCACCGGTGCGGTGCGCGACCAGGAAGGATTGCTGGCCGTGGCAGGGGGAGGCTCGTTCTTCCTCGACGAGGTGGGTGAAACCCTGCCGGCGACCCAGGTCAAGCTTCTGCGCGCGCTGCAGGAGCGCGAGATCATCCCGGTGGGCGGTACCAAGCCTCGGAAGATCGACGTGCCGGCTCATCGCCGCGACGAACGCCGACCTCGAGCGGGCCGTCTCGGAGAACCGATTCCGGGCCGATCTCTACTACCGGCTCAACGTGATCCAGATCCGCCTTCCGGCGCTCCGCGAGCGAAAGGACGACATCGAGGAGATGGTCGAGCACTTCCTGAAGAAGCTGACCGCCGGGAAGGAGCCGAAGACGCTGAGCAAGGAGTCCCGAGACATCCTCCTCGCCTACGACTGGCCGGGCAACGTCCGCGAGCTGGAGAACGTCATCGAGCGTGCGGTCATCCTGACCGAGAACGGCGTGATCGCGCCGGAAGATCTGCCCGAGCGGGTTCTGGAAGGCGGAAAGGGGCGGGGGAGCCTCGTCATCGACAATCCCAACATGACCCTGGACGAGCTGGAGCGGGAGTACATCCTCAAGGTGCTCCACCACACCAGCGGTCAGAAGAAGAGGGCATCGGAGATCCTGGGGATCAACCCGTCCACGCTCTACCGCAAGCTTCTTTCCTACGGCCTGCTGCACGAGAAGGACGGTATCGAGCTGGAAGCATAGCGGCCGCAATTTGACCGGCCCCGCATCCCACATTGCAATATGTGGTTTGCGGGGTCCCCACGGTGCATGTTGCCCGTTTGAAGGTCCTCGGACCCCACTGGCCCGACCCATCCCATCCGGCAACCCACTGCAAAATCAGGAGATACTCGACACGCGGCCGGCCATTTCTCCCATGGCATGGACGTTGCTTTGACCCATGGGTGAAGACGCACACTCACCCGGTCAGGGAAGACTGGGTCGAAGGGAGGTGTTGGCACGTGGTCCGAGACTCGAAGGGTTTCACTTTGATCGAGCTGATGATCGTCGTCGTGATCATCGGGATCTTGGCGGCAATCGCGATTCCAAACTTCATCGAAATGCAGGACCGAGCACGCGAAGCAAGCGTGAAAGCGAACATGCACACGGTTCAGATGGCGATCGAAGACTTCGCGACGAAGAGCCAAGGAACGTATCCGGTGGCGGCGGACGCCGCGACGGTAAAGACGAGCATGCCCAAAGGCTTGTGGCCGACCAATCCGTTCACGGGTGTGGCTGATGAGGTCCCGCTCTGGGATGCGGATCCGGCAGCAATGGGCCGTTTCGGCGTGAACCCGGCGACGGTCGCGGGCTACACCATCAAGGGATACGGCAAGAATGCGCTGGTGTCGTTGCAGCTCAAGAACGGCTAAGGACAGCCAAACTCGAAAGGAGTACTACCATGATTCGCAACCAGAAGGGCTTCACCCTGATCGAGCTGATGATCGTGGTCGTGATCATCGGCATCTTGGCGGCGATCGCGATTCCGAACTTCGTCGCCATGCAGAACCGCGCCCGCGAGGCGAGCGTGAAGGCGAACATGCACAGCTTCCAGCTCGCGATCGAGGACTTCGCGGTCAAGAACACCGGCACCTATCCGGTGGCTGCGGACGCTGCGGCCGTGCAGGCGAACATGCCGAGCGGCACGTGGCCGACGAACCCGTTCACGAACGTTGTTAACGAGGCTGCCCTCTGGGTGGCTCCGGCCGCTCAGGGCCGTTATGGCACGAGCGTGTCGACGACGACCGGGTACACGATCCAGGGTTTTGGCAAGACGGCGCTGCTCACCCTGCAGCTGACCAACGGTTAATCATTAACCGGCCAAGGGGCGGCAGATCCCAGGTTTTCGGGGCTGCCGCCCTTCTTTTTGGCCACAGGAAGGCCCCAGGTGGCGGTGACAAATCCACTGCGGGTGGCACGCCTCTTGCCCGGAACGTCTGTGGTGGAACGTGGTTCCCCACGGCGACGGGCGGTAAAGAGCCTGCGAAAGGAGATTCACAATGCTCCACAACGACAAGGGTTTCACTCTGATCGAGCTGATGATCGTGGTCGTGATCATCGGCATCTTGGCGGCCATCGCGATTCCGAACTTCGTGGCCATGCAGAACCGCGCCCGCGAGGCGAGCGTGAAGGCGAACATGCACAGCTTCCAGCTCGCGATCGAGGACTTCGCGGTCAAGAACACCGGCACCTATCCGGTGGCTGCGAACGCTGCGGCCGTGCAGGCGAACATGCCGAGCGGCACGTGGCCGACGAACCCGTTCACGAACGTTGTTAACGAGGCTGCTCTCTGGGTGGCTCCGGCCGCTCAGGGCCGTTATGGCACGAGCGTGTCGACGACGACCGGGTACACGATCCAGGGTTTTGGCAAGACGGCGCTGCTCACCCTGCAGCTGACCAACGGCTAATCAGACCTCGACCGACGACCGGTCGAACAGCCTCTAGGGGGATTCGTAACGCCATGTCCGAGCGGTTGAGCACCGGCGCGCGGGGGCGCGTCGGGGCGGCTACGGGACCGATGATCCGGGAGGTCGAACCCCTCCCGGTGCTCCGGGTAGAGGGCCTCACGAAGGTCTACCGGGATCCGATGACCCTCCGGCCGTTCACCGCGGTGGAGGGCGTCTCGCTCTCGCTGACGCGAGGGGAGATCTTCGGCCTCCTCGGTCCGAATGGAGCCGGCAAGACGACCACGATCAAGTTGATCCTCGGGCTCGGCAAGCCGACGGAAGGGTCGATCCGGATCGATGGCCGGGATCCACGCGAGCCTGCGGCTCGCCGTCGCCTTGGGTACCTTCCGGAAAATCCCTGCTTCTACGACCATCTGTCGGCAACCGAATATCTCGAACTGGCTGGCTCACTCTTCGGGCTCGACGCACGCTCCGCGCGGCGTCGCGGCGAGGCGCTTCTCGAGCGCTTCGGGCTTGCCTCCCACGCGCGGAAGCCACTCCGCAAATTCTCCAAGGGGATGACGCAGCGACTCGGCCTGGCGCAGGCGCTCCTCAACGAGCCGACCTTTCTGGTCCTCGACGAGCCGATGTCCGGCCTCGATCCCATCGGCCGCGCCGAGGCGAAGCAGATCCTCCGCGAGGAGCGGATGCGCGGCGCCACGATTCTCATGTCGAGCCACGTGCTGGCGGAGACCGAGTCGATCTGCGACCGGATCGGAATCATGAACTCCGGGAAGTTGCTCGAGGTGGGACCCGTTCGCGGGCTCCTCGCGACGGGCGTTCGCGAGTGGGAGATCGCGGTGGAGTCGTTGCCCGAGGCCACTGCCGGAGCGCTCCGGGCCGCGGGGCATGGGGTCGAGTCGGCGGGGACCCGCCGCATGATCCGCGTGGTCGACGGGAGAGCGCTCCAAGACGTGCTCAAGGCGCTGACTCAGAGCGACATTTTCGTGCATGCGGTGGAGCCTCGTCGCGAGACGCTCGAAGAGCATTTCGTGAGGACACTCCACGGCGATGGAACGGCGCGCCCATGAACCGCATGCTCGCCGTGGCTCGAAACACGGTCCGGGAGGTGCTGCGCGAGCGGATCGTCCTCATCCTCGCGCTCTTCGGCGTGGCGCTCGTCGCCGCCTCTCAGGTGCTTTCGCCCCTGGCGCTCGGCGAAGGGCGGAAGGTGGTCACCGATTTCGGACTGGCCGGCTCGGCGCTCCTCGCGACCCTCTGCGTCGTGTTCCTGGGATCAAGTCTCCTGTACAAGGAGCTGGATCGCCGGACGATCTATGCCGTGATGGCCAAGCCGATCCACCGCGCGGAATTCCTGTTCGGGAAATTCGTCGGTCTCTGGGCGACCACGGGGTTCCTTCTGGTGGGGATGACGGTCATCCTGCTCGCGCTACTCACCGTGGTGCACCGCGAGACGCCCTGGAATCTTCTTGGGTCGCTCCTGCTCACGCTGATCGAGCTGGGGATCGTCACGGCACTCGTGATCTTCTTCTCATCGTTCACCACCCCGGGGCTCACGGCCTTCTTCACGATCGCGGTCGTCGTGGCAGGCAACTTCGCGGATGAGTTCCTCTACTTCGGCGTGCAGGGCGGCTCGCCGCTCGTCGCGGGCGTGACGGGATTCTTCTACTGGCTGGTTCCGCACCTCACTGTCTTCAACGCGCGCGGCCTGGTCACGCACGGAATCCTGGTCCCGCCGGAACGGCTCGCGTTTGCCGCGGCGTATGGACTCCTCTACATGGGAGCGCTCCTGGCCGCCGCGGCCGCGATCTTCGAGCGGCGGGAATTCCGATGACACGAGTTCTTGGCCGGGCGTCCGCGCTCGCGCCGTTCGCCATCGCGTTGACTCTCCTCGTGAGCGCCGATGTTCTTCACGGTGCCGCAAAGGGCCAGCTTCGCCGGAGCAGCGAGGACGAGCTGCTCTACTACCCGTCGGGGCTCATGGTCCGCCAAGCGTCGCTCGGCTATGAGACCGCTGCGGCCGACATCGCGTGGCTCCGCGGCATCCAGTACTACGGCGAGCACCGTCTCACCGACCTGAAGTTCGACATGATCGGGCACGTCATGGAGATCGTGGCCGACCTCGACCCGGCGTTCATCCAGCCCTACATCTTTGGAGCGTTCGTGCTCGCGCAGGAGATGCACGAGCCGCAGCGAGGGCTGGCGCTCCTGGAGCGGGGCCGGATGGCGAACCCCGAGAACTGGGAGCTGGCCTTCGAGATCGGATTCCTCCACTACGTCTGCCTCCACAACGATCGGGCCGCGGCGACCTACTTCACCTGGGCGAGCCGCCTTCCGAATCATCCCGAGTACGTGGAGCGGTTCGCGGCGTTCGCGAACCGGAAGGCAGGAAATCACGCAATGGCGATCCTGCTCTGGAAGCGGGTGCTCGCGACCGGGAACACCTACATGCAGGAGGTCGCGCAGCGCGAGCTCAACGATCTCGAGGGAGGATCTGCGCGATGATGACGGGCTCGGCATTTGTCCAGGCGACGGCCTTTGTGGTCGGCCTTGTCTTCGGCAGCTTCCTCAACGTCGTCATCGCGCGCTTACCGCGCGGGGAGTCGATCGTCCGGCCCGCGTCGCGGTGTCCGCGGTGCCGCAAGCCGGTCCGGCCATGGGACAACGTGCCGGTTCTCTCCTATCTGATTCTCCGCGGCCGGTGCCGCGACTGCGGGAAGCGAATTCCGCTTCGCTACCCGGTCATCGAACTCTCCGCGGGTGTCCTGTTGTGGCTCCTCGCGCGGCAGGTGGCGCATCCGCTGCTCCTGGTACCCCAGGCCGCATTCCTGCTAACGCTCTTGGCCGTGGCCTGGATCGACCTCGACACCCGAACGATCCCGGACGTGTTCACGATCCCCGGGGTGGGGCTCGGCCTCGCCGCGAGCCTCTTCGGTCCCCCCGGCCTCGGGGCTTCGCTCCTCGGCGCGGCGGCCGGCGGCGCGAGCCTCTGGTTGGTCGGTTATGCCTATGAAAGGGCGACGGGCGTTCCCGGGATGGGCGGCGGAGACGTGAAGTTGGCGGCAATGATGGGAGCGTTCCTTGGCGCCGCCGGTGTCTTCGGCGCAATCTTCTTGGCTTCGCTCGCCGGCTCCGTGTTCGGCGCCCTCCTCATCGCGAGGGGGAAGGGATCCCGCCGCAGCGCCATTCCTTTTGGAACGTTCCTGGCTCCCTCGGCGATGGTGCTCCTGCTCTACGGCGACAGGCTCTACGGTTGGTATCGAACCCTGATCCCTTGAGACCGGCCGCGCCGACGGCGTGAGTCTGCGGAGATGAAATCGATGAAACCCGATCCGGCTTTGGGCCCCGGCGGCGAGCCGCGCGGTGGGCGATGGTTCCGAATTCAGGACCTCGCGGTCGCCCTCCTGCTCTCCGGAATCGTGACGGCCATCGCGGTGCCGGGAATCAATCGCTTCATGAGAAGCCTGGACCTGAACAAGCAGGTCCAGCAGGTGGCGACGATGTTCCGCGTGGCGCGCCAGCGGGCGATCACCGATAACAACGCCTATGTCGTCTGGTGGAGCCCAGCCCAACGGGGTTGGGGATGGTGGGACGACGACAATGACAACGGGGTGAAGGACCCGACCGAGGCGGGGCAGGATCCGGTCCCGCTCCCGTCGTGGGTGGTCGTCTCGCCGTCGAGCACCAACCGGTTTCCCTCCGATTCGCTCCGATTCGCACCCGACGGGGGCGCCAGTGCCTCCGGCACCGTGACGCTCTCCAATTCAGACGGCTACACGCGTTCGTTGTCGGTGGTCCGGCCGACGGGGATGGTGACGGTTCAGTGAACCCCCCTCCTGGCGTCGCGCCTTCCGGATTCGGTCGGCCGGCGACGGCCCACGAGCCGGCATGGACCCGCACGAACGTGGTCGCGATCACGGTCGCCATCCTTCTCTTCTGCTTTGTCCTCGGCACGAGCTACGAGAACTACCTTCGCGACCAGGTTGCCGAGCAGAACGGCATTGAGCTCGCCGAGGCAAGCCAGAACGCGCGAAACGGCCTCGACCTGCTCGCGGGCGAGCTCCGCGCGGCGAGCACCGGCCAGGATCCCGCCGCGCGGCCGCCGATTCTTGTCGCTTCCCAGTACCGGATCACCTTCGCCCTCGATCTGAACGAAAACCACCAGATCGACCTGGGCGAGGTCGTCACCTACTTTCTCGATCCCAACTGGCGGGAGCGGCCGATTTCGTCGAAGCCCAGTCCCTACGGTTTTGTCCTGCGCCGGAAGGTGGGATCGCCGGGTGACTCGCTTGCCACGCCGACACTGGGGCACGGGGAGATCGTCGCCTACGGTCTCAGCCAACGCTCCGTCGATCGCGTGACCACCAAGGACGTGCCTCTCTTTTCCTATCGGGATTCGCACGGGGTTCCGCTCGAGCTTGGCCCCAGCGCGGGGAACGATCCGGCCGGGGTGTTCTTTGGCCGCACCGTCGTCAGCTCCGATCTGAGCGCGCGGCCGGGGGTGGCCGCCGCCGGCCGCGTGGCGAGCGTGCGAATCCGATTGGTAGCCGAGACCAAGGAGAGGGATCGCGAGACCGGCCGGTACGACCGGGTCACGGTCGGATCGACCGTCGCCGTCGCCGATGCGCCGCCGGCTCAGGTGGCGCCATGAAGTCCCAGTCGGGGAGCATCCTGATCGTGGTGCTTCTGGTCCTGTTTCTCCTGACGTCGCTCGGGATCTCGTACGTCGCGCTCACGCAGGGCGACAAGGGCACCGTCCCCAACCCGATGGCCGGCGCCGAAGCGCTCGGCAGCGCGCAGGCCGGCATCTCCGAAGCGCTCGCGCGAATGTCGGTTCCCGGCTCAGCCCTCTACGTCGGCGAGAATGCCATGCTCTATCGCCCCGGATGGGGGCGCTATCTGGTGGCCGGCGCGGGAGACTCCGCTCTCGATCCCGAGTACGAGGCGACCGCCAGCGATGGGTTGGACAACGACGGCGACGGAGAAATCGACGAGGCCAGCGAGCACTACCCCGAAATTGCATCGCAGCCGATCGGGGCCGCGACCCTCGGCCGCCACGACACACCATGGGTCAAGGTCCGTTACAAGCTCGACTCGGAGCGGCGCATCGTCCTCTTCGGCGACCACGACGACGATCCTTCGACGCCGCCGATCGAAAATCCGTCCCGCGGCGTCCCCAAGCTGATCATCACCGCCGCAGGGCGATCGGGCGCCGGCTGGAAGATGGTGACCGTTGAGGCCGTCAAGTGGCCGCTGCCGCCCGCCCCCGCGGCGCTCTATGTGGAAGGGGATCTCGGCTTCCGCGACGCCGCGTTCCATATCGACGGACGCGACCACGAGGAGCGCGCTCCCCACGACACGATCGCGGGCGCGCCCGCATTGCCGGGCGTCGCGACGCCGACGGACGCGCGCCCAATCGCGGCGCCGCTCACCGAGCAGCAGGGGGAGGGATTGCGCGGCGTCGGTTCCGAGCCGAGCGTCCTCGTTTCGAGCACAAATCTGGACTTGAAGGCCATGGCGGCGGCCTGGAGCCGGATCGCAGACATCACCCTCGACGGCGACCAGGTCGACCCGAAGGTGCCCTCGTGGGGCTCGAGCAATGATCCGAAGATCGTCCACGTGAAAGGAAACCTGCGTGTCACCGGATTCGGATCGGGAGCCGGCGTGCTGGTGGTGGACGGCGACCTCGACCTGAGCGGGACGATCAGCTGGACCGGCCTGATCCTCTGTCTCCAAGACGCGCGGATCCGCGGGGGCGGGAACGGGGTCTCCGTGATCGGATCCGTGCTGGTTCAGGGAAGCATGGCCGGTCGATCGGAGGTCTCCGGCGACGTTTCGATCCTCTACTCCAGCTCGGCCATGCGTCACCTCGCGGAGCTGACCGGCTACGAAGTCTCCTCATGGATCGATCAGTAGCGACGCCGCGGCGTCGCCTCTACTGGTACAGCCAGAATCGAAACGCGGAGTAGTCCCGGCCCGTCTCCTCACCCTCCTGGCCGGCCTGTGCCTCCCGGATCAGCTCGATCTCCGGCCGAGGTCGGGTGATCAGATTGCCGCGCACGGTGAACTGCGGCTCGACCCAAGCGGTCTCCGACAAGGCGAAGGACCAGGTCCCGGCCGGTTTGCCGTCGACCAGAACCCGAAGCTGGGTCGGATACCACGCGTCGGTCCGCATCACGATCGTAAGATCGCGACCCGGCTCGGCGGCCGCCCGAAAGCGCTCCGTTCCCCGCACGATCCTGCCTCCATCGGTGAGGGAGCGCGACGGGAGGCCACGAAATCCGTAGCGCCGGAGCACATCCTTCGCTTCGGGATCGGCCTTCCACTCGTGCCGCCGCTCGTCCTCGAGCCAGGCGAGATCGAGGGAGTCGGTCAAGCGCAGCGCCCCCAGATCGACGTCCACCTGGACCGGCCGGTCGCCAGGGCGAACGCCGCTCCACGCGGCGGAGTAGACGACCATGTCGGTGCCTCCGCAGATCGTGTTGAGGTCGAGGTGGGCCCGGTAGATCTCGGCTCCCAGGATCCCGCTCTCCGGCCAGTAGTGGAACCAATCCGGGTAGATCACGAGATGGGTCGGGAGCCGCTCCGGCGGAAGCCGCCGCACGTGCTCGAAGAGGCAGCCGAGCCCTGAACGGTAGACCCGCGCGAGCCCGGCGGTGGTGATCCCGACCAGATCGACCGTCGACCGCCGACCGTAGTAAGCCACGGCGCCGGCGTCGTTCAGCCCGACGATCGCTCCTCTGGGAAGGTTCGCGTCGATCCACCGACCGAGCTTGACCTGCTGATGCGCGATGTTCTCGCAGTTACGACCGTAGAACTCGACCATGCTTTCGTTCGCCGAGGCCAGGGCTGGCACGCAGATCGCGAGCGGCGCCAAGCCGGCGATCACCGCGACCGGCCGCCCCACCCAGCGAGGCCATTCTCGCCAGGCCCACCACGCGAGCCTCCCCCAGCCCGCGCCGATCAAGAGCAGGACGAGCGGGAAGAGCCCCTGTTGGTAGCGAAAGAGGTGAATCTGCCAGTAGAGCGGAAGGGAATTGACGGCGACGCCGACCATGGCGAGGAGGAGGAGCCCACCGCCTCCGTTCCACGGGCCCTTCCGTGGCCAAAATGAGAGCAGATAGAAGAGGAGCACGCCGACCCCGCTCGCGACCATCAGAGGCGGCAGGGGACGCTTCTGAGGATCGAGCATCAGGTGTGACAGGTAGACCTGGGCGATGTCGAAGGCGATGGTCGGGGAGTTCCGGATGTACTCCGCCCGGGTTTCCGCGTACGGCTCCGCGAGAATCGACTTTGCCTGGGAGCTGGTCGATTCGATGCTGCCCGTGACGGCCAGATTGACCAGGAACGGGAGCGCGCACGCGGCGACCGGCAGGAGGAGAATTGACGAGGGGAATCGGCCCGTTCCGACCTTCTGGGATGCTCGCAGGAGGGCCCACGCCATGAGCAATCCAAACACAAGGCAAAGGATCGCCCCTTCGGGCCGCGCTCCGGCGAGGACGAAGAGCCACCATCGGAGCGTGGGAAACCGCGCCTCCGCCCGCTCCCGCAGGTAGGCATCGACGGTGGCCAGAAGCACGGTGCCGTAGAGGGCGATCTCCATCCCGCTGAAATATCCCCAGAGTAGGTGAGGGCTGGCGAGGAAGAGCCCCGCGCTGATGATCCCCCCCGCCGGCCCGCCCAGCCTGTTTCCGAGCCGGCCCACGAGGAGCGTGCTCGCGGCGTAGAACGCCGCCCCCAGGGCAAGAACCCAGGCGATGCAGATCTCCGGCGCCAAGCGGAGGAGGTGAGGCGGCAGCAGCAGGAGGGGGTACCAGAGGCTGGTCGACCCCGTGGTCGGGTCGTTCCCCGGGGTGTAGACGAAGGGATGCCCCTCGGCGATCGCGCGGGAGTACTGCATATAGATGAAGCTGTCGTCCAGCGGGAGCGCCACGGGCGCCGCCCGTGATCGCGCGCTCGGCTCCCAGGAGCCGGGCCAGCTGGAACAAGGACCAGGCGACGACCGCCAGGGTCAGAATCAGTCGCCCGTGGCGTCCCACCCAGCCCTCGATCGGGCCGCTCATCTCATGAAGAAGTTGCGAAAGATCGGGGCGCCGCGCGCCGATGCATCGGACATGGGCGGCAACGTAGCAAAGGGCCCGAGGTCGGTCAACGCAACCGACCGACCGACCGGCCGCAACTCATCCGCCCGCATTTGCTCGGTGGCCAGACGATTTCCGGTTCGTGCGGGATGCACGGCCCCGGATCGTCGGCGAGCGCAAAGCGCGGCACCGGGCGCACGACAGCGTAAGGCCTTAAGCGAGCTAGACTTACGTTGCAGGATTGGGGAGTCGTGGCATGGAACTTGCTCGATCCAGCCGCGTCGATCCCCTCGCGTCGGGTGCAGGGGTAGCGGCATCCCACAACAACTCGGAGCGCGACCATGTTCGGCAAGAAGAAGAAGAGCACGATCGGCCTCGACATCGGTTCGAGCTCGATCAAGGTCGTCGAAATCGCGCACGACCGGACGGGAGACCGCCTGGTCAATTACGGAATTTCGGAGCCGCTCTCCGAGGCGATCGTGGACGGCGAAATCATGGACCGCCAGATGGTCCACGAAGCGATCACCAACCTCCTGGAATCCCGCCAGATCAAGAACAAGAACGTCGTGACCGCGGTCTCGGGTCGCGCCGTCATCGTGAAGAAAATTCTAATGGCCCGCCTCAACGAGGAGGACGCCAAGGAGGCGATCCAGTGGGAGGCGGAGCAGCACGTCCCTTACGACATCAACGACGTCTCGCTCGACTTCCAGATCATCAATCCGGACGTCGACCAGAAGAAGATGCAGGTGCTCCTGGTCGCCGCCAAGAAGGAGATGATCCAGAACCACGCCGAGATCATCCGCGAAGCGGGCCTTTCGCCGGTCATCATCGACGTCGACTCCTTCGCGATCCAGAACGCGGTCGAGGCGGCGTACGACCTCGCCCCTGGTGAGACGGTGGCGCTCCTCAACATCGGGGCTGAAATCACCAACCTGAACATCGTCCGGGATGGGGTCCCGCACTTCACCAAGGACCTGTCGGTGGGCGCGAACTCCTTCGTGGAGGGTATCCAGCGCCGCCACAACGTGAGCCAGGCGGAGGCTCTGAACGCGCTCCGCGGGCGCGGTGACGGCGAGATCGACGTCGCGTCCATCGTCCAGACGACCTGCGAGGATCTCTCGGTCCAGATCGATCGGGCCGTCGCGTTCCTCAAATCGGCCGGGGACGCGGACCGGGTCGATCGCATCCTCGTTTCCGGCGGCAGCGCGCGGGTGCCCGGCATCACCGAGTTCCTCCGCGCCCGGCACCAGGTTCCGGTGGACGTCGTGAACCCGATTCAGAGATTGAGCTACGACCCGGGCCTCTTCGGCGGCGAGTCGCCGGAGAGTGTCGCCCCGGTCCTGACCGTGGCCATCGGCCTCGCGCTGCGATAGGGGGATCCATGATTCGCATCAACCTACTGCCCCGCGAAGAACGACAGGTTCGCCACAACATCGCGCTGCCGAAGCTGGGCACGCTGATGCCGGTCTTCGTGCTGCTCCTGGTCGCGGCCCTCTTCGCCGCGTTCTCGGTGATCCAGACGCTCCAGGTCGGCCGGCTCAGGGCCGACATCGCGCGTGCCCAGCAGGAGGCCGACAAGCTTCGTCCTCAGATCGAGACGATCAAGGATCTGACCCAGAAGCGGGAGGAGCTGCAGCGGCGCCTCAATGTCATCGCCAACCTCGACAAGAACCGCCTCTGGCGGGTCAAGCTGGTCGACGAGCTGTCGCGATGCGTTCCGGAGCATCTCTGGTTGACGAATTACGAGGAGACGTCGGCGAACACGGTCAAGATCGAGGGGGTCACGTTCTCGAATCTTCTCGTGGCCGACTTCATGTCACGGCTGGAGGCGTCGCCTCTCTACGGAACCGTCGACCTCGTGGTGGCGGAAAAGGGAACGATCGATCAGCGGACAGTCGTGAAGTTCACGATCACCGCCAACATGACGCTCTAGGCGGGACGACGCGCAGGGGAGAGCGATGGACCTCAAGGATCCGAAAACTCAGAAGCTGATCCTGATCGTGGCGGGCACGGCGGCCCTCGTCTACTTCTACGTATTCGCCGACTTCGTCCCGTACAACTACAAGTCGCGGGCGGCCCAGATCAGCGGGCTGAAGTCGGAGTACACGAAGAAGATGAATGAGCTGACCAAGGCGCAGCAGCTGGTCAACCGGCTGCCGGAGCTGAAGCGGGAGTTCGCGCTTCTGAACCAGCGCTGGCAGGTGGCGCAGGAGCTCCTGCCCACCCAGAAGGAAGTCGCGAGCCTGCTTCGCAAGGTCACCATGGCCGGCCAGGAATCGGGGGTCAAGTTCGTGCTCTTCAAGCCGGCGGGGACCAATCCCATGACCGACTTCACGGAGAACCCCGTCCAGGTGACCGTGACCGGTGGATACCATCACGCTGGAGCGTTCTTCGGTGAGATCGCCGAGTTGTCGCGATTGGTGAACGTCTCGCAACTCCGCATGAAGGGATTTGACAAGGGCGAGCTGGATGACACGGTCCAGGCCGAGTTCGTCGCCACCGCTTACACGCTGGCCGAGAGGAAACCCAATGAACCTGCCAAGCAGCCTAGCGCTGCCGCAAAGTAAGCTCTTCCAGAGCAGGATCGGGCTGATCGTCCTGCTCCTGGTGCTCGCCTTGGTCGGCGTGGGCGTCTTCTTCCTCGTCCTGCGTCCCGTGGCGCCGCCCAAGACGCCTACCGTTGCGACCTCGCCGGCCGCCGTGGCCACTCCGCGTCCGGTCGTGAAGCAGGTGGTCTACGGACCCCCGGCGCCCGACTGGGTGCCGAGGACGCCGATGCCCGTTCCGGTCGCGGCTGTCTCGACGCCGGCCGGAGCCCAGCCGGTCCCCGCGGCGGCAGTGCCCGTGCCCGGCGCGCTAACGCCCACTCCGGCCGTGCCCGCTCCGGCGGTACCGCTGGCGGCATCTTCGACGACCGCCCCCGGGGCCCTGGTCGAGGTTCTGCCCGGCACCCTGGTTTCGACCACGTCCGCGACCCAGTCTCTGAGCTCGCCCGCGATGCCGAGCGCGGCGGGCCTGGTCTCGGAAGCACCCAAGTCACTCGATGCGAGCGCCCTCTTCGCGCGCGATTCCTACGTCTACACGAGCGGCAGTCGCCGGGATCCCTTCGCATCGCTACTCGACGGCAAGTTCCAGACCCAAACGGGCGACGGCTCGCTGGTCGATGTGGGCGACATTCATCTGGTGGGGATCATGTGGGGAGCTTCGGACAAGTTTGCGCTCGTGGAGGATACGCAGGGGCGGGGGTTTGTGTTGCGCGTCGGGGATCCGGTCGTGAACGGATACATCTCGGGGATCAGCAAGTCCGAGATCCAGGTGGTCCAGAACGCCTTTGGGGACACCCAGACGCTCTCGATTCAACTGAAACCAAAAGAGGGTGACAAGAATGCGACTCGAAAATAGCGGTATGCGCACGGGTCGCCGCGCGGGTCTGCTCTCGGCGCTGGCGGCTGGTCTTCTCATCACGGCCGTCCCCGCGCTCGGGGCGACGGTGAAGAGCATCCTCTTGAAGGACGCGGGTGCGGGAACGCAGGTCATCGTGGAGGCCGACGGACCGGTCAACTACCATGACTTCACGCTCGAATCTCCCGATCGGATCGTGATCGACTGCCCGGGCACCACGCTGGCCTTCACCGAGCGGACCTGGGCCGGACGGGATAATTCGCCGGTCAAGTCGGTCCGGGCGACCGAGATGGGTTGGGGCAAGGACACCGGGTCACGGATCGTCGTCGACTTGGCACAGCCCGTGTCGTACGGCGTGAGCGCGGTGGGGAACAACGTGATCGTGGCCGTCGAGGCCCCGCAGCAGGCAACGCCCGAGCCGGCCCGCGACTCGCCGGGATCTTCCTCCGACGTCACCGACAACCGCCGGATGTCGCTCGACGTCCAGGGCGCCGAGATCGAAACGGTGCTCCGCAGCCTGTCCGAGTTCAGCGGCAAGAACATCGTCGCGAGCAAGGAGGTCAAGGGCACGGTGACCCTGCGGCTTCGAAACGTCCCGTGGCGCCACGCGCTCGACATCGTGCTGAAGGCCGAGGGGCTCGGAATGGTCGAAAACGGCCAGACGATCGTCATCTCCACGCTCGAGACACTCCGCAAGGAGGAGCTGGAGCGCCGGACCGCCGAGCGCGCCCAGGAAGAGCTTCTGCCGCTCTCCACCCGCATCCTGCCGGTGAGCTACGCCAACGCCAAGGAGATGGGGAAGACGGTTGAAAAGACGCTGACCAAGCGAGGCCACATCGAGATCGACGAGCGCACGAACTCCCTCTTGGTGACCGACATCGACGAGCGGTTGGACCAGGCCGAGGGGATGATCCGGAGCCTCGATACCCGGACGCCTCAGGTCGAGATCGTGGCCCGACTCGTGGACGTGGACCACTCGGTGACCACCTCGCTCGGGATCAACTGGAGCGTGAACAACGTGGATCTGTTCGACGCCGGAGCCAACGAGGGGATTTCGATCACTCCGGGCGATGTCCCCACGCCGGCGGCGACGGTCAAGTTCGGGACGGTGAAGGGATTCGGGAGCATCGACGCTACCCTCACCGCCCTCGAGGCGAAGAACCAGGCGAATATCATCTCGAACCCGCGCATCACGACCGTCAACAACCGCGAAGCGTCGGTGATCGTGGGCCAGCAGATTCCGCTCATCGTCCAGGACTTCGCCGGCAACGCGGTCACACAGCTGACCACGATCGGTATCAAGCTGAACGTGACGCCGCATATCAACGTGGGCAACAAGATCACGATGGACGTTCACCCCGAGGTCTCCGACCTCTCGTCGCAGGCGACGGTGGCGGGCGGCATCATCATCAACACGACGATGGCCGACACACGGGTGATGGTGAACGACGGCGAAACGGCGGTGATCGGCGGCTTGATCCGCAGCAACGAGAGCGACAACGATCGCGGCGTGCCGGTCCTCATGGATATTCCGCTGCTCGGAAGCCTGTTCAAGTCGACGACCAAGGTGCGGCAGAAGCGCGAGCTCTTGATCTTCCTCACGCCGAAGATCATCGGCGAGACGACCGCTTCATCTCAGTAACGGAGGCGCCGGACGCTTCCGCGCCCGGCCCGAGGCGGGTATACTGCGGGGCCTTCCCGAGAGGGAGGGCCCCATTTTCATTCTAGGTTGCTACCTCGGAGGCCGCGGTGATCATTCGCATCGCCCTTGTCGGCTTGTCCGGGGCCGGAAAGAGCACGGTCGCCCCGCTCCTCGCGGTCCGCATGGGGCTCGGCTGGGTCGACCTCGACGAAGTGATCGAGCGCCGGGCCAAGTCGACCGTTGCCGCCATCATCGAGGCCACGGGGGAGGCGGCGTTTCGAGAATTGGAGAGCGCGTCGCTCCGGGAGACGCTCGAGGGAGAGGGTCGCGCGCCGGGCCTCGTGCTGGCCTGCGGCGCCGGTGCGCTGGGGCGGGAGGAGAATCGCCTTCGCCTCCGCCAGAATGCCTTCACGGTCTGGCTCTCGGTCAGCCCGGAAGCGGCGGCCCGCCGGCTCGGGGGTCTTGAGACCGCCAAGCGCCCGCTCCTGGGCGGCGGATTGACCGAGAGCCGCCTGAGCGATCTGCTGAGAGAACGGCGCGCGCTCTATCAAGCCGCGGCGGACGCGACGATCGAGACCGACTCGCGCACGCCGGCGGAGGTGGCCGTGGCCATCCAAGCCCAGTGGGAAAGGCGGGCGAATTGGGGACCGTCCGGATCGTAGGGGGGGACCTCAGGGGACGGCGCCTTCGCGTTCCCGACCGGGGTGTCCGTCCGACGTCGGAGCGAACGCGGGAGGCGGTCTTCGACATCCTGGGAACCGAGCGGGTGAAAGGGGCGATGGTCCTCGAGCTTTTCGCCGGGACGGGTGCGCTCGGCATCGAGGCCTTGAGCCGAGGGGCCGAGACCGTCGACTTCGTCGAGGGAAACGCGGCTGTCGCCCGGCGGCTGACCGAGAACCTGGAAGCCCTCGGGTTGGGCGCGCGCGGGCGGGTGCGCGTGGCCCGTCTGGGTCGCGCGTCCCTTCCGCCTGGGCTTCTGGGGCCTTGGGGGCTCGTCTTCCTCGACCCGCCGTATGATGGTGACGCGGGCCCTCGATGGATCCGCGCCCTCGGAGAAGGGGCCGCCCTGGATCCGGACGCGCTGGTAGTCTACGAGTGTCGGAAGGGAACGGGAGTGCCGAGATCCGAGGCGCTCACCCTCGCGACCGAACGGACCTACGGCGACACCACGGTCGCCATCTACCGCGCGAGCCGCCCTGTGGGCACCGCGCCTGGAGGAGGAGCATGAAAAGCGCCGTATTCGCCGGCACGTTCGATCCGGTGACGAACGGGCACCTCGATTTGGCCCGCCGCGCGCTGCGGGTCGTCGACGAGCTCACGGTGGCGGTCGCGGACCGGCCGGAGAAGGGGGTGCTCTTTTCTCAGGAGGATCGGGTCGCGATGATCCGCGAGGCGCTGGGGTCGGAACCGAACCTGACCGTGGAGCCGTTCACTGGCCTTCTCGTGGACTACGCCAAGAAACGGGGAATCGGCATCATCATCCGGGGACTTCGCTTCATCTCCGACTTCGAGTACGAGTTCCAGATGGCGCTCATGAATCGGAGGTTGAATCCCGACATCGAAACCCTGTTCCTCATGCCGAGCGAAACCTACACGTACGTGAATTCGACGCTCGTGAAGGAGATCGCGCGCCACGGCGGAAACGTCGAATCCTTCGTGCCCCCCCGCGTCGCCAAGAGTCTCAAGTCCGCCTTCGGCCTCAAGCGCTGATCGACCCCATGCCGACCTACGAGTACGAATGCCTCAAGTGCGGGAATCGGTTCGAGGTCTTCCAGCGGATGACAGACCCGCCCCGAAAGCGCTGCCCCAAGTGCAAAGGGAAGGTCCGACGCCTCGTTGGATCGGGGGCCGGCATGATCTTCAAGGGGACCGGCTTCTACGCGACCGACTATCGCTCCGAGTCGTATAAGAGTCAGAAGAAGAAGGAGTCAGGGGAGACCCCTAAGACAAAGGATGAATCGAAGCCGAAGGCCAAGCCGAAGACCGAAACCACCGGGGGCGACGGCAAATCCGTTTGACTCAACAAGGTTGCCTCTGTTAGCGTGCGGCCCGTCGTGGCAGGCGCGCTCCATCTCCGCCCCGGCCGATTGAGGCCAACCCCCTCAAGTGTTTTATCAATAACCAATTAATCGTAATGGCTAACCCAAAACCAGAATGAATTCGACCGTCCATCGCGTCACTCTCATTCCCGGGGATGGCACCGGCCCCGAGATCACCGTCGCGACGCGCCGAGTGCTGGAAGCGACCGGCGTCCGTTTCGACTGGGACATCCAGGAGGCGGGGACCGCGGTCCACGAGCGCGAGGGGACGCCGCTTCCCCAGCGCGTGCTCGATTCGCTCCGCAAGAACAAGGTCGGCCTCAAGGGTCCGATCACCACGCCCGTCGGCTCCGGATTCAGGAGCGTCAACGTCGCGCTCCGCAAGGAGCTCGATCTCTACGCGTGCGAACGCCCCTGCAAGTCCTATCCGGGCGTTCGGTCCCGTTACGAGAAGATCGACCTCGTCATCGTCCGGGAGAATACGGAGGATCTCTACGCCGGGATCGAGTTTCACGTCGGGAGCTCCGGGATGAAGGCGCTCCGCGAGCTCGTGCTCCGCGAGACGAAGCGGGAGATCAAAGAGGACGCGGGCGTCTCGATCAAGCCGATCAGCGTCTCGGGGACGGAGCGAATCGTCCGCCATGCGTTTCGATACGCCAACGCCAACCGTCGGAAGAGCGTCACGGCCGTCCACAAGGCCAACATCATGAAGGACACGGACGGGCTCTTTCTGGAAACCGCCCGGCGCGTGGCGGGGGAGTTCCCGGAAGTCGCCTTCAATGACCGCATCGTCGACAACATGTGCATGCAGCTCGTGCAGGTGCCCGAGGACTACGACGTGCTCGTCCTCCCCAATCTCTACGGCGACATCCTTTCCGATCTGGCCGCGGGCCTGGTCGGGGGACTGGGGGTTGCCCCGGGCGCCAACATCGGGGACACGGCCGCGCTCTTCGAGCCCACCCACGGCAGCGCGCCCAAGTACGCGGGAAAGGATCGGGTCAACCCTCTCGCCATGATTCTGAGCGGGATGCTGATGCTCCGCCATCTGGGGGAGATGGACGCCTCGAACCGCCTCGAGCGGGCGATCGCCAAGGTGATCCGCGAGGGCACCAAGGTCACGTACGACATGAAGCCTCGCCGCGACGATCCCACGGCCGTGGGCACTCAGGCCGCAGCGGACGCCGTCATCGAGGCGATGGGGTAACAGCCGATGCCGATTTTCGCGGACCGCGCGTCGATTCACGTTATCGGCGGCCGCGGAGGGAGCGGCTGCGTCAGCTTCCGGCGGGAGAAATACGTTCCCAAGGGGGGCCCTGACGGAGGGGACGGAGGGGACGGCGGGAGCGTCATCCTGACCGTGAACGAGCACCTCCGCACGCTGCTCGACTTTCAGTCGCGGACGCTTTTCCGGGCGCCGGCGGGCGCGCACGGGTCGGGGAACCAGCGCAGCGGGAAGGGCGGCGACGATCTTCTCGTCCCGGTCCCTCGCGGGACGCTCGTGATCGACGAGGAGACCGAGGCGACGCTGGCCGATCTCGTCGACCCAGAGGCGACGCTCGTGGCGGCCCAGGGCGGCCTCGGCGGGCGAGGGAACGCGCGGTTCGCCACGTCGACGAACCAGGCGCCGCGGAAGGCCGAGCCCGGAACGGCCGGCGAAGATCGGCGGGTTCGCCTGGAGCTGCGGCTGATCGCCGATGTCGGGCTCGTCGGGCTGCCGAACGTGGGGAAGTCGACGCTCTTGTCGCGGCTGAGCGCGGCGCGGCCGAAGATCGCCGACTACCCGTTCACGACGCTGGAGCCCCACCTTGGCCTGGTGCGGATCGAAGCGGAGCGGAGCTTCGTGCTCGCGGATCTGCCGGGGTTGATCGAAGGGGCGCACGCCGGAAAGGGGCTGGGCCACGAGTTCCTCCGGCACGTGTGGCGGACGCGGATCCTGGTCGTGCTCATCGACAGCGTTTCCGACGACCCGGCCCGCGACTATGAAATTCTCAGGGGAGAGCTCCGCCAGTACAACGAGGAGCTCGCGAAGAAGCCGACGGTCGTCGTCCTGAGCCGGTGTGACTTGGCTGCGGGGGAGGAGGCCGCGCCATTTCAGCTCGGTGGGGCGAGGTGGGGGGGCCGGATCTCGGGGGTGACCGGCGAAGGAACGAAGGTTCTCTTGGAGTTGATTTGGACTATGCTCATGGAGTCGGGTGGCGCCGGACGGGAGGCGCGCCCGTGGGACGGCGATCAGGTCGCCGACATCAAGGAGTGACCGAGTGATCCCCAAGGATGCGGCCCGGCTGTGGGAAGAGTTGCGGCACCGGGAGCCTGAAGAAAAGCTGGAGTGGATCCGGGAGTTGGCGCGCAACCCAACGCCCGACTCGATCGAGATCCTGCTCGACGTCCTGAAGCAGGAGAGCTGGTTCCTCCGGGACCAGGCGGCTCGGGCCCTGGCGACGCTCGGCGAGGTGGTCTTCGATCCCCTCGTCGAGTACTTGGGTTCGGGCCTGTGGTACACGCGCACCGCGTCCGCGTCCGCGCTGGGAAAAATGGGATTGCCCGCCGCGGCGAGGCCCTTGACCCAGTTGCTGCGCGATCCAAACCGGACCGTTCGGGATGCGGCGCGCGACGCGCTCGTTCTCCTCTGCGGAAGCGACGTGGGGTGCTTTGAAGTCGCGGTTGCGTTTCATGCGCTCCCGGAGCGCGCCCGCCGGTTCGCCGTCGATGGCCTGGCCACGCGCGACCCCGAGGCTGCCGATCGCGTCGCGCGGCTCTTGCACGACCCGGCGCTGTCGAGTGCCGCCGACCAGCGCCATCTGGCCCGCGCGGTGAACGAGGTCGGCTTCCGCTGGGAGGACGTGGTGGGAGGGGACGAGGCCGACTCGGAGTCCGGCTGAACGCTTCGGGGCGGGACGTGGGGGTGGGGTGGAGGAGGGAATTCCAGGACCGGTGGCGCGCGCGGTCGGGCGCGCCGTCTCCATTGACGATCCGTCCTACCCCGCCGGCCTGCGCTCCCTGCCCGGCGCTCCCCCGGTGGTCTTCCTCGAGGGGAGCTGGCTCCTGCGATCCCGCTGCGTCGCGTTGGTCGGTGCGCGCGACGCGACCGACGATGGGATCGATGTCGCGCGGGATCTTGCCAGGTCGCTGGCCGAAGCAGGCGTCGCGGTCGTGAGCGGCCTGGCTCGCGGCATCGACGCCGCGGCGCACCGCGGCGCGCTCGACGCCGGCGGCCAAAGCGGTGCCGTGCTCGGAACGCCCCTCGATCGGTGTTACCCGGCGGAGCATCGCGCCCTGCAGCAAGAGCTCGCCGGCTCGCTCGGTCTCTTGAGCGAGCATCCTCCCGGCTCTCCCGCCACCGCGCGCACGTTTGCCTCGCGCAATCGGCTGCTCGCCGCCATCGCGGACGCGGTCGTCGTCGTCCAGGGTGGGGAGCAAAGCGGTGCGCTTCTCACGGCGGAGGCGGCGCGGCGGTTGGGAAGACCCGTGGGGGCGGTCCCCTGGGACAGCCGTGATCCGCTGGGAGCAGCGCCTCACGCGCTCATCCGGTCGGGCGCGGCGACGCTCGTCCGCGGTGGCCAGGACATTCTGGATCTCGTCGGAATCGGTTCCATCCCTTCCCTCGGAGCGGCCCGTCGTCGCCCGCTTCCATCGGCCCCGCGATCGGCCATGGGCGAGCAGGAGGAGCGGCTCCTGCGTGCGCTTCGAGAACGGCCGCGGCCGCTCGAGACGGCGGCGAGAGAGGCGGAGCTGACCATCGCCGAGGCGAGCGCCGCGCTGGTCCTCCTCGAGATCCTGGGGCGCGCCCGCCGAGATCCTGGCGGCGCGGTGCGCCGCGTCGGGCGGCTCTGAGATGGGTCGAAGCCCGCTCCGCCCGCTTCGGCAGCGCCTCGAGGCCGGCTCGCTCCGGGCGCTCGGCTCGCTCGCGCGCGCACTCCCGTTTGAGCAGGCGAGCGATCTGGGCGCGGCGCTCGGGATCGCGGCCTACCGCCTCCTCGGCCGCCGCCGTCGGATCGCCACGGAAAACGTGGAGCGCGTGCTCGGGTCCAATCCCGACGGAATGACGCCCGACTCGTTGGTGCGCCGCGCCTTCTCGCAGCTCGGCCGGACCTTCGTCGAGTTCCTGGCCCTTCCCTCGCGGCGCCCCGAAGATCTGTTGGCCCGGATCGAATTCGAGGGTTTCGAGCCGATCGAGTCTTTGGCGCGCGCCCGGAAGGGCGCCGTGCTCGTGACGGGGCACTTTGGAAACTGGGAGTTGTTCGGCGCGGCCGCCGGCGCCCGGTACGCGCCGATGAAGTACCTCCTGCCGCGCCAGACCAATCCCTGGAGCGACGCCTACCTGAACGACGTCCGACGTCGCGTCGGGGTCGAACCGTTCATGATCGAGACCGACATGAGGGCCGCGATGCGCGCGCTCAAGGCCGGATCGTTTCTGGGGATGCTGCCCGACCAGGACGCCCGTCGCGCGGGGATCCACGTGCCCTTCTTCGATCGGCCCGCCTCGACCCACGCGGGGCCCGCGCGGCTGGCGCTCGCCGCGAACGTCCCGCTCTTGGTCGGCGTGCTCGAGCGCGCGGGGCGGGGGAGGTTTCGGGCGAGGCTCCTCGCGCTGCTCGTGCCGGATCCCTCGCGCGAGAGGGAATCCGAGGTTTTCCGCCTGACGGCGGAGATGACGCGCGCGCTCGAGGGGGCGATCCGGGCGCGCCCGGATCATTGGTATTGGATCCACCGGCGATGGAAGACGCCACCCAATGAAGGGCCGCGGGTGGAAGCGGAATCCACCCTGCTCAGGAAGTGAAGCCGATCTCCTTGTTCGATTGCCCTTCGGCCAGCGTCCGGATCTTGCCGAACTGCTCCTCGTATTTCTTGATATTCGTCTCCAGCGCGCTGAGCAGGGCCCGAACGTTGGGCGGGGTCATCACGATCCGGGCAAAGACCTTGCTCTTCGGGGTGCCCGGGAGAATCCGAGCGAAGTCGAGCACGAACTCGGAGAGGGAGTGGCTGATGACCACGAAATTCGAGTAGATACCCTCCGCCTCTTTCTCCCCGATCTCCATGTTGATCTGCGGGCCTTCTGCTTGGCGCTTCGCCTCCATCCGTAAGCCTCCTCTTTTCAATTATTTATCGGCCGACTCCCGCCTCAAGATAGGACCGCCGGTGCCGTTAATCAACCTGAGTATTGTGACAAGGGGGCGTTCCTGTCTCCGGGTGGCACCGACGGGAGGGGCCGAATGGGCATCAAGAAATCGTCGGGCACCGCAAGGCTGGAGGAGCAGGTCGTCCTCGCCTGGAAGCGCTTCGCCACCCGTCGGATCGGCTCGGCCGACCGGGCCGCCGAGGGCACCTGCTATCTCGAATCGAGGCCTTGCCCGTTCGAGTCCCGTCCCGACTTCGAATCCCGCTTCACCAAGGACTGCGTCCACTGCGCCCGCATGCAGGGTGCCGTGGAGCGAATCGGGGCGGTGCCCGCGGGTACCTCGGGCGCTTTGCCGACCCTCGAGCTCCTGCTCCGGCTCCTCGAAGAGGAGGGGCATGGGGGCTCCGAGGTGGTGGCCGAGGAAGAGGACGGTCGTTATCGGGCGGCGGCGCTCCTCCTCCGTTCGCTCCCGCTGCTGCACGCTTCCACCCACCCGCTTCGGACGGCCCACATCCTCCTCGCGGCCATCGCTGGCGCCTTCAACGAGGTGATCGACTCGGTCCTCTTCTTCGAGGTCATCCCAGAGTCCGGAGCGCTTGGTCTCGAGGCTTCCTTCCGCCGCTCCGACCTCGACGTCGGTGTGGCGCCCGAGGGATTCCTGGATGTCGAGGCGCTGGAGGCAGCGGGCGCGTTCGACGGCTCCGTCTTCGATCGGCTTCGTGCCGCCGCGATCCCGCTCGACCAGGATCGGGACTTGCTTGCGGACGCCGTCTACGACGGCCGGACCGCGGTGGTGCCCCTTCCCGGGCGCGAGCTCAGGCTTCCGACCATTCTCGTGGAGCACCTTCCGGATGCCCCTGCGGCGATCCTCCCGGTTTTCGGACGCGAGCGGGTCCGCGGGCTCCTCGTCCTCTCGGCGGCGCCGGGCATCGCCGGATGGACGTCGGATCAGATGGAGCTTCTGAGCGCCGTGGCCTCGCAGGCAGGGATCGCGCTCGAAGCGTCCGGGCTTCTCGACCTCGCGCGTCGCCGGGGCTCCGGTATCCGCGCGCTGATCGAGTTCGCGGCCCAGGCTCTCAAGGCGGGCACCCCCGAGCCGTGGCCCGAGGCGACGCTCCACGCGCTTCTGACCGCCGCGGAGGGGGACATCGGCGTGGCCTGGTGGCGCGGCGGGGACGAGGCATTCTCCGTCGTCGCGGCGCAGGGTGACCCCGGCGCCGGAGAACGCGACCTGAACGAGGTGGGAGAAGGGATCAGCCACTGGTTCGACGCCGACGCGCGGCCGATCATCATCGAGGACATTCGCTCCGATCCGAGACTTCCCGGAACCCTCCCCGAGGAGTGGGGATCGGCGCTCGCGGTCCCGCTCCGATCGGATGGCGCGCTCCGCGGCGCGGTCCTGCTCGTGCGCCGCAGCGGTGGCGAGGTGGCCCCGGTCGAGCCCTTCGACGGCGAGGACGCGCAGGTGGCGGCGATGGCGGCCGCGATCGCGACCCTCGCGGCGCTCAAGGACGGTTCGGAGGAAGCATCCTCTCTCGCGGGGCGGCGCGTCCAGGAACTGGAGGCCCAGCTTCGGCACGCCGAGAAGCTCGCGGTGGTCGGCGAGCGAGGGATCCAGGTGGCGCAGGAGATCCGCAATCCGATCGCGGCGATCACCGGATTCGCCCGCCGAGTGCTTCGGAGCGTGGGTCCCGACGATCCGAATCGCGAATTCTTGGAAATCATTCTGCGCGAGACCGAACGCCTCGAGCGGATCCTGACCGAGCAGGTCTCGCTGGCGCAGATGACGCGCCCGAGGCTCAAGCTCCAGAGCCTGAACACGCTCGTCCAGGAAGTGCTCGAGACCCAATCCGAAGAGCTGGTCAAGAGACGGATCCGACTCCTCAAGCGACTCTCGCCGGACGTGCCGAGCCTCCTGATCGACAACGAGAAGATGCGCCAGGTGCTCGTGAACGTTCTCCAGTACGCGCTCCATCAGGTTCCGAGCGGCGGACGGGTTCGCGTGGAGACCCGCAGTGGCGCGGGGCACGTGCAGGCCGAGGTGGCACACGACGGTCCCAAGACACCCGGTGAGAGCCTCGACCGGCTCTTCGTTCCGTTCTCGGCGACCCGCCGCTACGGCGCGGGAGTGGGGCTCGCGGTCGCGTACCAGATCGTGCGGGAGCACGGCGGCGAGATCCGCGCGCGGAGCGAAGGGGATTGGAGCAGCATCGTCACGATCTACCTGCCGGTCCGCGAGAACCACGACCGGCGCGGCAAGCCCGACCGCAGGGGCGGCCGAAACGACCGGCGGCGCCGCCTGGCCTAGCGTTTGACCCCGAACGCACTGGCGTGATAGCCTTTCCGACCGGCGCGACCCTAGCTCAGTTGGTAGAGCACCACACTGAAAATGTGGGTGTCCGCAGTTCGATTCTGCGGGGTCGCACCACTTTTATTCTCGGCTCTCCCCCCGCGACATCCGGGGTTCTTGCTTCGCGAGCTGGTGTAGCTCAGCTGGTAGAGCAACGCACTCGTAATGCGTAGGTCAGCGGTTCGATTCCGCTCACCAGCTCCACTCATGGGACGGCCGGTCCCGCCGAACGGCCCAACGATATGACGAACAAAGAACGCGCCGCGCCCCAGCCATCGAGGGACGCGGCCGCGGCCCCACCCAGCGATCCGTGGCGCGGCCTCATGGTCAGCGCCTCGGGCGTTCGCGGCATCGTCGGCGAAGCGCTGACGCCCGAGGTGATCCTCCGCTTCGCGGGCGCGCACGGCTCGCTCCTCGCCGCGGGCCCGGTCGTGATCGGGCGCGATTCGCGTCCGAGCGGCGCCTGGGTCACGCGCGCCGCCGAGGCGGCTCTCCTGGCGACCGGGCACGACGTCGTCGACGTCGGGATCGCTCCGACCCCGACCATTCTCTTCGCCATCGGCCATCATGGCGCGTGCGGCGGCCTCGCGGTGACCGCGAGCCACAATCCCGCCCCCTGGAACGCGCTCAAGCTCTTCGGTCCCGGCGGGACGTTTCTCCCTCCCGCGCTGTCGGAAGCGGTCGCGCGACGGGCGCTCGAAGGAACGGTGTCGTGGGTCCGCGCCGATCGGGTCGGCGCGCACAGGGACGACGGGGAGGCGATCCGGCGCCACCGGGAGGCGATCCTCGCCTTGGCGGGGCTTCATCCCACGCGGATCGCGTCGCGGGGCTTCCGCGTCGCGATCGACTGCGTGAACGGCGCCGGATCGCTGGCGACCCCCCCGCTTCTCCGGGCGCTCGGTTGTCACGTGGAGGAGCTCTACTGCACGCCCGACGGAAAATTTCCGCGAGTGCCGGAGCCGCTGCCCGAACATCTCGGGGCCCTGGGTGATCTCGTCCGCCGCACCGGTGCCGCGATCGGATTCGCCAACGATCCCGACGCCGATCGATTGGCGATCGTCGATGAGCGGGGAGAGCCGATCGGGGAGGAGCGGACGCTGCAGATCGCGGTCGACTGGGCGCTCGCGCGCAAGCCGGGCCCGGTGATCGTCAACGCGTCGACCTCGATGGCGATCGAGACGATCGCGCGGCGCTACGGCGCGCCGGTGGAGCGAACACGGGTCGGCGAAGCCCACGTGGCGCAGGCGCTGCTCGAGCGGGGCGGCGTCATCGGAGGCGAGGGAAACGGCGGCGTGATCTATCCCGACGCTCCACGCGACGCGCGACGGGCTTTTGGCCGCGGCCATCGCCCTCGATTGGTTGTCGACGGACAAGCTCCCGCTCAGCGCGCGGATCGCCGCGCTCCCTCCGGTGGTGATGGTAAAGCGGAAACTCGATCTTCGCCTCGCGGACGCGGCGGCGCTCGCCCAGGCCCTCACCCGTGAGTTCCCGGACGCGGAGCGCAATCTGCTGGACGGAGAAAAGTACCTCTGGGAAGATGGATGGGTTCAGGTCCGTCCCTCGGGGACGGAGCCGATCGTTCGGATCATCGCCGAAGCGACGACCCGGGATCGCGCAGAGACGCTCGCCGCGCGGGCCCAGGCGGCGACGGAGCGCTCTCAGTCGGCACAGACTGCGGTACGGGGGGCTTAACCAATCATGTGCGGCATCGTCGGATACGTCGGCCAGCAGGACTCGGTGCCGATTCTGCTCGAAGGGCTCCGCCGCCTCGAGTATCGCGGCTACGACTCCGCGGGCGTCGCGATCCTGAACGGCGAGGGACTGAAGGTCGAGAAGACCGCCGGCAAGATCGCGATGCTCGAAGAACGGATCAACACGACCCACCCTTCGGGCACCCTGGGGATCGCGCACACGCGCTGGGCGACGCACGGCGTTCCGAACAAGATCAACGCCCACCCCCACGTCGATTGCCATGGCCGGATCGCGGTGGTTCACAACGGCATCATCGAGAACTACGCCACGCTCAAGACCAAGCTCCAGCAGGAGGGGCACCGGTTCACGACCGACACCGACACCGAGGTGATCGTTCACCTGATCGAGAAGTTCTACACCGGGAATCTCGAGAAGGCGGTCGCGGCGGCGGTCCGGCTCTTGACGGGGACCTATGGGATCGCCGTGATTTCAAGCGACGATCCGGCGAAGATCGTCGGCGCCCGCCACGGGAGCCCGCTGGTCGTCGGGATCTGCGATTCGGAGTATCTCCTCGCCTCGGACGTTTCGGCGATCATCCGGCATACGAATCAGGTCGTTTACCTGGACGACGAGGAGATGGTGGTGCTGACCCCCGCGGGGATCCACACCACGACGATTCGCGAAGAGACGATCGCGAAGAAGGTGGAGACCGTCGACTGGGATCTCGAGATGATCGAGAAGGCGGGGTTCCCGCACTTCATGCTCAAGGAGATCTTCGAGCAGCCCCAATCGCTGCGGAACACGCTCCGCGGGCGCCTCCTGCCCGAGGAGGGCACGGCCCGGCTGGGCGGGCTCAACATGAGCGCGTCGGAGCTGCGCGCGATCAACCGCGTGGTGATCACCGCGTGCGGGACTTCCTGGCACGCGGGCTTGATCGGGGAATATCTGCATCGAGGAGCTCGCGCGGATTCCGGTGGAGGTCGAATACGCCTCCGAGTTCCGGTACCGAAACCCAATCTTAGAGCCGGGACGGTGGTGCTCGCGATCAGCCAGTCAGGCGAGACGGCCGACACGCTCGCCGCGATGCGCGAGGCCAAGCGCAAGGGCGCCCGGGTGCTCGGCGTCTGCAACGTCGTCGGCTCGACGATCGCCCGGGAATCGGACGGCGGCGTTTATATCCACGCCGGCCCCGAGATCGGGGTGGCGTCGACCAAGGCGTTCACGTCCCAGGTCGCCGCGCTCGCCCTGTTCACGCTCTACCTGGGCCGCCTCGGCGAGCTCTCGCCGGAGCTTGGAACGGAGATGGTCCGGGAGCTGGAGGCCATTCCCGAGAAGATCGAGAGGATCCTCGCGGGCGAGGAGTCGATCCGCGCGATCGCGCGCGCCAACGCGCACCACAATAACTTTCTCTACCTGGGCCGCGGCGTGAACTTCCCGGTGGCGCTCGAAGGAGCGCTCAAACTGAAGGAGATTTCGTACATCCACGCCGAGGGATATCCCGCCGCCGAGATGAAGCACGGGCCCATCGCGCTGATCGACGACAACATGCCGGTGGTGTTCATCTGCACGCAGGATTCGGCGTACGAGAAAGTGCTGAGCAACATGGAGGAAGTCCGCGCGCGCCGCGGCAAGATCATCGCCGTGGCCTCGGAAGGGGACGCGCACGTCGCGACGAAGGCCGACCACGTGCTCTTCATTCCCCGCACGATCGGCACGCTGACGCCGCTCCTCGCGGCGATCCCGCTCCAGCTTCTCGCGTACTACATCGCGGTCGAGCGGGGGTGCGACGTGGATCAGCCTCGAAATCTGGCCAAGAGCGTCACGGTCGAGTGACCCCTCGCGTCGGAGGATCGGTTCTCCACACGGACGGCGCGCCCGCCGCGATCGGGCCGTACGTCCAGGGCCGCGCGGGGAACCTCTCCGGCCGGTGGATCGTGACGTCGGGGCAGGTCGGTCTCGATCCGGCGACCGGGATCCTCGTGTCGGGCGGCATCGCGGCGGAGACGGAGCGCGCCATCGACAACCTGGAGGCCATTCTGACGTCGGCGGGCGCCTCGTTGGCCGACGTGGTCAAGACAACCGTGTATCTCGCGGGAATGGAAGAGTTCGGACCGATGAACGAGGTCTACGCGCGGCGGTTTCCCGACCCCAAACCGGCCCGAACGACCATCGCGGCCCGGGAGCTACCGCGCTCCGCCCGCGTGGAGATCGAGGCATGGGCGTTCATCGCCTGAGGGAAGTCCCCAAGGCCGCGCCGCGGCTGACGCAGCAGGTGACCTGCTCGGGGTGCGCCGCGAAGATTCCCATCCAGGTGCTCACGCAGATTCTGGGATCGCTCCCCCCTGCGCCGCGCTCGCCCCGGCTCCTGGTGGGCCCCGAAACCTGGGACGATGCCGGCGTCTATCGGGTGAGCAAGACGCTCGCGCTCGTCCAGACCGTCGATTTCTTCACCCCGATGGTCGACGACCCCTACGACTTTGGGGCGATCGCCGCGGCCAACGCGGTCAGCGACGTCTACGCGATGGGAGGGATCCCGAAGACCGCCCTCTCCATTCTCTGTTTTCCGGCCGAGGGTGGCGACCCCGCGGTGCTTCGTGAAATCGTTCGGGGCGGAGCCGAACTTCTTCGGCGCGCCGGAGTGATCGTGCTCGGTGGGCACTCCGTCCGCGACCCCGAGATCAAGTTCGGATACGCGGTGACCGGCGAAGTGCATCCGAAGCGCGTCGTCACCAACGCGGGCGCCCGGAAGGGCGACCTGCTGGTTCTCACCAAGCCGCTCGGCGTGGGGATTCTGGCGACCGCGCTGAAGCGGGGGCTCCTCTCCGCCCCGCTGCTCGCCTTGATGACGCGCCAGATGAAGGCGATCAACCGGGCCGCCGCGGCCGCGATGACGGCGTCCCAAGCCCATGCCGCGACCGACGTGACGGGATTCGGTCTCCTCGGCCACGCTCGAAACGTCGCGCGCGCCAGCCGGAAGACGATCCGCATCTGGAGCGGCGCGGTCCCGGTGCTTCCCGGCGCGCTCGGTTTCGCGGCCCAGGATGTCGTCTCGGGCGGGCTCCAATCGAATCGCGAGGCCATCGACCCCGATGTCGCGTGGGACGAGGCCGTGCCCGAGGCGTTGCGCCGCGTTCTTGTCGATCCGCAGACTTCGGGTGGATTGCTCATCGCGATTCCTTCCTCCCGCACCGAAGCCCTGCTTCGCCGGCTCGCGAAGTCCCGCGTGGCCGCGGCGGTCGTGGGGGAGGTGGCGGCGCCGGGGCCCCGCCTGATCGAGGTCGCATCGTGAGTCGGCGCGGGATTGGGGGGACGGATGGGATCTGGTGGTCTCCGAGGACTTCAAATCCTTCTGTCGGGCGTTTCCAACGTCCGGGGTGGGTTCGATTCCCACACGTTCCCGCCAGCGCGCCCGGGTACTCTCTCGTGAGCGGTCCCCTGGGGTCTTGGTTTCCTCCGGATTGGAGCGATCCTCGTGTCATCGGCGTTATCATCGTCGTCGCCATCCTGGCCCTTATCCGCCGGTGGTCTTTCGTGCTGCTCATCGCCCTGCTCATCGCGCTCGGGCAAGGGTTGGAGTATCTCCTCGGGCACTCGTCGCTGGGCCCCGATTTCACCAAGGGCGCGGTCATTGGGGTTTATGTCTTTGGCGGCATCCTGCTCGTGTTCATGGCGATCGCCCATTTCGTCACGAGAGATTAGGACCGGGGCCGCCCGGGCCCTGGCATCGACCGGGCTCGCGGTCTGCCTCCTGCTCGGGTCCGGCGCTCCTGGCCGCGCGGAGGCCGCGGCCGACCCCAAGCCCGAGGGCCCTCCAGCGCCCCAGACGTCCCCTGCAGCGGCACCGGCGCACCGCGACTCCCCGTTTCATGTCATGCTCCGGTCCACGGTCCTCCCCGGGTGGGGGCAAATGTACAATCACAAGCCGCTGAAGGCGGCGGTGGTCGTGGGCGGCGAGGGATACTTGATCTACAGAGCTTGGGGTGAATTTCAAAATGAGCAGGACGCGGCCGCCGCGGGCGACCAGGAAGCCAAGGACACGTACTACAACTTGAAGGTCAACTACATCTGGTGGGCCATCGCGGTCCACCTGCTCCAGATGGCAGACGCCTACGTCGACGCCCACCTCGCCACGTTCGACGTCGATTTCGGACCGGAGAATGCCGACCACGCCGAGTGGGCGCCGCCCGATCGCGGCCGGATCACACTGCCGGCCGCCCGCGTCGCCCTCCATGTCCACTTCTGATCTCCTGATGACGAGCCGTCGGGAGTCGGTCCGCAATTTCTGCATCATCGCCCACATCGACCACGGGAAGTCGACGCTCGCCGATCGCCTGCTCGAGCGGACCAACACGGTCCCCAAGTCCAAGATGAAGGATCAGGTCCTGGACAACATGGACCTCGAGCGCGAGAAGGGGATCACCATCAAGTCCCACGCGATCGCCATGTCCTACAAGGCGAGGGACGGGAAAACCTACCAGCTCAACCTCATCGACACGCCCGGCCACGTCGATTTCACATACGAGGTGTCCCGGAGCCTGGCGGCGTGCGAGGGGGCCATCCTCGTCGTCGACGCGTCGCAGGGCGTGGAAGCTCAGACCATCTCCAACCTCTACCTGGCGCTCGACCAGCACCTGACGATCGTGCCCGTCCTGAACAAGGTCGACCTTCCCGCGGCCATGCCCGACGAGGTCGCGCTCGAAGTCGCGCAGCTGCTTCATGTGGAGCCCGAGGAGGTGGTCCGGGTCTCCGCCAAGGAGGGGACGAACATCGAGGGGGTGCTCGAAGCGGTCGTCGCCCGGATCCCGGCACCCATCGATCTTCGCGACGGGACCCTCCAGGCCTTGATCTTCGATTCTGTGTTCGACCAGTTCCGAGGCGTGATCGTCTATGTCCGCGTGGTCCGAGGCAAGATCCGCGCCGGGGAGGCCATCCGCTTCCTCTCGACGGACACGCGCTACGAGGTGATCGAAGCGGGTGTGCTCCGACTGGGACTGGAGCCGCGGGAGGAGCTGGTCTCGGGGGACGTCGGGTACGTCATCGGAAACGTGAAGGTGGTGGCCGACGCCAAGGTCGGCGATACCATCGTTTCGGCGGACGATCCCGCGCCCGAGCGCCTTCCCGGCTACCGGCCGGTCAAGCCGATGGTCTTCTCCGGCCTGTACCCGATGGAGGCCGAGAGCTACGAGTCGCTCAAGGAGTCGCTCTCACGCCTCCAGCTCAACGACGCCTCCCTGACCTATGAGCCCGAGACCTCGCTGGCGCTGGGATTCGGCTTCCGCTGCGGATTCCTCGGGCTCCTCCACATGGAGATCGTGCAGGAGCGGCTGACCCGGGAACACGGGGTCAACCTCATCGCCACGGTGCCGAGCGTCGAGTACCACGTGCTCAAGACCACCGGCGATCTCTTGGTGGTCGAGAACCCCGCCCTCATGCCGCCCGCGAACCAGATCGAGTCGATCGAAGAGCCCTACGTTCGCGCGCAGGTCGTCGTTCCCACCGAATACGTCGGCAACATCATGAAGCTGGCCCAGGACCGGCGCGGCGTCTTCGGAGGGATGCAATATCCGAGCGAGGATCGGGCGCACCTCACCTACGACCTGCCCCTCGCCGAGATCGTCCTCGACTTCTACGACAAGTTGAAGTCGCTGAGCCGCGGCTACGCTTCGCTCGACTACGAGCTGGCCGGCTACAAGCCCGCCGATCTCGTCAAGATGGACATCGTACTGAACGGGGAGCCGGTGGACGCGCTCTCCGTGATCGTCCACCGGGAAGGCGCCTACGCCTGGGGGCGGGAGATCGCTGTGAAACTTAAAGAATTGATTCCGCGGCAGATGTTTCCGATCGCGATTCAGGCGGCGATCGGAGGCCAGGTGATCGCCCGCGAGACGATCTCGGCGCTGCGCAAGAACGTCCTCGCCAAGTGCTACGGCGGCGATATCACGCGGAAGCGAAAGCTCCTCGAGAAGCAGCGCGAGGGGAAGCAGCGGATGAAGCAGATCGGCACCGTCCGGATCCCCCAGGAAGCGTTCTTGGCGGTTCTGCGGGTCGAGCGATAGGAAGGCCGTGAAAGGGGGAACATCGGGCATGACCAGAGCAGCGGCGGGCGTGGCAACCCGGGCCAAGGCACGCACCAAATCGACGGTGCGGGAATACGTGGAGGCATTGCTCCTCGCGATCGTCCTCACGCTCGTCATACGCGGACTCGTCGTCCAGGCGTTTCGGATTCCGACCGGCTCGATGGAGGACACTCTTCTCGTCGGTGACTTCCTCTTCGTCAACAAGATGGTCTACGGTTCGGAGATCGACGTCGGCTTCGGAGGAAATCGTCTGATCTACTACCGGTTTCCCGCGATCCGGGATCCCAAGCCCGGCGACATCATCGTCTTCCGGTATCCCGACGACCCGGCTCGCGACTTCATTAAGCGCTGCGTCGCGGTCGGGGGGCAGACGGTGGAGATACGCGACAAAGTGCTCTATGTCGACGGACGCTCGCGCGAGGAGCCGTACGCGGTTCACAAGGACCCCCGGGTGCTGCCGCGCGAAACGGATCGCCGCGATAATTTCGGGCCCTACCTGGTTCCCCAGGGCCACCTCTTCATGATGGGGGACAACCGGGACAACAGCCACGACAGCCGATATTGGGGCGCACTCCCGCAACGGCTCGTGAAAGGGAAGGCGATGTTTCTCTACTGGTCGTGGGACGGAGACCGCCGCCTCCCGCGGCTGAACCGCCTCCTGCACGGAGTGTCGTGACCGTGGAATTTGGCCTCTACATTCATCTCCCCTATTGCCGGAGCATTTGCCCCTACTGCGCGTTCGCCAAGGCGCCGCTCCACCACGCGGAACCGGAGCGGCTCTTGGCCGCGCTGCGGCGGGAATGGGAACGGGCCCGGGCGGAGGACGCGTGGAGCCGCCCGCGGACGATTTACCTGGGGGGCGGAACCCCGACGGCGCTCGATCCAGACACGCTCCGCGCGCTCCTGACGTGGATCCGCTCGGAATTCGGCTCGGCGCGCGTGCGCGAGTGGACCGTGGAGGCGAATCCGGAGGGGATCACCGACCGGAAGCTCGAGCTGCTCCGGGAATGCGGAGTCGACCGGCTGAGCGTGGGGGTCCAGTCCCTCGAGCCGATGGTCCTTCGCGCCCTCGGAAGGATCCACACGCCCCAGCGCGCCCTCGACACGCTCGCCCAGGCGAGGCGCGCGGGCTTCGCGAATGTCTCCGCCGACCTCATCGTCGCGGTGCCGGGGGAGACCGCCGAGGGAGTGCGCCGATCGGCCGGGGCCCTGGTCTCGGCCGGCGTCGATCATCTTTCGATCTACAGCCTGCAGATCGAGGAGGGGACGCCCCTCGCCGCCAAGGTGGAGCGCGGCTCCATGAAGGCTCTGACCGAGGAGGACGCCGCCGAACGCTACGAGGATCTGGCGCCCCTGCTCCAGGGAGCCGGGTACCACCATTATGAAGTCTCGAGCTGGGCACGGCCCGGATTCGAGTCGCGGCACAACCAGGGATACTGGTCGCGCCGTCCCTATCTCGGGCTCGGGCCGGGAGCCCACTCCTGGAACGGCGCCGACCGCTGGAGGAACGAGGACGACGTAACCCGCTATTACCAGCGGGTGGAAGCGGACGGGCTGGCCCGCGTGGATCGGGCGCGCCTCTCCGTTCGCGACGCCGCCGAGGAAACGATCATGCTCGGGCTGAGGCGCGCGCGCGGACTCAAGCGCGGCGACCTGCTGCGGCTGGCGGGACCGGCGGCGCTCTCCTGGAGCGAGTGGGCCGCCGGCGCGGGCGCCGTGAGCTTGGACACGCCCGGACGCGTCCGCCCGACCGGCCGGGGATTTCTTTTGAGCCACGAGCTTTCCGCCGAGCTCTTGGCCCGCATGGAGTCTTCGCCCCGCGGGTCGGCTTGACAGGTCCAGGGGCCGCTGGTAGGTTTTCCCGTGTCTGGCACTTACATCGCGTGAGTGCCAAGACGTTCCCAACGCCATGACCCGACCCACACTCGACGAGCGGCGCCGCCGCATCCTGACTTTTGTCGTGGAGAGCCACGTGACCCGGGCGGAGCCGGTCGGCTCCCAATTCGTCCGCGCGGCCTACCACTTGAGCATTTCCCCCGCCACGATTCGAAACGCGATGCAGGACCTGGAGGGGTTGGGATTCCTCGATCATCCCCACACCTCGGCCGGCCGCGTGCCCACGGAGGCCGGGTACCGCTATTACGTGGATGAGCTGATGCGTCCCGAGCCAATCCCCGCGTCGACGCGCCGGAAGGTTCAAGGGGCGCTCCGGCCCTTGCTCGAGACCGGCGACATCTTCTCCTCCGAGGTTCCGCGGATCCTCGCGCGCACCTCCCACCAGCTGGCGCTGGTGCAGGTCCAGGAACCGGCCGAGCGGGTCGCGGAGCGGGTCGATCTGGTGACGCTCGAAGGGGGCCTCCTGGTCCTCGCGGTGCAGGAGCGGGGAGGGCGCATCGCGACCGCGAGCTGGAAGCCCGACTCAGCGCCCGAATCCGCCGCGCTCCGTCGCGCGACCGAGTGGGTGCGACGAACGCTCCCGATCCGAGGCGCGGGCGACGCGCTGACGCACGCCGCGCGGGCCCGGAGGGAGCGCTCGGTCGAGGGCGCCTCCCTCGCGGCCTCGATCTTTGAGCGGATCGCCGAGCTGATGGACACGGGCGGAAATCCCGCCGTGCGGATCGACGGCGCCGACAACATCGCGTCTCAGCCGGAATTTCAATCGCCCGCCCGTCTCCGGCCGCTCGTCTCGCTCCTCGCCGAGCGGGAGCCGCTGGCGCGGGCGCTCGAGGCGGTCGCCGAGCCCGGCCGGCCGCGCGTCTCGATCGGACGCGAGAACGGCCCCGGCGCGATGCGCGAATGCTCGATCGTGGGGATGCGGGTCGATGCGCGCGGCTTGAGGGGAGTCCTGGGCGTCATCGGGCCGGTGCGGATGCCGTATCGCACGGTATTTTCGCTCGTCTCCTACGTCGGCGAGCGTCTCGCCGCGGGACAATGACCGGGAAGAAGCGCGAGGAGCCGGTGGAAGAATTGACGACGGCCAAGGTCGAGGGCACCCCCCTCGGGGATCCGACGCCGGAGCCGGGATCCGAAGCCGGCACAGCGAGCGACGAGATCGCGCGCCTTCGCGCTCGGGAAGATGACCTTCTCCGGGCGCTCGCCGAGCAGCAGAACGTGCTCCGCCGCCGCCGTCAGGAGATGGATGCCTCGCTCCGCTATGCGCACGAGGATCTCATCCGTGAGCTGCTTCCAGTACTCGACGATTTCGAGCGGGCGATTCTCGCGATGGGCTCTGAAACCGCGGAGCCGATTCGCGCGGGCGTCGCGCTCGTGCACGACCGACTGGTGGGTCTCCTCGAGCGCCAGGGCTTGACGGCCATCCGACCGCTCGGCGAGCCCTTCGATCCCGCCCTCCACGATGCCATCGCGGAGCGCAACGAGCCGGGAGCGGCTTGGAACACGGTCCTCGAGGTCGTGCAGCCGGGTTATCGACTCAAAGACCGCGTGCTTCGGCACGCCAAGGTGGTGGTGGCCGGTCCGCCCCGTCCCGGTGGCGAGCCCGCGGCGGCAGCGGAGAGCGATCGGTAATGGCGCGTCGCGACCACTACGAAGTGCTGGGCGTGGAGCGGGGAGCGACCGAGGACGAGATCAAGAAGGCCTACCGCCAGCTCGCGATGAAGTGGCACCCCGATCGAAACCCCGGGAGCAAGGAGGCGGAGGAGAAGTTCAAGGAGGTCGCCGAGGCCTACGAGGTGCTCCGCGATCCCGAGAAGCGGGCGCGCTACGACCAGTTCGGTCACGCCACGGCCGGCGTGCCGGGGGGGGGCGGCACCGGCGGGGGCGGATTCGAGGACCTCGGCGGGTTCGATCTCGCCGACGCGCTCCGGGCCTTCATGCGCGACTTCGGCTCGGGCGGATTCGGCGGGTTCGGAGATGCGTACGAGCAGCAGTCGCGCTCTGGTCCGCGGGATCGGCGGGGCCATTCGCTCGAGATCCGCCTCCCGCTCACGCTGGAGGAGATCGCCACCGGCGTCGAGAAGGTCGTCAAGATCCGCCACATGCGCACCTGTTCGACCTGCCACGGCTCGGGCGCCCGCGAGGGGACCAAGCGCAAGTCCTGCCCCGTCTGCCATGGCTCGGGGCAGGTGCGCGTGGTACAGCGCTCGATCTTCGGCCAGCTGATCAACATCACGACCTGCGACCGCTGCCACGGCGAGGGCACGGTGATCGAATCGCCGTGCACGGTCTGCGACGGCGAGGGGCGCGTGCGCCAGCAGAGCGAGATCTCGATCAAGGTGCCAGCCGGCGTCTCGAACGGGAACTACATCCCGATCGCCGGCATGGGCGACGTGGGGCGGCGAGGCGGTCCCGCGGGCGATCTGATCGCCCATATCGAGGAGATCGAGCACCCTCTCTTCCTCCGCCACGGGGACGACCTCGTGGTCGAGGTACCGATCGGGATCTCGCGGGCCTCGTTGGGCGGGAAGATCGAGGTTCCGACGCTGGGCGGCGGCCGCGCGGCCGTCGAAGTGCCCGCAGGCACCGCCTCCGGCCGGCTCCTAAGGCTCCGCGGCAAGGGACTCAAGAGCTTGAAGCGAGCCGGGAGCGGGGATCTGCTCGTGCGCATCGAGCTGGCCACGCCATCCAAGCTCTCCGAGCGGGGGCGGAAACTCCTCCAGGAATTCGAAACGCTCTCCGAGGCGAAGCCACCGGCGCCCCGACGCCCCCGCGACGACGCCGACCACCGGTAGAGCGCCGGAGGATTCGTGCGCGAGCCGCGCCGCCCCGACACGATCTTCTGGGTCGAGCCCCGCGCGATCCAGGGTGACATCCTGACCCTCGACGTCGAGGAATCGCACCATCTCCTCCGGGTCCATCGCGCCGCGGTGGGCGTTCGATTCACGGCCGTCGACGGCGTGGGTGGGACCTACGAATGCGTTCTCGACTCCGCGGAGCGGAGCGCCGCGGTCGGGCGGATCGAGCGGCGCGAGTTCGGTGTGGGGGAGCCGCCGGCGCCGATTACGCTCTTGGTCGGGCTCCCGGACACGGGCCCAACGGAGACCGTCGTGGAACACGCCGTCCCGCTGGGCGCCACGACCATCGACTTCGTGGCCTCGGTCAGGAGCGGACGACCACCTCTTGGATCGGCTCGGCTGGCGCGCCTGAGCCGGCTGGCGCGGTCCGCCCTGAAGCAGTCCCGACGGAGCGTTCTCCCAACCATCCAATCTTCAGAGGGGTTGGGAGCGGCGCTGGAGCGACTGGGGGAGGGCCGGCGCTTTCTCGCCGATCCCCGCGGGGAGCGACCGCTCGAGTCCCGCCCAGAAGCCGCACAACTGCCGGTGATTCTGGCGGTTGGGCCGCCCGGCGGCTTTGACGACGGAGAGCGTGCGCTCCTCCTGGAAGCGAAATTTTTGCCCATGTCTCTAGTTGACAACCGATTACCCACAGAGACAGCCGCCATCGCGATTCTGTCTCTAGCCCGTAACATATTGATGTGAAATGGAATATCCGACATTTGACTTTTTCGGGGCTTCGGGGTATCTTTCTTAGTGTTAGCGGGATGCTGCCCAACCCCCAATGGGAGGGCTACTTCGATACCTCAAACCAGGGTTAGGAGGCGATTCACAGGATGCCCGGCATCAGGGTCAAAGAAGGCGAGTCCTTCGAGAGTGCCCTTCGCCGGTTCAAGAAGAAGTGTGAGAAGGCAGGAGTTCTCGCGGATCTTCGACGTCATCAGCACTTCGAAAAACCGAGCGAGCGGCGTAAGCGAAAGCTAAACGCCGCGAAGAGGAAGATGATGGCTCGAATGAAGGCGGAATAGGGCCTCGTCCGAGATAGCAGAAAACGGCGGGAGACCGGCGGGGGCCGGTTTCCCGTTCGCCCCCAGGGTCGGCACTTCGTCACCACTCTCACCTCCGGAAGAACCGACATTACCGACGCGAATTCGCGCCCATCGGCGGCGCCATCGGGATTTTCGCCTGACGGCCGCGACATCGATCACGCCCACGCCGCGCTGGAGCTCTCCACCGTGCTCAGCGCAATCGCGGGGCGCACGCGCTCCGTTCCGGGGCGGGAGCGGGTCCTTGGGCTCGCGCCGCATTCGCGTCTCGAGTCGGCGCGCCAGGCTCAGGCGCTCTACGCCGATCTGCTCTCCCTGGAGGGCGCGGCCGATCCGCCGCCGGCGGCGGCGCCGCCCGATATCCGCCAGGAGCTGGAGCGCCTCGGCATGGAGGGGGCGACCCTTCGTGGCGACGAGCTCTGGCACATCGAGGCTCTGCTCGCGCAGGTGGCCGCGTTCACGGTTTGGTATCGGAAGGGGGAGCGGGAAATCCCGGGCCTGGTGGCGCTCCTGGATGGCCTCGATCCGCTCGATCCGCTCCACCGCGAGCTCCTCCGCTCGCTCGAGCCGTCGGGAGAAGTTCGAGATGATGCGAGCGCCGATCTCGCGAGAATCAGGCGGGCGATCCGCGCGCTCCAGTCGCGGCTTGCGTCCAAGTTGGAGTCGCTCCTCCGCTCGCTGGCGAGCCCGGAGAGCTTCGTCACGCTGCGGGAGGGCCGGTACGTGATCGCGATTCCGTCGGGCCAGCGCCGGAGCGTTCCCGGCACGATCGTGGGCCATTCGGGATCGGGCGCCAGCGTGTTCGTCGAGCCCCGCGAAGCGGCGGACGGGAACAGCGAGCTGGCCGAGCACGCCCTGGACGAGGCGCGGGAGGTGGAGCGCGTCCTCCGGGAGCTGAGCGCGCGCGCCAGGCGCGAGCACCCCGCGCTGGAGAGGAATTTTGCCGCGCTGGCGCGGCTCGACGCGGCGCAGGCCGTTGCCGCTTGGGCGACGGACGCCAAGGCCTCGCTCCCCGATCTCATCGAGGACCGGGCCCTTCGCATCCGTGGAGGCCGGCACCCCATCCTGGTCGAGCGGCACCGGAAAGGGGAGAGCGCGGAGCCGATTCCGCTCGACCTGGAGCTCACCGAGGAAACGCCCATGCTCCTGATCACGGGTCCCAACATGGGCGGAAAGACGGTGGCGATGAAGACGGTCGGGCTCCTTTCGCTATTGGCAATGACGGGGCTACCCGTCCCGGCCGCGTCGGGGACGAGGCTCCCGTGGTTCGACCGCGTGATCTGCGACATCGGGGACGAGCAATCGATACTCTCGGACGTGAGCACGTTTCTCTCGCACTTGCGCCGGGTCTCCGAAGCGATCGGCAAAGCCACGCGCCAGAGCCTCGTGCTCCTCGACGAGCTGGGTTCGGGGACCGATCCCATCGAGGGGGCCGCGCTGGGGCAGGCGGTGCTGGAGACGCTCCTGGCCCGGGGCGCGCTCTGCGTCGCGACGACCCACCACGGCATGCTGAAAACGTTCGCGCAGGAGAGCCCGGGAGTGGAAAACGCCTCGATGGAATATGACGAGGCGACCCTCCGTCCGCGCTTCCGGCTCATCGTTGGCGTGCCGGGGCGGAGCCGGGCGATCCAGGTGGCGGAGCGGTACGGAATGGACTCGAAGGTGCTCGACCGGGCCCGCGCTCTGCTCCCCCAAGGAGAGCGGGATCTCGACCGCCTCCTGGAAGAGCTGGGGCGGCTGCGGGAGGACGCGAGGGAAGAGCGGATCAATCTGGAGCGGACGCGGGCGGAATTGGCCTCGCGCGAATCGGAGCTCCGCGAAGCGCGGGATCACCTCGAAGCCGAGCGGAAGGAGCGAAAGCAGTCGGAGCTCTCCGCGCGCCGAGAGCTCCTGCGCCAGCTCGAAGCCCAGATCGACGACTACCGAAAGAAGCTCAAGACCGAGAAGAAGGCGACCCAGGCGACGCTTCAGGAAGCGCGGGGCCTCGCGAAGGGACTTTCGGACGAGATCGAGAGCGAAGCTGGCCGGGAGCGTCCCGAGGCGCCGGTGGGAACCCCGGTCGTGACCGTGAGCCCCGGGGACCCGGTTTACCTACCTTCGCTCGGCGCGCACGCGACCGCGCTGACGGCGCCGGGGGCGGATGGGCGGGTTCGGGTAAAGATCGGCGGCGCGACCGCGGTTCTTCCCTTGGCCGATCTACGCCGCGTCGATCGGGCGGAACAGCAGGGCCCGCCGGCGCGGAGGATGCACGCGGAGATCTCAGACGTGAAGAACGAGATCGACGTACGCGGATTTGAGGCGGACGACGCGATCCAGGCGGTGGAGCGCTTTCTGGAAAACGCCCACGTGGGAGGGATCGGAATGGCTCGCATCATTCACGGGAAGGGGAAGGGGATTCTGCGCGAGCGGATGAAGCATTGGCTCCAGGGGAACTCGCTCGTGAAGGAGCACCGCTTGGGAGAGCTGGGAGAGGGGGGGACCGGCGTCACCATCGTGACGCTGGCCTGACATGACAGGTCGAACCGCGGAAGAGGCCAAGGAAGAGGTCCGGAACGCCTCCGACATCGTCGCGATCGTCGGCGAGCGCGTGCCGCTCCGGCGAATGGGGCGCGCGTGGAAGGGGCTCTGCCCGTTCCACACCGAGAGGACGCCCTCCTTCACGGTCAACCCCGAACGCCAGATCTGGCACTGCTTCGGTTGCGATCGGGGCGGCGACGTCTTCTCGTTTCTCATGGAGATCGACAAGGTGACGTTTCCGGAAGCGCTCGCGATCCTGGCCGAGCGCGCGGGGGTGGAGCTGCCCCGCGCCGGATCGGGGGCGGGCGACGCCAAGCGGGACCGGCTCTACCAGGCGAACGCTTTGGCGAACGATTTCTTCAAAGCCAACCTCCGCTCGCCGGCCGGAGCGAAGGCGCGCGACTATCTGGCAGGACGCGGCTTTGACGAAGTCGTGCTCGACCGGTTCCAGGTTGGATGGGCCCCGGAGGGTTGGGAAGCGCTCGCGACGACGCTGGGCAAGCTGCTCCCGGGGGGCGTCCTCGAGGAGGCAGGGCTCGTCGCCCGCCGCGGGGACGGAACCTATTACGATCGGTTCCGAGACCGGGTCACCTTTCCCATCGAGGCGTCGGCCGGCCGGGTGGCTGGCTTCGGCGCCAGGGCTCTCGGTCCCGACCAAACGCCCAAGTACATCAACTCTCCCGAGTCCGCGGTCTATCGAAAAGGGGGGCTCCTGTTTGGGCTCCCCCTCGCGAGGCAGGGGATCCGGCAGATGAAGCGGGTACTGGTCGCGGAAGGGTACCTGGACGCCATGAGGCTCCACGCCGCCGGATTTCCCAACTCGATCTGCACGTGCGGCACGGCGCTCACCCCCGACCAGGCGCGGGCGCTGGCGCGGTTCGATGTGGAGGTGCTTCTGGTCTACGACGGCGACGACGCTGGGGTCCGCGCAGCCGATCGCGCGCTCGATGCGCTTCTTTCGGCGGGCATCGATGTGCGGGTCCTGATCCTCCCGGACGGAGAGGATCCCGATTCCTACATCGTGAAGCATGGCGCCGCTGCCTTCTCAGCCCTGGTCGAGGGGGCAGGGGACGCGGCGGCGTTCCTGGCCAGCGCGAGCCTGGCGAGGGGCGATTCGAACCCAACGTCGGAAGCTCGTGTACGGCGGTATGTCGAGCTCCTGGGCCGGGTGGACGACCCCATCCGGAGGCGGATGATGATCCGCCGGGGGGCGGTCACCTTCGGCCTTGAGGAGGACGTGCTCGTCGAGGCGCTCTCCAAGCGTCGAGGGCGGAGGCCGTCGGCAGCCAGGGCCAAGGAGTCGTTTACCGGTCAGGGGGATTTGACCGGCCGAGCCGAGCGAGGTGGCACATCCCCCGTAACAGGCGAGGGGATCCGGGGCGGGTCTCCGCGTCGGATGGACGAGAGCCCCGAGGCACTCGATCCGGTGGAGAGGGAGCTGGCCGCGCGCTGTTTGACGGAGGAGGGCGCCGTCCTGGAGGTGGTGGCGCGCGGCGGAGTTAACTGCTTTAGAAATAGGGCGTTACAGGGGCTCCTTCGATCCTGGATCGAGATGGCGCGGGCGCCCCTGCCCGACGAGATTCGGGCCCTGATCGATTTGGAGCCACTGGCCAGATCCCTCCTCGCGGAACAGGCGGTGGAAGAGGGTCGTACGGACGAGATGTCACGCCGAGGCGCCCGGGAGCTTCTCCAGCGACTGGAGGAGAGGCGGCTCCGGGCCAGCATCCAGGATCTGGACCGCGCCATCCGCCAGGCGGAGGGCACCCAGGACTCGGGTTCCCTGGACCGGCTTGTGGCCGAACGACGGGATCTTGCATCCAAGCTACATAGTAGAAACCACCCCGCGGGTCCCTAGGACTAGGGTGGGGTCCCCGACACAAGAAAAGGAGACGTCGACGGATGAAGCGTGAGAAGACGGACCGCTTTCACGATCTGAAAGTGCTGGCCGGGAAGCAGCTGTACCTCCTCCACGATCAGATCGAGACGTTCCTGGACGAGAGCGCGTCCGTCGAGGACATGGACGAGGTCTACATCGCCCTGAACGACCTCAAGGTCGACGTCTTCGACACCCACGAGGAAGCGCAGCAGAAGCTGAAGCTGAAGCGGCGCGAGGAGAAGCGGCCCGCCGAGAAGCAGGTTCTCCCGCACCCGATGCGTTATGACGACCCGGTCCGCATGTACCTGCGGGAGATGGGGCGCGTGCCGCTTCTGGACCGCGAGGGCGAAGTGGAGATCGCCAAGCGGATCAAGGCGGGCGAGCGGCAGATCTGCACGGCGCTCTTCCGCTCCACGCCGATCATGAAGGAGCTGATCGGCCTCGGCACGAAGCTGAAGCAGGGGAAGGTCCGCGTGGAAGAGTTCACGCAGATCGACTTCGGAAACTGGAATCCCGAATTCTCGCCCAAACGGGAGCGGGCGCGGGTGCTCAAGTCGATGGATCGCGTCCGCACGCTCCACGGCAAGCTGCTCAAGCTCCAAGAACGGTCGGTGGGCCGTCTCTCGGAGGAGAAGCGCCGGACGCACCACGAAAAGGTGCGCCTCGCCGATGAGGAGCTCCTCAAGGAGCTCTACCTGCTCAGCGTGAACAACAAGCTGATCGACCGGCTCGCCGAGCGCATGAAGGCGCTCTCCAAGAAGGTCGAGGAGGCCGAGTCCGACGTCACGACGATGGAGTGGAGTTGGGGACGGTCCAGCGACCAGATCCACAACATGATCAAGAGGATCAAGAAGAGCCGGAAGGAAGCAAAGCAGATCGAGAGGGAGACGGGGCTCAAGCCGACCGATCTCGACACCTACGTGGTGGAGCTCAAGAACGCGCGCCGCAAGGTGCGCCGCATCGAGATCGAAGGGAAGATGTCTCGGGAACAGATCCGCGAGGTCGCGACCGAGATCCGCTCCGGCGAGATCGCCCGCGACAAGGCGAAGCGCGAGATGATCGAGGCGAACGTGCGGCTCGTGATCTCGATCGCCAAGCGCTACACGAACCGCGGGCTCGAGTTCCTCGACCTGATCCAGGAGGGCAACTCCGGCCTCATGCGCGCGGTCGACAAGTTCGACTACCGCAAGGGCTACAAGTTCTCGACCTACGCCACCTGGTGGATCCGCCAGGCCATCACCCGCGCGATCGCCGACCAGGCGCGGACGATCCGCGTGCCGGTGCACATGATCGAGGCGATCAACAAGGTCGTCCGCACGTCGCGCCGGCTGGTGCAGGAGCTGGGCCGCGAGCCGACCCCCGAGGAGATCGCGGAGAAGCTCACGCTGCCGGTGGACAAGATCAAGAGCGTGCTGAAGGCCGCGCAGGAGCCGATCTCGCTCGACCGTCCGATCGGCGAGGACGACGACTCCAACCTGGGCGACTTCATCGAGGACACGAGCGTGATCTCGCCGGCGCAGGCCGCGGCGTTCTCGATGCTGAAGGACGAGGTGAACGAGGTGCTCGAAACCCTGAGCAAGCGCGAGGCGAAGGTGATCCGTCTGCGCTTCGGACTCACCGAGGACGGCTGCCCGCGCACGCTGGAGGAGGTGGGCGCCACGTTCAACGTGACGCGCGAGCGAATCCGGCAGATCGAGGCGAAGGCGCTGCGCAAGCTGCGCCATCCGACGCGCAGCCGGCGCCTCAAGGGCTACGTGGAGATGATGTGAGAGGGACGGGCGGCTTGACCCTCCCGACTGGCGGGTGGTACGTTCCGCGTTCGCGGTCCGCGGCAAGAACCAAGAGAGGCATCCGGGCCCATAGCTCAGTGGTGAGAGCACCCGGCTCATAACCGGTCGGTCCTTGGTTCAAGTCCAAGTGGGCCCAGTTGCCACACCCATTCCATCTCTTCGCTTCGCGGGGCGGACCGTCCCCGCGCTTGATCGATCACCGGGGGCGGTTAGCTCAGTTGGGAGAGCGCTGGTATCACAAGCCAGAGGTCGCAGGTTCAATCCCTGCACCGCCCACCACGCGCCCGGCGCCAACCCTGTCCCTCATCGGGAGGGGCTCGGCCAAACCCGGGCCCCGTCGCCCTTCGCGGGGAGCGCGCTTCGGCGCGCTCCCCGTTTTTCTTTGGAGGTAGCCGTTGCTGCCTGAGCTCGACGCACTCCTCGCGCTCCAGCGTCAGGACACGCTGCTCCTAGAAACGAGGCGCCAGAAGGAGGGGATTCCCCGCCGGCGCGACGCCCTGAAGGGCGCGGTCGACGGCGCGCGCTCGGCGCTCGATCAATCGAAGAAGGATCTGGAGCAGGCCCGTCTCGCTCGCCGCACCGTGGAGAAGGAGGTCGAGACATTTTCCGCGGAGGCGAACAAGCTCGAGCGACAGCTCCACGACGTCAAGACGAACAAGGAGTACCAGGCGTTGCTGCACGAAATCGAGCTCATCAAGAGCAAGCGATCGGACCACGAGACGAAGATCCTCGAGTCGTTCGACCGGGAAGAGAGGCTGACCGCCTCGGTCGCCGCGGCGGAGCGGCGCCTCAAGGATGATGAGGGGCGGCTGCGCGAAGGGGAGGAGACCCTCGCACGCGAGGACGCGGCGCTGGAGCAGCGGCTCCACTCGCTCTCCCAGGATCGAGATGCCGTCAAGCCTCGGGTGCCGCCGACCCTCCTCAGTCGATACGATCGACTCCTCGGGGCCCGCGACGGCGTCGCCGTGGCGGAGGTGAGGAAGGGAGCCTGCGGCGCCTGCTTCAAGTCGCTCACCCCCCACGCGCTCCAGGAGGCGCGGCGGGGCGATCAGGTGAAGATGTGCGAAGCCTGCGGCCGCATCCTCATCTGGGTGGAGACGGCCCCCTCCTAGACCCGTCCCACCTCGTCGCCACCGGACAACGGAGAATCTGCCATCGGAGCCCTGCGTCACCTTCTTCCCGTACCTGAAGCGGCACAAGACCGCCCTCGTGTTCGGCACGGCTCTCCGTCCTGCTCACGAACTTGTTCCAGGTCTGGTCTCCCTGGCTGGTGCGCCAGGCGGTCGACCACCTGCAGGCGGGCGTTGCGATGGTGAGGATCGCGAGGGACGCGGGGCTCATCCTCCTGGCGGTCGTGCTCCAGGGCGTCTTCCTCTTCACCATGCGGATGACGCTCATCCGCGCCTCGCGCCGCATCGAGTACGAGCTTCGCAACGACCTCTTCGACCACTTCGCCCGGCTCCCGGCCAGCGCCTATCGGACGCGGAAGGTGGGCGACCTGATGTCGCGGGCGACCAACGATCTCGATGCCGTACGGAATTTTCTCGGCCCGGGCATCATGTACTTCGCCAACACCATCGTGACGTTCGTGATGGCCGTGACGCTCATGTGCCGGATCGACGCTCGGCTCACTTTGATCGCGCTGATCCCGCTTCCGATCCTCTCCTTGGTGGTGGCCCGCCTGGGTGCGCAGCTCCACCACTTCTACGAGGAGATCCAGGCCTCGTTCGCGGCCCTGACGGCGAAAGCGCAGGAGACGCTCGCGGGGATTCGGGTGGTGAAGGCGCATGTGGAGGAGGAAGGCGAGTACCGGGCCTTTCAAACGCTCCATGAGGACTACCTCGAGAAGAACCGCGGGATGGTGCGGATTTGGGCGGCGATGGGAGGGCTCCTCTCCCTGCTCGGGGGGATCGCGGCCGCCATCGTTCTCTGGGTCGGTGGCAGCGCGGTCGTTTCGGGAAGGATCACGCTGGGCGAGATGGTGGCGTTCCAGATCTACCTGTCGATGCTCCTCTGGCCGATGATCGCGCTGGGGTGGGTCTCGAATCTGTTTCAACGGGGCGCCGCGTCGATGTCGAGAATTCGGGCCATCATCGACCTCCCGGCGGAGGAAGACGTGGCGCGCGACGGGAGCGGAACGGGGGTGGCCGTGAGGGAGACCATCCCGACCATGGACGCGACCGTCGAGCTCCGCGGCGTGGGCTTTCGCTACCCGGAGACCGATCGACTCGTGCTTCGCGGCGTCGATCTGACGCTCCAACCGGGGGAGACGGTCGCGGTGGTGGGCCGGACCGGCTCCGGAAAGACGACGCTTTTGAACTTGATCGCGCGCCTCTACGAGCCGAGTGAGGGGACGGTGCTCGTAGGAGGAATTCCCGCCGAGCGCTGGCCGCGCGGGCTGCTGCGGCGCCGGTTCGGTATCGTGCCGCAGGAGACCTTCCTCTTCTCCGACACGATCCGCGCGAACATTGGCTTCGGCTTCGACGAGGGGGAGGCCCAGCCCGAAGCCGAGGAGGTCGCGCGCCGCGCCGGGCTTGGGCTCCGACCTGACCCAGTTCCCCCAGGGGCTCGACACGGTCATCGGAGAGCGGGGCATCACGCTCTCGGGCGGGCAGAAGCAGCGCGTCTCGCTGGCGCGCGCGCTGGCCCTCGAGCGGCCGGTTCTGCTCTTGGACGACGCCTTCGCGAACGTCGACCCTGGGACCGAGGAGCAAATCCTCGACACGCTCTTTCGCCTGCCCCACCGCCCGTCGATCCTCCTCGCGACGCACCGGCGGTCGGCCCTGCTCCGCGCGAAGCGGATCGTGGTGCTCGATGAAGGGCGGATCGTCGATTCCGGGTCGCATGAAGAGTTGATCGGACGGGGCGGTCTCTACGCCGATCTCTACCACCGCGAGGAAGTGGTGGAAGAGCTGGAGGCGCTCTAGTGGCCGGTCCCTGGGGCTCCGCGGCCGACGACATCGACGCGCAGGGCGCGATCTACGATCAGCGTCTCGCGGGTCGGCTGCTGACGCTATCTCAAGCCCTACCGGAAGCAGGTCGTGCTATCGGTCGTCCTCCTCGGCGTGATCTCGCTCCTCGAGATCGCGGGGCCCTACCTGACCAAGGTGGCGATCGACACCTACGTCAAGCCGACGGCGGGGCGCGGCGCCCTTCCGGCCGACGCGGGCCAAGGCCTCCTGCTTCTCGCCGCGGCGTACGTCGCGATCCTGATCGTGGGATTCGCGCTCCGCTACGTGCAGACCTACACGATGTCGATGGTGGGCCAGCGAGCGATGCAGGACTTGCGGCTCGGGATCTTTCGCCACCTTCAGATCCCTGACGCCTTCCTACTTCGACACCCGCCCGGTGGGGCGGATCCTGACCCGGGTGACGCAGGACGTGGCCGTGCTCAACGAGTTGTTCGCGCAGGGCGTGGTGGCGGTGATCGGCGACCTCTTCATGCTCTTTGGAATCGTCGGAGCCATGCTCTGGCTCAACTGGAAGCTCGCGCTGGTCACGCTGACCACGGTGCCGCTTCTGGTGATCGCGACCGCGATCTTCCGAGCCAAGGTCCGGGTCTCCTATCGCCGGGTCCGGACCCGTCTCGCGCGGATCAACGCGTTCTTACAAGAACATCTGCAGGGGCTCGACATCCTCAAGTTCTTCAACGCCGAGACCAAGGAATGGCGCAAGTTCGACCGGGCGAACCACGATCACTACACCGCACACGTGCAGAATCTCTTCTATTACGCCGTTTTCTTCCCGGCGGTCGAGATCATCGGGGCGATCGCGATCGCGCTCATCCTCTGGTACGGCGGCGGCGGAATTCTGCTGGGCGTGGCGACGTTCGGCGTGGTCGTCGCCTTCATCCAGTACGCGGACCGCTTCTACCAGCCGGTCCGGGACCTGAGCGAAAAGTACAACGTCTTCCAGTCGGCCATGGTCGCGTCGGAGCGGATCTTCGAGCTGCTCGACACCCAGCCCGCGGTCGCCGAGCCCCGGGAGCCCCGCGCGATCGGGCGCCTGAAGGGCGAGGTGGAGTTCGATCACGTCGGCTTTGCCTACCAGGGGGAAGAATGGGTGCTCCGGGACGTCTCGTTCCGGATCGCGCCGGGGGAAAAGGTGGCCATCGTCGGCGCCACCGGCGCGGGGAAGTCCACCATCGCGAACCTGCTCATCCGCTTTTACGACTTTCAAAAGGGCGCGATCCGGGTGGACGGCGTCGACATCCGCGAGATCGAGGGGAAGGCGCTCCGGCGGCAGATCGGGCTCGTGCTGCAGGACGTCTTTCTATTCTCGGGCACGGTGCGCGAGAACATCGCGTTCGGCGATCGAGGACGCGCCGGTGACGCGGTGGATCGAGCGCTCGCCGAGGTCGGCGGGTCGAGGCTGGCCGTCCGGCTCCCGCGGGGATTGGAGGAGGAGGTGGGGGAGCGCGGCGCTTACTTCTCGATGGGCGAGCGGCAGATCCTGGCTTTCGCTCGTGCCCTCCACTACGACCCGAGCATCCTGATCCTGGACGAGGCGACCTCGAGCGTCGACGTGGAGACCGAGCGGGCGATCCAGGCGGCGCTCCGGCGACTCCTGCGCGGCCGCACCTCGCTGGTGATCGCGCACCGCCTGAGCACGATCCTCGACGCCGATCGAATTCTCGTGATGCACAAGGGAGAGCTGCGTGAGCAGGGGACGCACGCGGAGCTTCTGGCCAAGGACGGCATCTACGCGCGGCTCTATGAGCTCCAGTTCGCGCGGCAACAGGAGACGGCGGCGTCATGAGCCGAAGCGGACCGCGAGACCTCTCGGTGGCCATCGAGGTCGCCCGGGAGGCGGGGGCCCTCTTGAAATCGAACTTCGGCAAGGTGCAGGAGGTCGATTTCAAGGGTCGGATCAACCTGGTGACGGAGATGGACCGGCGGTCGGAGCGGCTGATCATCGAGCGGCTCACCGCCGCTTTCCCCGGCGACGACGTCTGGGCGGAAGAGGGCGGAGGGGGCCGGTCCGGGTCCGAGCGGGTCTGGATCGTCGACCCCTTGGACGGGACGACCAACTACGCCCACGAGTATCCGGTCTTCTCGGTCTCGATCGCGCTTCAGATTCAAGGGCGGCTCGAAGTGGGGGTCGTCTACAACCCGCTGCTCGACGACGTCTACGCCGCACGACGCGGGGGCGGCGCGACGCTGAACGGGCAGCGGCGGCGCGTGACGTCGGTGGACACGCTCGAGCGCGCCTTCCTCGCCACGGGCTTCGCCTACGACGTGACCGTCTCCGACCCGGAGCGGAACAACGTCGGCCCCTTCTCGCGCTTCCTCGTCCGGGCCCAGGCGGTCCGCCGCGCGGGCTCGGCCTCGCTCGCCATCGCCAAGGTCGGAGTGGGTCGGACGGACGGGTTCTGGGAGCGGGGACTCCACGCCTGGGACATGGCCGCCGCTCTCGTGATCGTGGAAGAGGGCGGCGGGTTCATCAGCGACTACGGCGGGGGCGTCCCGGCGTTGGAAGGGGGCGAGTTGGTGGCGACCAACGGACGGCTCCACGCGTCAATGCTCGAGGTGCTCGCGATGCGGGGCGTGGCGTCGGCGACGTGAGGACCCTGGTGAAACAGCTCTTCGTGGGGACCCGGTGGGAGTCTCCGCTGAAGCGCGTCCACTCGCGGATCACGGGGAGCCGGAACAGCCTCTACGATTGGCAGACAATCGCGATCATGCGCCGGGTGCTCCGGCCCGACTCGAACGCGGTCGACGTCGGCGCGTTTGAAGGGGGAATGCTGCGGCACATGATCCGGCTCGCCCCGAGCGGAACGCATGTCGCGTTCGAGCCGGTGCGCGAGCGGGCGGAGGCGATCGCGAGGCGATTTCCCACCGCGACGGTCCACCCGGTGGCGCTGGGGGATGCCCCAGGCGAGGCCACGTTTCACTATGTTGTCAGCCACCCCGCGCTGAGCGGGCTTCGGCGGCGGAGCGACCTCGGCGCCGCCGAGGCCGTGGACGAGAGGCGCGTCCGGGTGGAGACGCTCGATCGCCTGATGCCGCCCGATCAGCCGGTCGCCTTCGTGAAGATCGACGTGGAGGGCGGCGAGCTTGGAGTCTTTCGGGGCGGCGTCGAAACCTTTCGCCGGCATCGGCCGGTGGTGGTCTTCGAGTGCGGGCTTGGATCGGCCGACGCGTACGGGGTCGAGCCCGAGGACGTCCACGACGCGGTGTCGGGCGCGATCGGACTCAAGATTTCGCTCCTCGACGCGTGGCTCGCGGGCTCGGGAGCGCTGTCGCGGGCGCAATTCGCCGATCAGTACCGGGGGCGCGAGAACTTCTACTTTGTGGCGCATGACTGAGGCGCGGCCACGCCGAGCGATCGGCCAAACGAGGGGGTAGCGCGTGCTGGGATTGTTTCTGAGCGTGCCGGGGGCCGGAGTCCCCTCCGAAAAAGGAGATCCGCCGCCCGAATGGGCGATGAGAACCTACGTGCTCGGGCTGATCCACCGCGGGCCGAACCGGGTGGCCGACCCCAAGGAAGCGGACGAGCTGCAGCGGGCCCACTTGGCAAACAACGCCCGGCTCCACAAGGAGGGGAAGCTCATCCTCGCCGGGCCGTTCCTGGACAAGACCGATCTGCGCGGGATCTTCCTCTTCGACCTGAGCACGGTGGAAGAGGCCAAGGCGCTCTGCGACACCGATCCGGCCGTCAAGGCCGGGACGCTCCGGGTGGAGCTCCACCCTTGGTATAGCGCGAAGGGGATCGGGATCGGGGAGTAGAAGTCGCTTCAGTTGGACGGGGATCCAACGAGCCGCTCGAGACGGCGGATCCCCACTTCGTACTCCGCGACGAGCCGCCGCACCACCTCGGCGGCGGGGACGACGTCGTGGATCAACCCGCTCGACTGGCCGGCCTCCAGCTCGCCTTCCACGGTGTCGCCTTCCAGAATGCCGCGCCGCGAAGCGGAACGGCCGTAGACCGGCTCCAGCTCCTCGCGGCTCCATCCGCGAGATTCGGCCTCGCGGACCCGATCGACGAACGGGTTGATGATCGCTCGGACGGGTGCGATCTTCTTGGCGAAGAGGGCGGTGGCGTTATCGGCGGCGCCGACCACGGACTCCTTGTAGTGGGGATGGGCGGACGACTCGACAGTGGCGGCGAATCGGGTGCCGATCGATACTCCGTCGGCGCCGAGGGCCATCGCCGCGAGAAATCCTCGACCGTCGGCGATGCCGCCCGCGGCGCAGACCGGGACCGAGAGCGCGTCGACGAGCTGCGGGATCAAGGCGAGCGTCGTGATCTCGTCGACGCCGTTGTGGCCCCCCGCCTCGAAGCCCTCGCCCACGACGATGTCGGCGCCCGCGCCTTCGGCTTTCCGCCCGTGCTTGACGCTGGGCACGACGTGGATCCAGGTCGCGCCGGCCGCCTTGATCCGCGGCGCCAAGAGCGTCGGGTTTCCGGCGCTGCTCACGATGATGTCGATGCCTTCGCCGAGGGCCACCTCGAGCAGCTCGGCGGCGTCGCCGCGAAGGAGCGGGATGTTCACGGCGATGCGCCGCTGGGTGAGCGCCCGCGCCTTCTGAATCTGGGAGCGCAGAAGGTCCGGTTTCATCCCCCCCGACCCGATGGTGCCGAGGATCTCGGCTTGGGCGCATGCGGCCGCCAGCTTGTAGCCAGAGGCCCAGATCATCCCCGCTTGTAGGATGGGGAAGCGGATTCCGAGAATCGCGGTGACGCGGGTTTGAATCCGATCGATCAAGCGTCGATCTTCGGGCGCCAGTGCTCGATCGCGCGTTGGCGCAGGAGGGCGTCCGCGAGCACGAGGCAGGTCATCGCCTCCGCCACGGGGACGACGCGGGGGCAGAGGCAGGGATCGTGGCGGCCCCGGATCGCGAAGTCGCGCTCCTTCCCCCGGGCGTCCACGGTCTTTTGCGGCAGGGCGATGGAGGAGGGGGGCTTCACCGCGATCCGGGTCACGATCGGGTCGCCGGTCGAGATGCCGCCCAGGATCCCACCCGCGTGGTTCGACGCGAAGCCCCCCGGCGTCATCCGGTCGTTCATCTGCGATCCGCGGAGCGCGGCCGCCCGAAACCCTTCGCCGACCTCGAAGCCCTTGACGGCTCCGATCGACATGAGCCCCCACGCGAGGGAGGCGTCGAGCTTGTCCATGACGGGATCGCCCAATCCGGCCGGGACCCCCGTCGCGAGGATCTCCACGACCCCGCCCAAGGAGTCGCCCGCCTCGCGCGCCGCGAGAATGATCCGCTCCATCTCCGCCGCGGCCTTTCGGTCGGGCGAGCGAACCGGATTCTGCTCCGCGAATTCCAGGTCGCGATCCTGGGCGACCTGGTCGGCGACGCGGATCGTGTAGGCCTGGACGCGCGCGCCATCCCGTTCGAGGATCTTTCGCGCGACGGCTCCGGCCGCCACGCGGCCGACGGTCTCCCGCCCCGAGGACCGGCCGCTGCCTCGGTAGTCGCGGACGCCGTATTTCTTCCAATAGGTGTAGTCGGCGTGGCCAGGACGGAAGATGTCTTTGAGTTCGGCGTAGTCCTGGGGCCGGGCGTCGACGCTTCGCACGACGAGGGCAATGGTGGCGCCGGTCGTGACCCCCTCGAAGACCCCCGAGAGGAGCTCCACGCGGTCGGGCTCCTTCCGCTGGGTCGTCACGCCGCTCTGGCCGGGGCGGCGGCGGTCGAGATCCCTCTGGATCGTCTCGACGTCGACCGCGATTCCGGGAGGACATCCGTCCAGGATCACGCCGACGGCCGGTCCGTGGCTCTCGCCGAATGTCGTGATGGTGAGGAGCTTCCCGAACGAGCTGCTCAACGGGCCCGCTTTTTCGCGGCGGCCCGCGACGAGGCCGCCGCGCGGTGGCCGCCCAGCTTGGATCCCCTCGCGATCACCTTGGCCGCGATCCGGAAGGAGTGCTCGCGCCAGGCCTGATGGCGGCGGGCCATCCGCTCCAGGTTCCAGAGCCACGTGGGGCGAATGTGCTTTCGCGCCCCTTCGACGAGGCCCTTCACCTTGTTCCAGACGACGATGTCCTCGCCGTGGGTGTCGAAGAACAGGTCCTCGTCGATCAACCCCCGGTTCACGAAAGCGGCCACCATCTCCCAGTAGGACGTGGCCATTCGGAACTGGCGGTCGAGCTCGTTTCCCGTCAGGTAATGGGGTCGGATCTCCTCCCAGGTCGCGGCGCTGAATTCGGAGATCATGAAGGCGCGAGCCCGGCGCATCTCGGCCTCGCGGCGAAGCTCGTAGAGTCGAAGGATGAGATCGGCGTCCTGCGCGGTTGGCTTTCCCATGGTCACAGAGATTCCTCGCGTGGCGGGGATGGAGTTGGCGGCCATTGTGACCGCGCGCTCGGGCGTTGTCAAACCGCCGCCCCAGCGGCTACTCTGGCGCGATGCGCTACCTCGTCCACACCGACGGAGCCGCCCGGGGAAATCCGGGCCCCTCCGCGATCGGCATCGTGATCCAGGACGATTCGGGACACACGGTCTACGAATCGAGCCGCACGCTCGGCGTGCACACCAACAACGAAGCGGAGTACCTCGCCCTCATCGCCGCGCTCACGCAGCTTCGAGAAATGCGCGCGAGGGCAGCCGACTTCCGGCTCGACAGCGAGTTGGTGGTCCGCCAGCTCACGGGCAAGTACAAGGTGAAGGAGCCGCGGCTTCAATCGCTCCACGGCCAGGCGACGATGCTCCTGAACGCGGTTCCCGACCACTCCATCCGTCACGTGCCGCGCGCACAGAACGCCCGCGCCGACGCGCTGGCCAACGAGGCGCTCGACGCCGAGGGGCTGCCCAAACCGCCGGCTTGAATCTCGCCCCACGGCGGCCATACAATCACGAGCGTAACAGGCAGGCGCCGATTTTCCGGAGTACCACAGGCGGCCGCAGGCCGCGTTGGCGGCCTGAGGAAAGTCCGAGCTCCAAAGGGCAGGGTGCTGGGTAACGCCCAGCGGGAGCGATCCCAGGGAAAGTGCCACAGAAAAGAAACCGCCTCGGGCGCAAGCCCGCGGCAAGGGTGAAACGGTGCGGTAAGAGCGCACCAGCGGAGGCGGTGACGCCTCCGGCTTGGTAAACCCCACCCGGAGAAAGACCAAATAGGGGACGATGAGGTGGCCCGCCTCGCTTGAGTCCCGGGTAGGTCGCTTGAGGCGCCCGGCAACGGGCGTCCCAGAGAAATGGTCGCCGCGGAGCGATCCGACAGAACTCGGCTTATGGGGTACTCCGGAAAAGCCATCGTGTCCCTGCCCTCCCTTACGATTGGACCCTATCGCGTCACGTTCGTCTCCGGTGGGCGCTTCCGCCTCGACGGAGGCGCCATGTTCGGCGTCGTTCCCAAGGTCTTGTGGAACCGGGTTTCTCCCGCCGACGAACGAAACCGGATCCGGATGCGGATGACCTGTCTCCTCATCGAGGGGGATGGAAGGCGCGTCCTCGTGGACGCGGGCTCCGGCACCAAGAACGACGCCAAATTCCGCGACATCTACGCGATCGAGGGGACCGAATTGCTCACCGAGGACCTGGCGTCGCTCGGGCTCGCCCCCGAGGAGATCGACACCGTCGCGTTGACGCACCTTCATTTCGACCACTGCGGCGGCGGCACCACGCGCGGGCCCGACGGCAACGTGACCCCGACGTTTCCCAAGGCGCGTTATTTGGTGCGAAGGCAGGAATGGCGGGACGCCCACCACGCGAACGAGCGGAATCGCGCCTCCTACCTTTCCGAGAATTACGATCCGCTCGAGGCGTCCGGGCAGCTGACCATCCACGACGACGATCTGGAATTACTGCCGGGGGTCTGGATGAAATGCCTGCCCGGGCACACGCTCGGCCACCAGGGATGCTTCTTCGACATTCCCGGGGAGCGCGCCCTCTACCCGGTCGACTTGATCCCGACCGTCGCGCACCTGCCGCTTCCGTACATCATGGGCTTCGACCTCTACCCCATGACCACCCTGGAGACCAAGCGGGCGATCCTGCGTGACGCGACGCGGGAGGGATGGCTCCTTCTTGTTCGAGCACGATCCCGACCACTACGCCGTGCGCGTCTCGGGCACCGAGCGGGAGATCCGTTTCGAGAAAGTGGCTTGACAGTCGAGCCGCCAAGTTCCTATCCTGCCGCCATTAGCACCTTTTTTCACGAAGTGGGGCCAGCCCCGGCCCGGGGCCGTCGGCCCGCCATCCAACCGACGCGATTCGAGGGAGTTTCGTGAGTCCGGTCGACCCGAACAGCACGGCCGCGTTCATTCCCATCCTCATGATGGTGGTCGTGGCGACGGGGTTCGCCGTGGCCACGCTCATCGCCTCGCACTTCCTGGGCCGGCGGATCAACGATCCGGCCAAGCTGCTTCCCTACGAGTGCGGGGTCACCCCGGTCGGGACCGCCCGGGAGCGCTTCCACACACGGTTCTACCTCGTGGCGATGCTCTTCATCGTCTTCGACATCGAGACCGTATTCATCTATCCGTGGGCCGTCGTCTACCGAGCAGCTCGCGGTCTTCGGGCTGATCGAGATGGCGGTCTTCGTGGCCATCCTCCTGGCGGGCCTCGCGTACGTGTGGGGGAAGGGGGCGCTGGAATGGGATTGATCCCGAACCCCGAGGACCTGGACGCACCATCCCCCGATCAGAAGCGGGTCGTCGATCGGCTCCGCGGCGAAGCTCGGCGAGGCGGTCGTTCGGGAGCGCTCCTTTCGGGGTCAGCTCTCCGTCTGGATCAAGCGCGAGCGAATCCTCGACGCGCTCCGCCTCGCGAAGAGCGACCCCGAGCTGGACTGCGAACTCCTGGCCGACGTGACCTCGGTCGACCTCCTCCGCAACCAGGAGCCCGGGGAGCCGCGGTTCGAGGTGATCTACAACCTGTACTCGATCACCCACAAGCGCCGGTTCCTGCTCAAGACGGGCGTCGACGACGGACAGACGGTCCCCTCCGCGACGGCGGTCTGGCCGGGCGCCAACTTCATGGAGCGCGAGGTTTACGACATGATGGGCATCGTCTTCGAGGGACATCCTGGCCTGGAACGGATCCTGACGCCGGACGGATGGCTGGGGCACCCGCTGCGCAAGGATTTCCCGACCCGCTCCGACCAGTTCCCGAACGTGGAGTCCTGAGACCCGTGCTCTCGGCCGACGCCAAGAAGCGGATCGAATCACTCAAGTCGGAGTTCGAGACGAATCAGTCCGCGCTCATCCCGGCGCTTCATGTGGCCCAAGCCGATCAGGGGTGGCTGAGCGAGGAGACCCAGGGCGAGGTGGCGAAGCTCTTGGAGCTCACCCCGCAGTCGGTCCGCGAAGTCGTGACCTTCTACACGATGTTCCACCAGAAGCCGGTCGGGAAGTACCTCTTGCAGGTATGCCGCAACCTCTCCTGCTGTCTTCTGGGCGGCCACCGACTCCAGAAACAGATCGAAGAGCGGCTGGGAATCCGGGAGGGGGAAACGACGCAGGACGGCCGCTTCACGCTGGTCTCGGTCGAGTGCCTGGGCTCGTGCGGCACCGCGCCGGTCCTGATGGTGAACGAGCGATACCACGAGAGCGTCACGCCGCAAGACATCGATCGCCTGCTCACGGAGCTCCAGTAGCCGCGTGGACACGGCCACCCTGATCGAGGCCGCGATCAAGGTCCACATCGTCCTCGGTTTCATTCTCCTCGGCGTTCCCATCATCGTCTGGATGGAGCGCAAGGTGATCGGGCACATGCAGGATCGTATCGGGCCGGAGCGGGTGGGCCCGTTCGGGCTTCTTCAGACGATCGCCGACGGGCTCAAGCTCTTCATGAAGGAGGACTTGATCCCCTCGCAATCCGACAAAGTCGTGTTTGTTCTGGCCCCCGCGATCACGGTGATCACCGCGCTGGTGGCGACGACCGTGATTCCGTGGGGTGACACCATGGAGCTCTTCGGTCGCACGATCACGCTCCACATCACCGACGTCAACATCGCCCTCCTCTTCGTCCTCGGCACGACCTCGATGGGCGTCTACGGTATCGTCCTCGGCGGATGGGCCTCCAACAGCAAGTACCCGCTGCTCGGCGGCCTTCGCTCTTCGGCCCAGATGATCTCCTACGAGCTGGCGCAGGGCATCTCGCTGGTGGGGGTGATCATGATCGTAGGCTCGCTGAGCCTCGCCGAGATCGGCCGCGCGCAGGCGCACCTGTGGTTCATCGTGCCCCAATTCTTTGGATTCCTCATCTACGTGATCTCCGGCGTGGCCGAGACGAATCGAGCGCCATTCGACCTCGCCGAGGCCGAGACCGAGCTGGTAGCCGGGTTTCACACCGAGTACTCCAGCATGAAGTGGGCGTTCTACTTTCTGGGGGAGTACGCGAACATGATGGTCGTGTCCGGGGTCGCCATCACGGTCTTCCTCGGCGCGTGGAACGGTCCCTTCCTCCCGGGCCCCGTCTGGTTCCTGATCAAGCTCTCGCTCTTTCTGTTCTTCTATGTCTGGCTCCGGGCCACCTTCCCCCGTCTGCGCTATGACCAGCTGATGGCGTTCGGCTGGAAGGTGCTCCTGCCGGCCTCGCTCTTGAACCTCGCGGGCACCGCCGTGGTGCTCGCGTTCCGAGGATGATCCCGTGACGCTCGAACCCCTCCTCTTCGCGATGTTCGGAGGAACCGCGATCGGCTGCGCGTTGGGCGTCATCTTTCACCGGAATCCGGTCCACTGCGCGCTCCTCTTGGTCGGCGTGCTGCTCTCGCTCTCGGGCCTCTTCGTCCTGCTCCACGCGCCCTTCATCGCGGCCCTGCAAGTCCTCGTTTACGCCGGCGCGATCATGGTCCTCTTCCTGTTTGTGGTGATGCTCCTGAACGTGAAGGGAGAGTCGCCGATGCTCACCCCCGGGGCCGCCAAGGGGTTTGGCATCCTCTTCGCGCTCGTGATCCTGGTCGAGCTTCTCTGGACGGTCCTCTCGCCGGTGGGGGAGCCCTCCGGCCTGCCCGAGGTGACGCTGCCGGAGGGCTTTGGGTCGCCCGCGGCCGTGGGACGGATTCTCTACACGATTTGGCTCTATCCCTTCGAGATCACTTCGATCCTGCTCCTGGTCGCCGTGATCGGAGCGGTGATTCTGGCCAAGAGGAAGTTCTCATGACGGGCGCCCCGGTCGTCGCCCTGTTCTGGTACCAGCTCCTCGCCGCGATCCTGTTCACGATCGGGATTGTGGGCGTCCTGGTGCGCCGGAGCGCGCTCATCATCTTCATGTCGATCGAGCTGATGCTGAACGCGGTCAACCTGAGCTTTGTGGCCTTTTCGCGGCAGCACGGCTCGATGGACGGCCACATCTTTGTCTTTTTCGTGATGGCGGTGGCGGCGGCCGAGGTTGCTGTCGGGCTCGCGATCATCGTCGCCATCTTCCGCAACCGCGATACGACGAACGTCGACGACGTTCGTCTCCTGAAAGGGTAGGGCGTGACCCTACTCTGGCTGATCCCGGCGCTCCCGCTTCTCGGGGCGATCGTGAACGGATTCGGCGCCGGCCGGCTGCCGCGCCGTCTCGTCAGCGCGATCGGCACGGGCACGGTGGGCCTCGCCTTCGCGATCGCTCTCGGGTGCTTCTTCTCGCTCTTGAGGCTCCCGCCCGAGGAGCGGCTCTTCGTCCAGACGCTGTTCAGCTGGATCGATTCGGGAGACCTCTCGGTCTCCGTTCGATTGGGCCTCGACCCGCTCTCGGCGGTCATGATGCTCGTGGTGACCGGGGTTGGATTCCTCATCCACGTCTACTCGACCGGGTACATGGGCCACGAAAAGGCCTACGGGCGATACTTCGCCTACCTGAACCTTTTCACCTTCTCGATGCTGATGCTGGTCCTGGCGGACAATTTCCTTCTCCTCTTCTTCGGGTGGGAAGCGGTCGGGCTCTGCTCGTATCTCTTGATCGGCTACTGGTACCAGAAGCCCTCGGCGGCGGAGGCGGGGAAGAAGGCCTTCATCGTCAACCGGATCGGGGACTGGGGTTTCATGATCGGGATCTTCCTGGTCTTCGTGACGTTCGGCACGCTCGATTTCGGGCGGGTCTTCTCGGAGGCGCCCGAACGGCTCGCGCTGGGCGGCGGCCTGGCGACGGCGATGGCGCTCTTCCTGTTCGTGGGGGCGATGGGGAAGAGCGCCCAGATTCCGCTCCATGTCTGGCTGCCGGACGCTATGGAGGGCCCGACCCCGGTCTCCGCCCTGATCCACGCCGCCACGATGGTCACCGCCGGGGTCTACATGGTCGCCCGCTGCCATGTGCTCTACCTCCTCGCGCCGACGGCGATGTGGGTGGTGGCGATTGTCGGGGCGGCGACGGCGATTTTCGCGGCCTCCATCGGGCTCGTCCAGCGGGACATCAAGAGGGTTCTCGCCTACTCGACCATCAGCCAGCTGGGATACATGTTCCTCGCGCTCGGCGTGGGAGCATTCGCATCCGGAATCTTCCACCTCGTCACCCACGCGTTCTTCAAGGCGCTGCTCTTCCTCGGGGCCGGGAGCGTGATCCACGCCCTCTCCGGCGAGCAGGATCTGGAGCGGATGGGCGGACTCAAGCCCCACCTCCCTCGCACCCACGCGACGATGTTGGTCGCCACGCTCGCCATCGCCGGCGTCTTCCCGTTCGCCGGGTTTTTCAGCAAGGACGAGATCCTCTGGAACGCCTGGAAGACCGGAGGGCCGATCCTCTGGGCGGTCGGCGTGATCGGGGCCTTCATGACGGCCTTCTACATGTTCCGGCTCTACTTCAAGACGTTCCACGGCCCTTCCCGGCTCACCGGCGAGGCCAAGCACCACCTTCACGAGTCGCCCGGGAGCATGACGATTCCGCTGACGATCCTGGCGGTTCTGAGCGCGATTGGAGGGTTGATCCAGGTGCCGCTGATTCCGGGCGCGCAGCGGCTCGACCACTTCCTGGAGCCGGTATTCGCGGACGCCGCTCGAATCGGGGTGGGGATGGTGCACGCCCCGCACGAAGGCGGATCGGCCCTCCTGGAGCTGGCGCTGATGGTGGTCTCGCTGGGCGTGGCGCTGAGCGGGATCTTCCTGGCCCATCGCTTCTACGTGGTCGATCCCGGCGCGCCGGCGCGCCTCGCGGAGCGCGCGAAGGGGCTCTACCGGCTCCTCTTCGGGAAGTATTGGGTGGATGAGCTCTACGAGAACAACATCGTCCAGCCGATCGTGCGCGGGTCGACCCGGCTCTGGCAGCGCTTTGACGCCGCGGTGATCGACGGGGCCGTGAACGGCGTCGCTCGGGAGATCGAGCGGGCGGCGGGCCTCCTCCGCCTGGCCCAGACGGGCTACGTCCAGGTCTACGCGATGATCCTCACCCTCGGGATGGTGGTCGTCTTCGGCTACCTGGCGCTCCGATGACGCAGCCCCTGACCCTGCTCGGGATCCCGATCCTCTCGTTCCTCATCTTCTTTCCTCTGGTGGGCGCGGGGGCGATCCTGCTCCTTCCCTCGTCCCGGGAGCGGGCCATCAAGCTCGTCGCGTTCGGCGTCTCGGTCGTGGCGTTTCTCGCCTCGATTCCGCTCTTCACGATGTTCGACGCGAGCCGCCGGGGGATGCAGTTCGCGGAGCATGCGCCGTGGGTGCCGAGCTTGGGGATCACCTACTCGCTCGGGGTCGACGGGATCAGCGTCCTCCTGATCCTCATGACCACCTTCCTCACGGCGATCTCGATCCTTTCCTCGTTCGGCGCGATCACGCAGCGGGTCAAGCCCTACTACGCGACCCTCCTCGCGCTGGAGACGGGGATGATCGGCGTCTTCGCGGCGCTCGATCTGGTGCTTTTCTACGTCTTCTGGGAAGCGGTGCTGATCCCCATGTACCTCATCATCGGCGTCTGGGGCGGCCCCCGGAGGGTCTACGCCGCGGTCAAATTCATCCTCTACACCGTGGCGGGGAGTCTCCTCATGCTGGTCGCGATCCTCTACCTCTACTTCGCCTACCACACCGCGACCGGCGAGTTCACCTTCGACCTGATGCGCCTCTATGAGACGCCGCTCGGCCAGAACGCGCAGCTCTGGCTCTTCGCCGCTTTCGCGCTGGCCTTCGCCATCAAGGTGCCGATGTTCCCGTTCCATACCTGGCTCCCCGACGCGCACGTCGAGGCGCCGACCGCGGGAAGCGTGATTCTCGCCGGCGTCCTCCTCAAGATGGGCACCTATGGGTTCGTCCGTTTCGCCATGCCGCTCTTTCCGGAGGCGACGCAGACGTTCGCTCCGTGGATCATCCTCCTCGCGGTGGTGGGGATCATCTACGGCGCGCTGGTGGCCATGGTGCAGCCCGACGTGAAGAAGCTCGTCGCCTACTCCTCGGTCAGCCACCTAGGCTTCGTGATGCTCGGCCTCTTCGCGCTCAACACGCAGGGGCTCCAGGGCGGCATCTTGCAGATGATCAACCACGGGCTTTCCACCGGGGCGCTCTTCCTCGCGGTGGGAATGATCTACGAGCGCCGCCACACGAGGGAGATCTCCGAGTTCGGCGGCCTGGCCGAGGTGCTGCCGTGGTTCGCGGCTTGTTTCCTCATCGTTTGCCTGAGCAGCCTCGGGCTCCCCGGATTGAACGGCTTCGTCGGGGAGTTCCTGGTGCTCCTGGGGGCGTTCCGGTGGAATCCCTACGTCGCGGGGGTTTCCGCGCTCGGCGTGATCCTGGCCGCGGTCTATATCTTATGGATGTATCAACGGGTCATGTTCGGCCCCATCACCAACGAGAAGAATCGGGGGCTCCGGGATCTCTCGCCGCGGGAGTTCTGGACGCTGGCGCCGGTGATCGCGCTGATCCTCTGGATCGGCGTCTACCCCAATCCCTTCCTGCGCAAGCTCGACGTCTCGGTGGGCGAGCTGATGGAGCGGATGAACTCGAGGACGGTGGCGACGCAGCTCCATCCGCCCGCCGCGGCGCCGGCGGCGGCCGATGAGACGGCGGCGCCCAGCCCGCCGTCGCTGCCGGGAGCCGTGGGGGCCGCGTCGGTCGAAGGCGGGGCGCCGCGATGAGGGTACCGTTCGTGATCGACGCTCCCATCGCGATGATCGAGCCCTTGATCATCGTGTCGGTCGTGGGAATCCTGCTGCTCCTCGTCGACCTCGTCCTGCCGCACGGGAAGAAGCACCTCTCCGGCCTACCTGGCGCTCGCGGGGGTCGTCTACGCCCTGGTTCGCACCGCCGCCCAGTGGGGGACCTCCCAGATCGGCTACTCCGGCATGGTGGCGCTCGACAACCTGTCAACGCTCTTCAACCTCCTCTTCTTGGGGAGCACCGGGATCGTGATCCTCCTCTCCATGCCGTTCTTGCGAAGAGACGACGTCGAGCACTCGGAGTACTACGCCCTGCTTCTCTTCGCGACGGTGGGGATGATGATCCTCGCCTCGGGACTCGACCTCATCACCCTCTTCCTGGGGATCGAGGTCCTTTCGATCTCGCTCTATATCCTCGCCGGCTATCGGCGCGATTCCGACGCGTCGAACGAGGCGGCGATGAAGTACTTCCTCCTCGGCGCATTCGCGTCGTCGATCCTTCTTTATGGGATTGCGCTGGTGTACGGCGCCACGGGCACGACCAACTTGATGAAGATCGCCGAGGCGGCGGGCGGGGCCTCGGGGCCGCTTCCGGAAGGGCTCCTCTTCTCCGGGGTCGCCCTGATCCTGGTCGGGCTCGCGTTCAAGGTGGCGGCGGCGCCGTTCCACATGTGGACCCCCGACGTCTACGAAGGGGCGCCGACGCCGATCACGGCGTTCCTCTCGGCCGGGCCGAAGGCCGCCGCGTTCGCGGCCATCATCCGCGTCTTCTTCATCGCCTTCGGGCCGATCCAGGCGGAGTGGAACACGATCCTATCGGTGATCGCCGCGCTCACGATGACGATCGGAAACGTCGCGGCGATCGCGCAGACGAACGTGAAGCGGATGCTCGCCTACTCGTCCATCGCGCACTCGGGATACGTCCTGATCGGGATCGTCGCGGGCGGGGCGGCGGGCGGAGCCGCGGCGGTCTTCTACCTCTTCGCCTACGTGGCGATGAATCTCGGCGCCTTCGGGGTGATCGTCCTCCTGGAGCACAAGGGGCAGCGCGGGGAAGAGCTCAAGGACTACGCCGGGATCGGATTCCGCTATCCGGTGATCGGCGCGCTCCTTTCGCTTTTCATGATCTCGCTCTCGGGAATTCCGCCGACCGTGGGGTTTGCCGGGAAGCTCTATCTCTTCGGGGCCGCCGTCCAGTCGGGACACATCCTGCTCGCGGTGATCGGCGTGCTGAACAGCGCGGTCTCGATCTTCTACTACCTGCGGCTCATGGTGCTGATGTACATGCGGGAGGCGCAGGAGACGCTTCCGGCGATCCGGGTGCCGGTCACGCTTGCGTTCGTGCTCCTGGTCACGGCCGCCGGGACGCTCTGGCCCGGCCTGTTCCCGAGCGTCTGGCTCGACGCGGCCCGCGAAGGGGTCAAGGCACTCTTCTCCTAGCGATTCCCGGTCCTCGGCAGGGGCGGCGCGGGAATCCAGCCTCGGGCTATTTCGCGACCTTCACCGGGTAGGCCTCGAGCGCGCCGGCGAGGATCTCCATCGCCTTGCTCAGAGAGCCGGTTTCCAGCACGTAAGCGAACCGAATCTCGTTCTTCCCGCGCCCCGGAGTGGCGTAGAAGCCGTCGCCGGGCGCCACCATCACCGTCGCGCCATCCTTCCGGTATTCCTTGAGCATCCAGATCACGAACTCCTCGGCGTCGGGCACCGGAAGCTCCGCCATGAGGTAGAACGCGCCCTCGGGCTTCCGGGCGAACGCTCCGGGGATCTTGGAGAGCCCGGCCAGAACCAGATCCCGCCGCTTCTTGAACTCGGCCACGACGCCCTGAGTGTAGGAGGCCGGCACCTGGTCGATGACCGCGGCCGCGTACTGGCCCAAGGTGGGCGGCGAGAGCCGCGCCTGCGCGAACTTCAAGCAGGCGTCGCGGACGGCGGCGTTCTTCGTGATCAGAGCGCCGACCCGCGCGCCGCACATGTTGAGCCGCTTCGAGATGGAGTCGACCAGGACCGTGCGCTCCTCAACGCCTTTCCGGGTCATCGGGCTCTCGCACTTGCCTCCGTCGTAGATGAACTCCCGATAGGCCTCGTCGGTGATGATCCAGAGGTCCTTCCGCTTGGCCAAGTCGACGATCGCGTCGATCTCGGCCGCGGTGTACGCCGTGCCCGTTGGATTGGATGGAGCGCAGATGAGGATGCCACGCGTCTTGGGACCCACGGCGCGCTCGATCGCCTCGATCGGGAGGTAGGTGATAGCCGGTCCGCCCGTCGCAGGTGATCGCCTTCACGCCGACGCCAGCCAGGAGCGCCATCGTCGCGTAATTCGTGTAAAAGGGCTCGAAGAGGATCACCTCATCGCCAGGGTTGAAGAGCGCCCAGAAGGCGAACTGGAGCGCCTCGCTCCCACCCACGGTCGTCAGCACTTCGCCCGGCGCCACCGAAAGCCCCTGCTGGGCGTAATAAGCGGCCATCCCCTTCTGAAACTCAGGGATTCCGGCGGACGGACTGTAGGGGACGTACGTTCCCGGATAACTCCGGATCCGCTCCATCACGATCTCGGGCGTCGGCAGATCGGGCTGCCCGATGTTCAGGTAGTAGACCTTCGCTCCGCTCTTGACGGCCTCGTCGGCGTAGGGCGCGAGACGACGGATGGGGGAGGCCTGCGCCTCGACCCCTCGTACCGAGACCTTCATCTGCGTCCTCCTTTGGACTTCGCCACCGTGGTTTTCAGGAGATGAGCCAGGAGCTTCGCCGTCTGCGAAACGTCGCGCGCGTGCACCCATGATACCGCGCCGCCGCTCTTCCGTGCGGGAATGGCGACCAGGACGGTGGGGACTCCCATCCGGGTCGCGCGGATGGCCCGCGCGTCGCTCCCTTCGGCTTCCCGGATCAGCCACTGCGTCTTGACCCGGGCTGAGGCCGCGGCCCGCTTGGCCAAGGCGAGCGCGTCGGGGTGGGCGACGTATCCCTCTTCCTTGAGCCCGATGCAAGGGCCCTTTCCGACTTCCACCTCGTCCCCGCTCTTGGAATCCAGATGGGCCACGTCGACCACCACCGCGATCTCCGGGTCGACGCCGTAGGCACCTGTGATCGCCCCCCGGGCGCCCACATCCGACTGGGCCGTGAAGACGGCATGAAGATCGTACCGCGCCGCGCGGGCCGAGCGTAGCGCCGCGACGACGGCGGCGCAGCCGGCCCGGTTGTCGAGATTGGCGGCGAACCAGACCTCTCCCACGCGGGCGGGGCGATCCTCGAGGGCGAGGACGGCGCCGACCGGCACGCGGCGTCGGGCTTCGGTCGCGCCGAGCCCGGTTTCAAGGAAGAGGGAATCCGCGTCGATCTCGCCGGCGTCCTTGGCCGCCCGCGACCGGTCGTAGCCCAGCATGGCGCGCGAGCCATCGTCGAAGCGCACCATGGCGCCGACGAGCTCGGCGGGGTTTCGATTGCCGAGCAACGCGACGCGGCCAAGCCCGGTGGCGTCCACCCGGGTCACGATGGCGCCCGGCGCGTCCATGTGGCACGCGATCAGAAGACGCGGGCCGCGCCCCGGCCTACGGAGGTGGAGGTTCCCGCCGGCGTCCTCGTGGATTTGGCCCAGGCCGCGGAGCGCCCGCCGGAGCACGGCGCGGACGCCCTCCTCCCGGCCCGGCGGGCCGTACGCGGAAAGGAGCGGTGGGAGAAGGGAATCGATGGTCGAGTCGAGGGAGCTCATCGCCACTCCTTTGCCAGCGTGGTCATCGTGTGCCAGACCAAGTCGACGGTTCGGCGCGCGTCACGGATGTCGAGATAGGCGGCGGGCGCGTGAATGTACCGGCAGGGGACCGAGATCACCGCGGCGGGGACCCCGGCGCCCGAGAGCGCGATCCGGCCCGCGTCGGTGCCGCCGACGCCGGGCCGCTTCCACTGGGTCGGGATCCTTCGGCGTTTGGCTGTCCGCTCGATCAGATCGAGCAGCCGCGCGTCCGCCATGAGGCTTCGGTCCTGCACGGTGAGCGCGGGACCTCGCCCCATCAGCGGGGCCGATTCCTCGGGCTTGAGTCCAGGCGCCTCGCCGGCGGCCGTTCCTTCGAGGACAATCGCCAGGCCCGGCGCCACCCGGCGCGCGGCCGCCGCGGCGCCCCGAAGCCCGACCTCCTCCTGGACGCTCCAGACCGCCGTCACCGGGATCGGTGGCCGCCGCTGCACGATGCTCGCGAGCACGGCGCAGCCGACGCGGTCGTCGAACGCCTTTCCCTTTCGGGTTTGGCCCCACCGCTCGTAGCGGGTATCGAACGCCGCGTAGTCCCCGACCGATACCTTCTCGGCGGCCTCCTCGCGCGAGTCGGCGCCGATGTCGAGATAGAGCTCTTCCACGGGGGTCACCTTCTCGCGGTCGACGCGCGAGACGAGGTGCGGAGGGAGCGCTCCCACCACCCCGCGGAGCCCATTGGTTCCGATCCGGAAGACCTGGCCGACGAGGATCCGGCTGTCGATCCCGCCCACCTTGCGGATCCGAAGCCGGCCGTCCTTCTCGATGGCCGTGACCATCACACCCACCTCGTCCATGTGCGCGCACAGCATGAGATGGGGCCGCCGGGTTCCGCCGGCACGCCCCCGGGGCGACGCCGGCCCGAGGCGGGCCACCAGGCTGCCCATGGGGTCGACCTCGAGCGAATCGACGCCGTCTTTCACCGCGTCAACGAGCTCGGCGCGCACCCGATCCTCGCCGCCGCTCACGCCGACCGTGCTCGACAGGACATCGAGGAGCCGCTCCTCGAAGGCTGGGGCGCCGCTCGGCGTCACTTGAGCACCTCCGCCACACGCCAGTCGAGGGGAAGCGCCGATACGTAGTGGGCGAGCAGGTGGGCGCATCGTTCGACGTCCCGCGGCTCGACCGTCTCGATTCCGGTGTGCATGTAGCGGCAGGGAATTCCGATCACCGCCGTGGGGATACCCTCGCGGGCCGTCTGGATGTCCATGGCGTCGGTGAAGGAGCTGATGGGGCATCCCTCGACCGTAAACGGCATGCCGAGATCGTTCGCGCTCCGGCGCAATCCCTCGAATATCTTTGGATGGATGTTCGCGCCGACGCCAAGGGCCGCGCCCCCGCCCAAAGGCCATGCCTCCCCCTCGCGCGCCCCAGGCATGTCGCCGTGAAATACGTCGACCGCGATGCCCAGCTGTGGATCGATCGACTCGGAAGCGGTCCTCGCGCCGAGGCTGACCGCCGCGAACTCCTCTTCGACCGTGGCCACAGCGATGACGTCCCACGCGGGGCGGGCCTGACGGAGCGCCTCGACCGCGCGGAGCAGCACCACGATGCCCGAGCGGTCATCCATGCCGGGCGCGGCGAGACGACCTTTGAGGAGGGAGACCGGCGGCTGGCGGAGCGTGACCGGCGTCCCGATCGGGACTCTGCGGCGGACTTCCCCTTCGGGCCGGCCCGCGTCCAGGTAGAGCTCCGCTAGGGGCATCACGCGCTCCGATTCGCCGGGCTTCTGAAGATGGGGCGGCCGCGTCCCGAAGAGCGCCGCGATGGGAGGCTCGGAGTGGATCCAAACCTCCTTGCCGAGGAGCGTGCGGGGGTCGAAGCCGCCGAGCTCGGTGACGCGCAGGTAGCCGCCGGGCTCGATCGCCTTCACCATGAATCCGATTCGATCCATGTGGGCGGCGAGGAGGGCGCGGGGACGGGGCGGGTCGCCAATGCCGTGGATCCAGGCGCGAACGTTGCCGACGCGGTCCCGCTCGACCTTGTCCGCGAACAGCGAAAAGGCCTTTTCGATCTCTCGCGCCGCGGCTTCCTCATGGCCCGGGATGCCAGGGAGGGCGCTCAGGCGCTCGAGCCATTCCGTGGTGCTGCGTCCTTCCCCCCGAGGCATAGCCAGCGAATTTAGTGCACCCCGGCGGCAGGGGCAAATGTAAACTCCGCCGCGCTCATGGCGTCCCTACGGATCGCGGTTCTGCTCCCCCACTTCGGGGTATACGGCGGCGTCCGCCGATTCCTCGAGCTGGGGAGAATCTGGATCGCGCGCGGGCACCACGTGGCGCTCCTCACGAGGGACGCGGGTGCGGACCAGCGTCCGTGGCTCCCGTTCTCGGGGCCGGTGGGGAGCGTGGGAGAGCTCTCGTCCGGGCCGTGGGACGTGGTTCTCTCGCCCGATCCGGAGCTCTTTCTTCTCGCGGGCGCGGAGGGAGCGCTGCGCGTCTTTTACGCCGTCCTCGAGGGGGCGCCGCATGCCTCGCGGGCGTGGCGCCACGCCGACCTCGTCCTCGCGAACTCCGCGGGGATGCGCCGGTACCTCGCGAGGCGGGGCGTCGACGCGGTCGATGCGGCGGGCGCGGTCAATCTCCGTGAATTTCGGCCGGACGATCCCGATCCGAGGATGGCACGATCGGCCCGCGGAGAGTCGGTGAAGGCGCTCATCTATGGACGGCTGTCACGCCCGCGCAAGGGATCGTGGACGGCGGCGCGAGCCGTCGAGGCGGCCAGCAGGTCCACAGGGGTCCTGACGGAACTGACGCTCTTCGACGCGCCCCCCGAGGGGGCGGCCGAGGCCGGGCTTCCACGCCCGCTCTCGATTCCCGTTCGCTGGGTGCTTCGGCCGACCCAGGAGGAGCTGCGCGCGCTCTACGCGGACTCGGATCTCTTCGTGAGCGCCGAGCGTCGCGCGGGCTGGTGCAACACCGCGGCGGAGGCGATGGCGTGCGGCGCCGCGGTGGTTTGCACGAGAAGCGGCACGGAGGACTTCGCGTTGGACGGGGAGACCGCGGCCGTCGCCAGGCTGCCCTGGAGTTGGAGCCTGGCGCGAAAGATCGCTCCGCTTCTTCGCGACCCCTCGGCGCGGCGCCAGCTCGCCGAACGGGGGCGCGCGCCGGATATCCCAATTTACCTGGGAGCGCACGGCGGACCAGATCGAGGAAGCGATCTCGCGGCGACTCTCGGGGGGAAACGATGGCGGAGTCCATGGCAGCCCGGCGTAGCTCCAAGAAGGGTTCGCGCAGCTCGGCCGGGGGGCGTCGGCGGCCGCGGGCGGTCATGATCCTCTCGGCCTATCCGCGGCGCGCGGCGGCGGAGCGGGCCGCGCGGGCTCTCGTCGCCTCCCGCTTCGTCGCGTGCGCGACGGTTACCTGGGGCGCCCGGGCCTTCTACCGCTGGCAGGGGAAGAATCGGGCGGATCCGAGCGCGCTTCTCTGGGGGAAGACGTCGACCGCCCGGGCCCGCGCCGCCCTTCGGGCGATCCTCGCCGGGCACCCCGATCGGGTGCCCGAGATCCTGGTGATCCCGGTCGTGGGCGGTCACTCGCCCTATCTCCGGTGGATCGAGCAGGAGGTGCGGAAGAAGTGAGCCCGGATAGCGATCTTCTCCTCTACGGAGCGGCGCTCCTGGACGCGACCCGGGCCGCGCGGCCGCGCAAAGCGATCCGGGGTCGCCGCGTACCCAGCGAGGCGGTCTGGGTGCGGAACGGCCGGATCGCCGCGGTTGGCCCGCCCGCGCTTCTCCGGAGGCGCGCCGGGCGAAGCGCGACGCGGGTCGACCTCGGCGGGGGCACCCTCACGCCCGGATTCACCGACTCGCACGTTCATCTCGTCACGTGGATTCGCGCGCTTCGGGAGCCGTGGATGCGCGACCAGAGCCCGGAGTCGATCGAGCGCGCGGTGAGAGAGCGGATGGACTCCGCACCACGCGAGGAGTGGCTCCTGATCCGCGGGTGGCTGCCCCGAGAGTGGCCCGACGCTCGGACGGCGCGCTCCCTTCTCGACCGGGTCGCTCCGGATCGACCGCTCGTCCTCTACGCGGTGGATGGACACTCGGTCTGGGCGAACGGCGCGGCGTTCCGGAGGGCGGGCATCGACGAGCGTGCGCCCGACCCTCCGGGCGGGATGATCCTTCGAGATCGGTCGGGAACGCCGACGGGCGCGCTGGTCGAGGAGGCCCGAAAGCTGATCACGGAGCGGATCCATCGCGGGACGAAGACCCAGGACGATCTGGCCGACGCGATCGCCAAGGCCCGCTCGCTCGGAATCACCAGCGCGCACGATTTTGACCGCGCCGGCACGTGGCGGGCGGCCTCGGATCTTGCCCGCGAGGGGCGCTTGGGCCTGCGTCTCTTGGTCTCGGTGCCGGTGGACTCGCTCGAGGCGGGCGAGACCCTGGGTCTGGCGGCGGGATTCGGGGGCGAGCGCCTCCGCGTCGGGCCGGTCAAGATGTTCGCGGACGGCACGCTCGGCTCGGCGACAGCCCTCCTCGAGGCGCCCTATGAAGGGAGCGACCAGCGGGGCGTCGAGGTGATGGCGCCTCGGTCGCTCGCCGCGGCCTGCTCGCGCGCCGCGGACGCGGGGCTCTCGGTCGCGATCCACGCGATCGGGGACCGCGCGGTGCACAACGCCCTGGACGCGATCGAATCGACGCGAGAAGCGGGGAGGCAATTTCCTCTTCCGCCCCGCGTCGAGCACGTGCAGCTCTCGCGGTCCGAGGACTGGGCGCGCTTTCGAAAGCTCGGCGCGCTCGCCTCCGTCCAGCCGATCCATCAGCTCAGCGACCGCATCTTGGCTCGCCGCCACTGGGGCGGGCGGACCGGGCGGTCGTACGCCTGGAAGAGTCTCGCTGCGGCCGGAGCCCGGCTCATCTTCGGATCGGACGCACCGTTCGACCGCGCGGGTCCGCTCCTGGCGATTCAGGCCGCGCTGCTCCGTAGGGAGGGGGAGGAGCCGTCGAGCGCGGCCTTTCACCCAGAGCAGCGGATCGGACTTCGGTCCGCCCTCCACGCGCACCTCGAGGAACCACACCGCGCGGCCGGGTGGCCCCTACCGCTCGGCCGAATTGCCCCCGGATATGGGGCCGATCTGGCTCATTTCGACCACGATCTCCGCGAAACGCCCGTCGATCAATGGCATCACGCTCGGGTTTTGAGGTCCTGGGTCGGCGGGGAAGAGGAAAGACACCGAGGGCGCCGCGGGTAACGGGGGTTGGGCTCGGAAATTCGCTTGGGAGGCCCCTTTCCGACGTTTCCGCGCTTGATCCTGGCCTCTCATTTGCCTATACTTGTGCAGGTAGTCCCACCGATTGTCGTCTCGCCGGGCGGATTCGACCGAAGGCCGCTCACTATGAGGAAGTCTGGGTACCTCGCAGTACTGACAGCGGCCATTTGCCTTGGCGCCGCGTCACCCGCCAAAGCGCAGTACTACGCCTTCGGCAAAAACAAGGTTCAGTACGAGAACTTCCACTGGCTCACCCTGAAGGGGGAGCACGTCGAGGTGTTTTACTACCAGCAAGAAGAGCCGATCGCGCGGCTGGCGCTCGTGTTTGCCGAGGAGAGCTACAAGGATCTCGCGGCCAAGTTCCAGCACGAGGTCCCACGGATGATCCCGCTGATCGTCTACAGCTCGCACCACCATTTCGAGCAGACGAACGTGAGCCCGTTCTTCGTCCCGGAGGGTGTCCAGGGCTTCACCGAATTCATGAAGGGTCGGGTGGTGCTCCCCTACACCGGGTCGTTCGCGGAATTTCACCACGTGCTCCACCACGAGATGGTGCACGTCTTCCAATTCTCGATTCTCGACGAGACCTATCAGAAACACCGCCGCGCCGGCTTCATGGTCCCGCCGCTCTGGTTCTCGGAAGGGCAGGCCGAGTACTGGTCGACGAATTGGGACGCCCAGGGAACCATGGTCCTCTCCGACATGGTGCTCGAGGGCCGCCTTCCCGAGATCAACGACCTCTGGCGCTACGACGGCACCTTCACGGTCTACAAGCTGGGTCAATCGCTCTGCCAGTACATCGGCGAGACCTATGGCCAGGACGCCCTCCGAAGGCTCTACACCGAGATCTACAAGGAGGACACGTTCGAGAAGCTGCTCCAGCGGGTGACCGGGGTTCCCGTGCGTCGCCTCTCCGAGGACTGGATCCTCGCCATGAAACGGCGCTACTACCCGGAGGTGAAGGATCGCGCCGCCCTGGCCACCGCGGCGCAAGAGCGCGCGGTGGCGCAGGGCATGAACCTCAAGCCGATCGCCGTGCCCGACACGTCGGCGCTTGGAGGGAATCGATACCTGTTCATCTCCGCCCGGAGCGGCTACACGAACATCTACAGCGCCACCTACCGCGGCTCGGAGCGGAACGTCAAGTCGATCGTCCGCGGTCAACGCGGATCCCAGTTTGAATCGTTCCATCCGTTTGAGAGCCGGATCGATGTGTCGCGCCGAAGCGAGCTGGCCTTTGTTTCCAAGTGGAACGGCCGGGACGCGCTCTTCGTGATGGATCTCCAGAAAGGGGAGATCCGGCTCCGCCGTCACATCGACGGCCTGATCTCGCTCGCATCGCCGGCCTGGTCGCGGGACGGGACCCAGATCGCCTTCTCGGGGCTCAGCCCCTCGGGGCAGTCCGATCTCTACGTCCTCTCGCGGGACACGGGCGCGATCCGACGCCTGACCAACGACTATTACGCGGACGTCGATCCGACCTGGTCACCCGATGGAAAGGAGATCGCGTTCTCATCCGATCGCACTCGGTACGGGAAGGAGGGCCATCACAACCTCTTCGTGCTCGACGTCGAATCGCTCGAGATTCGGTATCTCACGTGCGGTCCCTGGATCGACCAGACCCCTTCCTGGTCTCCCGACGGCTCCCAAATCGCGTTCACATCGGACCGGGAGGGAATGTTCGGGATCTACACCGTCGATCGGGAAGGGAATGGATCCCGCGCCTCGCGGCTTCTCGGCACCACGCTCGACCCCGCCTGGCTACCCAACGGAAAGGGATTTCTCTTCACCGGCTTCAATCGCGGTGGCTTTGGCATCTACGAGATGCCGCTCAACACCCCCGCGGCCGGCGACTCCTTCTCGCTCGACACCGCGCTGGCGCAGGGTCCGCCGCAGTGGAATTGGCAGGAGGCGGCGGTGCTGTCGAAGGAGCCCCCGGCCCCCTACGAGCCCCACTACGGGCTCGATCTGGTCCAGGGCGGCCTCTCGGTGGCGCCCACCGACAATGTCGTGGGGGGCTTCCAAGGCGCCTTCAGCGATCTCTTGGGGAACCACGTCTACTACTTCCAGGTCGGGAACAACGCGCAGCAGGTCTCTCAGCTCCTGAGCCGAATGAACATCGGGGTCTGGAGCATCAATCGGCAGCATCGCTGGAACTACGGCGTGGGACTCTTCCACACGGCGGGTGACTATCTGGACGTCGCGGGCCTCGACTATTTTGAGCGGCGCGCGGGCGGATCCTTGGTGGCCAGCTACCCCTTCTCACGCTTCCGCCGCGTCGACGGCTCGATGTCCATCTACTACGACCTGAAGGACCGGCACTATGGATTTGAGCGGGAGGGGATCCTCGCGACCCACTCGCTCTCGCTCGTCAGTGACAACACGCTCTGGTACTCGACCGGCCCCAGGGATGGGTCGCGGCTCAACCTCACCGGGGCCATCACCACCAACCTGAATACCGGACGAAATGAAAACGTCAGCGTCCTCGCGGACATCCGTCGCTACTTCCGCGTCAGCCAGATGACCTCGGTCGCCATGCGGGTCCAAGCGCGGGCCAGCAACGGCGCCGATCCCCAGCGCTTCGTGATGGGGGGAAGCCTCTCGATGCGCGGCTACCCGAGGCAGTCCTTCGAAGGGACCCGGCTCTTCATGGCCAACGTGGAGTACCGTTTCCCGCTCCTTCGCCGCGTGGTCCTCGGCGTTCCGTTCGATGGGTTTGGCCTCCCCGAGCTGGAGGGCGCGGCGTTCGTGGACGCCGGGTCGGCCTGGGAAAAATTTGAGACCATGCCCAAGCCCGTGGGGAGCTTCGGCTTCGGCCTTCGAATGAACCTCGGCGGCTTCATGGTCTTGCGCTATGATTTCGCCAGGTTGACCAACTTCGAGCGAGTGCGGCCGGGCTGGGAGCGGGAGTTCTACCTGGGGTTTGACTACTAAGAGATCGCGCCCGAATCGGCCGCCGGTGGGCTGGCTTTGGCTCGCCGGGCTGCTCGCATTGACCTCCGGGTGGACCGCGGCCGCGGGCGCCGATTCGGGCGTGGGCACCGATTCGGGCGCGGCGCCGCCCGACTCCGCGGTCGGCCAGGCGACCCTCCGAGTCCAATCCCTCCCAACCGGGCTCCAAGTCCTCGTCGACTCCGTCCTGGTGGGACGCACGCCCATCGATTCGCTCTCCCTTCCGCCGGGCACGGTCCGCATCCGCGTCCTCGCGGCGGATCCGCGGCGGTTCAACCCCGCTCCGGACGCCGCCGTCGTGACGCTCCGTCGCGGCGCGACGGTCTCGATCACTTTCGATCTACGGCCCTCCATCGTCGTTCGAACGGATCCGGAACCGGCCTCGATCCTGCTCGTGGGCCGCCCCGCTTCGGCGGCAGACAGCTTGCTCGGCGAAACCCCGCTCTCGATTCGGCCCTCGGTGCTCGAAGCTGGCCGCCTTCGGCTCACACGCGCTTCCTTCGCCGATACGACCCTCCCGAGCACCTCTTTCCTGGGGGATTCGACGCTCGTGCTTCGAGTCCGGCTCCGGCCCGTCCCGACCCTGGCCGCGCCGCCGCCCGCGCTCACCTCCGGGGCGCCGATCTACCGCAAGGCGTGGTTCCAGTGGACGCTCATTGGAATTGGCACGGCTCTCTCGGGCGCGGCGGTCTACTTTCATCACGAAGGGGACGACCGCTACGACCAGTACCTCCAGTCCTCGGACGTTTCCGAAATCGAGGACCTCTATGATCAGACGATCCGCTACGACCGGTGGGCGGCCGGGTCGCTGATCGTGGGGCAGATCTGCCTGATCGGCGGCGTCATGCTCTTGGTTACGGGGCAAAGATGAAGCTCTCGCGCCGTGCCGGACCCCTCGCCGTGATTTCCATCGTGTCGGGGCTGGCGTTCGCGGCGGCCCTGCTCGGCGGGTGCGCCGAGCGAGATCGGTTGAACCCCCTCGACCCGATGAACGAGACCACGTCCGGAATGATCGCGGGGTTCGGCGCGCTCGCGGGCAACGCCCAGGTCGAGATCCGCTGGCAGCGATTGCCGCAGAAGGACGTCTCCGACTACCGCCTCTTGCGTTGGCGGCCAGGCGAGTCGCCCCGCTATCTCCCCGAGTCTTACGAAAACGGAATCGCGGGCGCGGTCGATTCCCTGCTTCCGAACGGAGAGACGTACATCTACCGCCTCGTGGCACGCTTCACCTCGGGGGACAGCGCGGTGAGCCCGCCCGATACCGCGACAACGGGAACCCGGAGGTTCGCGGTTCTCTCCGCTGGGGTTCCGGGCCTGATCGGGCTGACCCCCGATGCCAGGGACGTCCTCTTCACCCAGCCCTCGACCGAAGCCTTCGAGGACATGGAAGTCGACCGGACGCGCGACGTGCTCTGGCTCACGCTTCCGGGCGAGGGGCGGGTGCTGCGGACCTACTTCGACGGGAGGCTGGCTGGAACCACGCTCGACCTCAACGGCCCGACCGACGTGTCGGTCTCGAACCAGCGGGGGATCGGCTGGGTGGCGCTCCCTCACGACTTCGTCGTGCGGGCGTTCGGCCCTGACCTGAACAGCACGACGCCCTTCGACGACATCGCGGGAGTCGGCGAGGCGCACGTGGTTGAGGCCGGAACGGCCGACCAGAGCGTTTGGATCGGAAACGAATCGGGGGTGGTCTATCGCTTCGCTCCCGCCGCCGGCCCCCTCCTGGGCAGCTGGAGCTTGGGGGGCCAGGTGGTCGCGATCGCGCTCGATGAGGCCATGCGCCGCGCCTGGGTCGCCACGCGAGGCGCGAGCGGGGACGCGCTGTTCAGGATCGACGGCAACGACTCCACCGTGACCCCCCTGCCGGGACTCTGGAGCAATATCGCCGACCTCGACGTCGATTCCGGGAGTCGATCGCTCTGGATCAGCGAGCGCGGGCCGCCGGGCTTGGGCCTCGGGCGTCTTTCCCGCGCATCGGACTTGGGCGTGATCCAGGCGGGCGTCACCGGCATCGAACCATTTGGGATCACGACCGACCCTGCCAGCGGGGACTGCTGGGCGTCGGAATTGAAGTCGAACCGGGTGATCGAGGTCACGCCGAGCGGCTCCATCGTGCGCTGGTCGGCGTCGATCGATGTCCCCTACGCGGTCCGTTTGGTCGGGGGACCGTAGCCGCCCGGCTCGGGATGGCATGGGCGTTGCAGATCGGTCCGCTTGCGCGCGGGTCGTTGCCCGAGTGGGGGCGCCAGCGCCGATCGGATCTGCCGGTACCTCAAGCGGATACCGCCACCCATTCGAGCAGCACACGAATGGCAGAACATTGGAGGGCGGGATGCGTCCGCGGCCAGGGAACGGCTCCGCCAGTTGCACTCTGCAACGGTCAGGAGGACGGAAGATGCCACGCAGCCGCCAGCCCAAGCTCGCGACGCTGGATGTCGCAGAGGAAGTCGCGCGCAAGGTCCCCGGGTACAAGGGGTATCAGGAGATCACCCAGCGCCGCGACGACGACCGCCGATTTCGCACCAGCATCGCGGAGCACCTGAACGGGGAAGCCCACCGACTGGAGCGGATCGAGAGCCAGCAATTCCGCGAGGATTTCTCGGACTTGTTGGAGGAGGTCGACGCGGGCGCGAGGAAGCTGGAGTACCTCGCCGACGCGGTCTCCATCTCCACGCCGATGAGAGTGAACGGGCCGAGCAACGGAGCCCTCGACGCGCTCAGCCAAGTGGACCGGCAGATCGTGGAGGAGCTCGATGGTCTCCACCGCGTGGTCCACGAGCTGGAAAAAGCCTACATCCACGACGAGCGATTCGAGATGAACCTCTCGGAGCTTCGGGGGATCACCGAGCGCATCGCCGACTACATCGAGCAGCGCAACGTGGCGCTGTCGCGCTGACGGCGCGACGACGGAAAGCCGCGGGCCCCGCGTTGCCCGGGGCGGGCCCCTCCTGTATCCTTTCCTGGGTTCCCTTCCCGCTCACGCCATCGAGGGTTTTGGGCTTTGACCCGGCGTCTCTACTACGACGACTCCCACATTCGGAACTTCACCGCCACCGTGCGCGCCGTCCGCGACAAGGACGGTGGCCATTGGATCGCGCTCGACCAGACGGCGTTCTATCCCGGCGGGGGCGGACAGCCAGCCGACCGGGGCACGATCGGGGCCTGGTCCATGCTCGAGGTCCAGGAAAGCGAGGGCGACCTATGGCACCGCGTCGACGGGGACGCCGCTCCCGGCGCGAGCGTGGAATGCGCGGTGGATTGGGGACGCCGGTTTGACCACATGCAGCAGCACACCGGCCAGCACATCCTGTCCCGGTCCTTTGTCGAGGTAGCCCAGGCAGAAACCCGGTCGTTTCACCTCGGCGAGTCGGTCGTGACGATCGACGTCGACCACGCCGCGCCCGACCCCGCGCTGCTCCGGCGCGTCGAGGATCGAGCCAACCAAGTGGTCTGGGAGGATCGACCGATCCTGACCCACCTCGTCACCCCAGAAGAGGCTCGCCGATTTCCCCTTCGAAAGCCGCCCGACGTCGAGGGGCAGATCCGCGTGGTCGAAGTGGCCGACTATGACTGGTCCGCTTGCGGCGGGACCCACGTGCGCCGCTCGGGAGAGGTGGGGGTGCTCTTGCTCCTCGGAACCGAGCGATACAAAGGGGGAACGCGGATCTCCTTCGCCGCCGGGGGCAGGGTGCTTCGCCGCTCGCGCGATGTCGGTGAGCTCCTCAGGGGCGCTTGCCTGGAATTCACCTCCGGGGAGACGGATCTCCTGAAGGCCATCGCGCGTCTCAAGGATGAACGGGAGGCCCTCGATCGCCGGCTCAAGCCGCTCCTGAAGGAATCCTTGGAGCGGGAGGCGGAACGGCTCTTGTCGGTGGCCCCCAACGGGGTGGCCGGGCCGGTTGTATCGCTATATGCGCCTGAGCGCTCGGCGGAAGAGCTCGGCCAGTTGGCGGGTCTCTTGGTGGCCCGGGGCGGAACCGCGCTCCTGATCTGCGGCGAAGAGACGCCGAGGGCGCACTTTTCGGCGCCGGCGGGTACAATATCCATGGGAGCTTTGCTCGGCGAGATCTGCCGTCGCCATGGCGGGCGGGGCGGCGGGCGCCCGGAATCGGCGCAGGGGACGATCCCGAGGGGGGCCGTGGAAGCGGCCCTCAAGGAAGCGTGCGATGCCGCGATGGGCCGGCCGGGAGAAGGGGCCGTGACATGAGGATCGATATCGGGCAAATAGGGACGCGCACCGAGACGCGGCACCGGACCTTTCGGGGCATGCTCGCGTTATCGGTCTGCCTCGCGACCCTGCTGCTTTTGCCACCCGCCGCGTCCGCGCAGTTCTTCGGACAGAACAAGGTTCAGTACAAGCGCTTCAAGTGGAGCGTCCTCCGCACCCAGCACTTCGACATCCACTATTACCAGGGCACGGAGGCGGCGGTGAACGACGCCGCCCTCATGGCCGAGCGAGCCTACGCGAGGCTGAGCCGGGTCCTGAATCACCAAGTCCACGCCCGAGTCCCGCTCGTCCTCTACGCTTCCCACACCGATTTCGAGCAGACCAACATCACGCCGGAACTGCTCGGCATCGGTACGGGTGGGGTGACCGAGTTCCTCAAGCGCCGCGTATTTCTTCCGTTCACGGGGTCCTACGCGGAATTGGATCACGTCCTGACGCACGAGCTGGTGCACGCGTTTCAGGTCGACATCCTCTTCGGGGACAGTCAAGGCCTCCTGGGCAACCCGTTCGCCGCCTCCATCCCGGGTTGGTTCATGGAGGGGATGGCGGAATACCTCTCCATCGGGACGATCGACCCCAATACGGCGATGTGGCTCCGCGACGCGGCGCTGGAGGGGTACCTGATTCCGGTGGGGACGCTGAGCTACGTGGGCGACATCCGGGTCTATCGTTTTGGCCAGTCGATCTTCCAGTTCATCGCCGATCGCTACGGCATCGCCAAGATCGGCGAGCTGTTGAAGAAGACCCGCCGCCTGGGAAGCGTCGAGCACGCGTTCGAGTCGGCGACGGGGCTCTCGATCGACGTGCTCTCCAAGAAGTGGACCGAAGCGATCCGGAAGGAGTACCTGCCGCAGATCGTCGACCACCAGGAGCCGAGCGCGATCGCGATGCGCCTGACCGACTCGGAGCGGGACCTTTCGAACTTCAACGTGGCCGCGTCGGTCTCCCCTTCGGGGCTCGAGTACGTCTATATATCCGATCGGAGCATGTACAACGACGTCTATCTCGCTTCCGCGCTCGACGGCAAGCCGATCAAGAAACTGATCGCGGGGGAGCGGACCGGCAGCTTCGAGACGCTTCGCTTCTTCAACACGTCGATCGCGTGGTCCCCGGACGAGAAGCAGATCGCGATTCCCGCCAAGGTGGGGGGTGAGGACGCGCTGTATGTGGTCGACGTCCCCTCGGGGAAGGTGGCGAAGAAGTTCCGGTTCGGGCTCGACGCGATCTACTCTCCCACCTGGTCGCACGATGGAAAGCGGTTCGCGTTCGTCGGACTGAAGCAAGGACGGTCGGCGCTCTTCCTGGTCGACGTGAGTGGAAAGAACCTCCGGCCGCTCCTGACGGGACGCTACGCGGTTCGCGATCCGGTCTGGTCGCCCGACGACTCTCAGATCGCCTTCGCGACCGATGAGGGGGAAGGAACCGACGTCAACAAGCTCATCTTCGCGCCGCTTCGCCTGGCGATCCTCAACGTGACGACCGGCCAGGTCACGGTGCCGCCGGGCCAGAATGGCATGAACATCTCACCGCAATGGTCCCCCGACTCCCGATCGCTCCTTTTCGTGTCCGATCGAACCGGGATCTCCAACATTTACCGGATGGATCTCGCGACCGGCGAGAGCGTCCGGCTGACCGATCTCTTGACCGGTGTCTCGGGCCTGGTGCCCGAGAGCCCGTGCCTCTCCCTCTCCAAGGACGGCAAGCGCCTCCTGTTCACGGCGTTCATGCGAGGCGGGTGGGACGTCTATTCGGTCCGGGATCCGCTCAAGTTCCTCGAGAAGCCGCCCATCGTGGAGGCGGCGCCGCGCATCGCCGCGACCTCGCTGGCTCCTCTCGGGACGCGGGTCGAGGCGAGCATCGCCGCGAGCGATCCCCCTCCGCCGCTCGCCCACGCTGAGCCGGAGAGCGTCGCGACCGTTCCGCCGTCGGATGGAGGAGGCGCCGCTTTCATCCGCGCCGCCGAGCCGGTCCCCACCGGATCGCCGGGACTCGTCGCCGACAGCACGGCGGCACCGCATCCGCTGGAGAGCGCGCTCCACAGCACCGCCTCGAACGAGGCGCCACCGCCCGACTCGACCTTGAGCGACTACGTCCAGGAGGTCTACCGGGAGCCGCTCGCCGACAGCACGACGTTTCAGCACATTCCCTACCGAGCCACATTCAGCCGCGACTACTTCGCGGGCGGGGCGGTCGTGGCGTCGAACGTCGGCTTCGCCGGATCGAGCGTCATCTCGTTCAGCGATCTGCTCGGGAACTACAACATTCTCGCCGTGCTGAACCTCTACGGAAACCTGAGCGACTCGGACGTCTACATCGCGTATACAAACCTGTCGCGGCGCACGAACTACGGGCTGGCCGTCTTCCAGTATCAGAAAGACCTGCTCCTCTTCTCGACGCCATCGAGCGACGATCTCCAGAACCAGATCCACCGGGGCGCGTCGTTCTTCTTCTCGCGGCCGTTCACGCGGTTTCGAAGGATCGAGTACGGCATCCAGGCCGCGGTCGTCGACCAGCGGGTCATCCGCTACAACTACAACTTGGGATCGGTCTCTCAAATCAGCGAGCAGGGAAACTACTTTTACGTGGCTCCCAACATTGGGCTGGTCGCGGACAACACCCTCTACGGATCGACCGGCCCCATCAACGGCGGCCGGTCCCGGTACACGGTCGAGCACGCCATGGGCGGCGTGACCTACACCACCGCGATCTACGATTGGCGTCGGTACACCAACCTGGCCCGCCGGTTCACGCTCGCGCAGCGCATCCTCGGGGGCGGCAGCTTCGGCCAGGATCCTCAGTATTTCCGCTTTGGCGGCGCGTTCACGTATCGCGGCCTGGATTACGGCGATCTGGTGGGGACCCGGGCGTTCATCGGCAACCTCGAGTTTCGCTTCCCGCTCATCGAGCAGCTCCGGACGGGCTTCCCGCTCACGCTCTCTTTGGGCGGCGTCAACGGGGTGCTCTTCCTGGACGGCGCGTCCGCTTGGAACGCGGACGCCGACCCCGTGTTCTTCTCGAACAAGGGCGGACTCCACACGCAAAGCTTCCGGCTCGCGTTCGGGTTCGGCGCGCGGATCAACCTGGGCTACTTCATCATCCGTTACGATTACGCGCGGGAGCACCGGATCAACGGCGGGCTGAGCGAGCCGCGCCACTTCTTCGCCTTCGGCCCCGAGTTCTGATCCGACGAGGTGATCCTCTTCGCCTGGGACGTCTCGCTCTTCAACGCCATCCATCACGGCCTCCATCACGCGGCGCTCGATCCGGTGATGATGGCGCTCACCGATCCCGGACGCTGGAAGATCCCGATCCTGATCGCGGCGGGGAGCACCTTCCTGACGCAGCGGCTTCGCGGGGTGATCGCGCTTCTCGTGCTGGCCGCCACGCTCGCGGGATCCGATCAGCTGAGCGCCAGGGTGATCAAGCCTCTGGTGCATCGGCCCCGCCCCTCGGTCGTGCTCGCCGACTCCCGACCTCTCTTCGGGGTGCGCCGCTCGTTCGCGTTCCCGTCGGTCCACGCGGTCAATTTCTCAGCCGCCGTTCCCATCGTGGCGACGGTGTTCCCGCCGGCGACGATTCCGTGCGCGACGCTCGCGGCGCTGGTCTGCTTCTCGAGGGTCTACGTCGGGGACCACTGGCCATCGGACGTAGTCGCCGGAGCGCTGCTGGGTTTTTGCCTGGGCCTACTGGGACGCAAGGCGTTTCTCCGACTCGAGGAGAATGCGAAACGGTGGAGAACGCGGCCCGTCAGCGTCCCGGAGGCCGGAGCTGGAGAAACGCCCAGTGGCGGCCCGTGACTCCTCGGTCCCGCCGGTGCGAGTAGTACGAGTCGACGCCGCACGAGGTACACTCGGACGCGCGATGAATGCTCCCGCGCGGGACGCCTGCCTCGGTCAGCGCCGTCACGATCGCCTCGGGAAGATCGAGTGACGGCCGGCCGCTGGGGTGCGGTCTGAGAAGCCTTGCGTCGAATTCCGCGGCGACCTCGGGGCCGATCGGAAAGCAGCAGGGCATGAGGCAGGGCCCGATCGCCGCCCGGAGCAATTCCGGAAGGGCACCTTCCCCGGCGAGCCGCGCGACGGCATGGGCGGCGATTCGCTCCCTGGCGCCGCGCCAACCGCAGTGGAGGAGCGCGCCCCTGGAACCGTCGGCCGAGACGATCGCGACCGGCGCGCAATCGGCAGCCGAGACAGCCACCCAAGGGTCGCCCGCCCGCACGATGAACCCATCCGCCTCGCACGGGGCATCCTTCGGCTCGACCAGCACCCGTCCGTGGACCTGATGGAGCCGACGGGGGCCACCTTCCTCGACCCCGACATGAGCGGCGAGCCGGCGGCGGTTCTCGAGCACGGCCGCCTCCTCGTCGCCGACGCCCAGACCGAGATTGAGCGAGGCGTAGGGGCCTCGGCTCACCCCTCCTCGACGCCGCGCGAGCCCGAACCGCGCGGCGGGCGGGAGCGCTCCGGACGCCGGCTCCCAGATCGAGATCTCCTCGCGGACCGTTCCGGATCGGAGCATGGCGCGCAGAGTGCCCTCCGCGCGTGGGCGGTGCAAGCGCTATGCGTATGGATCACCGTCGCGGGCTGCGCGCACGCTCCGCCGGTCTCGTCGGGCGCCGAGGCGCGGGGCCGCTTCCTCGAATCGTTTGCCCGAGGGGACTCCCCGACCCGCGGCGCCGGGATGCTCTCGATCGAGCGCGGGAAGTCGGGGCGGAAGGGACTCAACACGAGCTGGGCCGCGGTCGCGGAGAGCTTGGTGATGGCGGCCTACGTCGGCCCGATCCGGACGCTCGACGGGTCGATCCTCGGCGATTCCCTCTACTTGGCGATGCGGCCCTACGATCTGGGCCTCGCGGGCGTGATACCCCCGGAGGAAGGTCTCGGCGCCCGCGGCCTTCTGTTTCTCGCCCGCCCGTGGGCGTTCGGGGCGCCGTGGATCCGCGAAGCGCTGGAGCATGCCTCGGTGACGCCGGGGCCGGACGGCTGGCGTCTCGCGGGCACGCTCGAGAACGTGGGGGCCTCGCAGCCCTTCGTGCTCGAGCTGAGCCGAAAATCAGACCCGCAGCGCCTGCGGGTGGGGCGCGCCGAAGATCCGGAGACCTTGATCGAGATTCGGTACGGGCCACCGCGGCGGTACCCCGATGGGAGGATTCCCCGGTGGATCGAGTGGACCCGCGGCGACACGCGGCTTCGGCTGGAGATCGAAGACCACGCGCGCGCCAGGCCATCCCAGCTTCGTCACCCGCCGCCGGCGAAGGAAGAGTGGACGATCCTCGCGCTGGACGATCCCAAGGGCCGCGATCTGCTCCGCCGCCTGCTTGGGATCGGGGAGGGATCGCAGCCATGAGGACGTCTTGGCCGGCGGCCATTGGGGCGGGGCTCCTCCTCGCCGCGGCCGTTGGGCCCACCTGGGGCGCCGATCCCGACGAGGTGGTGCACGCGATGCTTCGCCGGGTCGTCACGGCGCCCGAGGTGACGTCGCGCGTCATCCTCGAGAGAAGCGATCCCTTCGGCGGTCCGCCCGATCGGGAGCGAGGGCGTCTCTGGTATCTGCCCGGCCAGGGGCTCCGGTACCGCTCGGAGAAGAAGAACGGCCAGGATTTTCTGATCGATAAGGCCCAGGAGTCATTTCTTCTCTACAGCCCATCGGAAGCGGTCCTCTACCGGGCTCCCTTCGCTCGCGCGCCGGTCAAGCTCCGCCGCCTCATCGTCGAGCCGGAGCGGATTCTCGAGAAGGAACTCCACTCGACGGCGGAGCGACGATGGATCCACGGCGCGCGGCGGGAAGGCTATCGACTGCGATCCGCGTCGTTGGGCGATTCGCTGGGCGAGGTCACGACGTGGATCGCGGCCGATCCCACGACAGGTCTCCCGCGATGGATCGCGGTGGATTCGGAAGCGGAATCGGTGCTCGTGGAGCTGGAGGGGCTCACCGTCAAGCGGACGGCGAAACCGCGCGATCTCGCGTTGAGCGCGCCGCCGGGCACGCGGGAAGAGCCGCTCGATCCGCGAGAGCTCCTGGGCGAGGAGAGGTAGAGAGGGGGAATCCCGTTGACGGCCCTGCGGGCCGCTGCTAGGGTCGGGCCGTGACCATGGAAGGTCGTGCCCCGGCACGCCCGACGGCGACATGAGACCGGGGCTGGTCGCCTACGTCGCGGTGGTTGGAGCGGCGGGCGGAGCGCTCCTCGCGCTCTCATTCGGCGAATTTTGGTCCCTCGGCTGGATGAACATCACGGCCTGGATCGCCGTCAGTCTCCTCGCCGAAAGCCTCTGGCTCCCGACCGTCACCGGGAAGGCGATGGAGAGCATGGCCTCCACCGTCGACATCAGCCTCCTCATCCTCCTCGGCTTTCAGCCATCGATCTGGATCGTGGCGATCGCGTTCACCCTGGCGAACGTCTTCTTCTCGCGCCGCGTCTGGTACAAGGCGCTGTTCAACGCCGGGCAGAACGTCCTCACGCTCGCGGCGGCGGGAGCCGCGTTCGCCGCCCTCGGGGGCGCGCCGCTCGCGTTGAAGGGGCTCACGGCGCTCTCCGGCTCGACGATGCTCCTTCCATGGGTCGGCGCGATCGTCGCCTACTTTCTTGTGAACACGCTGCTCGTCTCGGCGGCCGTCGCGCTCGATTCGGGCCGGAAGCTCTTCCGGACCTGGCGCGAGGAGTACTTCTACTCCAACTCGCTCCTCGGGTCGGTGGCGCTCTTCTTCCTGTCGCCGCTGGTCGTCGTCTCCTACCTGGCGGTCGGCTACTTTGGCCTGATCTTCTTCTTCGTGCCGCTCCTCTTGATCAAGGAAGCGGGCGCCCGCTATATCGCGCTGGAGAAGGCAAAGGACGAGCTGATCTCCTCCGAGCGCCTCGCGGCGAAGGGTGAAATGGCCGCCGAGGTGGCCCACGAGCTGAACAATTACCTGGCGGCCATCTCGGGCCGGGCGCAGCTGCTATTGATGAACGCGGCCGGGGCGGCGCCGGCCGACCGGATGAAGGAGAGCGCGCGGATCATCTTCGAGCAGGCGAGCAACATGGGCGTCCTGGTCAAAGGGCTGCTCGATTTCTCCCACAAGGGAGTCCGGAAGCAGCCGACGCGGCTCAACGAGGTGGTCCGCCGGACGGTCGAGTTCATCGTGCCGCAGAACAAGTACGAGCAGGTCGCGTTCGATCTCGATCTCGCCGGGGACCTGCCGGAGCTGAACCTGGACCCCGCCCAGATCCAGCAGGTGCTGCTCAATCTCTTCAGCAACGCGGCCGACGCCATGCGCACCAACGAGTCGAAAGAGCGCCGCATCGCGGTGCACACGCGGTTCCGCGCGGGCGGGCGGGAGGTGGAGCTGGCGGTGGAAGACACAGGGCCCGGCATTCCGGCGACCGCGCTCACCCGCCTGTTCGAGCCATCCTTCACCACGAAGCCCGAGGGGCACGGCTTTGGGCTCTCGACCTGTTACCGGATCATCCAAAACCACGGCGGGCGGATCGCGGCGGAGAATATGTCCCGGACGGGCGCGCGATTCACCGTGGTGTTGCCGACCGAAAACGGGGCTTAGCTACCGGTCGATCGCCGCGACGACCGCGACGCCGGCCACGGCGCCCAGGATGTCCGCTGCCAAGTCCTTCCAGCTCGCGCCCCGTCCCGCGCGCTTCGGCTTCAGCGTCGCGTCGTAGACTTCCTTGAGAACTCCGAGACCCACGGCGCCGGCCAAGCTCTTTCCTTGCGTCCTCCCCGTGATCCGGAGAGAGGCCGCGATCGCCAGCGATCCGGTGAAGTGGAGCTGCTTGTCGGCGGCGACCCAGCTCCCCTGCGCGGAGGCGGGGAGGAAGAGCGGGTCGGCGAGGGCGCGGGTCCCGCCGGCCGCGCACGCGAGGATGGACGCGAGCAAGACGAAGGCGGCGCGGGAGGCTCTCGACGTCGGTCGGGGGAGCACGGGCGCGAGCGTAGGCGCTCGCCGCCCGCGGCGCAACCGGCCGCGTCTGGTACCATCAGGGGCGATGACGCTCCGCGAGCTCGATTCGACGCGAGTCCCTTCCGCGATCTCGCAGCTCCTCCGGCGGCTCCAGGGTGCTGGCCACCCGGCCTACCTCGTCGGCGGATCGGTCCGGGATCTGATCCGCGGCGTCCCGGTCTCGGATTGGGACGTCGCCACCGGGGCGCGGCCCGAGAAGATGGTCGAGCTCTTTCCGTCAGCGATCCCGACCGGGATCAAGCATGGGACCATCACGGTCCTGACGCCGGTCGGTCCGTGCGAGGTGACGACGTTTCGGATCGAGCACGGGTACAGCGACGCGCGGAGGCCCGACCGTGTCGAGTTCGTGACCGACGTCGAGGCCGATCTCTCCCGGCGCGATTTCACGGTGAACGCGATCGCGTGGGATCCGGAGTCGGGCCGCGAGGTCGATCCGTTCGGTGGGCGCGCCGATCTGCGGGCGAAGCGGATCCGCGCCGTGGGGAACCCGGTCGAGCGAATCGCCGAGGACGGGCTTCGGGCGGTGCGGGCGGCCCGATTCGCGGCGACGCTCGAATTCGACGTGGAGCCGGCGACATTCGAGGCGCTCGCGGAAGCCAAAGAGGCGGTCGCGCGGGTCGCCGCCGAGCGCATCCGAGACGAGTTGACCAAGCTCCTGGCCGCGCCCCGCCCGTCGCTCGGCTTCGAGGTGCTCCGGCGATCGGGCCTGCTCGGGGACCTGCTCCCCGAGCTCCAAGCCTGCGTGGCGGTGCCGCAGAATCGCTACCACGCCTACGACGTTTACTATCACACGCTCTACGCGGTGGACGCCGCGCCCGCGGGGAAGCCGGTGGTGCGGCTCGCCGCGCTCTTTCACGACGTGGGGAAGCCGCTGACGCGGGTGGAGCGGGAGAATGGCGACGCCACGTTTTACAATCACCAATTCGAGAGCGCGCGACTGGCGGAGGAGGCGATGTCCCGTCTTCGGTACGGCCGCGACATGATCGATCGCGTGGCCCACCTGGTCGGCCACCACATGTTCGACTACAAACCGGAGTGGAGCGACGCGGCGGTACGCAGATTTGTGCAGAGGGTGGGGGTGGACCACATCGCCGATCTATTCGATCTCCGGATCGCGGACAACGTGGGCAATGGACTGAAGAGCGGATTTCCTCACTATCTCGAAGAATTCCGCACCCGGATCGACGGCGTGCTGGCGGCGCGTCAGGCGCTCACGCTGCAAGACCTCGATGTGAACGGCCAGGACGTGATGCGGGAGCTTCGGATCGATCCGGGTCCCAAGGTGGGAGAGGTGCTGGATTGGCTTCTGGAGCAGGTGGTGGAGGAGCCCTCGCTGAACGAGCGTCGCCGCCTGCTTCGCCGGGCGCGCGAGGCCTTTTCGATTGACAGGCGGGGTGCCGGCGCATAGGCTATCGGGCCGTCAATGTAGGACTTCCAGCGTTAGGAGCCACTTGGCCGCGACCAGGCAAAGTCGACAGCTGATCCCCGTCGAGGAGCCCACGCTCGAGACAATCCGTGGGCCGGTTCAAGACGCGTTCGAGCGGTTCCAGGAGCGTCTCGACGAGGCGTTCTTCTGTGACGTGCGCCTCGTCGGCGCGGTTGGCGCGCACCTCCATCGCGCGTTCGGCAAGCGGTTCCGCCCCACCCTGCTGCTCCTCACGTCCAAGGCTTTCGGTACGGTAACCGAGGAAGCGCTTCTCGGGGCCGTGGTCGTCGAGCTGATCCACACGGCGACTCTGATCCACGACGACAGCGTGGACAAGAGCCTCGTCCGCCGCAATCTCCCGACGGTGAACAGCGCGTGGAACAACGACGTCGCGATTCTCATGGGCGACTATCTCTATTCCAAGGCGTTCTCGATCCTCGTGAGGAGCCGCATGTACGGCGCCATGGATCTTCTCGCGGAGGCGACCCACCGGATGAGCCAGGGCGAGCTTCGCCAGATCGAGCAGAAAAATCGCATCGATCTGACCGAAGGCGAGTACATGCGGGTCATCGAGGAGAAGACGGCGTGTCTCATGGCGGCCGGCTGCGAGCTGGGAGCCCTCGAAGCCGGGGCCGACCGCGAGGCGCAGCGCGCGCTCGGCCGCTTCGGGCACGCGGTGGGACTCGCGTTCCAGATCACGGACGATCTGTTCGACTATCTCGGAGCCCAGAGCGTGACCGGGAAGGCGATGGGGAACGATCTCGAGGGGGGCAAGATCACGCTCCCGTTGATCAACGCGCTCCAGAACGCTTCGGAACGCGACCGTCGCGGCATGGTCGAGCTGATCCGGAATCAGGAATTTCGGAACGGCCATTGGGCTGACGTGGTCCGATTCGTGACCGAGAACGGCGGCGTTTCCTATAGCCAGGCGCGATCCGACGAGCTGGCCGACCGGGCCGAGGCGGAGCTGCGCCACGTTCCCGACACGGACGCGCGCGAGTCGCTCCGCGACGCCGTCCGCTACGCGGTCACGCGGCATCGGTGAACGCGCCCTCCCTGGCCGCCCCCACGCCACACGAGCTCGCGCGCGAAGCCGCCCGCCTCACCCTGACCCGGCGCGCGGAAGACGTCCTGATCCTTGATCTGCGCGAGCTCGACGGGGTCTGCGACTACTTCGTCCTGGCGACCGGCCACTCGGAGATCCAGGTCCGAGCCATCGCCGACGCCGTCGACATGGGGCTGCGGGAGCGCGGGCTCAGGCCCTGGCATTCGGAGGGGTTTGAGGCGCGCCGGTGGATCCTCCTCGACTACGTCGACTTCGTGGTGCATGTCTTCCACGCGCGCGCCCGCGAGTACTACCTCCTCGACAAGCTCTGGGGGGACGCCGTTCGTGAAGTCGTGGCCGATTGAGGCCTACCTGGTCGATCGGCTGAAGGCCGCGATCGGGAAGGCCGGGTTCGGGCTGCCCGACGGCGTCGCCGTGGAGGTCGAAGTGCCGCGAGAGTCCGGGCGCGGCGACTGGGCGAGTAACATCGCCCTCGCGCTGGCCAAGACCGCGCGCCGGCCGCCGCGCGAGGTGGCGCAGGCGCTCGTCGACGCGCTGGACGTGGAGCCCGACGTACTCGCCAAGGTCGAGGTCGCGGGCGCCGGATTTCTCAACTTCCGCCTCAGCCCCGCGTGGCTCCAGAGCACGCTGCGTCGGATTCTCGATGACCCCGATTCGTACGGGGCGAGCGAGGTGGGCGGCGGGGAGACCGTTCTCGTCGAGTACGTGAGCGCGAACCCCACCGGACCTCTCAACGTGGTGAACGCGCGCGCCGCGAGCATCGGGGACACGCTCATCCAGATTCTGAACGCCACCGGACACCGCGCCGCGGGGGAGTTCTACTGCAACGACTGGGGACTTCAGGCGGAGCTGTTTGGTGCGTCGATCCGCACCCGCTTCGCCGAGCGACTCGGGCTCGAGGCGCCCCCGATCCCGGAGGAAGGGTACGCGGGAACCTACGTCGTCGAGCTCGCGGCCGGCCTCGCGGAGGGCGAAGGGCGCCGGTGGCTCGCCCTGCCGGAGCGCGAGCAGCGCCGGGCGTTCGGCTCCTGGGGCATCGACCAGATGCTCGAGCGCCAGAAACGCGACCTCACCCGTTTCGGCGCGCGCATCGACCGCTGGTATCGGGAGAGCGAGCTTCATCGGGGCGGCGCCGTGGAATCGGCGCGCGAGAAATTGAGAAGGGGCGGCGTCCTCGACGAGCGGGACGGGGCACTCTGGTTTCGCTCCACCCAATTCGGCGACCAGGAGGACCGGGTGGTGGTCCGGTCGAACGGCGAGCCGACCTACTTTCTCGCCGACGCGGCCTATCACCACGATAAGTTCACCCGCGGGTATCACCGCCTGATCGACCTGCTGGGGCCCGACCACCACGGGCACATCACCCGGATGGCGGGCGTCCTCGACGCGCTCGGCTGGCCCAAGGATCGGTTCGAGGTGATCCTGATCCAGTGGGTGCGTCTCCTCCGCGGCGGCGAAGTGGTGAAGATGTCGAAGCGCGCGGGGGATTTCGTCACTTTGGACGAGTTGGTCGACGAGGTCGGTGTCGACGCGGCTCGGTTCTTCTTCCTGATGCGTCGGGCGGAGAGCCCCATGGATTTCGACATCGACCTCGCCCTCAAGCGGACGGAGGACAATCCCGTCTTCTACGTGCAGTACGCCCACGCGCGCATCGCGCATGTGCTCGGCTACGCACGGGAGCAGGGCGTGGCCGATCCCGATCCGCTCGCCGCGCGGCTGGAGCTCCTGCGCGAGCCGGAAACGGAGGAGCTGATGCGCAGCTTGGCCGGGTTTCCCTCCCTCCTGGCGGCCGCCGCCCGGAGCAGGGAGCCCCATCGCATCCCTGCTTATCTCAAGGACTTGGCGGCTCGATTTCATTCGTTTTATCACCAGCACCGGGTGGTCACGGCGGACGCGCCGATGACGGACGCGAGGCTTCTCCTGACCCGCGCGGCGGGGTTGGTCCTGAAGCGCGGCCTTGGACTCTTGGGCGTGAGCGCGCCCGAGGCGATGTAGCCATGGCGATCGCGGTCGTCGGCTCGATCGGGCTCGATACCATCCAGACCCCGGCCGGCCGCGTGGAGGAAGTCTTGGGGGGGTCGGCCGCCTACTTCTCGCTCGCCGCCCGCCATTTCCTGCCCGTTTCGCTGGTCGCGGTGGTGGGGCAGGACTTCCCGGCCGAGGCCCGCATGATGCTCGAGCACCCCGATCTCGACTTGAGCGGGCTCGAGGTGAGCGAGGGGAAGACCTTTCGCTGGGAGGGCGTCTACAGCGAGGACATGAACACGCGGGAGACCCTGCGCACCGAGCTGAACGTCTTCGAGCGGTTCAAGCCCAACCTTCTGGAGCGGACCCGCGCGTTGAAGAACATCTTCCTGGCGAACATCGACCCGGTGCTCCAGCGGGACGTTTTGGGTCAGCTCCAACAGCCCCAGCTGGTTCTCGCCGATACCATGAACTACTGGATCCAGAGCAAGCGGGAGGAGGTTCTCGAGATCTTGCGTCAGGTGAGGATGCTCATCATCAACGAGGAAGAGGCCCGCGAGATCACCGGCGAGGCGTTGACGCACAAGGCGGCCCGCGCGATCCTCTCGTTGGGGCCGGAGACGGTCGTGGTCAAGCAGGGAGAGCACGGCGCATTTCTCCAGAGCAGCGAAGAGTACTTCAGCTGTCCGGCATTCCCGATCGAATCGGTCGTCGATCCGACCGGGGCCGGCGATTCGTTCGCCGGGGGATTCGTGGGAGCGTTGGCGCGGATGGGGCGGGTGAGCGATCGAAATCTCCGCCGAGCGGTGGTCTACGGCGCCGTCCTCGCTTCGTTCACGGTCGAGGGGTTTGGCGTGAGCGGCCTCCTGCGCGCCTCCCGCGACGCGATCCTGAGCCGAGCCCAGGCGATCGCGTCGATGACGCGATTCGATCTTTCCGATACCTCGCGCATTCTTCGTTGACCGCCCATGTTGACGGCGACGAAGCATCGACGCGGAAAGCTCGCGCCGGGTTCGGGCTCCCGCCGCTGGCCGGCGATCCTGGCGCGGGTTGCATCGGCGGAAGACCCGGCGGCGTTGGCACGACCGTTGCGCCAGGCGCCTCGGTCTCCGCGGTCTACGATTCCGCCCGAGGAAATCGCGTGAACGCTTCGAGCTCCTTCCAACCTGATCCCAAGCCGTCGGGCGTGCGGGGCCTTGGCGCGCGCGTCCTCTGGTTCGCGGTTCCCTCGTTTCTCGCCGCGCTGCCGCTCTTGTTGGCCCTCTTCGGGACAGACGAGATCCGCCAGACGCGCTGGGACGTCTGGGGAATCGCCGCGTGGTTCGCCCTCCTGCTCGCGGCGGAGGCGCTCCCGGTCCCGCTCCCTCGCGGCGGAACGATGACGGTCGCCTCGATCCTCGACATCGGCGCGATCCTCCTCTTCGGGCCGTGGGTGGCCGGAGCGCTCGATCTGCTCACCGCGCTCCCGGCCCAACTCCTGATCCTCCGGAATCGGCCCGGCGCGTCCGCCCTGAACGCGGGGCTCTACGCCTCCACGACGGTGGTGGCCGGCTCCGCGTACCTCGCGGCGGGGGGCTCCCTCGGGGTTCCACGGCTGGGGCAGGACCTCCTCCCGGTTCTCCTCGCGGGGTCGCTCTACTACGCCCTCAATACGGGCTGGGTCAGCCTCATCCTCGGGGCGCGTGCGCGGGAATCGGCGCTCACGATCTGGCGCCAGCACTTTCGCGACGGGCTGCCGCAGCACGCGCTCTCGCTGGGTTTCGGCCTCCTCTTCGCTCAGGTGCGCGTGGCGGCCGGACTGCCGGGCGTGCTCCTGCTCGCTCTTCCGCTTCTCTTCGCCCGGTACGCGCTCCGGCTGTACGCCGACCTGAGGGACGATCTGGTGAGCTTCGTTCGCGCGCTCAGCTTCGCGCTCGACGCGGTCGACCCCTACACGCACGAGCATTCGGTGCGGGTCGCCGACTATTCGGTCCAAGTCGCGCGCCAGATGGGCCTCCATGCAACCGAGGTGGAGACGATCCGCTACGCGGCGCTCGTGCACGACATTGGAAAGATCGCCCAGCGTCCCGAAGTGATCCGCAAGCCCGAACGGTTGAGCGAAGAGGAGCGGCGGCTGATGATGCGCCATCCTGAAGCAGGCGCCAGAATCATCGGACAGATACGGGCCTTGAAGGACGCCGCCCACATGGTTCGGACGCACCACTGGCGCCCGGACGGAAAGGGTTATCCCAGCGGTCTCTCCGAGGCCGACGTCCCGCTCGGGGCGCGGATCATCCACGTCTGCGACGCGTTCGACGCCATGACCTCCGATCGGCCGTATCGGCAAGGCCTCCCGATGGCGCGTGCGCTGGCCGAGCTTCGACGCCACGCGGGATCCCAATTCGATCGGGAGATCGTGGAGGCGCTGGTGGCGCTCCATGAAGGAGGCAAAGCGGGTGCGCGCCCGCAGGTCGAAGAGGGCGCCGCCGCGGAGGTGTCATGAGCCGGTACGAGGACGCCGGGGTCAACATCCGGAAGGGGCAGGAAGCGGTCGACCGGATCGCGAAGCTCTGCCGATCGACGTTCGGCCCGGAGGTCGTCGGGGATTTCGGCGGATTCGCGGGAGCCTATCGCGTTCCCGGGGCGCCGGGGCAGGTCCTCCTCTCGAGCATCGACGGGGTTGGAACCAAGCTCAAGGTGGCCATCCTCTGCAATCGGCACGACACGGTGGGATACGATCTCGTCTGCCACTCGGCCAACGACATCCTGGTTCACGGAGCGCGGCCGCTCTTCTTCCTGGACTACATCGCCATGGGCGCCCTCGCACCGGACCGCGTGGTGGAGCTGGTGCAGGGCATCGCCCGGGGGTGCCTCGAGGTCGGCTGCGCGCTGATCGGCGGGGAGACCGCGGAGATGCCGGGACTCTACGCGGTCGGCGATTACGATCTCGCCGGGGCGATCGTCGGCATCGCTCCCGAGTCGGAGATCGTCGACGGGCGCGCGATCGCGCCCGGGGACGTCATCCTTGGGCTCCCGAGCGCGGGGCTTCACACCAACGGCTACTCGCTGGCCCGGTCGATCCTCTTCGATACGCTCCGCCTGGGCGTCGACGATCCCTCCCCCACGGGCGGCGGCACCGTCGGAGAGATCCTGCTTCAACCCCACCTCTACTACGGGCTCCAGGTGGGGATCGCCCGCCGGGCGGGCGAGGTTCGGGGAATGGCCCACGTTACCGGCGGCGGAATCCCGGGAAACCTTGTCCGTGTGCTGCCCGAGGGGACGCGCGCGGAGATCCGCGCGGGCAGCTGGCCCATCCCGGATTTCTTCCTCTTCATGCAAAAGGCAGGCAAGGTCTCCCGTGCGGAGGCGTTCGAAGTCTGGAATATGGGCTTGGGTCTTCTCCTCGTGGCGCGATCCAAGGACGTAGAGGCGATCGAGCGGGCGCTCCAGGCCTCCGGTCACGCCTGCCACAGGGTCGGCGAGATCGCGGCCGGCCCTCGGGAGGTAGCGCTGCTGTAGGTCGCGCGGGACGCGGAGGGGGCGGTGGGACACGATCTCGAGACGGCGGACTCGGTTTCGATCGACGCGTGCGCGATCTGGATCGAGGAAATGGCGCGGGGCGGTCCGGGCCCGCACGCGGAGTCGATGGGCCTGGTCGGGCGGAGCCGTTTCGGTCGTCGCGCTGGGCGCGCGCATCATCTCCCTGGCGCCAAGCCAAGCCACCGTCTTCATCCAGGGCGAGACCGGCACCGGCAAGGAGCTGATCGCGCGGGCCCTCCACAGCACAGAGTCCGCGGCGCGAGCGGGCCTTCCTCCCGCACAACTTCGCGGCGATTCCCGACTCGCTCGTCGAGAGCGAGCTCTTTGGGCACGCGCGGGGAGCGTTCACCGGCGCCCACGCCGATCGGCCGGGTCTCTTCGAACTGGCGGACGGCGGGACGCTGTTCCTGGACGAGATCGGCGACGCGAGCCCGGCGGTGCAGAGTCGACTGCTTCGCGTGCTTCAGGAGGGGGAGGTTCGCCGCGTCGGCGAGGGCCGGGCCCGGCGCGTCGACGTGCGCGTGGTCGCGGCGACCCACCGGGACCTGGCGCTGGAGATGCGGGCCAGGCGGTTTCGTGCCGACCTCTTCTACCGGCTCCACGTCCTGACGATCCGGGCGCCGTCCCTGCGCGAGCGGCGCGAGGACATTCCGCTGCTCGCCGCGCACATTCTCGCGCGGAACCCGGGGCCAGCGCCCGGAGGCGCGACGGATCACCGCGGGACGCGCTCGATCTTCTGTCGAGGCACTCCTGGCCCGGAAACGTTCGCGAGCTGGAGGCCGCTCTGGAGCGGGCCGTGCACGCGCTCGAGCCCGACGGCACGATCGCAGCCTCATCGCTGGGCGAGGGGTTCGCGCTCTTCGGGGCGCCCCTCGTGCGTGAGCACGAGGAGACCCTGCACGGGACCGGAAGAGGGAGCTGGAGGCACGCCTCATTCGCGCCGCGATCGCGCGCGCTGGCGGTAACCGCACCCGCGCCGCGCGGGCCCTCGGGCTGAGCCGACAGGGACTCTGGAAGAAGATCCGCCGTCTTTCGCGCGACGGCGCCGCGGAGAGAGCGCTCGCGCTCGCGGAGACAGCGGAGATCGCGCCGGCGGAGGACGTTCCTCCCGAATCGCCTTGATTTCGCGACCCTGATCTCTATACTCGCGCGTCGTTCGCATCGATCACTCCATCCGTTCCATTCCGGGAGATCACCGCGTGGCCAAGCGTCCCCTCCGCCTCGGCGTCATCGGCGTCGGCGTCGTCGCCCAAGTGAATCACCTGCCCGCGTTAAAGGGGCGCCGGGACGTGGAAGTGGTCGCGATCAGCGACGATGACGTCGAGAAGGCGCGCATGGTCGCCCAGCACTTCGGCATCGGCCGCTCGGTCGCCGACTACGAGGCGCTGCTCCGCATGGAAGAGATCGACGCGGTGATCATCGCCACGCCCAATCATCTCCACGCGCCGATGACCCAGGCCGCGCTCGGCTACGGGAAGCACGTCCTGTGCGAAAAGCCCCCGGCCCGGACCTTTGCCGAGGCGGCCCAGATGGCCGACGCCGCGCAGAAGAGCGGCAAGGTCCTCATGTACGCGATGAACAACCGGTTTCGCAGCGACGTGATCGTGCTCCGGCGCTATCTCGAGCGCGAAGAGCTCGGCAAGATCTTCTACGCCAAGACGGGATGGCTCCGCCGCCGCTCCGACCGCCGCGGCCCGGTCTGGTACGAAAACAAGAAGAGCTCGGGGGGCGGTGTGCTCATGGACCTCGGGCGTCCAGATGCTGGACCTGTCGCTCTGGCTCCTGGGAAATCCGAAGGTGGTCTCCGTCACGGCCGCGAAGTACGTCACCGATCCGAGGAAGGACGTCGAGGACACGGTCGCGGCGTTCCTGGTTCTGGAGGGCGGGGCGTCGCTCACGCTGGAGGTGAGCTGGGCGGTCCTGCTCGAGAAGAATTTCCCCTATCTCAACCTGTTCGGCACCGACGGCGCGGCGCTCCTGAATCCCTTCCGAATCCACAAGGAGCTGGGCGGCAACCTTCTCAACGTGACCCCCGCGCTCGAATCGATCAAGAACATCTACAAGCAATCCTACGAGCAGGAGCTTGACCACTTCCTCCGCTGCATCACGCAGGGGGAGAAGCCCATGGCCAGCGCCGAGGAAGGGCGGGAGATCATGCGCATCATCGACGCCATCTACCAGTCGGCCGAGGCACGCCGCGAGGTGCGCCTCCATTAGTCGGTATCGCCGGCCGATTCTCGCGGCCGTATCGGGAGTCCTCCTCAGCCTCTCCTTCCCCTCGGCCGGTCTCTGGCTCCTCGTCTTCGTCGCCCTGGTGCCCCTCCTCCTCGTGCTGCACGAGGATTCCCCCGGTCCCCGCGATCGCGCCCCCGCTCCTCGAGGCGCGCGCTGGGCGCCGTGGATCGCCGGAATCGTGTTCAATATCCTGACCTTCTGGTGGATCGTGCGCCTTCCCGCGAAGGCGATGACCCAGCCTTGGCTTATTTTCCCGGGGCTCTTGGCCCTGGGTCTCTACCTTGGTCTCTACGTGGCGTGCTTCGGATGGATCGTCCGATTTCTGAGGCGCCGCCTCGGCTGGCCGGTTCTGATCGTGGCCCCCATCGCGTGGGCCGCGAGCGAATGGGCCAAGTCCTCGGGGACACTCGGCTGTCCCTGGGGGAACGTCGGCTACGCGCTGGCCGAGCATCCCGTGTGGATCCAGGGCGCTTCGTTGGTGGGAGCGCCCGGGCTGAGCGTCTGGATCGTCACCGTGAATGCTCTCGTGGCCGCCTCGATCGCGACGCGGCGGTGGTGGGCCAGGGTCGCCTTCGCCGCGCTCGCCGTCGCCGCGACCTGGTTCCCGGTGCAGTGGGGGCAGGCGCGACTGGAAGCCGCTCGGACGCTGCCGCTCGCGCGGGTGGCCCTGGTGCAGCCCAACGCTTCGAGCGAGGACAAGTGGAACCCCGCTCTCTCGGACTCTGTGGTCGGCGTGCTGGCGCGGATCACGCGCGCCGCGGGCGCGCTTACGCCGCGGCCCAGCCTGATCATCTGGCCCGAGACGGCGCTGCCGTTTTATCTCCGGCTGGAGCCGCTCAAGCTCAACCGGGTGCTCCTGCTGGTCCGCGAGGTGGGGTTGCCGGTCCTGGCGGGGTATCCGGATGCGCACCTCTCGACCAGCGGCAGCGTGATGACCCACAACGCCGCGGGGCTCATCCGGCCGGCCGGAACGTTCGCCGGACAGTACGAGAAGATGCACCTGGTGCCGTTCGGGGAGCGGATCCCATTCCAGAGTCTCCTCCCCTTCCTGGGCAAGATCGACCTGGGGCAGGCCGAGTGGACGGCCGGTACGCGCCCCGTGGTCTTCTCGGGCGCGGGGCCGGCGTTCGGGGTGATGATCTGCTTCGAATCGATCTTCCCCGACTTGGCGCGTCGGTACGCGCTGGAGGGGGCGCAGTACCTGGTCAACATCACCAACGACGAGTGGTTCGGGAAGACCGCCGGCCCGGTGCAGCACGCGGAGATGGCGATCTTCCGCTCCGTCGAAACGGGTCTCTCCACGGCCCGCTGCGCCAACACCGGGATCTCGATGCTGATCGATCCGTACGGCAGGGTGGAGCAGCGGACCGGCCTGTTCCGGGAGGCGCTGCTCGCAGGGAACGTCGCGGTCGGAGTCGGGCCGACCTTGTTTCTCCAGTGGGGCGACTGGGTCACGTCGCTTTGCCTCGGCCTCACGCTGGTCCTCATCGCCGTTGCCTGGTTCCGCCCGATCCAACGGCTGGACGACGCGCTCAAGCCGGGGGTGTGAAGCCCGGGCATTGACGCCCCCCCCGCGATCGGGTAGAGTGGCGATTCAGGTGGGCCGCCGGACGTCGGCGTCCGCCTCCGATGGCACGGAGGAACCAGAGCGGCAGTGCCCGGCACATCCTCGTCCCACGTCGATCCCCCAATCAAGCCGATGCCTCGCCCGATTCACCCGGCGGCGACCCTTCTCGCCTGCATCCTCGTTGGACTAGGCCTTTCGCTCACGCACGCCCCGATCGACCTCGCCGTCTTGGCCGTGCTCGGCGCCGCGTTCGCGCTCCGCGCGGAAGGGCGATCGATCCGTTCCGAGCTTCCACTCTGGGCGCTCGCGCTCGTCGTCTTCCTGGCGCACACGTTCCTGTCCGGTCGGCCGATCGCCGTCGCGGCGTTGCCCGCGGCGCTGATCGCGCTCCGACTCCTCGCGCTCCTCTACCTGCTCCGCTGGGCAGCGCGGGCCTTCCTCGGGAACGCGGCGCGGTGGCTCCTGGCGCTTCCGCTGCCCCGCCGTCCGAGGGTGCTCCTCCTGGCGCTGGAGAGCGGGCGGCATGCCGTGGCGCTGGTACCGCTCGCCCTCAGGGAGGCGGGCCAGCAGCATGAAGCGCTTCGAGCGAGGGGCTTCCGGCCGCCGCGAAATGCGACCGGCCGGGCGCGCTACATCGCCGCGTGGCTTCTCCCGTATCTGGGGACGATGCTCCGGCTGGGGGAGTGCTACGGGGAAGCGCTCTGGGCCCGCGGGTACGCGATGGGGGAGCGACGGAGCAGCGGCCACGGCTGGAGGTGGGGTTGGATCGAGTCGGCCACGATCGTTTTGGGGGCGGCTTCGGCCGTCTGGCTGCTCCGTGGCGTCTGATCGCCGATCGGCGACCTACAGGCTCGCGGTTGAGTATGACGGCACCGACTTTCACGGCTGGCAGGTCCAGAGCCGCCACCGCACCGTTCAAGGCGATCTGGAGCAGGCGCTTCGCCGCCTCGCGGAGGGACAGGTTCGCGTGGCCGGCGCGGGGCGCACCGACGCCGGATGTCACGCGGCAGGGCAGGTGGCGAGCGTGAGGCTCACCACACGGCTGACGCCGGAGCGCCTTGGGCGCGCGCTCAACGCGATTCTGCCCGCGGATCTCCGGGTGGTGGAGGTCGCGGAAGTCGATCCCAAGTTCCACGCCCGGTTCGACGCGTCGCGCCGCGCGTATCGCTACCTGGTTCATCCGGGGCCGACGGCGCTCCGCCGCCGCTACGTCTGGGTGCGGCCGGTTCGGGCAACCGTGTCGGCTCTCAACGACGCGTCGCGGGCGCTCCTCGGAGACCACGATTTCACGACCTTCTCCAAGAAGGGGAGCGACAACGGAGGTCCGCGATGTCGCGTGACGCGCGCCCGCTGGAGCCAGGGCCCAAACGGGTTCGCGTTCGACATCGAGGCGGACCGCTTCCTGTACACTATGGTCCGTAGGATCGTCTCGACGGTGATCGACGCCTCCGAGCGCGGATCAGGGGCGCGGGCGGTCAAGGACGCGCTCGAGGCGACGGACCGGCGCGCTGCCGCGCCTCCGGCGCCGGCGCACGGTCTCTGCTTGATGCGGGTTCGGTATCCCCGGGTGGGATGGATTCCCAAGGAGCCCCTCCATGTCTTCGCATGACGCGACCCCGCCGGCGCGCGGGAGAACAGCCTGGTCGATTGGCACTCTTCTGGCCGGAGTTCTTTTCGGGCTCCTCCTTTTGGTCGCGCTCCTTCTGGGGTCGCGCGGCAAGTCAAAGGATGGCGGTCCGGCGGCCGATTCCATGCCGGTCGCCGACGCCGCCGAGACGAGCGCCGCGGCTCCCGAGGCGATCGATCACTCTCGCCGCACCGCGATCGTGGAGGCCGCGCAGCGCGTCGGCCCCTCCGTCGTGACCTTGAGCGTCGTGCAGACGCGCGTCGTCCAGACGGCGCCGGTTCCGATGGGAAACGAGTTCTTCGAGCCCTTTTTCAGGGACATGATTCCCCAGTATCGCTACCGGGAGCAGATCCCGAGCATGGGGTCGGGGTTCATCATCTCCCGGGATGGCTACGTCCTGACCAACGAGCACGTGGTTCACGGCGCCGACAAGATCACGGTGATCCTCTCCGACGGGCGGTCCTTCGTCGGACGACTCGTCGGCGCGCATCCCCAGTACGACCTCGCGATCGTGAAGATCGACGGTAAGGATCTCCCCGTGGCACCCCTCGGCACCTCGAGCGATCTCTTGGTCGGCGAGTGGGCGATCGCGATCGGCAACCCGTTCGGCTATCTCCTCAACGACACCCAGCCGACCGTGACGGCCGGGGTGATCAGCGCGACGCGCCGCGACATCAAGTCGCAGAGCGAGAGCGTGGGGATCTACAAGAACATGATCCAGACCGACGCGGCCATCAATCCGGGGAACTCGGGCGGGCCCTTGGTCAACGCGCGGGGGGAAGTCATCGGGATCAATACCTTCATCTTCACCAAGAGCGGCGGCTCGGAGGGGATCGGGTTCGCCATCCCGATCGACGCGACGAAGCGGGTGGTGGATGAGATCATCAAGTACGGGAAGGTCCGGAACGTCTGGATCGGCGTTCGCACGTGGGAATTGACCCCCTACGTGGCGGAGCGTCTCGGCACCACCGACCGGAACGGTCTCTACGTCGCCGTCATCGAGCGGGGAAGCCCGGCCGACAAGGCGGGCGTCAAAGTGGCCGATATCATCCGGAAGGTGAACGGCACCCCGGTGCGGGACAGCAACGAAGCCTACCGGGTGATTTTCGGCGCCAGCGTCGGCGACACCATCACGCTGACGGTGGAGCGGGACGGAAGCTGCTCACCCTGAAGCTGCTTTTGGCGGAATCTCCCGAGGAATGACGCCATGATCGCGCGCTACAGCCGGACGGAGATGGCGGCGCTCTTCGAGGACGAGGCGCGGTACCGCACATGGCTCGAGGTGGAGCTGGCGGTGGCGCAGGAGATGGAGCGCCGCGGGGAGATCCCGCGCGGCGTCACCGCCCGCGTCCGAGACAAGGCGAGGGTCGATCCGAAGCGGATCGACGAGCTGGAGGCGACGCTGCGCCACGACGTGATCGCTTTTCTCACGCAGGTGGGCGAATCGGCGGGGGCGGACGCGCGCCACCTCCACCTCGGCATGACCTCCTCCGACCTCGTCGACACGGCGCTCGCGCTGACGCTGACGCGCGCGGTCGATCTGCTGGTTCGGGAGGTGGAGGCTCTCCGGGAGACGGCCCGGTCGCTCGCGCTGAAGTATCGCGAGACCCCGATGGTCGGGCGCACCCACGGGATCCACGCGGAGCCGATCACGTTCGGTCTCAAGATTCTGGTCTGGTACGAGGAGCTGGGGCGCGCGCTCACGCGGCTCGGCGCGGCGCGTCGGAGCGTCGCGGTCGGGAAGCTCTCGGGCGCGGTCGGCACCCTGGCGCATCTGACCCCCGAGCTCGAGGAGGGCGTGTTGGGCGCGCTCGGGCTCGCGGCGGAGCCCGCGGCGACCCAGGTCGTGCAGCGCGATCGCCATGCCGAGCTTCTCTCGGGCTTGGCACTCCTCGGCGCGTCGCTCGAGAAGATCGCGCTCGAGATCCGCCACCTGCAGCGGACGGAAGTACTCGAGGTCGAGGAGCCCTTCCGCGAGGGGCAGAAAGGCTCCTCGGCGATGCCCCACAAGCGGAATCCGGTCCTCTGCGAGCGGATCTGCGGGCTCGCCCGGTTACTCCGCGCGAACGCGCACGCGGCTCTGGAGAACGTGGCGCTTTGGCACGAGCGCGACATCAGCCACTCCAGCGTCGAGCGGGTCATCATTCCCGACTCGTTCCTCCTCGCGGACTTCATGGCGAGCCAGACGAGGGAGGTCCTTGCGGGCCTTCGGGTCCACCCGGATCGGATGCTGGCGAACCTGGCGATGACGCGCGGTCTCATCTACTCGCAGCGGGTCCTGCTCGCCTTGACGGTCGCGGGGCTCCCGCGGGAGGCGGCCTACGCGATCGTGCAGGGCCATGCGATGAAGGCATGGAAGGAAGACCCCGATCTTCGGGCCCGGCTCGCCGCCGATCCGGCCGTGGCCAAGGTCATGAGCCCCTCGGAGCTGGAGGCGTGCTTCGACCCGCGCTATTTCACTCGAAACGTGAGCCATATCTTTGATCGTGTTCTAGGAGCATCAGTTGCCGCCAGCCGTTGACTCCCAAACTCTCCCCCTGACCGGGGCCGATCCCAAGGCGCTGAAGGCACTCCTCGCCTCGGAGGGCCTCCGCCTGGCGCCGGGCGAAGTCAGCCGGATGCTGGAGCTTTTGGGGCGGGATCCGACCCGGGTCGAAGCGACCATCTTCGACACGATGTGGAGCGAGCACTGCTCCTACAAGAGCAGCCGGTGGGTGCTCCGAGCCTACCTCCCGACCGAGAGCCCCGACGTGATCCTGGGTCCGGGGGAGGATGCCGGGGTCGTCCGCTTGGGCGAGCACATGGGAGTCGCCTACGCGCTCGTCATCGCGCACGAGAGCCACAACCATCCGTCCCAGGTGGTGCCGGTCGAAGGCGCCGCCACCGGCGTCGGCGGGATCGTGCGCGACGTGGCCTGCATGGGCGCCGAGGTGATCGGCGTCATGGACGCGCTCCGCTTCGGGAATCCGGACGGAGCGAAGGGAAGCGCCGTGCGCGAGATCATCCGCGGCGTGGTCGACGGCATCTGGCAGTACGCGGATCCTCTCGGCGTCCCGAATCTGGGTGGGGACGTCTTCTTCTCCGATCGCTACGACGAGAACTGCCTCGTGAACGTCGTGGCGCTGGGCGTCGTCCGCGCCGACCGGGTCGTCCGAAGCCGCGTCCCCGAGGCGGCCCGCCGGGAGCCCTACGTGCTGGTCTTGCTGGGGAAGCCGACCGACGAGACGGGTTTCGGCGGCGCCTCCTTCGCGTCGGCGATCTTGGAAGGGGACGCGACCGCGCAGCGCGGGCACGTGCAGGTGCCCGATCCGTTCCTGAAGCGGGTGCTGCTCGAAGCGAACCGCGCCGCGCTGACGTGGCTTCACGAGCAGGGCTCGCCGTTCGGCTTCAAGGATCTCGGCGCGGGCGGGATCGCCTGCGCCTCCTCCGAGCTTGCCGCGGCCGGCGGCTTCGGCATGGACGTCGATCTGGACCAGGTGCCCACGCCCCGCGCCGACTATCCGCCCGAGGTGATCGCCTGCTCGGAGACCCAGGAGCGTTTCGCGCTGGTGATCCCGGAGCGTCTCGCGCCACGGCTCCTCAAGATCTACAACGACGACTACGCCCTCCCCAGCGTCTACGAGGGGGCGCGCGCCGCGGTGGTCGGCCGAGTTCGGCCCGACAAGCGCTACCGGATTCTCCGCGCCGGCCAGCCGGTCTGCGACACGACGGTCGAGGTCATCACCGCAGGGATCGAGCACCGCCGGCCCCAGCGGCCACGCCCGGCGCGGCCGAAGCCGACGCCGCTTCCTCCCGTCGGCGACCACGATGCGTTCTTCCGCCGGATGATCGGATCGCCCTCTCTCGGATCCCGGGCACCGATCCTCCGCTACTACGACACGGAGGTGCAGGGGCGGATGGTGATCCGCGCCGGCGAGGCCGATGCCTCGGTGATGGCGCCCGTGCCCGGCTCCCCGCTCGGCGCCGCGCTCGCCGTGGACGGCAATCCTTGGTTCGTCGCCGCCGATCCCTATTGGGGCTCCGCCCACGCCGTCTGCGAGGTGCTCCGGAACCTCGTGGCGGTCGGCGCGCGGCCATTGGCCCTCACCGATTGCCTCAATTTCGGAAATCCCGAGGACCCGGAGGTCTTCGACGAGTTCGTCCGGAGCGTCCGTGGGCTCGGCGACGCCGCGCGCGCCCTGGGACCGGAGGGGAACGCGGGGCCGCCGATTCCGTACGTCTCTGGCAACGTCTCCTTCTACAACGAGTCGGCGACGGGTCGCGCGATCGAGCCCTCGCCCATCGTGGCCGGGCTGGGAGTGCTCGAGGACTACGCCGTGGCCACCACGAGCGCGATCAAGCGCGCCGAGAGCATCCTCGTCCTCACCGGCCCGCGGGAAGCGCGCGACGGCGCCTCCCAGCTCCGGCATCTCCTCACGGGGGATACCGGGGGCGATCTGCCGACCCTCGATTTCGAGCGGGAGCGCCGGCGGATCTACGCGGTGCTCGACGCGGTGCGGCGGGGGCTGGTCCTCTCCTGCCACGACATCTCCGAGGGTGGCCTGGCGGTCGCGGCATTCGAGATGGCGCTGGGTGGATTCGCATCCCAGGGGCTGGGCATCCAGATTCCGATTTCGGGGATGGGGGAGAGCGCGGCCGAGATCCGGCTCTACTCCGAGGCGCCCGGGTTTCTCTGCGAGGTGGCGAAGGACCAGCTCCCGGCGTTTCTCGAGCTGTTCCGATCACGGGAAGTCGACGTCACGATGATCGGCCGGACGCTCCCGGAGCCCCGTCTGCGCTTCCTCGACGCCGGCACCTCGCTCGTCGACGCCAATCTGGCCGATCTCGCCGCGATTCACGCCGGCGCGATCCGGCCCATTGTGGAGTGACGATGGCTCGCGTGGCGGTCTTGCAGATTCCGGGGGTCAATTGCGAATACGAAACGGCGCGGGTTCTCGAGACCGTTGGCCTCACCGCGCGGATCGTCCGCTTCAACGAGCCGTCCTCCGTGCTGGGGGAATTCGACGCCTACGTCCTTCCCGGAGGGTTCGCGTTCCAGGATCGGATCCGCGCGGGGGCCGTCGCGGCGAAGCTCCCGGCCGTGGAGCGGATCGCCGCCGAATCGGAGCGGGGGAAGCCGGTGCTCGGCATCTGCAACGGGGCCCAGGTGCTTGTGGAGGCGGGCCTCGTGCCGGGCGTGCGTTCCGGACGAGTGGAAATGGCGCTCGCGCCCAACCGCGCCCCGCGGCGCCAGGGGTACCTCTGCCGGTGGGTGCGCGTTCGGGCGGAACAAGGCCCCGGCCGCTCGATCTGGAGCGCCGGCCTTTCGCCCGACGAGGTGGTGCCGCTTCCGATCGCCCACGGCGAAGGGCGATTCGAATCGGCGGATCCTGACGTGCGGGGGCGCATCCAAAAGAATGGATTGTCCCTGTTCCGCTACGTCGATCGCGAGGGGCGTCCCGCGGAGCAATATCCCGACGACCCCAACGGCGCGCTCTTTCAGTCCGCGGGGATCACGAACCTAACCGGCAACGTGCTCGCGTTGATGCCGCACCCCGAGCGGGCGTCCTGGCTTCGTCAGGTGCCGCTGGAGTGGGACGGCTCGTGGGGCGATCGGCGGAGGCGGTCGGTCGGCTCGTTTACGGCCCTGGAGGGCGCGGGGCCCGGCCGGTTCCTCTTCGAATCGCTCGCGCGATACCTGGGAGCGCCCCGCGCGGCGGAGGTCGCCCGATGAGCGCGGTGCTCTTGACGCGCCTCAAGATCGTCGATCTGGCCGCGTGGACCGCCCTCGACGCGGGGCGCCGGCTGTTGCCCGCGGGACACACGCTCGACCGCCTCGTACGGGAGGAGCTCTACCTCTTCGAGCCGGAGGCGGATGCCGCGGCCGGCGCGTTCGAGGGAGCGCTCGCGCTGGCGATCGAGAGCAGCAATTTCTTCGTGAACCCGAACAAGGAGCAGTACCGATTTCTCACGGCCGCCGGGCGGGGCGACGCGCTCCTGGCCCCGTCGGGAGCTTGGGGAATACTGACGAGGCCCCGGGATGAGTCGCGGGACGAGGAGCTTCGGACCCGGCTCCAGCGGGAGCACCCGCTTCCGGGGCTCGGCGCGATCCGTCGCGCGCGGATCTGGTGGCTCTGGACGAGCGGCCCCGGTGGCGGATCGAATGTCAAAAGCTGCTACCCGGCGCTCGGCCCCGTGACCGCGAGGAGCAGCGGCCTGCTGGTGAACCCGCACGCCGAGGCGGATCTGCTGTTGGATCGACCCACTTCGTGGCGATCCGTGGAAGCATTCTTGAGCCAGCCCGCGATCGGGGCGGCAGCGTAGAGGAGAGGGATGACCGATAAGGAGTTTCGAGACGGTGATCGGCTCCGGGAGGAGTGCGGGGTATTTGGCATCTGGGGCGCCGAGAACGCGGCCCGTTTGACCTATGCGGGGCTCTACTCGCTCCAGCACCGCGGCCAGGAGAGCGCCGGCATCGTCGCGACCGACGGAATCGAGTACCGCGAGCATCGCGGCGTGGGGCTCGTCTCCGACGTCTTCGCCGGGAGCGCGCTCGAGCCGCTCCGGGGGCACGTCGCGATCGGCCACAACCGATACTCCACCACGGGGGGCAGCCAGCTCCAGAACGCCCAGCCGCTCGTGGTGAACTATCGCGAGGGAAAGCTCGCGATCGCCCACAACGGAAATCTCGTGAACGCGCTCGCCCTCCGCGACGAAATGGAGAGCCAGGGCTCCATCTTCCAGACCTCGAGCGATACCGAGGTCATCCTCCATCTGATCGCGCGCTCCAAGGCGACGGAGATCGAGCGGATGATTCCGGAGGCGCTCGCGCGCTGCCAAGGGGCCTTTTCCCTCGTCCTCCTCGCCGGCGAGAAGCTGATCGGGGTGCGCGACTCCCGTGGCTTCCGCCCCCTTTGCCTGGGACGCCGCGGCGAAGCCCACGTGCTCGCGAGCGAGACCTGCGCGCTCGACATCGTTGGCGCCGAGTTCATTCGGGAAGTCGAGCCCGGCGAGATGGTGATCATCGACGGGGAGGGGGTCCGGTCGTTCCGCGTGTTCCAGCCCGACCCCGCGCGGGCCTGTGTCTTCGAGCTGATCTACTTTTCGCGGCCCGACAGCGTTGTGTTCGGCGCCAGCGTCGACTCGGTCCGGCGCCGGTTGGGACGCCGGCTCGCCGAGGAGCATCCGGCGGAGGCGGACATCGTGATCTCGGTGCCCGACTCCAGCAACTCCGCGGCGCTTGGATTCTCGGAGCAGTCCGGCATCCCGTTCGAGCTCGGCTTGATCCGCAATCATTACGTCGGCCGCACGTTCATCGCGCCGAAGCAGATTACCCGCGATTTCGGAGTGAATCTCAAGTTCAACGCGGTCCGCCAAATCCTGGAAGGGAAGCGGGTGGTGGTCGTCGACGATTCCATCGTGCGCGGCACCACAAGCCGGAGCCTGGTCGCGATGCTCCGGGGGGCCGGGGCCAGGGAGGTCCACTTCCGCGTCTCGAGCCCGCCGATCGGGTGGTCGTGCTATTACGGGATCGACACGCCGAATCGCCGCGAGCTGATCGCCTCCTCGCACACGGTCGAGGAGATTCGACGGTACCTCCATGTGGACACGCTGGGGTACCTCTCGATGGACGGCCTTCGCGCGTGCGTCGATCGTCCGGACGGCCACTGCTACGCCTGCTTCAACGGCGACTATTCCGTGCGATTCGGCGCGGAAATGGACAAGCTCGCCATGGAGCGGGGAAGGGCCAAAGCCACCTCGTAGTCGACCCGCGGCCGGGCGTGCAGGATGCGAGTCGGAGTTCCCGGCTACCTGCATTTCGCACGACCGCCCTCCAGCCGTAGTCCTCGATTCCGCTGTCATCTAGGGAGCTAGCTCGGCCGCCCGCCCGGCGGCGGCCCGCTCAGCCCGTGGCATGAAGATTGCCCCTCGACCCGGCGTAGCACTCCCAGGCCTCATTCAGAAGCGCGGGGAAACGAGGGGCGAGTCGTGGCGGGTGAAAACGGGAAGCGGAAGAAGCTCGGCGAGTACCTGCTCGACGCGGGGCTGGTCACGGAGCAGCAGCTCAAGGAGGCGCTCCGGCGTCAGCGCCAGACGCACGAGCCTCTCGGCCACATCCTGGCACGGACCGGGATGGTCACCGAGGCGGACATCTGCCAGGTGCTCCACGATCAGCTGGGCCTTCCGATCGTCGATCTCTCGGCCGTCGCGATCGAAGAGAGTGTGATCCATCTCATCAAGGAAGAGCTCGCCAAGAAGTACACCGCCATCCCGATCGAAGTCGAAAGCCGGAACACGCTCCGCGTCGCGATGGCCGATCCGCTGAACGCCGCGGCCCTCGAAGATCTCCGGTTCCAGAGCGGCCATTTCGTCCGGGCGGTCCTGGCGCCGCCCAGCGAGATCGTGGAAGCGATCTCGAGGTACTACCACATCGACGCGTCGGTGGTGGAGATCCTCGAGAACATCATCAAGAACGATCCCGTCGCCGACGTGCGGGAGATCGTCGACAAAGACCCAGACGAGTCGGTCGACGAGCTGGTCAAGAGCAGCTCGGGGCCGCCGATCGTCCGCCTCGCGAACTGGCTCATCACCCGCGCGGTGGAGATGAGGTCGAGCGACATTCACATCGAGCCCCAGGAGAAGGGGGTGGGTGTGCGGATCCGCGTCGACGGGCTCCTGCAAGACATGGAGCGCCTTCCGAAGTGGACCCAGGGCGCCCTGATCTCGCGAATCAAGATCCTGTCGACGCTCGATATCGCCGAGAAGCGGCTTCCACAAGATGGACGTTTCCGGGTGGAGATCGAGGGCCGACGGATCGATTTCCGCGTTTCCACGCTCCCCACCGATCACGGCGAGAAGATCGTGATCCGCATCGTGGACCAGGAGCGCACCGCGCTCCGGCTGGATACGCTGGGCTTGAGCGAGCCCGACCTCGCCAAGATTCGCCAATACGGACTTCGTCCCCAGGGCATCCTGATCGTCACCGGGCCCACCGGGAGCGGCAAGACGACCATGCTCTACTCGCTGCTCCAGCACGTCCACTCGGTGACCAAGAACATCGTGACCGTGGAGGACCCGATCGAATATCAGATCTCCGGAATCAACCAGGTCCAGGTGGACGAGAAGAGCAAGAAGACGTTCGCGGCGATTCTGCGCGCCATGCTCCGGCAGGATCCGGACGTCATGATGATCGGAGAAATCCGCGATTTCGAGACGGCCCAGATCGCGTTTCGCGCGTCGATCACCGGCCACCTCGTTCTCTCGACGGTCCACACGAACGACGCGCCATCCGCCGTGACCCGCCTCGTCGACCTGGGCCTCCAGCCCTACATGGTCGCCTCGAGCTTGACCGGCGTGGTCTCGATGCGCCTGGTTCGGACGCTCTGTCCCAAGTGCAAGGATCCCTATCATCCCTCCGGAGACGAGCTCCGACTTCTCGGACTCGCCGGCCGCGAAGCCGGGAAGGTGACCCTCCACCGGCCGGTGGGATGCGAGTACTGCAACGAGACCGGATTCCGCGGGCGGATCGGCGTCTTCGAGATCCTCGACGTGACCGATCCCATCCGCCGGCTCATCGCGAGCAGCGCGCCGGAGTCGATGGTCCGCTCCGCGGCGCTCGAATCGGGGATGGTGCCGATCGGTCAGGACGGAATGGGAAAGGTGCTCGCCGGGGAGACCAGCCTGGAGGAGCTGCAGAGGGTGGTCTACTGCGAGGAGGAGCTGGCCCGGCTTTGCCCCTCCTGCCACGAAACGGTCTCCTCCGAGTTTCTCTACTGCCCGCATTGCGGGAATGCCGCGACCCATGTCTGTCCGCAGTGTCAGCGGCGCGTCGATCCGGGCTGGTCGTTCTGCCCCGGCTGCGGCGAGCGTCGCCGCGAATTGACGGCGGTCGGCGCGGCCCTTTCCGAGCCGATCATCGGGTTGCCCGAGACGGTAGCGCCTCCTTTGGCTTCACACCGCCCCGCTCCCGCGCCTCGCGTGGTCGGCGACACGCGCGGCGGGCGTCGCGGCGCTTGACCCACCCAAGCCCGCTCCCTAGAATCGCCCAACCCACGGCCTGAACCGGCATTCCGCCGGGCGATGCCGCGCCGTCCCACCTCTCACCTTCGGGGAATCGTGTCCGTACAGGAATCCCGCCGCGAGAAGCTCGAGGCGTTGAGCCGGCGCGGCATCCAGCCGTTCGCCTACCGATTCGACGTCACCCACCGCTCGGGACGCGTCCTGGCCTCGGCCGGGCCGCTGGAGGCTTCCGGCGAGCTGGTTCGCGTGGCGGGAAGGCTCATGACCAAGCGAGGGCACGGAAAGGCCGCGTTCGCCCACATCAAGGACGCCGATGGGCTTCTCCAAGTCTATCTTCGGGAGGACGTGCTGGGCGAGGCGCCGTACGCCGACGCCATGTCGCTCGATCTGGGTGATTGGATCGGGGTCGAAGGGCCGGTGTTCAAGACCAAGACCGCCGAGACGACGGTCCGCGCGAACCGGGTCGAGCTCCTCGCCAAATCGCTGTTCCCGCTTCCCGAGAAATGGCACGGCCTCACCCACGTCGAGACGCGCTACCGCCAGCGCTACGCCGACCTGGCGGTGAACGACGAGGTCCGCGAGGTCTTTCGGGTGCGCGCCGCGACGCTACGGGCCCTGCGGGAGTTCCTCGACGCGCGCGGTTTCCTGGAGGTGGAGACCCCGGTCCTCCAGCCGCTCTACGGCGGCGCCGCCGCGCGGCCGTTCGTCACCCACCACAACGCCCTCGACATGAAGCTCTACCTTCGAATCGCGGTGGAGCTCTACCTGAAGCGGCTCATCGTCGGCGGCCTCGACCGCGTCTACGAGATCGCGAAGACGTTCCGCAACGAGGGGATCGATCGGTTCCACAACCCGGAATTCACGATGCTCGAGTTTTACCAGGCCTACGCGGATTACGAGGACATGATGGAGGTGACGCAGGACCTCATTCTCCACGTGGTTCGCAGTGCGCGCGGCGGGCTCAAGATCCCGTTCGACGGGCGCGAAATCGATTTCTCGCCGCCATGGCCCAGGCTCAAGTTCGCGGAGGCCGCGGCGCGGGGCCTGGGGGTGACGCGGCTCCCCTCCGGCGAATCGGAGCTCCGGAAGCTGGCGATCGGCGCGGGTGTTCCCGTCGATCCCGCGTTTTCCTATGGGAGGATTCTCGACGAAGTGGTCTCGGCCAAGGTGCAGCCCAGCCTCGTGGCCCCCACCTTCCTGATCGATCACCCCCGCGACATCTCGCCGCTCGCCAAGACCAAGAGAGGCGACCCCAACGCGGTGGAGCGGTTCGAGGTGGTCGTCGCGGGGACCGAGCTGGCCAACGCTTTTTCCGAGCAGAACGATCCGGACGAGCAGCGCCGCGCGTTCGAAGCCCAGCTGGAGCAGCGGCGCCGCGGCGACGATGAAGCCCAGATGCTCGATGCCGACTACCTGCACGCGCTCGAGCTGGGGCTGCCGCCAACCGGCGGCGTCGGCATCGGCGTGGATCGACTGGTAATGCTCTTGACCGACTCCCGATCGATTCGGGACGTGATCCTCTTCCCCCACATGCGGCCCGAGGAGGGCGGGGAGCCCCACGCCAATCCCCCGCCGGGGTAACCCAGGGCGTATGGGCTACGTACGGATCATCGCGTCGCGCTACCTCCGCTCGAAGCGACGCATCAATTTCATCACGCTCGTCAGCATCCTCGCCATCGGAGGCGTTTTCGTCGGGGTCGCGGCGTTGACCATCGTGCTCTCCGTCATGAACGGCTTCGAGGACCAGGTCCAGCAGCGGATCGCGGGAACGAACGCCCACGTGGCGGTCCTGGACGGGGGTGATCGCCCGCTCAAGCCCGATCCGGCCCTCGACCGGACGATCCGGGAAGCGGTGCCGGGGGCAGAGGTCGCGCCCTTCGTGTACGGGAAGGTGATGGTGGCTTCGCGTCACGGGGTCGACGGGATGGTCCTGAAGGGGGTCGATCCGGCGCGGGAGCGGTGGGTCACCGATATTCTCTCGAGGTTGACCCCGGCCGACGCGCCGTTCGATGGCGGCGATCTCCCCGGGATCGCGTTGGGGCAGGAGCTTGCCCTGAGGCTCCGGGTCGCGCGCGGGGACATCATCCTGATCAGCATCCCGTCGGAGGAACCGGGCGGCTTTCTGGGCGGCGTCCCGCGCTCCCGCCGCCTGCGCGTGTCGTCGATCTTCCGCTCGGGTCTTTATGAGTACGATTCCTCCTTCGGGGTCGTGCCGATCCAGACCGCGCAGGAGTTTTTCGGACTCGGTGGAGAGATCACCGGCTACGAGCTTCGGCTCAAGGACATGTTCCGGGCCCAGGAGGCGTCGAGCCGGGTCGAGGCGGCGCTGGGTCCCGGCTATCGCGCCACCAACTGGATCGACCTGAACCGGAATCTCTTCGCGTGGATGCGGATCGAGAAGGCCGTCATGTTCACGATCTTGATCCTGATCGTGGTGGTGGCCGCGGTGAACATCGTGTCGAGCCTGGTGATGATGGTGCTGGAGAAGCGGAGGGACATCGGGGTATTACGCACGTTGGGCGTGACGCCCCGGGGGATCATGAAGATCTTCGTGCTCCAAGGCACCCTGGTCGGGCTTCTCGGGACGATTCTCGGCCTCGTGGTCGGATTCGGCGTTTCCTACGTGCTCGGCCGATACAAGCTTCTCCACCTGCCGGGGGAGATCTACTTCATCGATACGCTCCCCGTGAAGATGGAATGGCCCGATTTCCTCTTTGTCGCCTCGGCGGCCACGATCACCTGCTTCCTCGCGAGCCTCTATCCCGCATGGCAGGCGGCGAGGCTTGCCCCGGTGCAGACGATCCGCTATGAATGAGGCGCCCGCGGGCGCGGCGCTTGAGGCGACCGGGCTCGCCAAGACTTACACCGAGGGCGTCGCCCCCGTGGAGGTTCTCCGGGGCGTCGATCTCAGCGTCTCGCCGGGGGAGATGGTCGCGATCGTGGGCGCATCAGGCTCCGGGAAATCGACGCTGCTCCATCTCCTCGGCGGGCTCGACGCCCCCACCTCGGGCTCCGTCTTGGTCGGGGGCGAAGCGATGAGCTCCCTCGACGAAGAGGGCCGCTCCCGCCTCCGCTCCCGGAGCGTCGGGTTTGTGTTTCAGTTCCACCAGCTTCTGCCCGAGTTCACGGCTCTGGAAAATGTGATGATGCCCGGATGGATCGCCGGGGGGCGCGCGGAGACCGACGCCCGGGGCCGCGCGGAGGAGCTGCTCCGCGATCTTGGCCTGATGGAGCGCGCGGAGCACAAACCTTCCGAGCTTTCGGGGGGCGAGCAGCAGCGTGTCGCCGTCGCGCGGGCCCTCCACCGACGCCCCGCGGTGCTCCTGGCCGACGAGCCGACGGGGAACCTGGATCGGGCGGCGACCGGGGTGCTTTTGGAGGTCTTGGAAAGATACAGGGTCGATCAGGGTCAAGCCATTGTCATTGCGACACATAACCCAGAAGTGGCCCGGTCTGCCGGGCGCGTCCTTGAGCTTGAGGATGGCCGGCTAAGGCCGATGAATCTGTAGAATGGCTGCATCTAAAGGGGCAGGACGCGGGAGGGAGCGCGAGAACGATGCAATGCCAACTCTGCGGTAAACGCCCGGCGGTGGTTCACTTCACGGAGATCGTGAACAACAAGAAGTCCGAATATCACGTCTGCGAGAAGTGCGCTGAAGAGCGCGGCTATCACACGCCTTTGGTCAAAACAAAATTCTCGGTCGGGGATCTGCTTGCGGGCATGGTCGACCAGGCCGGCGTCGGCGAAGAGGCCAAGGTCGGAAGGGTCCAGTGCCCGCGCTGCCACATGGTCTACTCGGCCTTCAAGGAAACCGGACGCCTCGGCTGCTCGGAGTGCTACACCACGTTCCGGGCACAGCTCAGGCCGCTGCTCCGCCGAATCCACGGCAGCACCAAGCACGTGGGCAAGACGCCCGTGCGCGATTCGGCGCGGGTGGCGCTCCGGCGCGAGATCCAAAGACTCCACGAGGACATGCAGACCGCGATCGAACACGAGGAGTTCGAGGCGGCCGCGCAGCTGCGGGACCGCATCCGGACCATCGAATCGCAAGGCGGGATGAAGGCGGAGGAGGAATCGCGGTGAAGCTGACTGCTCTGGCTCAGGGCCTGGGCCGCTGGCTCGATGGATCGGGGCCGGCGGCGGACATCGTGCTGAGCACCCGCGTCCGCCTCGCGCGAAATCTGAAGGAGGTGCCCTTCACGCACCGCGCGCGCGAGGAGCAGATGGCGATGGTCTACTCGAGCGTGGTTTCCGCGGTGCGGAAGACACCGGCCCTCGTCTCCTCGACGGCGCTCGCGATGCGGGAGCTGACGCCCCTGGACCGCCAGTTCCTGGTGGAGCGCCATCTCATCTCGCACGACCTGGCCGACAACGGGCGGCTCCGCGGCCTGCTCCTCGTTCCCGACGAGAGCGTGTCGGCGATGGTGAACGAGGAGGACCACCTGAGGCTCCAGGCGCTCGCGTCGGGATTCCAGCTCCGATCGGCGTGGGAGGCGGTCAACGCCATCGATGATGATCTGGGGCAGGACCTCGACTATGCTTTCAGCGACGATCTGGGTTATCTGACCGCGTGCCCGACGAACGCCGGCACGGGGATGCGGGCGTCGGTGCTGATCCACCTGCCGTCGCTCGTGCTGACGAAGCAGATCGGCCGGGTCCTCCAGGGCATCACCCAGGTGGGGCTCGCGGTGCGCGGCTTCTACGGCGAGGGCTCGCAGATCATGGGGAATTTCTTCCAGATCTCGAACCAGACGACGCTCGGGCAGAGCGAGCGCGAGACCGTCGAGAGCCTGGAGCGGGTGACGCGCCAGATCATCGACTACGAGCAGCGGGCTCGCGACGAGCTATTGAAGGACGCCCGGGTCCAGATCGAGGACAAGATCTGGCGCGCTTACGGAGCGCTTCGACACAGCCGGGTCATCTCGTCGCAGGAGGTCATCAACCTCTCCTCGGCGGTCCGGTTCGGCGTCGCGCTCTCGATGAGCGGGCTGGCGAGCGTCCAGACCCTGAACGAGCTCTTGATCCGCACGCAGCCGGCCCATCTCCAGCTGGCCCTGGGGCGGGAGATGGAACAGCGGGAACGAAACGTGGTCCGCGCGGAGTACGTGCGGAATCTATTGGATAAGAACGCGGCTGGCGCCGTGAATCCGAATTGAAGGGTGCGGGGTTGCCGTGAGGGGATCCCAACGGAGGTTTTGATCCATGCACGACAAGTTCACGGAACGCGTGCGGAAGGTGATCTATCTCGCGCGCGAGGAGGCGGCCCGCCTGCAGCACGACTACATCGGCACCGAGCACCTGCTGCTCGGCGTGATCCGCGAGGGCGAGGGGATCGCCGCCACGGTTCTGAACAACCTCGGCCTCGATCTGGACGCGATCCGCCAGGCGGTGGAGAGCATGGTCGCGGCGACCGGCGGCACGCTGACGATCGGCGAGATCCCGTTCACGCCGCGAGCCAAGCGCGTGCTCGAGCTGTCGGTCGACGAGGCGCGCCAGCTCGGGCACAACTACGTCGGCACCGAGCACCTGCTCCTCGGGCTGATCCGCGAGGGTGAGGGGGTCGCCGCGCAGGTGCTGCTCGAGCTGGGCGTGGACCGCAAGAAGGTGCGCGAGGAGACGCTGAAGCTCCTGGGCGGGACCCCATCCGTGGCGCAGCCCGAACGCGAAGGCAAAGTCGAGACGCCGGCCCTGAACCAGTTCGGCCGCGACCTGACCGCAGCTCGCGCGGGAGAGCAAGCTCGATCCGATCATCGGCCGCGAGACCGAGATCGAGCGGGTGATCCAGGTGCTCTCCCGGCGCAAGAAGAACAACCCGATCCTGATCGGGGAGCCGGGCGTCGGCAAGACCGCGATCGCCGAGGGCCTCGCCGAGCGGATCGTCGAGAACAAGGTGCCGGAGACGCTCAAGGACAAGCGGATCGTCACCCTCGACCTGGCCGCGGTCGTGGCCGGGCACCAAGTACCGCGGGCAGTTCGAGGAGCGGCTGAAGACCGTGATGAACGAGATCCGCGAGTCGAAGGACACGATCATCTTCATCGACGAGCTCCACACCATCGTGGCGCGGGCGGCGCGGAAGGCGCGATCGACGCCTCCAACATGCTCAAGCCGGCGCTGGCGCGCGGCGAGCTGCAGTGCATCGGCGCGACGACGCTCGACGAGTACCGCAAGTACATCGAGAAGGACGGCGCGCTCGAGCGGCGCTTCCAGCCGATCATGGTCGATCCGCCCACGGTGGACGAGACGATCCAGATCATCCTCGGCCTGCGCGACAAGTACGAGGCGCACCACGGCGCCAAGTACACCGACGAGGCGATCGCCACGGCGGTGAAGCTCGCCGACCGCTACATCAACGACCGCTTCCTCCCCGACAAGGCCATCGACGTCATCGACGAGGCGGGCGCGCGCGCGCGCCTGTCGATCTCGGCGATTCCGACCGAGGTGCGCGAGCTGGAGAAGCAGGTGGAGGAGGTCGCCAAGGAGAAGGAGGCGGCGATCCAGCAGCAGGAGTTCGAGAAGGCCGCCCGGATCCGGGACCGCGAGAAGGAGCTCCGCGCGAAGCTGCGGCGAGCTGAAGAAGAACTGGACCGACATCAAGCACGAGACCCAGGCGACCGTCGACGCCGACCTGATCGCACGGTCATCTCGCGGATGACGGGAATCCCGGTCGCGCGCATCGAGGAGAAGGAATCGGAGAAGCTCCTCCGCATGGAGGAGGAGCTGCGCCAGTCGATCGTGGGCCAGGACGAGGCGGTGGCCGCGGTCTCGCGCGCCATCCGGCGCAACCGCGCCGGGCTGCGCGATCCGCGGCGGCCGATCGGCTCGTTCATCTTCCTCGGTCCGACCGGCGTGGGCAAGACCGAGCTGGCCCGCGTCCTCGCGCGCTTCCTGTTCGACGACCCCGACGCTCTGATCCGGATCGACATGTCGGAGTACATGGAGAAGTTCTCGGTCTCGCGCCTGATCGGCGCGCCGCCGGGCTACGTCGGCTACGAGGAGGGCGGACAGCTCACCGAGAAGGTGCGGCGCAAGCCCTACTCGGTGGTCCTCCTCGACGAGATCGAGAAGGCGCACCCGGACGTCTTCAACATCCTCCTGCAGGTGCTGGACGACGGACAGCTCACCGACAGCCTGCGGCGCAGGGTCGACTTCAAGAACACCGTTCTGATCATGACCTCCAACCTGGGCGCCCGCCAGATCAAGGGCGGACGCGGGCTCGGCTTCTCGGAACGGGACGACGAGTCGACCTACGGCGGGATGAAGCGGACGATCCTGGACGAGCTGAAGAAGACCTTCAATCCCGAGTTCCTGAACCGCATCGACGAGGCGATCGTCTTCCACGCGCTGGATCGCCAGCAGATGGCCCAGATCACCCACATTCTCCTCGAGCAGGTGGCGGACCGGCTGAAGGCGAACGGGATTCGCGTGAAGCTGGATGACGCGGTGGTCGAGTTGCTGATCGAGAAGGGTTTCGACGCCACCCTCGGCGCGCGGCCGCTCAAGCGGAGCATCCAGAAGCTGATCGAGGACCCCCTTTCCGAGCACGTGTTGCGCGGACAGCTGAAGGATGGGAGCGAGGTCGTCGTATCCCGCCAGGGTGACGAGTTGGCCTTTACTTCTTGATCGATTCGAAGAAGAGGATTCGGCGGTACCGGGGCGCTGGTCTTGGCGCCGGCGGCGCCGCGCTCGTCCGCTTCGCGGTCCTTTGGGTCGTGGCAGCTTCGGCCCTCTGCGGGGGAGCTCGCCCGGCGCGGGCCATTGACGCGCCGGCGCCAGGGGCGCCGCCCGACTCCACCCGTTCCGCTCCCGCCCCGGCCCTGACGATCCCGCGAGAGAGTGAGGCAGGCGAGTCGACCCGGCCGATCCGGTCGATTCGGGCCACCGGGTTCGTCCACGTCGACTCCATGGTCATCATTCGGACGTTCGGGCTTCGGGTCGGCGATCCCTACGGCCGCGAGACCGTGCGCGACGGCGTTCGCCGTCTCTTCCAAAGCGGGCTCTACACCGACGTGAACGTGGTCGACGCGGTCGAGGGGGAGGGCGTGGGCCTCACCGTGGTCGTCGCCGAGCGCCCTCGGATCAAGGGGATCAAGTTCAAGGGCTCGGGGAAGATCGAGGAGTCGAAGCTCAAGGCCAAGCTGACGAGCAGCGAGGGGCAGCTCCTGGACCAGGGGGTCTTGGATCTCGACGCCGGGAAGGTCGCGGAGGCGTACGCGGAAGAGGGGTACGCGCTCGCCAAAGTGAGGGCGCGGACCCAGGTGTCGGACCCGGGCGTGGTGGACGTCGTCTTCGAAGTCGAGGAAGGATCCAAGGTGAAGGTGCGGGAGGTCCAGGTCCATGGATACCGCGGCACGCTCACGCTCCATCCGGAAGATCTCCAGGGCGCGATGAAGAGCAAGACGCCCGGGTTCCTTCGGGGAGGAGTCTACAAGCCCTCGCAGCTCGACCAGGATGCCACGCAGCTCCGCCTCTTCATGCGGAGCCGGGGATTCAAGGACGCCGACGTTGACTCGATCCGACCGGTCTACACCCCGGACGGCAAGGGGGTCGCGCTCCACGTCTACGTTCGGGAGGGGTCGCGGTACCGCTTCGGGAACGTCGTCTGGAGCGGGAACACGATCGTACCGACGCCGGCGCTCGATGAGATCACCACCGTGAACCGGTTCGCCCCGTACAGCGAATCGGCGCTGCACAAGACGCTCGAGGGCGCCTACACGCTCTACCAGGAGCAGGGCTTTCTCTATCTGTCGATCGAGCCACGGTTCACGGAGCGCGACTCCATCGTGGACGTCGACTTCGCGGTCCAGGAGGGCTCCCGGACCCGGGTCGCCGATCTCCAGATCGTTGGGAACACACGGACGAAGGAGAACGTCATTCGACGCGAAGCTTCCGTCCGTCCGGGGGACATATTCCGGAGATCCTCTTTGATCCGGACGCAGCGGGACATCTTCGGCCTCGGATTCTTTCAGGACGTCACGGTGGACTACGAGCCGACCGGGGACAGCAGCGACATCAACCTCACGCTCAAGGTGCAGGAGAAGCAAACCGGCACGGCGAGCGCCGGGGCCGGTTTCGCCAGCAGCACGGGACTGACGGGATTCATCGAGCTTGGCCACAACAACCTCTTCGGGAACGGGCAAAGCATCAACATCCACCTGGAGCGCGGGGCCAAGCGGAGCAGCTACGAGGTCGGGTTTACCGATCCCTGGTTTCGAGATACCCCGCTCACGCTGGGATTCAGCCTCTTCAACACCATGCGGGAGCTGGACGTCTACAATCGGAGGGACGTGGGCGGCGGCATCCGCGTGGGCCGGCCGTTGGCCTGGCCCGACTACACCCGCGGCCTTGTTTCCTATGACCTCCGCAACGTGACGCTCTCCGACTTCGTCAAGCCTCAACCCGGAGAGTCGAGCAACCTGACGCAGCTCCGAAACACCAACTGGCCCCGCCTGGTCAGCAGCGTGACGCTGAGCTTCTCCCGGGTGAGCACGGACAATCCCTTTTACGCCTCGCGAGGGTCCCGCATCGCCTGGACCAACACGTTTGCCGGGGGTGCCCTCGGGGGCGTCGAAAACTTCTACAAGGGCACGTTCGACATCAAGAACTACAGCCGTCTCCAGGGCCCCCTCGTCCTCATGCTCCGCGGCAGGACCGGATTCTTGGGCGGGGGGAGCGTCCCCGACTACGAGCGATTCCGCCTGGGGGGCACGACCGTTGATTACCTGAGGGGGTATCCCGATTACTATGTGGTGCCCAGGAACAACATCACCAAGGACCCGGTCACCGGGGTGGTCCTGGAACGCTACCCGGGAGGGCGAAAGATGCTCATCGCGGGGGCGGAGATCCAGTTCCCGATCGCCGATCCGCTCCACGGCCTCTTCTTCTTCGACGCCGGAAATACTTGGAATTCGACCCGGGAGATCGACCTGGGAGATCTGAGGCGCTCGGTCGGTATGGGAATCCGATTCGAGGTACCCGCGCTGGGGAGGATCGGCCTCGACTTTGGGTACGGGCTGGACCGAGAGGAAGGGGGCGGGTGGAAGACCCACTTCCAACTCGGTAACACTCTGTGAGAAAAGGGGTTAGGTTATGACTCGACACCAGGCCCGGGGTGCGCTAATCTGGGCTTGCCTGTGCTGCGCGGTCGGCCTTGGGGCGGGTCGTGCGGGGTTTGGGGCCGATCTGAAGATCGGGTTCATTGACTCGGATCGGATCTTTGCCGAGTATGCCAAGACCCAAGAGGCACAGGAAGCATTCAACCGGGAGGTAAAGGAGCTCTCGAAAACCGCCCGGGAGAAGAAGACCGAGATCGACGAGCTGCAGCGAAAGCTCGATCAACAGGGCCCGATGCTCAGCGAGGCCAAGCGCGACGAGCAGAATCGGGAGATCCAGCGAAAAATGAGCGAATACGAGACGTTCGTCCAGACCAACTGGGGTCCGGGCGGCAGGATATCCAAGCTCAATGAAGAGTACTTGAGGCCGATCGTCGACCGCGTGCATGGCATCGTGGCCGAGTTCGGGACCGAGGAGGGGTTTTCCCTGATTCTGGACGCCGCGGACGGGAACATCGTATTTGGCGACAAGATCCCTCGATCTGACCGATCGGGTCCTCGTCGCGCTCAAGGAGGAGGACCAGGGCGTGCGCCACAAGCCATCCCAGACCAGCGGTAGCCAGACGGGCGGCACCACGCAGGGCCAGCAGTGAGCGGCACGCTCGACCGAGCGCCTGACGCCCCGATCCACCGGTGCGGGGGCCCTTGCTCTCGGTAGGGAGCCTCGGATGAAAGTCACGCTGGACACCGTCGCCAAGGCAATCGACGGTACCGTCGTCGGAGACGGGTCCGTCGAGATCACGGGCGTCGCCGGGATTCGCGAGGCCCGGGAGGGAGAGCTCACCTTCCTGGCCAATCCCCGCTATGAACCCTATCTGGAATTCACGAACGCCTCCGCGATCATCGTCGCCGAGAATCACCGGAGCAGCAGAAAGCCGCTCATCCAGAATTCGAATCCCTACCTTGCCTTTCTGAAGGCGGTGCGGTTCTTCCAGGGGGACGAGGAGCGGCCGGCGGCGGGGATGCACGCATCCGCGGTCGTCGCGTCGGACGCGTTCGTGGACCCCACCGCCCACGTCGGCCCGCACGTCGTCCTGGAGCGGGGCGCCTGGGTCGGTCCGAGGGCGATTGTCCACGCGGGCTGCTACGTCGGAGCGCGGGCGCGCGTCGGAGCCGATTCACTTCTGTATCCCAACGTGACCCTGCGCGAGAGCTGCGAGCTGGGGGAGCGCGTGATCGTCCACTCGGGCGCCGTGATCGGAAGCGACGGCTTTGGGTTCGTGCGGGACGGGTCCATCCATCGCAAGGTGCCGCAGATCGGAAACGTCGTCGTGGAAGACGACGTCGAGCTGGGCTCCTGCGTGACGATCGACCGGGCCACGACCGGCACGACCCGGATCGGCGCCGGAAGCAAGATCGACAACCTGGTCCAGATCGCCCACAACGTTCAAGTCGGAAAGAATTGCATCATCGTCGCCCAGGTCGGGATCTCGGGGAGCACCGTGCTGGGGAATGACGTGGTCTTGGCCGGCCAGGCCGGCCTCGTGGGTCACATCGAGATCGGAGCGGGCGCGATGATTGGCGCGAAATCGGGTGTTTCGAAGTCGGTGAAGGCGGGCGAGCGTCTTTCCGGCTGTCCGGCGCTGCCGGTCACCCAGACGAAGAGGATCGAGGCCAGCTTGCGGCAGCTACCCGAGCTCATCCAGACGGTCCGCAAGTTGCGGCGGCGCGTGGAGGAGCTCGAGGGACCCTCCAGCCCCCAGTGAACACCCCCAACCAGAGGACCCTCGCCCGCGTCGTCTCGTTCGACGGGATCGGCCTCCACACCGGCGTGGCCTGCCATGTCGAATTCCGCCCCGCGTCGCTCGGTACCGGAATTCGATTCGTGCGCCTCGACCTGCCCGGCCATCCCGAAATTCCGGTGGCGCCACGCTTCGCGCGCGCCGACACCGACCACATGCGGCGGACGATCCTCAAGAACGGCAACGCCGAAGTCCACACGGTGGAGCATATCCTGGCAGCCGCGGCCGGGCTCGGCATCGACAACCTCATCATCGCGCTGAACGCGCAGGAGCCGCCGGAGCCCGCCGACGGCAGCGCCGGGCCCTACGTACGGCTCTTCCAGGAGGCGGGGATCGTCGAGCAGCCGGCGCCGCGCCGCTATTTCCGGGTGACCGAACCGATCCGTTACGAAGAGGACGGCGTGATCCTGGTCGGACTGCCCCACGAGGGACTGCGCGTTACGTTCACCATCGAATATTCCAATGCGTGGCGGGGCACCCAGCACGCGACCTACGACATCGATCCCGAAATCTTCATCCGCGAGATCGCGCCCGCGCGGACGTTCGTGCTCGAGCGCGACGTGGAGCGTCTTCGGGCCCGGGGCATGATCCTGGGCGGCACGCTGCAGAACGCGGTGGTCGTTCAGCCCACGGGGATCTTGAATCAGGAGCCGCTCCGCTTTGAGGACGAGTTCGTCCGGCACAAGATCCTCGATTTTCTGGGGGATCTCTACCTCCTGGGCCGGCCGGCGCGCGGCCACTTTCTCTCGATCAAATCGGGGCATGCGACCAACGTGCGGTTTGTTCAGCGGCTCGCCGCCTCGGAGGAGCCCGGAAATCTCCTTCGGACCGGAGCCGCGAACGGCGACTCAGGGCCCATCCAGCTGGACATCAACGCAATCCAGAGGATCATGCCCCACCGGTATCCGTTCCTCCTCGTCGACCGCATTTTGAGTCTCGAGGCGACCCGGGTCGAGGGGATCAAGAACGTCACCATCAACGAGCCGTTCTTCGCGGGACATTTCCCGGGCCATCCGATCATGCCTGCGGTGCTGATCGTCGAGGCCATGGCGCAGTGTGGAGGCGTATTGCTCCTCAACACGGTCGAGCGCCCCAAGGAAAGGTTGGTCTACCTGACAGGAGTCAACAACGCGAAGTTTCGCAAACCCGTGCGGCCGGGGGACCAGCTCCGTCTCGAGCTGACTCTGCTCCGCCTCAAGCAACGGATCTGCAAGATGGAGGGGAAGGCCTACGTCGATGGAGACCTCGTCGCGGAAGCAGAGCTTCTCTCAAGCATTGTCGAACGCAATCCCTGAAGTAGACCGACTGACCGGGACGTGGGCGCGGGTGGGGGGCGAAGTGTTGCCTCTGCCGAGCCAGCGTGAGGCATTCCGACCGTCCATCCACCCCACGGCGATCGTCGAGAAGGGGGCGGAGCTGGGTCCCGGAACGGTCGTGGGGCCCTTCGCCTACGTTGGGCCTCGGGTGACTCTCGGCGAGGGGACCCGCGTCGGGCTCCACGCGGTCATCGAGGGTCGCGCCACGATCGGGGCCCGGTGCCAGATCCACCACGGCGCGGTCATCGGAAACTTGCCCCAAGATCTCAAGTATCGAGGGGCGCCGAGCGAGGTCATCATCGGAAACGACACGACGGTGCGCGAGTACGCCACCGTCCACGCCGCGACCGAAGAGGGGGAGGCGACGCGGGTCGGAGACCACGTGCTCCTCATGGCCTACGCCCACGTCGCGCACAACTGTCGGTTGGGGAACCACGTCATCCTCGCGAACGCGGTGAACCTCGCCGGTCACGTCCGCGTGGACGACTACGCGATTTTGGGTGGCCTGACGCCGGTCCACCAATTCGTCGCGATCGGGTGCCATTCCTTCGTCGGCGGAGGCTCGCGTGTGCCCCAGGACGTTCCGCCCTTCGTGAAGGCTGCGGGCAATCCGCTCCGCGCGTGCGGGCTCAACGCGGTCGGGATGGACCGCCGGGGCATTCCGGCTGAAGTGAGGCTGGAGCTGAAACGGGCCTACCGGATTCTCTATCGGTCGCAGCTCAACGTGACCCAGGCGCTCGACCGGATCCTGGGGGAGCTGAAGCCCTACCCCGAGGTTCACGAGTTTGTCGAGTTCGTCCGGAGCTCGGAGCGGGGCATCGTTCGGTGACACCGCTGCGCGTCGGGGTGGTCGGGGTCGGACACCTCGGGAGCCACCACGCGCGCGCCTGGAAGCGGATCTCGGAGGTGACCCTGGTCGGGGGCTACGACCCCGCTCCCGGCGCCCGGGAGCGGGCGGCCAGCGAGCTGGGGTTGACCCCATTCGAATCCCTGGAGCCGCTTCTCGACTCCATCGATCTGGTTTCGATCGCGGCGCCCACCCAAGCCCATGCCGATCTCGCGATCGAGGCGCTCTCACGAGGCATCCAGGTGCTCGTCGAGAAACCGATCGCGGAGCGCCCGGAGCAGGGGGAGCGCATGCTCGCGGCGGCCCGCGAGGCGCGCGTCGCGCTCTCGGTCGGACACGTCGAGCGCCACAATCCCGCCGTCTCGGCCGCGCTCCCGCACCTCCATTCGCCCCGATTCATCGAAGCCCATAGGCTGGCGCCCCCCGTGAACCGGGGAATCGATGTGGATGTGGTGCTCGATCTCATGATCCACGACCTCGACCTCGCGCTCCTCGCCACCCGCTCGCGTATCGTGGAGATCCACGCGGTCGGCGTCCCGGTCCTCACCCCCCGCATCGACATCGCGAACGCGCGGCTCGTATTCGAGAGCGGATGCGTGGCCAATTTGACCGCGAGCCGGATCTCCCGCGAGAAGATCCGGAAGATTCGATTCTTCGAATCGAGCGAGTACCTCTCCATCGACTGCCTGAATCGTACGATCGAGGCATTCACGTTGGCGCCGGCGACCGAGTCGACCGGCCAGCCGGAAGAGTGGATGCGCCGGATCCGCCCCCTGCCGATCGTCGTGGCGGACGCGGACCCGCTGGAATCGGAGCTCAGGCACGTCCTCGCGCTCCGGAATGACCCGGAGCGGGCCTGGGCAGAGACGCAAACAGCGCTTCTGGCGCTCCGCGCCGCCGACTCGATCGGTCGGCAGATCGCCCCGCTGCTCCCCCAAGGCGTCCCGGTCTGACCGCGATCCAGCTCATTGTTTCGGCCGGCGACCCGTCGGGGGACCGGTTGGGAGCGGCGCTGCTCGACGCGCTCCGACGTCGCGGAGTTCGGGTGGAGGCTTCCGGGTTGGGAGGTCCGGCGCTCCGCGCCGCTGGCCTTCGGGCCGTCACGCCGATGGAATCGGTCGCGGTCATGGGTTTCGCCAACGTCCTCCGCCACCTACCCGCGATCCACCGGGCCCGGATGGCCGTTCGGGGACTCTTGGAATCGAGCCCGGACGCGATCTTTCTGCCGATCGACTCTCCGGGGTTGAACCTCGGCCTGGCTCGGGCCGCACGGAAGCTGGGGCGCCATGTCGTCTACTATGTCTGCCCGCAAATCTGGGCCTGGGGCTATGGCCGGATCGCGCGCCTGCGCGAGGACGTCGACCTGACGCTCTTGCTCTTTCATTTCGAGGAGGAAATTCTGCGACGGGAGGGAGTGCGGGCGCGCTGGGTGGGACATCCGGCGGGCGCGCTCGCGCCCGATCCCGCCCGGCGCGAGGCGGCCCGACGCACGCTCGGTCTTGCTCCGGACGAGCGCTTGATCGCGCTCCTCCCGGGCAGCCGCCGCGGAGAGGTGCGCCGTCACCTGGCACCGATGCTCGACGCCGCGGGGAGGCTGGTCAATCACGGTGGGCGTGGAATCAAGGTCGCGGTGAGCGACGCCGGTGCGGTGGGCGGGGCATCGCTCCGGGGCGAAGCAGGCAGCCTCTGGCGGATGATCCGCCCGACCCATCATCGAGGTGAGTCGGAGGAGCTGCTCCGCGCCGCCGACCTGGCGCTCGTCGCGTCCGGCACCGCGACGCTCGAGACCGCCGCACTCGGGGTTCCGATGGTCATCATCTACCGAACCAGCCCGATCAACTATGCCATCGCGCGTCGGGTGGTCCGCCTGCCGAGGATTGGGCTGGCCAACATCGTCGCGGGGGCCGACGTGGCGCCGGAGCGCATCCAGGCCAGGGCCACGGGGGCCGAGATCGCTTCGGCCGCGGCGATACTGCTCGACGATGTCGAAGCGAGGGAGCGGCAGCGCGCCGCGTTCGCGGCGCTGCCGGAGATTCTTGGAGGCGCCGGATCGTCGGAGCGCGCGGCCGACGCACTGCTGGCGTTCGCCGCCGAGCGAGGCGCGGCCCCCGCTCCGGTGTCAGCCGGCTGAGGCGGGAAGCCCGTGGCGTTGGGTCTTTCGATCTACCGGAGCACGACATCGATCGTGGGGTCGCTCCTTGGCGGGCTCCTCGCGCGCGCGGGATCGGCGGGCGGCGTCTGGCGCGCCGGATTCGTCGGTGCCACCCCGGAAGCGCTGCGGGGCGCGGGCTCGATCTGGGTCCACGGCGCCTCCATCGGAGAGGTGGGCATGGCGGGAACATGGATCGAGGCTCTCGTCGGCGGCGGCGCGAGCACCCCCATCTTACTCACCACGCGGACCGCGGCAGGATTGGCGCGGGCTCGCGCCGAGCTGGGGGATCGCGTCGCGGCGTCGATCGCGCCGCACGACTTTCCGGGGACGGTCGCGACCCGGTTCGACGCGGCGAGGCCTCGCCGGCTCGATCTGATCGAGACCGAGCTCTGGCCCAACATGATCGTGGAAGCGCGGCGACGGTCCGTGCCGGTTGTGCTCGTGAGCGCCACCGTCTCGGCGCGGACCGTGGGGCGGCTCCGCCGCTTCGGCCTCTCCGGTCGCGATCTGTTCGGAGAAGGCGTCTACGCGCTTCCCCAGTCGGAGGCCCACGCCGCGCGGTTTCTGGCTCTCGGTGTGGACCGCGATCGGATCCGGGTTATCGGCGATCTGAAAGCGAAGCGCCTCGATCACGGTGCCGAGCGGACTTCTCCCTTCGGTTCGCGGCCGGCGCTGATTTTCGGAAGCTTCAGACCGGGCGAGGAAGATGCGGCGCGGCGCCTGGCGGAGCTCTTGGAAGCACGCCGGGATCGCGAGGACTCGGCCCTGGCCGAGCGGAGCGCGCGCCGGAGCATTGCGCCGAGCTTCGAGGGGAGGTCCCGAGCCGTGCTCGTCATCGCGCCGCGCCATCGTGAGGGAGAAGAGCGCGTTCGCGCGACCTTTCGCGCCACGCCCTTCGAGGTCTCGGAGCGCCGCGACGAATCCCGAGGGGCCGGGTCCGTGGGCGCGTGGATCGACGAGATTTCGCGGCGACCCGGTCCGCGGATCGGTCTCCTGGCCACGCGCGGCGAGCTGGCCACCGCGTACGAGCACGCGTGGGGCGTGGTCATCGGGGGAACCTTTGCCCGCTACGGCGGACACAACGTCTGGGAACCGGCCGCGAGGGGCTGCCCCGTGATCATCGGTCCCCATGGCGAGAATGTGACGGTGGCGGCCGAATCGGTGACCCGCGCGGGCGGTGGCGAGGTCGCCCGGAAGGGCGCGGCGGAAGCAGCGACGATCGTGGAGCGATGGATCTCCGACCCGGAGCTGGAGCGGGTGGGGGCCGCGGCGGAGCGCGCGGTGGCGGAGGCGTCCGGTGCCGCCCAACGCGGGCTCGACGCGCTCGATGCATGGAGGGTGGTCCGCTGATGGAAGCCGAAACGCACCCCGAGTCCGGATTTGGCGAAGCGCGCGGGCTTGTCGGGCTGGTCGAACGGGCGTGGTCCGGGAATCCTGGCGCGCTCGCGTGGACGAAGCTTCTCCTGCCGCTCGCGGCGCTCTACGCCGCCGGCTCCGCCCGGTCGCGCGCCGGCGCGGCCGCTCGACGGCGCGCCCATCCCGCTCTCCACGTCGTTTCGGTCGGCGGCCTGACGGTGGGCGGAGCGGGAAAGACGAGCGTGGCCCGATGGCTCGCGCGGGAAGCGGCTGCGTCCGGCGCACGGCCGGCCGTGCTCTTGCGAGGACACGGCAGACGACGGGACGCGGCGGGCACCTTCGTGGTCCCCGATTTCGAGGACTATCCGCTCCAGGCGGCCTTCGATCGCGCGGGCGACGAGGCCGCCGCGCATCGCGCCGGGCTGCCGCACGGCGTGACGATCATCGCCGATCGAAATCGGTATCGCGCGGCCGGCGTCGCAGCGTCCGGTTACGGCGCCACGGTCCTGGTGCTGGATGATGGGTGGGAGCAGGGAACCCTTCGATGGGATGATCTTTGGGTCGCGGTCGATCCCCGATCCCCCGTGGGGAACGGATCGATGTTGCCGGCGGGGCCGCTTCGTCGCCCTGCCGCCACGCTTCGCGAGGCCCGGGTTCTCGCGTTCGTCCTGGAAGGCGGGGAGGAGGAGATCCCCGGCAAGACGGTCGCTTGGGCCAAGAAGATGGCCCCCGCCGCGGCGGTGCTTCGATTCGCGCGGGTTCTGGACGGCACCTCCGCCATCGGAGAAACGGCGATCGAGCCATGGCGAAGCGGAGGTCCTCGGACGGCGCTCCTCTCCGGGGTTGGCTCGCCGGAGCGGCTCACGCGCTTCGCGCGGGCGGCCGGAATCGATCTCGTCTGCCACGCCACGTTTCCGGACCACGCGCGGTGGAGCGCTCCCGAGCTTCTGCGCGCGCTTCGGGCCGCGGCGCGCGCGGGGGCGGCCCTGGGGCTGATCACCGAGAAGGATGAGCCCCGCTGGCCGTCGATGCCACCGACGGCGATTCCCGTCCGGGTGCTCCGCACCTCGCTAAGGCCCCTCGACCCTGTCGACACACTCGTGGAGCGGATCCGAGGGATGGCGGCCCGGGGCACCGGAGTCCACGCGGAGGATGGAGTGCTTCGGAGATGAAGAGGGCGTCTGGAAATCAGCTGGAAGCGGAGGTGCTCGTCATCGGGAGCGGCATCGCCGGGCTCTCGGTGGCGCTCCACGCGGCGCAATTCGCGCGGGTCCTGATCGTGACCAAGGTGGACGCCTCGGAATCGAACACCAACTACGCCCAGGGCGGCGTCGCGGCGGCGCTGGGCCAAGATGACGCGCTCGCGATCCACGAGCGGGACACCCTCGAGTGCGGTCAGGGGCTCTGCGATCCGGAGGCGGTCCATGTCCTGGTGGAGGAGGGCCCCACCGAGATCATGCGATTGATCTCGCTCGGCGTCCGCTTCTCCCGGGATCCCAAGCGGCCCCGCCTTCTTTCCCTCGGGCGCGAGGGGGGGCACTCGCGACGGAGGATCGTCCATGCCCGGGATCGGACCGGACACGCGATCGAGCAGGTCTTGCTCGAGCGCGCCGCCTCCCATCCCAAGATCAAGATCTTGGAGAACCACGTCGCCGTCGATCTGATTCTCGCCTCCAAGCACCTCGCGGGGCGACGGCGCTCCCGGGACCGCGTTTGGGGCGCCTATGTGCTCGACCGGGAGACCGGTGCGATCGTTCCCGCGGCCGCCCGCGCGACGGTTCTCGCGACCGGTGGATGCGGGAAGAGCTACCTCTATACGACCAACCCGGACATCGCGACCGGCGATGGATTGGCCGCCGCCTTTCGAGCCGGCGCGCCCGTCGCGAATCTCGAGTTCATGCAATTCCATCCCACCTGCCTCTATCACCCGGACGCCAAATCGTTCCTCATCTCGGAGGCGGTGCGCGGGGAGGGGGCGAAGCTCCTGACGACCGACGGAAAGCCGTTCATGCACCGCTATCATCGGCTCCGGGATCTGGCGCCCCGGGACGTGGTGGCCCGGGCGATTGATTTCGAGATGAAGCGCCGCGGCGACAAGTTCGTGCTCCTCGATCTGGCCCGTCTCGGTCGACGGCTCCTCACGCGGAGGTTTCCGCACATCACCAAGCGGGTGCTCTCGCTGGGGTACGACGTGTTCCACGATCCCATTCCGGTCGTGCCCGCCGCGCACTACATGTGTGGGGGGATCGTCACCGACCTGGAGGGCCGGGCCGGCCTGCCGGGGCTCTACGCCTGCGGCGAGGTGGCCTGCACCGGCGTGCACGGAGCCAATCGCCTCGCGTCCAACTCGCTCCTCGAGGCGATGGTCTTCTCACGGCGAGCGGGGCGGGCCGTCCTCCGCCAAGTGGCGGCGGAAACTCGGGATCGGCTCCCGCGCCTGCCCGCGTGGCGACTCGAGGGCGCGGTCCGGGCCAAGGAGCAGGTCATCTTCGACCACAATTGGGATGCGCTCCGGCGGGCCATGTGGGACTATATGGGTATCGTCCGTAATGATGAGCGATTGGCGCGCGCCGCCGCGACGGTGGCGGTGCTCCGGGATCAGACGGAAGGCGACTACTGGCGATATCGGCTCGACGCCGACCTCGTGGAGTTGCGGAACATCGGGCTCGTCGCCGACCTCATCGTGGCCTGCGCGCGGCGGCGGAAAGAGAGTCGCGGGCTCCACTACAACGTCGACCACCCGAAGCTCGACGACCGCCGCTTTCGCCGCGATACGCTGCTCACCCGGCAGGATGTGCGCTGAGATGGCGATCGATTACGAAAATGCGATCCTCGACGTGGCCCAGAAGCACGGGCGCTACAAGCCGAATGCCTATCGGTTCACGCTCGACGCGGTCCACCACACCGTCGAGCATCTGAAGGAAGTGCGCCACGTCTCCGGTCGAGAGCTCCTGGGCGGGATCCGGGAGCTGGCGTTGGCCCGGTTCGGCCCCATGGCCAAGACCGTCTTCGAGCAGTGGGGCGTCGGGCGGACCGAGGACTTCGGGGAGATCGTCTTCCAGCTCGTGGAGCAGGGGCTTCTCGGCAAGACCGAGTCCGATACGATGAGCGACTTCGCCCGCGGCTACGATTTCGACGAGGCCTTCGTCCAGAACTTCGACTGGCTCGATCGAATCGCCCCCAAGCGGCGCGACGCCCTCGACTAGGCGCGCATTGCCTCGCTCGAGGGCAAAGCATCAGAGCGCCTCGCTCCGCCTCCTCCAATACCTCCGTCCCTACCGGGGCAGGCTTGTGGGCACGGCGGCGCTCATGGTTGGCTTCGCGCTGACGAGCGGGATTTCGATCGGCATGATCTCGCCCTTCGTGAAGATTCTGTTCACGCCGAGGGGTTCGGTCGCGACCTCGGTTCCAGCTTCCCGGCCGGGCGGCGTCGACGCGCGCGGTGGGGCGATTCCCGGCCTGCCCGAGGTTCCCAATCTCTCGGCGTCGTCCCCGGCGGCGTCCGATACGTCGTCGGCCGCGGCCGGGTCGAGGGGTCTGGCCGCGGGTTTCAACGATTGGAAGCGCGACTTGAGAACCGCGTTCGAGCGCTTCTTCCTGATCGGCGATCCGATCCGCTCCCTGAACCGCATCTGCCTGACGCTCCTCATCGTATTCATGCTCAAGAACCTCTTCGACTACCTGCAGAGCGTTCTGACGGTCTGGGTGGAGCAGGCTGTGGTCCGGGATCTCAGGAACGAGGTCTACGGCCATCTGCACCAGCTTTCGCTCTCGTTCTTCCACTCGCGACGAACCGGGGCGCTGCTCTCTCGCCTGACCAACGACATCGCGCTGGTTCGGGGCGCGCTCGCGGCCGGATTCAGCAATCTGATCAAGAGCGGCCTCCTCCTCGTCGTCTGTCTCTTCTGGATCTTTTGGACCTCTTGGAAGCTCGCGCTTCTTTCGCTGATCGTCGTGCCGCCCTCGGTGGCCCTGATCGTCTGGCTCGGGAAGAAGCTCCGCCGTCGGAGCACGATCACGCAGGAGCGGATGGCCGATCTGAACTCCATACTTCAGGAAACACTCACCGGCATCCGGGTGGTCAAGGCGTTTTCCATGGAGGAGTTCGAGAAGCAAAAGTTCGCGCGGGCCGCCGCAGGATTACTTCCGCTCCTTCGTGAAACAGCGGCGGCTCGGCGCGATGGCGGGCCCTCTCTCCGAGTATCTGGGCGTGGTCGCGGCCACCACGGTTCTCTGGTACGGCGGGCACGAGATCCTCCTCCAGCGGGCTCTGGAGCCGCAGCAGTTCTTCATTTTTCTGTTTGCCATGCTCCAGCTGATGAACCCCCTCAAGTCGCTCAGCAACGTGAATGCGACCCTTCAGGAGGGGCTGGCCGCGGCGGTGCGGATATTCCGTCTGCTCGACACCCAGCCGACGGTCGCGAACGTCCCCAATCCACGCGTGGCGAGCGGGGTGCGCGAGGGGTTTGAATTTCAGAGCATCTCGTTCCGTTACGGCTCCGGGGCCGACGTGCTCCACGACGTCTCGTTCCGCGTGCGCGCCGGGGAGGTCGTGGCGCTCGTCGGCCCAAGCGGGGCGGGGAAGTCGACGCTCGTCGACCTGGTCGCGCGATTCTACGACCCGACGCAGGGCCGGATCCTCCTCGACGGCGTGGACCTGAAGGAGTTCGAGGTGGCGTCGCTCCGCCGGATGATGGGGGTCGTGACCCAGGAGTCGATCCTCTTCAACGACACGGTCTGGAACAACATCGCCTACGGCGTCCCCGACGCCGATGAGGAGTCGGTGCGGCTCGCCGCCCGCGCCGCGAACGCGGAGCGGTTCATTCTGGAAATGCCCGAGGGGTACCAAACGAAGATCGGCGATCGCGGCGTGCTGCTCTCCGGGGGAGAGCGGCAGCGGCTGGCGATCGCGCGGGCGATCTTCAAGAACCCCCCCCTTCTCCTCCTGGACGAAGCGACCTCGAGCCTCGATTCGGAGTCGGAGCTCTTGGTGCAGGAGGCGCTGGAGGCGCTCTTCACCGGGCGCACCGCCTTCGTGATCGCCCACCGTCTGTCGACGATCCAGCGGGCGGATCGCATCCTCGTGCTCGACGAGGGGCGGATCGTCCAGACAGGAACGCACGCCGAGCTCGTCGCCTCGCCGGGCCTCTACCAGAAGCTCCATCGACTCCAATTCCGCTTGGCGGAGGCGGAGATTTCCGCGCAGAACCGGGCGAGCTGATCGGTGCCGCGCGGGCCGGCGGCGGTGATCCGGTTCTCCTCCTTGGGCGACGTGCTCCTCGCCGCCCACGTTCCCACGTTCTTGCGCGCGGCCGATCCGGGTCGCCACGTCGTCTTCGTCACGAAGGAGCGCTACGCCGGCGCGCTCCGCGGACATCCCGACATCGACCGCTTCTACATGCTCGAGGACGGCACGAGCGACCCCGCGGCGCCGGCGCCCCTCGGCGTGCGGGCCGCCCTCGGCGACCTGGTGGCGGCGCTTCGGCGCGAAGCGATCGACGAGGTGGTCGATCTCCACCAGAATTGGCGCTCCTCCCGGATCGTCGGGGCCTTCGAGCGCGCGCGCCGGACCCTCGCGCCCAAGTACTCGCTCCGCCGCCGGCTCCTGGTCCACGCCCGGTGGCTTCGCCCCGAGGCCGTGCCGCCGATCCTCACGACCTACCGATCGATCGCGGGCGTTTCGAACAACCTGCCGCTTGAGCCCTGGCTCAGGCACGCGCTCACCCCAAGCGAGCGGGCCCGCGCGGAAGCGCTCCTCAAAGCCGAGGCCGCCCAGGGCTTCGTCTTCCTCGGCGTGGGGGCGCGCTGGGAGACCAAACGGTGGCCCGCCCGGCACTTCGTGTCGCTGGGGGACTCGATCCGCTCGCATCTCGGCCTGGGTGTGCGCTACGCGCTCGCGCCGAGCGAGGCCGCCCTGGAAGCGGAGTTCCGGGCGCTCCTTCCGGCGGCGCGTCAGGCGGAGATCGTCACCCTGGACTTCCGGGAGGCCGCGGCGCTCGCCTCCTTCGCCACCGCCATCGTCTCGAACGATTCCGCGGTGCTCCATCTGGGACCGGCGCTCGGCGTGCCGGCGTTGGGCATTTTCGGAAGCACCGTTCCCGCGTTTGGATTCGCGCCGCAGGGGATCCGCGACGCCGTCGTCGAGATCTCTCTCTCCTGCCGCCCCTGCGACGTGCACGGAAAGCGTCGGTGCCCGCTGAGACACCACGGGTGCCTCGAGCGGCTGACGCCGGACCAGGCGTTGGCCAAGCTTCGCTCGATGCTCGCCCCGGGGCGGGCCCCGTGACGCGAGTCCTAGTGACCCACCCCGACGCGAAGCTCGTCGCGCGTGAGGTGGAAGAGATTCTGGGGGAGCCGCTCGCCTGGATCACGCCGGGAGATCCCGACGTTCAAGCGGCGGAGGTCTGGTTCTGCGCCAGCTTGCCTCCCCCCGCGCCTCTCCATGTACCGGCGCTCCGCTGGATCCAGAGCGGCTGGGCTGGCGTCGAGGGCTGGTTCTCGAGACCCGAATGGCGCGAGGGCGTAACCCTCACCCGCACGGTCGGCGACTTTCCAGAGCGGATCGCCGAGTACGTCTTTGGCTACCTGCTCGCCCGCGAGTTGGACGCGGCGAAGTCGCTTCGACAGATGATAGAGAAGAGCTGGGAGCGGTGGACCCCCGGGACGCTCGCGGGTCGCGGTCTCCTCGTCGTGGGGTATGGGGCGATCGGAAGGCAGATCGCCAGGGTTGGCCGCGCGTTCGGAATGAGGGTGGAGGGAATCCGCCGGGGCGAGCACCAGGCCGGCCCGGCCGAAGAGGGAGTTCATGGTCCCGGCGCGCTGGATGATTGCCTCGGCCGCGCCGATGTGGTCGTGAACGTGCTGCCCCAGACGCCGGCGACGGAGTCGTTCTGGAACCGCGATCGTTTCGCGCGGATGCGGGACGGCGCCACGTTCGTCAACGTGTCGAGGGGCTCCACCGTGGACGAGGCGGCCCTCTTGCATGCGATCGGCCGGGGCCGGCCCGCGCGCGCGATTCTGGACGTGTTCCGAGAGGAGCCGCTCCCGCCAACAAGCCCGCTCCGGGGCGTGGAGGCCATCTGGATCACCCCGCACGTCGCGGGGATCGGCACGGCGCACCCCCTGGCGGCCGAGTTCGCGGAGAATTGGCGCCGGTTCCGTGGGGGGCTTCCCCTGAGACACCAGGTCGATCGAGCGAGGGGCTACTGATCCGGCACGGCCATGGACGATGCGATCGGGGCGGGATTTGGCTTGATTCCGATACCCCTCGACCCATAATCGCCTCCGGCAGCAACCCCCAGGGAGACGCGGAGAGGAGACCCACGTGGCCGTTCGGACGGAGAAGGGGCGCGAGGTGACGCAGGGGATGATGTGGGCGATCGAGAAGTCGGCGCCGGAGCCCGGGCTCAAGCGAGTGACCGCGCCGATCCCGAAGGTGGGCCCCCGAGACGTTCGGATCCGGGTGACCGCCTTCGCGATCTGCGGAACCGACCTTCACATCTTCGAGTGGGACCGCTGGGCGGAGTCGCGCATCCGTCCGCCGCTCATCCCGGGGCATGAGTTCACGGGGGTCGTCGAATCGGTCGGGCCGGAGGTTTCCCTGGTTCGGCCGGGCGACCGCGTCACGGGCGAAACGCACATCTACTGCGGCCTTTGCTACTCCTGCCGTCGGGGACTCGCGCACCTCTGCAACAACGTGCAGATTCTCGGCGTCGATCGCCAGGGAGCCTTCGCCGACTACGTCGTGATCCCCGAGCAGAACGTCTGGAAGCTGAATCCGAAGATCACCGACGAAATCGCGGCGGTGCACGATCCTCTCGGCAACGCCGTGCACACGGCGCTCGCCGGCCCGGTGGCGGGGCTTCGATTCGCCGTTTTTGGCTGCGGCCCCATCGGCTGCTTCGCCGTCGGCGTTCTCAAAGCTTCGGGGGCCGCGTGGGTCGTCGCGATCGACAAGAACCCGGTCCGACTCGACCTCGCGGAGCGGATGGGGGCCGATCTTTCGCTCAACGTGGAGCGGGACGCGGTGGTGTCGGCGATTCGCGACGCGACCGGCGGCGACGGGGTCGACGGAATGCTCGAGATGTCGGGCAGCGCCGGGGCGTTCCGGGACGGCTTCGAGGCGCTCGCGAACGGCGGGCGGGTCTCGCTCCTCGGAATTCCCTCCAAGCCTCTCGAGATCGACGTGGCCAAGGAGATCATCTTTCGCGGAGCCACCGTCCAGGGGATCAATGGACGCTGGATCTTCGACACCTGGTACCGGATGGAGGCGCTGCTTCTGTCCGGCAAGCTCGACATCCGCCCGGTGATCACCCACGTCCTGGGTTGGGAGGACTTCGACCGCGCCGTGGAGCTGCAGCGTTCCGGCAAGGCGGGCAAGATCGTGCTGAAGAAGGACCATCCATGAGCCCTGCCACCGAGAAGAAGGATCCGCTCGAGTTCCTCGACGAGCGCGATGGATCAGCTCCGGTCGGAGGGGCTCCATCGGCGACTCCGCGTCCTCCAGGGGGAGCAGCGCCCGGAATCGAAGTTCGACGGGAAGGACGTCATCAACCTCTCGTCGAACAACTACCTCGGCCTCACCACCCACCCCAAGCTGCGCGAGGCCGCGCTTCGCGCGGTGAAGGAGCTGGGGGTTGGCTCCGGGTCGGTGCGGACCATCGCCGGGACGATGGAGCTCCACATGGAGCTGGAGCGCCGGATCGCGACCTTCAAGAAGACCGAGGCGTCGGTCGTCTTCCAGAGCGGCTTCGCCGCGAACGCGGGGACCGTCGCCGCCATTCTGGGAAAGGATGACCTCATCCTCTCCGACGAGCTGAATCACGCGAGCATCATCGACGGCGCGCGCCTGAGCCGCGCCGCGATCCGCGTCTTTCCCCATCGGGACGTGGACGCCCTCGCGAAGCTCCTCGAGGAGACGGCGAGCGTGAAGCGACGGCTCGTGATCACCGACGGGGTCTTCAGCATGGACGGCGACATCGCCCCGATGCCGAAGATCGCGGCCCTCGCGCGGGAGCACGGCGCGATCATGATGGTCGACGACGCCCACGCGAGCGGCGTGCTGGGCAAGGCCGGACGCGGCACGGTCGACCACTTTCGGTCTTCACGGCCAGGTGGACATTCAGGTGGGAACGCTCTCCAAGGCGATCGGCGTTCTGGGCGGGTACGTCTGCGGGTCGAAGACCCTGATCGACTACCTCTACCACCGCGCGCGGCCCTTCCTGTTCAGCACCTCCCACCCGCCGGCGGTCGCGGCGGCATGCCTCGCGGCCTTCGACGTGCTCGAGGCGGAGCCGGAGCTGATCACTCGCCTCTGGTCGAACACCGAGCGATTCAGGAAGGGCCTCAGGCGGCCTCGGCTTCGACACCGGCCTGAGCGAGACGCCGATCACGCCGATCATGGTCGGGCGAGGCCGAGCTGGCCATGAAGTTCTCGGACCGGCTCTTCGAGCGCGGGCGTGTTCGCGCAGGGGATCGGCTATCCCGACCGTGGCCAAGGGAAAGGCGCGAATCCGCACGATCGTCACCGCGACCCACAGTCCGGAGCGAGCTCGACCGCGCCCTCTCCATCCTGGAGGACGTGGGGCGAAGCCTCGGCATCGTTCGCTGACGCGGACCCAGGCGCCGCGATGAGCCGGCCCGGCCGCCCGCCTCTCCTGGTCCGGATCCCCAATTGGCTCGGCGATCTGGTGCTGGCGCTCCCGGTCCTCCAATCGGCCTCCCTCGAGCCCGCCGTCTTCGTCGGGCCGGAGCCGTTCCGGGCGCATTCTCGCGCCGCGCTTCCCCTTGATCCGCTATGTCGCGGTGAGTCGCGACCGCCGTTTTCGGGCGGCCGACGCGATCCGGGCGTCCAAGCCGCGGGCGGCGCTCCTTCTCACGGACTCGCTCTCCTCGGCGCTTCTCGTCTGGCTGGCCGGGGTGCCGGTACGGATCGGCTACGCCGCGGAGGGAAGAAGCCCCTGGCTCACGCACCGCGTGCGGCGCTCGGGCGCGGCGCGGAGCGCGTCGCGCGCCGCGGAATATCGCGTTCTGGCCGCCGCCGCGGGACTGGCCGAGCCCGCCGCGATTCCATCCCTCCAGGCCCTGCCCGAAGAGACGATGCGAGCCCGCGCGATTCTCGACCATGCGGGACTGGGGAATGCCGGGTACCTCGTCGTCGCTCCCGGCGCGAGCTACGGCCCGGCCAAGCAATGGGATCCCGACCGATTTGTCGAGGCCGCGTCGGGGGCCGCCCGGAAGTCGGGCCGCGCGGTTGTTCTCGTCGGGGCGTCGGGAGATCGCGCGGCATCCGCGGCGGTGGCGGCAGGGGTTCGCCGGGCCGGCGCCGCCGCCCTGGACCTCGCGGGATCGACCCAACTTCCCGAATTGGTGGGAGTACTGGCGGGCGCGGCCGCGGTCATTTCCAACGATTCGGGGGTGATGCATCTCGCCGCGGCGCTCGGCCGGCCCACGGTGGCGATCTTTGGGTCGACGAGCCCCGTCTGGACGTCGTCATCCGTTCCGTGGGTGGCGAATCTGTACGCGGCCTATCCCTGCTCGCCTTGCTACCGACGCACCTGCCCGATCGGGTACGGGTGCCTTCGAGCGATCGCGCCGGCCGAGGCCGCCGCGGCGCTCGCCCGGCTCAGCGGAGAACGCGCGAGTACGTAGCGCCGTCGCTCTGGTACTGGTAGTGCTTGGCCGCCGAGTAGGCCATGGAGGTGGGCAGGAACCCCTCGCGCCCAAGCGTCTCGAGGTCGGAAGGGTACTCGCCCCGCACGCGGCGGTAGGTCTCGAGCGCCAGGCTGACGCGCGCGGCCTCGTCGACGAGCGCGATCTCCGGAGGATTGGGAACGGCGGTAGGCGCTCCCGCGCGCGCGGCCTGAGAGAGCAGCGTCGGCGTCACCCAGAGCGCGATCGCCACCGCGACGATCACGGCGACCGCGGCGACCCCCGCGGCCAGGAGCCCGCCTGAATGATGGAGCCGCGGCGACCTGCGCGGGCTCTGGCGCGATCGGCGTCACCTTGGGCGGCGCGGCCCCGAGCGTGATCTCGATGACGCCGAGGTCGAGCAGGTGGTGCAGCGCCTCGTACGCTTCGAACTCGACGAGCTTGGACTGGGCCATGAGGTCGCGAAGCGGCCTGAGACCGTCGACGAGCGGCAGAATCCGCTGCTCCTGCGAGGACATCTCCTTGGGCGGCAGGGCGAGCGCCTTCGGCCGGAGCACCATGGCCGGCGACGAGAACGTTTCGCGGTAGCGGGCGAACTCGTCGATCCGCCGCATGCTCTCCATCAGGAGCCCTTCGGTGTTCAGCCGGACGTTCACGGCGAATTTCGGGACCGTCCGCGCCGTCACCGGAGAAGTGGTAGGAGCCGGTCTTCCAGGTGAGGAGCTGGTGGAGGGTGTCCTGGATCTGCTGCTCCAGCGCGTGGCCCAACGCGTCCTGGGTCATGTAGTTCCCGCTCAGGAGGATGTCGGTGAGCTCCCGCCGGCTCTCGGTTTCGATGGTCTCGATCTGGCGCAGCTGGGCCTCGGTCAGATGGCCCGGTCCGGACCAGGAACGGCTTGAGCGGATCCTGCGCGTTCCTCCGTCGGTCCCGCGTCGAGACGATCTTTCCCGCCTCGAAGAAGACGACCGCGACGTCCTCGCCCGCCGTGAGCTTGAGCACGCCCGACTTCTGCTGGACGGCGATCAGCTGGAGGATTTCGGGGAGGCTGAAGTCGTCGAGATTGCCCTGGAGCGCCATTTCAGGACCTCCCGACTCTCTCGCGCCTCGCCCGCGGAAACGTCCGCCGCTCCGTCGCGATCGAGGTATGGCGTCAGCGCTTCCACCTTGGTGGTCGTCGTGGCGAAGTAGCGGAAGACCGTCACCGCGTAGATGATCAGGAAGAGCAGCACGAGCGGAATCCGTTTCGCCCAGCCGCCGATCGGGAAGGGCGAGCACGTCGAGCGAAGGGACGATCGCGCCGTTCCAGATGACGAGAATCGCCGCGAAGCTCATGACGATCAGCGCGAGGAATCCCGAGAGCGTCGCGCCGCGCAGCATCTGGCCGGCGCCCGGGAGCAGGAAGGTCAGGATGGCCTGGCCCGTCGTCCTCCGCCGGGCGGCGCTCTGCCCCTTCCGGGTCAGCAGAAGCCGTGTGAATTCGGTGGACTTCAGCTCCTTGACCGCCTTGAAGCAATCGTCGCAGAAGGCGCGCTGCTGCATCCGCTTCACGCAGCGGCGGCAGACCACCTTCTGGCAGTTGGAGCAGTAGTAGGTGGGAAGGCTCCGGCCCAGGAGCTGGCCGACCCCGGCGAAGATCAGGAAGAGCGCCGGAATGAAGACGAGCGCGAAGGGCGCGGGCGGCGCCAGGTGGTCGACCCATTGGAGCAGGAAGTTCCCCTGGTAGGCGCTCGGTCCGCGCTGCGGGCGCGAAGCGACGTGCGAGCCCCCAGAGGGCCAATGGAGCGGCGGCGAGGCGTCCATGACGGTGCGGTTGAGCTGCGGAGCGGTCCACCGACTGAAGTCGCGAACCCGTTCGAACGCGAGCGCCGACGCGCGCGATTGCTCGCGGCTCGCCTCGGTGAACATGAGCTGCTTGGTGTAGACCTGGGCGAGATTGAAGTGCGGCTCGACGGCGTTCGGGGCTGCCTCCGCCGCGGCCTCGTAGGTCTGCCGGGCGCGCGCGTAGTCCTCGCGCGCGAAGTAGACGTTGCCCAGGTTGGTGAGGATCCAGGATGTCCTCGGCCTGAGAACCGCCGCGAGGGTGAGCTGCCGCTCCGCGAGTTCGAAGTCACCGCTCCGGCGCGCCATCGATCCCATCGCGAAGGGAAAGAGGGGCTCGTTGGCGTCCTTCGCTTCCCACGCGAGGAGGGCGGCCGCGAGCTCCGCGTCGTACCCGGAGTTCATGGCGCGGTCGACGAGGAGGCTCGGCTCCTCGAGGGTGGGCGAGCCGGCCCAGGGAGAGAGGGCGCCGATCCCGCCGGTCAGGCAGAGCGCCGAGATCAGGAAGAGCGCCACGAGGAGCGCCTCCCGCTTCCCGAAGCGGAACGAGATGAGGCCGGCGAAGACCGTGAGGACCGGGGCCAAGCCGAGTCCCCAGAGTGCCGGCGAAAGCGCCGTCACGGTGGCCGCGGCCCGTGTCCCGCGCGTGGGCGACGGGGCTCAGGAGCTCGCGCACGATGTGAAACAGATGGGGCAGGTGACGAAACGCGATCCCCGCGACCGCGAGGAGCAGGCTGATCATCCAGACCGCCATCAGGCCTGTGGCGGCGTTTGCGAGCAGGTGGCGCTGCCACGGATAGCTTCGTCCCAGAATGCGAAACCCTTCCGTCACCTCGGCCACGGCGCGGCCCGGGTCGCGGAACGTGAGGACGCGAGCCAGCGTGAAATGGGCGTCCGGAAAGGCGGGGTCGAATGCGGCCGCGGCCTCGAGGAGGCGAATGGCCTCCGGCGCGCCGCCCGCGGAGAGGACGATCAGCGCCTGTCGATAGCAGGCCTGCGCCGGGGCGAGCGCCCGGGTCACGCCGGCGTCGAACTTCTGGTTCAACGCGTCGGTGATCGCGGACGCGTCGGTCGAGGCGGTCGTGGTCGATTGGGCGATCGCGGAGCCGGAGAGCGCCGCGAAGAGGAGCGAAGCGACGACCGCGAGCGAGCAGAGCCGGCCCATGGGCGCGGGCAAGCAACGGGAGCCATTCGTTTGGCGCGCCACGGCCGCACGTTAGGGTCGTCGCGAAAGGGGTGTCAAGGGAAATGTCGGTCGGCGTGCTATTCTTTCGGGCTCACGAAGCCTTTTTTCATACGAGCACTGGAGGGAAAGGGATGTCGGCCCAGGCAACGCGCATCGAGGCTCTTCGCGGACAGGTGGGGCAGCGAGGTTCTGCTCGAAGGTTGGCTCTACAACCGGCGCTCGAGCGGAAAGCTCGAGTTCCTGATGGTGCGAGACGGCAGCGGCATCGTTCAGTGCGTCGCGGCCAAAGTCGGATCTCCCCGAGGACGTGTTCGCCCGCGCGGCCGCCCTCGCGCAGGAAACGTCGATCCGGGTCCGCGGTCTGGTCCGCGAGGACCGTCGCGCGCCGAGCGGCGTCGAGCTCACCGTGACGGACCTCGAGGTCGTCTCGGAGAGCCACGACTACCCGATCACGCCCAAGGAGCACGGCTCCCCGTTCCTCCTGGATCATCGCCACCTCTGGATCCGCTCCCAGCGACAGCACGCGATTCTCAAGATTCGCCATACGCTGATCGACGCCTGCCGGGGCTTCCTGAACCGGGAGGGGTTCATCCTCGCCGACGCGCCGATCTTCACGCCGAACGCGTGCGAGGGCACGACCACCCTCTTCGAGACGGAGTATTTCGACGAGAAGGCCTACTTGACGCAGAGCGGGCAGCTCTACAACGAGGCGACCGCGATGGCCTTCGGCAGGACCTATTGCTTCGGCCCCACGTTCCGCGCGGAGAAGTCGAAGACGCGCCGCCACCTGATCGAGTTCTGGATGGTGGAGCCCGAGATCGCCTACGCGACGCTCGACGATCTGATGGTCTGGATCGAGCGATTCGTCGAGGCGATCGTGGCCCGCGTGCTCGAGGAGCGCCGCGAGGAGCTCAGGGTACTGGAGCGCGACGTGGCGCCGCTCGAGCGCGTTCGCGCTCCGTTCCCGCGGATTTCCTACGACGAGGCGGCGCGCCGACTCCAAGAGAAGGAGCTGCCGTTCGAATGGGGGGGCGATTTCGGCGGAACCGACGAGACGGTTCTCTCCGAGGGCTTCGACCGTCCGTTCTTCGTCCACCGGTTTCCCGGCGGCGATCAAGGCGTTCTACATGAAGCGCGATCCAGCCGACGACCGGCTTTCGCTCTCCTGCGATCTCCTGGCGCCCGAGGGATACGGCGAGATCGTGGGTGGAGGGCAGCGCGAGGACGATCACGCCCGCCTGGTCGCGGCGAATCGAAAGGGAACAGCTTCCGATGGAGGCGTTCGGCTGGTACCTCGATCTCCGGAAGTACGGTTCCGTTCCCCACAGCGGCTTCGGCATGGGAATCGAGCGGGCGCTCACCTGGATCTGCGGCATCGATCACGTCCGGGAAACCATCCCCTTCCCCCGCCTTCTGAACCGGCTCCGGCCCTGACGTACCTGGCGGCCGAAATGGGAATTGACACCCCCCCGCCGGTCGCTTACCTTGCGCCGTCTTCTCGTTGCCGGGTTCGGGCCGCCACCCCAGCGGGTGGCGTTTTTGCGAGCAGCTGCCGAGCCCTTCGGGGCCCGTTACCCGGAATTAACTGGTCCCGCGCGGGGTATGTGCATGTAGGGTCTCCGAGGCTCGGGAAGGGTGAGGGAAGGTCCAGGCATTGACAGAGGTTACGGGGGCGGGTAGGGTACCCCTCGTGAGAGGTTTTCGCCGGGTGCGAAGCGCCCGGTATCATCGGGCGGCGCTCCTCGCGGCCGCCCTGGCCTGCGGGACCTGCTCATCGCCATCCCCCCCTCGAACAACTCCCTCCGCGCCGCTGACGCTCGCGGGGACCGAGTACTTGGCGCCGCTCATCCGGGCCGAGGTCTTGGGTTTCAGGGACCGCTACCCGGACGCGGACTCGATCCAAATTCGGGCGACAGGCTCTGCTGAAGGGATGGAGATGCTCGTGAACGGCGAGGTGTCGATGTCGCTCCTGCTTCGAGATCTGACCGATCCCGAAGCCGATGCGGCCGTCCAGCGGGAGGGAATGCAGACCTTTCCGATCGCCTGGGACGCGGTTGCCGTGATCGTGAACCCCGCTTCGCCCATCGAGCAGCTTTCGCGAACGGAGCTGGGCCAGATCTACGGGGGGAAGGCGACGAGCTGGGCGCCTCTGGGTTGGAGACAGGGAGGAGAGATCATCGCGCTGACCGCGGGACCCCGATGGGGCATCTTCGCCTATCTGGAGCAGACGCTGCTTGGGCGGGGGCTCCTACGCCCCGGCGATCTACGCGCCGCCGACGGAGGCGGAGGTCGTGGAGGTCGTGGCGACCCGGCGAAACGCCATCGCGTGCGTCTCGCGCCCCTACGCCGAGCAGGCTGGATCGCGCGTCCGGATGCTCCGCGTCTCCCAGGCCGACGGGCTTCCGTACGTCGCCCTGGACCGGGAGACGCTCCTCACGCAGCACCTACCCGCTCCTTCGCTCCGATTTCGATCGCGACATCGGCCCACCCGGGGCGCGGCCGCCAACTTCATCAACTTCGTTTCCGGTATGGACGGTCAGCGTATTGTGGCCCGGCACGGGTATGCCCCGGCCGCCGTGCCGATCGAGATCATTCGCACCGCAGAGGAGGTGCCTTGAAGCCCGCGCGCCATCTTGTGGCCGCCTCGATTCTTCTGGGACTCGCGCTGGCCACGTCTCCGCTCTACGCGCTCTCCTCCAGCGACATGATCAAGCAGGGCATCTCTCTTCTGCGCGACGGAAAGACCCAGGAGGCGCTCGATCTCTTCACCAAGGCTCAGAGACTCGATCCCAACGGTCCCAAGCCGCACTACTACATCGCCTCGGCGCTGGAGCGTCTCGGCGAGCCGGACAGCGCCCGAGTCGAGTACGAGACCGCGATCAGGCTGAACCCCAAGTACGTCGAGGCGCTGACCGGTCTCGGCAAGCTGCTCCGCAAGCAGGGAAAGAAGGCCGAGGGGACGGCGAAGCTCGAGGAAGCGGTGAAGTACAGTCCCAAGGATGCCCCCTCGCTCTACGCGCTGGGGCAGGCCTACCTCGAGGACAAGCGCTACGACGACGCGGAGAAGGTCTTCCGCAAGGGCACCCTGCTGAAGCAGGGGCGGGCCCTGTTCCTCGCCGGCACGGCGCTGGCCCTGGAGGGGAAGGGGGAGTTGAAGCAGGCGGAGGAGCTTCTGATCCGCGCCCGCGAGACCGACCCGAACAACCTGAGGGTCCGGCTCGACCTCGGCGGGTTCTACACCCGGAAGAAGATCCCCGTCCTCGCCGCGCCGGAGTACGGCTGGGCGACCAAGCTCGACCCCAAGAATCCGGAAAATTACTATCTCTACGGCAAGGCGCTCGTTGGCATGAACGAATTCAACGCCGGCCTGGCCGCCTTCATTCAGGCGACGGAGCAGGATTCGACATTCGCGCCGGCCTACCTCGAATCGGGGCGGCTCTTCTATCGCGCGAAGCGGTACAAAGAGTCCGCGGACAATTTCAGGACCTACACCGGCCTCCGGCCGGAGGAGTACGAGGGGTACTTCGAGTTGGGACGAGCGTTGGCGAACAGCCGAGACCCGAACGATAAGGTCGAGGCGACCATCATGCTGACCAAGGCGAACGAGCTGAAGCCGGAAGTCCCCGAGGTCCTCGGGAGCCTCTGTAAGCTCTATGCGGAGCAGGGGGAGGCGGGGCGGGACAGCGCGCTCAGCTATTGCGACCGGTACGCGTCGCTGGCCGATTCGCTCACGGCCGAGGAGAACCTGCGCGTCGGAATCCTCTACGTGGCGGCCGACGATTCCGCGAAGGCGGTGGGGCACCTGACGCGCGCGGTCGAGCAGGATTCCACCTTCGCCAAGGACGCGAACTTCCAGCTGGGTTACATGTTCTTCGCGCGGCACGACTACCCGTCGGCGACCCCCTATTTCGAGCGGACCCTCCGGGCCGACTCGACGTTCGTGCCGGCCTTGCTCAATTTGGCGCTCTGCAAGCTCCAGATGGCCGAGAAGTCCCAGGCGATCGAAATCCTGAGAAAATCGCTGGCCGTCAAGCCGAACGACGCCCGTGCGATGATCTGGATTGGGCAGACGATGCTCACCATGGAGCCCGATTCGCTCCCGGTGGCGCTCGACGTCTATCGCGGCGCCATCGAGGCCGACTCCACCAGCGGGGACGCGTATCGAGGGGCGGGTCTCGCGCTCTTGCTCATGGAGAATTGCTCCGAATCCCAAACCTACTTCGACAAGGCGGCGGAACTGGAACCCAATCACGTCCAGGGACACATCTGGCTCGCGCAGGCCTGCTCCAAGTGTCGCGATCAAACGCGCGCCAAGATCGAATTCAACAAAGCTCTCGAGATCGATCCTACGAACCGAGAGGCGTCCCGCGGGCTGGATATCATCCGGAAGTGGGAGCAGCAGCAGCTCCAGAAGAGCTCCGGCGCGGCAAGCGCGGGCACCACAACACCGTAGGCCAACGCGGCGGGATGCCGCGCACAGGGAGGCATGATGAGCTTGGATGTCCGGACGTCGGGTGATGTGACCATTCTGACCCCCAAGGGGATGCTCTTGGGCGGCAAGGAGACGGACGAGCTGCAGGCGAAGATCAAAGAGCTGAGTGAAGCGGGAAATCGCAAGCTGCTGATCAACCTCGGCCAGACCACCTTCTTGAACTCGGTTTCCCTGGGCGCCCTGATCAGCGGACATACCAGCTACGCCAAGCGGGACGCGCAGATGAAGCTCTGCGCCGTGGACAAGAAGATCCAGAATATCTTCGTGGTGACCAAGCTCTCCCTGGTCTTTGACGTGCACGACAAGTGCGAGGACGCGATCGCCAGCTTCAAGTAGGCGGGTATTGCCGGTCGGGTCGGGCCTGAGGCATACTTGAAGCCTAGCCCGACAAATCGCTCGGACGAGCAAGACGTAACCATCCGGAACAGGAGGAAGTCGCAGTGAGACAAGGTTTGTTCCTGACGATAGTCGCCGTGGCCGCGCTGGCCATCGCCATCGTGGTCTATATGTTTCTGCCCGAATACATCAAGTCGGGCGGGCCGCTGGTGGCGATGCTCATCATGCTTTCCATCATGTCGGTGACCCTGGTCTTCGAGCGCCTCTTCACGATCTCGAGAGCGCGGGGGAAGGAACCCGATTCCGACCTTCATGCGGAACGTCCGCAAGAAGATCGACGCCATGGACATCGAGGGCGCGGCCGACATGTGCTCCAAGCAGCGTGGCTCGCTCGCGAACGTGCTCCGCGCCGGCCTCGACCGTTACGCCGTGGTGCGAGCGGCTCCGATCGATCGCGCCGCTAAGGTCCAGGAAGTACAGAAGGCGATGGAAGAGGCCAACATGCTCGAGGTGCCGCTTCTGGAGCGGAACCTCATCGCACTGGCCACGATCGCATCGATCGCGACGATGGTCGGCCTCCTCGGGACGGTCATCGGGATGATCCGCTCGTTCTCGGCGCTCGGCCATACCGGATCGGTGGACGCGGTGAAGCTGGCGGTCGGGATCTCGGAGGCGCTCATCAACACCGCCGGCGGCCTCTTCGTGGCCATCTTCTCGATCGTGCTCTATAACATCTTCGTGACGATGATCGACAACTTCAACTACATGATGGACGAAGCGACCCTCGAAGTGGTCGAGGTGATCTCGATCAAGGAAGCGACGAAGTAGCATGGCCGCGAGGAAGATGAAGCGGATCGGGGTCAAGATCGACATGACCCCCATGGTCGACGTGGCCTTTCTGCTTCTCATTTTCTTCATGTCGACGTCGCAGTTCGATCCGCCGCAAAAGATCCCGATCCAGCTTCCGGACAGCCACTCCAATCTCAAGGTGCCGGAGTCGGATGTGTTGATCCTGGGAATCGGCAAGGAAAACCAGCTGCTCTATCAGCTCGGGAAGAATCCGCAAGAGATGACCGACCTGGGAAGCCTCGAGCAGCTGGTGCTGGACCAGCGCCGGCGAAACCCAAGGCTGCGGGTGGCGATCAAGGCCGACAAGGAGTCGGACTACGGGACGATGGAAGACGTCATGGCCATCATGCAAAAGACCAACACGATCACGTTCAGCCTCGTCACCGAGCTCGTCGCGAGCAAGAAGTCCGCGATGAGGATCTAGGGCGGAATGAACGCAGTGATACGAAGGAGTGATGACCGATGGGTGCCGTAGACACCCCAGAATCCGGCGTAAAACATAAAAAGGGGGGAATGCGGAAGCGCCAACCCAAGCGCATCGGGGTCAAGATCGACATGACGCCGATGGTGGACGTGGCGTTCCTCCTCCTGATCTTCTTCATGTGCACCACGGTATTCCGGAAGCCGCAGGCGCTGGAGATCAACCTCCCGCCCGATCCCAAGGCCAAGGTGGAAATCGCGCAGTCGAACGTGCTCACGCTCCGGGTCGTGGCCCCCGACGACAAGTCCAAGGGCGAGGTTCGTGCTTTTTGGACGCTGGCCAAGGATCCGTACAAAGAGGCGAAGCTCGACGCGCTGGAGGGGATCTTCGCGGCCGAGGGGAAGAAGAATCCCAAGCTCGTCGTCCTCGTCAAGATCGACCGGAGGGCCAAGTACAAATACATGGTCGACATCATCGATCAGCTCCAATTCGCGGAGCTGAACCGGTTTTCGCTCGCACCGCTGGAGCCGGCTGAGAAGAAGGAGGTCGAGGCGCTGTGACCTCCACCGTACTCAGCACCGTGGATCGCGTCCCGATCGGGGCCGCCGACCTCAAGGCCAATTCGCAGCGCATGCTGCGAAAGGCGCTGATCATCTCCGCCGGGATCCACCTCGGAATCATCGGACTCTACATGCTCAGCACCATGTGGAAGCCGCCCGACGAGGCTGCCTACACGGGCCGGGTAATCAAAATGCAGACCCTGCCGCCGCCGCCGCCGCTCTCCGACGCGCCGCCGCCGCCAGTGATTCCGATCACGCAGGAGATCGTCAAGCCGACGATCGGGACGCCGGTTCCGGTTCCCGACCAGTTGGCGCCCGAGCAGACGATCATGACGCAGCAGGAATTGGCGGCGCAGCTCACGCCGGTTGGATTGGGTCGGGGAGCGGGCAGGGACAGTCTCGTGATCGCCGCGGACGACCTGCCTGGAGAGGGCGAGTTTGTCTACTACGAAGACGAGCCGGTGCCGGTGACCCAGGTGACGCCGACCTACCCCGAGTTCGCGCGGGACGCCCAGATTCAGGGAACGGTGCTGCTGCACGTCCTGGTGGGGAAGGATGGCCGTGTCAAGAACGTCAAGGTGAAGCGGAGCGTGACCGGGCTCGACGCGTCCGCGGTCGAGGCCATCAAGAAGTGGGTGTTCAAGCCAGCGCTCAGCAACAACAAGCCGGTCGCCGTCTGGGTCGAAGTGCCCATGAACTTCCATCTCAATTGAGCGATCCGAAGATACGAATCGAGGCGGGGCCCCCTCGCTAATCTGAACTCCCCGCCGCCCATCGGCGGGGCGGAGCCGGGACAAGAAAGGTCGACGCGATATGACCGCGATGACCGTCCCTCCCCCCGGCTGGGCGCCGATCGGCGCCCGCGAACTCAAGGAGCACTCCCGCCGGTACATCGGGTCCGGGCTCGCGCTCTCTGGAACGGCGCATGTTCTTCTGCTGGTCGTCGTCCTCGGTCTCCAGGCGCGGGCGCCGATCGACCTGCCGAGACGGAACTTCCCGCCGGTCATCCTGCTTCCCGAGCCGCCCATTCCTCGGGTCGTTGTCACCGAGCCTTCGCCTGAGCCTGGGGCTGGGATACCCCACCGAGAGGGCGGCATCATTCGCCCGGCTGTCGACCCGCCCCGGATCGAGGTGCCGAGCTCGGTACCCATCGCGAAAGGTCCCGACATCCGGCCCGGCGGACCCCGCCAGAACCCAAACGCAGGATTCACTCGTTCCGATTCGGCAGCCGACGATCCCAGCGAATCCACCCTGGTCGCGTACGACGTGGCGCCGGTTCCAACATTCCGGCCGAGCCCGGTGTATTCCGATTGGCAACGAGACGCAGGGATCGAAGGGCGGGTGGTCCTTCACGCGCTCGTGGGAAGGGATGGACGGGTGAAGCGGGTGAACGTGGTCCGCGACGTCGGGGGACTGAGCGAGCCGGCGCGCGCCGCGATCGCCCGCTGGATCTTTCGTCCCGCCACCTTCGGCGGAAAGCCCGTGTCGGTTTGGGTCGAGATCCCGGTCGATTTCAGACTCTAGGGACGGGGCGTTCGGCGGCTGTGGTGGCGCCCAAATACCTTTGACAGCCCCAGCGTCGCGGCCTAGTCTCTAAGGTCATGCCTCGTTCCGGCAATCGCTGGTATTATAAGTATTTCCACGCTTTTGTGCTCTCCGCTGGAGGGCTCCTTCCGGCCGCCGTGGCGCTTGCGGCGGGCGGCGGAGCAGGGCGGATCCCGAACGAGAGCGGCATCCTCGAACTCTACTGGACGGGCGGGGTGTTCATGCACCCCATCCTGCTCTGCTCGGTCGTCGGCCTGGCCATCATTTTGGAGAGGCTCTTTTTCTTCGCCAAGGCGCGCACGGACACGGGGCGGCTCATGAACGAGCTCCTCCGCCTATTACAAGAAGATGGCTTCGAGGCGGCGCAACGGATGCTGCACGGGACCCGCGGGCCGATCGCGGCGGTGCTTCATTCGGGCCTCGCGCGGGCCAAGAAAGGGCCCGAAGCGGTCGAGAAGGCGATCACCACCGCGGCGTCGATCGAGACCGCGCTCCTCGAGCGAGGGCTGATCTGGCTCGCCACGGTCGCGAATATCGCGCCGCTTCTTGGATTCCTCGGAACGGTCTCGGGAATGATCCACGCCTTCGAGGCGATCGCGGCGGCGGAGGAGGTCTCGGCGAAGTTGGTGGCCACGGGTATCTACGAAGCGCTGATCACAACGGCGGCGGGCTTGATCGTGGCGATCCCGGTCCAGACGGCGCACAACTACTTCGTCTCGCGGATCGACAAGTTTGTGATCGACATGGAGGAATCGGGCGCCGAGCTGATCGACGCCCTCACGACCCACTCCAAGCAATGGGAGCGGTTCTTGACGACGGTTCGTCCACCCGCCGCATCCACGAAATGAAGCCTCTCCGAAGGCGCCATCCTCACCCGGAGATCCCCCTCGTCTCCACCGCGGACGTCGCGTTCCTGCTCCTGATCTTCTTTCTCTCCACGGCGACCTTGAGCGTCGAGCGGGGAATCGTGCTCGGCCTGCCGGCTCCCGGCACGGCGGAGCTCGTGTTGCGGCCCGACCGGATCGCGCGCGTGACGATCTCGGGCGACCGGGTGATGTCGCTCGACGGCGCGGCGATCCAATCGAATGAGTTGAGGCGCGCCCTGGCCTCGAGGATCCGGGAGCAACCCGGCCTGGTCGTCACGCTTTCGATCGATCGCGCGGCGCCCTACGCTGCGGTGGTCGAGGCGCTGGACCAGGTGAAGCTCTCCGGCGCCCGCCAGATCTCGCTCCGGACGGAAGGCGAGCCGTGAACATCCGCCGGCGGGTCCGACACCAAAACATGATCCCGACCGCGTCGATGGCCGACATCGCGATGCTCCTCCTGATCTTCTTCATGAGCACGACGATCATCCGCTCGCGGGAGATCCTCGACATTCACCTCCCGGGCATCACGACGGGAGAGCGGGTTCGGAGGGAGACCACGGTCCGGATCTCGCTCGGGCCGAACGGGGAGGTGGCCTTCAACGACGCCCGGATCTCCCTCTCCGACGTGGGACGGGTCCTGGCCGAAAAGCTGCGGCGAAATCCGGCGCTCACCATCGCGCTGCATGCCGACGCGAGGGCGCCGTATGGGGCCGTCTCGGGCCTCATCGATCAGGTGAAGGCCGCCCGCGCCCCTCGGGTAACGCTGGTGGCCGATCGGAGGGGCGGCTCGTGAGCGCGCTGGTCGGGAGTCACCCTCTCAAACGGCGCTACTACGGGGACATGCGAAACGCGCTGGTCGCGGCCTCTCTGCTGCACGTGCTCGTCTTCGCAATCGCGCCGCCGTACCGACCCCGCCCGTTTCAGATGAAGCCTGATTTTCTTCGGATCGTGGACGCCGTCGTGCCGTCGCTAGAGGGTGGGCCGGCGGGACCACCGGCTCGCGCCGACGCCGAGCCCACACCCCCGCGAGAGCGGCTGGTCGCGAATCTCTCGATCCGCACCCAGAACGGCGCCGCGGAGATCCCTCCCGCCCAAGCGGCCGCGCGCTCGGGCGACGGGGGCTCGGGTGCCGCGGATGGCACCGGAAGAGGGGGAGGTACCGGGACCGCCTACGACGAGGCACCGCCCGTCTTCTACTCCTACGACACGGCGCCCAGAGTGAGGCGCAGGGTCGAGCCAGAGTACCCGGCCGCGGCGCGGGACATGGGGGCCGAAGGCACCGTGGTGGTGAACCTGAACATCGACGAGAAAGGGCGAATCATGCGCGCCTGGGTCGCGACGGCCAGCGCGAACGAGATCTTGATCAACGCGGCGCTCGACGCGGCCTACGAGTTTGAGTTCGTGCCCGGCGCGGAACGCGACGTCCCGGTCAAGTGCACCGTAGCCATACCTTTCCAGTTCACCTTGAAACGAGTCCTGGAACTGACGGAGGACAAGTAACATGACGCCTGAGCAGAATCCCCCTCACACCGACGGGGTGGCCGTTGCGGAGCTGCCTCCGATCTCGCCGTTACAGGCCGCGCTCGGGGTCTTTATCCAGCCGCGTCAGACATTCGAGCGTTTGCGGGAAAAGCCCCGCTTCCTGATGCCGTTGATTGTCCTGATCGTCGCCCAGATCGCCTTCTCGGTCGTGCTCTTCCGCTCCGGCGTCATCGCGAATGACGCGGTGGCCAAGATGGAAGCTCAGGGGAAGCCCCCCGAACAGATCGAGCAGGTCGAGAAATTCTTCGACTCCCCGGCGGCCCCCATCATCGGCGCGGTGAGCGGGGCGGTGGCGATCGTTTTCATCCTTTTGGTCAGCTCCGGGTTCGTATTCTTCATGGGAAATTTGATGCTGGGGGCGCGGCTGACGTTCCGGCACTACCTCTGCATCACAACCTACGCGAGCCTCATCGGGCTCGTCGGCCAAGCGGTACGGGCGGGGCTCGCCCTCAGCAAGGGGACGATGGACGTCCGGCTTGGACTCGGAAACCTGTTCGGCGACGACATCGGCTACATGGGGCGGGTCCTGGACACGATGACCGACCCGCTCACCCTCTGGGCGATCGCCATCTCGGCGCTCGGGGTGTCCGTATTCGCGAAGAAGGGCTTTGGTTTCGGGGTCCTGGCAGTTCTGCCGGGCTTCGTCCTCACCATGCTCCTTGCAGGGATGCGCTGAGCCGCCGGGAACTCGCTGGAAACCAACGCGGTAGATCAAACGTATGGATAGGGTCGGCGTGAGACTTCGTTCGCCTCGAACCGTTACCTGGGAGAATCGGATGAATCGGGGAAGAGCTTGTTTGTGGATTCTCGTTGCGGTGGCCCTTGCCGCGGGGCACGCGCCGGCGGCCGCGCAATCCGCGCCGCCGCCCGGCGGGACGGCGCCGGCGGCTTCCGACACGGTGAGGCTGGCGCCGGTGACACCTGCCGAGAGCCTGCTGGTCGTCTTGACTGGATCGCCGGGGGAGCCCTGGAGCCTCACGCGCTGCATCCAGACGGCGCTTCAGTACAACTCCGACGTGCTGGTCGCGTATGCGCGGACCCGTCAGGCGAGCGGCTCGGCCCTCTCCGCGTGGAGCGGGATCATCCCGTCCCTCACGACCGATGCCTCCTTGGGCCAGACTCGGCCGGACAAATTCTCCTCGTTCCGGGGCGTCACCGTCAACGACACGCTCTACACCGGTCTATTGAAACAAACGAATTCCGGATCGGTCGGGGCGAGCCTCTCATCGAATATCATCAGCGTCCCCGCTATCAAGGAAAAGCAGCGGCGGGACGCTCTTCGGTCGGGTAGCAATTCCGATGAGGCAGAGACCCGGAACCAGGTGGTCTTCCTGGTCAAGCAGCAGTACTTCGAGCTTCTCAAGGCAGATCGCCTGGCCCAGGTCGCGCGGGATACGGAGCGTTTGGCCCGGGACGAGGAAACGCGCGCGGAGGCCCTGTTCCAGGTGGGCACCGTGGCGAAGGGGGATGTGCTCAAGGCACGCGCGCGTCGGGCGTCGACCCAAGCCGATCGACTGCAGGCCGAAAGTCAGGCCGAGATCGCCGCCTCCAAGCTCCGGCAGGTGCTCGGGGTCGCCTCGGCGCCGCGGATCGCGGCGGAGCCGCTCTCGGACATCGGAATCGTGATTCCGGACTCCGCGGAGGCGATTCGCCAAGCCCTCAACACACGCCCGCGGCTCGAGAGCGCCAAGGCGATCGAGAACGCGGCCCGCTCGAGCCTCTTTGGGGCTCGCGCCGAACGGCTTCCCAAGATCACCGGGCAGATCGGCGTCAATCGGAGCAAGGTCGAGGAAACGTTTGTCAACCTGTTCAGCTCGTCGCCGACCGCTCCTCCTCCTCCCGACGAGGTCACCAACACGCGCTACGCGACGCAATGGCAGGGGTCCCTGGCGGCCAGCCTTCCGATCTTTGACGGCCTGGCCATCGAGGGCGGCGTGCGCCAGGCCAAGGGATCGCTCGTCGAAGCCGAGTCCCAGCGACGCCAGCGCGAGCTCGACGTGGCCGTCGAGGTCCAAACGGCGTGGCTCACCCTCAAGGAGGCGGTCCAACGTATCGAAGTGCAGCGAGAAGGACTCGTGTCGGCCGAGGAGGATTACAAGTTTTCCAAGGGGCGGTACGACCTCGGGGCGGGGACCTACCTCGATCTCCTCACGGCCGAGGTTGGCCTCGCGACGGCCCGCCAGAATCTGGTCCAGGCCGTGGCCGACGCGCGGGTCGCGGAAGCAGGGCTCGAATTCGCGATCGGTGCGAAGCGCTACTAGCCCGGTCGAACCGAAACCAGAGGAGAGGACTGAATGACGAGCCGCGCGAAGCGGTTTGTGTGGATCGGAGCCGGGGCCCTTGTGCTCGTCCTGGTCGTGGTCTCGAACCTGAATCGCTCCGCGGGCGGCCAGGTCGCCATCCAGGCGGGAGAGGTGAAGAAGGGGTCGATTTCCTCGACCGTGCGCGCCCCGGGACGGGTCCAACCGGAAACGATGGTCAAGATGAGCGCCACGGTGCCGGGACAAGTGGTCCAGCTCGTGGTCAAGGAAGGGGACCGGGTTCGCAAGGGCCAGTTCCTGCTTCAGATTGACGACAAGCAGTACAGGGCCCAGGTGCGCGAGGCGTCCGCCGCGCTCGCGGCCGCGCGGTCGAACCTCCGCCTCGCAGAAGCGGCGCTCGAGCAGTCCGAAGCGTCGTGGAAGCGGAAGGAGGCTCTCTCCGCGCAGAATCTGGTCTCCGCGGAGGAGCTCGACCAGGCGCGGACCCAGCGGAACTCGGATCGCGCCCGCGTCGACGCGAACCGCGAAGATGTGGAGCGGTTCGGGGCGACGCTCCAGATGGCCGAGGACAATCTCCGGAAGACCCGGTTCGAGTCGCCGATCGACGGGACGGTGACCCAGCTCAGCATCGAGCGCGGCGAAATCGCGGTCACGGGAACGATGAACAATCCGGGCACGGTGATGCTGACCGTTGCCGACCTCGCGCGGATGAAGGTGGAGGCAGACGTCGACGAGACCGACGTTTCCGCGATTTCCATGGGACAGACCGCGCAAGTGAAGGTCGACGCGCTCCCCGACACGAGCCTGACGGGACGCGTCACCGAAATCGCCAACTCGCCTTCGATCGAGAACCAGGAAACCCAGGAGCAGCAGACCAATTTCACCGTCGACGTGATGATCGACCGCCCGCCGCTGTCGCTCCGTCCAGGGATGACCGCGGACGTGGAGATCAAGACCGCGACCAAGGACAGCGTCCTCTACGTGCCGATCCAGTCGGTCGTGGTCCGGACCCAGGCGGACCTAGAGCCTGCCTCGAAGAGAGGAAAGAAGAGCGGTCCGCGGCGCGCCAAGGCGGAGGAGGGCGGCAAGTCGCCCGCCAGCGCGGCAAAGGATTCCAAGAGCAGCGAGGAGATTCGAGGTGTCTTCGTGATCGCGAAGGGTTTGGCCGAATTCCGCCGCGTCAAGCCGGGGATCGCGAGCGACACCGACTTCGAGGTGGCCGGCGACCTCAAGCCGGGCGAGAAGGTCATCATCGGCCCCCACAAGATCCTCCGCACGCTCAAACCAGGGCAAAAGGTGAAGATCGAAGAACCGAAGAAGCCGAAGGGCAAGGAGGCGCGTTGATCGAGCCGGTCGGCGGGAACGGCGCCCTCATCGATATCGTGGACGTGCGGAAGGTCTACGAAATGGGCGAGACCGAGGTGAACGCGCTCGACGGGGTCTCGCTGTCGGTGGGGAAGGGGGAGTATCTCGCCATCATGGGACCCTCGGGGTCAGGGAAGTCGACGCTCATGAACATCGTCGGCTGTCTCGATACGCCGACGAGCGGCTCCTACAAGCTCCGCGGGACCGAGATCCGCGAGCGGGACGACGACGAGCTCGCCCGGATCCGGAATCAGGAGATCGGCTTCATCTTCCAGACATTCAACCTGCTTCCCCGTGCCGACGCGCTCCACAACGTGGAGCTGCCGCTGATCTACGCCGGACGACCGGCCAAGGAGCGCCGTGACCGGGCCCGCGCGATGCTCGAATCGGTCGGCCTGGGGGACCGGGCGCACCACCGCCCCAACGAGCTCTCGGGAGGGCAGCGGCAGCGCGTCGCGATCGCGCGCGCCCTCGTCAACAGTCCGTCCTTGGTCCTCGCGGACGAGCCGACCGGAAACCTCGATACCAAGACCGGGCTCGAGATCATGACGATCCTGGACGACATCCACCGCCGCGGTAACACGGTGATTCTGGTTACCCACGAGGAGGAGGTCGCCGCCCGGGCCCACCGGGTCGTCCGGCTGCGTGACGGCCGGATCGAAAGCGACCGATCGACGCGCCCGGCCCAGCCGGCTCCCGCATGACCCCCGATCGGCGGCCGCGGCGCGAGGTGTGGATCGCGTTGGCCGAGAATCTGAAGATCGCCGTCGGGGCGCTGCGAGCCAACAAGCTCCGAACCGTCCTCACCGTCCTCGGAAATGTCGTGGCGGTGATGTCCGTGATCGCCGTGGTCTCGATCATCGACGGCGTGAACACCTACGTCTCCGAGAAGATCCTCGAGCAGGGGCTCCGGGTCATCTACATCGACAAATTCGGCCTCATCACCGATGAGGACGAATTCCGCGAGGCGACCAAGCGCCACGACCTCACGACGTTCGAAGCGGACGCCCTCCGCGACCGGATGGAGCTCGCCGATCAGGTGGTGGCGCAGGCCGAGGCCAACAAGAGCGTCCGCGTCGGCCGGGTCGATCTTCGGAATGTCCGCGTCCTCGGCACCACCGACGGCTACCTGGCCGTGGGCAAATACGAGACCGCGGAAGGCCGGCCGCTCGAAGAGGCCGATATGTCCCGGCGGCGACCCGTCTGCGTGATCGGCTCCGAGATCGCCGAGGGGCTCTTTCCCCGGGTCGATCCGATCGGCGAGACCGTCCGCGTGGCCGGCCACGAGCTTCGTGTCGTCGGGATCTTGACCGCGCGCGGGAGCGTATTGGGCCAGAGCCAGGACAACATCGTCATCGTTCCCCTCGGGCAGTTCCAGAAGATGTTCGGCGGCCAGCGCTCGCTCAACATCCTGGTGAGCGCCGCACCCGGGATCGACCTCGATCGCCTCTCCGACGAGGCCCGCGTGGTGCTCCGCTCGGTCCGCCACGTGCCGCTGGGCAAGCCGGACGATTTCGCGATCTCCACCGCCGAGACGTACATGGCGCTCTATCAAACCCTGACGGGAGGCATCTTCGCCGGAACCATCGGGCTCGTGGCGATCTCGTTGGTGGTCGGCGGAATCGTGATCATGAACATCATGCTGGTGGCCGTCACCGAGCGAACCCGCGAGATCGGAATCCGGAAGGCGGTCGGAGCCCGCGGCTCCGACCTCCTCTCTCAGTTCCTGAGCGAATCGGTCGTGCTCGCAATGTTCGGCGGAATCCTCGGCGTGCTGGCGGGGGTCTTCATCGCGCTCCTGATCCGCGCCCTGACGCCGCTCCCGGCGACCATCCAGCCCTGGTCGGTCGCGATCAGCCTGGGCGTGGCCTCCGCGGTCGGGCTCTTCTTCGGGGTCTATCCCGCGACCCGCGCGGCGCGCCTCGATCCGATCGTGGCGCTTCGGCAGGAGTAGCCCGTGGCGATCGAGGTCCGCGAAGGCGTGTCGATCGCCTTCCACGCGCTGCGGACGAACAAGCTCCGATCCTTCCTCACCATCCTGGGGGTGATCATCGGGATCACGGCGATCATGGCCATGATCTCGATCATCGAGGGGCTGAACAAGAGCATGAAGGCGCAGCTCGCGTCCCTGGGAACCGACGTGCTGTACATCCGGCCCTTCTCCCCGGGTGCTTGGGTCGGGGAGATGCCCGACAGCCTCCGGCGGCGAAAGTGGTTCGAGCCCGAGGACGCCGAGGCCATCCGGAGAGCCTGTCCCGCCGTCGAGGCCGTGGCCCCTCTCAATTTCGAGCAGCTCCGCCTCCGCTACCAAAATACGGAGAGCCGGTTGACCTTCGTGATCGGGACATCGCCCGACTACATGGTCACCAACAACTACGCGGTCGACAATGGGCGTGGCTTCACCGAGTCCGAGGTGGAACACCGGGCGCCGGTCTGCGTCCTGGGCATCGACCATGTGGAGACGCTCTTTCCGCACGTGAACCCGGTCGGGAAGAGCATCTATATCGGCGGCCGGCCGTTCACCGTCATCGGCGTGGCCGAGCCTCGTGGCAAGTTCCTGGGCCAGAGCCTGGACGACATCGTCCTGGTTCCGTTCACCACGCTCGAAAAGCTGTTCGGCCCCAAGCTCCGCATGGTGCTGAACGCCAAGCCGGCGACGCCGGAGCTGATCGACACGGCCAAGGAGCAGATCGCCGAGGTGCTGCGCCGCCAGCGGAAGGTCCGGTACAATCAGGGAGACAACTTCGCGATCTTCACCGACCAGGCGCTGGTCGACCTCTACGGTCAGATCACCGGCGCCTTTTACATGGTGATGGTCGTGATATCGTCGATCGGTCTCATGGTCGGCGGCATTGGAGTCATGAACATCATGCTCGTCTCGGTGACGGAGCGGACGCGGGAGATCGGGGTACGGAAGGCGATCGGGGCACGGCAGCGCGACATTCTGTGGCAATTCCTGGTGGAGGCCATGACCTTGACCGGGGTCGGCGGGGTCATCGGCGTGGTGGTCGGCCTCGGGGTGGGGAAGCTCATCGACGTCGTCACGCCCCTGACCTTCGCGGTGCCGCTCTGGGGCATCGTCCTTGCCTTCGGGTCTTCCACGGCGATCGGGCTCTTCTTCGGCCTCTACCCGGCCGCGAAGGCGGCCCGGCTCGATCCTGTCGATTCGCTGCGCTACGAGTAGCGACGGAGCCCCTTCGATGGATCTGATCCGCGTGCGCGGCGCCCGCGAGCACAACCTCAAGAATCTGAGCCTCGACATCCCCCGGAACGCCCTGGTGGTCCTGACCGGCGTCTCCGGCTCCGGGAAATCGTCCCTCGCCTTCGACACCCTCTACGCCGAGGGGCAGCGGCGCTACGTCGAGTCGCTCTCCGCCTACGCCCGACAGTTCCTGGGACAGATGGAGAAGCCGGACGTGGACCAGATCGAGGGCCTCTCCCCCGCGATCTCGATCGAGCAGCGGACGGCGGGCTCCAATCCGCGCTCCACCGTCGCGACCGTGACGGAGATCTACGACTACCTCCGCCTGCTCTACGCGCGGGTCGGCATCCAGCACTGCGTGAACTGCGGCCGCCCCATCCGGCGGCAGACCGTGCAGGAGATGGTCGATCACCTGCTCGTCTCCCGCCGGGGGGAGCGCCTTCAGATCCTGGCGCCGGTCGTGCGCGGACGGAAAGGGGAGTACCGAAAGGAGCTCACGCAGTGGCGAAGGCTCGGGTACGTGCGCGCGCGGATCGACGGAACGTGGGTGGAGCTGGAAGACGACATCACGCTCGACAAGAAGCAGAAGCACACGATCGAGATCCTCGTCGACCGGCTGGTCGGCCGACCCGGAGCGCCGGAGCCGGATCCACGAATCGTTGGAGAGCGCGACCCGGCTGGCCGAGGGGATGGCGCTGGTTCTCCACGGGGAGGATAGCGAGGAGACGCTCTCCGCCTCGGCGGTCTGCCCGGTCTGCCAGATCTCGTACGAGCCGCTCCAGCCCCGATCGTTCTCCTTCAATAGCCCCTACGGCGCCTGCAAGGCGTGCGACGGCCTCGGGACCACGCTGGAGGTCGATCCCGATCTCGTGATCCCCGATCGATCCAAATCGCTACAGGAAGGAACGGTCGTCTGGTGGGGCGACCCCGAAGGGACATGGACCAAGGGGACTCCTCACGTCGTTCGCCAAACGGCTCGGCATCTCCTTCAACACCCCGTTCGCCAAGCTGCCCGCGGCCGCCCAGCGGGCGATCCTCTACGGGCTGGGCGACGAGAAGCTCCGCTACAAGTTCCGTCTGAAGAGCGGGAAGGTTTGGTCGCACGAGGGGAAGTTTCACGGCGTCATTCCGGAGATGATGCGGCGATACCGGGAGACGGCGTCGGAGAGCGATCCGCCAGCAGATCGAGGCCTGCATGACCAAGAGGCCGTGCGCCGACTGCGGCGGGGCTCGGCTCCGCCCGGAATCGCTCGCGGTGCGGGTGGGCGGCGTCTCGATCGCGGACTGGGTGAAGCAGTCGGTGGATCGCGCGCTCGAAACGATCCGATCGCTCTCCCTCCCGCCGCGCGAGGCATCGATCGCCGAGCCGATCAAGAAGGAGCTTCGGGCGCGGCTCGAGTTTCTCCGAGACGTGGGCGTGGGGTACCTCACGCTCGACCGGGCGGCGTCGACCCTCTCCGGTGGGGAGGCACAGCGGATTCGGCTCGCGACCCAGATCGGCTCCCGGCTCACGGGGGTGCTCTACATCCTCGACGAGCCGAGCATCGGGCTCCACCCGCGCGACAACCGAAAGCTCCTCGACACCCTTCTCAAGCTTCGCGACCTCGGGCAATTCGGTGCTGGTGGTCGAGCACGATCGGGAGACGATGGAGGCGGCCGACCACATCGTCGACTTGGGGCCGGGCGCCGGGCGGCGGGGCGGTTACCTCGTGGCGCAGGGCTCCATCGACGCGATCCGCGCTTCGTCGGATTCGCTCACCGGCCAGTACCTCTCGAACCAGCGCGAGATCGCGATACCGGGGGCGAGGCGGCCGGGGAGCGGCGCCTGGCTCGAGGTCGTCGGCGCGCGGCACAACAATCTGAAGAAGATCCGCGCCCGCTTCCCGCTCGGCACCTTCGTCTGCGTGACCGGCGTGTCGGGGTCGGGCAAGAGCACGCTCGTGAACGACATCCTCTACCGCGCGCTGGCGAAGAAGCTCCACGGCGCCAAGGAGGCGCCCGGCGCCCACGATCGGATTCTCGGACTCGATCAGGTGGACAAGGTGGTCGCGATCGATCAGTCGCCGATCGGCCGGACGCCGCGCTCCAACCCGGCCACCTACACCGGCGTCTTCACGCTCATCCGGGACCTCTTCGCCCAGGTTCCCGAGGCCAAGGTCCGCGGCTACACGCAGGGGCGGTTCAGCTTCAACGTCAAGGGCGGCCGGTGCGAGGCGTGCGCGGGTGATGGGCTGTACGAAGATCGAGATGCATTTCCTCCCGGACGTCTACGTCACGTGCGACGTTTGCCGGGGGAGGCGGTACAACCGGGAGACGCTCGAGGTTACCTACAAGGGAAAATCGATCGCCGACGTCCTCGAGATGACGGTCGACGACGCGCTCGAGCTCTTGGGACCGATTCCTTCGATCCGGCGAAAACTCGAGACCCTGGCGGGAGTCGGGCTCGGCTACATCCACCTCGGCCAGGCCGCGACCACGCTCTCCGGCGGGGAGGCGCAGCGGGTCAAGCTCGCGACCGAGCTTTCGCGGACCGAGACCGGGCGCACCGTCTACATCCTCGACGAGCCGACCACCGGGCTTCACTTCGAAGACGTACGGCTCCTCCTCGAGGTGCTCGACCGGCTCTCCGATCGCGGCAACACGGTGATCGTCATCGAGCACAACCTGGACGTGATCCGGAGGGCCGACTGGATCCTCGACCTCGGCCCGGAGGGCGGAGACGCGGGCGGACGGATCGTGGGAGAGGGCGCTCCCGAGGCGGTCGCGGGCACGGAGGGATCCTTCACGGGAGAGGCGATCCGTCCGTTGCTTCGCCGGACGCGGACGCCCCGGCGCGTGGCCGAGGCCGCAATTTGAAATCCCCCGGGGATGTGATAAGGTAGCCCGTCCTTTCACGCCGCAACTGTCCCAATGGAAAGAGGATGCTCGATACCGCGACCGCTCTGAAGCGGACTCCGTTCTATCCCCGTCACGTCGCCTTCGGGGCCAAGATGGTCCCCTTCGCCGGGCATGAAATGCCCATCCAATACGAGGGGATCCTGGCCGAGCACCGGGCCGTGCGGTCGGGCGTCGGGGTCTTCGATGTCTCCCACATGGGCGAGATCCGGCTCACGGGGTCCGACGCGGCGTCCTACGCCAACCGCCTGGTCACGAACGAGGCGGGAACGATCCCCGACGGCAAGGTGGTCTACACCCCGATGTGCCTGGAGACCGGCGGGATCATCGATGACCTGCTCGTCTACGCGCTCGGGGCCGACCGCCTCCTGGTCGTCAACGCGGCGAACTTCGACAAGGATCTCGCGTGGATCAAGTCGCACGCTCCGCGCGGCGTCCAGGTCGTCGACGAGAACGCCGACACCGCCCAGCTCGCCATCCAAGGGCCCCGCGCCGAGGCGGTCGTCGCGCGCCTCTATGGCGATCGCGTCAAGGCGCTCGGATTCTACGAGGCCTTCCAGACGGGTTCGGGCGACGCATGGACGCTGGTCTCTCGCACCGGGTATACCGGCGAGGACGGGTTCGAAGTCTACGTGCGGGCGTCTCGGGCGCTCCCGCTCTGGGATCAGGTGTTCGAGGCGGGCAAGGCCGAGGGGATCCGACCGATCGGATTGGGTGCGCGCGATACGCTCCGGTTGGAGATGGGCTATTGCCTCTACGGGAACGACATCGACGAGACGACGAACCCGCTCGAGGCTGGGCTGGCGTGGACGGTGCGCTTGGAGAAGCCCGAGTTCATCGGGCTCGACGCCATCCGCCGCGCCAGGTCGGCCGGAATCGGGCGCCGGCTGCTCGGGCTCGTGCTGGAAGGGGACCGCATCGCGCGGGCCACGAGCGAGGTCCGGTTTCAGGGTAAACCGATCGGGCGCGTCACGAGCGGGTCGATGGGCATCACCATCGGAAAGCCCGTGGCGATGGCCTACCTCGGCTTGGAAGCCGCGAAGCCTGGCGAGCACGTCGAGGTCATGACGCGGGGGCAGGCCACGCCCGCACAGGTCAGCGCGCGGCCGATCTATCGCCACGGCACCGTCCGGTCGCCCAAACCGAGGAGAGCGGAATGAACGTTCCCAAGGAGCTCCGCTACACGAAGGAACACGAGTGGGTCCGCGTGGAAGGGGGCGAAGCGGTGATCGGGATCACCGATTACGCTCAAGGAGAGCTGGGCGACGTGATCTTCGTCGAGCTGCCTGCCCCTGGAAGCAAGGCCACGCAGATGAAAGGCTTCGGCACGATCGACGCCGTAAAGACCGTGAGCGATCTCTTCGCCCCGCTGAGCGGGGAGGTGACCGCCGTGAACACGGATCTGAAAGATAACCCGGCCCTGGTGAATCAGGCGCCGTACGGGAAGGGGTGGATGGTCCGGATCCGCATCGGGAACCCCAAGGAGCTGGACGCGCTCCTGACCGCGGGGGCCTACGAAAAGCACCTGGGGGCCCATACGTGAGCTTTGTCGGCCGCAGCGACGTCGAGCGCCGCGCCATGCTCGAGACGATCGGGGCGCCGAGCCTCGAGGCGCTCTGGGCGGCCATTCCATCCGAGTTTCGGATCCAGGGGCCGCTTCCTCTCGACGCGCCGCTCGCGGAGTACGAGATCTCGCGCCGGTTCGAAGAGTGGGCGGCGCAAAACGCGGACGCGAGCCGGAACGTCTGTTTCCTGGGGGGCGGCATCTACGATCACTTCATTCCCGCCGCGCTCCGATCGATCCTCTCGCGCTCGGAGTTCGCCACGGCCTACACGCCCTACCAGCCCGAGGTATCGCAGGGCACCCTGCAGGCGATGTTCGAGTATCAGTCGATGATCCGCGAGTTGACCGGCATGGAAGTCGCGAACGCCTCCATGTACGACGGCGCGACCGCCGCGGCCGAGGCGTGTCACTTCGCCGCCGGCGCGACCGGGCGGTCCCGCGTGCTGGTCTCGGCGGGCCTTCACCCGCACTACCGCGAGGTCCTCGCAACCTATGCTTCGGCCGGCGGGTTCGAGCTGGCGGACCTCCCGCTTGGTGGAGGACGGACGTCCGCCGCTCCGATCGCGCGCTCCGGAGAAGGGTCGATCGCGGCCGTCGTCTGGGCGCAGCCGAATTTTGAGGGAATCGTCGAGGACGGAAAGGCGCTGACCGACGCGGCCCACGCCGCCGGCGCGTACTCGGTCGCGGTCGCCGATCCGGTGGCGCTCGCCGTCCTGACGCCGCCGGGGGCCGACGGTGCCGACGTCGTCGTCGGCGAAGGGCAGCCGCTCGGGGTCTCGATGAGCTACGGCGGACCGCTGGTCGGTTTCTTCGCGATCCGCAAGTCGGACGTCCGCCGCCTGCCCGGGCGCCTCGCCGGGCTCACCGTCGATCTGGACGGGAAGCGCGGCTACGTGCTCACGCTTCAGACTCGGGAGCAGCACATCCGCCGCGAGCGCGCGACCTCGAACATCTGCACCAATCAGGGTCTGATGTCGCTCGCCAACACGGTCTACCTGGCACTCCTGGGCGCGCAGGGGCTCCGCGACGTGGCGCTCCAATGCCTCGAGCGGACCCACTACCTCGCGTCGCGCCTGTCGGCCATTCCGGGCGTCTCGCTCGTGAACGGCGACGCGCCCTACTTCCGCGAGTTCGTCCTTCGGCTCCCGGGGAGCGCGGAGGGGTTCGCGAGCGCGGCGCTCGAGCGGCGGATTCTCGCCGGGATCCCGCTCGCCCGGTTCGATCGCCGCCGCGACCGCGACCTCCTGGTCGCGGTGACCGAGAAGCGGAGCAAGGAGGAGATGGATCGCTACACGGAGGTCCTCTCCCAATGGGCTCGGTCGGCGGCGAAGCCAGCCGAGGAGGCCGCGTGCCGGAATTGACGCTCCGGGAGCTTTCGGTCTCGGGGCACCGTGGACCTCGGCTCATGCCGCTCGACGTCCCGGCGCAGGGGGAGTCGCGACTCCTTCCGCAAGATCGTCGGCGGAGCGCGCCGCCGGCGCTGCCCGAGATCTCCGAGCCGGTCGCGGTCCGCCATTTCGTGAACCTCTCGACGCTCAACCACCACATCGACAAGGCCATCTATCCGCTCGGCTCCTGCACCATGAAGTACAACCCAAAGCTTAACGACGAAGTTGCTCGTATTCCTGGATTTGCGATGCTCCACCCCCTCCAGCCGGACGAGACGGCGCAGGGGGCGATGGCGCTCCTCTGGGAGCTCCACGAGTGGCTCAAGGCGGTGATGCAGATGCCGGCCATCACCACGCAGCCGGCGGCCGGTGCCCAGTGCGAGCTGACGGCCATCCTCATGGCCCGGGCCTTCCACAAAGATCACGGTGACGCCCGCGAGGAGGTCATCGTCCCCGACTCGGCACACGGGACCAACCCCTCGACGGTCCACCAGGTGGGCTACCGGGTGGTGACGGTCCCGTCGGGACGGGATGGCTGCGTCGACATGGACGCGCTCCGGGGGGCGATCTCCAGGAAGACCGCGGCGATGATGCTCACGAATCCCAACACGCTGGGCATCTTCGAGCGGGACGTGGGCACGATCGCGAAATGGATTCACGAGGTGGGCGCGCTCCTCTACCTGGATGGGGCCAACCTGAACGCCATGGTCGGGCTCGCGAGCCCGGGTGCCATGGGCTTCGACTTCGCCCACATCAACCTCCACAAGACGTTCTCCACGCCGCATGGTGGGGGCGGCCCGGGGGGCGGCGTGCTCTGCGCGCGACAGGAGCTGGAGCCCTACCTCCCCCTGCCCGTGCTCGAACGCGTGGAAGGGGATCGATTCCGCTGGGCCTACGATCGGCCGCGATCGATCGGCCGGGTCCACTCGTACTACGGCAACTTCGGCATTCTGGCGAGGGCGCTCTGCTATATGCGGTCGCTCGGGGGAACGGGGATCTCGGAGGTAAGCCGCGAGGCCATCCTGAACGCGAACTACCTCAAGGCGAGACTCAAGGATGCCTACGCGCCTTCGCACGAGGGTTTCTGCATGCACGAATTCGTTCTCTCGGCGAGCCGGCAGAAGGCGCGCGGCGTCAAAGCGCTCGATGTCGCCAAGCGGCTCCTCGACTTCGGCGTGCACGCGCCCACGACCTACTTTCCCGCTGATCGTCGACGAGGCGCTGATGATCGAGCCGACCGAGACGGAGACCAAGGCGAGCCTGGACGGCTTCGCCGACGCCATGCTCACGATCGATCGGGAATCGATCGAGGATCCGGCGACGGTGAAGGCCGCGCCAACCCGGACGCCGGTCCGCCGTCTGGACGAGGCCCGGGCCGCGCGCCGGCTCACGTTGACGTGGCAGGATGTCGAGACCGATGCCGGCGGCGCGTGAAGAGCGGTCGGACGAGGAGAGGGAGCTGACGTGGACCGCGTGGCCCGCCCGGGAGCGGCCTTTGGCCGCCGCCGTGCTGGTTCTCGCGGCGGTCGTGCTGGGCGTGCTGGTCGCGCGGGGTACCAGCGATCGGGTGCTCGGGATCGCGGCCCCCGCGTTCGTGGTGGCGTCGCTCTCGTCGTTTCTCTTTCCGACGACCTACCGACTGACCGATGAGTCGGTCGAGGTCCGGTCGCTCGGCGTCGCGCGGGCCCGGCCCTGGTCGGAGATGCGGAGAATGACGGTGGATCGGACGGGGGTCTTTCTGAGCCCCTTCGAGCGGAAGAGTTGGCTGGAGGCCTATCGCGGCGTCCGGCTTCTCTTCGGAGGAAATCGCGATCAAGTGGTGGCGTTCGTCGAAGCGCGCGTCGGGGACCGATCCAACCGCACCTGATCGGCCGGCACCCGCCGGAGAATCGCCAGGCGCCGGCGGGACCTCGCTGACGCCGGAGGATGAGCGTCTTCTGGATCGCCTGGCGGAGTTCGCGGTCCGGCGCCGGATGACGGTTCCGGCGATCCTTTTCTTGGAGAGCGTGAAGCCGCTTTCCTTCGTTGGGAGCCAGGCGCTCTATTTTTTTGAGCCGATGGTCCGGGCCCTCTTTTCGGTCCCGGAATACGAGAGGTTCGCGGCGCTTGTGGAGCGGCGCGAGAACATCGAGGTGCTGCTGGTGAAGATCGAAACGCGAGACGAGAACGATCGGCGAGCGGAGCGGGAGCGCCGGACCCGGGAGCGCGAGGAGCGCGACGCCCGCAAGCGAAAGGGAACACCGTGAGCATCCCGACGCCGGAATCGCTGAACTCCATCCTCGCCACCGACTGCGGGAGCACGACGACCAAGGCGATCCTGATCGAGCGCCGCGGCGACGAGTACCGCCTGATCGTCCGCGGCGAGGCGCCGACCACGGTCGAGGCGCCGTTCGAGGACGTGACGCGCGGCGTCCTGAACGCGATCATGGAGGTCGAGGAGCTGGCCGGGCGGAAGATCCTGGACGGCGAGCGGATCATCACGCCGCAGAACGGCGAACGAGGGCGTCGACCTCTACATCTCGACCTCGAGCGCCGGCGGCGGGCTCCAGATGATGGTGTCGGGCGTGGTGAAGAGCATGACCGGGGAGAGCGCCCAGCGCGCCGCTCTGGGCGCCGGCGCGATCGTGATGGACGTGATCGCCACCAACGACGGCCGGCTGCCGCACGAGAAGATCAAGCGGCATCCGCCAGCTGCGGCCCGACATGATCCTGCTCTCCGGCGGCATCGACGGCGGGACGACGTCCGCACGTGGTCGAGATGGCCGAGCTTCTGGCCGCCGCCGACCCCAAGGCGCGCCTCGGCGCCGGCTACGAGCTGCCGGTCATCTACGCCGGCAACAAGGACGCGCGCGGAGATCGTCGAGGAGCGCCTGGCGCAGCAAGACCGCGCTCAAGATCGTGCGACAACCTGCGGCCCGTGCTGGAGCGCGAGAACCTCACGCCCGCGCGCGACATGATCCACGAGCTGTTCATGGAGCACGTGATGGCGCACGCGCCGGGCTACAAGAAGCTGATGACCTGGTCGCCGGTGCCGATCATGCCGACGCCCGGGCGCGGTCGGGCTCATCATCGAGACGATCGCGCAGCGCGGAGAAGATCAACGTCGTCGGCGTCGACATCGGCGGCGCGACCACCGACGTGTTCTCGGTCTTCCAGGACGTCTTCAACCGCACGGTGAGCGCCAACCTCGGCATGAGCTACTCGCGTCTCGAACGTGCTGGCCGAGGCCGGGCTCGCGAACATCCTGCGCTGGGTGCCGTTCGCGATCGGACGAGGCCGACCTGCGCAACCGGATCAAGAACAAGATGATCCGCCCGACCACGATCCCGCAGACGCTGGAGGAGCTGATCATCGAGCAGGCGATCGCGCGCGAGGCGCTGCGCCTCGCGTTCGAGCAGCACAAGCCGCTCGCGGTCGGCCTCAAGGGCGTGCAGCAGGAGCGCACGATCTCCGACACCTTCGAGCAGACCGCGAGCGGCGAGACCCTGGTCAACCTGGACCGACCTCGACCTGCTCGTCGGCAGCGGCGGCGTGCTCTCGCACGCGCCGCGCCGGGCCCAGGCGGCGCTGATGATGCTCGACGCGTTCCTGCCCGAGGACGTCACGCGAGCTCGCGGTCGACTCGATCTTCATGATGCCGCAGCTCGGCGTGCTCTCCGACGGTGCATCCGAGAGGCGGCGACCGAGGTCTTCGAGAAGGACTGCCTGATCCGCCTCGGCTCCAGCGTCGCGCCGGTCGGGTCCGGGCAAGGACGGCGCGACCGCACTCCGCGCGACGCTCACAGTTCGCGGACGGCCGGAAGGAAACGCTTCTCGATTCCCTACGGCGACCTGAAGCTCGTGCCCGGTTCCGGAGGGAGAGACCGTCCAGGCGGTCCTGAACCCCGAGCGAGGGTTTCGACGTGGGAGCCGGCAAGGGTAGAGAACGCACGGTCACGCTCAAGGGTGGGGTCGTCGGGGTGATCCTGGACTGCCGCGGACGCCAGCCGTTCGCGCTGCCGGAGGAACGCGCCCGGCGGTTCGCGAAGCTCGCCGCTTGGAACGAGGCGCTCGGGGTCTACCCGGCCGTCGCGAGGAGGTCTAGCCATGGCCCACTCCTACACTCCGGGGCTCAAGGTCGCCGCGTTCGCGACGGTGCGCCGCGAGCGGAAGCTCCCGCTCGCGGGGACGGTTGTCGTCCAGAGGGGGCAGACGGTGGAGGCGGAAACCGTCGTCGCGCGGACGGAGCTGCCGGGCAACGTGCAGACGGTGAACGCGGCGAACATCCTCGGGATCCTGCCCGAGGACGTCCCCGAGTGTCTGGTGAAGCCGGTCGGCTCGCCCGGTCAAGAAGGGAGAGGCATTCGCCGAGAGCCGCTCCTTCTTCGGTCTGTTCCGATCCAAGTGCGTGGCGCCCACCGATGGGACGCTGGAGAGCGTCTCGACGGTCACCGGCCAGGCGATCCTCCGGGAGCCGCCGATCCCGGTCGAGGTCGACGCCTACGTCGACGGCGTGGTGGTCGACGTGCACGAGGGGCAGGGCGTCACGGTGGAGACGCGCGGGACCTTCATCCAGGGAATCTTCGGCATCGGCGGGGAGACGTCCGGAACGCTCCACGTCGTCGGTCTCGGGTCCGGGCGAGGCACTCGTAGAGGCGAATGATCGACGAAAGCGCCAGAGGCAAGGTCCTGGTCGGCGGGTCGCACGTATCCACGAAGGTCTTGCGGCGCGCCATCCAGCTCGGTGCCAAGGCGGTGGTCGTCGGCGGATTCGACGATCACGACCTCCGCGAGTTCCTGGGCTACGACCTGGGCGTGGCGATCACGGGGACGGAGGAGAAGGGGATCACGCTGGTCGTGACCGAAGGATTCGGCGAGATCCCGATGGCGACCCGCACGTTCGATCTCCTGAAAAGCTGCGAGGGCCGAAAGGTCTCGGTGAGCGGCGCCACGCAGATTCGCGCGGGCGTCCTGCGCCCCGAGATCATCGCGCCGAGGCTTACCGAATCGGCCCCGCGCGAGGAGCACAAAGACGACTCCGAGCATGGTGGGCCTGACGATCGGGACCACGATCCGCGTCATCCGGGAGCCCCACTTCGGCAGGCTCGGCAAGGTCGTGGCGCTGCCGCCCGAGCTGGTCGCGCTCGAGACCGAGGCCAAGGTGCGGGTTCTCGAGGTGGACTTCGGGGACGGGACGCGGACGATCCTGCCGCGGGCCAACGTGGAGATGATCGAAACCTAGCGTCCACCCCGCCGGGAGTTGGCGCTTGACAGACGCCGGCGCTGACCCCTACCGTGGGGATGTTCGCCGGCCGCCGCATCACGTAGGGAGGGTTCCCGTTCGCGTGCTGGGCAAGCAGCCTGGTAGGGCCCGTGCGATCGCCGCGCTCCTCGCGTGGCTTTGTCTCGTTCCCTCCGTTTCCTCCGCGTTTCCCATTCAAGCCGAAGACACCCCCAACGATGGCGGCAATAGCGTCACGCTCTCCTGGGCCGCCCCCGGGACCGCCCCGCGGCAGTGGATGATCGTCCGGCGGGAGCGCGGGGGCTCCTTCGCGCCTCTCTTGACGATCGAGGGCGCGCTCCACACCTATCGGGACGACGGCGCTCAGACCGGGACCGTCTACGAGTACCAGCTCATCGCGCAGCCGGCTCAGCCGGAGCTCGACTCCGAGATCTCCTCGCCCATCCGGTCGGTCGCGAACTGGTTCGACAGGACCAAGCTGAACGTGCTGATCGTCTCGACGATCTTCTTTCTGCTCCTCTTCTACTACATCGCGCAGGCGGAACGGGGAACGCGCTGGGTCTTCCGGAAAATCACCGGGCCTCGACGCGATCGAGGAGGCTGTCGGGCGGGCGACCGAGATGGGCAAGGGCGTCCTCTACGTCCCGGGCGTCCAGGACATCGACGACATCCAGACGATCGCGAGCATGATCCTGCTCTCCCGGGTCGCCAAGATGAGCGCCAAGTACGAGACCGATCTGATGGTGCCGACGAATTCTCCCGGCGTCTACACGGTGGCGGAGGAAGTGGTCAAGTCGGCCTATGCGGACGTGGGCCGCACCGACGCGTACCGGAGCGACCAGGTTCGCTACCTGACATCGGAGCAATTCGCATACGTGGCCGCGGTGAATGGGATCATGCTCCGGGAGCGTCCGGCCGCGAACCTTCTGCTCGGCGCGTTCTTCGCGGAATCGCTCCTCCTCGCCGAGACCGGGCACGCGATCGGCGCCATCCAGATCGCGGGGACCGCGAATGTCCACCAGATGCCGTTCTTTGTCGTGGCGTGCGATTACACGCTGATCGGGGAGGAGTACTACGCGGCGAGCGCGCTCCTTTCCAACGACTCGCGCCTCCTCGGGAGTCTCAAGTCCTCGGATACGGTCAAGATCTTCCTCATCGTGGTCATCACCCTCGGCGCGATCCTCCTGACCTTTGGCCAGACATGGCTCGCGGAGTTCTTCGCGACCCAATGAGACGCCCACGATGAAGCGCGAGATTCCGGTCATCATCACCCTGGTCTCGGGCCTCTTCTGCCTGATCGGCTTTTTCGTGCCGCACCCTCTGATCCACAACCTCTACAGCGACATGCAAAACTGGGCGATCGTGGTGGTCGGCTGCACGTATGTCCTCGGCGTGGCCAATCTCCTTCGCATCAACTCGCGCCAGATCCAGCGAAAGGAGCGCGATTGGGTCTACAAGATCGTCCTCATCGCCGGGATGCTGATCACGATGGCGGTTGGGTTCTCGGAGCTATCCAGGTACACCGAGGTCACGTCGAGGTTTCAGTGGATCTACCGCACCTTCTACTCGCCGATGGCGGCCACCATGTTCGCGCTCCTCGCTTTCTTCATCGCGTCCGCGGCGTTTCGAGCGTTCCGGATCCGGTCGATGGAGGCGCTCCTCCTGGCGATCGCGGCGTTCATCCTCATGCTGGGGCGCGTTCCCCTCGGGAACGTCATCCACCCGCTCCTCCCTCAGGCTGCTGATTGGCTGATGGAGATTCCCCAGAACGCGGCCAAGCGGGGCATCTTGATCGGGGCGGCGCTCGGGGTCATGGCCACGGGTATCCGGGTGATCCTGGGCCTGGAAAAGACGTACGGCGGTGGGGAGGGGAACGCGTGAAAGGGCTCGCGTCGCTTCGCGACCTGGATCGGCGCTGGATTTTCCTCGGCGTCGCCCTGCTGGTGATCCTCCCGCTTCTGTTTGGATTTCACCTGGCCCCCGTCCTGCCCAGCCACCGCGCCAAGGGATTCTTTGACGCCATCGAGCGGCTCCCCGCGGGATCGACCGTGCTCGTCGCGGGGGACTACGATCCCGGGACGGTCGCCGAGAACTACCCGATGCACCTGGCGGCGGTCCGTCATCTCATGCGGAAGGGCGTCAAGATTATCGGGATTGAGCTCTACCCGGCCGGCCCGCCGCTCGCCGACGACGTGCTCCGCATCGCCGCCGCGGAGAATGGGAAGAAGCAGAGCGTCGACTACGTCAATCTCGGCTACAAGGTGGGTAACGAGCTGGTCATGTCCGCCATGGGGAGTAGCATCCCGAGCACATTCCCGGTGGACAACCGCGGGATTCCCGTGGGGCAGATCCCAGTCATGAAGGGAATCGAGAACTTCCAGCAAATCAGCATGATCGTCAGCATCAGCGCGGGGTATCCGGGGACCAAGGAGTGGGTGCAGCAGGTGGTCTCGCGATTCCACGTGCCGATGGTGGCCGGGGTCACCGCGGTGAGCGCGCCCGAGTACTACCCGTACCTGCAGGCCGGGCAGCTCCAGGGATTGCTGGGCGGCATGGCGGGGGCCGCGGAGTACGAAGTACTTGTGGACCACCGCGGGCTCGCGACGCGCGGCATGGATGCCCAATCGCTCGCTCACGTCTTCATCGCGTTCATGATCATCCTGGGCAATTTGGCGTTCCTGCCGCAGAGAAAGGCCGCCCGGAGCTAGGCCAGCCATGCACCTGAACCACGAACCAGGCATCTGGATCGCAGCCTTCCTGACCCTGGGGATCTTCAGCTTCTTGTACCGGGACAATCCGGTCTACAAGCTCTGCGAGCATCTCTTCGTGGGGGTTTCGGCGGGATACTACGTGGTCCTGACGATGATCTCGTCTGTCTGGCCCAACTTGCTGCAACCCCTCTTCGGCGATTTCGCCCACGAGCGCCACTACCTCCTCCTGATTCCGCTGGTGCTCGGCATCCTCCTCTTCTCGCGTTTCTTCCCGCGTGGGGATTGGCTTTCCCGCTGGCCCATCGCGTTCATCCTGGGCGTCTATCCGGCGCTCCGGATCACGGGCTTCGCTCAGGGTGATCTGGTGGAGCAGGTCCACGGCACGATCCTGCCACTTTGGGTTCCTGGTGATCTTTGGACCACATTCAACAACTGGCTCCTGGTCGTCGGGCTGCTCTGCACGCTCCTCTTTTTCTTCTTCTCGAAGGAGCACAAGGGAGCGCTCGGCGGGACCGCGCGGTTGGGGATCTATTTCCTCATGGTCAGCTTTGGCGCGTCGTATGGATATACCGTCATGGCCCGCGTATCCCTTCTGATTGGCCGCGTGATGTTCCTCCTCGACAATTGGCTCGGCCTGCTCCGATTCTGAGGACGCAGCCCGTGGCGGGCCGAGCCGTCGCGTATCACCTCCCACACACCACAGCGCCAGGCTCGGCGCAGATGAGCACCGACCGCGCGCTCCTCGAGTGGGCCGCCGACGCACCCGCCCGCGCCGTCTTCCGAACCTATTCCTGGGAGCGCCCCACGCTGAGCCTCGGTCGTGCGGAGCCCTTTCCCTTCGGTTGGGATCCGCGCGCGCTCGAGTCCGCGGGGATCGACGTGGTCCGGCGACCCACGGGCGGGGACGCCGTGCTCCACGACGGAGAGCTTACCTTCGCCGTGGCGGCGAGCCTCCCCGGCCCGTGGGGCCTTCGGCCGCGCGCGTTCGCGGAGGTCGTGGCGGAGGCGCTGGCCCAAGCGCTTCGGGCCTTCCATCTCCCCGCGGTCCGAATCGACCCGGGAGAGCCGCTGGGGTCGCCCGCGCGCCCCGGGGAGCACCCCTGTTTCGCGCGGGCAGCGGCGGGAGAGGTCCGGATCGGGACGTACAAGGTGGCCGGCATCGCGTCCCGATTCACCCGGGGCGCGGCCCTGAGCCACGCCTCCGTGCCCCTCGATTCACGGCATCGCGACGTCGCCTTGTTCCGCGTGGACAAAGCAGCGGATCGGTCCGACCTGGAGCTCCATGCGCGGTCGGCCGCTGAGCTTTCCGGTGGAAACCTCCCGTCTGCACTCCTCGGCGCCCGGATCGTGGATTGCCTCGCGGCGTCTTTCGGAACGGCGTTTGCGAAGACCACGTTCGACGAGGTCCCGATCCCGGAGCCAGGCCGCGCCGAGTCCGTGTGGTACCTTTGCCCGCCATGAGCGGATGGAATGGGCGACTCGTCGGTCTCGTGATCCTGGATGGCTGGGGCGTCAATCCGAAGAGAGAGGGGAACGCCGTGCGACTGGCCCGCACGCCGGTCATGGACCGCCTTCTCTCGAGCCACCCCAGCGCGACCCTCACGACCTGCGGGACGGCTGTCGGGCTTCCGCCCGGGCAGATGGGAAACTCCGAGGTCGGGCACCTGAACCTCGGCGCGGGCCGGATCGTCTATCAGGACCTCACCCGGATCGACAAGGCGGTCGCGGACGGCGAGCTGGCGCGAAACCCGGTCCTGCCTCGACGCCTGGAAGCGGGCGCGAGCGGGCGGAACGCTTCACCTGATCGGGCTGGTCTCGCCGGGCGGGGTACACAGCCACGAGCGACATCTCTTCGCGTTGCTTCGGCTCGCGGCGGCGGCCGGCGTGCGCCGGATCCGCGTGCACGCGTTCCTGGACGGCCGCGACACGGCGCCCCGCTGCGGCGCGAGGCGTCCATCGAGGCCGACCGAATCGGTGCTCGCGGAGCGTACCCGACGGCGCGATCGCGACCGTTTCGGGCCGCTTCTTCGCGATGGATCGCGACAAGCGCTGGGACCGGACCGAGAAGGCCTACCGCGCGATGGTTCAGGGCGAGGGACTCAGGCGCCGCTTCGGCGGTCGGAGGCGCTCGCCGCGGCGTACGGGCGCGGAGAGGGCGACGAGTTCGTGACGCCCACGGTCCTCGCGGGAGCCGACGGAGCGATCCGGACGCGGGGACACGGTCGTCGCGTTCAATTTCCGCCCCGATCGGATGCGCCAGATCTCGCAGGGCGCTGGCGGATCCCGGCTTCGAGGCGTTCCCGCGGCCCGAGCGGCCGACCGAGCTCCACTACGTCTGCATGACCGAGTACGACGAGACCTTCACCTTCCCTGTGATCTTCACGGACGAGCCGCTCCGCCGCACGATCGGCGAGGTGGTGAGCCAGGCGCGGGATCCGCCAGCTCCGGATCGCGGAGACCGAGAAGTACGCGCACGTCACCTACTTCTTCAACGGCAGCGAGGAGACGCCGTTCTCGGGAGAGGACCGGGTCCTGATCCCGTCGCCGAAGGTGACGACCTACGACCAGAAGCCGGAGATGAGCGCCCTCGAGGTCACGGCGGAGCTCGAGCAGCGCCTCCAGGACGACCGTTACGGTTTCTTCGTCCTCAACTACGCGAACGCCGACATGGTGGGGCACACGGGCGTTCTTTCGGCCGCGGTGCGCGCCGTGGAGACCGTCGACACTTGCCTCGGCAGGGTGATCGACGCGGTTGTCCAAGAGGGACGGGCTGGCGCTCGTGACAGCCGACCACGGGAACGCGGAGCAGATGATCGACGAATCGACCGGCGGCCCGCACACCGCCCACTCCCTCAATCCCGTGCCCGTTCTGGTCGCCGGCGGGGAGCCTCTCCGGCTCCGCTCCGGCATTCTGGCCGACGTGGCGCCGACGCTCCTCGCGCTAATGGGCCTCCCTCAGCCGGCGGAAATGACCGGGACGAGCCTTCTGGCCGGATGAGCCTGGGGGTTTTCCCCCGCGCGATTGCGGTAGAGACCCCACCCGAACCCCTCCAAACCTCCCCCTGCCTGGCTCCGTGGAAGTGGACGCCTGTCGGGGCGCTCATGGGCCATAATCGAGATCATTAAAACCGTGTATCTTATCGTAAAATAGTAGGTTATACGTGGTCAGTTCGAGCCACACTGCGGAAGCCGAGCCAAAGAAAAACCGCCCCGCCGAGGGCTCGGGGAACACCGGTTGCAGTGTCACGTAGGCGTACTGACATAGCGAACCGAATTGTTCCCTGCGGTGCTCGCGAGAATCGTCCGGTCCTGAGCTGATCCCCTCGACGAGACGACGCAGTTTCACTGGCACCGGATGCACGACGCCTGTGGGGAACATTGATATCTCCAGGGGCCCCCTCCCCAGGGCCCTCGAAGGCGCCGAGGCGAGACTTCGGCGCCTTCTCTCATTTGAATCGCGGTCTCCCCTCTGTTAGCTTTGGCCTGTCGATCGCTTCCAGCAGTGGGACCGGAGAACCCGTCGTGGCGCAGAATCGCTGGCTCCTAGGCTGCGCCCTCCTCATCGCGGGGACGGTGGCGACGGTCGCCCTCGCCTTCCTCGTCGTGAACATGGCGCTGAGCGGGGACCGCCCCAGCCTGAGCGGGCTCACCGGTCGCGTGGGGCTCGTCGAGGTCGTCGGGGAGATCGACGATTCCGAGGCATTCGTCGATCAGATCGAGCGGCTGGAGCGCGATGCGAGCGTGCACGCCGTGGTGATCCGTCTCGACAGCCCGGGAGGCGGCGTCGCCGCGTCCCAGGAGATGTACGAGGCGGTCCGGAAGCTCCGCGGATGAAGGGAAGCCGGTCGTCGCCTCCATGGCGGGCGTCGCCGCCTCGGGCGCGTTCTACCTCGCCTGCGCCGCCGATTCCATCGTCTCGAACCCTGGGACGCTGACCGGGAGCATCGGGGTGATCATGAGCTTCCCGAATACGGAGGAGCTGTTCCGCAAGGTGGGCGTGCGCCTCGAGGTGGTGAAGACCGGAAAGTTCAAGGACGTCGGCTCGATCTGGCGGCCCATGACCGAGGACGAGCGGAAGCTCCTCCAGGATGTTCTGGCGCAACGTGTACGACCAGTTCATCGACGCCATCGCCGAAGGGCGGAGCTTGAATCGCGAGGACATTCTTCCGTACGCCGATGGTCGCGTTTTCACCGGCGACCAGGCGTTGGAGTACGGCTTCGTCGACCGCCTCGGGCGATCTGGATGACGCCATCCAGATGGCGGCCAAGATGGGCGGCATCCGCGGCAAGCCCTCGGTCGTCCGCAAGGACCGGCGGCGGGTGTCCATTCTCGATTTTCTCGACGAGAAGATGAATCAGCTGGGCGGCGCGACCGGGCTCTCCTCCTCGGGGCCGCGGTTGGAGTATCGCCTGCGCTGATTGACGGGTGGAGTAGCCGGTGCTAGATTCTTCGCGCGTCGCCGTCCGAATCACGGCCGGGGGCGAATCCGTGGGGAGGGAATCCATGACCAAGGCCGATCTCGTGGATGAAATTTCGACCCAGACCAAGATTTCGAAGAGCGAGACGGCGACCATCGTCGATCAGCTGCTCAATGCCATTTCGCGGGCGCTTAAGCGAAGGGAAGCACATCGAGATCCGCGGGTTCGGGACGTTCAAGGTGCGGGAGCGGAAGGCCACGGAAGGCGCGGAATCCGCGATCGGGCGCCGAGGTGATGGTCCCCGCCAAGCTGGTCCCGGTGTTCAAGGCTTCCAACGAGCTCAAGGGAGCGGTCCGCAGCGGCTGAGCGCGCGCGGACAAAGGAGAGCGATGGGAAGCGGAAAAAAGCGCAAGCGCAAGAAGATCGCCACGCACAAGCGGAAGAAGCGTCTCCGCAGAGATCGACACAAGAAGCGGCTCCGTTGATCGGGTGATTTCCCGGCTCGGTCCACGTCGCCGCGTCGGCGGCACTCGGCCCGGCCCGTCCCAGTCCAGGACGGCCGGGCCGGATTGTTTGGAGCCGTGATGCGGCGAACCCTCGTCGGGCGGCTTCATGCACCCGATTCGGCTACGGGTTCGTCCGGGTGGACGACGGCGGCGAGGATCTCTTCATCCCCCCGCCCGCGATGGGCGGCGCGCTCCACGGCGATCGCGTGCGGGCCGGCTTTCTGCGAGACGCGGCGGGAAGGCGACGCGCACGAGGTGATCGAAGTTCTCGAGCGCACCCGCGTACGGGATCGTCGGGCGATTCGAGGGACGGGGCCGGCGTGCCCTTCTCTTTCCCGAGCGCCCCGAGTATCCCCGCGAGATCCTCGTCACGCTGCACGCGCGGAAGCACGTTCCATCGGGGGCTCGCGTCCTCGTCCGCCTCGTCCCGACCCCTCCCGAGCCTCTGGTGGGGCACGTGGAAGCGATCTTTGCCGACGATGATGCCCGCGAGGACAGCCTGCTCGTCGCGCTGGAGGAGGGGATCCGGATCGAGTTCGACGGCGAGGCGGAGCGGGAGGCCGCCTCCTTCGGCGCCGAATCGGTGTCGCACGCGGCGCACAACCGGGCCGATTTTCGCTCCGGGCTCGTCCTCACGATCGACCCCGCCGACGCGAAGGACCACGACGACGCGCTCTCGATCGTCGAAGCCGAGCCTGGGGGCGGGGCCGCGGTCGGCATCCATATCGCGGACGTGACGCACTACGTCCGACCCGAGAGCGCGCTCGACCGCGAGGCGCAGTCGCGGGGAACCAGCGTCTACCTCGCCGACGCGACGTATCCGATGCTCCCGTCGGCGCTCTCCTCCGGGCTCTGCAGCCTCTCCGAGGGGGTCGACAGGCTCACGGTGAGCGTCATCGCCGAATTGGGCGCGGACGGCGCTCTCCGCGGCGCGCGCGTCGTGGAGGGGGTGATCCGGAGCGACGCGTCGCTCAGCTACCCCGAGGCGCACCGCCTGCTGCGGGAGGGGGTAGGAGAGCGGGCCGAGGCGCTCCGGACGCTCGACCGGTTGGCCAAGTCGCTCCGTGCGCGGCGGCTCGAGCGCGGGGGGCTGGAGCTGGACTTGCCGGAGATCAAGCCCGAGCTCGATTCGAGGGGCGAGCCGATCACGTTCGATGAGGTCTCTCGCCTTCCGACGCACGAGCTGATCGAGGAGTTCATGCTCCTCGCCAACCAGGTCGTCGGGCACCGAGCGCGATCGATGGAGCTTCCCTTTCTTTACCGGATTCACGAGCGGCCGCGCTATGATAAGCTGCGTGCCTTCTTCGAGGCGGCGCGCTACCTCGGCCGCCAGGGCCCGGCGCAGATCGTCACCGACGCGAAGCAGCTTCGCCGGTGGATCTCGCACGGGAAGAGCGCCAAGGATCGGCTCCTGAACATGCATCTCCTTCGCGCTCTCGAGAAGGCACGGTACGACTTGGTCGACGTGGGGCACTTCGGACTGGGGATGGACGGCTACGCCCATTTCACGTCTCCCATACGAAGATATCCCGATCTGGCCAATCACCGGATGGTGAAGCGATTTCTCATCGAAGGCGCGCGCCCGGGAGGCGATCCCTGGAAGTTCGCGGCCGGGTGGCTCGATGCGTCGATCGCGGCGCGCTCCTCGGACGCGGAGATCTCGGCCGACGATGCCGAACGGGCGGTCGAGAAGAGAAAGGCGGTACGGTTCGCGCTGCAGCGCCTGGGGGAGGAAGCCCGGGGCGTGATCTCGGGGGTGACCCCGGGCGGGCTTTTTGTATGGATCGAAGGGTGGCGCATCGAGGGCTTCTTGCCGAAGCGATCGATCGGGGATCCTTCCCTCACCCTCGCGGAGCATGGATTTTCTCTTCGCTCGAAGCGATCGAGACACCGCTTCGGGCTCGGTGACTCGGTCCCGGTCATGGTCGTCCGCGCGGACCTGGATCGTCGCGAAGTGGAACTGGGTCTGGCCCGCCGCGCGGGGGCGAAGGCCGGGCGCGCGAAGCGCGCGGAGCGACGGGCCTCCGCGCCCGGACGACGAGGCCGCCGGTAGTGGCGGGTCCCCGACAAGGAGATGGGAATGACGAAGCCTACGCGTGAGCGACGGAAGTCGCCGCGCATACCGGCCAAGCTCGCCATGCAGGTCGCGGGGCAGGACGACGCGTCGGTCCTGACGACCGAAAGCATCAACCTCTCGTCGAGCGGCATCCAGTTCGGGAGCCGCGTCTTCCTCTCGCCGCTGACCAAGGTCGCCCTGACGCTCCTCTTGCCGCCCTTCGGGAGTCGGCTGCGACGCGAGCGAATGCTCCAATGCGAGGGCGTGATCGTCCGCTGCGAGGAGCGGACAGGGCCGGGGCAAAAGCTCCGCTACGAGCTGGCCTGCTATTTCACCGATCTCGCGCAGGGGGATCGGGACCTGATCGAGCAGTACGTGGTCTGGCGCAGCATCCGCCGCCTTCCTTCGGTGAACGGAGAGGACCTCACGCCCAAGCCGCGGCGGAAGTCCGCCGCCCCCTGAAGGCCGGAACCCGGGGCCCCACCCGAGGGTAGTGCCTGGGGCAGGCATCGTCCCCCAGGGGAGGAGATCCGGCTGCCATCCAAGATGGGCACCCCAACCACACAAACGCCGCTCCACCGCTCGTTCGGCCTCCTGATTCTGGCCGCGATCCTCTGGCCCGCTCCCGGAATGGCGACGCGTTACGCCGGCGAATTTCTCCGAATCGGGGTTGGCGCGCGGGCCCTGGGCATGGGGAGCGCGTTCGCCGGGCTGGCCGATGACGGCACCGCGGCCTTCTGGAACCCGGCGGGCCTCGCCACGCTCCAGAACCGCGAGGTGACCTTCATGCACGCCGAGCAGTTCGGCTCGATCGTGAAATACGATTTTCTTTCTTACACCATGCCCATCAGCCCACCGGGAAAACCGAAGCAGGCCCTGGCCGTCTCGCTCATCCGCCTCGGCGTCGACGACATCCCCGACACCCGGGGCCTCGAGCTGGCCTGGGACGCGAACGGGAACGGAAAATTCGACTACCCCGAGGACCGACTGATCGTGGACGAGAGTCGGTTCGTCTTCAACAGCGACAACGATTGGGCCCTCCTCTTCAGCTACTCGCGCCAACTCGGGAACAAGTTCTCTCTCGGCGGGAATTTGAAAGTCATCCGGCAGTGGCTGGGGGACAGCCTTCGGTCGACCGGCTTTGGGCTGGACCTGGGCGCTCTCTACGTCGGGAAAAGCGGTTGGTCCGCCGGCGCGAAGCTGACCGACGCGACGACCACCCGCATCCTCTGGAATACGGGAACCAACGAATACATCTCGCCCTCGCTCCGCGTGGGAGGCGCGAAGACCCACTCCTTCAAGAACCATCGCCACACGATCACGGCGGCGCTCGATGTCCAGGTCGGCTTCGCCGATGAGCAGCTCTCCAGCCAGGCCAACCTCGGATCGATGACGTTCGAGTTCCATCCCGGTCTCGAGTATTGGCTGGAGCGAAGGGTCGCGCTCCGGGCGGGCTTCGAGGCACAGAACTTCTCGGCAGGTGCCGGATTTCGGATCAAGAAATTCGGGGTCGACTACGCGTACCTCGACCATCAAGATTTGGACTCCAGCCACCGCATCTCGGCTTTGTTCGCATTCTAGAAATCGATCGGCCGGGGGGCCGCGCGTGACCGTCGCACCTTCGATCCTCGTGCTCGTGCTCGCATCCGGGAGGAACGAGAGGCTCCACGCGCTGGCGCGCATGCGCCCGGCGTCGGCGCTCCCCTTCGGCGGCAAGTACCGGATCATCGACTTCACCCTTTCCAACTGCGTCCACTCGGGCCTGACGCGCGTCGGTGTCCTGACCCAATACGCCCCGCTCTCGCTCCAGGGGCATATCGGGATCGGCCGCGCCTGGGACCTCGATCGCCGGGATGGCGGAATCCGCCTGCTGCAGCCCTACGTCCGGCAACGGGAGACCAACTGGTACCGGGGAACGGCCGACGCCCTGGTCCAGAATCGGAACGTCATCGCCGATGCCCAAGCGCGGCATATCCTCGTTCTCTCGGGCGATCAGATCTACAAAATGGACTTCGGGCCGCTGATCCAGCGGCACGAGTCGCGGAGGGCGGCCCTCACCATCGTCACCACGCGCCGTCCGGACGGGGAGCCGGGTCACTACGTCGACGTCGAAACCGATTCGACGGGCAAGGTGCGCGCGCTCGGGGAACGCCCGGGCAGCACGCCTGGCGTCGCCGTCTCCACCTCGATCTACCTGTTTCGGGCGCGAGAGCTCACTCGCCGCCTGGACCACCCGAACGTGGGTGTCGATCTGCTCTCGGACGTGATCCGGCCGATGATCGCGGAGGGGCATCCGGTCTACGCCGAGCCGCTCGATGGATACTGGCGCGACGTGGCCACCATCGACGCGTACTACGAGACGAGCATGGACCTCCTCCGGCCGCTCCCGCCGCTCAATCTCCACGATCCCGACTGGCTCATCTACACCCCCAGCGAGGACCGGGCCCCATCACTCCTGGGCGGCCACGGGGACGTGACCTCGAGCCTGGTCGCCCATGGCGGCCGCATCGAGGGCGTCGTGCGTCGATCGATCCTCTTTCCCGGGGTGCACGTGGGTGCCGACGCGGTGGTCGAGGACTCGATTGTCATGCACGACACCCGCATTCTTCCCGGCGCCCGGCTGAACCGGGCGATCGTCGACAAGAAGGTGCGCGTGGGGGAGGGGGCGGAGGTGGGCCTCGGCGAGGGCGGCCCCCACCGCCAGCATCCCCGCGATCTCGGCTCCGGGCTCACGCTCGTCGGGAAGGGAGCCGAGATTCCGGCCGGCGCGCGAATCGGCCGAAATTCACTGGTCGAGGCCGGGGTGCGCGAATCGGATTTCTCGCGGGACCGGATTCCGCCGGGCTCCACCGTCGGCCCGGGCGGGGGGATGGCCGGGTGAGCTTTATCTCCTACGCCATGATCCTCGCCGGCGGCCTCGGCAGCAGGCTCTGCCTCCTCTCGGAGAAGAGGGCCAAGCCCGCGGTGCCGTTCGGCGGCAAATACCGGATCATCGACTACACGCTCTCCAACTGCGTGAACTCCGGGGTCTTCGACATCAGCATCCTCGCCCAGTACCGACCTCTCTCCCTGCGCGACCACATCGGCATCGGTCGTCCCTGGGATCTGGATCGGAAACGGGGAGGCGTCGAGCTCCTGCAGCCGTTTCAGGGATGGAGCGAGAACGATTGGTACCGCGGGACCGCCGACGCGGTCTGGCAGAATCGGGACCGGCTGGCCGAGCGCGAGGCGGAGCATCTGCTGGTGCTTTCCGGGGACCACGTCTACCGGATGGACTACCGGCCGATGATCGAGGCCCATCTCGAGCGCGGCGCCGACGCCACCGTCGCGACCGCCGAGGTGCCGATCGAGCAGGCCTCGCAGTTCGGCGTGGTCCGCACCGACGCGTCCGGATGGATCACCGGATTCCTGGAGAAGCCCAAGGATCCGCCCGCGGGCACGATCTCCATGGGGGTCTACGCGTTTCGCGTGGCGGCGCTCTTGGAGTCCCTCGAGCGAGACGCCGGCCGAAATTCGGCGCACGATTTTGGCAGAAACATACTCCCCGAGATGGTCGGGGGAGGCCGCGTCCTGAGCCACGCGTTCCCGGGCTACTGGCAGGACATCGGCACGCTCGATTCGTACTACCGGGCGAACCTCGACCTGCTCCGCGAGGCCCCGCCATTTCCACTCGAGGATCCTCGGTGGCCGATCTTCACGCCGAGCACGGAGAACCCCCCCGCGCGGATCGGTCCCCGGGCCAGGGTCCGGTCCTCGATCGTCACCCACGGGACGATCGTGAATGGAACGGTCGAGCGGTCGGTGCTGTTTCCGGGGACGGTCGTGGAGGAGGGGGCGGTGGTCCGCGAGTCGATCCTCATGGGGGATTCGTGGATCGGCCCTGGCGCCGCGCTCGATCGCGTCATCTGCGACAAGCGCGTGCACGTCGGACGCGGCGCCGTGGTCGGGACCGGGCCGATGATCCCCAATCGCTCATGCCCGGAGCACCTGAGCTCCGGGATCACGATCCTCGGAAAGGAGACCCGCGTGCCCGAGGGGATCTCCATCGGGAGGAACGCGCGGATCGCCCCGGACCTGGTCGAGGATGATTTTCCTTCCGGTGGGATTCCGAGTGGAGACGTGCTCGAGCGGGGGAGCGGCCCCTCGCCGGTGCCGGCCGACAAGCGCGGGGCTAGCGGACCCTGAGCCTCTGCCCGGCGCGAATCTGGCCCGCGTCCGAGAGACCGTTGATTCGGACGAGCCGGCTCGTGCTCGTCCCGTAGCGGTGCCCGATCTGCGAGAGCGTTTCGCCCCGACGGACGACGTGCGTTCCCGATCGGCTCCGCCGGGACGGCTGCCTCAACTCGAGCCGGTGAGCGCGGGCGGCCGCCTTCAGCTCGCTCTTCGTCATGGGCTTGGGGCTGTACGTCGTCTCGAGCGCCAGCTGGACTTCCTCGCCCATTCCGTGCGGAACCCTCAGGGACGTTCCCTCCTTCTCCCCGGGCGCGCGGTGGCGCACGAGCGAAGGATTGAGCCGCTCCAGCTCCGCGATCTCCACGCCGCTCACGCGGGCGACCTCCTGGATGTCGATCGGCCCTTCCAGAAGTACTTCGTCGTAACGAAGCGGCGAGTTCTCGGGCACCTCAAAGCCGTAGCGCTCGGGGTCGGAGGCGATCTCCATCGCGGCGAGAAACTTCGGAACGTAGTCCTTGGTCTCCCGGGGAAGTCGCAGCTCCCAGAAGTCGTTCGTTCTTTGGCGCTTGATCGCGCGCTGCACCGTCCCCTCGCCCGAATTGTACGCGGCGAGGGCGAGCGGCCATGAACCGTCGAACATCTCGTAGAGCCGGCGTAGGTAGCGCGCCGCGGCGCGGGTCGCAAGCTCCGGGTCCCGCCGCTCATCCTTGTAGGGCGTCATCTCGAGGCCGAACAGCCGCGCGGTCCCGCGGACGAATTGCCAGGGCCCGACGGCGCGCGCGACGGATTTGGCGTGCATGTTGAATCCGCTCTCGACGAAGACCAGGTTCGCGAGCTCCTCGGGAACCCCCTCGGCGCGGAGATTTTTCGTCAACAGATCCATGTACGACGCGGAGCGCGTAATCCAGAGCTGGAATCGATCCCGGCCCCGCCCGGTGTAGTACTCGATCCAGGCATCGACGCGGTCGTTTCGCTCGGGCTCCACGGGCCCCAGTTTCGGGAGCGGGCTGGGGGCCCCGTCGGCGATGTCGGCCTCGTCGTCCGCCGAGCGCGCACACCGGTCGCGGAGGTCCTCGAGCTTGTCGCGAAGCGAGGCCACCCCGGGACGGGACGGCGGGAAGTCGCGCAGGTCCTCCAGCGCCTCTTCCGCGAGGTCAAAGGCCTCCGTGGCGTCTCCCGATTGGGCGAGGCCCTCGGCCTTCGAGAGCTTGGCCCGAACCGGCGTGAGCGGATCCGGATCGGCCGGCTTGGCGGCGGAGACTTCGGCCGGCGCCTGACTCCAGCCTGGCATATCGGGACCAAATACGGTCGCGCCCGCTGGAACAGCGGTTGCGATCGCCAGAATGGCCAACAGGATTGTTTGGAGCGAGCGGTTACTGTTCAACGAGGCCTCCGCGTGGGAGATTTTGGGCCGATCGGACTCGAGGCCACGTTGGTGGAGCCGTCCGACCGACGCTTCCTGCCGCTCTCTGCCCTGAAACTTGGGAACGCGGAACTGATGCACGCTACTGGTCTTTCGTGCAAAATGCAAGCGTTGCCCGCCCAACCCGGCCTTTTGATCTTCGATCGGGCCAAGATAGGGGGCCGAATCCGGTCCCTAAGCCTTTTTGTTGCAAGCCATATGCCACTCGCGGAGGGAACCCTGTTGTTGACACATTCCCAACCCCTTCCTATTCTGCGGGCGTGATGAAGGCGGAGCTTGGAGCCCAGTTCCGTATCGCCGGCCTCGTTCGAAGCCCCGACCGGGAGGGTGCTCTTGCGCACTTCGACCCGGAGCGGGGCTTCGCGCTGACCGCCCGCGGCTCGATGGGTCTGACCGACCTCATCGACCCGACGATCTGGGTGAGGGAGAAGATCGCGCTCGCTCTGAGCGCACCGGGCGACCCAGAGGATTCGCCCCTGCGCCGCGTCATCGGCGCGCTTCGGGCTCTCCACGGCGAGTTGATGGCGAGGCCGGAGAAGGACCGCGCGTGGGTCTCGGTCTTGGTGCTCATCCTCCGCGGGGAAGATGCGGTCGCCGTGAGTGCGGGAGACTGTCCCTGTTTTCGCTTCCGAAGCGGGCTTCTCTCGAGGCTCGGGCGTGTGGAGGGAGACGTCGGCCCGCACACGCCCCGCGGCGCGCTCGGTTCCGAGCCCCAGGTCCGGATCGAGATCATGCCGCTGAGACCTCCTCCCGGTGACCTCTACGTGCTCTCCACGCGCCCGCTCCGCGATGGGGAGTTGGCCGTCCTCGCGCGCGATTTGAGCGTGGCCAAGGACGGCGTCCAACTCCTGCGCGCGGGCGTCGAGGGCGCTTCGGATCGGGGCCGGGTTGCGATCCGCGTGTTGGAGCCCAGCGATTCGGATGAGCTCGCCTCGCTCGCCGAGTCGCTTCGGCCGACGGCGTCGGCCCAGGCGGCGGTTCCGATTGAAGAGAGCGCCGCGGAAGTGGAGTGGGTTCCCAGGTCGAGAGAGAACGCCGCCACGCTGCTGATCGAGTCGCTCGGGCCGAGGGAGGAATGATTCGCTGTGGCCGAGGGAGAATGATTCGGTCCAGATCTTGGACGAGGACCTTCTCGTCGACGAGCCTCCGCCCTCTTCCGCCGAGGAGGAGGAGACGTTTGGCGAGACCGGCGGGTTCTACGACGCCGACCTCCCCGCGGCCAGCCCCGAGTCGCATCCGCTCGATTCGGGGCCAGCCTTTCGGCCTTCGACGCCGGTCGCCGTGCCGGCGTCCCGCTCCGTTCCGGCCCGAATGGCCCCGCCGCCGGTCGAGGAAGAGGCCGTCGATCGGCAACCCGCGTTGGATGCGTGGACCGAGGAGACGGATCTCGGCTCCGAATCGCCAAGCGACCAACCGATCGCATCGCGACCCCGCCGACTGGCCAGCGTCGGGGACGAAAGGCCCTGGTACGAACCGCTCGCACTTTGGGGAGGCGGCGCGCTCGCGATGGTCGCGCTCGCGCTGCTCGTAAGATCGCTCGCGCCCGGAATCCTGGGATCGGCCAAGAGTCGCGTTCCCACCCCGCACGCCGTCGCCGGGTCCGCGGGCCTCGCGGACATCTTCTCGGAGCCTCCCGGAGCGACGGTTCGCGTCGACGGCGTCGCGCTCGAGGGAAAGACACCGCTCGTGGGCGTCTCGCTCGACGCGGGGCTCCACCGCATGGAGCTCGATTGGGGGCCGTGGGGGGTTTGGCGCGATACCCTCGAGGTCGCGGCGGGCACCCGCATGACCGTCCACCCGGCGCTCTATGGAAAGGCCGCCTTCCGCTCGTCGGACCCGACGCGGGCGCTCGACGTCTACCTGGACGGGGTCTATGCAGGCACGACCCCGTTGTCGCTGGATCAGGTCGTCGTCGGTCGCCATCTGGTGCGGTTCGGCGGACCGGGCCTCACGATGAGCGCGCAGGAGATCGAGGTTCTGCGCGATAGGCCGGTCGATCTGGTCGGCAATGCGGGGCCGATCCCCGGGAACGGCAAGTTGACCGTCCGGACCGCGGTGCTGGGGGACATGGGATTCGAGTCAGGCAAGGGCGATCCCTACTGGGTGGATGGCGTGGCGCGCGGGGTCACCCCGGCCACGTTCGAGCTCAGGCCGGGGACCCACAGCGTGCGCGTGGCACGACGCGGCTTCCCTCCGCAGATCACGGTCCTCGACATCAAGTCGGGGACGGAACAATTCGTGACGGCGGAATTCGGGGCGCAATCCGAAGAGCCGCTCCGACTCGATCCGCCCGAGGCGGTCTATCTCTCCAATCCGATTCCGCTCACGATCGCGCTGCCGCTGTCGGAATGGGATCCGTCCATGTCCCTTTGGCTCTACGCGGCATCGCCCTCCGGATCGTTCCAGGCAAAGCGAATGACCCGGCTCGAGGAGGGAACGCGGACCTTCGCGGCCCTCTTGCCTCCCGAAGTTCTCCGCGGCAGCGCGCGGCAAGTCCGCTTCTACTTCAAGGCGACCGGCACCGGCGGGCGCGAGATCTTCTCCGAGATCTACACGGTTCCCGTCCGAGACTAACGCGGCGTCCCCCGCCGCCTCGATCACTCCACATCCCCGGCCGAAAGACGCCCCGTGCGTCCAGCCTGGCCCCGGATCATCATCCCGGTTCCCGTCGCGATCTGGATCGCGCTCGGGGCGGGCCATGTGGCGAGCGCCGCCGCGCCCGTTCCCGCTCTTCTAGAGCGAGGAGCCCGGTCCTTTGCGTTGGGGCTCGGCGCTCTGTCCCTGTCGTTGTTCGCGCTCGCGCGGCGGTCCCCGGGATCCGAGGTGGGGCGCACCGGCTGGCGGCGAACCGCGGACCGGGCCGAGCCGCTCGCGGGGATCCTCGCCCTCGCCGCGGCCGGGATCGCGTTGGGCGCGGAGGCCGATCGCGCCGCGCGTCCGCTCCCGGTCCATCCGGAAGAAGTCGCCGTGATCGTGGAAGGGAAGGTCCTCGATACGACGGCGATCGACGCGGATCCAGGCGCCGTGCTCCTGGAAGCCCGGCGTCTGCGGGTGGGAGAGATGGAATCGTCCTGCCGCGCCAACCTTCTCCTCCGTTGGCGCGATGACGCGATTCCGCCGCGGTGGATTCTCCCCGGGCTGTGGCTCCGCCTTGGAGGTCGGTTCCGCCCTCCCGAAGACGCGAGGAACCCGGGCGGGAGCGCGCCGGGACGCTGGCTGGAGCGGATCGGCGTGGATGGAGTGGTCGCGGTCGACCCGCTCTCGGTGACCGCGCCGCCCGATCCGCCGGAAAGGGGAGCCTCGTTTGGGGCTGCACCTCGAGATCGAATCGCTCGGAGCCTCGCCGCATCGCTGAGCGCGCCGGTGGCGGCGCTGGCGAGGGGAATGCTGCTCGGAGATCGCTCGGGGATCGATCCCGTCGTCCAACGCTCCTTCCGGGCCGGCGGAACGATCCACATACTCTCGATCTCGGGGCTCCACGTCTGCATCGTCGCCGGATTCCTCTCGCTCCTGGCGTCCGCGCTGCGCCTCCCGCTCGCCCCGGCGATCGCGCTGGAGCTGGCGGCGCTCTGGGGCTACGTCTCCCTCGTCGGCGCGCCCGCCTCCGCGGTGCGGTCCGCAATCTTGTGGACCTCGCTGCGAAGCGGTCGAGCGCTCGGCCAGGTGGTGCGCCCCTTCACCGCCTGGGGACTCGCGGGACTGACTCTCCACCTGCTCGATCCCTCGTCGGTATCGGATCCCGGGTTTCAACTCTCCTTCCTGGCCGTTTTGGGCCTGGGCGCTTCGGGGCCGCTTTCGAATCTGGCGGGTCGGCGACCGGGCTCCACGGGGGTCTGGCGACCGCGGATTCGGAAATGGGGAACCGTGGTCTGGTCGCTCTTCGTCCAAAGCGCCGCCGCCACGGCGGGGACCACCGGACTCCAATCGCGCCTCTTCGGCGCCATCCCCGTGGTCGGGCTGCTGCTCAACCTCGCGGTCATTCCCCTCTGCACGCTCTTCATGGCGGAGGCGATCCTCTTTCTGGCGATCGCCTCGTTCGGAATTCCATCTCTGGCCGGCGCGGCGTCGGGCGCGGTGGACGCATCGGGCCTTCTGCTCCTCGGGCTGAACGCCCGTGGAGCGGAGCTGCTGCCACCCTGGATCATTCGTCAGCTCGCGGCTCCCGCCGCGCTCATCGGGATCGCGGTCGCGCTCCTTGCAGCGTGGGGACGCGCCGAGGCGGCCCGGTGTGGGCAGGCTACGCGCCCCTCCGCCGCGCGATGGTCCATCGCGACGCTTCTCCTGGCCGCGGCCGTACCGCTGGCGGGATCACCGCCTTCTTCGGCGGGAGCGGTCATCCTCTCGCTCGACGTCGGGCAAGGGGACGCCACGTGGATCGGGCTGCCTGGAGGAGGGTCAATCTTGACGGATGCGGGTCCGGCGGACGATCGACACGACGCGGGGGAGCGCGAGATCGAGCCGGCGCTTCGCGCCGAGGGGCGAGGGCGAATCCCCCTCGCGATCCTCTCCCACGCGCACGTCGATCACTACGGCGGATTCGCCTGGCTCGCGCGGCGCGGCTGGATCGCCCAGATCGTCGAGAACGGGAGCGATCCATCCGGCGCGTGGCGCCGTGCGATCCGGGGTCCACTCGCGCGCGAGGGGGGAAGGATGTTGGCGGTGGCGCGGGACACGTCATGGGTAGCTCCCCTCGGCGCGGCTCTCACGATCCTTCGAGGGCTGGAGCGGGGGGCCGAGAACGATCGATCGATATCGGGACTGATCCACGCGGGCGGTGCGTCCCTCCTCTTCTCGGGCGATCTCGAGACGGCGGGCGAAGGCGCTGTCCTCCCTCGATTGACACCGATCGACGTGCTCAAGGCGCCGCACCACGGGAGCAAAACGTCGAGCGGCTCGGAGTGGGTGGATCGGCTCCGGCCCAGGGTTGTGCTGATCTCGTGTGGGGAGGGGAACCGGTTCGGGCACCCCGACTCTGGTGTCCTGGATCGATACCGCCGCGCGGGCGCGACCGTCTGGCGCACGGACCAGGAGGGCGCGATCCGGGTGACCCTCGGCCCGCGAGGAGCGTGGATCTCCACACGGCGCCATCCCGCGCCCGTCCTTGTCACCTGGGACCGGGACGGCACGGTAACTCCTTCGACCCATATCCCTTGAGCGGACGGCCGCGGGATGATATAGATTGTGGATGAAGCCCATGCGGCTGCTCCTCCTCGCCTCCGGCCGGGGGAGCCACGTCGCCAATCTGATTGACGCGACGCGGGATGGGCGGCTTTCGGGATCGGTCGTGCGGGTCGTCGCGGACGCGCCGGACGCGCCGGCGCTGGATCGGGCGCGGGAGCGAGGCGTCCCCACCGAGGTTCTCGAGCCGGCTCAAGCAGGCGCGCGGCTCGCGCCCCAGGCGGAAGAGCGGCTGCTCGAGATCATTCGGGAAGACCGGCCGGATCTCATCGCGCTGTGCGGGTTCATGCGCCTCCTCAGGGCTTCGGCCCTCGGGCGAATCGACGTGCCGATCCTCAATGTCCACCCTTCGCTTCTTCCCCAATTCCGCGGGCTGAACGCGCAGCGGCAGGCGATCGAGGCCGGGGTGGCCGAGACCGGCGCGACGGTCCACCGAGTCGACCCCGGCATGGACACGGGGCCCGTCGTGCTGCAAGAGTCGCTCAAGATCCGCCCGGGCGAATCCGCGGAGGAGTTGGCGGAGCGCCTCTTGCCTCTGGAGTACCGGCTCTACGTGGAAGCGATTCGAAGAGTTCAACAGGAGAGGACATGAAGACAGCCGAGCGAGCGCTGCGCGACGTGGTCGTGCCGGGACGGACGCCCGACTACAAGGGAAAGGTGCGAGACCTCTACATCCTGGGAGACCTGCTTCTGATCGTCGCGACCGACCGCGTCTCCGCGTACGACGTGATCCTGGGCGAGGGAGTCCCGGGCAAGGGTCGCGTGCTCACCCAGATCTCGCGCTTCTGGTTCGAGCGACTCCGCGACATCGCGCCGAGCCACTACATCACCACCGACGTGGCGAGGTTTCCGCAGCCGTTCGCGTCCCATCGCGCGCTCCTCGACGGACGCTCCATGCTCGCCCACCGCGCCAAGCGCTACGACGTCGAGTGCGTCGTGCGCGGGTACCTGGCCGGCTCAGGGTGGAAGGAATATCAGGCTTCCGGCACCGTTTGCGGTGTGGCGCTCCCGAAGGGACTCAAGCTCTCGTCCAAGCTCCCGGAGCCGATCTTCACGCCGGCGACCAAGGCGTCCGAGGGGCATGACGAGAACATCGACTTCGGTCGGATGAGCGGGATCGTGGGGCGAGAGGTGGCCGAGCAGCTTCGGGCGCAGAGCCTCGCGATCTACAGGGCTGCCGCCGCGCACGCCGAGTCGCGCGGGCTCATCCTGGCCGACACCAAGTTCGAGTTCGGCGAGCGGGACGGCGGGATCGTCTGGATCGACGAGGCGCTCTCGCCCGATTCGTCTCGCTACTGGGCCATCGACACCTACAAGGAGGGCGTGGCCCAGGACAGCTTCGACAAGCAGGTGATTCGCGATTACCTCGACTCCATTGGCTGGGACCGGAACCCGCCGCCTCCGCGCCTACCGGAGGATGTGGTGGACAAGACGGCCCGCCGCTACGAAGAGGCCCTCTCGCGAATCACGGGGGCCGGCGCGGCGAAGTGACCCCCATCCCGATCGGTCGGGCGCTCCTTTCGGTATCGGACAAGACCGGCCTGGTCGAGTTTGGAAACGGCCTGGCGCGGCACGGCGTCAAGATTCTCTCGACCGGAGGGACCGCGGTCGCGCTCCGCGAGGCGGGCATCTCGGTCCGGGACGTGGCCGAGGTGACCGGCTACCCCGAGCTGTTCGGCGGCAGGATCAAGACCCTGCACCCCGCCGTTCACGGCGGGATCCTCTTTCGCCGCGGCGACCATCACGATGAGGACGAGCGCCACAAGCACGGCATCGTCTCCATCGATCTGGTCGCGGTGAATCTCTACCCGTTCGAGCGGACCGTGGCCGATCCGGCCGTGGCGCTGGGCAATGCGCTCGAGCAAATCGATATCGGCGGTCCCGCGCTGATCCGGGCCGCGGCCAAGAACCACCCTCACGTTGTCGTGGTCGTCGATCCCGATCAGTACGACGAAATCTTGATCGCACTCGATCGCTTCGGTGGCGTGCCCGCGGAAACGGCGCGGACCTTCGCCCGACGGGCGTTCGAGCGGACATCGGCCTACGACGCCGGGATCGCGCGATTTCTCACCGCGCGGGAGGGACCCGAGCAGCCGTCGACGAGCGCGCCCACCGGCGTGCCGGGCGCCATCGCCGCCGCGAGCGGAAGCGGCCCGGAGGCGACGGGGGCGCTCCCGCTCTCGATCGAGATCGGCTATCGACTGAGGCGCCGGCTCCGCTACGGCGAGAACCCGGGGCAAGAAGGGGCGCTCTACGCGCCGGCCACCGGCGGCGAATTGGAAGCCCTGACCCAGCGGCACGGAAGGGAGCTTTCGTACAACAACCTCCTCGACGTGGAGGCGGCGCTGGCGCTCCTCCACGAGTTCTCGGAGCCGGCGGCGGTGGTGGTCAAGCACCGAAGCCCCTCCGGAGCGGCGGTCTCCCGGACGGTGACCGAAGCGCTCGCCCTCGCGCGGGACGGAGATCCTCTCTCGGCTTTTGGGGGGATCCTCGGTCTCAATCGGCCCCTCGACGAGGCGGCGCTCGACGCGGTCGGCGGATTCTTCTTCGAGGTGATCGTCGCTCCCTCCGTGACCGCCAAACCGGAGAAGCTGGACGCGCTTCGAAAGAACCTGGTGATTCTGGAAATGCCCGATCTCGCGAGGGGGGCGGCCGGTGCGTGGAGTGGCCGGTCCCTTCTCGGCGGGTTGCTCGTGGAGACGCTCCCGGGCCCTCCACGCTTCGAGGAGTGGAAAGCGGTGACCAAGGCGGAGCCGACGGCGGCCCAGCTGGCGGACCTGCGCTTTGGATGGCGCGTCGCGCGCCACACGATCTCGAACGCGATCGTCGTCTCGCGCGGGGGGCGGACGCTGGGCATCGGAGCAGGCCAGTCCTCCCGCGTCGATTCCGTGCGGCTGGCCCTGATGAAGGCGGAGCGGTCGGGCCACGACGTGCGCGGCGCCGCGCTCTGCTCCGACGCCTTCTTTCCGTTTCCCGATTCGGTCGAGATCGCGGCCCAAGCGGGCATCAGCGCGATCGCCCACCCCGGCGGCTCGATCCGGGACGCGGAGTCGGTCGCCGCCGCCGACCGCGCGGGGATCGCCATGGTTCAGACCGGCGAACGGTGCTTCCTCCATTGAGCCACGAGCGACTTCTCATCCTCGACTTTGGGTCTCAGTTCACCCAGCTGATCGCCCGGCGCGCGAGGGAGATGGGGATCTACTCGGAGATCCACGCCCCGGCCGTCGACGCCGGGGAGCTGAATCGGCTCGATCCGAAGGCGATTGTGCTCTCGGGCGGGCCGGCGAGCGTCTTGGAACCGGGCGCTCCCCAGATCGCGCGCGGCCGTGCTCGAGAGGCGCGCGCCGATCCTCGGGGTCTGCTACGGAATGCAGCTCCTCGCGCACGATCTCGGCGGCAAGGTTCTGCCGAGCCATCGGCGGGAGTACGGCGAGGCGACCCTCAGGGTAACCCGCGAGGGAACGCTCCTCGCCGGGCTCCCCAAGGAGAGCCGCGTCTGGGCGAGCCACGGCGATTTCGTCGAATCGCTTCCTCCAGGGTTCTCCCTCCTCGGCACGAGCGGCGACGGCCTCCTGGCCGCGGCCGAGGATCCGGCCCGGAAGATCTACGCCGTGCAATTCCACCCCGAGGTGGCGCACACGGAGCAGGGCACGCGCATCCTGCGCAATTTCCTCTTCAACATCTCGGGATTCTCGGGTGATTGGACCGCGGGGAGGATCCTCGAGGAGCAGACCGCGAAGATCCGAGCCCAGGTCGGGCCGCCGCCGGGTGATCTGCGGATTGAGCGGCGGCGTCGACTCCTCCGTCGTCGCGGCGCTTCTTCACCGCGCGGTTCCGGGTCAGATGCACGCCGTCTTCGTGGATCACGGGCTATTGCGCCGGAACGAGGCGGCCCAGGTCCGGGAGTCGATGCGCGCGGTGATCGGGGACTCGCTGATCTCGATCGACGCCCAGGAGCGGTTCCTCGGGGAGCTTCGGGGCGTGGAGGATCCTGAGGCGAAGCGGAAGATCATCGGCCGGGTCTTCATCGAGGTGTTCGAGGAAGCGGCGAAGGACCTGGGCGGGGCCGACCTACTCGCCCAGGGGACCCTCTACCCGGACGTCATCGAAAGCACGTCGACCCGGGGGCCGTCCGCCAAGATCAAGTCCCACCACAACGTGGGCGGGCTTCCCGAGCGAATGAAGATGGAACTGGTGGAGCCCCTTCGGGAGTTATTCAAGGATGAGGTTCGGAGCCTCGGCGCCCTCCTGGGACTGCCCCCGGAGGTCCTGGGGAGGCACCCCTTCCCGGGGCCTGGAATGGCGGTCCGGATCCTGGGCCCTGTGACCAAGGAAGCGGTGGAGACCCTGGGCCTTGCGGACGATATCTTCCTGACCGAGCTTCGTCAGGCGGGGCTGTACGATCAGGTCTGGCAGGCCTTCGCGGTGCTCCTCCCGGTCCGGACGGTGGGGGTGATGGGGGACGGGCGGACCTACGATCAGGTGGTGGCGCTCCGGGCGGTGACGTCGAGCGACGGGATGACCGCCGACTGGGCGCGGCTGCCGAGCCAGTTCTTGGCGCGGGTCTCCTCGCGGATCGTCAATGAGGTGAAGGGGGTCAACCGCGTGGTGTACGACATCAGCACCAAACCGCCGGCCACGATCGAGTGGGAATGAGCTGCTTCGCATCCAAGCGCCTTTGGGGCGCGGGAGGTGTTGGTTGAGTTCTGATCGAATCCGCGGCGTTGGAGCGCTCGGCGCGCGACTCGTGCTGGTGGCCCTCGCCTGGCTTGCAACCGCGCCGCCCGACGCGCGCGCCGCGGCCCCGTCTCCCAAGCTCCTCGCGGAAATGGCGCCCGCCGCCCGCGCGCAGGCGATCCGCGCCTACACCGCGGCCAGGGATCGGCTGCGCGGAAGCTGGGTCGACAAGATCTATCCGCAGTTCGCGCTCGACATGGCCAAGTACCCGCGGCAGGGCGTGGCCCACCGGAACCTGCTCGTCGTCCTCTGCAAGTTCCCCTCGGAGGGCTCGGCGCCAGCCCAGGGGCCGGCGAGCGTGAGCACGCCGTTCTACGTCTACAGGCACTTCTTCAGCGACGATCCCAACGACGGGATCATCAGCCTGCGCGAGTACTACCGCACCAATTCCCGCGGCCGGCTGGTGATCTCCGGCCAGGTCACGTCCAAGTGGCTGGACATGCCGCACTCGTACGACTACTACACGGATGGGACGGCTGGGCTGTTTGGAATCTATCCGAACTCGTCCCAGAAGCTGGCCGAAGACGCGATGGCCGCGGCTTTTCAAGATTTCGGCGGCGATCTGAGCTACTTCGACAACGACGGGCCGGACGGAATCCCGTCGAGCGGCGACGACGACGGCTACATCGACGCGGTGACCGTGCTCGTACCCGGCGCAGGAGGCGAGACGCAGTGCTTGGATCCATTCGCTTGCAATCGCCTTTGGGCGCATGAATCGGGGATCGCGCTCTATTCGAATTGCCCCGGCTTGAACGGCGGCCCGGGGTGCCTTCCCGGAATCTACTTTGGGTCGGTGCGCGGCTTTCTCTATTCGCTGGGCAGCGAGTACAACGAGTTCCCGGGTGACAACGCGGTCGGGACGTGGTTCCACGAGTTCAGCCACACGCTGGGCCTCCCCGATCTCTACGACGTCGCCGGGGGCAACGGGCTCGGCTTCTTCTCGCTCATGGCTCTGGGCAACTACCTTCCGTTCGACGGGGATCCGAACACCGCGGGAGGGCACCTCGGTTCCAACCCGGGGAATCTGGACGCCTGGTGCCGCCAGTTCCTGGGATTCGACGATCCCGTGCCGATCACCGCGGGAGGGCACTACACCCTGCCGCCTGTGACCCGGAACGGGGGATCGCGCCGCGTCTGGTCGAACGGGGAATCGGGAACCGAGTACTACATCGTCGAGAACCGGATCCGGGAGGGGTCGGACCGGTTCATCCCGGGCGAGGGGATGCTCGTCTACCACATCGACGACACGAAGGTGGACAACATCAACGGATATCCGAACTACAGGGCCGCGATCGTCCAGGCGGACAGCGTGAATCCGCTCCAGCTCGAGTTCGGGACGAGCCGCGGCGACCCGCGCGACTTCTTTCCCGGCGCCCTGCTCAAGCGGAGCCTGACCGACGCGACCCAGCCCGACAGCCGCTCCTGGGCCGGGCTCGACACCGGGATCCGGATCTGGAACATCGCCGGGAAAGCGGACGGCGCCGACACCGCCTCGTTCGATCTTCGGATTTCCGTGCAGCCTGAGCTGCGGCTGTCGGGCTACACGATCGATGACGGCGGGCGGCGACGGCTACGCCGACCCCAATGAGACGGATCGGCTGACGATGTCGGTGCTGAATATCGGGCTACAGTCGGCGCTGGTCCACCTCACCTTGAGCACGAGCGATCCAGCGGTCACGATCAACCAGGCGCTTGTGAGCGGCGGGACTATCGCAACGGGCGGGACGCTCACGCTTCCTCTTCCGTTCATCTTCGACATCGGGGCGATCGCGACGCTCCCGCACGACATTCCCTTCACGGTCAACTGGACCGAGGATTCGGGCGGCTCCGGATCGTTCGACTTCACGGTGACCGCGGGGATGGCCTCCGGGCTCTTTGAGGACTTTGAATCGGGCGCGGAGCCCGGGCTCTTCTGGAGCACGGTGTCGCTGCCCGGCAGCGCCGCCAACGAATGGCACGCCTCGAGCGTTCGCGCTCGGGGCACGGAGAGCGCCAAGCTGGGCTCGACGCTCCCGCTCGGCGGCGGCACCAACGAATCCCAGACCTACGCGTCGTTCGAGGATGCCGCGCTCGTTTCGCCGGCCTTCGATTTGCCGCCCGGCTCGGAGCTGGTCTTCTATTCCTACATCGACGCGGAGCTTCAGAGCGGGGCCTATAGCTTCGACGGCGGCCGGGTCGAGATCTCGATCGCCGGGGGGGAGTGGACCCCGCTGGCCGTCGACGGCGGATACGGGACCCAGATGAAGTTCGACTCCGCGGCGAACCTCCGCGGGGCCGACGTCTTCTCCGGCTCGCCGCAGTCGTGGCGCCACGTGACGTGCGATCTCTCCGCCTACTCCGGGGCCGCCCGGATCCGGTTCCGGTTCGCGAGCGATGACGGGAACGCCCCGTTCGATGGAGTCGGACGCCAGGTTCGCTACTTCGAGGGTTGGTACGTGGACGACGTGACCATTCAGGCGCGGACGGCCACGGGCCCGACGCCGCGCCCGCTCTCGTTTCGGGCGGGGCCGACCCCCTACCGCGTCGGCGGTCCTTCTTCGGGATCGATCGTCTTTCGCTTCAGCGCTCCCGATGGCCTTCCGCATCCCGAGCTGACGCCCGACGTGCGCATCTTCGACGTCTCGGGGCGATTGATCCGGTCGCTCAAGGCATCCCCCGGCAACGCGCTCACGCCGGGAGAGTTCCGCGCGACCTGGGACGCCCGTAACAATCAGAACCAGACGTGCCGATCGGGAATCTACTTCGCGCAGGTCGACATCCAGGGCCACACCCAAAGCCTCCGCTTGGTCCTCGTCCACTAGGCCTCGAGTGAAGATCGGATGCGCGCTCGTCGCTGCGGCGTGGCTGGCCGCATCTCCGGTCTTGGGCTCAGCCGCAAGCCCTGCCGTCGCTTCCTCCGCCACACGCCGCCCGGCGGCACGGAGCGCCGCGCCCGAGTGGGTCGCGCGCCAGCGCGACTGGGACGCGGCGCAGCGCCGGCGTCAAACGGCGCGCTGGGGCGGCACGCTGGAGGAGATCGTCGAGACCTCGGCGAGGGAAGCCGCCGCCGAGTCCGTCTACTTGGCAACCCTCTCGACGTGGGCATGGAGCGATAGCGTTTCGCTCCAGAGCTCGGCCCTTCCCGCCGCCGCGTTCCGCGCCCCGCTGCGACGAGGCGCGTTGGATCTCATGGAGCATGGCCGGCTCGATCCGGCCCTTCGGATTCTCTCCGGCCCGCTGGTCGACGACCGCGCGATGCTCCCGGTGCGTGCCCGCGCGGTCGGGCTCCATTCTTCGCTCGATTCCGGCTTGGCTCTGGTGGCCTGGCCACCCGATCGGCGCACCGTCGGTCCGCGGTCCATTCGCTGGGATGCGCTGGGACGGGCCCGCGGGGACGAGGTCGTCGCGGCGCTCCTCGCCGCCGCGGATCTGGCCGACTCGACCCGCGACCCGCGCGCGCGCCGGGCCGCCCTCTGGAGGCTGGCGCAGGAGCCACGCCCGGCAATGAAGAGCTTCGCGCGAGTCCGACTGGCGAGGTCGCTCGTCACGCTGGGCGAGCCGAGGCTCGCGGGGCAGATCCTCCAGCAGGCCTACGGCATCAGCGACGACGAGCGCGTCCTCCTCGCCAACCTGCGCGCCGATCAGGCGGGCGCGCTCGGCGACACCGTCTGGGGCGTGACGCAGATGATCGACGCGGCCCGCGACCCCGCGCTATCGACCACCGCCCGCTATCCGATCGTGAGGCGCGCCGCGGACTGGACCCGGGGAACCCGCGCCGATTCTCTCGACGAATCGAGGTGGCTCGACCTGGCCCGGATGCTCGGCGACGTGGGAGAAGGGGAGATGGCGCTCTCCCTGATGAAGCGCCGGCGGCTGCCGCCGCCCGACGCCGCCTCGCAGATCGCCCGCGAGGAGACCGAGGCTTCGATCCTCGCCCGGCTCAAGAAGAATCAGGAGGCGGCCTCGGCGTACGGAAAGCTCGGCTCGCGAACGGAGCTGCCCGCGACGTCGCGCGCCAAGTATGCGCTCGGACTCGCCCGCGCGCGGAGGGGGACCGGCGAGTTCGAGGCGATGGACAAGGCCTTCCTGCTCGCGGTGTCCCTCGACTCGACCGGGGCCACCGGAAACGTGGCCGCCTGGGAGCGGGCCCGCGAGTGGGAAGACCGAAAATCGCCCCTCGAGGCGGTCCGGATCTTCTCCTGGTCCCGCCGCTACGTGCGGGATGCCGCGACGACGCAGGCGCTCATGGCTCATGGGGCGATCGCCTGCATCCGCGCGGGACAGCCCGATTCCGCCTACTCCTTCATCGTCGATGCCTACGGCAATCTGGCCCACTATTGGCGGGCGCAGATCGCGCTGGCGAAGAGGGACAGCGTCAAGGCGACCGCCGAGCTTCGCCAGGTTACGAATGGGGATCCCTGGACGTACGAAGGCGTGCGCGCCGGCGAAGCGCTTTCCCAGCTCGAGGGAAGGCCGACCCGGCCCCCCGACAAGCCCGCGGGAGGCGGCGACCTTTCGGACCGCCAGAGGCGCGCTCGGGGCCCGACCGTGGATCCTGAGATTCCGATGTCGGCGCGTCTCCTGGGCGCTGTGGGCGCGACGGATCTCATGATGGACGCGCTTCGAGACGGGACGCCAGAACGAGGACGACGCGATGGCTCGGGCCTGCACGGACGGGCTGGAGGAGCGGGGGGTGTTTCGAATCGGCCGCCCGGACGCGGTTCCGCGCGAGCGGCTGGAGTATCCGCCCGCGTATCCGGTCGCGGTGCTGACGGCGGCCGAGCGGGAAAGCTTGAGCGCGTCGCTGCTCTGGGCGATCATGCGGCAGGAGAGCGCCTATCTGCGCGCGGCGCGCTCCAAGGCGGGGGCTTTGGGCTTGCTCCAGCTCCTGCCTTCGACCGCCTCACGCCTGAAGGGGGCGCCGGTATCCGAGTCGGAGCTCACCGACGCCGCGCCGAACGTGCGGCTGGGCGCGAAATATGTCGCGGGGCTGCTCGATGAGTTTGGCGATCCGCGGGCGGCCATTGCCGCCTACAATGCCGGCGAGGAGGCGGTCCGGCGGTGGATGCGTGACCGCCCGAGCGTCGACGATATCTGGGTGGAGTTGATCCCGTACCGGGAGACGCGCGACTACGTGAAGCAGGTCTACTCGATCTGGCGTCGCTACGAGGCGCTCTACGGCGTCCCGGCAGCGGACCGTCGCTAGGACGACACTTGTCCCTTGCTTCGGAGCTCAAGCGGAAGTCGATCCACCTCGCGTCGCTTTCCATCCCGATCGCGTACTACCTCACGCCCGATTCGTGGATGCGCACGTGGGAGCGTACGCTTCTCGCGGCCGTCATTCTTTCTCTCGCGATTGAGGTCTTCCGGCTCCATCATCCACGGACGCGAAACGTCTTTCGCCATTTCTTCGGAGAGCTGCTCCGAAATCACGAGGAGGTCAGCCTCCTCGGATCGACGTACCTGCTCATCGCCTGTCTCCTCACGATCCACCTCTTCCCCAAGCCGGTCGCCGTCCTCGCCCTCTCGTTTCTGATCCTCGGCGACACGATGGCCGCGGTCGTGGGGAAGTCGATCGGGCGGATCCGCCTCTTGGGGGGGAAAACCCTGGAGGGGAGCGTGGCCTGCTTCGCGGTCTGCTACGCCCTCACCCTGCTTCTCCCCGACGTGCCCGTTCCGGTCGGCCTGGTGGGGGCGCTCGTGGCGACCGTCTTCGAGCTCCTGCCGATCCCCCTCGACGACAACTTCCGGATTCCCCTCTCGGCCGGCTTCGCCATGGAGCTTCTACTTAGATAGGGTGTTTCACGCTTGACACCCTTTGGAGTCGGCCCCTAGACTCCGCCCGAAATCAGAACCCACGAAGCCAAAGAGGAAGATGCCTAAGACACTTATTCGCAGTGGATTACACTGTTTGTCTCCAGTACCCGACCCCGGCGGCAGAGAGCCCCTGGGGTTTCGCTGTATTGGGCAGGCAGGGGGCAACTTGGGCCCGTGTCCAGCCCCCCTTGAGACCCGTTCCGCGGGGCGCCCGCATCCAAAGGTGGCATGGTAGTCAACCTGATCACCCGACTTATCGGAAGCAAACACGAGCGCGACATCAAGCGGATGTGGCCGCTCGTCGACGAGATCCACGCCGAGTTCGAGGGGCTCCAGGGTCTCTCCGACGAAGCGCTGGCGGGGAAGACCGCCGAGTTCCGGTCGCGCCTCGCGGAAGGAGAGGAGCTCGACGCCCTCATCCCCGAAGCGTTCGCCGTGGTCAAGGAGGTCTGCCGGCGTCTCTGCGGCAAGACGTGGGACGTTTGCGGGCTCCCGATCACCTGGGACATGGTCCCCTTCGACGTGCAGCTTTCGGGGGCGATCGTCCTCCACCAGGGCAAGATCGCGGAGATGGCGACCGGCGAGGGCAAGACCCTCGTCGCGACGCTGCCCATCTACCTGAACGCGCTGACCGGGCGCGGCGTCCACCTGGTCACGGTGAACGACTACCTCGCGCAGCGCGACAGCGAGTGGATGGGGCAGGTCTTCACGACCCTCGGTCTGACGGTCGGCTGCATCCAGAACTCCATGGACTTCGCGCAGCGCCGCGCCGCCTACGCCTGCGACATCACCTACGGCACCAACAACGAGTTCGGCTTCGACTACCTGCGCGACAACATGGCGCGCCACCGGGACCACCGGGTCCAGCGCGGACATCATTACGCGATCGTCGACGAGGTCGACTCGGTCCTCATCGACGAGGCGCGCACGCCGCTCATCATCTCGGGGCCGGTGGAGCACAGCCTTCAGAAGTACGACGAGCTGAAGCCCGACGTGGAGCGCGTCGTGCGGAGCCAGGCCCAGCTCACCAACCGGATCCTCGCGGAGGCGGAGGCCTTCCTCAAGGACCCGGAGAAGGAGTACGAGGCGGGCGTCAAGCTGCTCCAGACGCGGCGCGGCGCGCCCAAGAACAAGCGCTTGCACAAGCTCCTGGCCGACGAGCCGGGGCTGAAGCGGCTGATCCAGCGGGTCGAGCTCGACTTCATCCGCGACAAGCGGCTGGGCGAGGTGGACGAGGACCTCTTCTACTCCATCGACGAGAAGAGCCACTCGGTCGACCTCTCGGAGAAGGGCCGCCAGCTCCTCTCCCAACGCGATCCCAATCTGTTCCTCCTGCCCGACCTGGCCGTGGAGCTGGGGGAGATCGACGAGAGCGAGGCTCTGTCCCCCGCGGACAAGGTTACCGAGAAGCGAAAGCTGGAGCGCATTCACGGGGAGCGGAGCGAGCGAGTCCACAACATCTCGCAGCTGCTGAAGGCCTACTCGCTCTTCGAGAAGGACGTCGAGTACGTCGTCCAGGACGGAAAGATCCTGATCGTCGACGAGTTCACCGGCCGCCTGATGCCGGGGCGCCGGTACTCCGACGGGCTCCACCAGGCGATCGAGGCGAAGGAGGGCGTCAAGGTCGAGGGCGAGACGCAGACCCTCGCGACCATCACGATCCAGAACTACTTCCGCCTGTACGAGAAGCTGGCCGGGCATGACCGGCACGGCCGAGACCGAGGCGAACGAGTTCTGGGAGATCTACAAGCTCGACGTGGTCGTGATCCCGACCAACCAGCCGGTGCGGCGGGTCGACGCGAACGACGTCATCTTCAAGACCCGCCGGGAGAAGTACAACGCGCTCGTCGACGAGATCGCCGAGCTCCACCAGGGCGGCCTGCCGGTGCTGGTCGGCACGATCAGCGTCGAGGCATCCGAGACGCTGAGCCGGCTCCTGAAGCGACGCGGCGTCCCGCACAACGTGCTGAACGCCAAGTATCACCAGCAGGAGGCCGAGATCGTCGCCGGCGCGGGACGCCGCGGCGCGGTCACCATCGCCACGAACATGGCCGGCCGCGGCACCGACATCAAGCTGGAGACGGGCGTCATCCGATGCGACCGCGCCTGCTTCGCCGGCTCGCAGAGCGCGCTCCGAAACGGCGTCTGGCGGAACGTGGCCCGCTGCAAGGAAGAGTCCACGTGCGGGCTTCACATCCTCGGCACCGAGCGGCACGAGAGCCGGCGCATCGACCGCCAGCTCCGCGGCCGGAGCGGCCGCCAGGGCGATCCGGGGCCATCGCGCTTCTACCTCTCGCTCGAGGACGACCTGATGCGGCTCTTCGGCTCCGAGCGGATCGCCGGCATCATGGAAAAGCTGGGCGTCCAGGAGGGCGAGGTCATCGAGCACGGGCTGGTGACGCGGGCGATCGAACGGGCACAGCGGCGCGTCGAGGCGCACAACTTCGACATCCGCAAGCACCTGCTCGAGTACGACGACGTGATGAACAAGCAGCGCGCGGTCATCTACGCGCAGCGTCTGCGGGCGCTCGAAGAGGCCGATCTCAAGGAGACGGTCCTCGACATGATGGACGAGGTCATCGAGGAGCGGGTCGCGCTCTCCCTCAGCGCGGGAGAACGTTACGAAGAGGAGGATCTCAAGCGCCTCCTGAACGACCTGAGCCAGATCCTGCTTCGGCCGGCGGTGCTCCCCGACTCGGGCGACCGATTGCCACCGCCGGCCGAGGTGGAGGAATCGCTCGTCGAGCTCTTCCACAACGCGTACGAGGAGAAGGAGCGGGAGCTGTCGCCACCGATCCTTCGAGAATTGGAGCGGCATGTCTTTCTGGACGTGATCGACGAGCACTGGATGGATCATCTGCGCGAGATGGATCAGATGCGGGAAGGGATCGGGCTTCGGGCCTACGGCCAGCGGGATCCCTTGCTCGAATACAAGAAGGAAGCGTTCGGAATGTTCGAGGAGCTGACACGCTCGATCCGCGAGGAGACCGTGCGGACGCTGTTCCGCGCGGCGCTCGTCATGGAACCGGTGCCGGGCCGCGCGCCCGGGATCGGGGCCGGAGACGGAAGCGTTGGCGGCGCGGGCGAGCGCGGGATCTCGGCGCAGCAGGGCAGGCCGACGCTGGCGCCGCCGCGCGTGCGGATTCCGCGGCAGCAAACGTCGCACGCGGAGGTGACCGCGTTCGGCACGGCAGCCAAGCCGGGCCCCACGGACCCCGCCGCCCCCGTCGCGCCCCGACGGGATCCCGTCGTGACGCAGGAGGCGAAGGTGGGACGGAACGATCCCTGCCCGTGCGGCAGCGGGAAGAAATACAAAAAGTGTCACGGCGCCTGACCGAGAGGAGTGGTCTCCATGGATGACCGTGTACGAGAAATGATGGCGGTGATCGTCGAGCAGCTGAAGGCATACGTCGACGGGAACGAGGAAGCCCTGGTGGAGCTGACCGAGGTGCTCGATTCCGGGCCGGTACGACGCCGACGTGGTCAATCAGGCGTTTGAGATGATTTTCCGCGCGCTGGAGCCGTACGCCCGCGAGGATTTCGTAGCGGAGGCCGCCAAGGAGCGATCCAGCGTTCGCGTGCCGACCGGATCAGAGCGAGCGCTTCTCACCAATCCCGCGTTCGGATACCTCTTCGGCCTCTTGGAGTCGGGGCGGGTGAGCCCGGAGCAATTCGAGGAAATCATGGTTCGAGCGAAGGAGATGGGATCTTCTCTGGAGAGCGAGAATCAGGCGAAGGAGCTGGCGACCGATGTCCTGATCCGCTGGTTCGACGATGAGCACGGCGTCGCGTTCGACGCGTCATCGTCGGCCTGGGTGCATTGAGCGCGTGACTCCGACCCGATCCGCGACGAAAGCCGGCGAAGAAGGCGGTCCCCGAGGCCAAGGCTCGCGGCGGCCGCGAAGAAGGCGGTCCCCGCGACCAAGGCCCCGGTGGTTGCCAAGAAGGCGGCCGCTTCCAAGAAGTCCGTCGCGGCGGTCAAGAGGCCGCCGACCGGCGGAGGACGGAAGCTCGTGATCGTGGAGTCGCCGGCCAAGGCGCGCACGATCGCGAAGTACCTGGGCGCGGGGTACGAGGTCAAGGCCTCCAACGGACACGTTCGCGACCTCCCCAAGAGCAAGCTCGGGGTCGAGGTCGAGAATGGATTCGAGCCCTCGTACGTCCTGATCAAAGGCAAGGGGAAGATCGTCAAGGATCTCAAGGCGAGCGCGCACCGGGCGACGACGATCTATCTGGCTCCCGACCCGGACCGCGAGGGAGAGGCGATCGCCTGGCACCTCGCCGAGACGTTGGGGGACGCCGAGAAGATCCAGAGGCTCGCCTTCTACGAGATCACGAAGCGCGGCATCGAAGAGGCGCTCCTCAAGCCCCGCACGATCGACATGAACAAGGTGCACGCGCAGCAGGCGCGCCGCGTGCTCGACCGGCTGGTCGGGTACAAGGTGAGCCCGTTTCTCTGGAAGACCATTCGCTACGGGCTCTCGGCGGGTCGAGTGCAGTCGGTGGCGCTCCGGCTGATCTGCGAGCGCGAGGACGAGATCAAGAAGTTCGTCCAGCGCGAGTACTGGACGATCGACGCCGATCTCGTCGACGCCCGAAGGGCGACGTCTTCCGCGCGCGTGTTCAGAAAAAGGCGGGGGAGAAGGTCGCGCTGGAGAACGAAGCCCAGGCAAAGGCCGAAGCCGAGGCCCTCGGCCAAGAGCGCTTTGTCGTCTCGAATGTCCGGACGCAGGAGAAGAAGCGAAACCCGGTCCCGCCGTTCATCACCAGCACCCTCCAGCAGGAGGCGTTCCGCCGCTTCAAGTACAGCGGGCAAAAGACCATGGTGATCGCCCAGCAGCTCTACGAAGGGATCGAGATCGGTTCGGAAGGCTCGACGGGACTGATCACGTACATGCGTACCGATTCCACCCGGGTGTCGCCCGACGCGATCACGGAAGTGCGCGCGTTCATCCGGGAGCAGTATGGCGAGGCCTATTTGCCTCCGGAGGTGCGCCAGTATCGATCTCGCGAGACGTCCCAGGACGCGCACGAGGCGGTCCGGCCGACCTCGGTGGCCCGCACCCCCAGCTCGCTCAAGGGGCATCTCGACGCCGACCAGTATCGCGATCTACGAGCTGATCTGGCAGCGCTTCGTGGCGTCCCAGATGAACCCGGCGCTCGTCCTGACGACGACCGCCGAGATCACGGCGGGACCGTTCTTGCTCCGCGCGTCGGGGAGCCGGATCAAGTTCGACGGCTTCGCGCGCGCCTACGCCACGACGCTCATCGAGGAGACCGGCCCGGAGGCGAGCAAGCTGCCCGCGCTGGAGGTGAAGGACCCGCTCGCCCTGAAGCAGATACTGCCCGAGCAGCACTTCACCGAGCCGCCGCCCCACTACACCGAGGCGACGCTGGTGAAGACGCTCGAGGAGAAGGGGATCGGCAGGCCGAGCACCTACGCGACGATCGTCGGCACGATCCTGTCCCGCGATTACGTCACGCGCGACCGGGGGAAGCTCGTACCGACCGAGTTGGGGATGACGGTCTGGAAGCTCCTCGGGAAGATGTTCGCGGATGTGTTCGACGTCGAGTTCACCGCGAAGCTGGAGACCGAACCTGGATCGGATCGAAAACGGAAAGGATCCTTGGGCCCAGGTCGTGTCCGATTTCTACAAGCCCTTTCAGTCCGATCTGACGAAGGCGGAGTCGCAGCAGGAGAAAGTTCGCGCGTCGCTGGTCCAGGAGACCGACGTCAAGTGCCCGAAGTGCGGGTCGAACATGGTGAAGAAATTCGGGCGGAGTGGGCCCTTTCTGGCCTGTCCGCGCTATCCGGAGTGCAAGGCCACGATGCCGCTCGAGGAGGAAGGGATCCCCACCGAAGTCGCCCACGCAGCTCTGCCCGCTCTGCGGCAGCGCCATGCGCGTCCGGACGGGGCGCTTCGGAAAGTTCCTGGCGTGCTCGACCTATCCCGAATGCAAGGGGACTCGCCCTTTCACGCTCCAGATCGCGTGTCCTCAGTGCGGGCAGGGCGAGCTGGTCGAGCGCCGGACGCGGCGGGGGAAGGCCTTCTACGGCTGCAGCCGCTATCCCGACTGCAAGTTTGGAATCTGGGACAAGCCGGTGAAGCAGAAGTGCCCGAACTGCGACTCGCCGATCCTGGTCCAGAAGAGCTCGAAATCGAAGGGAGACTTCCTCCAGTGTCCCAAGTGCCGGACCCGCGTGGAGTCTGGGTCGGCGGAACCGCTCAGTGGAACGGTCGATCGCTGAGTTTCTGCGCCATTTGGCCGAGCAGCGGCGCCTGTCGCCCGCGACGCTCCGCGCCTACGGCGACGAGATGGAGCGGTTCGATTCGTTCGCCCGGTCGCGGCTTCGTCGGGCGCCTCGGATCCCCGAAGACCTGACCCCCGAGCTGATCGCGGCGTACGCCGCGGCGCGGTCGCTCGAGCGCACCGAGGCGCGCCGCCCAATCTCGGCGCGGACCCTCGCGCGCTCGCTCGCCGCGGTCCGGTCCTACCTTCGGTTCCTGGAGCGCCGGGGCCATCCGACGGGGGCGATCCGCGGAGCGGTTCCACGGGTATCGCTGCCCGAGACCCTGCCGGCATCCCTTCCGGAGCAATCGTTGAACGCGCTCCTGGACGACCTCGCCGCCAAGACCCCGCCGGACGATGCGCCCACGCTCCGCGCGATCGCGGCGGTGGAGTGCCTCTACGGCGCGGGGCTTCGGGTCGGGGAGCTGGCGGGGCTTTCGCGCGGCCGGCTCGACGAGCGCCGGCTGCTTCTGCGCGTCCTCGGAAAGGGGAGCCGGGAACGCGTCGTGCCGCTGAGCGCGCGGGCCCTCGCGGCCCTCCACCGGTATTGGCAGGCATTGGGCCGGGAGCCCGGCTCGGCAGAAGCGCTCCTGGGCAACCGCCGCGGCGCGGGCGTCACCGCGCGAACCTTGGAGAGGGACGTCCAGTCGGTTCTCGAGCGCCTGGGGCCGAACGCGGCCACCCACGCGCACGCGCTCCGCCACAGCTTCGCGACCCACCTCCTCGACCGCGGCGCCGATCTGCGCGCGGTTCAGGAGCTGCTCGGGCACCGAAACCTCGCCACGACCCAGATCTACACCCACGTCACGCGGCGCCGTCTCAAGGCGGCGTACGCGCGGGCTCACCCGCGAGCCTGAGCGGCCCGCGCTCACATCCATCCATCGCGCAGGGGGCGCCACCGATGAAGCGAGACCTCCTCTCGTTCGCCGATCTCAAGCGGGTTGACTCGGACCGCCTGTTCGCGGTCGCGGCCAAGCTCAAGTCCGATCTCAGGGCCGGGCGGCGCCATCAGGAATTGGCGCAGAAGACGCTGGCGCTCATCTTCCACAAGCCGAGCCTCAGGACGCGGCTCTCCTTCGAAGTGGCGATGACCCAGCTCGGGGGAGACTCGATCTTCATCACCGATCGGGAGATCGGGATCGGCTCCCGTGAGCCGGTCCAGGACGTCGCGCGGGTGCTCTCCGGCTACGTCGATGGCATCATGATCCGGACGTTCGACCACCAGCTCGCCGTCGGGCTGGCACGCCACGCGGCCGTCCCCGTTATCAACGGCCTCACCGATTGGCTCCATCCCTGCCAAATCCTCGCCGACCTGTTCACGCTCTACGAACGAAAGCTGGATCTCGACAAGATCGTCGTGGCCTACATGGGGGATGGAAACAACGTCGCCAACTCATGGGTGGAGGCGGCCGGACTCTACGGCCTGACGATCCGGATTGCCTGCCCGGAGGGGTTCGATCCCGACCAAAACCTCATCGCGCAGGTGCAGACCTCGGGGCGGGGAAAGGTGGAGATACATCGTTCCGCCGCCACAGCCGCCACGGGGGCGGACGTTCTCTACACCGACGTCTGGGCCAGCATGGGGCAGGAGGCGGAACGCGAGAAGCGGCTCCCGATCTTCCGCCCCTTCCAGATCGATCGCGCCCTCCTCGCGCGGGCCAAGCCGGGTGCGACGGTCCTGCACTGCCTGCCGGCCCACCGCGGCGAGGAGATCACGGACGAGGTGATGGAGGGGCCGCAATCGGCGGTGTTCGATCAGGCGGAAAATAGACTTCATCTTCAGAAGGCGATCCTCTATGAGCTGCTCACGGGGCGGCGTCGGGCCGGCGGCAGCAGCGCCAAGAAGGCGACGGCGGTGCGGGGACGAAAGAAGCCGGCGCGTCGCACGGGGACGCCGGCGCCGGTGAAGCGCCGGGTCATCCTGGCCGTCCGGATGATACTCATCGCGGGCGTCGTCATGGGGTGCGCGCGATCGGTCTTCCCGCCGGGAGGACCGGTCGACACAAGGCCGCCGCGCGTCGCGGCCATCCAGCCGGCGGATAGCTCGGTCCAGGTGCCGCGGAACACCGGGGTGGACATCCTCTTCTCCGAAGCGATGGATCGAGCAAGCGTCCGGGACGGCATCCGCGTCTACCCGCCGGCCGGCCGCCAGCTCTACGACTGGAGCGGGAAGCGCATCCGGGTCACCTGGGAACAACCGCTCGCGGAGCGGACGACCTACAGCCTCCTCTTGAGCGGAACGGCCCGCGACGCCCGCGGGGTGCCGCTCGGCCGCGCCGTGACGATCCGCTTCAGCACCGGAGACTCGATCGACAGGGGGCGCATTTCGGGGGTTCTCCGCGCGCGAACGCTCCGCCGCATTGGGGTCCCGATCGTCGCGTTCCCTGATTCGCTGGGCACCCGGCCCGACACGCTCGGGATTCCGGCGTCCTACGCCACCGAGACCGACACCGGCGGGGTCTACCACCTCAGGGGCCTCCCCGTCGGCAATGGATTTACCATCCACGCCTTCTACGATCTGAACAACAACGGCTCGATGGAATCGGAGACCGATCTCGTGGCCAGCCACCCGGGCGCGATTCGCTTGACGTCCGAGCGGGCGGAAGTCGATAGTGTGAACATCGTCGCGATCGACCCTCGCGCTCCGGCCGTATTGAGCGGCACCATCGCGACGGTCGATTCGACCAGCCGGTTCCGGGTGGAGGCGATCGCGGTGGATGACTCGACGCTGTTTCGACGGGTGGAGCGGAGGGGGCCCGGTGGATATACGCTGCGCGTTCCCGCGGGGACCTACCGGCTGAGGGCCGTCCCTCTCACCGCATCCGGGGGAACGGTACCGGAAGCTGAAATCCGCCGCGACGCGCCGATCGAGACGAAGCCAGAGCAGGATTACGGCCCGTTCGATTTCGACTTCGGGACCTATCGCGCGCCGAAACCGGAGACGGGGCCATTGAGGGACGAGGAGTAGCGATGGTGGAGTCGTGGAGCATGTGGGAAGGGGTCGGCGTCGCGCTCGTCTCTCCCTTCCGGTCCGGCGCCCTCGATTCGGGGGCCCTCGCCAAGCTGACCGAGCACCTCGTGGAGCAGGGCGTTCGCTCGTTCTATCCGTGTGGCTGCACGGGAGAGGCGACGTCGCTCACACGCGAGGAACGGGCGAAGATCATCGGAGTGGTCCGGGAAGCGGCCGGTGGAAAGGCCGCGGTCATCGCCGGCACCGGCACGGCATCGACCGACGAAACGATCGATCTATCGCGGGAGGCGATCCGCCTCGGTGCGGATGGCGTGATGGTTATCACGCCCTATTCCTGCCGGCCCACCCAAGAGGGACTTCTGGCGCACTACCGCGCGATCGCCGACGCCGTCGACCGGCCGATCGTGCTCTACAACGTCCCGAGCCGGACGGGGGTATCGGTCGCGCCGGAAACGGTGGCGCGCCTCGCGGAGCACCCACGAATCGCGGCGATCAAGGAAGCGAGCGGATCGGTCGAGACCACGAGCCTGATCCGCTCCCTTTGCGACATCGCGGTGCTGGCCGGCGACGATTCGTTGTTCCTGCCCCTCCTCTCGATTGGAGCCCGCGGCGTCGTTTCGGTGGCCGGGCACTTGATCGCACCCGATCTCGTCGCCCTCCACCAGCATTTCCGCGCCGGACAAGCGGCGGACGCCGAGGAGATCCACCGCCGGGTTCATCCACTCTTGCGCGCTCTCTTCCTGGAAACGAATCCGGGCCCGGTCAAGTACGCGCTCCACCGGCTCGGGCGGATCGCGCCCGAGCTGCGCCTGCCGCTCGTGCCGGTGCGTCCCGAGACCGCGGCCGCGGTCGATCAGGCGCTGGAGCGGCTCGACCGTCGCGCCCCGGCGCGCGCGGCGCGCTGACCGGCCAGTGGCCGAAGTTCCGCTTCTCCTCTATGGCGCGACCGGCCGGATGGGTCGCGCGGTCCGGGAGGCGGTCTCCGAATTCCCCGAGATCAGCCTCCGTGCATGCGTCGCGCCCCACGTGAGCGGCCGAGGCGATGGGGTCGGTCCAGCCTGGCTCACTCCCGAGGACCTTCGCTCCAGGGAAACACGCGATCGGTTTGCCGCGGACCTCGTGGTGCTCGACTTCAGCATCGCCGCCGGCACGGCTCGGCTTCTCTCGATCCTTGAGGAGTGGCCGCGCGCGCTCGTCTCGGCGACCACGGGGCTCGATGCCCCGACCGAAGCGAGGCTCGATTCGCTGGCGAAGCGCACGCCGGTCTTCCGAGCCCCGAACGTGAGCATCGGAAACGCGGTCGTCCGGGCCTGGCTCAAGGCGTTCCCTCGCGCCGCGCGCGAGATGTTCGCGGCCGACATCGTGGAGCATCACCACTCCGGAAAGCGGGACGCCCCCAGCGGAACCGCCCTCTCGCTCGCGTCTCTGCTCGGTCCGGTGCGGATCGGACCGGGGCGGGCGGAGGAGCCGCGGATTCACTCGATCCGCGCCGGCGCGGTCCCCGGCACCCACCGCGTGCTCCTGAGCGGGGCAGGGGAGACGCTCGAGATCGTCCACACGGTCTTCGACCGCGCGGTTTTCGCGCGCGGCGCGCTGCGAGCGGTTCTGTTCCTGCACGGGCGCGCCGCGGGACGCTACTCGATCGACGAACTCCTCTCCGAAATCTGATAGACTCCCCCGCCTTATGCGTTTCTCGCAGGCGTTCCTTCCCACGCTCAAAGAAGATCCGGCCGACGCCGAGCTGATCAGCCACAAGCTCATGATCCGGGCGGGCCTCATGCGAAAGCTCGCCGCCGGGATCTACGCTCTGCTGCCGCTGGGCTGGAAGGTGACGTCGAACGTCGCGCGGATCGTCCGTGAGGAGATGGACCGCGCCGGCTGCCAGGAGCTGCTGCTCCCCATCCTCATGCCGGCGGAGCTCTGGATCGAAACCGGGCGTTGGGAGAAGTACGGCCCCGAGCTGTTCCGGCAGCGCGATCGGCACAACCGGGACTTCGCGATCGGGCCGACGCACGAGGAGGCGATCACCGACCTGGTGCGCAATCACGTCCGCTCCTACCGCGACCTCCCGAAGAACCTCTATCAGATCCAGATCAAGTTCCGGGACGAGATTCGGCCGCGATTCGGCGTGATGCGAGCCCGGGAATTCCTCATGAAGGACGGGTACAGCTTCCACGCCGACGAGGCGTCGTTGGCCGAGGGCTACGACCGGATGCGCGAGGCGTACACGGCGGTGTTCCGGCGCTGCGGGCTCTCGTTCGTGGTGGTGGAGGCCGACTCGGGCGCGATCGGCGGCGACGTGAACCACGAGTTCATGGTCACCGCGGACTCGGGCGAGTCGCTGGTCTTCTCGTCGGCGTGCGGATACGCGGCCTCATCCGAAAGCGCGAAGTACGCTCCGCCCAAGGCGGAGGCCGAGCCGGAGTCAAAGCTTGAAACCAAGGAGACGCCCGGAAAGAAGACGGTGGAGGAGGTCGCGGCGTTCCTCGGGGTGACGCCGGATCGATTGCTCAAATCGCTCGTGGTCTGGGCCGGATCCGAGGCGGTGCTCGCGGTGGTTCCGGGCGACCGGGAGCTGAACGAGGCGAAGCTCGCCCGACACCTGGGCGGCGTCCCGATCCGAATGGCGACAGGCCCGGAGATCGAGGAGCTGACCGGCGGACCCCTGGGCTTCACGGGCCCGGTGGGCCTCGAGTCCAAGCTTCGGGTCATCCTCGATTCGGGGATCGTGGAAGGGAAGAACTACGTCACCGGCGGGAACCGAAAGGACGCGCACCTCCTCCACGTGAGACTGGGACGCGACGTGAAGGGGAAGGAGCGGGCCGACCTCGGCACCGCGCGCGAGGGGGACCGCTGCACTCGCTGCGGGGACGAGATGCGCGTCAGCCGAGGGATCGAAGTGGGGCACGTGTTCAAGCTGGGGACCCGCTACTCGGAGCCGATGAAGGCGCGCTTCCTCGACGCTTCGGGCGAAGAGCGCACGATCACCATGGGCACCTATGGGATCGGGGTGACGCGCACGGTCGCGGCGGTCATCGAGCAGCTCCACGACGAGAATGGAATCGTCTGGCCCTACTCGATCGCGCCGTATCCAGTGCACGTCGTCCCGGTGAACGTTCGCGACGAGCCGAGCCGCGAGACCGCGGAGGCGATCTACTCGGGGCTGAGCGACCGCGGCGTGGGGGTTCTGCTCGACGACCGGGACGAGCGGCCCGGCACCAAGTTCAAGGATGCCGACCTGCTCGGGATGCCGCTCCGCGTCACCGTGGGAGATCGGGGGCTCAAGGAAGGCATCGTCGAGCTTCGAGATCGAAGGACCGGCGCCGTCGAGCGAGTCCCCGTCGGGGGAGCGGTCGAGGCGTGCGAGAATCGGGTTCGGGAGGAGCTTAAGAAGCTTTCGTCGTCCGGTTGATCATCCGGGCGAGACGGGACTTCCTCCGATTGGCGACCGCCTTCGGAATCACGCCCTTCCGGACAGCGCGGTCGATCTTGGAAACCGTGAGCCGCGCAACTTCTTTGTCCGAAGGCTGTTCCGACACTTTCTTGATCCAAGTCTTGATCTCGGTCTTGACCGATATGTTCCGATTCTTGGAGCGCTTGGACGTGCGCATACGCTTCACGGCCGATTTGTGATGCGGCATTCATTCCTCCTGACGGTGGCGGCACGGATCGTTCGAAGTGAGTCAGGCTAGCGAACTTCGGGCCGCGTGTCAAGGCGCGCGGGGGGCGTGGTATACTCCGCACCAATGGGTTCGCGCTCCTCGAATCGGCGCGGCGACGCTCCTCCCCCCTCTCCTCCCGACGATCCGGCTTCGGTCGACCTGGCGCGCGCGATCGCAGCCCTCCCGGCCCAGCCCGGCGTCTACCTGTTCCGGGACACGAAGGGGATCCTTCTCTACGTCGGGAAGGCGAAACGGCTGGACCAGAGGGTCCGGTCGCACTTTCAAGACCCGTCCTCGATCGGGCCGAAGCAGGTGGCCCTGATCCGGCGGGTCGCGAACGTCGAGTTCATCGCGGTCGATTCGGAGATCGACGCGCTCATCCTCGAATCGACGCTCGTCCGGGAGCAGCAGCCACCCTACAACGTCCATCTGAAAGACGACAAACGGTACCCCTACATCCGCGTCTCGTGGCAGGAGCCGTATCCCAAGCTCTCGATCGTCCGCCGGGTGGAGCGGGATGGGGCGCGGTACTTTGGGCCCTACACGGAGGTGAAGAGCCTCCGGCAGCTGCTCCGGCTCACGCAGACCATCTTTCCCGATGAGAACCTGCGCGGACATCGACGCCCACATCGCGGCGCGCCGCGAGTGCCTGGAGTTCCACATCGGCCGCTGCACCGGCCCGTGCATCGAGGCGCAATCGCGGGACGAGTACCGCGCGATGGTGGATCAATTCTGCGAGTTTCTGGCGGGCCGGAGGGAGCAAGTCGTCACGCGCCTCAAGGCGCTCCAGGGCGAGGCGGCCGACCGGCGCGAGTATGAGCGCGCGGCCCGTCTGCGCGATCAGGTTCGACGGCTGGAGTCGGTCCTCGCGCGTCAACGGATGGTCGACGTGAGCGGCGCTTCCGCCGACGTCCTGGGAGTCGCGCGGCAGGGAGATCGGTGCTGCGTCGTGATCCTGAAAGTGCGGGAGCGGCGGGTCGTGGCGCGCGAGGTCCGCTGGCTCCAGGGGGGCGGGGTCGTGGGGGAGGCGGATCTCCTGCGCGCGTTCGTGACCCAGAGCTACGCCAAGACCGATTCCATCCCGGAGACGATCGTGGTCGAGACCGATCCCGACGAGGGAGAGCTGGTACGGACCTTTCTCGCTAGAAACGCGGCCGGCGCGGTTCGCATGCGGCAGCCGCGGGACGCGGCGGAGCGCGCCCTTCTCCGCATGGCCCGGCGGAACGCGGCCCTCCTGATTTCGCGCGGCCGGGATCAGACGGCGCGGGGGCTCGAGAGGGGAGCGGCCGACGAAGCGCTGGAGCTTCAGCGGGTGATGGGCCTCGCCCGTCTCCCGCGACGGATTCGATGCTTCGACGTGTCGCAGCTCTTCGGGACGCACGTGGTGGCGTCGATGGTCACGTTCGTGGACGGCCGACCCGCGAAGGGTGAATACCGGCGGTTCCGCATCCGCTCCGTCGAGGGGCAGGACGATTTCGCCTCGATCGCGGAGGCGGTTCGGCGCCACGCGGACCGCGTGGGCGCGGAGGAGATGGCACCGGCGGATCTCATCCTGATCGACGGAGGCGTAGGTCAGCTCTCCGCGGCGGTGGCGGCGGTGCGGGGCACCGCGCTCGACGGTGTGCCGTTCGCCGGGCTCGCCAAGCGGCTCGAGGAAATCGTCCGGTTCGGGGCGCCGCCACTCCTACTGTCGCGGCGCTCTCCCGCCCTCAAGCTTCTCCAGCGAATCCGGGACGAAGCCCATCGCTTCGCGATCACCTACCACCGAGCCCTTCGGGTTCGAGCGGCGCGGGCGTCGTCTTTGGAGCGGGTGCCCGGACTTGGCCCGAAACGCCGCGCGCTCCTGCTCCAACGGTTCGGCTCCGTCGCCCGGCTCAAACGCCAGCGGGTGGAGTCGATCGCCGCGGTGCCTGGAATCGGGGAACGGATGGCCGCCCGCATCCTCGAGTTCGTCGACGCGGGGGGGCCCTCCGAATGAAGACGAAGCGGGTGGAGGTGGCCCAGGCGAGGATCTCAGCACCTCCCGGGAAGATCTGGATCCTGGCGACGGACGCGGGGCTCCGCGAGATACGCCTCTCCGAGCGCGAGGCGCCCTCCCGCTCCGAGATGCGGTCCCGGGGGTGGAAGAAGGTGCGCCGCCCGCGCTGGACCGATCCGATGAAGAAGGCGCTCGAAGCCTACTTTCGCGGCACCGATCGCACGCTCGACCTCCCGCTCGACCTCGCTGTCGGCACCCCCTTCGAGCGAAAGGTCTGGGAGGCCGCGCGGAAGATCCCCTATGGGGCCTCGTTCTCGTACGAGGAGGTGGCGCGGATGGCGGGCCACCCGAGAGCGTCGCGGGCTGCCGGAAACGCCCTCGGCGCCAACCCGGTTCCGATCGTGGTCCCGTGCCATCGCGTCATCCACGCCGACCGCTCCATCGGAGGTTTTTCCTCGGGATTGACCTGGAAGCGCTTCCTCCTCGAATTGGAGCGCGGGCAGCTCGAATTGCCATGGAAGCCGAAACGGCGGACGCTGTTCCGGCGATGACCAAACCCTCCGCCGGGGCCAGTCGCGCGACGCCGCTCGCCCGCCACGTCGCCTCGTTCCGGGATCACCTCGCCCTCGAGCGTCGATTGAGCGAAAACACGGTGCGTGCATACGTGCAGGATCTCGAGCAATATGATCGATTCCTCCTGGGCCGGCGGATTGGCGCGCCCTCTGAGGTGCGGACCCGCGACGTCGAGGAGTATGTTGCGGGGGCGCGGTGGGCCGCCTCGACCGCGGCCCGGAAGATCGCCGCGCTGAGGGCCTTTCATGAATTCTTGAGACGTCGAGGGATCGCGAACGAGAATCCGGCGCTGGAGGTCCGCCCTCCGCGGCAGACGCGGGCGCTCCCCGACGTGCTCGACACGCGGCAGGTGGAGGCGCTGCTTCAGGCACCCCGAGGAGAGGAAGCGCTCGCGGCGCGGGATCGGGCGCTTCTCGAGATGGCCTATGCAACGGGGCTTCGCGCGAGCGAGCTGGTCGGGCTCAAGCTCGAGGAGGTCGACCTGGAAGAGCGGCTCGTCCGGTGCATGGGGAAGCGGTCGCGGGAGCGGATCGTTCCCTACGGCGAGAAGGCCCATCACGCCCTGGTCCGGTACCTGGAGGGCTCGCGGCCCCAGCTGCTCCGGGATCGCGGCGAGCGCGCGCTCTTCCTGACCCGGTTCGGTCGACGTTTCACGCGGATGGGGTATTGGAAGCTGCTTCGCGGGTACGCGAAGGCGGCGGGCATCGACCAGCCGGTCTCCCCGCACACGCTCCGGCACTCGTGCGCGACGCATCTGCTGGAAGGTGGGTGCGACCTGAGAGTGGTGCAAGAGATTCTTGGCCATCGTTCGATCGAGACGACCCAGATCTATACCCACCTCGACCGGAGTTACCTCCGCGAGGTGCACGCGCGATTTCACCCCAGGGCTTGAGCCCGACGCCGGGATGTGGAGGTTGAGATGAGGTGGGAGTGGGCTCACGCCGTAGCGCGTCATGGCGCCAGCGGCCTCCTTGTGGGCGCCGTGGCCGTCATGATGTTCCCGCGCGCGGCCGACGCCGGAACGCGCGCCGCTCCTTCGGGGGCCGAGACGGCGTTTGCGCGGGATCATCTGGCCCTGGCGTTCTCGGCCCATCAGCCGCCGCCGACCTCGGCGAGCCGCGGCACCCTGCTGCGTCGTCAACGGCCGGGCACGATCAGCGTCGGGTTCCAGGGCTCCTATGGGATCGTCCGAGGCACGTCGCGCCTGGCCGACGGGTTCGACAACGGGTTCGGCTACGCCCTTCGAATTCGGTACATGCTCTCGCCATCCTTCGCGCTCGGGTTCTCCTTTGAGAACCAGCACTACGACTCGCGCGGCGGCGCTCCCTCCACCATCCCGGGAGCCAGCGACAGCTCGATCGTGATGACCACGGTCTCCGCCGAGGGGGTTGTCTTCATCCACCGCGAGAAAGAGGTGACCCCCTATTTCCTCGGGGGCTTTGGACACGCTGCCCCCGACGTCGTCGACGATGTGCTGGGGAGCGCCCGGGTGAACGAGGGCATGTATTTGGTCCTCGGCGCGGGGCTCGAGCGATTCATGCGCCCGCGCTTCTCTCTCGATTTCACGCTGCGCGGCTACGCGTTGATCAGCAACTCCGAGTTCACGTCCTTCGCGCAGATCTGCGCGGGGATCCATCTGTACCCCGGGGACTGATCCGCGATGCGGGTCACATTTTGGGGGGCGGCTCGGACCGTCACGGGCTCCAAGCACCTCCTGACCGGAGCGTCGGGGACCGTCCTGCTGGACTGCGGTCTCTTCCAAGGTCGGCGTGCGGAGGCCGAAGCGAGGAATCGAGCGCTCCCGTTCGGCGCGCGGTCGGTGGACGCCGTGGTCCTCTCCCACGCGCACATCGATCACTCGGGCGCGCTTCCGCTGCTCTGCAAGAGCGGGTACGAAGGACCGATCCACGCGACCGGGGCGACCACCGATCTCTGCCGGGCGATGCTCCTCGACGCGGCGCACATCCAGGTGAAGGACGCCGAGTGGATGAATCGGCGCCGGCGCGGCGACCGCCGCGGCCCCTTTGAGCCGCTCTATGGCCCGGCCGACGCGGAGCAAGCGCTCTCCCAATTCGTGTCGCACGACTACGACCGTCCCTTCGAGCCGATCGAAGGACTCTCGGTGACCTACCAGGACGCGGGGCATATCGTCGGGTCGGCCTCCGTATCGCTTCGGTGGGGCCGGAACGGAGACGCCCGCTCGCTGGTCTTCTCGGGCGATCTGGGCCGCCCGGGCCGCGCCATCCTTCGCGATCCGGTGCCGCTCCCGCGCGCGGACTACCTGATCACCGAGGGAACGTACGGGGGAAAGCACCACCCGGACGAGGCGACCCTCTGGACCGCGCTGGAGGCGGTCGTCCGGGACGCGCTCTCGCGCCGGGGGCGAATCGTGATCCCAGCGTTCGCGATCGGGCGGACGCAGGACATCGTCCACGCCCTCGACCGCCTCTTCCGGGCCGGGCGGCTTCCCGAGATTCCGATCTTCATCGACAGTCCCCTCGCCGCCGACGTGCAGTCGATTGTCCGCAAGCACCCCGAGGTCTTCGACGAGGAGACCGCCGCGGCGCTTCGCGCGGGCGGCGATCCCCTGGGCATGACCAAGGTGACCCTGATCCGAGAGGCGGCCGATTCGATGAGGCTGAATGACCGGACGGGGACATTCATCACCGTCTCGGCTTCGGGGATGTGCGAAGGGGGCCGCATCCTCCATCACCTGAAGCACACGATCGAGGACCCTCGCAACACGGTGGTCATCATCGGCTACCAGGCGGAGGGAACTCTCGGAAGGCGGCTCGTCGACAAGGCTCCGGAGGTCAAGATCCTCGGGGAGGTCCACCCGGTGCGCGCCAAGGTGGTCGTCCTGAACGGATTCAGCGCCCACGCCGACCATGACGCGCTCGTCGCGCAGGCCGCCTCGTGCGGCGCGGGCAAAGGAGTCGCGGTCGTGCACGCGGACGTCGAGCGGGCCGAAGCGCTGCGCGCCGGTCTGGCTCAAAGAGAATGGACACGCATCCCGAGCGAAGGGGAGACCTGGGAGCTCTCATGACGCGGGAAGGTGGACGGCTGCGGTCGATGGGATTCCGCGTCGGGGATCGCGTGGTCCACCGCTCGTTCGGTGAGGGACTGATCGTCGAGGTTCGTGAGCGCGACGGCTTCGAGGTGCTCGAGATCGCGTTCGCCGACGGCATCCGAAGGCTCACGTCCCTCTATCCGCTCGAGCCGGCGAGGGGTGCCGGCCGCGCGACCTCGGCTCCAGCCGTCTCGGCGGCGTCTGCCGCGCCCGCGTTTCGGCTCGGCACGGAATTCCCGACGCGAGGGAAGTTCCGGATCGCTGCCGGGGCGGAGGAGCTGTTCCAGCGTCTCGCGGTCGGCCCCTACGACTCGGCAAAGGATCACGAGATCCGGTTGCGGGTCGAGCGCTACACGCTCCACCGCGGCTTCGATCGGCTCCTCTGCATCGATCGGCTCCGGGATGTCCAGAAGTACGAGCATCAGATCCAGGCCGCCATCACCGTGCTTCGTCGGATGCGGGGCCGGTCGCTCCTCGCGGACGAGGTGGGCCTGGGGAAGACGATCGAGGCAGGGCTGGTGCTCAAGGAATATCTGCTCCGCGGCCTCGTGCAGCGGGCCCTGGTCCTGGTGCCGGCATCCCTGGTCGAGCAGTGGGACCAGGAGCTCCGGCGAAAGTTCGACCTGGAATTCGCCGTCCTGAAGCACGGCACTCCCTGGTGGGAGGAGCCGCTCCTCCTCGCGTCGATGGACACCGCCAAACTCTTGCGCCACCGGGACAAGGTGGCCGCTGCCTCATTCGACCTGGTGATCGTGGACGAGGCCCACCGACTGAAGAACCAGAAGACGCTCGCGTGGAAATTCCTGGATCGGCTGGCGCCGCGGTATCTCCTTCTCCTGACCGCGACCCCGGTCCAGAACGATCTCCACGAGCTCTACAACCTGGTCCAGCTGCTGCGTCCCGGGCTCCTCGGCACCTATCGCGCCTTTGGCCGTGAGTTCATGCGCCGGGGGGACCGGCGGATGCCGCAGAACACCGGCCGTCTGGCCACCCTTCTGGGCGAAACCATGATCCGCACGACCCGCGCCAGCACCTCGATCCGGTTCCCGAAGCGCGAGGTGACCAACGTCCTGTTCGACCTGAGCCCCGCCGAGCGCGGGAATCTACGACGACGTGTCGCGACTGGTGCGGCGTCTGGTGCAGGGGCAACGGGATCCGCGCCGCGGCGCGGTCAAGCTCACGCTCCTCACGCTCCAAAAGGAGATCGGATCGAGCACGTTCGCGGCGGTCCCGACTCTCGGCAAACTTCTCGCCAGGGAATCGCCGGGGCCTCCGCGCGGAGACCTGGAAGAGCTTCTGACGCGGGCGCGCGCCATCGACACGAACGCAAAGTACGAAGGGATCGCTCGCATCGTGGAGTCCTCCCGCGACAAGCTGGTCGTCTTCACCCAGTTTCGCGCGACTCTCGAGTTTATCGCCCGCTCGCTGCGCGCGTCGGGCGTTCGGACGAGCGTCTTTCATGGCGCCCTCAGCCTTCGCGAGAAGGAAGAGGCGATCGCGCAGTTCCGGGACCGCTCGCGCGTGCTGGTAAGCACCGAAGCGGGTGGGGAAGGCCGAAACCTCCAGTTCTGCCGCCTCCTCGTGAACTACGACCTCCCGTGGAATCCGATGCGGATCGAGCAGCGGATCGGCCGGATCCATCGGCTCGGCCAGACGCACGACGTTCATGTGTTCAATTTCACGGCGCGGAACACGGTCGAGGCCTACGTGCTCGAGATCGTCCACGAGAAGATCAACCTCTTCCGGTCGGTGATCGGAGACCTGGACATGGTGCTCGGCCCCTACGCCGAGGCGGGATCGTTCGAGGACGCGGTCTTCAACATCTGGGCCAACGCCCGCGGTGACCGGGACCTCGAGCGGGAGTTTGGAAAGTTGGGCGTCGCGCTCAGCGTGGGCCGAAAACGATACGACGCGGTGGAGGAGCTGGACCGCAGACTCCTGGATGGCCTGGACAATGGCGACTCGTAGGCGCGGAGACGCGGGGCGAGCTGCCGGAGATCCTGGCTTCGATCCTGGAAGCGCGGGGGGCGACGGTGGCCAAGCGGGGCACGGTCTGGGAGGCCGCGATCCCGTCGGAGCTCACCCGGGGCCTGGGGGTCGACCGGGTTCGCCTCGTGGCGGCGCCCGCCGGTCGGGCGGCCCGAGGCGCGGAGATGGACGCCGCGATGACCGAGCGGATCCTGCTGCTGGGTCGCTCGCACGGCGAGGTGACTCGATTGGTGGCACGCGTTCCGTCGCCCGAAAGGATCTCGCCGCGGCGGCGCGGCAGTGGGTCCGGCTTCACTGGCGAATCCGCTATGGAAGCGACGATCTCGCGGAGGAGCTTCTGGTGCAGCGTCTGCCGGTGGGCTCGACGGCGGGCATGAGCGCTCCCAGCGACGGGGTTCTGCGCGAGCCGACGCCCGAGGAGTCGAAGAGCTTGGGGCCGCCCGACCCGCAGCTCCTCGAGGCTGCCTGGGTCCGCGGACTCCGACAGCTGGAGTCGAGGATCCGCCGAAGATTGCGCCCCCACGAGGACCGGATGCGTCGAGAGCTCCACCGGGAGATGCGGACCCTGAGCACCCACTTTCGGTCGCTGATCGCCGAGGAACGGACGGGCCGCGGCGCCGCGAAGAGGGACGGGAGGCGGGCCGGATCCTCCAGTTAAAGGAGGACTGGGAGCGGAAGCTGGCGGCCGCGATCCGCCAGCGCGCGCTCGACACGGAAGCGAGGCTCGTGGCGGCGGCGCTCCTCACGGTGCTCCCCGAATCCCGAGGACCCAAGGCGGTTTGACAGGGCGTCGGTCCGCCTCGGTAGACTCAGCGGCTTACCCTACCCTAGGAGGAACATGACCACCCATCTGGTGAAGCGCCAGAAGATGACGAAGCGGCAGATGAAGGAAGATCCGCTCGTCACCGCGGCTGGAAGGGCCATGGATCAGTGGGAGCGGCATGGAAGCCGGATCCTGATCGTGGCGGGGATCGTGGCCCTCGTGGGACTTCTGGTCTTCTTCATGGCGCAGGCCCGGTCCAAGGCCGAGGTCAAGGCATCCGGTGAGCTGTTCCGAGCGTCGCTGGTGGTCAACCAGGGCGACTACGCGTCGGCCGCGCCGATGCTCCAAGAGATCATCGATAAGGAACCCGGCACGAACGCGGCGCGGGAAGCGATGCTCTACCTGGGGGACTGCTTGATGGGGCAGAACAAGGCCTCCGACGCGGCGACCTGGTACCGGAAGTACATTCAGAAGTCAGGTCGGGATCGAGGGAAGCAGCGGATCGGCTATTTCGCCCTCGGGACCGCCCTCGAGGATAGCCGGGAATTCCGTCAAGCCGCGGACGCCTATGCCGAGTCCGCCAAGCGCTCCGACAGCGTGAACGAGCGCGGCCGCGCCATGCTCGCGCAAGCCCGCTGTCTCTTCCGCGCGGGCCAGAATGCCAAGGCGGTCGAGATCTACAAGGCGGTGGTCGCCCTGCCGGGAGCGGATGTGCCGATCGTGGACGTGGCGAACGGCCGGCTCGGAGAGATCCAGGCGGCACCGCAGAGCCCGTAGCTCCACCGGGCCGATGCCGGAACCGATACGGCTCGCTCTGGTGTGGCACATGCACCAGCCGAGCTATCGAGACGCGGAGACCGGCGGGCTTCTCCTTCCTTGGGCTCGGCTCCACGCCACCAAGGACTATCGGGACATGGCGGCCACCCTGGCCCGCTACCCCCGGGTCCACGCCACGTTCAATCTCACTCCGATCCTGCTCGATCAGCTCGATGGGATCGCTTCCGGTGGGACCGATCCCTACACCACCGTCGCCAGAACCCCAGCCGAGACGCTGAGCGGGCCGGATCGGCAATTTCTTCTCGCGCACTTCTTCGATCTCCACCACGAGCGGATGCTCGATCCCTACCCTCGCTATCGGGATCTCTTCGAGCGGGCGCGGCAGCTGCCCGCGCAGACGGGGCAGGGCTCCGACGCGACGCCCGCCCTTTCCGTGCAGGATCTCCGGGATCTTCAGGTCTGGTTCCACCTCGCCTGGATCGATCCCTCCCACCGGCATGACGAGCCGGTTCGCTCGCTCTTCGAGAAGGGGCGCGGGTTCACCGAGGAGGAGAAGATCGCGCTCTTGAAATGGGGCGCCGAGTGCGCGGGCTCGATCGAAGGGGTCTATCGCGCGCTCGAGGCGGGGGGTCAGATCGAGATCTCCACCTCGGCCTATCATCATCCGATCCTACCCCTCTTGATCGACAGCGACTCGCCGAGGGAATCCTCCGCCTCGATCCCGCTGCCGAATCCGGCCTATCGAGCTCCGGCGGACGCGGAGACGCAGATCCGGCGCGCGAGAGAGGCGCACGCGCGCCGATTCGGGCATCCGCCCCGGGGGACCTGGCCGCCGGAAGGCGCGGTCAGCCAGGCGACGCTCGCGCAGCTGGCCGCGGCCGGATTTCGGTGGGTCGCTTCCGACGAGGCGGTCCTCGCGGCCGCGATGGCGGGGAAGGGAACGGATCACCCCGCCTGGCCCGGCCCCCTCTACACGGCCCATCGCGTCGAAACCACGTCGGGGCCGATCGCGATGGTCTTTCGCGATCGGATGCTCTCCGATCTCATCGGATTCACCTACTCGCGCTGGGACCCACGCGACGCGGCGGAGGACTTCGTGCGACGGGTCCGCGAAGTGCGCCGGGCCTTACCCGACGACGAAAGCCCGCTCGTGACCGTGATCCTGGACGGGGAGAACTGCTGGGAGTTTTACGCCGAGGATGGAAACCCGTTCCTCGCGGAGCTCTATCGACTGCTGGAGGCCGACCCAGAGATCGAGCCGGTCACGGTCAGCGAAGCGCTCGATCGGGTTCCGCCCGTGTCCCGGCTCCACCACGTGCCGGTCGGGTCCTGGATCCGCGCCGACCTCGGCATTTGGGTCGGGCACCCCGAGAAGAATCGGGCGTGGGCGGAGCTCGGCCGAGCCCGCGAAGCTGTCCTGAAAGCCGCCGGAGCCGGAGTGGCCGGCGCTGCGGCGGCCCTCGAGCAGATCTACGCCGCCGAGGCGAGCGATTGGTTCTGGTGGTATGGGGACGACCACCCGAGCACGCACCGGGAGACGTTCGATCGGCTCTTCCGCTCGAGGCTGATCGCGGCGTACCGCGAGATCGGAATCGCCACGCCCGCCTCGTTGCTGCAGAGCCTCCGCTCCGGCCAACCGGGGCCGGTGGGGGAAGCCGGTGCGGTGACGGATGAGCCGGGGGCGATCGCGTACGTGCGCCCGGCGCTCGACGGGCGGGAGACCGACCTCGGGGAATGGCGGGAAGCGATCGTCCACGACTTGGCGGGCTCCACGGGGAGCATGCATCGCGTTTCCGGCATCATGCGGACGGTCCGGTTCGGCACCGATGGAAGCGAGCTCTACATCCGCGTCGATCTGGAAGTCCCGAACGAGATGCCCTCGGATCTGTCCGTCGGGATTGAGTTCTCGGGAATCGAGAAGCCGCTCGCCAGAGTGGCGCTCGGCTCGGGCCGGCAGGGCGTTCCCACTTGGAGCGGTCCCGATCGCGGGGGGGCGGCCGTCGACCCTGGAGAATACGCGCTCGACGAAATTCTCGAGATCCGCCTCCCTCTCGAAGCGTGCGGCAGGGGACGAGTGCGCTCGCTCCAATTCCGGGTCCTCTTGGAACAGCGGGGACAGCCGGCTGAGACGGCGCCCCACGGCGGGTGGTTCGAGCTTCTCGTTCCACCGGAGGACCCGCGCGCTTCGCTCCGGTCCACCGTCTGAGGGGCACCGCCTTGGGTCTCCTTGACGACCCCGAGGGGGCGTGCTATTCGTGCGCCGTGTCGACCGACTCTCCCCAAGGCGCGATTTCGGAGAAAGAGATCGAAAGCGGCCGCCTCCTCGCCGCCGTGGCCTATCTTCCAGGGCTCTGCTTCGTGGGCCTCCTCACCGCGCCCGACAACCGGTATGTTGGGTTTCATGCCCGGCAAGGTTTTCTGGTCCTCCTGCTCGAAATCACCGCTTGGATCGCGATCGCCGTCTATGAGGGGTCGATCGGCCGTATCCCGGTTCTCGGGTTTCTGGTCGGCGCGGTGGTCCGGTTCGTCCTCGGGATTGGGTTTTTGGCCATGACCCTCTACGGCGTCATCAAGGGCGCCGCGGGCGAGATGGCCCGAATCCCGCTCCTGGGCGACGCGATCGAGAAGATCCCATTCTGATGTCGAGCCCTGGCGAAAAGCGGTTCTGGCTGCTCCGGCGCCTCTCCAAGGCGTTCAGCGTGGCAGCCTGGATCGTCCTCGTCCTGGTCGTGATCGTGACGCCCGTCGCGGTCGCCCGCGCGATCTTCCAGCGTAACCACGAAGAGCTGGTCTTCTGGATGAGCTATGCCGCCTCGGGCCTTCTGATCTTCATCAACCTGATCTGGGTTGCGCAGTCGATCCAGGCAATCCTCGCGATCGAGGAGAACACCCGGCACGCGGGGTACGTCCTCGAGAAGCTGACCACGCTGGCGCAGCAGATCAGGGACCGGCTGCCGGAGGAGTCCGAGGGGACGGACCGAGGCAGCCGCCCTCAGGGGCCGGACAGCGGGCCGATCGGGCCCTAGGCGGGCTCCAGCGTGGTCTGTATTTGTCGCATAATAACTATTATGTCAACTTGCGCACGGGCTGGAGTGCCTAGGGTCCAGGCCGAGGTGTGCGCAAGTTGACATGAATAGCGCGCTGGCGGACTTCCCTGCACCGTGGAGCCAGATAGTCGTCCGAGGCCGCGCGCCTAGCCTACGACGACGTTCACCAGCCGTCCCGGTACGTGGATCACCTGAACGACCTTCTTGCCTTGGGTGAACTTCGCGACCTTGGCGTCCGCCAGGGCGGCGACGCGGACCTCCTCCTGGCCAGCTCCCGTGGGCAGCTCGATCTGGGAGCGCACCTTCCCGTTGACCTGGACCACGAGGCGCTGGGTCTCGCGGGCGAGCGCGTCCTTCGCGACCGTCGGCCAGGGCGCCCGGAAGACCGATTCTTTGTGTCCCAGATGCTCCCAGGCACCCTCAGCCGTATGCGGCGCCAGGGGGCCCAGAAGCCGGGTGGCGATATCCAGAGCCTCGGCCGCCTCCGGGGTGCCCAAGTCGCCGCCCGCGGCCTGGTAATCCTGCACGGCGTTCACCACCTGCATGAGGCCGCTCACGGCCGTGTTCAGGTGGAGTCGATCCATATCTTCCAGGATTTGCCCGGACAGCTCGTGGATCCTTCGTCTCAGGTCCCGTGCCGGGCCGGAGGGCGCCCATGGTCTTCCGGTCGATTTGGCGACGTGGGGGCGACCCGCCCCGCTGCTTCCCTGGGCCCCAACAAAATCCTCGACCATCCTCCAGTAGCGCGTCAGGAATCGAAACGCCCCCTCCACGCCGCGATCGTTCCATTCCGCGTCCTTCTCGGGCGGGCCGATGAAGAGCGTATAGAGGCGCACGGTGTCGGCGCCGTACTTCTTGATCAGGTCGTCCGGGGCGACCACGTTCCCCTTCGACTTCGACATCTTGTGCCCGTCCTTGCAGATCATCCCCTGCGTGAACAGGCGCTCGAAGGGCTCGGCGAAGGAGACCAGCCCGAGGTCCTTGAAGACCTTGACGATGAACCGGGAGTAGAGGAGATGGAGGATGGCGTGCTCCACCCCCCCGATGTACTGGTTCACCGGGAGCCATCGATTCACCGCATCCGATGAAAAGGGAGCGGATTTCAGCTTCGGGTTGAGAAATCGCAGGAAGTACCAGCTCGAGTCCACGAAGGTGTCCATCGTGTCGGTCTCGCGCCGGGCCTCCCCGCCGCATTGGGGGCATTTCGCCTTCAGGAAAGCCTCGTTCGAAAGGAGCGGCGACTCCCCCGTCGGCTTGAATTCAACCTGCTCGGGCAGGAGCACCGGCAGCTCCGACTCGGGGACCGGCTGGATGCCGCACCGGGCGCAGGTGACCATCGGAATCGGCGCCCCCCAGTAGCGCTGCCGAGAGATCAGCCAGTCTCGAAGGCGATAGTGGACCCGGGCCTCCCCGGCCTTCTTCTCGACCAGGGCGCGAATCACCGCGCGCTTCCCCTCGTCGCTCGGGAGTCCATCGTGCGGCCCCGAGTTCATCATGACCCCGATGCCCTCGTAGGCCGCCTTGCCGTCCCACGCGCCGGCACCGTCCGCGCGCACGACCTCGACAATCGGCAGCCGGTAGCTCCGCGCGAATTCGAAATCGCGCTGATCGTGCGCCGGGACCGCCATGATGGCGCCCGTTCCGTAGCCCATGAGCACGTAGTTCGCGACCCAGACAGGGATCGACGCCCCGGTCAGCGGATGGACCGCCTCGAGTCCCGTCGCGTACCCCTGCTTCTCCAGCTCCACCGCGAAGCGGTTCTCGACCCTTCGGCGCCGCTCCTTCGCGACGAATGCGGCCGCCTCGCCGGGGAGTTTTCCCTCCTCCATGAGCCGCGACACCAGTGGGTGTTCCGCGGCGAGGACGAGGAAGGTGGCTCCGTACAGGGTGTCGGGTCGGGTCGTGAAGACTTCGATCGGCTCCGTGCGTCCGCGCACCGGAAACCGGATCGAGGCTCCCTCGCTTCGGCCGATCCAGTTGGACTGCATGACGCGGACCTTCTCCGGCCAGTGCGTCAGCTGCTCCAGATCGTGGAGCAGCGGCTCGGCGTAGTCGGTGATCTTGAAGAACCACTGCTCCAGCTCGCGGGTCACCACCTCCGTGCCGCAACGCTCGCACCGCCCCTCCACGACCTGTTCGTTGGCCAGAACGGTCTTGTCCGAGGGACACCAATTGACCGCACTCTTGGCGCGATAGGCGAGGCCCCGCTTGTAGAGCTGGAGGAAGATCCACTGGGTCCAGCGGTAGTACTCGGGAACGCAGGAGGCGATCTCGCGGCTCCAGTCGTATCCGAGTCCCCAGGAGATGAGCTGTTCCTTCATCCGGGCGATGTTCTTCTTGGTCCAGGTCGCCGGCGGAATCTTGTTCGCGATCGCGGCGTTCTCGGCGGGAAGGCCGAAGGCGTCCCAGCCCATGGGCGAAAGGACGTCGTAGCCCTGCATGATCTTCAGGCGGGTCACCACGTCGCCGAGTATGTAATTCCTTCCGTGACCCACGTGCAGATCGCCGGACGGATACGGGAACATGTTGAGGCAGTAGAAGGGCCTCTTCGCGGACATGGGATCCGCGATCTCAAAGAGGCCGATCTCCTGCCAGCGCGCGCGAGCGCGGACCTCCATCGGACGGAACGGGTAGGCGGGCGCCCGCTCCCGCTCCTCGACGGAGTGGTGCGCGGCGGATCTCTCGCGTGGCTCAGGCATGGTCGCCTCTCTGGATCTCCCGCTCGACGGTATCTCTCAACTCGCGGTCCCGGATTTCTCCGCGCTTCATCGCGAGGTCGGCCCGGTAGACGGCGTGGAGGGCCCGCCGCGCCAGGGCGGGCCGAAGCGGAGTCCCCGGCGAGGAACGTCCGCGTGGGTACCCGTAGGCTTGGGGCTCGAGGGCGGATAGCGCGCGCTCGGCGATCGCCCAGAGGCAGGCCGTGCCGCCGATTCCCTCGAGGTCGAGCGCGGCCGCCTCGGCGCGCGCCCTCGCGGCGTCTCCCTCCAGCACCGCCGCCGCCCATCGCGTGGCCGACGCCGATCCCCTGGCGCCCGAAAACGCGTCGAGCGCCGACGCGTCGATCGTTCCATCGGGCCTGCGAAGCAGCGCGAGCTTCTCGATCTCCCGGCTCAACGCGAGAAGGCTGGGGGCCCTCATGGCGAGCGCTTCGAGCGCTCCGCTTGGGAGTCGTAGATCCGCCTCACGCAGCAAGCGCTCGGCCCATCGACGTGTCTCGGCAGGGCCGCCCGCGCAAGCGACCACGGTGGCCCGTTCGGCGAGCGCCGCGAGGCCCTTCAACTCGCTCACCTCGCGGGCCGTGGTGAGGAGGACGCGAACCCCTTCCCCCTTCCCCAAAGACCAGTCGAGCAAGGCCCCCTCCGCTCCTCGCTCCATCTTGGACCCTTCTCGGATCCAGATCCGCCTCAGGTCCCCGAACAGGGAAATCGAGCCGAGAGCCTCGGCCAACCCGGCCGCGGAGAGATCGTCCCCCTCCAGCCGGAGGAACTCGGCTCGCTCCCCTTCCCCGCCGGCGCGAAACGCCGCCAGCGCGCGATCGCGGAGGAACGCATCCGGCCCGGCCGCGATCGTGAGCGGCGCGATCGCGGCCGCGGGGCCGGACAAGAGACGCTCCGCCTCGGCGGCCGCGACGCGCGAGGGGGGATCGGTCACCATCCCTGCACCGTCCGGCTCACGATCTGGTCGGTGAGCTTCTGGATCACGTCCTTCCTCCCGTCCGATTCGGTCTGGGCCGGCGTCGACCCAACCGGGACCACGCTATAGGTCGTGCGGACGGTCATCTCGTCCTCTTTCCAGACGTCGCGATTCTTGACCTGATCGCGGAGCACGATCTTGACCGCGAGGATGATCTCATACTGCGTCGCCACTTCCTGCGACGTGTAAGCGTAGACGCGATTTCGGTAGGCGAGCACGGTTCCCCGGAGGACCGAGTCGGCGTCCCGCTCCCGCTCCAGCCTAAGTCTCCTGTCTGCGAGGAACCCGTTGATCAGGGACTGGGTGATGTCGTCCGAGAGGCCATGCTCCACCGTGTTGTTCACGAGCGTCGGAATCGCGATCGTCTTGATGTGGGCGGGAAGGACGCTCGAGACGGTGTATCCGCAACCCGTTCCGGCGACGAGCGCGGCGGCCAGAATCGCCGCCAGCCAGCGGGTGCTATCCGAGGTCGCTCGTCGCGGCATCGTTGAATCCGTAGAGCTTCATTCGATAGCGGAGCTTGTCGCGCTTCATCTGGAGGAGGGCCGCGGTCTTGCTCTGGTTGCCTCGCGTCCAATCGAAGGCGCGCTGGATGGTCTCCCGCTCCACGTCCCCCAACACGGTCTCCAGATCGATTCCTCCCTCGGGAAACTGGCCCGACTCGATGACCGCGCGGAGCGCGTCGAGGCGGGTGCCGGCCCGCGCCTCTGGCGCGGCGATGGCCGCGTTCAAGTGGACCGCCAGGATTCGGTCCCCTTGATTCAGGAGCACGATCCGCTCGAAGAGATTCCGAAGCTCCCGGATGTTCCCCGGCCAAGGATACGACAAGAGGATGCGCTCCGCCTCGGGGTCGATGGCTGAGGAAGGACTTGTTGAAGGTTCGGCTGAATTGCGCCAGGAAGTGGCGGGCGAGCGGGAGAATGTCCTCCCGCCGCTCGCGCAGCGCCGGAACCCGGATCGGAACGACCTTCAGCCGGTAGTAGAGGTCCTCGCGAAAGCGCTGCTCCCGGACCATCGTTTCGAGGTTCTGATTCGTCGCCGAGATCACCCGGACGCTCACCGTGATGTCCTTGGTCCCGCCGACGCGCTTGAACGTCATTCGCTCGAGAACCCGGAGGAGCTTGACCTGGATGGTCAGGCTCATCTCTCCGACCTCGTCGAGGAAGAGCGTCCCGCCGTTCGCGAGCTCCAGAAGTCCCTGCTTCTGCTGGCGCGCGTCGGTGAAGGCGCCCTTTTCGTGGCCAAAGAGCTCCGACTCGAGGAGCTCGCGCGGGATGGCGGCGCAATTCACCTCGAGCATCGGCCGGTCCCGTCGCGCCGAGAGGTCGTGGATCCAGTGCGCGATCAGCTCCTTGCCGGTCCCGCTTTCCCCCTCGATCAGCACGCTCGTGGAATCGCTGCCCGCCACCTGGTCGACGATGGCGTACACCTTCTGCATCGCCGGGCTCTCGTTCTTGACGAAATCGCGGGAGAACTTCTGGATCTTCTCCCGGCGATGGTGCTGCACTTCCCGCCCCAGCTGGCGCGCCGCGGTCTCGCGTTCCAGGACCAGGAGGAGCTCGTCGCGAATCGGTTTTCCCTTCGTGAGGTAGTCGCGGGCGCCGAATCGCATCGCCCGAACGGCCGTCTCGTGGTCCGGCTCGCCCGTGAGCATGATCACGATCGATTCGGGCCACTGCTCGCGAATTCGCTGCAGCACGTCGATCCCGCCCAGGTCGGGCAGCCGGATGTCCAGGAGGACGAGGTCGGCCGCCTCCTTCTCCAGCGCCTTGAGCCCCGCCTGTCCCGAATCGGCGGTCGCGACCTGAAAGCCTTCGGCCTCCAGGTCCCGGGACAGGAAGTACCGGATCGTCTCGTCGTCGTCGATGATGAGAATCGAAGCTTTGGCCATGAATCGACGCCCTCAGGCGGGGTCCAGAGGAAGCACGATCTGGAACGTGGTGCCATGCCCGGGCGCGCTGCGGACATCGAGGGCGCCCCGGTGACGCTGCACGATAGCATGCGCGACGAAGAGGCCGAGCCCGGTTCCCTTCGGGCGCGTCGTGATAGAAGGGATCGAAGATCCGGGGGAGGTGCTCCGCCGCGATTCCCGAGCCGGTGTCCTCGATCTCGATCGAGTGGCCGCCCGCTTCGGTCCGAGCCCGCACCGTGACACGGCCTCCCGCGGGGGTCGCTTGGACGGCGTTTTGGATCAAGTTCAAGAGCACCTGCTGGAGCTGATCCGCGTCGGCCGTCACCGTGGGCCATCTATCGGCAGCCTCGAGGATGATCGTGACCCCGGCCTCCTCGGGCGCCGGTTTCAGGGCCCGCAGCGTTCGGCCGACAATTTCCTGGACCTTGACGCGCGCGAGATGAAGCTCCCGCGGCTTACTCGCGGTGAAGAGATCCTGGATGATCGTGTTGAGCCGGGTGACCTCCCTGAGAATGAACGACACGCTCTCGTGCCGCTCGTCCCCTTCCGGAAAGCCCCGGCTCAGGAACTGGACGCCGGTCGCGATTCCCGTCAGGGGGTTTCGAATCTCGTGAGCCACGCTTGAAGCGAAGCGGCCCAGCGCCGCGAGGCGGTCGAGCTGGCGGATCCGCTCCTCCATGATCCTGAAGCTCGATACGTCGATCAGCGTGGCGAGCGCGCCCCGCACCATCCCCTCCGCGTCCCGGAGCGGCGCCGTCGATACCTCGACCGGACAGGAGGTGCCATCGGGGCGCGTCACCTGGTGCTCCACGCGCTCCTCGGCAACGCCCCGCTCCAGGCAGCGGATCAACGCGTCGTGCCATGGGCGCCTGGGAGCCAGCCGCCCCATCGGCTGCGCCTGCGCCTCCTCCCGCGTGATTCCGAGTATCGCCTCGGCCGCCCGATTCCAGGCCAGCACCACGCCCCGGGCGTCGATCGCGACCACCCCGAGCGGGAGGTTGAGAACGACCTCATCTCTGAAACGCGCCTCGAAGTCGAGGGCCTCCTTGAGCCCCAGGTTGACGAGGATCGCGCCCAGCGAGGGAACGACCGCCTCGAGGGGGGTCATCCGGTCCGCGGCGCTCTCCCCCTCGACCCCCAAGAGCCCGACGATGTGGCGAAACTCACACTGACCACAGGCGCGGTGCCCCCCTGCCATGTCCTCGAGGAGTGCCCCCGAGAGGGCGCAGGAGCCGCCTCCGGACAGCGCCCCGGGACAGGGGGGTATTTCATCGGAAAAGTGGTCGTGAGGCAATTCCCCGCGAATCGGGAGGGGATGCCAGGGCCCGCCCTTGCGGGAGCCGGTCGGTCCGACCCAGAGGGGGGTCGTTCCCTTCCCCAGCGCGATCCACCGAAGCCAGTCAGGTTGGAGCCACTGGACCGTGACCCGCTCGGGACGAATGCCCAGTGCGGTCGGGTCTCCGGACGAGTAGAGCGTGAGGGTCGGCGGGGATCCTTCGATCACCCCGAGCCAGAGGTGGGGCTCGTCGAGGGCCCTCGCGAGGTAGTTGACCAGGATGTGGAACGAATGGCCCGGCTCGCCGCCCAGGGCGGCGAATGCCATGAGCTCGCCCAGGCCCCTGAGCTGCATCCGCGTCGCGAGCTCGCGTCGGAAGTTGCCCTCGAGATCGCGGAGGAGAAGCTCCACGAGCGCTTCGATCGAGAGCGGATCGGGCCCGTCCGGAGAGCCCGGCTCGAGTCCGGAGAGCGGGGGGAGGCCGCAGAGCGAGCGGATCTCTTCGGCACGACGCCACAGCCGCTCGTAGGCGGCGCGCTGGGTCTGCGTCGTGGGTGTGGGCGCTCTCACGGGATTGTGGCGGGTCCCGCGGCCGCGGCCGCACGCTGGAACTCAAGCCGCGTCGGCCGCGCGCTTCGACCCGCGCGCACGCTAGCACCCGGCCGCAAGGGGGGTCAAGAAAAAGGCCCGCGTGTGGCGGGCCCTCCCATTCCTCTGCGATGAGCGGGGCGCCTTAGTGGGCTCCCTCGCCCCGCGCCATCACCTTGACGGTCGCGGCCATGATCTTGAGGTCCAGGAGGAGGCGTCCGTGGCGGACGTAGTAGAGATCGTATTGGAGCTTCCGATTCACCGTCTCGATCGAGGAATCGTAGCGCGACTTGACCTGGGCCAAACCGGTGATGCCGGGAAGCGCGCTGCAACGCATCGGATAGTCGGGGAGCGACTCCGTGATGGAGGCGACGAACATGGGGCGCTCGGGGCGCGGGCCGACGATGCTCATCTCCCCCCGAAGTACGTTCCAGAGCTGCGGCGTCTCGTCCAACCGGGTCTTGCGGAGCAGACGCCCGAGCCGTGTCACCCGCGCGTCCTTCTCCGCCGCCCATACCGGGCCAGTGCTCCGCTCCGCGTCGGCGACCATGCTCCGGAACTTGTAGATCTTGAAGGGGCGGCCAAAGGTGTCGGCTCGCCTGCGGTCCGTTCCGGACGGCGGCCCGCCGTTTCGGGAGCGACGCCGGTTGAGGCCGATCCGTTCCTGGGTGTAGAAGACCGGTCCCGGGCTATCGAGCTTGATCAGAACCGCGACGAGGGCGAATACCGGCGAGAAGAGGAGCATGCCGACGGCGGAGAGCACCACGTCGAGGAGCCTCTTGAGGGCCCCCTGGACGCGCTCCCAGCGCGGCCTTGATGGCGCGCGCCTGGCCGTCAGTTCCGAGGGGAGAATCATCATGCCGATTGAGCCTTCATCCTAGGTCGTCGCGCCGGTGAGACCCGAACGCGTACCGCGGGGCCACCAACGACCCAACGGACGGGCTCAAGTTTGGGCTCAACCCCTCTAGGGCACCGGCACCAGTCGAGGTTGGACGGTGGAGACAGAAGTGGGCTACTGCAGAGACCTGCGAACGACTCCGCGGATCGGCACGCCCCCCACCAGCAAGAGAATTCTACCAAACCGGCGGCGGCGATTCAAGCGGCTTGGTAATTCACTGTCGCCGTTTGGTTTATCGATAGCATCGAAGAGGGCGCGGAAGGGGAGGCTTCCAACGCCCTCAGTTCAGTGCAACAGCATGCAAGGTGGCCCCGATCGGGCGGCCGCTCCAGCTACCTCTGGGTCACCTCGACCATCGCTCGGAACGACATGCGCTGGAGGTCGGAGGCCATCTCGTCCGCCTTCCCTTTCGACTTCATCCGCATGAGCGTGATCACGTATCCGCCGCGCTTCGGGTCCTTGTCGATCCGCGCATCCTTGGTCCGGAATCCGAGGAGATCCAGCGCCTTGATCTCTGCCTGCGCGCTCTCCTTGGATGAGAAGCCGGGGAGCACGACGGAGTACTCGGACGGCGCCGCGGGTTTCGGCGGAGCTTCGAGGGCGACCTCCGCTTGCGGCGCTGGCGCGGGCGAGGCCGCGGGCGGCGGCGGGGCCGGAAGGGCCGGCGCGATCGCAACCGCCTTCGGCGTCTCAACCGGAGGCGGCGCGGGCTTGGGCGCCGCTGCCTTCGGCTCCGCGCGGACGATGGCCGGCGGTCCCGTCGGTGCCGGAGGAGGTGCCGGCTTGGTCGGCTTGGGCTTCTTCGGCTCCGGCTGCTGCTCGTTGGCGCCGTTCCCAAAGCTGTACCCGAATGAGAGCCGGTGCACGTCGTCGAAATCGTTGCTCGGAGTCATGGCGTAGTCGACGTTCAGCTGTCTGAAGTTGATCCCGAGACCGTAGGACAACCCGTTTGACGGATCATCCGTGGTCCCGAACTCGTGACGGTACCCCAGGCGCAGGGAGATGTTCGGGTGGGCGCGGACCTCGGCGCCGATGCGGACATCGTTGTAGTAGTCGCTCGGCATGTTGTAGTCGGTCGCGAGAAGCACGCGTCCGCTCGCGACCTGCCGGCTGGCGCCGAGGCGAATCTGGTGCGGGAGCGGATAGGAGGGCGACCCGCTGAAGGAAAGGCCCGGTCCCAGGTTCTGCGCCACCGCGCCAAACGTGGTCCCCTGCCACGAGAACATGGCCCCGAGATCCATGGCGGGTCCCATCGCGGAAACGGTGGCCAGGTTCTGGCGGATCATCTTCACGTTAGCCCCGACCGAAACGCCGTGACCCAGAGATCGAGCCAGGCCCGCGGTGAGAGCCATGTCGTACACCTTGAATTCACCGGTTGGGTTGCCAAAGTCATCGACGCCGTCGATGCTGGGAAGGTGAAAGTAGGCCAGGCTGACCGACCCCACCCCCAGCTTGGGGCTCATCGGCTGCGCATAGCCGATCCACTCGTAGTTCAGGTCCTGTAGCCAGGTCGCGTGCATCGCGCCGATTTGCCGGCCATCGAGGTTGGCGAGCGCGGCGGGGTTCCAGTACTGGGCCGTGATCCCGGCCGCGGATCCAACCTGCGCTCCGCCCATGCCGCTGGGTCGGCCGCCGATTTCAAAATCGAGGAAGTTCCCGGCGCTGCTCCCCACCGCGCCGTCCGCGTACGCCGGGCGTACGATCACGTACAAGAGGCTCGCCAGGAGGGCGACGGCGATGGCGCCGTGACGGCGACCGCGCTGTGCCCACCTGCGTCCTACGAGTGGCGTAAGCATGGTGATTTCCCCCTAGACGTCGTCGGAGCCCCCGGTCCGAGCCCCTCAACTTCGCAGATGATTCAGGCCCGCACCTTTGCAGCAGAGGACTGGACTGCACGGAGCGTGCCAGGGGTCCGTGCTCATTCTGCACGAGGCTTTCGGCTGGAGATGGCTATGGGCCAAACGGGTATGGAGCGCCGAGATGGAGTGGCAAACCGCACGACCCGTCGAGCCGGGAGCGCCTGCAATTCGCGAACGATCCGTGGCAACTTGTACTCACGTCGCCGGGAGAAAGGTCCGCAAATGCGGGGCTAATGGAAGCGCACGTTGACCGCGAGCCCGGGGCCGTCAGGGAGCATGATCGGAGCGATCGAGGACACCTTGGGCTTGTCTGGTGCCGTCAGATGCAGGTACATGACCATGGCGTCGAGGACGTTGAGAGCGTAGAACGACACGGTTCCGATCAGGAAGCCCTGACGGATATTCTTGCTCGCGCTGAGGCTCCGTGAGGCCTGTTCCAGCTGCAGCTGTCGTTGCGTCTGATTCGAAGGGCCGGCGCTGTCCACGTTGATCTGGGCCCACTTGAAGTCGGTCTCATCCCGCCGCACCCGGTAGTCGGCGACCACATATCCAGCCCCGGAGCCGATGACCGACGCGAGCCAGACGATGCTGCGGGTCCGGTGATTGGCAAACTCCTGCCCCGCCCCCGGGATCAGTAGGGAGCGCCACACGGCGCCTCCCCGGGTCGCCTTGGGTGCGCCCAGGGTGAGCCGATTCGGCGTCGTCTCGAGCAGCGATATGCGGGGGCGAATCCAGTAGTCGATCGCGCTCATTCCCCAGACGACGCCGCCGTAGGTGATCCAGGCGTTCCGGGCGTATCGCTCATCCTCCGCCCGGTCCCCGGCGAAGTCCCCCACCTCGTCCAGGCGATCCCGGTAGGTGAGCTGGGCGCGAACGGCCATGACCCCGGCGGCAACGGCCGCCGTGGCGAGCGTAATTCCCCTTCCCACGCGACCGCCGGTCATATCGGGGACGCCGGGGAAGTTGAATCCGCGAAGAATCAGCGCGGGCGACACTCCGGGCGGCTCGGAGACGACGAATGGGAGCTCGCCCTCCGCCGGCAGAAAGATGAGTCCGTGGGTGCGCGAAAAGCCGGGGCCCTGGATCACGATGGAATAGATTCCCGTCATGACCGGTAGAACGTCGAGCGGCGAGCGCCCCGTCAGGTCGGAGGCGCCGTGCAGGGTCACTTCGGCGTTCTCGGGGATGGTGAGAATCGTCAACACCGAGGACCGGGGCAGCTGCGACGGGGCGAGGGGCTTGCTTCCGCCGGGAGTCTGCCCCGCCGCAAAGCTGGGAGCGAGGCAGACGGCCGCGGCGACGCAAACCAGAAAACCGCGAGGCATCATCGCCGCGCACAATAGGATTGGGGGTTGCCTCCTGTCAAGGAATCATGGCGAAAATGCAAAAGGCCGGAAAGACATTCGAGTCTCTCCGGCCGCGGCGACGCATAGAGGCGTTCTTAGAGAGTTTGCCTCTTGCGAACCGAGAGGAGAAGCATGAGGCCGAGGCCAGCGCTCAGCAACCAGAGGGAAGATGGCTCCGGGACTTCGGAGAGCTGACCATCCCTCTCGAACTGGGCGCGCTTGTAATTGTCGTGCTGTCTGCCGCCGGCTCCGACGGGATCCAAGCGAGTAAAGCTGGATGCCTGCTGGGGAGCCAAGGTGGTTCCGAAGCGGGACCCTGTCGCTTGCGCGCTGCTGTTCGCCGCTCCCTGATCCGCCGAGTTGTCTGCGACCGTGCTCTGACGGCTGGAGAGCTGCAGCGACGGAATCGCGTATGCGAAGGTCGTGGACAGCACGACCAACGCGATTCCGACGATTGCTACGACAGCGATGCGACGCATTTCCGTGTAACCCCCCACTGGAACTGCGAAACTTGCAGACCTCGGCACTTCTTCCGATCGCTAAAGAGTTTACCCCATATTCTCGCCCGGAGTCAAACAGAATTCTTCTCCTCCGAGGGATCGCGCGCTGGTGGTGGAACTGGAGTTTCCGCAAGCGTTTAAGGGCGGTGATGGGTCGAGACGCCGCGTTCCCTATCTTCAGCACACCCACGCGCGCCTATTCCTGTGATCGTGGATACCCCGGCAGGGTGTCTCCCATGTGGATGGCCTCGAATCGGGCTGAGTAGCGGCGGCAGACAAGGTCGAGCATGGTGAGCAACGGCCGCTCGGCGGCGCGCCCTCCCTCCTGTCCCCCACAGAGGAGAAATCCGAACAGCTCATCCGCGCGTGTGATCGGAGCCGCACTCGTGGCGGCGCAAGCCCGGATCTGTTCGGCATTCTCGACGTAGATCGGTATGTACTCGAGGTCGTCGGGGCGGCCACGCAAGTGAATCGCGCGACGCGCGCGGCCCAGTTCCGTGGCGAGAGGCTCACTGGTCAGGACCACGACCCGCGGAGGAGGATCCAGCGTGCTCGCCGCCACGATGAAGCGCGGCTCGCGCATGTCCGCTAGGAACAGCGTTACGGGATCCGTTCCGACGAGATCGCGGACGTTGCCGGGGATGATCTGACACAGCTCCGCGACGGTCACGCTCTCCCCTACGGCCCCAGCGACGCGCGCGGAGATCTCGCGAGGGTCGATGTGGCGTCGGTTGAGATAGGGATCGATCAGGCGCTGAACTCGCCGGCTGATGCGGTTCGAGATCGCGAGCGCCGCGATCCCGAGGGCCGCGCCCGACGCGAGGAGAACCCAGAGGCCTCGAGCGATACTCCAGCCGGTGGCGTGCGTGATCCACAGAAGGGTGGCGGTGGCGGCGAGGACGCCGACAGAGATCGCGAGCGAGGTGGTCTTGATCAGCGGGCGCCCCGCGCGTCGGACCCGAACCTCCAAGAGCCGTCCGCGAATGAGCGAGAACGGGAGTGCGAGCGCCAAGATCGAAACCGGAACCCATCCAATGCTGATGTCCGCCGAGGCGATGAAGCCTGAGAACATCGCCGTAATCCCAACGTACCCGAAGAACGCCGTGGCGATCAGGATCCCGAGGAGGGCCGGACGGAACGCGCGGTGCGGCTTGGGAGCGAGGGAAATGTAGGTCGATTCGAAGCTCGCCGTCGTAAGGACGAGATTCAGCATGATCAGAGCGACCATGGCGGTGGTTCCGAACCGCAGCGGGAAGATGACCGCGCCCTTGAGGAACGAGATGGAGACCCAAGTGGGGGTGAATCCGACGAACAGCATGGCGGCGACCGCGGCGATCGCCTGGGCCACGATGTAGCCCTTCCAGACCGGTCCGAGGCCGGATGGCGGGGCGAGGCACAAGGTCCGAGAGAGGAGCACCCAGGAGAGCGAGACGGGCAGGGCGAAGGCGAGCGAAAGCTCGAACCACGTCTGTCCACCGCTCACGTCATAGGTAGCCCGCGCCCAGCCGAATTGGAGGAGCCCAAGAGAGATCAGCGCGACCGCCGCGAGAAACGAGGGATAGCGCCCCGGGCTCAGGAAGAGGACGAAGCCACCCCCGAGCATCGCCAGGATGCCGCCTGAAACGATCAGGAGTATGTCGAGGGTCATGGCCCGGCCACCCCCTCGCGGGGCCCGGAGCGTTCGAGCAGGCCCAACTCACGGAGACGAGTCGCAATGGTCCGAAAACGCGCGCACCCGAGCACCCGACGCAGGATCGGCTCCGCGCGGCTGAGCCGCGCGTAGTGGGCCCAGGATCGGAGTCGGCTCGGACCCACCCTCGGTTGATCGGGGTCAAGCTCCCACGGGTGCACATTCACCACGAGGGGCTCGCGGCGTCTGAGGTGGTGGCGCACCGCATAAATCGTGAGCGATGCAGGCAGGAGCCGAAGGTAGGCGCCGGCGAGGACCGGGAGCCGCACGGGACCGATCGGCAGGGTTGGCAGGGGAAATTCCGCCAGGGTGTGCCGCTCTCCCCCCAGCATCGCCGGTCGCGTCGGGCCCTCTGGATAGCCATAGCGCCGCCGACGAATCGGGTAGACGCTCGAATCGTACTCGTAGCCCGCCTCCGCAAGCACGTCGATCGCCCAGAGCGTGTGGCGATTGATGCTGTAGCTCGGCGCCCGGAAGCCGAGGACAGGGGCGCCCGCCGCGTCCTCCAAGACGGCCCGCGAATCGCGAGCGTCGACGCGAAAGCTCTCGACCGTCTGCTCGGTGAGCATCTGGTGGAACATGCCGTGGGAGGCGACTTCGTGGCCTCGGGCGGCGATCTCTCGGACGAGCGCCGGCTGCTTGCGGGCGATCCACCCGAGAATGAAGAAGGTGGCCGTCGCCTTCGCCTCCTCGAATAGGTCCAGGAGGAGCCTGGTGCTCTGCCCCACGCGCGATGGCCAGCGGTCCCAGGCATCGCGCCGGACATATCGCGCGAACGCCTGCACCTGGAAGTATTCCTCGACGTCAACGCTGAGGGCGAATGGAGCCTCGGGCCCGACTGCAAGCAAGGGCTCGTCGTCCGAGCGGATTCGCGTGTCCACTCCTTCTCCGGTCGGGGTGCGATGCCGCCGCGCGGCTTGCACGGAGTGGAAGCATACGGTTCGGGAGGGGCGCCGGGAAAGCGGGATCTAACGCTGAGCGGTTCGGCCGCGCCGCTACACAGCGCTACGGCACGATGGCGAGCTGGGTCACCTGGCGGCCCCGAGGCGTGTCGAGGATCGCGTTGTAGAGGCCGGGTGCCAAGGCTTCTCCCTGATCGGATTGGCAGTGCCACTCGATCGTGCTTTGTCCCGCCGGAAACACCTCGTCGAGGACCTTGCAGACTCGTTGCCCCGTGACGTCGTAGACGACGAGGCGGGCGCGTCCGGGCGCTCCGTCGGCCGTCCCGGCCTGAAAGCGGATCGTCACTCTTCCCTTCGCCGGATTGGGGTAGACGACCATCGCCGCGGTGGTCGTGGGCAATCCGCTCCCCGGCACGGTGATCGTGGCAAGCGCGGGGGCGCTCTCATTGGTGCCGGAGTAGGAGGCGATGCTGTATTCGTACGTCGTGCCGGCCACCACCGAGGTGTCGGTCCAGCTCGTCTGATTGACGGGCGCCGTCTGCACCAGGGTGCCGATCGGGTTGGATCCCGTGCGCCGATAGAGGTGATACCCGGCCGGGCTTCCCGTTGTGACCATGTTCCAGCTCAGACGAACGTCACCCGCCACGATCTGGGCGGCGAAGCCGGAGGGCGTTGCGAGCGTCCCACCCCCCGTTCCCGTGGTCTTCACGGCGACGTTGGAATAACCCGCCCAGTTAGGCACTTCGTCGGCCGTGCGGATGATGAAGTAGTAGGTCGTTCCCGAGTCCAGCCCGGCCACCGCGAACGATTCGCGGGTCCCCGCGGTCAGGGGTTGGGGGAGCGCCCCGGCGCTGGTCGCCGAGCCCCACCAGTAGGCCGTGTCGGCCGGAACCGCGGTCTCGGAATAGCGGAGCTCGTAGGCCGACGCGCGACCGACGTTTCCGTCGTCCCCGGGCGCGGTCCATCGAAGCGTCACCGAATCGGCGCGGGCCCCGGAGGGCGCCAGGAGCGCGATCGCCATCGCGGCCCCCAGCACTCGCCGAAGCATGGACACGGAATGTCGGGTCGGCTTAGACGACATGGTCCCCTTCCCCGGACGGCCCTTCGATCGACGCGACCTGTTCGGTCGCGATCCGGCCGCCGTCTTCATAGGAGAGATCGCGAACCGGAGCCGGCGCGACCGTGTCGAGGGTCGTGCCGCTCGGCACGTTGGACAGGCCCGAAATGTTGCCTCCGTTGTCGGTCGTTCTCATGGCCAGGTAATAGGTCCTGCTCGGTTGGAGGCCGGTGATGATGAAGGTCTGCTGTGTGCCCGGCGCGACCGGGGCCGGCTCTCCCGTCACCGTTGTGGCCGAAGCCCAATTGCCGGTCGTGATCGGGGATGTGGAATAGCGAATGTCGTAGCTGGTGGCGGTCCCCGTCGTGCCGTCATCGCCGGGCGCGGTCCAGCGCACAGAGATGGAGGTGCCGGTCGACCCGGTCACCGTCAGGTCGGCGATCGCGGCGGGGGCTATGTTGTCGCCCGTCGTGGCTTTCACCGCGACGTTGGAGTAACCAGACCAGTTGGGCACCTCATCCGCGGCGCGGACGATGAAGTAGTAGGTGGTGACCGGTTGAAGCCCCCGAACCCGCATCGAATCGGTCGCGCCGGAGGTGCCTGGCACCGGCTCGCCCGTCACCTGGGTCGCGCTGTTCCACCAGGAGAGCGTGTCCGTGCCGGTAATGGCTACGGTTCGGTAGCGAAGGTCATACGTGGTCGCCCGGCCCACGGCACCATCGTCGCCCGGTGCGGTCCACTGGAGCACGATGGATGAATCGGCCGAGGTTTGCGCCAGCGCCGCAACGGGCTTGAGCCCGCCGAGCAGCGCGACTGCTGCGAGGGCGACGATGACCGCAAACCTGGGGGAAACCTGCCCCAAGCGGCCGGGTGCACAGCTCGGGGCGCGTCGGTGGTCCAGCATGGATGTCCTCCCCTTCGGATGTGGCGGCCGCGGCGAAAAATGCCGGGCCACCATCGACCGTATTGATCCATGGCGGCCCGGCTGGCATGTACCGAGGCGGACGCATGCGTCCGATTTCGGTCGTTAGCCCCGTGGCTCTGCGTCCTGCTCTTTCAGGCAGTTTGCTTTGGGCATGGACATTGGCGCGTTGCCCTTCCCCCAGCGCCGAGATTCAGCATGATTGGTGCCACGACGAAATCACGCGATCGTTGCGAAGCGAACGACGGGGGTTTTGGGTGTTACGCGGACATGATGCAGTGAGCGAGGCCGCGTGCCGTCTGCACGACGTGCTCTGCAACCGGTGAAGGCCCAGAACGCGAACGCTGTCGGTTCTGGTCGGGCTAGGGATTCCTGTCGGCGCGGTGGAGGGTCGATCGAATGGAGGGGAGCATCTCCTCGACGAACTGCTGCAGATGCACTGTCGCGCTCGGATCGTCCATCGCGGACGCGGAGAGCACGATGATGGCCGCCTTGTCTTGGTGGAGCACGAGGGTGGCGCGCGCTTGCAGGAGTTTCGCCCAGCTCGGGGCTGGTCGTGAACTCGTCGGGGAGCCAGTACCAATGCCAGACCAGCAGCCGCTCCCCCGGGGCCCGCACGTCCGTCTCCCGGACTTGGAGATCCTCGCCCCCCATCCGGATCGTCCGTCCCCGTTCGCCGAGATTTCGCCATCTTGGATCGTCCGGATCCACGATCGCGTTTCGAAACTGGATCAATTCCCTCCCCTGGCTCTGCCGCTCATAGAGGGCGATGTAGCAGTGAACGATTGCCCCGTCCCTGACGTAGGCGCGGCTTGTCTCGGAAGCGGCGCCGGAATACGCCGGCTTCCAGCCGGGGGATTGTTCCGGCCGGCTTGTCCATCCGCCCCGCGGCGCGGGGGAGGAGATCGGGTTGGATCGGAGCCCGGCGTCGGATTTCGATCGATAGGAGAAGTATCCCGGCCAGATGACGAGCGCGAACGCCGCCAGGACGGAGACGACGGTCCACCGCGCCCCACCCGAAGCTGGGGCGCCGGTTTCCGGCACTTCCAGCCCTGGCGCCAGCCTCTCCGGCGGAACCGGGTCGCGAAATCTGGTGCCCACCGCAAAGAAGGCGGCCATCACGATGGCGAAGACGGTCCAGCCGATGGCGTAGTGGTCAAAGCCCTTCCCTAGGCGCATCTCGCTCAGATAGCCGACCAGGACCAGGACGTAGGCGCGGACGCCATTGGCGATGATCGGAACGACGATCGACATGGCGGCGAATACGAAGACGCTTCCGCGTCTTTTGGTAGGTCAGGTAGGCGAAGAGGCAGCCGAGGGCAAAGCCCGAGACCAGAAAGCGAAGGCCGCTGCACGCCTCGGCGACCCGCCACTCCGCGAAGGGTGTCGTGAGGTAGAGCCCTTCCCGGACCACGGGCACTCCGCTCAACCGGAGGGCGCTCACCGCGAAGTCGGCTGTGAAGCGCATGAGCGCCTGGTTGGAACACGTCGCCGAACGGCACGGCAAAGAAGAGGTACGCGAGCGGAAACGCGAGCGACCGAGTGACCCGCGGTCCAAAGAAGGCGCAAACCAGCACGGGGATCATTCCGACGAGGGTGGCCTGTTCGACCAGGAGCGTTCCCGTCGCGCGGCCGAGGAGCCAGCAGGCTCCCAATGGCGGCAAGAGGGCGATGGCGGGGAGGTATGGTCGTGGCGTGAGCGGGGCGAGCGCCCCGCGCCTCACCCAAACGAGAAAGGCGCAGATCGGCAGAATGAGGAAGCCGTGCGCAAACGCGTTGGAGCCGCTCCAAACTTGGATGAACGATGCCGCGGTCTCGTGGTAGGCGGCGAGCGTCAGCAGAAGGGCGGCGGAGACAAAGTGCCGCCGCGAGGGGCCAGCGCCTCGGCGACGCGCTAGGGGAGGAGGACGATGCGGTCGCGGACTCGCTCCGACCCTACGGTCCCGAGAAGCTCGTAGTAGCCAGGGGCGACCGGCTTCCCCTCACGCCCCATCCGGGCCCACGTGATCTCGTTCGTCCCCGGTGGGTAGGTCGCGTCCGCCAGCGTGGCGATCCAATGGCCGTTCATATCGAACAGGCGCACGGAAACCGCCTGAGCGCTGGTACCTGCGACGTTGATGGCCAATCGAATCGAGCCGCTGGCCGGGTTCGGGTAGGCGCGGATCGTTGATCCCGCTGGCCCGGCTGACGGCGGAGGGACGGGGATCCCCGGAGTCGTTACCGTCACCGCCGACGTGGCCGGTCCTTCGCACGCGGCCCCCATCCAGGCGGCGCGATAGCGGTAGGTCGTCCCGGGCGCGACCGACGTGTCCAGATGGGATGTTTGACCGAGAGACACATTGCGAAGCAGCGTCCAGGAGCCCGTCGCCCCCACGGAGCGGTAGAGATTGAGCGACACGGCGAGCGGATCCCCCGTCGATGCCCATGAGACGAGCACCTGACCCGTGTCGGCCACGGCGTCGAACTGCCCGGGCGCGGAGGAGGGTGCGTTGCACGATTGTGTCGTACCCGGCGCGACGTTGGAGAAGCCCGAGATGTTCGGCACTTCGTCCAGCGCGCGGAGGACGAAATAGTACGTGGTTCCCTGCGTGAGCCCGGTCACTTTCGTGGAGTCGGTGGCGAAGGCCGAGGCGAGCGGAGGTCCCAGGGTGATCCTCTGCGTCGCGGGGTCGTTCCACCACGAGGTCGGGTCCGAGCCAACGGGCGTCGTGCTGTAGCGCAGCTGATAGGCGCTCACCTGCCCGACGTCGCCATCGTCCCCGGGAGCGGTCCAGAGGAGCGTGAGGCTATTGTAGGGATTGGACTGCGCCGCGGCAGAGGCCGCCACGCACAGGCCCAGAGCGCACGACAGAACCAAGCGGCCGAGGGCCGTCCACCCTCCACGGATCCTTCTGGTTGCTGCCGGGACCGCTCTCATTCCCATGTTTGGCTCCGATACAGGATGCTTGACAGAGGATGGGTCCGATCGACAACCCCTCCCGAGTCCGGTGGCACTTGCGCCAGCGTCTATCGCGAGGCCGCCGGATGAGTTCTGATAGGTATCGGCGATTCCGCGAAGCAGTATGACGAAAAACTTCCTCCAGGGCCACCCCGCTCCGCGCTCCCAACGCGATGGGCGGCGCCGTCGAGGCGTAACGTTCGTGTTCCTATGTGAATACTCTCCAATGTTCTCCTTGTACCTGAATGATCGCCCGTGAACGATCGGCGAATTCCCAGGGTGACCTGGCATAGCGCAAGATCTGGATCGGAGGAACGAGGCTGGGAGCATCCACAGGGGCCACGGGAAATCGCCAGGTCATTCCTTCCATTGATGATGGACGCAATTCGTTCCATGGAGGAAACGAGTTGTCTGGACGATTCCCAGTCCTCAGGTACAATTCGTGCTAGTTACTGGGTCCGTATCGAGTCGGGCGGGGATTTTGCGGCACTTCTGACGAATCGAACGACCCTCGGGCCACGTCGGTGTCGGGATCCGCGGGGGTTCCACTGCTATTTGAGACCCACATTCGCTTCTCACCATTTAGGAGCGCTACATGACTCGACTTCGCCTCGCTGTGGCTGCGCTGGGGCTTCTGTGGCTATGGCCATCGGCGGTTCTCGCGCAGGTCGGAGAGCTGGTGCACGACGGCCCGCCGACGCCCGAGCAGATCTCGATGTACCTGCCGGTGACGGGCTCCCTGACGGCGACCGTTGCCACGGTGAGGTATCGGCAGACAGCGCTGTCGTCCTGGACGACCGCCCACCCGCTCTTTCGAATCCGGCCCAGCTACACCCCCGCGACGGTCGCCGACGCTTTCGCCGGGGTGATCACGGGTTTGATGCCGGGCACCGACTACACCGTGGAGGTCACAATTCCGGTGGGGGCCTCGTCCATCGTGAAGACGCTGGCCGCAACGACGCGGCCGCTCCCCAGTCCCGCCGGGACTCCCAACAAGACCATCGCCGCCGGATCGACGAGCGCCCAGATCCAGGCGGCGTTCGACGGACTCAATCCCGGCGACGTTCTGCAATTTGCCAACGGCACGTATGACATCAACGGCCTCAGCCTCGACCGAGAGCGGCACCGACACGCAGCCGATCTACATCCGGGGCGCGAGCCGAGCCGGGGTGGTCCTGCGCGAGCCTTCGGGGCACATTATCCACCTGCTGAACGCTTCGAACGTCGTTTTCGAGGACCTCACCCTCCAGGGCCCGGCAGTCGACTCGGGCACAACCTCCAGCTCGGAAGGGTTTCGGTTCTGGGACGGGGATCCGCACCGGAGGGTCACGATCCGGCGGGTCACGGCGCGCGGCGTGGACAAAGGGGTCGTCTCCGACGCGGGGCTTCAGGAAATACTCGTGTACGACTGCACCTTCGCCGGCAACAACGTCTGGACGCAGCCGTTCTTGGATTCCAACATCTCCTGGAATGACGACGGCATCCGAGTTCCGGGCCAAGGGAATGCCGTGTTCAACAACACGCTCTCCGGCTTTGGAGATTCGTTCGCCATCAACGACGGCGTGCTCAACGCCGGCGTGCATTTTTATCGCAACGACGTCCGGTGGACCGACGACGACGCGTTCGAGGGAGACTACGGTTATCGAAACATCACCTTCTACGACAACCGTATTGAGAACTCCATGACCCTCGTTTCGTTCGACCCGTTGAACGGCGGGCCGGCGTTCGTCTTTCGGAACTTCGCGATCAATACCGGGCGCAGCCCGTACAAGTTCAACAACACGAACAGCGGACAATTCATCTACAACAACACGGTGGTGCGGACCAACGGCACCGGGAACGGCAGCGGCGGACCCTGGGGATGGGTGCAGTTCAACAACGGAGACCAGCGCGCCTGGGGCTACCGGAACAACATCCTCGTCTACCAGGGGACCGGAAACGTATTGGTGATGGAAGCGGGCGGGAACAATCCGATCGACTTCACCAACAACGCCTGGTATCCCAACAACGAGGTCTGGTGGAGCAATAGCGGTGGCTCTTTCACGTCGATGGCGGACGCGCGTGCGAACCTCCCCTCGACGACCCCCGTGTTCAGCACCAGCACCCAGCGGCACCAAAACGACGTGATCAGCGACGCGGACCCGTTCATCGTGAGCATCTCGTTGGGCAGCACGTACCTGAATCAGGTAACCACTTTGTATTCTCCATTTCTCGCCGCGGGCACCTCCCCGCGAGGAGCTGGCGTAGCAATCCCTGGCATCACGGATGGCTTCGGCGGCTCGGCGCCCGATATGGGGGCGATGATCACGGGCATTCCGGCCCCGACGTGGGGAGACCGCGGCGCCGGTCCGGCTGACAATGTGCCGCCGCTACCACCGACGAACCTCATCGCGCGATGACGAGCCGAAGGCTCGCGACGCAGTGAACTGACGAACCCGGGAGCCACGACGATGACAGCATGCTCGGAGCGGAACCATCAGGGGGTTGTGGCCTTCGGACTCCTTTGCCGGGGGGCGGCGCGCCGATGGGCCCTCGGTTCGATGTTCGTGCTCTTCGTACCTCTCGCGTCGCATGCCTCCACGCTTTCCGACGCCGCGGCGGCGCTGCAGCCCGGACATTACGTGGCAATCAGCACGGGGCTCACGGGGGACGTCGACCTCAATCCAGACCCCAACGCGCCGAACTCGATGCTCGATTACTCGGACAGCGGCGCCTGGGACCCGGTCCGCCACAAGTTTTCCTTCATCGGCAAGGAGGCCGGCTGCGGCAGTCCACTCCGGAACATCGTCTACGACGAGGCTTCCAATTCATGGAGCTATGGTTCCCTCCCGCCGTTCAACGGCTGCGGGCACGGCTACGATCAGAACGCCAGCGATCCGGTCACCGGCACCCACTATTTCCGGCCCTACGACTCTCAGGTCTACAAGGAGACTGGTTCGGGCTGGACCCAACTGGCAAGCCTGCCCCAGCCCAACAGCATCGTCGGCGGTCTCGCGAAATCCCCGTACGGACTCTTGTATTCGGACTTTGTTTGGGACGCGTACTACGACGACGCGACGGGACAGCAGAGCACGGTGGACTTTGACAATACGTATCCAGGCTGGCCGAACCTCGGCGGGTATCACAGCATTGCCGAGTATGATCCGGTCCACAACGTCTTCCTGATCGGCGGCGGGAACGACAGTCAGATCATGTACAAGGTTACGATCGTCAGCGGTCGCCCGGTTCGGACGCGGCTCAACGACGCGCCGTTCACGATCGGCGTCGGCGAGGGCGACCAACACACGAACGTGACCGCCGACCCCGTGACGGGAGAGTTCATCATCTACCGCCGGTCGACGGGTACCTTTTACGGCTACAACATCATGACCGACACCTGGCGAACGCTGGGTACATCGGGCGACGGTCGCATGCCCCCCATCCCCTCCACCAGCGGCGGCACCAGCGCCGTGGCCGCGCCGATCAATTCCTACGGCGTCATCATGTACATAGGCCAGAATGGCTCGCAGGCTTCGGTCTATCTCTACAAGCACGCGACCGCGGGTCCGCCGGACCTCACGCCCCCCAATCGTCCGGCCCAGCTGATCGCGCGCTAGACGCGGCGCGGCTAGTTCAGGCGCTCGACCGACCGCGCGGGAAGGAACCGCGTCGCGCGGTGGACCACGCGCTCGACGTATCTCCAGAAACTCTTGGGCCACTCGAGCATCGAGGGCGTCGGGTCATCCCAGGCCCACAGGGCGAACGTCTTTCGCCGAGAGAGGAACTGGAGCAGCTCCCTCCCTCCCCCCGGCTGGCCCAGGGACCCCACCAGAGAGGGAAAGTCGTTCTCGAAGTCCACCCACATGCGGCCCGGCCCCGAGGTCTGGATCGATGGCGGGATGGCGTCGTCGCTGGTCTGGTATCGATAGGCGATGTAGGGAAAGTCCACGCCGTTCACGATGCAGCATAGGATGTAGAAATCGAACCGTCCGATGGTCGGCTCGATCACGAACCGCCGCCCCGTGTCGTCCTCCTTGATCTCGAGCGAGGCCGGGCCACAGACGGGGACGTTCCTGAAAAACCGGAGCGCCTCTTCCGCGATGTCGGGGCGATTCGCCGGCTCCGCGCTGCAGGCCCCTCCGAGGTTTCTCGGGTACGAACGCACCTTCCGGCCCACAAACGTGGCGATGGGGCGGTGCGCGCGGTCGAAATAGAAATTGGCGAAATAGATGCTCGGCTCCATCCCCGTGACCCATTCTTGAAGTAGGAATTGATGGACGGTCTTCTCAAAGCGCTCGAGGTGCCGAACGAGGTCCCCCTCTCCCGAGACCTTCATGGCCTTGAAGCCGGAGAGAGGCTTGGTCGGCTTCACGGCCATCGGGTAGCGCAGCTCCCCTCGGACGCGGTCCAGATCGGCGACTCCCGAGACCAACCATGAGCGTGGGTAGTTGAGCCCGCTCGAGGTCGCGATCGACTCGATGTGCTCCTTGTCGAGGAGTCTGCGAACGACGCCGGGGTCGGGCCAATGGAGGCGATAGAGAGAGCGAATTTCATCGAGGGAGCCGGCGACGGTTCGCACCATGTTGTCGTTTGTCAGGAACAGCACGGGATTGTCGTCGAACCGGCGGCGGTATTCGACCAAGTCCGCGATCAGTGCCGGGCCGTTGATGTTGGTGGCCGGCAGGACCGTGGCGTACCTGGACCGAATGGCCGGCAGGTTGGGATTGCTCTCGAGGGAGAGCACGGGAATACCTCTCCGCCCGAGCGACCGCGCGATCGCAAGCCCATGGCTGCACATTCCAACGACGACGACGGGAGCGATGGCTTGGGATGAAGCGTTGCGTGGCACGCCTTAGAAGATACGCCAGCTGCCTCCGGCGAGCAAATCGGCTCGCTCGCGGTCAGTCACGCGCGAGGGAGTCGAGGAGCGCCGCCAGCTCACCGGCCCTGGAACGACGCGAGTGTCGCCGAATTTCTTCGGGAGACGCCAAGGGAGCGGTGCCCCTGCGAAGGGCGTCGAGGAATCGGCGCAGGCCCTCGGCGATCTGATGCTGCGAGTCGAGAGGGACGACGGTGTCGACGCCGGCCCCGGTGAGCACTCGCGCGGAGTCTCCCGCGGCGTCGGTCATGGCGAAAATGGGCCGTCGAGCGCGCAAGTACTCGTAGATCTTGGCCGGCACCTGGTGATTGCAGTTGGAGGCCTGGAACAAGAGCAGCCCGTCGGCCGCCAGCATCTCCGCGAGCGCCGCGCGGTAGCCGACGGCGGGCTCGAGGCGGATGATGTCGCCGATGCCCTGCCCCTCGAGCATGGGACGGTATTCGTCATCAAACCCGGATGCTCGGAGAACGATCTGAAGTGTGGCCGCCGATATCGCCCCCTCTCGCCGCAGGGCAGCCACCGCGGCAAAGAAGGCTCGCGGATCGCGCTCCGAGGGATAGAGGAGACCGCTGTGGACCAGGACGGTCGGCGAGCCCCGGGCTGGGCGGTCCGACGCCCCCTGCTCCACCTCGAGGAAGCGCTCCTCGTCATAGCCGTTCGGGATGACCGCCCACCGGGTCGCCGGAATATGAGGGTAACGATCCGCGTACATGCGGAGCGCGCCGGGGGTCGTGAAGACCGCGCGGGCCGCCTGAGCCACCGTACGCCGCTCGATCCCACGATAGACACCGCGCACGGTCGGATCGGGTGGATAGTGAGGCTCGGTCATGGAATCCCGAAAGTCGGCGACCCAGGGAATGCCCGTGATCGAGTGCAGCCCCAGGCCGATCAAGTGCGCCGTCGCGATCGGATAGGTGGACCAGAGGAGCTGGGGGCGATACCGGCGCACGATCCCGAGCCCGGTGGGAATGGCGCCCAGGCACCAGCTCGACCACCGGTCAGGGAGCGCGAGAAACTTGGGATAGGCGCCGCGCAGCGCCAGGTGCCGCGAAGCATCCAGCGCAAAGGCTCGGTGGACCGGTATGTCGTCGGGGATATCCCCCAGCAAGTCGTCGCCCTTGTCCGGATACGCGCGTGGATGCGCGGTCAGGACGATCGGCTGCCAGCCGTGCTCGCGCAGATCTCTCGAAAACGTCAGCGTCCGCTGAATTCCGCTGCTCCCCCGGAGGGGCGGATAGTGGAAGGCGATCATGAGGACCCGCTTCATCTCGTCGCCTGCACGGCACGCCCGGGTGTCAGGGCACGTCCTGGAGGGCGTCCTCGTACGTCCCGCGTCGCCGCGCGAGGATCGCCTTCCCGCCGCCCACGAGGACCTCTGCCGGCGTCGGCTGACTCAGGAAGCCGAGCGGGCTGGCCGTCCGGGCGTAGGCACCGGATTGGAAAATCCCGAACAGGTCGCCGACCTTGGCGTTCGGCAGCGCGACGTCTCGCGCGATGACATCAAGGGGCGTGCAGAGCGGACCGACGACGTCGACCGTCCCGCCCACGGGCTCGTCCAATCGGTTCACGATCGCGGATGGGAAGTTTCGCTTGATCACTTGCCCGAGGTTGCCCGACGCCGCCAGATGGTGGTTCATCCCACCGTCCACGATCAGAAATGTCTTGCCTCTTGACTCCTTGATGTCATTGATGCGCGTCACATAGATCCCTGCTTCACCAACCAGGTACCTGCCTGGCTCGATCAAGAGCTGGGTCCCCCGGAAGCGCGCGTCCGCGCGAATCTCGGCCGCCAAGGGTGCCAGGGACGTCCGGAGAGCGTCCATGGGGAGTGGCGCCTCGTTTGGAAAGTAGGGAATCCCGAGCCCGCCGCCGAAATCAACGGTTCGGAGCGGGCTCCCGATTCGGTCCGCGACACGGCGGGCGATCTCGATGCCTCTCCGGTACTGGGCCACGAGAACGTCCGGCTCCAAGATTTGGGTCCCCGTGAACAGGTGGATCCCCTGAAATTGGATATGCGGGTTATCGATGAGCTGGTCCAAGACGACGTCGAGGCGCTCCTCGTCGACGCCGAATGGGGCTGGCTTCCCCCCCATCCGCATGGCGCCGCCCTGGACGTCGGCCCCGGGGTTCACCCGGAGGGCCACGCGCGCGCGGACGCCGAGCCGTTGGCTGATCGCGGCGACACGGCTCGATTCGAGTTGGGACTCGACGTGAATCTCGCCGATGCCCCGGCCCAGGACGAATTCGAGCTCGGCCTCGGTCTTCCCCGGACCCGCGAACAGGATCCGCTCGGATGGGCATCCGGCGCGAAGCGCCTGGTGGAATTCCCCGGCCGATGCAATCTCGAGCCCAAGGCCCAAGCCTACGAAGTGGCGGAGTATGGCGGGACACGGGTTCGCCTTGACGGAATAGCTGATCGCGAATTCCTTGGGAAATGTCCCGCGGAGCAAAGCGAGCTGCCTGTCCAGCACCGCCGCGTCGTACACGAAGAGCGGCGTTCCGTGGGCCTCCACCAGGGTGCGCACGGGGATCCCGCCGATCTGGAGCTCCCCGCCGGCCGCGCGAAAGTGGCGCGCGAGGAGATCCCGGACATGATCCATCTTCAAAGCCCCTCGCGGCGCCGAAGGGCGGGATAGTCCACTTTGCCGCTGCTGGTCTTGGGCAGGTGGTCGAGGGCTTCGATCGACTTGGGGATCATGTATGGAGGCATCTTCTCCGCGCAGAACGCTCGAAGGGCTTCTAGATCCAGCGCGGTGCCCTCGCCGGGTACGACGAACGCGACGATGGCCTGTCCGAGCAGAGCATCGGGGACTCCGATGACGGCGGCCCCCTGCACCTTCCCGCTCTGAAAGAGAACTTCCTCGACTTCGGTGGGGCTGACCCGGAAGCCCGAGGACTTGATCATGTTGTCCCGGCGACCGACAAAGTAGAGAAATCCATCTTGGTCCGTCTGGACCAGGTCTCCCGAGTAGCAGACCTTCTCCACCTCCCCGAGGTCGGGCGGGAGGAACGGATTGGGGCGCAGAACCCGTGCGGTCAGCTCCGGCTGCGCCCAATAGCCCATCGAAACCGTCGGCCCGCGGTGCACGAGCTCTCCGATCTCGCCCGGGCCGCACCTCCGGCCGTTCTCGTCGACCACAAGAATTTCCGTGTTCGGAATCGCCTTCCCCATGGACGTCGGCCGCCGGTCCAGCTCTCCGGGCGGCAGGTAGGTCGATCGGAAGGCCTCGGTGAGGCCGTACATGAGGTAGATCTTCGTCGTGGGGAGCGCTCGCCGCAGCGTGGCCAGAACGTCCTGGGGCATGGCTCCGCCGGTGTTCGTGATGTAGCGAAGGTCGGGATAGGTGCCCTTGTGGAGGGACGAACTCGGCTGCGAGAGGAGGCTCCAGAGGGTTGGAACGCCCGCCAAGCCGGTGATTCGCTCCTCGCGGAGTGCGGTCACGATCTCACGAGCGAAGACGAACGGCTTCAGAATGATCGTCGCGCCCTGCTGGAAGGCGGTCATGATCTGGTTGAGACCGGCGTCGAAACTGAACGGCAGCACCGCCAGGATTCGCTCCGAGGAAGTGATCTCGAGGTACGTGGAGACAATGGAGCTCCCCGCCATGACCTGCGCGTGGCTCAGCATGACTCCCTTGGGCTTCCCCGTCGAACCCGACGTGTAGAGGATGGCCGCGAGATCTTTCTCGATTGAATCCTCGCGGGCTTCGGCCGGCTGGGGGCTTTCGCACAGTTCCTCGAAGGGATAGATCGGAAGGCCGGTCACCGGCTCCGGAACGGGTCCTCCCACGACGAGAAACTCGAGAGAGGTCATCGTCGCGAGGACGGGCGCGATCGCCGTCAACTTGGCCGCGGTTGTGATGAGGCCTCGCATGCGGCAATCCCGCGCGATGTGGGAGACCTGGTCCGGGAAGAGGACACCGTTGATCGGAACGAAAACTCCGCCCGCGCGTGAGATGGCGAAGATGGAGAGCGCCTGCTCGACGGAGGCGTCGAGGTAGATGCCGACCCGGTCGCCCCGGTCGAGCCCCGCGCGCCGCAGGCCGCCCGCCAAGCCGCCGACCTTCCTCCAGACCTCGCCGTAGGGGAGCCGCCTCTCCCCGTGGACGAGAGCCTCCTTGTCCGGGAGCCGGTGCGCACTCGTTCGGAGCATGTGATGAATCAGAAAGTCCACGCTACCCGTCCCTCGGAGCGTCTTGGTCGCGGGGCCGCCTCTGTTCGACAAACCGGGCGATGCTCGCGATGGACTCGAAACGTTCTGGCAGGAGATCCTCGTCCGCGACCGTGATTTCAAACTCCCGCTCGACGAAGGCCACGACCTCGAGAATTCCCAGGGAATCAAGAATGCCGTTGCCCAGCAACGGATCTCCGTCGCCGATCGCGCGCTTTCGCGCCAATGGAAATTGGTTCAGGATGAAATTCCGGACCCGGCTCTGAGCGGAGTCAGCCTGCATCAATCGTCTCGGAAGGGGTCAACTGTCCCGGTCCCCGTAGAGGAGCGGCCAGTCGCCGCACACGAGGGGCTCCTTCTCGGCCGAGTCGGGCCGGCGGTAGAGAATGACCGGGCTCGCCTCGCGAGCACGGAACCCAGCGCGCAGGAGATACGGGATGACGGGGTGCGACGAGAGCACAGGGGCGGAGAGCGTGACGGAGCCGCGTGCCCTCAGAATGGCGGTGACCTCGTCGAGCAAGAGTCTCGTTGTCTCGGGCTCGCGGACGGATAGGTCCATCAGCTGCGCGTGGGGTCCGGCTTGCGTGAACGCCGCGTATCCCCGGACTTCCCTTCCTGCGCGTGCGGTCAGGATCTCGTAACGGCCGAGCGGGTTCGTTCGGTATCTCCAATTCAGGTAGGCCGAGGATCGCTCCAGGTAGAGCCGAGACCGCCCCCGGATCGCGTGGTCCAACTCGTCGAACGAGTCATCGCAATCCTTGTCTTCAAGCGCCAGGGTTGTTCCCCGCGGAGGGGCTGGTCGGCGGACCGGCCGAAGGTCGGCGATGGCGCCCAAGAGCCCTGCCCCGGTCCGCAACCCAGGGATCGGAACCATGTCCCGGAACTTCGCCCCCCAGCGCAGCACCTTGGCGAAGCGGGTCATCGGACCGAACGGGTGGATTCCAAGGCGCCGATAGACCGCCATCATGGGCTCGCTCGGAAAGTCGTAGCAGAACGCGACGTCCCCCCGATCCACTCCTGAGATACAGGCCCGATTCAGCTGCAATGCCGGACCGAGCGTCCGGTATTGCTCGTGAATGCAAAAATCTCCGAGCACCCAGCAACGCTCATCGTTCCCGTCTCGAAAGGCCCGCCTCGGAAAGGCGCTCGCCATGCCGACCGTCTCGCCGCGGCTGTCGTCGACTGCGATCCACGCCGCCGCCGGGCCGTACGGATTCGCACGATACAGCCATTCGAAGCGCGCCGCGTTCGAAAGCGGAGTCAGGTACCGACGGAGCATGTCGATGATCAGCTCCCGGTCCGCGTCCAAGTCGGCCGCCCGGATTGTGAGCCCCACGGGTCTCAGCCCTTCTTCAATGCTCGAACCATGTTCGACCGGGAATCGATCGGAAAGCGAAGGCGCGCCCGATTTGGCTCAAGCGCGCAGCTTATTGTAGAGCAGGCGCACGCCAAAAGCAAAAATGTCCTCGTCCCACGGGGTGTCCCGGCGAAGCTCGAAGACATCCGATTCGGGCTCGTTCGAGCCATGGATGGTGGTGACGGCGTAGGTGTAGCCGGCGCTTTGGATGAGGGTTTTGGTCTCGGGGAGAAAGTCGGAGCGGGACCCGTTGGGATAGGCGAATCCATGGACGGGTACGCCGAGTTGCTCCTCGATCGTTCGCTTCGATTCCACGATTTCGCGCAGCGCCTGGGCCCGATCGACCCGAGACAAGATGGGATGTGTCGCCGTGTGCGACCCAAAGTGAATTCCGGCGCGATTCATGATCCTCACCTCTTCCCACGAGAGCATGAGCCCGGACGCCGCGGCGGGCGGACCGACGCGCAACGCATGCCGAAGCCGCGAGACAGCCTCCGCCCGTTGGGCCTCGCTCAGCGTTCGAATGTGCGCGAGGAACGCGTATTGGAGGCGGAGCCGATCGTCGACGGTTCCCAGGGAGCCTCGAATCCCTTCCGGACCGAAGGGCTCGAGGGTCGACTCGGCGGTCTCCCGAAAGGCGGAAAACACCTCGTCATGCCACAGCCGCCGATCCGATCCGATGACCGAGGTCGCGAGGAAGATCGTCGCGGGGATCGAGTATCGCTGAAGAATCGGAAACGCGTGGAGGTAGTTATCGCGATACCCATCGTCGAGAGTGACGGCGATGGCGTTGTCCGGGAGGGTGCCACCGCGGAGGCCCGCGACAAGCTCCTGAAGCGACAAGACGCGAAAGCGGGACGATACGTATGCCATCTGGCGCTCGAACTCGGGCGGCCGGGACGCCCCTAAAGAAGGGATCGCCCTCGTCGTTCACGCGATGGTAAATGAGAATCTGGGCGTTGCGGGCCCTGCGCGGCTCGATGAAGGGGAACGCGGGGCGGCCGGCTGAATTGACCCGGAGGCGAGCGCCGTTCACCAGGGGGCGTGCGACGGCCAAGACGCCGCTCCAATGGAGAAATCGGGACGCGGAGCGGAAGGCGCGAGTTCGGAAGGTGTGCCGGTTGGAGTCCATGACTCAGGCCCGGCTTTCGGGCGCAGCCGAGGTGCCCCTTCCGTCGGGATCGAGGCCCCGATGCCACAACTCTAGGATCATCAGATTCCACACCGTCGTTCCAAAGAAAGAGGTCGGATCGGAACGATGCTGCCGGATGAGCGCTTCGAGCGCTTCCCTTCGAAAGTAGCCCCGAGAGAGCGCCCGGTGCCCGAGCACCAAGTCGTCCATCATCTCCATCAGCACCTTGTCGGTCTGGAGCCAGTGCGCGATCGGAAGCCCGAATCCATGCTTCGACTTCGCCCGCACCTCATGCGGAAGAAGGTCGGCGTACGCTCGCTTGAAGAACGTGCGAAGCTCCCGCCCGCGCATTTTCATGGACGCGGGAACGGTCATGGCGAACTCGGCGAGATGATAGTCCAGAAACGGAAATCGGACCGTCACCCCGGCCGCTTCGCTCATCCGCGTGACCTTGAAGAGATCGTTGTCCGAGATCGCGAGATGGAGGTCCAGGTAGAGCTGACGGTCCAGCTCCGTGCGCGCGGGTGCCTCGTCGTGGAGCCGTTCCAACGTGGCACCGGGATCGTATCCTCGCCCCACCTCGGCTAGAAAGTCGGCCGTCAGAAATCCCTCCATCGGAACGACGTTGAAAAAGTCGTAGGAAGTCAGCCGCTTTCCGGGAGAAAGCATGGCGCGCGCGATGTACTTCTTACCCTTGACGAATAGATCCCAGCGGAAGCGATCCGCGAGGGCGTCGACAACGGGCCGAATCATGCCTCGGCCCACCCAGGCCGGAATGCGATTGAAGTACTCGAACAGCTGCTGCGTCGCGTAGCGCTCGTTTCCGCCGAACAACTCATCTCCACCGTCTCCAGCGTAGAGTACGTCCACGCCGTGGTCGCGCGCGAGCCGTGCGCACAGATACGTCGGCACGGCGGAGGCGTTGCCGAACGGCTCATCGAACGATGCCAGAAGCGTGGGGAGCATCGCGGGCACGTCCTTGGGAACGACGAAGTACTCGAAGTGTTCCGCGCCGAGGGCGCGGGCTGCGATCCGTGCATAGCTGATCTCATTGAACCGGGGCTCGCCGAATCCGATCGAAAAACTCTTCACGGGCCGGCCGGCGGCCTGCATGAGGATCCCGGTGACGGTGCTGCTGTCGATCCCGCCACTCAAGAATGTTCCCAGGTGGTCGGGTTCCCCGTCCACTCGAAGGCGGCGCGCGATCGCCTCGGAGAATCGCGAGCGGAGGCTTGACGCGAGCTCGGGCTCGCGGGCCGTGCTCGGGTGGAGAAAGCTGATCCTCCAATAGGGGGCTAGCGATGTCTTGCCCTGTCGGTGGGTCAGGAGGTGGCCGGGGGGGAGCTTGACGACTTCGCGGAACACGGTCTTGGGCGTGGGGATGGCCGAAGACGCCACCGTGTCGACGATGGCATCGGCCCGGATGGTGGCCGGGACCGGGATGGGCGACGCGAGGAGCGCCCCGATCCGCGAAGCGAACACGAGCTGGTCGGGACGGTCGCTGTAGAAAAGAGGCTGGATTCGGAAGCGGTCGGTAGCGACGTAGAGCTCCTCGATCCTCCCGTCCCATAGGGCGAGCGATAGCTCGCCGTCCAGGCGCTCGATGAAGGAGATCCCCTCGCGCAGATAGCGCCCGAGCATTCCCTCGGGGAGATCCGCTCGCACGCCGCCGTGGTCTGCCGATGGGGCGGGTTCGTAAAGGCTCCCGTAGAGGACGATCGCGACCGGGGCCCCGTCGCTCGTCGCGCGGGCCACTCCCCCCACCTGCCTGCCGAAGAGCGACGATCCGAATAGGACGGGCCCAACGGCCAGGGTCGTTGTTCTCGCCGCGCCCTCGTTGCCTGGGCCGACCGAGAGCCGCCTGCACATCGCCTCAAGGGAGGCCGGCGCCAGCTCTGCATCCTTGCTCTTCGCGAGGACGCCGCAAATCCCGCTCATGAGCTTGTCTCACCCTCCGGGACGGCGGGCCGGCGCGGGAGAAGCCATGTCGTCTTGCGCGGTGGAATTCGTGGAAGGAAAACCGGGTGGGGGCTGAACGAACACTTCATGCGCATGGAATGGTATTCTCACGCGGTGCGAATGTCCACACGGAAGTCCGCTCCGCATCGGCCCATCCGGGTCGCGCATGTCGTCGACCTTCTGGCTCTCGCGGGGATGGAGTACGGCGTGATCAAGCTCGTGAATCGCCTCGATCCCGAGCAGATCAGCCCCATGATCGTCTGCATGCGCCATAAGACCGAGGACGTCGACAAACTGCTCGCGAGCACGATCCCGGTGTTTGAGCTCCATAAGAGTCCGGGACGCAACTGGCGAGTGATCGGTCGGCTTGCTGCCCTGCTCCGGAGCGAGCGCGTCGACATCGTCCACTCCCACAATTGGTCCACCCTTCTCTACTCCGTCGCGGCCGCACGGCTCGCGGGGGTCCCGATCGTGGTGCATGGGGAGCACGGAAAGGATGAGACGATCCCCCATCGCGGGCGGCTGATGGCGAGCCGCGTTCTGGGCCGCGGCGTGGCGCGGATTTGCACGGTGTCTCGGGACCTAGCGGAGGAACTGATTCGAGACTGGCGCGTTCCTCGAGAGCGAGTGACGCGAATTCCAAACGGGGTCGATCTCGAGGCCTTCGACAGCCACTTCCAGCCCGACGGAGTCCGCGAGGAGCTGCAGCTGACCTCCGACAACCGCGTCGTGATGACCACGGGCGGATTTCGGCCGATCAAGGATCTCCCGACGTTGCTCCGCGCGTTCGCGCGCGTTCACCGGGCCGATCCGCTCGCCCGGCTTCTGCTGGTCGGGAGGGGGGATTCCGCAGCCCCTCACGCGGGATTGGATCGGCTCGCCGCTGAGTTGGGAGTCGCGGGAGCTGTTCGATTCCTGGGCGTACGCCAGGACGTCCCCAGACTGCTGCAAGTCTGCGACGTCTACGTGAACTCCTCTCGGTTCGAGGGCATGTCCAACACCGTTCTGGAGGCGATGGCCGCGGGGAAACCGGTCGTCGCGACCGAAGTCGGCGGGAATCCGGAGATCGTGGAAGACGGCGTGACGGGGTTTCTGGTTCCGCCCGGGCAGGAAGAGCCGATGGCGGCCCGCATTGGTTGCTTGTTGAACGACCCGTCGCTTCGAAGCCGGATGGGCGCCTCGGGACGGGCGCGGATCGAGGCGGAACACTCCATGACAGGGATGATCCGCACCTATTCCGACCTCTACAAGGATCTCTGGGCGGGACGGGGCGGCCGTCGTCACGCGGCTTCCGAACATGCTACCATTTCTCCACGCGAGACAAGGGATCCGGCGCTCTAACTCTCAGAGATGTTGACGCGCCGGCTGGTCTTCCGCCGCGTACCGGTACCGACCACGAAGCCAGGGGAACGAAACGTCATGTGCGGATTTGCGGGCACGATGGATACGCGCGACCGCCGGCCACAGAGCCGGAGTGTGCTCGAACGCATGAACGAAGTCATTGTTCACAGAGGGCCGGATGCCAGCGGGTATCACGAGGAGCCGGGCCTGGGCCTGGCCCACCGGCGCCTCTCCATCATCGACCTCTCGGGGGGGAGCCAGCCGCTCTACAACGAGGACCGGAGCGTCGTCGTCGTGTACAACGGCGAGATCTACAATTTTCAGACGCTCGTCGACGAGCTGGTCTCCCTCGGACACACCTTCCACACCCGATGCGACACCGAGGTGATCGTCCACGGCTGGGAGCAATGGGGCGAGCGTTGCGTCGATCGGTTCCGCGGGATGTTCACCTTCGCCCTCTGGGATCGGAATTCAGAAACACTCTTTCTGGCTCGCGACCGCTTGGGCGTGAAGCCGCTCTACTACGCCGCGCTCCCCGATGGGACCCTTCTGTTCGGATCGGAGCTCAAGACGCTTCTCTGCCACCCAGGAGTCTCGCGGGCTTTCGACCCTTGCGCGATTGAAGATTACTTCGCTTACGGGTACGTCCCGGAGCCGCGCACGATCCTCGCGCAGGCGCTGAAGCTGCCCCCTGCACACACACTGACCGTGCGGCGCGGAAAGCCGGTGCCCGAGCCGCGCCCCTTCTGGGATGTCTCGTTTTGTCCGAACGGTTCCCGATCGGTCGAGGACGCGGGACGAGAGCTCATCGAGCGCCTGCGCGAAGCGGTTCGGATTCGCCTCATCGCCGAAGTGCCGCTCGGCGCGTTCTTGTCGGGGGGCGTTGACTCCAGCGCCGTGGTCGCGCTGATGGCCGGGCTCTCTCCTGAGCCCGTCAACACGTGCACGATGGCCTTCGGGGAGCGCGGGTTCGACGAGTCCGACTTTGCCGAGGAGGTCGCCCGGAAGTATGAGACGAATCATCAGGTCGAGACGGTGAGCCCCGATAGCTTCGACCTGGTCGGGCTGCTCGGTGACCTCTACGACGAGCCATTTGCGGACAGTTCCGCGATTCCGACGTACCGCGTCTGTGGATTGGCGCGCAAGCGAGTCACCGTCGCCCTCTCGGGGGACGGCGGCGACGAGAATCTGGCAGGCTATCGCCGTTACCGCTGGCACGTCTACGAGGACCACGTTCGCTCCGCGCTCCCTCGTGCAATCCGGCGGCCGATGTTCGGCCTCCTGGGCGCGCTCTACCCCAAAGCGGACTGGGCGCCGAGAGTTCTTCGGGCGAAGGCGACGCTGCAGGGTATCGCCCGCGACTCCGTCGAGGCCTACTTTCACAGCGTCTCGCTCATGGGCAACGCTCAGCGCCAACGGTTGTACCGGGACTCATTCCGAAGGGAGCTGCAGGGATACAACGCGATCGAGGTCCTGCGTCGACACGCCCAACGGGCCCCCACTTCGGATCCGCTCTCGATGGTCCAGTACCTGGATCTCAAGACCTACTTGCCCGGAGACATACTGACCAAGGTGGATCGCGCGAGCATGGCCCACTCGTTGGAGGTCCGCGTTCCCCTGTTGGACCACCTGCTGGTGGAATGGCTTGCCGGGCTCCCTTCCGGGATGAAGCTCCACGGACGCGAGGGCAAGTACATCTTCAAGCGCGCCCTGGAGCCGTATCTTCCGAAAGATCTCCTCTACCGGCCCAAGATGGGATTTGCCGTTCCCCTCGCGACCTGGTTCCGGGGTCCCCTGAGACAGCGGGTTCGCGAAGCCGTGCTCGGCGACGCGATGCGAGAGCTGGGCTATTTCGATCTGGTCACCGTCGAACGAATGATCGACCAGCATCAGGCTGGAATCAGGGACTACAGCGCTCCTCTCTGGGCGCTCATGATGTTTGAATCAAGCCTGCAACGGATGCTCGGGATGCGGACGCAAGCGAGCGAAGCGGTCGGGATGTAGGGGTGCGGATTCTCCACATCCTGGATCACTCGATACCCCTCCACAGCGGGTACTCCTTCCGCACCTTGGCGATTCTCCGGGAACAGCGCCACATCGGGTGGGAGACCGTCCACCTCACGGGGCCCAAGCAGGAAGGCTGCCACGTCGACGAGGAACAGGTCGATGGGCTCCACTTTTACCGAACACGAGCTAGCTCAAGTCCGATCGCCTCGGTGCCCGGGGTGGGAGAAATCTTAGTGATGCGCCAGCTGGAGGCCCGTCTCAGGGTCGTGGCGCAAAAGGTCCAGCCAGACGTCTTGCACGCCCACTCCCCCGTCTTGAATGCGCTGCCGACACTCCGCATCGGACGAGAGTTGGGGATCCCGGTCGTCTACGAAGTGAGGGCTTTCTGGGAGGACGCCGCCGCGGACCACGGCACGGCCCCGGCGTGGGGTCCCCGCTATCGAATGACGCGCGCGCTGGAGACGCACGCGCTCCGTCGTGTGGCGGCCGTGACGACAATATGCGAGGGGCTCCGTGGAGACATCGTCCGCCGCGGAATCTCCACGGACCGGGTCACGGTCATTCCCAATGCCGTGGATGTGTCGAGGTTCCCTGGGGCGAGCGGGCCCGACCCGACGCTCGCGCGGGAGCTGGGCCTCCAGGGTGCTCCGGTGATCGGCTTCATCGGGTCCTTCTACCACTACGAGGGCCTGGAGGTGCTCCTCCGCGCGGTTCCCACGCTGCTCTCCCACGCACCCGGCGTGAAGGTGCTCTTGGCGGGAGGGGGCCCGGAAGAAACCCGGCTTCGCTCCCAGGCAGCGGCGATGGGCCTCAGCGATCAGGTTCGGTTTGTGGGCCGGGTGCCGCACGAGCAGGTGAATCGTTATTACAGCCTGATCGACGTCCTGGTCTATCCGCGGCTCCACAGCCGGTTGACCGACCTGGTGACACCGCTCAAGCCACTGGAGGCGATGGCGCTCGGGCGGCTCGTGGTTGCGTCCGATGTGGGCGGTCATCGCGAGCTCGTTCGCGACGGCGAGACCGGCGTTCTATTTCGCGCGGGCGACGCGGAGGCCCTCTCGGCCGCGGTGCTTCGTCTCCTTCGCTCGCCGGAGATCTGGCAGGGGCTCCGGAACGAGGCCAGGCGCTTTGTCGAGACGGAGCGCTCGTGGCCCGCGGTTGTGGATCGCTATCGGAAGGTCTACGCCTCGGCGCAAGCCCGGAGGCCATGAGGCCGGCTCCGCCGGGCTCACGCCTTTCGGGACCTTTGCCCGGACACGGCCGCTTGGAAGACGCGGAAGGCGTCCGCCGCGGTCCGGCTCCAATTCCATTGTTTGGCGAAGTCAGCGATCCCGGCTCGATCCCATGGTGTTCCGAGCGCGGTTCTGAGCGCCGCGGCCAGGGAGGAGCTATTCCGCTCGGATAGGATCCCGACTTGCTCGGACCGGATGATCTCGGGGATTCCTCCCACGGCGGTCGCGACCACGGGTATGCCGCACGCGAGCGCCTCCAAGATGGCGTTCGGCATTCCCTCCATGGCGCTCGCCAAGCAAACGACATCCGCCGCGCCGTACCAGAGGCGGAGCGCGGCATGAGGCACGCGCCCGACCAGGCGCACCCGGTCCGCCAATCCCCGCGCCTGGATCGCTCGGGCAAGCTCCGCACGGAATGGACCCTCCCCCACAATCGCGAGACGGAGGTCCCTCAGTCCCTCCTCGGCCGAAAGGCGCCCCACAGCCTCCGCGACAATGTGGAATCCCTTGTTCTCGCTCAGATGGCCCACGCAAAGGACCATTCGCCCCGGTGGCAGCCCGAGCGTGGTGCGCGCTTCTTCCTGTCGCATGGGATGGAACCTCGCTGGGTCCACGCCATTCGGAATCACGGCGATGCGGTCTCGCCGCGCGCCCAGCTCGACCATCGCGTCCTGGAGCGCCCTCGAGACCGCGATGATGCCCGCGGCCGCATCCAGCGTGGATTGAATCTGCCGCCGAATGAGGGGAAAGGTGCGGAAGAGATTGATGTCGCTCCCACGAGCCGAGACGACGAACGGGCGGTCGAAGTGCCGAGCCAGCCGCGCGGCGGCGAACCCGTCGGGGTAGACGTAATGCGCGTCCAGCAAGTCGAAATCGAAGTCGCGCCGGATGTCGCGGACCGAGCCCAGCAGGGAGCGGTACATCATCCACCCGTGCGCGGTCATCCCGATCTTGGGGATCAGCGCGTAGCGCGGGTGAAACACTTCCAGACCATCGAGTGTCTCGCGGCGGCACACTTGTGAGAAGGAGCCGTAGCGGCCGCCCAGCATCGGCGGGGCGTACGGCACCGGCGCGACGATCTTGACCGCGCAGTCCCCCGCCTGCGGGTAGTGACGCACGCGCTCCCGAATGAAAACACCGTGCTCTGGCCAGACGTTGTTGGGATAGAGAGACGTGAAAACGAGGATGTTCACGTCGACGGAGCGACGTCGCGGGCCCGAATGAGTCCGAGCGGCCTCAGCTAGTTCCCCCGGCCCCCACCTGGAGGGCCAGCGCGGGATCCGGAGCTGTCCGCCTTCGCCGTGGTCCTGGGCATCATGAGCGCCTTCCCGGCACCGGGCGGCAGTGCCTCCTCCAGCCATGCTCGGGCCTGGATGAAGTCCGGATCGATCCGCAGCGCCTCCATGAACTCGGCGATTCCGGCGTTGGTGGCGCCGATCTCAACGAGAAAGTGTCCATATTGCGCGTGGGTGTACGCGTACTGCGGATAAAGCTTCAGCGCTCGCTCAAAGTATCCAATGGCCATGGAGTCCTGATTGGTCGCCTTCGCAATCTCCGCCATGAGATGGAGCGCTCCGGGATGGTTCGGGAAGTACCGGAGAGCGTATTCGCAGTCCGCGATGGGGTCTTGATACTTTCCCGCAAAGAACAGCTTCCAGGTCCGCTCGCTGGCGTGCGCCCGATCGACCAGGAACAGTTGGAGCTTCGTCTCGGGATTGAGGTTGGCGATGAAGTAGTCGAGGTCGATGAGGCTGCCCGCCAGATTTCGATCGCTGTATGCATTCGCCTGCCCGCTGGCTTCGAGTGGGACGAACAGAGCGGAGGAAATAAGGGCAATCAAGATGGTTCCATAAGACCACGCGAAGCCCACACGTCGCACGATCACGATTCCTGGAACGCCTGGTACGTGCCCACCGGCTGATTTTATCACGCGACGCGGTCTGGCGGCAATCGAGCCCCGGGCTCTCTGCGGCTCGGCTCGATCCAAACTCGGCTAGGAGCCGAGGTACGCGCCCACGAGCCACACCCCGCCGATGATCCAGAGCATGAGGGCTACCCCGCGGAGTGGTAGCTCGATCGAAGCTCGGCGACGACGAAGGGCGAAGAAGAGGAGCTCCTGAACGATCAGGCCGGCGAGGATCCAGCCCGTGACGCCATACCTCTCGGCTAGGTGGTCGCGGAATTTAGGGTAGGCGGATGCCATCCGGGCGAGGCTCTTCTCCATCGACTCGATCTCGGCCGAATCGGGGGGGAACGGTGCCAGCGTAATCGCCTCGGGGGCTCCTCCGCGGGGAGCGGTTCGCACCAGAACCTCGGCTCCCTCGCGGCGCACCGACCCGGCGCCGAGCCATGGAGAGAGCGTCACATCCCAGTTCTCGGGGCCCTGATAGTTCACCTCAAGAGTGCCCGGGCGATCCGGCTCGGAACTCGACAGACGGGACCCGTCGCGGTCGGAGCCCCCCCCACGCGCGAGGCGCCAGACCGAAAGGGTCCAGGCGTGCCGTGCGGCTTGGTCGAGCACGATCGAGGTCGATGCCGTGGGGACCCCGTGGCGGACCACCCAACCGGCAAAAGGCTGGACGCTCCCGCGAAGGAGCCGCGCCGATGTTCCCTGGGAGCTCTCGATCGCGGCCCGGAGCTCCGTCGGGCTGCCCTCCGATGTGAGGACATAGGTCCCTGGTAGATCTCCCGGAATCAAGGCTACCTCCGGCGACGTGGTCCATGCCGTTGTCGTGCGCGCATCCTCATCTCCCTGTGTCTGGTCCAAGACGAGCCAGATGTCGGGGCGAAGATGCACGATCTGCCGCCGCGCTCGGTAGGCGCCGGGCCCCGTGCGTTCGAGGTCCAGGGCCATCATGCGGTCGCTCTCGCCATAGCCGAGGAGATGGGCGTCGCGGGGGCTCTGCCCCGGCTCGTCGAGGAGGTGGGGTGCGTTCGACCCGGTCCAGGACACCGCCTCGCCCCGCCCGGACAGGTCGTAGGACCAGTAGCCGGCATTGGTCCACCAGGATTGGCCGTCGCCCCAGAGGAGGACGCTCAGCTCGTCGGCGTGCTTGTGGCCATGACCCGGGACGTTGGACCACGTCACCAGGGTTTGCCGCCCGCCGGCCGCACTTCGGTCTCCCTCCGGCCCGTCCCACCAGATCGCGTAGCCCGCCGTCGGAAACAGCCTGCCGCCCACCCCTGGACTCCAGTCCTCGCTCCGCTTCAAGGGGGCCGCCCACCCCGCGGCGTCGACCGTCGTCACGAGCGGGACGTGCGGCTGGGGTCGGCTATCGGTGTCGCCGAGGAGAGGGAGCGTGCCATCGGGTCGCCGCATGAGGCGATAGACGTCCTTCGCGGCCTCGTACTTGCGAATCCACTCGCGTGGGGCTGGCTCCCCCATCAGAGTGAGATAGCGGAGCGCCATCCCCATGAGCTCAACGCCGAACGCCTGATACTCCGCCGAGTGCTCGAGAATCACGCCCTGGGAATCGACGTAGTAGTGGAATTGCTCCTCGAGCCGTCGGAAGGCAACGCGCCGCATGGAATCGCGATCAGGCATCCAGGGAAACGCGACGGCGAGGTGCCAGAGGCCAAGGTTTTGCATGACCCCATGGTTTGTGGCGAAGGTGAACTGCGCGGGCGCCGCGAGGAACCGCCCGCTCCGGAGCGCGAATTCCAGCACGGACCGCGCCACGACGGGATCGTAGGAGCGGTGCTGCCGATACAGGCGCCAGAAATGGCCGAGCACGACGACTCGGGATGCCAGCGCATGGTCATTCCACAAGAATCCCCGCGGCACGTGGGCTCGGCGCTCATAGTTCGCCCAGCCGCGGATGACGTCCCTGGCGGTGACAAAGTACTCCTCCCGGCCCGACTTCTCGTAGGCGGCGAGGAGAATCTCGGGCACGATCAGGCTTGCCACCTCGAGCTGCCAGCTCGACGGACCCCTCTGGACGTCGCCCGCGTCGAATGGAAGGTGCACCGTCGTGGTGGGCAGGCCCGGTACGGCCGCCTCGCCCCGAAGTAATCGCTCCGCGATCGGGAGAAGGTCGGGCTGGTCCGACCAGCGGCGAGCGGAGAAGCGAGCGCCCTCGAGCTCGGCCAACACCGAGTCCGGAGGCACGGTGCGAGCGCGTTCCACAAGATCCGGCGAGATGGACGACCGTGGGATTCGGTAATGGTTCCAAATGGGCGCCCAGACGGCGGCGAGAACAAGCGCGGGGGCCAGCCAGCCGAATCGTCGGAGGGATGCGGAGAGATTGGGGCGCATCTCAGCCCGCATCATATCATCGCGATGACGGTGCCCGAGCGTCAATTCTGCTGACTCATCACGGCGATCAGCATTATGTTAGAATGATGCTGGAGATGCATTCAGTCCCCCGTCCCGAATCGCGCCTGCGATCGGTCAACCACGAGCCCCGCTCGGGCCCCGTCGTTCGCGAGACTCGCTGATGCGCGATATCGTCCTCATCGTCGCGATTCTCGGCAGCATCCCCTTCGCTTTCGTCAAACCCTACATAGGGATTTACCTGTGGTACTGGATCGGACTCATGAACCCCCACCGCTTCACGTGGGGCTTCATGTACACCTTCCCCGTCGCTCAATGCGTCGGCATCGCCACCGTGGCGGGAAGCCTTTTCGTGCGGCACCGCGCCCCGCTGCTGCGTTCTCGGGAGATCGTGATGCTGCTCGCGCTCACCCTCCTGTTCACGATCAACACGGCCCTCGCTCTCTTCCCCAGCGCCTGGCCGGAATGGGAAAAGGTGATGAAGGTGCTCGTCATGACCTACTTCACCGTGACCCTCATCGACGAGAAGAGAAAGCTCCGGATGCTCCTCATCGTCGTCGTGCTCTCGATCGGTTTCGTCGCCGTGAAGGGGTCCATATGGGGGATCCTCACCGGCGGGCAGTATCGTCTCTGGGGCCCCGAAGGCTCCACGTTGGGGGACAACAACTCGATGGGGCTCGCCCTCAACATGATCTTGCCTTTGGCGCTCTTTCTCGCGCGAAACGAGGAGCGCGTTTGGAGCCGGCTGCTCTTCTACGGGGTGTTCCTGAGCTCCATCTTCGGCGTCTTTCTCAGCTACTCGCGCGGTGCCTTCCTTGGGCTGGCGCCGGTCCTCACGATGCTCTTCTACCGGGCGCGGAAGAACGTATTCTTCGTGGTCTTTGGAATCAGCGTGTTCCTGGCCATCCTCGCGTTCATTCCGAACTCCTGGTTCGATCGGATGGGGACCATCCGTACGTACGAGCAGGATGAGTCGGCGATGACGAGGATTCAGACCTGGCAGTTTGCCTGGGAGCTCGCGCTGCAGCGGCCGTTCACCGGAGGAGGGTTTGATGGGTTTCGCGCCAACCCGACGAACCAAAACCCTCACAGCATCTATTTCGGCATGCTGGGCGAGCAGGGGTTCATCGCCTTCGCCCTCTTCCTCTTGCTTCTCGCGTCCTGCTTCAGCAGCCTCGGCAAGCTCGCCAAGCGATGTGGAAAGCGGCCCGAGCTCGCCTGGTACGCGGACTGCGCGAGGATGCTCCGGGTGAGTATCGTGGGCTATTCGTTCTCGGGCGCATTTCTGAATCTGCAGTACTTCGACCTTTTCTATCTGGTGGTGGCCCTCACGGCCATCCTGCGCAACTTGATCACCGTCGAGCTGGCGGCCCTCGCCGCGTCGCAGGAGACCACGGAGCCGTCGCCATCCCCGCGGGGCGCTCCCTTCGGACCTTTGCGCGGGCCCAGCCCCTTGGCGCCACCCTCGCCTCGATTCGGCGTGTGAGGCTCGCGTAGCGGATGTCCAAGGGGATGGGTCAGGGCTGGGGTGACGCGTCACCGCACTGGGTGGCGGCGTTCCTGATCTGTCTGGTCGTATCCATCGCGGTAAACGCCGCCCTCCTCTTCGAGGGGCACATCATACTGACGGTCGATTTCTACACGCACTACCGATGGGCCTCGCAATTTCATCAGGCCCTCTCCGAAGGGGTCCTCTATCCGCGGTGGGCGCCGGCCGCAAACAATGGGCTCGGTGAACCGGCGTTCGTCTACTATCCGCCCTTCTATTTCTACCTCGTCTCGCTCGTGCAAGGGGTGACCGGGAGCCTTTGGAGCGCGATCGAGGTCGTGGCGACCGTGACGAACCTTTGTTCGGGCATCCTTGCCTTCGCCATCGCCAGGCGCGCGGTGGGGTTCGGCTGGGCGCTGATTGCCGCGGCGCTGGTGCAGACGTCCCCATTTCTGTTGTTCACGCATGGATATCTCAACGCATTCCCGTGGCATGCGAGCATTCCATGGATTCTCCTTGTGTTCTACGCAACGTTGACCCCCGCACGAGCCTCTCTCGATTGGAGACTGTCCCTCGCGATCGCGCTTCTCGCGGCGACGCACGTTCTGACCGCGTTCATGGTCCTCCTCTGCGTCCCCTGGGCTTGCCTGTCACCGGAGCTGAGAAACCCCGGTGAGGGCCGGCTGGCGCCCCTGGCGCGGTGGAGCCTGTCCGCGGGGGCGGGTCTACTGCTGGCGATGCCCTACCTACTGCCGGCGTTGACGACGTGGAAGCTCATTCACGCGGACGCCTGGAACATTCCAAAGATCGTCGATTGGAGGAACGCCTTCGCCTTCCCAATCGTCACGAGCCGGCTATGGGGGCTCCGATGGTTCGCGATCCAGTGGGTGTTGGCCGCCTCCGTACTCACGCTGGCGGCGCTGGCGACCGTCCAGGCGTACCGGCTTCGTCGTCGTCGCGCGGAGCTTCCGCGTGGGCTTGTGCCCCTCTTGTGCGTCGCGTGGGCCGCACTCCTCCTGACAAGCGAGGCCAGCTATCCGCTCTATGCCGCGTTCGGCTTCCTCAGAAAGGTCCAGTATCCCTACCGCTTCCTCTGCGTCGCCGCCCCCGCCGCGACGCTCGCTGGCCTTCTCGCGCTTTGGGGCGTCCGGCGGGAACACGGCTTCGGGTGGCGCGCGGCGACCGCGCTCCCGCTCATCGGCTCCCTGCTTCTCTTCGGGGTCGTGGAGCTGGGGCTTCACCGCGAGGGACGACGCCCGCCGACTGGCCCGGAGGTGCTCCTCGGCAGATTCGGCGCGCTCGAGTACTACACGGCGGCGCGGCAGCCGGGTTGGACGGCGTACGTCGATTCCGGCGGGCTCCGCGGTGCCTGCATCCGAGCCGGCGGCGACAGCCGCGTCCTACGGGATCGGTCTCACGAGAAGGCGTGGCTGATCCAGACGCGGTCAGACGCGACGCTCCCCCTCCCCGTCTTCGCCTTTCCTGCGTGGAGCATCACGGTCGATGGCCAGCGGCGGACTCCTGGCGTGGATCCAGGGACCGGACTCCTGGCGGTCCGGCTCCCACCGGGGGAGCACAGAGCTCGGGTCGCCTGGAGTGGACTGCCGGAGGAACGGGAAGGGTTGGTGATCGGCCTCCTGGCTCTGGCCTGGATCGCGGGGACGTCTCTGAGGAGGCGTCCTTCGCCTGGCCGTCCCCTATATACTGGCCCGTGACATGAAACTCATCGTGACGTTGCAGAGCGACGGCTCCGGAGGCCCAGGCACCCTCGTATGATTTCCCGCTTGGTCCGGTTCCTCCTTCTCGTCATCTCGCTTCAGGCGATCTTCAGCGTGCCCTATCTCAGCCTGAGGACGGTCTTGGGACACGGAGGTCTCGTGCCCAGTCTCCTCGCCATCGGTGTCGGAGTTTGCATTCTCGCGTTCCTCGGCAGAGGCTCTCGTTCGGCTTCGCCCCGTCCCTCCTTCGAGTGGATCCTCCGTCCGACCTCGACGGCGACGTGGCTCCTGCTTCTCGCCGTGGTCGGCGTATCGGCCCGACTCGTGTGGGTGTCGCTCTTCCCAGCTCCCTTCCGGTCGGACGGGAGCGTCTATTTCACCATCGCAAAGCAACTCGCTGAGCTGGGCGTGTACCGGGATCCGCGCGGTGAGTACGCCTTCTGGCCGCCTGGCTATCCCTTCTACTTGCTCCCGTTCATCAAAGTGTTCGGAGCGAAGGACTGGGTGCCGATCCTTGCGAATTTCGTCCTGTACGTCGGAAGCCTGATCGTCGTCTACGATCTGGCGCGCCGGTGCCTCGGAAACACGTCTGCCCGCATCGCGACCCTGATCGCGGCCGCCTGGCCCAACTATGTATTCGCCTCGGGAACGGCGAGCAAGGAGCTACTCCTTGTCACCCTCGTGCCTCTCGCTCTCCTCCTCTACGTGCGCGCCGCCGAGTGCGACAGGCGCGATCTGGCAGCCGGCCTTCTCGCCCTGTCCGGAGCCACCTTCGCGCTCGCCAGCCTAACGCAACCGGGAATCCTGCTGCTTCCGAGCGTCCTGGTCGGATACGAGATCGCCTCGCGCAGCTCCATTTCCAAAGCGGTCCTCCGGGTCGGGCTGGTCGTTGCCGTCATGGTCGCCCTGGTGGGGCTCTGGACGTACCGGAATTTTGCGGTGCTCGGGACCCCGGTCATCTCGACCAATGGAGGCTCGACGTTCTATCGCGCCAACAACAGCCTGGCCACAGGGGGGTACTCGGAGCGCGGAGAACAGAGTCTCGAGGGCCTCGGAGAGCTGGAGCGGCACCGCGTTGGCATGCAATGGGGGACGGCGTGGATCCGAGACCATCCTCTCGACTTTCTCAAGCTGGCATGGCGGAAGCAGGTGCTTTTTCTCGGAGACGACGGAGAAGGCGTGTATGAGACGCTCAAGCGAGGGCTCGAGATCGGCGACGCCCGCTACTTCCTACTCAAGATGGTCAGCAACCTCTTCTGGCTCGCGCTTTGGATTCTCATCCTGATCGGTCTTACCCGCGGAGGGTGGTTCGCGTCGGGCTCCGCAGCGCTCTCCCTTCTCGGGCTCTCGGTGATCTATTTTTGGCTGATCGATTCCGTCTTCGAGAGCGGCTCCCGGCATCACATGCCCTTGATCGGGATCCTGTCGGTGCTGGCGACCCTCGGTCTGAGCGAAAGGCACCAATGATCCAAAGCCTGGTTCGCTATACGATGGTCGGCGCCGTCGGTACACTGGCGCACTATCTGGTTCTGTTCACCTTGGTGGAGCGGTGCGGCGTCCCGCCCGCCGTGGCAACGGCGTTTGGATTCGCGACGGGAGCGGTCATCAACTACTTTCTCAATCTCCGGTTCACGTTTCAGAGTGACCGGCCGCACCGGGAGGCACTGCCACGATTCCTCACGGTCGCGGCCGCTGGGATGGTCCTCAATTCGGGGATCGTCGCGCTCGGAGCCGAGGTGCTCCGGCTCCACTACATGATTCCACAAGTCTTCGCGACAGCGGTCGTAGTCTTCTTGACGTTCTGCGCCAATCGAGTCTGGACGTTTCAGCGGAGGAACCCATGATGGAGACGGCGGTGCGACACTCGGATGGGGGAACGGCATCCGTCAGAGGATCACTGACTGTCGTCGTGCCGGTCTACAACGAAGAGGAAGTCGTTCGCGAGTTTCAAGGACGCCTCTCGGCCGTTCTCGTGGCCACGGGGATGAAGTGCACGATTCTGTACGTCAATGACGGCAGCAAGGATCGGACCCTCGAGACCTTGCTGGACCTTCGGCGCGCGGATCCGCGTGTCGAGATCATCGACTTGAGCCGGAATTTCGGCAAGGAGATCGCGCTCACGGCCGGATTGGATCACGCCGACACGGACGCTGTCGTCGTCATCGACGCCGATCTGCAAGATCCACCGGAGCTCATCCCGGAACTCATCAAGGAATGGCGCGAGGGGTACGACGTCGTCTACGCGCAGCGCTCCGCGCGGGAGGGCGAAGGGATCATCAAGAAGGCGACGGCGTACACCTTCTATCGTCTCATGCAGCGAGTCTCGCGCGTCCGAATTCCGGAGGACGCCGGAGATTTCCGGCTGATGAGTCGAAGAGTGGTTGAAGCCCTGCGGGAGCTCCGGGAGCGAAACCGCTTCATGAAGGGGCTCTTCGCGTGGGTCGGCTTCAAGCAGAAGGCCGTGCGATTCCACCGGCAGGCTCGGTTTGCAGGGCAAACGAAGTGGAATTATTGGAAACTCTGGAATTTCGCGCTGGAGGGCTTCACATCGTTCACGACGGCACCGCTCAAGATCGCCACGTACGTCGGACTGACGATCGCGATCGGAGCGTTGATCTTTGCGATGGTCGTCGTCTACAAGACCCTCGTGTTTGGCGATCCTGTGCGCGGCTACCCGTCCCTGATGGTCGTCGTGCTGTTCCTGGGCGGCGCGCAGCTCATGACGATAGGGATCCTGGGCGAATATGTCGGCCGAATGTTCGACGAGACAAAGGCGAGGCCCCTCTACTTGGTGCAGGGGCACTATCGGGCGGCCGCGGCGCCACCCGGCGCGGCCGAGAGGCCGGAATAGGAACGTGCACCGCCTGCGCGTCCTGATTACCATCGACACGGAGTTCTGGCCCGAGAATCCGGACTTTACGGGCCGCATCCGCCAAGAGGAGCTCAACCCGGAGCGTGAGCTCAGCCGGGACATCTTCGGCATCACCCCGCGAGGTTCCTTCGGGATCGGGTATCAGCTGGATCTCTTCCGGGCTCATAGCCTTCGAGCGGTCTATTTTGTCGAAGCCCTCGCCGCGAGCGTCGTGGGGCCCGAGCCGCTCCGCCGAACGGTCGCCGCGATTCTCGAGGCGGGCCAGGAGGTGCAGCTTCACGTCCACACCGAGTGGCTGAAGGTGGAGCCCAACACGATTCTGCCGGGACGGACCGGCCAGAACATGCGCCAATTCACACTCGAAGAACAGCGCGCGCTCCTCTCACGGGCTCGCGACAATCTGATCGCGGCGGGCGCGTCGTCCGTGACCGCCTACCGCGCCGGCAACTACGGCGCCAGCTGGGAAACATTGCGCGCACTCGCGTCTATCGGGCTAACATTCGATTCCAGCCACAACACCGGGCATCTCGGGCGCGCGTGCGACATGCCCACCGAGGCGCCCCTCGTACAGCCGGTCTTGCGCGACGGCGTGTGGGAGCTGCCGGTGAGCTGGTTCGAGGATTGGCCGGGACACTACCGCCACGCCCAGCTCACCGCCTGCTCCACGGATGAGCTGACTTATGCCCTGCTCGAGGCTTGGCGCCGCCGATGGTATTGTTTCGTCATCGTGACGCACAGCAATGAGCTCCTCAACCGGAGCAAGGATGGCCCCAACCCAGTCGCGGGGATGCGCATGCGCCAACTCTGCCGGTTCTTGCAGGCTCACCGCGATCGGTTCGAGACGGTGACGTTCGCCGATCTGGAGCCGGGGGACATCCCCGTGTCGGTCGATCACGCCGCACCCATTCGCTCCAGCCCGCTACGGACCGCTTGGCGGATGGGAGAACAGCTTGTCCAGCGATGGATCGGCTAGCCCCGGCTGGGTACCCCGGCGGGTCAAGTGGACGTACAGGTTTGGTGAGTTCTCGCTTTTCCAGGCCTCGTTTCAAATGCTGCAGCGGGACGCCCACTTCACGGAGCTGGACGCGAAGGCGGGCGACCCTGACCTTCCGCCAGCGCACGAGCCCGGTCTCGCCGGGTTCCTCATTCGCTCACACCCGATGGAGCAGCCGCCGCCACGGCTGCGCCTCCGCCGTGGCCTCCTGGTATACGTCCCGGCGTGGTACCGGCGATACTGGGTGGACCTTCGCGGGACGTTCGCCGACTACACGAAGAAATTCTCTGGAAAATCCCGCTCCACCCTGACGCGGAAGGTCCGCAAATTCCGCGAGGCGGCGGGCACCGAATCGGTTTTTCGCGAATTCAAGCGCCCCGAGGAGATGGATGAGTTCTTCCTGGTAGCCCGGCGAATTTCCGAGAAGACCTATCAGGAGCGCCTGCTGGATGCGGGGCTCCCCGCGACCGATGCCTTCCGGACAGGGCTGGTCGACCTCGCACGCCGGGGACGCGTCCGCGGCTTCATCCTCTCTTCGGGTGAACGCCCCGTGGCCTACCTGTACTGCCCCATGTACCGGGAGTCGGGGATCCTCTTCTATTCCCACCTCGGGTACGATCCGGAGTTCGAGCAGCTCTCGCCGGGAACCGTTCTCCAGTACCTCGCGCTCGAGCGGCTCTTCGAGGGCGGAGACATGAAACTGTTCGACTTTCTGGAAGGCGAAACGCCGCAGAAGGAGTCCTTCGCGACAGGAAACACGCTTTGTGCCGACCTCTACTTCTTTCGGCTCACGCCCCGAAACGCATGCCTTGTGCTCCTGCGCCACTCGATCGACTCGCTTTCCACGGCGATGGTTCGAGCGTTGACCGTGCTGGGGGTGAAGCAGAGGCTCAAGAGGCTCATCCGGCGCGGCTACAGGCCGGCGCCCCGATGAGCCGGGGCTGACGTCCTCGGCGAACATCGGTGCCCACGCCGCGCAGGTCGGCGTGCCTGTCTCGCGCACCTCCGCCTCGATGTTTTCGGCCAAGTCTGATATACTTAGGGATGCTTGATGGGGATTGCCGGTCCCTACGCCGCCCCCAGCCGGTGGCGTCGTCCCATCCCATCGGACACCCCAACCGGCCCCCGCGCAATCACGTGAGGATTCCCGTTGAACGGCACTCAGGCCCCACAGGTCAGTATTGGAGTTCCCGTCTACAACGGCGAGCCGCAGCTGGCGCGGTCCCTCGACTCGCTCCTCGCTCAGTCTTTGAAAGATTTTGAGATCATCATTTCGGACAATCATTCAACCGACCGAAGCGAGGCGATCTGTCGGGAGTACGCGGCCCGCGATCCGCGCATCCAATACCACCGCAGCGAGCGCAATCGGGGCGCGGCGTGGAATTTCAATCGCGTCCTCGAGCTCTCGAGGGGCCGCTATTTCAAATGGGCTTCCGCAAACGACATTCACGCCCCCGATTTCCTCATCCGCTGCGTCGAAGTCCTCGACGCTCGCCCTGAGGTCGTGCTTTGCTATCCCAAGACGCAAATCATTGACGACGACGGCTCGGTGGTGCGGAATTCAGAGGACAACCTCGACCTGCCCTGGCGGGAAGCGTCGCGGCGATTCACCGAGTACGTGGATCGGGTGCGACTCTGCAACGCGATTTTCGGCTTGATGCGCCCTGAGGTGCTCCGACGTACGGGCAAGATCGGGGCTTACCCTGGGTCCGATGTCGTACTGCTGGGCGAGTTGACGTTGCATGGCGCCTTCGCTGAAGTGCCCGAATTCCTTTTCTATCGTAGACTGGAGCGCCAGAACATGGTCCGGAATCAATCGGTGGAAGCATGGCAGGAGTTCTATGACCCCAACACTCGGGGCAGAATCTTCATGCGCACGTGGCGGCATCAGTACGGGTACCTGTTGGCCACTCTTCGAAGCCCGCTGCCGGTTTCCGAGAAGGCGTACATCGCCTCCCGCATTGGCCGCTTCTGCATCACTCAGAGGCGCGATCTGGCGCGGGAGCTGGCGGGGGCGGCATGGAAGCTCGCGGGCCGCGGTCCGGTGCGAAAGGCATGACCTCTCCCGAATTCCCATCGCTTGCCGACCAGGAGCGCTTCTGGGAGACATGGCAAGAGGCTAAATCCATCACCGAGTGGTCCCAGATCCGCGCGGAGGTGATTCTGAATCTCCTCCGAGGGTTGAGCTTGAAGGATTCAGAGATCCTTGACTTGGGCTGCGGAACCGGTTGGTTCACCGAGCGTCTCGCCGCATTCGGAAAGGCTACCGGCACCGACCTCTCGCTCAAAGCCATCGAGGAGGCCAAGAGGCGGTTTCCGCAGGGGACCTTCGTCGGAGGGGACCTGTTTCAGGTTCCGCTCCCCGAGGCTCATTACGACGTCGTCGTATCGCAGCAGGTGATCGCCCACGTCGTCGACCAGCCTCGCTACGTGGAGCGAGCGGCGTCGCTTCTCAAGCCGCGCGGGCACCTCATCCTCACGACCCCAAACAAGTTTGTCATGGACCGGTTGGGAGACCAGGGATGGGACGCGACACCGCCCGAACACATCGAGCAATGGCTCGACCGCAAGGCCGTGGTTCGGTTGTTGCGGCCCCGATTTGAGATTCTCAAATTCACGTCCATCCTTCCCATGGGTGACCGCGGGATCCTCCGTCTTGTGAATTCAGCGAGGCTGAATCGGGCGCTTGGCTTCATCATTCCGGCTGCCCGTTTGCGTGCGCTCAAGGAGCGGGCCGGGCTGGGATACACGCTGATCGCTCTCGCCCGGAAATGCGACTGACCCGGTCCCACCGGATCGGAATATTCGGGCACGTCGGAAACCAAAATCTCGGCGACGAAGCGACCGTTACCGCCGTCATCCAGGGCCTGCGCGACCGGATCCCGGGGGCCGAGATCTCGGCCTTCACGATTCATCCAGAGGACACTCAGGCGCGCCACGGCATCCCGGCATTTCCGATACGACCCGGCGTCGGCTCGCCCAGGCCCGCCTCCGCTGGACTCGATGCCTCGCGCCCCGGAGCCGAGGGTGCGTCGACGAGGGGCGCGACCTACGCCGCCATCCGGCGCGTCCCGGGCCTCTATCCCCTCCTCTCGGGCGCCCGCGATGCGTTCCGGTGGTTGGGCGACGCGCTCGTGGAGGCCGCGTTCTGGGGGAAACGCTACAGTTCCCTCCGGCGAATCGACCTCCTGATCGTCGCGGGATCGAACCAACTCTCCGATTACGTCGGGGGCCCCTGGGGCTTCCCTTACACCATCTTCGCCTGGTCGGTGGCCGCGCGGCTGACGGGCACCCGAGTCGCCTTCCTGAGCGTTGGAGCCGGGCCACTCCGAACCCGGCTCGGCCGCTACTTCCTTCGAAAGGCGATCGGCTGGGCGGTGTACAGCTCGTTTCGGGACGAAGGATCCCGCGACACGATCAAGTCGCTCGGGGTCGGCGCGCCCCATCGTGTCGCACCCGATCTCGCGCACGGACTGCGTTTCGAGGTCCCGTCGGACGGCCCGCGGCCGGCCGCCACGCGGACCGTCGTGGTGAATCCCCTTCCCTACATGGATCCCAGATTCTGGGCTGAGAGCGATTCGGACGCATACGCCCGCTATGTGGATTTGCTCGCGTCCTTCGCCCGGACGCTTCTGGAGCGGGGTCACAGGGTCCGGTTGGTCCCGACGCAGCTCCGCGCCGATCCGCCCGTGATCGCGGACGTGATGCGGGCGCTCGGCCCACGCCCGCGCTCGGAGGCCCTCCACGATCGGATCGATCCGCCGGTGGCGGGTTTCGAGGACCTGATCGCGATTCTCGCCGAGGCGGACGTGGTCGTCGCGACGCGCTTCCATGGGGTGGTTCTCGCCCAAATGCTCGGCAAACCCACGATCGGAATCGCGTACCGCCGTTCGACGACGGATCTGCTGGTTGATGTGGGCCAGGGCGCCTACGCGATCGACATCGCCGCCCTCACGCTGGACGGGCTCTTGGGCCGGCTCGAGGCGCTCGAAGCGGATCGGGGCGCGAGCGGGCGGCTCGCCGCGCGGATCGAGACGTACCGGAAAGCCGTCGCCGCCCAGTACGATGAGCTCTTGGGGAGCGCGGGGCCGGTACGGCCAGCCCCCCTCGCCTAAAAGCTCAGCTTTCGCCCGTAGAAGGCTTCGGCGTATCGAGGTGCACGCGATTCCACGCCTCGGAGCTGCATCAGCGCCCGCAGAGTCTCCTCCGTGAACCAGGGCTTCGGACGCTGCGACTTGTAACTGCGGACGATGTTGCGGATCTTCCGTTCGCAGGTCGAGCCATCGAGGCGCGCGAAGACATTCGGCGCGCCGAGATCGCCATCGTACTTGGGGATCTCGTATTCGAGGATCAACGAATCACGAAATGTCTGCCACGTGGTGTCGCTCACCAGGCGGTGATCTTGGTGCCGATCATCGCGGTAGTGGGTGAAGATGACGTTCGGGGTCCACGTCCGCTTCAAAGTCTCGAAGTAGCGCTTGATTTCCGACCCCTGGTAGGGAAAGTGGCCATCGGCGAACGCCTCGATTCGCACCGTCCGAGAACGGGAGCCCTTGAGAAACAGCTCGGCCGATGCCGCGGCTTCACGGGCCCGCTCCTTCGTCGAGCTGAGGACGATCCAGCGAACGGCCACGTCGTGGCGCTCCTTGAGGAGACGGAGCACGGTTCCGCCGCAGCCGATCTCGATATCGTCGCAGTGGGCGCCGATGCAGAGAATGGTGGGCCTGCGCGACAGGCTATCGATGAGCCGGAGTTGAGTCATGCGCCGGGCGACCGCCTCCAGACCCCCCAGGGCGCGTCGCCACGCGCATGCATCTGCTCCAGAGCCTGCCGGTCTTTGAAGGTATCCATGCTGGCCCAAAATCCCTCATGGCGGTATCCCATCAAGAGATTCTTCGGGATCAGACGGGGAAACGCGTCGCCCACAAGGTCTTCGCCATCCTTCAGGTAATCGAAGATCGTCTGACGCAGAATGAAGTAACCGCCGTTGATCAGAGGTCCGGACTCCGAGAGCGGCTCGATGCTCGTGACCTTGCCCCCGTCTTCGAGTGTAACGCCGTGGTAGCTCAGCGGCGGCCGCACGCAAAGGAATCCCCCGACCCTCTCCTCGCCCCGGAATCGATCGATCATCCGCGGCAGGTCCAGGTCGGTCAGGCCGTCGCTGTAGTTCGCGAGGAACATCTCCTCCCCGGCGAGGTGACTCCGCACCGCGCGAAGCCGTTGTCCGATGCTCGAGTGGACGCCGGTTTCGACAAAGGTGATCTGCCAGTCCTCGATATCCTTGCTCAAGAGCTTGAGATCGCGTCCCCCACCGGAGAGCACAAAGTCGTTGGAGACCGCCTCGCTGTAGTTCAGGAAATAGTTCTTGATGACCTCGGACTTGTGCCCGAGGCAGAGGAGGAACTCCTTGTGGCCGAAGTGAGCGTAGTACTTCATGACGTGCCAGAGGATCGGCCGGTGACCGATCATCATCATCGGCTTCGGGATCTCCTCCGAGACGTCGCGCAAACGCAGGCCCAGCCCGCCGCAAAACAGGACGACCTTCATACCCTTCACACCAGATTGTTTGGACGGAGGGTTCAACGCAAGACGACTAGCTTCTTGGTGAGTCTTGTCCCGGCCGTCTCGAGCTGTTCGAAATAGACTCCCCCGGCCAGGTTTCTGGGCTGGAACGGAAATTCGTAGCGCCGTTGTCCGTCGGCGACCGCGTCGAACAGGGTCGCGACCAGGGCTCCGCGAACATCGAAAAGGCGCAGCGTGACGTGGCCCGACCGGGGAACGGCAAATCCGACCTGGCTACTCGTGCGCATCGGGTTCGGAGAGGAGGGAAAGAGTGTGACGCGCTCGATGGCAGGCGCGGGGGGTGGCTCGACCGCCGTCACGGTGTCCGTGGCGCGGAGCCGCCCCGAGGGAATGATCTGCTTGGCCTGGCCGGTGCATTGCCAGGAGAGGTGGGCCTGGGCGCCTCCCAGATCCTCGTAGTACTCCATCGTGATGGGATACCACGCACCCGCCGTGAGCGAGATATCGCCGAACCACTCGGTACCCGGCTGGTTATGCCACTGGTTGACCACGAGCTGGCCGTTGACCCAAAGCCTGACACCGTCATCGGTGAGTGTGAAAAACCGATACGATTGCGTGAACTGGGGCTGGACGAGCCCCTTCCATCTCACGCAGAACACCTCGGACGGCACCGCCGGCGATGGCGAGCCCTGCCCCCAATCAAAGTCCACCGTCGAATCGATACGGGACAGCACTTCGTTTGTAAAGTTTTGCGACGCGTAATACTTTCCTATGAGTCCACTCGGGAAGGGGCCGACGACGACGTAAGCTGACTTCTGGCCGAACACGGCGCCGTTGGCTCCTGTCACGGTGAGCTTCACATCGAAGGATCCCCTGCCCACGTACGTGTGGATTGGATTCTGCTCCGTGCTGGTCCCACCGTCCCCGAAATCCCAGAACCAACCGGAGGGGGACGGAACATTGGACTGATCGAGAAACGTCACGGTAAGAGGTATGTCGCCGCTCCGGGGAGAGGCCACGAAGTTCGAAACCCCCCGATACCGGACCCGGAGCACGTTGGCGCCTGGATCGATGGCCGATGTCGCGCCCTGATCCTTGTAGAGATCCGTGAAGTAGAGCCCGTCCGGCCCCGTGGCGAGCCCCACGGCGGTCGCCCGCCCCGTGCCGTTGTACTGAACCAGCGTCGCCGGTCCGCTGACGAGGGTTCCCGATGGACTCACGACAAATTCCGCGATGCGCTTCGAGTCGAAGGACGGCCCCGGCGCGTATGTGGACCCCGACAGGCTCACGAACGCATGGTCGTACGCGCTCGTGGGGTAGAAACTTCCACCGAAGGTCTCGGGCTGGATGAAGGTGATGTTGACGGGCGCCACCGTGTTGACCCAGTTGTAGATCGCGTTGATGGTCATGCTGGCGTCCGTGCCGTTCCAGCCGTAGCTCGTTCCACTCAGCACCCTCGCGAACCGATCGTTGGCTCCGTTTCCGTTCTCGACTTCGTAGTGTTGCCCGTCCAACGCCCGCCAGGCGCCCCCAAATGGGTTGCGGAACCCGTACGCGTAGACGTAGTCACGCGCATTGATTCCGTTGGCGGCGTTGTAGAACGGATTGTCGCTAGGCGCCGATCCATCCAGGTTCATTCGCAAGATCTTGCCGCGGAAGGAGTCGAGGTTGAGGGCTGTCGCGGTCGTGAACCCGTCACCCATATGCACGTAAAGCTTTCCATCGGGCCCGAGCGAAAAGTTGGAAATGAAGTGGGACTGTCCCTGCTCCTCGCCCGGCATGCTGAGGATCGTGGTCTGGGTCGCCGCAGTCCTGCCCCCGTCCGTGCTATGAAACCGAACCACCTTCGGATAGTGGGTCCCGTTGGGGGGGTTCGAATCGTAGAGCATCCCCGCGAAGAGGTCCCCCGTGGCCGGATCGACCACGATGCCCGCGAGGCCCTGCTCGCCTGACCCCGGGAACGACCCTCCTGGATCGAAGTTCAGCAAATTCGACGCATAGTTCGAGACCGTTCCCCCGCGCGTTACCATCTTGATGGTGCCGTAGAGCTCGGTCACGTAATAGAGGGGGTCGTTCGAATTCGGGCCCGGGTTCGGCAGAAAGGCGATGTTGACGGGGAGTTGAAAACCCGTCGCGACGATCTCCACCTCGAACCCAGGCTGGACCACCGTCCAGGGCACGGGGGAGCCCCGGGCCAGCGTGGACAAATCAGGGCTCGTTTGACCGGCCGATCCGAGGTAGGTGCTTCCGTCGGCTCCGATCCAAAAATAGATCTGGCCGCCCGAGGGAACGCTGACCGAGGGGAGGTAGATCGTTTGAAACCGTCCCAGTCCGTCGGTGAACGCGAGACGCGACGGCGGGAGCGCGACCGGGGTGCTTCCCGCGGCTATGGTCAGCCTCGGCGACACGTCCGCGGGGAGCGCCGCGGGGTTTGTCTCCGTATTCGTAAGGCCGTCGTTTCCCCTCTCCTCCAGAAGCAGGGCTCCCGATCCGGATTCCAGGCGCAGGACCGGTTGGGCGACCCCTGGCGGAAGAATGATCGGTACACTCGACTCATCATTCCACGTGGTCCCGCCGCCAACGTCGTTCATGATCAGCGGGAAAACTTGGGTCTGAGAGCCTGTGGAGAATGGCAGCTCGGCAAACGCGCCCCATAGGCCCGTGTCATCCTTGAATCGGACCCGAAGTTTGTAGTTCGTGCTATAGAAAAGGCTCGTGCGCCCGGCATGGGAGTTCTCGAACACGCCGTCGCCCAGATGCGTGTGGACCTTCTCGATTCCGGTAATGCAGCTGGTCACCCACACGCGCTCGCTGGGCGAGATGGTCCAAATTTCCCAGTCGGTGCAGAAGTGCGTATCCCCTGGGTCGGGATCGGAGAAGGGGCCCGCTTCCATGTGGACGTCAAAGGGGCTCACCACTTGATCGAAAATGGGCGAGGTGATGGGGGGTGCGTCGGGCGGCGATTGCGCGCGGGCACCGCAGGGGGCGAGAAGCAGCCATCCCATGGCAACGTGCGCGACCGCCGCGAGGCACCTACCGCGGGCGCCGCTGCCACGACCCATCCAATTCATTTCGTCGGAGAGTTCCCTAGCGTCGAAGCCATGGACGCGCCTCTTTGGTGCGTCCAGCACGTAACCCGCTCTTGGCCAGCGGACTCCGTGTCGTCAATCCAAAGAATTATATCACATGGGAGAGCGCCACGCAGGGCCCGAGCAAGTTTCCACCAGCGCCCGGACCGGCAGATTCCTTACCACGGCGGCCGGGCACGGTGTCCGGGCCGGGCCAGGCCCCGCGTCAGGGCACGCGCCTCTGGACTTCGGGGGAAACTCTATGTAGCGTGACGACCTACCCATGGCACGGATGCCTCCCAACCCCGCTCCTCGCAAGACCCGGGCGCAAGGTCGGCCCCGGGACCTGTCGCTCCCCAAAGGTAGCTCCATCCCCGAAGGACCGTACCGGCCCGAGGACGGGGTTGGCGCCCGGATGCACGACCTCATTCGGGCACTCTACCCCATTTGCCGCAGCATCACCGGCGATGGCGTGCGCCAGACTCTCGAGATCCTGCGCCAGCTGGTCCCGCTCACCGTCCATGAAGTCCCCTCGGGAACGCGTGTGCTGGACTGGACGGTGCCCCGCGAGTGGAACATCCGCGAGGCTTACATCAAGGATCCCAAGGGCGCCTTGGTGGTCGATTTCAAGGCCTCGAACCTTCACGTCGTCGGCTACAGCGTGCCGGTCCGGACCAAGCTGCCGCTCCACGAGCTCCGGGAGCACCTCTTCACGCTTCCCGATGCGCCGGACCTGATCCCCTATCGGACAAGCTACTACCGGGAAACATGGGGGTTTTGCCTCAGCCAGCGTCAGCTCGACGCCCTCCCCGACGGCGAGTATGAGGTGGTGATCGACGCGACGCTCGCGGACGGGAACCTGACGTACGGCGAGCTCCTGGTGCGCGGGTCGAGCGAGGAGGAGATCCTATTCTCCTGCCACACCTGCCATCCCTCGCTTTGCAACGATAACCTGTCGGGCATCGCGCTCACGACGTTTCTCGCGAAGCACGTATCCGCTTTGTCGCTTCGCCACTCCTGCCGGTTTCTCTTCCTGCCGGTGACCATTGGGTCGATCACCTGGCTGCACCGGAATCGCGACCAACTCGCGCGGATCCGCCACGGCCTTGTGGTGACGTGCGTCGGGGATCGAGGCCGATTCCGATACAAGAAGTCGCGCCGAGGGGATGCCGAAATCGATCGCGTCGTCCCCTACGTCCTGCGGGCTTCCGGCTTCGAGCACGAATGCGTCGATTTCTCTCCGTATGGATATGACGAGCGCCAGTACTGCTCGCCCGGATTCAACCTCCCCGTCGGGTCGCTCACGCGGTCGAGCCATGGGACCTACGCCGAGTATCACACCTCAGCGGACAACTTGGGCTTCGTGCACCCGGACTCTCTACAAGAGTCGCTCGCCCGCTACCTCGACGTCGTTCGGGTGCTCGAGGGGAACGGCCGCTACGAGAACCGTGCCCCGTTCGGCGAGCCGCAGCTGGGAACCCGCGGGCTCTACAAGAGCGCCGGTGGGCCCATCCGCGACTCGAGCGACGAGATGGCGATGCTCTGGGTGCTCAGCTTCTCCGACGGAACCCACTCGCTTCTCGACATCGCCATTCGGTCGGGGGTTTCGTTCGAGGCTCTTCGCAGGGCCGCCGATTCGCTTCTGGCGGCCGGGCTGCTGGGCTCGAGCGCCACGTGACCGGCCCGCGCTTCCCCGAGGTTGGGGTCCTGGCGCTGGTCCCAGACCGGTGGGGCCCCGAGTGGCAAGTGCGCCATCATGTGCTGACGCGCCTCGCCCGCCACTTCCACGTCCTATGGGTGAACCCCGCGCAGGGATGGCGCGAGCGAGGACACCGCCGGCACCGGGACTCACCCCTTTTGGGCCACGCGTCGATTCCCCCGGGGTTCGAGGTCTACACGCCGGAGCGATGGCTCCCCCTCCTCTACCGTCCCACAGCCCTCGCTCGCTGGACCCTCGACGTTCGGCTCCGGCGGGCCCGCGCCAAGCTCGTCGCGCGCGGGGTGAAGCGAATCGTCCTCTACATATGGCGCCCGGAGTTTGCGCCGGCTCTCGAGTGCCATCGTCACGATGTGAGCGTCTACCATATCGACGACGAGTACTCGTTCTCACCGGTCGAGGTACCCACCTCTCCGGTCGAACGCGCGCTCATCGCTTCCGTCGACCAGGTGATCATTCATTCCCCGGGTCTCATGGAGAAGAAGGGAAAGATCAACCCGCGCACCGATTTTGTGCCCAACGGCGTCGAGTACGAGCGCTTCGCGGCGGACCAACCGGAACCGTCGGCCCTCGCGAACATCCCGTCCCCGCGGGTCGGTTACATCGGGGTTCTCAAGAGGACGCTCGACTGGCCGCTGATCCAGTACTTGAGCGAGCGGCGCCCCGAATGGTCGCTGGTTCTCATGGGGCCGCGAACCTCCATTTCTTACATCGAGGGTCCGATCCTGGAACTATCCCGCCGGCCGAACGTGCACATCCTCCCCGGACTCCCGACGAGCGAGGTGGCCCCGTACCCCCAGCACTTGGACGTCTGCATCCTCCCCTACGTGGAGGATGATTACGGTAAGTACGTGTATCCACTGAAGTTGCATGAGTATCTCGCGGGGGGTCGTCCGGTGGTGGGAGCCCGCATCCGGAGCCTGGAGGACTTTGGGGACGTGATCGGGTTGGCCTCGACCCCTGAGGAGTGGCTCGGCGCGATCTCTCGGGCCCTCACAACCGAGGAGCAAGGCATGGCGAGAATCGCGGCGCGGCGCGCCGTCGCGCGGGCGCACGATTGGGACAGCCTCGTGGAGCGGGTCGCCGCCTTGATCGCCGCGCGGCTCGGCGGCTCGGTGGCTTCGGGCTACCCGGAGCTCGGCGGAATGCGCACCACTCCGCCGGAGGAGAGCTCCACGTCGGCGACACCGCCGCCGTACGTTCGCGTCTCTTGAACCGAGAACAGCCCTGCGGGAACGAGGTACGAAATCTGCGTGAAGGTCGGGTTGTCGAACACGTACGACCCGATGTGGTACTGGCCGCGCACCAGATGAGCGCGGAAATGAAAGTCGATCGTGAAGTTCTCCCCGGGCGTGAGCGTATCCAGCCCCAATTCCTCACTCCGTAGATTCCCATCGTAAACCTTCAGCCCGTCGGTAGAACGATACAGGATGAAGCTCATGTGGTAGTTGGTGACCGGTCGATGCACGTGATAGGTCACCCGGAGGGTGAGCGCGGCCCCAGGCGACACGGTGACCGCCGGCTCACCCCGCTCGTCGAGGAGCGTGGCGTTCATGATGTCGACCGACGCTCCGCGGGGCGCCGCCTCCTGGCGGGACGCCGCTCGGACATAGGTCGCGATCGCCTGCTGCGCCGGGCCCATGTCGCGGATCCCGCCTGACAGGTAGATGCCGGTGTCGCACAGCTCCGCCACCGCCTGCATGTTGTGCGAGACGAACGCGATCGCTACGCCCTGGCGCTTGAAGAGCTTCATTCGCTCGATGCATTTCTCTTGAAACGCCATATCCCCCACCGAAAGGACTTCATCAATGATGAGCACGTCCGGGTCCAAGTGCGCGGCGACCGAGAACCCCAGTCGGGCGTGCATGCCGGAGGAGTAGCGCTTCACCGGCGTATCGATGAAATCGGCGACCCCCGCGAAGGCGACGATCTCGTCAATCTTCCGGACAATCTCGGTGGACCGCATGCCCATGATCGCGCCCTGCAGATATATGTTTTCCAAACCGGTGAGGTCCGGGTGGAATCCTGCCGCCACCTCGATGAGGGCCCCGACCCTGCCCCGCACCACGCACGCTCCGCGCGTCGGTCGCAGGATCTTGGTCAGAAGCTTGAGCATCGTGGACTTTCCTGCGCCGTTCGGCCCGATGATGCCCAGCGCTTCGCCCGCCTTCACTTGAAACGTGATCTCGCGCAGCGCCCAGAAGTCCCCTTCTCGAAGGTGCTCCGGCTTCGCCGCCTTTCCCAGAAGGTTCTTCGTGAGGGCGGGCAGGAGATCCCGAAGGCTGTCGTGGATCTCGCCTCGGTGGAACTTCTTCCATACGTCGAAGACTTCGATGGCGACGTCGGCCATAGCCCTCTAGATGTACTCCGCGAAGATGAATTCGAGGCGATGGAACAGGATCGCGCTCCCCAGGAGTCCCCCGACGCTGCAGACGAAACCGTAGGCGAGATACCAAGGAGTCCAGACCAGATAGGAGCTGCCGTTGGCGCCGAGCTTCGTGATCGGCTCGAGCAGGTTGTGTCCCTCAACCACGGCGAGCCGCAGCCCCTCCAGGAACGGCGACAGCGGATTCAGCATGACGAGGTTGGAACCGAGGGCGCCGAGCATCGATGCGTCGAAGAGGACGGGCGTAAAGAAGATGCCGAACGTGAGCAACACCTGCACGATGTACTTTACGTCCCGGAAGAAAAGATTGGCGCAACTGAGAAGGAGCCCCACCGCGGTCGTGAAGAGGAAGAAGAGAAGCACGAGTAACGGCACCCAGAGCAAGGCCCAGGAGAGGGTCACACCCATGAATGGAAGAGCGATGGCCACGACGACACCGCTGATCGAGGTGTCGAATGCCTGCGCGATTGTGGCGGCGAGCGGAAACACTTCGCGCGGCAAGTAGACCTTGGTAACGAGCGTGATGTTGGCGAGCAAGCTCGCGGCGGCAAATCCGATCGCGCCCACGAAGAAGGACCAGGGCAGAGCCTTGATGGTCAGGCTCGCGATGTCGGAGGCCTTGAGCGCGTGTCCCGCGAAGTTGGCCATGGCGACCTTGATCAATAGCCCGGCTCCCACGATGAGGGCCGGCATCAACACCGCCCAACCGAAGCCCATCACGGCCTGCTTGTACCGGATTCGAATGTCACGAAGAGTAATCTGGTAGAGGAGCTCGCGGTGGGTCCAGAGATCGTGCGCGATCTCGGAGAGATCGCGCAGCGCGGAAGCGCGCCGCGCCGGCGCCGTAGCGAGCGCGGACGACTGCGATGTCGAAGCCACGGGCGTCGGGGCGGGCAGCGTCGCCATGGTAGGTCAGTCCTGTCGAGCTTTGGTGATGGTGATCCCAGTGAGGGCAGCGTGGCCGGTTGCGGCTGACATCTGCTGAACCGACGCCCCCAGAACGTTACCAGCACGCACGCGAAGCGTCAACGTGCATCCGCCCGGCGGGCGGGTCGGCGCCTCCCCGCCGCCACCAGCTCGAGGAGCTTCGTTTCCAGGAGCGCGCCGCTGTGCTCCCAACGATGATTCCGCTCGACGTATCGGCGGGCACGCTGGCCTAGCTCACGTCGGTTCCTCGCGTCGCGGAGCAGCGTCACCACCCTCTCCGCGAACTCGGCCGGCGAGTCCGCTCTTTGGACGCCGTCCGCGTCCCCGGCGCCCAGCGCCTGGAAGGCCACGTGCGTTCCTACGACCGGAAGCCCGGAGGCCATCGCCTCGAGGACCTTGTTCTGAACCCCGCGGGCGATTCGAAATGGGGCGACCGCCAGCGCCGCCTCGGCAAGGTGGGGATGCACATCCGGCACGGAGCCGGTGACCGTGACGCCGGGAAGCCGCGCCAGCCGCCGCACCGCGGTCGCCGGATCACGGCCCACGATCTTGAACTTTGCGTCCGCCACCCGACGTCTGACTTCCGGAAAAATCTCGCGCGCAAAGTAGCTCACGGCGTCCACGTTCGGGAAATATCCCATGGCACCGGTAAAGATCACCACCGGCTCGTCGGGCCGCTCGCCGTCGGAGTTAGGACGGAACGCGTCGAGATCCACGCCGTTCGGGATGATGCAGAGGTCCCGGCCCGGAGCGCGACGCCGCACGATGTCGGCTTCGGCTTCGGAGACAAAGATCGAGGCGTCGAACCGCGACGCCATGCGCGCCTCATAGCGCGCGAGCCGCTCCGCCTCCAGAGCGTACACGGCCGAAAACGGAAAGGGGCGAAGGCGCCCGTACGATCGCCACTTCTCCGAGTCCGCGTCCACGAAATCGAGGACTCTCGGAAGCCCCGTCGCTCGCTCGATAAACTGGGCCATCGCCGCCGACTGGGCAATCAGGACGTCCGGGCCCTCTTGCTGGATCCGCCGCTCCACCAGCAGGCGAAGAGTCGGCGAATCGAACGCCGCGACCGAAAGCGAACGGCCGGTCGCGAGCGCCCCCAGTGCGAGCATCCGCGCCGCGCCCGGCGAGTGGGGAACGACATCCACGGAGGAGCAGAGTCTTTCGAGGGAGCGAGCGTGGTCCAGATCCTCGCGGGAGTCGGCGAGGCATGCCACGTGGACGCTGTGGCTCCGCACCAGGTGAACAATCTGGTGGTAGGCGCGTATCTTCTCTCCCTTGTTGGGTGGGTATGGCACCCGATGGCATAGATAGATGACCTTCATGGGAAATAGCGGACGACCGCGGGTCCCAGTCGCTGGGAGAGCCAGAGCGGCATCCGCTTCCAGATCTGGATCGCGAGCGAAAACTTGGGGTTTCGCGGGCTCAGGTCCGGAAGGGACCGCTGCCTTACAAGCCGATACTGGTAATGGAGCGGCGTCGGCTCGAATCCCCAATGGCGCTTGAAGTCGTAGGCGCCGCTTCCCTTCTTGCTGCGGCCGAAATCGAAGACCCTGTACCCCTGCTCCATGCCGTGGCAGAGGAGGCTCCAGTACATGAAGTCGTTCACGGCGTAGCGGAACTCCTCTCTCCGCGCCCCGGCGTAATACGGAAGCACCTCTTGTCTGAAAAAGAAGGTCAGGACCGCGGCGACCGGGCGCCCTTGGCGACGGACGAGCAGGATCCGGCAGTCCGGGCCGAACTCGGCTAGAAGGAAAGAAAAGAGACGCCGTGGAAAGACCGGCGTCCCGAGGTTTCGTACGCTGTGCGAATAGAGCGCGTAAAAGGGGGCCAAGAGCTCCGCCCCTCCCACCTCCGAAGTGAGACCGCTCTTGGTCCCGATGCGGATGCTCCGCCGCTGGTTTCTCGGGATCGCGGCCAGGTTCTCCTCGGCCGTCGGGAGAATGGCGCGACGAAACGTTACGTAGAGATCCTTTCCGGGCAGCCCCTCCAAGGGGGAGAGATTGCGAAACTCGATGAAGCGAACCCCGAGGCTCTCGCCGAGGGCTTCCGCGTGGCGGAGCAGCGCGTTTCGAGCGTCGGCGGCGTCGGCCACCGGCCCACCATAGACGGCCTGGGGCGCAGAGACGAGCGAGCTGCCCCACGGAAGCGTGGGCACGAGGAAAAGCGGGCAGACCCCCACCAGCCGGCCCCCGCGCCGCGCGGCGAGGCAGTAGGATCGGTAGCCGAATGTGCGCTCAACCGCTCGCTGCCAACCGGCGCGGTGGAAAAACGTCGCCCCAGCGTGGCTCGTGACAAAGTCGTCCCACTCGCCCCCGGCGTCCCGTAGCGCCGCGACTTCGATCGCCAGAGGCTGCGTTGTGTCGGGTACGCGCGACCCCGCGTCAGCGCCCACTGAGGAATTGGTCAACGGTCCGCCGAAGGCCCTCCTCGAAGCCGGTCCCTGGCTGGAACGAAAACAACCGCCGTGCCTTCTCAATCGAAGCCTGGGAATGGAGCACGTCCCCCACCCGCGCCGGGCGGAATTCGGGGTCGCCCTTCCGACCCGTGATGCGTCCCAGGACGTCGAGCAGCTCTCGAAGCGAGTAGCGCTCGCCGCATGCGATATTCACCGCTTCCCCGGAGCCCTCGCGGCACGAGGCCGCCTTGAGGTTCGCCTCGACGACGTTGTCGATGTAGGTGAAGTCGCGGCTCTGGTGCCCGTCCCCGAACACGACCGGCCGGCGCCCTTCGAGGAGGGCCGTGATGAAGAGTGGAATGACGGCCGCGTACTGCGACGTTGGGTCCTGCCGAGGGCCGAACACATTGAAGTACCGGAGCGACACGGTGGAAAGCCCCAGCGTCAGCGCGAACACGCGCGCAAATTGCTCCCCCGCGAGCTTGCTCGCCGCGTACGGCGAGAGGGGCGCGAGCGGCATCTCTTCGTGCTTGGGTAGGGTCGGCGTATCGCCGTAGACGGAGGACGAGCTGGCCGAAACGACCCGCCGAACGCCCCGTTCACGCGAGGCGGCGAGCACGTTCACGGTGCCCACCACGTTCACCGCGGTCGTGTCCGAAGGGTTCTCCACCGACCGTTGGACCGACGCCAGTGCCGCCTGGTGAAACACGAACTCGGCCCCGTCGCAAGCGCGACGGCACGTCTCCCGATCGCGGATGTCTCCCTCGAGGAAGTCGAAGGCGCCCCCCCCGGCCGCGCGCAGGAAGTCGAGATTCTCGCGGCGGCCTGTCGAGAGATTGTCGAGAACCCGGACTTGATGGCCGTCACGGAGGAGCCGAGCCGCGATGTGGGAGCCAATGAAGCCGGCCCCGCCCGTGACCAGATGGAGCGCCACGAGCTATAGCCGAAGGACGCCGCGGGTGCGGCGACCTTTGAGCGCGTTCCTGCAATCGACAATGGTGCGCGCGTGCCTGGAGACGAGGCCGAAATCGAACGATTTGTGGGCCGTGGCGATCACGACGCAGTCGGCGCCGCGGATCGTGCCTGGGCGAAACGGCACCGACCGTATGACCTTCCCGCCATGGCGGAGCGTCGGCACGTAGGGGTCGCAGTAGCTCACCTGAGCCCCCTCCTTCTCGAGGATCTCCATCAGATCGAGCGAGGGAGACTCTCGAACATCGTCGATATTGGCCTTGTAGGCGACGCCGAGGAGCAAGACGCGGGCCCCCCGAACGGAGCGCCGCCGGGCGTTGAGCGCGTCGGCGACAAGTCGGGCCACATGGTAGGGCATGCTGCCGTTCACTTGCCCCGCGAGCTCGATGAAACGGGCCTCAAAGCCGCTCTGCCGGGCCTTCCAGGACAGGTAGAACGGATCGACGGGGATGCAGTGCCCGCCCAATCCGGGCCCCGGGTAAAACGGCATGAACCCGAACGGCTTGGTGGCCGCCGCGTCGATGACCTCCCACACATCGATGTTCAGCTTGTCGCACATCAGCGCGAGCTCGTTCACCATCCCGATGTTGACGCTGCGAAACGTGTTCTCGAGCAGCTTGACGGTTTCAGCCACCTGTGTCGAGGTGACCGGAACGACCTGCTCGAAGACCGAGCCGTACAGCGCGGACACGGCGCGCGTGCAGTCGGGCGTCGTGCCGCCGACCACCTTCGGGATATTTCGCGTGTGGAATTTCGGATTTCCCGGATCGATCCGCTCGGGCGAGAAGGCAAGGAAGAAGTCCTTCCCGGCCCGCATGCCGTGCTCCTCTAGGATCGGCCTCACCAATTCATCGGTGGTGCCCGGATAGGTCGTGCTCTCCAACACCACGAGTTGACCGCGCCGCAGGCGCGGCGCGATTTCGTGGACCGCCGCGATGATGTAGGACACGTCGGGGTCCTTGGTCTTGCGGAGCGGCGTGGGCACGCAGATTTCGATCGCGTCCATGGATTTCAGCTCGTCGAAGTCGAGCGTCGGATGCAGGCGCCCGGCGCGAACGTGATCCCGAATCTCCCCGGTCGGCACGTCCTGGATATAAGAGCGACCTGCCTTGAGAATCCCGACGCGCTTCGCGTCGATTTCGAAGCCCGTCACCCGAAAGCCATCCTTGGCGAACTCGCTCGCGAGCGGAAGCCCGACATATCCCAGACCGATGACTCCGATCCGAGCCCTCCTGCTGGCGACCCGGCCCATGAATCGCCGGAGGGGACTCGCCGCCCGTCTTCGTGCAGCCATCAGTTTCCTCCTCGGGTGTCGTTCGCGGGCTTCCGGCCGTCCTGCTCCGGTGGCCGGACCTTTCCGGTCCGGCGGGTCCGTGATGGCCTGGGTTCGTCATAGCCGTAGTAGCGGTAGTTGAAGTAATAGGGCAGCCCATCCACCGCGTTATTGAGGACCACCCCGGCGATCTTGTCCGTCACGGGAGCCAAGATTTGCATCGATCTCCGCACCATGGCCAAGGGGGTCCTCCCCGCCAGCGCGACGACCAGAATCGCATCGACATGGTCCGCCATGAGGATCGGCTCGATGGCGGGGACGGTGGGCGGTGCGTCGACGAAAATCACGTCGTAATTTGGGCGAAGCTCTTGGAGCAGCCGATGAAATTCCCCTTCAACGTACCAATCGCCGATCGCCTCCCTGGGGTAGCCGCTCGGGATCACCCAAAGGTCCTGCATCGACGTCGGCCGGACTGCATCCTGGATCGCGGCCCTCCCCCGCATGACCTCGAATAGGCCGGGGCCGCGACTGACCCCCAGCAGCGAGTGGATGGTGGGGCGGTGAAGATCGCCATCCACGAGGAGCGTGCGCTTGTGGAAGATCCGTGCGGATACGATCGCCATGAGCGCGCAAATCGTGCTCTTCCCTTCCCCTCTCGTCGCGCTCGTCACCATGTAGGACCGCATCTCCGTCGTCGCGCTCCTCTGCTGACGGTAGAGGTTTTGCAGAAGGCGGCGCATTTCATTCACGTAGGGTGCGTCTATGACAAGTCCGTCCAGGAGATTCTTTCGTGCGCGCTTGCGAAGGAACAAGGGCACCGCCTACTGCCGTAGGCCCAGTATTTGGCTCTTCGTGGGCTGATGTTCCGGCGAATGGGCGTCGAACGCGAAGACGAGGCCCGTCAAGAGCACGACAAGAAGAACTGCCAGAGCGGCCCAGTGATTCTGGAGGTAGGACCCTGGAGGGGACCATCCCTCGATACGCGGAACCGTGCCGAGCACACGATGGCCGTACTCGGTCTCAGCCTGCTCCAGGGTCCGCAGTACGGAGGCGAGGCGTTCCCCTCCGAAGACGATGCCGGCGCCGATCAGAGGTCCGAGCAGAGCCGCCATTCCGAAGATCTTGCGCGGTTTGGGGGAGGAGGGCTGGATCGCGAGGAGCGGATGCTCCACGATCTCGAGCCGCGGCCCCAGCTCGCTGCTGGCCAGCGCCTCCGACATCCGCGACGATGTCGCCTGCTGGCGGAGCGTCGCCAGGAAGTCGCGGCTCGTCTCCACATCCTGCTTGAGCCGCTGCAGCTCCAATTCGTCCCGCGGTGAGCCCTCGACGATCTTCAAATAGGTCGCGATCTCGGATGCGACGCGGTCCCTCCTGTCGGCCAGGGAGCGCAGGACGGCCCGGTCCAGAGCGATCCCTGCCGCCGCGGCGCGCGCATCCCCGGAAAGGTTTCCAGGGAGAGTCTGTGAGAGCTGCTCGAGGTTCATGAATAGAGATTGGCGGGCGGAAGCGATACGCCCCTGCATGGCATTGGTTTCCGGATTGTTTTCCGACTCGGCTCGCAGCAAAGCGAGCGCATAGCTGATCTCCAGCTCCCCGAGCTGGTTCACGGCGTCGGCCACCGCCTGACTGCGCAGCTCAGGGACGGGAACATCGGCCACCGTCGCCCGCCACTCGTTCCTCGCCGTCTGGATCCGCGCGTTGACTTGCTCCATCGCATCCTCTGTGGAGCGCTGGAGGCTCCGAGCGATCGGCAGGTTCTGGTCCGTGATGATCCCCAACGAGAACCCCTTGCGCAGTCTGGACTCCTGGAAGTCGCGCAGCGCTTCTTCGGACTTCCTCAGCCGATCCTCGTATACGGCGATTTGGTCGCTGCTGAACTCGCCGCGCGCCTGGACCCGCTCGAGCGTGGAGAGGCGGCTTTCGTCGATGAGGACATCGCCGATCATCTCGGCGAGCTGGCGGGCAACCTCGGGATCGGCGTCCAGCGTCGCGATCTGGATGAGCGACGCGCGCCCAGGCGTGACGCTGATCTTGTCTCCAAGGATGGAGACCGACATCCGCATGGCGTAGTCTTCGGGCGTGATCCCCTTCCATCTCTGGGCGGCAAGCCTCGCCTTCTGGAGGAGCGCCGGATTTCGATTCATCCCGAGCCGCTCGACGAGAATGCTCAGAAAGGCGCGGCTGTGGATCTTGCTGTCCACCAGCGTGACCCGATCTCGCGGGTTGGGCCGCTCCATCACCGCGCCCACGAGAGGATCGATGGCGGGCGAAGCCTGGCCGCTTCCATCCACGGAGATGACAATCTGAGATGAGTAAAGACGGGTGCTGTACTTGTAATAAACCGCGGCGCTGCAAAGACAGAAGATGATCGGCAGGACGACGAGCCAGCCACGCCGCCGTATCTTCCAAACCAGATCTCGGAGATCGATGGCGGGTTCTTGCGGCTCCACAAACTGTCCCTGAGAGGATTTCAATTGTGGGTCAGGATAGCGATCGAGGTCGCGATGCCGAGCAGGACGCCCATGACACGCAGATAATCTCTACCGCCAGACCTTCTCGGGAGATAGACGGTGTCGCCTGCCTGGAGCAGAGGATTGCCCGCGAGGCTGGCGTCCCCCAGGTAGTCACTCATGTTGACTCTCATGCTCACAACGCGCTGCCCGCTCCTGCGTACGATTTCCACGCGCTCGAGGTTCGCATCGATCGCCGGAGCGGACCGGATGAGGGCCCGCACCAGGTCCGAGGACTCGCTGAGCGGCTGCGACCCTTGTGCCCCGACGGCGCCGAACACGTACACGACGTCGGAGGGGGTGCCCTTCACGCTGCTGCCTCGCGGAACCCGGACGGTCTCCCCCGGCTTCAGGCGCGGCAGGGTGCTGAGGTCCCCCGTCCGCACCGCCACGCCCAGGTCGACGATCGTCGGAGTGATCTGAGACTCCGAAAAGATCTGCACCGCCGACAGGTCGGCGTCGTCCGAGGCGCCCCCCGCGGCGGAGATGGCCTCCCAGACGGTGGGAGACTTGGAGAACGAATAGGACCCCGGAAGGAGGACCGCTCCGAGCACGAAATTCTTGCGGCGGTAGGCCTGCAGGACGGTGACGGTTACTTGTGGAATATCCCGCGAGATCAGCGAGACCCGACGCGAGATGTCCGTGCCGAGCTCGGTGGTCGTCCGCCCATCGGCCGAGACGTAACCGAGGGAAGGGAGATTGATCCCGCCCTCCTTGTCGACCGTGTACTGGCCCGAAATATCGTTTCGCCCCACGATGTCGACCTGAAGGACGTCTCCCGCGACGATGCGGTACCCACGGGAGCTGGGAGGGGTTTCGGAGCGCGCGTCGGCTGCCAAGCCCGAGAGAAGAAGGATGCCGAACGCCGGCGCACGCAGGAGGCCCAGGAACTTCCCCCATCCCTGGAACGGACTCGGTACTCGATCCGATTTCATAAGCACGTCTAGGTACATGGACTTACACGAGTCTACCATCGGCTCCCGTGGGTGTCAATCGACCGCAAGGAATCGCTCCAGGGTCGTCGCGATTCTTTCGCCTGCCCGGCCGTCCCACAACGCCGGGCACCTGGGTCCAACCCCGCCTCCCCGTAAGATCTCCTCCGCGGCGGGGAGGATCGAGGCCGGATCGGATCCCAGAAGCCGGTTCGTCCCTTCGGTGATCGTGATCGGGCGCTCGGTGTTCGCCCTCAGGGTGAGGCAGGGCACGCCGAGCGCGGTGGTCTCCTCCTGGATTCCTCCGCTGTCCGTGACCAGGAACCGCGCCGTGGCCATGAGGCTCAGGAAGTCCAGATAGCCGAGCGGATCGGTCAGGCGAAGGTTCCCTGTCGGCTTGAATCCGCTCTGCTTCATCCGAGCCTGGGTGCGAGGGTGGACCGGGAACAGGACCGGCAGCCGGGTCGAGAGGTCCTGAAGCGCCCGGAGGATGCCGCCGAGCGAGCCCGCATCGTCCACATTGCTCGGCCGGTGGAGCGTGACCAGCACGTAGCCTTGCGCCGCGAGCCCAAGCCGTTCCGCGGTCTTCCTCGCTCGGGCCGCCGGGAGGTGGCGGCGGAGCGTATCGATCATCGGATTTCCGACGAGGTGGACCCTCGAGGAAGGGATGCCCTCGGCCCGGAGGTTTTCGACCGCGTCGGGTGACGTCGCGAAGAGCAGCTCGGAGACCGCGTCCGTGACCAGGCGGTTGATCTCCTCGGGCATGCTCCAATCGCGACTCCGAAGCCCTGCCTCCACGTGCGCCACCGGGATTCCGCGCTTGACGGCCACAAGGCTGCACGCGACGGTGGAGTTGACGTCCCCCACCACCACGACCAATCCGGCGTCGCGTCCGGCGAGAAGCTCGTCGAACGCGATCATGATGCGCCCCGTCTGGCGGCCGTGCGTGTCGCTGCCCACTTCGAGATCGTGGTCGGGCTGCGGCAGGCCGAGCTCGGTGAAGAAAACCCGCGACATCTCCTCGTCATAGTGCTGGCCCGTGTGCACCAGGAACGGGCGAATCGAAGGGTAGGCCCTCAGCGCTTCCAAGATCGGCGCCATCTTCATGAAGTTGGGCCGCGCGCCCACGACGCAGACGATCTCTCGGCTCACGGTCTTCCCCATCCGGATGCTCCCGCCCAGAATCCGATCGCCGAAGCGATCAAGGAGACCATCGCGTTCCTCCCGAAGTGTCCCAGCCGCCTTCCGGGCGGCGTGGCGGCGATCCCGCTTTCGAAGAGCGACGCGACGAACCCCGCGAGGGTGGCGATGCCCCAGGGTACGACGCCAACGATGAGGCCGGAGAGAATCCCCCCCGAAGCCACCGCGGCCGCGCCGACGGCCGAGGCCGCGAGCCCCGTCGCGCTGACCGCGCCGGGCGTGCCGTGCGGCATGCGGCGGAGCCGAAGTCCGTGGAGCCCCATCGCGTGACCGCTGCCGAGCGGGCCAACCTCGGTCCCACTTGTGTCCGCGAGCGCGCCCGCGAGGGCGGATGCGTAGGCCAGCGAGAGCGCATAGCCATCGTTCGTGAGTAGTCCCGCGATGCCGAGCAGAGCGGGGATTCCGAGCTTCGCCGCCACGTGGCTCACACCACGCCGCCCCTGATTCGCCTCCGCGGCGCCGGCAGCCAGCTTCCTCGCTCGGCCCAGCCGCGTGAGCGCGCCCCCCACCAGCACGAAGATCGCGAGCGGCAAGAGCGCGCCTGGTCCCAGGCCAAGGATCGCGAAAACCGCGACGCCCAGGCCGGCGATCGCCCCGGCCCTGGTCCCCTGACCGGTGGTGCCCACGATCAAGGCGCCCACCACGGCGAGCGCGATCGCGGCGGCCGTCGGGGGCAACGTCATCGCCTCAGCCCAGGAGCCGATAGACCAGGGCGACCGCGAGCGGGATGGTCACGTTGTCCCAGCCGGACGGTGTGAGACACTCCGCCGCGGCCCCCGCGAAACCGCATGCTACTCCCATCCGCCACGCGAATGCTCCGCCCTCCTGGTTCGGAGGCGATCAACCCCACCCCGAGCGCGGCCATCACAAAGAACGCCGCCGATCCTTCGAGGGTGCGGCCGTGCCCAAAGCCCCGAAAGCTCCGTTGGCCATAGCGGGAGCCGACCATCGCGGCCACGGGATCGGCAAACGCGAGCGCCGCCAGGCCGGCCAGGATCGCGCGCCGTCCCGCTTTCCTCCCAGAAGAAGACGTACGTGAGCAGAACGCCGAGCGGAAAGGTCCAGAGCCCGCGCGCCTCCCAGGCAGTCGCGGCCATGTCCCGGCAGGAGGGCGCGAACCTTCCCGGACGCGTTCACCACGCCAAAGAGGACGGGAGGCACCACCGCCCAGCCGACATGCTGAAAGTGGGGCGTCACGAGGAGCGTCCAGGCCCCCACCGCGGCGTGGAGCGCTTTCCGCAACGCCGACGCCGAGACGCGTCCCGGCGCGGCCCAGCGCGCGCGTGGCGAAAACGAGGAGCGGAGACGACGAGAAGGGAGAGAATTACCAGCGCGGGATCGTGGAGCATTGCGGACACGGGCCGACTCTAGCCGGGCGTACCGGGGGAGTCAAAACGAATCCCCGTCCCCCTCCTCGTTGCCTCTCGATCCATCCGGGCGAGGGCGGGTGGCTCCCGACGGCATTCCCGGCGCGGCCGCCACCTGGTTCTTCCCCGCCTGCTTCGCGGCGTAGAGGCCGATGTCCGCGGCCTCGAGCAGCTCCCCCGCCGTGAATCCGTTCTCCGGGTAGGTCGCCACGCCGAGGCTCACCGTGATGACGCCGGGCGGCACCAGCGGGAACGCGGTCGTTTCGACCGACTGCTTCACGCGCTCCGCGAGGACGTACGCGCCCATCGCGCTCCGTCTGCGGCAGGATCACGACGAATTCGTCGCCGCCGTACTTGGCGACGAGGTCGATCGAGCGCGCCTCGCGCACGAGAATCTGGGCCACCTGGCGAAGCACTTCGCTTCCCCGCAGGTGGCCGTTCTGATCGTTGTATCGCTTCAGATTGTCGACGTCGAGCATGAGCACCGAGAACCGCTGGCTGAACCGCGCGGCCCGCTTCACCTCGCGTCGAAGAGCCATCTTGAGGAAGCGATAGTTGTAGACCTGCGTCAGGTCGTCGGTCACCGCGAGCTGCTCGGCGCGGCGGTAGAGCTTCCCGTTCTCGATCGCGATCGCGGTCTGATTCGCGAGGAGCGAGAGGATGCGCAGATGCCGCATGTCGAACGGGGTCGACTGGACCCGGTTCACCGCCACCAGCACCCCGAGGACCGCGTCCCGCACCTTGAGCGGGGCCGCGAGGACCGCGGAGGTACGGAGCCCCGGCAGGGAGTCGACGCTGGGGTGGTACCGCGGGTCGGTGCCCACGTCCGGGACATGAACCGGCTGCCCTTCCAGGAGCACCCAGCGGGAGATCCCGGCGTGGTTCGGCAGCTCGTAGCGCTCGAGGTTGTGGAGCTGGCCGTCCGGGGAGACCCGCCTCGCGAACTTGCGGATGCGGCCCGAGTCGACCGTGATGAGGAAGACCGCCTGCGCGTGGAGCATCTGGAGGGCGCAGCTCAAGACCGACTCAAAAATCGTCTCCTGAGCCCGTCCCCCATTGATCAGGCTGGTAATTTCCTGGAGGGTGGCAAAAAATAATTCGTTGCCTGCAAGGTCGTCCATTGCAGGCTGCATTGTTTTCCGGTCCTTGGAATCCACGTCGCGGAGGGAAATGCAATCTCCGTGCCCCGATTTGCGACTTATTCGTCCTTCAGGAAGAGACCGAGCTGCCGGCGCAAGTCGGGAGAGGGCGAAGAGGAAGACGGCCGCGATCCCCGCCGGGATGTACCAGTAGGGCCTCCAGCCCCCGGGGAGGCTCGCCGGAGGAGCGGAGAAAGACGATCAGGAGCAGGAGATCGGCAACGACGACCGCCCCGCTCACGAGCATCGTCGCGAGGCGCGCGGTCCGGCGCTCGGTCCAGTGAAAGCGCTTCTGGGGATCCGCCATGGCTCAGGTTATTCCCGCAGCCGGGGCGCGACTGGGGAAGCATGGTGCGCCCGAAGGGATTCGAACCCCTGGCCTTCTGCTCCGGAGGCAGACGCTCTATCCAGCTGAGCTACGGGCGCAAACCGTCAGGAGTCTAGCGTGTTTCGCAGCTTTGGCAAAGTGTGGGCAGGTCGCGTCCCGATGCCGAGGCGCTTCGTGATCTTGAAGATGATGGCTCGGTACGTGCCGTACTCATCAGCAAGTTCGCCAAGTTCAGTCACCTGAGGTGCGGTCTCCATATCTGGCTAACGCCTTATTGGGCGGCTCCTGTCTGTAGCACGCACACCACTCGCGTGATTACGAACCCATGCTCGGGGCTCACCACGTCGTCGACGCGGTGGACCGGAAGCCCCCAATCCCGGATCTCGTCGACCAGGAGCTCGGCGCGGATGCCCGCTGGCCTCGAGCTCCCGTACGAACAGATGATCAACCGCCCGCCCGGTGCGAGGAATCGCCCCAGCAGCCGCTCGGCGTACTCGCGGCGCCGCCGCGGCGGCACGTACACCAGCTCGGTCCTCACGAAATCGAAGCGAGCCGGCGGCTCCCAGAGGAGAGCGTTCCCGACAAAGATTCGGTCGCGCCACCACGGGAGGCGCTCCCGGGCCAGCTCCGCCAGCTTCTCCGAGATGTCGAGGCCGAACGGCTCGACGCGGTGACCGTCCTCGCGCGCCCACGCGAGGACACTCTCCATCAGCAGGCCGCTCGCGCACCCAATGTCGAGGAAGGAGCCGTCCCTGTCGATCGGCACCACGACCGGGCGGCGGAAGCGCTCCCAGTTGAGGTCGTCTCGCCCGAACCCGGACTGCTGCCGCGGGTTGGTGCCGACGAGGTACTTCCCTTCGTGGAGCGCCCGACCCAACTCCACTACCAGGACGATACTCTGCGCGAGACCTGGCAGCGCGGCATCCGGATACGCCGCGGATCTCACCCGGTAGCGGAACTCGTGTCAGGCGTCCGGTTAACCGAAGGGCTGCAGGATAGCGATTAGCAAGTGACGAGGTCCGTATGCCCAAAGCCCTTGGAATAGTCGAGTACGGAAATGGTCATCGGCGCTACGCGGAAGAGGCGGACCTCGTCCGGGCTTGGCATCTTCATCGGCAAGGGTGGTGCATCAGGGTACTTCAGCGGAAGCATGCGCAAGATCCTTTCCGCTTCAGCCCGATCAGTCACCGCATGCGCGTGCGCTGCCATCGATAAGCCCGTGATCGCCATCAGATCCGCGGTGTCGTGATCGATCGTCAGCGAGATGCGATCATCTCGCGCTAAATTATTCGCCTTCTGACTGTCAAGGCCGCAGAGAAAATAGAGCACCAGGCCCTCGTTCACATAGCCAACGGTCGTTGCCTGTGGCCAGCCATCTGGCCGCAGCGTCGCAACCGTCATGATTCGGTGTTGGTCCAGCAGCGTCAGGATCTTCCTTCTAATTTCATCGTCCATGATTCGTCTCCATGATCGCGAACAGGGTTGTTGCGCGGACGCTTCCAGCATTGCCGTTGGGCGACTTCCCATCTCACTCCAGAGGCAGCCGCTCTATCCACCTGAGCTACGCCCGCAACAGATTGGCATTGTACAGACTTGGGCGGTTCCTGGAAAGCTCTGTCGAGGTGCGAATGGTCGGCTAGGCAGGCTTTGCGACCGCTTCGTATGCCTTTCGGATGGTGGCGATGTAGCCCTGGAGCGCTTCGAGCTTCGAGGGGGTGAGCGCCTGGGGCCCATCGCAGAGCGCCAGCTCGGGGCGCGGGTGGAAGTCGACGAGCACCATCGTGGCGCCGGTGATGACTCCCTGCCCAATCACATGGAAGATGTCAGGGAGCCCGTCCGGGGCGATGTCCAGGCGCCCGACGCTGTGCGACGGGTCGATGCAGACGGGCAAGCGCGTTTGTCGACGCACGACCGGCACGTGCGCGAAATCAACGAAGTTTCGATGGGGGTCCCCGAGGTGGGTTTTCACGCCTCGTAGGCAGAACACGATGTTCGGATTGCCCTCGCTCGCGACGTACTCGCACGCATTGAGCGACTCCTCCAGCGTGATGCCCATCCCACGCTTGAAGAGGACTGGGAACCTCCGCTGCTGGCCCACGGACTTGAGCAGCTCGAAGTTCTGGGTGTTGCGCGTGCCGATCTGGAGCATGACGCCCGTCGGGTTGCCTGCCTCCTCGAGCGCCGCGCGGACTTCATCGACGTGCCGCGCGTCGGTCACCTCCATGGCGATGACCTTGATCTCGAACTTGCCGGCCAGCTCGAAGACCCACGGGAGGCAGCCCTTGCCGAGTCCCTGGAAGTCGTAGGGGCTGGTGCGCGGCTTGTAGGCGCCCATGCGGGTCGTGCGGATCCCGGCGGCCTGGAGCGCGGCCATCATTTCTTCCACGTTTTGGCGCGAGTCGACCGCGCAGAGGCCGGCGAAGAGCTTGACGCTGCGCTCGTCGAAGCGCACCCCGTTGTATTCGAACCCAGGCGTCTCGGCGCTCGAGTGCCGGCCGATGAGGCGATACTTGACCGAGACGCGCACCGCCTGGAGAACGCCCGGTATGTTCTCGAAGATGTCGGTGGGCACGGTGCGCGTGGAGCCGATGAGGTGAATCTCGGTGATCGAAGTGGAGGCGCCGCGGAACTCGTACTTGCGCGCGGTGACCCCCGCATGGCGCTCGGAGAGTCGAATGACCGATGCGACGACGCTCTCCGGAGCATCCGGTTCCAGCGTGATGATCATGCGCGGGCTCCTTAGAAGAAGCGCTTCACGATGCTCAACGCGCCCTGTTTCCAGGGCACCCTGTGGGAGACCCCGGAACTTTGCTCGAACTCGGCCTGGTGCGCCAGATACCACTCGAAGTTCCGCACCAAGGCCTGCTGATTGGAGAACCGGGGCTTGAATCCGATCGCCCGCTCCGCCTTCTCAATCGACACGAACGAGTCCTTGCTGGCCGTTTCGTAGACCCATTTGTAGAGGGGCGAGAGCCGGAGGGCGTCCAGGACCCGCAGAGCCCAGATCACGGGCGCCGCCGGAAAACCCGATACCCGCTTCCCGAAACCGGCTCGGTCGAGCACCGCCTGGTAATCCTCGCGCATCGTCTTGAACTCTTTAGCCCCGATGTTGAACGTGTCGTTGACGACCGCGGCATCCAGGGTCATGCAGAGCCCGATGGCCTGGCAGAGATCCTCGACGTCCAGGAGCTGGTATCGGTTCTTCCCCGAGCCGATCATCGGGAAACCGCGGCCGTCCTGAGCCCAGTCGTACAGCATGGCGAAGACCCCGAGCCGCTCCGGGCCGATGAAGCTCTTGGGCCGGATGATCGGGACGCACATCCCCCGGGCGCGAAACTCCGCGCAGACCGCCTCCGCCTCGACCTTTGCCTTGCCGTAAGGTCCCACGCCGTCGAGGCGATCGGTCTCCAGCAGCGGATGGTGGTCGGGGATCCCGTAGACCGCGGTCGAGGAGATGTGGACAAACCGATCGACGCGGCGGCTCTGGGCGCTCTCGAGCAGGCGGCGCGTCCCGTCGATCCCGGTGGTGAGGATGTCCCGCGCGGGATAAAGGGGCAGCGCCATCGCGCCGTGGACGACCGTTCCCACACCCGTCATCGCGGCCTCCACGGCGGCGGGGTCGCGAATGTCTCCGACGATGGCTTCGATCTTGTCCTTGGAGTCGGCGTAGTCGAACGGAAGGAGGTCGAGTGAGCGGACGCGATACCCGCGCGCCAGGAGGTACCGGATCAGATTGATGCCGGTGAACCCGGATCCCCCCGTGACGAGCACAAGGCCGGCGTCACGACCTCCCCCTGCCGCCCTCCGATCCCCGGATGCCTCGATCAAGAGATTCCCTCCTCACGGGGTCGTTTGAACTTGGAGACGATTCCCAGATCCTTGTCGCCCCGTCCCGAAAGGTTGGCGACCACGAGGGCGTCTCTGGCGATGGTCCCTCGCTTCCCTTCGCGGAGCACCCACGCCAGTGCGTGCGATGACTCCAGCGCGGGAAGGATGCCCTCCCGTGCGGGCCAGAATGTCGAACGCGCCCAAGCGCCTCTGGGTCGGTGGCGAAGTGGTACTGTACCCGGCCCGACGCGGCGAGCGCCGCATGCTCCGGACCCACCGCCGGGTAGTCGAGCCCCGCTGAGATCGAGTGGGTCTCGCGCACCTGCCCCGCCTCGTCCTGAAGGACGAGCGATCGCGTCCCGTGGAGCACGCCGGTTGCTGGCTCCGCGAACCGTGCCGCGTGGCGCTTGCGTCGCGATCCCCTCCCCTCCCGCCTCGACGCCGACCATCGCCACGGTGGCGTCGCCCAGAAACTCGTGGAAGAGCCCGATCGAGTTGCTCCCGCCGCCGACGCACGCGACGAGGAGATCAGGCAAACGGTGCTCGGCGGCCAGGACTTGCCCGCGCGTTTCCCTCCCGATGACCGACTGGAAATCGCGGACCATGGTCGGGTAGGGGTGCGGCCCCAGGACCGAGCCCAGGAGGTAGTGCGTCGATCGTACGTTCGCCGACCAGTCGCGCATCGCCTCGTTGATGGCGTCCTTGAGCGTCCGGCTTCCCGAGGAAACCCCTCGCACCTCCGCGCCGAGGAGCCGCATGCGATCGACGTTCGGCCGCTGGCGCTCCATGTCGATCTCGCCCATGTAGACGACGCACGTGAGCCCGTACCGCGCGCACGCCGTCGCGGCCGCCACACCGTGCTGGCCGGCGCCCGTCTCCGCGATCACCCGGCTCTTTCCCATCCGACGAGCCAGGAGGGCCTGACCGATCGCGTTGTTGATCTTGTGCGCGCCCGTGTGGAGGAGATCTTCGCGCTTCAGGTAGACCCGCGCCAGCCCGGCTGCCTCCGCGAAACGGGACGCGAGAAGAAGCGGCGTCGGCCGGCCGGCGAATTCCCGAAGCTCGCGGTCGAGATCGGCTGCAAAGCTCGGATCCCGCCGTGCCTCGTCGTAGGCGACGGCGAGATCGAGCACCGGGGTCAGCAGGGTCTCCGGCACGTAGATTCCGCCAAACTCGCCGAACCGCCCGGGCGTGGGGGCCGTGGCTGGGGCTTGGGCCGCCGTCACGAGCGCTTCGGCCGTACCCGGTCCGCGGCGCGGATCCGCTCGACGAACGCGCGGACCTTCTCTTGGCTCTTCTTCCCGATCTCGGACTCCAGACCACTCGAAGCATCGACGCCGAAGGGGCGCACGTCCAGGATCAACGGCTCGACGTTCCCGGCGTGCAGCCCGCCAGCGACGATGAGCCGCCGGCCGTGGACGACGCAGCGCTTGGCCCAGGCCCAGTCCGCGAGGATGCCGGTCCCGCCCGGTTTCCGATCGTCGTGGGCATCGAGGAGATAGGTCCGTAGAGGAACCATGGGAAGCTGGGGCGGATCGGGCAGCGTTTGCCCGCGGAGGACGTGCCACACCTCGAATGGCGGGACGATATCGAGGTCCAGCCAGCCGGCGACCTGGACCGCGCTCAGGTCGAGCTCTTGAGCGATCGGTGCCACCCGATCGGGACGCTCATCGGCGAAGACGCCGACGACGTGGGCTTCGGCCGGGAGCGAGGCGCGGATCGCCTGGGCGCGATCGAGTGGAACGCGACGAGGGCTTTCGGTGAGTACGAGCCCGATGGAGTCGGCCCCCGCCTCGAACGCCATCCGCGCGTCGGCCGCGTTCGTGATGCCGCAGATCTTGATCCGGGTTCTCACGCGCGCGACCTTCCGGCGGGCGGCTCGGAGATCCCGAGCAGCTCCTGGAGCGCCTTCGCCGGCGTCTCGGCCCGGAGCAGGGTTTCACCGACCAGGACCGCGTCGGCGCCGATCCGCTCGAGCGCCTCCATTTCGGCGCGCTCCCGATATCCGCTCTCGGCGACCCGGAGACGGTCGGCCGGAATGGTCGGAATGATCCGCTCGGCCCACCCGCGACGGACTTCCAGGGAGCGGAGGTCCCGGTTGTTCACCCCGATTCCGGCCCCCTCGATCTCCAGGGCACGCTCCAGCTCCCGCTCCTCGTGTACCTCGACCAGGCACTCCAACGAAAGCTCCCCCGCGAGCGCGGCGTAGTCCCGAAGCTGGCCCGGGCTCAAGAGTCCCACGATCAGGAGCGCGGCGTCGGCGCCGGCCGCGCGGGCCTCGTAAAGCTGTCTCTCGTGAACCACGAAGTCTTTAAGCAGGACCGGGAGCTGAATCCGCTCCCGGACTCGGGAGAGATGCTCGATCGAGCCCCCGAAGCGGGACGGCTCCGTCAGCACGGAAATGGCCGATGCCCCCGCCTTCTCGTAGGCTATGGCGATGGCGGAGGGATCGTAGTTCGGACGCAGAACCCCGGCGCTGGGCGACGATTTCTTGACCTCCGCGATCAATCGAAGCGGAGCGCCCTCGGGGCGTCGAAGCGCCTCCGCAAAGGGACGGACGTCGCCGCCCCGCATCTCGGCCCGGTCTCTCAGCTCGGCGATCGAGACCCGGCGCTCCTCCTCTCGGACGCGCTCCCGCCGCTCCCGCGCGATCTCGGTGAGAAAGTCCACTCAGTCGTCCCCCGCGGTTTGGGAAATCTCGATGTATCGATTCAGCGTCCGCGCGGCCGCGCCCGAATCGAGCACCTCCTGCGCGACCTCCACGCCCGCTTCCACGCTTTTCACCCGCTCGGCCACCCAGAGCGCCGCCGCGGCGTTCAGGACGACCGCGTCGCGCCGCGGGCCTGGCTCGCCGGACAGGATGGCGCGCGTCACGGCGGCGTTCTCTACCGCCGTTCCCCCTCGCAGCGCGGCGCCGGGGGCCGCGGCGAGGCCGAGCGCACCCGCCTCGATGCGGACCGGGCGTGGGGCGCTCCCCTGCTCGGCAAGGACCGCCTCGTTTCCGCCCTCCAGGGAGAGCTCATCCAGGCCGCCTCCACCATGTACGACGAGGGCGCGGGTGAGCCCCAAAGCCTGGAGCACGCGGGCCATCGGCTCGAGGCGCGCGCGGTCGGAGATCCCGACGAGCTGATGCGTGGCGTGTGCCGGGTTGGCGAGCGGCCCGAGCCAGTTGAACAGCGTCCGCACGCCCAGCGTCTCCCGCACCTTCGCGACGCGGCGTACGGAGGGGTGGAACCGGCGCGCGAAGAGGAAACAAAAACCGGTCTCATGAAGAGCGCGCGCGGCGCCCTGGGGACCGAGGTCGATCCGCGCTCCCAGCGCTTGGAGCACATCGGCGCTCCCGCAGCGGCTCGAGACCGAGCGGTTCCCATGCTTGGCGACGGTCACGCCCGAAGCGGCGGCGATCAGGGCGACGATGGTCGAGATGTTGAACGTGTGGGAGCCATCCCCGCCGGTGCCGCAGGTGTCCAGCACGATGCCGCGCGGCGTGGGAAACGGGACCGCCTCCGCGCGGAGCGCCTGGGCGCTCCCGATGAGCTCTTCGTCCGCTTCCCCGCGCTGCGCGAGCGCGATGAGGAACGCCGCCACCAGCGCGTCGTCGTTTTCGCCCCGGACGATGGACGTCATGGCTCCGGCCGCTTCGTCCCGGTTCAGGCGATCCCCGCGCAGAAGCCGCGGGAGAAGCTCGCGGATCATCGCCCTCCGGCTGGCAACGGCGCGGGGAGCAGGAGGAGAAAGTTGCGGAGGATATCCTTGCCTGCGACGGTCAGGATCGACTCGGGGTGAAATTGGACGCCCCACGTCTCGTGCTCCTTGTGCCGGATCGCCATGATTTCGTTCTCGGGGGTCCAGGCCATGACCTGAAGCGTCTCCGGCAATCCATCGCGCGCGACGAGGAGGGAATGGTACCGTGTTGCCTGGAAAGGGTTGTCGATGTCCAAAAAGAGCCCCCGTCCCGAATGAATGACCGACGAGGTCTTCCCGTGGACCAGGCGCTCCGCGCGGACCACCTTTCCGCCGAACACCTCCCCGATGCACTGATGCCCGAGGCAGACGCCGAGGATGGGAATGGTGCCGGAGCAGCGGCGGACCACCTCGCAGCTGATCCCGGCCGACGAAGGCCGCCCGGGGCCGGGCGAGATCACGATGGCCCGTGGGCGCATGGCGATGATCTCGTCCACGGTGATCTCGTCGTTCCGCTTCACGATCGGCGTGTCGCCCAGCTCTCCGAGATACTGGACCAGGTTCCACGTGAAGGAATCATAGTTGTCGATCATCAGGATCACGATTCGAGTCCTCTGGCGGCGAGACGAACGGCCTCTTCCACGGCTCGGCCCTTGTTCCACGTCTCGGTCCACTCTTCGTCCGGGTCGGAGTCGGCCACGATTCCAGCGCCCACCCCGCACTCGACCCGCCCTCCGTCGAAGAAAGCGGTCCGGATCGTGATGCAGAAGTCGGCATTTCCCTGGTAGTCAAAGTAGCCCATCGCGCCCGCGTACGCGCCGCGCCTCACGCCTTCCAGCTCCTCGATGATCTCCATCGCCCGCTTCTTGGGCGCCCCGCTCACGGTACCCGCAGGAAAGCAGGCGCGGAGCACGTCGAAGGGGCCGAGGCCCGGGCGGAGCGTCCCCTCGATATGGCTCACGAGGTGCATGACGTGCGAAAAACGCTCCAGGTGCATGAACTCGCTGGTCTTGACGCTCCCCACCGCCGCCACGCGGCCGACGTCGTTTCGGCCCAAGTCCACCAGCATGACATGCTCCGCCCGATCCTTCTCGCTCGCCAAAAGCTCCCGCCCCAGCGCGGCGTCCTCCGCGCGGTCTTTGCCCCGAGCCCGGGTCCCCGCGATGGGCCGCAGCGCGACCCGATCCCCCGTGACCCGGACCAGGATCTCGGGCGAGGACCCCGCCACCGCCCGCTCGCCGTACCGGAGGTAGAACATGTAGGGCGACGGGTTCAAGACCCGGAGCGCCCGGTAGACGTCATAGGGAGAGACAGGGACCGAAGCCTCCAGCCGATGCGCCAGGACCACCTGGACGACATCGCCGTCCCGAATGTGCTCTTTGGCCTTCAATACGGCTGTCTTGTAGGCCTTTTCACCGATGTTACTTATGAGCTTGATCTCACCATTCACTGGAGGTGATGCCCGGGGTGCTGGAATGGGTGCTTTGAGCCTGGTCTCCATCTCTTCGATCGTGGCGACCGCCTCGCGATAGGAGCGGTCCGGTTGGTCTCCGGGCCGGCTGTTCACCACGAAGCGCAGGCGATGGCGGAAGTTATCAAAGATCAGAACCACGTCCGGGAAGACGAAATGGAGATCGGGCTGCCTCTTCTCATCGGCCAATCGGACGGGAAGCTTTTCGAGCAGACGGGCGTAGTCGTAGCCGATCATCCCCACGGCCCCGCCGCTGAACGGGGGTAACCCCGGAACCGAGGCCGCGCGCACTTCCGCGATCAGCTTCCGGAGCGCCTCCAGGGGGTCGGGGGCCGTGATCCTCTCCGTCCTGTCTCCCCGCTGAATCTCGACCGACGAGCCCTTGGACCGAAACTCCATCGACGGCCGGAAGCCCAGGATGGAGTATCGCCCCCACGTCTCGCCCCCTTCGAGGCTCTCGAGAAGGAAAGACGCATCGCCTCGATCGAGCTTCGCGAACGCCGAAACCGGCGTGTCGAAGTCGGCGAGGATCTCCCGCATGACGGGCACCACGTTCGAGCCCCGCGCGTAGCGCAGGTATTCTTCCAGCGTCGGGGTGATCATGCTCCTCTCGCGGCCGCCGTCTTTGCCCTGCGCGTGGGTGACACGTCCGCCGAGGCGGCTGCGGCGATGAGCTCGCGCGCCTGCCTTCGCGTGGTGGGGGTCACCCGGTCGCCGGCCAGAAGCCGGGCCACCTCGTCCACGCGTTCCGTCCCCGTCAACGCGCGGACGGTCGTGGACGTCCTTCCCTTTCGCGTCGCCTTGGTCACCTCGAAATGGGTCTGGCCAAACGCCGCGATCAGTGGCAGGTGGGTGATGCAGAGCACCTGGCGACGCTCGCCGATCCCCCGAAGCAGGCGGCCCACTTCCTCCCCGACGGCGCCCCCAATCCCTTGGTCGACCTCGTCGAAGATCAGCACCGCCACCTGGTCCCGTTCCGCCATGAGCGACTTGATCGCGAGCATGACGCGCGAGAGCTCGCCGCCCGACGCGATGCGCCGGAGGGGCCGCTCCGCTTCGCCGGGATTGGGCCGAAACCCGAATTCTAGGGCGGGGATCGCCGCGGGGTCAATCGCCGCTCGCGACCGATCCACCTCCACAGCGCGCACGGCGAGCGCGGCGCGCGAGAATCCGACACGGGAGAGGCGCTCGCCCACGTCCTCCTGGAACGCGGCGAAGCGATCGGCGCGATGGGTCATGAGGGCGTCGAGCCTCCGCTCGTAGGCCTGCAGCCGGTCGTCGTGCTCCCGCTCGGCGCGCTCCAGTTCCCGTCCGCTGGGGTCAAATCCCTTCACCTTCGCCCCCAGCTCTTCTTCCAGCGCGATGAGGCCGGGGAGGTCCACCCGGTGCTTCCGTTTCAGCCGATGGATGAGATCGAGCCGTGCTTCCAGAGCATCCAAATCGGAAGGCTCCCCGCCCAGCAGCGCCTCGAGGCGCTCCAACCTCGCGTCCAGCTCGCCGATTGCATCCAGGACGCGCTCGGCTTCGCCGCCTAGGTCCGCGAGCCCGGAGTCGAACGCCTCAAGACCGCGCAGCGATCGCGCCGAACGCCGGACTCGCTCGGCCGCGCCGCCCTCCTCGGCCCCGAGGGCCACGCGGGCCCCGGCGAGACCCTCGAGAATGCGGCCGCGATGCTGGAGCCTCGACCGCTCCTGCTTGGCGATCTCCTCTTCGTCCGACCGGAGCGCCGCCCGTTGCAGCTCCTCGTGATCTTCCCGAACCGTCGCCTCTTCGGCGCGGTCCCTCTCCCAGCGCTCGCGTGCTTCTCGCAGCCGGCGCCGTTCTTCCACCAGCCCTGCGCGCGCCACTTCGAGCGATCGACGCTCACCCAAGAGCCCCGCCCAGGCGTCGTAGAAGTCCGCCTGGCGCTCCGGTCTCAGAAGAAGCTGGTGCTCGTGCTGCCCATGGAGGTCGACGAGCAGATCTCCCACCGACTTGAGGAGGGAGAGCGGAGCCGCCCGGCCGTTCACGAAAGCGCGGCTCTTGCCGTCGGCGTGGATCTCACGACGCAGGACGATCCGCTCTTCTTCCAGCTCGACCTCGAGCGCCTGAAGCGCGTCGGAGAGGTCGGGACGGCCGGCGAGCTCGAATGTTCCCTCCACCGCCCCGCGCGACTCGCCGGTCCGAATCCAGGTAGGATCGGCGCGCTCGCCCAGCAGGAGACCGATCGACCCCAGGACGAGCGACTTCCCCGCCCCGGTCTCGCCCGTCAGCACGTTCAGCCCTCGGCCGAACTCGAGATCGACGGAGTCGACGAGCGCCAGCCCCTGGATGGAAAGCCAGGCGAGCATGGCGTTATCCCCGCCGCGCGCGGGGGAGCTCCGCCCAGCCGAACTTGGCGCGGAGCACGCTGTAGAAAGAGCCGCGCTCGAGCACGAGGAGATCGACGTGCGACTTGGCGCGCCGGATGACGACCTCGTCGCTCGGGCTCAGGCGTCGAGAGAGTTGCCCGTCCACGGTGACCGCGGCGGGCGCGTGGCCGGCCCGAACCCGGACCCGGACCGATTCATCGGCACCTATCAGCAGAGGCCGGAACGCGAGCGTGTGCGGGCTGATCGGGGTGGTCACCAGCGCCTCGATCGTGGGCCTCACGATCGGGCCCCCGGCGGACAGGGAGTATGCGGTGGAGCCGGTGGGGGTCGCGACGATGAGCCCGTCGGCCACCAGGGTCCCGATCGGGGTCCGCCCGATCCCGATATCGATGGCGATGACCCGCGAGCGATCGCGGGCGTGAATCACCGCGTCGTTTAGCCCTGTGGCCGTCCACGCGCGGCCCCGCGAGGGACGCACCACCGTTTCGACCATGATCCGACGCTCCACCTGATAATCGCCGGCGAAGAGCCGAGACAGCGCCCGATTCAGGGACTCCTGGTTGGCGTCGGTCAAGAATCCCAGTCCGCCCAGGTTGACCCCAAAAATCGGGATCCCGGTTCGGCCCACGGCTCGGGCTCCGTGGAGCATCGTCCCGTCCCCGCCGAGCACGAGGAGGACATCCACGTGACGCGCGAGCGTCGCGAGCGGTAGCCCGGCGCCGGCGCCGCGCACGCCGCGGGCGAGCGTCCGCTCGACCGTCACGCGGCGGCCTTTGCTCTTGATGCGGCGGATCAGCGATGGAAGAAGCGACCGGACTTCCGCCTTTTCCCGGTTTCCGAATATCCCCACGTGCCGGGGCGGCAGGGTCATGCGTTCGAAACGACGGGTGCGGTGGGTTCCAGGGTCGATCGAGGTTCGTCGCGGAGCCAGCGCTCCAGCTCGGCGGCGATGGGTTCCGGGGTCAAGCCCGCGGACCTCAGAAGCGAATCGCGCGTGGCATGATCGAACAGTCTGTCGGGAACTCCGAAGCAGCGCGCTCGAAGCCCCGGGATCACGTTCTTGGTGAAGAGATCGAGCACCCCTTCACCGAACCCTCCGGGGATCGCGCCCTCTTCGAGCGTGGCGATCCGGGGCACGCGCCGGGCCCATTCCACGATGAGCCGTTCATCGAGCGGCTTGGCGAACCTGGCGTTGATCACCGCGGCACGGATGCCCCGCGCATCCAATAGCTGTGCCGCGCGCATCGCCGCCCCCACCATGGTCCCATACGCCACGAGGAGGAGATCGCTGCCCGGCCGAAGCAACTCGCCTTCGCCGATTGGAAGAGGCTGGAGCTTCTCGTCGAGGGGCACCCCCAGCCCGCTTCCCCGCGGGTAGCGGACCGCGATCGGCCCGTCGTCGTGGGCCGCCATCGTCGCGAGCATATGTCGAAGCTCGTTCTCGTCCTTGGGGGCCATCAAGACGAATCCCGGCAGGCATCTCATGTATGGAATGTCGAACAGACCGTGGTGCGTGGCGCCGTCCTCCCCGACCAGCCCCGCGCGGTCGAGCGCGAAGCGGACCGGCAGGCGCTGCACCACGACGTCGTGGACGATCTGATCGTAGGCCCGCTGCAAGAACGTGGAGTAGATCGTCACGAACGGCTTGAGGCCCGCCGCCGCCAGCCCGGCCGCGAAGCAGGTGGCGTGCTGCTCCGCGATCCCGACATCGTGGAAGCGCTCCGGAATCGTCGTCGCGAACTTGGCGAGGCCCGTGCCATCGGCCATCGCGGCGCTGATCGCCACGATCTTCGGATCCTGCGACGCTAGCTGGAGCATCGCCTGACCAAACACCTCCGTGTAGGCCGGCGCCGCGGCCTTCTTGGCGCTGGCACCGGTCAACTTGTCAAAGGAGGCCACCCCGTGATATTTCCGGGCGTCGTCCTCCGAGAACTTGTAGCCCTTCCCCTTCCGCGTCAGGGTGTGGAGCAGGACAGGACCTTTCACGTCCTGAAGCTGTGCCATGATTTCGAGCAGCGTTGGCAGGTCGTGGCCATCGATCGGCCCGTAGTATTTGAACCCCAACTCCTCGAAGAGGATGTTGGGAACCATCAGATTCTTCATCCCCTCCTTGATGCGGCTCGCGAGTTTGCGCGCCTTCCCGCCCGCGGGGACCTTGCCGAGAAGCTCCCAGAGGTCGCCCTCGAGCCGGCGGTAGGTGGGCGACGAGGAGAGCCGGGTGAGGTACCGGGCGATCGCCCCGACGTTCGGTGAGATCGACATCGAGTTGTCGTTGAGGACGACCAGGAGGTCGGTGCCCATCACCCCAGCCTGGTTGAGGCCCTCGTAGGCCAGGCCGCCGGTCAGAGCACCATCGCCCACCACCGCGATGACCTTGTGCTTCGCGTGCGTCAAGTCGCGCGCGCAGGCGAACCCTAGCGCTGACGAGATCGCGGTGGACGCGTGGGCGGTGCCGAACGCGTCGTACTCGCTCTCGGCGCGTCGCGGAAACCCGGACAGCCCCCCCTCTTGGCGGAGGGTGTCGAATCGTTCGTTCCGTCCGGTGAGGATCTTGTGGCCGTACGCCTGGTGCCCCACGTCCCAGATCAGGATGTCCCGCGGCGTGTCGAACGTGTAATGGAGCGCGATCGTGAGCTCCACCGTGCCCAGGCTGGGGGCCAGATGCCCCCCGGTGCACGAAACCACCTGGATGATCCGGTCCCGGATCTCCTGGGCAAGCTCGGGGAGCGCCTCCCGCGGGAGCCGCTTGAGATCGCCGGGGCCATGAATCCCCGCCAGATGATTGGTGCTCACATGCCCCCCGGAGGTTTGTAGATCGCGATCGAGAAGAGGACGCCGATCGCGGCGCCCACCAAAACTTCGATCGGGGTGTGTCCCAAAAGCTCGCGGAGCCGCTCGTGTGGCTGGCCCGGCAGCTGAATGTGCTCGTGAAGAATTCGGTTCAAGAGCGTCGCCTGGCGCCCGGCCGCCCGTCTCAGCCCGGCGGCGTCGTACATCACGATGAGGCTGAAGAAAAGGACGACGCCGAAGAGCACCGACCCCACCCCTTCCCGGAGACCGACGCACGTGGTCAGCGCGCAGACCGAAGCCGCATGGGAGCTGGGCATTCCGCCCGTTTCCACGAACCGCCGTACGTTGATTTTCTTCTCTCGCAGGAGGAAGGTCAACACCTTGCTCATCTGTACAAGGAATCCGCACGCGAGCGCGTGAAAGAGCGGACTGGAAGCAAACTGGACCGCCAACGGTCGATCCCCCTAGTGCGTTCGGTGCAAGAGGTAATGCGTCAGCGATTCGAACTCCGGCGCGCGCCGGCCGAGACCGCCGGCCAACCGGGCCGCCTCGAGCAGGAGCGCCGCCGCGTCCCGTTCCGCCCGTACGGTTCCCGCCCGGGCCGGCGCGGTCGCCTTGCCCTTGGCGCGATCCGATCCGACGCTCTTTCCCATGCGGCGGCGTGTGGAACGAACGTTCAAGAGGTCGTCGACGATCTGGAAGGCGAGCCCGATGCGGCTTCCGTACGCGTCGAACGCGCGGAGGCGGCCCTCGCGCGCTCCGCCGATCTGGGCCCCGAGGCGGAGGGATCCCCTCAAGAGCGCGCCCGTCTTTCGGCGATGCATCGCGTAGATCCTCCGAAGCGGGATACGCTTTCCCTCGAAGAGGAGATCGAGGGCCTGGCCGCCGATCATACCCTCCGGGCCGGTCGCCTCGCAGACTGTTTCCAGGAGCGGCCTGGGATCCTTGGCCCGCCCGATCGAAACCCGGGTCAGGGTCTCAAAGGCGAGCGAGAGGAGCGCGTCCCCCGCGAGAATGGCCATCCCCTCTCCAAAGATGCGGTGGTTCGTGGGACGGCCGCGGCGCCAATCGTCGTCGTCCATGCCGGGCAGATCGTCATGGATCAGGCTGAAGGTGTGGATCATTTCCAGGGCGGCCGCCGCGCCGAGGGCGGGCGTGCCGCGCCCCAGCACCGACTCACACGCGAGGAGGCAGAGCGCGGGGCGAATCCGCTTGCCGCCGGCGAAAACGCTATAGCGCATGGCGCGATGGAGCACACGCGGCTCGCGGCTCGCCGGCGGGAGCAGGCGGTCGAGGGCCGCGTCGATGCGGGGCCGCACCTTCGCTAGATAGCGATCAAAACGGGAGCTGTCCGCCACCCTCCCCTTCGTCCTCCTCCTCCTCCTCGACCGGCTCCGCCACCGGCCTTCCGGCAGCATCCCGAGTCAGTTCCTGGATCCGCTTCTCGGCCTTGCTCAGAACGACGGTGCAGTTCCGAACCAAGTTCATCCCCTCCTCATAGGCGCGGATCGAATCCTCGAGGGGCATGTTGCCCTCTTCCAAGCGATCCACCAATTCTTGAAGCCGCTCCATCATCGACTCGAAGCTCCGGGCCTCTCCGTGCGTCTCCTCTGGCGGTCTCGCCGTTCCCTTTCGCTTCACGCCGTCTCCTCCTCCGCCGTGGGACGCACGCGCACGACCCGCGCCTCCGCCCGCGCATCCTGAAACTGAACCTCCAGATCCTGGCCTGGCCGGAGCTCGAGACCCCGCTGGATCAGCCGGCTCCCGTCGGCGCTCCACACCAGCGCGTATCCTCGCCGAAGCACGCCGCGGGTGTCGTATGACCCCAGAAGTCTGCCGCGGCCAGCCACCGATTCGCGCAGCCGGGCGAGGATCGACTCGGTACCCCGTCGCGCGCGATGCGCGAGCGCCTGGAGGCGCTCGCGGGAGCGCTCCAGCGTCCGGCCCGGAGAATGGACCGCCAGCGTGCCCTGGTGAGCCTCGAGGCGCCGGCGGCGGACCAGGACCCAATCCGATAGGCCCCGCGCGAGCGCTTCCATCGCGTCATCGAGCGCCCGACGCCCTTCGGTCACCAGGCGGGAAGGCTCCCGTAGGGCCCGGTGGTGCTGGAGGCCTGTCAGTCGCGCGGCCGCCTCGCGAAGCTCGCGGCGGAGACGCTCGCTCGCGTGCTTGGTCAGATCCTCCAGCGAGGCGAAGATGGATTCTCTGTCCAAGACGACCTGCTGGGCCGCGTGCGTCGGGGTGGCCGCGCGGACGTCGGCGGCGAGGTCGGCGAGCGTCACGTCCACCTCGTGCCCCACCGCGGAGACGATCGGAATCTTCGACTCGGCGATCGCGCGCACGACGACCTCTTCGTTGAATGCCCAGAGATCCTCCAGCGAGCCACCGCCGCGGCCCGCGATGATGACGTCGACCTGCCCCCACTCGTTCAAGAGCCCGATCGCGGAGGCGATCTCGCCCGCGGCGGTCGGCCCCTGGACCGCGGCCGGCGCCAGCGTCACGCGCAGGTAGGGCGCCCGCTGGCGGAGGATTCGGAGCATGTCTTGGAGCGCGGCCGCCCCCGGAGAGGTCACGATCCCGATCCGCGTGGGATAGGTGGGCAGCGGTCGCTTCCGGTCTTCCAGAAAGAGCCCTTCGGCTTCCAGCTTCCGGCGCATGGCGTCGAATCGAGCCTGGAGCGCCCCGTATCCCATCGGCGCGACCCGCTCGGCGACGAGCGAGATCTCGCCCCGGGGACCGTAAAACTCCACGGCCCCCTCGACCTGAACGGCGAGGCCGTCCGCGAGGGTGTCGTGCGCGCTTCGTATCCGGTTCTTGAAGAGCGCCACGCGGACGCGCGACTTCTCGTCCTTGAGATCGAAGTAGACGTGACCGCTCTGGTAGTGGCGTTTGAATCCCGAGATCTCGCCCTGGACGATCACGCTCAGGAGAGAGTCTTCAAGCGACGCGTTGATCTCCCGCGCCAGCTCCGTGACCGTGTAGATATGAGGCTCCCCTTCGCGGGGCTCGAGCCGGGGCATGGCGCGCGACCGGGTCATGCGCGGTTCACCGCCATTTCCGCGGCGTCGGCCAGATTTCGGAGCAGCATCGCCACGGTCAGCGGCCCCACCCCGCCGGGAACCGGCGTGACCGCGGAGGCGATCTTGGAAACGGCCTCGAAGTCGACGTCCCCCTCGAATCGGGGCGCGCCCTTGGCCGGGCGATCGATCGGGTGGATCCCCACGTCGATCACGACCGCGCCTCGTCCAACGTGGTCGGCGCCGATCGCGCGTCTCTTCCCCATCGCGACCACCAGGATCTCCGCCTGGCGGGAGAGGGACGGCAAGTCGCGGGTCTCCGAGTGACAGAGCGTGACCGTGGCGTTCATCCCCTGGCGCCGCTCGGAGAGGAGCACGGAGAGCGGGCGCCCCACGATTCGGCTTCGACCGATCACCACGACGCGTTTCCCCGACAGGTCGCCGACGTGGCGCCGGAGGATCTCGATCACGCCGAGCGGCGTGGCCGGGCGGTGTCCGGGCAGGCCGCCAACCCAGCGGCCGACGTTCCACGGGTGAAGCCCGTCGAGATCCTTCTCCGGCGTGACGTCCTCGAGGTGGCGCTCCTCGTGGAGCGCCGCTGGAAGGGGAAGCTGGAGAATGACCCCGTGGATCGATGGGTCGGCGCTCAGCGCCTGGAGCCGGGCGCGAATCTCCAGCTCGCCCGTCTCGGCCGGGAGCCGCGCGACCGTCGTCCGCGCACCCAGCTCCTCCGCCGCGCGGAGCTTGGACCGGACATACGGATTTCCGGCCGGGGACTCTCCCACGGTGACGATCGCGAGCCCTGGGGTGACGCCGCGCGCCTTGAGCCGCTCGAATCGTCCGCGCACGCCGTTCCTGATCTCGGCCGCGAGCGTGACGCCTTCCAGAACCACGGCCGGGACCACGACGCTCACGCGACCGTGGCCCGCGGGGACGGCTCGAGGGACATCGCGAGCCGCTCGATGTGCCGGCACTTGCCGGTGGCCTCGTCGACGTCGAGATGGACCCCGTGGAGCTTGACGTCCCCCACCGCCGGCTCGAAGCGGGTCGGCAGCAGGGTCAGGAACTTGTGGATGGCGAGCTCCTTTCGAACCCCGATGACGGAGTCGAAGGGCCCGGTCATGCCGGCGTCCGTGATATAGCCGGTTCCCTTGGGAAGGATGCGCTCGTCGGCCGTTTGAACGTGCGTGTGGGTCCCGAGCACGGCGGAAACCCTTCCGTCGAGGTACCACGCGAGCGCCATCTTCTCCGCTGTCGCCTCGGCGTGGAAGTCGAGGAGCACGATGGTCGCTTCCTCCCGGAGCTTCGCCACCTCCTGGTCCGCGACGCGGAAGGGGCACTCCAGCTCCCGCATGAATACCCTGCCCATGAGATTGAGCACGCCCACCTTGACGCCATCCCGGGTCGTGAAAACGCGCGACCCCGTGCCGGGAACGCCCGGCGGGTAGTTGTGAGGCCGCAGGAGGAGCGGCTCCTCATTCAGGAGCGGCATCGATTCGCGGCGGTCCCAGATATGGTTCCCGCTCGTCATGCACTCCACGCCGAGGCCCTTCAGCTCCTCGAGAATGTCCTTCGTCACGCCGAATCCGGCCGCCGCGTTCTCGACGTTGGCGACGACAAAATCGATCCCCATCGACGAGACGATCTCGGGCATGAGGTCCCGCACCGCCTTCCGGCCGGGGGAGCCGTAGATGTCCGCGATGAAGAGAATGTTCATGGCGCTACTTGGCATACTCCATGGCACGGGTCTCCCGGATCACGACGACCTTGATCTGCCCGGGATACTGGAGCTCCCGCTCGACCCGCCGCGCGACGTCGGCGGCCAGCTGTACGGCGCGGGCGTCGTCGATGTTCTTCGGCTCGACCATGATCCGAACCTCCCGCCCCGCCTGGATCGCGTACGACTTCTCCACGCCGGGGAAGCTGTCGGCGATCTTCTCGAGCGCCTCGAGCCGCTTCACGTAGTTCTCGATGCTCTCGCGGCGCGCCCCGGGCCGAGCCCCCGAAATGGCGTCCGAGGCCATGACGAGCACCGCGTAGAGGTTCTCCGCGGTCGGATCGTGATGGTGGTAGCCGACGGCCCGGACGACCTCCTCCGGCTCGCCGTACTTCCGCGCGTAGTCCATGGAGATCTGTGCGTGGGCTCCCTCGACCTCGTGGGTGACAGCCTTGCCCAAGTCGTGGAGCAATCCCGCGCGCTTGGCGAGCTGGACGTCGAACCCGAGCTGGGCCGCCATGATGCCGCAGATCCAGGCCACCTCCTTCGAATGCTGGAGGATGTTCTGGCCGTAGGAGGTCCGGTATTGGAGCCTTCCGAGGAGCTTCACGATCTCGGGGTGCATCGAGTGGACGCCCACCTCGAGGACGGCCGCCTCCCCCAGCTCGATGATCTGCTCCTCGACCTCCTTCTGCACCTTGGCGACGATCTCCTCGATTCGCGCGGGGTGGATCCGCCCGTCGGTCACCAGCTTCTGGAGCGACCTCTTGGCGATCTCCCGGCGAACCGGATCGAACCCGGAGAGAATGACCGCCTCCGGCGTGTCGTCGATGATGACGTCGATTCCGGTCACCGTTTCGAAGGCGCGGATGTTCCTCCCTTCGCGCCCGATGATTCTCCCCTTCATCTCGTCGTTCGGAAGGTGGACCACCGAGACGGTCGTCTCGGCTGAGTGGTCGGCCGCGCATCGCTGGATGGCCAGCGTCACGATCTCGCGGGCTTCCTTCTCCGAATTCCGGTTGGTCTCCTCGCGGATTTCCTGGAGCCGCTTGGCCGCCTCGGCCTTCGCCTCGTTCTCCAAGTTCGCGATCAGTTGGGCCTTGGCTTCGTCGGCGGTCATGCCGCTGATCCGCTGGAGCCTCGCGTTCTGCTCCCCCAGGACGCGGGCGAGCTCTCGGTCTCGCTCCGCGAGGGACTCCCCTTTCACTTCAAGCTCCCGCTCGAGCCGTTTGAGATCGCGCTCCTTCTTGTCGAGAACCTCCGCGCGTCGATTGAGATTCGATTCCAGCTCTTGAAGCTTTCGCTCCTCGCGCTGGATCTCGGACTTCTGCCCCTGGACCTCCCGGTCCAGCTTTGCCTTTTCCCGGAACCACTCGTCCTTGGCTTCTAGGAGCGCGCTCTTCTTCTGATTCTCGGCTTCCCTCTCCGCCTCGCGAACGATTTTCGTCGCGAGCTGCTCGGCGTTGTAAACCTTGCCTTCTCCGATTCGCCGATGCGCGATCCAGCCGAGGAGAAACGCGACGGCCGCGGTCGCGATCGCGATCAACAACACAATCCACGGGGTCAATGTCATGGGAATAGCCTCCCTATATAAAAAAGCGCCCCGCCGTTGCCGTGGGTACGAGACTTTTGAACCTGGAGATTCCAGGTGGGTGCCCTATTCCCGGGTTCGCGTCGCCCGCGTGAAGCGGGCCATCACTCCGCCGGTAGTTCGAGCCCCCGACTTTCGAGTTGTGGCTCAAAAATGTCTGGCACATCACGAGCATGGCAGGGTGCCGTTAGCAGCCATTGGTTTGGTTCGCTCTCTTCGATAATCCTCCGGGTATCGGGGTGGCGTCGCCGGTGATCGATTTAGCTTCCGCGCAGTGACTCGCCCAGGACCTTTCCCAGCTCTTTGGCCCGGTCCCTCAGCTCGTTGTCCCGATGCGTCCGCTCTTCCCGTTCGCGGAACAGCTCGTCCGCGATGTTGAGCGAGGCTAGGATCGCGAGCTTGGTTTGGGTTCCGGCCGGGAGACGCTGTTCCAGTTCGCGCATCTTCCCGTCCACATAGGCGGCAACCACTTGGATGTAATCGGGATCAGCACCGCGAATCTTGTACTCGCTGCCGAAGATCGTCACGCTTTGCGTGTTCGGTTCGGTCGTCATCGCGATCCCTCAGATCGATCGTCCCTGCAACGGCCCGAGTCCCGGAGCGACCCGGTTGGACCGTCTTCCGTCAAGCGTGGACCGCTTTCTGCAGCACGTCCAGCTTGGCCAGCATCTCTTCTACCCTTCGCGCCACGGCTCGGCGCTCATCCAGAAGCGAGCTCCGCTCCTCCTCCAGTGCCTTCAATCGAGGCTTGAGGTCATCCTGCTTTGCCGCGGCCGGCTCCATCTTTCGAACCCGCTCCTTGAGCGCCGCGTTCTCGGCCTCCAGCAGCCGCTTCTCTTCCTTGAGCCGCGCCAAAAGCCCGGTCGCGGCCCGAATCTTCTCCTCGAGCTGATCCAACTCGACCATCATGACTCACTCCTCCGGACCCGACCGGACGGGCGCTCCGCGCACCACCGCGCCAAACGTGGCGCCGAGGGCGCGAAGGATCGAGTGGATCGACGCGTCGACCTCCTGATCCTCGAGCGTCCGATCGGGAGCGCGAAATTCCAAGGCGTACGCCATGCTCTTATGGCCCGCCCCGATCGAACTCCCTTCAAAGACGTCGAATAGCTGAACCTGGCTCAGAAGCGCGCCGCCCGCCTCGCGAATCGTCCGATCGAGTTCCGCGTGCGGCGTTTCCTTCGGCACGATGACGGCAATGTCCCGCTTGGAGACGGGATATCGCGGGATCGCCCGATACCGCCGCCCCGCCGGCGCCTGCTCCGCCAAAGCCGCGACGTCGAAAATCGCGGCCCATGCGGGCCGGTCGAGCCCGAGCGCCGCCCCAAGGGCCGGCGCCACTTCGCCGAAGTGTCCCAGGCGCCGCTCCGCGACCTCGAACGAGGCTCCGGTTCCGCGCTTCCAACAAGGATCATGGTAGGCGGCGGTCCGGGACGAGTCAATTCCCAATGCCTCGAGCAGCGCCTCCGCCGCGCCCTTGAGCTCGAGAAAGCGGTCCTCGTCCCGACCCGGGTGATCCCAATCTTCAGCGACCCCGGTCAGCAGCATCGCGGCTTCGTATCGCTCGGAACCCAGTGGGGGCGGGACCGCTCGAAACACCTTTCCGACTTCGGTCAAGCGGACGTCGCCCACGCCGTGGTGCACGTTTCTGGCGGCCGCGTGAATCAACCCGGGGAGAAGGCCTACCCGCAGGTGTTTCAGCTCCCGGCTCATCGGATTTTGAAGCTCCCAGATCTCTTCGATCTTGATTCCTCCCAGAGCCTCGGCCGGGATCTCTCCGACCAGGCACGTATTCAACGCTTGGTTAAATCCAAGCCCACAAGCGACGTCGACTAAATGCGTTACGAGGCGCTCGCTCGCCCCTCTATCGAGAGGCGGCGCGGCGGAGACGCGCAGCCGGCCCGGGATGCTGGCGTATCCGACAACACGGGCCACCTCCTCGATGAGGTCTTCCTCGATCTCAATGTCCAGTCGGTAGGAAGGGGCGCGAAAGCGCGCGACCGAGTCTCCATCCCTCCGAGCCCAGGCGCCCACCATTTCGATCCCCAGGGAACGCAGGGCGCGCGTCGCGTTCTCTTCGTCGACGGCGAGGCCGAGAAGGGCGCCCAGGCGGCGGTGGGAGAGCTCGATCGACGGCTGCTCCGAGCGTCCCGGCCACTGATCCACGCGCTTCGCGGAGACATCGCCCCCCGCGATCTCGGCCAAGATCCGGGCCGTCGCGTCGAGCGCGTCCGCGACACCTTCGGGATCCACCCCCTGGGAGAATCGCTCCGCCGCGTCGCTCAGGATCCCGAGGGAGCGGGCGGTCTCCTTGGTCAGCGACGGGCTGAATTGCGCGGATTCGAGAACGACCGCCACCGTCGCGTCGGAAACCCCGGACTCCAGGCCCCCCATCACCCCCGCCAGCGCCATCGGCCGCGCTTGGTCTGCGATCACGAGGTGGGACGGCTGAAGGGTGACGTCCCGGCCGTCGAGGAGACGCAAACGCTCGCCCTGCCGGGCGCGCCGCACGTGGATCGAGTTCCCTCCCACCTTGGAGGCGTCGAAGGCGTGGATCGGCTGTCCGAATTCGCGGAGCACGTAGTTCGTGGCGTCGACGACGTTGTTGATGCTTCGAAAGCCCGCCGCTTCCAGGCGCTGACTCGAGCCAGGACGGCGACGGACCGACGCGAATCCCCCGCACCACGCGCGCCATGTACCGAGGGCAATCGGCCGCGTTCTCGATCGTCACCTGAGGCAAGGGGGCCATCCCCTCCGCGCGAAGCGGCCGCATCGGCTTCACCACCGACCCGCGGGCCGACGCGATTTCCCGCGCGAGGCCCCGCACGGACGCGCAGTCGGTGCGATTGGACGTGATCTCGACGTCGAGGGTGGTGTCGCTCGACCCGAGGAGCGCCGCGACCGGCGTGCCGATGCCCGGCTCGCCCGGAAGGACCCAAATCCCCTGCGATTCCTCGCTCAGCCCCAGCTCCCGCTCCGAACAGATCATTCCCTCGGACTCCACGCCGCGGATCTTGGTCCGGCGCAGTTTGGTCCCGTCCGGGAGGTGGGCACCGACCTGGGCGACCGCGACGCGCTGGCCGGCCGCGACATTGGGGGCGCCGCAGACGATCGAGAGGCGCGCGGAGCCGATGTCCACTTGGCAGAGGGTCAGCCGATCCGCATTCGGGTGGCGGGCTGCCTCCACGACCTGCCCGACGATGATGGCCGGATCGAGCGACTTGCCTGGCGTGAGCGACTGCACGGGAAAGCCCCGCATGGCGAGGAGATGGGCCAGCTCCTCCGGCTCGCCGGGGAGGTCGACCCAATCGCTAAGCCAGGTCCATGTCAGTTTCACGCGGATCCCTCAGAATTGGCGGAGGAAGCGAATATCGTTTTCGAAAAAGAGGCGCAGGTCGGGTACGCCGTGTCGGAGCATGATGAGCCTCTCGATCCCGCCTCCGAAGGCGAATCCCGTCCAGCGGCGGGGGTCGTAGCCCACCGCGCGAAAGACGTTCGGGTGGACCATCCCAGCGCCGAGCACCTCCAGCCATCCTCCCGAGAGCGGGCCGCAGACCGAGCAGCCCTTTCCCGAGCAGAAGAAGCACCGGACGTCGACGACGGCGCCTGGCTCGACAAAGGGGTAGTACGAAGGGGCGAATCGGGTCTCTGTCTTCGGCCCGAAGAAGTCCTTGAAGAATCGGTCGAGGGTTCCCTTCAGGTCGGCCATGCTCACGTCTTCGTCGACGTAGAGCCCCTCGATCTGATGGAATTCGAAATGGTGGGTGGCGTCGATCGCCTCGTTCCGATACGCCCGCCCGGGACAGATCAGCCGCACCGGCGGCGGGGTCTTCTCCATCACCCGAACCTGCACCGAGGACGTGTGGGCGCGGAGGAGCACGTCCGGCCTCAGGTAGAACGTGTCGGTGGCCGCCCGGGCCGGGTGCCCCGGGGGCATGTTGAGCGCCGTGAAATTGTGCCGGTCATCCTCCACGTCCGGCCCCGAGGCCACGCTGAAGCCGAGCCCATGGAAGATCTGCTCGATCTCCTCGATGACGGAATGGATGAGGTGATGGTGGCCGATCGGGGGGCGGCGTCCGGGGAGCGTGATGTCGCGACGCACGTCGTCGCTCGAGATCGACCGAAGGCGCGCTTCCGCTTCCGAAAGGAGCGACTCGAGCCGGACCTTGGCTTCGTTGGCGCGCGCGCCCGCTTCGGCCCGCGATCGGGGATCGAGGTCCTTGAGACCCCGGAGAATCTGGGTCAGCTCGCTCTTGCGGCCCAGATAGCGAACGCGCGCCGCTTCGAGCTCCGAGGCCGTGGCGGCCCCGGATAACGCGCGCTCTCCCTCGGCACGGAGGGCGTCAATCCGCTCGATCACGGGCAGATGATTCGGCTAGGCCGCGGCGTGCGCTTGTTTGGCTACCTCGGCCAGGCGGGCAAAAGCCTGGTTGTCGCGGACGGCTAGGTCGGCAAGCACTTTCCGATCAATCTCGACCTGAGCCGATTTGAGGCCCCGGATGAAGGCGTTGTAGGAAAGTCCGTGGAGCCTCGCCGCGGCGTTGATCCGGACGATCCAGAGTTTGCGGAATTCGCGCTTCTTGGCCCGGCGGTCGCGGTAGGCGAATTGGAGGCTCCGCATGAGCGTCTCGCGGGCCGTCTGATAGAGCTTCCGGCGGCCGCCGCGGTTTCCCTTCGCCGCGACCATGACCTTGCGGCGGCGCTTGCGACCCGGAACAACCGTCTTTGTGCGTGGCATCGTTCGTACCTCAGGTGGCGGCCGAAGCCGTGGAGGTCAGCCGCCGTAGGGTAGGAGCTTTTGAATGTGACGGCGCTCGGTCGATTCCGTGATCGCCGAGGCGTTGAGACGGCGCTTCCGCTTCCGTGATTTCAATCCGAGATGGTGTCGCGCGAACGCGTGCCCGCGCTTCACCTTTCCGGTGCCGGTCCGCTTGAACCGCTTCGCGGCGGCCCGGCTTGTCTTCATCTTGGGCATCGTGGCTCCTAGGGTTTCGGCGCCGGGCGCTTGGCCGGTGCCGCGCTTGCAACCGTCTGCGGCTTCTTCTCAGGCGGACGTCCGGTCGTGGGCTTGGGCACCATCAGAAGCACCATGCTCCGGCCCTCCATCCGCGCCGGAATCTCGACCTGGCCCACCGCCTCGAGGTCCTTCACGACGCGCTCGAGGATGCGATGGCCGGCCTCCGGATGGGCCAATTCCCGCCCTCGAAACGTCACGGTGAATTTGACCTTGTCGTGCAGCTCGAGGAAACGCCGGCCGTGTTCCACCTTGAAGGCGTAGTCGTGGGCCTCGATCTTCGGACGAAGCTTCACTTCCTTGAGGTGCGTGACGTGCTGCTTTCGCTTCGCTTTCTGCTGCTTCTTGTTCTGCTCGTACTTGAACTTCCCGAAGTCCATCACCCGGCAGACGGGAGGCTTGGCCGTCGGCGAAACCTCGACCAAGTCCAGCTGGCGCTCCTGCGCGTACGCCAGTGCCTCTCTGATTCCCAGGATTCCCACCTGCTCCCCGTCGGGCCCGATGACGCGAACCGACGGGATCCGGATGCGATCGTTGACCCGGACTTCCTTGGTTGCGGCGATAGTCTCTTCCCTCCTCGTGTCAGGGGAACGCGCGTCTGGCAGGAGCCCGGCTCGGGCGGAAATCGGCGGGGGGCGCATGGGCACCTTACCCGCGGCGTGGCCCCGCTTTCGCGAAGGCGCTTCGCCTCAAAAACCCCGGTAGCGTTGCGCCTCGGGGTGAGAAGCCGGTGGCTCCTGCTTAAACCTCAACGACGCCGGAGTCTACGATCTCGCGGCGATCTCGGCAACGAGTTTTTCCACGAAGGCTTCGAGCGGGACGCTTCCCTCGTTGCCCTTCTTCCGGCTCCGGACCGAGACCGCCCGGTTCTCCACTTCCTGCCGTCCCAGGACCAGCATGTAGGGGATCTTGAGCATCTCGGCGTCCCGGATCTTGGCCCCCATCTTCTCCTCGCGAAGATCGGCTTCGACCCGGATGCCGCGGTCCAAGAGCAGCTTTCGGATCTCCTCGGCATAGGGAATCTGGGCGTCCGCGATCGTGATCAGCTGGACCTGGACGGGGGCGATCCAGACCGGGAAGTCCCCGCCGAAGTGTTCGATCAAGGTCGCGAAGAACCGCTCCATGGAGCCCAGGAGCGCCCTGTGGATCATGTAGACGGGATGGTCCTGCCCGTCCGGGCCGACGTAGCGGACCTCAAAACGGCGCGGCAGGTTGAAATCGAACTGGATGGTCGAGCACTGCCACGGGCGGCCCAGGGCATCGGTCAGCTTGATATCGATCTTGGGCCCGTAGAAAACCGCCTCCCCCTCCGCGCGGTGGTACTGGAGCCCGGAGCGCTCCACCACGCGCTGGAGCGCGCCCTCGGCCAGCTCCCATTCCTCGTCGGAGCCGAGGTAGTCCTGCTTCCGCTTGGGATCCCGCACGCTCAGGTCTACCTGGTACTGATGGAAGCCGAAGGTGTCGAGCATGAACCGCGCGAAGCCGAGGACTCCCTCCAGCTCGGTCTCCACCTGCTCCGGAGTGCAGAACAGGTGCGCGTCGTCCTGCGTGAATCCCCGAACGCGGGCCAGCCCATGGAGCACGCCCGATTTCTCGTACCGGTAGACGGTGCCCAGCTCCGCGATCCGGATCGGCAGCTCCCGGTAGGAGTGCTTCTTCCGCTGGTAGATCAGCACGTGGAACGGACAGTTCATCGGCTTCAGCACGTACTCTTTGCGATCGATTTCCAGGAAGTACATGTTGTCGCGGTAAAAGTCGGTGTGTCCCGAGCGCTGCCAGAGATCGACCTGGGCGATGTGGGGCGTGGTCACCAGGGTGTAGCCCCGCTTCAAGTGCTCCGATTTCCAGAATTCCTCGATCACGCCCCGCATGGCGGTCCCGTGCGGGTGCCAGAAGATGAGGCCGCCGCCGGCCTCCTCCTGAACGCTGTAGAGGTCGAGCGCGGCGCCGACTTTCCGGTGATCCCGGAGCTTGGCCTGCTCGATGCGGTTCAAGTGCTCCTTCAGCGCCTCCTTGGTCGGGAACGCCGTCCCGTAGATGCGCTGAAGCATCGGTCTCGAGGAGTCGCCCCGCCAGTACGCGCCGGCAACGCTCAGGAGCTTGAAATGACGGAGCATCTTGGTCCGCGGCACGTGGGGCCCGCGGCAGAGGTCGGTAAAGAAGGAGTGTGTGTAGGTGCTGACCTTGGGATCGGGGATGCCCTCGATCAGCTCCACCTTGAAGGGCTCGTTCTCCTCGCGGAACTTTCGGAGCGCCTCCTCCCGGCCCAACTCCCCGCGCTGGAACTGGTGGTTCTCGTCCGCGATGGTGTGCATCCACTCTTCGATCCGCGCGAGGTCCTCCGGCTGAAATGGCCGGTCGACCTGGAAGTCGTAGTAAAAGCCCTCATCGATGGCGGGGCCGATGGCGAGCTTTGCCTCCGGGAAGAGCTTCACCACGGCCGAGGCCATGAGGTGCGAGGTGGAGTGGCGGAGAACCGCGAGCCCTTCGGGTGCTTCCACCGGGACGAATTCCACCCGCCCCGACTCGTGGATCGGGGTGTGGAAATCCACGATCCTGCCGTTCAGCCTGGCCGCGACCCCGAGGCGAAAACCCTCCTGGTATTGCCCGTGGAGGATGGCGCCGAGCGTGCTGCCCTCGTCCGCCTTGAGACTGCGGCCGTCGATCTGGAGTTCAATCATGGGATGGGGATTCTTCCGTTTCAGTCCGGATGAGGTGGTGGGCGATAGAGGACTTGAACCTCTGACCTCCTGCATGTCAAGCAGGCACTCTAACCAGCTGAGCTAATCGCCCGTCATTTCAATTGTTGGCGCATAACAGCCGTCGGGCGATTCTAGCCGATCGGAGGCTCGAGTCAAGGCGCTTGCGCGCCTCCCTCGGCGGGTTTCACTTCGTATACGAGGGCTCCCCCGCTCTCGAAGACCCGAACAAAGCCCGGAACCTCGGACCCGGACGCGAACGGCCGCATCCCCGCCCGCATCGCCAGCTCCGCGCCCGAGACCAGGACGTAGCGTGCCCGTTCTCTCATCGCCACCGCGTGGAGCGAGTCGGGCGTCTCGAACTGCGGCAGGGGCACGAAGCGCATCTTCGCCATGAACGCGGCGTGGGGCTTCCGGGCGAGCAGGGCCTCGCCCTGGGTGTGATCCCGGAGATAGGCGACCGCCGGCAGGAGCTCGTAGGGCCCCGCCTTGAGCTGCTCCGGGTTCGCCGGATTTTCCGTCCACTGGTAGGCCTGCAGCGCCGTGGTGAGCCAGACCGCCAGAAAGACGAAGACCCGGAGCGGGAATACGCGTTCGATCGACCGGAGCCGCCGGCCGAGCGTGTGCGAGAAGTAAGGCCACGCCGCGAGCAGGAGCCAAAACGCGAGGAGAGGGAGCGAGAAACGTTTGCCATAAAACACGGGCACAAGGGTCAGGAAGTAGAGTCCCCACAAGACCGCGTACCCCCCGACCCGCCGGCCGGGCCGCTCGCGAAGGAGCAGGAATCCCCCGATCAGCGCGAGCCCGCCCCAGATGGCCGGAAGCAGCTCAGTCAGATCGCGGCGCAGGTGCTCCGCCAGATTCTTGACCATCACCGCCGCGAAGCGCGGCGGGTCCAAGCGCACGACGTCCGCGAAGGACGTAATCTTGCGGTCTCCGCCGTAGAAGAACTTCTCCCAGTTCCCCTCTCCGTACACCGCGTAGCCGACGTTCACGTAGTTCGAGTTCGTAAGCGGATTGCCGGTGTGGGCGGCGTTCACGAAAAGCCACGGGAGCGCCGCCAAGAGAAAGCCGGCGCTCCAGACGCCGGCGAGGCGAAGCCTCGAGGCCAGCGGACCCTCCACGGTCCGGAGGGAGAGCAGAGCGAGGAGCGCCCCGGGCCAGAGGAAGAGTCCGTTGTATCGCGTCGAAAATGCCCAGCCGCCGAGGAGTCCGGAGCCAAGAAGGGCGAGTGCGCCCGGATTGCCGCGGCCGAGGAGGAGGGAGATCGAACCCATGACGACCGCGAAATAGAACATGTCGGTGCCAACCTCGTACGTGTTCGCGAGGAAGGTCTCGTTCGAGAGCAGGAGCAAGAGACTCCCCAGGGCCACGGCTGGCCCGAGCAGGCTTCGATGGAGCCGATACAAGAGGAGGCCCGTGAGAACAGCGCAGAGGAGCGCGAGACATTGGGCCGCGCGGAACGGCTCCGGGCCGAAGAGCGAGACCAGCGCCACGGCCGCGGGATAACCCCAGCCTTTGGAATCGTAATTCTCGATCTGGACGCGCCCGTGCAGCAGGTCGCGGGCCGCCGGGCCGTACTTCCAGTAGAAGTCGGTCTCCACCGCGTAATTTCCGATCCGATGATCAGTGAATACCTTGACGCCCCAGTAGGCCGCGAACACCGCGAGCAGGGCGTACGCGATCCAGCGGGTCCAGCGGAGGGAAGGACCGGGTGGCGCGTCGGCCAGCGATGGCGTGCGGTCCCGGCCCGTTTCCTTGACCCGCGCGCGGCGGCGGGGGGTGCCCCGGGGAGGCGGCGGCATCAGAGGGTGCGGCCGACCGCCTCGGCGATCAGCCGGATCTGCCCCGCGAGGGCGGCGAACTGCTCCGGGTAGAGCGATTGCTGTCCATCGCAAATGGCTCGCTCAGGCTCATGGTGAACCTCGACGAGGAGCCCGTCCGCGCCGGCCGCGATCGCGGCGCGCGCGAGCGGCACAACCTTATCCCGGACGCCCGCCGCGTGGCTCGGATCCACGATCACCGGGAGATGGCTCAGGGACTTGGCGACCGCGACGGCATTGAGGTCGAGCGTGTTTCGGGTGTAGGTCTCGTAGGCGCGGATGCCCCGCTCGCAGACGAGAACGCGGTCGTTGCCCCCGGAAATGACGTACTCCGCGCTCATGAGCCACTCATCGACGGTGGCGGCGATGCCTCGCTTGATCAACACGGGGCGCTCCACCCTTCCCAGCTCGCGCAGGAGGGGGTAGTTCTGCATGTTGCGCGCGCCTACCTGGAAGATATCCACGTACGCATCCATGAGCAAGATCTGGCTCTTGTCCATGATCTCGGAGATGACGAGCAGCCCTTCGGCGTCCGCCACGCGCCGGATCAGCTTCAGCCCCTCCTCCCCAAGCCCCTGAAACGAGTAGGGAGAGGTCCGCGGCTTGAATGCCCCGCCTCGCATCACCCGCGCTCCGGCGGCCCGGACCACCGCGGCGGTCTTCACCATCTGCTCTTCGGACTCGATGGTGCAGGGCCCAGCCATGAGCACGATCGACGAGCCGCCGATCTCCACGTCACCGATCCGGATGACGCTCGTCTCGCGGCGAAACGTGCGGCTCGCCAATTTGAAGGGCTCGGGAATGTGGCGAACCTCGGCGATTCCGGGCAGGGCGCGGATCTCGTCGAGGGATGGCATGGTCCCCTCTCCTACCGCGGCGAGGACGACCTGGGATTCGCCGGGCGCGACAACGATCTGGAATCCCAGCTCGCGGAAGCGTGACTCGACCGCGTGACGTTGTTCCGGCGACGCATCGGCGCGAAGGACGATAACCATCCGCTCCTCAGACGCAGAAATGCCCATCGCCGGACCTTCGGCGACGGGCTGTGGTCTCGGGGCACAGACGGTAGGCTACACCGTCAGCCCCGACGGGTCAAACTCCGTCAGGCCGCGGGTCGTCCTCGACCGTGTAGAAGGAGAACGCGATCCACTTTCCGGAAGGAATCTTGAGGAGGCGAAGGATGACCTCGCGGTCCACCGGATGGGGGCCGACCAGCTCGCCCGCGTATCGCACCCTCATTCGAACCGCGCGAGTCTCGACCTGTGCCCCCGAGCCGGCAAGCGAATCGGGCCGCGACGCCGCCACCGCGCGGGACGCGTTCCGGTAGGTGATATGGAGCCGGCCGGCCCGGCGGGACGTTTGGAAAAGCTCATCACGGTCGCCGCCCTCGGACCGGATCCACAGGGAGTCGGCACGCTGCTGCTGCCACCCGGAGGCGACAACCATCGAATCGAGCTTCGCCACCGAAATGTGTCGCGGCGCCTCGATACGAAGGACGTTCCCCCCTTGAATTGACTGGACCGGTACCAGACACGTCGCCCGATTCCGGATTTCGTCGAAATCCTTCCTCGCCAGTGCGGCCATGTAGCGCTCCGCCGCGAGCCGCACCTCGCGGACATCGAGGGGCTCGCGCGCGCATCCGCTCCCGATGACAAGGCCGAGGGCGGCCCATGCCGCCAGGGAGCCTCGGAGACGGCCCATCGTGGTCCGCATCGAGCGTTACTTCTTGTGCACGCCCGGCTGCGGCCGCCCGGGGGTTTTGATTCCGCGCGCCTCGTTGTACATGCGGCGCATGTTGGCGAAATGAACCTCGGAGTAGAACTCCGCGTCTTCGTAGGGACCGACATAGCCCCAGTCCCTCACCGCGGCGAGGCTCGTGCCGGCGGCGGCAACCTTCGCCGCCCGATCGAAGGAATTGATCAGGTAGCCCGAGATAAATCGGTATTCCTCGATGGGAGCGGCGAGCACCCCGTGCCCAGGGACGAGGCTGTCGAATAGGAACGCCTTCGAAAAGAGGGAGTCCACCGAAGCGATCCAACTCACGCGATCCATGTCGGGATCCGTCATCCACGGGACCGACTTGTTGGTCACCAAATCCCCGGCGAAGAGCACCTTCTGCTTCGGAAGATAGACGATCATGTCCCCTGCGGAGTGCGCCGGCATCCCGAGCCAGAGAATCTCTACTCTCCGGTCGGCTGTCCCCATCACCTTCTTGCGGTCGACCCGTACCACCGGCTTGAACGCTTTCGTCCCCGCGCCGCCGGGAGCACTCGTGTTCATGATCGAGTCGATCCTCGCCGCGACCTTCGACTGGGCGATGATGGTCGCGCCGCGCTCGGCGAAGTAGCGATTTCCGCCGATGTGGTCGGGGTGGGCGTGCGTGTTTACGACGTACTTGACCGGCTTCGGGCCAGAATAAGCACGAATCGTGTCCGCCAGAATCGCCGCCGTCGAGTCGCTGATCGAGCTGTCGATGAGGAGAAGCCCCTCAGGCAGCTCCACCCAGCCCGTCCAGACGTACTGGACTTTGGCCGCGTAGACCCCGGGCGCGAGGCGATGGACCTGGACTCGGATCACAGAGTCGGCCGGCGTGGGGGTCGGAGGTCTCGCCCCCGGCATGTAGGACACCTGTCCGGGCGCCGACGAAGCCGCGAGGAGACTCGACGAGAGACAGAGGGTGAGGGCCAACGTGGGGCTGATCGCAAAACGGCGAAGCTTGGTGCGGATCATGGATCTCCTCTGGTGAAAATCCTGGGCAAAGGGGCTCAACAGCTCTACCCCGCCCGCCGGTCTAAGGTCCGTGCCACGTCCTGTGCAATGTGCCCCCGGGGTGATTCGAACACCCGGCCAAAGGTTTAGGAAACCTCTGCTCTGTCCATCTGAGCTACGGGGGCGGTGTGTCCCAGCGAGTCTAGCATTTCGCGACAGTGCGACACCGAGTGGCCGGCGGCCCGAGCCGATGTTCCCCACGACCGGATCTTCTACAAGCCGATCCCGTCGTACCGGCTGAAGTCCTGCCGTGAGAGCATTCGCCGCCCGTCCACGAAGAGGGGTGGGGATTTGAGCTTGCGGAGCAGCTGCGGCAGACCCCGGAACTCTTCCCACCGCGTCACCAGGACGACGGCCTCCGCGTCGCGGAGAGCGTCCTCGAGGCTATCGCACAAGCGAACCTCGGCGGGCAGAAGCCGCCGGGCTTCCTCCTTCGCCGCCGGATCGTAGGCGGCGAGGCGAGCGCCCTCCGCCAGGAGCCCGCGCACGATGGGAATGGCGGGCGATTCCCTCATGTCGTTGGTGTCGGGGCGAAACGCCAGGCCGAGCACCGTCACCCGCACTCCGGAGAGCGACGGGAAGTGCCGGTGCAGTCGCGCGAGCACCTCGCCGGGCTGGCGCTTATTGATGTCCAGGACAGCCTCGAGCAGGGGCAGAGGGCGGGACAATCCGGCCCCCTGGGCGATCAGCGCCTGGACATCTTTAGGAAGACAGCTGCCGCCGAACCCGCATCCCGGCCAAAGGAAGGCGGCAATGGGCGCTGTGTGGCGGGACCCGTCAGGGAGCTCGTGGCTCAGATATCGGCTGCTGTGGAGCGCCGCCATCACGTCGGCCGCATCGACTCCAACCGCCGCGGCAAAATTCCCGATCTCGTTGGAAAACGAGATCAGCGTCGCGAGCAGGGCGTTCGATGCATACTTGATCAGCTCGGCGGTGCGCGGCGTCGTCTTCACGCGCTCGACGCCGTCGAAGGCGGCGTAGAGCTCCTCCATCGCGCCGAGCGTGCCGGCATCGATCCCGCCGAGCACGATCCGATCGGGCTCGAGGAAATCGTGCACCGCCTCGCCTTCCGTGAGGAACTCCGGGTTCATGCCCACTCCAAAGTCCTTACCAGCGCGCTTCCCGGAGGCCTCCTCCAGCAGCGGAAGCACGACGTCCTCGGTCGTGCCCGGGATCACGGTGCTCTTGACGACGACCGCGTGGTAGCCGGACTTCGCGGCGAGCGCGCGGCCAATCTGCCCCGCGACCATGCGGACGCTCGCGAGATCGATCTCCCCTCCGACGGAGGGCGTGCCCACCGCGATGATCGAGAGGTCGCTTTCGAGCACGGCACGACTCAGGTCGGTGGTCGCCGCCAGCCGACCCGGGACCTGCTGGCGCAACAACTCTCCCAGGCCCGGCTCGTGGATGGGCGATTCCCCCCGGGTGATCTGGGCGACCCTTTCCTCGTTGCTGTCGATGCATACCACCTGGTGACCCTTGGCCGCGAGCCCCGCGCCCGTCACCAGGCCCACGTAGCCCGCCCCCACGATCGAGACCCGCATCAGGCCTCCTCCGCTTCCTTGTGATCGTGGTACCAGAGGAGCGACCGGCGCAGGCCATCCTCGAGCGTCACCGTCGGCTCATAGCCGAGGTCCGCCCGCGCCTTCGCGATCACCGGGCAGCGGCGACTGGGATTGTCGAGGAGGTAGTCGCCGTCCGAGCTGGCTTGATGGACCACCCGGCCCGCATAGCCAAACAGCTCACGCGCGTTCGACGCGACGAGATCGGCGAGCTGGCGGACGGAGATCTCCGGCACCTCGACGCCGATGTTGTACGCCTCGCCGCTGCCGCCTCTCACGAGGATCTTGTAGTAGCCGATGACCGCGTCCGCCACGTAGCAAAACGTGCGCTTGGGCGCGCCGTCCGACAGCAGCACGATGTCGCGTCCGGCAAATACGTCGCGCGCGAAGTCGGGCAGCACGCGCCGATCGGTGATCTTGAGCCCGGGTCCATAGTTGTTGAACGGGCGGGCGATCTTTGCCGGAATTCCGTACTGCCGCGCGAAGTTCACGCAAAGGGTCTCGCCGTACCGCTTGGCCTCGTCGTAGCAGGCCCGCGGCCCGGTACAGGAGACGTTGCCCCGGTAGGTTTCGGGGGTGGGGATATCCTGGGGCGTCGGATCGCCGTAGATCTCACTGCTCGAGAAGAAGAGGAACCCCGCCACCGGGCGTGGCCCGTTTTGCCGCTGCCGCGCATAGTCAAGCAGGGCGCGGAGCCCGCTCACGTTGGTGTCCATGGTTTCAATCGGGTACTTCCGGTAGTAAGTCGGCGACGCGATCCCTGCGGCATGGATGACGTACTGGAAGTCGCCCATGTCGGTGGGCAGCGCCGCCGTCATGTCGTGCTGGCGCAGCGTGAAGTGCGGCTCGCCCTTGAACTCCTGGAGCCAGTCTGGCGTGCCGCGCACGAAGCTGTCGTACACGGTGAGGTCGATGGGCGCGGGCTTGCCGTTGGTGCGGTTCCAATGCAGCACCGCTTGCACCAGATAGTGACCCAGGAAGCCCGCTCCGCCGGTGATCAGGAGGCGGTTACCCGCGAGGCGGGCAAACTCCCCATCCAGACGGGCGCAGATGTACTTCAGGTCCTCCCGAACGACCTCCGCTCCGCTCGGTGGCGGAGTGGCGCCCGCACCGGTCCCGGTGGTCACCGGGCCGTCGCCCCCGCGCGGTGCCCGGCGCCGCGGTGAGGACGCTCACCCGCGGATGCCGCCGGGTAAACGCGAGGCTCCGGAATGGGCACCACGAACTTGCCTCCCCATTCTCCGATGTAGGCCATCTGCTGCATGATCTCGTCCTTGAGGTTCCAGGGCAGAATGAACACGTAGTCCGGCCGGGTCGCCCGAATCTGCTCCGGCGGGTGGATCGGGATGTGGGTCCCGGGCGTGTACTTCCCCTGCTTGTAGGGGTTCCTATCCACGGTGTAATCGAGGAAGTCCGTCCCGATCCCGCAATAATTGAGCAGCGTGTTTCCCTTTCCGGGGGCTCCGTAGCCGGCGATCGACTTCCCGGCCCGCTTGGCTTCGATCAGAAACTCTAGGAGTTTCCGCTTGGTCTCCTTCACTTGCTCCCCGAAGGACGCGTAGTGCTCGAGACGGGTGAACCCAGCCGCAACCTCCCGCTCCCGCAGCTCTGTGACGCGCGGGCCGACCGCCAGAGCGCTGTATTCCGCGTGCCTCGCGTAAATGCGGAGCGAGCCCCCGTGGGTTTGCAATTCCTCGACGTCGAACAGCGTCAGCCCGAATGCGGCAAACACCTGCTCCACGGTCAGGAACGAAAAGTATGAGAAGTGCTCGTGATAGATCGTGTCGAATTGGTTCTCGGCCATCAGTCGCATGAGATGCGGGAATTCCATCGTGATCACACCGTGCGGCTTGAGCAATGTCTTCATCCCACCGACGAATCCCCGGAGGTCGGGCACGTGCGCCAGCACGTTGTTCCCGAGCAAGAGGTCCGCGCGGGTGCCCTGGCTCGCCAGCTCGCGGGCGACTTCCTCGCCGAAAAACTTCACGGTCGTGGGAATGCCCCTGTCGATCGCCACCTGGGCCACGTTCGCCGCGGGTTCGATCCCCAGCACGGGAATGCCCCGCGCCGCGAAGTACTGCAGCAGATATCCGTCGTTGCTTGCGAGCTCTACCACATGGCTCTGGGTACCGAGCCCGAAGCGTTCCACCATCAGGGCCGTATAAGCCTGCGCGTGCCGCAGCCACGTGTCCGCGTAGGAGGAAAAGTAGGCGTACTCGGTAAAAATCGCTTGGGGGCTGACGTACTCCTGCAGCTGTACGAGGAAGCACTGATCGCACACCCACACGTGCAGAGGGTAGAACGGCTCCATGTCGTTCAACTGGTGCGGCGCGATGTGCGTCTGGCAGAGCGGCGACATGCCGAGGTCGACGAAGGTGTGGACGAGCGGCGCCCGGCAGAACCGGCAGCCCCCCCGATGTCCCGAGGGTTCGAGCATCATGTCGAACTCCTCAGCTCTCGGAAACGCGGGACCGACGACCGCGGAGTCGGACGGGTATGGATCAACTCAGCCACGAAGCGATAGATCTCCTCGCCGAGAATGGTGCGCCGACGGCGTCCCGCAGCACCGCCAGACGCTCTTCTAATGGTAAGCCAAGCCGAGGATTGAGTCTACGTCGGGTTTGGAGCGGTCCGGCACTTCAGAGAATCCAGAACTGGACTCGCTCGTGCTCCAGAAATTCGCGCGCGCCCGGGCCCTGTAGGTAGGCCAGCGTGGAGAGGGTTCCAGCCTCGAGGCAAGTGTCGGCCAGAACCGTGACCGACCCTGGCGCGTTTCGGATCGGCCAACCGGTCTTCGGGTTCAGGATATGGCCCAGCCGCTTCCCCCTCCAGAGTACGTAACGCCGGGCGTCTCCGCTGGTCGCGATCCCTCCGCGCGAGAATTCGAGCTTATAGAGCGCGGCGGCTCCGGATCGCCTGGGATCGTCGACACCCACGCTCCACAGGCGTGTGCCCCTGCGGAATCCGCTGGCGTACAGATCCCCGCCGAAGTTCACCAGAAACGCGCTCGCGGTGAGACCTGCGATGATGGCGGCGGCGCGGTCTACGGCATATTCCTTGCCGAAGCCACCCAAGTCGATCTCCATTCCGGCCGGCATCGAGATCGAGGGATTCCTCCACGACACCCTCTCCCACCCCACCTGCCGGAGCACTTCTCGGATCGAAGCCTTGGACGGGACCCGCGAACCCCCATCGAACCTCCAGACGCGACGAAGCACGCCGGATGAGATGTCGAACATCCCGCCCGACATCTCGTAGCACGTCGCCGCGTAATCCAGGAGCAGCGCGGTCTCGCTGTCCACGCTGATCGCTTGACCTTGAGAGCGGTTAATCCGATCGATGATGTTGCCCGGCAGGTACCGGCTGAACTTTTGTTCGATTCGGCCCGCTTCGGCCTCCACGGCGCGCAGCGCCGCATCGGCCTCCGCCGGATCGTCGGTGTCGATCAAGACCTCGCAGGGACTGGCCATGGCCGTGAAGCGGCCCACAAAGTAGTCCTCGATGCGCGTGAGTGAGGACGTGGTTTCCGTAGAAGTCTTGGAGGGCTGGGTGGGCTGGGTGGACGGAGACAAGCGGATACCTAGAACGCGACGCTGTAGGCGGCGACCAGGGATCCGATGTTGAGCGGAGGCATCAAGTCGAAGCTCCGCTGGACGCCCACTGCATCACTGGGATGACCGTCGCCGAATTGGCGAATGTACTCGGCGCGAATGCTGAATTCGCCTGGGTAGTCTTGGACGTGGAAGCCGTACGTGACTCCGACAGTGGCTGTCTTGAGTGGGCCGAGCCGGTAATCACTCGTGACATAGGCGGGAATGGGCTGGCCGTTGACCAGGCCAAACGAGAAGAAGTCCGCTGGAGTCTGAGAGTAGTAGCGGAGGTGCGGCTCCAGAAACGATTCGTTTTGCTGTTCCCATCGATACTTCAAATCGGCGGTGTTGGACCGCACGCCCCAGTCATCCCAGTAGTAGCGATGGGAAAGGTAGACGACATCGCGTGCGAGGTGGTAGACGGTGCTGGTCAGAACATCCGAGCGGCGACGAGTGGAAGGACGGCTCTCGGTCAGCTGGCTTGCGGGCATCCCGGTCACCGAGTCGAGCAGACTGACCACCTTGTACGGATCGGTCAGGTACCCCCTCTCGACGGCATGGGATCCGGTGACGGCGATCATCCATCGGCGCGTCATGATCCGGGACAGACCGACCAGGCCGCTCCCAACATGCTTGGAGTTCGTGTCGGTCCCGAGGAAAACGGTCCCGTCCGTGAGTGGGGCCCTCGTCCCTCCCACAGGAAAGACCTGGTCTTGATTCGTTCCTCCCCCAAGCGTCAGGGTCGTCAGGCGGTGCATCATGTCCAGCGAGCACTTGGCGTTCACTCCGATGGACCGATAGTCCTTTTCTCGGGAAACGTGGACCCCGATCGTAGAACTGAGGAGACGGCCCAGCGGCTCGTGCCATTCACCGTCGAGCGCGTACCGGACGTCCTGGAACGTGGCCAGCGGGATGTCGCTCGGAGAACTCTCCTCCCCGGCGCCGCCTGAGGCGGCTGTTACCGTTTGCACGGCGCGGGCGTCATCGCCGGGGGTGTCGCCGCCCGGGGATGCGGCGACGCCCGAGGGCATGGCGCCGCTCGGCGAAGCTCCAGTGATCACGTCGAGCCCGAGCTGGGCGGAAAGTGACCGCCCGCTCCGGTAAAGCCGCGTGACGCGAACGGTGGGTTCTGCCACGTTCGCGCGACTCTCTTCACCGTAGAGCAGCATCGTGGCGTCTACCTGAGTGACCGCTCCGGCGTCCGCATGCGCGGCAGCGGGCGCGCCGGAGGCCAGGAGCACGCACGCCGCCGTGCTCAACCGGCCACGAATCGAGGACGCTCGGCTGGGACACCCTAGTTGCATCCGCAGCCCCCTCCTCCGACGTCATCCCCGCCCATCGAGCCTTCCTTGCTGAAGTAGATGTGTTCGTCGACGGCGTGCACCATGGGTCGAGGGTTGTACTGCATCTTCGTTTCGGAGAGGAGATCACGATCCCACGGTTGCACCGCGGTCGCGGCGCAACCGCCGGCCATCGCCGAGAGCATGAGAACGATCGCAAAGCACGCGAGACGCCCGGCCGGGTGCCTCATTGTGGACACTCCTTCTCGATCAGAGCTTCGAGGGTTCCGGTATGCTTCGGGTCGAATCCGGCGCGGGAGTACACGATCTCGCCGCCCCGGTTGATCAGGTAGCTCGTCGGCATGCCCCACACCCTGAAAGCCTTCGCGGTCTTGCCCGCGGGGTCGAACGCGACGGTGAATCGGGCCGGATATTTCCCGAGGAAGGCATCCGCCGCGCTTCGGTCCTTGTCGAGGTTGATCGCGACAATACTCAATCCCTTCGCCCCGTAGCGCTCATGGAGCGCGCTCAGCCAGGGGAAGGATTGCCGGCAGGGGCCGCACCAGGACGCCCAAAAATCCACCAGCACCATCTGTCCGCGGAGTGAATCCAGTGAGACGGTTCCGTCACGCGACGGAAGGTTGAAGCTAGGCGCTGGCGCGGGGCCAGCGGTGGAGGGCTCCTTTGCGTCCGCGATGAGGGGGAATGCGAGGAGAACGAAGAGCAGAGCGAAGAAACTTCGGGGTCTCATTGGTTGCGGGTGGTCCTTTCGTTGATGAACCGGCCCCGTCTCGAGAAGAACCCGAACGCCGCTACTCGCGACGGCTCCACCAGGTAGTCATACACCCGACGTGCGGTGGCCAGTTCCACCCGACTTGGGACGCTGGCCTATATGCCTTCCACGTCTTGCGACCGTATTCGACGACGGCGAAATAACTTGAGGGATCGCGCTCCGCAGCGCCGGTCTCAGGCTGCCCGCTCGCCCGTGCTCCGATCGGGGAGCTCACGGACCTTCCACGGACGTCGTCGCGCTGACTCCATCTGGCCACAAATATCGATCGATGAGGCATGGTGCCTAGGTAGCATTTCCACGTGGAACTCCCTGCCCTGTACCTCCTAAGCCTGAGGCCCGCGACCGAATCGAGGTCGTCAGAAGCTTGGTAGCTTGAGAAAGTCGTCCACGGTCTTCACAAATAGGGCCGGTTGATCGACGAAGGTCATGTGTCCGCTCTCCGGAAATATGACCAGCTTGGACCCCGGGATTTTCTCCTGCATCGCCCGCGAAAGCGAAGGGTCGCACTCATCGTGATCCCCCGCCGTGATCAGCGTCGGCACGGAGATCGTGCCGAGCCGATCGTCGTACTCCACGGATACGAGGTTCCCATCCACCACGAATTCTCCATGGGAGCCCCACATCGTGCGGTAGAGGTCCCACGACATCATTCCGGTCGCGACCGGATCGAAATTGGCGTCAGGGCGGCGGACGTAGAGGTTGGGGAAATACCCCTCGCCCCATGCCGCGGCCATATAGTCGTCGGGATACCGGCCGTGCCGGTACACCTTGCCCTGACCAAAGAGGCCGGTCTGTTCCATGCTATCGATCCGCGCCCGAAGCTCGGGGGTCATCCGCTCCTTCATCTTCACGAAGACCTGGTTGATCGCCTTGGTGCTGGAGAACGTGCTGCAGAGAACCAAATGCCTGAGGTTCTTCTGGTACCGGAGTGCGTACGCCTGGGCGAGCACGCCGCCATAGGAGTGCCCGAGCAGGTCGATCTTCCCCAATCGGAGCGCGATCCGCACCGCCTCCACATCCTCCACCATGTTCTCGACGGTGTACTGGCTCGGATCTTCCAGCGCCGGCGAGCGGCCCGACCCGCGCTCGTCGATGAAGATGAGCCTGTGATTTCGGGCCAGGGGCACGAGGTGCGGCATGAGGTAGTCGTGCGACGCCCCGGGCCCTCCATGGACGATCAGAAGCGGAGCGCCGCGTCCGAACGCTTTGTAGTAGATCCAGACCCCTTTGGCGTCGACATACCCTTCCGAGATCGCGTACTCGACGACCGTCGATGGGGCCGGCGCGGCGGCGCGGGGCGCGGCCGACGCCGGAAAACCCATGGAAAGGCAGGGCGCCGCAACCGACGCCGCGACCAGGACGCGACGAATCAGTAATTTCATGTCACCCCTCCCAAGGATTGGCCCGGAGTTTGGATCAGTGGACCGAGGCGGGCGAGTCGGCCGCGTCGCTCTCCAGCAGATGGCGCAGCTTGAGCAGCGCGCGTTCCTCCAGCTGGCGGATTCGTTCCCGGGAGAGCCCGAAGTGCTTCCCCGTCTCCGCGAGGGTGCGCGAGCGATCGTCGAAGAATCCGTATCGCAATCGAAGGATTGCCTCCTCGCGCCCCGAGAGTCGCTTCAGCATGTCGTTGAGCTGTTGGTCGCGAATCTGCATCTCGATGATCTCGTCCAGGCTGGGCGGCTGTTCCACGGCCTCGGACTCGATCAAGCCGTGGAATGCTTCGTTCCCGAGATCGACATCCAACGTGTGGATCGACTGAACCAGGGTCTCGAGCCGGGAGACCCTCGACTCCGGAATCGCCATCTCGCGAGCCACCTCGTCGAGGCCCGGCTTGCGGCGGAGCTCCGACTCCATCCGCCGCTGGGTGGCGACGAACCGCCGCATCATCTGCAGCACGTGGATTGGAATCCGGACGGTGCGGGACTGATTGGCGACGCCGCGGGCAAGGGCCTGCCGGATCCACCACGTGGCGTAGGTGCTGAAATGGATGCCCCGATCGACGTCGTAGCGGTCCACGGCGGTGATCAGGCCCAGATTTCCCTCTTCGACCAGATCCAGAAACTCCACGCCGCGATTTCGGTACGCGCGGGCGATCGAGACCACGAGCCGCAGGTAAGCGAGGATCAATTTCTTCCGAGCCGCCTCACTGCCTCGGCGCATCGACTCCCAGAGCTGGCGTTCCTCCTCGCGTTCGAGAAGCGGGTAGCGCTGGATTTCTCTCATGTAGCGGCGCTCGAGAGCCCCGACGGTTGCTCCGAGCGATTCGGAGGTCACCATCTCCGTCGACCGCGTCCCGCCGGGCAGCCGAACGCCCTGTCGCCGCGCTTCGGACAAGAAGAGATCGAACGCGCCGGGCTCGAACTCGGGCGAGTGGAGGAGTGGCTCCAGTTCGTCGTCCGTCAGCTCGCCGCGCTCCAGTCCGCGCCGGAGCGCTTCGGAGAGCTCAGCGACAAAGCGTCGGGGATTCTCGGTCATGAATGCTCCCTCAACCGGCCTCGATCCGAAATTCCGCGGAACCGCGGGGAGAGACCCATTCTACATCCACCCGCTCGACGCGTGCCGCGGGCGGCCCTTCACGGAGATCGGCGAGCAGCGTCTCCAGCGCCCGCTTCGGGCCCTCCGCTTCCACGCGAACCGACCGGTTCGGCATGTTCCGAACCGAGCCCGACAGATGGAGCTCGAGGGCTCGGGATCGGACGAAAAGCCGGAATCCCACGCCCTGGACCCGCCCCTCGACGCGCGCGACGAAGCGGGCGTCGTCGTGTGGCTTCATGGAGGGGAGCACTGGGGGGGATGGACGGAGAGTGGCTCGGCTCGACGCGGCGGAGGTTGGTCGGGGCGAGAGGATTTGAACCTCCGACCCCCTGGTCCCGAACCAGGTGCTCTACCAGGCTGAGCCACGCCCCGATCCTCTGCCGCATCGAACCACGAGATCTCGTCCCGAATTCCCAAGTCTATCAACCCGAAGGCGAAGCGGTCAACCGACTTCGCCCTCCCGCGGTGCTCCGATCATCCCCGAACGGATCCCAGCGGCTGTTCAGCGCACCTCCATCAGCAGACGCTCCGGCGCCGGCGATCCGGCGGGAAGCCGCCGGAACGCGACCATCTGGTCCTTCGCGCTGATCGTGTTGTGTCCTAGCTCGATCGCGCCGACGATCATGTATTGGTGCGTCGAATCGGCGTCCAGGAAGACGTAGCCCTTGGAATCGGGGTCCCAGAGCGCGTACTCGTGGAACCAATCCACGAAGATCACGAGGAGCTCGGGGCGATACTTGGAAAGCATCCGAGGAAGCGGCTCCTTCGGGGTGATGAGCCCCATGAGGTCCACCACAGGGCGGTGGCTGAAGTACCCGATCGCGCCGATGTCGTTGGTCGCGATCCGGTCGCCGGGCCGAGTGATCTTCTCCGCGAATTGCCCGAGGCGCCGCTGCATTTCATTGATGTTTTGAACATTCCAACCGTGCAGCTCCGCCTGGCGCCCGGCGTAGGCCATCTGCCACACGAGGCACGCGCCTGCCAACGCCGCGACCGAGGTTCGGCCGGCGGCTCCGGGGAGCCTCCGGCCGATCGCGTCGAGGCCCACCGCCGCGAGCGCGATGCCGAATGGAATGACGTAGAGGATGTACCGCTTGTGGGACGCGCTGTGCTCCCGAAAGAGCGAAAGCGCGATCGGGAGGCCGAGCACGTAAAGCGCCAAGAGCGGCCGGCGCCTCAGGGTGACGGCCGCCCCGGCTGCAAGGAGCCCCAACAGGAGAACCGGCTCCTCCAGCTCATCGGCGGGGCGATACGGGATTCCCCATAACGCCCCCCACTCCCGGAGCAGGTTTCCGGTCCGGTGGACGAGGTCGATCCCAAAGTGCGCCTTCACGCCGACCGTCTGGGGCATCCAGTGGCCCCCCACCGCGTGATTGAATACCAGGAACGCGAGCACGATCGGCGCCGCGGCGAGGGCGCGCTTCATGGCTTCTCGGGGCGGCCCGATGATTCCCAGCGCCACCAGGAAGAGCCCGTCCGGTCGGAGCCAGACACCGACCGCCCAGACGAGGACGGCCGCGACCGATCGGCCGCGGACATAGAAATACAATCCGACGCAGACGAGCAGGAGGTAGAAGGAGATCTCCATTCCGGAAAGGGACGCCCAGACGAGGGCGGGGGCGGTGGCCATCAGAACCCCCGCCGCGAGCGCGAGAACCCGGCGTCCTGGAACCAACGCTTGGACCGTGGCGTACAAGGCGACGGCCGCGCCGATCTGACAGACCATCCCAAAGACTTTGCCCGACCAGATGACCTCGCGGAAGAGAAGGTAGAAAAACGCGAGCACAAAGGTGTAGAGGGGGCCCGTGGAGCCCGCGACGGGCTCGTCGGGATTGAACGCGAATCCGTGGCCCGTCGCGAGATTTCGCGCCATCGTGGCGTAAATCCAGGAATCGTCGAGCGAGAAGCCCCACTCGCCCGCGATGCGCTTCTCGGCGCCGAGAAACCAGACGCACATCGCGAGGACGGCCGCGGCAAGAATCCCCACCGCGGCGCGCGTCGATAGACGGGACCGGGATCGATCCAGGGGGCTCCTAGGCACCCGGCGACCAGCCCTCCCGCCCAATCAGGGGCACGAACGTGCAGCCGCAGAGGACCCGCTCGTCCAACCCGTGGGCCGTCCGCGTGAACTTGACCAGCGATTGGCTTTCGCTCTCCCCGACCGGCGCGACCGCGATCCCTCCCATCCGGAGCTGCTCTTCGAGAAAGGCCGGCGTCTTGGGGGCGCCGGCCGTGACCAGAATCCGATCGTAGGGCGCCATTTCCTTCCATCCGAGGGATCCGTCGGCGCAGCGGAAGACGATGTTCGTGTAGCCCATTCCCTCGAGCCGCTCCCGGGCCTTGGCGGCCACCGTCGGAATTCTCTCGACCGTGAAGACCCTGTCGGCCAGCTCGGCCAAGATGGCGGTCTGGTACCCGGAGCCCGTCCCCATCTCGAGCACCTTCTCCTCACCGGTCAAGTCGAGCGCCTGGGTCATCAAGGCCACCATGTAGGGCTGCGAGATGGTCTGCTCGTCGCCGATCGGGAGCGCGTGATCGCTGTACGCGCGCGCGGTGAGCATTTCGTCCACGAAGAGATGGCGCGGCATCGCTTCCATGATCCGAAGGACGTGCAGGTCGTGGATGCCGCGGGCCCGGAGCTGCTCCTCCACCATCCGCCGCCGCGCGATGGCGAGATCGTTACGCCTCCGGTTCATCAAGCGAGACCCCCAGCGACTCGAGATTTACGATTCCCTTGTAGTCGGTGAGTTCGAACGTGAGCGGCGTCACCGAGACAAAGCCTTCCTCCACGGCGGTAAAGTCGCTGGCCTCGTCGTGCTCCCAGGTCGGCTCCTCTCCGCCGATCCAGTAGTAGAGTTTGCCTCTGGGATCGGTCTTCTCGACGATGACGTCCCGATAGACGCGCTTCCCCAGCCGGGTGATTCGCACCCCCTTCAGGTCGCCCCACGGGATCGGCGGGATGTTCACGTTCAGGCAGGAGTTCTCGGGGATGCCCTTGCGGAGGAGCTGTCGCACCAGATTCCTGCGCCACGCGGGCCGCGGGACCGAAGTCGGCTTCCCCCCAGGTCGCGAGCGAGATCGCGATCGAGGGGATCCCCAGAAACGTGCCCTCGCTCGCGGCCGCCACGGTGCCCGAATACATCACGTCGCTCCCCATGTTCGGACCGTGGTTGATCCCCGATACCACCAAAGCCGGTTTCTTCTTGAGGAATCCGTGCACGCCCAGGAGCACCGCGTCGGTGGGCGTCCCATCGACGCTCATCACCCGGTCCGAGATCGCGTGCACCCGGAGTGGCCGGTGGAGCGTGAGCGCGTGGCTCGTCGCGCTCTGCTCCCGGTCGGGCGCGATGATCGAGACGGTGCCGAGCGGGGCCAGCGCTTCGGCCAGCGCGCGGATCCCATTCGCCTGGATCCCGTCGTCGTTCGTGACGAGGATGTCGATCATTTCCCTACGTGGCGCAGCACGAGGCGGATGAACCGGATCGTGTCCCGGAACGGGTGGATGTGACTCCCCGGAGCGTTATAGATCGTGGGAACGGGCGCCGCGCCGATCCGAAAACCGGCCTTGGCCGCGCCGATCAGGAATTCCGATTCGTAGTCGAAGCGACGGCTCTCGGGGCGGACCTTCCGCAGAACATCCGCACGGATCGCGCGAAAGCCCGACTGGGAATCCTGAATTCTCTGACCCGCGAGCTTGGAGACGAACCACGTCGTGACGTCGTTGGTGGCGCGGCGGAGCCACGGCATCCCGGTTCGGTCCCCCTCCCGCGACCCGATGACGACGTCGGCGCTCTCGAGCGCCGCGAGGAGCTGAGGCGCGAACGCGGGGTCGTGCTGGCCATCGGCGTCCAGCGCCAGCACACAGTCGGCGCCGCGCGAGAGCGCGAGGTCGAATCCAGTCTCCAGCGCAGCCCCCTTGCCTCGGTTTTGCTCATGACGCGCCACGATCGCACCCGCTTCGCGCGCCCGCTCGCCGGTGGCGTCGGTCGACCCATCGTCCACGACGACGACCTCCGTGCTCGGCAAGGCGGTCTTGAGCCTCCGGACGACGTCTCCGACGGTCGCGCCTGCGTCCCGAGCCGGAATCACGGCGATCGACTTCATCGGCGAGTCGATTCGGCTCCCCCACCAACCGGAACGGCCCAACCTCCACGGTCCCACTCGAACCACTGAGTGGGGTGCGCCCGAACGTGGTCGTCGAAAAACTTCTGAAGCCGCGCCTCCGCTTGCGAGAGCCCGATCCCTCCCCGCTTCGGCTCCAGCGTGAAAGCGGGGTGGAACCGAACCTCGGCGGCACCGTCGGGCGCGCGCCACGCGACGCCGGCCAGGACTTGGGCCGATGCCCGCCGCGCGATCAGGAGCGGGCCCGCATCGACCCGGACCAGACCCTGCGAGCGGTTCCCCTCGGACGGCCGGAGCGCCCCGACGCGACCACGGGTCGCGCGGTCGGCGAGCGCGGCGATCCACCCGCCCGCGCGGAGGCGCTCCACCGCCTCCGCCGCCGGACGCCGGGCGCTCAGGGTGCGGACGCCGAAGGCCGCCCGCCGGGCGGCGAAGAACCGTTCCACCGCGGAGAATCGGTGGCGCCTCGTCAGCGCGCCCACCGGTCCGACCTCTCGCGCGAGCCATTGGAGGGCCGCTTCCCACGGCCCGAAGTGTCCGCTCACGAGGACCGTCGAGCGCTTCGCATCGAGCGCTCTTCGGAGGATCGCCCGCGCCTCGTCGTCGAGCCGAACTGGGGGGGCACCCTCCCCTCGCGCGTCCGTGGCGAGAAAGTCCCGGAGCGCGAGCGCGAACTCCCGGTGCGTCTCGCGCGCCTCGGGAGGCTCCCCGCGACCACCGCCTTCGGACCAAATGCGACGAAGCCGCCGGTCGACGGCGCGCGCACTCGCGGGATGGCTCCAGACGTACAGATCCGCCAACCAAACGGCGAGACCGTCGCTCATCCAGGGAGGAAGGTGCCGCGCGGCCGAAGCGGCCAGGCTGTATCCGAGGTCGGTCACGTTCTGCGGCCCCTCCTCAGCAGTGTGGAACGGAAACGCCCCGGGGTACAGACCCCGGGGCGCATGTTCCGGAACGGACTCAGATGGTCGGGGCGACAGGATTTGAACCTGCGACCACCTCCACCCCAAGGAGGTGCGCTACCGGGCTGCGCTACGCCCCGACCTCATCGTGCGGCGTCGGGCGATGCGAATTCGCGCCCCATGCTACACGACCGCCGAGGGAGCGGACAAGGGGGCAGCTCCCCGCGTCGCACCAGCGGACACGACGTCAGCGGCGACTTCTCGCCTTTGCCTGGGCCTCTTGCCGCAGCAGATTCAAGAGTCCCTCCATGTCTTTCCGAAGCCCACGGAGCATCTCCTCGCGATCGAGTTTGCTGAACGGGAGCTCGATCTGCTCCTTCCCCTCGGAGCGCTCGTCGAGAATCCGCCGCCTCGCTCCCGCGATCGTGAAGCGCTGGTCGTAGAGGAGCTGCTTGATCTCGAAGAGCACCTCGATGTCGCGCTTCCGGTACATTCGAGCGCCGCCACGCCCCTTCTTCGGGCGGAGCATCTTGAATTGCGTCTCCCAGTAGCGGAGGACGTGGGGCTTGACGCCGATCAAGTCGCTCACTTCGCTGATGGAGTAGTAGAGCCTACCGGTCGGAAGCGACTTCACGGGATCACCTCCTGGATAGAGTTCCGGCTTCCGCTTTCAAGTCACGCGTCAAGAGCTCGCGCAGGGCGCTCCGGGCGCTCTTCCCTTCGTAGAGTATGGCGTGCACCTGCTCGACGATGGGAAGCTCGACGCCCTGCTGACGCGCGAGTGCGAGTGCTGCTTCCGATGTGGCCACCCCCTCCACGACCATCGGCGAGGAGTCGAGGGCTTCCTTCAAGGTCGCGCCGCGCCCGATGGCTTCCCCCAGACGTCGGTTTCGGCTGTGGCGGCTGGTGGCGGTGGCGATCAGGTCTCCCATTCCCGCGAGCCCGGCGAATGTCTCGGGCCGAGCGCCGAGGCGCTCTCCCAGCCGGGCAATTTCCGCCAGGCCGCGCGTCAAGAGCGCCGCCTTGGTGGAATCTCCGAAGCCGAGGCCGTCGGCGATCCCGGCCGCGATCGCGATCACGTTCTTCAGCGCGACGCCGATCTCGACCCCCACGACGTCGTCGTTCGTGTAGATCCGGAGCCAGTCGGTGGCATAGGACTCCTGCGCCCGGAGCGCGAGCGGTGCGCTGGTGGACGCGGCGACAATCAGGGTCGGGACGCGCCGCGCCACTTCCTCCGCGTGGCTCGGCCCCGCGAGCACCACGACCCGATCCGCCAGCTCCCGCGGCAGCGTCTCCCCCAGCACCTCGCTCATCCGGCGAAGCGTCTTCGTCTCGAGCCCCTTGGTCGCCACCGTGACCCACTCCACCCGCTTCAGCGATTCCGCCGCCTCCTGGGTGAGGCGGGTGGTCGTGGCCCGGAGCGCGTGGGACGGGGTCACGAACAGAAGCGTCTCCGCACCCGAGGCTGCCTCGACGAGGGATGAAGTGATCTGGATCGCGGCGGGGATCGGGATCTCGGGCAGGAACCGCTCGTTCACCCGGGTGCTGCTTCATCCGCTCGGCCAAGTCGGGCTCGTAGACCCAGAGGCGGACGGCGTGTCCTCTGCTCTCGAGCACGATCGAGAGCGCGGTACCCCAGCCGCCCCCGCCGATCACGCCGACGTTCACGGGCGCCCTCCCTTGGGAACACCGAGGATCGGCGGCTCCGTTCCATTGAGGAGCCTGCGGATATTGGCCGTGTGGCGGACGATGATGAGCAGCGCGACGAGGGCGGAAACGACAATCACCCCCAGCCGCTGCGGATCGCTGCGAGTGAAGAGCGCCACGAGAATGGGATACGCGACCGCCGCGCCCACCGAGCCGACCGAAACCCGCCGCGAGATCGCGACCAGGAGGATCCAGAGGGCCAGGGCGAGCAGGGATGGAACGGGCAGGATTCCGAGGAAGACGCCGAGGCTCGTGGCCACGCCCCGCCCACCCTTGAATCCGAGCCAGGGCATGAAGACATGACCCAGGATCGCCGCCACGCCCGCCGTCAGGGCAAGGATGCGCGGGTCGACGGTCGCGGCACCCGGGACGAGCCCCTCGAGGGCACGAGGAATCAAGGTGGCGGCAAAGCCCTTCAGGGCGTCGAGGACAAAGACGAGCGCCCCCCAGGGGGCCCCCAGGACTCGAAATGCGTTGGTCGCGCCGATGTTCTTGCTGCCCGCGGTCCTCAAATCGACGCCGCGCGCGCGCCCCACCAGAAGGCCCGACGGGATGCCGCCGAGCGCGAACCCGATCAACACGCAGGAGATGAGAAGCGGAATGGTCAGCCCTCCGGAACGCGGACCGGGAGGCCCGTCAATGGCTCCCCTTCCATTCGAGCACGATCGGCGTGCCCTGGAAGCCGAAGCGCCGGCGCAAACCTCGCTCCAGGTAACTTACATAATTTCGGTGGCGATATCGAGGATTGTTCACAAACAGCGAGAATGTTGGGGGGCGGCTTCCGCTCTGCGCCGCGTAGTAGAACTTGAGGTGCTTCCCCTGCGACGTTGCGGGCGGCCGGACCCGGTCCAGGATGGCGTGGACCGCCCGGTTCAGCTCGCTGGTCGGGATCGAACGGGCGTACTCCTTGTAGACCTGCGCGCAAGCGGGAAAGATCCTCCCGACCCCGCTGCCCGTCGCCGCCGAAACGAAGTGCATCGGCACGAAGTCGAGAAACGGGTAGAGGCGGACGAACTCCTCCTCGATCAGCTTCCGGGTCCCGGCGGGATCCTCCACGAGATCCCACTTGTTGAAGACCACGACGATGCCCTTCCGTTGCTCTTCGGCAAGCGCCGCGAGCCGCGCGTCCTGGACGCCCGGCTCGCGCGAGACGTCGATGACCAGGAGCACCAGGTCGGCCCGCGAAATGGCGCGGAGCGCCCGGGTCACGCTGTAGAACTCGATCGGATCGGTGACCTTGCTTTCCCGGCGCACCCCCGCGGTGTCGACCAGCACGTAGGTCTTCCCCCCGCGCACGAGCGTCGTGTCGACGGCGTCGCGGGTGGTCCCGGCCACCGAGTCGACCACCATCCGATCCTGGTCGAGGAGCCGGTTCACCAGGGAGGACTTCCCGACGTTGGGACGCCCCACGACCGCGATCCGGATCGCGCCCTCCAATTCGGGCGTGACTTCGCGCGAAGGGAACCGGCCGACCACCTCGTCCAGGAGATCCCCCGAGCCGCGCCCATGGAGCGCGGAGACCGGGATCGGAGCCCCCACCCCGAGCGAGTAGAAGTCCGCGAGATCCTCTTCACGGGCGGCCGTATCGGCCTTGTTCGCGATCACCAGGGTCGGGCGCCCGCGTCGACGGACCCGCTCCGCCACTTCCCGATCGAGTGACGTGATTCCCTGGGTGGCGTCAACGACGAGCAGCGCGACATCGGCCTCCTCGATCGCCTGCGCGGTCTGGTTCAAGATCTGGCGCTGGATCGGGTGGGCGCTACCCGGATCGATTCCCCCGGTGTCGACCAGGAGGAAGCGCTGGCCGTTCCACTCGGCCTCGGCGTAGTGGCGGTCCCGGGTCAGCCCCGAGATCTCGTCCACGATCGCCCGGCGTTGGCCCAGGATTCGATTGAAGAGGGTCGACTTCCCGACGTTGGGGCGGCCGACGATGGCGACGATCGGGAGCACGGGCGGTTTCCCCTACGCGCGAGCCGGCGCGTCAAACCCGATCTGGACGGGGACGCCGAGTCTTCGCTCCAGGTCGCTCCGGGTGCGGTCGTCGAGAAAGATCTCTCTCTCCTTGAGGCAATTGGGGGGCAGGAGCACTCGATCCACTGGACCATGAGCCAGGAGCGTGCGCTCGATGTCCTCGCCGACGAGGAGACCGCTCACGGTGACGGAATCGCCGAAGTAGCCATTGGTGACCTCCACGATCGACGCATCGACCGCGCGCGGGGCCGCTCGGCGAACAGGCGCCGCATGGTGGGGGCCGCGCTCGCGCCGGTCACCACGGCCACCCGCTCCCGGGAGCCGTTTCGCGCGGCGATAACGTCCTTCCCCTCCATCCAGCGGTCGATCGTCTCGCGCAGCATGCCGATGCCGTTCTCCAGCTGCGGGAACCCCTCGTACGCTCGCGCGGAGGGGATCTCTTCGCCCGCGAGCACGTACATCTCGTCCGCCGCGTAGACGACGCGGCTCTTCCAGCGCTTCCGGAATGCGGCCTGGTGACGGTGGACCTCGTCGAGGGCCGCCCGCGCGTCCTCGGCGGTGAAGGTCTTGAGATCGGGGAGCCGGGCCCGGTGCTTCGTCAGCCCGACCGGGACCACCGCGATCGTCTTGACCCGCGGGTGCCGCTCCGCCAGCTCCACGATGGAGCGCGTGAGAACTTCACCGTCGTTGATCCCGGGGCAAATGACGAGCTGGGTATGAAGCTCGATGCCGGCCTGAGCGAGGCGGTCGATCTGGCGCAGAATCTGCCCGGACTTCGGATTTTTCATGAGCCGGACCCGAACCTCGGGGTCGGTGGCGTGGACCGACACGTAGAGCGGAGAGAGCCGTTCGTCGAGGATCCGCTGGAATTCCGCCTCCGAGAGGTTGGTCAAGCGTGATGAAATTCCCGTGGACGAAGGAGAAGACATAGTCGTCGTCCTTGATCAAGAGCTCGCGCCGCACGCCCTTGGGGTGCTGATAGACGAAGCAGAAGACACAGTTGTTGTGGCAGCGCTTGGGCTGCCTGGCCTCGAATTCCGCGCCGAACGGCACGCCGTACTCGCGCTCACCCGCCACCTCGCGCTCCCCTCCCTCCCGACCGAGAATCAGGAGGCGAAGGCGCTCCTCGGATACCTGCGTTCCGAAGTCGATCTCGTCGTGGAGGGCGACGCCGTTGATCGCCAGAATACGCTCGCCGGGCATGAGCCCGAGCCGCTCGGCGAGGCCACCGGGCTCGACACGCGAAATGGTAAAGGGATCGCTGAGACCAATCACGCAGACCGCTCCGGGATCAAAGAGGCGCTTCGAAGATGCGAAATATTAAGGGGTTCCGCGTCCTGGATCAAGACATGGGTGAGGGATGGACGGCGGGCCAGAGATGAATCGTGGAGCGGGCAACGGGATTTGAACCCGCGACCTTCAGCTTGGGAAGCTGACACTCTACCACTGAGTTATGCCCGCTCCCGATGCAGCTCCCTAGAGACCAGGGTAGTGGGAATCCGGAACAGCGGTCAAGGCTCAATTCGCGCGACGATCCGCTCCGCGATCTCCGGGAATTGATCCCGCGACTCCAGATCGAACCAATCGACTCCTTCCACCTTCCGAAACCACGTCTCCTGCCGCTTGGCCAGCTGCCGCGTCTTGAGGGCGATCGTCCCGACGGCCTCGTCGAGCGAGACCTCCCCGCGGATGTGGGCCACGAGCTCTCGATAGCCAAGGGTCTGGAGCCCCGGTGCCGTCTCGGGCAGGCCGGCGTCGAGAAGCGCCCGAGCTTGGAGAAGAAACCCGTCGCGCAGCTGATCCTGGATCCGGGACTCGATGCGTCTGGCGAGCGCGGGCCGAGCCCAGCGGAATCCGAGCCTGACCGCGGGCAACGCCTCGCGACGTCGCTCGCGGCGGAGCGCGCTCACAGGACGGCCGGTCAGCTCGTGGACCTCGAGGGCCCGGATGACCCGCACCGCGTCGCCCGGGAGGATCTGCGCATGGGCCTCCGGATCGACGCGCGCGAGGTCGGAGCGAAGCGCGTCGAGGCCGCCCTCCCTCATCCGCGCCTCGAGCCGGGAACGGACGGCGTTGTCCCGCCCAGGGCCCTCGAAGAGTCCGTCCAGAAGTGCCCGCAGATAGAGGCCGGAACCGCCCACCACCAGGACCGCCCGACCCCGGGATCGAATCTCGTCGATGGCGGCGCGGGCCTCGCGGGCGTAGCGACCCGCGCTGTAGATTTCGCCGGGGCCGAGGAATGAGGCGAGGTGGTGCGGAGCGAGGGCGCGATCGCGATCGCTGGGAGCGGCCGTGCCGATTTCCAGGCCGCGGTAGATCTGGCGGGAATCGGCGCCGACGATTTCGCCGCCGACCTTGCGCGCCACCTGAAGCGCGACCTCGCTCTTTCCGGCGGCGGTCGGACCGAGAATGACGACGGGGCGTCCGGGCACGAATGGGCCCTTATCGGCGGCCGAAGCGCCGGTCCAGCTCCTCCATCGCGACGCGCACGTAGGTGGGGCGTCCGTGGGGATCGCCGTGCGGGAGGCTCGTCGCGAAGAGGCGATCGAAGAGGGCGCGGCGCTCTTCCGGGCTCAGGACCTGACCCGAGCGAACGGCTGCGTGACACGCGTAGGTCTTGGCGATCCGCTCCTCGGGAGGCTCATCCACGTCGATCGAGGCGTGCCCCTCGTCGCCGCCGAGGAGCCGCTTCAGCGCGTCGACCGCGATCTCCTCCGGGAGCGACGCGGGGACGCCGCGGACCGCCACCTGGCGCTCGCCGATCAGCGAAATGTCGTACCCGAGGCGGCGGGCGTGCGGCTCGATTTGGAGGAGCGAGTCCAGCTCGGCCGGGGTCAGGTCGACCACGCGGGGAAAGAGGAGGTGCTGGCTCGCACCGGCTTCCCCAAAGAGGTGGATCTGGGCCTCTTCGTAGAGAATTCGCTCGTGGGCGGCGTGCTGGTCGACGATCACCAGGCCGCCCCGGATCGGCGCGAGCAGGTAGCGGTCGTGGAGCTGCCAGATCGGAATCTCCGGTTCCGCGAGGCTCTCGCGAAGCTCCGCCACGTCAGGCTCCCGCGCCAGATCGGAACCGCCCCCCTCTTCCGGCGGCGCGTAGATCGCGCGGGCCGCGGTCAGCCCGTCCCACGCGAGCTGGGAGGCCGGGAGCCTCGCGGCGCTCCCGGGAAGCCCGGTCGCCCCGCCCGCTCCGGCGAGCCCTGGCTCCTCTTCGATCGTGGAGACTCCACCGCCCACGCCGAGCGAAACGGGCACGTAGCGCTTCATCGCCGTCTCCACCGCCCTCCGCGCCGCCTGGAAAAGCGCCGCCTCGTCGCGGAAGCGCACTTCGCGCTTGGTCGGATGTACGTTCACGTCGACCTGGCTGGGGTCGATTTCGATCAGAAGCAGGGCGACCGGATGGCGATCGCCGGGAATCAGGTTTCCATACCCTTGCCGCACGGCCGCGGCGAGCGTGGGCGAGAAGATGACGCGGCCATTCACCGCGAATACCTGGTGTTCCCGGCTGGCGCGCGCGATCTCCGGGGCGCCGAGGATTCCGCGCAGGCGCATCCCAGGAGCTTCGGTCTCGAACGGAGCCGCGCTCTCCCCCGCGCCCCGGCCATACAGAATCTGCCACCGCTCCAGCAGGTCGCCCGCCTCCGGGAGATCGTTGTCCTCGCGGCCGTCGACCCGGAATCGCCAGTGGACCCGCGGCGTGCAGAGCGCGTAGCTCCAGACGATGCGGGAGAGAACCCGGCTCTCGGATTCCCGGGAGCGGAGGAACCGCAGGCGAGCGGGGGTATTGAAGAAGAGATCTTCCACGTGGACGGTCGTCCCCACGGCGCGGCCGACGCCCGATACGGAGATCACCGTGCCGCCGAGGATCTCGATCTGACTCCCCGTCAACTCCTCCGCGGCTCGGGTGGAAAGGGTAAGCCGGGAGACTTCCGCGATCGACGCGAGCGCCTCGCCGCGAAAGCCGAGCGTCCTCATGGAGGTCAGATCCTCCGACCGCTCGAGCTTGCTGGTCGCGTGGCGGCGCACGGCGAGGAGGGAATCCTCGCGCGACATCCCTCGTCCATCGTCCTGGACCCGGATCGACCGCTCTGGGCTCCCGGCGGTCTGGACCGCGATCAACCGGCTCCCGGCGTCGAGCGCGTTCTCGATCAGCTCCTTGGCCACGGCGGCGGGGCGGTCGATCACCTCGCCGGCGCGGATCTTCGCGACGACGCTGGGATCGAGGATCCGGATGGAGGCCATCAGGCTACGAGAGGCGAAGAATCGGGAGTTCGCGCGGGAATCGAGAGAGGAATGTGGCGCCGTCCGCCCCGACGACGACGTCCTCCTCCAGACCGATGAGGCCGTGCCCTTCGAGGAAGATACTCGGCTCCAGCGTGTAGATGGCGCCCTCGCGAACGGGCTCGAACGGCTCCTGGCCGTACCGCTCCCAGCGGGGACCGAGCACTCCGCCGCCATCGTGCACCGCCCGACCCAGGTGATGTCCGAGCGCGTGGGCGTACTCGGGGTAGCCCCGGGAGTGAAGGAGCGAGCGAGCTTTCTGGTCCACTTCCCAACCCAGAGCGCCGGGGACAAGCGAACGGGCCCCGAGGTCGATGGCGTCCACGATCGCGAGGTAGGCCTTCCGAACCGCGGCAGGCACTTCGTCCGATCCCTTTGCCGCGGCGTACCAGAGACGCTGCAGGTCGGAGCAGTAGCCGTCCCGGACGATCCCGAAATCGACGTGGATCACCGACCCCGGCGCGATCGGCTCATCGCCTGGGCCGACGTGTCCGATCGTGGCGTGGGCCCCGACCGTCACGGACGGACAGTGGTGCCGCGGCCACGCGGTCGGCACGCCTGCCTTCAGCGCCTCCGCGTGGAATTCGGCCGCGACCTCTCGGGCCGTCTGCCCCAGGCGGAGCCGGCCGCGGACGCGGTCGAACATGGCTTCGGTCTCGTCGACAGCGGCCTTCACGAGCGCGCGCTCCTCCGGAAGCTTCACGCCCCGCAGCATCGACTGGAGGCGCGACGCGCTCAGGAGCCTCCCCTCGAACGGCGTTCCCTTGAGGGTCGCCTCGAGGTAATCGCGCAGACCGGCGGTCAGGCCGTCCGCGAGGGCGTCGTCCACCGAAACGTTGATTCCGATCCGGCGCGGGTCGCGGCGACGCAACAGCTCGACGAGCTGAGCGCGCGGACCTTCCTTGTACGTCAAGACCTCGTCAAAGATCCCGAGGCGCTCGAGATCGGGGGCGTCGAACGTGGCCACCAAAGCACCCGACCAGTCGGGCGTCACCAGGAAGAAGGTGGTCCACGTGAAATCGAGCTCCATGAAGGAGCGGAGGATCGGATCGGGCCGCTCCGCGGACTCGCGGACGACAGTCAACCAGCCGTCCAAACCGCTCTGGCCGAGGAGCGATTGCGCCTGGGCGAGCTTGAGGGCGCCGAGACTTGGCGCTCGCGTCGCGGCTTGGCTCGTTCCCATGCGGGTACGATAGCCGGATCGGCCGCGTCGGGCAAGTAGATGTCCGGAGGGTAAGGCTTTAGGCGGTGGGGTAGCTGCTCCGGATGAGCGCGAGGAGCTCGCCGCCCGTGGGGACTTCGTCGGGATAGGCGTACTGCCGGCCCACGAGACGCACCTCCCCGGTGTCGGCGAGGTCCTTGACCGACGCGAGCGTCGGGAGGAGAAGGTCGAGCCTCCTCAAGAGCGCGCCGCTGTCCTTGTCCGACTCGGGCGAAAGGACCGCGAAGCGGCCTCCGCCGATTCTCGCTACGGCGTCGACTTCGCGAACGTTCCGCGTGAGCGCCTGGGCGAACTCGCGGAGCAGACCCTCGGCCCACTCGGCCCCGTGCCGCTGCCCGAGCTTCTCGTATCCCGAAATGGAGCAGAGCGTGAGGAGGATCCGATCGTGGTATCGCTCGGCTCGTTTCACCTCTTCCAGGATCTTCGACTCCAAGCCGGCCCCGCCCAAAAGGCCGGTCACTGGATCTTTCGGACTCTCGGCGGCCGATCCCTCCGCCCGCGCCTGCTCCCAGGCCAGCGCGACGTAGAGCGCGAGCTTTCGCAACGCCTCCAGCTCCACCGTGCCAAAGCTGGGCACGCCGCCTCGCGAGGGGGGTGACAAGGGCAGCACGATGCCGAGCGCGCCGACGACCCGATCGACAGACCGAATCGGGACCGAGGCGAAGTTCACGCCGTTCGGGTCGGTCGCGGCCGGATCGGCGGAGCCGTTGACCGAGCTCGACTCCTGCCCCTGCTGGAGCGCCAGGCTCGAGCGCTCCTGCTCGAGGTTCGTCAAGGTCGCCCGATCGGCCTCCGAGCCGTCGAACCCGCTCCGGAAGAGGATGCTGTCCTCCGGGCCCCGCAGCCGGACCGCCACGAAGCCCCGGCCAAAGAGATCGCGGAGGGCGCTCAAGGACTCCCCCGCGAGGGACTCCAGGTCGTGCTGGACCATCAGCCTCGGAGCGATGTTCGACAGCTTCTCGAAGAGGATCCCCTGGCGCGTCGCGACGCCATGGTCCCGGTGAATTTCAGCGAGCCGGGCGAGATAAGAAGCCAGCCTCGCGACCAGACGCGTCAGCTCCTCGAGATCGGTGGCCACGCGCACGACACATTCGATCGCGAGCACGCCCAGCGCCCGACCGTCGCCGATCGGGGCCACGACCAGGTTCGCGGGGGCCTCCCCCGCGCTGCCCTCCGAGGGACGCGCCAGTCGGGATGCGAGGAAGAACGACTCGCCGTTTCGGTAGGCCCGCGCCAGGAGGCCCGCGGTCATCGGAAGCTGGCCCTCCGTGCCCGCCTCGGTTCCCGACGCGATCACCCGGAAGCGGCCCGCGTCGGGCTCGGCGATGTAGATCTGAGCCGATTCCGCGTCGAGGTGGCTCGCGAGCCGCGTCGCGGCCAGCCGGAGGCGGTCGGCGAGAGGTAGATCCTCGCGGGCGAATGCCTGCTCCATCGCCCGGCGCGTCCGAAACTCGATGGCGTCGGCGTCCCGCCTCAGACCCTGAACCACCCGCTCGAGGATCGCCGAGATTTGGGACGCGATCTCGGTCAGGCGCGTCAGGTCTCGTTCGGTGAACCGCCGATCGGGCCGGTCGCTCGAGACATTGAGAACTCCGATGACCCTGCCGTCGAGCTGGATGGGGGCCGACATGGCGGCGGCGATCCGGGAGCGCTCGCGCGAATCCCGAAAGCGGGGGTCGGATATCTTCTCGTTGATGATCAGCGGGCGCCCTTCCTTGGCCACCTTGCCGGCGACGCCCTCGCCCAGCTTTTGCCGCGTCGAGCGGACCGTATCGGGCGAGAGCCCGTCGGCGAACGCGATGCGGAGCTCCCCGGCATCCTCGTCGAGCACCATGATGGAGCCCGCTTCGGCGCGGGTCTGCTCGACGGCGAGCGCGAGGATCTCGCGGAAGAGCCGCTGCCGATCCTCGGAGAGAGCCAGCGCCTCCTGGATCTTCCCCAGCCGGGTTCCGGTAGCCTCGTCGAAGAGCGTTTCCCAACCTTCGAGCGGAGATGGATCGCCGGTGGCATCCGCCCTCGTGCCGGCTTCCAGGCTTCCGGCGAGCTCGTCGATGGTGGTGAAGATGCGGCTCGAAATGCCGGCGCGAGAGAGCGCCGACGCGCTGGGGGAGGACATCGACGGCAGCGCGACGCGGTCGGGCTTTAGAGCGAGGAGGTCGAGGGGTTCGTTGGAGCGAGGAATCTGGAGCACTTCCGCGATCTTGAGGGCGAGCGCTTCAGGCTCCGTATGCGAAACGAGGACGATCTCCACTCCGGCCGTGTGCCGGGCGAGCGAAATCAGGTCGACCCTGTCGTCGGGCAGGTCGAGAAACGCGAGTCTCATGGCACCCCAGCGTCGGCCGAAAGCGAGGTATTAGGGAGTGATCCGCGGGGTGAAACGCAAGGAGTGTACCATCCCCCGGGGCCGGGCAAAGGTTCCGCCGGAGAGCACTACCGGATGGGGTTACGCCCTCCTACTTCCGCTCGTCGCGGTCGGGCAGAACTCGCTGGCGCATCGCGTTTCAGGCTCGCGGCCTAGAAACCGTGCAATTTGCACGCTTACCGGGTCACCGTGACAACCTTGGCGACCGCGACGTTCCGATCGAGATCGGACGCGCGGACCGTGATCCGATGCTCCCCGGCCGCGAGATCGGGGACGTCGAACCGGAAACTTTCGCGGCGCCCGTCAAAAATTCCGTCTTCCGGGAAGACATCGATCCAATCTCCCCCGTCGACCGAGTACTCGATCGAGGAGACGCGCGTGTCGTCATCGGCCGCCGCGCCGGTCACCGTCACGCTCGACTTGCCGCCCGACGATGAGCCCGGAGCGGCCCGCAGGTTCTCGACGCGCGGCGGAACGTTGTCGATCTGAAACGGAGAGCTGACCCGCTCGGTCTTGAGCGCGACCGGCGTCGGGTTGTCGGGACGGTCCGAGGCTTCCACGCGCACCCGATACGTTCCGTTCGGATAGGACTCCGCGTCGAAGCTGTAGATCCGTTCCGGGTGATCGTTGACCAGCCGGCGCCATTCCTTCTCGTCGTCCGCCCGGATGGAGAGGTTGTACTTCAACCCATCCCCGTTGGGATCGAGCGCCTCCCACGTCACCGTCCGGATTCCGCGCGCCCACGCCGAGCTGGCGTCCGACACCTGCTTGGGCCCGACACGGGGCACGTTGTACTCGACCTTGAGGCCGTTGGGGAACGTCTGGGAAATCTGCGGCGGACGATAGTCCGGTCCACCCTCCATGAACGGATTATCCGGTCCGAAGACTTGGATCGAGCCGATCTCCGGGGGCAGGTTCCGCTGGAGGTAGGAGACCTCGAGCGAAGAGACGATCGGGCCCGCGCTTCCGCCGCGCTTGAGCTTCACACGATACTGGAGAAACCGGGCGGGAGGGCTCGACACGGCAGCCGTTTCCTTGATCGCGGTTTCCTGGGACCACGGGCTCCAGCCATCGTCCGGCTCTTCGCTCAGACCGCTCCGGGTCGACCAGAGGACTTCGCCTCCGCCCGAAGTCAGGGCGCGCACGGTGCCCCACGACGCCACCGAGTGGAGATCATAGGGCTGCGACGTGTAGGTCCCTTCCTTCGCGGGCTCCGATCCCAGAACGTAGAGGACCGCGTCGTTCCCGGTGGCCACGTAGGTTTCCCCACCGCCGCGGGCCAAGGCGAGGATCTGCTTCTCCTGCGGCACGCCCAGGACCGCGTACTTCTTGTCGGTGCCGACGCGAAAGAGCGCGGCAGGCTCCCCGGTCGCGACGAGAACCGACTTGGCGTCCTGCGCGGCCAATGCGTACACAAAATCGGTCGGCGGGGCGTAGAGCAGGCGCGCGCTCCCGTCCTGCTGGACCAGGAAGACGCCGCACTTCCCGCCGTCGCTGGGCGTGACTTCGATCCCGTAGCGGGAGTCGCCGCCGCGGTCGGTCTGTGCTTCCGATCCATGGCTCGATTGCGTGCGGTTCGTGCCGACCGCGATCGATCCGTCCTCCAGCACGGCGATCGCACGGAGCTCGTCGGAGTTGGAGTCGTAGATGACCCGCATCGAGCCGCTCTTCTCCACGCGGAGCAGGAGTCCCTTGGACGCCGTACCCGCGAGGAGCGCGCCATCCTTCGCTTCCGCCAGCGCCATGACGTTCACGTCCTTGGTCTCCGCGAGGACCGTTCCCTTGCCCGGTGCTGTGACATGGAAGATCTTTCCGTGGCTTCCCGTCCCTGCGTAGAGCGAGCCGTCCTTGCCCACGAGGAGAGACCAGACCGATTCCTCTCCCGTCTCGAAATAGCGCGTCGTGTCGCCCTTGGCGCCGACGCGGAAGACGATCCCGCCGGGCGCGGACCCGGCGTAGAGATTGTCGGATCGGTCGACCGCCATGCAGGTGATCTCGGCGGCGCCCGTCTCCCAGAGAAGCGTCGAGCCGTGGTCCTTTGTCCAGCGGTAGATGCGGCCGTTGTCCCCCGTCCCGAAGTAGACCCGCCCCTTGGTGTCTCGCGCGACGCACCAGATGTAGGACACGCCCTCGGGCCGCGTGACCACGGAATCCCAGGCGGGGCCCAACGCCAGGTAGCCCTCGCTCTCGATCGCGACGCCCGCGACGTGCTCCCCTTCCAGGAACGATTGGATGTCGTCGATCTTCCAGAAGGAGGTCTTGACGGCCTCCGCCTCGGGAGCGCGCGCCACGAGCCCCACGAGCAGCACCGCGCCGAACAGCCACTTTCCGTGGGTCAGAGGAGCGCTCCTTTCGGTGTGAGGGGCGGGATGGTCACCGCATCCGGTCCGGCACGATATCGAGCTTGGCGGTTTCGCAGCCGCGGGTCACCGCGTCGATGTCGACCGCGGTCTCTTCGAGCGTCGCGCCCTTGGTCATCGAGGTCGCCCCCGATGTGCCGGCGCCTTCCAGCGCGCCGAGGAAGGAGGGGGGCGCCTGCGAGATCTCGCCACCCCGCGCCGTCGCGCCTTCCCCCGCTCTGTAGAGCTGGACGTAGATCCGGTCGAGCCGTCGCTCCGTTTCCAGGAGCCGGACCACGTCGTCAAAGGTCTGGGGCTTGAATCGATCGGGAGTCCGATCGTGCTCCCACTTGTCGCTCTCCTCGCCGTCGCATACCCGGACGGTCAATTCGCCTTCCGGTGTCTGGGGCGGAACGCGAATGCCCACCCGCCGGACCTCCGTCGCGCTGCCGCCTCGGCGCAGCGTGATCTCCACCTGAACCGAATCCCCGGGGGCCGCCTGCGTGGGCCGCACGCGGACCTCGGTGATCCGGGCCGCGTCCAGCCCGACCTCGGCGCTCACGTGAACCCGCACCGAATCGAGCGACGTGGGGCGGAAGTGATCGCTCAGGAGGATCTGCAGCGACTGCGCCACCTCCTCGCCCACCCCGGAGATCGGCGACTGGGTGAGGAGCGCGTTCCCTTTCTTGATCTTGACCGCGCCGCCGTTCATGGCGAACGTCAGATCGTAGCGGACGGTGGCGTATCCCATGTCGTTCAACGCTTCCGAGATCGAGTTCACGACGGCCGCGGCCACCAAGGACGGCGTGAGGAGTCGGCTCCGCACCACCTCGAACCGATAGGCCTTCTCCCGCTTCCCGGTTCCCTCGATCGAAACCGTGACCGGAATCATCGCGGGTGTCGCGCCGATCTCGCCGGATACCCCCACGCTCCGGTCGGTGAGGAGCGTGCCGCAGGGCGTCGTGGGAGATCCGACCTTGCTCGAGAGCTGTTGGCTCGCGAATACCGTGTGGATGGTCGCCGCGGTGAGCGGGAACCGCACCCAGCCCATCGCCGAGAAGGGGTGGCCGAACGCGAGAACCTGGTCGCCGTCTCGATAGGTCAGCGTCCCGATGGCCGCGGCCGACCAGTCGCCGCGAACCAGCGCCACGCCGACGGCCGAGCCCGGGACCAGCTCGTCGCACGAGATCCCCGGGGCCGAACCTCCTCCAGGTCCCGCGACGAATCCGCGCTCTTCCATCCACGGCGCGAGAAACCGCATGGCTTCGGCGCCAAATCCGGAGAAGACGAGAGGTGTGGCGATGGGGTGCGCGCCGGCAGGATCGGCGGCAAGACCGGGCGCTGCCGGATCGGTCGAGCCGAGGCGCCCGTCGGTCTCTTCCGACGGGATCGTCCCCTTGGGGGGAAGAATGTCGAGCATCTCCCCGATGGGGGTGATCCCCGCCACGGGATCCTTCGAGAAGGACCAGGTGTAGGCGATGGCGCCCAGGAGCCGTCCGTTGATGTAGACCGGGCTCCCGCTCATCCCCGCGATGATCCCGGTGCGCTCGAGATAGGCTCCTTGCGCGCGCGCGAGGATGAGCGTCGCGGCGGGCCGCTGCCCCTTGAGCACCCCGAGGATCGACACCGTGAACGAGTCGATCCGGGTTCCCTCGAACACGCTCAGGCCCATCCCGACCATTCCCGCGCGAACAGAGTCGACCGGGAACGGGCTCAGCGGCGCCCGCGGAGCCGCGTCGGCCGGGCCGACCGTCAGGACCAAGACGGTAACGAGAAGGGCGTGGGCGGGGGCGAACCGGGAGGTGAGGGTCATGGGTCGCGGTGGAGCATAGGGGTGGCGCGGCGGCCCGTCAACGAACGCCGCCGGAGCGGGCCCGCGTGCGAAGCCGAGCCAGCTCGTTCAGCGCGTCGAGCGGGGTCATCGACTCGACCTTGACGTCGGCCAGCTCGCCGAGCAGGGCGGCGCGCTCGTCCGGTGTCACTCCGTCGGCCTGGACCGTCGCCGCGGCGGAGGGATCACCGACCGCTCCGCCCGATGCGCGCCCCGCGAGCCGCGCGTGCTCGGCCTCCAGCCGCGCGAGAATCTCGCGCGCCCGCTCGAGAACGGGCGTGGGAACCCCGGCGAGCTGTGCGACGTGAATCCCGTAGGATCGGTCGGCCCGCCCCGCGGCGATCTGATGGAGGAAGACAATCTCACCTCCCTGCTCCGCGACCCGGACGGTCCGGTTCTTGACGCGCGGGAGGCTCTCCTCCAGATCGGTGAGCTCATGGTAGTGCGTCGCGAACAGCGTGCGGGGCTTCCCCCGCACGCCGTCGTGAAGCGCCTCGGTGACCGCCCAGGCCAGGCTCAGGCCGTCGTACGTGCTGGTGCCGCGGCCCACCTCGTCCAAGAGGACGAGGCTTTGGTCGGTGGCCTGGCGCAGGATCGCCGCGGTCTCGCGCATCTCGACGAAGAACGTCGACGCGCCCCGCGCGATCTGATCCGAGGCCCCGACCCTGGTGAAGATACGGTCGACGCATCCGATGGCCGCCGACTCGCAGGGAACGTAGGAGCCGGTCTGGGCCAGATAGACGCAGAGACCAACCTGGCGGAGGAAGGTGGATTTCCCGCCCATGTTGGGACCGGTGATGATCCAGATTTGGCCGGACTCGGGATCGAGATCGCAATCATTGGGGACGAACGTTCCCGGCTCGATCGATCGCTCGACCATCGGATGGCGGGACCGCTTGAGCCGGAGCCTCCGATCCTCGGTGATCGTTGGCCGCACCCAGCGCTCTCGCGCGGCGACATCGCCCAGCGAGAGGTGGACGTCGATCGCCGCCACCACCCGCGCCGCGGCATGGAGCGTTCCCATCTCGGCGAGAGCGTGGTCGCGCAATCGCTGGAAGTGGGCTGCTTCGAGGCGGTGGCTCTCCACGCTCCCCGCCTCGATCCGCTCCTCCATCCTGGCGAGCTCCGGCGTGACGAAACGCTCGGCCCCGGTCAGGGTCTGCCGGCGCACGTAGTCCTCCGGCACGCGCTGAAGCTGCGAGCGCGTCACCTCGATCACATATCCAAAGACGCGGTTGTAGATCACGCGAAGGTTGGAGATGCCGGTCCGCTCGCGCTCCCTGGTTTCCAGCGCGAGAACGGTCCGGCGCACATCGGACGTGTCGGCTCGGAGCCGATCGAGCTCGGGGTCGAAGCCCTGGCGGATGATTCCGCCCTGCGTCGCCTGGAGCGGGAGCTCCTCCGCCAGCGTCTCCTCCAGCCGCCCGCAGAGCCGAGAGAGATCCGGCAGCGCGGCTCTCCACGATTCGAGGACCGGCCCGGACCGACCTTCGAGCATCAGGCGGATCGCCGGAAGGCGGCGGAGCGCCTCCCGGAGCGACCCCAGATCGCGCGGCGTCGCCCGTCCTGATCCCAAGAGGCCCAGCGTCCGTTCGAGATCGGGATAGCGATGAAGCCTGTCGCGGGCCTCCGAGCGGAGCGCCGCGGAGGATGCCATCACCGCCGTTCGGTCGAGCCTGGCCTTCACCACCTCGGAGTCGCTGGTCGGGGAGCGGAGGAGCGAGCGCAGCGAGCGAGCGCCCATCGCGGTTTCGGTTCGATCGAGGAGCTGAAGCAGCGTTCCGTCGGGCCCGGCGGTGGATTCGAGGACCTCCAGATTTCGAAGCGTCACATCGTCCACGACGAGCGGCTTTCCCTCGCGAAGCGGACGGATCTCTTGGAGCTGCGGGAGATCCGATTTCTTGAGGGATTGCAGGTAATCGAGGAGCGCGCCCGCCGCGCCGAACCCTTCGCGCCGCACGTTCAGCCCGAACGACTCGAGCGTCTTGACGCGAAACCTCCGCTCCAGCGCCTCCCGTCCGCTCCGGGGGTCGAACCGCGCCGCTTCCCACTCGGTAACGCGGGCGGCCGCGAGCGACGTGCCCGCGCTCGCGGCGCGCCCGTCGGGCGCGGGATGCCCGGCGTCCCGAGGGTCGGATGGGGTCGGCAGGAGAAGCTCGCGGGCGGGAAATTCCAGCGCCAGGGACGCGATCTCCTCCGGCGGAACTTCCCCGACGCGAAACTCTCCCGTCGAGACCTCGGCCACCGCCACCCCGATCGCGGAAGGCCCCGCGTTCAGCGCCATGATGTAGTTGCTCTCGCTCTTCTCGAGGAGGCCGAGGCGCGTCACGGTCCCCGGCGTGACCACCTCGACCACCTGCCGGTCGACGATCCCCTTGGCTTGGTCCGCCGGCTCCATCTGCTCGGCGATCGCGACCGAGTAGCCCTGCTCGACCAGTCGCTTCAGGTAGCCTTCCACCGAGTGATGCGGAACGCCCGGCCAAGGGAAGCGGGTCGCCCTTCTTGTCGCGCGAGGTCAGCGCGATTCCGAGGACCCTCGACGCGACGAGCGCGTCTTCGCCGAAGGTTTCGTAGAAGTCACCCATCCGGAAGAGGAGGATGCTGCCCGGATGTTCCGCCTTGAGACGGCGGTACTGCTCGAGCATCGGGGTCTGTTCCACGATGCGGCGTCCTACCGCGGAACGATGGTGTAGGAGAAGCCTCGTTCGCGCCTGAGCCTCTCGCCCAGTGCGCGGGCCTCCTCCCTGGCGGCGAATGCGCCCGCGCGCACCCGGAAGACGGGCGGGATCTCGGACCCTTGCTTGACCGCGACGTCTCCCACGCCCGCGAGCTTGAGATCGCGGGCGAGCGTCTCCGCCAGGTCGCGGCGGCTGAACGCGCCCACCTGCACGGCGAACCCGCCGCCCAGCGGGAACGGCGTCGCCGGCGGGGAGCCGACGCGGATGCCCCGATCCCGCGCGCGGGTGGCCTCATAGGAATGGGGGTACCGCACCATCACCTGCCGGAAGACGCCGGCGGCGTCGCCGGCGCGGCCGACCGTCTCCAGGCTCACCGCCATCGCGTAGAGAGCTTGGGGCGCGTAGTCCCCCTTGGCGTGCCGTTCCAGGAGTCGCCGCAGCGCCTCGGTGGCCTCGGCAGGCTTGCTCGCCCGGATCGCGGCCTGGGAGATCGCGAAGAAGTACGCCTCTTCCTGGGGCGATCCGATGAGCTCCGCCTGGGCGGACCGGAGAAATTGGAGCGCGCCCGCCGCGTCGCCGCGCGCGAGCTGGGCCAGCCCGCGCTGGACGAGCGCCTTTCGACCAATGAAGTCCTTCTCGACTCCGGGACTGAACACGCTCAGGACGTTCTCCGTCTCCGCGTATTCCCCGCGGACATAGCGCGCGCTCCCCAGGGCGAGGGTCGCCTCGCGGCGGTGGCGTCCCTTGGGATAGGCCTTGAGATAATCCTCGAGCCCCGCCACGTGCGCGTTGCCGTCCTCGATGAGCATCGCCTTGAGGTACGCGTAGTCGTCTTCCTTCCCCTTCGGCACCCGCGCGACCGGCACCGCTTCAAAGAGCGGGCGGGATTCGTCGACCCGTCCTTGGGCCAAGGCGTCGATGGCTTGCACGATCCGACGCTCCTCGGGCGAGGTCCGATCTGTTTCGGGCGTGGCCGGGTTCGATGGCGGGCTCGCGCCCCAGGACAGGGCCGCCGCGAGGAACAGTCCGACGATGCCGGAGAGGGCTCGCCTCATGAACGGCGGGACCAACTGAAGCAGCTGGGGCATCGCGACCAGTACTCCTCACTCTGCTCGCCGCAGGCCGAGCAAACGTAGACCTCACCCGATCCCATTCCCCGCATCAGCGACTCCATCTCGTCGAGAGCGCGCGACAGGTCGCCCCGACGGCGGTAGAGGTCCGCGGTGAGAAGGCGCGCGGGGACCGAGTCGGGCTCGATTTCGAGAGCTTCGTTCAGGATCCGCCCGGCGTCGCCCAGATCCCCCTTCTTGAGGTGCACGCGGGCAAGCGCGAGGTGGATCCGAACGTCCCTCGGGTTTCGGGCCAGCATCTCTTCGTATGCCTGCCCCACTTCGCCGAACCGCCCATTCTCAAAGTAAGAGGCTTCGAGCCGCTCCAGCACGAGGTGGGAGAACGCGGGATGCGCCTCGGCGAGCGCCTTCCAGAGGACCGTCGCGCGCTCCCCGCGATTCGATTCATAGTAAATGTCCCCGAGGCGAAGAAGCGCCGCCGGCTCGTCGCGACGCAGGCGGAGCGCCGACTTGAATTGGCGCTTCGCCTCCTCCAACTTTCCGTCGCGGAGGTAGATCTCGCCGATCGCGGCCCGATAGCGTGCCAACCCCTCCCCGTTTCGTTCGCCGAAGTTCTTGGCGATCTCGGCTCGGGCCTCGTAGGCCTGCTCCCAATCGCGAGCGGCCTCGTGCGCCCGTAACAGGAGCCGCAGGGCGCTCTCGTTCTTCCGGTCGAGCTCGTGGAGCTCTTTCGCCTCCTCGACCGCTTCGGCGGCTTTTCCCGCCGCGATGAGGTCGTAGACCAGCCCCTCCCGCACCGCCCGGTTCTGGCTCTGCGACTGCCCCGCGCGCACCAGGAGCTCGCGATGGATATGGAGGGCCCGCGGCACCTCGCCCTGCTCCCGAAGCAGGTTGGCCAGGTGGATGTACGCATCGATGTTGTCGCTGTCGATACGGACACTCTCGGCGAATGCCTGGAGGGCCTCTTCCCGGTGGCCCGCCAGGAGCGCGTCCAGCCCCTGCTGGTAGGGCGTCTCCGGCTTCTCGGTCTGCCCCGCCGCGTCGCGGGAGAGAGCCCACGCCGCGTAGCCGACCGCGGCGAGGAGCCCGCCCACGAGCAGGACGGTGATGAAATCGCTCATCCCTTCCGCGCCTCGACCGTGCCCCCGAGCCGCAAATCTTCGAGCGGGAGGTTGCGGAGCTGGCTCAGCTCCCGCTTCAGATCCTGGTTCTCGCGGCTCACGCGGCCCATGGCCGAGCGAACCCTGAGCTGGTGGAAGAGCGTGAGGACGAAGGCGCAGAACATCCCGATGATGAACGTGACGAAGACGACCAGAACCAGCGGCGCCTGCGCGTAGTGCCTACCGGCGAGATGAAGGCTGGAGACCGTCTCGTTCCGGTTCTCGAAACCGAACCATCCCGCGACGGCGAAGATGAGGAGCCAACCCGCGTTCTTCAGTAACCACATGACGGTCCCTCCGTGGGGCGTGAGGAGTCGTCCACCGGCCGCGCGTGAGGATAGCCAACGCCATCCGGCCGATCAACAGCTCCCCGTCCAAAGCGAAACCCGAGGGGCTCGGGTGCGCCCCTCGGGTTCGCGGGTTTCTTGCTCTGGCGTCCCGCGGCTACGCGGGCATTCCGGCGTCCCCTGGCTCCTCGACGACGCTCGGGCTGGCCTCGTCGCCTGCGGAGGGCTGGGGCTTGAATCGTTCCTGGAACGCCGCCTGCGCCGCCGCGTCCTGATCGGCCAGCCATGCCTTGACGCTCAGGATGATCCGGTGCGCCTGGCGTGTCGACCCGCGTCACCTTCAGCTCGAGCACGTCCTCCGCCTTGAAGCTGTCGGATGGCTTCTTGAGCCCCTCGATCCCGAGCTGCGAGAGCGGAATGAATCCCTCGAGGCCGTCCTCCAGGTCCACGATGACGCCGCGGTCGAGCAGGCGGACGACCTTCCCCTTCACGATCATGTCGGGGAGATAGCGCTCGGCCAGAGTCGGCCACGGATCCTCGCTCACCTGCTTCAGGCCGAGCGAGATCCGGCGGCGCTCCTTGTCGATGGAGAGGACCACGACGTCGACCTTGTCGCCCTTCTTCAGCACCTCGCTCGGGTGGACCACACGCCGGGTCCAGGACATGTCGGAGATGTGCACCAGCCCGTCGATCCCCTCCTCGAGCTCGACGAAGGCGCCGAAGTTGGTCAGGTTGCGGACCTTTCCCGTCAACCGCGTGCCGATCGGGAAGCTGCTCGTCCAGCGTGAGCCACGGATCGGGCTCGATCTGCTTGAGGCCGAGCGAGATCTTCTCGTTCTCCTTGTCGACCTTGAGGACCATCGCCTCGATCTGATCCCCGATCGCGACGACCTTGGACGGATGCCGGACGTGTCGCGTCCAGGACATCTCGGAGATGTGGATCAGGCCCTCGACGCCCTTCTCCAGCTCGACGAAGGCGCCGTAGTCGGTGATCGAGACGACCTTCCCCTTGATCCGCTGGCCGACCTGGTAGCTCTTGTCCACGTCCTCCCACGGGTACGGGTGTGAGCTGCTTCAGGCCGAGCGAGATGCGCTCCTTCTCGGGATCGAAGAGAGCACCTTGACCCGTACCTTGTCGCCGATCGAGACGAGCTCGGAGGGGTGGCTGACGCGGCCCCACGACATGTCGGTGATGTGCAGCAGGCCGTCGATGCCGCCCAGGTCCACGAACGCGCCGAAGTCGGTGATGTTCTTGACGACGCCCTCGCGAATCTGATCCTTGGCCAGCTCCTGGATGATCTCGTTCTTCTGCTTGGCGCGCTGCTCCTCGAGCACGGCGCGCCGCGACACCACGATGTTCCGCCGTCGCTTGTTCAGCTTGATGATCTTGAACTCCATCAGTCTGGCCGATGCAGGGAGTCGACGTTCTGGACCTGGCGCAGCGCGATCTGGGAGCCCGGGAGGAACGCCTCGACCCCGTAGAGGTCGACCACCACGCCGCCCTTGATCTTCCGCACCAGCTTTCCTTCGACCAGCTCGCCCTTGTCGGCCGCGGTCTTGACGCGGTCCCAGACCTTGACGAAGTCGGCGCGCTGCTTGGAGAGGACGACCAGGCCGTCCTGGTTTTCCATCTTCTCGAGGAAGACCTCGATCTCGTCCCCGACCTTGACTCCTTCCAGGTCCGGGAACTCCTCGACCGGGATGACGCCTTCGGACTTGAAGCCGACGTCGACCGTGACTTCCTTCTCGTCGATCTTGAGGACGCGCCCGCGGACGATCTCTCCCTCTTCGAGATCCTTCAGCGAATCTTCGTAGAGCTGGAGCCACTGCCCCATCGAGCTCGCGGTTTCATCGTCCGGGTCTAGCTCCGAGACGCCTACCGCCGTTCCCCCCGAGTCCTCCGCCCCATCCTCGTGGATCAGCCGCGTCGTGGGCTTCCTCCGACGCGGCTTGACCTCGACGTCGGATTCCTCCCCCGCGTCGTCCTTCACATCCACTTCTTCGTCATGCCGTCGAACCATTCTGTCGAGTTTCCCCCTGTTTCTATGAAATTCGGCCTGGAGCGGCCGGTGGTGCCTCGGTTATGCGCCCGTCGCCTCGGGCTCGACTTGGGCGATTCGGTCGACGACTTCGGCGATCACCTCGTCGGGGGTCGACGCGCCGGCCGACACGCCGATGACGCGAAGCCCTTCGAACCAATGCTCGTCGATTTCGTCCGCCGATTCGATCTGATGAACCCGGGGATTCACCCGTCGGCAGACCTCCGCGAGCTGCGCGGTGTTCGCGCTCTGGCGTCCGCCGACGATCACCATCGCGTCGACCTCCGGCGCCAGCTCCACGGCCGTCTTCTGCATGGAGGTGGTGGCGCCGCAGAGCGTGTTGAAGACCCGCACTTCCTTCCCCCGTTTCAGGAGGGCCCCCACGATTTCCTGCACGTGCCCGATCGAGTGGGTCGTCTGAAAGACCACGCCCATGCGCGGGATGAACTTGAGCGCCTCGGCTTCCGCGACGGTGTTGATCACGATCGCCTTCTGGTTTGTGTAGGCCACGACGCCGATCACTTCGGGGTGGCTCTTGTCGCCGATCATCACGACCTTGTAGTTCTCCTCGATCAACTTGGCGGCGTATTGCTGCGCCTTGGTCACGAACGGGCAGGTGGTGTCTACCACCTTGAGCCCTCGCCGCGCCGCGCCGTCGATGACCGACGGGCCGACACCGTGAGAGCGGATGATGACGGTCGAATCCTCGTCGATCTCTTCCATCTCCTTCACGACCTCCAGGCCGCGTCGACGGAACGCGTCCACGACTTGGGGGTTGTGGATGAGGGGACCGAGGGCCGTCACGTTCCCGGGCTCCCGGTCGATCGCCTCGTTTGCCATCTTGATGGCCCGCTTCACGCCAAAACAGAAGCCGGCGTTGTCGGCGACGATCACTTCCATCGGCATCTCTCCATGATCAGGGCTTCTCCCGTTCACCCGGGATCGCCGCGATGGCGTCCATGACCCGCCGCGCGAACACGCTCCCGTCCTCCCGGCTCCCCGCCGCCCCCACCGGAGGCATCAACGGCGAGCCGAACCTCAATCGAATTACAACCTGCCGCAGCATGGAGCGGCGGATCTGGTTGGAACCTGAGATGCGGGCGGGCACGACCGGGGCGCGGGAAACAGCCGCCAAGTGCGCGATTCCACTCCGAGGCGGCAGAAGGGACCCGCTCTTGCTGCGCGTGCCCTCAGGGAAGATGAGGACCGCGCCCCCGCGATCCAGAACCCCTTCGGCACCGCGCAACGCCGACCGTGCCTGGGGCCCCCGCTGGATCGGGATGCAATTATAGGCGGTTAGCATCGCTCCGAAAACCCTATTCTCGAATAATTCCGCCTTGGCCAGGTAGTGGAGCGTCCGGTTGACCCACGCCCCGACCAGGGGAGGGTCCCAGAAAGAGATGTGATTGCAGGCCAGGATCACCGGTCCCTTTCGAGGGATATACTCCCGGCCCTCCACCCGATAGCGCAGAAACAGCCGGGCGAAGTTCACCACCACCTCCCGGCTCAAGGCGTGGAAGAGGGTCATCCGCCCCGGGCCGAGCCGGGCCAGCTCCGCCCAGTGGGCCGCGAGGTCCACCTGCTCTTCCAAGGAGAGGTGGGTGGTATCGAGCGGAAAGGCGTCCGGGGCCGCCACGAGCGGGCTCGTCTCGCGCGCACTGTCCCTCTGGTCCCGCTCCCTTATGGCAGCCTCGATCGCGGAGAGGTCGGCGGGATCGCCCCGGGCCCTCAACTCCTCAAAGCGCCGCTTGGCACGGGCTTCCACCGATGCGGTGAGAAACATCTTGAGGTCAGCCCGCGGGAAAACGACGGTTCCGATGTCGCGCCCTTCCATCACGATTCCCGGAGGCCTCGCGAGGCCCCGTTGGAGCTTCACCAGGCGTCGGCGGAGCCCGGGATGGACCGCGACCCGCGAGGCCGCGTCCCCGACCTCGGCATTCCGGATGTGGTGCTCGACGGGTTCCCCGCCGATCTTGAGCCCATCCCGGCCCGCCCACTGCCAGCGGAGCACGTCGAGAACTCGGAGGAGCTCCGGCTCCGAGTCGAGCGAGACGCCGTGAGCCGTCGCCACCCAGGCGACGGCCCGATACATCGCTCCCGAGTCGACGTGGGTGAGACCGAGCCGGGCCGCTACCCCCCGGGCGGTCGCGCTCTTCCCCGCCCCCGCCGGTCCGTCGATGGCGACGACGAATGGCTTCAACGCGAGACCCGTCGCAGCCGCGTCAGAAATCCGGGATCCGAAACGCTGGCCGCGTCGGCGCCGATTACCGTCACGCCTTGCTTGGCCCTGAGGCCGGCGACCAGGAAGGCCATTGCGATCCGGTGATCGTGGCGCGCCTCCACGGTCCCGCCTCGGACCGTGGGGCTGCCCTGAATCGTCCACCCGTCCTCGTGCTCCTCGACGGAGACGCCGATCGCCCGGAGCCCGGCGGCGACCGCGGCGATGCGATCGGACTCCTTGACCCGGAGCTCCCCCGCCCCGCGGATCGTGCTCTCCCCCGACGCGAACGCCGCCAAGACGGCGACCAGGGGAAGCTCATCGATGAGACCCCCTGCCTCCTCCGCGCCCACGCGAAACGGCGCGAGCGTCCCCGAGCGGATTCGGAAATCCGCGACCGGCTCGTTCTCGAAGGAGCGGTCGGCCCCCGTTTCCAGGCGGGCGCCTGCCGCGATGAGGAGATCCAGGAACGCCCGGCGCGTCGGGTTGACTCCAACGTCGGTGATCGTCAGATCGGACCGCGGAACGAGCGCGGCGGCGGCGAGGAGAAACGCGGCCGCCGAGAGATCGCCTGGCACGCGGATTTCGGCCGCCCGGAGCGCCGCGGGCCCTTCCACGATCGCCTTCGTCCCCGAGCGCTCGATCGCCGCGCCAAAGAGGGGCAACATCCGCTCGGTGTGGTCTCTCGTCGGCGCGGGCTCCTCGACCACGGTCCGGCCCTCCGCCTGGATGGCGGCGAGCAGCACCGCGCTCTTCACCTGCGCGCTGGCGACCGGAGTCCGGATCTCGGCGCCTCGAAGAGCGCGACCGCGGATGGCGACGGGAGGGTAGTGGTCCTCCCCCCGCGCCGTGATCTCGGCGCCGAGGCGCCGGAGCGGCTCGATGACCCGCCTCACCGGTCGATTTCGGAGGGAGCCGTCCCCGGTCAAGACCGAGAAGAAGGGCTGCGCCGCCAGGAGCCCCATCGAGAGCCGGAGCGCGGTCCCCGAATTTCGCGCGTCGAGGATCCGATCGCTCTCGATGAGGGACCCGCCTTCGATCGTCCACTCGTCCTCGGTCCGATGCCGGACTTTGGCGCCGATGGCTCGCGCGATGCCGAGCGCCGCCCGCGCATCGGCTCCGTCGTTGCCTCGATGGATCCGGGTTTCGCCCCGGGCCAACGCGCCCAGGAGGACGGCGCGCTGCGTGATGGACTTGTCTCCCGGCACTCGACAAGCGCCCTTGAGGGGTTTTCCCGGCCGGACCGTCGCGCGGGTCACAAGATTCGGCGGAGGCTCTCGACGAGTCGTTCGTTCTCGGGGCGAAGCCCGACGCTGATGCGGGCGAATTCGGCGCTGAGGCCAAAGGCGATCAGGGGGCGGATGATAATTCCCTGACGTTCGAGCGAGCGTGCCGCGTCCACCGCGGAACCCGGGAAGCGGGCCAGGACGAAGTTGGCCCACGTCGGCGTGAGCTGAATTCCCAGGGGCGGCAGCTCGCGCTGAAAGTAGGCGAGGCCCTCCGCGTTGAGCGCCCTGCTCCGACGAACCTGCTCGGCATCCCCCAACGAGGCCTTGGCCGCGGCCTGCCCCAGGCTCGTGACGTTGAACGGCAACCGTACTCGGTGGACCATGGCGGCCAGGTCGGCGGGGAAAAATCCGTATCCGACGCGGAGGCCGGCCAGCGCGTAGACCTTGGAAAAGGTCCGGGTGACGGCCACGCGCCGACCCTGGCGCAGATACTCCAGGCCGTTCGGGTAATCGGCATCGGTGACGTACTCGAAATAGGCTTCGTCCAGGATCGTGAGCACGTGCTCCGGCACCTGTCGGAAGTAATCGTCCATGGCGCGCCGGCCCACCATCGTGCCGGTCGGATTGTCCGGGTTGGAGATGTAGACGACCTTGGTGCGATCGGTGATGGCCCGGAGCATGGCGGGAGGATCGTGGAACATCGACTTCCCGGGCGCTTTGACGAGCGTTCCGCCCGCGACCCGGACGGCGATCGCGAACATGATGAACGAGGGATCGGACATGACCGCCTCGTCCCCTGGTCCCAGATGAATCCTGCACAGAACGTCGATCAGGTCATTCGATCCGGAGCCAACCGCGATCCACTCCATCGGGACATTCCAATGAGCGGCCAGCGCCTCGCGGAGATAGTACGAGCTGCCGTCGGGATAGCGGTTCACCCCGTGGACACCGGCCACAATGGCGGCGACGGCGAGCGGCGACGGACCGAGCGGGTTCTCGTTGGAGGCGAGCTTGGCCGCGCCCGAGATGCCCAGCTCGCGCTCCAATTCCTCGACGGGCTTCCCGGGAACGTAGGGTTGGAGGGAGCGGATTTCTGGTCGAATTGACTCCACCGTGGGGAGCGCCACCCGGTTTTTCTCCGTGCGAATCGAAAAGGTCACCGCAGTCTAGCACCGTGGGGCCGAACGCGGAAAGCCTCCGCCTGGAGCGCCTTCACCTCGGCGTGATCGAGAGCGCGAAGCCCGCCGGCGCGAAGCGTTCCGAGGTGCACGGGGCCGAACTGGATCCGGACGAGCCGCTCCACCTCGAGGCCCGCCGCCCGCGCGAGCAGGCGAACCTCGCGCTTCTTCCCCTCCGCCAGATCGATGAGGAGGACGCCGCGCCCCTCGCGCGCGCCCTCGAGGACGACGCGCAGCGGCGCGACCCGTTCTCCTTCGACGTGTGATCCCGTCGTCAGGTTGCGGAGCGCCGCCGGCGTGGGAATGGGCCGGACCCAGACGCGATACCGCCTCAAGAGACCGGTTCGGGGATGAAGGAGCGCCTCGGAGAGCGCGCCGTCGTCGGTGAGCAGGAGCAGACCTTCGGAATCGAGGTCGAGCCGTCCCACCGCGTGGAGCCCGTGCGCCCGGTCCCCCAGCACGTCGAAGATCGTCTGTCGCCCCCCCTGACCTCGCCGGCTTACGAGGAGGCCACGCCGCTTGTGGTAGGCGAGATAGCGGTGTTCGCGAGGGAGTTCGACCGATGTTCCGTCGAGGGTGACGCGATCCTCGCCGGGCCGGACCGAGATCCCGATCGATTGCGGCGGCGCGCCGTTGACCTGCACGCGGCCCTCTTGGATCCAGCCGTCCGCTTCGCGGCGGGAGCCACCCGCCGCCCGCGCGAGGAAGAGATTAAGTCGCACCCTCGAGCTCGATCTCCTCCTGGGCCCGCTCGCGGTCTTCCAAGACGTTGCCCAATTCCTTGAGCTCCGGAAGATCGGTGAGCTCGTTGATCCCCATGTACGAGAGGAACTCGGGGGCCGTGGAATATAGGAGCGGCCTGCCGACACCCTTGGAGCGCCCCTTGATCAGCACCAGGCTTCGCTCGAGGAGCGTGTGGAGGGATCCACCGGAATCAACGCCGCGGATGGAATCGATCTCCACCTTGGTGATCGGCTGCTTGTAGGCCACGATGGCCAGCGTTTCCAGGCCGGCCCGCGAGAGCCTGACCTTTCGCCGCGAGCGGAGCATCTGCTCGATCCACGGCGAGCAATCCTTTCGGGAGAGAATCTGGTATCCCCCCGCGATCTCGGCAATCACAACCCCGCGCTCGCCCGTCTCGAAATCGTTCCCCAGCTGGCGAAGGATCTCCACGACCTCATCCGGTCCCGGGCCGTCCAGCACCTCGACCAGGGTCGAGAGCCCGACCGGTGAATCGCTCGCGAACAGCAGCGCCTCCACGATCTGCTTCTGCGTCGGCATCAGGCGGTCTCCTCTTCCACGACGACCGGGGCCAAAACGGCGTCCCCCAGCCAGCGGATCCAAATCGGGCCAAACAGCGATTCCTGGGCCGCCGCGACGGTTCCCTGCTTCAAGAGCTCGAGCAGCCCCAGAAACGCAGTGATCTTCTCCAGTCGGGTGACGAATCGTTCCAGCAGCTCCTCGAAGAGCACGCGGGGGGTCGAGAGCAGCTGCCCCCGCATCATGCCGATCGCCTCTTCCAGGCTCAACGGCTCGGCGTTGACGGTGTGGACGATGGGTGGGGCCTGGCGCGAAAGAACGGCCTTGAGCGCGTCCATCAGGCGAAACAGGCTCACCGGGAGCAGCTCCCGCGACTCCGGATCCTCGAGCTGCGCCGGCGAGCCCCGCTCGAAGAGAAGCCTCCGTTCGGTCTCGAGCCGTCCCAAATCCTGGGCCGCCTCCTTGAACCGGCTGTATTCCAATAGTTGGCGGACGAGGCCCTTCCTCGGATCCTCCTCCTCCTCTTCCGTCACGGCCGGCGGCAGGAGCATCCGGGCTTTGATCCGCATCAGGGTCGCCGCCATCACCAAGAACTCGCCGGCCACCTCCAGATCGAGCTCGCGCATCAGCTCGAGGGTCTCCAAGTACTGGCGGGTGATCTTGGCGATCGGGATGTCGGTGATCTCCAGCTCATCCTGCTGGATCAGGTGGAGCAGGAGATCGAGCGGGCCCTCGAAGACCGGGATCTGGACCCGGATCGGCGAGTGTCCCTCGGAAACCTCCGCGCCCGATTCGTGGCTGGTGGGGTCGGTCATGGCAGCCTCATCGCTTCCCGTACCTCGCGCATCGTCTGCTCCGCGATGGCGCGCGCCTTCTCCTCGCCGTAGCGAAGCGCCTCCAGGACCTTCTCGGGCTTCGACTCCAGCTCCCTCCGGCGCTCCCGGAACGGCGCCAGCCTGTCCGCGAGGATGCGCGAGAGATCCTTCTTGTCGGCCACGCACCCCAGCTTCCCCGCGCGGCAGAGCGCGTCGATGTGAGGGGCGTGCTCGGCGTTGAAGGCTCGATGATAAGCGAAGACGACGCATCCGTCCGGATTTCCGGGGTCGTTGACGCGGAGCTTCTTCGGATCGGTGTAGGAGGTTCGTATCTTCGCCTCGATCTCCTCCGGCGTGTCGGAGAGGAGCACCGTGTTGCCCAGCGATTTGCTCATCCGCTTGCCGTCGAGGCCCGGGAGGCGCGGGAAGTGGGTCAGCTTGGCCTCCGGCACGGGAAACACCTCGCCGTAGAGCGCGTTGAATTTCCGGGCGATCTCCCGGGTCACCTCCACGTGCGGCACCTGATCCTCGCCGACGGGCACGAGGTTGGCCTTGTAGAGGAGGATGTCCGCGGCCTGGAGGACCGGGTAGCCCAGGTGGCCGTAGCTCATGGTCTGCTCGAGGTGCAGGTCGCGAACCTGTTCCTTGACCGTGGGGTTTCGCTCGAGGCGGCTGGTCGTCACGAGCATCGAGAAGAGCAGGTGAAGCTCGGCGTGCTCCTTCACCCGCGACTGGATGAAGACTGGGCTGCGCTCCGGATCGATGCCGGCCGCCAGCCAGTCCGTCACCATCTCGATCGTGTTCGGAGCGATCTGCGCGACGTTCTCGTAGTCGGTCGTCAGCGCGTGCCAGTCCGCGACCATGTGGAAGTTCTCGGACGAGTCCTGGAGCGCGACCCAATTCTGAAGCGCCCCCAGGTAGTTCCCGAGGTGGAGCTTCCCGGTCGGCCGCATGCCGCTCAGGATTCGCGGCCGCTTCGGGGCAGCCGCGGTCACAGAATCCCGCCGGTGAAGAGGCTCCCGACGCGGCTGACAAACGGGCCCACGAGCATCCCGATCAAGCTCACGCCGGTGAGCGAACCGATCAGGATCAATCCCAAGAGCAAGAACGGCCCGACCGGCTCCAGCGCTTGAAAGCGCGCGGCCGCGATCGGGTTCAAGAGACCGGTGAGCACCTTGGACCCATCCAGCGGGAATATCGGGATCATGTTGAAAATCGCCAAGCTCAGATTGAGCACGACGCTCCACATCACCATCCGGACCAATGCGGTCTCCACGCGGCCGGAAAAGCTGTGCCCCGAGGCGTCCAGCCCCCGCAAGATCATCCCGAACAGGAACGCCAGGATGATGTTGGACACGGGCCCCGCGAGGGCGATCCACATCATGTCCCGTCTCGGATGTTTCAGGTAACGAACGTCGACGGGAATCGGCTTGGCCCACCCGATGTGCGGCGGGAAGAAAAACACGATGCATCCGAGTGGATCGAGGTGCGCGAGCGGATTCAGGGTGAGGCGGCCCATCAGCTTTGCCGTCGGATCGCCAAGCCGGAGCGCCGCGAGCCCGTGGCAAAGTTCATGAACCGTGAGCGCGAACAGGAGCGGGGGAAACAGCAGGACGAAATTGACCGGGTCACTCACGAGCCCGTTCCCTCTCCAGCCGGCCGCGTCCCGCGGCCGGCGTTAGGGTCGGGAGCCATCCCTCGAAGGCACGAGCGTGACCTCGCATGCGTGCGTGAACCAGCGCGCGGCGGCGTCGCGGACATCCTCAGGCTTTAGCGCCAGGAGGCGCGTTTCAAACCGCCTGGGGAAGTCGACGCCCAAGCCCAGCGTCTCGTACCGCGAGAGATCCCGGGCGCGTACGAGCGGGTTGCTCTGCTCATGGAAGAATCCTTGCTGAACCCGGCGCATGTGCACCGGCCAGTCCCCCTCGTCGAGCGGGGAGGTCGCCAACTGGTGGAATACGGAGACGACCGTGTCGCGCGCCGCCTTCCACGTGGCCAGGGTCGCGCCGAAGTAGACCGTGATCGACGAGCGTTTTGGATACCGTGGATACATCACGCCGACGCTCGTGGCCAAGCGGCGCTCCGGGAGCCAGTAGGTGATCGGCGAGCGGTCGCCCGACCGGAGGTAGGAATCGATGACCTGGAAGGCCGGGTAGTCGGGGTCGTCGTAGCCGGGTGCCGGAAAGCCGTATACCAGCGATTGCGCGACGTAGGATCGAGGCTCGCTGATGAGGGTATCCGCCGCCAATGGAATCGGGTCGCCGGCCACGGGGGTCGGCGGCGCTCCGGGCGGCGCTCCGGCAAAGGCCTTTTCCAGGGCGGACATCACCTTCTTCCCGTCGAAATTTCCAACGAAGCTGACCGTGAGGTTTCCCCCGACGAATAGTTTCTTGTAGAGCGCGATCATGTCGCCCCTGCGGCACTCCGAGATCGATTGGATTCGTCCGAAGGCCGGCCGCTCGAAAGGGGTTCCCCGGTACATCGTTCGGAGGAAGATCGTGTAGGTGCCCGAAAGCGGGCCCTCCACCTCGTCGGAGGCGCGGGACATGAAGTAGGTGCGCGCCGATTCAAATGCCGTGTCGGGAAACGCGGGATGGAGCACGACGTCGGAGAGCATGTCGACCGCCTTCAACGCCTGTTCGCGCGTCGTGGCGATCGAGACCTGCCCGATGTCGGGACCCGCTCCCGCCTCCAGGGAAGCTCCGGCCGCCATCAGCTCCAGCTGTAGCTCGCCGGAGCTCCTGTTGTGGGTGCCGGAGGAGAGGGAGCGCATGATGATCTGGCTCACGCCCGATTCCTCTTCCTTCTCGTAGCGGGTGCCCATCCTCAAACCGACGACGCCGCCCACACGCTCGCTGGTCCGCTGCTCCTGAACCAGGAGCCGTACCCCGTTCTTCAGCACCTTTCGCTGGATCGGCTGTCCCGGGTCGTAGATGGCGACTTTGGGCGCAACGACGGGTGGGGGTAGATCGCGGTCCTGAGCCCGACTTGCCGTTGGACCCAGGACGCAGGAAACCGAAAGAAGGAGCGGGAGGGCCGACGAAAGTCGTTTGCCGTGAAGGAGATTGGGATGGCGACGCATCCCAAGAAGGCTACCAAAGCCACCGGGTCTCGTCAATCCGGCCCGCCGAAATGGCCTTGGCCAGCCACCTTCCCCGTGCCTGGTAGGGCGGCTTTCGCCGTCAAGTCCGCAGCTTTCACCGCCGATGAATTGGTTGAGGCCGGGGGCCTCCCTGGAAAGAAGGCGATATGGACCACTGCTTCCGTCCGCCCGGGCAGCTCGCCCTGGCCAAGAGAGCGTTGCTTCTCACCGCCATTCTGACGTTGCTCGACGTGGCGCCCACGCCGAAGTGCGCCCTGGGCGAGCCCGCGCCGGACCTCCGCACCATCCTCCCCGAGTTCAACCGGATCTGCGCCGATCTGACCCGGGCGCGGGAAGAACTACGCCTCGGCGCGCTCGACGACGATTCGTTCGCGGCTCGCGTGCTCGACCTCTTCGTTTGCGCGGACAGCTTAAACGTGCTCGTTCAATCATCGAAGGATGCGGAACGGCGTCTCGGCGGATCGATGTTCGCCATGGAGCGGGGACTTCGGTACCTGATCGATTCGCTTCGAGAGAATTACGTGGGGATTGCGGCGCGGAACGGGGTCAGCTTTGTGGCTGCCGACCGCGCGCTCCAGGCGGCCGTCGCGTGGCGGAGCGGTGTCGGAACGGGCGGCGCGGCCGGGAATGTCGCGGCCGCGGTCCGGCCGTAGGGGATGTGGAGCTGGCGGGGATCGAACCCGCTACCTCTTGACTGCCAGTCAAGCGCTCTCCCAATTGAGCTACAGCCCCGTCGATCCGTAAGCCGATGATCTTACCCGCCTCGTTCGAACCCGGTCAACGGCCTTGCCCTCCACGCTCACTTCCTGGATCGAAGTTGCAGCGGGCTGCCCAGCGCTCCGACGTGATCAAGTATCCGACCCCGGCGCCGAGGAGAAGGCCGGAAAGCGTATAGACCGGGACGCTCCAGTCGCTCAGGTCCTCGAAGGAATCGCCGCCCTGCTCACTCCCTGCGAGCAGCGCTCCCAGCCCAAACCCGACCAAGGCTCCAACGAAGGTATGCCGATCGACCCCATCCGGTTCCTCGACCAGGGCGACTCGCGAGACCGAAATTGGCGCCGGGCCCGCCCGACCGGCCATGGCGAGGAGCAAGGTGGAGTCGCCGCTCAGCCCGGCGAACCGGCCGGTCCAACGCGTCTGGCTCGATTCCCGGAACGTGACCCGAAGCTTTGAGTCCGTGATCAAACCCTTCGCGCAGCGCAAGAGCTTCGTCCGGGCCTCGGCCGACGGGGGCGCGCCGGCGGATTGGGCGCGAGAATCGGTGGAAAAGAGGCATCCGGCGCTCGCGAATGCGCCGATGATGGCGAAGCGGAGGAAGGCCGTCATGGGGTGCACCTCCGGATTGCCTCACAACGGAAGCTTGACCGTGCTCGACCTCGGACCGAGACTGCGCGGATGATCGACAGCATTGAAACACAGCCCTTCCGGGGACGCCGCTACCACTTTAGCGGCGTCGGCGGGAGCGGAATGACCCCGCTCGCGATCCTCGCCGCGTCGCTCGGGGCCGAGGTTTCCGGATCGGATCGAAACCTGGACCGCGGCCTCGCGCTTCCCTCCTTCGACGCGCTGCGGAGGGCCGGCGTGCGGCTCCTGCCCCAGGACGGGAGCGGGGTGACCCCGGAACTTCGGGCGTTCATCCACTCCACGGCTGTCGAAGCGGCGAATCCCGACTTCCGCCGCGCCGCGGAGCTGGGCGTCGCGAGCATCCGGCGCGGGTCCTTCCTCGCGGGGATCGCCAGCACCCGGCGCGCGATCGCGATCGCGGGAACGAGCGGGAAGTCGACGGTCACCGCCATGACGGCCCACATCCTGGTCGAGTCGGGACTGGACCCCACCTTCCTGGGAGGCGGCCCCGCCGTGGACCTGGAAGGCGCGGTCGCCCCGGGCAGCTTGCGCGTGGGACGGACCGAGTGGTTCGTCGTGGAGACCGACGAGAGCGATGGGAGCGTCGCCGAGTTCGCCCCCGCGATCGCCGTCCTCACGAACCTGAGCCGCGACCACAAGGAGATCGACGAAACCGCTCGGGCGTTCGAGGCGCTGCTCGCGAAGACCCGAGAGCGGGCGGTGATCCACGTCGGCGATCCGGTGCTGGAGCGGGTCACCTGCCCTGAGGCGCTCCCCCGATTGAACGTCGCGGTGGCGGGGGCGTTGACCTGGGCCAAGCCCGATCTGCTCGCGACTTCGATTCGGCTCGGAAGCGATTCCGCGCGGTTTGAAGTCGACGGCGTTCCAGTGACCGTCCCCTTCCCGGGCGGCATCACGGTCGAGAACGCGCTCTTCTCCATCGCCGCGGCGGTCGCCGCGGGCGTCCCCCTTCCACGGGCCGCCGAAGCCCTCTCGTCGTTCCGGGGCGTACGCCGGCGATTGGAGCGGGTTGGCGAGGCGGGCGGAGTCGACGTCTTCGACGATTTCGGCCACAACCCCGTCAAGATCGCCGCCGCGCTGGAGGCGCTCCGCCCGGTGGGATCGCTCTGGATCTACTACCAGCCCCACGGCTATGGCCCCACGCGCTTCTTCCGCGAGCAGCTCGTGGAGACGTTTCGGGCGGGTCTTGGCCGCGACGATCATCTCCTCCTCGCGCCGATCTACGATGCCGGCGGCACGGCCGACCGCTCGATCCGATCCGAGGAGCTTGTCGAGGAGCTGCGGCGCGCGGGGGTCGACGCGCGGCTTGCCGCGACGAGGGCCAACGCCGCGCAGGCGATCGCCGAGGGAGTTCGCCCGCGCGACCGGGCCGTGGTCATGGGGGCTCGGGACGACACCCTGCCCTCCTTTGCCCGCGACGTGCTCGCCGCGATCGAGGAGCGCTCGGGGATGCCCGCTACTCCGGCTAGCCGACCAGCTCGGTGACCACCTTGCCCTGGAGGAAGAGCCCCAGGTAATCCCGCCCGCCCGCCTTGGAATCGGTCCCGCTCATGTTGAACCCGCCGAACGGATGGATCCCGACCAAAGCCCCGGTGCACTTGCGGTTGATATAGAGGTTCCCCACGTGGAGCCGGCGTTTGGCCTCCACGACCTTGGCGCGATCGCGGGAATAGTAGGCGCCGGTCAATCCGTAGATCGTCCCATTGGCGATCGCGATTTCCTCTTCGAACGATCCGGCCGGGATCACCGCCAAGACCGGGCCGAAGATTTCTTCCTGCGCGATCCGCGCGCTCGGCTTTACGTCGGCCACGATCGTCGGCTTGAGAAAGTAGCCCGGGCCGGAGTGCTTCCCGCCGCCCGCCGCCACCCGGCCTTCCTTCGCTCCCACTTCCATGTAGCCCAGGATCGTCTTCTCCGCCCGCGCGCTCACCACCGGGCCGAGGAAATTCTCCCTCTTCTCCGTGGGACCGACCGTCATGGCGTTGGTCTTGACGACGAGCTTCTCCAAGAATTCGCCGTAGAGGCTCTTGTGGACGATGGCGCGCGAACAGGCGGAGCACTTCTGCCCCTGAAATCCGAACGCGCCCGCGAAGACCCCGTTCACGGCGGCCTCGAGATCGGCGCCCTCGTCGACGATCGTGAAGTCCTTCCCGCCCATCTCGAGGATCGCCCGCTTGATCCAGATCTGCCCCTTCTGAACCTTGGCCGCCTTCTCGCTGATCCCCACCCCCACTTCCATCGATCCCGTGAACGCCACGAACCGGACGTTGGGATGCTCCACCAGCGCGTCGCCCGATCGCCCCGCCCGGACCGCTCAGGAAATTCACGACGCCCGGGGGTGCTCCCGCCTCTTCGAAGATCTCGAAAATCTTCCACGCGGTAAGGGGGGAATCGCTGCTCGGCTTGAGGATGGCCGCGTTGCCCGCGACGATCGTCGCGGCGGTCATCCCCATCGCGATGGCGCAGGGGAAATTCCAGGGCGGGATCACCACGCCCACCCCGAGCGGGATGTACTCGAAGACGTTGTTCTCGCCCGGATACGGGGTGATCGGCTGGCGGCCGCCGTAGCGGATCATCTCGCGGGCGTAGAACTCGCAGAAGTCGATCGCCTCCGCGGTGTCGCCGTCCGCTTCGGGCCAGCTCTTCCCCACCTCCATCACCATCGTCGCGCTCATCTCATGGCGCCGCCGGCGAAGAATCCCCGCCGCGCGGAGCACCACGTTGGCGCGCTCCTCGGCAGGCATCCAGCGCCACGACTCAAACGCCTTGGCCGCGGCGTCGACCGCCTGGCCGACGTGCTCGACACCCGCCTTGGAAAAGTTGCCGACGCACTCCGACGGGTTGGCGGGGTTCGCGCTCTGGAAGGTGTCCTGGGTCTGGATCCGCTTCCCGCCAATGACGAGCGGATACGTGTTCCCGAAGCGGGAGCGGACTTCTTGGAGCGCGCTCTTCATCCCGGCTTCGTGCTCGGGACGCGAGTAATCGAGCATGGAGGTGCTCGTATATTCCGGGAGCATCGACTTCTCCTTGTGGGAACGAGACGAGAGTTGACTATACTGCGCGCCATCATGATATCCGCTTACCTGACCGCTGTCATCCCGGCCCTCGTGCTCCCCTGGATCCTCCTCTTGCTCCGCAACCAGGCGCTCTTTGCGGTCGTGCCGGTGGTGCCGATCGCCGTCGTTTACGCGCGCCTCATTCGGGAGCAGAAGCCCCAGGCGGCGCTCTCGGTTTCGCTCCTCTGGGCGCTGGCGCTTTCCATCTCCACGATCGCGGCCAGCGCCATCTTTCCGGAGGCGGCGGCCAAGTCCATCTGGCACGCGGGCGCCTATCGCGATGAGATGCTGCGGTGGATCGCCACGGGAAGGGGCGCCGAGGGAAGCATCCGGCTCTTCCTCCCCCGCGTGCTCGTGGAGTACGCGCTGGTCCTGGGCCTCTCCGCCATCTCGGTCGGCGCGGCGGCGCTCTTCCTCGGCGGGCTCCTCCTCGGCTACATGAACGGATACGTCGGCTGGGTCGTCTCGCACGCCGATCCCTCGACCATGCCGATCATCACCGCGGCCACGGCCTGGCCGCCGTGGTCGGTCTGCCGTGTCGTCTCGTTCGTCCTCGCCGGGACCGCGGCCGCGCTCTGGGGCTACCCGCGGATCTTCGCGCGCGGCACGGCGCCCGTGCCGGTGAGGCGCTACCTCGTTGCCTCGCTGGCGCTCCTCATCGCCGACATCGGCCTCAAGTGGTGGCTCGCGCCGATCTGGCGGGATCTGCTACGGGGACTGCTCGGCGCCAGCGCCGGTATCGAGGCGGGCGGGACCGGCTGACCCGTGCCGGCCTGACCGGCGCGGGGGCGCCACCCGAACCGGGACGGTTCGAGGCCCTCCCAGGGCACGGATCGTGCAGGCTTCCCGAGGGGGTCGGGCCCTCACCACACATTCCCAAGGCTTTGAGAGCCGGCATTGCGAACCGCGATGGAGGTCGAATTGCGGGTCGCACGCCCGGACAATTCCTATGGCCATGGATCGTCATGAGAAGGGCATCGAGAAAGCTCCCGATCGCCTCGATCAGCCCCTGCCCGAGTGGGCAGGCGGCTACGGAGGCGATCCGCGGCGCCTTCCCAAGGTCGTCCAGAAGCTGCTGGCCGGCAGGGTCCTCACCGCCGAGGAGAAGGCCGAGCTGCTCTGGAAATTCTTCGAAATGGACCAGCGGGCCAGAGCCCGCGCGGCGAAGGATCGGAAGATCCTTGCGGTCCTCCTCCTCCTGATCGTCGTCGCCTATGTCGGCGTCTACCACCACGGTTGGATTGCCGACCGCGTCATGGCCTGGCTCAGCCCACCCGCCTCGCCGGGATAGCCCCCCCTTCGCCGAAACCGCCGGAGCCCCGGTAGCGGTATAATCCCCATGAGGGGATTTTTGCACCGCACCCAGGAGGTGGATCGGATGGCATCGCGCAGTTCCAAGCCAAAGAAGCCCCGGGCCTCGGAGAGCACCGCACGGGAATCGACACTCAAAGAGTGGGTCTGGGCGATCGTATTCAGCGTTCTCTTTGTCGTCACGTTCCGTGGGGTCGTCGCCCAGGCGTACCAGATACCGACCGGCTCCATGGAGCAGACGCTCCTCGTCGGCGACTACCTCTTCATCAACAAGATGCTCTACGGCTCCGAGATCGATCTCGGGGTCAAGGGGCACCGGTTCTTCTACTACCGCTTCCCCGGCTTCCGCCAGCCCGCGCGCGGAGACATCATCGTCTTCCGGTATCCTGAGAATCCGCGGCAGGACTTCATCAAGCGGTGCGTCGCCGTGGGTGGGCAAACGGTGGAGGTCCGGAACAAGGTGCTCTACGTGAACGGCGTGGCCCAGGTGGAGCCCTACGTCACCCACATCGACCCGCGCACGCTGCCAGCGGAGGTGAGCCGCCGGGACTTCTTCGGCCCCATTACCGTCCCCAATGGATTCATCTTCATGATGGGCGACAACCGGGACAACAGCCACGACAGCCGCTTCTGGGGCCCCCTCGCGATCGGACTCATCAAGGGCAAGGCCGCGGTCCGCTACTTCTCATGGGACGGCGAGCACCATTCGATCCGCTTCAACCGCATGTTCCAGGGGATTGGTTAAGCGCCACCCGAGCCCAAGGAGGGCCTCTCCATGTCCGTCGCACGAGTGACCGAGATCATCGCCTCGTCCACCAAGAGCTTCGATGACGCCGTTCGCATCGGCATCGACCGTGCGAACCAGACCTTGGAGAACGTGAAGGGCGCGTGGATCCAGGATCAGAAGCTGAAGATCGAAGGCGGAAAGATCGTGCAATACCGCGTGAACTTGAAGGTGACGTTCGTCCTCAAGGGGTAGCCAGGGCGGACTCGCGCTAAAGACTTTGGCCAGAGTGCCGATCGATACCTGGTAAGCTGTCTCGATGCGGGTACCCTCCTGGAAGTGTGGGACCCTGCAACCCAGCGGAGATCTCCACATGCCCATTCCAGCCATAGGGACCCGTTCGATGCTGTGGGGGCTCGTCGCGATCCTCCTTCTGCTTGGCTTCCCCTCGCTCTGCTCGGCCGCGACCCGTCTTGTCGGCCCCGGCAAGACATACCAGACCGTCCGCGCGGCGGCGCAGGCCGCGCAGAACGGAGACACGGTGCTCGTCGACGCGGGCATCTACAGCGCGGACGTCACCTCCTGGAACGCGAACGACCTGGTCGTCCGGGGAGTGGGTGGGCGAGCCCATCTGCGCGCCGACGGCGCCGATGAGGGCGGCAAGGGTATCTGGGTCGTCTACGGGACCAACTTCACCGCGGAGAACATCGAGTTCTCCGGCGTCTCCGTCAACGACCAGAACGGCGCCGGAATCCGAAAGGACAGCCCGGGGAACCTGATCGTTCGCAACTGCTACTTCCACGACAACGAGGAAGGCATATTGGGCTCGGCCGACTCGATGCTGATCGAGTACAGCATCTTCGATCACAACGGCTACGGCGACGGCCAGTCCCACAACATGTACATCTGGGGGCGATCGGTCACGGTCCGGTACTGCTACACGCATCGGGCGGTGATCGGACACAACATCAAAACGCGGGGACTGAACAACTACATCCTCTATAACCGGATCATGGACGAATCCGACGGGACGGCGAGCTACGCCATCGATATCCCCGACGCCGGCAGGGCCTACGTCATCGGAAACGTCATCGAGCAGGGAGAGAACACGGACAACCCCGCGCTGGTGGCCTACGCGGCCGAGAGCACGAAGAACGGGGTCCTCGACCTCTACGTCATCAACAACACCATGGTGAACAACCGAACGTCCGGGGGAACCTTCGTCCAGATCCGGTCCGGCATCAACGCGCGGATAACGAACAACATCTTCTATGGGCCGGGCACCCCGTGGTCGAGCGGCGCGATCGTGATGGGCAGCAACAACTACGTCGAGCCGAACTACGGCAACGCTCCCGGATTCGCCAATACGGCGACATTCGACTACCACCTGACGGCCGCTTCCCCCAGCACGATCGTCAACGCCGGCGCGGCGCCGGGCCTCTCCTCCACCGGCTACAACCTCACGCCGACCGGGCAGTATGTCTACGACATACAGGGGATGACGCGGCCCCAATCGGGCGTGATCGACATCGGCGCGTTTGAGTACACCGGCGGAGGATCGCAGGACACCACCGCACCGAGCGCGGTACAGGACCTCAGGCCCCAGTAGAACCCTCCAGCGGACCGGTGACTGGCCCGCGGCAGCTCGAAAATCTCAATCGCCCTCCGAACGGGATCTGATAGAGGCGGCGTGGGCCACGGTCGGGGCGTCGGGCGCATCCGCCGCTCCGCCCGGCCGCAGCCAGCGGGGCGATAGAACCGGAGTCAGGCTTCCGTTCCGGAGCCTCGCGTAGAGGACGATCGCACCGATTCCAACCAGCACCGCGGCGGCCCCGACAATCCCCGCCTCGGGGCCGTAGGCCGCGCCGGTCAAGAGCGACGGACCTTGGGCCATCGTCCGGATCACGCTCGCCGACTCGAGATCGCCGCTCACCGGGAACCCATAGATCGCGCCCTCGAAGCCGAACCCGAATTCCTCGAGGGACCGGAGGTTGGGCCGCCAGCCGAGATCCGAAATGGGGCGACGGTCCAGAAGCCGGGCGGTCACAAACACGCTGATCAGCACAGCCAGGGTAAGGAGCGGTCCCACGATCATGTTGATCACATGATCGAACGAAGGTTGGGACATTCCCGGAAACGCCGCGCCACGTTTGTAGGCCGCGGAGATGGGGTCCGCGATGAAGCGGACGGGAAGAAGGAAGAGTCCTAGGCTAAGAGCGGCTTGAGCGGCGATCCGGAGGAGCGTTCGGGGACGTCGTTCGTTGGGATTCCAGAACAGCCCGATGACCCGCATGCGGGGGTTTACGCGGGCCCGGCGAAGAAGGTTTCAGGCCTACCACTTCCGTCTACCCTATGCCCCTCCCGCCGGAGCATTGAAGCAGTCTCCCTCGTGACGATAGGTTACGCGGGTTCCGGAGGCTGGACCTACGCCGAGGCCCCCACACGATTCCCCCCATGGAGTTCTCCGTGGCCCACTGGCTTCCAGTTGCGGCCTCCACGTTCGCGCCCGAGGTCGACCGGTTGATCCTGTTCATAACGGTAATCGTCGGCGTGTGGTTCGTCGCCGCAGAGGCCGTGCTTTTCTACCTGATCTTCAGGTATCGCCGGCGCAAGGGCCGCGGAGCCGAGTACGTCGCGGGTTCCAGCCGTGCGCAAATGGCTTGGGTGCTCGTTCCCTGCGTGGCCATTCTCTGCTTCGACCTGGCGATCGACTCCGCCAGCGGCCGCGTGTGGGACTTTGTGAAACAGACCCATCCTCGAGCTGAACTCACCATCCGGGTGCAGGCGCGCCAGTGGGCGTGGATCATGACGCATCCGGGACCTGACGGAGTGCTCGACACCGCCGACGACATCGTCACGCTCAACGAGATCCACGTTCCCGCCAACGCGGTCGTTCAGTTTGAGCTGAAATCGATGGACACGCTCCACTCGCTGTGGGTTCCGGAGTTCCGGCTAAAGCAGGACGCGGTTCCTGGAAGAACCTTTCGCGGCTGGTTTCAGGCCACACGCCCTGGCCAATACCCGGTCCTTTGCGCCCAACTGTGCGGTACCGCCCACGGCCTCATGAAGGGGATGGTCCTGGTGGATCCCCCCGGCGACTACCAGAGCTGGCTTGCAGGCCAGGCGCACCCCAAGGAGAACAAGGGTTCATGAGTCACGACCTCCACGCGGCGCCGCAGAGCTTCCTCCGGCGCTACGTCTTCTCTACCGACCACAAGGTGATCGCCAAACAGTACCTCTTCACCGGGCTTGCCATGGCCATCATCGGCGGCCTCCTCGCCCAGATCATGCGGGCCCAGCTTGCCTTCCCCGGCCGCGCGATCCCCGGGGTCGGAGCCCTCGACGCCACCCGGTACAACACGTTCGTGACCATGCACGGCACGATCATGATTTTCTGGGTTGCGATGCCGCTCCTGCTGGGGGCGTTCGGAAATCTCCTCATCCCGCTCATGGTGGGGACACGGGACATGGCGTTTCCGCGCCTCAACATGTTGTCCTATTGGACCTTTTTCCTCTCGACCGTCGTTCTGATCGCATCGTTCTTCGTGCCCGGGGGCGCGTCGCCCGTCGGGTGGACGGCGTACCCGCCGCTCTCCGCCAACCCGGCCTATTCCGGCAACGTCTGGGGCGTGCACTTCTGGATCCTCGCGGTGGCGCTCGAGCTGGTCGCGTTTCTCATGGGCGGAATCAACTACATCACGACGTCGATCAACCTCCGAGCCCGCGGCATGAAGATGTCCGACTTGCCGCTGATCGTCTGGATGCAGGTGGCGGCCTCCATCATCTTTCTGTTCTCGGTGGGACCCCTCATCGCCGGGGCCGTCATGCTCCTCCTCGATCGCACCGCGGGAACCGGCTTCTACAACCCGGCCATGGGTGGCGACCCGCTTCTCTTCCAGCACCTCTTCTGGTTCTTTGGACACCCGGAGGTCTACGTCATCCTCCTTCCGGGACTCGGGATCGTCGCCGAGATCCTCCCGGTCTTCTGCCGCAAGCCGATCTTCGGGTATTCGATGATCGTCTGGTCGACCATCGCGACCGGTGTGCTCAGCTTTGTCGTATGGGCCCACCATCAGTTCGTGAGCGGGATCGATCCCAGGCTGGCGGCTCCCTTCAGCCTCACCACGATCCTCATCTCGGTTCCCGTCGGGATCACGCTCTTCTCGTACGTCGCCACACTCTGGAAGGGCTCCATCGAGTTCAAGACGCCGATGCTCTTCGCGCTCGGGATGCTCGCCATCTTCCTGATCGGGGGCGTGACGGGAATCCTGAACGGCGCCGCCGGAGCGGACATCTACATCCACGACACCTATTACGTGGTGGCGCACTTTCACTACGCCCTCATCCCACCGGTCTTCTTCTCGCTCTTCGCGGGTATCTATTTCTGGTATCCAAAGTTCTTCGGCCGAATGCTGAACGAGACCCTCGGGAAGATTCATTTCTGGGGGACGGCGATTTTCGTGAACGTGACCTTCCTGCCCATGTTCGTGCTCGGATTGCGCGGCTACCCACGCCGCACGTACGACCCGGCGCAGTTCGCCCATCTCGGCGACATGACCGCGATGCAGCTCCTAGCCACGGTAGGCACGGCGGGATTGCTCCTCTTCCAGATTCCGTTCGTCATCAATTTCTTTGCGAGCTTGATCTGGGGGCGCAAGGCCGAGGCCAATCCCTGGCTCGCGAACACCTTGGAATGGCTGGCGCCCTCTCCACCTCCCCACGGAAACTGGGGGGCAGATCTCCCGGTCGTCTACCGAGGGCCCTATGAGTACAGCGTCCCCGGGCGGACCGATGATTGGTTCCCCCAGAACGTGGCCCCGGAACGAGCCCCATGAGGGGGACCTCCTGTCAGCCTTGAGCGCGGCTCACGCATCGCCGATCGACGAACCCGAATCGGCACCCGCCACAACCGTTCCCACCGGGCGGTTGGGGCTTTGGTGGTTTCTTGCCTCCGAGATCGTGATCTTCGGAGGTCTGATCTCAATTTACGTCCTGTTCCGGTTGCGGCATCCGGAATGGAGCTCCGAAGCAGCGCACACCCTGACCGCAGCCGGCGCCGTCAATACCTTCGTCCTCCTCACGAGCAGCCTCACCATGGTTCTGGCCCACGAAGCGATCGAGCGAGGGAACCGCCGCCTGGCCGCGGCAGCCATGCTGCAGACCGTCTTCGCGGGAGCCGCGTTTCTTGTCATCAAGGCATTTGAGTACGGCCATGAGATCGCCGGAGGCTTCACGCCGGTGGCTGGGCTCTTCTGGTCCTTCTACTACGTGATGACCGGGCTTCACGCGCTTCACGTCGTGGGCGGAATGGTCGCGATCATGGCTGTCCGGCGAGCGCTGATTCGGGGTCAACACGCACGGCGTGTCGAGCTGGTCGGGATCTATTGGCACTTCGTCGACGTCGTCTGGATCTTTCTCTTTCCGTTACTCTACCTGTCCTCGTGAGTGAGGGGCCGATGAAGGGCGCGGCGGGAGGCGCGGAGATTCGACACGTCAATTACGTGGCGATCTGGAAGATCCTCGTCGCGGCCCTCGTCGTGTCGTTGCTCCTGGCCCATTGGAAGATGCCGCGCCTCGCGGCAGCCCTCATCTTTTCCGTCGCGATCGCGAAGGCGGCCCTGGTCGCGGCGTATTACATGCACCTCAAGTTCGAGCCTCGGTTCGTCGTCCTCGCGGTGATCTCCGGGCTCCTCTGTCTCTTGATCCTCTTCGCCGGCCTCTCCCTCGACATGGTCCACGTCTATGGCAAGTAGCCCTGTCGCGGCCTTTCCGGCGGGTTCCCCGCCGGTCCACAGTCCGTCCCGGCGTCCCGGGCTCCAGAGCGGCGTGGTCGGCATGGCGCTCTTCCTCTTCACCGAAACGATGTTCTTCGCCGGACTCATCAGCGCCTTCATCGTTCTCCGGGGACAAGCTCCGGTCTGGCCACCTCCCGGCCAGCCGAGACTCCCCGTGGCGGCGACCGGCGCCAACACCCTCGTGCTCCTCGCGAGCGGCTTCGCAGTTGTCGCGGCCCTGCGCGCGGTCGAGAGGCAGGCCGCCCGGGTGCCGCAATGGATCGCCTGGTCGGTTGGATTGGGCTGCCTCTTCTTGGCCGTTCAGGGTTTCGAATGGGCCCGACTTCTCCGGTTTGGCCTGACCACTCACTCCGGCGTCTATGGGGCCACCTTCTACGCGGTCATCGGGATCCACGCGACGCATGTGGTCGCGGCCTTGATCTTTCTGCTGGTGGTCTGGCGTCGAACGAGCCGCGTCGGCGCCACGCTGGAGAGCGACGGCGGCGTTCTCCTCGCCACCATGTTTTGGCTCTTTGTGGTCGGTGTCTGGCCTCTCCTCTACGCGCTGCTCTACGAGCCGTGGCGGCGATGAACCACGAGCGGCGGAAGGTTTCGTCCCTGCGGACACTCGGTATCGCGCTGACCCTCTGGACCGGAGCCGCGACGCGGAGTGCCGTTGCGTGTCCCTTCTGCGCCTCAGGCGCAACCGGCACGGGGCACAGCTATCTCATCGCGACGATCTTCATGCTCGTCATTCCCCTTGGCCTGATCGGCGGATTCACCCTCTGGGTGAGACGCTCCGCCAGGCCCGATGACGCGAGTGAGGGCACGGATGGCCCCGTCCAAGGCGACGATTCGCCGCGGACAGGGCGTCGCGATGGCTGAAGTCGCCGACCACGATTGGGTCCCGATCCGAGGCAACGACCGGGACTTTGTCCACGCCTACAGGATTCTCAATCCATTCCGCTTCGTTCGAATCCGATCGAAGCGCGAGCTCATGGACAAGCTCGAATGGGTCCTTCGGATGAGCGTCGCGCTCTGCTTCATCGGCCACGGCTACTGGGGCACCGTTTCCAAGCCCGGCTGGGTCGGCCTGATCACCCCGATGGGATTCTCCGAAGCGACCGCGTGGACCTTGCTTCCCTGGATCGGCTGGGCCGACATCACCCTCGGCGTGCTGATGGTCCTGAAACCGCGGAGCGTCCTAATCTGGAAAGCATTCCTCTGGACCCTCTTCACGCCGCTGCTTCGCCCGTTAGCCGGGATGAGTTGGTTCGAGGTGCCCGAGCGGGCCGGCAACTACGGAATTCCGCTGGCGCTTCTAGCCATGGTGAGTGGGATGGGGCTCGTCCGGAACTGGTGGAACGGTATCGAAGTGATCGAGGCGCCGGAGGAATCGTTGCGGGATGAGACTCTTCATTTGGTGAAGTGGGTGCTCCGGATCTCCGTGGGCCTCCTCTTGGTCGGCCATGGGGGCCTCGCCGCGATCGCGCACAAGCCGCTCTTCATGGCGCACGCCCACGCCATCGGGCTCCCGGCGAGCCAGGCTCTCCTCAATGGCGTCGGTTGGTTTGAAATCGCACTTGGAATCGCGATCGCGGTCCGGCCCCTGGCACAGGTCGTCTGGTTCGCCCTCTTCTGGAAGCTAGCCACCGAGTTGCTCTGGCCGATCGCCGGGCGACCCATCGAGATCTTCGAGACGATCGAGCGGTGGGGGGACTACGGCGGGTGCGTCGCCCTGCTGCTGATCCTCTACTACGAGGGCCTACGGCCCCGGGCGCGGCCGACACGGGGTTTGAGCCCCACGGGATTTTGAGTCGGTTCCCAGTCTCTCGCGCGACTGGAAAACAAGGATACCGAACGGCGGAGTCGCGTGGTAACATGACCCTCCGTTGAACGCACGGCCTCGGCCCCGAGGAAAGGAAGTTCCGTGCCCGCTTCATCCGAGCATCAACCTGCCGCGCAGTCCTTTAGGGTCCCACACCCGCAAGGCGTCGTATGAACTCCGGAGGGGCGACATCATGAACCGATCGCTCAAGGCTCTCCTGGCAATCGTCGCGGTCGCAGGCTTCGCGGCGGCCGCAAACGCCCAGACCAACACTCCGCCGGTGCTGGCCCCTATCGGGAGCAAGGCGGCCTGTGCGGTCGGCACCCCGTTCACCTTTGCCGCGACGGCGACTGATGCGGACATTCCCGCAAACACCCTGACCTTCTCCCTCGATCCCGGCGCTCCGCCGGGGGCGACGATCAATGCCGTGACGGGCGTGTTCAGTTGGACGCCGTTTAATGCCGGCGCTTTCCCTGCAACGATTCGGGTTACGGACGATGGTGCGCCCCCGCTGAGCGATTTCGAGGCCATCACGCTCGTCGTGCCAGCGGGGGCGCCGAACGTCCCTCCAGTCCTCGGAGCGATTGGCAACAAGACGGTCAACGAACTCACGACACTGACGTTCACGGCAACCGCATCGGATCCATCCGCGTGTGAGGGAGGGACAAGCACATTCTCCCTCGACGCCGGGGCGCCGGCGGGCGCTTCGATCGACCCCGCCACCGGCGCCTTCAACTGGACCCCAAGCGAGGCACAGGGTCCGGGAAGTTATCCGATCACGGTCCGGGTGACCGACAATGGTCTCCCACCCCCGCCCCTTAGCGACTCGGAGACGATCACCGTTACGGTGAACGAGGTGAACGCGGCCCCGGTTCTGAACGCGATCGGTAACAGGAGCGGCACTTTGGGCGTACCGGTCACGTTCACTGCGATCGCGACCGACACCGACATTCCGGCGAATACCCTGACGTTCTCGCTGGATCCTGGTGCCCCGCTGGGGGCAACGATCAACGGGTCCACCGGCGCGTTCAGCTGGACTCCTACTGGATCCGGGACCTTCCCGGTCACGGTCCGCGTGACGGACAGCGGCACGCCGACGCTGAGTGATTTCGAATCGTTTGCCATCATCCTGAGTATCGTGGACCCCCGCCCGGTGCTGGGCCCGATCGGAAATAAAACGGTCGACGAGCTCTCGACCTTGGCATTCACGGCGACCGCGACGGATCCAAACCCTGGAGCCATCCTCACGTTCACCCTAGACCCCGGCGCACCGGCCGGCGCGATCCTCAACCCTTCGACCGGAGCCTTCATGTGGATCCCCGCGGAGTCGCAGGGCCCGGGGACGTTCCCGATCACGCTGCGCGTCACGAACAACGCGACCCCACCGCTGAGCGACTCGAAGACCTTCACGGTTACGGTACGCGAGGTGAACACGGCGCCGGTTCTCGCCCCGATCGGCGGCAAGACCGTCCAGGTGGGCACGCTCCTTGCCTTCACCGCGACCGCGACGGACCCCGACATCCCGCCGAACACGCTGTGCTTCACGCTCGACGCGGGTCAACCGCCCGGGGCCACGATGACCTGCGGCACGGGCGTTTTCATGTGGACCCCGTCGCCGGGGCAGGAAGGCCTCTATGTGATCACCGTGCGAGTTACCGATAACGGAGTCCCGCCGTTGAGCGACTCCGAAGCCATCACGGTCGCGGTGCAGCCAGGGTCCAGCGCGCCAACGGCCGATGCCGGTGGCCCTTATTCGGGAATCGTAAATAGCCCTGTTACCTTTGACGGGACCCACTCGTTCGATCCGAACGGCGAGGCACTGACGTACGCTTGGAATTTCGGCGACGGCCACACGGGAACCGGCGCCAAGCCGGTCCACACGTACTCGGCTCCGGGGACGTACACTGTCACCCTCCGCGTCACGGATCCGGGCGCGCTGTTTGGCGACGATGTCACCACCGCGTCGATCCAGACGTCCCTGCCCGCCAACGTGTTCTTCGTGGGAGGCTTCAACTTCGTCCTTCCCGCAGATCCTCGGGGCGTACATCCGGCTGGAGCCGATCGGCAACAATTTCCACACCACTGACGTGCTCCTACCCTCGATCACGCTCTCGTACAACGGCGTCACGGTTCCGGCCCGCTGCAAGACGATCTCGGGCGGCGACACCAACCACAACGGCCAGCCGGAGCTTCGCGTCTGCTTCAAGCAGAAGGACATGAAGACCCTGTTCGCGAGCGTGGGGAACGGAACCACGACGGTGACCGCGACGATGGCGGCCAACCTCTCGAACGGCGGCAAGATCAACGGCGACGTCTCAATCCGCGTCGTCAAGTTCAGCTCCCTGGATGCCGGCCGGCTCTCCTCCGTCTCCCCGAACCCGCTCAATCCTCAGGCCAAGCTCATGTTCGTGACCACGGCTCCGGGCGAGGCTTCGGTGCAGATCTTCGACGTGAGGGGACGGATGGTTCGCGATCTCATGCAGCGGCAGTACCTCACCCCGGGCGTCCACGAGGTGACGATCGACGGTCGAAACGACCAGGGGAACAGGCTCTCGTCCGGGACGTACTTCTACCGGATTCAGTCGGGGGAGGGGCCGATCAAGGGATCGTTCCAGGTTCTCAAGTAATAGTCGTCGATTCGGGCACAATCCGCGGAGGTAGCGAAAAGGGCCGACGCGGATGAACCGCGTAAGCCCTTTGGTAGTGGTGCCGGAGGTCGGAATCGAACCGACACGGGGTTTGAGCCCCACGGGATTTTGAGTCCCGCGCGTCTGCCAATTTCACCACTCCGGCACCTAAGCCCTTGAATTCCGCGATGATAGCATCGCCCCCACTGGGGGCCGCCCACACGATTCCAATTGACAACGGGCCACCAGCTTAGGCATAATACTTACTGCGGTTCGGAAAGCCCCCCCGCCTCGGAACTTTTCGCCCATTCCAGCGTCTAAGTGATTAATCACAGGGTGTGAAGTTCCCTGTAATTCACGTTTCCTAAGTGGCTTGACCCGGCGTTCGCCGGTGGGTTTCACACGGCCTCAACAAGTTATTTAGGTACGGTCTGCACGGGGAACTTCCATAATCTTCGGGTGACGCGACTTAGGTCGGGTCACCCGATTTCGTTTGCCCCGCCGACGCCCCCACCACCGTCCCCGCCGCAGCCCCCGCGGTGACCCCGATCACGTCGGCAGGCCCTTCACCGCCACGATCGTGAGGTCGTCGTCCTGATCCCCTGCCCGGTAGGCCCGGACGGTCTCCCAGATGCCCCGGACGGCGGTCGCGGCCGTCTCCCCCTTCCGGGCCCGGATCACGTCCCGGAGCCGCTCTTCGCCAAATAGCTCCCCGGAGCTGTTCATGGCCTCGGTGACCCCATCGGTGTAGAGGACCAGGAGGTCTCCGGAAGCGATCTCCACCTGTCGCTCCTTGAAGGTCGCCGCCTCGAACGTCCCGAGAAGCGGGCCGGTCGCGTCCAGGGTATCAAACCGGTCGGCCGCGCCCCGGTAGAGCATGGCGGGGTTGTGCCCGGCGTTCACGTAAGTGAACTGGCGATTCTGGATGTCGAGCACGCCGTAGATCGCGGTCACGAACCGGTCGGGCTCTACGCTCTCCCAGAGGAGCTTGTTCACCTTCGCGAGCACGGTGCGGATGGCGTAGTTGTTCCGGATCTCGGCGATCAACGACGCTCGGAACGAGGCCATGATCAGCGCCGCGGCGATCCCCTTGCCCGAGACGTCCCCGATCACGATGCCCAGGTGCTGATCGGCGATCCGGATGTAGTCGTAGTAGTCGCCCCCGACGAGGTCCGAGGAGTAGTTGGCCCCGGCGATGTCGAAGTGCGGGACCTCGGGATTTCGATCGGGGAGAAACGTCCGCTGGATCCGCTGGCCGATGACCACCTCGCCTTCGAGGCGCCGTTTCTCGAGCACCTCCTCGTGGAGGCGGGTGCGCTCGATCGCGACCGCGGCCTGCGCCGCGAACGCGGTCAAGAGCTCCATGTCCTCCTCTTCGTAGGCGTCGGTCTCGTCCGACTCCAGATTGAACGCGCCGATCACCTCGGAGCCGATCCGGATCGGCGCGACCATCTCGCTTCGGGTCTGGTCCCGCGCGTTCATGTAGCGGGGATCGTTCATGACGTCGGAGACGATCACCCCCTGGCCCGTCTTCACGCACCAGCCGATCAGGCCCTTCCCCACTTTGAGCCGCACCGCGTCGTCGCGGACCGGATCGTAGCCCCGGATCGTCTGGCGCGTGATCCATTGGGTCTGCTTGTCGACGAGGTAGATCCCCGCGGCGTCGTAGCGGACGACCTGAAAGACGAGGTCGAGGATCTGCTCGAGGAGCCGCTCGGTCTCGAGGCTCGCGGAGATCTGGGTCCCCAGCTCGAGCAAGAGCTGGTTCTGCACCTTCTCCCGGGTGGCCTCGGCGTAGACCCGCGCGTTTCCGAGCGCGATGGCGAGCTGGATCGCCAGGTCTCCGAAGAACTGAATCTCCTCGTCGGGCGGCGGTTCCCGGTCGAGCTTGTGGAGGACCGCGACGCCCAGCGGTTCCCCCCCGCGCCTCAAGGGAAGCGTGAGAATTCCGCGCAATAGTGAGAGCGGCCGCCCACCCCATTCGTCGGCGGCGTAGAGCGATTCGGGAAGCTCGGCGTAGTAGTGGGGAGCCTCCTCCGCCGATGCATGGCCCGCCAGCCCCTGGCCGATGCGGAGCCGGGGTCTACGGCCGACGACCGGGGTGTTGCCGAGCGTCCAGGGATAGAGGCTCGCGCGCTTGGGGTCGAGCGCCCAGAGCGAGAACTCCGAGAAGGAGCCCGCGGCGATGAGCAGGTCGCGCGCCCTTCGGGCGAGCGCGTCCCGCTTGAGCAGCGCCAGCTCCCTCGACGCGCGCACCAGGAAGCGGAGCCGCTCCTCCTCGGTGCGCACGGCAGCGGGTACCGTCGCCTCGCCGCTCATCGCCTCCGCCGCCGCGTCCCTGCGGCGCGGGCGCCCGACCCCTGAAGCTCGTCGAGGAACGCGCGAAGCTCCCTCGGCCCCAGGTGATCCGCCCTCCAAAGCGCCCGAAAGACCCGCTCCCCCTTGCCCGCGTAGCCGGGCGTCGTCGCGAGGGTCCGCGCGAAAACGCGGCGGCGCTCGGCGCGGGACATCGCGGGGAGCCCGCGTCGGTTGAGTCTTCCGTCGATCCAGACATTCCAGAGCTCGTTCAGCGCTTCGCGGTCCCGCTCCGGGTGCCCCGAGAGGTCGACCCCGGACTCGTGGTCGTCCTTCAAGTGGCAGAGCTCGTGGAGGCACGCCTCGGCAAAGCTCCGCCGCGAGAACTGCCGCGGAGCGAGCGGAGGAGCGCCGGGCCGCCGCGACCACGTCCGCGTCCAGGACCGACGCCTGGACCGGGTCACAAAGTTCCCGAGCGCGAACCAGAGCCGCGCGGCTCGGTGATCGTGGGTGTTCCACTCGATGTAGGCGTGGTCGTCCCGGTTGGCCATATCGACGAAGACCTGAAGGTCGTGAATCACGCCCTTGAGCCCCAGCTCCCGGACCGATTCCTTGAGCACTTCCTCCGCGGATTGGCGGAGGGCGAAGTCGGGCGGCTGCCACCGGACGTGGAGCGAGGGGTCGCTTGGCGCCACCTGCATGCCTTTGCTCTTCGCCATCAGTTGCTCGCCGCTTTGATGATGAAATAGTTGAGCGCCGCGAGGCCGATCAGGATCGCGGCCGGATGGAGCCCGAAGACCCCGACGCGCGGCTTAGACGGCGGTGGCGCCGCCGGCGGTGTGGGGTGCGCCCCTCCCACCGCGGGGGCCGCCGCGCCGCCGGTCGGTTGCGGCGTGGGAAGGCGGAGCGTGTCGAGCGCCGCGTCGGTGTTCGGCTTGAGCGGAACTTCGATGGGGACCGAGCTGGTGTCCGGCTCCGCGCCGGTCTGGAGGTTCACGCCGGGCTGGACAACACCGGTGGTGTCCGGCTCCGCGCCGGTCTGGAGGTTCACGCCGGGCTGGACAACACCGGTGGTGTCGGCCCCTTGGCTCGGCTCCGGCCCCACCTCGGGCGGGGGGCCAAGAGAACCGTCCGATTCCGGCTCCGATCCCGAATCCGGAGGGTAAAGCGACGAGTCGGGGGCCGCGGGATCCTGGGCCGACGCGACGCCCACGGATGCGCAGACGAGCAAGCACACAAGCGCTGTCGATCGGGCGATCGACCCCACCTTGTCCCGGGCCTGCGACCGGCGACGGGCACGAACGGACCGTATGATCCGCCGCATCGACTTCTTCCTCCTGGTAGTCGTCGACTCGAGCGGCTGACGGCGCCGCACTCGAATATTAGTCGACGGTGGCCCCGCGCGGGCCGAAAGATTCTGCGCGGCGCAGGTAGGCTTCGAATTGATCCGGATTGAGGAGGACCCCATCGCGGAAACGGAGCGGAACGTCCATCTGCCCGTAGTGCCACAGCTCCTCGGTGTGCCCCACGGGAGTCAGCAGCACGCGGCCGGTCGGGAAACTGAGGGCGTCAAAGACGCGCCGCATGTCCGGCGGGAGATGCTCGCTCCAATATTGCATCCGGATGCTGTGGAGGAGGAGCTTTTCTTGATGCCGGACGTTACCCGACCACCACTCCATGGAGCGGAGGTAGTAGATGCTGTCGGCATCCATGTAGAGGATCTGCGTGGGGCCGACCACGGTCGGCGGATCGGGCGCGGCCAGCGCGGAGGCTGTCACGGCGAGCGCGATCATGGCGCACAGGAGCAGGGCACGAAGTCGGAGCATGGCGCTGATACCTCCCCAAAAGGCTGAATTCAGCCTCCGAATGGCTCCCTGGGAGGCCGATGATTGCCCCAATTATAGCCTATTTTTGTGAGGCTGGGAACGGGAGAACGGCTCTAGAGGCGGTAGAGGATGCGGCCGCAATTCTCGCAATTTTCGAGGGTTGAATCGGCTGTGCTCCTGGACGCCGAGGAGGTCGGAAGGCTCATCCGGCACCCCTGGCAGATGCTCCGCTCGACGGCGACCACGACCCTCGTGAACCGCCGACTCATCCGCTCATAGATCTGGAGCAGCCGGGAGTCGATCTGCTGCGCCAGTTCCTCCCGAGCCCGCTCCACCCGCCGTACGTTTTCGAGGGCGAACCCGAGCCGGGCCTCTTTCGTGGAGATCTCTGGATCCCTTGCCTCCCGGATCAGAAGGTCGAGGTCCTGGAGCCTCACGAGGGTCTGGAGCTGGTCAATCGGCGGCGGCATGGATCAGGATCTCCTGGACCGACGAAAAATCTGGGGCCTCGATGAGCCTCTGGCGCGTCTTCACAAGCCGGACCGCCCGGACCACCTCGGCGACGAGCTGGAGGTAGACCGGATCCCGCTCCACCGGGGGTGCCACGATCAGGAAGAAGAGGTGGACGGGCATCTCATCCACAGCCTCGAAGTCGACCCCGCGGGCGGAGCGCCCGATGAGGATCGCCCGCTCGAAGATCAGCGTCGACCGGGCATGGGGGACCGCGACCCCCTTCCCAATTCCGGTGCTCCCGAGTGACTCGCGCTGAGCCAGGAGGTCCAGTACCACCTGGGGGTGCCGGGTGACGCGGGCGGGGACCAAAGGCTGAACCAATTCCTCAAGGACCGCGGCTTTCTTCTTGGATTGAAGCGAGGGTAGAAAGAGGGTGGGCTTGAGAAGCCCTTCAATCAAAGTACCGGATCTTGGCGCTGCGGAGAGCGCGGAGGTCATCAATAGGTTCGATCCTTTACTTCCAAAGTGCATGGCATCCGTGCCCCAGGCCACTACCTTACAGGAGGCAATTCGCCGAGGGCAAGGCTCTTGTTCCGCACTCAGGGGGCCCCAGATGTCACCCAATTGCTCAGGGCAAGGCGGTAAATATTTGATAATTTATGATTTATGGCATCGATATTTTGCGATCAAGACCCCACCCACGGCACGCCCCTTGCGGCATCTGGGGGCCACACCCTAGCTAGGAGGGGCCGGTCCCATGGTCATGTCCAAGGAACGTCGTCAGAAGCAGCTAGCCGTGGTGGGGGCCATCGGGAGGGAGCATTTCCTCACGGGCGTCAGGATGATGTATGCCTGCCGTTTCGGAGACGCCCTGCACCACTTCCGGGAGGCGGTTCTCCTGGAGCCTCAAGCCCACGGATACTTGAGCTACCAGGGCGTGGCCTTGGCCCACGCCGAGCGGAAGTACTCGGACGCGGAGCAGCTCTGCCGCCGAGCGATCGAATCGGAGTATCACCGCCCCGAGCACTACTTCAATCTCGGTGAGGTCCATCTCCTGGCCGGGCGGAGGGCCGAAGCGGTCAAGTGCTTCAACCAGGCGCTCTCCTGGAATCCCGGCTTCGAGGCGGCCCAGGATGCGCTCCGAAAACTCGGGGTCCGGAAGCCCCCCGTCGTTCCGATACTCCCGCGGAGCCACCCCGTGAACGTGGTCCTTGGGAAGGCTCTGCGCCGGAAGACCAAGGGACCTTTGCCGGCCTGAGGGCCCCTCTCTTGCCGGCTGGGGGGCTCACCCCTCAGTAGTTCGTCTTCCAGTCGATCAGGCCGCGCTCCCGAGCGATGCGCTCGCACCGCGCAAACCAGAGGATGGCGAATCCTGCCACCCCCGCGGTCGAGACGCACAGGACCAGCCAGAGCCCGCCGTCCGACACTCCCTGGAGCGGCGCCGCGAAAGACCGGCCGGTCACGATGCGCCGGATCAGCTCGAGCCAGTACGTGAACGGAAGCCCGAGCGATATCCACTGAGCCCAACGCGGCAGGATCTCGATCGGGAAGACCGCGCCGCTCAGCAGGTAGAAGAGACCGGTCAATCCCTCGTTCAGATTGATGCTGTGGCGGGCGACGATCAGCGACGCGCCCGCCAGGATGATCCCCAGCCACGCCACCGAGATGAGCCCCACCGCCGTCGCCAGCGCCAGCACCCCCCAGTTTGTGGTCGCCACCCCGATCGGGAGGCCCAGCACCAGACCACCAAAGAGGAGCGCGACGATCACCCCGAGCGTGGCGGTGGCCATCTTGGTCGCGCCACGGCCCAGGAGATACGGAAGGAGGTGGAGAGGCGCCGTGTAGATGTACTTCAACGTCTCGTAGTCCTCCCGGTCGCGAAAGACGGCCCACGAGATGCCGATCAGGACCTCGGAGACATAGAGAAAGAACGTGTTCCCGAGGAAGAGGAAGAGGAACGTCTCGGCGGTCGCGTGCCCCTGCGAGACCACCCGGACCATGAAGAAGAGGATCAACGTGGTCGCCAGGGGCTTGGCTATGGCGAACACCACGAAGAGAAAGGGGTCGGCCCAATTCGCCTCGACCTGCCACCCCAGCCACGCCGAGGCGCGCATGACCTCCCAGATCCGCTTCACCCGCCCCTCAGGGTGAGCCGCCCCTCGCGCTTCCCCCGATTTTCCATCGCCGCCAGCGAGCGCTGGGCCAGGAACAGAAAGAGGACGAGGAGCACCACCTGAATGGGCGGAATCCAGGGCAAGGGCAAGAGCCCGTGGGCCGCCTCTCCGTAGAGAATCTGCCGGATTCCGTCGAGCCCGAGCGTGATCGGCAGGAGCGCCGCGAATCCGGCCGCGACGACGCCCATCGCGCGGACCGGAAAGTAGAATCCGGAGAGAAGGTAGATCGGCTCCTGAAAGAGCGTGGCCGTGTACCACGCTTCCCTCCCCCACAAGAGGAAGAGGCTGCTCAGGATCATCCCGAGGCTGTACACGGCACCCAGCGTGAGGAGAAAGAGGCCGAACGCCGGGAGCGCGCGATCCAGCGGGAGCGGGACGTGGAAGATCAACGTCCCGGCGAGCAGGATCACGACCGCACGGCTCGTGGTCATGGCCATGCCCCCGAGCGCCATTCCGAGCAGGATCGACATCCGCGAGATCGGCGTGATGAGGTAGAGTTGGAGCTGGCCTTGTTCCTTTTCCCAGAAGAACTGGCTGGCCATGCTCCAGAGCACGTTGTTCCAGTAGGCGATCATCGCGCCGCCCAGCACCACGAACGCCTCGTAGATCGGCGGCGCGTGGAGGCCCCGGTAGACCAGCACGAACGCCGACATCGCGAGGAACGGAAAGATCGTCTCGCCGACGATCCAGGATTTCTCGCGCCAGGACGCGACCACCCGGACGCGGGCCCGCGCGCCGATCGCCCCCAGGTTCATCCGCACGGTCTCAGCGAGGGTCATCGGCACCGCTAGCCCGCTTCGCCGTCGGATCCAGGATCATCCTCGAGGCCGCGGCCGACCATATGGACGAACACGGTCTCGAGCGTGGGCTCCGACTTGGCCAGATGGAGCACCTGCACCTCCAGGGCCTTGAGCCGTCCCAGCACTTCCCCGATCACCTGATCCTCGGTGACGATGACCTGGAGCTGGACCGCGCCGGTCGCCGGGTGGGCGTGGTGGGAGAGCGACTTGATTCCCCGGATCTCCCGCAGCGCCTCGAACCCGGCGCCTCCCGTCCCCACCTGCAATTCGAATACAGGCTCCATGGGGATCGAGCGCTTGAGCGCGTGGGGCGTGTCGAGCGCGAGAATCCGTCCGTGGTCGATGATCGCGACCCGGCCGCAGAGCTCGTCCGCCTCGACCATGTAGTGGGTCGTGAGGAGGACCGACCGATGGGGGCGCTCGCGCACCCATCGCGCGATGAACGCGCGGACATCCCGGGACGCTTCGACGTCGAGGCCCAGCGTCGGCTCGTCGAGGAAGATGATCTCGGGATCGCTCATGAAGCCGCGGGCGAAATTGAGCTTTTGCTTCATCCCGGTGGAGAGGCTCGAAAGCCGGGAGTCCGCCCGATCGTCGAGGCCGGTCATGGCCATCAGCTCGTCGGCCCGGCGGCGCGCCTCGGCGCCCGGAACCCCGTAAAACCTCGCGAAGAGGTGGAGCGTCTCGCGTACGGTCAGGATTCCGTACCCGGAGGAGTCACCGCCCGAGACCATGTTGATCCGTCGCCGGACGTTGAGCGGGTCTCGGACCACGTCGTAGCCCGCGACGGTCGCGCTCCCGCTGGTCGGCAGGAGGAGCGTCGTCAGGATCTTGATGAGCGTGGTCTTCCCGGCCCCGTTCGGTCCGAGGAGCCCGAAGCACTCGCCCCGCTCCACGCGAAGGTCGACCCCCTGGAGCGCGAGGATCTCTCGCTCCCGGCGTCGGGCGCGAAACGTCCGGGTCAGCCCAACGGTCTCGACAGCCGCGAGGGGCTCGGTAGGACTCACTTGCCCAAAAGCCGCTTCAGCGCTTCCCGACCCTGCTTCAGGGGATCGACGGCCGCCGTGGAATCGGTGGCGGCGCTGTCCCGCTTCCCGCTCGCGGCGAGGCTCCGCAGAAGCTCCTCCTGGAGCTTGGCGCCGGCGACCTCGAAGGTCTTTCCGCCCTTGATCGAGAACTTGGGCGCCAGCGCGGTCCCGGTCACCTTGATGTTGAGGGGAAGCCGGCCGTCCTTGTCACGGGCGTAGCGCGCAAGATCGGCGAAGGCGGTACCGCCCTTGATCCGATCGGGCGCGAGCCGGAGCAGAAGATCCAGGTTGAGCGACTTGTCGAGCCCCATCGAGCCCGCCATCTCGAAGAGATCCTTTCCGACATCCCCCTTCATCTTGTCGAGGAGGAGCCGGCCGCGATCGATCCGGAGAGAATGGGTCAACGTCTTGAACGCGAGGTCACCGGCTCCGCCGCCGCCGCCGCCCAACCCCAGCGCGTTCCTGAGCCCGAGGATCGTCGGCGTCTCGAGAATTCTCCCGTCTTCCACCGTACCGGAGAGCGCGCCGCGCAGCGAATCGGCCACCGAGGCCCCGGGCATTCCCGGCCCGGCGAGGTCCACGATACCGCTCGCGAACCCGGTCATCCCCAGCTGAAACGGAAGGAGGCCGGCCGAAAGCTCCTCCACCGGCGCGCGCTTGACGTTCAGGTTGAGCGTATACGACGGCTTCGACACCAGGTCGTTCAGCGTGAGTCCGCCGGCGATCGTCCCGGTCCCAATCCGCCCGGTGATCGGCGCGGCGGTGAGGGTCCCGCCCTCGTACTTCACGGGAACCACGACGTCGCGCACGATCATCTTGCCTGACCGAAGCTCCCCGATCGTGACCATCGCGTCGAAGGAGCGGAGCGGAATGGGTGGGACGGCCGCGGGCGCCGCGGCCGCGGGTGGCGCCGGCTTTCCGTCGGGCCCTGGCGGCGGCGCCCACTCCTCCGCCACGAACCGATCGAGGGACGCCCGAAACGCTCCGGTGCCCAGCGGCTTCCCGGGGAGCACCGTGCCCGTGAGCGAGGCCGTGGTCGATCCGACCGTTACCTGAAAGGAGCGGATCGAGACGCTTCGTTCATCGCCCCGGACGTCGAAGCCCATCCGGCTGACGGGGCGGGCCAGGCCCGGAATGTCGCCGCTCAGCTCGGCTCCCTGCGCGGTCCATCCGATCGACGGAGGTGAGGGCGGCTCCATCGTGAAGACCGCGCGGCACTCGAGGGTTCCCCCTCGCCAAGTCGGGGCGTTGGGCACGAGGCCGTTGAGCCGCGTCGCCTGGGCCCGAACGGTCAGGTTTCCGCTCGTGGCGCCGCCCGGCGCGATCGATCCGGCTGCGCTCAGCGCCAGGTCGAGCCCCTGGTCCGCGGCCTCGACGCGGGACTTGAACGTCCGGTCGGGCTTGGTGGTCCACGTCGCGACCGCCTGAGCCAGCGAAAACGTGTTCGCCCCCGATGTGACGGAAACCGGCTTCATCGTCAGGCGCCCGGACTGGACCGGCGCCGACGCGGGTCCGGTAATCCGGACTTCCCACGATGCCGTGGTCGACCACGAAGCCGGCCACGCCGCGGCCAGCGCACGGAATGACTCGTCGCTCGAGCGAATCGACTGCGGCTTTCCGGTCAGGACGAGCGCCAGCTCCGGCTCCTTTCCGCCCGCGCCGAGGCGGACCTCTCCGGCGAGCGCGCTCTGAAGCGGGCCGAGGTCCACCGAGCCCCGCGTGACCGCGAGCCGCCCACCGCCGGCGTCTCCCTTCGCCGCGACGTCGATCTTGAGCGGCGAAGGAAGCAGGAGGCTCCGATCGTGGGCCGAGGCTTTCCAAAGCAGGCTCTCCGCCCGCGCGGCGATCCGGACGGCCCGCGGATGATCGATCGTCCCCGCAACCTCGGTTCGCCCGGACAGGCGGCGGATGTCGATCCCGCCGCCGAGACGATCGCGCGTGCGGATGTCGATCCCATCCAGGTCAAGGCGGGGCAGCAGGAGTGCCAATCCCGCGCTCCGGGCCGGGGCCGGGGCGGCCTTGGCCGTATCGGCCGGGGCGGCGCGCTCGGTCATCGCGATGCCGGCGCCGCTCACGCGGGCCGCCGAGATTTCGACGCGGCGCGAGAGAAGCGGGAGGAGCTGAAAGCTCACGAAGATCTCGCGAACGCGGGCTTCGATCTCGGCGTCGCCCGCTCCCTCGGAGGGAACGCGCACGTAGAGCCCCTCGATGCGGACCCCGACGGCGAGCCAGGTGAGGCCGGGCCGCAGGCGGTTCCACCGGACGGTGGCACCATGGACCTGCGCGGCCTGTCGCTTGGCCTCCCGGTCGATCCAGTCCTTGGGCATCAGGAACCACGCCGCCAGGACGAGCAGCGCGAGGACGGCGGCGCCGATGCCGAGAACGGAGACCGCGATGCGGAGAGCCCGAGCCACTTAAGCCTTCACTCTCGCGCCGCCGTAGTACTCGTGGATCGCGCCGGCGACGCGTTCGACCTGCTCCTCCGTGATGCCTGGATAGATCGGGAGCGAGAGCACCTCGCCCGCGAGCCGCTCCGAAACGGGAAACTCCCCGGGCTTGTGTCCGAGCGACGCGAAGCAGGGTTGCAGATGGAGCGGAATCGGATAATAGATTCGGGTGGCGATCCCCCGCTCCTTGAGGAACGATTGAAGCCGGTCCCGCTCGGGGGCCCGGATCGTGAACTGGTGATAGGTGTGCGCCGCTCCAGCGGGATCGGGCGGGAGCGTCACCGGGAGGCCGGCCAGCGCGGCCCGATAGAGCGCCGCCGAAGCACGCCGCATCTCGATCCACCGCGAGAGGTGGCGAAGCTTGGTCCGGAGAAACGCCGCCTGGAGCGCGTCGAGGCGCGCGTTGGTTCCGAGCGCCGTGTGCAGGTAGTTGCCCGCGTCGCCCTGCGCGCGGAGGAGGCGAACCCCGGCGGCAAGGTCGTCCCGCTGGGTGATGAAGGCGCCCGCGTCCCCGAGGGCGCCGAGATTCTTCGTTGGGAAGAAGCTCAGCGCGGCGCCGGTGGTGGTCAGCCCGACGGGACGCCCTCGGTCGGTGGCGCCGATCGCCTGGGCGGCGTCCTCGACGATCGGGAGACCCCGGCGCGCCGCGAGCGCCGAAACGGGCTCCAGGTCGCAGGCGAGGCCGTACAGGTGGACCGGCATGATCGCGCGAGTCTTCGCGCCGATCTGCGATTCGACGGACGCCGGATCGAGCCCGCAGCGGATCGGCTCCACGTCGGCGAACACCGGACTCGCGCCGGCCTGCGAGACCGCGCTCGCCGTGGCGAAGTAGGTGAAGGCGGGAACGATCACTTCATCCCCGGGTCCCACGCCGAGCGCCTGGAGCGCGACCGTGATCGCCGACGTTCCCGACGAGAGCCCAACCGCGTGCTTGACCCCGCACACGGCCGCCAGCTCCTTCTCGAACGCGTCGTGCTCGGCGCCGAGGATGAACTGGCCCGATTCCAGCACCCTCTCAAAGTCACGCTTCAGCTCTTCGGCGAGCGCTCGGTGAACGATCCCCAGATCGAGGAGCGGGATGGGCGATTCGGTCGCGGTCGGCCTCATTTCAACTCGACCTTGGCCCGCGCCATCACGACCGGGTCGCGTCCGGAGAGGTCGACCTTCTTGGCGGTCAGGGCCTCCCGATAGGCCGGCAGGAGGAAGTGGTAGGTCAAGATCGCCTCCGCCGCCGCCGCGCCCGCTGGGATCTCCGCGAATTCCACCTTGGGCTCATCGGGCCCGATCTCGTTCGTGCGCGCGACCTTCTTGGCGAGCCACTTGGGGACCGGCGACTTGCCGCTCGCGTCCGCGAATTCGGTGTCGTAGGTCTGGACGCGCGCGCGACTCATCTCCTTCCCCGCTCCATCCGTGTAGACCACCTCGAGCGTGATCGCCCTCATGGAAGCTCCCCCGCCGGGGAGCGAGTGGCCGCCGCGCCGGTTGGTGACGGTGAGCTTGAGCTTCCCTCCCTCGACCGCGGCGGCAACCCCGGCGGCCGAATCGAGAACGCCCGCCGTGTGCGCGCCGAGGAAGTGGTGGGCCCAGATCTTGTCGCGGCTCTTCTTGGCGAGGAGCGACGCCTTCCCCGGAGCCGGAGGCATGTGGCAGTCCTGGCACTGCGTCCCCGCGGCTGCGGCTTTGGAGCTCTTCCATTGCGGATGGGTCCCTTCGAACACCAACCCCTCCTTCTCATCCCCGTACCAGTGGCACGACGCGCAGAATTCGCCCTGGCTCATGAGCGGGTTGTAGGCAAACGTGTGCGCGTTCCCCGGGTCGGCGTCTTCGAACGGCCCTTGCATCCGGTTTGGATCGGACGCGTCCCAGGTATAGGACGCGGGCTTGGGCGAAACGTCAACGGCCGTCACGTTGTGGCAGAAGTTGCATGTGACGCCCTCCTGATTGACCGGGCCTTCCACCTTGAGATCCCCAGTTACCGACGCCAACGGCGCGTGGCAGGAAATGCAGCTCGACTGGATCGAAGACCCCAGCGCCGCCTTGGCGTCGGCCAAGAACGCCTGGAACACCGGATTGGTCCAGGATCGGGCCATCGAGGAAACCTCCCACTGCTTCTTGATCTCTCCATGGCACGACGAGCAGTTCCGGGCGCCGCGGGGCTCGGCCGCCTCCGCCCGGTTCCCTCCAAACGCCACGAGCGCGGCCACGCCCACCACGACCCTGGCGGCCGCGATCGCGGCGAGACATCCGCTCAACGGGGAGTTTCCCCCGCCTTGGCGCCGCGTGCCTCCACGTAGGCCGCGCGGATCTCCTCGAGCAGCGCCTCCCGCTTGGTGTAGAGCCGCTTGAGGGGCCTCGCCGGCCGCTTGGCCAGCACGTACGCCGTCAAGATCGGAAGCACGACGGTGCTGTCGACGTAGGCGACCACCGCGTCCGGAAGCCGATCGGGATCGATCTTGCCCCAGCTCACCGCCTCGCCGGGCGTCGCGCCGGAGAGCCCACCGGTGTCCGCCCGGGCATCGGTCACTTGTAGAAAATAGTCGTGTCCCTCCTCCTCGATCCCGAGCACCTCCTGGATCTGGGGCTCCGTCTGGAGCGCGAAGTTCTTGGGGGATCCTCCTCCCAGGATGAGAATCGCGCTCTTGCCGCCCGATTTCTTCGCTCCGTAGACGATCGCCGCGGTCTCGTTCACGTCTCGAAATATGTCCCATTGAATCGCGGTTCCGTCCAGCCAGAGCTCGGCCGCGTTCATGCCGATCGAGCTGTCTCCCGGCGACGACGTGTAGATCGGAACGTCGAGCGCGTGGGCCTGCGCGAGGAGCGACGTCTCGCTCTGTCCGAGCGCCCGCTCGCGCTCCAGGACGTAGCGCCCCACGCGGTGATGGAACTCCGCGGTCCCCATGGTCTTTCGGAATTCGGGCGCGCGCATGACCTCCCGGAAGAAGGAATCGGTGGAGAGCAGCACGTCGTAGTCAAAGAAGATGTCGAAGATCCGAACGATCCCCTGCTCGCGCAGAACCACGTCGTCCACGTTCGACCGGCCCTGATGCATGGTGAGGCCGATGCCAAAATGGGTGTCGTGGTAGAGATTGGCGCCGGTCGAGATGATCCAGTCGACGAAGCCGCTCTTGAGAAGCGGAATCAGGCAGGAGCGCCCCAGGCCCGCGGGCGTCAGAGCGCCGCTGAGCGCGAGCCCCACGGTGACGTCGGGCTCGAGCATCTTCTCCGCGAAGAGCCGGCACGCCTCGCGCACCCGCGCGGCGTTGTACGCGAGGAAGGCCGTGTCGACCAGCCGGTCGACGGTGATCCCGGGGACGACCGGATCGGGGGCGATCTTCGCCCCTTTCAAAACCTTGGGCTTCGAGGAAGCCATCAAGCCCTCCCGTAGATAGGGATCAGCGCGCCGGTGACCGACGCGGCCCCGGCGGACGCGAGATACGAGAGAAGCGCCGCGATCTGGCCGGGCGGGACCCACGTGCGCGGATCTCCCTTCGGCATGTTCGCCCGGTTGGCCGGGGTATCGATGACACTGGGAAGAATGGCGTTCGCGGTGACGCCGCTCTCCCTGAGTTCCTTGGAGAGCGTCAAGACCAGCGCGTGGAGCCCCAGCTTGGCGGCGGCGTAGCCCGCGGCGCCCGGGTAGCACTCCAAAGCACCGCGGGACGAGACGAAGAACAGCCGTCCCGCGCCCGAGCGTTTGGCGTGCGGAATCACGTGCTTCGCGGCCCAGAAGGCGGAGACCAAGTTGAGCTCGATCATGTGGCGGAGCGACTTCGCCTCCATCTGGTCCACGGCGACCCCACCCGCGTATCCGCCGGCCAGGTGGGCGAGCACCCGGAGCCCTCCAAACGCGGAGGCCGCGCCCGCGACGGCTCCGCGCACGGAGTCCTCATCGGTCACGTCGGCGTGGAAGCCTCGGAGCTGTCCGGAACTCGTAGCGGCCGACTCCGCCGCCGACAGCTCCCGCCATTCGTCTTCAAGCTGATAGGTGACGGCCACGGAGAAGCCGTCGGCGAGGAAGCGGCCGACGACCGCGCGCCCCAAGGCACCCGTACCACCCGTGATGAACGCGGCCTCGGCGGACGGCATTCCACACCTCCATGGTGATCATCCGGGTTCGAATGCCGGAGTATACCGTGGCGCGTCGGAGACGCGCCAGAGCCCCTCCCGCGCGGCCCACCCGATGCGATTGGCTCCGATCTGTACTTCGACGAGCCCGCCGCGCGCGCCCCCCAACCGAACGCGCTCGCCCGCTGCCAAGAGGACCGCGGGCCGCGACGGCTCCTCCGGACCCCGCTCGACCGAGAGCATCGGTACGATCACCACCGCTTCCGGATGCATCGCCTCTTCCCACGCTTCGCGGTGAAGCCATGCCGAGAGGATGATTCCCACGAGCACGAGCCCGGCGCCCGCCCAGCGCGCCGTCCGCGGCAGGGGCCGGAACACGCGCACCACGGCGATCGACGCGCCAGCCGCCAAGATGACCGCCGCGAGCCACCATGCTTCCCCCGCGGCGAGAGGGAGTGGAACGGCATCTCCGCGGCCCCCGCGATCTTCCTCTCCCGAAGCGCGCGCCGCCTCCGCGACGGAGCGCTCCAGATTGGCGCGAATGTCGGGTGCGCGCGGCTCGAGGCGCGCCGCCGCCAGAAGAAACGCGACGGCGGGGCCGACCGCGCCGTGCGTCAGCGCGACCGTCCCCGCGTTGTAGAGCGCGGTGGCGTCGGGTGCTCTTCCGCCGCGCCCCGTGGGAAGAGCGGAGGGAGCGACCCGGGCCGCCGTGTCGGCGGCGCCCGCCGTGGCGACGCCCGGTGCCAACGATGCAAGAACGAGGGCGACGAGGAGGGGCCGGCTCATCCGACCTCCTCCCGGTATCGCTTGAGGAGCAGCTCGGCGGCGGCGCGCTCCGGAAGGCCCCCTCCAGCGCGGGCTGTGGGCGGCGCGAACGCGAGCTGGTCGAGGTCGCCGAGCAGCTTCGAAATCTCAGCCAGACCCGCCTCGGTCGCGCCGGCGGCGTTCACCCGAGCGAGCACCTCGTCCGCGGATCGGCCGTCGACGTCGATGTCGTAGCGCAGTCCCACCGCCTGCCGGACGATCGAGCCAAGACGAACCGCGGCGGGCGCGCCATCCGTGGCCGCTCCTTCGACGGTTTGAAGCTCCGCCAGGAGCGCCTCCAGCGCCGCGGCGCGGCGGCGGAGGGGATCCCGCTCGGACCGGTCGCGGACTCTCCTTCCGACGAGCGCCGCCACGTAGGCCAGAAGCGACAGGAGCGCCACGGCGCGGCTTCCGGTCGGCGGCTTCAGCGTCAGATCTCCGCGCCGGCCGGGACGCGAGCGGAGCGCGGCCACCGGGCCCACGACCCGGGCGGGGCGGAGGGAATCGCCGGGCACGTCGGAGGAGCGAACCACGACGCGGATGGAATCCGAGATCTGTGTCCGGTACCGCTCCCCTTCGGGGTCGAACCAGGAGTAGCGAACCGGGAGGATCGCGAAGCGGCCCGGCGCCTCGGGAACGAACGTCATTTCCCGCCGCCGCTCGCCGCGCAAGCGATCTCCGGAGCGATCGAGCGTGGTGTTCGCACCGCCCGTGTAGATCCGGGCGGGGGCCGACGCGGCAATCTCCGGGTCCCCCGCCGATCCGACATTCCCCACGCCCCGAACCGAGGTCGTAACCGTCACCGGTTCTCCCGCGCGCACGGTGGCGCGGTCGACACGGACGTCCATCGAGAAACTTCCAACCGCGCCCTTGAAGCTGGGCGGGGCTCCGGGCGGGAGCGCCACGACGTCGAGCGTGGCCCGCTCGGTGTCGATCACGCCCTCCTCCACCTGCGTCTCCGGAAGGCCGAGCGTGCTCCAGGGGTCGGGCTGGACGACGCGGCGGACCACGCGCACGTGCACGCGGGCGGGTCCGACGGTGAGGCGACCGGTGCGCGTGGGAAAATACGCGACGCGAACCTCGGTGGCGTCGTACTCGACCCCATCGATCGTCGTTCGCCGCGTCTGCGCGGGCCCCAAGACCTCGCTCCAGAATCCCGCCGCCGCCGGCGGGTCCCAGACCGGAGGTCCGTCCAACTGGACGCGGGAGTAGACGGTGAATCGTGCCGTTACGTTTTCGTTCCAGTACGCGCGGTTCCGGTCGAGGGTCAGACGCGCGAAGAGCTCCAGCCCTTCCCCGCGCGGTGGCGGCGGAGCCTTGCCCACGTGGAGCGTGAGCGGGGTTGATTCCGCCTCGAGCCCGCCCGAGGTGATGTGGACGGCCGGGATGGTGACGTCGCCCTCGGCGGCGGAGCGGATCCGAAATCCGATGGTCAACGTCCGGATGACTCGACCGTTGACCCAGGAGAAACCCTGCGATTCTCCCAACCGCTCGACCTGGGCGCCCGTGATCTCGGGCAACGTCACGGGCGGCACGTCGACCCCCTCGGCGAGCACCACGAACGTGAGCATCGCCGCTTGACCCACCCCCACGTTGGGCCGGTCGAGGTTGACCCGAAGCTCGAGCTTGTTCTCGGCCTCGGCCGGCCGGACGAACGCGGCCGAGAGGAGAATGGCGAGAAGCAGCGTCGCGGCTCGCCGTGGGATCATCCGAATCTCACCAGTCACGCTGTCCCCGCTCCTCCTCCGGGCCCCCTCGATCGCGTCGTTTTGCCGCCTGCCGCTCGCTCTCGAGCGCGTCCAGCCAGTGCTCCGCCTCCTCGCGGCTCGGCATCGTGGTGCCGAGTTGGGGCGACTGCTGCGGTTGGGTCGCCGGCGGGTTCGACTTCGACCCTGGGTCCTGCCGCGATTGCGGTCCACCCTCGTTCTGGTTCCCGCCTTGGTTCTGCTGCCCTTGGCCTTTCGGCGTGTTGCTTCCGCTCCCGCTCTGCGGTTGGGGTTTCGCGTTTCGGGCCCGGCGGATCGCCTCCTCGAAATTCTTCTTCGCGTCGCTCCGGGTCGGGTCGATGCGGAGCGATTCGCGATAGAGCCTGGCCGCCGCGCCGTAATCCTGGGCCTGCATCGCCTGGTTGCCCAAATTGAACGCCGCCGAAGAGCGCGCGCGATCGCCGGTCAAATCGGGCGCGCGCGCCGCCTCGTTGTAGGCCGTGCGGGCCGAATCGACAAATCCCGCTCCCTGGTAGGCGAGCGCTTGGTCGTAGCGCACGGCCGCCGAGCGAGGGAGATCGGACCGCCCCTCGCGCAGCGATTCCACCGCGCGGCGGTGCTCGCCTTTCTTCAACTCGCGCACCCCTCGCGCCGCCGCCCCGCCCCACTCGTAGAAGGCGCCGGTCGCCGCCGCCCAGAGCGACACCGAAAGGACCACCGACCCCAGGGACCTCTTCGCGGTCATGTCTTTCTCCGTCGCGGCACGGCCCGCTCCGCCAACAGGAAGAGCCCGGCCACCGCGGCAAACCAGGGGAAGCGCTCGTCGTAGGCGCGAATGGTCTGACCCCGCACCTCCTGGCCTCCTCCCGAGCGGATCGCGTCCGCGAGGCGAAGCGCCGCGCGCCCGCCGCCGTCGCCCCGCTCGTAGCGCCCGCCGCCCGCGCGGGCCAGGTCGCGGAGCAGATTCTCGTCGATTCGGGTTCGCACCGGCTGCCCGTCCGGCCCGCGCCGCTCGCCGACGACCACGCCGGTTGAGTCGACGATCGGGATCGACGCACCCTCGGGGGTGCCGACGCCAATCGTGAAGAGCCGCGCGCCGGCTCGGCGCACCGCGTCGACTCCCCCGCGTGGATCGCCCGAGAGATTTTCCCCGTCCGTCACCAGCACCACCGCACGGGGACGATCCCCCGGACGACGCAGGAGCGTCCCCGCGAGCGAGATGCCCGCTCCGATGTCGCTCCCAGGAGCTTCGATATCTCCAGGCCGCGCCGATTCCACCATCGACGCCAACCCTTCGTGGTCGGTGGAGAGCGGGCTGATCACGCGCGCCGCGCCCGTGAACGCGACGAACCCCATCGACGAACCCTCCAGTGCCTGAAGCAGCGTGGTGACCTCGCGGACGGCAGCGCGCAAGCGGTCGGGCCGCACGTCGCGCGCCTCCATGCTGTGCGAAAGGTCGAGCGCGACCACCACGTCGGCGCCCCGCGAGGCGGTGGTGACGAAGCGAAAGCCCGCCTGGGGCCGCGCCAGGGCCGCGATCGCGAGGGAAACCCCGAGAACCGTGAGCGCCAACCGCGCCGCCCGCGCCCCGCGCCCGGCCTCGCCCGAGAGCTTCCGGAGGGCCGCCGGCTCTCCCAGATCCGCCTCGAGGCGCGAGCGTCGATAACGTGCCCAGGCCCAAAGCAAGAGAACGGCCGGAATCAGCCAAAGAAGATAGAGCCGCGCGGGTTCCGCCCACCGCATCGCCCGGCCCCCCTACGGATACCGGCGCGGAAGAACCGCGCCCAGAAGGAATTGGAGGGCGATCAGAACACACCCGATCGCCAGGAGCCAGGGGCCCACCTCGGCCCACTGGGTATACGAACGCATCTCGACCTGGGAGGGTTCCATGGCGTCGATGTCCCGGTAGACCTGCGCCAGGAGCTCGGCGTTGGTGGCTCGGAAATACTTGCCGTGGGTGATCGAGGCGACCGCCCGAAGCGTCGGCTCGTCGACGTCGGACTGGACCCAGACGTAGCGACGTCCCATCACCGGATCGTCGATGGGATAGGGCGCCTGCCCCAGCGTGCCCGCTCCGACCGCGTAGACCCGCACGCCGACCGCCGCCGCGAGCCGCGCCGCGGTAACCGGGTCGACCGCGCCCGCGTTGTTGATCCCGTCGGTGAGCAGGATCAAGACCTTGCTCTTTCCCTTCGCCTGCCGAAGCCGCTGCGCCCCCTGCGCGATGCCCGCGCCGACGGCGGTTCCGTCCGGAAGGAGACCAAAGTCGACGCCGTCAAGGAGCGCCGCGACGCCGTCGTAATCGAGCGACAAGGGCGCGATCAGCTCGCTTCGCCCGGCGAAGGCGATCAGGCCGATTCGATCCTGCGTCCGGCCGCGAATAAAATCCTTGGCCACCGCCTTGGCGACGTGGAGCCGATTCCGGGGGCGAAAATCTTCGCAGCGCATGCTCCCGGAAATGTCGATCGCGAGCATGATGTCGATCCCCTGGCTCACGATCTCGCGCATTTCGCGTCCCGCCTGGGGCCTCGCCGCCGTGACCAGGAAGAGAAACATCGCCGCGGGGAGGAGCCACCCGCTCACGCGCGCGATGAGCGCGACGATACCGCCCGGCTTGGGCAGCGCCGTCAATGCGGGAACGGGCAGCTCGGGGCTCTTCCATCGGGAGCGCCGCGCGAGCCACAGAAGCACGACCGCGAATGGAATCAGGAGGAGGAGCGCCCAGGGCTCGCCGAATCGCACGGGCTAGGGCCCCGCCTGGGTCGTGCCTGGAGGCGGCCCGGCGTTCGGCTTAGAAGGCGTTTCCGCCGCTGAGCTGGGGGCCGGCCCCACGGCCTGATCCGCGCGAAGCCGACCGGCAAGCGCCACCGCCTGATCGAGCGCGGCGGCCGCTTCCGCCAAAGGATCTTCCTGCCGCGCGAACTTCGCGAGGTCGCTCCGGCGGAGCATCCGGCCCGCCGCCGTGATCGATTCCTTCGCAAGATCCCCGCGCTCGGAAAGCTCACGCTCCAGCTCCCAGGTCGTCCGATCGAGCGCCGGCACCCCGGTCACGACGGCGACGTAGCTCCGGACCGCGAGCGAAAGGCGATCGTAGAAGCGATCTCGAGGGAGCGATCCGACCTGGTCCCGCAGCTCCGCGACGGCGCGAAGAAAGATCGTCTCCGGCGGCTCGGGAGCGGCGCCTTGAAGCTCCACCTCCCGCGCGCTCCGCCTCGCCTTCAGGAAGAGATAGATCGCGGCGGCGATCAGCCCCGCGAGGGCGAGGACGCCGGCGATCGCCACGACGATGTCGAGCGGCCGAAGCTCGGTTGGCGTAGCACCGCGATCGGGCTCCACCGCGCCGGTCATGGCGGGCGTCAGGGAGTCGACAAAGAGCGTGTCGGGCGGGAACTCCAGCGTATCGGGGATGCCCTTTAAGACTGTCGGCAAGAGGACGCGCGGAAGGGGAAGGCGGCCGATGTCGAATCCCCGTGTTTCAAACGATGTGGTCCAGACGGTCTTGTTCTCGCGGCGGATCGCGCGCGGGGGCGACGCGTCGGTGATCTCGATCGTCGAGTCGGAGGGGCCCCGGATGAGCGGGCCCGGAGCGGCGCCGATCGTAAGCTCCGCCGCGAGCCGCCAGGCCGCGCGATCCCCGACGGTCACGCGCGGAGGATCGACCTGGCTCCTCAGGTAGTAGTGCAGCCCGCCGTGGACGCCCGAGCGTTCGGACGCCGGGGCTCGCATCGCGTCTCCCTTGGGGCCGCATCCCGCCGCGAGGATCCCGGCCGCGATCCAGGACAACAGAAAGGAGAAGCCCGACCGTTGCCCCGGGGCCGCTTCCATCGCGGACCTCAACGCCGCCGCGCGCGCGCCTCGAAGTGTCGGATCAAGGCCGGCGCCGCGGGCGCGTCGGTGGGAATGGCGATGCGGCCCGCCCGCCCGCGAATGAGCGTGTCGGAGAGGGACCGCATCCGCCGTGCGCGGGTCGCCCGCCACTCGTTTCGAGCGCGCCGGCCCCCCAGATCGACCCACGCCGTACGGCCGGTTTCGAGATCCCTCGCCAGCAGCAGCCCCGACGGCGGGAGGGTGCCCTCGAGCGGGTCCGACACTTCCAGGCTCACCAGCTCGTGACGCCGGCCGAGATGAACGAGCGCCCGATCGAAGTCTCCATCCATCCAGTCGGAGACGACGAACACGATCGCTCGCCTCCGGAGCACCCGCCCGAGAAAGGAGAGCGCCTGCGACAGATCGGTGCCCGCTCCCTGGGGCTCGTAGGCGACCATCTCGCGAACGATGCGGAGCGCGCGCGCCCGGCTCTTGGACGGCGGCAGATAGAGCTCGACCCGATCGGTGAAGAGAAGAAGCCCGACGCGATCCCGGTTTCTCGCCGCGGCGAGGGCGATGAGCGCGCCCGCCTCGGCCGCGGCCTCGCGCTTGGTCCGGGCTTTACTCCCGAACGCGAGCGACCCGGAGAGGTCGATCGCGACCACCACCGTCAGCTCCCGCTCCTCGTCGAACCGCTTGATGAAGGGACGCCCCACCCGTGCCGTGACGTTCCAGTCGATCGCGCGGATGTCGTCGCCGGGGACGTATTCGCGGACCTCCGCGAATTCCAGACCGTGGCCCCGGAACGCGCTCCTGTAGGCTCCCGAGAAGACCGCCTCGACCGCCCGTCGGCTCCGAATCGTGAGGCGGCGTACCTGCGCGAGGAGCTCGGGGGTGATCACGGGACTTCGACGCGGGCGAGGATTCGCCGGGTCACCTCGTCGACCGGCACGCCCTCGGCTTCAGCCTCGTACGTGAGGAGGATGCGGTGCCGGAACACATCCGGCGCGAGGGTCTTGATGTCGTCGGGCGTCACGTAGGCCCGCCCCTCGAGGAACGCGTGCGCCCGACCCCCGCGGGCCAGCGCCAGGGTGGCGCGCGGCGAGGCCCCGTACTGGATCAGGGGCCGTAGATCGAGACCGAATCGCTCGGGCTCGCGCGTCGCGTGGACCAGATCGACGATGTACCGGCGAATCCGCTCGTCGAGGTAGATGCCGTGGACCGAGCGTCGCGAAGCGAGGATCCGCTCCACGCCCACCACCGGCCGCGGCGGCGCGGGCGGCTCCCCACCCATTCGGTCGAGGATGCGTCCCTCCTCCTCCGGACTCGGGTAGCCGACCCGAATCTTGAGGAGGAAGCGATCCATCTGCGCCTCGGGCAGTGGATAGGTTCCCTCCTGCTCGATGGGGTTTTGCGTCGCCAAGACCCAGAAGAGCGAGTCGAGCGGATAGGTCTTGTCGCCGATCGTCACCTGCCGCTCCTGCATGGATTCCAATAGCGCGCTCTGGACCTTGGCCGGGGCGCGGTTGATCTCGTCGGCGAGAAGGATCTGGGTGAAGATCGGTCCAAGCTTGGGAGTGAACCCGCCGCTCTTGGGATCGAAGATCAACGTCCCCGTCAGGTCGGCCGGGAGAAGATCGGGCGTGAACTGGATGCGGCGGAACGTCGCCTCGATGGAATCGGCGACCGTCTTGACGGCGAGGGTCTTCGCGAGGCCCGGAACTCCCTCCAGAAGAAGGTGGCCGTCCGCGAGGAGGCCCACCAGGATCCGGCGCACCATTTCGCGCTGCCCGACGATGGTGCCCTCGATCTCGCTCAAGAGCGGCGAGATGAAGGCGCTTTCATCCCGCACCCGGGCCGTGCGCTCTTCGAGGCTCAATTCGCTCAAGGTCATGATCGTGGAGTGCGCTAGGCCCCGCGGTTGGGATAGAGAGGGTAGGCGGCACAAAGATCGGCGACCTGCTTGCGGATCTTCGCGAGCGCGCCCTCGTCGGCGCGGCGCTTGAGGGCTTCGTCGATCCAGCCCCCCAGCATCCGGAACTCAGCCTCGCCCGGCCCTCGGGTCGTCACGGCCGCCGTTCCGATCCGGATCCCGCTGGTGACGGCCGGGGGCCTCGGATCGTCGGGCACGGCGTTCTTGTTCACGGTGATCCCCGCCTTGTGGAGCGCGTCCTCGGCTTCCGCCCCGGAAATGTCCGTCCCCTTGAAATCGACCAGGAGCAGGTGGTTGTCGGTCCCGCCGGTCACCAGCTTGTAACCCCGCGCCGTCAGCTCCGTCGCCAGAACCTTCGCGTTGGCCACGACCTGGCGGGCGTAGGCCCTGAACTCCGGGGTAGCCGCCTCCTTGAAGCAGACCGCCTTGGCCGCGATCATGTGCATCAACGGGCCGCCCTGCATGCCTGGAAATACCGATTTATCAATCGCTTTGGCGAACTTGCTCTTGCAAAGAATGAGCCCACTCCGGGGGCCCCGGAGGGTCTTGTGGGTGGTGGAGGTCACCACGTCGGCGAGCGGAACGGGATTGGGGTGGACGCCCCCCGCGACGAGCCCCGCCACGTGGGCCATGTCGACCACGAGCGCCGCACCCACCTCGTCCGCGATCGCGCGGAGCCGCGGGAAGTCAAAGAACCGCGGATAGGCGCTCGCGCCCGCGACAATTACCTTTGGAAGATGCTCCCGCGCCAGCTGGGCGACCTGCTCGTAGTCGAGGAGGCCGGTCTCGCGGGAGAGACCGTATTGAACCGGTCGGAAGAGAATCCCCGAATAGCTGACCTTGTGTCCGTGGGTCAGGTGGCCGCCGTGGGCGAGCGCCATACCGAGGAGCGTCGATCCCGGCGGCATGAGCGCCAAGTAGGCCGCCAGGTTGGCCTGCGCCCCCGCGTGCGGCTGGACGTTGGCGTGCTCCGCGCCGAAGAGCGCCTTGGCCCGCTCGATGGCGAGCGTCTCGGCTTGGTCGACGAACTCGCACCCGCCGTAATAGCGTTTGCCGGGATACCCTTCGGCGTACTTGTTGGTGAGCGGGGAGCCCATCGCCTCGAGCACCGCCTCGCTCACGAAATTCTCGGAGGCGATCAGCTCCAGAGTCGACTGCTGGCGCCGGACCTCGTCCCGGATCGCCGCGGCGATCTCGGGATCGACGGCGCTGAGGGGCGCGTCCTGCGCGGCCGAGCGGGTTGTCTCCACCGGGCGGGTCATTCGCGGGCCGTCGGCGGTCGGATCAGCGGGCTTTCTTCGCCGCGCGCTGGACCTTGTCCTTGGCCTCCACCGCGAAGAGCCACCCGTGGCGGTCGCGGGCACGGCCCTCGATGATATCGAAGAAGGAATCTTGAAGGCGCCGCGTCACCGGGCCGACCGTCCCGCTTCCCACCTTCATCTTGTCGATGGAGTTGATCGGCGTGATCTCGGCGGCGGTCCCGGTGAAGAAGACTTCGTCCGCGATGTAGAGAGCCTCGCGCGGAATTTGATCCTCACGCACCTCGTATCCCAGATCGCGAGCCAGCTCGATCACGGTCTCTCGTGTGATGCCCGGAAGAATCGCGTTCGCAAGCGTCGGCGTCTGCAGCACTCCGTTTCGGACGAGGAAGATATTCTCCCCGCTCCCCTCGGCGACGTAGCCGAAGGAGTCCAGCGCGATCCCCTCTTCGTACCCATCGGTGATCGCTTCGAGCTTGATGAGCTGGCTGTTCATGTAATTGGCGCCCGTCTTGGCCATGTAGGGGAAGGTGTCGGGAGCGGCGCGACGCCAGGACGAAACCTTGACCGAAATGCCCCGCGTGAGCGCGTCCTTGCCCAGATACTTCCCCCAGTTCAGCGTCGCGATGGCGACGTCGACGGGCACGCCCGTGGGATTGACGCCCAACGTCTTGAAGCCGCGATAGACGACCGGCCGGATGTAGCACGCCTCGCCTCCGTTTCGGCGCACGGTCTCTCGGACCGCCTCCATCAACTCGTCGAACGAGTAGGGGCAGTCGATCCGGGAGATCTTGCACGAGTCGAGGAGCCGCTGGACGTGGCGATCGAGGCGGAATACCGCGGTCCCGCGCGGCGTGGCGTAGGCACGGATGCCCTCGAACGCGCTGGAGCCGTAGTGCACGACGTGCGAAAGGACGTGAATCTTGGCGTCCTCGTACGGGACGAACTTGCCATTCATCCAGATGAACGAATTGGATTCTCGCGCCATGCGCTCCTCCTTGGCCCGCCCTTCGGGGGCGCGCTGCTTCACCGCACGCCCTCGCTCCGCTCGGCCGCCTCGCGAATGTAAGGCAGCCAGCGGATCACGTGGCTCTCGATCCGCTTGAAGGCATCTTGGTACGCGGCGGCGGTGCCGCCGATGGGATCCTGCACTCCTAGCTCCGCGGGGTTCCCGGTTTCTCCGCCGGGCCTCGATATCAGACGGATCCGGTCGGCAGCCTCGGGTGCGAGCGCGCGGGCGCGCGCGACATGGTCCGGCTCCATGCAAAGAATCAAGTCCGACTCTCCCAAAAGCCCCGCCGTAAGCAGCGTGGCGCGGTGCTGGCGGATGTCGATCCCCCGCGCCGCGGCGGTCTCGACCGCGAGCGTGGTCGCGGGCATCCCCTCCGGCGCCATCGTGCCGGCCGAGCGCACGACGACCTGCCCGGTCAGTTCGGAAGGAATCATCGAGCGCAAAATCCCTTCGGCCATGGGGCTACGGCACGTGTTTCCGGTGCAGAGCATGAGAACCTGGAACAAGGAGCCTCGCCTCTGAGTCCTGTGGTGTGCGGACGAGAGTCGAGTTTACGAGGCGCTCCGGGGACCGTCAAGGGGCGCTTCCCCCACCACCACGGCGCCCTCTCGAAGGACGAGGACCGAATCTCCAGCCACCCGAACGATCGTGGAGGCAATGCCCGAGCGCGGGCCCTGATCGACGATGAGGTCCACCCCGTCGAGGGCCGCCTCTTCCGCGCGCGACGGGGGACGCGATCCAGGGGCATTCGCCGAAGTTGAAATCAGGAGACCGCCGCAAGAGCGGGTCACCGCGCGCAGGAAGTCGCTGCCCGGGCAGCGGAGCGCGATGGTGCCATCCGGGGCGCGGAGCGCCTCCGGGGCCGAGGAGGAGGCCGGGAGGACCAGCGTGAGCGGGCCGGGCCAATGCTCCCGCGCGAGATCAACCGCACGCTTGGGGACCGGCTCCGCGTAGCGCGTCAGGGCGTCCGGGTCGGCGATCAGGCCGATCCAGGCGCGGCTTCCATCTCCCGGCTTGAGCCCTCGCAGACGTTGGACGGCGGCGGGGTGGTCGGGTCGCAGGTGGAGGCCGTAGAGCCCCTCGGCCGGGAGGACGGCGATGCCGCCGGCGTTGAGCACCGAGGCCGCGCGCGACACCGCGTCCGCCCAGGCCGCGGCGCCCGTTCCGGGGGGCCCGCCCTCGCCTTCTCGCCAGGCGGCCAGGAGAATCCGCTCCATGGCCGCGGCGCTCAGAGCTTCTCGCCCCGCGCGAGCCGCTGCTTCAAATCCTCCAGCTTGAGCCTGAGCGCGGGATCGGCGAGCGCGAGGATCTGAACGGCGAGGACCGCGGCATTCTTGGCGCCGGCCGAGCCGATCGCCACCGTCGCCACCGGGACGCCGGCGGGCATCTGGACTGTGGAGTAGAGGGCATCGACCCCCTGAAGGGGCGACCCGTCCAACGGGACCCCGATCACCGGGAGCGACGTGTGGGCCGCCACGGCGCCGGCGAGGTGGTTCGCCATTCCCGCCGCGGCAATGAAGACCTCCACGCCCCTTCCCGGCGCCCCGTGGACGATCTCGCGCACCCGGTCGGGGCTTCGATGCGCGGAGGCCTGCTCCATCTCGTGCGCCACGCCGAAAGAATCGAGAATGCGGGCGGCCTCCTCCATGGTGGATCGGTCGGATTCGCTCCCAAACAGGATCGCGACACGCGGCTTAGCGCTCATCGGCTCTCGCTCCGGAGGGTTGGGGCATGACGGCGATATCCCGCCGATACTGCATTCCGTCGAATCGTATCCGCTTCACGGCGGCGTAGGCCGCCTCCCGAGCCCGTTCGATGGTTTCGGAGCGCGCCGTCACGCCGAGGACCCGGCCCCCGCTCGTCACCCAGCGCGTGCCGCGCCGGTCGATGCCCGCGCAGAACACCCGGACCCCGTGGGGCCAGGGGCCGTCGAGCCCCTCGATGACGTCCCCCGTCTCGGGATTTCCAGGGTAGCCCCGCGCTGCCAGAACGACGCAGACCGCCGCGCCCGTGTGCGCCACGAAGGTCCCATGCCGCGCGGCCGGGAGCGCCCCCCGCGCGGCCGCGAGAAAGAGCGGGTAGAGGTCCTCCGCCGCCAGCGGGAGCACGACCTGCGCCTCGGGATCGCCGAAGCGCGCGTTGATCTCGAGCACCATCGGGCCCGACGCCGTGAGCATGAGCCCAAGATAGAGGATGCCGCGATACGGCGTGTTGGCCTCTCGGAGCGAGCGGAGGAGCGGCTCGACGAACCGGCGCGCGATCGCGAGCGCCTCGGGCGCGGTGGGCACGCGGGCCGGGGCGAAGGTCCCCATGCCTCCGGTGTTCGGCCCCGTATCTCCGTCGCCGATCCGCTTGTGGTCTCGCGCCGGGGGAAAGAGCATCCACCGCTCGCCGTCGGTCAGGACGAGCACCGAGGTCTCCTCCCCTTCGAGACACTCTTCCACGATGAGGGTCCGCGCCGCGTCCCCGAGGGCGCCGCGCCGCATCCAGGCCTCGATCGTTTCCCGCGCCGCGGCCAGGTTCTGCGCGATGACGACGCCCTTTCCGGCCGCCAACCCGTCCGCCTTGAGCACGAGGGGATACGCGGCTCCATCGACGAGGCGCTCCGCTTCCTCCGCCGACTCCGCGACGCGGAACGCGGCGGTCGGCAAGCCCAGGCGGCGCAGGACCTCCTTGGTGTGCCTCTTGCTCGTCTCTAGGCGGGCCGCTTCGCGCACCGGGCCGAGCACGGGAATCCCCGCGGACGCAAGCTCATCGGCGAGGCCCAGCCCGAGGGGCGCTTCGGAGCCGGCGATGACAAGGTCCACCGAATGCGCCTTGCTCCAGTCCACGATCCGGGGAACGTCCGTCGCCGGGATCGAAACGCGCTCGGCGATCGACTCCATGCCCGGATTCCCCGGGGCCACGTACAAGCGCGGATGCTCGGCCGAAGCGTGGAGCGCGTCCAGGATCGCGTGTTCCCGTCCGCCCTGGCCCACGACCAGGACGCGCGGGTCCATCACTTCACCCCCGTCAGAACGGCCCGAAGCGCCGACTGGAGCTTCTCGGGGTGCGCGCGGCCGCGCGATTGCTTCATCGCCTGACCGACGAGGAACGCGAAAGTCTTCTCCTTCCCCGCCCGGAATTCCGCGGCGGGTCCAGGATTGGCGGCGATCACTTCCATCGCCAACGCACGGAGCGCCCCCTCGTCGTCGATCGGAAGCAGGCCGTGGCGCTGGATCAGATCCTCGGGGGCGGCGGAGTCCTTGAGCATGAGCTCGAACACCTGCTTCGCGATCTTTCCCGAAATCTTCCCGTCCGCGATCAGGCGGACCATGTCGCCCAGGCGGTCGGAGCGAATCGGGAATTGCTCGATGGTGAGGCCGGCCTTGTTCCGGACCGCGTTGACCTCGGTCATGATCCAGTTGGAGGCGAGCTTGGGCTGCCCCGACCGGGCGGCTACTTCCTCATAGTAGGCCGCGAGTGCGCGGGTCTCGGTGAGCACGTCCGCGTCATACTCGGGAATCTTGTGCTCCCGAACCAGGCGCTCCCAGAGCTGCTGCGGCAGCTCCGGCAGCCGTGCCCGCACCGACTCGATCCACTCCGGCGTGAGGTCGATCGGCAAGAGATCGGGCTCGGGAAAATAGCGGTAGTCGTGCGCCTCTTCCTTGCTCCGCATCGCCTCGGCGACGCCCCGCTCCGAGCTCCAGAGGAGGGTCTCCTGGACGACCCGCCCCCCCGCCTCGATCACCGCCACCTGCCGCTCGATCTCGAACGCGATGGCGCGATCGACGAAACGGAACGAGTTCAGATTCTTGATCTCAGTCTTGGTCCCCAGCTCCTTCGCGCCCTTCGCCCGCACGGACACGTTCGCGTCGCAGCGGAGGCTCCCCTCCTCCATGTTCCCGTCGCAGACGTCGAGGTAGACGAGGAGTTGCCGCAGCCGCGCCATGTAGTCGGTGGCTTCCTCGCCCGACCTGATGTCGGGCTCAGAAACGATCTCGATCAGCGGGACGCCCGCCCGGTTCAGGTCGACCCGCGTCGTGTCGATCCCCTCCCGTCCCTCGGGGTGGATCGATTTGCCCGCGTCCTCTTCGAGATGGATCCGGACGAGGCCGATCGTCTTCCACGCGTCCCCCGAGCGGATCCGAAGCGACCCGCCCTCGCAGAGCGGACGGTCGTACTGCGAGATCTGGTAGCCTTTGGGAAGGTCGGGATAGAAGTAGTTCTTCCGGGCGAAGACGCTGCGCGTGGCGATCGTGGCCCCCACCGCGAGGCCCACCATCACCGCGTCCACCACGGCCCGCTCGTTCAAGACCGGAAGCACGCCCGGAAGGCCGAGGCAGACCGGGCAGACCTGGGTATTGGGCTTGGCGCCGAACCGCGTCGAGCAGGAGCAGAAAATCTTGGATCGGGTCTTGAGCTGGGCGTGGACCTCGAGCCCGATCACCGGCTCGTAGCGGTCGCGCGCCCCGCTCACCGCGGGGGCAGAGGTCGCGCTCACGCGGCCTCCGAAAGCGCGATCGGGGGGAGCCGCCGCGCCGCGTCGCTCTGTTTCTCCCAAGCGCGTGCGACACGCAAAAGGGTCTCCTCGTCGAAGGGTCTCCCCGCGAGCTGGAGGCCGATCGGCAATCCCTGGCGCGTGAATCCCGCGGGGAACGACAGCGCCGGCACCCCCGCGAGCGACGCGGGGATCGAGTAGATGTCGTTCAAGTACATCGCCAGCGGGTCATCCGATTTCTCGCCGATGGCGAAGGGGGGCGTCGGCGTGACCGGCAGCAAGAGCGCGTCGACCCGCTGGAACGCCTCGGTGAAATCCCGACGGATGAGCGTCCGGACGCGTTGGGCGCGGAGGTAGTAGGCGTCGTAGTAGCCGGCGGAGAGCGCGTACGTGCCGAGGAGGATCCGCCGCTTCACCTCCCGCCCGAAACCCTGGCCGCGCGTCGTCTCGTACATCCCCTTGAGGATTCCCTCGGGGATGCGCAAACCGTACCGCACGCCGTCATACCGCGCCAGGTTGCTCGACGCCTCGGCCGGCGCGATCAGGTAATAGGTTGCGATCGCGTGGCGCGCGTGCGGCAGCGCCACCTCCGACACCACCGCTCCCTCCGATACCAACGCCTTCGACACCGCGTCGAAGCAGCCGCGGATCTCGGGGTCGAGCCCTTCCCCCAAAAGCTCCGGCACCACGCCGATCTTGAGCCCTCGGACCCCGCGCTCGAGGTTCTCCAGCGGGACGGACCGGGTCTCGGGACGGCTCGTCATGTCGCGCGCGTCGACCCCGGAGATCACGTTGAAGAGGAGCGCCGCGTCGCGCGCGCTCGTCGCGAGCGGGCCGATCTGATCGAGCGACGAGGCGAACGCCACCAAGCCGTAGCGCGAGACCGCGCCGTAGGTCGGCTTGAGCCCGACCACGCCGCAGAAGGCGGCCGGCTGGCGCACCGAGCCCCCGGTGTCCGATCCGAGCGCGAGCGGCGCCTCCCGGGCCGCCACCGTGGCCGCCGAGCCTCCGCTCGAGCCCCCGGGGACGAGGGCCACGTTCCACGGATTGCGCGTCGGCTGGTAGGCTGAGTTCTCCGTCGATGATCCCATCGCGAACTCATCGCAGTTCGTCTTGCCGAAGAGGATCGCCCCCGCGGCGCGCAGCCGCTCGATGACATGGGCGTCGTAGGGGGGGCGGTACCCTTCAAGAATTCGCGAGGCACAGGTCGTCGGGACGCCGCGAACGCAGATGTTGTCCTTGATCGCCACGGGGACTCCCGCCAGTGGGCCGAGCGAGTCCCCTCTCTTCTTCTTGCCGTCGATCTCGGCCGCCGACGTCACGATCGCGTCGGGTGCCAGGTCGAGGTACGTGCCGAGCTTGGCCGCCGTCCGGTCCGCCCGCGCGAGGAACGCCCGCGCGACTTCGACCGCGCTCCGATCCCCCGACGCGACCGAGCGCGCCAGGGACTCGGCCGATTCCTGTGTGAGATCGACGCTCATACGACCCGCGGCACCCGGAAGTAGTCCCCGTCTCTATCGGGAGCCTGCTCCAGCGCCTCCTCCCGCACGCCCGCGTCGCGGTCCTCGTCGGGGCGGAGCGCGGGCGGCGTACCGGCGATCACGCTGCTCGTCGGCTCGATTCCCGAGACGTCGATCGACTGGAGCTGCTCCACGTAGGCCAGGATGGCCTGAAGCTCGCGGACATAGCGCTCCTCCTCGGCGGGATCGACGTGAAGCCGCGCGAGCGCCGCGATATGGCGGACGGTTCCGCGATCAATCGGCATGGCTCAACTCCGCGAACGCGGCGAGAATCTTCTTCACCCCCGCGCGTCGAAACTGGACGGTCAGCTTGGCCCGCTCCCCCATTCCCTCGCACGCGACCACCACCCCTTCTCCGAATTGCGGATGGATCACCCGCACCCCGACGGGGTTGGGGCCGCCGGTTGGAGCCGGCGCCGAAGCTCGGCGCGTCGTCCTCCGGCGAGGGGTCGCCCAGACGTCGCTCTCCTCCACCACCATGCAGTCGGGCGGGATCTCCGAGAGAAACCGGGACATCCCGCCGCCCGTCGCGTTCCACGCCCGCCGGTAGGTCGCGTGCAGGAGCCGGACCTCCTTCTGCGCCCGGGTCAGCGCGACGTAAAAGAGCCTCCGCTCCTCCTCCAGCTGCGCCGGATCGTCGAGGGACGACGAATGCGGCAAGAGCCCTTCCTCCAACCCCACGATCATGACGACCGGGAATTCGAGCCCCTTCGCGGCGTGGATCGTCATCAGATTGACCGTGTCTTCGGCGTCATCCCAGAGGTCGACGTCGGTGAGGAGCGACACCTCCGCCAGAAATCCTTCGACGCTCGGCTCCTCCGCGCGCCGCGCGTAGGCCTCGGCGCCCGCGACCAGTTCCTCGACGTTCTCGATCCGCTCCGCCGCCTCGGAGGGATTCTCCTCCATGAGATGCTCCCGGAATCGAATCGCCGCCAGAAGCTCGGCGACGCAGACCGCGGGCGGCAGCGCGAGGAGCGGCGCGAGCGCCGCGAAGCGAGCCCCGGCGTCCGCGAGCTTCTTCGCCGGCGCGGAGCCGATCGCGCCGGAAAGCTCGGGATGGTGAAGCGCCTCCGGCACCGTGAGCCCGCGCGATTCCATGAACTCGCGAAGCCGGTCGAGCGTGGTCTTCCCGATCCCGCGAGGGGGCACATTGAGAACCCGAAACCACGAGACGGTGTCGCGCGGCTGCGCCAGCGCCCTCAGGTAGGCGAGCACGTCCTTGACCTCCCGGCGCTCGTAGAAGGAAATGCCGCCGGTGAGCTGGTACGGGATCGCGGAGCGACGGAGCGCGTTCTCCACGGCGCGGGATTGCGCGTTGGTCCTGTAAAGCACGACGAAGTCCTTGTTCGAGCGCGATTCCCGCCGGCGAAGCTCCAGGAGCAGCGAGACCACCTTCTCCCCCTCCGCCTCCTCGTCGGGGAGCACGTGCAGCGTGAGCGGGTCGCCCGCGTCATTCTCGGTCCAAAGCTCCTTCTCCTTCCGGCCCACGTTGTGCCGGACGACGCCATGGGCCGCGCGCAGGATCATCTTCGTCGAGCGATAGTTTTGCGTCATGCGGAGCACGGTCGCGTCCGGAAATCGCTTCTCGAACGAGAGAATGTTCCCGACGTCGGCGCCCCGCCACCCGTAGATCGACTGGTCGTCGTCGCCCACCACCATCAGGTTTCGATGGACGCCGGAGAGCCGCTCGATCAGCCCGAATTGGATCGCGTTCGTGTCCTGGTACTCGTCGACCAGGACATGGCGGAACCGCCCGGCGTAGTCCAGCCGGACCGCCTCGTCGAGATCGAGAAGGCGAACCGTGTAGAGAATCAGGTCGTCGAAGTCCATCGCCGCCCGGTCCCGGAGGGCCTTGGCATACCCCGCGTAGACCGTGGCCAGACGCCTGTCGATCGGGCTCCTCGCCGTCTTCTCAAACTCCGCCGGGTCGATGCCCTCGTTCTTGAGGCGCGAGATCCTCGATCCCGCGCCCGCGGGGGTCAGCGCGGTGTCGGCTCCGCCCACGTCCTTGAGCAGCTCGCGCAGGAGCGTGCGCTGGTCGTCGGTGTCGTAGATGACAAACCCGCGAGGGTAGCCGAGCGACTCGGCGTGGCGGCGGAGGATCCGGACGCAGGTGGCGTGAAACGTGCCGAGCCAGACGCGGATTTCGGCGCCGCCGAGGAGCGATTCCACGCGCTCCCTCATCTCGCGCGCGGCCTTGTTGGTGAACGTGAAGGCGAGGATCGCGCCCTGGGGAACGTCCCGCTCGCGAACCAGGTGGGCGATCCGCCCGGTCAGGACACGGGTCTTTCCACTCCCCGCGCCCGCCAGGACCAGCAGGGGGCCACCGGGGTGCTCGACCGCCTGCCGCTGGACCGGGTTCAATTCCACGAAACGATCAGTACTCCAGACGAACTTTGAGGTCGAGGCTGTACTCTGTGGTCGGCAGATCCTGCGTCGCAGGCGGCCGGCGGATCTGCTGCCCCTTGATGAGTAGGTGTCGGGTAAAGCGGTAGTCGGCGTTGATCTGCTCTTCCCCGACCCCGGAAAAGTCGCGAGAGTACTTGAGATAGAGTTCGGGGGTCACGTACTTTCCAACCCCCACCATGCTCACCGCACTGGCGCTCGTGGTGCCGTTCGCCGTCGTGCCTCCGCTCGCGGTCGCGCTCGCGCCGGATCGAAGATCGATCGTGTCGATGAATCCTGTTCCGCCCAGCCAATGCTCCAGGTTCTGGAAGAGATAGTTCGAGATCGGGAGCGCGACCCCGGGATTCTCCTGCGTCGTGGTCGTGCCGGAAGCCACGGAGAGCCCCGACGACGGGGCGAATTGTCCGAGGGCGAGCGCCTTCCAGAGATCGTTGGGAGGCGTCCCCTCGTCGTCGTAGACCCGCACCTTGAGCCGGGAGACGCGGTCGCTCAGCGCCAAGTAGACCGTGTGGGTCTTGTTGGGGTCGGGAATGGTGGTGTCCGCCGTGATGTTCACCTCGGGATCGATCCGGTCGGGGCTGTTGAAGTTCACCGTCCCCTGCAAGTTTCGGAACTGCCGCGTCATGATGTAATACTTGCCGCCCTTCACGTTGAGCACGCCGAGCGCCAAGTCCCCGTTCCCCTCGTTCCTGAAGATCAACGTCCCGTCGCTCTCCAGCTCCACCTCGGCGTCGAGGGTCCGGTAGAACACGTTCCCGGGAATGTCAACGTTGACGTTGTACAGAATTGGAAGCGGCTCGCCGGGGTCGCCGGCGGGCTTGGAGAGGTCGAGCGTCAGCTCCCCTTTGTTGATGACCACGCTGCCGGTGATCACCGGCACCACCGCGCCGACCGGGTTTCGCCCGTTGACGATGTCGAACCCTCCGGTGAGCCGGAAGAGGTAGTTCTCCCGATCGGTGGTCGTGACGTCGGTCGCCTTGATCTTGAATTGGTAATCGCCGCGGGGACCGATCGCGGCCGGCTCGCCCGGCGGGGGAGCGGACGTGGGCCAGCGCCACCAACCGGTGGCGCTCAGCGATCCCTTCTTGCCCTGCCGCGCCGTGGCCTTGGTCAGCTGGACCCGCTCCTGGTCGAACGTCGCGTCGAGCGTGATCGCCTCGAGAATTTCGTAGCGGCCCGCCAGCCGGAGTTTCCCGTCGGCGATCTTGAGACTTCCCGTTACGCGTGGCTTTCGCGACGTACCTCCGACATCCGCCGTGACCGTGATTCGTCCACTCGCGGCCGCGATATCCGGGAAGAGCACCGGCAAGACCGAGAGATCCCCCCCGGGAACGCGAAGGCTGAGCGCGATCGGATCCGTGTTGGAAAGGCGCTCGGGGGCGTAGAGCCCCAGATCGATCGGAATCTCGCCGCTCAGCTTGGAAATCGCGTCCCCCTGGCGGATGTCGCACCGCTTGATCTGGAGGTGCCGGCGGTCGTAGGAACAGCCCAGCCCGATCAGTTCGACGCTCACCCCGCGAAAGCCGATCCTCGGGGCGCGGGCGTCGAGGTCGAGCACTGGCGCGGCGGGTGTCCCGGTCAGCCGCGCCTTGAGCGACGCGACCCCCTCCAGCGTCCGGAGCGTCGTATCCACCGGGGCAAACAGCCGAAGATCGAGCGAGTCGATCGAGACCTCGAGCGCCAGAGCGGCGCGCGAGGCCCATTCCGTATCGCCCTTCCCCAGCGCTCGGAGCCACTGATCCAAAGTGAATCGCGGCCGGACCGTGCCGGCGATTCGCGCTCGGCTCTTTCCACCTACCCACTCCGCGCGATCCAGGGTCAAGAGGCCGGGGATGTACTCGACCTGCAGCGCCACGTCGTCTCCCACGATGCCGCTCCACTCCGGGCGCGCCACGTGCGCCTGAATCGAGATCGTGGGGTCCTCGATCCGGCCCGTGACCTGGAATTCACCCTGGACCAGCCCCCCGAGCATGAGTTCTTTTGCCCGCCGCACCGGGAGCCGCCCCAGGTCGAGCCCGTCGAGTTTCCCGCGCGCGTCTACGGTCTCCCCCTTCGGATTCCAATCGATATCGGCCTCCAGAACACCTGGATCCAGATCGAAGGCGAGGTTCTCGACCAGGACCCGATCTCCGATCGATGAAACGTCGACCGCTCCGCGGCTCCGGATCCGGTGCTCGGCCGTGCTCAGGGAGAGGGAGTCGAGGTGGCCCCGAACGCCTTCGGGTGCGAAGGTGAGGACCCCGCCCAGCGTCAGAAGCGTATCGCCGAGGGTCTGGCGATACCGCTGAATCGTCAGTCGCTCTCCACCGGCCACGGTCAGATCGAGGTTCCCGAGTCCGCGCGCGCCGGCGCTCAGCCCGCGCGCCCCCACGTCGCCGATCAGATCGAGTTTGGGGAGCAGCTTCCCACGGGCTTCGACGGTCATCGTGTCGCAGCCCAGCCCGTTCTCGAGGCGCGTCCCGTAGAAATCGGCCGAAGCGGCGAAGAGCGGCGCGGCGAGCGTCCCGGTGAGACGCACCGCCACCGACCCCGACCCGGCCTCCGCCGCGACCGGGTGGAGCAGCGGATTGAATTTCTGAAGATCCGAGATCGATCCCGCCACCCTCGCGTCGAGGGATCGATCCGAATGCAGGACTCCCGTGACGTCGAGACGCGCCCCGGGAATCTCGACGACGCTGCTGTCGATCGAAACCGCGCCGTCGGGGCTCGCGTGGAGACGCACGGTCCCGCCATCGATCTCGAGCTTCCCGAACTGGCTGGGTGCGAGGCGAATGGCGGCGGCCACCTCCGGATGCGGCTTGGCGCGGCGCGCGACGATCCGCGCCTCCCCCGCCAAACGTCCCTGAGGCATGTTCTCTGGCGACTGCCACCAGGGGAGGAGCGCGGGATTCAGGTCGTGGAAGGCGACGTCGGCTTCCACGGAGCCTTGCGTGATCCACGTCCCCTGCCCCGTCACCTCCGCGTCGCGGACGCGAATCTGGAAACCGGAAATCGAGACCGCCCCGGGCCGCGACCGTGCCTCCAGCACGAGGGTGTCGATCGGCTCGCCTGCGTAGTCACCCGCCAGTCGGGCGCGCGCCTCCCCCGCGGTGGGTGTTCCGGAGAATTCCACCTCGCCCCGAAGCGTTCCCTCGGACGCCTGCACCTCGAATACCTTGAGGAATTCCTGCAGGTGGAGGGGGTGGAGAGAAAGCAGTCCCGAGCGGAAGCGTGCTTCGGACAGGTCCCAATCGGCTCGGACGGTCAGGCGCGAGGCTCCTGCCCCAACCTCAACCGGGTCGGCGCGGAGGGAATCCCCCGCGACGACGACCGTACCGCTCATTTGAAGATTGCCGGGCCGGCCGGGAGTCTTGCTCACTCCGACGAAGTTGCGGATGAGCAGCTCGGATCGCCCTTCGCCGAGGTTGAGCGTCGCCCGCCCGTGGATCTCCCCAAAGCGAATATCCTCACGATCGATGGAGAACCCGCCGTCTCGAATGACCACCTCGAGCCGCGTCTGTCGCGTGGAAGCGGCCTTGGACTCGTGGTGCGCAAATCGGGGCACGACCACCTCCCCCGATCGATCGTGCACCAGGTAGATCCGAGGCCCTTGGACATCGACGCGGAGGTCCTGCGACAGGCCCAGGAGGATTCGGAACAGGTCGTAGTCCACCCGGAGCGTTTTCGCGCTGGCCCAGGTCACCTCCCCGTCAGGAGTCCGCACGAGCAGCCGCGGGTTCTCGATAACCGCGCCGCGCATCAGGGTTCCGTGCACGCGGTCGCCCGCGAATCGTGTGGAATCGGTCCCGACCGCTCGGTTGATCTCAGCGATAATGCGCCGCGAGAGACGTGGGCTCCCTGCGGTGAACAGGGTCCCCAGGAGCACGGCGCCGCTCAGGACGAGGATGAGAAGCGCCCCGACGGAAATGAGCGCCGCCCGGAGCCAGGCCGGCATGCGCCATCCGCCCTGTCGATTCCGCCTTGCCGATTCGGGTTCCACGGATCCCCCGCCTGTTGCCGACATCTCAGTAAGGATTGCCTAGGCTGAAGTGAAATTCTCCCCGAGGGCTGCTCAGGTCGGGTTCGTACGGTGTGCGGGCGCTGCGAATCTTCCATCCGTAGTCGAAGCGGACAGGTCCGACGGGAGTGCCGATTCGGAGCCCAACCCCACCACTGTACCGCATATCGTTGTACCCCGCGCCGCCACCGAAGCTGAAGATTTTCGACGGTTTGATGTCCTCGGGACGCTCCCAGACGTTACCCCCGTCGAAGAAGGCGGCCCCCGAGAAGATCCACAAGAGCGGAAAGCGAAGCTCGACCGATGCGAGAAGCACGACCTGGCCGCCCACAATCACCACCTGCTGCCTCCCGGTCGAATCGGCCACCTCCCGGGTCCCAAATTCGTTCTCCAAATATCCTCGCACGGTGGACGCGCCACCGGTTCGATAGCGCTCGTTGCTCGGGATCTGGGCCAGCTCCGGGGGGATCGAGAGGGATGGATCGGGGCCGGGCTTGGGTCCCCATGGCTCGAGCAGACCACCCCGCACTCGGGCCGCGAGAATGCTGTGGGAGCGAAGCGAAAGGTACTTGATCCCCTGGAGCCCGAGATTGGTGAATCCTCTGTTCCCCGGCGTCGCGCCGGTGACCAGCTCGACCTTTCCGAGGACGTCTTGACCCCGCTTGGGATTGAAGATGTCGGGGAGCCGGGTGTCCCACTCGGAATTGATGCCGATCCGGTTCGTCGAATAGCTCCCGGTGCCGGCCGCCACGCTGGCGCTGTCGGTGATCACGTGCCGTAGCTCGTACGAGAGATAATTCCGGATGTCGCGCAGGAAGGGGCTCGCGAAGACGATCGATCCGCCGTTCGCGCGAATGGGAAACTGGTCGGTCTCCTGGATGATCGGCTCCTCCTCGGCGTACACGCCGACGGTGGTCTGAATGCGCACGCCGAACGGCCATGGATGCGTCACCGCGGCGTCGATGCGGCGGTCGCCGAATGTGGTCTGCGCCAGATCCCGTTTCACGAGAAGTCCCAGGCGACCCGTGGCCACGAATCGCATCGACGACCGAAAGATGTTCCGCTGCCCCCACTGCGCCGTGAGGCGGACCTGGTCCACCGTCCCGTACCCGATACCGGCGTCGACCCACCCCATCTTCGCCTCCCGGACCGAGACGATGAGGTCGGATCGGTAGGTGACGGTGTCGGGCGTCTCCAGCGACATCTGGACATCGGAGAAGAGCCCGGAATCGTAGATCCGCTGCTGGCTCAGGATGAGCTTGGAGCGCCGGATGGTGTCCCCCTGTTTGAGAAGCATTTCCCTCGACACGTACGACGGCTTGCTCCGATTGGTCCCTTCGACCAGGACCTCGTCGAGGAAGACTTTGGGGCCCGGATCCACCCGGTAGAAGACGTTCACCCAGTTGCTGTCCACCGCGAGAGAATCGACCACCTTCGCGAGGACGTGGCCCCGATCGGCGTACGCGTAGACGATCGAATCGCGACTGGCTTCGAGGATCGGGAAGTCGAGCGGAGACCCCGCTCGGTACCGAAGCGTCTTCCGGAACTCCGCCTCCGAGACGGGGCCGAGCCCTTCCATCGTGATCGAGCGGATGGACGCCCTCGGCCCCTCGCTCAGGTAGAAATGAACGTCCGATTTCGAGGACGTGCCGACCGGAATGATCTGGACGCTGTCGACCCGCGCGTGGAGGTATCCATGCCGGCGATAAAACGTCGCGAGCGTCGCTCGGTCGGAGCGGATGAAGTCGTATCGGAGGGGATTCTTTTGCCACGGCTTCCAGAAGGAGCTGGCCCGGGTGCGGAGGAGGTCGCGCAGCGGGCCGCTCTTGTACGCCACGTTGCCATGAATCTCGAGCTTGCGGACGTGATGCTCGACATCGAATTCTTGTTGCGCGATCGCGGGCTCCGGGGCGAGCGCCGCGCAGAGCGCGACACAAATCGGCACCACGGCCGCGCGCCAAGGCAATAGGGGTTGTGGGCTTCTCCCGCTGAACTCGGCGACTCGCCTCAACCGGCGAGGATCAGGGTCCGGGCGCGGGGGCCGCCGTGTCGGCAGGCGCCGTCGACCGGAGCCTCTTGTCGATGTCGGCTTCGGCCTGCCTGCGCTGAGTCACCCGGCTCACGTCGTTGTAGAACGCGAAGACCACGAGCCCGATCAGCATGAAGAGGCCGATCCGCTGGAAGACATTCTGCGTCCGGAGTGAGAGGGGCCTGCGGCGCACCGCCTCGATCAGGGCGAAGAAAATGTGGCCCCCGTCGAGGATCGGAATCGGTAGCAGGTTCATCACCATGAGCGCCAGGCTGATGAAAGAGGCGAAGGTGGTCAGCTGGGTGAGGCCCCCCTTCGCCTGCTCCCGCGCCACTTGCGCGATGGCGATCGGGCCGGCGATCGAGCCGTGGAGGCGGATGGGATCCGAGATAAAGCTCCAAAGCCCGACGTAGATCTGACCCGTGGCCCAGAGGGTCTGCTCCACGCCTCGCACGATTGCCTTCCCCGGTGGGAAGCTCTGGCGATAGGTGAGGGTCTGGGGGGGCGAGACGCCGATCGTTCCCTCCGCGGTCGTTTTCACCTGGAGCGAGAACGTGCTGTCACCCCGTCGAACGACCAACGTGCGCACCGCATTGGGGCGCCTCCGCATCGCGGCCGAAAGATCGGGCCAGTTGGTCACACGCACCCCGTCGACGCTCAGGATCTCGTCCCCTTCCCGAAGCCCCGCGCCATAGGCCGGCATGCCGATGAGCGCCTGGCCGATGACCGTCCGCGTACCGATGTCCCACTCGAGGCCGTCGGCGAGGGTCCCGAGGCTCCGCGCGGGAACCGCTAGAGCGCTCTCGCCGCCGTGCCGCTCGACCACCAGCCGGAGCGGCTCCTCCCCCGCTCCCTTAGCGGCCGCGACCGCGTCGTCGAGTTGAGAGAGCGTCCGCGCGGGGCGCCCACCCAGGCTCACGATCTGGTCATGCGGTTCCAGGCCGACCTGCTCGGCCACGGACCCCGGTTTCACCTTGGAGACGAGGGACGAGAAATCCCGCCCTTCAACTCCCCCCATGAAGAGGGCGATGTTGATGACGAGGGCGAAGGCTAGGTTGGCGAGAGGCCCCGCCGCTGCGATCAGCGCCCGGGCCCACCACGGCTTGGAGAGGAACTCGTCGGGCGCGCCGGTCCGATCCTCGGCTTCCTCGCTGTCCCCCGCCATCCGGACAAAGCCGCCCAGAGGGAGCGCCGAGATTCGGTAATCGGTCCCGCCGCGGCGGAACCCCAGCACGCGGGGTCCCATCCCGATCGAGAAAGAGATCACGCGGACGCCCAGCCACTTGGCGACGAGGAAATGCCCCAGCTCGTGCACCAGCACGAGGACGCCGAGGAGCAGGGCTCCGTAGAAAAGGACGGGCAGGACTTCGTTCATGGTTTTGGGATTCCCCTCCCGGTCCATTCCGACCGGGCCGGGAAAACGACTCTAACAGGTTGAAATTATTGGGTCAACCCGACCACCCGAGCGCCTCGAGATATACCCGGCGGGTGCCCTCGGAGGTCCGATCGGCTGAGAAGAGACGGGCCCGTTCCCGTGCCCGCGCCCCCATGGCGGCGCGGCGCTCGGGATCTTCCGCGAGCGCGACGATGGCGTCGGCGAGCGCGTCTGGGTTTCGGGCCCCGACGAGCACTCCCGATTCACCATCGGCGACGATCTCGGGAATTCCGCCCACGCGCGTGGCCACCACCGGGAGCCCCGCCGCCATCGCGTCCAGCGTGGACGTGCCCAGTCCCTCGAGATAGGAGGAGACGCAGAAGATATCGGCAGCGCGCAGCAGATCCGTAACGTCTTCGCGGAATCCGAGGAACCGAACGGCGTCGCCGAGCCCAAGCGCGCGGTGCTGATGCTCGAGCTCCGCGCGCAGCGGCCCCTCGCCGGCGATCCAGAATCGGAGGTCGTCGCGGCGCGCGCGGGCGATCCCCGCCGCGCGAAGCAGGTCGATTTGCGACTTGTGGGGAGCCAGCGCGGCAATCTGAAGTACGAGCACCTCGTCCTCGGCGATTCCGAGACGCCGTCGCTCCCCGGCCCGATCGAAGGGTGTCGTAAACGGCGCGAGATCGATCCCGCTCGGCACGACGCGGATCTTTGCCGCCTTCACACCGCTTTGGATGAGCGCGTCCCGCACGCCGTTCGAGATCGCGATGATCATCTCGATCGGGAGCGAGTAGAGGAGGACGCTGCCCGGGTTCCGCCGAACCAGGAAATCGACGCGGCGGGAGAGGATCCTCGCCGGCCCGGGGGCGGCGAGCGAAGCCAATGCCCCCAGCGCGTGGGCGTGGGCCGCGTGCCAGTGGACGACGTCGGGATCGATCGCGTGGTGGAGCCGGGCAAGCGTGAAAACGGACGCGAGATCCCATGTCCCGCGCATCGGAACCCCGTGGACGGGAAAGTTCTCGCTCTTGGCCCGCTTCCAGAGAACGCTCTCTCGGGGCGCGGCGAGGTGGGGGTCGTCCCCGAGGCTCCTCTGGCGACGCATCAGCTCGAGCACCTGGCGCTCTCCCCCGCGCCAGGGCCGCTCCGAATCGACGTGGAGGACGCGGAGACGATCGCCGTCCATCAGCGTCTCGCCTTGGGGGCGGTCGTTTCCCGGGCCCGGGCGATGGCCCCCGCCAGGAGGAGACCGATCGGCTTGGCCGATGCCTGCTCCCGCACGGCGGCCCGCCCCGCATCTCCGATCCGCCGACTCCTTCCAGGATCGCTGGCCAATTCCTCGAGCGCCCGGGCGAGCGCGGGCGGATCGCCGGGCGGGACGAGCACCAAGTGCTCGCCGTCGCGAAAGAATTCCGCGACCGCCCTCGACCGGCGGGTCACGGTTGGAATCCCCATGGCCATCGACTGGTAGACCTTGTGGGGCACGACGCGCCCAGCCTTGGGCGTCGTGCCAAAGATTCCGAGTGCAAAGTCGGCGTTGGCCAGCGCATCGAGCGCATCTTCGTAAGGCGTGCGCGGCACTCTCCGAACCGAGGTCAAGCCGCGCGCGGCGATGTCACGCTCGGCGCGCGGCGCGGTCATCCCGTCGCCGATGAGCGTGAAGCGGGCAAACCGGGGCCCGTGCCGGGATTCGAGAAGCGCGGCGGCCTCCACGATGACGTCCACTCCGTGGAGCGGCAGGAATCCGCCAATGTAGACGACCTCGACGCGTCCCGGGGGTCTCTCGCCCGAACGTCTGCCTCCACGCTCGAACGCGCCCCGGTCCGCTCCAACCGGAACCCTCCAGAGTTTGGAGCGCGGCACTCCGAACTCGGTTGAATAGAGATCGCCGTGTTCCCACGTGTCGCAGAGCACAAGGTCGGCGAGCGCGAGCGCGAAGCGATCGCTCATCCGAAGCCGGCCCGAAGCGAGGCCACCCGGACGAACCCGTCCCAGATCGCCGACCTGCGTGTCCCAACGGGAGACGAGCGGATCGAAGAGGACCGGCACGCCCGACGCGCGCCCGAGGGCCCAGGCGAGCGGCACGTCCCGGTGGCCGAACGCGGGCACGATCAGGGCGTCGAGCGAGCTCGCGGAGGCCGCCCACCGTCCGAGGAGCTTGGCCTCGCGCACGACCGCCGGCGCGCGGGGCGGAACGTCGATGAGCCTGACGTCGATCCCCGATGATTCGAGCCCCTCGCGCAGGACCAGGTTTCGGGGATACGAGGGGTCGAAGCCGCCGAAGAGCGCGACCCTCACCGATCCTCTCCCGACCCGCGGCCCCTCTCCCGGGGCCGGACTTCGTCCTCCCATCTTCGGGCGTACTTGGTAAAGACGGAGAACGCGGCCAGCATGCAGAGAACGATCCCGCTCCGCCCTTCGCGGAATCCGCCCTCGAGGATGTACATGCGCAGGAACCGAAGCCACGGGCGAAAGAGGAGCCGGCCTCCTGAGGCGCGAATGCCGCGTTGTTTCAAATCGGCCGCCGACCACCGCGTATAGCGTCCGAATTTCTCGAAATACTGATCGAGATCGCGGTAGGTCTCGTGGACGAGTCGCTCGCGGAGCGAGCCGACGCGGCCGTCGATGCGAACCTCCGCGTGGACGTGGAGGGGTTGGTAGGCACCCTTGGTTCGGTCGAAAAGCCGGAGCACCTTGTCCCTCTGCCAGCCCGCCGACCGGATGGGACGCCCCAGAAAGTGATTCGCCCGGTGAATCCAGTAGCCGTCGGCGCGGCTCGGATCTTCCAACACACGCTCGATCTCGGCGCGAAGCGGCGGCGTCACGCGCTCGTCGGCGTCGACGATCAAGACCCACCGGTGCTTGAGCTGCGGCAGGGCCCAGTTCTTCTGGGCCGCAGAGTTGACGTACTCGTGCTCGAGCACGCGGTCGGCGATCGATCGCGCGATCGAGATGGTCTCGTCGACGCTCCCCGAGTCGACCACGACGACCTCGTCGGCCCAGCGGACCGAGTCGAGGCAGGCGTGGATATTCGACCCCTCATTCTTCGTCGGTACCAGAACGCTCAGCGGCTCGCGCACGGGACCTCCTTCGCGGGAGCTTTCAGGATCCGCCGTGCGGCGGCGACCACCCGCTCCACCGAAACGTCTCGCATGCACCGCATGTGGCGGTCTCCAGGCAACGGACAAACATTGGCGTTGCAGTGGAGGCACTCGAGACCGTCGGCTTCCAGCAAAGCGTGGGGGCCTTCCGGCGGATGCCACGTGGTGGGGTGGGTCGGACCAAAGAGTGTAACCGTGGGAACGCCGAGCGCCACCGCGAGGTGCTTGGGGCCTGAGTCGTTTCCCACCCAGAGCGCGCACCGTCCCAGGAGCGCCCCCAGCTCCTGCCACCCCGTCTCGGGCGCGAGAAACGAGGGAGCGCGCATGCGCGCGCGGCAGGCTTCGACCGCCTCCCGCTCGCCGGGACCCCAGCACCAGATCGCCTCGCCAACGTCCGCGAGGGCATCCATCACGGCGGCGAAGCGCTCGGGCTCCCAGGTCTTGGCGGGCCAGGACCCGGTCGGAAGGCAGGCGATCAGGGGGCGCCCGGGGGCGATCCCTGCCGCCGCGCGCCACCGCTCGATTGCCTCCTCGGCCCCGCTCGAGACCCGAACTGTGAGCGAGAGACCCCGCGGGGCAATCCCCAGCGCGCGGACAAAGTCGAGCGCGGCCTCGGGGGCGTAGCGAAGAAGCGGCCCATCCGGCCCCATCGGCTCACGTGAGAGAGCCACGGTGTACGCCCAGCTCCGTCCCCTCAGCCGATAGCCCATCCGGACCCTCGCGCGCGTCAGGGCGGTCATCAAGGCGCTACGTGGATTCGAGACCAGATCGAGAACCACGTCGTAGCCGCCGCGCAGGAGCCGGACGTAGAGGGCTGCCTGAGACGCGAGCGACCTCGGGTCAAAATCGATAATCCGATCGACGTCTGGGTTCCCTTCGAGGATTCCGCGAAATGCGCGCGAGGTGAGGACGTCGATCGCCGTGCCCGGCAGCCCCGCCCGGAGCGCGCGAAGCGCGGGGGTGGTGAGCAGCAGATCGCCGCCCGCGCGGTGGCGGATGACCAAGAGGCGGCGGACCGGCTCAGGCGGTGGCAACCGATCCCTCCACGTGGGCCAGCGCCCGCCCGGTGGCTCTCAGCGCTTCGGGGACTCCGATCCAGTCCATGCAATCCATCCGCGCGCATTCGTGGCGATGGCAGGGCCGACACCAGATCTCCTTGCAGAGGAGCTGATGACCCGCGCTGGAATCGTAGGGAAACCAGATCTCGGGCACCGTGGGCCCCAGAATACCGACGGTCGGGACGCCCGAGCGCGGGCCCCGCGTGGAGCGGGCTCCCGTCGTTCGTAACCAGCGCGTCGAGCGAGGCGACGACCGCGAAGTAGCGCCGAAGCGGAAGGCCGGATAGGACCGGCGCGTCCTGCCGTCCGGCCGGCCCCGCCCCCATGGCGACCCGTATGCGCCAGCGCCTCCTCCCCTGGACCCGCCAGGACGACCCCCCTCGCGCCGAGAGTCGAAAGCAGTCGAAGCAGCGCCTGGAACCTCTCCTCGGGCCATCGCTTGGCCGGCCACCGATTTCCCACGTGGAGCCCGACCCGTCGCCGGGCCCCCGGGAGGAGCCCGCTCCACGAGGGCGGCGCCTTCGCCCCGCTCCGCATCGCTCAAGTGGATACGCGGCGTCCCCTCCGCTGGGGATAGCCCCAGCGCCCGGAGCGCGAGCAGGTGATGGTCGACCGCGGGGTAGGGCTCGACGACCCGCGGGATCGCGTGCGTGTAGAGCGCGCCTCCGGACGCGGCGATCGGGCCCGACGCGGACCGGCGCCCCGGTCCAACGCGTGAGGAGCGCGCTCCTCGGATTCCCGTAGAGGTCGATGGCCCAGTCGTACCGCGCCGCGCGGAGCCGGACCAGGAGATCGGGCGGCGCCGGGAGACCCGGCCACGCGCTCGGCGCGAAGCTCATGACCCGGCGCATCGCCGGGTGGCCCAGCGCGGCCTGCGCGGGCGCCGATTCGGCCAGGTAGTCGATCTCGGCATTCGGGAAAGCGCTCGCGGAGCGCGTCCACCAGCGGGAGGGAGAGGATGACGTCGCCGATCTGGCGTAGCCGCGATACGAGGATCCGCCGCGGCGTGCTCTGCGACGGAAGCCTCAGCGGCCGCGCGGCCCATGAGAACCGCCGGAGCCCGATCCGGCTGTTTCCTGGATCCGCCGGATGACGTCGCTCGATGCGTGTCCCTTCGGATCCCCCACGATCACCGTCCGAATGCCGAGCTCCCGCGCGACCGCGCGCTCCGGCACCGTCTCTTCCGTGTAGTCGGTCCCCTTGGCGTGGACCGCCGGCCGCAGCGATCGCAGAAGTCCCTCGACGTTGTCATCCTCGAACCAGGTCACCCAGTCGACGCACTGAAGCGCCGCGAGGATCTCGAGACGCTCGGCCAGGGGCACGATGGGCCGGCCCGCACCCTTGAGCCGGCGAGCGGAAGCGTCGGAGTTGACCGCCACGAGGAGGCGGCGGCCCGCGGCCTTCGCGCCCTCCAGGTATCGAACGTGACCGACGTGGAGCAGATCGAAGAGCCCGTTGGCGAGGACGAGACCCTCTCGCTCGCGCGGCTCCGAACGGAGCCGCTCCTCAGCAGGGCCGCCAGGTCGAGCGATCTTTTCCCGGCTCACAGGCGGACCCGCGGGACGGGATGGCGGTGAAGCGCGGCCGCTCGAGCTCGGCCCGGTCGACCGTCGCCGTCCCCCGCTTCATCACGACGACCGAGGCGGCATACGTCGCGAGGAGCGCCGCTTCGAGATGAGACGCGCCGGCGGCGAGCGCGAGGGCGGCCGCCGCGGAGACCGCGTCCCCCGCGCCGGTCACGTCGGCCACGTCCGAGGAGCCGACGATCGGGATCCGAGCGGGTCTTTGGCCCCGCTCGAACAGAAGCATGCCGTCGCTCCCCCGCGTGATCCAGACCCCGCGCGCCGAGGCGCGTCGGAGAAGCTCCTCCCCTGCCTTCCTCAGCGATCGAAGCTCCAGCGACGGGAGGTGGAACGCTTCCTGGACCTCGTGCTCGTTTGGCGTGAGCAAGCTGGCACCCCGGAACGAGCGAAGCGCGTACCGCGAATCGACCACGACCGGGATTTTGGCCCGCTTGGCCGCGTGAAGCGCGGCGGTTCGGATCGTGCGGCCGAGGGTGCCGTATCCGTAATCCGAGAGCAGCACCGCGCGGGCACCGCGCAGGGCGCGGACGGCGATTTGGGCGAGCACCCGCTCGGCGGCGGGCGTCCACGTCGACCGGCTGGCCCCGATCCAGACGCACGATCTGCTGCCGGGAGGTGTGGCTCGACCCGGCGAGGATCCGCGTCTTCACGATCGTCGCCGCGTCCCCGTCGCGCGTCAGCCATCGGCGATCGAGCCCGTGGGCGCGGAGCGCGCGGGCGAGCGCCGCTCCCGAGCGGTCGCGCCCACCCGTCCGACGAGCCGAGGGCTCCCGCCCAGGGAACGGACGTTCATCGCGGCGTTCGCCGCGCCGCCCGGCACGGTCCGCTCCTCTTCGAACTCCAAGATCAGAACCGGCGCCTCGCGGGAAATTCGGGAGGATCGTCCCACCCAGTACCGGTCCAAGACCAGATCCCCGATCACCGCGATCGGCTGCCTGGTCATCGCGTCCGCGATCTCGAGGAGCCGCTCCCGGTCGGGCATCGCGGGCTTCAACGCCGGCTCCTCGCCGCCGCGAGGTCGGCGATCCTGGCCCGCGCCCACCGATCGGCGGTCCAGAGCGGCTCGAGCGACGTGAGCGACGCGGGCTGGTGCTCGCTCAAGACCTCGTCGACCAGCCGCGTCAGGTCGTCGAACCCGATCGCACCCTTGAGGAAGAGCCGGACCGCCTCCTCGTCGGCCGCGTTCAGCACCGCGGGCGCGGTCCCTCCCATCGCGAGCGCCTTTCGCGCCAGCGAGAGCCCGGGGCAGCGCGCCGGATCGGGCGCCTCGAACTCGAGCCCCTGAAGCGACGCGACGTCGAGACGCGGCAAGGACGCGCTCCAGCGCTCCGGGTAACTCAGCGCGTAGAGGATCGGGAGGCGCATGTCGGGACGGGAGAGCTGCGCCACCGTCGAGCCATCCACGAATTCAACCATCCCGTGGACGATCGACTGCGGGTGGATGACCACCTCGATCCGCTCGGATGGAATCCCGAAGAGCCAGCGGGCTTCGATGATCTCGAATCCCTTGTTCACCAATGTGGCGCTGTCGACCGTGATTCGCTCCCCCATCGACCAGGTCGGATGCCGCAGCACCTCCTCGGGGGTCGCGCGATGAAGCGTCCCAGGATCCCGGCGCAAGAAGGGTCCTCCCGAGGCCGTCAGGATGAGCCGCCGAACGGAGTCGAACGGCTTGGCGCCGAGGAGCTGATGGAGGGCGCAGTGCTCCGAGTCGACCGGCACCATCGTCCCGCCGTGCTCGCGGGCGATCGCGACCAGAAGCTCGCCGCCCAGCACGACCGATTCCTTGTTGGCGAGCGCGACGCGCTTTCCCGCTCGGAGCGCGGCGACCGTGGGAGATAACCCCGCGCTTCCGACGAGCGCGTTCAGGACCACGTCGACGCCGGGATCCTGGGCGAGCTGGGCCACTCCTTCCTCGCCCTCCAGGACCTCTCCTTTGAAGCGGCGCCGCGCCCGGGACGCGGCCTCGGGATCGGCGAGGGCGATCCGGGAAACGCCGAATTCCTCCGCCGCCCGGATCAGCGCCTCCTCGTTCCCGCGGGCGGAGAGGGAGACGAGGCGGATCCGGTCGCGGAATTCGCGCGCCAGCTCCAGAGCGGAGGCCCCGATCGAGCCGGTCGCCCCCAGGAGCGCCACCTGGATCGTCATGAGAGCACCCGGAAAATGAGGAAGTAATAGACGATCGGCGCCGTGAACAGGAGGCTGTCGAACCGGTCGAGGACGCCCCCGTGTCCGGGGATCAGGCGGGAGGAGTCCTTGGTCTCGGCGTCCCGCTTGAGGAGCGACTCGACCAGGTCTCCCAGCTGCCCAAAGACGCCCACCAGGAGCCCGAGCAGGACGGCGTCGATCGGGGCCAAGTAAGGCGCGAACCAGGCGCGCGCCCAGAACGCCGCGCCGATCGCGACCAAGAGCCCCGCGACTCCTCCCTCGACCGACTTTTGGGGGCTGACCGAGGGCATCATCTTGGTTCTCCCGAACGCGCGGCCGACGCCGTAGGCGACCGTGTCGCACGTCCAGGTGAGAAAGAACGGGAGGAGCGCGAACGACATCCCCTCGGCGTAGGGCCGATGAAAGAGTCGGGGCAGCTCCCGGAGCAGGTCGAGGTGACAGCCGAGCCAACCGATGTAGAGGACCCCGAGAAAGGTGGCCGCGCTGTTCGCGACAGCCTGCTTTCCCGCGCCCCGGCGCAGCTCGGCCAACAGAATCGCTCCGATCAGGACCGTGAAGAAGGCGCCGCCATGCCACTCCTCGAGCCGGTGGGTCCGGGCCCTGAGGTAGCCCGCGATGGGCAGAAGGAGCACGGCGAACATGCCCGACTTCCAGTGCGGCGAGAGCCCCTTGGCCTCGAGGAGTGTGTAGAACTCCCGCAGTCCCAGGCCCACGACGAGAAGCGTGAAGAGGAGGTAGACGATGCCGCCCTGCCACGCCATGGCGACGAGGAGGGGAAGAAAGACGACGGCGCTCAGGACCCGCGCGGGAAGCGAAACGTCCTGGGCGCCGCTCACCGCCTGTCCCCCGTCAATCCGCGCGGCCGAAACGACGACTCCGGTGCTGGAAGTCATGGACCGCCTCGTAGAGATGTTTCCTCCGGAAGTCGGGCCACAGCGTGTCGGTGACCCAGAATTCGGAATAGGCGGCCTGCCAGAGGAGGAAGTTGGAGATCCGAAGCTCTCCGCTGGTGCGGATCAGAAGGTCCGGATCGGGGAGCCCGTTGGTGTCGAGGCGATGCCGGAAGAACTCCTCGTCGATCTTGCCGAGCGGGATTCGCCGCTCCCGATCGGCGGTCACGATCCGCCTCGCCGCGTCGACGATCTCGGCGCGGCCGCCGTACGAGAGAGCCAGCACCAGGGTGAGCCCGGTCGAGGCCGAGAGAAACTCGCGCGTGTCGTTGAGGATCTTCTGGCTGTGCTCCGGCAAGAGGTCCACCCGCCCGATGGTACGGAGCTGGACGTTGTTCCGTTTCAGCTCCTCCCTCTCGTCCTTGAGCACCTGCTCGAGGATCCGCATCAGCCCTCGAACCTCGCGCGGGGTGCGCTCCCAATTCTCGAGGGAGAACGTGTAGAGGGTGAGAACCTTGACCCCCAGCTCCACGCACCCCTCCACCGCCTCGCGGACCGCGCGGCGCCCCGCCTGGTGACCCATGAGGCGCGGGAGCCCGCGACGCTTGGCCCACCGGCCGTTCCCGTCCATGATGATCGCGATGTGCGCCGGCACGGGCCGCCGTTGGATCTGGTCGAGCGTGGGACTCTTGGCGGAGAGGCTCATCAGATTCGAGGCGTGGGAAGCGAAGTCGGTCAGACCTCCATGACTTCGGCCTGCTTCTTGTGAAACAAGTCGTCCAGGAGTGCGATGTATCGGTCGGTCAGCTTCTGGATCTCCGTCTGGGTCTTCTTGCTGTCATCTTCCGAGATTTTGTGTTCCCGTTCCAGCTTTTTCAGTTCGTCGTTGGACTCGCGCCGGATCGTCCGGACGCGCACCCGGCCATCCTCCACGATCTTGCCCAGGACCTTCACCAGATCCTTCCTCCGCTCCTCGGTGAGGGGCGGAAGTGCCAGCCGGACGACCGTACCGTCGTCGACCGGGTTCAGCCCGAGGTCGGATTTCTGGATCGACTTCACGATCTCCGGCAGGACCGAACGCTCCCAGGGCTGGATGACCAGGAGCCTGGCCTCCGGCGCGCTGACGCTGGCGACCTGCTGGAGCGGCACCGGGTTTCCGTAGTATTCCACGCGGATTCCGTCCAAGAGCGACGTCGTCGCCTTGCTCGTGCGGATCGTCGCGACCTCGTGCCGGATGGTGTCGACCGCTTTCTTCATCCGGTCCTCGGCGCCCTTCACATGCTTTGGGTCCATCCTAGACCTCCACGGCCACGCGTGTACCCACCGTTTCCCCGCGGAGCGCCCGGGCCAGATTCCCCGGAACGGTCACGTTGAAGACCACGATGGGTAGCCGGTTCTCCATGCCCATGGTGAACGCTGTTTGGTCCATCACGCTCAGCCGCCGCTCGATGGCCTCGCGATAGCGCAGCACCTCGAAGAGGGTGGCGGCGGGATTTCGCCGAGGATCCTCGCTGAAGACGCCGTCCACCTTGGTCGCCTTGAGGAGCACGCTCGCCCCGATCTCAACCGCGCGAAGCACCGCGGCGGTGTCGGTGGTGAAGTAGGGGTGGCCCGTCCCGGCGGCCAGGATCACGATCCGAGCCTTTTCCAGGTGGCGCACCGCGCGCCTCCGGATGTACGGCTCGGCGAGCGTCCGCATCTCGATCGCGCTCAGAACGCGCGTCGTCATGCCGCGGTGCTCCAGCGCGTCTTGAAGCGCCAGCGCGTTGATCACGGTGCCGAGCATGCCCATGCTGTCGGCGGTGGTCCGGTCCAGCTCGTCTCCGGCGGCGGCGGTCCCTCGAATGATGTTGCCGCCCCCGATCACGATCCCGATCTCCACGTGCGCGTCGTGCCCTTCGCGAATTTCGTCCGCGATTCGCCCCAGCGCCGCGGCGTCGATGCCCTTGCCCGCCTCGCCGGCCAATATTTCCCCGCTCAGCTTGACGAGGACGCGCCGGCGCTGCTTGTCCATGAGGGTCAGGCGTCTCCGATGCGGTACTTGGTAAACCGCCGCACGACGATGTTCTCTCCCAATTTGGCGATCGCCTGGTCAAGCAGGTCCTTCACCTTGCGGCCGGGATCCTTGATGAAGGGCTGTTCCAGAAGGGCGATCTCCTCGTAGAGCTTCTCGATCCGGCCGTCGACGATCTTCTGGAGCACGGCCTCGGGCTTGCCCGACGCCTTGGCCTGCTCCATGAGGATGGCCCGTTCCCGCGCCAGGAGGGCGGGATCGATCGCCGCGCGATCGACAGCCTGAGCGTTTGTCGCGGCCACCTGCATGGCCAGATTCCGCACCAGATCCCGGAAGTCATCGGTCCGCGCGACAAAGTCGGTCTCGCAGTCCACCTCGATCAAGACCCCGATCTGATCCCCGGGGTGTATGTAGGCGTGGACGATGCCCTCGCGCGCCTCGCGGCCCGCTTTGGATGACGCGCGCGCCATCCCCGATTTGCGGAGGACGTCGATCGCCTGTTCGATATTGCCGCTCGCCTCGGAGAGGGCCTTCTTGCATTCCATCATGGCCGCGCCGGTCCGCTCGCGCAGCTCCTTGACGAGCGAGGCGGTGATCGTCATTCCCTTACTCCTTCCTTCGATTGCATTCGGGTTCGAGCCGGGCCGGGTCAGGCGCTGGCGACGACGTTGGGCTCTGGCGTGGCCGCGGCGGCGCCCGCGGCCGCTTCAGCCGCGAGATCGGCGCCCTCCTTCGCCTCTTGGCGCGAGGAGAGCAGCGTGTCGCTCACAAACCGCGCGAAGACCCGGATCGCGCGGATGGCGTCGTCGTTTCCCGGCAGCGGGAAATCGATGACATCGGGATCGCAGTTCGTATCGACGACCCCGATGACGGGAAGTCCGAGACGGTTGGCTTCGGCCACCGCGATCCGCTCCTTCTTCGTGTCGATCACGAACACCGCCGCGGGGAGCTGGGTCATCTCCTTGATCCCGGTGAAGATCTTCTCCAGCCGGGTCCGCTCCTTGCCGATCTGCGCCTGCTCCTTCTTGGAGAGACGCTCGAGCGTGCCGTCGGCATCCATCCGATCGATTTCCTTGAACCGGCGGATGTTCGACTTGATCGTCTTGAAGTTGGTCAGCATGCCGCCGAGCCACCGCTCGTTGACGTACGGCATGTTGCTGCGGGTGGCCTCCTCCATGATCGCGTCCTTGGCCTGCCGCTTGGTGCCGACGAAGAGGACGTTTCCGCCCTTCTTGCCGATGCCTTCGAGGAGGGTGCGCGCGTCGTGGAGGGCCTTGAGCGTCTTCTGAAGATCGATGATGTAGATCCCGTTCCGCTCGATGAAGATGAACTTCTTCATCTTGGGGTTCCAGCGGCGGGTCTGGTGCCCGAAGTGGACGCCCGCTTCGAGCAGTTCCTTCATGCCGATGTCAGCCAATCGAATGTCCTCCGGTCTTGAACCTCCGCCCCATCGATCCGCGCGGCCCCCCTCGGGGAGACCGGCCGCGACGGCCCGGGGCGTGCGTAGTGGCGGGACCGTCTCTCGGGCCCGCGTGAAACGAGATTACCGCTTCGAGAACTGGAACCGCTTGCGGGCGCCCGCCTGCCCGTACTTCTTCCGCTCTTTCATCCGAGCGTCGCGGGTCAGGAAACCCTCCTTGCCCAAGAGGCCACGGAGGGTGGGATCCATCAACTGGAGAGCGCGCGCGACGCCGAGCGAGATCGCTCCCGCCTGGCCCGCGTGCCCGCCGCCGTGGACGGTCGCCTCGAGGTCGAACTTCTCGATGGTGTTGCTCACCGCGAGCGGCCCGATCGCCTGCCGGCTCAGCGTGATTCGCGAGAAATAGCGGTCGAGATCGACGCCGTTGACCGTGCGCTTGCCGGCCCCCGGTACGAGGCGAACGCGCGCGACCGAGGTCTTCCTTCGCCCGGTGCCGAGGAATGGAGTCGCCAGTGTCACTCACCTCCCGTCTGGAACTTGCCGTCCGACCAGGGAAACGGCTGCGGCTTTTGGGCCACATGAGGATGGTCGGTGCCGGCGTAAATCTTGAGTTTCTTGATCATGGCCCGGCCCAAGCTGTTCTTGGGAAGCATTCCCTTCACGGCGAGGCGAAGGATCTCTTCCGGCTGGGCCGCCTGCAAATCGCGAAACCGGGTCAGCGTGTGGCCGCCCGGGTACAGCGAGTGGCGGAAATAGATCTTGTTGTCGCGCTTCCTCCCCGTCACCCGCACCTTCTGCGCGTTGACCACGATGACGTGGTCCCCAACGTCCAGGTGGGGCGAGTAGGTCGGCTTGCGCTTGCCCTTCAAGACGCTCGCGATTTCACTCGCGAGGCGCCCGAGGATTTGACCGTCGGCATCCGCGATGTACCAATCCTGACGGATCTCCGAGGCGCGGACCGAAACCGTGCCCATCAGACGACCTCCCATGGTTCGCTTAGAAAGACCAAACGCAAGAGGTTATCAGGCCTGGCTCGTCCCTGTCAACCCGCCTCCCTGCGGTCTCCGAGGCACGACCCCGGGGAAAGTCGTCGCGTCCCTGGGTCTCACCCACCCGGGACGGGGGCCTCCCGGAGGACGGTCAGGAGGTGCCGGAGGTAGCTCAGGGGCAGGCCAACGACGTTGGAGTAGGACCCCTCGATGGCCTCCACGAAAAGCGATGCGTAGCCCTGGACGGCGTATGCCCCAGCCTTGTCGAGGGGCTCGCCCGTCGCGACGTAGCGCCGGATCTCCTCCGGGTCGAGCCTGGCGAACTTCACGATGCTCCGCTGCGCCCCTCCGGCCGACCGGCCGTCGGCGGGGTCGAGGACGTGAAGCCCCGTCCAGACCTCGTGGACCCTCCCGGAGAGCCGCGCCAGCATCTCCTCGGCTTCCCTGGCGCTGCCCGGCTTGCCCAGAATGGCCCGGTCGATCGTCACCACGGTGTCTGCCCCGACGTAGACCGACTCACCGGGGACCGACCGGTCGCCGGTCAAGGCCAGCGCGCGCCGCGATTTGGCCTCGGCGAGCCGAAGGACGTGCGCCTCCGCCCGCTCCCCGGGCGTGACTCCCTCGTCGATATCAACTGGGGTCGCGGTGAAGTGGGCGCCGACGAGGGTCAAGAGCTCCAGTCGTCGAGGTGACTGGGAGGCGAGGTAGATCTTGGGTCCGAGAGGGTTGATCAGGTTCGCCCGCATGAGCCGCTCATCCTTCGCCTGTCTCGAGGAGGAATGTCGCCGGGCCCTGGTTGGTCAGGTCGATCTCCATCTTCGCGCCGAAAACGCCCCGACGCGTCGGGACCCCCTGGCTCAGGAGCGCCTCGCAGAACCGCTCGTAGACTGGCTCGGCCTCCTCCGGCCGGGCCGCGGGCTCAAATCCGGGACGCCGGCCGCGCGACGTGTCGGCGTAGAGCGTGAACTGGGAAACGACGAGGGCCTCTCCCCCGATTTCACGGACCGAGCGGTTCATCTTTCCTTGCTCGTCCTCGAAGATCCGAAGTCCCGCGCACCGTTCGGCCATCCGCTCGGAAGATCCGGAGGGCTCCCCCGCTTTCACGCCGAGGAGAATCAAGAGGCCCCGGCCGATCCGTACCACCTCCGCGCCATCCGTCCGAACGGCCGCCGCGGAGACCCGCTGGATCAGCGCCCTCACGAAGCCATCCCCGCCTGACCGCCTTTCGGCTTTCCAAAGACGTGCTCCCGCTCGACCGCTTCCACCCCTTCGACCTGCTCCACGGCGCGCATCACCTCTCTCAGGTGCGCCAGATCCCGGACCTCCACCACGAACGCTCCGCGCGCGTTCCGATCGCTCGCCTTGATTCCCGCGGTGCGGATGTTCGTGTTGGTCGTGGAGATCGCCTTGGCGATGTCGGCCAACAGGCTCTTCCGATCGACCCCGAAGATCGAGAGCTTCACGGTGAAGGAATCCTCGGCCGCCGCGCTCCAGTCGACGAGAAGCCGCCGCTCGGGCGACACACGGCCGTCGAACGTGTTCGGGCAGTCGGTGCGATGGACCGTGACGCCTCGGCCGCGCGTGACGATGCCGACCACGGGGTCGCCCGGCACCGGCTGGCAGCACTTGGCGAAGCTCACCATCAGGTTGTCCACTCCCTGGATCCGGACACCGCGCCCGGGTCGGCGCGTGATCGCGCGGAGCGTCTCGAGCGACGCCTCTTTGATCCTCTGCACCGGTCCGATTCCTTCCGGGAACCAGCGCTGAAGCACCTGGGCGACCGAGATCGTCCCCGACCCGAGCGCGGCGTGGAGCCCCGCCAGATCGTCGTAGCCCATCGCCCGCGCGAGGCTCTCGATGCTCATCGATTCCGGGGGCGCCAGGCGTCGGCGCCTGAGCTCCCGCTCCACCATCTCCCGGCCCAGCGCGACGCTGTCGGCCCGCTCCGAGATCTTGAGCCAGTGGCGGATCTTGTTTCGGGCCGCCGAGCTGGTCACGATCTTGAGCCAGTCCCGGTTCGGTTTCCCCATCGGCGAGGTGATGATCTGCACGGCGTCGCCGCTTCGAAGCTCGTAGCGGAGCGGGACGATCCGTCCGTTCACCTTGGCCCCGACGCAGTGGTGGCCCACCTCGGTGTGAACCTGATAGGCGAAGTCGATCGGCGTCGACCCTCGAGGAAGGCGCCTCAGGTCCCCGCGCGGCGTGAAGACGAACACCTCGTCCTGGTAGAGCGAGGTCTTCAGAAACTCTAAGAACTCGTCCGGGTCGCCGGTGCTCGACTGCCACTCGGCGTGCCGCAGGACCGGCGCGAGCTTGCCAAAGAGCTCGGAGTCGCTCCGCTGGCCCCCCTCCTTGTAGCGGTAGTGGGCCGCGACGCCGAGCTCGGCGATCTGGTGCATTTCGTGGGTGCGGATCTGAAACTCCACCATCATCCCGCCCGGGGCCACCACGGTGGTGTGAAGCGACTGGTACATGTTGGTCTTGGGCGTGGCGATGTAGTCCTTGAAGCGCTCGTGCACGGGCGTGAAGAGGTCGTGCACCAAGCCGAGGACGCGGTAGCAGTCCGCCTTGTCCTGGGTCAGCACGCGCACGCCCAGAAGATCGAAGATCTCCTCGAACGGGCGGCCCTGCGCCTTCATCTTTCGGTAGATCGAGTCGAGGTGCTTGGGACGGCCGACCACGTCCGCCTTGAGACCCATGGCCGCCAGCCGCTCCTTGACCGGCTGCACCACCTCCACGATCTGCCTCTCTCGCTCCTCGCGCTTGAGCGAGACCTTTTGGCGGATTTCCTGGTAGGCCTGGGCGTCGAGATACTTCAAGGACAGGTCCTCGAGCTCCCACTTGATCCGCGCGATGCCCAGCCGGTGCGCCAGCGGCGCGTAGATCTCGCGGGTTTCGCGCGCGATCCGCGCGGCGCGATCGGGCTCGAGGGCCTGCGAGCGTGCGCATGTTGTGGAGCCGGTCGGCCAGCTTGATGAGGATGACGCGGAGATCGCGCGCCATGGAGAGGAGCATCTTCCGGAAGTTCTCGGCCTGCTCCGCCTCGGGACGGTCGAAGTGGAGCCCGCTGATCTTGGACACGCCGTCGACGAGCGCCGCAACGTCGCGGCCGAACGCGCGCTCCACGTCTCCCAAGCCCTGGTCGGTGTCCTCCACCACGTCGTGGAGGATGGCGGACTGGATCAGGGTTTCGTCCGCGCCCGCGCCGAGAAGCTCCGCCAGGATGGTCGCGACCGCCACGGTATGGCTGACGTAGGGCTCCCCGCTCAACCGGACCTGGGCGCCGTGCGACTTGGAAGCAAACTCGTAGGCCGCGCGGACGGCATCGGGATCGACGGAGCGGCCCGGCCGGCGGAGCGCCTCGAGGAGCGGTCCCAGGGGCTCGTCGGGGACCTGAGCCATGGCTAGCGGAGCTGGATGTCGCGCAGCTTGAGCTGGAGCCGCGCTCGGTTTTGCCAGACGTTGATCGTCGGGACGAACGCCACCGAGATCCGACCCGGATCGGTCTGGATCCGGCTGGCCAGGTGTCCCATGCCGAAGCCGATGCAGTCGATGTCGCGGCCGTTCTGCCGGAGGCTCATCTTGAGGTGATTCCGGCTCACGACCATCGGCGGCGAGGCGAGGCGGACGTCGTCCGCCACGAACAGAGGCTCGGCGTTTCCAATCCCGAATGGCGAGAGGCGGTCGAGGAACTCGACCAGCTCCTCGTTGCAGTCGTCGAGCGAGAGCGGCCCGTCGATGGAGAGCTTCGGGACGTAGTCGTCGGGGTCGATGCGCGAGGTGACCACGCGGCAGAGGCGTTCGCGGAACTTCTCCAAGTGCTCCGCGCGGATCGTGAGCCCCGCCGCGTAGCTGTGTCCGCCGAATCCGATGAGAAACTCGCGGCACTCTTGAAGTGCCTGGCACACGTCGAAGCCGGGGATGCTGCGCCCCGAGCCCTTCCCCTCGTCCTCGTCGGCCGCGATCAGGATGGTCGGGCGGTGGAAGCGCTCCATGAGCCGCGACGCCACGATCCCGAGGACGCCCGGATGCCAGCGGTCCGACCAGAGAACGATCGCAGGCGGCAGCTCCGGACCGGAGCGCCGAAGCTGCTCCAGCGCATCTTCCAGGGTCTGCTCGTCGATCTTCTTCCGGTTGGTGTTGTCCTCCTCGAGGCTCTCCGCGATGATCGTCGCCTCCTGAGGATCGGTCGAGAGAAGGAGCCGCACGCCGCTCTCCGCGTTCCCCAGACGGCCTGCCGCGTTGATCCGCGGCGCCAGGATGTAGGCGACGTGGCCGCTCTCCACCCGCCGCGCCTTCAAGCCCCGCCACCTCCTTCAACGCCACGATGCCCGGCTTGGTCGACGTGCAGAGCTGGTCCAGCCCGATCTTGGCGAAGATTCGATTCTCGCCCCGCAGTGGAACAACGTCGGCGATCGTTCCGAGGGCGACGAGGTCGAGGTGCTCCTTCACGAACGGCTCGGGGAGGGCTCCGGGCCGAGCGGCGGCGAGGCCCTGCACCAGCTTCATGACGACCCCGACGCCCGCCAGCTCCTTGAACGGGTAGGGGCAGTCCTTTCGCTTGGGATTCAGGACGGCGACCGCGTCGGGGAGCTCGCCCAGGGGCTCGTGGTGATCGGTCACGATGACCTCGATCCCATGCCCCGCCGCGAGCTTCACCTCGTTGGTCGCGGTGATCCCGCAATCCGCGGTGATCACGAGCTTGGTGCGGCGCTTCCGGGCGACCTCCACCCCCCGCTCGGAGAAGCCGTACCCATCTCGGATCCGATCGGGAATGAAATAGGTGACCTTGGCGCCGAGGGTGGAAAGGGCCGAGGTGAGGAGGGACGTGGCGGTGATCCCGTCGACGTCGTAGTCGCCAAAGACGAGGATCTGCTCCCGCTCGTCGATTGCCTTCCAGATCCGGGCGGCGGCCAGATCCATGTCCCGCATCACAAATGCGTCCAATAACTTATTCAGCGAGGGTTCAAGGAATTCTTGAACATCCTGGGCCGTCGCGAATCCGCGGTTGGCCAGGAGGGTCGCGAAGGTGAGCGAGAGGCCGAGCTCTGCTGCCAGCCTTTGGGCGTGCTCCGGGGCGGCCGGGTTCCGGAGCACCCAGGTCTTGGGCGTCGAGGCGCGCACTTCAATGCCTTCCGTTGGGGACAGATAGACCGTTGGAATTGCTTCCAGGCTAACACCTTGGAGAATCAGGGTCAAGGAGGGATGGCCTTCGTTCGCCCGGAGCGGCGGCTGGCCCGGGCGGGGTGGTGTGCTAAGAGCGTTTGTAGCCGATCGATCGGACAAATCGGCGGCGTGCCTGGGCCTGTTCCTCGTTCTCCACGCCGAGGGGGCCGAGCCCGTCCATGACCCCGAGAACCGCCCCTGCCTGCCCATCCCGGGTCACCACCACCTGGACTGGATTCGCGGTCGCGCAGTAGATCGTGGCCACCTCGACGCAGGCGCGGATGTCCCGCAGCACGTTGATCGGAAACGCCTGCCGGAGAAAGATGAGAAACGTGTGGCCGCACCCGAGCTTGACCAGCTCCCGCTCCGCGGCTTGCGTCAGCTCCTCGTCATTTCCTTCGCTGCGGACCAGCCGTGGGCCCGAAGCTTCGGAGAACGCGACGCCGAACCGGGCGCCGGGGACAGAGTTGACGAGCGTCTCGTAGAGATCCTCCGCGGTCTTGATGAAGTGCGCGTGACCCAAGATGAGGTTCGCATCGCCCGGGGTCTCGATGGAAACGCGCTCGAGCGGAAGGTTCATGGGCCCTCGTCCCGCGCCGTCACAGGAGGTAGCCGCCGGAGATCGTCAGCGCCGCGCCGGTGATGTATCCCGACTCCTCCGCCAGGAGGAAAAGCGCGGCGCGGGCGATCTCGTTGGGGGTGCCCAGACGCCGGGCCGGGATCTTTCGTAGGAGCGCCGCGGCCTTGCGTGGCGCGATGCCCGTCTGGATAACGCCCGGAAGAATGACGTTCACCGTGATGCCGCGGGCGGCCTCTTCGTGCGCCACGCTCCGCGCGAGCGTGAGAAGCGCTGTCTTCGCGGCCCGGTAGGCATGGGCGCGGGGTGCCGCGCGAGGGGCTTCGGCGCCGGCGACGCCAAAGAGGAGAATCCGGCCATAGCGGCGGCGGCGCATCCCCGGGAGCGCCGCCTGCACGGCACCCAGCGCCAACGTCACGTTCGATTCGATGAGGGCCCTCCACCGCTCGACGGTGAGCCGCGCGATCGGCCCTTCCCAGTAGTCCCCCGCCGCGACCACGAGCAGATCAGGACCGCCGGCGCGAGCCAGGAGCCGACGAACGCGCGCCGGTCTCAAGGCGTCGGCGCGCGCGGTGGTTAGGGCGAGGCCCCGGGCCCGGGCGATCGCGCCCAACTCCTCGAGCGACTTGGCGCTCCTCCCCACGGCCACGACCGTCGCTCCGGCGCGCGCGAGCGCCAACGCGACGGCGCGTCCCAGCCCGCGCGAGCCGATGACGAGAGCCGTTCGACCCGAGACGCCGCCCGGATCCGAGGCTGGATTGGAGCGATTCACCAAGTGTGTTACTATAGGCTGCTTCGTCGGCAAGTCAATTGGACCCAAGGGAATCGACATGAACGACCAGCGCTGGGAAGAGGTGCTCCGCCGCCTCGACAAGCTCTTCGGCGACCTCGAATTTGATGAGATCGAAGACGAAGAAACCCATGCGGTGACGGAATCGGTCGCCTGGACGGGCCCCCAGGGGAAGATGAAGCTGGCACGAACCACGAAGCCCCTCGTCGTCGACAAGAAGACACACTACTCCAGCCGCATCGGCGGCGGCACCCACGTCGAATACGTCTATTCCAAGACCGAGACGACGAGCCGGGTGCGCCTCTTCCGCTGGGTCGAGACCCTGAGCGACTGGGAAGAGGTCGACGCAGCCGAGCTAGGCCTCCCCACCGCCCGCTAGCTCTCGATGGATCGCCACGTCGGCCTTGACCTCGTGCGAATTACCGAAGCGGCCGCTCTCGCCTGCGCCCGGTGGATGGGGCGCGGGGACAAGAACGCCGCCGACCAGGCCGCCGTCACCGCCATGCGGAAGGCGTTCGACAACGTCGACATCCGCGGCACGGTGGTCATCGGCGAGGGCGAGCGCGACGAGGCACCGATGCTCTACATCGGCGAGCAGGTCGGCTCCGGGTGGGGTCCCGAGGTGGACATCGCCCTCGATCCGCTCGAGTGCACCAATTCGGTCGCGTACGGCCGCCCCAACGCGATGTCGGTGATCGCGCTCGCGGCGCGCGGCCACTTTCTCCACGCGCCCGATACGTACATGGAGAAGATCGCGGTCGGACCCAGGGCCGCCCAGGCGATCGACCTCGCGCGTCCCATCGAGCAGAATTTGGAGGCGGTGGCGGCCGCGAAGGGCTATCACCTCGAGGATCTCACGGTGGTCCTGCTCGACCGACCGCGGCACGAGGATCTGATCCACCGGGTCCGGAAGACCGGCGCGCGGATCCACCTGATCCCAGACGGCGACGTCTCTGCGGCGATCGCGACGGCCCTCGACGCGACCGGCGTCGATGTCCTCGTGGGAACGGGCGGCGCGCCCGAGGGGGTTCTCGCGGCCGCCGCGCTCCGCTGCCTCGGGGGCGCGATCCAAGGCCGACTCCTCTTCCGGAGCGACGAGGAGAAGGCGCGGGCCCGCACGATGGGCGTCGCCGACTTCGACCGGATCTATCGCGAGACCGACCTCGCCCGCGGCGATTCCATCGTCTTCGCCGCCACCGGCGTCACCGACGGCGACATGCTCGACGGCGTCCGCTTCTCCGGCGAGGGGGCCGAGACCCACTCCATGGTCATGCGCGTGAAGACCCGCACCGTCCGCACCATCGAGACCCAGTATCACCAATCCCACGAGTCCGAAGCCGTCATGCCCGACATTACCCGTGCCGGAACGACCCGCGGCTGACGCGCCGCTCGATCTTCTCGCGATCGGGGCGCACCCCGATGACGTGGATATCAGCTGCGGCGGCACCCTGGCCGTCGCCGCCTCTCAAGGGTACTCGACCGGCATTCTCGACCTGACGCGCGGAGAGATGGGCACGAACGGGACGCCCGAGATCCGGTCCGCCGAGGCCGCGGAAGCGGGGCGCATCTTGTCGGTACGCGGTCGGTGGAACGTGGAGCTACCCGACGGAGGCATCAGCGAACTCGACGCGGCGCAGGAACGCCGGGTGGTGGAGTGGATCCGCCGGCTCAAGCCCGCGATTCTCCTGAGCCACTTTCCACAGGACCGCCACCCCGACCATGTCCAGGCGTCGAGAATCGTCGAGCGCGCCTGCTATCTCGCAGGGCTCGCCCGCTACGAGCCCGAAGGCAAGCCATTTCGCCCGTCGGCGCGTTTCTACTTCGCGTCGCGGGTCGGCTTCAAGCCATCGTTTGTCGTCGACGTCACAGAGGCGTGGGAGGTCAAGCGCCGCGCGATGCTGGCCCATAGGAGCCAGGTGTCCCAGGAGAGCCCCAGCGCTTCCCCCACGCAGCTCAATCAGCCGGATTTTCTGGAGCGGATCGACGCGCGGATGAGGCACTACGGGGGAATGATCGGGGTCCAGTTCGGAGAGCCGTTTGCCTCCGACGGACCCACCGGGGTTCGCACGCTCTCCGCGATCTTCGGCGCCCCGCGCCCGCTCCCCGGCGCGTTTACGGGCTAGTCCCACCTCTTCGCGAAATCCTCACCGCGGATCGAATGGGCATCGCCAATCGAGGATCGCCGAATCCCCTGCTCGGGGGGCTGTCAGGTATCGGGCCAGCACGCGCAGGACGACCCGCGCCCACCGCGCGATCGCCGCGGGCATGGCGTGTTGCCCGCAGAGCGAGTTGAGGCCCGACGCGGCTTTTTTGCGTCGGGCCGATTGTCCGAGCGAACGGGCAGCACGCCACGCCCGCGGCAACAGCCTCTGTTAGCGGGATTTCTTTTGCGCGCGATAGCGCGTCTTTTTGCGCGCGATAGCGCGTCTTTTTGCGCGCGCTAGCGCGTCTTTTTGCGCGCGATAGCGCGCTCGGCGGCCTTCACGATGTCCGGCGCCTTGATCCCGAACGCCGCCATCAGCTCGTCCTGCTTCCCCGATCTCCCGAACCGGTCGTGCACCGCGACCAGCTCCATGGGCACCGGGTGGAGCCGCACCACCGCCTCCGCGACGGCGCCCCCCAGCCCGCCATGAACTTGGTGCTCCTCGGCGGTGACGATCGCGCCGCACTCCCTCGCCGCGCGCTCGATCACGTCGAAGTCGAGCGGCTTCAGGGTGTGCATGTTGATGACCCGGGCCGAGACCCCGCCCCCGGCGAGCTCCTCCGCGGCGACCAGCGCCTCGTAGACCATCACCCCGCACGCGATGAGGGCCACGTCCTTCCCTTCGCGCAGAGTGTTCGCCTTGCCGATCGCGAAGGGGGTGTCCGGCCCGGTGACGACCGGAACCGGCTCTCTTCCGAAGCGGATGTAATTGGGGTGCGCATCGTCGGCCGCCGCGACCGTCGCCTTTCGAGTCTCCCAGTAGTCGCAGGGCACGATCATCTTCATGTTGGGGATGGATCGAACGATCGCGATCTCCTCCATCGCCTGGTGGGTGGCCCCGTCGGGGCCGACGCTGATGCCGCCGTGCGCCCCGCCGATCTTGACCGGCAGATCGGTGTAGGCCACCGTCACCCTCATCTGATCCGCGCTCCGGCATGAAGCGAACGCGCCGTAGGTCGCGAGGTACGGGATCTTCCCGACGGCCGCCAACCCGGCCGCGACGCACATCATGTTCTGCTCTGCGACGCCCACCTGGATAAAGCGATCGGGAAACTTCTGGGCGAAAAAGGAGACGTTCGTCGACCCCGTAAGGTCCCCAACAAGCACGAAGACCTCGGGCCGCTTCTCGCCCAGTTCGACCAGCCCGTGGCCGAATCCCTCGCGGGTTCGCTTCATCTCGGGCTTGGCCAGGTTCAGGGGCGGGGCCGCCGCCGGCGGAAGCACGGGCGTGGGCTGGCTCACGCGGCTCCGTTCGCGGAGGGGGCCACCGACCGACCGGTGTGCGACTCCAGCCGCTTCGTCCACGCTTCCAGCGAGGTACCCAGCTCGCGGAGCGCCTGTTCGGCCTGCTCCAGGCTTGGCGGCACGCCGTGCCACCGGTAGTCGTCCTCCATGTACGAGACGCCCTTGCCCATGACGGTCCGCGCGAGGATCACCGAGGGCTTCCCCTTCGTTCGGCGCGCCTCGTCGTAGGCGTGCAGCAGCGCGTGAAGATCGTGCCCGTCGACGTCGATGACGTGCCAGTTGAAGGCGCGCCACTTGTCGGCGAGGGGGGCGATGCCCATGACGTCCTGGACGTCGCCGTCAATCTGCTTTCGGTTGTAGTCGATGATCCCGCACAGGTTGTCGAGCTTGTAGTGGGCGCCAAACATCGCCGCTTCCCAGATCTGCCCTTCCTGCTGCTCGCCGTCGCCCATCACGCAATAGACCCGCCGGGGATTGCCGTCGTGGCGGGATCCGAGGGCCATGCCGCACGAGACCGAGAGGCCCTGCCCCAAGGACCCCGACGAGACCTCGATCCCGGGCGTGTCGTGCTTGCTCGGATGCCCCTGCAGGTGTCCTTTCATCTGGCGAAACCCGAGGAGATCGGCGAGTGGAAAGTAGCCGCGCTCGGCCATCAGGGAGTAGATCACCGGCGTGACGTGCCCGATCGAGAAGTGCCAGAGGTCCCGCTGGGGGTCGTCGAGCCTCTCCGGATCAACGCTCATCTCGTGGAAGAAAAGCGCCGTGCCGAAATCGGTCGACGAGAGCGGTCCGCCGCTGTGCCCGCTCTGGGACCGGGCGAGGAGCGCGATGATGTCCCGCCGGATAAAAAGCGCCCGCTCGCGCAGCTCTTCGAGGCTGAATTGAAGGCGTGGCACCCGTAACCCTCCGAGGATCCCCGCGTCGATGGCCAGCCGATTGACGCTACCGAATCGTCCGCGAGCCGCGCAAGGGAAATCCCGGTCAGGCGTTCACGTAGCGGCGATGTTCCGGATCGGGGATCGCGCCGGACCGCAGCGCCGCGGCAACCTCTGCGATGCCGTCCCCCACCCGCTTCGTGGCGCGAAACCCCCACAGCTTCTCGATCCGGTCGAACGAGACGCGATAGGTGCGGGGATCCGTCGCCTCCGGCACGATCGTCACGACGACGCCCGGGATTCGCGCCTCCAGCTCTTCCTTGAGGTCGCGCAGCTGGTAGTTCTCGAGATTGTCCCCGACGTTGAGAATCGGCATCCCCGGGGGCAGCGGCTCCGATGTCGCCAAGATGAGCGCTCCCACGATGTCCCGAACATGGACGAAGGGCCGCCACTGCCCCCCTCCGAAGATCGAGACCTGACCCGTGCGGACCGCGCGAAGCGTCAAGAGATTTACGACGAGATCGAAGCGCATTCGCGGCGAAAGACCGTAGACCGTGCCGAACCGGAGCAAGATCGGATGAAATCCATCCCGCCCCACCATCTCCAAGAGCCCCTGCTCGGCGTGCCAGCGCGTCTCCGCGTAGAGCGAGAGTGGACGGACCGGCGACTCCTCGGTCAGAACCTCCTCGCGACCCTCGCCGTAGACGCTGCAGGTGGAGGCAAAGACGAATCGGTCGACGCCCCTGGCGGCGGCGCTCCGGGCGAGCGCGACGGTGGCGGTCCAGTTGGTCTGGACCGCCAGGTCCTCGTCCTGCGCGCAGGCCTTGTCCCCCACGATCGCTGCGAGGTGGATCACCGTGCGCACCCCTTCGAGCGCGTCCGCGTGCGTGCGGGGGTCGCGAAGATCCCGCTGAAGAACTTCCACGTTTCCCTCCGGGTCCAGCCCGGCGAGGCCGTGATCGCCATGGAGCATCCGATCCACAATCCGCACCCGCTCGCCTTGATCGAGGAGCGCGCGGACGAGGATGGAGCCGATGTAGCCAGCCCCGCCCGTGACGAGGATCGGTCCCTGGCTCATCGCCGCACCAACCAGTGGAGATGATGGTCGGCCGCGGCGCGCGACAGGGGGCCCACCGGTCGCAACGCCCGGTCCCAGGCCGCGGCCACCTCGAAAAATTTCCCCAGACGAGGATCTCGACGCGCAGCGCCCGGAAGGGAGCGCGCCGCGTGGCGTTGGAGCGAGTAGAAGAGATTCGAGCCCAGCACCTCATCCTCGAAATCGTCCGACGCCTGGGCCAGAACCGCCGGCTCCGAAACCACGGCGCAGTAGTAGCCGCTCTCGCGCTGCAGCCCGTCCCGGTAGGGATTGTCGAGAGGATCCTTCAAGAACAGGCTCTCCGGATTGTTCAAGACGAGGGCCAGGATCCCGCCCGGTCGAAGCACCCGGGCCACTTCACGAAGCGTCGCCTCCTGTCCCGCTCGGGGCAGGTGCTCGAGCAGCCCCAGGCACAGCACGAGCGACAGCCGGCCGGACGAAAGCGGAAGGCGGTCGCTCCGAACGCGGACCGGCGATGCGTTCACGACCCCCGATCGAGCGACGTTTCGCTTCAGGCGCGCGAGCATTCCCGGCGCGAAGTCGGCGCAGACGAGATGTCGAAGGCGAGGCGCCACCCGGACCGACACGCGGCCGACGCCAGCTCCCAGGTCGAGTCCTCGCTCGTCCAGGTGGCGTTCGCCGAGGGCGTCCAGCACCAGACCTGTCTCCCAGGCATCGTACGCCTGGTTGACAAATCCTGGCTCGCCCAGGCTCAAGACGGCAGCCAGCTCGTCGCCCGCGTCGTGCCTTGCCCCGCTCCAGTAACGGGCCGCCAGCGCGGGATCGTACCCTCCGGATCCAGTCACCCTGTCATGCCCCGACGCCTCTGGACGACCGCGTCCGCCCTCCGTACAATCACCCCCGCGTGAATCGGCCTGCGCGGCCCGCGCGCGCGCCACCCAGGATCGAACCCGGAGGTAGCTCGATGCCAGAATCCGCCGAGCTCGTCAGCAATCCCGCTGTCGAGTGCCTGCGCTGCGCCAAGCTCTTCGGCCCAACGCAAATTCTCCACCTTCGCGAGGATCCGCGGCGCCCCTACGTCCGCTGTCAACACTGCGGGGCCAAGAATGAGGTTCGCGCCGAGGATCGCTTCACGATCCGGCTGATCGGGATCATCGACGAGCCTCCCGCCGCGAGAGCGGGCACGTAACACCGTCCGAGCGCACGACGCGCCGCGATCGAAGAGGTTAATGAAAGGGTCCCCTCCCCGATGGGAAGAGGACCCACGTGGTGCCCGGGGCGAGATTTGAACTCGCACGGGGTTACCCATACGCCCCTCAAACGTACGTGTCTACCAAATTCCACCACCCGGGCCAGTTCTGATTACTTCGAGCCGCCGCTCCCTTGGGGCGTCGTGCCTCCCTGTGTCGGAGGGGCGGGAGAGGTCGAGGTCGGAGGATTCGACGGAGGCGGCGTCATGCTTCCAGGGGTCGCGCCACCCGGCGCGGTGCCGGCCGGTCCACCAGGCGTCGTCGAGGACGGCGAGGCCTGCTCCTCCGCGTGCTTCCGTGCTTCTTCCTGAATCAGGCTTTTCCCCGCGGTACTCACGCGGTGGGACGAGGTGAGCCCCAGGGTCAGCGATGTGAGAAAGAAGATGACCGCCAGCGTGGTCGAGGCGCGGGTCAGAAACGTGGCGGCACCCCGCCCGCCGAAGAGGGTCTGACTCGAGCCCTGGCCAAACGCTCCGGCCAGTCCGCCACCCTTCCCCGATTGGAGCAGGATCGAAACGATGAGCGCCACGCACGAGATGACGTGGATCGAAGAGATAGCGGCCGCCATTAGGCCCGACATTCGCTTGCCTCCGTTGGGTCAATCCGGGACGAACCAGTCAACGACCATACCACGCGGGCTCACGAGGGGTCAATGCGGGGCCTGCGGCGGTGCTCCACCGCTCTGGGCCGCCGCGGTCCCCAGCGCGCCCGCGATCGCCGCAAACGCGGGGGCGTCGAGCGAGGCCCCTCCAACGAGGAATCCGTCGACCTCTCGCAGCCCCGCGAGCGATGCCGCGCTCTTCGGATCCACGCTGCCGCCGTAGAGAACAGGAATATCGGCGCCGTCGCCGACCCTCCCGAGCGCGCGGAGCACCTCGCGCACCCACGCATGCGCCTCCGCGACCTGTTCCGGCGTCGCCACGATGCCCGTGCCGATCGCCCAGACCGGCTCATAGGCGACCAAGAGCGGCGCTCGGGCTGGAGCGCCCTCGAGTGCGCGGGAGAGCTGTCTCGAGAGGACATCCCGGGTCTCGAGACGCTCCCGTTCCGACAGCGTCTCGCCGATGCAGAGGAGCGGCTTGAGCCCGGCCCTCCAGGCGGCCCCGAGCTTGGCCCTTGCGATGAGATCGTTCTCGCAGAAGAGGCGGCGCCGCTCCGAGTGGCCGACGAGCACGTAGTCCGCGCCGGCGTCCCGAATTTGCTCGGCGGAAACCTCTCCGGTGAAGGCTCCTCGGGGCTCCGTGTAGCAGTTCTGGGCCCCCAGCGCCGGATCCCCCGGCTTTCGGGCCGCCGCGAGCGGGGCGAGTGCGGTAAACGGCGGAAATACGATTGGCACCACCTCCGGATGGAGCCCGCGCGTGCTTGCGACGGCACCGTAGAGCGTCCTGGCTTCCGCCAATCCGAGATTCATCTTCCAGTTGGCGGCCAGGATCCGGCTCATCGCGCCCCGGTCTTGGCGGAGGATTCGAGCGCGGCCACGCCCGGGAGGGTCTTCCCTTCGAGGAACTCGAGCGAGGCGCCCCCGCCCGTCGAGCAGTGACTGATCTGGGTTTCCACGCCCGCCCGGTTGACCGCCGCGAGGGAGTCCCCTCCACCGACCACGGTGAACGCTCCGCGCTTGGTCGCCTTCGCGACCTCGCGTGCCACCCCGAGGGTCCCCTCGGCGTAGGCGTCCACCTCGAACACGCCCATCGGTCCATTCCAGAAGATCGTGCGGGCGTCGGAGAGCGCCTCCGCGATCGCTGCGATCGAGGCGGGCCCGATGTCGACCCCCATGCGATCCGCGGGAATGCCGGAGACGGGCACCACCCGGCCAGGATCGCGGCCCGAGATGTCTTCGGTGACGAGGCAGTCGACGGGGAGCAAGATCTTCGCGGCGAGAGTGGGATCGGAGAGAAGCTCCTTCGCCGTCGCGATCCGATCCTCTTCGACGAGCGAGCGCCCGGTGGAGATCCCCTGAGACTTCAGGAAAGTGAACATCATTCCGCCCCCGATCACGGCGCGATCCACGCGCGGAAGGAGGTTTTGGAGCACGTCGATCTTCCCAGAGATCTTCGCCCCGCCAAGGACCGCGATGTAGGGACGGCCCGGATCGGCGAGGAGGCGCCCCAGCGCCTGAAGCTCCCGCTCCATCAGAAAGCCCGCCGCGGTCTCCTGCACGTAGGCCGTGATCCCTTCGGTGGAGGCGTGGGCCCGGTGGGCGGCGCCGAACGCATCGTCGACATAGGCGTCGGCCAACGCGGCGAGAGCCCTGCTGAATTCCGGATCGTTCGCCTCCTCTCGGGGATCGAAACGAAGGTTTTCCAAAAGGAGCACGCCACCGTCGGCAAGCCGGCTCGAGGCAGCTTCGGCCGCGGGGCCGACGATCGACTCGGCAAATTCCACCGGCTGGCGGAGATATTTGCTGAGGAGATCTCGCACGGGACCAAGGCTCTGCTTGGGGTCGCGCTTTCCCTTGGGCCGCCCCAGGTGCGAGGCGACGACGAGCCGGGCCCCTTTGTCGATCAGATACCGGAGCGTCGGCAGCGACGCGACGATCCGGGTATCGTCGGAGACCTTTCCGTCCGCGCTGAGGGGAACGTTGAAATCGACGCGGACGAAGACCCGTCTCCCGGCCGCATCGAGCTCGTTCAAGCGGCGGAAGCGCATCGACCCCGCCTAGGCCGAACGACCGAGAAGAAGGAGGGCGTCCACCATCCGGTTCGAGAATCCCCACTCGTTGTCGTACCACGCCATGACCTTCACCAGTCGGTCCCCCGAGACCATGGTGAGGGGCGCGTCGAAGATCGCCGAATGGGGATTGCCCACGATGTCCTGAGAGACGATCGGATCTTCCGAGTACTGGAGGATTCCCTTGAGGCGGCCTCCGGCTGCCTCCCGCATCGCGGCGTTCACAGAGGCGGTCGTGGCGGGCTTCGAGACGACCGCGGTGAGATCGACCACCGATCCATTGGCGACGGGCACGCGGAACGCGATGCCGTCCAGCTTGCCTTGGAGCGACGGGAGGACCAGCCCGATCGCCTTGGCGGCCCCGGTCGACGTCGGGATCACGGAGACGGCCGCGGCGCGGGCGCGGCGCAGATCCTTGTGCGGAGCGTCATGGAGTCTCTGGTCGCTGGTGTAAGCATGTACCGTCGTCATGAGCCCGCGCTCGATCCCGAAGGCTTCGTCGAGGACCGAGGCGACCGGGGCCAGACAATTGGTCGTGCAGGAAGCGATCGACACGACGGTGTGTTTGGACGGATCGTACGTCCGATCGTTCACGCCTATGACGAACGTGGCGTCGGCGCCCTTCGAGGGAGCCGAGACGAGCACGCGCTTGGCGCCGGCTGTCAGGTGGACGGCCGCCTTGTCTCGATCGGTGAACTTGCCGGTGCACTCGAGCACGACGTCCACTCCGAGATCCTTCCAGGGGAGCGCCGCCGGGTTGGCCTCGGAAAGAACTCGGATCGAGCGAGCGCCGATCCGGATGCCCCCATCGGCCGCCTCGAACCGCTCCGGCCACGGACCGTGCACCGAATCGTAGGTGAGCAGATGGGCGAGCGTCTTCGCGTCCGTGATGTCGTTCACGGCGACAAAGTCGAGCGAGACGTTGCGCCGGAGGGCCGCCCGCACCACGAGGCGCCCGATCCGTCCAAATCCGTTGATCGCGACCCGCACCGAAGCCTCCTAGCTGAAGAATACCCGAGCCATCGCATAAAGCTCCGGCCCGACCGTCTTGAGCGTTCCGATGGCTTCCGAGATCGCCACGTCGACGATCTCGGTCCCCCGAACCGCCACCATGCGTCCGAACCGTTTCCGCTCAATGAGATCGACGGCCGCGACGCCGAACCGGGATCCGAGCACCCGGTCGAACGCGGTCGGAGAGCCGCCCCGCTGGATGTGCCCCAGCACGCTGTATCGCGTTTCGTACCCCGTCCGTTCTTCGATGCTCACCGCGAGCGAGGCTCCGATCCCGCCCAGCCGCACGTGACCGAAGGCATCCCGCTTCTCCGTCTGCACATAGAGGGGCTGCCCCTTCTCGTCCGCGAGCCGCGCCCCCTCCGCCACCACGATGATGCTGAAGTTCTTCCCGCGATCGTGTCGACGCTGGATCGCCTCGCAGATCTCGTGGAACGCCACGGGATACTCGGGGATCACGATCACATCGGCGCCGCCCGCGATGCCCGAGTCGAGCGCGATCCAGCCGGCGTGGCGGCCCATCACCTCGACGACCATGACCCGATCGTGGGACTCGGCCGTGGTGTGCAGGCGGTCGATCGCCTCGGTCGCGATGGTGAGCGCGGTGTCGAAGCCAAAGGTGTAGTCAGTGCCGTTGACGTCGTTGTCGATTGTCTTCGGCACGCCCACCACGGCGACGCCGGCCGTGTGGAGCTTGACCGCGGTGCCGAGCGTATCCTCGCCGCCGATGACCACCAAGGCGTCGATGGACTGACGCGAGAGCGTCGCGCGGATCCGGGCCTCGCCGTCCTGCTCCTTATACGGGTTGGTCCGGGAAGTGCCGAGAATGGTACCGCCTCTGGGAAGAATTCCCGAAACCGAGGCGAGATCGAGCGGCTCGACCTCTTCCAACAGAAGCCCCCGCCACCCATGACGGATGCCGGACACGGACCATCCATAGCCCTTGATCGCCTTCTGGACGACCGCGCGAATGACCGCGTTGAGCCCCGGGCAGTCCCCGCCGCCGGTCAGGACGCCAATCCGCATTGGTGCGACGCTCCCCACACTAAGTAGCGTATTTACAGATAGATAGAGCCGGAGAGTCTACGGGCGGCTGAGATGGAAGTCAAGGCCCGGTTTGTTCGCGGGATCATCCACTGGCCGCCTGGCGTCAGTGGATGCCGCTCGTCGAGGAGTACTTGAGGGTGTACTCGCCGTATCCCTGCTCGTCGACAAACACGAACTGGAGCCCGGAGGTCCGCGCATTCGCCGCGAATCGGTGGACCAGCTCGTGTCCGCGCGTGTCGTAGGTCCAGATTTCGTAGGCGCGCTGGTCCGCCACACCCGACTGGGTGTCGGTGAGTTTCTCTCGAGACGACTCCGGGACTTTGTCGTTGAGCGCGTAGCCGAGGGTCTTGCCCGCGACGGGCACCCGTTCAATCTTCACTTCGTCGGGCTCGCCGTAGCGGATATAGACGCGGCCTCGATCGCTGAACATCCCTCTCTCGAAGACCGAGTAGCGGACGTTCGAGTAGTCGACCCGCCGTCGGAACTCGTCACGGCTCTCGTTGTCGCCGGTGTCGGGCGTCGGATCGGCATCGCGCCACAGGCGTTCCACCCAGCGCTCCTTCTCCCCCATCGGAAGATCGCGAAACGTCAGGACCGAATCGGCAGGGAGCAGAGCCACCGCGGTCGCCTCGTACAAGTCGACGGCGTCGGCCCCCCACGAATCAACGTCCCAGAGCACATCGAAGCCGTCCTGGCTCTCGGCCACCCTCTTGCCATGCTCATCCAAAAGCGTCAGAACCAACTGATACCGCCCAGCCGGAAACGAGGTCGCGTCGATGGCGAGAGCGTACGGCCACGCGGTCCCCTCCGTCACCCGCAGGGAGTCGAGGCTCGCGAAGATCGTGTCCCCGGCCGCATTCGAGACGCGGCTCGCGACCAGGTATCGCGTTCCTTCCGGCGGGGGCGGCGCGTCGTAAATTTCGTAGTAGACGGACACGGCGTCCTGAAAGTGGCCAAAGTAGCCGCTCGGTTGGGGCTTCACGTCGTAGGGGCCCTTCCGGAAGGGACTCCCCTCCGCGGCCCCGCCGATCTCCCAGGCGAATTCCAGCCCGCTCAGCGCCGGGTTCTGAAAGAGCCAATCCCGCATGTCGATTGCCCCTTCCACCTGTCCCTGCTTCTTCTGGTTCTTCATCTTGTAGACGAGGCCCATGCGGTCGACGTTCATGTCCTCGATCAGGACCCGGAAGGTGTACCGGCCCGGGGGAGCCGTGAGGCCCACCGAATAGATCTCGCCGAGGAGCGAGTCGACCGTGGCCGAGTGGTCCGTACTCTGGAGAATGGCCTCGCGCTGAAGATATCCGGCCCTCTTGGAGTCGGCGTTCCACATCTCGACGGTGATCCGAAGCTTGGCGCTGTACCGGTCCTCCTCCGGGACAAACCGGACTTCACGGTAGGGTACGCGGATTGAGAATTCGGCGCGCGCCTCTTTGGGGCTGTGGCGGTAGGCGACCGCGCGCGCGTGAAACCGGATGTCGCCCGTGGAGGTGGCGAGATCCCCCTCGTAGGACTGCTTCGCGGCGGCGGCGCCAGTCCAGACGGCCACGAGAAGGCACGCGCTGAGAAGCGCCGCGGGCGGCCAGGAGGCGAGACGAGGGCGCCTCACGGCGCGCCTCCTCGCGCTAGAAGCTCACGTTGATCGAGACGTGATGAGCGTCTGAGAGGAACTTCAGATCCTGGTATGCGTAGTCCAGTCTCGCCACGGACGATTTGATGACCGTCAGCGGGAACTTCACCCCAAAGCCGGCGGTGAGCCCTTCGGTGTCGTAGTTCAGTTTGTACCCGCCCCGGATGAACAGGTAGTCGTGGAACCCGTACTCGGCGCCCATGTTCAGCTTCTCCGAGTTGTCGGGTGGATGCGTGAACTCGGCCGCGGTGATCAGCCGATTCTCCCCCTGCTGCATGAGCAGCGCCGAACCGCCGACCCGGAAGAAGACCGGCATCTTGACCTGCTCGTCGATGAACGTCATGTCGCTCCCGACGTTCTGGATCGCCATCCCGATCTTGGCTCCCATGACGCCGATTTCGTAGAGGGTCCCAAAATCGAACGTCACGGACTTCCCTTTGACATCGTCCAGGCCCGTCTGGACGTAGTTGACGTTGAACCCCGCCGAAAACTTATCGGTCAGCGCGCGCGCGTAGGAGAGGCCGTAGGTCCATTCGCCCGCGTCGAACGTCTCGCCGGTTCCCTCGGGCAGGTATGTGGTTCGTACGATGTCCCGGCTCATGGTGAGCGCTCGGACGTTGACGCCGAGCATCCCAGGGATCCACTTGATGTTGAAGACGTACCCGGCCTGATCGAACAGGATATCCGCGGGCCACGCCGTGTGATTGAGCGTGATCGACTGTCCGGAAAGTCGGGCGATTCCCGCCGGGTTCCAGTAGACGGCGGTGGCGTCATCGGCGATCGCGACATACGTGTCGCCCATGGCATTCGCGCGGGCGCCGACGCCCATCTTCAGCGACTGTCCCCCCAGCGTACCCACCTTCTCGAAGATTTCAGCCCCCTCCGCCGCCAGCGGCAGCATCAGGCAGACGGCGAACAGGATCGCGATTCTCACGAATTTCCTCCTCGGTTTGCCCACGGACCGGTGGGACGCTCCGGCCGGTCTCATCGTACGATCACGAACTTGCCGACCTTTCGGCCAAGTTCGGTGTCGACGGAGTAGAGATAGATCCCGCTCACGATCTTCTGACCGTTCCGCGAGATGAGATTCCAGGGCACCGAACCTTGTCCGGCGATCACCGGATCCTTCCCGTATTGGAGATCGGTCGGGACCGTGCCGTCAAAGGGGATGTCCTTCACCAAATCCCCGGCGAGGGTATAGATGTGAATGGTTCCCTTGGTTCGGGGCAGATTCATAAACGTGACCTTGGTCCCGGACGGATCCTCCTCGCGGGGTACCAGGTCCCATTCCGCGTGGGCCTTGAAGGGGTTCGGGACCACGAAGACCTCTTTCTGGGTGTCCTGGGCATCCCCGCGCGGGTAGACGACCTGCGCGTTGGTCGCACTGGGGTTGCCGCTCAAGATGATGTCGGTCGCCGACGTCGTCCCCGGTACAATCGAGACCGGGACGATCGAATAGAAATAGGGGAAGCCGTTCAGGACGTTATTGTCGACGTAGCTGTATCGGCCAACCGCGAAAAGCGTGTCGACCTCGGTGTGGGTCGTATCTCCCCCCGTGACCCTGCGGCCGATCGGATCCCATCGAACGTTGACCGAGTCCGAGAGGATTTCCTTGGCCGAAGGGTCGAGGAGCTCCCCGAGTGGCCGCGCGGGGGTCCCCCTGGGATTCGTTCGCCACTCCCCGAGTAGCGTCCAAAGCTCTCGCGAGGGCGCGTTCGTCCCCAGCGGCCGTTCCCAACCCGCCGCCTTGTAGAGGCGATACCCGACGAATTCCTTCAAATTGCCCCGCTGGGCGTCGCGGATCAGCTCGGCAAAGTTGCTCCACTTGAGCGTGACCCTCTTGTCGCCCGGGAAGTACCAGGCCGAGATTCGAGTGGAGTCTCCGTGGGTCTCGTAGAGCGGCACGAAATCGCCCGGCTCCGATTTCCCGTCTGTGCCCTGGAAGAACGGCGACGGGAGCGGCGCCGCCGCCACCCAGTTGATGACTTGCTCCCGCCCTCCCTGCCCCGTGTTCACGTCGCAATCGAAATCCACGTAGGTGCACGCGGTGGAGGTGATGGTGATGTTGAGTGTGTCCCCCGCCGCGCAGTGGGGCGGCGTGGTGCCCGCGCAGACGAACTTCGCATCCTGCTGTGCATCGCACGCCACGCTCGGATCCCAGGGTACGAGGCTCGCATACCGGGGATCGCTGGCGTCATAACCGTTGTTGATTCGGAGGCGGCAGACCGAGGACTCCGGAATGTCGTAGACGAACGCCCTCCCGCCAGGCGTGTTGCGAAGGCAGGTTTCCTTCCCGCACGTTCCCGTGGTCAAGCTGTTGTCGAGGTCGGCGTAGAGACCGTCGAAGACCTGTTGCGCCGACTTGGCATTCGCGACGATCGTTCCCTCCCCACCCGGGGAGCGGCCGAGGCCGATCCCGGCGACCCACGCGACGGAGATGGTCAGGGTCGACTCGGGAAGGATTTGACGGAACGGCCCGGTCGCCATGATGAATCGATAGTCGAGTGGCCGGCCCGTGGAAACTTGCCCCGTGTTCTCCGGCTTGTACCGCGGATCCGACATCAGCTGGTAGCGCTGGGCGTCGTTCTCCGGATCGCCGCCGCGCCGGGAACGAGGCGGAGCCAGAGAAGAATTTGAAAGCCGTGATCCCGACATGGGGAGGCGCGTTGACACCCGACGGATCGGTCGTGTGGTTGAGGAACATGCAGCCGATGTAGCTCGGAACGTCGCCGCCCTTGTTGTCCTGCGGCCGGTTGGGGTTGTCCGGATTGTCCCATGCGTACGCCATCTGGATCCGGCGCGCCACCGTCTCGCCCGAGGGGCCGATGTAGTTCACGGTGGAATCGAACAGGGCCGCCTCATCGTCCAAGAAGTAGCCCTGAACCGCCCGGTTTCCGACATCGGGATCCGCGAAGATCGCGATGAAGACGTTTCGAATCGACCGGCCACTCTGATTGGTGATCCGATAGTCCACACCCACGAAGTCGCTCTGCCCTGGCGTCGACCAAGCGTAGCTCGTCTGGCGCACCCGGATGCCCAGCGCGACGTGCTCGGGATTGATCTGTCGGATGGCGGGGAGATCGTCGCGGTATTCACACGCGAACATCTGCTGCCCGATCGCCGAGTAGTCCTCGTCGCAGAGCCCGTCGCCGTCGTCGTCGAGACCGTTCAGAAAGTCCTCGTCGACGAACCCATCGTTGTCGTCGTCCGGATTCAGGCTGGCCGAGATGACGACGATTTCCGCCCGGAATTCCCTCATAGGCCTCGCGTATGTCGGCGACCTGATCCAGGGGACCAGGGACGCAAGTCGCCGGTAGGAGTCTCCTCGGGCGAGAACTCGACCGAGTAGGCCGCCGTCGTGACGTGCGGTATCCCGCTGGCGTCGATCGCGCCCACCCAGAGCCCCGCCGCGTAGAGATGATCGTTCCCCGAGCCGGGAGGGTACTCTGCCGAGGGCACCGTGGTGAGCGATGGGTTCGCGGCATTGCCGGTTTGTCCAATGTTGGTCATCTGGAGGTGGAGCCGGCCGACGTTGTGCACGAATTTCCCGTCCAGCCGAAACGTCTTGTTCGCGTATTGCTTGCGGTAACCGTCGGCATCATAGGGCGGCGGCTGGTAGAACGCGGAAACCCCGCCCCAGAGGACCAGGGTGACCGCGGCGGCGGCCACGCGACGGGCCAAGCAGGCAGCCCGCCGCGCCGAAACCTGCCAATCAGTGCCGTTCGGATTCTGCGCTAGCGAGATCTCAGGCGAGTCAGTCATGGTCAGAATTGGACCCCCACTCCAAACCGGATGATGCGTCCTTGCTGGAAGACGCGCGGATCGTTGACCGGGTACCAGTCTTCACGACCGTCCCCGTTCAGATCCTGGGTCAGGAATGCTCCGCCGGCCCGACCAGTCTCAGAATAGTAGATGATGTACGACTGTGAGCTGACCTGGTTGTTCGGCCAGAGACTCGGCTGGAGATCGGTGATGTTCTCCGCGTCGAGTAGGTTCGAGCCCTGGAGGTAGAAGGTCACGCTCTGGCCCCAGACGCGGAAGAACCGCTCCGCCTGGACCGAAAGGGTGGACGTCGAGGGGAGTCGGCTGGCGTTGACCGTCGCCGGATCGATCCGGCGCTGTCGCGCGTTCCTGTCTGGTGTAGGGCAATCCGGTCCCGAACTGGTAGACGAAGCTCGCGGCCCAATCCTTCTCGTTTCCGAGACGCAGCGTGGTCGAGATGGTGTGACGCTGATCCCAGTCGAGCGGCTGCTCGGAGGTCGGCTTGTACTGATCGCGGATGATTTCCGGAGCTGGCGAGGGCTCGGTTGGGATCCGAGGCGGTCCCGGTGGCGTTGCCGTACGTGTAGTTGAACTCACCGGAGAACCCGTGGCTGTGGCGCTTGATGAGCGTCACCTCGATCCCCTGCGTCGATGCGTAGTCTCCGTTCACCCGGGTCGGCACCGTGATCGGCGAACCCCGGCACCTGCTGCTCCACCGTGGTGAGGAGGCCGTAGATGTCGTTGAAGTAGACGCCGAACTGTCCGTAGATCTCCTTGCTGAAGAGGTGCTGGACGCCGAGCTGATAGGAGATGGTCGTCTGGGGCTCGAGGTTCGGGTTGCCGCGGGCTTCCGCGGAGATGTTCCGGCCCTGGTAGAGATAGAGCCGATCCGGCACCTGGAAGAGCCGCCCGTAGTGGAAGCTCATGACGTCGCGGTCGGAGATCGGATAGGCGATCCCGACCCGCGGGCTCACACTGCGTCTTGATCTTGTCGGCGACCTCTGCCGAGGAGATCTGGTTCCCGACGGAGAAGCTGTCGTACCGAAGCCCCGCGTTCAGAACCATCCCCTCGTACTCCCAGCGGTCCTGGACGAAGAACGATCCCTCGGGGTTGTAGTTCACGAATTCGTCCCGGGTCGCTCCGTAGTTGCCGTTCGCGTCGAGCACGTTCGGGAAATTGGGTGAGGAGGAACGAGAGCGAGTTGTAGTTGATGTCCCCGCCCACCATGAAGTTGTGCTGCTTGACCTTCTTGGAGTAGTCGCCGTTCAACGTGTAGGTGACCGTGTTGCGGCGCTCGTAGAACGGATAGTCGCCGTTCGTTACGTAGTAGGGGCCGTCGATGCGATTCAGTGGATCGTAGTACTGGTTCGGATCCTGCTGGTACTCCCAGAGCTGCCGGTCGAGCACGTCCTCGATTGATTTCCACTGCTGACGCGAAGCGCGGATGTTGTAGATCTCGCCGATCCCCAGGGTGTGCTTCCACGTCAGGGCGAGCTGCTGGTAGTCGGCCGTCGTCACGGGGAGGTGCTCGGCGGTGTTCATGGGCATGATAGCTGGAGTCGACCGGATAGTAGGACCACCGACCGTAGCGCCGCGTGATGGCGCCGTCGGTGGGCGCCGTGCTGTCGTAGTAGACCTGCACGAAGCCGTTTCGATTCCACCGATTGTGGTATCGGCCATCGACGGTGTGATTCTGGATGTACTCAAAATTCAACTTCTCGTTGGGCGTCACCTTGTACGTGAATTTGCCGGAGAGGTTGGATGCATTCGCCTGGCGAAGACCCGTCCGGATGAAGTCGAGGAACCGATGCTCTTTGTACTCGGACGTGTTCCGGAGGTACGTGTCGGTGAATGTTCCTTCGTAGGAGATGTAGTAGTTCGTCTTGGAGAACAGGAAGGGGCCGCCCAACCCCACACTCAGGCGCTCGAAGTTGTTGAACTCCTTGTCGTGCTCGCCGTATCGATCGGTGAAGTAGCGCGCTTCCCCAGCGAATCGATCCCCGCCCTCGCGCGTGGTCAGGCTGATGACTCCCGAGAGCGCGTTCCCGTACTGGGCGTCCATTCCACCCATCACCTGCTCGCTCGACGAAACCGCGAGAAGCCCGAGATCCACGCCCTTCGGCCTCGAGCGGATTACGGCTGGCGATGCCGTTGACGACCGTGAGCACTTCGTCCGCCCGACCGCCGCGGAAGTGAAGCTCCCCGCCCTGGCTGATGACTCCGGCCTTGAGGCTGATCGCGTCTTTGTAGTTGTCGATAGGGAGTGATCGAAGGTCCTCGCTCGTCACGAGCTGCTTGGTGGAGCTGTCCTTCTTGCGGATCGTTAGCTTCCCCGCCGAGGTGACGTCGACCGTCTGCATCTGATAGACGCGGTCGATCAGGCTGAACGAGCCCACGTTCGTCGTCCTGTTGGCGTCGACCTTCACTCCCTGGCGTTCTTGGTCCGCCTTGCCCGCCATCTTCACGCGGACGGTGTAGACCCCGACCGGTACCTTGGGAAAGTTGAATGTACCCTGGGCGTTGGTGTTTCCGCCCGTCTCCGCCCCGAGAACTATGACGCTGGCACCCTGGAGCGGGACCCCGCTCTGGTCGGTAACCGTGCCGGTGATCGTCCCCGTCTGCGCAGACGCCGCCGCGGCTTGGACCAGCATGAGAGAGACGAGAAGCGCGAAGAGGAGTAACGGCGATTTGACAAAACCGAAGCCGCCGCGTCGCGACGCGTTGCTCGGCATGGTGTGGAGCGCTCCTTTCGTTGGCTCGGCGGTCACTTTGGGGCGACTACTTTTATGCCGGTTTCAAGTGGTCGAGTCAAGCCAATTCGTTGCGCCAGCCTTGCTTGGCCCACCCTGGGGCTCCCCGGCAGAGCGACCCTGGCGCGCGCGGAACCCAATATAAAATTGTGACCTGGATGGGGGGGACGCTGTGTTCTTGGGGGGGACTTACGAAACAAGGCATATACTTACGCCTCTGGTTACAGAATATATCCATATTATCCCATTCGGCAAGCGCTTTTTTCAAAATAAGGCTTATTTTCAAAATTCGGTGACACTCGACATCCGAAAGTCCCGGACCCTGAGCCCCGGGCAAACCACCCCCCCGGATCGCTCAGGCTCCGACATCCCCTCCACGGCACCCAGAAGCTGCACCACGCTTTGGTTGAACCGGAAGTGCCGCACAGCCCTGGTGACCCTGCCCTTCTCGATGGCGAAGAGACCGTCCCGGGTCATCCCCGTGAGGGTCGCGGTCTTAGGGTCCACCACGTTCGTGTACCAGACACGGGTCACCCAGAGACCCCGTTCAATGCCGGAGAGGAGAGAGTCAAGAGGCCCGGTTCCTCCTTCCAGCACGAGGTGGCGCGCCAAAGGTCCGAACGTGTTGGGAACGGGTAGCCCGTGTCCCGTCGATTCGCGGCCTTCTTTCGCCGCGGTGCGCCGGTCGTAGACGGGGCTCACGGCCACGCCCCGCTCGATGATGATCGTCGGCTTCGTCGGGATGCCCTCTTCGTCGAAGGGAGTGCCCCGGTGGAGCGGGTGATAGGGATCGTCGCGGAGGGTGATGTTCTCACCGACGACGCGCTGGCCGATCCTCCCGGAGAGAAAGCTCCGGCCTTCCTGGACCGGCAGCGCCCCCAGCGAGAGCCACGACATGTCGGTCAGAAGATCCGCGACGGCCGCCGGCTCGAGCACGACCGTGTACCGGCCCGGGTCCCAGGCGACCGCGTTTCGGGAACGGATCGCCTTGTCCACCGCGCGCGCCGCAAGCGCGGCGCCGTCGATGTCCGAGGCGGCGTGGCTCTCACGGCCGGCCCAGCCCGACGCCGTTCCATCGAGGGCCGAAATGCGAAACGTCGCCTTCGTTCCCTGGTGGTAGGCGAAGAGGCCGCGGCTGTTCGCGATCGCCAGCGCACCGAGCTCTCCATATTCGCCGATCGTCCCTCGTCCCGTTTCGTAGATGCCGGCCGCGGTCACACCGCCGCGCACGCAGGTCTCGATGCCGCGACCGACTTCCCGGGCGCGGCCGTCGGGTCCCATGGTCGCGGTCGCGTCGTCGTCGGCGTCGACCTCGCGATACGACTGGGGGCCCGGAAGCGGGAGGAGATCGGGGATCTCGGGCTGGAGTTGGGCCGCCGTGGTTGCCGCGGACACCAACCGCTGAATTCCCGCTCGGCTCAAATCGTTCCCGCTCGCCCGCCCGGTTCGCTTTCCAAGGACGATCCGAACCGAGAGCACGTGGCGATGCTCCGAGACGTTCTGCGTCACTTCGTTGTTCGCGAATCGTGTGAGATGGCTCTCGCCGCCGCCGAGAACCACCTCCGCCTCCCCCTCGCCCACCAATCGGAGGGCTTCGTCGAGGAGCGACTTCGCTTCGTCTTTAGTCATCGGCCCCGACTCCAACCCGGACCTTGCGGAACCGCGCCGGGGCCGCGCCGTGGGTCATCTCCGCGACCTGCCCCGGCTGCCCCTTGCCGCAATTCGTGACGCCCCAAGGCCTCCACTCCTCGGGGCCGCAGATGAAGTCGCACGAGTTCCAGAAGCGCGGCGTGATCCCCTGATAGGTCGGATTGCGGAGCATCCGCCCGCGCCGGCCCTTCTTGATCTCCCACGCGATCTCGGTCTTGAACTGGAAGTTGTACCGGAGCTGGTCGATGCTCCAGCTCCGGTTCGTTTCCATGTAGATGCCATCGGCCGTGTCGGCGATGAGGTCCCCAAGCGACCCCGCGCCCGGCTCCAAGCTCAGGTTCACCATCCGAATCATCGGGACGTGATGCCAGCCGTCCGACCGGACGCAGCCGCGGCTCCGCTTCTCCCCGATGCGGTGCGCCAGCTCCCTCGAGGTCAGGTATCCGACAAAGAGCCCGTCCTTCACGATCGGCCATCGCTGTGCCTCGACCCCCTCGTCGTCGAACGCGAAGGTCGCGAGCCCGTGCGGGAGCGTGGCGTCCGCGACGAGGTTGACCCGCGGCGATCCGAATTGGAGTTTCCGGAGCTTGTCGGTGGTGAGGAAGCTGGTCCCCGCGTAGTTCGCTTCCATTCCGAGCACCCGGTCGAGCTCCGTGGGGTGCCCCACCGACTCGTGGATCTGCAGGGCGAGCTGGGAGCCTTCGAGGATGATGTCCGCCTCTCCGGCCGGGCAGGGGTCGGCGCTCAGGAGCGCGACCGCTTCTTCGCCAACCCGGGTCGCCTGGTCGACCCAGGGAATCGAATCGATGAATTCGTAGCCCAGCGTTTGGTGGTGTCCCTCCATCTGCGGAAAACTGCGGCGCTGAACCTCGCGCTCCGAGACCGCCGTCGCGCTGTAGCCGCCGCCCGAGCGGGTGATGGTCTGATCGATCTCCGCGCCCTCGGAGCTGGCATAGAGCTGGCGCTTGCGGTGGAAAACCAAGAACCCCTCGGTGATCGTCACGCCTTTGACCTGGCGGAGCGCCTCGTCGACGCGGAAGAGGAGGTCGAGCTTCTGTTCGACCGGAATCGCAAAGGGGTCTACCGCGCAGGCGGAGCTCCACGTGGCCCGCCTGGCGGCCTCGGGAGCGAGCACGACCGGGTCGCGGAGAAGACTCGCGCTGGCCCTGGCGAGAGCGATCGCGTTCGCCGCGCAGGCTTCGATGCCCCCGCGCGTCATGAGATCGGTACCGGAATATCCCCAGGCCCCGCCCACCAGCACCCGAACGCCGAGGCCCCGGGTCTCGGAGCGATCCACCCCACCCACCTGGCCGTCCTTCACCTGAAGGTCCTCGCGGGCCGAATCGAGGACGCGGACGTCGACAAACGTCGCCCCCTTGGCTACCGCGGTGTCGAGGGCGAGTTGGGCGATCTCCTTCATCGCGCCGGTCGGGAGGGGCTAGAAGAGGCGCTGGAGGGAGAGCGTGAAGTGGTTGCCCGAGCCGATCTCCTCGGAGGGATCGCTCGGCGAATAGTGGAAATGATAATGCGAATAGGAGAGGTCGATCCGGGAACCCATCGATCTCCAGAAGTAGCCGGCCCCGGCCGTGAGGCCGATCCCCTTGATCGGGGCGTAGCCGTCGTCCCGATTGGGATCGTGGCGCAGAAGCTCCACACCCGCGCGGATCGGGAGCCCCGTGCGCACCGGATACTCGGCGCCGATGTGGAAGGTGTACGTGATGATCGAAAGATCGGGAACCTCGAAGGTGAAGTCCTGCCGATATTCCCGGGCGATGCGGCCCTCCACGGCGACCAGCCCCTGCCCCTCGCCCCCGCCAACCGAGACGCCGCCAGCGAATCGATATCCCTGGCGTTTGACGTTCAGGGGGTCGACGGTCGGCAGGACGACCTCGTTCGGAACAATCCACTCGTATTCACGGAAGTAGGCGTAGCGGAGGCCGAGGTGGACCGGCTTTCCCGACAAGCCGATGAGCCAGCGCGTGCTCCCCTCGTTGTGCCGAAGTCCGCTCAGGAACGCGGACCACTTTCTCTTGAAGACGTTATCCTGATCGTTCTGCGCGGGGAACGGGTTCATGAAGAACTGAGGCGCCCAGTTGATCCGCGCGATTTCCTCCCCGTCGAACGACCGATGGCGGCCGTCCACGATACCTTCGAGCCAATCCCCCTTCTTCACGTAGAGCGCGCCGCCAAATCCCACCTGCGGCCGGTCCCAGTCGTACTCGTCATCGTTGAATGGGGATTCGCTCCGGCCGACCACGCTGTGCTTCACGTAGTGGGCCCAGGCCGAAAGGTTGGCCACGCGGCCGAACATCGGAAGCGCGTAGGAAACTCCTCCTGCGAACTCGGACGCCTGACTCGTCACGTTGAGGTCGTACGGATTGAGGATGCGCCGGTCCTCGCTCTCCTGGCGATAGCCGAACCGACCGCCCAGGGTGACATCCTTGAAGAAGGTGCGGGCGTAGGTGAGCCCGATAAGCGGCGTCGTCACCCCGGCGCCGAACGTCCGATTCGTCGTCACCGGGGCCATCTCGGGCGCGACCGGCAGGTCAAAATCGCGGATAAATCGACAGTCGTCGGGCGCCGGACAGAGATCGTTCCGACTCGCGTCGAGCGAGCCGTAGTCGAGGTCGAATCCAATCCCCCACTTTGGCCTTGGCCTGAATTCCGCGTGTAATCCCGCGCCGCGTCCCACCGCGCTTTGGTTGAAGCCGTAATAGGCGTCGCTGAAATCCGAATACCCTATCGGGACCCGGACGACGGAGGAATCGCGGGCCAGGAGGAGCCCGGCCGGGTTATGGCCGTAGTGATAGGGGTCGAACAGGCTCTGATCGTCCTGGGTCGCGACCTCGATCCCACCCATGGCCTCGAGGCGGCTCGATCCCACCCCCGCGTAGGCGTCGATCGGCGTATACCGAAGCCAGGCGTCCGCGACCTGAGCGCGCGCGGGGACCGCGCAGAGCGACGCGGCCAGGAAGAGTACCGAGATCCAAAGCCAGGCGCGAGCAGGGCGCGGCCCGCGACCCACCGTGGCAGTTTCAGCGAGGGGTGCGACGCTCGAGGCGGTGGTCATCAAGGGGCTGGCGTCACGGCCTCAGGTAGATGGGGACCAACCCGGATCGACTCGTCGCCCCGGTCGTGCCGTCGAAAATCGTGATGCGTATCGAGTAGGTGCGTCCCGGCACCATTTGTATGTCGTCGGTCCACGGCGGCGCCGGTACGCCCGAGGCGATCGCTGTGATCGACCGGGTCACAAGGTCCCGCCGGATCTCAAGCGCCCACTTGCCGTCAAGCCATGCTCCCTTGCCGATCACGTCAGCCTGGCTGGTCACGCTGTCTGGAAGCGTGAGGCGGAACGAAGGAACGTAATCGCCGGGATTCCAGGTCTTGTCCCGCTCCCCGGCATTGTCAAGACGAATGGGATTCTGAAGGTGGCACGCGGTCATCGGCTCCTCGACGGACTTCCAGAGGACGTAGTCGACTGGCTTGGCGCGATTCAGCCGGGTGTCGCGGACCCCCTTGCTTACGATGTTGAGCGGAACGTTCGACCCGGGGGCGAAATTGTCGTTCATGTACGTGTAGTTCCCCGGATCCCGGACCGGTCCGCCGCCGATGTCAAACAGGTCCTCCAGGTATCCCGCCCCGGGATGGGTGGTCGAGCCGTAGTTGTCGCCCGAGGCCGCCGCTCCGGCGAACTCGGTATCGCTGACCGGGGTCGCCGGGTCTGTCGTTTCGGCGCCCCAGCGCCACACGTCCGCGGGGTAGGAGCCGTTGGCGTCCGAGAAGAATTCGATGGTGACCTCGTCCTCCTCGGCCGGCGAGCGGGTCCACGAGGATTCGTCGGTCAGCGTGGTGTTTCCTTTGGTGCAATCGATCAACGTATCGCCGACGGCGATGTATGTCGTGTCCGGAGGATTGGTTGCGTATATGGTGTCGGGCTCGTCGGCGATGACGTTCGCGTTGGTGACGAGCGGATGCTCCAGCCGATTCTCGGTCCGGTCGGGCCACTGGAGGAGAAGAAGGAAGCCGTCGTTGTCGCCAAAGCGGTTCTTGGTCCAGAGGCTCCGGACCGAGACGTAGTAATTCCCGCCCGTGCCGGCTCCATCGACCAGGATGATCGACGGCTGCCCGGTGAGCGCCCACTCGATGTCGGTCACGCGACCGTCGATGAGAAGCTCCCGCGATTCCTGCTGGGCGGAATTCAAGAACTGCTCGGATGCCGCGACGGAGACGATGCCGCTCTGCGGGTTGGGGACCGTCATCTTCGTTTCCCCGCACGAGATCGACCCTGCCGCGGCCACGGCAAAAAGAACCCCTGCTCGGAGCCACCTAACCTGGAGCATCTGTAGTCCTCGGATCAATCGGACCTTAGGGGGGAACTAACGTAGGGTAAGAACGGAAGCGCCGAACTGTCAAGCGAAAAGGCCCGGATCGATATGGGGGAAAATCATGTACCGGGCTTCCATTGCAGCGAGTTCGGCGACATCGATGCGACCCGCCTCGAGCACGCCGGCGAGGCGGGCGAATCGGTCGAGGTGCTCCCCCGTGCGGCGGCAGGCATACGGGACAAGCGTTCCCGTCTTCATGATGAACGCCCAATCGCTGGACTGCGCCAGAAGCAGCTCGCGGGCAGCCTGCCTGATCGCGCGCGCGCGAAGAGGGTCCCCCCGATCCCCACCCTGGGCCAGGGCCCGCATCCGCTCGGCGGCCCGGAGCAAGTGACGATAGATCCAGTCGTTCACCGGATCGAGCCAAACCTCACAATACCCCCCAGCTCCCCAGCTCGAGAGCTGTACCTGCCCCGACGAAACACGGGAGAGTCCCGCGATCGCCGAGAGCGGATCGACCGCGGCGAGGGCATCGGAGCGCGCCGCCTCGTCGAGGACGCGATCGAGCCACTCGGGTCCTTCGTACCACCAGTGCCCGAACAGCTCGGCGTCGTAAGGCGCGAGAAGGAAGGCGGCCTGGCCCAGCGCCCCTTCCGCCGCGCGGACCTGCGCCTCGCGCCCCCGCACGAAGTGAGTCGCGTGCTCCCCGATGCGGGCGCGGGCCGCCGCGAGATCGTAGGGTTCTCGGTGGGTCGAGCCCCGATCGGTGATCCGATGATACTTGAGGCCGAGGTGGGTCCGGGTTCCTCCTGACGGAAGGAAGTCTCTCACCTCCTCCAGTGGAAGGTCGAACCCCTGGTCCCGGTAGTATTCGCGGTACTGGGGATCGCCCGGATAGCCTTCGGTCGCGCTCCAAACTTGTCGCGACGATTCCGGGTCTCGCCCGAGGGCGAACACGCCCGACCGGGTGCGGAGCGGAGCGAGCACTCCGAGCGCGGGGCGGGGACGCGCATGCTCGATCGCGTGCGCATCAACGATGAAATACCTCACCCCGAATTCGCGCCAGCACCTCCTCCACTCCCGGGGCGTAGCCGCACTCGGGCAGCCAGAGCCCCTCGGGAGGATGGCCCACCTGCCGCTCGAAATCCCGCACCGCGGTTCCGATCTGTCCCCGCCACGAAGGCGCGCCCAGATCCATGAGGGGGAGGAAGCCGTGGGTGGCACCGCACGTGATGAGGCGAACCACCCCGCGGGCCTCGACCGCCCGGAACGCGGCGGTCACGTCCCTGCCGTACCGTTCCTCGTACTGGACGCGGGCCTCGCGGAACTGGTCACGGTAGTGGGCAGCGAGCGGTCCCACTCGGGAATCATCCCGGTAGCGCGCGACATCCTGATCCGCGAGATGAAGCAGGCGATTCAGCCGAAGCGAGAATCGCCCGCGGAGCATCGGGTCCTCGAGCATCGCGAGAAGCGTGGGAGACAGAGAGATCGTGATCCGCCCCGGCGCCGAGCGAGCCGCGCGCCCCTCGAGCATGCGAAGAAGCGGGAGATAACACTCGAGGAGGGCCTCCACCAGCCAGCGCTCCTCGAGTGGATCGTCGTACTCGGGATGTCGAACGAAGGGCAGGTGCGCGTGGAGGACAATGGAGAGGGCGCCGGAGCCCCGAGGCGGCGGGCCTCCGTCCCCCGCGAGGTCGGGGTTCTCGATGCCCGAACCCACTTCCACTGCGGGCGAGTCGGGGGGAAGCGCGGCCCAGCGCGAAACCAAGAGCGGTTGGAAGCGGGCCGGAAGATCCAGGCCGAGGACCGCCCGGACGGATCGGTTCGATTCGGGAAGCTCGAGGTAGACACCGTCCTTGGCCAGCGCGTCGGGGAGATCTGCGGTCGCGAGCACGCGCGGCGCTTCGCCCTCGGCCTCACGGGCCTCCACGCGAATCTGGAAGCGGAGCGGAGCGGGGAACGTCCGGGCCAAAGTCGCCGCCTTGGCGGCCGTGGCAGGAGAGATTTCCCACGTCGCGAAGACGTCCGTGGATCGCGTACCAGAAGGTGAACCCGGTCTTCGCCGTAGCGGTGGCCCTGGAGGTCACCCGAAATGGGTTGCCGCGGGCCGGCCGATGCGAGATGGGTGGTGGAGCTCACGGAGGCGTCGCGATCGTCGGTCAGTGGAGCATCACGATGCGCCGCGTCAACCGCTCGCCGCCGATCTGAACGACCAGGAAATAGAGACCGCCCGGCTGATGGGCTCCTCCCCGCCCCGAGCGCCCGTCCCAGACCCAGTCGATGCCTCCGGATGTCGGCACGATCAAGGACCAGGATCGGACCACACGGCCGGACACGTCGAACACCCGTGCCGTGGCGGCGAGCCCGCCCTTCCCGCGGAGCGAGAACTGGACCGCTCCGTCGCTGGGATTGGGCCCGGCCGTCAAGCTGGGAACGGTGGGCCCCGCGGCGCCATTCGACCCGCCCACGCCCGAGGTGCCGCCCGTCACCGTGATCACGGTGGCCGCCGGGACATCCATCATCATTCCGTTGGTATTGTGCGCCTGAAATTCGAGCAGGTGGTTCCCCATTCCGGGAGACGGAAGGAGAAACGTGAAGCGCTCGGAGCCCTCGTCGAAAATTCCGTCATCGGGGGAAACCGGGATCCACGCCCCTCCGTCCAGGCGCTGCCAGATGGAATCAACCGTCGCGAACGTGATCGAGTCCCCCGTGCCGAAGTGATACGGGTTTCGGTTCGGGAGCGCGTCGTCGGCCGCCGCGCCGCGGACCAGGATCGGGATGCCCTGGGAGGCCGAATAGTGAGCGGAGTCGGGGACCACTCTCGGTCGGGTCTCGTAGATGTCGAGGATCCCGTTCTGGTCCAGGTCAACCCAGCCAATTTGTCTCTCCGTGGGCGGGCATAGGCTGTCCGGATAGTTTCCCTTCATGAAGCAGCGACGATCGACATTGCAGTATCCGTTCGCGGGCAGCGCCGAGTTCGAGTTCTGCTGATTGAAGTATCCGGTGTTGAGGGAGCAGGCCCACCAGGCGTTGCTGGCCGGGTACTCGTCCAGTGCCCAGAACATGTGCGTCATCTCGTGCTCGATGTAGAAGTCGAGGGTCGCGCTCCCGAAGTTCGACTGCTTGACCATGACGACGAAATAGGGACCGCCGAGGATCGCATGCTCTCCGATACCGTCCGCGAATTTGCCGTCCGCGTCCGTGTCGTTCTGCACCGCCAGAAGGAGCGCAGCCCACTGCGTGCCGAGACGCGCCCGCGCGGCGTTCGCGAGCTCGTATGCCATCGCCACCGGGTCCCCGCTGTAGCCGACAAGCGGCTCGAGGGTATCCTGGATCCACAGATGCTCGTCCGCGACGGGCCGATCGATCGGCTCGTAGCGGGTCGGCGAGATCGGGTGCACCTCGATCAGGAACGTCAACGGCACTCCACGCGCGTTCGCGAGTGCGGTCCACTTGAGAAATCCCCGCACCGCCGACCGGACCACCGAGTCGCGGAGCGCCGGGGTCCAATCGTAACGGTTCGCGATCGACGCTCCCGTCGCTATCCGGAAAGAGCAGCGGGCACCGCGACGCGCCCAATCATCAACTCGCTGGTGTCAGTCCACCGCGCTCCGTACGGGAGTCCGGACGGGAGAACTGGTGCCGCCGCGCCGCGCCAGTCGGCCCCGGATCCTTGATCGCGGGGAACGGGAGGAAGAACATCGGCGATGCCCCCGAAGGGATCCTCGGACGAAGCACCCGACGCTGGCGCAGCCTTTGGGACCGCCACGGATGCCGGCGTCACGTCCTCGACCCCCATCGGGAGCGGCGACGTGCGGCCCCCGGCGCGGACGAAGAACGTACTGGGCAACACGGCGACGTCGACGTGGTAGCCGGCCCGCTCCAAGGCGTCGATCGTCTCCGCCGCCGAGCCCAACCGACTCGAAGCGAGGACCCGCACGCCGGCGATCGGCGCGAGCGACCGGACGCCGGCGGGGTTCCAAGCGGCTTCGGCACGGGCCGAGGACGGCGCGATGGGACCCAGAAAGGCGGCGATCAGGGCCGTTCTAGCGAAGCTGCACCACGCGAACCGCACGGCGCTCCCTCCCCATTTCGGCGACAATCCAGTACACGCCGCTCGCCGATACCTTCGAGCGAGCATCCCTGCCGTCCCATCGGAGGACGGATCGAGTGGAACTCAGCGGTCCATCATGAAGCGTCGCGACGAGGTCTCCTCGGACCCCGATGACGCGAACCGTGACCCGCTCGGAGGAGCCCGAGGACACCTCCACCGGGATCTCGATCCATCCGGCGAACGGGTTCGGCGCCACCGGTCCCACCCTCATCGCGCGCGGCGGAGCCGGCGGAGGGGGCTCTGGCGCGGGGGCAGGCGGGGGCGGCTCGGTCACGGCCGTGGTGCCGAAGTTGAGCACCCGGCCCAGTATGTCGAGACCGCTGGAAGGCGATCGGTCGTCCGACCAGATCACGACCGCGCGTCCCGCTGAATCGAACCCGACGCTGGGGTCGAGCTGGTCGGCGCCCAGCACATCTTGATCGACTCGGATCAAGCCGCTCGCCGGCGCGGCGCCCGAGGCGAACTCCTGGAGCCAGATGCTCCAGTTGCCGTCCCTCCTCGCCTCCCAGGTCGCGACCGATCGGTCTCCCGATACGGCGATCGACGGAACCGCCTGGACCTCGAGGCCGTCGTCGGGGCCCAGTGCGGCGACCGGCCCGAGCGGGACGCCGAGGGAGTTGAATCCCTGATGGTAGCTCTGCCCGAACCCGTTCGCGCCAACCCCCATCCAGGCCATTTCGACCCTTCCATCGGGTCCCACGCCAAGAGACGGATGATCCCGCTCCCCCGTCATCGACGGGGCCACCGCGATCGGAGTGCGGTCGGCGGCCAGGTTGGCGTCCAGATGAGTCATCCAGAGCCGCTGCTCTCGCGCAGCCCCTTCAGCGTAGCAGAGCCAGTAGCCGCCAGTCGGGTCGAGATCGAGATCGAGGGCGAAGACCGGATCGGCCGGCTCGACTTGCAGGACGGGGTGGAGCGCCCCGAGGGGCGTCCCGCCGGGGCCGAAGCGCTGCCCGTAGATTCGCGGACCCCCGTCGCGCGTGTCGAGCCAGACGACCGCGAACTCGGTGCCGTTCGCGACCACGGCGGGGAGCGACTCCGAGCTCGGCAGGCTGTCGGTGAGCCAGAAGCTGGGTGCGGAGACGGCTCCAGGCGCGCTGAAGAAGAATCCGCGCAGCTCGCCGGCATCGGAGTCGCGCGTCACGTGCGCCACCAGAAGCGCCGATCCGTCCGAGGCGACGGCCGCCTCCGAGCTCAGCGCGCGCGTCAATCCGTCCGCCTTCCAGATCATCTGATTGGGACCGTCTCGTCCGCCCGCGGCCGTGAGCCACTGCGCATAGAGATCGTCGGTCCCCCCGCGACGGTCGGTCCACGTGGCGAGGTATCGCCCGGGCCCCCGACCGATTCGCGGGCGCCGTTGATCTCCCGCGGCCGCGTCGTCGTTCAGCTGCGACTCCGAGCCGCGCCGGGTCCCGTCCGGGAAGAAGGAGATGGCATAGATGTCGGGGGATCCGTTCCGTCCGTCCTCCCAAACGCCGAGCATGGCATCCCGCCCGTCCCAAACCGCGCTCGGAGTCCCCTGCCGGCCCAACAGCGACACGTTCACCCGGAAGTTGGCGCTGGGGGGCAATGCGCCGAAAGGAACGTCCGCCGCTTCCACGTTGGAATCGAGCCCGAGGTTTCCGCGCAGATCTTCCCAAACCAGGAACGCGCTCCCTGGGATCGTCAGGGCGCGGACGCCGCGCTGATCGCGTCCCAGCGGATCGTCGTTGACACGGACATTGACGCCGAGCGGGGCCCCGTTCGCGTCGAGGCGCTGCGCGTAGACATCTCCCGCGTCGGTCGGGAAGCTCCGCCGGTCGATCCAGGCGACGACGAATCCGCCGGTTGGATCGGCGGCAATCGAGACCGACGCGTCGCGCTGCGGCACGGTCGTCTCGTTGATCTTGAAATTGCCTCCCACCGGCTGCCCGTTGGGATCCAGAAGCTGAGCAAAGACGTCGAACGTCGCCCCGAAGACCGATCCCCCTTCCCGACCGTCGAGCCAGGCCACCAGCGTGGTGCCGTCCGCCCGGGCGGCGGCGGCGGGTTCTCCTTGGTAGCTCCCGCCTGTGACGGGATCGACCGAAATCTTGAAGTTGGGACCAATGGGGGCGCCGGTGCTGGTCAGACGGGAGGCGAATATCTCACCCTGCCCTTGCCGCTGATCGCCCCAGACGACAAGGTACTGGCTGGACCCCATCTCGATGACCTGGGGTGCGGCCTGCTCCGAGAATCCGGTGTCGTCGTTCAATCGGAGATTGGGGGTGATGCGGAGCCCGATGGAGTCGAGCGTCGCGCCGAAGACGTCGCGGTTCCCGGCCCGCCCATCCTCCCAGACGCAGAAGAAGGTGCCCGCGGGGCTCGCCGCGATGGAAGGAAACCCCTGGTTGACGCCGGGCGGGTCGTCGTTCAGCCTCCGATTCACGGTGGAGCCGACGGCCTGGGGGTCGCGGAGGGTCATCAAGTAGGTGTCGAAGTCGACCACCCCCCCATTGGAATTCCGTCCGTCCATCCAGACGACGACCATGTTCCCGGTCGCACCCCGTGCGACACGCGGCGCCCATTGATTGCGGTCGACGCGGTCATCGTTCAGGAGGAATTCGTCTTGTGCGGTCGCGGGGCGTACCGCGAGGAAATCCGAGCAAAGGCCAACGAGGGCCGCGGCCAGGAACGCAGGCCACGCGCGCCGCAGGGCGTCACCGAGTTGTTGAATTCGCGAAATCGAGCCGCCGGGTCGCGCAGGCAAGGCAGTAAACCCCTTCCGGCGTGACGCGAGACGACGGCGCTCAGACGTGGAGCGCGGGGATCGTCACCTCGGGGTAACGAGCCAAAACCTCGTAAACGTCGCGCGAGATCGCCTGGAGGCGCTCCGGGCTTCTCGCCTCAAATCGAACCACGAGCACAGGTTGCGTATTGGAGGCCCGGATCAGTCCCCAGCCGTCGCCAAATTGGACGCGGACGCCGTCCACGTCGAGCACCTCGTGCCGTGCGCGGTAGTAATCGCGCACCTTGTCAACGATACCAAATTTGGCCGCATCAGCGCAATCGAGGCGGATCTCCGGGGTCGCGACGTAGCGGGACTGAGGGAGCGCGTCGACCATCGCGGAGAGCGGGGTCCGCCGCGATGCGGCCAGAATCCGCAGCAGCCGGCCGGCCGCGTAGAGCGCGTCGTCGTACCCGTAGAACTCGTCGGCGAAGAACATGTGCCCCGACATCTCCCCGCCGAGGGGTGCGTTCAGCTCGCGCATCTTCGCCTTGATCAACGAGTGACCTGCCTTCCACATGATCGGCTTTCCGCCCTCGGCTCGTGACCCACTCGACGAGACCTTGGGAGCACTTGACCTCGAACACGATGGGGCTCCCAGGCAATCTTGGCGAGCACGTCGGTTGCGTAGAGGGCGAGCACCTGATCCCCGAAGAGGAGCCGTCCCTTCTCGTCCACGGCGCCCACCCGATCGGCGTCGCCGTCGAACCCGATCCCCACGTCGGCCCGCTTGGCCGGCACGCGCTCCATGAGCGCGGCCATGAGGGAGGGAACGGTCGGATCGGGAAGGTGGTTGGGGAACCTGCCGTCGGGCTCGGCGAAGATCGCGTCGACCTCGCAGCCGATGCCGCGCAGGAAACGCGGGCCGAGGATGCTCGCCGCCCCGTTGCCGGGATCGCAGACCACCCGGAGGGGCCCGACCTGTCCGATGCGCGCGACGAGGTCCGAGAGGTACGCCTCGTCCACCGAGGCTTCCTCCACCGTGCCGCGCGAGGCCAGAACGCCCGCCGATTCCGCGCGGACCCTCAGGTCCTGTATGTCGGGGCCGTGTAGCGAATGGATCCCGTCGGAGAGCTTGAGCCCGTTGTACTCGATCGGGTTGTGGCTCCCCGTGACCATCGCGCCCGCGTCCGCCTTCATCGTGACGACGGCGAAGTAGAGCGCCGGGGTTGGCACCACGCCGACGTCCACCACGTTGGCGCCTTGATCCCGCAGGCCCTCGATCAACGCGGTCCGGATTCTCCCCGACGAGAGCCGGACATCCCTTCCCACGGCGACCTTGCGCTGGCCCCGCTCCCGCATCCTTTGGCCGAAGGCGCGACCGACCGCGCGGACCACGTCGTCGGTGAGATCGCGGTCGGCGATGCCGCGGATGTCGTACTCACGAAAGATCTGGGGATTCACTTGGGCTCCTTCAGCCTGAGGTATGCGTCGATGAACGGCTCGAGTCCGCCGTTCATCACGGCCTGGACGTCGGTCTCGACCACGTCGGTCCGGTGATCCTTCACCTGGGTGTAGGGCTGGAATACGTACGATCGAATCTGGTTTCCCCAGGCGATGTCCTTCTTCCCTCCACCGAGGGAGTTCATCTTCTCACGATCCTCTTCCAGGCGCATCGCGTAGAGGCGCGCCATGAGGATCTTCATCGCGGCGTCCCGGTTTCGGTGCTGCGAGCGCTCGTTCTGGCACTGCACGACGAGATTCGTCGGTAGGTGGGTGATCCGCACCGCCGATTCGGTCTTGTTGACGTGCTGTCCCCCGGCGCCACTGGCGCGGTAGGTGTCGATGCGCAGGTCCCCCTCCTTGATCTCGATCTTCACGTCGTCGCCGGCCTGCGGAAACACGAAGACCGAAGCGAAGGAGGTGTGCCGGCGATGCTGCGCATCGTAGGGCGAGATGCGCACCAATCGGTGCACCCCGCGCTCCGCCTTGAGGTATCCGTACGCGAATTCGCCGTCCACCTGGACCGTGGCGTCCTTGATTCCCGCTTCGTCGCCCGGCTGGAGGTCGAGAACCTGGGCCTTCCACCCGCTCCGCTCGATGAAACGCGTGTACATGCGGAACAGCATCTCAGCCCAGTCCTGCGACTCGGTCCCCCCCGCGCCCGGGTGGATCGTCAGGATGGCCCCGTGGGAATCGCTCTCCTCGGAGAGGAGGCTCCTGATTTCGAGGGAATGAATCTTCGGGAGCAGGTGCTTCGACTGCTCGTCCAGCTCGGCCGCGAGGGATTCGTCGGGGTCCTGGGAGAGCAAATTCGCCATCCCTTCCGCGTCGGCGACCTCCCGCGAAAGCTCGCGAAAAGGCTCGTAGACGCGGCGAAGCGATTTCAGCTCGGCTACGACCCTTTGCGCGCCTTCGGGGTCGTCCCAGAAGCCCGGAGCCGCCATCTTGGCCTCGAGCTCCCGCGCCCTTGCCTCCCGATGCTCGACGTCAAAGAAAGCTCCCGAGCTGCGCCAGGATCTGGCGTCCGTCCTCAAGCCGCTTTCTCGTCGCTGCTAAATCCATCCGGTTCGCTCCTCTCTTGGATCAGGCCGGGCCGGCCGGGCCGGTTCGGCGCAAGCTCTCGATCTCGTCCCAGACCAGGTCCGCGCGCCGCTCGAGATCCGCCCGATCTCCCTCGTTCTCAAGGCGCCAGTGCCGGCGCGCGCCGCGGATCGGTGGCAGCTTCTGCCCGCGGACCCGCTCGCGGGCCTCCTGGTCGGTGAACCCCCGGGCCACCCGGAGCCGTCTCACGCGCGCGTCCTCGGACGCGACCACCTCCACCACGCCGTCGAGCACGGGCTCCAGCGCCCAGGACGTGAGCATGGCCGCGTCCAGCACGCGCACACCTTCGCCGCGGGAATCGAGGACTTCACGCACGCGCCGAAGCAATTGTGGCTGAACGATCCCGTTGAGCCGATCCAGCGCGCCGGGATCGCGGAAGACGATCCGGCCGAGCCTGGCCCGGTCGATCTGCCCCTCTCGGTCGAGCACGGTCGGATCGAACGCCGCGGCGATCGCCTCGCGGACGGCCGGCGTGCGGAGCACCTCCCAGCCGAGCGCGTCCCCGTCCACGAGCTCGGCGCCACGCTCCTGAAAGCGGCGGGCCACCGTGGACTTCCCGGAACCCATGAGCCCGGTCACGCCGATCCGGACCATCACTGGAACCTATCGGTCGCGACGGCGAAGGGCAAGCCGAATCCCCTCATGCGTGCGCGTCGGCCCAGGTGCGACCGCGTCCCATGTGCACGACGAGCGGCACGCGAAGCGGAATCGCGTGTTCCATCACCTCGCGAACGATCGGTGCGATCGTGTCGACCTCGTCCTCGTCCGATTCGAACAAAAGCTCATCGTGGACCTGGAGAATCATGCGACTCTTGCAGCCCATCTCGGTCAGCAGCGAGTCGATTTTGACCATCGCCACCTTGACCAGATCGGCCGCCGAGCCCTGGATGGGCGTATTGACGGCGACGCGCTCCGCTTCCGCGCGCCGCGCCCCTTCGGCACGAAGCCCCGACAGGGGGCGCCGGCGCTTCAAGATTGTCTCCACGTACCCGGTCTTCCGCGCCGTTTCGAGCACTTGGTCGAGGTACGCGGCGACCCCGGAGAGCGTCCGCTTGTACTCCTCGATGAAGGCGACGGCCAGCGCGCGTGACAGGTTCAGCTCCCGCGCGAGCCGCGCCGGTCCCATTCCGTAAAGAATTCCAAAATTCACGATCTTGGCCTGGGCTCGCTGCGCGGGCGTCACCGCCTCCGGCGGCACGCCGAACAGTCGGGACGCCGTCGTCGCGTGCACGTCCCCGCCCGTTCGAAACGCTTCCGTGAGCACCGGGTCGTGCGAGAGATGGGCGAGGAGGCGAAGCTCCACCTGCGAGTAGTCGAACGAGACGAGCAGGCCGCGCGCCCCCTCGGCGACGAACGCGCGTCGGATGGCGCGCCCCTCCTCGGTCCGGATCGGAATGTTTTGAAGGCTGGGATCGCTCGCGCTCAACCGGCCGGTGGAAGCGATCGTCTGGTGAAACGTGGCGTGGACCCGGCCGGTATCGGGATGCACCAGCCGCGGCAGCGAATCGACGTAGGTCCCCTTGAGCTTCTGCGCCTGGCGGTACGCGAGCAGGAGCTTGGGAAGGGGATGCACCGGAGCCAGGTTCTCGAGAACCTCGACGTCCGTCGAGTAGCCGTCCCGGGTCCGCTTACCCTTGGGCAACTTGAGCCGCTCAAAGAGGACCTCGGCCACCTGGCGTGTCGAATTCACGTTGAATGGCACGCCCGCGACTTCCTGGATCTCCTCCTCCAGGCCGGCGAGCTCCTGACCCAGCTCGGACGACATCATCTTCAGGGCCGCGGTGTCGACTTTGATTCCGGCGCGCTCCATGCGGGTCAGCACGCCCACGAGCGGCATCTCCACCTCGTGGAAGAGCCCGTGGACCCCGATCGCCTCCATCTCGCGGGAGAGGATCGGCACCAGACGGAGGACCGCGTCGGCGTCCTCGCAACAATATTCCGCGACCTGGTCCACCGGGAGAGCGGCCATCGTCCTCTGGTCCCGCCCCGACCCGAGTAGCTCCTCGGTCGGGATCTTCTGGAGGCCAAGGCGCGAAGCGGCGAGCGCGTCGAGATTCTTGGGCTGATCCGGATCGACCAGGTAGGCGGCGACCATGGTGTCGAACGCGACGTCCCGAACCGGAATGCCAAACCGGTGGAGGGCGTGCCAATCGTACTTGGCGTTCTGGCCGGCCCGCTGCGCCCGCGGAGCCGCAAAGAAGGGGCGGAGCGCGTCCCTCACGCGATCGGCGTCGAGATTCGGGCCCGCCTCGTGCCCCACCGGGAGGTAGAACGCCCGCCCCGGCGAGAGCGCGACCGAGATCCCAACAAGGTCGGCGCGGAGGGGGTTCAATCCGGTCGTCTCGGTGTCGAAGGAGACGGGCTCGCGCGCGTCCGCCAGCTCCCGGGCCAGGGCTTCCAGAGACGTTCCGGTCGATATGACGCCGTATTCCCCGTACGGCGGCCGAGACTCCCTCGGCGGGCTCTTGACCGTGACGATCGACTCCGGGAAGAGGTCCGTCGCCATGGCCACCTCGATCTGCGGCGCGTAGCGGCGCTTGAGCGTCTGGAATTCAAGCTCGTCCATCAGCCGGTGAAGCTCCCCCACCCGGATCGGCTCGCGCTCGAGCTCCCACCAGTGGCGGTCCAGCGGGAGATCCGCCCGGATGGTGACCAACCTCCGGCTCAGCTCCGCGCGGTCGTGATGGGACCGAAGCTTCTCGCGCAAGGCCGGGCGATCCACGGAATCGAGCGACCGGTAGAGCTCATCGACGGAATGGAAGCGCTGGATGAGCTGCGCCGCGGTCTTCTCTCCGACGCCGGGGACCCCGGGGATGTTGTCGGATGCGTCTCCCATGAGCGCGAGCAGGTCGACCATCTCCCCCGGCTCGACGCCAAAGCGCTCTTTGACCGCGACCGGATCGATGGTACTGAGCTCGCCGCCTCGATTCTGAGGCGCCAACACCTGAATGTTCTGGGAAATAAGCTGAAAGAAATCTTTGTCCCCGGTCAGGATGAATGCAGTCGCCCCGTCGCGCTCGGCCTCCTTGGCCAGGCTTCCGATCAGATCGTCCGCCTCCACCCCCTCCTGTTCGAGAATCGGGATCCCGAGCAGCCGGATCACCTCGCGGGCGCGCGGAATTTGCGCGACGAGATCCTTGGGAATCGGGGGGCGGTGTCCTTTGTAATCGGCATAGACCTTGTGGCGAAACGTCGGGGCCGCCGTGTCAAAAACGACCGCGACGCGGTCGGGGCGCTTTGACTCCAAGAGTGGAAGGAGCGTCTGGAGCACCCCGTAGGCGACGCTGGTCGGCTCCCCTTTCGCGTTTCGAAGCGGATTTCGGATGAACGCGTAGAAGGAGCGATAGAGGAGGGCCGATCCGTCGATCAGGAGAAGGCGCTTACCCGCGCGATCGTGTTCCGTAGAGCCCATGGCGCGTGACGTAGGCGAGGACCTTGTCGGGTACCCAGTACCGAACGGAGAGCCCGCGGCGAAGCCGGCGGCGGATTTCGGTCGCGGAAATTCCGATACGAGGTGGGCGAAGAAAAAGCACCCGACGCCGAAGCGAGGGGGCAAGCGAGGAGAGCTCGCGGTCGCCTCTCGGGAACACGACCAGGCGCGCCAGGTGGGTGATCCGCTCGGGGTCGCGCCACGAATGGAATTCTTCCAGGCTGTCCTGCCCCATGATGAAGTAGAGATCCCCCGCTCCCCGACGCGAGAGCGCCTCCAGCGTATTCGCGGTGAAGGAGATTCCGCCGCCATCGGCCTCGGCGCGGGAGACCTGAAATCGCTCGTTCCCTAAGGTGGCGAGCCGGAGCATCGCCAGCCGATGCTCGATGGGCGTGATGCCGCGCGATCGCTTGTGCGCCGGACGAGACGCCGGCACGAAGAGGACCCGATGGAGCCGCAGTCGGACCGCCGCCTCCTCCGCCATGATGAGGTGCCCCACATGGACCGGATCGAAGGTCCCTCCGAAAATTCCCGTGCGGACGGAGGTGCGGCTCACGACTTGCCGCGTCCCTCGATCTCGCGCAGGCGTTCCTGGGCGCGCCGCTTGGCCTCGGGCGTCGCCTGGCTCTGCCCCACGGCCCGCAGCGCGGCCTCCGCTTCATCCTGTTTCCCCTGGCGGATCAGGACATCGGCCAGGAGAAGGCCGGCCTCGCCCGCCCAGGGAGAGTTTGGATACTCCGAGATGACGCCCCGCAGATAGTGGGCCGCCGCGTCGTAGTGCTTCAACCGGTAGTAGAGGCGGCCGTTCCGCCACCGCTTTTCCGCGAGCCGGTCGTTGAGGGCGTCCATGCGCTTCTTCGCCTCGGCGGCGCGCGGGTGCTCCGGGTAGAGATCGAGGAAATCCTTGTAGCGAGAAATCGCCCGCGTGGTCTCGGTCTGGTCCAGGGGCGCCGAGTGAGACTGCAAATCGTCGCACCGGGCCAGTTGGAACATCGCGTCGGGCTGAAGGGGCGAGGCCGGGAAGTCCCGGATCAGCCGGTCGTATTGCCCGGACGCCAGAGGGTAGTCTTTGAGCTGAAAATAGGACTCGCCAAGATAGTAGAGCGCGTCATCGGTATTCTCGGTGCCCGGAAATTGCTCCACGTAGGCCTTCAGGTCGGAGATGGCGTCGACAAAGTCGCCCCGGTCGAACGCTTCCTTCCCGCGCTCGAAGCTGGCGACACCGCCGACCGCTGCCTCGCGGAGCGTCCCGCCGCAACCGGCCAGAAGCACGAGACTCATCGCGACGGCCGCCCTCGCCAGAGTCCGGCGCGCGGCGCGCATGCTCATCGTCGTCGCGGCTCCTCCGCGTCCCCGTCCTCGCGCTCGAGCATGGAGATATAGGACCGGGCCCGCACGTCGTCCCGGTTTTCCAGCAGGCAGCGCTCCCACTCCTCGCGAGCGCGGGCGCGGCGTCCCGACTTCCAGTAGACGACGCCGAGCGTCACGCGGGCGTCCAGATAGCGCGAGTTCTGCGCCAGGGCCTCCGCCAACACGGTCTCCGCGTCCTGATAGAGACCCATGTCCGCGTAGACGGCTCCGAGCTTGTTCTTGATGTCCAAGAACCGCGGAGCGTGGCGGAGCGCCTTTCGATACTCCTGAGACGCGTCGACGAGAAGTCCGAGATTCCGGTAGGTGTCTCCCAGGAGCGTGTGTGACTCTGCGAGGTGCGACCGGACATCCGGCGAAAGGTTCTCGTGGTCCGGATCGCGGGGAATGTCCATCTGAAATTCCCGGAGCGCGTCCTCGTATCGGCCCAGGTCGTTCAAGATGATCGCGAGGTTGAGCCGCGCTTCCACGTACCGCGGGTTCAGGTGGAGGGCCTGCTGAAACTCGGTCACCGCCCCCTCCCGCTCTCCGCTCAGGCTCAGGGCGAGGCCCAGCTGATTGTGAAGATCCGGAAAATCGGGGTGGATCTTGATCGCCTCGCGAATCTCCTCGAGCGCTTCCGGGTAGAGCCCCCGCCCCAAGTAGTCGCGGGCCAGTACCTGATGCTGCTTGGCCGCCACGCTCATTGTGATCCTCCCTGGAACCACGCCATGCCTCCGCCTCAGTTACGGTTTGAATAGAAGAGCACTACGAGACCGGCCACCACCCCGACGACGATGAGCGGCTCGAGCCACCGCGTCCCGCCTCCGTGCGGTGGAGGCGGGTTGAGGCGACCCGATCCGCTGGCGGCGTAAACAACGTCCCCCGAGGGAACGATGTCGGTGGCGCTCCGCGCCGAGGAACGGGTCCAGTAGACCTCGCGGCTCACGGGATCGATCAAGGTCGCGTTGGCCCTCATCGCGGCGAGCCGCTCGTATCCCTTCGTTCCAAACGGAAACTTTCCAATCCGCCGCACGTAGCTGACCCCGGATCCGTCCACCTGCAGATTCAGCCTTAGGGGATGCCCCGCGCTCTCGCCGTTCGCGAAAAGGGTGGCGGTATCGGGATCCACCGCTTCCGCCCCGCCCCCGCCCGCCAGTCGGACCGGCACGTTCTGGGCCCTCAGACGGCTCACGAGGCGCTGCGTGAGAAGGCCGAGCGTGTCGCCAGGCGCGGGAGACTGGAGAACGATGGGGCGTCCCGCCGGAATCGGCGCGTCTCGCAAGAGGTCGGCCGCGACCACCGCGGCGACGGAATCGAGCGCCATGCTGTGGGTGGGCGGGAGCGCGTGATCCGCGCGCGCGCCGACCGTCACCGCGAGCAGCCATGTCGCGACCAAGGCCAAAGAGACTCCAAGCGGACCTCTCACCCCGTCACCTCCGCCTCGAGATCGTAGTGGCTCGCGCGCACGACGCGAGCCTGCACCCGCTCGCCCGCCCGGAGCGGATCCCGACCCGGGAGGGTGCGCATGTAGGTCACCCCGTCCACCTCAAACCCCTGCTGCTCGACGCGCCCGACGAAGACGCCGGGGCGCGAAGCGGCAGGGCCGTCGATCCGCGCTTCCACGGTCCGCCCGACCCACGCGCCCCAGACGCGCGATGCCAGCTCTCTCTGCTCCGCCATGAGCCTCCGCCGGCGCTCCACCTTGACGCGCTCCGGAATCTGCTCCGCCATCCGTCCGGCCGGAGTGCCCTCCTCCTTCGAGTAGGCAAAACAGCCGACGTGGTCGAACTGGCCCCGACGCACCGTGGCGAGCAGCTGCTCAAAATCCGCTTCCGTCTCGCCGGGAAATCCGACGATGAAATGGGTCCGGATTGCCACGTCGGGAATCCGAGCACGTAGGGTGTCGATCAGACGTGCCTGGTCGTCCTGGCGCACCTCCCGCCTCATCCGCCGAAGCATCCGGTCGGTCACGTGCTGGAGCGGGATGTCGACGTACCGGCAGACTTTCCGTTCCTCTTCAAACACCCGGATCAACTCTTCGCTCCAGGTCTTGGGGTGGGTGTAATGGACCCGCAGCCATTCGATCCCGTCGATCGCGGCGAGCGCGCGGAGAAGCTCGGGCAGGCGCCCCTGGCCGTAGAGATCCTCTCCGTACGAGGTCGAATCCTGCGCGATGAGCAGAAGCTCCTTCGCTCCAGCCGTCGCCAGGCGTCGGGCCTCCTCCACGACCGATTCAAAGGGCCGGCTCCGAAGATCGCCTCTGAGGCGAGGAATGATGCAGAAGGTGCATCGGAAGTCGCAGCCGTCGGCGATTCGCAGATAGGCCAGATGACGCGGGGTGGAAACGGCCCGGTGCATGGCCAAGTCGACGGCCGTCCCGGGGGGCCCCACCTCGAGGATTCCGCTGCCTCCGCGGCCGACGCGGTGGGCGACGCGAGCGATGGCGTCCACCTGCCCGGTGCCGACCACCGCGTCGATCTCGGGGATTTCGTGGAGAAGCTCGGCTTGATATCGCTGCGCGAGGCAGCCCGCGACGATCAGCGCCCGAATCTGCCCCTCGCGTTTGAGCGCCGCCAGCTCGAGGATTCGGTCGATCGATTCCTTCTGCGACGGCCCGATGAACGCGCAGGTATTCACCACCGCGACTTCCGCTTCCCGTACATCCGCGGTCATGGTGAATCCGCCCCGGGCGAGGAGTCCCGCCATGATCTCGGAATCGACGAGATTCTTGGCGCAGCCGAGGGTGACCAGAGCCACCTTCAGGTCGGGCGGCCCGCCGCCATTCTTCCGGGGTGGGGCGAGAGCGATCGGGTGAATCACGCTTCGGTCCCCACCTCGGGGACACGCGACCGGCGCTCCGCCAGATCGTGCTCGGTGACGAGCACATCTCTTCCCTTGGCTCCCTCGGGCGGGCCGACCACCCCTCGCTCCTCCAGCAGGTCGAGCAGCCGGGCGGCGCGGGAGTAGCCCACCTTGAGCCGCCGCTGGAGCATCGACGTCGACGCCTGCTGGTGAAGCACGACCAGCCGCATCGCCTCGTCGTAGAGGTCGTCGTCGGCGTCGGCGCTCGTCGTGGCCGCCTGCTCGAGCACCGCTTCATCCAAGGGCGCCGCGGCCCCCTGGGAGCGCAGAAAGGAAACCACCCGCTCGATCTCCTCGCTGGACACGTACGAGCCATGGATCCGGTACGGCTCCGGCTTCCCCGCCGGGAGATAGAGGCTGTCGCCGTTCCCCAGGAGGCTCTCCGCGCCGTTCATGTCGAGGATCACGCGGGAATCGGTCCGGCTCGCCACCTGGAACGCGATTCGAGAGGGGAAATTTGCCTTGATGACGCCGGTCAGCACGTCGACCGAGGGGCGCTGCGTCGCGAGGATCAGGTGGATTCCCACGGCGCGGGCCATCTGGGCAAGGCGGCCGATCGGCTCCTCGATCTCCGCGGGGAGGAGCGCCATGAGATCGGCCAGTTCATCGACGACCACGACCAGATACGGAAGCCTCGCGTCCTCCACGGCCGCCGGATCGAGGCCGAGCCGGTTGTAGGCGTCGATGTTCCGCGCGCCATGCCGCGCGAGCACCTGATAGCGTCGCTCCATCTCCTTGACGCAGTAACGCAGCGCCTGGGCCGCCTTCTTGGGGTCGGTCACGACAGGCATCCGAAGATGCGGGATTCCGTTGTAGGGCGTCAGCTCGAGCATCTTCGGATCGATGAGGATGAAGCGAAGCTCGGCCGGCGTTCGCTTCACGAGCAGGCTCATGATCAGCGCGTTGATGCAGACGCTCTTTCCGGAGCCGGTGGCTCCGGCGATCAGGAGGTGCGGCATCCGCTCGAGCGACGCGGTGAACGGAACGCCCGCGACGTCCTTCCCGAGCGCGAACGGAAGCGCGTCCCGAGATTGCTGAAACGCGGCCGACGCGATGATCTCCCGGAAGGAGACGGTCGCCTTGACCCGATTGGGAATCTCGATCCCCACCGCGGCCTTCCCGGGGATGGGCGCGACGATCCGGATCCGCTGCGCCCGGAGCGCGAGCGCCAGGTCGTCCTGACGATTCATGATCTGGTTCACCTTCACTCCCGGGGCCGGCTCGTATTCAAAGAGCGTGATCACGGGCCCGGGATGGACCTCGGAGACTTTGCCGGCCACGCCGAAATCGGCGAGGGTCCGTTCCAGGACGCGGGAGAGCTCGAAGAGCTCCGCCTCCTCCACCGCCACCTGCTTCGCGTCGTGCCGGTCGAGGAGATCGAGCGGAGGAAGCTGGGCCTCCGGGACCGCCGCGGGGCCCAGCCCCAGCCCGCTCTCGGGAGGGGCCTCCACCATCCGCTTTCGCTCTTCGCGAGCCGCCGGGCGATCATTCACCGGATCGGCACGCTGCGCCGACGGGGGAAATGGAATGGAGAGAGCTTCGGCGCGGGCCTCTCCTTCCTTCCGCGCGACGATCCGCGGGCGCGATTCGCGGCGGAGCGCCACCTCCTCGGCAGGCGTGAAGGCGCGCTGGAGAGCCTCCTCCTCCTCGGCCGGACCGATCCGACCGCGCCGCGCGCGGCCCAGGCCGGGTGCCGCCTCCGCCTCGGCCGCCTCGACGTCGGTCGGGGCCCGCCGCGCCTTGCCGCGACGCGGCGAGAAGCGGGCCAACAGCGAGCCAAGAAGCTTCCGCAGCGGGGACGCGGTTCCGATTTCGAACGCGATCACCGCGAGAATGACGAGCGCGGTGCCGAGGAGAAGCTCACCGCCTATGCGGCCGAGCAGGCGTGCCGCCACCCGACCGACCCACTCCCCGGTTCGGCCGACGAGCGCCCGATTCTCCCCCATGAGGAGGTAAACCAGCCCCATCGCTCCGAGCGCGGCCGCGGCCGCCAGCGCGGTGCGGATCCAAAGCTCGCTGGTTGGCGCGACGCGGAGCCGATTCCAACCCCACGCCAGAAGCGCGATCGGAATGAGCCAGGCTCCGATGGAGCCGAGCGCGATACCAAGTCCTGTGGCGACGAAGGCGCCGATCACCCCCGCCTGATTCCGCACGGCCCCCGTCCCCATGAGATCGGTGGCGGTGTCCCGCGGATCGCGGCTGAACAGGGCGAGGAGAAGGAAGAGGGCGAGGGAAAGAAAGCAAAGCCCGAGGATCTGGTACTTGCGCCGTACCGAAACCCGGCCCAGGAGCCACATGGGTTGCTCCCTGCCTACGTGCCCTGCTGCCAGGAGGCGAGGTAGGCGGTCTGCTCGGGCGTCAGTGCGTCGATCCGCACTCCCAGGGCTTCCAGCTTCAAGCGGGCGATCTCCTCATCGAGCGCTTTCGGGATGGGGTAGACCATCGGCTTCAGCTCCTTGGAGTGGGAAAGCAAGTACTCGATGCCCAGCGCCTGGTTCGCGAAGCTCATGTCCATCACGGAGGCGGGATGCCCCTCCGCGGCGGCGAGGTTGATGAGTCTCCCCTCGCCGAGGACATAGACGCGCTTCCCGCCCTCGAGCTCGACTTCCTCGACGAAGGGACGAACGGTGCGAATCGACCGGGCCGCCTTGCGGAGCGAATCGAGGTCGAGCTCGACGTTGAAATGCCCGGAGTTCGCCACGATGGCGCCGTCCTTCATCGCGCGGAAGTGCTCCATCCGGAGCACGTTGATGTTCCCGGTCACGGTGACGAAGATGTCGCCGAACTTGGCCGCCTCCGCCGCCGGCACCACCTCAAATCCGTCCATGATCGCCTCGAGCGCGGGCAGCGGATCGATCTCGGTGATCGCCACGTGCGCGCCCATCCCGCGCGCCCGGCTGGCCACGCCCCGGCCGCACCATCCGTAGCCGAGCACGACGAACCGCGAGCCGGCGAGAAGCCGGTTCGTAGCCCTCAGGATTCCGTCGACCGTGCTTTGCCCCGTTCCGTACCGATTGTCGAAGAGGTGCTTGGTCTTGGCGTCGTTCACGGCGAGGATCGGGAATCGGAGGGCGCCATCCCGGGCCATGCTCCGTAGCCGGATCACGCCGGTGGTCGTCTCCTCCGTTCCGGCGATCACCTGCTTCGATTGCTCCGATCGCTTGGTGTGGAGCACGGTCACGAGGTCGGCTCCGTCGTCCATCGTGAACTCGGGCTTCAGATCGAGCGCGGCGTTGATGTGTTGGTAGTAGGTATCCGCGTTCTCCCCCTTGATCGCGAACGTCGGAATGCGGTAGCGGTGCATGAGCGCGGCCGCGGCGTCGTCCTGGGTGGAGAGCGGATTGGAGGCGCAGAGCGCGATTTCGGCGCCGCCCGCCTGAAGCGTCAGCATCAGATTTGCTGTCTCTGTCGTGACGTGCAGACAGGCCGCGATGCGGCGCCCCCTCAGGGGCTTCTCGCGGGTGAACCGAGCCTTCACCTGTCTGAGTACCGGCATCTCGCGCTCGGCCCATTCGATTCGGTTCACACCCTCTTCGGCGAGCTTGGCATCCGCTACGTGTCCTTGCGGGGTCATGGCGACTACGGCCTCAGGCGTCACGCTTCAAATCCTCCACGCGGTCGAGGAGCTCCCAGCGGAAGCCCTCCTGTTCTCTTCCAAAGTGTCCATAGGCGGCGGTCTTCTTGTAGATCGGCTTCCGGAGATCGAGAGCCTTGATGATCCCCGCGGGCCGCAGGTCAAAGTGCTTCCGCACCAGCTCCGAGAGTCTCGAATCGGGCACCGTGCCGGTCCCGTGGGAATCGACCATGATCGACACCGGCTGTTCGACGCCGATCGCGTAGGCGACCTGAACGGTGCAGCGCTCGGCGAGGCCCGCTCCGACGAGATTTTTCGCGACGTGGCGGGCCGCGTAAGAGGCCGAGCGGTCGACCTTCGAGGGGTCCTTGCCGCTGAACGCGCCCCCGCCGTGGCAGGCGGAGCCCCCGTAGGTATCGACGATGATCTTCCTGCCGGTCAGCCCGGTGTCGGCCCGCGGGCCTCCCAGCACGAATCGGCCGGTCGGGTTGATGTGGAAAATGGGATCACCCTGGAGCCACTTCTTGGGAAGCACCGGCATGATGATCTCGCGAATGATCCGGTCTCGGAGCCGAACAATCTCGGCATCGGTCATCTCGACATGCTGCGTCGAGATCACCACGGTATCGATCCGCTGCGGCACGCCCCCCTCGTACTCCATGGTCACCTGGGATTTCCCGTCGGGGCGAATCTCGGGGAATTTCCCGGAGCGTCGCGCGTTGGCCAGCGCCCGCGTCAGGAGGTGCGCCAGCTGGATCGGAGCCGGCATCAGCTCCGGCGTTTCCCGAACCGCGTAGCCGAACATCAGACCCTGGTCGCCCGCGCCGAGCCGGTCTACGCCCATCGCGATGTCTCTCGACTGCTCGTCGATGCAAGTGAGAACCGCGCACGTCTCATGGTCGAAACCAAAGACCGGATCATCGTAGCCGATGCCCCGGATCGTTTCCCGCACGACCTTCGCGATGTCGACGTAGGTAGCGGTCGTGATCTCGCCCGCGACGAGCGCGAGACCGGTCGTAACCATCGTCTCGCAGGCGACGCGGCAGGCGGGATCCTCTTTCAGGATGGCGTCGAGGATCGCGTCGGAGATCTGGTCGGCAACCTTGTCGGGGTGCCCCTCGGTGACTGATTCCGAAGTGAAGAGCACCGAGTGGCGTGTCGCGGGCGAACGTCGCTCCGCCGGCTTCGTCTGGGTCGCTTCAAGCGTCATGTACTCTTCACCTCCGATGAGTCTCCAACGTTGAGTCGCTGATAGGCCCCGCGGGCCACCGCGTTTTCCCCGACGACGGACAGGTCGAGGAGCGCGTCCTCCACGGTGGCGCCCTGGCTGATGATCGAGTTCCGCACCACGGCGCGCCGCACCCGGGCACCCGGGCCGATGGATGTGTGGGGACCGATCACCGCGTGAAGGACGTCCGCGCTGGGATCGATCGCCACAGGCGGCAAACAGACCACCCCCGGACGGGATACCGGTCCCGCCTGGAGGTCGAGCAGCGCGCGGTTCGTTTCGAGAAGCGTGTCGGTCTTGCCGCAATCATACCAAGCCTGGACCGGAAACGGGCGGAGATCCTCCCCCTGCTCGATCATTCGCTGGAGGGCGTCGGTCAATTGGAGCTCCCCTCGGGTCCGCTTGCCCTCCCCTTCCAGCGCGGCAAGGCAGCGAAAGAGAAGGGGCGCGTTTTTCAGGTAATAGAGCCCTACGATCGCCAGATTGGATTCCGGTTGCTCGGGCTTTTCCACCAGGCGCGTGATCCGCCCCTCCCGGACGATCGCGACGCCGAAACGGCGCGGGTCGGACACCTCCCGGACTCCCACGCTCGAGCCGCCCGCGGTGAACTCCTTGAGCGGCGCCAGCGCGATGGTGTCCCCCAGGACGATGAGCAGTGGCGCCTCTCCCACCCTCTCCCGGGCCTGCGCCACGGCGTGGCCAAGCCCCAACGGCTCCGACTGAACCACGCTCTCGATGGGGAGAGTGCCCCGGCGCGCGAACTGGACGATGCGCTCTCCCTGCGGGCCAGGCCCTACGACCAGAACCACCTTCGACGGCTCGGCCCCGGCCACCTGGTCGAGGATGTGGGCCAGAATCGGCCTTCCGGCGACCTCCAGGAGCGCCTTGGGCGTCGTGAACGTGTGAGGCTTGAGCCTCGTGCCGGCGCCGGCAACCGGGATGACCGCGACCGGCCTCACCGCTTCAACGCTTTCTTGAGCGATAGAACTCCTGGCAAGGCGCTGGGGTCGGTTCCATGGGCCAGGGCAAGGTAATAGCTCACGAAATCCCCCATGGCCGTGGAGGTCATGAGCCGCGTCATCGCGTCGACGTCGTTCGACTGGTAGGTCTCGACCTGGAGCCCCTTCCGTTTCAGGTACGCCGTGAGCCAGTGAAACCGGGCCTGCACCCGCGGGTGATCCGCGCGCGCCCGAAGGAGTACCGCCGCGAAGCGCCCCACCTGTCCCGTGGGGTGAACGTATCCATCGACCTCGTTGTGGTTCATCTCCGGAAGCGGCGAGGCCCACGCCATATGCTTGGCGTTTTCGTTCAGCTGCCCCTTCCAGCGCATGGCCACCGGTCCCAGCGTGCGCTCATTCGCGATCACCACGATCGAACGTCCGCCCAGGCGTATCGCCAATCTTTTTGCAGGGTTGCGGGATTCTATCACAGTCCTACGGCAAGCGGAAGCGACCTCTTCCACTCCCCGAGCCGCAGCCTCGATCCGGGCCGGGCCGTCCAGGATCAGGCCAAGGTGCGAAGCGACCTGAATCAGCGTGGAAAAGGAGTACCCGAGGGCGGCGCGAGGGGGGTGCCCCGAGGGAAGGGTTGCCAAGGGGACCTGGTCGGCCGCCGCGAGACGGGCCAGGCTCCCGCCGGTCGAGAGCACGATCGATCGAGCCCCGAGCGCCCGCACCGCTTTGTAGGCGGTCAAGGTCTCCTCGGTCTCCCCTGAATACGAAGAAAATACGAGGAGGTCCTCAGGTGTGATCCAGGCCGGAGGCTCGTAGTGTCGGACGACGTGGAACGGAGAGGTACCTTCCAGATCGACGAGCGCCCGGACCATGTCGCCGGCGATGGCCGACCCCCCCATCCCGAAGAGGACCACACGCCGCGGCCGATGGGGCGCGAGCCGGGCCAAGACCGGCGCCGCGATCGAGGCGCCCGCGCGGAGCTGCCCCGCGAATCCCTCGATTCGATCCCCCATACCATCCGGATCGAGCCGCGCCGTCCATTCCGGCGAGTCGAGGCCGGAGCGCGCTCCCGCGCGCGGGCGTGGAGATGCGCCGTGCCGAGGCATCACTCGGCGAAGTGCCGCGGAAACCGGCGGCTCATGAACTCGGTTACCACGACCCGGACTTCGGCCGGGGTCGCGAGCCCGAGGCAGCGCTTGGCGAGCGCGACGCTCTCTTCATAGGTCGATGCTCTGATGATCGTCTTGATCTCCGGCACCAGGTAGGGGCTGACGCTGAATTCACCGAGGCCGAGGCCGATGAGCAGGATCGCGTAGAGCGGCTCGCCGGCCATCTCGCCGCAGATTCCGACCGGAATCTTGAATCGCTCGCCCGCCTCCACCACGGCCCGGATCGCGCGGATCACCGCGGGGTGGAGCGGCTCGTAGATCTCCGCGATCGCTTCGTTCCCCCGATCCACCGCGAGCGTGTACTGGATCAGATCATTGGTCCCGATGCTGACGAAGTCCGCCTCCCTCGCGAGCAGGTCGATGGCGAAGACCGACGCCGGCGTCTCCACCATCACGCCGAGGGGCACCCGCTCCGCTATCGCGATCCCCTCCCGCTGCAGGTCCTGGCGGACCCGATCCACCACGTCGCGGGCCCTGCAAAAATCCTCCAGCCCCACGACCATGGGGAACATGACCTGGACATTGCCGTGGACCGTCGCGCGCAGAATCGCGCGGAGTTGGGTGCGGAAGATGTCCTCGCGCTTGAGCGAAAAGCGAAGCCCACGCATACCGAGGAACGGGTTTCGCTCCACCGGCGTCCCCAGGTAGGAAGCGAATTTGTCGCCCCCCACGTCCAGCGTGCGGATGACGACCGGCCTCGGGTACATCGCCTCGACGATCGTCCGATAGGCGTTGTACTGCGCTTCCTCCGTCGGAAGCGTGGACCGCGACAGGTAGAAGAATTCGGTGCGGTAAAGCCCGACGCCCTCCGCCCCGTGCTCCAGAAGGGAGGGAAGCTCTTCCGGCACCTCGAGGTTGGCGCCGAGATGAACCCGCCGTCCATCGAGCGTGACGCAGGGCTGGTCTTTGAGGGAGGCCAGGTTGGCGGAGAGCTCCTTGTAGCGCCGCTGCTTTCGGACGTGCTCTTCCAGAACCTCCGGGTCGGGATCGAAAATCGCGACGCCGCGCGTGCCGTCGACCAGCGCGATGGCTCCTTCGCGGGCGGCGCTCATCGCCTGCTTCAACCCCACCACCGCCGGAATTCCGCGGGCCCGGGCCATGATCGCCGTGTGGGAGGTACGGCCGCCCAGATCGGTGGCAAAGCCGAGGATCTTATCCCGGGGCGCAAGCGCCATCTCGCTGGGAGGGATGTCGGCGGCCACGATCAGCGAGGGGACGCGGAGGTCGCTCAGAGAGTAGGAGCGGATTCCGCCCAGGTGCGCGAGCACCCGACGCCGAACGTCGCGGATGTCGAGGGCGCGGTCACGATAGTACTCGCCGTCCGCCGCATCGAGCCGCGCGGCGACCGCGCCGAGGATCTTGCGATAGCACCACGCCGCCGTCCGGCGCTCCCGCTCGATCGCCCCAATCGCCTGCTCCAGCGCATCGGGGTCCTCCAGAATGTCGATTTGGGTGTCGAGGATCCGGGCGTGCTCCTCGCCGGTCTCGATCTCGATCTTCCGGCGGAGCGCGCGGACCTCGTCGATCGAAGCCACCAGGGCGTTCTTGAGGCGGCCCTGCTCGGCCCCGATCTCGGTCGGCGGAATCTGACCGTCCACAACCTCGATCTCTTCCGGATCGACGATGTGGACGGGCCCGACTCCGATCCCTGGAGACGCCGCGATGCCGGTGAGTACGGTCATTCTTCCCCGAACTTGTCGTCGATGACTTTGACGAGCGCCTCCATCGCCTCCCGCTCGTCCGCGCCCTCCACCTTGAGCGTGAGCTCGGCGCCGCGCTCGGCCGCGAGCATCATCACCCCGAGGATGCTCTTGCCGTTCACCTCCAGACCATCCCGCGCCAGGAACACGTGCGAGGCGAATTTCGCCGCCTCCTTCACGAACACCGAGCACGCGCGGGCGTGGAGACCCAGGCGATTCTGAATGACGACCGAACGCTCGATCATTCCCCCCGCCCCTAAAGGACCAAGGCGAGCAGGGCGGCCGTCGCGAATACCGCCGACCCGACCTCCACCCCGCGTCCCGGCCACCGTTTCAGCCCCGCGAACGCGACCCATCCCCCGAGTAATAGCGGAGCGAGCGACCCCGCCCGGGCGCGGCCGTCGTGTCCCCAGGCGCTCGACCCCAGATTCAGCGAGAGCCACGCCGCGGCGAGAAGCACGCCGTACCCGAACGCGCCCGCCCGTGAGATCGCGGCGTTCCATTCCGCGAGGTGGAGCGAGCGCAGGATCTCGTTCAGCCGGTCGGCGAGCGCGTAGCCTCGCGTCACACCGAAGACGCGAAACGGCCAAGCGACGGCATTGTACGTCAAAAGAGTGAGCAGAGGGCAGAGCAGCACGCGGAGATCGGGGCCCACGCTGGCGGCGCCCGGCACGAAGGCGATTCCGAGAATCCCGACGAGGCCCGCGAAGGGGCGGAGCGTGATCCAGAACAGCGGATCGCCCATCGCCGCGAGCGGGCTCGCCATCGATCGCTTGACCGAGTCGATCTCCTCATCGCCGATCGCCTCTCCGTTCGCGCGTCGCTCTTCGAGGCGCGCCGCGACGCCCAGGACGTAGCCCGAAAGGATAGGATGCGTGGCGAAATAGGAAAGGTGGCGGCGGAGAGCGCGGCCAAGCTCTTCCCTGGCCGGGTAGATTCTTCGAAGCACCGGGAGAAGCGCGAATCCAAAGCCGATCCCCTGCATTCGCTCCGGGGTCAAGAGCGCCTGGATCTCGAGCGACCGTGAGCCCGTCGCGGCCAGGTCCAGCCGACGCACCCGCGACCCGCTCACACCGCACCTCGGTGGAGCACCGCGGAGAGGACCAGGGCGACCACCACACCGAGCGCCACCCAGCGAAGGGCGCCCCTGCGGCCCCGGACATGCGCATGATACGCGGCGGCCAATCCCGCTCCGACGAGGGCCGCGAAGACAAAGCCGACCCGGCGGCCCGTCGCCGCGGCGCTCAGCCGCGGCAGCATCACGAGGAGCGCGGCCAGTCCGAGTACCGACGCGCCCCAGGCCCAAAGGGCACCGAGCGTGAAGGCCCGGAGAAGGCCTCCCCAGTAGAGCCACTCGAAGGCCCCCACCGCCCCGGACTCCGCGAGGCGATCGGCGCGAGCCACGTCGGCACGGCTCTGGGCGCGATGGATCCTGCCGACCCAACCGCCGGCGATCGCCGAGACGAGACCCATGCCGACGCCCACAAGCACCCAGAAGATGCCTGACGCCGCGATGGCCAGATCGCGGTCCAGCTGGCCCATCCCGAACAACGACACCGCGGTCCCCACGACGCCGGCGGTCGCGGTGTCATGCTGCCGCTGCGCCGCGGGCAGTGAGGCGTCGGTCAACAGAAGCTGCAAGAGAGCGCCGATGCCGAGCGGAACGCGCAGCGCCCAGATCTCCACGTCGGAGCCGGGAGCCAGGAGGATTCCCGCGAGGCAGGCGCCGACCAGGGGTTGGCTGAGCATCAGGCCCCATCCGGCGTTTCGGTCGAGGGTGAGCGTCCCGCCCAGAAACGCGATGCTCAGCATTTCAGGCAGCACGATCGCCCTCCCTGGCCGCCGCGGGTGCCGCGCTCAGGCCGCGCCGCCGATCCACGGCTCGACGGAGTGTCGCGCATTCGAAGGCAGATCCTGGGCGTAGACGGTTACGCCGCGCTGGCGGAGCGCGCGGAGGCGATCCCGATCGGCCGCGTCCAGGAACACGTACGGCAGCACCTCGCTCCGCCCCGGAGCGTGATGTAGCCCGCCCAAGTTCACCTCGTTCAGGGCGAATCCTCCCTCGTGGAGGAGAAGAGCCTCGTCGATGCCGGGGAATAGCAGCACCGTGCGCTCCGCCGCCACCTCGGTGCTGAAATTGGGATCGAGCGCCTCCGCGACGGAAAGGACGCGTCCCCGAGCTCCCTCGGGGACCGCGAATAGGAACAGCTCGGCCCGCTCCGGATGAGCGCGGAGCGCGTCGGAGACGATGGCGATGAGCGTGGGGCGCAGCGGAACCCCCCACCCGTGGACCACCTGTCCGTGGATCAGTCGGTCATCAATGCGGGCGAGGAGAAGGGGCACCTTACAGGATCAGGATCCCCGCCTTCCCTTTCGCCTCCATGCGCGGCAGGAGCTCGTCCAGGGAGAGCGTGTCCCGGTAGTGGAAAAACTCGAGGAGCATCGGCAGGTTAACGCCTGTGATTCTGCGAATGAGCTTCCCTTCGCACCCGACCCGGCGGGAGGCGATGCCGCAGCTCCCCGCAGCCAGATCGGTGAAGAGCACGATGGGGGTATCCGGGGGATGTTTGGCGACCTCGCGGTCGATCGCCTCCGCCAAAGCGTCGGCGGTCAGACCCGTGTTGCTCACGGTGGCGAAATCCCCCTGGGGCCCGAGGATGGCCGCGACCGTCCGGACCAGCTCATCGCCCAGGGTTCCGTGCGTCACCAGTAGCGCGACCGTGCGTGGCGGGCTCATACGAAGGTCCGGACGCTCCTATTCCGTGTCGTCACGGACAAGCGGGTTCGAGAGAAGTTTCATGCGCATACTCTCCATCAAGCGGTCGTTCAAGGCTCGAGCGGGGTGATAGCCGTAGACCTTGACCAGGTGGTTCAGCGCGACAACCTCCGCGATCACCGTGATGTTCTTCCCTGGAAAGATCGGAATCGTGACCAGCGGAATCTGCACGTCGAGGTAGCGCTGCATCTGGTCGTCCAGGCCCACGCGCTCGTAGTCTCGCGCGTCGCTCCACTCGGTTAGATGCACCTCGACCTCCACCCGTTTCTGGCCCCGAATGGACCGAATCCCGAAAATCGACTGGACGTCGATGATCCCCAGACCCCGCACCTCCATCGTATGCTTGAGGACTTCGTTGACGGCCCCAATCAGGATGTCGCCGTGGCGCCGCGTGATCCGAACGACGTCGTCCGCGACCAGGCGGTGCCCGCGCTCCACGAGATCGAGGGCTGTTTCACTCTTCCCGATCCCGCTCCGCCCGGTGAAGAGGAGCCCCACCCCGTAGACGTCGACGAGGGAGGCATGCACGGTGACCGAGGGGGCAAAGACGTAGTCCAGAAACGCGGTGAGCTGGTGGATGAACGGGGTCGTGTCCTGGGGAGTCCGAAGCACGGGGATTTCGTGCTGATTCGCCCTCGCCAGGAGGCCGTCGGGAATCTCGAGGCCCTTGGCGACGATGATGCAGGGAACCTGGAAGTGGAAGAATCGGTCGAAGGCGGCCTTCCGCTCCCTCTCCCCGAGGGTGCTGATGTAGGCCATCTCGGTCCGGCCGAAGATCTGGATCCGATCGGCGAGAAAATTCTCCGTAAACCCCATCAGGGCCATGCCCGGCCGATTGATGTCGCTGACGGTGATCGGAACGCGGGCCTGCAAGCTCTTCGACAGGAGCTCGAGGGAGAGGCTCTCCCCCTGCTGCTCGTGGAGCTGGGCGACCGTGAGGGTGGGTGGGCTAGTCGAGTTCAAGGAGTCCCACCTGCCCCTTGCCCAGACGGTAGGCGACCCGGATTCCGTCGGCTCCTCGCTCGGAAAATACGAGCACCGGCTTTCTCCCCTTCAAGAGCGCGTGCGCGGCCTCGTCGACGCTCATCACCGGGCAGCGCGGCCGCTCCCGCACGACCGACACGGCCGGCGTGTTGGTCTTGGGCAATGATGGCGTCTCGGCCGCGGACGGCTCCAGGCGAAGCCCCGGGCCCCGCTTCTTACGGTCCTGCAGCTTGTCCTTCCGGCGAAGGAGCGCGCGTTCCTGCTTCTCCAGCACCGCGTCGAGCGCGGTGCGAGCATCGGGATCGACGGCTTTCGAGAGAAGGTCGACGGAATTCCCGTGCAGGCGAAGCTCGGCCTCGTGGCGATACCCGTCCCGGGTCACGACGAGGTCCGCCCGGATCAGCCGGGGGTAGTACCGTGTGAGCTTCTCGATGCGGTCGACCGCGTACTCCTTGAAGTCCGCCGTCAGCTTCCAGTGCCGCCCCTTGATTGTGATCTCCATTCCTATCCTCTCCCCCGGACCGGGGCTACCTTCGATCAAGCATATCGCCGTCGGGCGCGCGCCGGCAGAAGCCGGAGCGCTTCCCGGTATTTCGCCACGGTACGCCGCGCGATCCTCAGTCCCTGCTCGTGCAGGATCTCCGCCACGCGCTGATCGCTGAGCGGCTCTCGTTTGTCCTCGTTGTTGATCAGGTTGAGGATCTTCTCCTTGGCGACCTTGGCGGAAACGTCGTCCCCCTCATCAGTCGCCAGGCCGCTGGAGAAGAAGTACTTGAGCTCAAAAACGCCTCGTGGAGTCTGGACGTACTTGTTCGTCGTGACTCGGCTCACCGTCGACTCGTGCATCCCGATCTGGTTGGCGATCTGCTGCAACGTGAGCGGGCGGAGTCCCTCGACGCCCTTCTCGAAGAAGTCTCGCTGCTCCTCCACGATGCGTCGCATCACCTTGATCATCGTCTTTCGCCGCTGCTCGATGGTCTGGATCAGCCATTTGGCCGAGTTCAGCTTGTCGACGATGAACTTGCGCGTCTCGTTTTGTCCCGCCGACTTGTCGCGCAGCATCTGCTGGTACGCCGAGCTAATCCTGAGCCGCGGCACGTTTCGATCGTTGAGCGACACGACGAAATCTTCGCCGACACGATCCACGATCAGGTCGGGCGTGACGTATTTGGTCTCCTCGGCCGCGATCTCCTGGCCCGGCCGCGGGTCGAGCGTGGCGATGAGATCGCCCGCCGACTGGACATCCTCGACGGAGCACTTCAAATGCCGAGCGATCTCCCCGAAACGCTTGGAGAGAAGATTGTCGAACTGCTCTTGGACGATGCGCCCGGCGAGCGTGTCCTCCTGCTTTCGCTGGGCCAGCTGGATCCAGAGGCACTCTTGGAGATTCCTCGCGCCAACGCCCGCGGGCTCGAGCTTCTGGATGGAAGCCAGGATGTCCTCGACCCTCTCGGGCGCGGCGCCGAACGTCTCGGCCACTTCCTCGACGGTGGTTTGGAGGTAGCCGTTTTCGTCGATCGAGCCGATCAGGTACTCGCCAATCGCGAGGTCCTCGTCGTTCAGCGATTGCATCCGGAGCTGCTCGAGGAGGTGATCGCCGAGGCTCTGGCGCGTGACGGGCACGCGCTCGTAAAATTCCGCGTCGGGATCGTCGGTGCGGGGAGCGGAGGGACCCTCGAAGGCGTCGGGCCAGAGCTCGTTCCAGTCCACTTCCTGGTTCTTCTCGGCCTCCGACGCCTCGGCCGGCTCCGCTTCCTCCTGGCCCGTCTCCTTCTTGACCTCTTCGATCTCCTCGACTTCCTCTACCTCGTCGACTTCCTCGAGGAGCGGGTTGCGCTCCAGCTCGAGCTTGAGCGCCTGCTGCAGCTCGAGCGTGGGCATCTGCAAGAGCTTGAGGGCCTGCTGCAGACGCTGGGTCATGATCAGCGTCGGCTTTTGCTGCATGCTCAGGCCGTGTTTCATTTCCATGATTCGAGCCCCTTAATCCAGACGGAAGCGCTCGCCGAGATAGATCTGGCGGGCGACGGGATCGAGTGCGAGCTCCTGGCTGGTGCCCTGGAGCAGGATCTTGCCCTCGAACATGATGTACGCGCGGTCGGTGGTGCTCAGGGTCTCCCGCACGTTGTGGTCGGTGATCAAGATGCCCAGCCCCTTGTCCCGCAATCGAGACACGATGTCCTGAATTTCCGCCACCGCGATCGGATCGATGCCGACGAACGGCTCATCCAGCAGCAGGTAGCCCGGCTGGGTCACGAGCGCCCGAGTGATCTCGACCCGCCGCCGCTCTCCGCCCGAGAGGTTGTACCCCTTCCGGTCGGCGAGATGAGCGATGTTCAGCTCCTCGAGCAGCCCCTCGAGCCGCTCGGCCCGTTCCTTCGAGCTCAGATGGAGCGTCTCGAGAATCGCGAGGATGTTCTCCCGCACCGTGAGCCGCCGAAAGATCGACGGCTCCTGCTGCAGGTATCCGATCCCGATCCGCGCCCGCGCGTGCATCGGGACGCGGGTGACATCCTTTCCGTCGACGACGATCCGCCCCCGGTCGGCCCGCAGCAGGCCGACGATCAGGTAGAACGTCGTGGTCTTGCCCGCCCCGTTGGGTCCGAGGAGCCCTACCACCTCGCCCCGCTGAACCTCGATGGAGACCTTGTCGACCACTTTCCAGTTTCCATAGTAGCGCTCGAGATCCCGAGCCTCGAGGCCCGTCATCGACCCGGCCCGCTCCCCACGGTGTCGGCGCCTTCCAACTCCCGGACTTCCGCGTGGACGTCGCGCGACAGATGGAAGTGATCCAGGTTGGGATCGCTCTCGAATCCGAGGCCGGTCACCACGTCATCCTTCCGGGTCACCTTCACGAACGCGTCGGAGACGATCTTGCCGCTCGTATTGATCCATCGGAGCGAATCGGTCTCCAGCGTGACCCCCTTGGTCGTGACGACCTTCACCCGCCCGCGCGCCTCCAGGTCGTTGGTTCTCTGGTGGACCAGGCCCTCATCGGCGACGAGAGTCGAATAGACTTCGCCCTTGTCGTTGAAGAAGTCGATCCTCACCGTCTGCGCATCAACCAGATTCCGGTCGTTGTACATCGCCGCGTAGCTGGCCCGAAGCGTCCAGCTCTTCTTCCCTTCCGAGCTCTCCGTAAGCGTGAAATCGCGCGCCTCCTGATCGGGGAGGCGAATCTCCGCGCCGCTGGGCGTGGAAGACGGCTTCCCCTGACATCCCACGAGGCCAAACGCCAAGAGCGTCGACACTATAACGGGTCCTCGGACCCGGACCTTACGCTGGATCCGCATGGTGCTAGCGGTTCCGTATGCCCAGGCAATCGTGGAGGTGAAGGACCCCGACCGGCCCTCCCCGCCCGTCGAGAACGACCAGCGAGGTGATCGCGCCGCCCTCGTTCTCCTCCATTTGCCTCACCGCCTGCGCGATGAGCGCGTCGGCCCCGATGGTGCGTGGCGAGCGCGTCATGACCTTCGATACCGTCTGGTCCAGGTCGGCGTCGCCCCGGAGGAGGATCCGTTTCAGATCACCATCCGTGAGGATGCCCTGGAGTGAGCCGGCGCGATCGACGACCGTCGTCACCCCCAGCCGCTTGTTCAGGATCTCGAGCAGCGCGTCGCGGAGCGTTGCCTCCGTGCCCACCCGCGGCAGGCTGTCTCCCCCGTGCATCCGGTCCGAGACGCGGAGCAACGCCGCCTGGCCCACGACCCCACCGGGATGGAGGACCACAAAGTCTTCCCGCGTGAATCCCTTCAGGCGCATCAGCACGATCGCGACGGCGTCGCCGAGGGCGAGCGCCGCCGTGGTGCTCGAGGTCGGAACCAGGTCCTCAGGGCCCGCTTCCCGCGGGCGGCCGAGATCGAGCACGTGATGCGAAGCACGACCGAGCGATGAGTCGGGGTTGCAGGTCATGGTGACGATCAAGACCCCCCGCCTCTCGAACGCCGGCAGGAGTTGGAGGAGCTCCGCGGTCTCGCCGCTCTTGGAGAGGATGATGGCGGCGTCCTCTTGGGAGACAATCCCAAGATCGCCGTGCACCGCGTCCACCGGGTGGACGAATGTCGCCGGTGTCCCTGTGCTCGTGAGGGTGGCCGCGATCTTCTTGGCCACCAGGCCGGACTTGCCGACTCCCGAGGTCAGAATCTGCCCCCTCACCCTCGAAAGTGCAAGAACGGTATCCTCGAAATCCTTGCCGATCAATACTTTGAGACCGCGTACCGCATCCTCCTCCAGGCTGAGCGCCTCCAGGCCCCATGCGACGATCTGGGACTCTGTGGTCGTCCCTCCCTCGGAGCGGATGGTCTCCCGCGAAAAGCTCTTCTTCACGATCGGCGGGCCTCCACAAGGCTTGTATCGGCAACCGCTTGGTGGACCTTCAGGAGCGACTGGAGGAGCCCCGGAAGCTCCGCGAGCGGCCACTGGGTCTCTCGATCGGACCGGGCTCGTGGCGGATCGGGATGGGTTTCGATGAAGACCCCGTCCACCCCGGCCGCGATGGCCGCTCGGGCCAGAAGCGGGACGAACTCGCGCTGGCCGCCGGTCTCCGACCCGCCGGGGCGCTGAACGGAGTGGGTCGCGTCGAAGAAGACCGGGCAGCCCAGCTGGCGCATCACGGCGAACGACCGAAAGTCGACCACCAGATCGCCGTATCCGAACATGGTCCCTCTCTCCGTCACGATCACGCCGGCGGCGCCCGCCGCGCGCGCCTTTTCCGCCGCGAGCGCCATCGAGCCGGGATCGAGGAACTGCCCCTTCTTGATGTGGAGTGGCTTCCCGGTGCTCGCCGCCGCCTCGATGAGCGGGGTCTGGCGGCAGAGAAACGCCGGAATCTGGATGAGGTCGAGGGCATCGGCGGCCGCGGCCACGTCGCCCGTCTCATGAACGTCGCTGGTGACCGGAACGCCCACCCGATCTCGGATCCGCGCCATAGCGCGTAGTCCCGCCTCGGCGCCAGGCCCGCGGTAGCTCGATCCAGACGTTCGATTGGCTTTGGAATACGAAGCCTTGAAGATGAACGGGAGGTCGAGGGCTGCGGCCGTCTTCTTGATCTCGCGCGCGACCTCCTCGGCCATCCCGTCGTCCTCGAGCACGCACGGCCCCGCGATGAGCGTGAGTCGGCCTGGAGCGATGCGGACGGAGCCGACCGCGAACGGAGCGAACGAGACCCGGGCGTCCATCGTCAGGCCCGCGGCGAGCTGGGCGCGCTCGACTTGGGTTCGGATGTGCCGGCTCGTCGGAGTCGCTCCTCGTTGGCGGCGCGCACAAACCCCTGGAAGAGAGGGTGCGGCTTGTCGGGTCTGGAGCGAAGCTCGGGGTGGAACTGAACCCCCACGAACCAGGGGTGGCTCGGGATCTCCACGATCTCCACAAGGTCGAGCTCGGGATAGACACCCGTGACCCGGAGCCCTTTCTCTTCCAGCCGAGCGCGGTAGTCATTATTGAACTCGTAGCGGTGGCGATGGCGCTCGGAGACCTCGGAGACGCCGTAGGCCTCCGCCGCGCGGCTTCCCGGGGCGAGGACGCATCGGTAGGCTCCCAGCCGCATCGTCCCGCCCTTCTTCGTCACGCCGTGCTGGGATTCGAGGAGGCCGATCACCGGATGAGGCGTCTCGGGATCGAACTCGGAGGAGTCCGCGCCGTCGAGGCCCACCACGTCCCGAGCAAACTCGATGACCGCGCACTGCATGCCGAGGCAGATCCCAAAGTAAGGTAGACCCCGCTCCCGCGCGTAGCGCGCTCCCTGCACCATCCCTTGGGTGCCCCGGTCGCCGAATCCGCCCGGGATCAGCACCCCGTGAGAAGACCCGAGGAGCGCTTCCGGTCCGTCCATCTCGATTCGCTCGGAATCGACCCACTCGACCTTCACGTTGACGCCGTTCACCACGCCTCCGTGCGAGATCGCTTCGTGGATGCTCTTGTAGGCGTCCCGAAGGTGCGTGTACTTGCCGACGACGGAAACGGTGACGCCGTCGCGCGCCGCCTTCATCCGCTCCTGGTACTGCTGCCAGACCCGGAGGTCGGCCGGTCCCGCGTCCAGGCGGAGCGCCGTCACGATCTGCTCGTCGAGCCCGCCGCGGTGGAACATCAAGCGGGACCTCGTAGATCGAGGCCACGTCGATCGCCTCGATCACCGCCTGCGTCGGGACGTTGCAGAAGAGCCCGATCTTTTCCTTCACCTCCTGCGAGAGCGGCACCTCGCTCCGGCAGAGGAGAATGTCCGGCTGGATACCGATCGCGCGCAGCTCCTTCACCGAATGCTGGGTGGGCTTGGTCTTGATCTCCCGGGCGGCGCCCAGATGCGGCACCAGCGTCACGTGGATGAAGAGCGTGTTCACCGACGACAGCTCGAGGCGCAGCTGGCGGATCGCTTCCAAAAAGGGGAGGCTCTCGATGTCGCCCACCGTTCCGCCGATCTCCACGATCGCGACGTCGACCGCCTTCTTCCCCTTCGTCACCGCGAGCATCCGGCTCTTGATCTCGTCGGTCACGTGGGGAATGACCTGGACCGTGCGGCCCAGATAGTCGCCCCGGCGCTCCTTCTGGATGATGGCGTCGTAGATCTGGCCCGCCGTCACGTTGTTGGCCCGCCCCATCGAGACCCCAAGGAAGCGCTCGTAATGCCCCACGTCCAGATCGGTCTCCGCGCCGTCGTCGGTGACGAAGACCTCGCCGTGCTGATAGGGGCTCATGGTCCCCGGGTCGACGTTCAGGTAGGGGTCGAACTTCTGCATCGTGACCGAGAGGCCCCGGCTCTTCAAAAGGGACCCGATCGCCGAAGCGGCGATCCCCTTCCCCAGCGACGAGACGACCCCGCCCGTGACGAAGACGAACTTGGTCATGTGACGCTCCTCCATTCCTCCCACCGTGCCCGGGCCTCGGCCAAATCCTCCGGAGTATCGATCCCGATCGACTGATAGTCCCCCACCGCCACTTGTATTTGGATGCCATACCAGAGCGCCCGGAGCTGCTCCAAGCGCTCCGCCCGCTCCAGCGGAGAGGGTGGAAGCGACGCAAGCTGCAAAAGCGTCCGGCGTCGGTAGGCGTAAACCCCTACGTGAAGCAGCGGCTCCGCGACGGGGCCGTAGCCGGCCGGGATCGCCGCGCGGGAGAAGTAAAGCGCGCGACCATCCCGGTCGGTAACCACTTTCACCCGGTTGGGGTCCTCGACTTGGTCGCGGTCGAGAAAAGGCGCGGCGAGCGTCGCCATGCTTACCTCGGATTTCTGGAACAGACGCACTAGGTGGTCGAGTCCTCTCGGGCTGACAAAGGGCTCGTCGCCCTGGATGTTCACGAACACCGCTTCTGGATCGGCTTCGGGCCCGTCCGAGAGCATCCTCACCGCCTCCGCCACCCGGTCCAGCCCGGAGGGGTGATCGGCCCGGGTCAAAAGCGCCTGCCCCCCTGCCGCCACCACCGCGTCCACGATCTTCTGGCTATCGGTGGCGACCCAAATATCCCGTATGGAGGTCGCCGCCTGGACGCGCTCCAAGACGCGGACGATGAGCGGTGCGCCGCCGAGGTCCTGTAAGGGCTTATTGGGGAGACGGGTGGACTGGAGCCGCGCCGGAATGATTCCGACGGCCCCAAGTTGCGGTCGCGAGCCAACCTCGCGCTCCGCCGTGGAGGACTGCGGACGGGGCACGAGCCATGCTACCAATGGGAGGGGGCGGCGTCAAGCGACGCGAGTAGGGTGCCCCTACTCCTCTTTTGCGAACGCGTCCTGGAGGACAGCCCCGGTGACTCGGATCTTCACGATTCTACCCTCCACCATCCACTCGCGGCGGATCCTCACCACCGCGTGCTTCGCGTCCTCGCGGGAGTAGAAGAGCCCACTCAGGAGCCAGTATTGATGATTCGCGGTGAGGTGCGGTGGCAACGTGTAGAGCCTTGGCCTACCCAAAGGTCCGTTGAAGCAGTTCTGATAGTCGATGTCCAGAACGACCGTGGTGTCCCTCGCACCCTCCGAATCCTCTTCGTCAGGTATGGACACGTTGGCAACGAGCGACTCCGCGGCTGACCCGCGGAGGTACGACCCCAATAAGACCGCGTAAAGCTCTGCGACCGAATCGCCATGGTCGAAATGAAATTGAGCCATGACGGAGTCGTTTCGGGCAGTCTCCTCAGCTGTATTGCCGATCGCCGCTCGAACTCGTCTGTTCTGGGAGATCATCGAAAGACGCCCACGCGTCAGAAGAGAAGCCAGTTGAGGGTTCTTCTCGACCTGCTGTTGGGACGTCACGGCGGCTGCAAGGCCCCGAGCCAGTTGGTCCCACATCGCCGAAACGTTCCGTTCAAATTCTCTCGACGCCAAACTGTCCTCGGCGGTTCGGGCCGGATAGATCTCGGAGGTCAGGAAGGTCAGATACCTTGATCGAACCGTGAGGGATACGTCGCACGACGAGAAGGCGGGTGGAGAGGCGAATGTGAAGCCGGCCACCGCGACGCCAAATGCGAGGAATGCGCGGCTCACAGTTGGAACACGACCGGGATCTCAAACCAGGCGCCGACGGGGACGCCCTTGAGAGTGGCCGGACTGAATTCCCACTGCTTCACCGCCTCGATCGCGGATTCCGTTAGGACGGGGATTCCCATCACGACCGAAATCCAGCAGACCCGGCCATGAACGTCGATATAAGCGCGCAGGACCACGGTTCCCTGGATCCCCGCTTCCCTGCTTTTATCGGGATATTGCACCTCGACCTTCTTCACCGGCACCGGTTCCACGTCGTAGGACGTCGAATCGGGCGGATTCTTGAAGGGCTCGCATACCGATTGGAGCGCCGCGGCTCCCTCCCCGCTTCCGGTCGTGGTCACCACCGTCGCCGCGGGCGCGGGCGGTCCGCCGTGAGCGGAGCAGCCCGCGAGGATGAGAAGCTGAACTGCGAGGAGACTTGCGACGGGTCTGATGACGGCACCTCGAGGACACGGGCCCGGAAACGGCGACTCACCGAGCGTACCGGAGACAGTACAGGTTCGCCACCAGGTCACGTGCTGGTCAAAACAAAGCCCCGGGGATCAACCGGAGGGCGCCTGTGAGGCCTCGCGCAGCGAGGCCGAAACACAGCGCCCCGGAGGTTGAGCCCCCGGGGCTCTCTTTTCGCGTAGCGCTCGGCCCGTTAGCGGGGTCTTGGCGCTGCTAGTGCGCGGTCAGTGAAGCTGGCGAGCGATCAGCGCGCCGCCGGCTCCAGCGCCAGATCGGCGATGCCCTTCTTCACTTCCTCCGCCGACTTCGCGAGCGCCGACTTCTCGTCCGCGGTCAGCTCCAGCTCCACGATCTTCTCCACCCCGCGCGCACCCAAAATCGCCGGCACGCCCAGGTAGAGATCCCGGAGCCCGTACTCGCCGCTCAGGTATGCCGCCACGGGGAGGAGCCGCTTCTTGTCGCGGAGGATCGACTCGGCCATCTGCACGGCCGAGGACGCGGGCGCGTAGAAGGCGCTCCCCGTCTGCAAGAGCTTGACGATCTCGGCGCCGCCGTCCCGCGTGCGCTGGACGATTTCGGCCAAACGTGCCGGCTGGATGAAGTTCTCGACCGGAATCCCCGAGACGGTGGAGTAGCGCAACAGCGGCACCATCGTGTCGCCGTGTCCGCCAAGCACCATGGCGTGGACGTCCTCGACCGAGACCCCGATCTCCTGAGCCAGGAACGTGCGGAATCGGGATGAATCGAGAACACCCGCCATTCCCATCACGCGCTCGCGCGGGAACCCGGTAATCCGATAGGTGAGGTAGGTCATCACGTCCAGGGGATTCGTGACCATGATCACGTACGCCTTGGGCGCGTGGTCGCGAATCGCCTCGGCCACCCCGCGGATGATGTCGGCGTTCGCCTTGAGGAGGTCCAGCCGCGACATGCCCGGCTTCCTGGGTAGTCCGGCGGTCACGATGATCAGGTCGCTCCCGGCCACGTCGCGCAGGTTACCGCTCCCCAGAACCTCGGAGTCGTAGCCGCGGACGGGGCCCGCTTCCAGGAGGTCGAGCGCCTTCCCTTTGGCCACGCCTTCGAGGATGTCGATGAGCGTGACGTCGCCGAGCTCCGCCTCGGCCGCGTAGAGCGCCGTGGAGGCGCCGACGTTCCCCGCGCCGACGACCGCGATCTTAGGCATGGGCCGCCTCGGCCTCGCGCGCCTTCGGATCGATCGACACCGACATCTTGCTCTTGCCCCGCCGGCGGAAGACCACCACGCCGTCCTTGAGGGCGAAGAGCGTGTCGTCCTTGCCGCGCCCCACGTGAAGCCCGGGCGCCACCGCCGTGCCGCGCTGACGGACGATGATATTGCCCGCCTTCACCCACTCGCCGCCGAACCGCTTGACGCCCAGCCTCTGCGAAGAGGAATCGCGGCCGTTCTTGGAACTCGATACGCCTTTTTTGTGCGCCATGTCTCTTCAGCTCCTCTTTGAATTATCCGCGGATGTCCAGGATCTTCACCCGCGTCAGGGTGTCCCGGTACCCGATCCGGCGGCGGTACTTCTTCCGCCGCTTGAACACCCCCACCTTGATCTTGGGGCCCCTTTCGGTGCCGAGGACCTGCGCCTTCACCGACGCGCCCTCGACCACCGGTGTTCCAATCTTCACGCCCGATCCGTCCGCAATCAGGAGCACGCGATCGAACGTCACTTCCTGCCCCGCCTCGGCGCCCATGTGGGGAAGAATGTGCTCTTCCTCCTTGGCGACCCGGTACTGGAGGCCCTGCGCTTCGATAACCGCATAGCGAGTCTGTGTCATGTCATCCCTCGTTTCAGTGCTCGAACTGCTTCGTGATTTCCTCGAACGTCTTGCCGCGGAACAGCCGGATCTCGTCCCGCCGCAGCGACGGATCGTCCCGGATTTCCACGCGGAACCGGTACTGCTTCTCCAGACGGCCCAAACGGTCCGCGTTCTGCTCCACCAGGTGCACCGCCACGTCGGGGTGAACCCGAAGGAGAAGCTGCCTCTCCCGCGCCCGCTGCCCCACGCGCCGGAGCATTCGCTCGATCTTGAGCATCGCGCTCGAGAGCGAGAGTACCCGCCCCGTCCCCTCGCAGGCGGCGCAATTCTCCGTAAAGTAATTCGCGAGGCTCGGGCGCTGGCGCTGTCGCGTCATCTCCACCAGGCCCAGCTCGCTCACCGCGAATGCCTTGGTTCGTGATCGGTCGCGCTTGAGCCGATTTCGAAGCGCGTCGATGACCGTCTTCCGGTTTCCCTCATCCTCCATGTCGATGAAATCGAGGACGATGATGCCGCCGAGGTCTCGAAGCCGGAGCTGCCGCGCGATCTCGTCCGCGGCTTCCAGATTCGTCTTTAAGATTGTCTCCTCCTGGCTCTTCTTTCCGGTAAACCTCCCGGTGTTCACGTCGATCGCCACCAGCGCTTCGGTCTGATCGATCGTGATGTATCCGCCCTTCCGGAGCCAGACCTTCCGCTCCATCGCCTTCTCGATCTCGCCCTCGATTCCGAAGTGATCGAAGATCGGGGCCTCGCCGCGGTAGAGCTTGACCCGCGACTTGAACTGCGGCGCGTAGGTCGAGAGGTACTTGAGAATCTGCTGGTACTCCTCCTTCGAATCGATCGTCAGCTGGGTCACGTCCTCGGTGAAGATATCCCGGATCAGCCCCGTCGTGAACTCCATCTCCTGGTGGAGCAACGCGGGCGCCTTGGCCCTCTGCGCCTGCTTTTCGATGGTCTGCCAGAGCTGCTCCAGGTACTTGATGTCGCTCTGGAACTCCTTCTTCCCCTGCTCGGCGCCGACCGTACGGACGATCACCCCCGCGTTCGAGGGGCGAAGCTCTCTCAAGAGCGTCTTGAGCCGGGTTCGCTCGCCCCGATCCTCGATCTTTCGCGACACGCCGACGTGGTCGTGGCCCGGCATCAACACCAGGTAGCGCCCCGGAAGCGAGACCTGCGTCGTGACCCGCGGCCCCTTGGTCCCGATCGGCTCCTTGGTGATCTGGACTAGGACTTCCTGGCCCTTCTTCAGCACATCCTCGATGCGCGGCGCGGCCTCCTCGCGTCGGCCACGGCCGCCTCCCCGCTTCCGATCGTCGTTCTCCTCTTCTTCCTCGAAGAGGTCGTCGAAATCCGACTCCGAGGGCTGGAGGTCGGAGGCATGGAGAAATGCGCTCTTATCGAGGCCCAGGTCCACGAAGGCCGCCTGCATTCCCGGCAGCACCGCGTTCACCCGGCCCTTGTACATGTCTCCCACGCGGCGGACCGCCTCGGGCCGCTCCACCATCACCTCGACGAGATCCTTCTCCTCGAGGATGGCGATCCGCGTTTCGCTGGGACTGGCGTTAATGATGATCTCTCGGCGCATTCACCTCCAGGGCTGGGTCCGACGAACCCGGATTTCCCGGGTCAATGGGCACGGGTCGCCAGAACGCCGATTCCTCGAGTGCCTCGAGGGGTGTGCAAAGCTCTCCACCGCGCTCCACCCACATCGCCTCGCGGGTGACGTACAGGAGCCGGGGGTCGAAATCGAAAGACGGCAGGAGGCTCTTGAGGAGCAGATCCGGCCGCAGATAACCGGTTGCTTGAAGCCGCGACGAGACGAAGATGCCGAGGCACTCGCCGTTGGACGCCATCTGGATCGAGGCGACCGCGAGGCGCGCGTTCACGGTCTTGCCCTTCTGGCCGTGGCTCTGCTTGGCGACAAGCCACTCGCCCGACGCGAGGAAGGATGCCAGGTTCCGCTCCAGCTCCTGGCGAAGCAGGTGCACGCTCTCCCCCCGCGCGAGCCGGTCCATCAGGTAACCCGTGAGGTAGACCGAGTAATCCGCGCGGCCGATGGCCGCCATGAGGGAATCCACCGACTTGGCAAACGGCCGACCCTCGAGGATGCGGATTCCCTCGGGCAGGATCTCGTTCATGGCGGCGATCACCTCCCAGGGGCAGGGCTGCGCCAGGTCGAGATCGAAATACTCGGCGCGGCTCGTGGCGCCCAGCGAGAGCGGCGGCCCGTACGCGATCTTCGCGTGGCGGTTGAAGCCCTGGGTGTAGGCGATCGGGATCTTGGCCACCCGGATCGCCCGGTCGAAAATGCGGACGAGATCCAGGTGCGACGTGAAGCGCGCGATCCCTTCCTTGACGTAGGCCACGCGATAGCGGCTCGCCTGCTGCCCCTTGGTGGTGGTCGGCCAAACGCGACGGCGGCGGCCGAACGCCCGCGCCTCGCCGTTCCCGTTCCCATTTCCATGTCCGTTCCCGTTCGCTTGCTTCTCCGCCTCGGGTCGGGGCTCCGGCTGGGCGACCGCCAGGGGCGCCGCCGCGACGGCCTCGGCCTTGAGCACCTCGATCGGCTTCTCCTCCAGCGCGCGCACGCGAGACTCAATCTCCGCGGTCGTCACCTCAGGAGGAATCGCGAAATCGAGCGACGCCGGCTCGACCCCCTGCCCCGGCGCGAGCTGGAGCGAGAGGTGGCGGCCTTCGCGCGCCTTGGGCGCGAAGCAGGGCGCGCCGCACCGGTAGCACGCGTGGTCGCGGCAGTCGGGCGTCAGCGCCGCGGCGTAGGCCTTGCCCCGCTCGGCGAGGAGGAACTTCTTCACCACCGGGGTCCGGATGTGGTCCCACGGAAGCTGCTCCTCCAGGTCGCGCGGACGCAGATAGACCGCCGGGTCCATCCCGATGCTCTCGAACGCCCGCATCCAGAGATCGAAATCAAAGCACTCCGACCATCCGTCGAAGCGCGCACCCATCCGCCACGCCGCCTCCAGCGCGTCGGCCGTGCGAACGTCGCCGCGGGCGAAGACGCCTTCCAGGAACGCGGTCTTCGGCTCCCGCCACTTCAGACCGGACGTTGTTCATGCCGCGGAATCCCAGCTTGAGCCGGTCGATCTTCCGGCGGAGCGTCTCCATGTCGTCCTGGAGCTCCCACTGGAACGGGCGTGTGGGGCTTGGGCACGTGGGGCGACAGGCCGACGTTGAAGTGCATCCGCTTGTTGCCGCCCTTGGCCCACTCCTGCGACTTGCGGAGCGTGTCGGCGATGCCGTCCACGTCCGCGTCGGTTTCGGTGGGGAGACCGATCATGAAGTAGAACTTGATGCCGCCCCACCCCTGGTCGCGGGCGAGCTTCACCGAGTATTCGAGCTCGGCCTCGTCGATTCCCTTGTTGATCACGTCGCGCATCCGCTGCGTGCCCGCTTCCGGCGCGAAGGTGATGCTCCCGCGCCGCCCCTGCCCGATCTTGTCGGCCACCGAGGGGGCGAGCGTTCCGACGCGGGTCGACGGCAAGCGAGATCGACACGCCCTGCTCGTTGGTGAACCGGTCGAGCTCGTGGAGGACCACCGGGAGCTGCTTGTAGTCGGTCGTCGAGAGCGAAAGGAGCGAGACCTCGTCCCAGCCCGCGTGGACGATGCCGCACTGGACTTCCTTCACCACCTCGTCCGCGCGCTTCTCCCGCAGCGGCCGGTTCATGTATCCGGCGAGGCAGAACCGGCAGCCACGGGTGCAGCCCCGCATGACCTCGACCCCCAGCCGATCGTGGGTGATCTCGGTGGGGCTGATGAGGGGGCGCTCCGGGTAGTACTCCGGCAGAAGCGAGGCCACGTACCGAAAGCGCGGCTTGGCGACCGGAGCCTCGGGGCGCGGATTCCGCGCGACGTATCCAAACGGATTCTTGACCTCATCGTAGAGTGCGGGCACGTAGACGCCCTCCAGCGCGCCCATCCTCGCGAGCACCTCGGCCCGCGGCATGCGGTTCTCGCGCCGCTCCGCCATCAGATCGCAGAGCTCCTCGATCACCTCTTCCCCGTCCCCGATGACGAACCCGTCGATGAACGGCGCGAGCGGCTCGGGGTTGACCGTGCAGAGGCCGCCGGCGATCAGAATCGGATCCTCCTCGCGGCGGTCCTTGGTCCGCAGCGAGAGCTGCGCCAAATCGATCATCGTGAGGACGTTCGTGTAGGAGAGCTCGTACTGGAGCGAGAACCCAATCATGTCGAACTCGCGCGCCGGGGTGCGCGACTCGAGCGAGTAGAGGGGTAGCCCCTCGGCGCGCATCAGGCGCTCCATGTCGCCCCACGGCGTGAAGCAGAGCTCCGCCAGCCCGTCCGGCCGGCGGTTGACGATGTGATAGAGGATCTTCAGCCCGAGGTAGGACATCCCGATCTCGTAGAGATCGGGGAAGCAGAGAAGCACCCGAGCTTTCGCTTGGGAAGGGTCCTTGCGCGCCGCGTGGAGAAAGCTACCCGTATACCGGCTCGGCTTGGTGACGAGCGGCAGGTACGCTTCATCCAGATACCGGAGCTTGTCCATGTCCCCTCCCGCGACTGGGCTCGACCGCAATCCGCTGAGATCGTTGGAGATAAGTGGGTAATCCGTGTGCGCGGATGCATCGCGCCAAGCGTGAGACACTACCACATGGGACCCACCCCCGCAACCGCCCCCTGGGATTCATGTTCCGGCCCATCCAGGATGCCTCCATGGGTCGCCGTCAGCCCCAAAATCCAGGCAGCGCCGGCGCGCTCCAACGCGCTCGCTGCCTCGAGCAGCGTGCTTCCCGTCGTGACCACGTCGTCGATGAGGAGGATCGTCCGACCCCGGACCAAGGTGGGGCTCACGCAAGTGAACGCACCCACGACGTTCACGCGGCGACGAACCGGATCGAGCTCGGCCTGAGCGTCGTGGTCGCGGACGCGCCGGAGGGCCGGGACCACGGGGATCCCCCATCGGGCCGACGCGTGCTCGGCGAGCAGGAGCGCCTGATCGAATCCGCGCCGGGAGCGGCGCGCGGGATGGAGGGATGCCGGCACGATCAGCGATTCGCGCCCCAGAGTTCCCTCCCGGTCGGGCGGCTCGGGCAGGAGCGACGCCAGCCACGGTGCGACGCGGCGCGCCCCTTCGTACTTGAAGGCCCGTACGATCCGGTCGAGCGGCGCCTCGTAGGGCGGGCCCGCGATCGCCAGCCGTCGAGAACCGTGGTGCGGGCAGGCGCCGGACGCGATCGAAGGATCGGGCGGATCCTCGTGAAGGCAGTAGAGGCAGAGGACCACTCCGGTTCGAGGCACGAGCGCGTCGCACGGGTCGCAGATTTCCCGACCCCGCGGAGCACGTCCGCCGCACCCGGGACAGCGCCGGTCCCCCAGCGCGTCGACGAGATCCTGCCACCACCACACCCCCGTCCCCTCCCATACCCTCGGCGGCGAGACCGCGGCGGGGCCGACCCGTTCAGCCGGTCGCTTCGGCCAGCGCTTTCTTCATCGCTTCGAGCGGGGCCCGCTCCGCCGTCCAAAACTCATAGGAAAGCGCTCCTTGGCAAAGCAGGAGGCCCAAGCCGTCCTCGAAGCGGCGCCCCTCCGCCGTCGCCAGGGCTTTCGTCGCGGCGGCCCGCGCGCCATAGTTCAAGTCGAGCGCGGGCGCCTCGGCTGTGAGGCGCTCCCACCATCCCCGCTCGGGCCCCTCCACCGAGTCCGTTGCCAGAGCGCGGATGAGAAGGTCCCATCGAGGAAGCGATTCGGAGCGGGCCCGATCGTCAAGCGCCGCCGCCTCGAGCTCGGCCGGCGCCGTGGACGATTGGCGGAGCGCGTCCACCAGGTCCCGCGCCCGCCCGCTGTCCCTGCTCACGACGCCGATCGAACGCGGCGAGAGCGACGCCAGGACGGGGACGATGCTCCGCGCCGCGCCGCCCGCCCCGAGCAGGAGAACGCGCGCGCCCGCGACGTTGACCCCGATCGACGAAATCCAGTCGCGAAACCCCAGGCCATCGGTGGCGTGGCCAAACCACCCCGTTGCCTCGCGCCGGAGCGTATTCACCGCGCGGACCCGCCCCGCCTCCTCCGTGGCACCGCAGAGAAGCGGCCACGCAGCCTCCTTGTGCGGCGCGGTCAGGTTGAGCCCAAAGACACCGGCGGCGTGAAGCCCGCGGAGCACCTCCTCGAGGCGGTCGGGGGGCACGTCGAGCGCCACATAGGCCGCCCGCGCGCCCGCCGCTTGAAATGCCGCGTTCTGCATTCGGGGGGAGAGGGAATGATGGACCGGGTGCCCGAGCAGCGCGTAGACACGGCTCTCCTGGTCGCGGCGCTCGGCCACGCCATCCCCCTTAGAGCGTGGAGCGGGGTTCGACCGCTCCTGCCCGCGGGGCATCGGAGAGGACCGATCGCGCTGGTCCGGAGGCGGGGTCGGTGCCGGTATCGAGACCCGGGCCGCCTTGGACGGAGGGCATCACGGCGGCCGGACGGCGCGCGAGCACGCGCAGCATGATCAGCGCCGTCAAGAGGAGGCCCGCGCTCAAGAGCTGGTTGATGTTGAACGAAAGCCCTCCGACTTTCCCGAGATACGAAGTGCTGTCGTAGTAGCGCGTGAAGTCGATGAGAAAGCGGAACACCGAATCGATGGCCACCGCCGTCCAGAAAAGCCAGCCGTCAAAGTGGGGCTTTCGATCGAGGATGAGCAAGATGCCAAAGAGCAAGAATCCCGCCCCGACCAGATAGAGCTGGGACGGATGGATGGAGAGACCCGGAAAGACGTAGGAGGAGTAGGACCCCGGTGGAAATTTCACGCCCCAGGCGGCGTGCGTCGGAAGGCCGAAACAGCAGCCATTAAGAAAGCACCCGATCCGCCCGATTGCGACCCCCAGCACCATGGCCGGGGCCACCGCGTCGCCGAGCCGCCAGATGGGGAGCTTGGCGCGGCGAAGGTAGAGAATCGTGCCGGTGATCGCGAGAATGTAGCCACCGTAGAGCATCAGTCCGCCCTCCCACAGGCGGAAGATGCCGAGGGGATCGGGCGCGTAATCGGCCCAATGCGTGAGCACGAACAGGCCGCGGCCGCCGACGATGGCGAGAATCAGGATGACGAGCGAGACCGTGTGGAGCGAGTCTTCCGGAAATCCGCGACGCTTTCCGCGGGCGACGAAAATCTGGATCGCGACCAGAAAGGCGATCGCGAGCATGAGCCCGTAGCTGTGAACCTCGAACGTGTGAAATTTGAAGATCGATGGATGCAAGGAGAACCCCTCCGGCTCAGTACTCGCGCCAGCGCATCGCGACGTTCTGGATCAGGCCGACCTGCAGGAAGCTCGTCAGGAGCGACGTGCCGCCGTAGCTCAGGAGTGGAAGCGGCAGACCCGTGACCGGTGCCAACCCGACGGTCATGCAAATGTTGACGACGACATGGTACAGAAAGATCGAGGTCATGCCAATGGCGAGCAGGCTCCCGAATCGGTTTCGGGAGTGCTGCGCCACACGTGCACCCCGCGAAGAATCAGTGTCATGTAGAGAACGGTCACGAACGCCGCGCCCAGGAATCCGGTTTCCTCCCCCACCACCGAGAAGATGAAGTCCGTGTGCTGCTCGGGCAAGAACTCGAGCCCCTTCTGCGTGCCGTGGAGAAATCCCTTCCCGGCGACCCGGCCCGACCCGATCGCGATCTTCGATTGGATGATCTGGTAGCCCGCGCCATACGAATCGGCGCTCGGGTCGACGAACGTCGTGATTCGCTGACGCTGATACGGCTCCAGATGATTCCAGACCTGAGGGGTGGCGATTCCCACGACCAGGTTCACGGCGACCACGAGGAGGAGCGGCACCAAACGCAGCCTCGAGCGATAGAGCACGAACGCGAGGATCGCGGCGAAAATCACCCAGGCTGGGAAATAGAAGGAGGCCGCGACGTTGATGATAGGGGTCAGAATCAGAAAGAGGAACAGCGGAGAGAGGCCCGCCCAGTAGAGCATCGTGATCAGGATCGTGATGAAGCAGACCGACGTGCCCAGGTCGGGCTGTTTGAGAACAAGGAGGAACGGCACCCCCGCGATCAAGATGAGCTGGAGGAGCGTCCGCACCTGGGTCAGATCGACCCGCCGCTGCGAGAGCATGCTCGCCAGCGCCATCACCGTGACCACCTTCGCGAACTCGGAGGGCTGAAACTTGAACGGTCCCCAACCCAGCCACCGCTGCGCGCCCAGCCCCACGTGGCCGACGAAGAGCGTGAGCAGGAGCGCCCCGATGCCCACCGCGTACAGGAGCCAGGCCGTCTTCCCCTCGTAGATCCGATACGGGACTGCAGCCGCCAGCGCTCCGCCGGCGAGCGCAATCACCAGCCAGAGAAGCTGCTTCAGGTAGAGCCCATGCTCGGTGGTCGACGCCGGCATCGCGGTCGCGCTGAAGACGAACGCGATTCCGATGAGGGCAAGGAGCACGGTCGACAAGAGAAGCGGTCGGTCAATGTCCGCGGACACCCGTGGCGTCAGCATGTCAGCGTCCCGCCACCGCGGCGGCGCTCTCGGCCGGCGCCGGGTGGAAATAGGCCTGCATCACTCGTTGCGCGAGCGGCGCGGCCGCGCTGCCGCCGTGCCCCGCGTTCTCCGCCAGCACGGCGACGACGATCTCCGGCTTCGCCGCCGGAGCGAAGCAGATGAAGAGCGCGTGGTCCTCGCCATGCGGATTTTGGGCGGTCCCGGTCTTCCCGGCTACCGTGACCGAATCAACCCGCGCTGCCCCTCCGGTCCCCCCCTGATCGTAGATCGCGGCGACCATCGCGCTGCGAACCGCCGCGAGGTCGTCCTTGGAAAGATTCAAGTCGCGTCGGAGCGAGTCCTCCGGCGGGACCGCGCGTGGGATTGGAACGCCGTCGCGCGCGATTCCTCGAAGAAGATGCGGCCGGACCATCACGCCGTTGTTCGCGATCGCCGACGTGATCTGCGCCAACTTGATCGGCGTGAGGGATGCCTCCCCTTGTCCGATGGCGAGGTTCAGGACCAGCCCCTTGCTCCAGCGGCCCGCGCCGAACTTGCGGTCGTACCAGGCCGGGATCCGGGAACAGTCCACGCCGTTCCTGCGGCAAATCGATCCCGGTCCGCTCCGAGAGGGCAAGCCGCTTCATGAACTCGGAGATCCGGTCCAATCCGGTCCGGAGGCCGAGCTGGTAGAAGTAGACGTCGCAGGAGCGCGCGATGGCCTCGCGGAGCGCCAGCCAGCCGTGGCCGTTCTTGTCCCAGCAGCCGAACTTGCGGCTTCCGAACTGGTAGAACCCGAAGCAGGGCTCTCGAAACGTGGTCGCGCCCGAGATCGCGTGCACCGTGAGACCGGCCAGGGCCATAAACGGCTTGAGCGTGGAGCCCGGCGGATAGGCGGCCTGGATCGCGCGATTGAAGAGCGGGTAGTTCCCCCCCTGGCTCAGCTCGTCCCACCGCGCCTGGGTGATCCCGGTCGAGAATTCATTGGGATCGTAGTTCGGCTTGCTCGCCAGCGCGAGCACCTCGCCGGTCCTCGGATCCATAACCACGATCGCGCCCCGCGCCCCAGGCCGAAACGCCTCCTCGGCGGCGCGCTGCAGGTCGAGATCGATGCTGAGCGTGACGTCGGCGCCGCGCTTGGGGACGATCGGGCGCTTGTCGCCCAGGAGCTCCGCCTTCCGGCCGAGCGCGTTCACCTCCACAAAGCGCTTCCCGTCGACCCCGCGCAAGTACGGCTCGTACTGACGCTCGATCCCCATCCGGCCGATCAGGTCGCCGCGGGTATACGTGGCGGAGAATTTCGGGTCCTCCAGCTCCTTGTCCGAGATCTCGCCGACGTAACCGAGGAGATGAGACGCGAAGAGCCCGTACGGGTAGCGCCGCAGCGGCTCCGCTTCCACCTCCACCCCCGGGAGCTCGTCGCGGTGCTCCGACACGTAGGCGACGGACTTGAGATCGGCGTTTCGCTTGAGACGTATGACCAAGAACGACTGCTTCTTCTCCTTCTTCACCTTGGCGATCAGCGTCCCCGCGTCGAGCCCGAGGATGCCGCCGAGCCGCGCGACGGTCGAGTCGAGTCCAGCGGGGTTTCCCACGTAGGCCTTGTCGTACGGGTCGATCGTGACCGTGAATGAAGGGACGTTGTCGGTCAAAAGCCGTCCCTTCCGGTCTCGGATCTCCCCGCGTGGCGCGGTCAGGACTTCCACGCGGATCCGGTTCTCCTCCGAGAGCTCGCGGTAGCGGTTCCCCGCCAATACTTGGAGCGAGAAGAGCCGCAACAGGACCATTCCGAACGCGGTCATCACCACGACGCGGAAGACGCGCTCGCGCCGTTTGCCGTGGGCGAGCGACTCGGGGTCGTGAACCACGCCCTACGCCTCGTCCGCGAGCAGGAGCTTCTTCGTGACCCGCTCGACCAGGAACAGAAGCAGGAGCACGATCAAGCTGGTGTAGAGCGCCGTGGGGAGCGCGACCCGGAGCATCTGGAACAGAAACTTCCCCAGGTCCCCGGAGGTGGAGACCCCGAAGTAGACGACGTCGTGGACCAGCATGGCGAGGAAGAAGAAGGCAAAGCGCACGCCGAGGTTGGAGCGGTGGACCCGGAATCCAGCCTTGGCGACCAGGAATCCGACCAGGGACTTGCAGAGCGCGTTCAAGCCCAGGGGGCCCGGCGCATCCAAATCTTGGAGCAGCCCGACGATGAACCCCGCGGTCGTTCCCGCGATCGGGCCCCGCATCCATCCCAGGTAAACCACGTACGCCACCAGAAGATCCGGCCGGATGCCGGCGATCTCCATCCGGAAGAGTAGGGTCGCCTGCAAGATCAGCACGACGGCGAGAACGGTGGCGTCTCGAATGCTCCTCATGGTTCGACCGCGCTCGAGGAGTCCGTGGCGGCCGAGTCGGCCGGCGCCTCGGGCTCTAGGAAGAGCGACGCCGGGGAAGATCCGCGAAGCGACGACGGGATATAGACGAGGATTTCCTCCAGCGAGCGAAAGTCGACCGCGGGGCGAACCGAGATCTCCTTCATCAATCCGTTCGCCTCGAGACCGACCCGCGAGACGGTCCCGATCCGGATTCCGGCCGGGAATATCCCGCCCAGCCCCGAGGTCACGATCAAATCGCCCACCAAGACGTCCTCCTGCGACGAGACGTAGCGGAGATTCAGGGCGGGCTGGGTTCCAAATTCCCACTGCAGCACGCCGTCGACGCGGCTGCGATCGACGCGCGCCGCGACGGCGCAGTCGTGGTGGAGGAGGGTCAGGATCCGCGCCTGGTGGATCGTGGCGCGCTCGACGCGCCCCACGAGGCCGTCCGGTGTCAGGATCGCGCGCCCCGGCTCGATTCCCTCCGCGAGCCCCTTGTCGATCGTCAGGCTCCCGCCCAATCGGTCGAGGCTCCGTCCGATGACGTTGGCAGCGACGAGGCTGTAGGGGTGGCGCTCCTCCATCTTGAGCAGCTCCCGCAAGCGGACGTTCTCCTGCCGCTCGCCGCTCAGCGCGTCGGTCTCGATCTGGAGCCGCGCGAGCCGCTGCCTAAGCCGCTGGTTGTCCCAGTAGACCCCTACCGAGTGGTCCACCCACCCCACCGTCGCCTCGAAGGGCCCGAGCAGGGTGTGCTGGATGAACCACGCCACGCGCGCCTGCTCGTGGCGCTCGAGAAGCATCATGGAGAGGGAGAGGAGGCAGGCGGCGACGAGGACAGTCCAATCGGTGCGGCGGGAAAGCAGATTTCGGAGCATGAGGGCTCACGCCCAAGGCTCAGTCGCGGACGACCGACATGAGCACCTTTTCGTATTGGGTGGGATCATCCAGGATCTTGCCCGTGCCGAGCACGACGCACGAAAGCGGATCCTCGGCCACGGTGATCGGCAGGTTCGTCGCCTCTCTCAGCAACATGTCGATGCCTCGGAGGAGCGACCCGCCGCCGGTCATGACGATGCCGCGGTCCACGATGTCGGAGGCCAGCTCGGGTGGGGTCTTCTCCAGGGACTGCATCAGGGCATCCACGATCTGCTGCAGCGGCTCGCTCAGGGCCTCGCGCACTTCGACCGAGGAAATCTTCATGGTCTTGGGAATCCCCGCGACGAGGTCCCGACCCTTGATCTCCATCTCCTCCTCTTGCTCCAGCCGGAACGCCGAGCCGATCTTGATCTTGATCTGCTCGGCGGTCTGCTCGCCGATGAGAAGGTTGTAGGCCTTCTTCACGTACTGGACGATCGCCTCGTCCATCTCGTCGCCGCCGACCCGGATCGACTGCTGATTGACGATGGAGTTGAGGGCCATCACGGCGATTTCGGTCGTCCCGCCGCCGATGTCGATGATCATGTTCCCGGACGGCTTCCCCACCGGAAGGCCGACGCCGATGGCGGCCGCGATCGGCTCCGGCACCAGGAGCACCTCGCGCGCGCCGGCGTGCTGCGCCGAGTCCTGGACGGCCCTCTTCTCCACCTCGGTGATCCCGGAGGGAACGCAGATGATGATCCGCGGACGCACCCACGTGCGGCGGCGGAGCGCCTTCTGGATGAATTCGCGGAGGAGGTCTTCGGTCTTCTCGAAGTCGGCGATGACGCCGTCCTTGAGCGGACGCACGGCGACGATTTCGTCGGGCGTGCGGCCGAGCATGCTCTTGGCCTCTTTCCCGACCGCGATGACCTTGTTGGTGGTCCGATCGACCGCGACGACCGAGGGCTCGTTGAGGACGATGCCCTTCCCTCGGAGATAGACCAGCGTGTTGGCCGTCCCAAGGTCGATCGCGACGTCGTTCGAAAAGACGCCCATCAACTGGTCGAGAAACATCCGTGCCTCCCGAAATCCGTGGGTGGACATGGCGGGCCACTCCTGACCCTGCCCCGGGCGGGACAGAGCGTTCATTGGTTTGAAGCCATCGGACCGTAGCAAAGCGAACTCCCGAGGCGCAAGGTGTTTCTCCTCGGGAAGCGCCGTTGACACGCCGAGATACGGGTAGTAGCGTCGCTCCTGAACTTCCCTCAACCTGAACATGGGAGGTATCGGCCATGATTCGTCCGAACTTGAGGTTGCTCGGCCTCATCGCCTGGATCCTCCTCGTTCCCCGCGTCTCCTGGGGCGCTCCACCCAATGCCACTCCCGGAAATGAGACGGATATTGGCTCTCCCACAGTCGATCCGGATCCGAAGGTCGAGGATTTCCAGTCCCTGGGCGTGAGTCGGCGTATGACCCTCTTCTCGGGGACCGTGCTCGACGTGAATGACCACCCGGTGCCGGGGGTCCGCGTGAAGCTCTTCATGGATGGACAGCTCGTGGGGGCGGCCGTGACGGAGGGAAACGGCTACTACGATCTGCGGGCGCTCTACGACCCCGCCGCCGACGCCACCGTCCTTCTCTGGTTCGTCGCGCCCGACCAATCCCTCATGGCCAAGGAACTCGTGCTGCGGGAGAGTCGGGCGAGCCGGGATCAATCGATCATTTCGAGCTGCGTCCCGCGCGCGACGGTGACGCCGGGGCGCCAGTTCCGGGTCTATCTCTTCGATACGCAGAGCAGGAACAAGGAGCTGGCCGAGCTGAACTGCCTGCCCTAGCCGGGACGGGGTCAGGCCACCGTTTCTTCTTGGGGGGCCTGGGCTTCGGTCACCCCGGCACGCTCGCGCACGACCCTCTCGATGTCCGGAGGAAGCGGGCGTCTCAGCAGCTCGTCGTAGAGGTACCTGGCACGGGCGCCGTTCTTGAGCGCGACGAGCTCGATCTCGGCGCTCTTGAGGAGGGCCGCGGTCGCGCCCTCGCGCTCGGGGTAGCTTCGTCCAAAGGCCTCGTACGCGCGGCTGGCGTCCCCGGGCCGACCCAGGACCTCGCACGCGCGGGCCATGCGCAAGAGGTCCCCCGGCGGAAGGCTCACCGCCCCCAGCAGCCGCTTCATCTCCTCAAATGTGTCGCACGCCTCCCGGAACCGTCGCTGCTGAAGCCAGATGTGGATCGCGCGCTGGAAGTGGTCGACGGCAAGCTCGTCATGGTGCGTGACCCGCTCGACGCGGGCCGTCTCGGCGAGAACTTCGGGATCGTCGGGGGCCGCCGCGAGGTAAGCGTCGTACTCGCACAGCGCCTCAAACCACTCCCCATTGGCCGCAAAGCGCCTCGCTGCGGCCGGATGGCTCTCCAGCTTGCCCTCCGGGATCAAACCCATGCTCCATCCGAAGAGCATCCCGATCAGAAGCCCGCCCAGGTGGCCGGCCAGGGACGCTTCCGGGACCGAATCCCCGAGGCTTGCCCAGACTTGGACCAGGAACCAGACGCAGATCGCGACGATGGCTGGCAACGTGCGACGGTCGGCCCGGAAAACTCCTCGTGAAAGGAGCATCCTCATCGACGCGAATCGAAGCCTCGCGAAGGAGGCACGCACCAGGAAGAGCCCCATCAGCCCGGAGATCGCGCCGGCTGCCCCGATGATCGGCAGCGTACCCATATCGGGCGCCGCCAGGGCGATCCAGGCGGCCCTCGCAAGATTGGCGAGCCATCCGCAGGCGATGAACCCAATCAGGTATCGGGTGGGACCCAGCCTCGTTTCAAGGGGTGGGCCGAAGCAGGCCAAGAAGGCCATGTTTACCAGGAGTTGGATGGGGCTCGCGTGGAGGAAGATCGACGCGATCGCGGTCGGGACCGTGGGCTGGCCGGCCTTGAACGCCAGGCGGTACGCCGTCGCCTCGGCGCCAGGGAGCGAGTGGAGCGCGGCGAAGACCGCCACATTGGCGATGACGATCAGCCAGGTGATCCAGGGTGTCCCCCGGACCTTGGCGTCGGTCCCGATAGGCAGCCAGTAGAAGTAGTACATGCTTGCGTGGTCCTCCCGCCTTCTCTACACTAGTCGGGGCCTAAAAGCGAAGCATTTTCGTCACTTAGCGAGGAGTTGCGGCTCCTCTGGGGAAGGATTCTGCATGGAAACAGCCACCCAATCCTCGGGCATGGATATGGGCTCGGGGATCCAGAAGGAGCTCGATCCCCTCGAGAACGCACGGCTCCAGTTCGAGGAGGCGGCCGCCCGGCTCAAGCTCGATCCCAGCTTCATCCAGATTATCAAGGAGCCTCGGCGCGCCACGATCGTGAAGCTCCCGGTCCAGATGGACGACGGGTCGTTCCGGGTCTTCACCGGCTATCGCGTCCAGCACTCCATCATCCGTGGCCCGGCCAAAGGGGGCATCCGCTATCACCCGGACGTCAACCTGGAAGAGATCATGGCCCTGGCCGCCTGGATGACCTGGAAGTGCGCGGTCGTCGGGATCCCCTTTGGCGGCGGCAAGGGAGGGATCGCGTGCGACCCCTCCAAGATGTCGAAGGCGGAGCTGGAACGGCTCACCCGGCGCTACACCGCGGATCTGATCGACGTGTTCGGACCCGAGTCCGACGTGCCGGCGCCCGACGTGAACACGAACGAGCAGACGATGGCGTGGATCATGGACACCTACTCCATGCACTCGCGCCATACCGTGACCTCGGTCGTGACCGGGAAGCCGCTCGCGTTGGGCGGATCGGCCGGACGGCGCGAGGCCACGGGCCGGGGGGTGCTCTTCGTGGTCCGAGAGGCCGCCAAGCGAATTGGCCTCGCGTTGAAGGGCGCCCGCGTCGTGGTCCAAGGCTTTGGCAACGTCGGCTCGGTCGCCGCGGACCTTCTCGCCAAGGAGGGAGCGCTCATCACCGCGGTCTCCGACATCCAGGGTGGCATCACGAATCCCAAGGGCCTCGATGTGCCGGCCCTGCTCCAGCACGTCGCCCAGAAGAAGACGGTGGTTGGCTTCCCCGGATCGACGCCGATTGACGGGAAGAAGATCTTGGAAGCGCCCTGCGACATCCTGATCCCCGCGGCCCTCGAAAACCAGATCACCCATTCGAACGCCGGCCGGATCCAGGCCCGGATCATCGCCGAGGGCGCGAATGGCCCCACGACGACCCCGGCCGACAAAATCCTGAACAAAGCGGGCGTGCTCGTCATCCCGGACATACTCGCCAACAGCGGCGGCGTGACGGTCTCCTACTTCGAATGGGTCCAGGACCGGCAGGGATTGTTCTGGCGCGAGGAGGAAGTGAACACGCGCCTCGAGCACATCATGGTCGATTCGTTCCACGACGTGGCGCGGATGGCTGACGAGCACAAGGTGTCGCTGCGGGTCGCCGCCTTCATGCTGGCGATCAAGCGGGTCGTGGATGCCATCACGCTGCGCGGGGTCTACGCGTAGGATCGGCGGGCGGGCCGACCCAGTGCCCACCGGTCGTTCTAGGAGACGAGGCCCTGCTCGAAGAAGAGCCTCCCCCTGCCGGGGTCGAGGCGGGCCCGCGCCCCGAGCGGAAAGGGCTGGTTACGGCGAGCGTGGCCCGCAGGGATCCCCGCGAGGGCAGGCACGCCGAGCGGCCGGATGTGGTCCTCGAGAACCTGCCCCACCTTGAGCTCGGGCCGACGGGACCGGGGCCGGCAGCGGTAGAAATCCCCCAGCGCGATCCCGCGAACACCCCGTAGAGCGCCCGAGAGCCGCAGGTGGCAGAGCATGCCATCCAGTTTGTACGGAGGCTCGTTCACTTCTTCCAAGAACAGAATCGAGCCGGCCAACGGGGGCATCATCCGCGTCCCTACGGAATAATCGAGCAGCTTTAGGTTTCCCCCCAGAACGATCCCGCGCACAGGTCCTCTCCCTCCCGCCAGGCGAATCGGCGCCGCGAGCGACCGCATGCGCTCCGGGGGAAGGGGTTGGGTCACCCAGGCGACCCAGCGCCGCAATCCGTCCAGCGGCAAGCCCTGCAAGTTTGGCCCGTGGAGCGTGCGCACGCCCGCGTTTCGAGCGAAGCCGAGGTGAAGATAGGTCGCGTCGGAAAAGCCGGCGAAGACTTTGGGGTCGCGCCGCATGGCTCCCCAGTCGACCGAGGCGGAGATCCGCATGGCCCCAAAGCCCCCGCGGGCCATCAGCACGCATCGGATGCTGGAATCGCGGAGCATCCGGTTCAGATCGTCCGCCCGCGCCGCGTCCGAGCCCGCGAGGTGACCCCTCCGATCGTAGAGATGGCGGGCCAGGACAACGCGAAACCCTTCCTTCTCGAGCGCCTTCGCCCCCGCCGCCACGAATCGGCGTTCGACCGGCCCCGAGGGAGCCACCACGCCGATCCGGTCGTTCGGACGGAGGCGCGGCGGAGCGATCACCGCGGAATTCCGATCGGAGCGGAGGTGGTCGGGACGGGGGGCGCGCTCCGGGCCATGAGCGTGACCAGCTTCTCCTCTGCGTCCCGGGCGGAGGCCACGGAGTTTCGGTTTCCGTTGCTGACCATGGAGAAGGCGACCCGCGCGCCATCCGTTCGCGTGACAAATCCGGAGAGAGCGCTGACGTTTGTGAGCGTGCCGCTCTTGCCGCGCAGCGAGGCCTTGGCATCGAGTGTGCTGAAGCGGTTCTTCAGCGTCCCGAGCGCCCCGGGCCTCGCCAGCCCTTCCCGGAATGTGGCGCCGACCAGAGGGTCTCTGTCGAGCGAGGTGAGCCAGGCCACGATCGCGCGCGGCGTCACGAGATCCATCGGCGATAGGCCCGACCCGTCGACCAGCGAGAGGTCGAACGTGTCGACGCCCGATTCCCCGACGATCCTCATGACCTCCGCCAAACCCCGCTCCCGCCTCTTCCCTGTGGGCGAAGGGTCGAGGAGCCGGAGCAGCGCCTCCGCTTCAGGATTCAGGCTCACGGCGTTCACGATACCCACCACCTCGCCCGCTGTCGGGGAGGCCAAGGAGGCGACCCGAACGGCGCGGTCGGAGCCGACCGCCTTCCAGCCCGTCTCGGCGGGCGCCGATCCGGTGTCGGCGGCCGCGGCGAGGCCCTCGGCCTGGCGGCGGTCCGCTTCCGGGAGATCGGGGCTCGACCGGAGGACCCGGGCCACCGCGGCCACCTCGATCCCCGCCCGGCGCATCGCGCCCAGAAGCATCAGCGCCGCCGTGGAGTCCGCGTCGGGAACCGCCACCTGGCGTTTGATAAAGCCGCCCCGGGGCACCGTGCCCGTCACCTCGAGAAGGCGCGACCCCTGTGCGCGCGCGACGTCCAGGTGCGCCGCCGAGCCCGAATCGACCAGCGAGGGCCTTCCGCGCACCACCAGCGGGACCTCGGGCGGGTCCAGCTTGAAGGTCACCCCGCGGCCCGTCGCCGTCGCGATGAGCGTGGCGGCGTTTCCGTTCGCCAATACCGCGTTGACCGGAGCGCCGTACGCGTAGGCGAAGTCATCGTGGGCCCAGCCGGGCCCGTACGACTCTGGCGCGAAGACCGAGCCATCCACCCAGAGGGTTCCCTCAAACTTGGTGAGGCCGCTCTCCCGGAGCAGATACGCGAGCGAGTCGAGCAGCCCCCGCGAGCCGGGGGCGAGCAGCTGGTAGACGTCCGGCATCCCGCTGGCGCGGAGCACCAGGTCCCCCTTCAGGCGAACCTCGGAGCCTCCCCGACGCATGGAAGCCTTTCCGCGCGCATCGAGGTGGGTCTCCCGGCGATAGTCGACTCCGTAGCGGCGGAGGAAGGAGCCGGTCGTGAAGAGCTTGGCGTTGCTCCCGGGGATCAGGCGGCGCGCCGGCTGGATCGATACGAGGGTGTCCCCGCGATCGAGCGTCGTGGCCAGGGCCGCGACTTCCGCCTGCTCCATGGCGCCCGCCCCCAGGAACTGCAGGGAATCGGAGAGAAGCCCCTGCAGGCATCCAGGAAAGCAAGGGGAGGCCTGGGCCCGGCCCACCGGCGAGGCGATGAGCATCGACGCCGCCACAAAGAGTTCGGGGCGGATCCAGAAGGATCCACCCCGAGCGGATCGTCTCGGGAGCCTGACGGTCAAAACGCGACGCGAAGGGAGAACTGCTGGTTGTCGTTGAAGAACTCGCCCACCTGAGTCCCCGCCCAATCAAACGAGACTGGAACGTCTCCAAGGTTGAAGTTGAATCCCGCCCCGTACGAGAAATTGTACAGGTAATCCTGTTGGCGGTCCTCTTCCTTAATAGGCATCTGCCCCTGGAATCCCGCACGAAGCGCCAGCGCGCGTCCGATTCTACACTCGGCCCCGAGCCGGTATTCATCGGTCGAGAAGTTGTTCGCCTGAAACGTCCCGAAGAGGGTCGCCTCGGTCTTCTCGGAGAAGGACAGGTCGTAAGCGGCACCCATCGAGAGGTACGAGGGCAGCTCGAACGACGTCGCCTGCAGCGAGACGACATGCGGCTGGGCCGTGGGATCGTCCGTCGGCAGGACCAGGCGCTGCTCGAAATTCCCGCCGCTGAACTCCATGGTCGGACCGATGTTCTTCATCGCAAAGCCGAACCGAAGCCCACGCCACCCGGTGTCATACTGCACTCCCAGGTCGAGCGCAAAGCCCTTGGCGGTGACGTCGGAGACGCGCTCGTTGATGAGCACTCCGGTCGCTCCAAAGAGGACCCGATCGGTCATCCGCCGACCGTAGGAAAGGCCAACCACGGCGAAGTTCGGACTCAGAATTTCGCCCGTCCCCTCGGGCGCGTCCTCGGTCGTGACCGTGATGTCGCCGATGTTCAATACCTTGACCGACAGCGCGAACATCCCGGCGGAGCCAGCCGGGAGCGAAACGGCGCCATAGTTCACTTTGGAATCCGCCAGGTACGATGTGTACGAAACCATCGCCTCCTTTTGGTCGGTGCTCGCCAGCGAAGCGGGGTTCCAATAGAGGTTCTCGAGACCCCCTCCCAGGGCCACCGACGAGCCACCGAGCGCGACCGAGGCGGCACCCACCGGAATCCTCAGCTCTTGCGCGCCGGCGGTCCCGATTCGTTCCAGCCCGCCCGCCCACGCCGGAACCGCAACGGTCAGTAGCAGGACCGGTAGAGCTAGGATCAGCACAAAGGCCCTCATGCCTGTTTCCTCCATCTCCATCGAGGAGTTTTTCCCGGTCATGACGTGGCAGTCGTCCATGGTCTAGAAATTGTCGAGCCGCTCTTTTTCGATGAACACCGCGAGTCGATCTGTCTTGCTTCCGACACCATCGACATCGACCCGATAGATATAGACGCCGCTCGCGACTGGCAAATTCCCGTCCGTATTCAGATTCCATATGATCTCGGCCTTGGACATCTCATCCGCCGTGGTCGGGACCCGCGAGATGGTCCGGACCAAGTCACCGCCCATATTGAAGATCCGAATCGTCACCTTCTTCGAGGCGGGAATATTCGTAAATTTCATCACCCGGTCGAACTGGTTCAGCTCGTAGGCCGAGTGCGCGTAATACGGGTTCGGGACCGCCAGTATCTTCTTGACGTCGTTGCCGACGACGGTCCCAGGCGCGGCGCCGACGGGCACGAGCCGGAATTCGAACACGTCCGTCGGGTAAAAGCGCCCTCCTCGGATCCTGATTCTCCCCGGAGGAGGAAGGGGATTGTTGTGCGTATAGCTCGTATCCCCCTCCTGGAATCCGAACCGTCCGAGGGTCTGGTCATCGTCGAGAGGATCGACGTCGGTGGAGAGAAGCCCCGGCGTCCCCCACGGCACGCCCGCATAGGCGAAATCCCGGAAGTAAAGCCGATCGCCCCACGTCCACGAGCCGCTCCCGTCATCGTCGCGGATCATCGCCGTCACCTTCACGTCGTCCGAGGGGTCGGCGTACGTGTTGGCGCCCAGATCCCAGACCTCGAACGGGCATTTGTAGGTCGCCTGGAGGGATGGATCGCCGAAGTTGTACTCCCAGCAGAATTCCGTCGTGTCCGGGAGGATCCTGATCTCGTAGTCGTGGAAGACCCCGTCGGCGAAGTTGAAGCCGTCGAGCCCCGCCCCGATCTCGTTGTCGAGGAAGTAGACTCCAGCCGAATCGGGATTCCCGTTGGAGAGATCCAGCGAGTCGCCGCTCGCCAGGTGCTGGAACATGGACGAGGGCTTCGTCGAGATGACGCGCGGCATGAACCCGTTGACGATGGGGTAGTCAAAATCTCCGCTCTGGTTTGTCTGCCCGGTCACCAGCGTGTCCCCCGACCCCGCGTACGAGACCGTCCAGCTCTCGTCGTCGGCAAAGTTGACGCGATAGAGAGAGTCGGCCAGCGCATTCAGCTGGAGCTGCTCCACGACCACCCGGTTCCCCACGCGGTCGCCGGCCGTTTGGGTGGCCTCCACGGTCTGCACCGCGTTGCTGCCTTTCGGCGAGGCGGTCACGATCTTGAAACCACTCTCGAGGACATCCGCGATCGTCCCGACCGGATTGAGCCCGACGAAGTAGGTCGAGGTGTTGTCCACGTCGAACGAGTAGGCGGTGACCGCGAAATAGTAATCCTTATTGTTGACGAGCTTCCCGCCGCTGAATGCGTCGGTGGTGATGTCGCGCGAGAATTGAAGCCCGGTGTTCTCCCCCGCAATCACCAGGGTCCTCTCCACCACGCCCTTTTGGGAATTGAAGAGGTCCGTGTAGATCAGGCTGACCGAGTCGTCCTCGTCAATCGTGGCGATCACCTTGGGCGGGACCTGCGTGTTGTTGGACGCGAGCTGCCAGATGCGGAAGCCCTCGAAGTGGAAATCCTGCCCCAGGCTCGCGTTTGGGGAGTTGGTGCCGACCGGCTCGTTGCCCCAAATCAGCCGGATGCCCCGGTCCAATGGGTGCACGAACACGCTCGGATTCGGCGGCGGCGAGGGGATGTCGAAGTTGAGGTCGAATACGAGCTGAGCCGCGGCGTCCTTGCTCTTGAGGTCGGTGATCGAGGCAAGACGATTCGGTCCCTGCCCGATGATCACGGCGCAGACCACCTCCTGAGTATCGCCGGGAGCCATCGTGAACGGTCCTGACGAGAGCTGCATGCGGCGGTCGTCGGGCGTCCCATCGAGCCACCCCGTCCCGGCCACCGGGTCGCCCGAGAACTGGAACGTCGTGACCGGCTGGAATGGGTCGTCGTTCTCGTGCACCGCCGAGCCGTTTCGGTGGAGGCCCTGCATGAGGTTGTAGGCCTCCGCCGCGCTGGTGGGATCCTGGCCGTTGATGTACTTGTTGAACGAGGTCATGCCCAGGGTGTCGATCGCAACCCCCAGGGAGTCGAAGACAATCGGCCCGCGGAAGAAGTCGAATCCAATGGCCGGGGGAGCCGATCCGTAGACCGCGTCGTTGTTGGTCTCGTTGTAGCAGTAGCCGAGACTCAGCGTCGTATCGCATCCCACGAGGTCGTCCGACGCGTCTCCCAGGTCGGGATCGGCCCAGATGGAGATGTAGGTACTGTCGAGCCGGTTTCCGCCCTTATTGATGAGGCGGAACTTGATGAAGATGATGTTTCCGAGCGCGCCGCCTCGATTGTACGCAAACGTCGTCTGCTGGATTTCGAGACCGAGGGGCTTGGTCCGGCCGGCGCTGCTGTTCGTATGCCGCCCGGGGTCGGCGTCGTTGTAGGAGCTCCAGAGAGTGACGTCTCCCATTAGAAGCGGATTGCCCAGACTGTCCAGCGGCGCCCCCTGACCGTAGGGCGGGTCCAAACTCGGCCAATTCAGGTAGTCGCTGCTCGTGGTGTTGCCCGCCTCGAGCCGGTAGTTCTTGAACGCCGGCTGATCCACCTGGAAGGTCCCGTTCAGCATCGGGCCGGGCGCGTACTCCTGCGAGTACTCCGCGACGCAGGTCCGGACCGTGTCGTTGACCTGGGCTCCAACCCACATGCCCGCCGCGAAGAGCGCCGTCTTCGTGGTGCCTTTGGGGAACCGGAGGCCCGGCTCGCTCGTGCTCAGATCCCAGCCAAATGACCCGTGGTTGGTCACGAACATGTCCAGATTGTTCGCGTCCATCCGGCCGCTGTTGTCCGAGGAAGCCGCGGCCCGATGCCACGACGGCTTGCGCGGGTGCGCCGCGCTCCTCGTGGGGGCGGCCATCGCCGCGGGAATCTGGAACGCCATCAGGAATAGCGCCAGGATCCCGATCTTCTCAAATGTGCGCATCCGCAAGGCCCTCCCTAGCCATGGAAGCCGCTGGTCATTCCTCTCAAAAGCTCAACCGTGCGCCGAACCGCACCATCCGTGGATTTCCGAACGTGTCCGGATTGAGTTCGGCGAGGTGGTAGCGCTCGGCCGCGCCGGACCCGTTGTCGGCGAGAAACTTCTGACCGGCGTCGGTCGACAGATAGTTCGTGGTTTCCGCGCTGCCTGTGCCGGAGTAGACGGCGTAGACGTTCTTCTGATTGAACAAGTTCATGACCCAGACATAGAGCTCCATGTTCTCGCGGGCGATGGGAATCGTCTTCCCGGCCTTCATGTCGACCGTGAGCGTCCACGGCCCGTACCGGGAATTGATTTCCCCTGTCGGGGTCGGAAACACGGCGCCGAGCGTCACGGCGTTGTAGACCTTGGTCGGTGTGTATGGCAAGCCGCTACCCGCATTCAGGAGCACGTTCAGCCCCGAATTCTGCAGCCAGCGCTTCCCGCCCCAGGCCGGACCCTCCGACGCACCCAGCCGGTAATCGAAATTGAACGAGAACCGATGACGCTGGTCGAAGGCGAGCGGCGACGCCAGCTTGGGCGTCTCCTGCGCGGTCCACGCGATCGTTCGCTGAGACTGCGAAATCGAGCCGGTCCCGCGCGCCGACGAAAGGGTGTAGGAGGCATTGACGGCGACATGGCTCGTCCGCCGGAGGGTGTACCCGAGCTCGATGCCTTTGATCGTGGCGAAGTCGCGGTTCTGGTAAGAGGAAAACGCGTTCGGGCTGGACCGGATGGTGGTGATCTCGACGAGATCCTTGACGTCCTTGTAGTAGGCGGCCACCTCGACCCGCGACCGATCGGTCGGAGTGTGCGTGATTCCCAACTCGTAGGCGGTGGTCTGCTCCGGCTTCAAGTTCGGGTTTCCAAACCCGACAAAGTAGCCCCCGGTGTTGATCTTGTGCTCGAGGAACGCGTAGCTCACGTACAGGTCTTGGAGATTGGGCTGTTGGAAGAATTTCCCGTAGTTGACATGGAGGAGAGTCCGATCGGACACGGGGAAGCCCACACCCAGCCGCGGACTCAGCCTCTGGTAGACCTTCGACTCTTCCAAATCCTGCGGCCCGAGCGCGCTTGGATCATTCAGGCTGTCGCCGGTTTCCGGTCCCAACGGGAATGATTCGCTCCGGAGCGAGTTTGTGGACGGCGTGAGATAGTCCCAGCGGAGGCCGGCGTTCAGCACCAATCCCAGCTGCTCGTATTTGCCCTGGACGTAGAGAGAGGCCACCTTCGGGTGCTTCGGCCCATCCAGCGGGTCGTCGTAGATCCCGTTCCCGTTGGTATCCTGATAGGCCTCTCCCGAATCCCGGCTCCCATTGCCGTTGGTGTCGGTGAAGGTGTCGCCCCCGCTGACCTCGTTCCCCAGCGCGTCGAAGCCGTAGTGGTCGACGTCGAGGACGTTGTCAGGGTTCCCCGCCGCGTCGTAAGCCTGAGTCGGCGCATAGTTGTCGTAGTAGCGCAGCGTGTGCCGCTGATAGTCCCCGCCGAACTTGAGCTGCATGCTGTGCGACACCTGGCTCGCGTAGTTCGCGGCCACGCCGTAGTACGATGATTTCCGATGGAGCAAGTCGGCGAAGACGTGAGCTTCATCCGCCGCCGTCGATGGATCGTCGCCGTCCCAGAAGAGGGCTTCCGGACCAAAGGTAGGGTTGCCATTCGGTCTGGAGTAGGCCTGCAGATCGTCGAAGTAGAGGCCGTCACCCCGGGTGCGCTCCGTCGAGAAGATGTTCGCCTTGATCTCGTAGTACGTCCGGTCGGAAATGCTGTGATTCCACATGCCCGAAGCGGACCAATTCTTATCCTCGTACCGCGGCGTATGCGGCAGGTTGAAGTGATACGTGTTCAGATACTGGTGCCACTTATCGTCGTTGTACGTTCCGGCGATGCGGAGGGTCTGGAGCGGAGACGGCCGGAAGGCAATCTTCCCGGCGGTCGCCCAGGACTTGGTGCCGTTCTCGGGCAGCACGCCATCCACGAAGAGGTCGGGTTGGCTCGGGTCGCCGAGTTGGTCCGTGATGAAGCTCGGCTTGCGATCGTCGGCATTTTGGTATTCGCCCGACAGATAGAACGTCACCTTCTTCGACTTGCGGGTGAGCGGACCGCCGAGAGCTCCCGAAAGGATCTTATAGGCCTGCCCGTGCTGGAGGTAGTCCCCCAGAATCCCCTCGACCGTCCCGGAGTAGCTGTCCCCTCCCTCTCGGGTCACCACATTGACGATCCCCGAATTGATCCGTCCATATTCGGCGTTGTACCCGCCTGCTTGGACGACGACCTCGTCGATCGCCTCCGAGGCGATGGTGGTCGTCGAGAATCCGGTGAGCGGATCCTGCTGCGAGAACCCGTCGACGTAGTAGGCCACTTCGTTGGGACGGCCACCCCGAACGATGAGGGTATTGGAGTTTTGAATTTCCGTCCCGTTGCTGGTCTGATTCAAGTTGTTGAGGTTGAAGGAGACGACGCCCGACTGCTGCGCGACGGCGTCCTGATAGCCGCGCAGAGGCTGGTTTCGTATCTCCTCCCCAGCAAGAAACTTCGTCGTTCCGGTTACGTCCTTCTGGATCAGCGGCCGCTCCGCCGTAATCTCCACGGGCGCGACGTCCTTGAGGACCGTTGGCTCCATGGTCAGCTCGAGCTTGGTCGTAAAATCGGGGAAGACCTCGATCCCCTCCCGCACCTGCGGGACGTAGCCAAGGAGGGCGACCCGCACCGTGTACTTTCCGGGGGGGAGGTTGAGGATGAAGTAATGGCCCTGGGCGTCGGTCGTCGCCCCGCGCTTCAGCTCGGGGATCGTGACCGTCGCAAGCCCGACCGGCTCGTTGGTCGCGCTGTCCAAGATCGTGCCGCTGATCCCTCCGGTCGTGCCCGCCCAGGTCGTGCTTGGAAAAACAAAAAGGGCGCTCGCCACGATCAACGTGACGACGCCCAGCCCCCGCCGCATCCGAGGTCGCGTCATGACTCGCCCTCCCGCTTTCTGCTGTGGAAGCGCCATCCGAGGGTCACCCAATCCCTGAGTGGTCGTGCCCTGGCCCACCATCCCCACCCAACCGGTCCAACGGGCCCCGGTTCTGCCGACCCATCCTTAGGGTCCCTCTATCGGCTGCTCTCCACGCGTTCCGGCTTTATTTTTTTATGCGTCCCCCCTCACTTGGTCCACGCACCGGCGGGCCCTTGAGCCCGCCACCTTGCTTCACCCCTCAAGTTGAGAACCGACAAAATCCGAAGTCAAGTGTTTTTTACACAAAAAAAGGGCCGCCACGAAGAATTACCATGGCGGCCCTAACTGATTCTGACGCCTAAACTTAGCTGCCAGATCCCTCCGTTTAGAAGTGGTACGTGCCCGAAACGCGGGTGAACGGCGTCGCCGGGTCACCCGAGAGGATCCAACCGCCAGAAAGCGGGAATGCCTCGTTCAGCGTCATGTCGATGTCGAGGTTGTTCCAGCGGATCCCCGTGCCAAGGCTGAACTGAAAGTCCGAGCCCTTGTCCGTGGTCTTGACGGTGATCGGCGTCGCGAGGTAGTTGGTCTCCTCCGTGTGGAAATTGTCCATGGACTTGGTCGCACCCAACCGGACCTTCAGCCACCGCGTGGCGTCTGTCTCGAGCGAGGCGAAGAAGAGCGGCAGCAGGGTCAATTTGACCTCGCTGGTCTTGGTATCCGCGCTCGGGGGCAAGGCCACACCGGCGGCGTCCAAGTTGGCGTCGGTGCGCTCGAACGAGGCCTTCTGCTCCCAGGCTGAAACGCCAAAGATGAGCAGGTTGTTGTCGTTCACCCGCATGTTGTGCGAGATCCCGAGTCCATAGTTCTTGTAGGTTTCGTCGGCGGAACGGGTGCCAAGTCCTGCGACGCCGGTTACCTCGTAGCTGAGATCATCATTCACATACCAGACCGCCGGAACCCATGTCGCGCGGTCTCCCTGATGGAGAAAGGCGCGAGCCGCGACGGCATACGACATGTTCCCCGAGTCCTTCCACTGCTCGCCCGCATCGACGACCGGCGCCACGCTCGTGGCCGTCGTGCTTCTGTCGAGAGAATAACTGCGGATGGTCACGGCGGCTTCCACACGGTTGTCATTCGACAGGTGGAGAGCGACGGCGGGCGTGATGCCCAACGTGTTGATCTCGGTGCCCGTTCCGACGATGGCGTTTTGTCCAAACACCGCGCCGAACGGATACGGATCGCCGAACGCGAAGCCCGACCCGCGCATCTCAGCGTGGGTGGGACCCGCGTTGTCGTCGTACTCGAACGAGGAGTTGGTCGCGTCGAGGCGGACGGCCACGTCCAACTTCGACAGGGCCGTGCCCCAGATCAGGTCAATCTGCTCGTGGTTCAGGTTGTTCGGGAACGTCGAGTTGAGCGCGTTCTGCTTCATCTGATAGGCGATGGAGCCGAACTTGGGGAAATTCTTGACGATGGTGAGGCTTTGGTCTGCGAACGTCACCGGGTCCACCGCCCCGCCGGGATTGTTCCCCACCTCGGCAAGGACGAGGTTGTTCTGACGGACGACCGACGTCGGGAAATAATACATGTTGGCGTAGTCATCCGTGAACTGGCTGAGGACGGGCGTGCCCAGCCCCATGCCTTCCACGCGCGACAACGAAGCCTGGCCCACACCCGCCGACACGACGAGGAGAGCCACCACACCGAAAACTACAATCAGCTTGCGCTGAAACATCTGGTTTCGCCTCCTTGTTTGGGACCCTAGACCATCCAGGGTCTATTGCCCGGGTCGTTCACACGCTGAGGGACAGCGACCCGAGGAGATCCGAGAGAGCAGTTCCTGCTCGTTGGACCTTTGCACTCCACCCCCTTTCGGTTGAATTCCTGATCTGAACCAATCGCTCAAGGCCAAGCCGCTCAACCCGTTTCGCCGTAACCACGGCGAAAATCGGCCCCCAAAATTCCGGCGCACCATAGTCGCCGGCTCCAGCGCCTGTCAAACGAAAATTTGTGTCCAATTGGGTAAGATGTTGAGCTGCAGTAGCTTATTGGCCTTGGTCTGCCGGGGCTCCCGAGCGCGGCCCCGCGAGGCAACGGGAGCAAAGCCCCCGGATCCGGAGCGCGAACTCCTCCGGCGTAAACGCAGCCCTGCGAGCCACCTCCGCCAGGGCCCGCGTGAGAGCCGCGTCGGAGACCTCCTGAACCGAGCCGCACCGGCGGCAGACCAGGTGGTGGTGGGGGTCGTTTGGGCGGGCCAGCTCGTAGTGAAGGGTCCCCTCCACGAGTTGGACGCGGCGCAGGATCCCGCCCCCCTGAAGCAATGCGAGCGTCCGGTAAATCGTGGCTCTGGAGAGCCGACGCCCCTGGCCCTTCAGGCGCAATCGGAGCGTCTCTGCGTCGAAGTGCCCGGGTGCCTGCACGATAGCCTGTACGATCAGCCGCCGCGGCTCCGTGACCCGGAGCTTGTGCGCGGCCAAGAATTCGGACCAGCGCTGGAGCGCGCTAGGGCGCTCACTGGGATTGGGTGCGATTGAGGTCAAGCTCATACCGGCCGAAGCCGTCCCGGTCCACGAAATAGAACGTCTTGCGATCGCGATAGTAGTACCAAATCTCCTCCGGCGGACCGTCGAACCGGAATGGGTTCCGGACGATCTCGTCCGGCTGCCCATTCTGGATGTAGATGCGGCCCATGTCGGTCTTCCAGCCGGGACCACCCACCCCAAAGTGCTGGTCCGCGTACCGCACGCGCTTGTAGAACTCGTCCATCTTCTCATTGTCTGGCGTTTCTGGGCTCGGATCGCGGCGCTGCCAGAACGATTCCCAAAAGGCTCGGCGCTCCTCCTCGGTTCGCAGATGGTCCATCTCCGCCGCCTCGGCGTCGCTGGCGATGTAGCGCAGCACCTCGATGGACGTGCGCGGATCGAGCGCCGCGGTGGCGGCGCTCTGCTCCACCGTGAACTCCTTCTCCCGTCGGATGGGAGTTGGCTTCTTGCGTCCCTTCACGGAAACCAGCGGGCTCGTGAGATCGAGAATGACCCGGTAGGTGCCCGCGTTGAGCGTGCCCAGCCGGGGCCGAATCACGAAGCGGGTCCGTACCCCGCGCCGGACGATGGAAGTGTCGCCTCGGGCCACATTGGGCTCGAAGTCGCTGGCAACCCGAAAGTGGAGGGTGTACGTCGAGTCGGGAGAGTCCGCCCGTCGATTGTCGACGATCTCCCCCAGCGCGACGAGGCGCGTCACGTCATCCGCGAAGTGCCGCGAGGGCTTGGGATCAATTTCCCCTCCTTCCACCGACACCCGCAGTGAATCGGCCCCGATGGTGCCGAGCGACAGGTCGGTGATCCAGATCTCCCCGGCAATGCCGGGGACCTCCACCGGAACCGTCGTCGTCGCTGTCCGTTCCGCGGTGAGATCGGTCAGCATGATCTCCGCCTCGTACTTGCCTGGCGGAAGTTGAAAGGTGATGTGATCAAAGATGTCCACTCCCTGGAGGTGGGTCTCCGCGTACCGCAATACCTGAAGCTCACGCGAGAATGCGTCGCCTGCGACCTGCTGTTTTCCTTTCTCCTTGGAGAAGATGACGCGTATTTCGTAGCCGGCGTGGTATCCGTCCGGTCGCCGCTCAAACAGGAGCTCGCTCCGCGCGAAGCGATAGTCGACCCGGACTTCGGGCGCGCCGGAATCCCCCGGCTGAATGGTGGCGTCCGCTGAAAACCGGGGACGCGAGAGGCTGATGCCGGGGCTGGGCATCTCGGGCTGGGCCGCCGGTCCCGGATTGGGATACTGCGCCAGGGCCCGGTCGACTGGCGCGAAAACGGTCGTCGCGAGGGCGACCATCGCGAGGAGCCTCAGCGCGGCGCGCCTCAGCCCTCTAACGAAGGAGAACGATCTGGCGCGCATCATCAATTCCCTGTCCGCGCAATCTGACGAAGTAGACCCCGTCGGTCACAGGACGGCCCCGCCCGTCGCGGCCGTTCCAGGTCACGTTTCCAAAGCCGCCGGCCGCGGGGGCCGGCGCGGTCGAATGGAGTACGAGCCGTCCCATCGCGTCGTGAATCGTCACCTCGATCGACCCTCCCGATCCGCCGCTCGTGACCCGGAAAGGAACGTTCAGGACCGCACCATTTCGAGGCCGGTAGGGATTGGGGTAAGCGCGACCGACAGCCGGCGTGGACGGAACGTAGAGAGAACCCTCGGCGACCTTTCGGGCGCTCCCGTCGACGAAGAACGCTTCGAGCCGGTACCGATAGGGGGTTCCCGCGGCGAGGGTCGTGTCGACCGCTCCCACGGCCGATGGGCTTAGGAGCGACGCATTGATCCGCGCTCCTTGGGGGTCGGATGTGCCCGGAGGGGTGGCCACGACATCCCGGTACAGGTTGAGGCCGGCCATCCCCGGCAGCACGACGGGACTCCAACCGATGGTCGCCTGGGGTGCCACCAGACCCGCGTCGAACTCGATCGTCAGGACCGGCACCGTCGTCGCGATCGGGCTCACCCGGTAGCGCTCGAGCGCGAAGCCGGCCGTCACGAGAAGCGTGTCCCCAACCCACCACGCGTCGCGGCTCACGCCCGGCACCCCGATCGGCCCGCGAATCGTGGGCGCGGATGGATTCGCGATGTCGACGACGAGCGCCCCCTCCCCTCCGGCCAGCAGGACCGCGGAATTCCCCGATCGCGCGACCCCCAGGAGGGCCGGGGTGGCCACCGAGGACGCGAGGGAAGGCGACGCGGGTCGAAAGACGTCGACGATCTGAAGCCCGGCCACCGCCGTGGCGACGAGCAGGAGGTCGCCGGAGAGGTCCAGGTCGAGTGCCGGCGTTCCGGAGAACGCGCCCACCAAACCGGGCGCATCGGGGTTTCCGAACCCGACCGAGAGAAGACCGAGCGAAGCGTCGGCGATGAACGCGATCGTGTCCTTGACCGCGATCGCGCGCGGGTCGGGAACGCCGCCACCGATCTGCCCGCGCGGCGTGGGCGCCGCGGGAAGGCTCGTGTTCACGAAGCTGATGCCGGCACCGATCGTCCCCCGACGACCGACGACCACAAGATCGGAGTCCACGACGGCAACCGCACTCGCGAGCCCCGGCAAGGTCAAGGAGCCAAGGAGTGTCGGGGCCGCGGGGTTGGCGACGTCCACGATTTGAAGACCCTGGCTCCCGGCGGCGAGGTAGGCCCTCTTCCGCGGAGGGTCGAGGGCGACGTCGATGACGCTGGAATTGGGGCCGAGCGGGAGCACGCCCACGAGGCTCGTGTCGCTGTCGTCCGCGCGGTAGATCCGGAACCCTCCTGTGTAGTCGGCCACGTACGCATAGCCAGCGCTCCACGCGACCCGCCTGGTCCTCCCCGTTCCCCCGATCGCGGGGACCGCGAGCACCGTGTCGAGATCGCGCAGCTCGATCAGGCTCTGCCCCACCTCATCGGGCTCCTGGGCCACGTCGACGTCCTGGGTCGCGATCACCACCCGGCTTCCGGAGAGGGTGACGTGGAACGGCTCGAGCGGGACCGAGTCGAACGTCGGGTTGATCAAGAGCTCGCCCGCCGGGCCCGAGCGGCGAAAGCGGGCCACCGTTCCGGCTTGCGCCGCGGCGACCACCACGGAATCGTTGGCGTCAACCGACCGCACGAACTTTCCAAATCCCACCGTATCGGTGATCAAGCTGTCGGGGACGTCAGCCACGATCAGTCCGGCATTCCCGGCCGCGATGAAGGCCAGGTCGCCCCGCCAGGCGAGGCCCGTGGGAGTTCGGTTAGGGACCTGGATTTCCCGGAGCGTTTCCGGCTGGGCGGCTCCACTCCGCAGGCGGTAGAGCGTGAGGAAGAGCCTAGGGGCCGGCGAGAAACGGGCGCTCACGACCAGGAAGGAATCCGCGCGCGCCACGATGCCGCGCGCCTGGCGCCCGTCGGCGAAATGGAGGGTCGAGAGCGGCGAGAGGGTGGCCGGCGACGTTCGGGCGAGGAAGTGAAGGTCCGGTCCGGACGCAGCCACAACACCATAGCCGTTGGGCGACACCGCTCCCAAAGTGACCCCACCGAGGCCCGAATACGATCCGATGGCGACAGGGGAGGCGGGGTTGGTGATATCGACAGCCACGATCCCCCGATCACCCGCGAAGAGGTAGACCGTGGCGCCGTCGACCGACAGTGCGTTCGCGGCTCCCGACGTGCAGAACGACCCGATCGGCGCGTCGCCTCCCAGCGCGGCATCGCGGATTTCGAATCCCCAACCGGTGGGGATGGCGTACCGACCCGCGACGCTCGGGACGCCCAGCAGAACCGCCGCGCCATACTCCGACGAAATCGACGATGGAGCGCCCCGCGTCGCCACGACCTTGGGGCCGGCCTGGGCGATCGGTGCGACGGGGAGGAGGAGACAACCCCAGAGGAGAGGGAGCGTCAGGGGTCGCCGCCATCGAGCGGTCGGAGAGATCATTCGCCTCGACGCTATCACGCGCCGGCGAAACCTCTCAAGGCGTAAGTCTTTCCGCTTGTTCGGCGCCGCGGCGGTCGCGTAGGGTTCCGCGCGTGAATTGGCTCGATCGGATCGTCGCACCCCTCGCCGCGTTCATTCTCGGCACCATCTCGACTCTCGGCTACGGAGGGATCGTTCTCTGCATGACCATCGAGAGCGCCTGCATCCCGCTCCCCAGCGAGATCATCATGCCCTTCTCCGGCTACCTCGTCACGACGGGCCGATTCACGCTCTGGGGCGTGGTCCTCGCCGGCGCTCTGGGCAACGTGTTCGGCTCCTGGATCGCCTATGGGCTCGGCATGAAGGGGGGACGCCCTCTCGCCGAGCAGATGGCTCGGTGGCGCATCATCCGAATCGAGGAGTACGACCGCGCGGACTCGTGGCTGAAGCGCCACGGCCTCCAGGTCGCGTTTTGGGCCAGGCTCATTCCGATCGTGCGAACCTTCATCTCCTTCCCCGCGGGCGCCGCGCGTGTTCCCTTTCGGCGGTTCACCCTGTACACGTTCCTCGGCTCCCTCCCGTGGACCTTGGGGCTGGCCTACGTCGGCGTCCTCTTCCGCGAGCACTGGGAGAACATTCGGCGTTACTGGCGCGGGCTCGATCTTGTCGTGGTGCTGGCGCTCCTCGCGCTGTTCGGGGTGTGGCTCTATCATCACCTCCGCCCCGCCCGCAACGGCCCGTCGGGCGGCCCGCCCGTCCCCCAGCGTTGACGCTTCTGGGCGCGCAATGCTAGACTTCGCAGCCTCTTGGGGGATCGTCCAGTGGTAGGACACGTGGCTCTGGACCACGGTACAGGGGTTCGAATCCTCTTCCCCCAGCCAAATACATCGCATGCCACTTCGTAGAGCCGGCGTCGTGGCGCTATCGTCTAGGGGTTAGGACGGGTGGTTCTCAGCCATCAAACCGGGGTTCGAATCCCCGTAGCGCTACCAGCCTCCCCCAGAGGGAGGGCGCGGCGATTTCTTTCGGCGATCCTCTTGGGGTGCCTCCTCCCGCCCGCCGTCGCCCACGCCCAGTCCAAGGCCGTCATGGCGCCCCCGGGCGCTCTCCCGGCCAACGTGGAGCGGATCGATTCTCTCGGCGGGATCACACAATTCCGTCTTCGATCGAACGGGATGAAGATCTTGCTGTCCCCGAATCACGCCGCGCCGGTCATCACGTTCCTCGTGGTCTATCACGTCGGGTCGCGCAACGAAGCGCCCGGGAATACGGGTTCGGCGCACCTCCTCGAGCACATGCTCTTCAACAAGAGCACGCAGAATTTTGGGCGGGCCAACGGGCACAAGACGTTCCAAGAGGTGCTCTATGAGGCGGGCGCCGACTTCTCCAGCACGAACATGACCACGTGGAATGACCGGATGACCGGATATTCGACGCTGCCGGAGGAGGACCTCGACCTCGCCATGCGGATTGAGGCGGACCGGATGAGCCGTGCTCTGGTCCTGGACGAGGAGCGGAAACCAGAGATGTCGGTCGTGATCAACGAGTACGAGATTGGGGAGAACAACCCCTACCGGGCCCTCGAGAAGTCGGTCGTGGCCTCCTGCATCGTCGCCCATCCGTATCACTGGGCCACGATCGGGTACCGATCCGACCTGGAGGGGGTCCCCACGGAAAAGCTGCGGGAGCACTATCGCAATTTCTTCTGGCCCGACAACGCGGAGGCGATCCTCGTCGGCGACTTCGATCCGGTGGACGCCCTGCGGATCTTCGACCGTGAGTTCGGAGCGCTCGCGAAATCGAAGACGCCGATCCCCACCGTGATCACCGTGGAGCCTCCCCAAGAGGGGGAGCGCCGCGTGGTGGTGAACCGTCCTGGCGAGGTGGGAATCGTGGAGCTCGCATACCTGAGGCCGGGCTCGCTCCACCCCGACTTCATCCCGCTCGATCTTCTCTCCGCGATCCTCTCGAGCGGCGTGAACTCGAGGCTCTACCAGGCGCTGGTGGAAACCGGCCTCGCCACCGACATCCGCGCCTCGAACTACGCGTTGCGGGACCCCTATCCAATCTTGGTAACGGCGACGGTCGCGCCGACGGCGACGCACGAAAAGGTGGAGGCGGCCCTGAAGGCGGTGCTTCGCGATGTCGCCGAGAAGGGTGTCACGGCCGAGGAGCTCGCGCGGGCCAAGAGGAGGCTCGAGGTCTCCGTCATTCGCGGTCGCGACGGCACCTACGAGCTCGCCTCATCGCTCGGTGAGGCGGTGGCTTCCGCGAACTGGAGATGGTTCGTGACCTACCTCGATTCCATGCGGCTCGTGACCACCGCGGATATTGAGCGGGTGGCCCAGAAGTACTTTGTCCCCGAGCATGCGACGGTCGGGTGGTTCATCCCGATTCGAAACAACCCGCCTCCGACGAAATCGGCACCGGCCGCCAAGAAGTCGCCGCGAACCAAGCGGCCCGGTGCGGGCGGCGCGTACGCGGCGGAATCGGGGCCTGGCGCCACGTTTGCCGACCGGACGTTCCATCGCATTCTTCGAAACGGGATCACGCTCAACGTGGTCGCGAACGCGGCGGTCCCGACCGTAGCGGTCCACGGCCTGGCGCTCGCGGGGCGGCAGGAGGCGCCCGTGGGGAAGCCGGCGGTCCCCCAGCTGACCGCGGCGATGTTGACGCGGGGCACCCAAACGCGCGACAAACGCGCGATCGCGGCGCTCCTCGACGGCGTTGGCGCGAGCATCTCGATCAACGCCGATTTGACTGAGGCCCCAATTCTCGGCGCGGCGCTTTCGAAGGACACGCGCCTGCTCCTCTCGGTGCTCGCCGACGAGCTCAAGAACCCGGCCTTCGCCCCTGGAGAGCTGGCCAAGGCGAAGAGCGAGCTGAAGGCCGACCTTCTCCGCGGCTACGAGAGCACGAGTCTTCGCGCTCGTGAGCGCCTGTCGCGGCTCGCGTTTCCCAAGGGGCATCCGTACCGCGCGGCCGACCGCGAGGAGATGCTCGCGAGCCTCGATGCCGCGACCGTGGCCGACCTTCGGGCCTTCCACCACGATCGATACGTCGGATCGGGAATCATTCTCTCGATCGTGGGCGACGTCGATCCTGCCGCGGTCGCCTCGTTGGTCGACAGCCTCTTCTCCCCGATCCCCGCGGGCGGGCGGCCGCGATACGACATCCCCCGCACGGAGCCTAATTCCCCGGGGCTTGCGGTCGAGACGATGCGCGGGAAGGCGAACATGAATTTCGTATTCGGCGAAGCGAGCGGGCTACGGCGAATGGATCCCGACTGGGAAGCCGCGATCGTCGCGAACGCGGCGCTCGGACAGAGCTCACTCACCTCCCGAATCGGAAAGCGGGTGCGTGACCAGGAAGGCTTGAGCTACACGCTGAACTCTCGATTTCTCTGGTCGGATTATCTGGACGGGGTCTGGATGGTGGATGTCGCCGTCGCGCCCAAAAATCTGGCCAAGGCGCTCCGCTCCACGCGCGAGGAGATCGATCGCTATTGCAAGGAAGGAATCACGGAAGAGGAAGTGGCCACGCAGAGACGCTTCTTCGCGGGTAACTACCGGGTGCGCCTCAGTACGAACGCGGGGATCGCTTTCGCGCTCACCTCCGCCGAGAAGTACGGATACGGCCCCGCGTACCTCGACCAGTTTCCGGTGAAGGTTGGATCGGTCACGCGGGAGCAGGTGAACCAGGTAATCCAGACCCGGCTCCGCCCCGACAAGCTGCACCTGGTGGTCGCGGGCGACCTCGACACCATCCCGGACTTCTGACCACCTTCGAGACTCTGCGATCCCTCCGCGGCTATTTGAGGAGGGTCATGTCCTTCGTCAACACCTTGTCGGCCACGCGAAGCCGGTAGTAGTACCGCCCGCTCGCGACCGCACGTCCCTGGTCATCCCGTCCATCCCAACGCGCGATGTGACTTCCGGCGGGCTGGTTGGCGTCGACCAGTGACCGGACCAGACGCCCCGAGACATCAAAGACGTGGAGCTTCACCCGTCCTGCCCGACCGACCTCGTAGGGAATCACCGTGGACGGATTGAACGGATTGGGCGCGTTTTGCATGAGACGCGCGGCCGGAGCGGCCGGCGATTCCGCCACCGCGGTCACCCGCGGAATGGAATTGGGATTCGCCGGATCCGACCCCATCAGGACTTCCAGCCGGTCGCGGAATCCGTCCCGGTCGCGGTCGATGCCCATGCGCGTCCCGGAGCCCGGAGGCACGCCCAGGTAGGTCACCGCTTCCCCGGGGGCCGACGGCAGCGAGCGGAGCGCGTCGGCTCCGATCGGCCCCTCTGGATCGAAGTCCGTGGTGAACACCCGGCTCCCGGTATAGAGGTAGCCTCGGTTTTGGCCGCCGATGAACGCGTGCGCCACCAGCTCGCAGTTCCCCAGGTCGGCCTCCGCGTAGAGAGAGTCGAGCTGCGCCGCCAGCGAGGCGGAGCCCTTGGTCAGCGCCGTGATCGAAAGCTGCCGGCCCACCGAGGGAGCGAGCCCGGTGTCGAAGGAGAGCAGGAACGACGCGAGATCGATGCGCTGCTGCTCGTTGTTGAAATTGAAGACGGGGAGATGGAGGAACGTGACCAGATTGTCGATCGAGCCGTCGTGGATGAAGCCATAGCCCCGCGCCTGCATCCCGGCGCCGTTCGTGAACCCGGTCTTCTGGTACATGTTTCGCAGCTGGGGCACTTTGATCCCCTGGCTTTCCTGAAGCAGGACGCCCGGGATGATGGTGCCGTTCGTGCCGGTCGGCAGCGCGTGGCACCCGCTGCACGCGACGACGTCGTGGTTGTTCCCGAACTCGACCCTGCCCCGCGTCGGGCTCGGCGTGGGCGCCGGCGGATTCGGCCAGGTCCGGTCCAGGTTCTGGTTCGGATTGGGCGGGTAGACCACCGTCATGATGAAGTCGTTGTACTTCTGCATGTCGGAAGTCGAAAGCATGTCCCGGTTCCCCATCAGCTTGATAAACGCGGGATTGAATTTGGTGAAGTCTTCGCGGTCCCCGCGCCAGTGGAACGGGGTCGCGGTCTTGAGGCCGCGAAGCGACTGCGTGGTCATCGGACCCTTCATGGGATCGAAGTCGGGGAGCAGGGGCGACTGGCCCGGCGGAACCGGGTCCCGGTCGCCCAGCGGATTCCCGAGATCCCAGGCGATGTTGTCGAAATTTCCCGCGATGTGGCACGAGGAGCAGGCCAGATCTCCGTGGTCCGAGATCGTCCCGTCGTAGAGGAACCGGCGCCCATCGATCACTTCGCTGGGGCTGGGGTCGAACCGGAGGAACACCTCACCCACGTTGCTCTCGGTCGTGACGTCGATGATGGCGACCGAGTTCGCGAACCGGTTGAGCACGTAGAGCTGTCCGTGGGCCTCATCCAACGCCAGCCCGGTCGGGCCGCCCCGCCGTGGCGGCGGGGAGAGGGACGACGGGATCCGGTTGAGCACGATCCCGGACGAGGGCTCCACGACCCCCACCTTGTCCGATCCGAGGGCCGCCACGTAGAGCCGGGTCTCGGCGCTGTTCACGGCGAGGTCGATCGGCTGAGAAAGGCTCAGGTCCTTCTCGAAATCGGGGCCGGGGATCGTGTCGTACGTGATGTGGGTATTGAGATGCCAGGCCGCCGATGGAACCACGCCGCCCGGGCCAATCCTCGTGATCCGATTCTGGAGGAACCGACCCCTCAGGTTTGGCTCGAAGCGGGTCCGGTTGAAGGCGTCCGTGTTCGTGACGTAGAGATTACCGCTCGAGGGGGCGACCGCGAGATTGAGGAGATTGGTTCCGACGTCGGAGATCGTCCGGAGCAAAGCACCCGAGTTCGCATCCAGGACCGAGATGTCGCGGTCCGGCATGTCGTACGGGATGACCGAATTCCATGTCTTTTGGGACGCCGGGCGCTCGTCGACCCAGTCGCCGCCGACCTTCTGCACGATGAGCCCTACGTCGGGCGCCGCGGCTGTGAGCTTCCGGGGCGGGCTGGGCGGCGCCGGGCCGCCTCCGCTTTGCACCGTGTTCGCCCCGATGATCGTCGTCCGGTTCCCCGCGTCGAGGATCCCCACGTAGACTTCATTCCCGTGCACGGCGAGGGCTCGCGGATGACGGCCGAAAATGGGGCGGACCGTATTGAGGGTCGGCGCCGTTGGGTTCGTCAGGTCGTAGAGCTTGATGGCGTCCTCGCCGCTCACGCAGACGAAGGCCCGCATCGGGCTCCCCGCGAAGACGACGTCGGTCGGCTCGTCTCCGACGTGCACGCTGCCGACGACGCTCAGCGTCCAGAGGTTCACGATGCTCACGTCGTCCGAAACGTTGTCCACGACCCACGCGAGGCTGTCGTCGAACGCCGTGACCGATACCGGCTCGAGACCGACGGGAACGTCCCCGAACCGCGACAGGGAGTGATCTCCGATCATGAAGATCTCGAGGCGCGCGTCGGGCGTGTTCACCGCGAGGAGCCGCGTTCCGTCCGGCGTGATGGCGAGCGGATGGATTTGCAGCGCCTCGAAGTTCGTGTAGTCGCCGATCGCGGGTGTCGAGGATCGGAGCGTCGAGGGTCGAAGCAAGAGTGCGGAAGTGGAGACGATGGCGACGAGGGTGAAAAGTCCGAGGAGTGCGCGGAGCAAAGCGGCGCGACGTGCGGGGAGCGGACCCACCGGCATAGGACCTCCTGGCAATGCCCCCTACTTCAGTAGAAGCAATTTAGGTAAACAATTATAGCATATTCGCTTGCTCCATGCAAGCCCCGGCCGCCCGCTCCACCGAGAGCGGGTCGATGCGACGATTCTGGAACGCGTCGCAAGCGTCCCGGAGCGCTCCCTCCATGCGACCGCGATAGACCCGCCGGTCGAACGCAAGGGCGTGACGCCGAAGCGTTTCCGGGTCGAATTGCCGCGCCGAGAATTCCTCGAGCGCCCCCATGAGGCCCGATTCGGAGGCCTCGTCGAACAGAACTCCCGTGCCCGCCGCGACCACCTCGGCCGCCCCCCCCTTCCGGAGCGCGATCACCGGGCGCCCGCAGGCCATCGCCTCCAGCGGCGCGATCCCAAAATCCTCCTCGTGCGCCTGGATCAGCGCGCGGCATGCGCGATAGGCCTCGCGGAGTGCTTCCATCGAGAGCCAGTCGTCGAATCGAACCGTGCCTCCCGCTATGGATCGGAGCCTCTTCCCTTCGGGACCCGTCCCCACCACGCGCAGCGGAATCCCTCGGCGGTTCGCGACCCGGATCGCCAGCTCGACGCCCTTGTACGGCACCAGCGCCGAAACGACGAGAAAGGGCGCCTCGGCGGAACTCCCCGTCCGCTCTTCCCCCGGTGTGAAGAAGGCGGCATCCACGGGCGGATAGACCACCAGCGCGGGGCGGCGGTAGTGCTTGGCGATGCGATCGCGGACGTGGCGCGAGTCGGCGATGAAGAGGTCCACCCGATCGGCGCTCACCCGATCCCAGATGCGGAAGTGATGCGCGACCCAAGGCGCGACGACGCGCCCGAGGGGGCTCCCCCTCCCCGCGCCGAAGTACTGCGGGTAGAGGTCCCAAAAATAGCGCACCGGCGTGAAGCAGTAGCAAACGTGCAACGTGTCGGCCCGGGTTAGGGCTCCCTTCGCGGCGCAGTGGCTGGTCGATACGACCAGATCGTAGCCGGTCAGGTCGAAGGACTCGACCGCCATCGGGTAGAACGGAACATACCAGCGGTAGTGGCTGCGGCCCCACGGCAGCCGCGCGATCCAGGATTCGTGCACGCGGCGCGCCTCGATCGTCTTGGAGACGCTCCCGCGACGATGGACCAGCGTGTAGAGGTCGGCGTGCGGGAACATCTCGCAGAGAACCTCTAGACATTTCTCTCCCCCGCGCATGCCCGTGAGCCAGTCATGGACCAGCGCGACGCGGAGTGTTTCAAGCGAGAGCGCCATGGACGTCCGTCAGCCGGCGCGGGCCGGCGACGCCGCCTCGAGCCGATCGGCGGCATCCCGGAGGCGGCGGACGGTGCGCTCCGGTCCCAGGAGGAGCATGACGTCGAAGATTCCCGGCGTGACCTTCTTGCCGGTCAGCGCAATCCGCGCGGGCATGATCACCTCGCCCGCCTTGACGCCCTCCTGGGAAGCCAACCCGCGCGTCGCTTGCTCGAGCGGGTCGTGTTCGAACGGCGAGGTCCGTTCCAGCGCGTCGGCCAGCTTTCGGAGTCGATCGGCCGTGCCCGGCTTCGCCTGAAGCTCACTCCAGAGCGCCGGGTCGGGCTCCACGCGATCGACGAAGAGATAGGCTGAGTAGTCGAGGAAGTGCTGCGGCCGCTTGATCCGGTCCCCCGCCGCTTCCACGGCGCGCATCAGGAACGCGCGGTCTTCGAGCACCGGCTCGGGTAGCGCCCGGGTCGCGCGCAGGTGCTCCACCACGAGATCGGTCCGCCGCGTGAGCGGAAGGGCGCGGAAGTACTCGCCGTTCATCCACTCCAGCTTGTCGTAGTTGAAGATCGCGGGATTCTTGGAGACCCGGTCGAGCGTGAAGTAGCGAGCCAGCTCCTCCAGGGTGAAGATCTCCCGCTCGCCGTCGTAGGCCCAACCGAGCAGCGCCAGGAAATTCACCATCGCCTCGGGGAGGAAACCCTCGTCGCGAAATGTGGTCACGGACGTCGCGCCGTGGCGCTTCGAGAGCCGTGTCCCATCGGGACCGAGGATCATCGGAAAGTGGGCGAAGCGGGGCGGCTCCCACCCGAGGGCGCGGTAGATCTGGATTTGGCGGGGCGTGTTCGAGATGTGGTCATCGCCGCGGAGCACGTCGGAAATTTCCATCGCGTGGTCGTCCACGACCGCCGCGAAGTTGTAGGTCGGGTGAAGGTCCGACCGAACGATCACAAGATCGTCCAGCGACGAGTTCTGAAACGTCACGTCCCCGCGAACCCCGTCGCTCCAGGTCGTCTCGCCGTCCGGCATCTTGAAGCGGATCGCGTGCGCTTCCCCCCGGGCGGCTCGGGCGTGGGCGTCGGCGGGCGAGATCTTGAGGCAGGTGCGATCGTACTTGGGAGGTTCGCCCCGCTTCATGGCCTCGTCGCGGCGCCGCTTGAGATCCTCGGGATCGCAGAAGCAGCGGTAGGCTTTCCCCTCCTGCAGGAGCCGCTCCACCGCCGCCGCGTAGAGCGGAAGGCGCCCGCTCTGGTGATAGGGCCCCAAGGTTCCGCCGACGCCCGGACCCTCGTCCCACTGAAAGCCGAGCCACCGAAGCCCTTCGTAGATCGCCTCCACCGAGTCCTCGGTGGACCGCTCCCGGTCGGTGTCCTCAATGCGCAAGATAAAGACCCCGCCGTGATGGCGCGCGAAAAGGAAATTGAAGAGAGCCGTTCTCGCCCCACCGACATGGAGGTAGCCGCTCGGGCTCGGCGCGAAGCGCACCCGGACCGGTGACGCCATCGATTCTCCTCTGGGGATGATGGATTGGCCGCGGGCCTTGGCCCGCCGGCGCTAACGCAGGAGCGTCATCTTCCGCGTGAACGCCGCCGCGCCGATCTCGGCGCGGTAGATGTAGACCCCCGATGCCGTTGGATTGCCGCGCTCATCGCGACCATCCCAGCGGGCCTCATGATAGCCGGGTTGGACTCGGCTGGAAACCAATGTCCGCACCAGCCTCCCCCCCACGGCGTAGACACGGAGCCGCACGTCCATCGGTTCGGTCCCAGGCACCGCGTAGCCGATGACGGTCGCCGGGTTGAAGGGGTTGGGGCGGTTCTGGTCGATCCACGCGCGGGCCGGTGGCGTCGACGGCGCGGGATCGATTGGGGTTGGATCGACGGCCGTGAGGATCGGGAACGTCGAGAGGCCGGTATGCCAGTTGTCGTGGTGGAACATCGGCCACGCCATGCCCACTGGATTGAACGCTCCCGGGTAGCGCCACGCGCGGAGCTGGCGGTCCCAGCCCGCGACCACGATGTCGGTCGCGCCGTCTTGGTCGAGGTCCCAGACGGCTGGCGAGCCGCGGACTTCGGCTCCGGTCTCGATGGGAAAGCCGCTGACCGGGTTTCCATCGGCGTGAAACGCGTAGAGACGGCGGTCCTCCGCTCCGATCAGCACCTCGAGGGAGCCGTCGCCGTCGAGGTCGGCCACCACGGGGGTCGCCTCCGTGGCCGCGCCCAGATGCACCGCGCTCCATCCGGCGAGCGTGTTTCCGGAGGGACCAAACGCCCTCAGGGTCCCATCGGCGCCGCAGATGATGACGCAGAGCGAGGGATCCCCCAGATGACGCAGAAGGGGCGCCAGGACCGGTGAATTGACCCGGCCGTTTCCGGGGGTCAGCTCCAGCGGCCGGGGCCAGCCGGGGGACCGCGATCCGGAGCTGGTGAGCACGTAGACGCTGTCGTTCCCGCACGCGATCGCGATCTCGAGCCCGCCTCCGGGGATCACGTCTCCGATCGCCGGCGACGAGCTCATCAGTCCCGTCGCGGAGAACGGCCAGCCCGGGAGCGGCACGCCGTTTCGAAGCGCGTAGACCGTCGCGGCCGACGTGCCGAAGACGATCTCCCGAGCGCCGTCCTGGTTCAAATCGGCGATCGCCGGGGAGGAGATGACGGTTCCGTTGGGCACGAAGTAGACGCCGTTGGTCGCCGGATTCGAGTCCCCGTCCCGAACCTCCGAGCCGTCGGCGTTCCAGGCATAGAGCCTGTTGGTGTTCGACCCGATGCAAATCTCCAGCTGGCCATCGCCGTCGATGTCCCCCACCGCGGGCACCGACCAAAATGGCGCCGCGCCCTTCCGCGGCCAGCCGGGCATGAGATCGCCGTTGCTCTTGAAGACCGCGAGGGTCGAGTCGTTCCAGGAGGCGGCGATGATCTCGGGCGTGCCGTCGAAGTCCAGATCGGCCGCCGCCGGAGAGGAAGCGATGTTGTGGAGGAGTGTGGTGAAGATTCCGGTGGTCACGGTGCTCTGGTCTCCGTCGTGCCAATCGGTGCCGTCGGGCCTGAAGACATAGAGATAGTCCGAGCCGACGAGGACCTCGGGGCGGTCGTCCCCGTCGAGGTCGGCCAGGCAGACCGAGGATGAGGTCGATTGCCCCAGCGTGGCCGGCCACCCGAGCAAGGAAGGCGGAACGGTGCTCGCGAGCAGAATCGACGATCGCGCTCCCTCGTTCCCGCTGGAGTCCACGCAGCTCACCTGATAGCGGTACGAAGTGAGCAGGGAGAGTCCTCCGTCTTCAAAGGTTGGAATCCGGCGGATCGGGATGGGCGTCACCGATTGCGGAACGCTCGCGTCGTTGGGAGCGCGGTAGACCCGGTACCCCGCGAGATCGGCCGCGACCACGGGATCCCAGGCGATCGTGACGCGATCGATCCCTGAAGACTCCACGCGAGGAGGCGCCGGCGAGGCGGGGATGCTCCGATCGATCGGAAACGTCCAGGAATGGCCGTACGCGTCGCTCAATCGAAGATCGAAGAGCCGTCCGGAGGGGACAGCGGCCACCTGAAAGCGGAGCGCCGGAATCGATCCGGTGCCGCCGGCGGCGACGTCGCCCGCCGCCGCGTTCGTATCGAGGAGCGTCACCCCGGGGGCCGGGTTCAAGACCTGCGCCGCGAGATTTCGTGCGCGGGCTCCCCCATCGTTCCCGACCGTGTAGGCCAGGGACGCGGTCTCCCCGGGGTCGAGCACGCCGTTTCCGTTGCCCGGTGCCGCGTCGCTGAACACGTTCCCGGCGAGGAGCGGCACGGCCGCTCCCACCGCGAGCGCGACTTCAGCGCTGTCGGCGCGCACCCCGTCCGAGAAGATGATCCGGAGTTTCTCCGTTCGCGCCGCGTTAGGCGAGGCGAGCGCGTGCGCCCCCAGGGTGGTGGGAATGGCCGCCTGGGCTCCGGCGCCGAGCGTTCCCAGGCCCGCGCTCCCGGCGTCGACCGCGACACCCGATGTCAGCGCTTGTAGCGTCAGGGTCAGCGGTCCGGACCCCGCGCTCCCCCCGATGTTCCGGACGGAGCCGCCGATGCCGAAGGTCTCCCCGGCGCCGACGATTCCGTCGGCGTCGCCGCCCAAATCATCCCGAACCGATCCATTCAGAAGGGCGTAGACCGCCGGCGCCGCCGCGGTCACCGTGAGGGAGTCGAGGTAGGGCGCAGCGCCATCGGCGGTCACGGCGAATGAGAACGGGCCCGTCGAGCCGGGGTGGAACGGCACGACGGCCTGCCCGAGCGCGTTCGTCCGGACCGCGCGATACTCTTCGCCGGCCTTCCACGCCACGACGAGCGCCGATTCCACCGGCGCCCCTCCTCTGAGAACGGAGACGGCGAATCCTCCCGCGCCCACCGGGACCGTGGCGGGCCGGGTCACCGTGAGCGAGACCGGTGCGCACTTCCAGATATTCATCGACGGGACGCCCAAGAGAACCGTCTCGAAGTAGGCCCAGCGAGCGAGCGACTCCGAGCGGGACGCCGGGATGAGAACCGAGCGGGCCCCCTCGACCGCGTCCCCCAAAGTGAGGGACGAAGGGGCGAAGAGCCGGTCGAAGATTCCCTGGGTGATGAGCGAGCTGTTGCCCGGCCAAGCGTCTCGCGTCGCGCCGACGTAGGCCAGCGTCCCGCCGTTCGGCGAGCGCACCATGCGCTCCGCGACGCAGTCGAAGTCGACGGCCGCGGAGGCGCAATCGGCGGCGATCCAGAGCGCGGTCGAGAATCCGGAGGGGATCGCGGCGAGGTCGGATGCCGTGATGATCGCGTCCCCAAATGAAAGCTGCGTCCGCGAGCCGTGCCCGTAATGGGCGACGACGTGGTATCCCTGGGCGAGCGCGGTCGTGGCGGCCGCCTTTGTAAACGGGAGCGAGCCGGGCCGCGGAACGTAGTTCTCGTAGAGCCTCTGCGTGGTGACGCATCCCGGGGTCCGCGTGCGAAGCGATTCGGCCGCCTGCGCGCCGTCCTCGTTGATCGGCTGCCCGGGCTGCCAATCGCTCGGAAAGAGGACCTCCGCCAGCATGAGATTTCGCCCGACGGCGGAGACCGAGGCCCCGGTGACGTAGGAGAGGGCCCGGTTGACCATGAGCGTCGCCTCGGCCCGCGTCGCCGCCGAGAGGCGTCCCACCGCGATGTCTGGAACCATGTCGAGGCTGTCGGCCACTTCCCCATAGATCCCGTTGCCATTTCGATCCCAGGTCCCGTCGAGGTCGGCGTAATAGACGTCGCTGGGGATGTCTTCGGAGAGGGGAAGGCTGACACGGGCCAGCCGCATCGGGATTGCCTCGTGGTCCCCGGCCAGGATGGCCCACCGGATCCCCCAGAGCTCGTAGGCGGAGCGGAGGAAACTCCGGATCGCCTGCGCGAGGTCGTTGGAGCGCGGATCAAGCGACCGGACGATGGAGAGCCCGCGCACGACGGTGGTTCGGCCGGTGCGCGTCTGATAGTCGGCGAGGCGCTGGTAAACGTCGACCAGCGAGTCGGGCGCGAGAATGACGCAATCGACCGGGGAGCCGGATGGAGATGGAAGCAGCGAGGGGGTGAACGGCGCGGCTTGGTTGGGGCTCGGGATCGCCCGCGGGGCCCGTGCCGGGAGCGCATCCGCCACGGTGGCGGAAGCGGCGCAACAGGCCAGCGCGAAGGCCGACGCGTGGGCCGACGTGAAAACCCTCGAAATTAGATTAGGCCGACGAGTCCAACTTGGGGCGTTCAATAGGATTACCGCGCTGGGGAGAGGCCGCCATCCGGCCGGCACCACTGATTAATGATAGCGGATCGGGGCCCCGAATTCAATCCCCGCCGACCGCCAGCCGCGGGCGAAGGCGGTCGTAAATATCCCACCGAATCGAATAGAGGGAGTAGACGTACGTCGAGGGTCTGGTGATTCCCAGGTCGGGGATCGAGCGGGCCATGATGAAGCTGTAGGGATTGGACGGATCTTCGGAGCCGGCAAGACGGTTCACGGTCTGGGCGCGATCCAAGAGGTACCCGGGCCGCCCCACCTTCTCGAAGAGAAGCTGCTGCACGACCGAATCGTAGCCTGCACGCACCACGATCGGCGCCATCGCGGGCGTCACGAGCCCGAACAGGTCCAGCACCGGCCGGTCCGAGTAGAAGCCAAAGGCGCCGATGTCGGGCATGGCGAACAGGGTGCCGGGCGGGGTGTTCGCGCGTGCCCAAAGCCCGAACGCGGCGAGCGAAGATCGTAATCCGGCCGTATGGCGACGCGCGTGCGGGGCGCTGTACCGCAGCGTAAGGGTCGCGTTGCCCGTGGCGTAAAGGACAAGAAGCGAGAGAAGTGCCGCCATTCCCCTCCGCGCCCCGAGGCTCCTCGTCGCCCACTGGAGGGATGCCACGCCGACCAAGAGAACCGAGGGCACCGCGGGGACCAGGTAGCGCGAGACTACCTGCACGCCCCCGGCCGCAAGCCCCGCGGTCAAGACGACCGGCCACCCAAGGACGAGGAGCCAAAACGCGCGGCGCTCCCGGGGGAGCCCTTTCCAGATCGACGGTCCCGCCAGCGCCACGGTGACCACCAGGACGCCGAGCGGGAGCGCGTCGGCTGAAATGAAGATCCGGAGCGAGGCGCGGAGCGCCGACAGCATGAGCGGCGGGTCGAACGGCGCGCCCGCTTTGGCCGCGCTCGTATTTGGAAACAGCTGGTGAAACCAAGCCCAGGCAGCCAGGAGCCAGGGCCCTGCTCCAAGGATCGCGCCCCCGAGGGCCGCGAGGACACGCTTTCCTCGATTGGACCCCGATCCATACGCGATGGCGCCGGTCGCCAGGATCAGGAGGAGCCAGCACTCCGGACGCGCGAGTGTGGCCAGCCCGAGGAGAAATCCCGCCAGGAAGGTCCCCTTCCGCTCGGTCAGGGAGCGTGCGACGGCACCGAGTGCCAGCGTGACCAAGAGCGTGGCGAGCGGCGTCTCCATGCCCGAAAGCGCCCATCGCGCGGACCAAGCGTGCGCCGCCAGGAGCGCGGCCGCGCCCAGCGCGAACGCGGGCCGCCAGCCAAGCGTCCGGCCGAGCCTCGCGACAAATATCACGGAGAACACGAGGCAGACGGTGCCCCACGCCTTCGCGATCACGGCGAGCGGCGGCATGACGGCAGCATCTGCGGGCGTATCGCCCGAGCCTGGTGTCGCGCGGCCCGCCGCCGTCAGGAGGAAGAGCCACCCCGGGCTCGTGTCGCCGTAGGTCGAGTTCCCGGGCACGAACGAAAATCCATGGCCCGAGACCAAATTCTTGGCGAATTGGAGATGGATGAACGTGTCGTCGGTCAGGTAGCCGAGAAACGGAGCGACATGCAGCAGAGCGAGGAAGACGACAAGCAAGAGCGCGAGGCGGTGGTGGGCGCGCCAGCTCCCGATCGACTCGGTTGGAGCCGCTGCTCCCGGCGGGGGATCGCTCACGCAGGGCTCACGCCGTCTTGAGCCAGAGCGCCACCCGCGCGGCCACGGCGGGGGCGGTGAATCCCAGCTTCTCGGCGAGCACCTCGGCCGGCGCGGAAGCTCCAAAGCGGTTCAACCCGATCCGGAGCGCGCCGCTGCCGACGAGCGCGCACCACGGGTCGGTTTGCGCCGCCTCGATCAGCACGACGCGGACACCGGGGGGTAGTACCTCGCGCCGGTACGATTCCGACTGGGCTTGAAAGCGTTCGACGCACGGCATCGAGACCACGCGCGCCGGAATCCCTCGCTCGGCCAATATCGAGGCTGCCTCCTGCGCGAGCGGGACCTCGGATCCGGTCGCGACAAGCACCGCATGCGCCTTCGTCCCCATCGCCTCGTGGAGCACGTAGCCGCCCTTCCGAATGTTGGCTGCCTCGAGTGGTCCGGCTCGGCGAAGCGGCTTCAGCTTCTGCCGGGTGAGGACGAGGGCCGTCGGGCCCGCCTCGCGCCGCAACGCCGAGGCCCACGCCGCCGCGGTCTCGGGCCCATCGGCGGGCCGCCACACCTCGAGGTTCGGAATCAGCCGAAGCGACGGGAGCTGCTCGATCGGCTGATGGGTGGGACCATCTTCCCCCAGAAAAATGCTGTCGTGCGTGAAAACGAACGTGGCGCGGAGCCCCGTGAGCGCCGCGAGACGGATCGCCGGCCGCATGTAGTCGGAGAAGATCAGGAACGTCGCGCCGTAGGGAAGGAACGCGCCGTGGAGCGCGAGGCCGTTCACGATCGCTCCCATCGCGTGCTCTCGGACGCCAAAGTGAAGCGTCCGGCCGGCGAAGGATATCGGCGCCCCCGAATCGAGACCGGCCGGGGCGACGCTTCCACCGGCGACGATATCGGTCGCGGTGGAAGGGCCGAGGTCGGCCGAGCCCCCCACCAGGCCGGGTACCGCCTCCGCCGCGGCCTGAATCACTCTCCCCGACCACGTCCGCGTGGCCAGCTCCGTTCCGGGATCGACCGCGGCGTTCAGACGTGCCTCGAGATCGCCGGGCAGGCGGCGGCTCCAGAACTCGTCCCACCGCGACGCCTCCTCGGGAGCTTCCGAACGCGCGGCGGCAAACCGATGGTCCCACGCGGCGCGCTCGCGTCGCTTCTCGTCGGCCCGCTTCGAGAAATACCCGCGTGCTTCGTCCGGAATGTGAAACGGGGGCTCGGGCGGCCATCCCGCCGCGGCTTTGGCGCGCGCGAGCTCCTCGGGGCCCAGGGGCTCACCGTGCGCCTTCGCGCTCCCCTCTTTGGTTGGGGCGCCCTTTCCGATCGTCGTCCTGGCGAGAATGAGCGAGGGACGGTTCGACTCGGCGATGGCGGACTGGAGGGCCCGCTCCACCTGGACTCGGTCATGGCCGTTGATCCGCTGGGTGTGCCATCCGTAGGCCTGGAAGCGGCGCTCCACGTCCTCGCCCCACGCGAGCGCGGTCGGCCCCTCGATGGAAACGAGATTGTCGTCGTAGAGATAGATGATCTCCCCCAGGCCCCAGTGGCCCGCGAGGGAGGCCGCCTCCGACGCCACCCCTTCCATCAGATCGCCGTCGCTCACGATGCCGAACACCCTTCCCTCGAGCAGCTGGCCCAACCGCGGGAAGCGCGCCCGCGCCATCCGCTGGCCAAGCGCCATGCCCACGCCGTTTCCAAACCCTTGCCCCAGCGGCCCGGTGGTGGCTTCGACGCCAGGCGTCTCCCCCCGCTCCGGATGTCCCGGCGTCCTGGAGCCCCACTGCCGGAAGCTCCGGATCTCCTCGAGGGAGAGATCGAACCCGAACAGATGGAGCAGCGAGTAGAGGAGCATTGACGCGTGGCCGGCGGAGAGGACGAAGCGATCGCGGTTGACCCACGCCGGATCGCCGGGGTCGAAGCGGAGAAATGTCGACCACAGCACGAACGCCATGTCGGCCGCGCCCATCGGCGCGCCCGGGTGGCCCGACTTGGCCCGCTCGACAGCGTCGGCCGACAGGAACTTGATCGTCTGGACGCAGAGCTGCTCGAGGTCGGTCGAGATGGCCGGCATGGCTCCTTTGTGTGGACGGTCGAGCGAGGACCAGGAGACGGAACGCGCTCCACGGTGTATCATATTCCGATTCTCAAATCACCCCATGGACTCGGGAGATCGTGAATGCCCTCGGGACGACCCCCTCTTTTCTCCGGCCGCTTCATCGTCGCATTGTTCTTCGCTTCCCTCCTTCCTCTGTCCGGGTGCGCCACCAATCCGGCCACGGGGAAGAAGCAGATCTCGTTCGTCTCCCGCAACAAGGAGCTGGAGATGGGTCGTCAGTCCGACCCGGCGATCATCGCCGAGTACGGGCTCTACGGCGACTCCACTGTCGCGAAGTACGTCCAGTCGGTCGGCCTCAGGGTCGCAAAGGCATCCGATCTACCCGACCTGGATTGGCACTTCCGCCTCCTCGATTCGCCGGTGGTCAACGCCTTCGCGCATCCCGGGTGGTTACATCTACATCACGCGCGGGATCCTCGCCTACATGAACTCGGAGGCGCAGCTCGCCGGCGTATTAGGCCACGAAATCGGCCACGTCACCGCGCGGCACACCGCCCAGCAGATGACCCAGCAGCAGATCGCGCAGGTCGGCCTCATCGCGGGCACGGTCTTCGTCGAGCAATTCCGCCCCTACAGCGCCGTCGCCGCGCAGGGATTGGGAATGCTGTTCCTGAAATACAGCCGCGACCACGAGACCCAGGCGGACGAGCTGGGCATCAAGTACTCGCTGCGGGCCGGCTACGACCCCCGGGAGATTCCCGCCACCTACGCGACGCTCAAGCGGATCGGAGAACGGCAGGGGCAGTCGATCCCGAGCTTTCTCTCGACGCACCCCGATCCCGGCGACCGGGAAATCCGCACCCGTCAGCTCGCGCTCGCCTCGGTCTCCTCGACGCGGGGCGACCTGCTCATCCGCGCGGCGGAATACCGACAGCAGATCGAGGGACTCGTCTTCGGCGACGATCCGCCGCGCCGGCTACTTCGAGGCGAACCGCTTCTACCATCCGGGGCTGGCGTTTCAGATCATCCTCCCAAGCGGGTGGACCTATCAGAACATGCCGTCGGCGCTCCTCGCGGCCAGCGAGGAGCTGGGCGCGTCGATGCAGATCACCTTGGGGTCGACCCGCGACTCCACGGTGACCCCCGCCGAGTACGTCGATTCGCTCACGGCGCACCATACGATCACCGGGGCGACCGGACGCTCGGAGCAATTCCGCGACTTCCCGGCCTGGATCGGAACCGTCACGCTCCAATCGGAGGAAGGCGAGGGGATCATGGCCGCCGGATTCGTTCGGATCCATCCGGGGCAATTTCTGGAGATCTTGGGCCAGTCCAAGGGAACGGTGGGGATCGATCAGGTCTACCAATCGATCCGGAGCATCGCAGCGCTACGCGATCCCGCCAAATTGAAGGTGGGCGCCGACGTCCTCACGATCGCTCCGGCCAAGCGGACCGCGGAGTTCTCGGCCATCTGGACCGATTTCGGCAGTCTCGCGATCGGCGTGGAAGACGGGGCGATCCTGAACAGCACGCGCGGGACGGCACAGATCCAGAGCGGAACCCCGCTGAAGATCGTGAAGAAGGGCATGGGATTCTAGAAACGAAGCGCGCCCCATCCCAGAGCAGCTCCCGCCGCCACGACAGCGTCTTTCGGCAGTCGGCCGAGGATCACGGCCACCCAGAAGCGCTTCCACTCCATCCCGACGATGCCCGCCACAAAGCAGAGGGAGTCCGCGGGAGAGAAGGGAATGAGAAAGAGCGGGATGAGCGCCACCCAGCGCCTTCCCCCGATCAGCCGGTGCGCCTTCTCGAGCGGAGCCTCTCCGATGAGCCGCTTCGCGATCGACCGTCCCCCGCTCCGGCCAATCCAGTAGGCCCCCACCGAGCCGACGCAAGACCCTGCCATGGTGATGAGGGAGCCCCAAAACGGGCCGTAGAGCAGCCCGGCCAGGATCGGAACGAAGATTCCCGGAATCGGTGCGGCCAGAATCTGCCCAGCCTGGAGACCCAGGAGCACGATCGGCCCCCACGGACCGGCGCCGCGGACCAAGCTCTCGATGCGCTCGCGGGTGAAGTGCGGCGCCAGCGCGAACCCCGCCCAGGCGAGGGCGGCCACCACGAGAATGCCGAGCGCGATCCCGCCAAGAATCCGTCGTTTGGAAGGAGGCGTGCTGGGCGGCGTCGCACTGGGATCAGCCTCGGAGCGTTCACCAGGGTGCATGGGCGCGCACTCTACGGGAGCGGCCCGACTGTCGAAAGCCGGATTTTCGTCTGCGTTTCCACAAACGCGCCGTCTCGTCTATTCTCTGGGAGATGAACGACCCCTTTGGCGCCCTCTCCACCCTCTCGGTCGGGAGCGGCTCCTACCAGATCCACCGGCTTGGCGCGCTCGCGCGCCACGGCCTTCCGATCGAACGCCTCCCCTACTCGCTCAAGGTTCTTCTCGAAAATCTGCTCCGGACGACCGACGGACAATCGGTCCGTCGTGAGGATGTCGAGGCGGTCGCCCGGTGGAATCCGACCGCGGAGCCCGATCGGGAGATCTCGTTCACCCCGAGCCGCGTCCTCCTTCAGGACTTCACCGGCGTGCCGGCGGTCGTTGACCTCGCCGCGATGCGGGACGCGATGGCGACTCTTGGTGGAGACCCCTCCAAGATCAATCCGCTCCAGCCCGCGGAGCTGGTGATCGACCACTCGGTCCAGGTCGACGAGTACGGATCGAGCGCCGCGCTCTTGTTGAACTCGAAGAAGGAATTCGAGCGAAACCGCGAGCGATACCTCTTCCTCCGCTGGGGGCAGCGCGCCTTCCGAAATTTCCGCGTCGTCCCGCCGGCCACCGGGATCGTCCACCAGGTGAACCTCGAGTTCCTCGCTCGCGTGGTCTTCACCACCTCGGGCTCCCCCGCCCTCGCCTACCCCGACACCCTCATCGGGACCGACTCCCACACCACGATGATCAATGGGCTCGGGGTGTTGGGCTGGGGGGTGGGAGGGATCGAGGCGGAGGCCGCGATGCTCGGCCAGCCGGTGTCGATGCTCCTGCCGCGGGTGGTCGGGTTCAAGCTGAGCGGATCGCTTCCGGAGGGCGCGACAGCGACCGACTTGGTTCTGACCGTCACCGAGATGCTCCGCAAGAAGGGCGTGGTCGGCTCGTTTGTCGAATTTTACGGCCCGGGGCTCGCCGCGCTCCCGGTGGCCGACCGCGCGACCATCGCCAACATGGCGCCCGAATACGGCGCCACCTGCGGCATGTTCCCGATCGATTCCGAGACGCTTCGCTACCTCGCCTTCACGGGACGCTCGCAGAATCACGTGCGGCTGGTCGAGGCGTACGCCAGGGAGCAGGGTCTGTTCCACGGACCCGATTCCCCCGAATCGGAATACTCGGACCATCTCTCGCTCGACCTGGGGCGGGTGGAGCCAAGCCTGGCCGGTCCGCGCAGACCGCAAGATCGGGTCCCGCTCCGCGACGTGAAGCGCAATTTCGCCGCCGCGCTCCCCACGTTGAAGGTCGCTCGCAAGACGGGGACGGCGCCGGACGGCGTCGGCCGGTGGGAAGGTGAGGGCGGAGACGGAAATGTCGCGACGATGGCGCCCGCGTCCAAGGTCACCATGGCCGGGGAGACCTTCCCGCTCTCCGACGGGGCCGTGGTCATCGCGGCGATCACCAGCTGCACGAACACGTCGAATCCATCCGTCATGGTCGGCGCGGGGCTCTTGGCCAAGCGCGCGATCGAGCGGGGCCTCAAGACCAAGCCGTGGGTCAAGACGAGCCTCGCGCCGGGCTCCAAGGTCGTCACCGAATACTTGGGCAAGGCGGGGCTCACGCCATTCCTGGAACAGCTCGGTTTCTATACGGTGGGGTACGGCTGCACGACCTGCATCGGGAACAGCGGTCCCCTCCCCGAACCGATCTCCCGCGCGGTGGAGGCGAACAGCCTGGTGGTGGCGGCCGTGCTGAGCGGAAACAGAAACTTCGAGGGGCGGATCCATCCGGAGGTGCGGGCGAACTACCTCGCCTCGCCCCCTCTGGTCGTCGCCTACGCGCTCGCCGGGCGCGTCGACATCGACCTCAACTCGGAGCCGATTGGGAATGATCCGAAGGGGGCTCCGGTCTTCCTTCGCGACCTTTGGCCATCCCAACGAGAGATCCACGACACGATCGGTTCCGCCGTTCAATCGGAGACGTTTCAGAGGACCTACAAGGATGTCTACACCGGCGACGAGACATGGCGGACGCTGCCCATCCCGGAGGGGGACCGCTACGCCTGGGAGCCAAAATCAACCTACGTCAAGCTCCCGCCCTATTTCGAGGGCATGCCGCTCCAGCCCGCTCCGCTCACCGACGTCTTGGGGGCGCGGATCCTGGCGTTCCTCGGTGACAGCGTCACCACCGACCATATCTCTCCGGCCGGCTCGATCAAGCGGGGGAGCCCCGCCGGACGCTACCTGGAAGAGCACGGTGTCCCGCCGCTCGAATTCAACTCGTACGGCTCGCGGCGAGGAAACCACGAGGTCATGGTCCGCGGCACGTTCGCGAACGTGCGGATACGGAACCGGCTCGTGCCCGAGGTCGAGGGCGGGTTCACGGCCCACCTCCCGAGCGGCGAGCAGATGACGATCTACGACGCCGCCAGGCGCTATGCCTCCGAGGGGGTCCCCACGATCGTCCTCGCGGGCAAGGAATACGGATCCGGCTCCTCCCGCGATTGGGCGGCGAAGGGTCCCAAGCTCCTCGGAGTCCGCGCGGTGATCGCCCAGAGCTACGAGCGAATCCACCGGAGCAATCTCATCGGGATGGGAATCCTGCCGCTCCAATTCTCCGCCGGCGAGGGCGCCGAATCGCTCGGGCTGACAGGACGGGAGCGGTACGACGTCGCCGGACATCTCGGATCTTCTCCAACGAGGGATCTCACGCGGCTCCACGATCGAGGTGCGCATCGGCGACGATGCCTCGGCGGCGCCCCGCACCATTCAGGTCCTGGTGCGGATCGACACACCGCAAGAAGCCCGCTACTACGAGCATGGGGGGATTCTCCCCTACGTGCTCCGCAAGCTCCTCGGCGCGGCCGGGCGTTGAGCGACCGCGACACGGATTTCGCGGCTCACGTCCCGGTGTTTTCGGGTCGTTAGATGCAATTCGATTCCTCGGTAGTCCTCCGTATCGTGGTCGCGGCCATCTGCGGCGCGGCGGTCGGCGTGGAGCGGCAATGGTCGGGCCACGCGACGGGCCCCACCGCGCGACTCGGCGGCGTGCGCACCTTCACGCTCCTCGGCGCGCTGGCCGGACTCGCCGGATGGACCTGGACGCTCGGCGCGACCGCGCTCGCCGTCGTCCTCTTGGCCGGCGGCGTGGCGCTGGTGGTCGCCGCCTATCTCGCGGTGAGCCACCGCGACGTCGACGCGACCACCGAGGTGGCGGCCCTGGTCACGCTCTCCGCCGGCACCCTCGCGGGGCTCGGCTTCCTCGCGCTTGCGAGCGGCGTGATCGCGGTGACCTCACTCCTTCTCGTCGAGAAGTCGCGGCTCCACTCGGCGGTCTCCCGCCTCGACGACGCGGAGATCCGCGCGGGAGCCCGCTTCGCGGTCATGGCGGTCGTGATCCTTCCGCTCTTGCCCCAGGGCCCTTACGGTCCCTGGGGCTTGTTTCGCCCACGCGAGCTCTGGCTTCTGGTCCTGCTCTTTTCGGGGATCAGCTTCGCCGGGTTTATCGCGCGGCGCGCGGCCGGCGTGCGGCATGGGTACCTCTTGGCGGGACTCCTCGGCGGGCTCATCTCCTCCACCAGCGTTACCTTCGCCTTCTCTCGGGCCAGCGCGCATCGGCCGGAGGTGGCACGGCCTCTGGCGTTCGGCATTCTCGCCGCGTGCACGATGATGTTCCTGCGCATCCTCGTGGCTACCGCGGTCTTGAATCAAGCGCTCATGACCGCGCTGCTCCCCTATGCCGCGGCGCCGTTTCTGATCGGCCTTGGCATCACCGTCGCGGGTTGGCGGCGGCCCCAACCGGGAACCGACCACGTCGCCGAGCCCGACAATCCGCTCGAGCTCCGCGCGGCCCTTCAGATGGCGGTGCTCTTTCAGGTCGTCCTGGTGGGGGTGCATGTGGCGAAGATTCAGTGGGGGAACTTGGGCCTCGTCGTTTCGGGCGCGATCCTCGGCCTCACCGATATGGACGCATTGACGATCTCGATGGCCAAGAGCGCCTCCGAGCCCGCGGTGGCGGCGGCGGCGGCGCAGGCGATCGCCATCGGCATTCTCTCGAACACGGTGTTCAAGGTGGGTGTCGCGTCGCTGCTGGGCCGCGGAGCGGTCCGGGTGCTCGTGCCCGCGGGGCTCGCGCTCATGGCCGTCGCCTTGGGAATCTCGATCTACTTGCTCTTGTAGCGCGGGGGCGCCGCTCCGTCCGTCCCGCCGGGCTTCTTCGCGCGCGCGATGACCGAGATCCCGCCGAGCTGCTCCGCGATCGCGACCTCGACGAACCCCGCCTCTTCCAGCGCCTTTCCCAGCGCGGCTTGGCCCGGATACGCCCGAAGCGATTCCACGATGTGCCAGTAGGTGTCGAGCCTTCCGTGGAGCACCAATCCCCAGAGCGTTCCAAAGAGAAAGAGGTAGGCGAGGCAGAGGCTCCGATACCAACGCCGAATGGGAAGGCCAAAGTCGAGCGTGACGAGCACGCCGCCCGGACGGAGGGCGCGGAAGGCCGCGTCCGCCCCCGCGCGAAGGTTGTCCAGGTAGCGAAGACCGTAGCCGACCAGAATCCCTTCGAACGTCTCCGCCGCGACCGGGAGTGCGTTCAGGTCCCCGCGCGCGAACTCGACTCTCGTGAGCGCGGCGCACTTGACCCGAGCGCGCGCGATCATCGCCTGGCTCCGGTCAATGCCGAGGATCATGCCGCGATAGCCCGATTGACGCAGAAGGCTGGGAAAGGCGCCGGTGCCGGTCGCGAGATCGAGGATCCTCCCGCCGCCGTGATCGGGCGGAAGCAGCTCGATCGCCGTCCGTTTCCAGCGCTCGTCCTGGCCAAAGGAAAGAAGCCGGGTCAGTCGATCGTAGCGGGGCGCGACCCGGCGGAAGATCGAGTCGACGTACTCGTTTCGGTTCCTGCTATCCTTTGGCCAGTCCTTGAGCCACAATGGTGTCATTCCTGGATGATAATCCCCCTACAGTAAAGGAGAGAGACCCCTTGCCATTTGCCGCCCTCGGACTGCCCGCCGCCATCGTGAAAGGCGTCCGTGCCGCCGGTTACACCGAACCCCTCCCCATCCAACGCAAAGGCGATCCCCGTCGTCCTGAGCGGCAGGGATCTGATCGCCGCCGCGCAGACCGGGACCGGAAAGACCGCCGCGTTCGTCCTTCCGATCCTGACGCGACTCCTCGACGGCCCGCGGCGGCTCCGCGCCCTGGTGCTCACGCCGACGCGCGAGCTGGCCGCTCAGGTCGAGACGAACGCGCGGGACTACGCACGCTTCACGAACGTGAACGTCGGCGTCGTCTACGGCGGCGTGCCCCTACCGCCCCAGGAGCGGATGCTCCGCAATCCCGGGGTGGAGCTGCTCGTCGCCACGCCCGGCCGCCTGCTCGACCTGCACGGGCGGCTCGCGCTGCGCCTCGACTACGTCGAGGTGCTGGTCCTGGACGAGGCCGACCGCATGGTCGACATGGGCTTCGCGCCCGACCTGCGACGCATCCTCAAGCTGCTCCCGACCGACCGGCAGACGCTCCTCTTCTCCGCGACGATGCCGCCCGACCTGAACAAGGTCGCCAAGGAAGCGCTGAGGGATCCCGTCCGGATCGACCTCGCGCCGCCGTCGCGGCCGGCCGCGGGGATCACCCAGGCGGTCTACCCGGTGCCCCGCGTGCTCAAGACCGAGCTCCTCGACGAGCTCCTCTCGCGCACCGAGGTCCGGAGCATGATCGTCTTCACGCGGACCAAGCACGGCGCCGATCGCCTCGCGCGCCAGCTGGCGAGGCGGAACTTCACCGTCGCGCCGCTCCATGGAAATCGAAGCCAGAGCCAGCGAGAGCGCGCGCTGGCCGACTTGAAGCGGGGGAGAATCCAGATCCTGGTCGCGACCGATATCGCGTCGCGCGGGATCGACGTCGAGGGAATCTCGCACGTCGTCAACTACGACGTGCCGCATACCCCCGAGGATTACGTGCACCGAATCGGGCGCACGGGCCGCGTGGACGCCGTCGGCGACGCGTTCACCCTCATGAGCCCAGAGGAGCAGAAGGACGTCATCGCGATCGAGCGGTTCCTCGGGCGGACGATTCCCAGGGTCCTGCTGCCCGACTTCAACTACAAGATGCGGCCGAAGGAGATCGCGCAGAGCGTCGGCTACGAGGATCGGGGAGACAGAGACCGCGGACGCGGCCACCGCCCCGCCGGAAAATCCCGATCGCAGGGAGGGTCGCACCATCCGATCCGGCCGACCCAAGCCGGAAGCCAGACGGGGTCCGGAGGGTCTCAGACCAGCGACTTCGGCCGCCGGCCCAAGCTCATCCGCGGCATCGATCCGCGCCGGAGGGGTCGCCTCTAGCGCGGCATTCGCATCTTGCCCCTCGAATTCGACCTCGACGAGGCGCTCCAAGTCTTGCGGGACGCCGATCCCAAGCTGGCCCAGCTGATCTCGACCGTGGGTCCGTGCGGATTCAAGAGCCGCGGCGCGGGAAGCCCGTTCGCCGCGCTGGCGGAATCGATCGCGTATCAGCAGCTCACCGGGAAGGCGGCGGCCACGATCTTCTCCCGCGTCCTGGCGCTCTACCGCCCGAAGCGGTTCCCCTCGCCGGAGGACTTCCTCGCGACCCCGGATCAGGCGCTGCGGGAAGCGGGGCTTTCCCGAAGCAAGATCGCCTCGGTCAAGGACCTCTCGGCCAAGGCGTTGGACGGAACGGTCCCGACCCTCGCCCGGCTCCGCCGCCTCGAGGACGAGGAGATCGTGGAGCGTCTCACCGCGGTCCGGGGCATCGGCCGCTGGACGGTGGAGATGCTGCTCATGTTCCATCTGGGGCGGCCGGATATCCTCCCGGCGGGCGACTACGGCGTACGGAAGGGATTTAAGAAGGCGTTTGGGACCCGCGGGCTTCCCACTCCGGCCCAGGTCCTCAAACGCGGAGAGCGATGGAGGCCGTTTCGTTCGGTCGCGAGCTGGTATCTCTGGCGCGCCATCGACACGCCCGGGGGTCGAGCGTAGGGATCGCTAGACGGGTGCCGCTTCGCGCGGCGCCGCTTGGGGGCGCGCGGCGTGGATTTCTTGGAGGCTGATCACCTCGAGCGGCCTCTCCTTGAGCGCACGGATCGCCTGCACGGTGGCCGCGGCCGCGGTCAGCGTCGTGAGGCAGAGCACGCCGTAGAGGATGGCGTTCTTCCGGATCGCGCCGTCGTCGTAGAACGACTCCTCCCCCAACGGGGTGTTGATCACCAGATCGATCTCCCGGCTCTTGATCCGGTCGACCACGTTCGGGCGTCCCTCGTTCACCTTGTAGACCATCTCCGCAGGGACACCCTGGCGATTGAGGAATTCGGCGGTCCCGCGCGTCGCCACAATCCGAAATCCCATGCGCGACAACGCGCGCGCGTGCGGCAGCATTCCACCCTTGTCGTGGTCGTTCACGCTGACGAACGCGGTGCCCGCCGTCGGAATGTGCGAGCCGGTCGCCGCCAAAGCCTTGGCGAACGCGATCCCGACGTTTTCGGAAATCCCCATCACCTCCCCCGTGGACTTCATCTCCGGGCCCAACAGGATGTCCGCGCCGGGAAACTTGAGGAACGGGAAGACCGAGGCCTTGACGAAGTATCGGTCCACCTCGAGATCGCGGACGATTCCCTGCTCCGCCAGTGATTTCCCAGCCATGATCCGGGCCGCCACCTTGGCCAGCGGGACGCCGGTCGCCTTGCTGATGAACGGGATGGTCCGAGAGGCGCGGGGGTTCACCTCCAGGACGTAGACCGTTTCCTCCTTGATGGCGAACTGGATGTTCATCAGGCCCCGGACTCCCAGCGCCAGGCCCAGCTCCCGGGTCGCGCCGCGGATCCGGTCGAGGAGCCGCTCGGGGATGGTGACGGTGGGAAGGACCATCGAGGAGTCCCCGCTGTGGATTCCCGCCTCTTCGATGTGCTCCAGGATTCCGCCGATCACGACGCGCTCGCCGTCGGCCACCGCGTCCACGTCCACCTCGTAGGCATCCTCGAGGAAGCGGTCGACCAGGATGGGATGCGCCGGCGATGCCTCGACCGCCTCCCGCACGTATTCCTCGAGGTGGGCCTCGTCATAGACGATCGCCATGGCGCGACCGCCCAGCACGTAGGACGGCCTCACCAGCACCGGATAGCCGATCCGCGCCGCCACGACCTTCGCCTCGTCGAGGGATGTCGCGGTTCCGCTCTGCGGCTGCGGAATGTCCAATCGCGACAGGAGCGCGCTGAAGCGCTTCCGGTCCTCCGCCACGTCGATGGAATCGGGGCTGGTCCCCAGAATGCGCACCCCCGCGCGGTGGAGCGGCAGCGCGAGCCGGAGCGGCGTCTGACCTCCGAACTGGATCACAACCCCTTCGGGTCGCTCCCGCTCGACGACGTTCATCACGTCCTCAAAGGTGAGCGGCTCGAAGTAGAGACGGTCGGACGTGTCGTAGTCGGTCGAGACCGTTTCCGGATTGCAGTTCACCATGATCGTCTCGAACCCCTCCTCCTTGAAGGCGAAGGCGCCGTGGCAGCAGCAGTAGTCGAACTCGATCCCCTGGCCGATCCGGTTTGGACCGCTGCCCAGGATCATCACCTTCCGACGATCGGTCGGATCCGCCTCGCACTCCTGCTCGTAGGTCGAGTAGAGATAAGGGGTGTGGGACTCGAATTCGGCCGAGCAGGTATCGACCCGCTTGTAGACCGGCCGGATCCCCGCCGCCATCCGGCGGGCGCGCACCTCCTCTTCACGGCGGCCCGACAGGGCCGCGATGCGGGCGTCCGAAAAGCCCATCCGTTTCGCGTCGCGAAGGATCCCGTCGTCGAGATCGGGGCCGATCCGCTCTTTCATGTCGGCGATCTGCTGGATCTGGTCGAGGAACCAGCTGTCGATCCCGGTCATGCGGTGGATTTCCTCGTGGCGCCAGCCCAGCTCGCAGGCGCGCTTCACGTAGAGGATCCGGTCGGGATCGGGTGAGAGGAGCTTCTCCTTGATCCGCGCGTCGTCGAGGTTGCCGCGGCCGAAGCCGTCACCGCCGGTTTCCAGGCCCCGCAGCCCCTTCTGGAGCGCCTCCTTGAAGGTGCGCCCGATCGCCATCACCTCGCCCACCGACTTCATCTGGGTGCCCAGGAGAGGGCTGGCGTCACGGAATTTCTCGAACGCCCAGCGCGGTATTTTCACCACGACGTAGTCCAGAACCGGCTCGAAGCACGCGGGCGTGACGCGCGTGATGTCGTTCCGGATTTCGTCGAGGCGGTAGCCGATCGCGAGCAGCGCGGCGATCTTCGCGATCGGAAACCCGGTGGCCTTGCTGGCGAGCGCGGACGAACGGGAGACGCGCGGGTTCATCTCGATCACGACCATCCGGCCCGAGGTCGGATCGACGGCGAACTGGATGTTCGACCCACCCGTCTCCACGCCCACCTCGCGGATGATGGCGCGGGCGGCATTCCGCATCGCCTGGTATTCCCGGTCGCTCAGCGTCTGTGCCGGGGCCACGGTCACCGAGTCCCCGGTATGGATTCCCATCGGATCGAAATTCTCGATCGAGCAGATCACGACGAAGTTGTCCGCCCGGTCGCGCATCACCTCCAGCTCGTATTCCTTCCAGCCGATCACCGATTCCTCGATCAGAATCTCGTGCACCGGCGAGAGCTCGAGGCCCCGCGCCACCGCCCGCTCGAATTCCTCCATGTTGTAGGCGATCCCGCCCCCCGTGCCCCCGAGCGTGAAGGACGGACGGATGACCGCTGGCAGCCCCGTCTCGTGCAGCACGCGAAGGGCCTCGTCGCGGCTCACCGCGAACCCGCTCCGGGGCAGGTCGAGCCCGATCCTCTCCATCGCTTCTTTGAACAGGCGGCGGTCCTCCCCGACCTCGACCGCGCGTCGGCTCGCCCCGATCAACCGGATTCCGAGCCGGTCGAGGACGCCGCGCTTGGAGAGCTCCACGGCAAGGTTGAGCGCCGTCTGTCCGCCGACCGTCGGGAGGAGCGCGTCGGGGCGCTCCCGCTCGAGGATCGCTTCCAAGACCTCCGGCGTGAGCGGCTCCACGTAGGTGCGGTCCGCGTACTCGGGATCGGTCATGATCGTGGCCGGATTGGAGTTCACCAAGGAGACGCGGATTCCCTCCGCCCGAAGCGCTTTGATCGCCTGAGTCCCGCTGTAGTCGAACTCGCAGGCCTGCCCGATGACGATGGGCCCCGAGCCGATCACGAGGATCGAGCGCAAGGTGGAGTCGCGCGGCATGGGTCAGGCGCCGCCCGGCGTGAGAGCGGGAGACGCAAAGGCCGGGGGCATCCCGACGGCGGGGGCGCGGCGGCCAAGGTCCCGCCGGGACGCCATTTCGACCACGAATTCGCGAAAGAGGTAGTGGCTGTCGTGGGGGCCCGGGCTTGCCTCGGGGTGGTATTGCACGGAGAAGACCGGCTGGTCCCGGTGTCGGAACCCTTCGACCGTTCCGTCGTTCAAGTTGATGTGGGTGAGCTCGAACTCCGGATTGGAGAAGAGGTCGGGATCGACGGCAAAGCCATGGTTTTGCGAGGTAATCTCCACCTGGCCGGTCTTCACGTTCCGGACCGGGTGGTTGGCGCCCCGGTGTCCAAACTTGAGCTTGAAGGTCTTTCCCCCGCAGGCCAGGCCGAGTATCTGATGGCCGAGGCAGATGCCAAAGACCGGTACCTCCTCGATCAGCTCGCGAGCCGCCTCGATGGCGTAGTGGCACGGCTCGGGATCTCCGGGGCCGTTGGAGAGAAAGACACCGTCGGGCCGGAGCGCCAGGGCATCTCTGGCCTTGGTGGTCGCGGGGACGACCGTCACGTCGCAGCCCGACCGGGCCAACATCCGGAGGATGTTCCGCTTCATGCCAAAATCGTAGGCGACGACCCGGAAGCGGCCGGCGTCGGGGGCAGCGTCCGGATCATCCATTCGGTGTGGGGCGGCGCAGGTCACCTCGCGGGCCAGGTCGAGCCCGATCATCGACCGGGCGGCACGGGCCCGCTCCACAAGGGGCCCCGGGGCCATCTCCAAAGTCGAGATCACGCCGCGCATCGCGCCGTGGGTCCGGATGTGCCGGGTCAGCGCCCGCGTGTCGATTTCGCTGATCCCGACGACCCCGGCCTCATCTAAGTATCGATGGAGCTCACCCGAAGCGCGCCAGGAAGAGGCCCGGGTCGAGATCTCCCGGACCACAAACCCCGCGACCTGGGGATGAAGCGACTCCACGTCATCCCGATTCACGCCATAATTCCCGATATGGGGGTAGGTCATCACGACGATCTGGCCGCGGTAGGACGGGTCGGTGAGAACTTCCTGGTAGCCGCAGAGGGCGGTATTGAAGACTACTTCGCCTGAAGTCTCAGAGATTCTTCCAAAAGCCTTGCCTTCAAAGAAATTGCCATCTTCCAGGGCGAGAATTGCCGGGGCACCGTCCGTGGCTGACATGGGGCTCCTTGGATCATGAAGGGCCGCTACGTTCGCACTGGTCGGGGCTCTGTCCCCTCTGGTAGGGGCGAGACCCGGCGGATGATAATCGAGCGCGCCGGCTGGCGCGAGAGAATCTCTATCGGAGGGAGCGGATCGATGAAATGGCGAGTGGGAGTGGGGGTTCTCGTCGGCGCGGCGTTGATCGCGGCGGCGCCGGCGGCGTCCGGCAAGATCAAGATTTACTCCTCAGCGAAGAAAGGATTTGTCACGGTGAGCAAAGTGGAGAAGTCCAAGAATGAGTGGAAGCAGCTCCTAACGCCGGAGCAATACCGCGTGACCCGGGAGGCGGGCACCGAGATCGCGTTCACCGGCAAGTACTGGGACAACCACGCCAAGGGAATCTACAAGTGCGTCTGCTGCGGCACCGACCTCTTCTCGTCCGACACCAAGTTTGAATCGGGCACGGGGTGGCCGAGCTTTTGGGCCCCGATCGCGAAGGAGAATCTGGCCTCCAAGACGGATCAGACGCTCGGCATGGACCGAGATGAGATCCGGTGCGCCCGGTGCCAGGCGCACCTCGGGCACGTCTTCGACGACGGCCCCAAGCCGACGGGGCTGCGCTACTGCATGAACTCGACCGCGCTCAAGTTCGAGGCGTCGAAGTAGCCCGGCTATGCCGAACGCACTCGAGGAACGGAGGTGTCCATGAACGTCTGGATCGGAGTTGACGACTCGCCCTTCTCCAGGGCCGCGGTCGATTACGTGAAGACGGCCGTGTGGCCGAAGGAGACGCGCTTCATCGTCGTCTCGGCATCGGCGCCGGTCTTCATCGGCCCGGGCGAAGCGGCGGCGCCGGGGGCGATCGCGCAGGTGATTGAGGCACAGGAGACCTACCACCGGGACTTGGCCGATCGAGCCGCGGCGGAGCTCAAGAAGGCGGGACTCAACGCGGAGGGCCGGATGATTCCGTCCGATCCCCGACCGGCCCTGGTCGAAGGAGCGCGCAGGGACGGAGCCGACCTGATCGTGGTGGGATCACACGGCAGGAGCGGCCTCTCCAAGCTCTTCTTGGGGAGCGTCGCGTCGCACGTCATCGCGCACGCCCACTGCAACGTGCTCGTCGTCAAGAAGCCCGCCTGAGGTAGCACCCCCACCCCCAACCCCGCTCGCCGCGGACGTACTATACTTGCGTCATGCGCGAACGGATCGGCTCCTTCCGGCTCCGAGATCGCCTCGGACAAGGAGGCATGGGGGTCGTCTACGCCGCGGACGACGAGCGACTGGGGCGGCGGGTCGCCATCAAGATGATCCGGGATGAGGCCGCGGCCGATGGGGCGCGCGAGCGGTTCTGGCGGGAAGCCCGAGCGGCGGCGCGCATCAATCATCCCAATGTCTGCCAGCTCTACGACGTTGGCGAAGAGGACGGCGAGCTCTGGATCGCGATGGAGCTCCTGGAGGGGCGACCCCTCGCGGCCAGGCTCGAGGCCGGCCCGCTCCCCCTCGGCGAAGCGGGGCCGATCGCGCTCGGCGTTCTTTCCGCGCTTCGAGGCCCTTCATCACCATCAGATCATCCACCGCGACCTCAAGCCGACGAATGTGTTTCTCACCCCGCACGGCGTGAAGCTTCTCGATTTCGGGCTCGCGCGGACGTACCGGGACACCGGCGCCGAGACCGAAATGTCCCTCACCCGAACCGGGTTCGCTGTCGGGACGCCTCGCTACATGGCGCCGGAGCAATGGAAGGGCGAATTGCTGGACGCCCGGACCGACCTCTTCTCGGTGGGCACGCTCCTCTACGAGATGCTGGCCGGCCAGCCGGCCTTCCCGGGGCATTCCGCCGGTGAAGTCCGGCACGCGGTGCTCTTCGAAAGCCCGGCGGCCCTATCGGGACCGCCCGCCGTCGCCGCGGTCGACCGCGTCATCCAACGCGCGCTTGCCAAGAGCCCGCGCGACCGCTATCCCATCGCCCAGGCGATGGCCGAGGATTTGCGGGGGGCGCTGGCGCTTCTCGAGACGGGAGAGGCGACGCGGGCGCGCGCCGTACGGCGGCTCATCGTGCTCCCCTTTCGCTGCCTCCGTCCCGACCCGGAGTGCGAGTTCCTGACCTTCAGCCTCCCCGACGCCATCATCGCTTCGCTCGCCGGCATCGAATCGCTGGTGGTTCGGTCTCACCTCTCGGCCGCCCGGTTTGCCGGCGCGACTCCCGACCTGAAGCAGATCGCTCAGGAGGCCGAGGTCGACCTCGTGCTCACCGGCACCCTGCTCCGGGCCGGCGACCAGATGCGGGTGGCGACGCAGCTCGTGGAAGCACCGTCGGGGACCGTGGTCTGGACTCATTCGACGCAGGTCTCGTTGGGCGATCTGTTCCAGCTTCAAGATTCATTGGCCCGGCACATCGTCGACTCCCTGTCGCTTCCCCTCGCCAGCCGGGAGCGGCAGACGCTGCAGCGCGACGTCCCGGCGACCGCGAAGGCGTATGAGTTCTACCTCCGCGCGAATCAGCTGGGACGGAACCCGGAAGGGTGGCTGCTGGCCCGGGACTTCTACCTCCAATGCCTGGAGGAGGACGCGAACTACGCTCCCGGCTGGGCGCAGCTGGGGCGAATCTACCGGGTGTTGGCCAAGTATCACACCGAGGACCAAACCGAAGAGAACTTGCTTCGCGCGGCCGACGCATTCCATCGCGCGCTCTCGATCAATCCCGATCTGTCGCTCGCCCACAATCTCTACGTCTACCTCGAAGTGGAGATGGGGCGCTGCCAGGAGGCCATGATCCGCCTCCTCGAGAGGGCGCGGCATCGCTCCAACGACGCCGATCTCTATGCCGGCTTGGTGCACGCGTGTCGGTACTGTGGACTCTTGGAACCCTCCGTGGCCGCATACGAGCACGCCAAGCGTCTCGATCCCTCCGTGCGAACCAGCGCTTGTTACACCTACTACATGATGGGTGACTACGATCGCGCGATGGAGTCCGAGCAGGACGATTCGCGCTACATGGCGGCATACGCATTGGCCGCGAAGGGCCAGGTGGAGGAAGCGATCGAGATCTACGTCAAGACCCGGGAGCGGATCCAATCGACCCAGGGCCTTGCCATTTACGATTCCCAGCTCGCCGCCCTGTCGGGTAACCGTGAGGCGTGCATCGAATCGCTTCGGGTCGTCTCGGAATCGACGTTCCGCGATCCGGAGGGCCTCTACTTCACCGCGCGGACGTTCGCGTACCTGCGCGAATCCGAGGAGGCTCTGCGGGTCCTCCAGCGCGTCGTCGAAGGCGGGTTCTACCAGCCCGCGCGGATGACCCGGGACCCGTGGTTCGACGCGATCCGCGCCGAGCCCGAGTTCATTCGGCTTCTGCGCCAGGTGGAGGCCAAGCGGCGCGACGCGGTGGCGGCCTACCTGGAGCACGGCGGCGACAAAATCCTCGGAGTCTCCCCGGCAGGATGAGTCAGCCGTCGGCGGAGGCGATCCTCGCCGAGTTGGTCACGCGCGGGGACGAGCATCCGGAGGATTCCCTTCTCCAATTCGGAAGCCTCCTGAGCGCGCATCAATACCGGCGGCTTTACGATCTGGTGATTCGTCACGTTTCGGCTGGGGGCCGCGTCCTGGATTGGGGGACGGGCAACGGTCACTTCTCCTACTTCCTCCAGCGCTCCGGGTATCGGGCGTCGGGGTTCTCGCTCCTGGAAGGCGCGTTCGTCCGCTGGCTTCCCGATCCGGGCTACCCCTTCACCCGCGGGGACGAGCGTCAGCCCACCCGCCTTCCCTATCCGGACGGCTCCTTTGACGCGGTCGCGTCGGTCGGCGTTCTCGAGCATGTCCGAGAGACCGGTGGCACGGAGGCGGGGAGCCTTGGCGAGATCGCGCGGATGCTCAGGCCGGGCGGGATCTTCGTCTGCTACCACCTTCCCAACCGCTGGAGCTGGATCGACTGGGCCGCGCGGAGGGTGCCGGGGCTGCACCGCCACGATTATCGCTACGAACGCTCCGATATCGAGGCGCTGGCGGCCGGGGCCGGGCTCATCGTCTTGGACGTCCGCCGTTATGGAATTCTCCCTCGGAACTTCGGGGCACGGCTCCCCCACGCGATCCGCCGGTCGCGCGGCGCGGCCCGGGCCTGGGATTGGATCGACGCCATTCTGGGCGTTCCCCTCTCGCGCCTCAGCCAGAACTACTACTTCGTGGCGCGAAAGCCCTAGCCCGAGGACTCCTCCGGCGGCCGCACGGACCGGAAGGCCGAGTAGAGCAGGACGTCGTAGGCGATCTTCATCCCGGCGCCGATGAAGAGCGGCGCGGCGAGCGATGCTCCCCGCATGAAGAGCCCGGCGAATCCTGGGGCGATCGCCCACGCGCTCAAGCGAACGAGGTGCGTCACGCCGGAAGCGAACGTCCGCTCCTCGGGCCGGACCACGGCCATGACGTAGGACTGGCGCGTCGGCACGTCCATCTCGACCAGCCCCTCGCGGAGAACAAAGAGCGCCGCGGCGATCGGAAAGGTCGGAGCGAACGGCACCGTCACGAGCAGCAGGCTGGACGGAATGTGGGTGAAGACCATCGTGTTCACGAGCCCGATCCGGCGCGCCAGCCAGGCCGCGCCGACGTGGGAGAGCGCGTTCGCGGCGCGCGCCGCGAAGAAGAGGACCCCGACGACCCCCTCGCCCACTCCGAACCGGGTGAAGAAGAAGAGGGAGAGCATCGCGGTCGTCAGGAAACCGCCGCCGAGGCTGTCGAGCGCGAAGAGCGCGGAGATCCTCGTCACGATCCGCCGCGTCTCCGGGGTGACCGTCGACCTTCTTCGTGGCCTTCGCGGGCTCCGCGGCCGGCGAAAGGCCGCTGTAGAGAATCGCGGTCACGAGGAGAAGCAGCGCGTAGAGGCCCGACCGCCCATCGGAGCGATCCCCCTCCGGGAGATGGAGGAGCGGGCCGCAGGAGCGCGGGAAGACCGGCCAGCAGCGAGCCGAGCGCGTGTCCCACGTCCTGAACCACGTTGTAGTAGGCGAACGCGTAGGTCCGCCGATCATCGGTCGTCGTCGACGGAAGGAGCACCTGGTCCAGGATCATCGACGCGCCCCGGTCGCGCCCCATCCCGTTCAGCATCCCGAAGAACGCGGCGAGCCACACGACGACCGGTTGTGCGGCGAGCGCCACGACCGCGCCGCCCGAGCGCGCCGAGCAGCCCCAGCAGCGACAAGCGCGCGACGCCGGCCGATCCGATCCGCGGCCAGGGTGACGACGAGCGCCGCGGCGGCGGCGCCGGCCAGCCCCGCGGATACCACCGAGCCGATCGTGGCCGGGTCAAAGCCGAGCTTGGCGAGATGGATCCCGATCAAGACCGCGATCATCGCGGTGGCGAGCGCCCGGAGAAACGCCGCCGCGTAGAGGATCGACCGATCGCGCGGGGGCGTCATGGCGTCCGTCGGGGCATCGAGCGGCTAACCGGGGAGTCGCGAGGTGAGGAGGTAGGTTAGGGCCGCCGTGCCGGCGGACGCCGGAATGGTGAGCACCCAGGCCCAGACGATGCGGCCGGCCACGCCCCAGCGGACGGCCGAAAGACGCTGGGTCGCGCCGACCCCGACGATCGCGCCAGTGATGGTGTGTGTCGTGGAAACCGGAACTCCGAGATGCGTGGCCCCGAAGAGGCTGATCGCCCCCGCGGTCTCCGCGCAGAAGCCCCCCACCGGCCGGAGCTTGGTGATGCGCGCCCCCAAGGTGTGGACGATCCTCCAGCCTCCGGATAGGGTGCCGAGAGCGATCGCCACGCCGCAGATCACCACCACCCATTGGGGGATGTAGAAGTGGTCGATCCGACCGGTGCTGTAGAGGAGGAGCGCGATGACCCCCATGGTCTTTTGTGCGTCGTTGCCCCCGTGACCCAATGAATAGAGCGCCGCCGAGACGAGCTGGAGCCGCCGGAAGAGCCGGTCGACGCGCCCCGGCACCGCGCGCCGAAAGATCCAAGACATCGCGACCATGTTGATGTACGCCAGGATGAGCCCGATCATGGGCGCTACGACGATGAAGACCGCGGTCTTGGTGAGGCCGGGGAGGATCACCGCTCCCACCCCCTTGTAGCAGAGCGCCGCGCCCACCAACCCGCCAATGAGCGCGTGAGAGGAGGAAGTCGGCAATCCCAGCAACCACGTGAGCAGGTTCCAGGTGATCGCGCCGGTCAATGCCGAAAGGATGACGTGATTGTTCACGGCCTCGGAGACGATGATTCCCTTCCCCACCATCTTGGCCACGGCGACCCCGAGAACGAAAACCGCGAGGAAATTGAAGAAGGCCGCCCAGGCGACCGCGAGCCCGGGCGTCAAGACACGCGTGGAGACGACGGTGGCGATGGAGTTGGCGGCGTCGTGGAATCCGTTTAGGAAATCGAAGACGAGGGCAACCGCGATGATGGCGAGTATGTAGAGGGAGTTCGGGTCGCCTGGTCCCACGCGCCGGTGGCCGTCAGTTGTTCTTGACGACGATCCCCTCCAGGATGTTCGCGACGTCCTCGCAGTCGTCCGTGGTCGCCTCGAGGCGGCCGTAGATCTCCTTCCACTTGATCAGCTCACGGAAGTCGGTCTCCTCGTGGAACAGCTTGGCGGTGCAATTCCGGGAGATGTGGTCGGCCTCGTTCTCCAAATGATTGATCTGAATGCAGAATTCGCTGATCGTCCGCAGGTCGGTCAGGTGCTTCACCGCCTCGACGATGGCCCCGCAGGCCTGCTCGATGATCGACGTCAGCTGAAGGGTCTCCGGCGTCACCGAGCGGATATTGAAGAGCGTCAGGCGGCTGGAGACGCCCTCGATGTTGTCCAGCACGTCGTCGAGCGCGCTCGCGAGCGCGTGAATGTCCTCGCGGTCGAAGGGGGTGATGAACGTGCGGTTGAGCTTGTCGATGATGTCATGCGTGATGTGGTCGGCCTGTGTCTCGAGGACCTTGATATGGCGGGCCTTCTCCTCGATCTGATCGTAATTCCGAGTCATCTCGTGGAGCGCGCGGGCGGCTTCGTGGACCTTGGCCGCCTGGGCTTCGAAGAGCTCGAAGAATCGCCCTTCTTTGGGGAGCAGACGCAGCATAACGGGGTCGATTTATACATCAGGCGCGCCAGGGTGTCCACTCACCCGATGTCGACCGGAGAGGGCGCCGCTACGGTGTCGACGCGGGCGATCTGGAGCGAATCGCGGCGCGGAGATCCCGCGTCCATCCCTCCGCGTCATCGGAAGGAACAAAGGACCATATCTCGGCCGATTGGCCCGTTCCCGCACAGACGCGGACGCGCCCCTGCCGGCGCTCGACGTCGCAAACCCGTCGGGTGTGTGGATTGATCTCCAGTCCTACCTTCTCGTTCTTGTGGATGTATACGGTTTGGCGCGTGACGACGATCGATGCGATCCGGTCCTCCCACCCAGCCGCGCGCGTTCCCAGCCCGTGCGTGTAGCGAAAGACGATGTTGTCGGCGCGGCGGACGATGCCTTCGGCGGCGAATCGCGCGGTGAGCACTTTGCTGAGCCGACTGGTGTCCTGCGCACAGCCCAAAAGCGCGATCGCCACGGCGAGCCCGGCGCCGAAGGGCACCCTTCCCTTGCATTTCAACCCTCCGATCGCCACCATCAGTCCATTACGCCATGAACTCGGTACGATTTCTAGTCCGACCGATGAGGATCGAGGACGCCGGCGCCGCCGCGCGCCTCGCGACGCAGCTCGGGTATCCCTCCACCGCCGAGCAGATCGAGCGCCGCTTCCGGGCGCTCGAGAGATCCGAGGACGCCCGCGTCTTCATCGCCGAGGACCCGGGCGGGAGCCCGGTGGGGTGGGTCCACGTGTTCGGGCGACGGCTTCTCGAATCCGATCCCGACGCGGAAGTCGGCGGGTTGGTGGTGGACGAGACGGCGCGCGGCCGCGGCATCGGCAAGGCGCTCATGGCGTCGGCCGAGGCGTGGGCGCGCGAGCGCGGGTATGGGATCGTCTCGATCCGCTCCAACGTGATCCGCACCGAGGCCCACGAGTTCTACAAGGGCCTCGGCTACGAAGTCCTGAAATCGCAGTACAAGCTGCGCAAGAGGCTTTCCTAAGCGAAGCCAGCGCTGGCCAACCGGATTGCAAACAGCGTGTCCGGAGCGACCTGGCGGACTTCAGAGGGGTCCCGGTACCCCCGCTTCTGCTGATCCCGCCGCGCGATCCAGCGAGGCTGGCTCGATCCACCCATGGCACGACGATTGCTCAATCTAGAACCACTTAACCCCATGCCATCACGTTGTCAGGAGTCGCCATGACGTTCGATTCAACGACGATCATGGTGGTCGCGTCGCTCGGCGCGGTCGCGGTCGCCGGCTTTGCTTTGGAGGCCCGACGCCAGCGTTCGGCCCGCAAGGCGTTCGCCCGCACCACCGAACGAGGAGGAGGGGACCCTCCCTCGCTCTACCCCAAGATCGATCCCGCACTCTGCGTCGGCTGTGGAGGTTGCGTGGAGGCCTGCCCGGAGGACGACGTGCTCCGGGTGGTCGACGGCCGGGCGCGACTCGTGAACGCCTCCCACTGCGTCGGACACGGCCGCTGCAAGACCGCCTGCCCCACCAACGCGATCGAGCTGGTCTTTGGAACAGCCACCCGCGGCGTCACGGTACCCCTCCTGGGCGAGGATCTTCAAACCAGCGTTCGGGGCATTTACGTCGCCGGAGAGCTGGGCGGGCTTGGACTGATCCGCACAGCGGTGAACCAGGGCGTTCAGGTCGTCGAGGGCTTGAGCGCCGGGCTCAGCCGGGGGCGTAACGGAGAGGCGACGGACGTCGTGATTGTCGGTGCCGGGCCCGCCGGAATCGCGGCCGCTCTGGCCTGCCGTGAGCGCGGGCTCAGCCACGCGATCCTGGATCAGGAAGGCCTCGGAGGCAGCGTCCATCACTACCCGCGGCGCAAGCTTGTCATGACCTCCCCCGTTCGGCTCCCGGTGGTCGGGACGATGAATTTCAAGGAGATCACCAAGGAAGCGCTCTACGAATTCTGGACCGACGTCGTCCACAAGGCCGGCATCGAGCTTCGCGCGCCGTCGCGCGTCGCATCCATCGAGCGGGATGGAGAGCACTTTCGGGTCATCGCCGGCACGGGAGAAGTGCGCGCCCGCCGCGTCGTGCTGGCGATCGGCCGCCGCGGCACGCCGAGGAAGCTCGGTGTCCCCGGCGAGGAGAGTCCGGCCGTTGCCTATCGCCTGATCGAACCCGAGCAGTACACCAGGCAGCGCGTTCTCGTGGTCGGCGGCGGGAACAGTGCCGTCGAAGCCGCCGTCTCGCTGGCGGAAGCAGGCGCCCAGACCGTGCTGAGCTACCGGGGAGACCGTCTCTCGCGGGTGGCCGAAGCGAATCAGGCGAAGCTCGAGGCCCTCCGCGGGCCGAGACTTCAAATATTGCTCGGCTCGGAAGTTCGATCGATCGAGCCCCAGCGCGCGCTTCTGGAGGATTCGCATGGCGAGCGGTGGATTCCGAACGACTATGTCTTCGTGCTGATCGGCGGGGACCTCCCCACACAGTTCCTCGAGAAGATCGGGATCGCGACCACTACCTACTACGGCGAGCCGCCGCGCGCCCCCCACGCTGTGGCTCCGGAAGCGAGGGCGTCGTGAGCGCGACCACCCAGGCCGCCGCGGCGCTTGCTCCTGGCCGCCCGCGAGTTCGGCCGATGGCCCGGCCGTCGGCCCGGGTCCGCTATACGCTGTACACCGTCTTCTTCTTGATTTGGAGTGCGCTCTTCGCCTACGGCTTCGGGTATTACAACCTCGGCTTCGCCGACCGGCTGCGCTCGTCGTTTCACACCCAGCTAAGGCCGAGCGGCGAGCTCGGCCTGCTCTACGGCTATGTCGGGGCGGCGATCCTGCTTCTCCTCCTCCTCTATTCGGTCCGCAAGCGTGTCCGCGCGCTCCACGGTCTGGGCAAGTTGAGCCGCTGGTTGAACGTGCACATCTTCTTCGGGATCGCCGGGCCGATGATGATCACGCTCCACGCGGGTTTTCACGTCACCGGAGCGATCGCCATCGGCTACTGGGCGATGATCGGCGTCATGCTCAGCGGGTTCGTCGGCTACTACCTGCTCCGCCAGGTCGGCGGCGCCCTGTCGGAGACCGAAGACGCCTCGCACATGCTCACGGAGGAGCTGGAAGCGCTCGACCGCGAGCTTACGGAACGGTTCGCGTTCACGCCTTCCGACATGGCGGCGCTACGGTTCCGGTCGGGCAGCGCCCGCGCCGAACGAATGGGCGCGGTCACCAGCCTTTTCTACCTCCTCGGGCACGACGTTCTTGGAATCCTCGACTCTCTGGGACTCCTTCCGACGAGCGCGGCCGAGACGCGCCTGCGGCCGTTCGATCGGAGACTCCTGCGCGCTCTCACCCGCCGTCATCTGGCGATCGAGCGGCGGCGGGCCTTTCTGCGCCAGACCAGCGCGCTGTTCCACTACTGGCATACGATTCACAAGCCGTTCACGTTCGTGCTGTTCATCATGATGGGCATCCACATTGGGGTCGCGGTATGGCTAGGTTATGCCCTCCCTCGTCCGTGAAGGCGTCGTGCGGCTTGCCCGCGCGGCCGCGATGGGGGCGCTCCTGATGGCCCCGGCGACGGCGCGCGCGCAGTTCTCGCCCGGGCCGCTCTCCAGCGCCCACGAGCCGATCGACCGCCCGACGGCCTGCCTGGAGTGTCACGAGCCGAAGCGCGCCACGACGCCGGTCCGGTGCCTCGCATGCCACAAGCCCTTGGGGGCCCGCATCGCGGCGCAGCGCGGGTATCACGGAAGGGATCACGCTCGATCGGTCGAATGCGCTTCGTGTCATCCGGAGCATGGCGGGCGCGGAGCTGCGCTGGTGCGTTGGCCGGACAGCCGCGAGAAATTCGATCACTCGCTCACCGGGTATGTCCTCACCGGGAGCCACGCGACGCTCCCATGCAACTCCTGCCACATCCCATCGCTCGTTCGGGCGGCCGACGTCCGCGCCGCGAAGGATCTCAAGCTCCAGACGACCTACCTCGGGCTCTCCACGCGCTGCGCGGAGTGCCACGGCGACATCCACCGGGGCCAGTTCGCGGCGCAGATCCAAAAGGCGGACTGCGCGCCGTGCCACGCCACCGAGCGCTGGAGCGGCGTGCCGGTCGACCACGCAAAGACCCAGTTTCCGCTCACCGGAAAGCACGCGACGGTCGCATGCACCCGCTGCCATTTCTCGGAGGACGACGCGGGAACGCGCGTGGCCTCCGGAACGACGAACTCCTTCGTCCGGTTTCGGCCACTGGCGCACGAGGCTTGCATCGAATGCCATGCCGACGTCCACAAGGGCCAGTACGGCACCCAATGCGCGAGATGTCACTCGACAGCGGGTTGGACGTCGATCGCGATGGGCGCGTTCGATCACGACAAGACGCGCTATCCGCTCCGTGGCCTCCATCGAGGCGTCGACTGCGCCAAGTGCCACACGACCGGAGACTTCAAGAAGCACGTCGCCTTCGCCCAGTGTACCGACTGCCATCAGGACCGGCACTCCGGTCAGCTCGTGAAGAGCCCCAGCCGCGGAGTCTGCGAAGCCTGCCACTCGGTCGAGGGATTCACGCCCGCCCGGTTCGGCACCCCGGAGCACGAGAAGACGCGCTTCCCGCTTCGCGGGGCCCACCTCGCGGTGGCGTGCAACGCCTGCCACAAGGTCACCGCCGCCGACGCGCCGCCGGGAAGCGTGCGATTCCGCTTGAGCGCCGGCGCGTGCGCCGACTGCCACAGTGACGAGCACGCCGGCCAGTTTGCCAGCTCGGCGGGGGGATCGGACTGCCGGCGGTGCCACGGAGAGTCCGCCTGGCGGATCGCGTCGTTCGATCACGGGAAGACCCGATTCCCTCTGGATGGCGCCCACGCCAAGGCCACCTGCAGGGCCTGCCACGCCGGCGTGACGATCGGGAATCGGAGGACGGTGCGGTACAGGCCGCTCGATACCGCGTGCAAGGCCTGCCACGCGACCGAGCCTCGGTCGAATGAAAAGAGGTCGATGACATGATTCGGATCCCCTGGGCAACCATGCTCCTGCTCGCCACCCTCTCGGTACCGGCCGCGGCCGATCCGGGCGACCTGCCCGGGTCCAAGGCGCCCACGGTCGCCAATCCGCACGGCGATCTGAAGGCCGAGTGCGAGGCCTGCCACACCGCCAAGTCGTGGAAGACCCTTCGAAAGCCGATCCTGTTCCAGCACGCGACCACGGGATTCCCGCTCGAAGGACGACACGCGTCGGCGGAATGCGTCGCCTGCCATCGCTCGCTCGAATTCTCGCGTGTGGCCACGAGCTGCAACGACTGCCATCACGACATCCATGAGGGCCGAAGCGGCACGCGTTGCCAGGACTGCCACACGACCGCGAGCTGGTCCACCCGCTCCGCGGCGTTGGCCCAGCATTCCAAGACGGGATTCCCCCTTCGCGGGGTGCACGCGCTGGTGGAGTGCGCGCGGTGCCATGTCGGCTCGGGCGAGGCCAGCCACGCGCCCATATCGAGAGACTGCTACCCCTGCCACACGACCCAGTACACGTCGACCCAGTCGCCCAACCACGTCGCCGCGGGCTTCTCGGTCCGCTGCGAAGAGTGCCACGATCCGGCGCAGGCTCGTTGGGGCGGAATGGGCTTCAATCACGCGCTCACGGGCTTCCCCCTCACGGGCGCCCATCGACTTGTCGCGTGCGCCAGCTGCCATGCCGGCGGGACCTACACCGGCACGCCGCGCAACTGCTATGGCTGTCACCAGAGTGACTTCGCGGGAACGACGAATCCAAACCACGTAGCACAGGGCTACTCCACGCAGTGCGAGACCTGTCACACCACCTCCGCCTGGCAGCCGGCCAACATCGACCACGACCGTCTCTTCTTCCGGATCAACTCCGGGCGGCACGCCGGCAAGTGGAGCGCCTGCTCGATCTGCCACCAGAACAGCGCCAGCTACGCCGAGTTCACCTGCCTTTCCTGCCACGCGCACGATCAGGGGCCGATGGACTCCCAACATCAGGGTCGTTCGGGCTACGTCTATGACAGCAACGCCTGCTATGCGTGCCATGGCCGCGTGTAGCGCCCTGGTCGGAATCCACCGGAGGCGGCACGCGGCCGCCCTGCTGTGGGTGACCGCGTGCCTGTTCCTGGCCGCCGCCCCCCGCGCGGTTTGGGCGGACGCCGCTCGAGTGCAATACCTATCGACCACCAATGTCTACCTCGACGCCGGCAGCGCCGAGGGCCTGGTGGACGGTGCGACCGTCACGGTGAAGCACGGCGGCAAGGAAGTGGCCCGACTCACCGTGGTCTACGTCGCCCAGCACTCGGCCTCGTGCCGGATTGAATCGTCCACGGAGCCCGTGCGGGTAGGAGACGTTTGCTCGTTCTCGAAGACGGCGCTCTCGGACAGCGCGGGATTCCCCGGAGCCGCCCCGTCCCCTTCCGTCTCCGCGAACCCAGAACGCGAGAGAGCGGCCGGGGCAGGGGCGGAGGACCGGGCGTGGTCGCCGCCGCGCCACGTCGGCGGGCATATCATGACTCTCTACACGCGCACCTCCGCCGAAGGCGGGAGCTACGAGAACCCCTCTGTCCTCGGAGATCTTCGATGGAGCGGTCGCCGCGAAGAACAGGTTTCGCTTCGAATCTACGCCGCGCAGCCCTCGAGCCACGCCGTCACCGATCTTCCCGGCTTGGCCTTCAACGAATCTCAGTCCCGCGTCTACGAGGCCGCGGCCCAGTACCGAGATCCAAGCGGGAGGCTCGAGGCGGCGGCTGGGAGATATCTCGCCCCGCGACTGGAGGCGCTCGGATATCTCGACGGAGCCGGGGCTTTGTGGCGCGCGCGCCCCGGCGTCGCGATCGGCTTCGCGGGTGGAAAGGGATCCGACCTCGGCGTGGCGGGCTTCAATTCGCAGGGAGCCCGAGCCGGCGGGTGGATCGAGTTCGGGAGCTCTCCGAGGGCTACGACTCTCCGCTGGCGCGCGCTTCTCTCGGGCGGGTATATGGGCGATTCCGCCATCACCCGGCGGCAGTATGTCGCGCAGCGCCTGGATCTCTGGCCCGGCCGGAACAGCGTGATGTACCAGAGCGTCGAAGTCGACTTCAACCCGGGCTGGAAGCGCGCGCTCGGAGAGGACGCGATGACGCTCACCGCTTGGTCCGTGGGGGGAAGCTTCCGGTTCCAACCGCGACTCTGGTCGACCCTGGCCTTCGACTCTCGCCGGCCCTTGGTGCTCCCCGAGCAGCGATTCATCCCCACGCTTCCATCTCCCGACCGGTACACGGGGCTCCACGCCTCATCCCGATACGATCTGTCGGTGGATCAATCGGTCTGGGTGGGCGGCGCCGTACGCCGCCGGGATCGAGACGGCAAGATGTATGAGTCGTGGGACGTCGGGCTGAATTCGCGGCGCCTCATCGCCCAAGACCTCTCCGGCGGCGTCCACGCCTACGGATACAACGACGGCCCCGCCCAGGGGATCAACTCCGACGCCGACCTCACCGCAAGGCTTCGCTCCTGGAGCACGCTGGAAGTATCGGGCGGGTATGGGGCCACGCTCGGGGACGCCGGGGCCGCAGGGGTGCCGCAGTACCGCTCGCGCTGGGTCCGGGCCGGCCTCGACCTGCGCGGACCGCAGGGTTCCTGGCTCCGAATCGCGCACGAATGGCAGGGCGGCGGGCCCGGCAACGAGCTGACCGCCGAGCTCGGCTTCGCCTTCTGATTCCCCTCGTCTGGCTCCGCGCGGCCTGACTCCACCTTGTCGGTCACGAAACTCCGTGGCATGATCTCGGGCTCGTCGCTCCACCATGCCGAGTCCTCAAGGAGGTATCGTGTTCCGACCCTTTGCTTGCCGATTCAATCAATTCACCCGCGCATGGATCGTCCCGGTGCTCGTCAGTTTGGCGTTTCTCCTGCCGACTCCCTCGGCCGCCGAGGACTCTTCGGCAACGGCGCCGCCGGCGTTCTTCACCGGGGCCCCCGATCTGCCGACGTTCCAGTCCGGCGTGGAAGACGAGTTGAAGGCGGCGCAGGCCGCTCTCGATGTCCTCCTCGCCCAGAAGGGAAAGCGGACCGTCGAGAACACCCTCGTCCGCTACAACGAGATCATGACCCACGCCGAGAACGCGATCTATGAGTCCCATCTCATGGAGTTGGTCCATCCCGATTCGACCTACCGCGCCCGCGCGGAGGAGCTGACGCAGAAGGCGAGCAAGTTCATCGACGATTTGAGCTTGAACCGGCCGGTCTATGACGCCCTGGTCAAGGTGGATCCCAAGAAAGAGGACGCGGCCACCCGGTATTTCTTGTCCAAGACACTCCGAGATTTCCGGCTCGCCGGCGTGGACAAGGACGAGCCAACACGGAAGCAGGTATCGGCCCTTCTCGACGAGCTGACCAAGACCGGTCAGGATTTCAGCCGAAATATCCGAGGCGACTCGAGGACCATCCAGGTCGATGGCGTGGAAGACCTGGCGGGGCTGCCGGAGGACTTCGTCAAATCGCACCCTCCCGGACCCGACGGGAAGATCACGCTGAGCATCGAAAACCCGGATTACTTCCCCATCGTCCGGTACGCAACGAACGGCGAGGTCCGCCGCCACCTCATGTACGAAGACCTGAATCGAGGCTACCCGGCCAACATGGCGGTGCTCGACTCGCTCATCGCCAAGCGCTATCGCGTGGCGCGGATCCTCGGCTACCCCACGTGGGCCGACTACGTGACCGTGGACAAGATGATCGAAACTTCCAAGAACGCGTCCGACTTCATCGAGCGCCTCCGCGAGACGACGTTCAAGCGGGCTCAGGAGGAATACGCGCTCTACGTCAAGCGGAAGCAGGAGGACGACCCCACGGCGACGCAGGTCAACCGCTGGGAGATGGCCTATTACGGCCGCTTGATCCGGAAGCGCGACTTTGATTTCGATCCCCAGGAAGCCCGGGCGTACTTCCCCTACGACCTGGTGAAGCAGGGCGTGCTCGACGTGACCTCCAAGATGTTCGGCGTCACGTACAAGAGAATCGAAAACGCGGCGGTCTGGGACCCAAGCGTGGAGGCTTACGAGGTCTACGACGGATCGAAGCTCCTCGGCCGGTTCTTCTTCGATCTCCACCCGCGCCCCGGGAAGTACAACCATGCGGCCAAATTCACCATCCACCAGGGGGTCCGCGGAGTGCAGGTCCCCGAGCACGTGCTGGTCTGCAACTTCCCCGGCGGAAAGCCGGGTGATCCCGGTTTGATGGAGCACTCCGACGTCCAGACCTTCTTCCACGAATTCGGACACCTGCTCCACGCGATTCTGGGCGGCCAGGGACGCTGGGAGCCCGTGTCGGGGATCGCGGTCCAGCGCGACTTCGTGGAGGCGCCGTCCCAAATGCTCGAGGAATGGATCTGGGACGCCAAAGTGCTCCAGACATTCGCGCGCCACTACCAAACCCAGCAGCCGATCCCGACCGCACTGGTCGACAAGATGCGCCGCGCCGACGCGTTTGGACGCGCGCTCAACACGGCGACCCAAGCCTACTACTCGGCCATCTCGCTCAACATCTACAACACCACGCCGGACCGGGTGAACACGGATCAGGTCGTCACGAGCCTCGAGCCCCGGTTCACGCCCGTTCCCAGGATGGACAATACCCACATGCAGACGTCGTTCGGCCACCTCGACGGATATTCGGCCATCTATTACACCTACATGTGGTCGCTGGTGATCGCGAAGGACATGTTCAGTCGGTTCCACAAGGACGATCTGCTCGAGCCAACGGTGGCGGAGGAGTACCGGGAGGCTGTCCTCGCGCCGGGCGGCACCAAGCCGGCCAAGGAGCTGGTGCGCGATTTTCTGAAGAGGGACTACGACTTCAAGGCCTTTGACGCCTGGCTGGCGGGGAAGAACTGACGCGGGCCACGCCCCGCTACAGCAGGCTCCTACGGCGCGAGTTTTGCGTCCATCGTAATCTTGGCGTTCAGGAGCTTCGATATCGGACATCCGGCCTTGGCCCCGCTGGCCGCCTTCTCGAACGCCGCGCGATCCCCGCCGGGGATCCTCGCCGTCACCTCGAGGTGGCTCGCCGTCACCGCGAATCCGCCCTCCACCTTTTCCAGGGTGACATGGGCCGTGGTCCGGATGCTCTCGGGGGTGATCCCCGCTCCACCGAGCTCGGCGGAGAGAGCCATCGAGAAGCATCCCGCGTGCGCCGCCGCAATCAGCTCCTCTGGATTGGTCCCCTTCCCATTCTCGAAGCGCGTCCCAAAGGAATAGGCCGCGTTCGAGAGCACCCCGCTCTCCGTCGAGACCGTTCCCTTCCCCTCTTTGAGGCTGCCACGCCACTCGGCGGATCCTTTGCGAATCATGATGCCCTCCTCGCGTTTCGCGGCCTTCCTACACTTGGGAGATCATCGTAGCGCATTCTCCGAATGCGTGAAACCACGGGGACACCTCCGAGCGTGCGCTGGACTCGAAGCGTGCGTTCGGATAGCGTGCCAAGTCGCGACCCATGAAGAACAAACGCTCCCGGTCCCAATCCCCCGCGGCGCCGGCGCCTGCTGTGAAGCGTCGACAAGCCTCTCGGTTCGCTCGCCCCGGTCTCCTTCTGCTCCTCTCCGTCTCCCTGGTCGTTCGTCTCTGGGGAATCACCGACCGCCTCCCCAACCCCTCCCTCGGGATTCGCGTTTTCGACGACAGCGTGGTGGAAGAGACCGACCGAGTGACGATGGGAATGGCCTGGAGCATGTGGCAGGGTGGGACGGGGCCGATCGACCTCAACCCGCATACGGGTGGCTGGCCCGCGCTCAGCGCCTACCTCACCCTCGGGGTTCAAATGTCGTGCGGGGCGTGGTTCGCGGTCACCCACTTGGGCGCCGGAGCCGCCGCCTTCGCGCGGTACGCGGAAGCCCATTGGGATTCGCTCTTCCTGGCCGCCCGGTGCGTGGGGGTATTGGTCGGCGTCCTGTCGGTGGCCCTCACGTTCGGGCTCGGCTCGGCCCTGCTCGGCGAGGGCGCGGGGCTCGCCGCCGGCCTACTCCTCGCCCTGAATCCGCTCCACATCCAGACGTCGCAGCACGTCGGCGATCCCAACCTTCTCGCGCTTCTCTTCGTCCTCATCGCGGCCCGCGCGATCGTCCGCTTGGCGGAGTCCGGCGCCCTTCGCGATTCGGTGACGGCCGGAGTGGGGATCGGCCTCGCGACGGCCAGCAAGTACGCGCCGATCGTTCTCCTCCCCGTCCTCGTCTTCGCCCACGCCGGCACGGAGGGGCGGCCCTTCGCGCGGCTCGCGGGGGCCCTGCGAAGCCGAGCGCTCTGGATCGGTATCGCATCGGTCGGGATCGCGTTCTTCATCGCATCGCCGTTCACGGTCCTGGACTGGAGCACGACCGCACGAGACCTTTCGATCCAGCGCGAGCGGCTCCTCTCCAATTGGGTCGGGGAGACGACCTTCCCGATCTCGCTCCCCTCGTATCTTCTCAGCGCGCTGCCGAACGCACTCGGCTGGCCTGTCTACCTGCTCAGCCTCGCGGGAATGGTTACGCTTTGGCGATCGGGAAGGGCCGGGAGGTGGATCGTCGCGATTCCGCTCCTCCTGATACTCGCCAACGGGATGCTTCGGACCGCCCAGGAGCGCTACGTGCTCCCCGCCATGCCGATCTTGGATGTAGCCGCGTCGGCCGCCTTGCTGACGGCGGGAATCTGGATTTCTGGGCGCGCCAAGGCCACCGGCCGAGCCCGGGCTCTCGCCCCCGCCGCCTTGTTCGTGCTCGGCGCGGCGTGGCCGCTGCCCGCCTATGTGGCGACACGCGCGTCCCTCGCGTTGCCCGACACGCGCCACGTGGCTCGTGCCTGGATCAACACCCACATCGATCCAGCCCTGCCCATGGCTGTCGAGGTCTACGGTCCCTCGTTCAACACACTGAGGCGGAACGAGCGGGCGGCTGTGACGTGGCCCTTTTACGCCACGCTCGCGCCGCTGGTCCGCCCCGCCTATCACTATTCGTTCCTGGACGGGCTCCGGTACGTCGTTCTATCGAGCGAGGTGTCGCGTCGATTCGAGTCGACGCCCGGGTCGTACCCCACCGAGGCGGCGTACTACGCCCGGATTCGCGAGCGGACGCAGCTTGTCTGGACGCCCGACTCCACCCTCGCCGCGGGACCGCGAGTCGAAGTTCGCGCGCTGCCTTCCGCGATCAGCACCCGTTCGGAACGCGACAGCATTTTCGTCCAGCTGCTCCCTCGGCCGAACGGATCGGACCGTCTCGCCCTCTGGTGCCTCCAGATGGCGCAGCTCTTCGCCGAGAGAAGTGAGTTTGACCGGGTGGAGGAATGGGCGAGCCGGGGCCAGCGCGTCGGTGCCACGTCCTTGGATGGCGAGCTAGCGGCGACGCTCGCCTACGCCCAGCTCGCCCTGGAGCGCCCAGCCGATGCGGAACGGACCGCGCGCGCCGGCATCGCAGCCGCGCCGGGGAGCGCCGCGCTCCACCTCTATCTCGGCGTCGCTCTCCGGTCGGCGGGCCGAAACGAGGAAGCGCTCGAATCGTTTCGCCGCGCGTTTGCCCTTTCCCCGGAACCCGAGGTGAGGGTCTACATGGCCGAAACCCTCGCGGCGCTGGGGCGCCAAGCCGAAGCTGCCGATCTCTACCGGCAGGCAGCCGCCGCGGAACCCGACCCGGCGCAAGCCGAACGGCTCCGTGATGAGGCGGCGCGGCTGGAAGTGCCCCCCAGCTCGTCGGCGACCCGGTAGGGACCGTGGCGAGTTTCCGACGCTCGATAGCGACCCGTTGGCTGCCGGGAGCCTTGCTGTTGGGGCTGCTCTTGGTCCTCGCGTTTCGCGCGGTCGAGTGGCAGAGATTCTCCGAGCTTCTGCGGGGAGCCCAGCCCGCGTGGATCGCTCGCCGCGGTCGCGCTCCAGATCTGCACCTACGTTTGCGCGGCTGGAGTCCTCCATCGAGGGGTCCGGGCATCCGAGGTCCACCGGCCGCTCATTTCGCTCATTCCACTCGGTCTCGCCAAGCTCTTCCTCGACCAAGTGGTGCCCACGGGCGGAATCGGAGGGACGCTGCTTGTGGTTCGCGCCCTCGAGCGGCGTCGAGTTCCGCTCGGCGTGGCGACCGCGGCGGTCGTCGTCAATACACTGGCGTTCTATGTCGCTTACGCCTCCGTCGTTCTCGCCGCGCTCGCCGTGCTCTGGTCCCGGGGAAGAATCCATCCGGCGGTTCTCCTGCTCGTCACGATCTTCGCCGTCTATGCCACCGCGGTTCCCGTGCTCATCCTCTGGCTCGTGTATGGCAAACCCCGGACGGTGCCCGCCTGGATTCGACGAATTCCGGGGTTTGACGTCGCGTTGCGTGGTATCGAGGAAGCACCCTCGTCAACGCTTCGGCGGCCTCTGCTCTTTCTGGAGGCGAGCGCGCTTCAAATCGCGATTGTCCTGCTCGATGCCGCGACTCTTCTCGTTCTGATTCGCTCGTTGGGCCACGAGGTCGCGTTCCCATTGGTATTCACCAGCTTTGTCCTCGCCTCCATGGCCGCTACGATCAGCCTCCTGCCCGGCGGCATCGGATCGTTTGAGGCGGGCTCGGTGGCATCACTGCTTTCCCTGGGCGTCCCCCTCGAGGTCTCGATCGCGGGCACAATCTTGTTGAGGGGCCTCACCCTCTGGCTGCCGATGATTCCCGGCGTCTGGTTCGCGCGGCACGAGATGACGCCAGGGAGTTCGGCCGCGTGACGGCGGACGAGAGATTGCTTCCTCAGGCCTACTGGAGCGTCGACGGGGACGCGCTCTACCACGCGCTGGGCTCCGGTCGCGACGGGTTGAGCCCCGATGAGGCGAGAGCCCGGCTCCGGAGCGCGGGCCGAAACGAAATCAGCGCGCGACGCGCGGCGGGCCGCCTCGAGATCTTCTTCCGACAGTTCAAGAGTCCGATCGTATTGATCCTGCTCTTCGCCGTCGCCATCTCCTTTGGCCTCCGCCACTGGTCGGATGCCGGAATCATTCTCGCCATCATTTTCGGGAGCGCGCTCCTGAGCTTTCGCCAGGAGTATCGTGCCGGCGAGGAGGTCCAAAAGCTCCAGGCCCGAATCTCGCTCCGGGCGACCGTGGTGCGGGGCGGCACGACGGTCACCATTCCGGCCGCGGAGATCGTGCCGGGGGACATCGTGCTCCTCTCCGCGGGCACCCTGATTCCGGCCGATGGAATCGTCGTGGAGGCGCGCGACTTCTTTCTCAACCAGGCCGAGCTGACGGGCGAGACGTTCCCGGTCGAACGAAAGCCCGGGCCGGTCGCCGCGGAGACACCCCTCGGCGGCCGCACGAACTGCGTCTATCTGGGAACGAACGTCCGAAGCGGCACCGCCCGGGCGCTGGTCACGGGCACCGGTTCGGCGACCGAATTCGGCCGGATCGCGCAGCGGCTCCGCCTTCGTCCTCCGATGACCGCGTTCGAGCACGGAATTCAGCGTCTTGGATTCCTGCTCACGGAAGTGACGCTGATTCTGGTTCTGGCCGTCTTCGCGATCAACGTCGCCTTCCACCGCCCGGTGCTCGACTCGCTCCTCTTCTCTCTCGCGCTGGCCGTTGGACTCACGCCCCAGCTCCTGCCCGCGATCATCAATATCACCCTCTCGCGAGGCTCGATCCGGATGGCACGCCACGGCGTCATTGTCCGCCGCCTCGAATCGATCGAGGAATTTGGCGGCATGGACGTCCTTTGCACGGACAAGACCGGAACGATCACCGAGGGTACGGTTCGGCTCGATCGCGCGGTCGACCCGGCGGGCCTCCCCTCGGAGGAAACCCTGCGGCTGGCTGCGTGGAACGCCCGCTTTCAAACGGGCCTCCAGAACCCGCTCGACGAAGCGATCCTCGCGGCGTCGGCTTCGAGGGAGGAGCCCGGGACCACCGGCTCGGGCGATGTCCAGAAGCTGGACGAGATTCCCTACGACTTCCACCGCAAGTGTCTCAGCGTCGTGGTGAGCCACGACGCCCAGCCTCTTCTCGTGATGAAGGGCGCCGTGGCAAACGTGCTTTCGAAATGCTCGAGAATCTTGGAGAACGGTGAGGAGGTTCCCCTCCGTAGTCCCCGCCTCGAGGCGTTGAACCAAGCCTATCTCGAGTGGAGCGGACAGGGCATCCGCACCCTCGCGATCGCGACCAAGGCCGTGCCCGGCCGCGACGTCTATGGCCGCGACGAGGAGACAGAGATGACGTTCCGCGGCTTTCTGCTCTTTCTCGATCCGCCCAAAGCCGGCGTTCGAGAGACCCTGGCCGATCTCAAGTCCCTTGGGGTGGAGGTCAAGATCATCACCGGCGACAACATGCTGGTGGCCAAGCACACGGCGGAGGCGATCGGACTTCCGACTACGGAAATCCTGACGGGCTCGGACCTGGACCGCATGCGCGACGAGGCGCTCTGGAACGCCGCCGACCGAGCCTCGATCTTCGCGGAGATCGAGCCGAACCAAAAGGAGCGGATCATTCTCGCGCTCCGGAAGATGGGTCGGGTGGTCGGGTACATGGGAGACGGGATCAACGACGCGCCCGCTCTGCATGCCGCGAACCTCGGAATCTCGGTCGAGCAGGCCGTGGACGTCGCCAAGGAAGCCGCCGACTTCGTCCTCCTGTCCAAGGACTTGCGCGTGCTCCACGAGGGCATCTTGGAAGGGCGGACGACCTTCGCGAATACCCTGAAGTACGTCTTCATGGCCACGAGCGCGAACTTTGGGAACATGTTCAGCATGGCCGGGGCGTCGCTTTTCCTCCCGTTTCTCCCGATGCTCCCCAAGCAGATTCTGCTCATCAACCTGCTGACCGATCTCCCGGAGATGGCGATCGCGGGAGACCGGGTCGATCCTGAGTTCCTGGAGCGGCCGCACCGGTGGGATGTCGGGTTCGTTCGCCGGTTCATGCTGGTGTTCGGCAGCCTGAGCAGCCTGTTCGACTTCCTGACGTTCGGCGTCCTCGTCGCGGTGCTCCACGCCGGACAGGCTCAATTCCACACAGGGTGGTTTGTCGAGTCGGTCGTCTCCGCCACCCTCATCATCTTCGCGGTCCGCTCGCGGCTCCCGTTCCATCGAAGCCGCCCCAGCCGCACCATGGCCTTGATTGCCCTCGCGGTCGTCCTGGCGACGCTCCTGCTTCCCTACTCTCCACTCGCGCGGCCGCTCGGCTTCGCGCCGGTGCCACTGGCCATCCAGGCGTCCATCGCGGGGATCGTCGTCCTCTATTTCCTCGCGGCGGAGGGGGTCAAGCGACTCTTCTACCGCCGGGAGCTTGGGGCGCCGCCCCGATCGGTCTGATAGAATCAACCCATGGACGATCGGGTCGTTGTCATCACCGGAGCGAGCGGCGGCATCGGCGCCGCGGTGGCCCGCGCCGTGGCGAGAGCGGGTGGCAGGCCGGTCCTCGCCGCACGGCGCGACAAGGAGCTGCGCGAGGCGGCCGCCGCGTGCGGTGGTGAGGCGCTCGCCGTCGTCGCCGACGTGACCCGCCGGCAGGACGTCGAGCGGATCCTCGACCAGGCGATCGAACGATTCGGCCGGGTCGACGTCTGGATCAACAACGCCGGCCGTGGGATCAGCCGACCGGTCGCCGAGCTGACCGACGCGGAGTTCGACGAGATGATGCTCGTGAACGTCAAGTCGGCGCTCTACGGAATGCAGGCCGCGCTCCCCCACTTCGAGTCGCGCGGCCGCGGACATATCATCAACATCTCCTCCATGCTCGGCCGCGTGCCCTTCGCGCCGATTCGCTCGGCCTACTGCGCCGCCAAGCACGCGCTCAATTCCTTGACCGCCAGCCTGCGCATGGACCTCCGCGCGTCCTTTCCAAACATCCATGTCTCCACGGTATCCCCCGGCGTGGTCGCCACCGAGTTCGGCATCCACGCGCTGGGCGGTGGGATCGATTCACGGCAAATGCCGATGGCCCAGTCGGTCGACGAGGTGGCCGAGGTGGTTCTCGGCGTGATCGAGAATCCGCGGGCCGATGTCTACACGCTGCCTGGAATGCGAGAGCGGGTCGCGGCGTACTTCGCGGCGGAGGACATGGCGGCCGCCGAAGCGAGCCTCCAAGGCCCCCCCGGCGTGCCGATCCCCCAGACCGCGGCGGCCAGGCCGAAATCCTAGGACATCATCTCTTGACAGTGGTCTCCCCGGAGTAGCCTCTTTAGACGGGGGGCAGGTAGTCCCTCCGTTTACTTCTGCCGTTTCCAACCCGGGCAAGCGGGTCCAGCCTTCGCGCCAGCGGACAAGTCATCGCCACCGCTGTGACATCCTTCCTTGACACTCGGTCGGGCGGGAGTAGCATTTTCATCTGGGGGGCAGCTTCAAGCCCACGCATTACTCCTAGCACTTCTCAGCCCGGGCAAGCGGGCTCCGCAAGACCATCGAAAAGGAGTCTCCATGCAGCGGCCATTTCGTGCGTGCGTTCCTCTTTTCATCTCCGCGCTGTTGGGTGCGGGCCTCCTTTCGGCCGGTTGTGGCAGCGATGACAGCAACCCCGCCAAGCCGGCCCAGCCGACGGCCATCAACGGAAACGTCAACAAGGCCCCGATCGATGGGGCCACCGTAAACGTCTACACGCTCAACCCGGACGGGTCGAGGGGCCCCCTCGTGGCCGGTCCATTTACAACGGACGCGAGCGGTAATTGGAATGGCACCTACCCGGCGGGCGCGATCGGTCCGTTCACGACGGTCTCGACGGGCGGCAGCTACTCGGATGAGGCCACGAGCGTCGTCGTCACGGTCGGCGCCACCCAGGAGCTGGAAGGACTTCTCGCGGGCACATCATGCTCCGTGACCCCGCTGACCCACGCAACCTTCCTGGGGATCCAAGCGATGGTCGCGGGCGGCACGACCCTCGCCGCGGCGATCCCCCGAGCGACCTCGGCGTCGACGACCGCGTTCGGATTCGACCTGCTGACCACCACTCCCTCGGACGCGGCGACGGCGACCGCGAGTCAGAAGAAGTACGCGGCGCTTCTCGGCGGCCTCTCTACCCTCATCGAGGACAACTTCACGGCGGGCACCTTTGCGAGCACGCCCCGCTTCGACCTCGTGCTCGCGCTCGCGACCGACCTGGCGGACGGCCAACTGGACGGCCTCGATGCGTCCGGCGGCGCGATCGACGTCGCAACCGACGCGACGGGGACCACGACGGCTCCGCTGACGGCGCTGAGTGCCGCCGATCTCTCGGCCTGGCTGACCGCGGCCAACGCGTATGCCGCATCTCAAACAAACCTGGCGGGAATCTCGTTCAATACCGCTACCGCCTGGAATCCTTCCAGTCCCCCTCCCGGAAGCGGGGGCGGCGGCGGAGTAGCCGGGACGATCGTGTTCACGGGATCGGGGCGGGGGTCGCTCGCCGGAAACACCAGCTGCCATCCGGATTCGAGCTACCTCTTCAATGGACCCCAATACGTCTGGAAGGATACCGCCCGGCACATCGAGATCACGATCGTTCCAGCCGATCAGGCCCTCTATCCCGGCAAGGCAGAAACGGTCTACGTCGTCTACTCCGGGGTCAACCCTTCGGTGGTCTGGAACACGTTCGCGGTGACCGGGGTGCCCGGGGTATCGTTCGCCCATGGGAAGACCACGTTTGCCGATGTGTTCGTGCAGGAACTCACGTCGGGCGGCACCAATTTGTCATTGAACGGCACCCTGCAAGATCCGCTCGGCTCCCTCGGCTCGGTCGATTTCACGACCGCCGGACTCACGCCTCCACCGTTCAGCACCATTACTCCTGACACCAGCTACATCTATACCGGGTCGTGGAGGTGGGAGGACCGGGCCCACCAGGTCCTGCTCATAGCGGTCCCGGCCGACCAGATCGCATACCCAGGCGCGATTCAGACCGTCATCGTGGTTTACAACACCTCGCATTCGTGGACCGCGCACGGCGTATCGGGTGTCGTGGGAGTCTCGACCTCGGGCGGCACCACGACGTTCGACAACACGCTTCTCGTGGATCTGAATACAGGAACGACATCGGTCCGTCTCACAACCGGGACGCTGACAAACCCGTAGGGGAAGGAAACCCCGGTCTATTTGACGGCAACCGTGAACTTGAGCACCCGCTCGGGGACGCTCTTCGAATAGGGCGGGAGGTATTTCATTTCAACCGTCCCCTCGCCCATCTTGGCGGCCTGGTACTTCCACGTCTGCGTGCGGTCCGTCTTCGAATCCGCGGTGCCCGCCGCATACATGGACTCTCCAATCTGCTTGAGCACGCTGCTCCCGTCCCCGCCTACCTCCCACGTGTATCCATTGGTGGTGCTGGCTCCGACCCTGACGAGGACCATTTCGCCCGGATGAAGCACCAGGTACTTGCCGTTATCATCCTCGGTAAGGACCCACCCCTCTGACGTGTGGAGAATCCCCTCGTTCACTTCACCCTTGCCCGGGACCATGTCGCCGCTAGCCGACTTGCTGTCGCCGGCGCCGCCAGCGCCCGAGCTCATGGACTTGGACCCCGCGGCTGTTTGCCCCGAACCGGACGTTCCCGAGCCATTCGTCGCTTCACCCTTCGGCGGCTTTCCGCACCCCGAGTTCGCCGCAAGCAGCGCCGCGGCGACGATGAAGAACCAGCGAGTCTTCAGCATGATCTACCTCCTTGCCCGTCCCTGACGAACTGCGTCCCCCAGCACATTCAAGGGAGCCGAGTGACACTCTAACTCATTGCCCGGGGAAGGGCTCGAACCTTCATGGGGTTGCCCCCAGGGGATTTTAAGTCCCCTGCGTCTGCCATTCCGCCACCCGGGCATCGATCGCGAGGGGGCACAGGCGCGCCACCCTCTTACCGCGCTATCTTCGCGACGTCGTGCTCGTCTTCGATATCGCCGACCAGCTCTTCCACGATGTCCTCGAGGGTGATGATCCCGATCGCGATCCCCGCCTCATCGATCACGACCGCCATCTGCCGGCGCTCACGGCGGAGTTCCTTGAGCTGCTCCGCGATCGAGCGGTCCGCCGGGGCCCACGTGGTCGGGTACATCGCGTCTTCCAGGTTGATCAGACCGCTGGTCGCGTAGATCGCGAAAAGATCCTTCGAGTTCACGATCCCCACGACCCGTGTCCGCTCGCCGTCGAAAACCGGGAACCGCGTGTGCACGCTATCTTGGAGAGCGCTCAGGATCCCCTCCGGCTTCATCCGATACTCCAGCATGATGGCATCCTTGAGCGGGACCATCGCTTCTCGTACACGCTTCTCCGGAAGGCGAAACGCGTTCTTCAAGAGCTCGGCGTGCTCCGCGGTCATCCTCCCCGCCTCGGAGACGTCCTCGACCAAGAGCTGAAGCTCGTGCACCGAGTGGACGTGCTGGGCGTGCTCGGCGGGCTCGAACCCGAGGAGGCGGCAGAGACCCATGCCGGCGCGGCTGGTGAAGGCGATGTACGGACGGAGGATCCGCTCGAAGAAGAGGAGCGGCGGCGCCAGCGTCATCACCACGCTGTCCGGGATGCGGATCGCGATCGTCCGGGGGGCCAGCTCGCCGGCGACGATGTGGAGGAACGTGATCGCGCCGAATCCGACGATCGTGGCGGCCGTATGGGCGGCGACCGGCCCCCACGCCTTGGGCAGGAACCGGAACAGGGGCTCCAGCGAATGCGCCAGCGCGGGCTCCCCGATCCATCCGAGCGCGAGGCTCATCATGGTGATTCCGAGCTGGGTGGCCGCCATCATGTCGTCGAGCCGGTCGACGGCGGCCATCGCGAACGAGACACCGGGGACGCGCTTCGACGCCATCTCCTCGAGGCGCGTCCGCCGCACGCTGACGAGGGCGAACTCGGCGGCCACGAAGAAGGCGTTGCCCAGCACGAGCAGCGGGATGAGCAGAATGCGGCTGTAGGTCCCTATGTAACCCCAGAATTCATTCATCGAGGTCGGGCCCCTGCCTCAGGCAACCGCGGCGCTCAGCTCGGTGGAGGAATCACCCCGCTCGTCGAAGCTCACCGGAACGCTCCAGCTTGGATTGGCTGGGACGCAGACTCCCATCCCCTCGTGGCAGTAGGCAAAGGAGACCTGCACGTGGAGGTCGGCCGAGCCGCTCGGCTGGGCGGGAAGCTCGAACGCGAGGGGCCACGTGGAGCCGAGCTGGGTCCGCTGGATCAGGACCTCCTTGCCCCGGCTCACGCGGACGCTCGCGGGGGCTTCCTCACTGACATGGGCGCCGTCCGGCAAGCGGACGCGCACTTTCCATTCCGTCGCCTCGCCCGCCCGGAGCTTGGCCGGCGCGGCTGCCACGGACGCGGCGGACCCGAGGTGGTCGGCCGCTTCCGTCTCCGGCGCCTCCAACCCGTCGATCGTGACCTCAGCCCACGCCAACCGCGGGAGCGCGACCCGCACGATTCGGTGGTTGTTGGTGTCGGCGACGTAGACGTTGAGCCAGGCGAAGGTAGCCTTTAGCTCGGGGGCACGCGGGTTGCCGCTCATGGGTCTTAAGATACAGGAAACCAGGCGGCGATTCCGCAGGGACCCGGGCGGGCTGGGCTCGCCCTGCCTTCCGCCGTGGGGGTAGTCCTGGACATCCCCATTGCGGCATAATAGCGCTGATGAGGCGAGCGACTCTGGCTGGGGGGGTCTTGATCTTTGCGACAGTGGTTCTGGGAACGGCGCTCTCCTCCGCGCGGACCCGCGGGCTTCAGTACGTGCCCGCGACAGATGAGCAGTTCCCCAAGGCGCGCTACACCGACTCGCTCGTTTCGCTCAACGATCGGTGCCCGGTGCGGCAATCAACGCTGAGCCTCGAGTACTCGCCCGTCTACGTGAACGGACAACCGATCGGCTTCTGCTGCCATTCCTGTCCGTCCGTGTTCGTGCAGGATCCGGAACGCTATCTGAGGGCGCTCAAGATCGAGCCTCCCGATCTCTTCCATAAGGACAAGAAGGCGACGGTCGACTCATCGCTCCGATACCGAATCGGCTTCGAGATCTACTATTTCTCGAGCCGGGCCGACATGGACCGGTTCAAGAAGCAGCCCCTGCGCTATTGCGGCTTGCTGACCGATCCGATCGAGCTGACCCGCTTTCGCCCGACGGCCGCTTCCCCCCATACCACCTTCAACCAGAGGCTCTACTATTTCGCGGCCGATTCATCCCTCGCCACCTTCCTCAAGAATCCCAGCTTCCACAAAGACCGGCGCACCGGAACCGACTGACCTGTGATCTCCGCGCCCGCGGGCAAGGCGACGCGGCCCATCCGCGCCCTCGATGACGTCGACGAGCCCGCGGTCCGCGCGTGGGTCGAGATGGCGATCCGGCATCCGGCCACCCGCGGGTTCCTCTTCTGCGGCAGCCGTGTCACCGGCTGGGCCGAGCCGGATGGCGACTACGACGGCTTCCTCTACGTGACCGAAGAGCACCGCCGCACGCTCCGACTCGACGAGACCGAGGTGCGGCTCATGGCGGAGGGGGTGACTCCGAAGCGGCTCATCGGGGACTTCTCCCTATTCTCCGATGCGACTCTGGAGGAGCAGCTCCGCTCGCCGCTCGACATCGATCACTGGCCCTACGTGGACGCGGTGGTCATCGACGACAAGACCGGCGACCTCGATGCGTGGCGCCAGCGGATCGCGGCCTTCCCCGAGCAGGGATTCCGCACCAGGGCGGTCCACAAGCTCGTCCAGCTCGTAATCGCGTACCACCACGCGACGATGGATGACGTACGGGAATACCACGCCGACCGCCAGCTCAATCTCTACCGCGCCGCGCTCGCCGGAGTGCATCTCTGGTTCACGCTCCAGCGCCGGTGGGCGCCGCCCCTCAAATGGTGGACGCGGGAGGTGGATCGCCTGGAGATCCGGCCGGACACGCGCGCGGTCTTGGAAGGGGCGATTTTGAACCCGACGATCGAGACGTTGACCCATCTACGGGATCATTTGAAAACCGAGATGAAATACGCCGGAATCACCGAAGTGGAGGACATCACCCAAGCGTTTTTCGCGACACTCCTCCCGGAAAACCGCCCCGCGGTCTACCGGAATTCTTATCTCTAGGACCGTGCCGGCGGTCCTGACTTGTCCTCAGCGGACGAAGGAGGAATCGTGCATTTCAGTCTCTCGCGTCTTGCTCCCGTCGCATGCCCGAGGTGGGCTCTCATCGGAGCGCTGCTCCTCGTGACGATCTCAGGGAGTGCACCGGAGGGGAGCGCGGCCGAGCCGGCCGCGGCCGTTTCCGCGCCGCCGGAGGCCGCGACGCCGCTCTTCTTCACCGGCAGGCCCGACGCCTCGAGCTTCCGGGCGCTCTGCGAAGCGGAGCTTCAGAGCGCCAAGCTGAGCCTGGACCAGATGCTCGACGTGAAGGGCAAGCGCACCCTGGAGAACACGCTGGTCCCGTACAACCTCGTGATGCTCCACTCCGACAACGCCGGATACTACTCATCGCTCATGGAATCGGTGCATCCCGACTCCGCCTTCCGAGCAGGGGCCGAGACGCTCACGCAGGCCGCGACCAAGTTCCAGGACGAGCTGAAGTTGAATCGCGGCGTCTACGACGCGCTCCAGGCCGTCGACGTTTCCAAGGAGGACGCCACAACTCGGTACTTTGTGTCGAAGACCCTCCGCGACTTCAGGCTCGCGGGCGTGGACAAGGACGAGGCGACGCGGAAGCGGATCGAAGCCCTCCGGGAGGAGCTGGTGCTCACGTCGCAGGACTTCGACCGGAATATCCGGAATGACTCGCGCACCATCCAGGTGACCGCCGCGGAGCTGGATGGCATGCCCGAGGACTACATGAAGGGCCATCCCGCGGGCCCCGACGGGAAGATCACGATCAGCATCGAATACCCGGATCGGATCCCCGTCATGGCCTACTGCAAGAATGGGGAAACGAGGCGTCGCATCCAGACCGAATCGCTCAACCGCGCCTACCCGGCCAACATGGCGGTGCTCGACTCGCTCGTCGCGAAGCGCGACCGACTGGCCAAGATACTCGGCTATCCCAACTGGGCCGATTTCATCACCGCCGACAAGATGATCGGCGACGGCAAGCACGCCGGGGAGTTCATCGACCGCGTGGGCGAACTTGACCCGGGAGCAAGCCAAACGGGAGTACCAGGTCTATCTCAAGCGCAAGCAGGAGGACGATCCCAGCGCCACGGTGGTGAACCGGTGGGACGCGCGCTACTACGAGCAGTTGATCCGCAAGCGCGATTTTGATTTTGACGCGCAGGCCGCGCGCCCCTACTTCCCCTTTGCGGGCGTGAAGCAGGGCCTCCTCGACGTGACCTCCAGGCTCTTCGGCGTGACCTACAAGCGGATTCAGGGCGCCACGGTCTGGGATCCGAGCGTCGAGGCGTATGAGATGTGGGAGGGAAACAAGTTGATAGGCCGGTTCTTCCTCGACCTCCATCCGCGCGACGGGAAATTCAATCATGCCGCGCAGTTCAATATTCGCGCCGGCGCGACCGGAATCCAGCTGCCGGAGGCCGTGCTGGTCTGCAATTTTGCGGGCGGTACCGAGGGGGATCCCGGGCTCATGGAGTTCCAGGACGTCACGACCTTCTTCCACGAGTTTGGCCACCTGCTCCACTCCATGTTCGGCGGGCACCAGCGCTGGGAGCCGGTTTCCGGAATCGCCACCGAGCAGGACTTTGTGGAGGCGCCGTCGCAGATGCTCGAGGAATGGACCCGCGACGCAACGGTGCTCCGTGTCTTCGCGAAGCACTATCAGACCGGCGAGCCGATCCCGGTGGACATGGTCCAGAAGATGCGGAAGGCATCCGTCTTTGGCCGAGCGATCGACACCTCGTTTCAGGTGCTCTACGCGGCCCTGTCGCTCAATATCTACAATCGCGACCCGTCCCAGGTGAACACTGACGCCCTCGCGCGTCAGTACGAGGCCGCCTATGTTCCCTTCCCCACCATACCGAACACCCATTTCCAGACCTCATTCGGACACCTGGACGGGTATTCGGCCGTCTACTACACCTATCTCTGGTCTCTGGTGATCGCCAAGGACTTCTTCAGCCAATTCGACAAGACGAATCTCCTGGCGCCCGGCGTGGCGACGCGCTACCGCCAGACGGTCCTGGAGCCGGGCGGCACCAAGCAGGCCAAGGACCTGGCCCACGACTTCCTCAAGCGTGATTTCAACTACAAGGCGTTTGACGAATTCCTGAAGGGGAACGACTAGACGTAGGCGGCAGAGCCGGGACCGCTAGCGCTTGGCGCTGCGCTCCACGCGGAGGGGGGTGAGGACTTCCTTCTCGAAGCGGGCGGAGTCGAAGGCCTTGTCGAGGTACGGCAGGATCACCTGCTCGGTGACCTGGAAGTGGGCGGCGATGAGGCCCAGGATGCCGTAGCAGAGGTGCATGAGGCGCCCCGCGGGGGCGCCGCCCGAAATCTCCTTCTCCAGCGCCTCGCAACGGCGCTGGACCAGCTGGTGCTCGAAGCGGACCGCCTCGGTGAGGTGGGAGCCTTCCCCGGCAGCCCAATCGGCCGCCGGATAAAGGGTGTACTCCTCGGCCCGGGCGTGCGGCGCCACCTGCTTCTTGACGAAGTCGAGTACCTCCCGCGCCAGCGCGAGCTGGTCTAGGGTCGCCGACTCGTGGAGCTTTTCGATCCGAACTCCGAGGGCCTGCAGACGCTCGAGGATCCTGGCGTGCTCGGCCCTGAGGGCGTCCGTCGATCGCTTCGGGGTTGCCATGCGGCGAGCATTTTTCTGTTTTCCGGAGCCCTTGTCAACTCGCCTGTTGCGCGGCCCCCGACCCTGACCTAGCCTCGCGGCACAGGCACTGGAGCAAAGGCCCGCCACAACCCCAAGGAGCGCACGCATGAAGGTCGCCCTCGGCGCCGACCACGCAGGGTTCCAGCTCAAGGAGCGGATCAAGCGCTATCTGGCGCAGCGCGGCGACACGGTCCTGGACATGGGGACCCACTCGCCCGAGTCGACCGACTACCCGCAGTACGCGTTCCAGGTGGCCGAGGCGGTCCGGGATGGCCAGGCCGAGCGCGGAATCCTCGTCTGCGACTCCGGCAACGGGATCGCGATCGCGGCCAACAAGGTCGAGGGAATCCGCGCGGCCGTCGCGATCGACCCGCACCACGCGGAGATGTCCCGCCGCCACAACGACGCCAACGTGCTCGTCCTCGCCTCGGCGCTCCTTCCCCAGGCGCAGGAAATCCCCACGCTCGAGGCCTGGTTCCAAGCCCCGTTCGAAGGTGGGCGACATGCCCGCCGCCTGGGACAGATCACCGAGTACGAGCGGACCCACGAGCGCCGCTGACTTGACGCGCGCTGGAGAGTCGAATCCCGTGAGCCTCGGATCGGCTCGTCAAATCGAGGTTCCCGGCTCGCTGGATGCCGAGTACCAGTCGACGCTCGCGACGCTCCTGAGCCAGGGCGCGATCGCGCGCCTCAAGGCCCGCGATCCTGGGCTCTGGACCCGTGAGACGGCCCGCGCCGCGTCGATCCGCGATCGCCTCGGCTGGATCGACTCGCCGCGGTGGCTAAGGGAGAAGGCTCCGGAGATGACCGCGTTCGCCGCCGAAGTGCGCGCCGCGGGATTCACCCACGTGCTCCTCCTGGGCATGGGCGGATCGAGCCTCGCGGCTGAGGTCTTTCAACGCGTCCTGGTGGCGGGTCCGGGAGCGCCGGCGCTCGATGTCCTCGACTCCACCGACCCCGCCGCCATCGCCGGCGCCGAGGCCGGGAGCCGGCTCGACCACACCTTCTTCCTCGTCTCGAGCAAGTCAGGGAAAACCGTCGAGACGATGAGCCAGTACGGGTACTTTCGCTCCAAGGTTGAGGCGCTCGGCCTTCCGAACCCCGGCGGCCAGTTCGCCGCGATCACCGACAAGGGCTCCCCGCTCGATCGGCTCGGGGCAAAGGAATCCTTCCGGCGGGTCTTTCACAACCCCGCCGACGTGGGTGGCCGCTACTCGGCGCTGACCTACTTTGGGGCTCTTCCGGCCGCGCTCCTGGGCCTCGACCTAGACGGTCTCGCCCGTCGGGCCGAGGCGGCGCGAGAGAGATCGCTGGCTGATTCGGCTTCCGCGAACGACGCGCTTCGCCTCGGCGCCCTGCTCGGAGCCGCGGCAAGGGCGGGCCGGAACAAGCTGACCATTCTCACCTCCCCTGCCCTCCGCCCTGTCGGCTACTGGATCGAGCAGCTGGTCGCGGAGAGCACCGGAAAGAGCGGATTGGGACTAGTGCCGGTTGAAGGGGAGCCCCTGGGACCGGCGCATCACTACGGGGGCGATCGCCTGCTGCTCTCGATCGCGCTGGAGGGCGAGGAGGACGGCGAGATCGAGCGGCTCGGCTCGGAGTTGAGCAGCGCGAATACGCCGTGGGTCCAGATCGTCCTCCCCGACCTAGACGCGGTCGCCGGCGAGCTCTACAAATGGGAGGTCGCGACGGCCCTGGCAGCCGTGGTCATCGGGATCAACCCATTCGACGAGCCGAACGTGCAGGAGAGCAAGGAACGGACGGATACTTTTCTGGCGGCAATCGAGCAGAAGGGCGCAGTGCCGGCGTCGGAGCCACAGGCTCGCGGAGAAGGCATCGAGATCTACGCTCCCGATTCGGTCTGGGCCCGGCTCCAGACGGGCGCGCCCTCCATGCCCAGCCTCGAAATGGTGCTGAACCGATTCCTCGCTTTGGCGGAGCCGGGGGGATACCTCGCGATCCTCGCCTACATCGAGCGCACCGCCGCGGCCGAGGCCTCGTTCTCGCTTCTGCGCCGCGCCGTTCGAAACGCGGTCCACATCCCAGTACTCCAAGGCTATGGACCCCGCTACCTGCACTCGATCGGCCAACTCTTCAAAGGGGGGCCGCCCGGCGGAATGTTCCTCGAGATCACCACGGCCGATCCGGCCGATCTCCAGATTCCGGGAAGGAGGGCCACGTTTGGCCAGCTAAAGGCGGCCCAGGCATGGGGCGATTTCGACGCGCTCGCGTCGCGCGGAGCACCGGTGCTTCGCCTCCATCTGACCCTGGGAGCCGACGCCGGCCTCCGAGCGGTGGCCCACGCCGCCGAGCGCGCGCTCGCCGCGATGCACGGCGTCTAGGAAAAGCCGCCCTCGGCCTCCCTCGCCGACCGGTGGAGGGCTACTTCAGCAATCGTTTGATCGGGGCGTAGGGGTGTTGGTCTCGGGACAACCCGGCATCCAGCCCCATCGATTTGAGCTCAGTCCGGAGCGACGCGATCCGGTCGTGGAGGGTGGGGTGGCTGTAGCCAATAGGCTCCCAAAATTGCCCCGCTTGGGCAGTTACCGGATTCATCTTCTCCAACACTTGAATCATTCCCTCCGGATTGATCCCGGCCCGCGATAGGTAGAGCAAGGCTGTGACGTCGGCCCGGGCCTCCACCTCACGGGTATACCCGGCCCCGAAGAGCCGCAGCGCCTCGGCGCCCGCCGCGGTCGTATCGGCCCCCTTGGGCCCGCTCAAGATCTCGGCCAGCTCGGAGTCGCTCAGATTGTGCTCCAGAAGTGCCGACGGATCCCGCAGCGCCACATGCGCGATCTCGTGCCCCAGAACTCCCGCAACCTCGGACTCGGTATCGACCCGCTGGAGCAGCCCGGTCGAGACGTAGATCATCCCGCCTGGGAAGGCCACCGCCCTCGAATCCGGCGAGACATAGACCCCCACCGTGTAGGGAATTTCCGGCCGATCCGACAGTCGGGCAATTCGTTGACTGATCTGGTTCAGGTAGTCGTTTACCTTGGGATCCAGCTCGGGTGCCACACCGGTCTCGAATCGCTTGGCGATCCGGCTCCCGATGATCCGCTCGTGCTGATCGCTCAGCGGGACCGGCACCAGCCGCTCCACCCCCTGCGTCCCGGCGCAGCCCGATAGGAGAGCGACCGCCGCGATGATCGATAGTTGGCGCACGCGCGCAGGGTAGTGCTGGCCCCGCGGCCGGTCAATGCGCGTCTGCGTCGACGCGCTGGGATTGACGTTGACCCTCGATCCGCAGGCGCCCGCTACCCCTTGCGCCTCCCCGAGCGAATCCGGCATCATCGAGTGGTCCTATTCACTCACGCCCAAGGAGGAACGAATGCCTGCCCGCAAGAAGTCCGCTCGCAAAGCAGCTCCAAGGAAGGCCGCCCCCAAGAAGAAGATCGCAGCGAAGAGGGCCGCCCCGAAGAAGGCAGCCGCGAAGAAGGCGGCCGCCGCTCCGCAGGCGACGCCGAGCGCCATCGGGGCCATGAACCACCACCTCGATTACACGACCCACGATCTCGAAGGCGTGAAGCGTTTCTACACGAGCCTTCTCGGCTTTTCGAAGTTTGATCAGGATCAGAACTTCAACTATCTCTGGATCCAGACCGGCAACTCCTCGAGCATCGGCTTCATGCCGCCGATGCGCGACATGGGCGAGCCGAGCCCGGCGAAGGAGCCGACGCTCTACTTCATCGTGAAGGACGTCGACCGCGCGTATGCCAGTCTTTCGTCGAAGGGGGTCATGTTCGAGGGACCGCCCGCGGACATGCCGTGGGGGCACCGGGTCGTCCGCACCACCGATCCCGAGGGACGCGCCGTGATGCTCGCCACCCCGAAACGTCAGCCCTGATCGAAGTGTTCGGAGGGACGCCGTGAGGCCCACCCCCTGCGTCGCGCTTCACGAGCTGGGACAGAGCGTCTGGCTCGACAACATCAACGACGGGCTGATCGAATCGGGCGAATTGGCCCGGCTGATCGCCGAGGGGTCGGTCTACGGCGTCACCTCCAATCCCACGATCTTCAAGAACGCGATCGCGGGGGAGCGCTTCTCCTACCCCGCCGAGATCGCGCGCCTCGCCGGCGCCGGGAAGAGTCCCCACGAGATCTACGATCTCCTCGCGGTCCGCGACATCACGCGGACCGCGGACCTCTTGGCCGAGACGTACCGACGCGGGACGGGGCGGGATGGCTTCGTCAGCCTGGAGGTGCCGCCCGCGCTTTCGCGCGACACGCGCGGCCACGATCGCCGAGGCGAAGCGGCTCTGGAAGCTCGTCGCGCCGGCCGAACCTCTTCGTCAAGGTCCCCGGAACGCCCGAGGGCATTCCCGCGATCGAGGGGCTGATCGCCGACGGCGTCAGCATCAACGTCACGCTCCTCTTCTCCCGCCCCCAGTACGCCGCGGTGGCCGCCGCCTTCCGCCGCGGCATCGAGCGGAGGCTCGGGTCGGGGCAGTCTCTCGACGGACTCCACTCGGTGGCCAGCGTCTTCGTGAGCCGGCTCGATACCTCGGTCGACAAGGAGCTGGAGACGCGGGCCTCGGCCGCGGACCCGGCGCTCCAAGAAAGGCTGCGCACGCTCCGGGGCGCCGCGGCGGTGGCCAACGCGCTCGACATCTGGGAGGAGTACCGGGCACAGTTCTTCGGCCCTTCCTTCGAGCCACTCCGCGCAAAGGGGGCCAGGCCCCAGTGGCTCCTCTGGGCGAGCACCGGCACCAAGAATCCGGCCTACTCCGACGTCAAGTACGTGGAGGAGCTTGCCGGGCCCGACAGCATCAACACGATGCCCCGGGAGACGATCGACGCCTACCTCTCCCACGGGCCCGCTCCCTCGAACCGGCTCGATCCGCGCGTGGAGACGGCAAGGAAGACCCGACAGGCATTCTCCGAAGTCGGGGTCTCGCTCGAGGCGCACTGCCAGAAGCTCCTCGGCGAAGGCGTCCAGTCGTTCGCCCAGTCCTTCGATGAGATGATGAACGTCATCCGCGAGCGATCCGCCGCGCTCGCGCAGCGCCGCTAGGTCGAGCCCCCAGTGCGCCGGGGCAGACTTCTCACCGCCGCGACAGGGAAACTCGCTTGATCCTCGCGGGCGACATCGGGGGCACGAAGGCCAGCCTCGCCCTCTTCGAAACCAACGGCGAGGGTCGGCTCGGGCCGGCCACGCACCCGGAATCCCACCGCGGCGCCGACTTCCCTTCCCTCATGGACCTGCTCGATGCCTACCGCGCCCGTCATCCGGCAAGGATCGACGCGGCCTGTTTCGGCGTCGCCGGTCCCGTGATTCGAGGGAGTGTCCAGGGAACCAACATTCCCTGGCGGGTCGACGGCGTCGAGACGGCGCGGAGGCTCGGGATCAAGTCGGTCTCCCTGCTCAATGACCTCGCCGCGGCCGGCTACGCGGTTCCGCTCCTGACCGCGGATGACCTCGTCACGATCCAGGAAGGCGCAGCGGACCGCGATGCGAACGCCGCGATCATTTCAGCCGGGACGGGGCTGGGCGAATCGATCCTCGCCCGGGTCGCAGGCGACTGGATCCCCATCGACTCCGAAGGCGGATTCGCCGACTTCGCCCCACGGACCGACGAGGAAATCGACCTCTTCCGCGACCTCCGCTCCCGGCTGGGCCGTGTGGCCTACGAGCACGTACTTTCGGGGCCGGGGCTCGTCCAGGTGGGCCGCTGGTCTCACGCGCGCGGCGGAGCGGCGGCGGCCGCCGCGTGGAAGGCGCACCAGGCCGACGCTTCGGGGGACGATCTCGCCGCCTCGGTGAGCGCGGCCGCGATCGGAGGCTCCTGCATCTGGTGCGGCGAGGCGCTCGATCTATTCGTATCGGTCTACGGCGCCGAAGCGGGCAACCTGGCGCTGCGGGGAGTTGCCCGGGCGGGGGTCTACCTCGGGCGGTGGGATCGCGCCCAAGATCCTCCCGGCCCTCAAGGGGGATCGGTTTCTTCGAGCCTTCCGCGACAAGGCGCCCCACGCGGAGCTCCTCGGAGCGATCCCGGTCCGGGTCATCCAAAACGAGCAGGCCGGGGTGCTGGGCGCGGCACGCTACGCTTCCCTCTCCCTGACCTAGGCTCTATAATCCGCGCCATGGCATCTCCGACGGCAACCCGAGAGGCACCCGTCGGGGGCGGCGGCCCACCGCGTGAGCGAGCGTGTCCGCGAGATTCTCTCGTGGTACTCGTCGGACAATCCGGGCACGAAATCCAACCTGGCCCGGATGCTGAACCATGGCACCCTCGCCGGCACGGGCCGGATGGTGATTCTTCCGGTCGACCAGGGCTTTGAGCACGGACCCGCGCGCTCCTTTGCGCCCAATCCGGCCGGCTACGATCCCCGCTACCATTTCGATCTCGCCCTTGAGGCAGGCTGCAATGCCTACGCGGCGCCGCTCGGATTTATCGAGGCGGGCGCGGCGGAGTTCGCGGGCGAGATCCCGCTCATCTTGAAGCTGAACAATCACGACGTGCTCCACGACGAGAAGGATCCACTCTCCGCGCTCACGGGCAGCGTGGGCGCGGCGCTCCGCCTCGGCTGTGCCGCGATCGGGTTCACGATCTATCCAGGCTCCGCCATGGCCACCAAGATGTACGAGCAGATCCGGGCCCTCGCGGAGGAGGCGAAGCGAGCGGGCCTGGCGGTGGTGGTCTGGTCCTACCCTCGCGGCTCGGGCCTCAGCAAGGCGGGAGAGACGGCGATCGACGTGGTGGCCTACGCCGCCCAGATCGCCGCACAGCTGGGAGCGCACGTTCTCAAGGTCAAGCTCCCCACGGAGCATATCGAGCAGGAAGAGGCGCGGAAGTCTTACGAGAAGTACGCGATCCCGATCGGGACCTTGGCCGATCGCGTGCGGCACGTCGTCCAGTCGTCGTTCGACGGCCGGCGGATCGTGATCTTCTCGGGAGGCGCCAAGAAGGACAACGACGAGGAGATCTTGAACGAGGCCCGCGCGATTCGAGACGGAGGCGGATTCGGGTCGATCATCGGCAGAAACTCGTTCCAGCGAAAGCGCCCCGAAGCGCTGAAGCTGCTCCGCCGCATCATGGCGATCTACGCCGGAGACACTCCCTAGCTCGGAAACGCACCGACCGCGCCCCGCATGGAGACGGTCGGTCTAGTGCCCGGAAGGCCTCCCCCGCAGCCAAAGCGCGAAGAGAAATCCGAGCGTTCCCAGCAGCGCGCAGACGAACAGCAGCCAGACGAGCGCCGCGCGATTTCTCGCCCTGGCTTCCGTCTCTCTCCCCTCCAGCTTCGCCCCGCTCAATTCGCCTCCGTCGCCGGGACCGGGAGATCGTGCTTCGGATCCCGGGGAAAGAGCGTGTAGTTGAGGATGATCTCGTTCACCGACAGCGGGAACCGCGGGGAGAGCGCGAAGTAGACCGGGAGCTCCCTCGTTTCCCGCGGGGCGAGGGTCTGGTCCTCGAAGCAGAAACATTGAATGAGCTGGAATTCCTTGGCCGCCGCGGTCGGCACGATCGAGTGAACGGCCCGGAAATAGACCGAATCGTCGCTCATGTTGGTGAAGGTGTAGCTCAGGCGTACAGGCTTCCCTGGATGAATGGAGAGCGACGATACGGAGGGCCCGAAGCGAACCGGCAGACCGCTCCCGGTCACGCCCATGAACTTGACCTGGACGTTCCTGCCAAGGATGTCCCCGGTCGTGCTCGACATCCCCGGCTCCGGCGTACCGCGGAACGCCGCCTTTCCGGAACCGGAAAGCCCGAAGCGCGCGCAGAAGAGCTTGAAGAGCGGCACGTTGGCATAGGCGAACGAGAACATGAAGAGCACCATCGTGCCGATAGCGATCCCCAGGAGAGCATTCGATGGGCGCTTTAACTTCATCTCGAAACCTCTAGGTATGTAAGGGGATGCGCCAGATGGAATCGGCGATGATTCCGAGGAAGAGGAGGAAGAGGTAGACGATGGAGTAGCCGAAGACGTCCCAGGCCGAACGCGTCGTGGCGACCCGGCGAGCCCGCACGGCCTTCCAGAGGAAGAGGACCCCAATGGCGACGGCGACGGCCGCATAGACCGCCCCACCCGCGTGAAGGAACGGCATGGCGAAGGTCAGAGCCACCAGCGCGAAGGTATACCGCTCGATCTGCCGGTAGGTCTCGGCGTCGCCCTTCACGATCGGGAGCATCGGAATCCGAACCCTGCGGTAGTCCTCCTGGACGCAGAGCGCGAGCGCCCAGAAGTGGGGCGGGGTCCAGAGGAAGATGACGAGGAAGAGGAGGATCGGGGTGAGCGCCAGCCCCCCGCTCGATGCAGCCCACGCGATGACCGGCCCCATGGCCCCGGCTGCTCCCCCGATGACGATGTTGTGGACCGTGCGGGGCTTGAGCCAGAGCGTGTAGAAGAAGCCGTAGAACGCGATGGTTCCGAACGCGAGCCACGCGCTCAAGGCGTTGCCAAAGAGCCAAAGAAGCGCCACCGACGCCGCGCCCACCGCGATCGCGAAGGCCAGGGCGCCGCGCTCCGAGACGCGGCCGAGCGGCAGCGGGCGCTTGAGGCGCGTCCTCGTCATGGCCGCGTCGAGGTCCCGCTCGAAGTACTGGTTGAACGCGTTGGCGGAACCGGCCGTGAGGGTGATCGCGAAGAGGACCAAAGAGAACCGCGCCGGGTCGGCGAGAAGCGATCCTTCCGCGACGAGCCCCGCCACCGCCGTGACCACCACCAAGAGCACGATCCGCGGCTTGGTCAGCAGGATGTAGTCAAGCACGCTTGAGCTCATGAGCCGCCGTCAGGAGGGAGCCGAAGAGGACCAGCGCCGTCCCCAGGTGGGCCACGCTGATCGGCAGGGGCACACGAAGGACGACGTTTCCAATACCCAGGATTACCTGGAGCGCGAGGAGTATACCCGAGATGCGAAGCGGCCACCGGGCCCGCGGTGGAAGCCGCGCGGGCGCCGCGGCCACGAGAAGTCCCAGCACGAGGAGGACGATCGCGTAAGCGCCGAGCCGGTGCGCGTAGTGGATTCCGACCAGCCCCGTCATGGGCGGGAGCCAGGACCCCTGACAGGTTGGGAAATCCGGGCAGGCGAGCGCCGCCCCGGAGGACGACACCCAAGCACCGAGGCCCGCTTGGAGAAAGACCGCCCCCGCGGACAGGTGGGCGAACCGCGCGAGAACCCTCGCGCGGGGGTCTCGCTCCCCCGCCGGCGCCCCCTCCGTCACCCGGAGCGCCATGAGCAGGAGAATTCCAAAGAAGGTGAACGCGAGCAGGAGGTGCGCGACCACCCGGTCGACCGGCAGCTCTTCCAAGACCACCCGACCCCCCATGAAGATTTGCAGGACGAGCGTGATCAGCGCCGCCACCGTGAGCGCGCCGACCTTCGCGCGCGCCTCCCGGGAGCGGAAAACCATGATCGCGATCGCGATCGTCACGAACCCCACGAGCATAGCGATGACGCGATGGCCGAACTCGATCAGGACGTTCGGATGGGGGCGCGGGAGCAACTTCCCCTCCGCGAGGGGCCAGTCGGGAATGGCGAGCCCCGACCCGCTCAGCCGCACGACGCCCCCCCAGACCACCAGCACGAATACCAACGCCAGGGCCGCTACGAGAAGGGTGGGCAGACGGCCGGATCGCGATTCCATCGGTTGCGACGAGGACTACCCCGCGGGCGCGGGGCGCGTCCGCCCTCCTACCGGATCACCGGGATGCGGTGGAAATTCTCCGCGGGCGGAGGCGATTCCACCGTCCACTCCAGCGTGCGGGTGACGTCCGTGTGGTCCCACGGATCCGCGGGCGCCCGGCGCCCTTTCCAGAGGCTCATGCCGATATTGATGAAGAAGATCAACATGGCCACGCCCAGGACCCCCGCCCCCGCGCTGGCGATGTGGTTCAAGCCCGCGTACTGCGGCTGGTAGGTGTAGATGCGCCGCGGCATCCCGAGCATGCCCATCAGGTGCATCGGCATGAAGGTGAGGTTCATTCCGATGAAGACCAGCCAGAAGTGAACCTTGCCCCAGAACTCGTTGTAGAGCCGGCCCGAGAACTTTGGAAACCAGTAATAGAAGCCGGCGAAAATCGACATCAGCGATCCGCCGAACAGGACGTAGTGAAGGTGGGCCACGACGAAGTAGGTGTCGTGGACCTGCACATCGAACGGCACCAACGCCAGCCAGATCCCGGTGATCCCGCCGATCGTGAAGAGGGCGATGAATCCCAGCGCGTAGAGCATCGGCGTCCGAAACCGGATCGAGCCGCCCCAGATCGTGGCGAGCCAGGACCAGATCTTGATGCCGGTGGGGACCGCGATGACCATCGACGCGAAGCTGAAGAAGCGCCGGAGGCCCGGATCCATGCCGGTCGCGAACATGTGGTGGCCCCAGACGATGAATCCGATAAACCCGATCCCCGCGGTCGCGAACACGAGGCCTTTGTAGCCGAAGAGGTGCTTGCCCGAGAAGGCGGGGAGCACCTGGGAGACCATCCCCATCCCGGGGAGCACCATGATGTAGACGGCGGGGTGCGAGTAGAACCAGAAGAGGTGCTGCCAGAGGATTGGATCGCCGCCCGCCGCCGGATGGAAGAAGGCGGTCCCGAACATCCGGTCGGTCAGGAGCATCGTGAGCGCGCCCGCCAAAACCGGGGTCGCGACGAGGATGATGGTCTGGGTGATGAGGACCGTCCAGCAGAACATCGGGATCTTGAACATGGTCATGCCCGGCGCGCGCAGGTTCAGGATCGTCACGACGAAGTTGATCCCGCCGAGGATGGAGGACATGCCCGCCAGGTGAAGCCCCAGGATCCAGAGATCCACGCCGGGGCCGGGCGAGTACTGCCGGTCGGTCAGCGGCGGATAGCTGGTCCATCCGGCCGCGGCCGAGCCCCCCTGGAGCCACATGCTCGCGAGCATGAGGCACCCCGCGGGCACCAGGAGCCAAAAGCTGAACGCGTTGACCCGAGGGAAGGCCATGTCCCGGGCGCCGATCTGGATCGGCACCACGTAGTTGCTGAGGCCCGCCATCACCGGGATCGTCCAGAAGAAGATCATGAAGGTGCCGTGGAGGGACATGAGCTGGTTGTAGAGCTCGGGGCGCAGCACGTGGAGCCCGGGCGCGGAGAGCTGGGCCCGCATGGCCATCGCGAAGACTCCTCCGATCGCGAAGAACGTCATGGAGAGCCAGAGGTACATCACGCCGATCAGCTTATGATCGGTCGTGAGGAGCCACTTGAGGATCCCCTTCCGCTCCTTGGGGTGCGCCGTCATGGCGGCTGGCGCGACGCGCGCGCCACCCGCCAAGGATCCCGCTTCCATCGCTCTAGGCTCCCTTCTTCTTCATGGCGAGCCAGGCCTCGAACTCCTCGGGGGTGACCGCCTTCACGGTGATCAACATCTCTCCGTGAAGCACCCCGCAGAGCTCCGCGCACTGGCCCTTGTAGACGCCGGGTTTCTCGATCTGGAACCAGGTGTGGTTCACGCGACCGGGATTGGCGTCCATCTTGACGCCGAAATCGGGGACGAACCAGCTGTGGATGACGTCGATCGAGGTGATGTTGGCCGCCACGATCTTGCCGTAGGGCACCACCAGCGGCTCGTTGGCGAAGACCACTCCCTGTGCCGGGGTAGCGGTACTCCCAGAACCACTGGTGCCCGATGATCTCGATCGTGAGATCCGACTTCGGGACCGTCTCGAGATGCTTCAGCGTCATGAAGGACGGTCCCGAGAGTATGACCATCGCGATGGCGGGGATCGCGGTCCAGACGATCTCCAGCTTCACGTTCTCGTGAAACGTGGCCGCCGGAACACCCGGCCGGGCGCGGAACCGGATCACCGCGACGAGAAGGATCAGCTCGGCAAGCAGGAAGAAGAACATCGTCACGCCGACGGCTTTCCAGAAGAGCTCCCGGACCTCGTGGGCAACCGGTGTCACGGGATGGAGGAGCCAGGCGTACGCGGTGCCGGCGGTGGCGAGCGCCGTCAGCAAGCACGCAAGCGATAGGAAAAGGATCCTGTAAGTCCGTCGATTCATTTCAGCTCCTGGACCGTCCCGCGGACTCCTGCTTCGCCCGCAGGGCCTGTGTATAGAGGTAGAGATCCCGGAGCTGGGTCCGCGACAGGTCGCCGTTCCCCGGCATGGCGTATCCCGGCAACCCCATGAGGATCACCTTCTCGAAACTCTCATAGTGTGTGGCCCAGTCGCCCTTCGGCGCGCCGAGGCTCCGCGTGACGACGTAGGCGTAGGGCGCCGATCCCAACATGCGCACCCGGGCGCCGCCCTGCCCCGCCGGCCCGTGGCAACGGGCACAGCGCTCGGCGTAGAGATCCGAGCCCGGCTGGGACGCGTCGGGCGCCGCCGCCACGCCGACGGGAGGCTCCGATTCAGCGAGGGCCGCCATCGCGCGATCGACCGGAATGACTGGCCCCGGTGGCTCTGGCGCTCCCCCCGCGGGAGCTCCGCCCGACGGGGCGCCCGTTCCGCCGCTGGGAGCCGAGCCGGGAGGCTGCAGCCAGGCGAGATCCTCTGGTTTGTCCTCCGCCAGCTTGGGACCGAGCGAGCGCACGTAGTGGGCCAGCGCGATCCGCTCTTCCAACGGGATCGCGATGAACGACGCCATCCCCGTGCCCGGAGATCCCTCCGTGATGGTCCGCGTGACACGGGCCACCCCGCCGCCGTACCGCCAGTACCCCGAGGTGAAATCGCGCGGCTTGGGGTTGAGCGCCGCCGACGCGGAGCCATCCCCCTTGCCGGCGGTTCCGTGGCACGACGCGCAGTTGATCAGGAACGCGCTCTTTCCCTTCGCGAGCAGATCGGGATTCGCTACCAGAAGCTGGGATACGTCCGGGTGCGCGGCCGCCGCGCCCTCGACCGCCGCCCCGCCATGCCCCCCTTGGGCGGAGTGCATGCCCGCGACGTAGGCGAGCGTCGCCACCACCGCCAGGATCAGGGCGGTGACGAGGAACTGGGCGGTGGAGAGGACCGAGGCAAGCCGGTCGTCCGCTCCCTGGCCCGGCTCGGGGGACGTGTGGATGCCGGGATCGTGGCTCATCCGTGGAACCTCACGCTCGACTCGAATAGAGGATCGCTGTGCGCCGCGACGGGGTGGCGCGAGAAGAAGCGGAGGAGGCACAGGCCGAAGAGCCCGAGGAAGCCGAGGGTGGTTCCGATTTCGGTCCAGCCTAAAACCACGGACTGGGGCGAGAACGCCGGCAGGACCAACCAGTAGAGATCGACCCATTGCCCGAGCAGGATGCAGCCGCCGACCGCGAGGAGGACGATCTCGTTCTCCTTCATCTTCTGGTGCATGAGCGTAAAGAACGGGATCACGAACTTGAGCATCCCCAGCGCGATGCCGACGCCTCCCCATCCGGTAAACGTTCGGTGGATCATATACTCGATCTCTTCGGGCAGGTTCGCGTACCAGATCAGCATGAATTGGGAGAAGGCGATGTACATCCAGAACACCGAGAAAGCGAACATGAGCTTGCCGAGGTCCCAGTAGTGGAATCGGCTGACGACCCCCGATAGGGCCCCCTGACGACGCAGGAGTACCACCACGATGGCGATGGCGGCCAGCCCGCTCTGCCAGATGCCCGCAAAACAGTAGACCCCGAAGATCGTGCTGTACCAGGTGGGCTCGAGCGACATGAGCAGGTCAAATCCGAGCAGGGTCACCGTGAGCGCGAAAATCAGGATGAAGGCGGCCGACGCCTTGGTGCTCGACTTGACGAGCTTGGGATCCCCCGAGGCGTCCTGCCGGATGGAGTTCCGGATGAAGTACCACGAGAACAGGCACCAGACCGCGAGGATTACCCCGGTCCGGAGCGTGAAGAGCGGCGTCGATAGGTAGCCGCCCTTGGAGAGGTCCGCCGCGTGCGCCCCTTCCGTGATGCTCGGCGCCGACCAGACGTAGAGGTGCGGAATCCCGAGGAGGACCACGAGCAGGAGGAGGAGCGCGAGCGGCAGGAAGGAGCTGAACGCCTCCGCCACGCGCCGGACGACGACGCTCCACGTGGCGCCCACCAGGTAGTGGAGCGCCGTGAAAAAGGTGCCGGCCACTCCCAGACCCATGAAGTACCAGAATCCGATCAGGAACGCCGCGTAGGCGCGGGTCGGGTCGGAGCGGACTTCGATCAGGAAGGTGGCGACCCCGAGCGCGGCCAAAATGCCGAACATCGCGCGCACTCCCAGCGGCGATTGAATCGGCCCCACGCGGGACTTGAGCGCCTGGATTCCGGCGCCCGGAGATGCGGCGTGCGCGGTGCTCATGGCTTGGTTCCCTCCGCGGCCCCGCTCGCCGGCAAGTCGGCAGGCAGCGGATGGTGCGAGCGCTGGAGCGCACGGACGAAGTGGATCACCGCCCACCTGTCTTCCGGAAGAATCTGTGACGCATAGGAGGGCATCAGATTTTGCCCGCGGGTGATCACGTGAAAGATCCGGCCATCGGGCCACTGCCGGACCTTGTCCGAGTGGAGCGTGGGGGGCGTCGGAAACGGCGGCACGATGTAGCCCTTGCCGTCTCCCTCGGGCCCGTGGCAGACCACGCAGTTATTCATGTAGACCGCGCGGCCCCGCGCGAGAGTCTCCGGAGTGCGAGGCAGCGGGTTCTCGAGCTCCTGCTGTGCCTGGAGGCTGTCGCCCACGGCGTAACGGTAGGGCGTGTAGCCGGCCGGCACCGTTCCCTCCACCGGATTCCGCATGACCGGTTGGCCGGGGCGTAGCGGATCTTCGTGCTGCGCGGCCACGCGGGGACCGTAAGCCATGTCCGGCATGTACTCCAGGGCGGTCTCCTGCTTCTGCCTCGCGCAGCCCAGCGCGAGGGCCGCGGCCAGCGCGGTGCTTGCCACACCCACTACGGCGCGTGGCATCGCCGCGAGCCTAGACATGGATCACCCGGATATCGACCGCGCCGGTGGTCTTCAAGAACTGCAAGATGCGCCCTTCGTTCCAATCGGGGCCGATCTCCGGAATCCAGAGGCCGAAGCGATCGTTGGTCAGATCGCGGTCGAGGATCGGCTTCTTGTAGTTCGGGAGGCCGCAAGCGACGAGGAGCGCGGCGAGCGTCATCGTCCCGCCGAGGAGCACCCCGCACTCGAATGTGATCGGGATGAAGGCGGGCAGCGAAATCATCGGCTTCCCGCCCACGAGGATCGGCCAGTCGTAGGCCGAGGCCCAAATCATGAACGTGAGCCCCAGGGTCGCGCCGCTCAACCCCATCACGAGCGTCACCCATGGCACCCAGGACTTCTTGATGCCAAGCGCCTCGCTCATGCCGTGCACCGCGTACGGGGTGAACGCGTCCATCTCGGCAAAGCCGTGCTCCCTGGCGCGGTTTGCGGCGTGGAGCAACGAATCGGGGTCCGCGTAGAGGGCCAGGACGCCGCGGGGCGGCTCCGGTTTCCTGGCGAACGGGTTACGCATGGATGGTCTCCTCCGAGCGGGCCGGCGCTGGATCGGCCGAGCGCTTCGATGCCCAGAGCACGCCCTTCACCTCGGCGATCGAGATCGCCGGGAAGAAGCGGCAGAAGAGGAGGAACCACATGAAGAAGAATCCAAAGGAGCCGACGATGACCGAGTAGTCGAAGATGGTTGGCTTGTAGTAGGACCACGCCGTGGGGATGAAGTCCCGGTGGAGCGAGGTCACGATGATCGTGAAGCGCTCGAACCACATGCCGACGTTGACCAGAATGGACGCGGCGAACATGATCGGAATGCTCCGGCGGAATCGCCGGAACCAGAAGAGCTGAGGCACGATCACGTTGCAGCTGACCATGATCCAATAGGACCAAGCAAAGGGCCCGGTCGCGCGGTTCAAGAAGGTGAACTTCTCGAACGGGCTTCCGCTGTAGAGCGCGACGAAGAACTCCGTGGCGTACGCGTACCCCACCATCATCCCCGTGACCAGGATGATCTTGTTCATGTTCTCCAAATGATGGAGCGTGACGTACTCCTCCATATGGAAGACCTTGCGCAGAATCACGAGCAGCGTCACCACCATCGCGAAGCCGGAGAAGATCGCGCCCGCGACGAAGTAGGGCGGGAAGATCGTCGTGTGCCAGCCCGGCAGGATCGAGGTGGCGAAATCGAAGGAGACGATGCTGTGCACCGAGAGAACGAGCGGCGTGGAGAGGCCGGCCAGCATCATGTACGCCCGTTCGTAGTGCTGCCAATGGCGTTCGGAGCCGCGCCATCCCAGCGAGAGAATGCCGTAGATCGCGCGCCGCCACCCGGTGGAGCGGTCGCGAAGCGTGGCGAAATCCGGGATGAGCCCCGTGTACCAGAAGACGACCGATATCGTCAGGTAGGTCGAAACCGCGAAGACATCCCAGACCAATGGCGAGCGGAAGTTCACCCAGAGGTGGCGCCAGTTCGGGTAGGGGATCAGCCAGTAGCCAAACCACGTCCGCCCCATATGGATCAGCGGGAAGAGGCCAGCGGTCATGACCGCGAAGATCGTCATCGCCTCGGCCGAGCGGTTGATCGCCGTGCGCCAGCGCTGGCGGAAGAGGTGGAGGATCGCCGAGATCAGGGTGCCCGCGTGCCCGATGCCGATCCAGAAGACGAAGCTCGTGATGTCGACCGCCCACCCCACCGGGTGGTTGAGCCCCCAGATCCCGATCCCCTTGTACATCTGGTAGGAGATTTCGGCGGCGAACTGGAGCGTCAGGAGGAGCGAGATGCCGAAGAATATCTTCCAGAGCCACCCCGGCTTCCGCTCGATCGGCGCCGCGACCTCCGCGGAGATGTCCGAGAATTCCTTCTTCGGGTCGATGAGGCGCGCCTCGTTGAGAACCATGGGCGCGGCGTGATCGCTCACGCGGAGGCCTCCTCACGGTTTCGCACCTTGGTCTGGTACGTGATGGCGGACCGCGTGTTCAGGTCCGACAGCACGTGGTATCCGCGCTCGGACTTCGCGAGCTGCGCCACCCGGCTTGAGGGGTCGTTCACGTCGCCGAAGACAATCGCTTGGGTCGGGCACGTCTGCATGCACGCGGTCTCGATGTCTCCATCCGCCACCGGCACGCCGAGCGCCTTGGCTCGCTCCTTCCCGTCCCGGATCCGCTGCACGCAGAAGGTGCACTTCTCCATGACCCCCTTGCTCCGCACGGTGACGTCCGGATTGAGGACCAATTGGAGCGACTTGTCCTTGATGTGGCTGTAGTCGAACCAGTTGAAGCGGCGCACCTTGTAGGGGCAGTTGTTGGAGCAATAGCGGGTCCCGACGCAGCGGTTGTAGATCTGGATGTTGAGCCCTTCGCTGGAATGGACCGTCGCGAGCACGGGGCAGACGGTCTCGCACGGCGCGTTGTCGCAGTGCTGGCAGAGCATCGGCTGATGGACCGATTCGGGATTCTCAGCATCGCCCGAGTAGTAGCGATCGAGCCGGATCCAATCCATCTCGCGGCCCCGTAGCACGCCCGACTTGCCGACCACCGGAACGTTGTTCTCGGCACGGCACGCGACCATGCACGCTTCGCAGCCGATGCAGGCCGAGAGATCGACCGCCATCCCCCACTTGTGCCCCGTGTACTTGTGTTCCGTCCACATGGACGGGAGGTGTTCCGGCTCCTCGTTTCCAGAGCGCGGATCGCGGAGGAACTCCGGGAAGGTGGTCTCGTAGATGATCGGGCGGTGCTCGGTATATTGGTGCCCCTGGACCATCGCGAGGGGCGCGACGCGGCCCGTCTTCACGATTCGAACCGGGACCCCGCTCATCGCGATCGCCCCGCCGGTTACCTCCGCGAGGGCGAAGCCGTTCTGCCCGATCTTGTTCCCCACTCGGCCTGCCGCGGTCCGCCCGTAGCCCAGGGCCACCGCCACCACGTCGGGATGGAGCCCCGGCTGCACGTGCACCGGCAGATCGAACTTGGCGTGGCCCACGTCGACCGTGACGACGTCCGCCTTCATCTCGTAGTCCGTGACCCCAAGTGCCTTGGCCCGCGAGGGCGCGACGGAGACGTAATTGTCCCAGGTAACCTTGGAGACCGGATCCGGGAGCTCCTGGAGCCACGCGTTGTTGGCGCTTCGCCCGTCGTACATCGTGACGGGCGCGTAGAGAACCAGCTGGAGCGTGCCGTCGCCACCCGGCTTCCAGCCGGGGAGCGACGAGACCGATTGGGAGAGGAAGGGCCGGACCGGACCGCTCGAATTATCTCCGGCCGTCGCGATCACTCCCTGCCGGAGCGCCCCCTCCCAGAAAATCTCGAAAGGGGCCGGGGCATCGGCCCGCGGATAGACGTTCGAGCGCCAGCTATCCTTCAAGTACTGGTGCCAGGTCCCGGACGTGCCGGCGAGCGGGCCCTTCCCCAAGGCTCTCCCCCAGGCGAGCAGCGACTCTTGGAGTTGTCGCACGTCGTAGAGCGGCGCGATGGTCGGCTGGGTGAGCGACGTAACGCCCGGGCGCGGCTCGTGGTCGTTCCACGATTCCAACCCGTGGGTGTCGGGCGCGATCAGATCGGCGCCCATGGCGGTCTCGTCCGCGCGATCGGCGAAGCTCACGACGAACGGGACCCGCTTCGCCGCGTCGGCGAAACCGACAGCGGCCGGGAGCGTGTGCGCCGGGTTGACCCCATGGATCAGGAGCGCGGCAACCTCTCCCGCCCGCATCCGCTCCACGAGTCGAAGCACCGCCTCCTCGGAGCCCGCGGCCTGCCGCGACGGCTGCGCGCTGTCGACGGTGACTCCTTCGTTCCCCAGGGCGCTGTTCAACAGATTGACCGCTACCTGGAGCGGGACGGCATGCTCGGCCGGGGCCGCCTGCGGCCCACCCAAAACCAAACTCCTCCCCCGCGCCTGCCAGAGGTCCTCCGCGACGCGGGCGAGCGAGCCGGCCGAGAGACCGGCGGTCCGCTCCACCGACTCGGCGGCAAACGAGCGCACGGCGTCAACGATCGCGCTGTTCCCCGCAAGCGGCGACCGAGGCTCGCGCACCAGGATTTCGTGCGCCAGCGCCATGGCCACCGGATAGAGATGGTCGGGGCGGACACGAAGCCGCGTGTCGGCGTTGGCGCCGGTCAACGTCAAGATTGGCTCGATGGCGATGACGCGAGACATGGAGCCCGCTTCCGGGCGGCGGCGTCCTGAGAAGTCGCGCGCGAATTCCACGGGTGAAAGGAACGTGCCGAGCGGGTCGGCTCCGAGAGTGACGAGCACGTCGGCCCGGTCGATGCGATAGCGGGGGACGATCCGGCCGCCGTAGCACTGCTCCTGCGCGCGGGCGAGCGCGTCGACCGAGATCGGGTCGTAGACGACGTGATCCCCGCCCGGGAACGCGGCGAGGAACGAATCGATCAAAGTCCGCGTCGTGGGGCTCGTGATCGTACCCGAGAGAAAGACGACACGGCCACCGCGCTCCTGGGCGGTCCGGAGCGCCTCCACCGTACGCCGGTCGATCTCGTTCCACGACACCGAACGCGTGAGGCCCTTCGCGCGATCGACAAGCGCAGGGCCGCGCATGCGGTCGGGGTCATACAGGTTGAGCACCGACGCCTGCCCGCGGGCGCAGAGGCCGCCGCGGCTCAAGGGGTGGGACTTGTTCCCCTCGATCTTGATCGGGCGCCCCTCCCGCGTCTTGACGAGGATGCCGCAGGCGGCGGGACACTCGCCGCACGTGGACGCGAAATAGATCGCGTTTCCAGGCGTGAGCTCTTCCGGTGCCTTGACGTAAGGGAGAATCTTCTCCACCGGCTTCCGGGCGCACCCCGCGGCCGCGAACGCGGCGCCCGCGCCGAGGAACTTCAAGAACTCCCGCCGCGACGGAAGCTCCGCCTCCTGTCCCGGCGGCGTCATGAACTCACGCCGGCTCAATTCCTCGACCTCGGCCGAGCCATGGAGCTGGGCGAGCGTCGACCAGTGCTTGGGCGGGACGGCCTCCCGAGGCGGACCTATCACGGACGATGCGCTCTCGGCCTCCCGAGACGGACCTATCACGGACGATGCGCTCTCATCGGGCTTGGGCGTGCTCGTCACATGTGACATGTGTTGCACTCAACGGAGGCGCGATTCTGTCGGTGGCAATTGATGCACCACCCCATTTTCAAGGTCGCCACCTGCCGGACCACGTCCATCGTCTGAACCTGGCCGTGGCAGGTCTGGCAGGCGATCCCACGCGCGACGTGCCACCGGTGGCTGAAGTAGACGTAATCCGGGATCCGGTGCACCCGCACCCAGGGAATCGGCTGATTCGCCTGGTAGAGGCTGTTCACGAGCTGGATCGCGGGGCGATCGGTTCGAACGACGATATGGCAGTTCATGCAGACGTTCGTGGCCGGAACGGTCGCGTGGCGCGAGCGCTCGGCGGGGGCGTGGCAGTAGAGGCAGGGAATCTTCCGCGTGCCCGCGTGGATCTTGTGGCTGAACGGAATGGGCTGCTTTGGCGCGTAGCCCACGTTGCTGAACGTGTCAAAAAAGGACCACGCTCCAAGGCCAAGGAGCACGCCGATGAGGAGGAGGGGAACGATTCCCTGTTTCGCGTTGAGGGACACCGGTGCCGGTTACGCCTTCCCCTTGTCCGAGGTCGCTCCGCGAAATCGGCGGATGGAAAAAAACTTTGTGAATACTGTCACCAAGTCGCGGGGTCGTCAAGCCCGATCCTCGCCGCGGATGGCTCGGAGCGTCTTCTCCCGCGAGCAGCCGCGCGCAGGATAGTCGAGCTTTAGACCAATGGCCATTTCTTTGCGCGGCGGCCGGTTGGGGTCCCCCGGTGCCGGTTGCCCGTCTCCCTCCCAATCCCTATACTCGCCCGGTGACCCTGCCTCCCGCCCCGCCGACAAGCGGGGCCACCACGTTTGAAGCGGTCCACGTTTCCCGGAGATCGACCTCGCCCGATTTCCGGCCCGAATCGGTCGTTCCTGGGCCTCTTTCGCCGCCTTGCTTCCTCTGGGAATCGCCCGACGGGGAGGCCATCGCCATGATGGGGGTCGCGGCCCGACTGGAGTGCCGGGGGCCCCGTCCTTGGGAGGAGGCCCGGGCCTGGCTCCGGACGCTCGCGGAGATGGCGACAACGCTCGAGGGGGCAGCTGGCGATCCGCCGCTCGCGTTCGTCGGGTTCAGCTTCGATGGTCGGCCCGCCCCGGAGTGGGATCTTCCGGCGGGCGTCGTCCTGATCCCGGCCCTCGAGTGGCGTCGGAATGCCGATGGCCGCGGCACGATCACGAGCTGGCGGCTGGCCGAATCGGAAGAGGCACCTCTCGCGACCGGCGAACGCCGGCGAGACGAGGTGGCCCCGGAGCCGGCCAGCGCCAAGATTGAAGATGATTGGTCTCGGGAGGGATGGTCCCAAGCGGTCGGACGGGTTCTGGAGGAAATCCGGAGCGGGCGTGTCGAGAAGGTCGTCTTGGCCCGGAGCCGTGCATCCCGGATGCCGCTTCCCTTGGACGCGGCCGCGGCGTTTGCCGCGCTTCGCGACGCGCATCCTTCCTGTTTTCGATTCCTCTATTGGGATGAGCGCGGCGGCCTCGTCCTCGGCGCGAGCCCCGAACGGCTCGTCTCCCTGCGGGAGGGTTTGGTTCGGGCCGATGCGGTCGCCGGCACCGCACCGGTTCGCGAGGGCGACGGCGCCGAGGCATCGCGGGATCTGTTGAGCAATCGGAAGGAATTGCGCGAGCACACGGTGGTCGTTCGGGACCTTCTCAGCAAGCTGGGCTCGATTTGCGACCGCGTGACCGCTTCCGACGGGCCGTCGCTTCAGCTGCTGCGCCACGTCGCCCACCTCAAGACTTCGGTCACGGGTAGCGCTCCCCCCGGTACGCACGTGCTCGACCTCGTCTCCCGCCTCCACCCGACGCCCGCCGTGGCGGGGTCGCCGCCAGAGGCAGCGCTCACGCTCATCCGCGCGCTCGAGCCCCGCTCCCGCGGCTGGTACGCGGGGCCGATCGGCTGGGTCGACGCGGCCGGAGATGGCGATTTCGCGGTTGGAATCCGGTCGGCCCACGTCCGGGGCGATCGAGCGCTCCTGTACGCGGGCGCGGGAATCGTGGAGGGCTCGGTCGCCGAGCGAGAGTGGGAGGAGTGCGCGATCAAGATGCGATTCATCGAGGATGCTCTGCTCCGTGGCTGATCTGATCACAAGCCGACCGAGCGGCACCGCCCTCGCGGGCGCGGCGACCGGCGGCGACGCGACGGCCCGGGCCAACCTCGCCTGGGCGGAACGATTTGTCGCCGCGCTCCGGGAACGGGGCGTGCGCGACGCGTGCGTCTGCTCCGGCTCGCGCTCGGCCCCGCTGACGCTGGCGCTCCACCGTTCGGGAATCCGCACCCACGTCCCCCTCGACGAGCGCGCCGGGGCTTTCTTCGCGCTGGGGCTCGCCAAGGCGGCCAGGCGGCCGGTCGCGATCGTGACCACGTCGGGAACCGCGGCGGCCAACCTCTACCCCGCGATCGTCGAGGCCTTCCACGCGCGGGTCCCGCTCATCGTCATGACCGCCGACCGGCCACCGGAGCTTCGCGGCACGGGAGCGCCTCAGACGATCGACCAGATCAGGATGTTCGGCACGGCGGTCCGCTGGTTCCACGAAGTGGGAGCCCCGACCGCCGGCGCCGATCGCTTGGAGTACGTCGCGTCGCTCGGAGCGCGCGCCGTCGCGGAAGCGTGGGGCGCACCGGCGGGGCCCGTGCACCTGAATTTCGCGTTCCGCGAGCCGCTCGTCCCGGGGCCGGAGGCGCTCTTGCCTGTCGGACCGGGGGGCGCGGCGGCGGGAGCCGATCGACCATCCGGGATCGATGGACCCGAGCTTCCTGCCGCCACAGCTGGCGCGGTCGCCCGCGCGGCTGGGCTGCTCCGCCGCAGAAGGCGCGGATTGATCGTCTGCGGCCCCGAGGACGCGACGGAGGACCTCCCCCACGCGGTGGCGCGGCTCGCCGCGGTGACCGGATATCCGATCCTGGCCGATCCGGCCTCGCAGGTCCGGTACGGTCCGCACGACCGCACGCGGGTCCTCGGCGCCTACGACGCCTTCCTCCGCTCGACGGGGTTCGCGTCGGGTGAGGCTCCGGAGGTCCTGCTCCAGTTTGGCCCTCCGCTCACGTCCAAGGCGTTCCACCTCTACGCGGCTCGCCATCCGGAGGCGCTCCACCTCCTGGTCGACCCCGGGCGGGAATGGCGCGACCCATCGCGGCGTGCGTCGGAATTGTTCGTCGCCGATTCCGCGGCGTTCGCGGAGACGCTGGCCGAGGCGCTCTCGAAGGGGGCGGATCCACTCCCTGGCTGGGGCGGGCGATTCGCCTCCGCGGAAGCGGCGGCGCGCGGCGCGATCGATCGCCATCGCGGCAGGCAGCGTGGACTGAATGAGGCCAATCTATTCTCGGAGCTGATCGAGGCGGCACCCGAGGGGACGATGATCTATGTTGGGAACAGCCTCGCGATCCGAAACCTCGACCTCTTCGCCCCGACATCGGAAAGGCGTCTCCGGGTCCTCGCCAACCGTGGGGCCAATGGGATCGACGGTTTGGTCTCGAGCGGCCTCGGGGCGAGCGCGGCCGCCGACGCGCCGACGCTCGTCGTGACGGGCGACCTGTCGTTCCACCACGATCTGAACGGGCTCGCCGCGGCGCGGGAAGGGAGAGCGCGCGCGACGATCGTCGTCATCAACAACGACGGCGGCGGCGTCTTCTCGCTGCTTCCCATCGCGGACCACGGCGATCTCTTCGAGCGCTACTTCGGAACCCCTCACGGATTCGACTTCGCCTCGGCCGCGGCCGTCTACGGGGTCCCTTTCCGAAGGCCGGCGTCCCCCTCCGAGCTTCGCCATCAGACGGCGGATTCCCTCGCCCGGCGGGATACGGAGATTGTCGAGGTCCGCTGCGATCGGGGCGAGACCCGAGAGCTCCATCTCGAGCTCCGGGCCGAGGCGATCCGGGCGGTGGAGGAGAGACTGTGAAATCCTGGGCCGAAGCGCGCCCGATCGAGATCCGAGGCCTCTCCTACGCGGTCAGGCTCGAGCGGCCGCCAGGCGGTCGTCGCGCGGTCGTCTTGCTGCACGGATTCGCGGGATCGTCGGACGATTGGACCACGGTCGCGGAGGAGCTAGTCGACGCCGGGTACGCCGTCGCGGGAATCGATCTCCCCGGCCACGGCGCGACCGAAATTCCGGCGGAAGCACACCGCTTCGGCATGCATGAAACGATCCGTGACCTGCTAGCGATCGCCGCCGCGCTCGGGCTGGGAGTGCCCCACTGGATCGGCTACTCGATGGGCGGCCGGGTCGCGCTCCACGTCGGCGTGGGCCACCCCGAGGCGGCGGCCTCACTCATCTTGGAATCGACCTCGCCCGGTATCGCGACCGTGGCGGACCGGAGCCAACGCCGCGCCGAGGATGACGCGTTGGCATCCGCGATCGAGTCGAGGGGCATCGCCTGGTTTGTCGATTCCTGGGAAGCGGTCCCGCTCTTCGAAACCCAACGCCGGCTCCCCCGCGCGATCCTCGACGCACAGCGCGCGCGCCGGCTCGCGAACCGGCCGGCGGGCCTCGCGGGCTCCCTTCGGGGCCTGGGCCAGGGCGCGCAGGAGTACATCGGCGGCCGCCTCGCCGCGTTGGCCCGGCCGACGCTCCTCCTGGCTGGGGCGCTCGATTCAAAATACTCGGCGCTTGGGAGGCGGATGGCCCACGATATCTCCGGCGCCGAGCTGGCGGTGATTCCGGACGCCGGACACAACATTCACCTGGAACGGCCGGAGGCATTTCGGCGGGCGCTCCTCGACCGGCTCCACAAGGTCGAGGCCGCGCTCGAGACGCCGGCCTCCCTGACCGCGTAGAGGAGACACCATGACCGTGGCAACCATGATCGCGTGGAAGAAGGCCAAGACGTACCAGGACATTCTCTACGAGAAGGCCGAGGGGATCGCCAAGATCACGATCAACCGACCGGAAGTTCGAAACGCGTTCCGGCCGCTCACGGTCCGCGAGATGATCGGGGCCTTCGACGACGCGCGCGAAGATCCGGAGGTCGGCGTGGTGATCTTGACGGGCGCCGGCGACGAAGCGTTCTGCTCCGGTGGAGATCAGCGCGTTCGTGGCAGTGCCGGGTACGTGGGCGACGACCAGGTGCCGCGTCTCAACGTGCTCGATCTTCAGAAGAGGATCCGCGCCCTGCCCAAGCCGGTGATCGCCATGGTGGCCGGGTTCGCGATCGGCGGGGGCCACGTGCTCCACGTGGTCTGCGATCTCACCCTGGCTGCCGAGAACGCGCGCTTTGGACAGACCGGTCCCAAGGTCGGCTCCTTCGACGGCGGGTTTGGCGCGGGTTACCTCGCGCGCATCGTCGGGCAGAAGAAGGCGCGGGAGATCTGGTATCTCTGCCGGCAATACGACGCGCGGGAGGCCCTCTCGATGGGGCTGGTCAACGCCGTCGTCCCGCTCGACCGGCTCGAGGAGGAGACCGTCGCGTGGTGCCGCGAGATCCTCACGATGAGCCCGATGGCGCTCCGCTGCGTCAAGGCCTCGTTGAACGCCGACTGCGACGGCCAGGCCGGAATCCAAGAGTTAGCTGGCAACGCGACGCTTCTCTACTATATGTCCGAGGAGGCGCAGGAAGGGCGAAACGCCTACCTCGAGCGGCGCAAGCCCGATTTCGGCAAGTTCCGCCGGCTTCCCTGACCCGGTGAACCTGGGCGCTCTCGACGCGCCGATCCCGGCGCCAACCGTCGACGCGGAGCGCCCGACCCGCGCGCGGGCTTGGATTCACGCCTGCCGCGTGCCCACACTCGTCGCATCCATCGTGCCGGTATTGGTGGGGACCGCTCTCGCGTGGCGTCACGGCGCGTGGCGCCCGCTCGCGGCCATCGCCGCGCTGATCGGCGCCGTCTCGATCCAGATCGGCACCAACCTCGCCAACGACCTTCATGACTACCGAAAGGGCGCGGACCCGCCCGATCGGATTGGTCCTCCCCGGGTGCTCGCCGTGGGATGGCTCCGCGCGGCGGAGGTCCAACGCGGAATGATCGCCGCCTTCGCGGTCGCGACCTTGGCGGGGCTTTACCTCGTGCGCGTCGCCGGCTGGCCGGTCGTGGTCATCGGCGTGGTCTCCATCGCGGCGGGGATCGGGTACACGGCGGGGCGCTTCGCGCTCGCATACATTGGGCTCGGCGATCTGGCCGTCTTCGTCTTCTTTGGGTTTGTCGCGGTCATCGGCACCTACTACGTCCAGGCAGGGACCATCCACCCCGAAGCGGTCCTGGCCGCCATCCCCGTCGGCGCGCTCGCCACCGCGATCCTCGTCGTGAACAACGTGCGGGACATTGACACCGACCGTGCCTCGGGAAAGCGCACCCTGGCCGTGATGCTCGGGCGCGGGGCCGCGCGCGCCGAATATCTCGCGCTCCTGATCGCCGCCTACTCGGTGCCGTTGGGGCTCTGGGCGCAGGGGCTTCGGACGGCCTGGATCCTGCTGCCGTTCGCCACCGGCTCCCTCGCAGGGCGCGCGCTCTTGACCGTGCGGGAACGGGAGGACGGCCCCTCCCTCACCCGCGCGCTCTTCGACACCGCGCGGGTCCACGCACTCTTCGGGCTCCTCTTTGCCGCGGGGATCGCGCTGGGATGACGATCCGCCGGGTTTCGATCCAACCCTACTCGATTCCGCTCGACCCCCGGTGGCCGAGCGCCGAGGGGCCGGTTGCGGAGCGCGTCGGCTCCATCCTGATCCTCGAGGAAGAGGATGGACGCGTGGGGCTGGGCGAGACCGCACCGTGGCCGGGCTTTGGTCTGGAGACGTACGCGTCGAGCGTCGCCGCGCTCAGGCTCGCGGCCCGTCGCCTCATCGGGCTTCCCCGAGATGCCTACCTCGCGGCGGCGGCAGACCTGCCTCGCTTAGCCCCCGTCGCGGCCTCCCCATGCGCTAGACACGCGATCGATCTCGCGCTCCACGATCTCGCGGCTCAGCACGCGGGCGTTTCGATCGCGCGGCTGCTGGGGGAGAGCGGCGCGCTGGACGAAGTGGCGATCAACGCCGCGATCCCACGCCTGCCCGCGCACGAGGCGGCCGAAGCCGCGCGGATCGCGATCGCCAAGGGATTCGGAACGCTCAAGGTGAAGGTGGGGGGCGTTCCCTTCCAAGAGGACGTCGCGCGGCTCCGCGCGATGCGTGAAGCGTCGGGCCCCGACGCGCGGATCCGGATCGACGCCAACCAGGCCTGGACCGAGGACGAGGCGGTCCAAGCGCTCGAGGCGCTCGGTGCGTTCGAGATCGAATACTGCGAGCAGCCGGTTGCCGCCGAGGCGATCGACGCCATGGCGAGAGTCCGCGCCGCCGTGAGCGTGCCGATCGCCGCGGACGAATCGGTCCGCGACGCCGCCACCGCGAGACGGATCGTGGCGTTGGGCGCCGCGGACGTCCTGATCATCAAGCCGATGGCGCTCGGCGGGCTTGGCGCGGCGCGATCGATCGCGAAGGAGGCGATGGAGGCGGGCGTCCCGATCGTGGTGACGTCCCTCCTCGAGAGCGCGATCGGACAAACGGGCGCGCTCCACCTGGCCGCGTCGCTGGGACCGACCCCGTTCGCCCACGGCGTCGGATCGTCGCCTCTATCGGTGCAGGAATTCACCGGCACGGAGCGCGCGGCCGCGGGCCGGATGCGGGTCCCGGCCGGGCCCGGGCTCGGCGCTGACGTGGACGTGCGGGTCCAGAGCCAAGCGGTACTGGTCGCGGCGGGCGAAGGATTGGATCGATGACCCAGACCATCACCCACGATCCCGTCCAGTTCTGGGGCGTCGTGGCCCCGGACCGGCTCGCGATCCGGCAACAGGATCGGTCCTTCACCTACGGCGAGCTGGACGCCGCGGTGCAGGAGTCGGCCGACGCGCTGATCGCTCAAGGATTGGGGGCCGGCGAGCACGTCTCTCTCGAATTCGACCCCGCGCACTCGCTCAACTTCGCGATCGCCTTCCACGCGCTCCACCGCGTTGGGCTCTTGCCCGTGCCGCTGGGCACCGCGCTGACGCCGGAAGAGCGGCAGGAGCGCCGCCGTCGGGCGATGATCGATCTGGTGCTGACCAGCGAGAGCGTCGAGCCCTCCGTGTCGTCCAACGCCGGAGCTGCCTCGGGGAAACTGATCCCCGACCCGGATGCGCCCCCGGTCGTGCGCCGCCTGGACACGCCGGCCGCGCTCTGCTTCACGTCGGGAACCGCCGGGGAGCCGCGGGCCGTTGTCCTCACCCATGGAAATTTCTTTTGGAGCGCGCTCGCCTCGGCCCGAAATCTCGGCGTGCGCCCAAACGATCTCTGGCTCTGCTGCCTCCCGTTGAACCACGTCGGGGGGCTCTCCATCCTCATCCGGAGCGCCGCCTACGGGACCGGCGTCCTCTTTCACGACGGGTTCGACGCGGAATCGGTGAACGCGTCGATCGATCAGGACGGGGTATCGCTCCTCTCGCTCGTGCCGCCGATGCTGGAGCGTCTGCTCAAGAGCCGTGGCGGGCGGCTCTTCCCCACCACGCTCCGCGCCGGGCTGATCGGCGGTGGACCGATTCCCTTGGCACTGCTGAGGGAAGCAGCCGAGCTTCGGTTCCGCGCGCTGCCGACGTACGGGCTCACAGAGGCCACGTCGCAGGTCACCACGCTTTCGATCCGCGAGTGGCCCGCGGGGCTTGCCTCGGCGGGGCGGCCGCTCCAGTTCACCCGCGTCGAGATCCGGGATGAAACGGGACGCGCCGTCGGGAGCGGCGTGGAAGGGGAGATCGTGGTCCAGGGGCCGACCGTCATGGCCGCCTATCTGGAGGACCGCGAATCGAATGCCGCGGCGTGGGATGGGCGCTGGTTCAAGACCGGAGACATCGGCGCGTGGGATGCCGCCGGCCGTCTCGTCGTGCTCGACCGCCGCGCCGATCGATTCGTCGTCGGCGGCGAAAACGTCTCCCCGGAGGAGGTGGAGCGCGTGCTGCGCGCTCACCCGTCGGTGGCGGACGCCGGGGTCGTCGGAATTCCGTCGGGCTCGTGGGGCCACGAGGTGACGGCGGTGGTGGAGCCGCGCCCCGGAGCCGCGATCACGCTGGAGGAGTTGAACCGCCACGCCCGCGCGACGCTCTCGTCGTTCAAGCTGCCGCGGCGGCTCCTTCTCGTTTCCAGCCTCCCGAGAAGCGCCTCGGGGAAGCTACTTCGCAGCGCGCTCCTCGACCGGATCCGGGATCAGGTGCCCCAGGAAGAAGCCACGTAGCGGTTCCGGAATCGGGATCGGCTTCATCGACTTACGCTCGACGAAGGCGTGGATGGTCTCGGCTTCGACCCGGAGATCCCCAGCGGGCCCCGTCACGCGGTGCCGGAGTCGAAACGACGCGCGCCCGACCCTGGTCACGTCGATGGCGACGGCCACCTCCTCGCCGTGGCGGATGGGCCTCACGTAGTCGGCCTCCGCGTGCGCGATCGGAACCAGAAAATCGCCGCCCGCGAAATACCGCGCGCGATCGGTCCCCGACGACGCGATGAGCTCTTCGTACGCCTGATGGCAGTAGTCGAAGATGCGGCCGAAGAAGAGAACGCCGCCGGCATCGACATCCTGAAATCGCACGGAGATCGTGGTCCGAAAGCTCAATCTGCCCCCTGGTCCCGGCGGCTCACGCCGGGCTCCCGACCTCACCCACGTAGACGTAGACCACACCCCCGGTCAGCGGGTGGGCCGTCACTTCACGAAACGAGCCAGTCCCCCGCAGGAGCGCGGCGAACCGTTCCCCGGCGGGAAAGCGGGACGACGTCCGGTCGAGGTATTCATAGGCGGCGCGCTCTCCGCTCACCCAACCTCCGATCGTGGGAAGGATTCGATGTGAATAAAGCCGGTAGACGGGCCCAAAAATCGCGCCCTCCGGCTGACCGAATTCGAGCACGACGACCCTCCCGCCGGGCCGCACGGTCCGCGCCATCTCGCTGAGGCCGCGCTCCGGGTCTTCGACGTTCCGGATCCCGAACGCGATCGACGCGACGTCGAACGAGCCGCTCTCATAGGGGAGGGCGAGCACGTCGGCCTGCTCGAAGCGGATCGAGAGCCCGGCCCGCGCGGCCTTTGCCGACCCCAACGCGAGCATCTCCTCGCAGAAATCGGTGGCGACCACAGCGCCCCCTGGCCCCACGGCTCGCCGGAAGGCCAGCGCCAGGTCGCCGGTGCCGGTCGCGCAATCCAGCACCCGGTCTCCCTCATGCGCGCCGCTTCGCCGGACCGCGGCGGTCCGCCATTTGTGGTGGAGACCGAACGAGAGGATCTGGTTGGCCCGGTCGTAGGTCCCGGCCACGGAAGCGAACATGCGGCGAACGTTGGAGGCCGTGGAGGCTCTTGATGTCGCCATGTCGACGCTCGTCGTCACGCGGCGAGAATACCATGTTGGCCCCGGGTTTGACCCCCCTCCGGGGTCGCGGTAGACTCGGGACGATGCCTCGCATCTCCTTCGAATCGAGCGCGATCCCCCAATCGGGCGATCGCCCGCGCCGCCGGTCGGTCCCGGTGGGAATCGGGTCGGTGACGATCGGCGGCGGCCGTCCGGTCGCGGTGCAGTCGATGACCAACACCGACACCGCCGACGCGCGGTCCACCTCGGAGCAGGTCTTGGCGCTCGCCCAGGCCGGCTCCGAGCTGGTCCGCGTCACCGTCAACACGCCCGAGGCGGCCCAGGCGGTTCCCGAGATCGTCCGGCGGGTCCGCGACCAAGGCGTCACGGCGCCGATCCTCGGAGACTTCCACTTCAGCGGCCACCTCCTCCTCTCCGAATATCCCGAGTGCGCGCGTGCACTCGACAAGTACCGGATCAATCCCGGCAACGTCGGGGCCGGGAAGAAGCACGACGATCACTTTCGCCGGATCATCGAGGTCGCCGCCGAGAATCGAAAGCCGGTTCGAATCGGAGTGAATTGGGGGTCGCTGGACCGGGAGCTCTTGACCGCGTTGATGGACGAGAACGCACGGCGCGCGGAGCCTTGGAGGACCGCGAGGTCACGCTCGAGGCGATGTTCCAGAGCGCGGTCCGCTCGGCGGCGCTCGCCGAGGAGTTCGGGCAGCCTCACGACGCGATCGTCCTCTCGGCCAAGGTTTCCGGGGTGCGCGATCTGATCGCGATCTACCGGCGGCTCGCGGCCGAGACCGACTTCCCGCTGCACCTCGGCCTCACCGAGGCGGGGATGGGAACGAAGGGGATCGTGGCTTCGACCGCGGGGCTCTCGACGCTGCTCCTCGAGGGGATCGGCGATACGATCCGGGTCAGCCTCACGCCTCAGCCCGGAGGCGACCGTCGGGAAGAGGTCTGGGTCTGCCAGCAGGTGCTCCAGTCGCTCGAGCTACGCCACTTTCAGCCGCAGGTCACGTCGTGCCCCGGCTGCGGCCGCACCACCAGCGACTACTTCCAGAAGCTCGCCGAGCAGGTGACCGGTCGACTCCGCGAGCGCATGCCCGAGTGGCGTGGACGTTACCCCGGCGTGGAAGAGCTGCGCGTCGCGGTGATGGGATGCGTGGTGAACGGACCGGGCGAGTCGCGCCACGCCGACGTCGGGATCTCGCTGCCTGGTACGGCGGAAGATCCGAAGGCCCCGGTCTACGTCGACGGGAAGCTACGAACAACGCTCCAGGGCCCGCAGATCGCCGAGGAATTTCTGGCGCTGGTGGAAGTCTACGTGGCCGATCGCTACGGCCAACCGGGAGGGACGAAGACCCGGCCCGGGATCGCGGCCCGACCCCGCTAGCGAACCTTCCGGGCTCTGGCGCTCCCCCACTCTTCGTGCCGAGCGGCGCCGGCACCCCGCGCCGCGCGGTCCGCGCGACGCCAGGCCACGGGCAGGGGCGCCCTGACCGGACGGGTCCGGGTCATATAGCCCTGATAGCGATGCAGGAACCACCAGATTGCCCCGATCTCGATGTAGACGATGAGGAGCAGGGCCAGGTGGATCCGCGCCAGCACGGTGATCGTGACGGAGAAGGCCAAGCAGAGGATCGACTCGAAGATCGCCGTTTTCTGGAACGCTCCCCAGTGGGGCGCCCGTTCTCCCCGCTCCAGCCGCAGCGCGACGCTCCGCATGAGAAGCAGCGCCACCAAGGCCGCCCCCGCGATCAACAGCTCCAGACCGGCGCGCGGCGCGGGGTGGAACATGAAATCGGACGGCTGCGGGCCGAGGCGAAAGACCAGCGCGAACCCTCCGTAGGCGAGGATCGACGTCGAAAGTTGAAAGACCGTCTTGTAGGCGCGGGTCCCATGCACGATCCCCGCGAGGGCGACCGCGAACCCGATGGTCATGACCAACCCCCCGGGCGGCAGCAGAAACATCCCCGCGAGGAAGAAGGCGGGGCCGACCGAGTAGACGGTCATGGCGCGCTTGTCCGATGGGACGACGAGCGGCCAGATGAGACAGACCGACGCGCTCGCAGCGAAGAGCGATGTGACCAGCCAAGCGGGACCGTTGTCCCCGACTTGGTTGCCGGCCCAGGCCGCGAGGAGAAGGGCCAGGACCGCGAGAACGACGCGATACATGACGATCTGAATGTAGCGCCGAGCCGAACGGGCCATGCCACCTCCATGGGGCTTTCGCCCATGGATCTATCGGCATCTCGGAGGCCGGACTTTAAGATGTAAATATAATATTTACAACTAGTTGTACGAAGTGCCTCGCGAAGCCACTTCATCTCGACGCTCGGCGCCGCGGCGATCATCCAGGGCGCCCTCACGGTCTGGCAAATCGCACGAAGGGGCGATTCCGAGGCATCCACGTAGGATTTGTTCGCTCCCGCGCTAAACTTTCCCCCCCTTTGGCCGATACATGGATGTCGTTCCGTCCGGGTGATTCATTCCAGAAGCTTCAGACGCAAGGGGGGTGCATGACGTCGGAAACCAATGATTCAGGCTCGCTGTTGGCCCGCCTCGAGAAGGTGGAGCGCGAGAATCGAGGACTCAGGATCACCGGCTCGCTCGCGTTACTGGGAGCGGCCGGGGCCCTGTTCCTGGGGCTCTCCGCGCCGCCGAACAAGACCCTCGAGGCGGAGTTGATCATCGTCCGCGACACGCATGGGAAGGCGCGGATGATCATGGGGGTCGGCGATGACGGCCCGGCTCTCACGTTTCTCGACAAGGACGGAAAGCTTCGCGTCAATCTTGGCGTGGACAAGGATGGACCCGCCCTCGATCTTCTCGACGCGGCTGAGAGCCCGCGCGCGCAGCTGATGATCACGGACGACCAGGGGCCGATCCTCAACTTCTTCGACGCTAAGGGATCGCAGGTCTCGCTCAAGCCGTAGGCAGTTCTCTTGCGTATTGCGGGGCCGGCTTCTTCGGGAGCCGGCCCTTTTCCTTTCCTCGGGCCCGTGGCAAGATCGCCCGACCCTATGGATCCCACCTCTCCCCTCGCCCGCGTCCGCACCCCAGCATGAGCGCTCCCGCGGCTGCGTCCTCCGAAGTCCGCGGACCCGCCCAATACACGGCGTTTGTCGGCATGTGTCTCATCTGGGGCACCACGTTCCTCGTCATCCGGATCGGGAACGAGGCGATCGCCCCGCTCTGGGGCGCCACGCTTCGCCTCGTCATCGCGGCATTGTTGAACGGAATCGTCGCACTCCTGACCCGCGCGCGCTGGCCCGCGGGCGCCGCGCTCGGCGGGATCGCCCTCTTCGGGTTCCTCAACCTGGGGGTGAATTTCGTCCTTCTTTACTGGGCGGAGCTGACCGTTCCCAGCGGGATCGCCGCGGTCCTCTACGCCACCATTCCCCTTTCGTCCGGACTGTTTTCGTCGATGCTCGGCCTCCACGCGTTCGAGCGGACGAAGATGCTCGCCGCGGTCGTCGGCCTGGCGCGGCGTGGCGCTGATCTTCTCCGGAGAGGTTCGTCTGGGGGCGCCGGCGCTTGCGCTGCTCGGAGTATTCACCGGAGCGTCATGCGCCTCGCTGTCGGGCGTCATTCTCAAGAAGATTCCCGCGCAGTCGACGTTCGTGGTGAACGGAGTGGGGGCGGCGGTCGGCTCCCTCATCTGTTTCCTCGCGAGCATCGCGTCCGGCGAGCCGCACGCCCTGCCCAGAACCTTCGCGGCGTGGGGCCCGATCCTCTATCTCGCGGTGGCCGGAAACCTCGGCGCCTACGTCCTCTGGGCGTGGCTGGTGACTCAGTGGAAGGTGACGAGCGTCAGCGTCGCGGCGCTGATCATCCCCGTCATTGCGGTGATGGTGGGAGCGTTGGTCCGGGCCGAGGCGCCCGCCCCGCTCACCTACGCTGGGGCCGCGCTCGTGCTGGGGGGCGTGGTCGTCGCGCTCTTCGCGCCGGCCGACGGTCGAACCTCTACGTGAGGTAGCGCTCCCGGAGCACCTTCACATGGTGGCGCTCGTGGCCCGCGATGATGTAGGCGAGCGCCTGCACGGAGACCGGATTCCCTGACGCCGTCCCCATCCGGGCCCACGCGTCCTTCGGGAAGCCTTCAAACAGCAGCAGCGTCGCGCGGCGCACCACCTCCAGCTCGTCCGCCAGATCCTGAAGCGTGCGCGAGGCAAAGCCACCCTGGGGCACGTAGTCGTCCTGCTCGAAACCGGGCAGCGGCGTGGCGTCGCCGCGTCCAATCCGAAGCGCCCGGTAGCTGAACACCCGCTCGGAGTCGATGACGTGACCGAAGACCTCCTTGATGGTCCACTTGCCCGGTGCGTAGGCGTGATTCCCCTTCGCCTCGGGAATCGAGCGAAGCAGCTCCATCGTCTCCCTCACTTGGCTCCGGAGGACCTCGACGATCGGACCGTCCGGCACCAGATCGATGTAGCGGCTGTAGTAAGGCGCGTGCTCAGACTGGGCGGGTCGATTCATGCTGCGTCCTCCAAAAGTGGGCGGCCTCTTCCATGCCCTGTTCGTACGTCCGCCGCGGCGCGTAGCCCAGCTCCTCAGCGGATCCTTCGAGCGTCAAACTTGCCGTTCCAGGCCGCGCCCGGCGGCACCATATCACGGGGAACGACTTCCAATGGAGCGGTCCCGAACCATGCGCGGACCTCCTCCATGTAGGACCGCCGCGGGACGTGTCCGTCCACCATATTGTAAACGCGACCGGCGGCGCGCTCCTGCTCGATGGAGAGCAGGACGGCATCGACCAGATTCTCAACATGGAGGAATGGAAACCAGGCCTCCGAGTCCATGAGCTTGACCTGCCTGTCACGGATTCGGGCCGGAACCTTGACCGCCCAGGTGGAGGTGGGATGAACGCCCAGAATGCAGCCGGGCCGGAGGATCGTCGCGCTGAGCCCCCGCCCCGAAGCGTCGAGCACGATGCGATCCGCCTCGGCCTTCGTCCGCCCGTAGGGGTCTCCCGCGGTTTCTAGGGGCGCGGACTCATCGACCAACTCGAGGCCCGTTCACGTCGTAGACGGAGCAGGTCGAGATGTGAATGAACTTTCTGCAGCCGGCGGCCAGGGCCGCCTCCACCATCGTCCGGGTGCCCTCCGCGTTCACGCGCCGAACGGGGTCAAGCTCAGGGCCCGAAGTCGCGGCACAATGAACGACGATGTCCGCGCCCCTCGCGGCCGGGCCCGCCACGGTCGGGTCGACAAAATCCCCGCCGATCTCCACGACCCCGGCCGCCCGCAGCTCGGGCGATTCTCCCACGCGGCGGACGATCGCTCGAATCGGGTGGCCGAGCGCCGCGAGACGTTTCGCCACGCGGCTGCCGACGAGGCCGGTGCCCCCGGTGACCAGGATTACTGGGTCTGCCCCCTCATTCCTCATTTCTCGCCACCCTCTCGAAGATCTTCGCGAACATCGGATCGTCGCGCACGCTGTCGAACGCGGCCTCATGGCGAAGTGCCAATCGACCCACACTTCCCATGACCTTCACCTGGCTCAAGACCGAGACAAGGTTCTCCCTTTCGTCGAGGCCGAGGTAGGCGTATGCGTATCGTTCCCATGAAACGTGCTCCCTTTGGGCGCGCGACCGCAGTTCGCGCAGCATCCCGCGGGCCTCCTCGACGCGACCCAGCCGGCCCAGTATGTAGGCGCGAGCGGAGGTGATGTCGACACGCCATGCGATGTCCGGCGAGACCGCGTCCAGACTGGAAAGGGCCTCATCCAGCCTCCCCAACGCTGCGAGACACAATGCGATTCGCTGGTGCGGCCACATGACACCCGGCTCCAGCGTAACCGCCTCGCGGAAATAGTGGAGCGCCTCCTCCTCCCTTCGCGAGAACATGAGCAGATTTCCATGGACGATGTTCACGGTCGCCGAGACGGGATCCAAAATGTGGGCACGGTCGATTAGGGCGAAGGCGCCTTTCAAATCTCCCCCTGTAATCGTGACGATGGCGCCCCAGTAGAGAGCCGGGACATAGTTGGGATTTAGCTCCAGCGCCCGCTGAAAGCTCCCCATCGCCTTCCCGGTGTGCCCCAGGTGGCCGAGCACGGCAGCCAGGGAGGTGTGTGCGTCGGCGAGATCCGGGTCCAGCTCCAGCGCCTTCCTCGCGGCTGCTTCGGATCGCCGGATCGCCTCCTCGCCGGGAAGAACCGTGTAGGTGAGCGTCACGTTGTAGACGTCAGAGAGCCCGGAATACGCGGGGGCAAACCTCGGATCGGCCTCGATCGCGCGCTCGAACCACACTAGCCCCTGGAGCAGCGCCTCCGGCGTCCGCTTGTTCCAGTAAAACCGGCCTTTCAGATAGGCCTCGTAGGCGGCGCTGTTCGTGATGCTGGGATCGGAAGGGTGCGTCATCGCTCCCCCGGGGCGCACGGGTGATGTCGTCGGAAGCTCTCGCAGCGGGACAAGCTCCAACTCCAGCGCCTTGGCCACGGTTGACGCCACCTCGTCCTGCAGCTCGAACACATCGGCAAGTCGACGATCGTAGGTCTCCGCCCAGAGGTGGCTCTGATCCGACACCTGGATGAGCTGAGTCGTGATTCGGATCCGGTCGCCGGCGCGCCGCACGCTCCCCTCCAGCACGAATTCCGCGCCAAGCTCGGCCCCGATCTCGCTAATGCTCTTCTGCGTCTTCTTGTACCGCATGGCCGAGGTGCGAGCGATCACGCCGAGCCGTCTCGGTTGGGCGCGTCCAAGGTGGGCGATGAGCTCATCGGTCATCCCGTCCGTGAAGTACTCCTGGTCGGGGTCGGCGCTTAGGTTCTCCAGCGGCAGGACCGCGAGCATCACGCGGTCCTTCGACGCGTCGGGTCCTTTGGCTCCCGCGGCGGAGAGCGCGTCGGCAAAGTCCGAGAGCGTTCGGTATCGGTCCGCGGGCGCCTTGGAGAGCGCTCGCGCGAGCGCCGCCGACACGGGAGGCGGTGTGCTCGGTCTCAAGGAGGCGATCGGACGAGGCTCGGCCGTTCGGTGCTGGGATAGCACGTTGTCGGAGGATGGACCGGTGAACGGCGGCTGCCCCGCGAGCATCTCGTAGACGACGCACGCGAGCGCGTACTGGTCCGATCTGGAATCGAGCGACGCGCCCGCGATCTGCTCCGGGCTCATGTAGGCCGGGGTTCCCGATCGGGATGATGGTGCGCGTCGGCCACGCTCTCATCGCTCCCACCGGATCGGGCGATGCCGAAGTCGAAGACCAGCGCATGCCCTCCAGAGATCAGGATGTTCTCCGGTTTGACGTCCCGATGGATCAGCCCCTGCTCGTGCGCGTACCGGAGCGCATCGGCCACCTCGCCGGCGATCCGGATCGCGTCTTCGATCGGCAGCTGACGCTCGCGGAGAAGCCTCTCGCGGAGCGATTCGCCCGATTATCAGCGGCATCACGATAGTAGAAGAGGTCGCCGGCATCTCCCGAGTCGAACAGCGGAACGATGTGGGGGTGGGAGAGCCGCGCCGCGGTTTCGATCTCCGCGCGGAAGCGCTTTGGGCCGATCGCCGCGCCCACCTCGGGATCGAGGACCTTGATCGCGACCGCGCGGCCGTGCTTGAGATCGCGCGCTTCAAAGACGCGGCCCATTCCGCCGCGCGCCAGCTCACGCCGGATCTCGTAGCGATCCGAGAGTGCGGACTGGAGAAGGTTGAGAATTTCCTGTGGCACGCGGCCGGAACTCCGATCAGTCGCGGAGGAGGTACTCGACGGTTGTGACGACGCGGACGGTCTTCTGGATTTGCGACTGCTCGGTCCCCGCTCCTCCCTGCTCGGAGGAAGCCGCGTCGCGCGGGAGGATCACGAACACGCCCTGATTCGCCGAGTGGATACCGCCCAGACGGCTCTTCGAGTCCTTGGCGAACTGCTCGGCCGCTTTGCGTGCCTCCGCGGTCGCCTCCGCGATCATGCTCGGCTTGAGATCGTTGAGGCGCCGAAAGACGTAGGCAGGACCGCCCGGACCCCATTCCGGCCCTGAGGACAGCACCACGCCCGAGTTCACCAGCTCCCCCACCTTCTGGCTGGCGGCCTTGATTCGATCCGGATCATCCGATCGGACCATCACCGTCTGCTGGATGATGAAACGATTCCCCGCTCGGTTGGCGGGGTTGTACACGTTGGCGAGGACATCGGTCACCTTGAGACCCTGGAGCTCGACCTCCGTGGAATCGATTCCGTTCGATCGGAGGAACGCCAAGACCTTGGCGACGTTTTGATTGATGCGCCCCTGGGCAATCGCGACGTTGTCGTCGGTCACCGCGAGCCGAATCGGCCAGAGGGCCAGGTCCGCCTTGACGGGCCGCTCGGCGACCCCTTTGACCGTGACGAACCGATCGGCCGTCCGGATGTTGGTGAGGCCGCTGCCGATGAACCAGCCGGCCAGGGCAATGCTCGCGGCCACGAGAATGGCCCCAAAACCGCCGCGGGAGCCACGATCGCCGTCATTCATGGCTGCCATCCTACGGCTTTCCGGGGGAGTCGTGGAAGGTAGATTCGAGGGCGCGGCGCGCGTCTACTCAGGGCGACGGCTGGAGCAGTCCGGCGAGCTTCCCTGCGATTCCGTCCAGCTCTTCGCTGGTGTACCAGGCGCCGCGGAGCATCACACCGGCCCGGCGCCGAAGATTCTCGATGTCCTCGAGAGGGTTCGCGTCCAGCAGCACGAGGTCGGCCCGCTTTCCCACCTCCACGGTGCCGAGCTCGTTCTGCTGGCCGAGACAAGCGGCGGCGCTGCGAGTGCCGGCCGCCAGGATGGCGGCGGGTGTGACCCCGGCCGCGCGCAGGGCCCTGATCTCTTCCATCAGCGAATAGCCGGGAACGCGGAATCTCCCGGGCGAGTCGGAGCCCAAGAGGAGTCCTGCCCCGACTTCGTCGAGCGCGCTGATGACCTCTCTCCGCCCGGCGATCTCGAGGGAATCCCGCTTTGATGCCGCGACACCCTCCGCGATTTCGGCCCGCTTCTTGGCCACCCAGTCCAGTCGGGTCGCCGTGGGGACGAGCAGAATTCCATCGGCCCGCTCCAGCTTGGCCAAATTCCTGCTCAGATTCACTTCGTAGTAGTACTGCGTCGGACAGTTCCAGACGCCGGCGTCCCGGGTCGCCGCGACGTCGCTCCAGAGGGTCGATTCGGCGGCACCCTCGGCGGTCAGATATCCACCCAGGTGTTCGATCGAGCGCATGAAGCGGAGTGCACGCCCCAGCTCGATCCCTCGCCCCACGTGGCCAAAGCACGGGAGCCAGGCCTCCCGCGACGCCTTCACCACCGCGTTGAAGTAGGTCGTATCGTTGATCTCGAACATCTTGACGCAGTCATAGCCGTCGGAGCGATAGCGGAGGATCTTCCGCCGCGCTTCCTCCGCCGATGGGGTATCACGGGCGCTGATCGGCGGCGAGGCGATGTAGAGGGACGGTCCGAGGATCTCTCCCCGCTCCACCCTCTGCTTGACGAGGGGATGGCTGGGAGTGCCGATCGTGCTCCGCACGGTGGTGATGCCGTTCGCGACGAAGAAGGCAAGATACGTTTGAAGCTCGCCCCAGTCCAAGTCGGGTTCGGGCATGTGGAAATGCATGTCCACAAGGCCCGGCATGAGGTACCTGCCGCCGCCTTCGATGACGGTCGCGCTCACCGGAATCACGGTGCTGCTCACCGGCCCGATCGACACGATCTGTGCCGCGTTGATGACCACGGTCTGGTGGCGGAGCACCTCGGCGGAGCTCATCGGAATGACGTTCACGTCGCGGAAGGCGACGACCTGTCGGCTCGCGGTCGCGAGCCTCGGCAGAAGCGGCGCGACCAGCGAATCGGCGTCGAGGAGCGCTTGGGCGGGTGTGGGCACGGCGGCTCCCGTAAGGAGCACGAAATGAAGAACGAGCAAGGATCGAAGACCCCGGTGGTCGCGACGCGCGGGGGCGCTTCTCCGGGCCCTCCTAGTCATCATGGCACTCCGCACAGGCCGCCCGCTTGAGGCGTGCCGTCGCCCCCACAGCCAGCTCGTGGCAGGTCGAGCAGGCAACCTCCTCATCGTCCACGTGCACGGAGTGGCTGAATTTGCCGCGGAAGCTTTGCACCGTGCCCTTCTTGATGCCAGCGTGGCAGGAGGCACAGGTGTCGGGCCGCTTCAAGTCGGCGGTCCTGTGGTGGCACGACTCACACCCTGAGGCGTCGAACCGTACGAACTCACCCTCGGGCTTCTCCTCGTGTGGCCGGTGGCAGCGAATGCAGTCGATCTTCTGTCCCATGACGTGCTTCGCGTGGGAAAATTGCCGTCCGAAGGCCTCCCCGTTCCGCTCCTCGATTCCCTCATGGCACCCGAAGCAGGGGGACTCGTAGGGAGGCTCCACCCACGGGCGTGGAAGGGGTGCGAGCCCACGGTCGCGGCGGGCCGCGTTCATCTCCTCGTGAGATTCCCGCAAGAGCGCGTAGGCATACGGGATGTTGTGGACGCCGTGCCCGCGTCGCACGAGCGCTAGGTTGTGCCTCGCGTCGACGAACTGGGCCGACTCCACGCCGCCCAGCGCCCGGGCTGTCGCGTCGAGCTGGCTCGCCAGGGCCGCGGTCCGGCGCTCGGACCCTTCCTTCCAGCCTTGGAAGATCTTCTCGTATGCGGCGCCGTGGCAGGCCATACAGGAGATGTCCGAGGCGCGATTGACGTCGCCTCCGTGTCCCGGCAGCTCCATGTGGCAGCCCTCGCAGCGCACGCCCGCCTGGTACATGACGCTCGGCATCGACCGAACCCCGCGCCCACCCGTTCCCGTATAGAGGCTGAGCTGGGGCGAGTGGCTGGTCTCGTGACATCCTTCGCAATCGGCGGCGGCCGTCGCGATCCGTGCGGCCGCGGTCTTAGCTTGGACCGGGGTCACGTGCTCCAGGAGCAGGTGGCAGTACATACAGTCGATTTTGTGCTCGGTGACGTGCTTCCGGTGGAGCAACTCGGTGTCGCCGTACTCCTGGAGCCGCACGGCCTGGTTGTGACACGTGACGCAGCGCTCGCGAGGGACATTGCCGGTGCTCCCCTGTGGCTGCGCGTGGCACCACGTGCAGTCCATGCCGAACTTCTCGGCCTTCGCGTGGTCGAACGTGACGGCGCCCGCGCGGACCTGCTTCTGGGGATTCAGGTGACAAAGCGTGCACCTCGCGGTCCCCTCGCCCGCCTTCTGCCCCTTGAAATGGCAGAGGATACACGTCGAGGTGGTGACCGCGATGTGGCTCCCCTGGACGATCTGCGAGTGGCAGGACGTGCAGCGCAACGTCTTTCCGCGCCGCATTTCGACCAGATGGGCCGAGTGGTCGAACAGGACGTCGCCGACCATCTCCTTCCCCATGAGGAGGCGTCGATCATGGCAACGGAGGCATGCTGCGTCCTCGATTTCCGTCCACGGGTTCGTCCCGTATGTGGCCGTGAAGTAGCGGGCGACCATGGAGAGAGCCTCGAACTTCTTTTGTATCTCCGCGGTGACGCCGGGCGCGATGTGGCACTCGACGCAGGCGACGTTCTTATGTGAGGAGTGACGCCACGACTCATAGTAAGGCTTCATGATATGGCAGGAGCCGCAGAACTGCGGCCGGCTCGTCACTTCGACCGCGGTGAGGAGCCCGACGAGGCCCACAGCTGCGAGGATGCCCGCGCCCAACCCGATCGTCCGCCACCCCCCCGAGCGGAACCCATCCCGAAGCCTGGTGAAGACGTTGGGAGGAGGCGGCGTCCCAGTGCTCAACGATCGCGCTCAGCGGCCGCTGTCCGGCGGGCCCGGGTCACGATGGCCGCAGTGAGGAGGAGGTAGAACCAGAAGATAGCCAGCCCGACGTAGCGCCACCAGCGCCCCGCGAGTTTCTGGTCGATCTCACGGGTTACCTCGGACGCGATCGATCGCGCCCGCCGCGCGTGCGGCTCGACAAGGGTGGTGTCGAGCGAGTGTGTGACCGGCCCCATTTCGAGGAGCGCTGTCCGGGCGTCCTCCAGGCGTGACTCGTAGTCCTCGACGTACAGGGGGACCGCCGCGGCCTTCTGAACCGTTCGATGGGCTCGGTCGATTTCGGTGGAGGCAGTCGCGAGCATGGTCTTCATGCGGCCGGCGACATGTGCCTCGGGCGTTCCGGCATCATGGCACTCGCCGCAGAAGAGGTCGAAGCTCTTCGGGCTCGGTTCGACCGTCTTGTGATTGTCGTGGCAGGCGGCGCACTCGGAGCGGCCCCCGGACTCGATCGACCCGCGGTGGGCGGAGACCAGGAAGTACGTCCGAGTCTTCGCGTGGCACTGGCCGCAGACTTTGTCCACGTCGCCGAATCCGGGCGGCCCAGCGCCGTGGCTCCCGTGGCAGTTCGCGCATTCGGGCGCTGCGTCATTCCCATCAAGAAGCAGCGCGCGGCCGTGGACCCCGGACTTGTAGTCGGCGAAGACGTTCTCCTTAATTCCATGCCGCCGCATGAGCGCCGTGTCGCCGTGGCAATGGCCGCAGGTCGAGGGGATGTTGCGCCGGGCCACCAGGCTCTGCGGATCATCGCGCGGCCGGATCTCGTGCAGGCCGTGGCAATCGGTGCAGACGGCAACGCTCTCGTCCCCCTTCGCGAGCGCGATCCCGTGTCGCGAGGTCTTGTAGAGCGCGTATTGGTCCGACGGCAGGTTGTACGGGCGCATCTGCGCCACATCCGAGTGGCATGAGGCGCAGAGCTCGGGGATGTCTCGGCGTCGCAGCCTCCCGCGGTAGCCGTGGCCGCGATGGGCGGCCGTGACCGTGGTCGCATTCGGATCACCGCCGTGGCAGGAGATGCAGCCGATCTCCTCCGTCTTGTGGATCCCCTTATCGAACTTCACGCGGACGTCCGAATGGCAGACCCCGCACATTCCCGAGGTCCGGGCGGCCCGGGCGCCCGGCGGCACTGACCACAAGGGTCGATCGGCCGGTGCCGCGGCGCCGGCGGTCGAAGGCGACACCGCGGCCGAGGGCGGCGCTCCCGCCGGGGGCGCCACGGCGGGGGGCTCGGCGGCCGAAGGCTTGGAGATCGGCTGGGCTGGAGCCGCGGCAGAGTCCCGCGGGGCCGCCGGCAGCGAGTCCTGCGCCCGTGTCGGCCCGGCGACGGTGAGGCATACCGCAGACGCAGTCGCGGCCAGGAGGCGCATGTTCCTCATCGCGACACTTCCATCAACCAGCCGCGCCACGTCAGGAGCGCCCACGCCACCATCATGATCAGCCCGAGGACGAAGAATCCTCGCCGCCGCCGCGCTTCTCCGGCGCTCCGGTCCAGAAACGGCAGGAAGAGCACGCCCGCGAGCGCGGCGTCAAGAAGGAGCCCGCTGACAAACCGGGGCACGATCGACGGCAGCGACTCCATCACCGCGTGGGGGGCGAGCAGGTACCACGGCGGCCGGGCGTCGGGCGGAGTGTGCATCAGATCCGCGGCCGCCTCGAACGGGCGCGGCCAAACGATCGCGAGCGTCATGAGGATGCCCACCAGAAAGATTACGATCAGGAGCATGTCGTACATCGCGACGCGGAACGATCGGGTCGCCGGGGCGGCGACCACGCGGGACATGCCCACCCGCCTCACGCTCGAGAAGTGCAGGTAGAAAAGCCCGAGCATCACAAGGGGGAAGACCGCGAGGTGGAGGACGTAGAAGCGCGTCAGCACGAGAGAGTCCACATCTCGCCCACCCACAAGGAAGGCTACCGCCGGGCCAATCAGGGGAAGCGCGTCGATCACCTCCAGCGCCCGCACGGTGGTCCAGTAGCCGGTCGCGTTCCATGGGAGGAGCCGTCCCGTGAGGTCGAGGAATGTGCCCACGAAGAACGCGAGTACGGCAGCCATCCAGATGATCTCGCGGCCGTTCGAGTAAAGGCCCGCCAGAAAGAAACGGACCACGCGCGCCGCGAGTACTAGCACGAAGAGCGTCGCTGCCCATCCGTGAACCTGGTGGACGAGGAATCCGAACCGTATGTCGCGCGAGATGACGGTGGCCGATCCGTACGCCACGTCGGCCGTGGGCTGGTAGTAAAACGCCAGCAGCGTTCCGCTTACGGCGAGGAAGAGGAACAGGATGAACGAGACGATCCCCAGCACTCGCGGCCACCGCGCGTAGGACGGCAGCGGCTGCCGGAGCGCTTCCCGAAGCGCCACGCGAAGCGGCTTTCGCGAGTCCAACTCGGTTGGGAGGAGGCCGAAGACGCTCAGAAACGAGACGATCTCCGTCAGGTTGACGCGCGCCTCGAGCCAGCCCAGGAACGACCGCTTGCCTCCGGTGTTCTCTTGCACGGGGCCTCCACTCACAGGTGGACGATGATCTCGTCAGACCGGATCTCGGCCGAATATTGGGGAAGCGGGCGCTTGGGAGGTCCCGAGAGCACGTTGCCCGTCTTGTCGAACGCGCCGTCGTGGCAGGGACACCGATACGTGCCGTTCTCGCGGTTCCATTGGAGCACGCAGCGCACGTGGGTACAGATGGCCGAGACCGCGAGGACTTTGGATTCACCCAGACGCACTACAAAGATCGGCTCGGCGCCGTGGCGCACGAGGCGCGCCTCGCCAACCGCCAGGGACGAAAACGTGCCACAGCGGAGCAGTCGCTCGCCGGGGCGGCGATCGTTCTCCGCCGGCGCCTTGAGGAACGAGGCTCCGGCAAGGGCCGCCGCGGGAGCCCACAGGGCCAAGAAACCGCGGCCGAGCCATTTCAGAAACCCGCGGCGCTCGAGATCGGTCCCTTCGCTATCCTTCACGCGCGTCATCCCCTCTCTGGTGGGTCCCCAGCCGCGGCGGCGCGCCAGGCCGGCGGGACCGGCGCCAGGTTCATAGAGTGGACATATGACTTAGAGATAACGAAATACAGGTGGCAGACGAGAATTGCAAGCGCCGCGAGTCTGGCCGGCCACTGCGGCGGCATCTCAACGATGTCCGGAGACCATCGCATAGATGATGCAGACCACGATGGCAATGCCGATCGTCAGAGTGGTCCAGGCGAACGCGCGGATCGTTCGGATGACGATCGGCTGATAGGTCTCTACGAGGTGCTTCTCCAGCTCCCCGCTCTTCACCAGGGCCTCGTACTCCCCCGGCTTGTCCCGCTTGAATTCCTCGAGTGGCATCCGCCCCGTGAAGATCACGATGTCCATTGGGAACTTCTCCGGCCGGAGGTGCGTGTTGAAGAAATGCACCGTAAAAATGAACCCCACCGCCAGGAGCGCCTCGTCGCTGTGAATGATCGTGGCGACGTTGATGAACCAGCCAGGGACTATCCGGGTGAAGAGCACGGGGAACCAGAGCATGAGGCCGGTGGAACCGATCACCGTGACCCCCCAGAAGACGGCAAAGTAGTCGAACTTCTCCCAATAGGTCCACCTTCCGTACTCTGGCCGCGGGCCCTTACCCAAGAACCACTTGATGCTGCCGGTGAGCTCGACCAAGTCGCGTCGCGTGAAGAGCATCGTGTTCGGGCCCAAGAGCAGAGCCCGCCAGGTCCCGAACTCGCGTCGCTTCCTTCGCGCGAGGTCGACCAGATGGGTGGCGAAGGTGCCGATCATGAACACGGCAGCGACTCGATGGATATAGCCCGCCGTCTCGAAGCCTCCGAAGACGCGAGCAAGGACGCGCGCCCACCCGGTGTAGGAGAACTTGAGCGTGAGCCCGGTGAGGGCGAGGCTCAGGAAGCTCACCATCAATACCGCGTGGAGCGCGCGGTTGAGGCGCGAGAAGCGCTCGTACTGAAGCACCGGCCTCTCAGGGCTCATCCGGAGTCCCCTTCTCTGGCCCATCCGCAGGGGGGGCTTCATCCCCGACCACCGCCTCGGCCGCCGCCGCGACGGATTCCGCCCGCCACTCCCGCCTCAGCTGAACGCCCCTCGGGAGCCACAGAAGCGTGTGGATCCCTCCGATCGTGAACGTGCCAACCAGAAGCGCAACCATGCCCCAGAACGTCCAGAACAGGAGCGGGTACTTTTTCGGGTCATTGTGCGTCGCGTGCGTGAGGTAGCCGGCGAAGCGGCTCGTGGCACCCTCGTGGCACTTGCGACAGGTCTGGACCACGTGCTTCCCACTCAGGTGTGAGCCGGGGTCGGACACCCTGAGGATGTCATGGGAGCCGTGGCAATCGTAGCACTTGGCGGTTTTCGTGTACCCCAGCTGCGACACCTTGCCGTGATACGTATCGAAGTAGGTCTTCGCGATCTCTTCGTGGCACCGACCGCACTTCCCCATGATCTCGAGCTTGAATCCCGTCGCGTCGGTCCGGCTGATCGTGTGGGCGGTGTGGCAGTCGCTGCAGACCGGAAGCTCCTTCTTGGTCTTCCCGGCCTGAGTGGCGTGGACGCTCCGGCGGAACTGCTCCTCGATTCCGTGGTGGCATCGGCCGCACGTGGTAGGAATGTTGTTTCGATTCACGCTCGAAACGGGATTGTCCTTGGGCAGGACGCCGTGGGCCGTGTGGCAGCTCGTGCACATCGCGGTCACGGTGAGGCCGCTCTTCATCAGCCCCAGCCCATGGATGCTCTCAACGTAGTGCTGAACGATGTCGTGCTGGCTGCCCTTGTACCGCTTGGCCGCCTTCTCCCCCTCGCGATGGCAGCGCGCGCAGAGACGGGGAACGTTAATGGGGAACGTGGCCGATGAGGGATCCGCCTTCCCCAGGATCCCATGCGTGCCGTGACACTCCACGCAGGTTGGCGCCTCCGGATCGCGCTTCGCCGTGAGCTCCCCATGCCTACTATCCCGGTACTGGCGCCCGATGTCGGCATGGCATGAGGAGCAGTCGACTTTGTGTGTGATGGTCTCGCAGGGGCGATGGCGGGACGCGGTTACCTCCGCGTGGCACTGACTGCATGAGATCTTCTCGTGCCGCGAGCCGCTCAATTCCTCGGCGCGAACGTGGAGAGAGCGCCCGTCTGCGCTCGACCTAAGTCCGGGGTCGGCATGGCAACGCATGCAGTCCTTGTCCGCCATTCCCTCGGCGTAGAAGACCTTCCTCGCCTTGTGCGGCTGATGGCAGTCGACGCAGGCGGGAAGAACGCGCACTTCCTTCCCCCATAGCTCGCTCTTGATGACCTTCCGGTGGACCTGCTCGATCTCGGCGTGGCACTTCATGCAGGTGCGGGCGATGTTCCTGCGGGCAATGGAGGAGGCCGGGTCGGTGTAGGGAAGGATCGAGTGGGAGGTGTGGCAAGAGGCGCAGTTGGCCGCGACGATCAGCCCTCTCTGGAGAAGTGCCTCGCCGTGGATATTTTCCGAGAAATTCTCAAGGATGAGATCTTGGCCAATGGCCCGCTGGCGCTGGATCGGCGCGCCCTCCTGATGGCACTTCCCGCAGAGGAACGCGATGCGAAGCGGGAAAATCGGAGACCGCGAGTCCCCTGCGGGCAACACGTCGTGCGTCCCGTGGCAGTCCTTGCAGCGCGGTGCGCGAGGATCTCCGCGCGCGATGGCCTGGCCGTGGAGGGACTTCGCATGCTCGGCCAAGACCGCCTCATGACATTTCCCGCACTGAACCGGGGTGATCTCGGCTTTGTGCGGGTCGGACTCCGGATCGAAGCCGATGTGACACTCGACGCAGGCAAGTTTTGCGTGGGCGGATTCCTTCAGGGTGGCGGGCTTCACGTAGAGCGAAACGGTCTTCCCGCCTCGCTCCATCGTGATGCTGTCGTCATCATGGCACTCAAGGCAATCCTGGCTGGTCGGCGTCTGGGCGCCCGCGGGCGCCGCAAGCGAGGCGAGTAACAGCCCGGCCACGACCGCCGCCGAGCGCATCCGGCCGGCCGCAACCCATGGTCCGCCGAACGTCGCAGCTTGCAGGGCCCTCCGCACGCCGGCGGCCCGGGGCTCCCCTCTCGACGCGCGTCCGCACGTAAAGCTCATGTCGGGGGTCTCTTGAATCCGGCTCGGGCGGGCCCAACGCAAAACAGGTTGGCCCCGCCGGCCAGTTGGACCCGCTGGGTCCCAGTGTCACGCGCCCATTCGGCTGGACCGGACGCACCTCCGGAAATACTATCGGCTGGTGCGCGCCGAAGAAACTAGGATACGGCGGGAGCACCGGATACCGTACTTTAGTAAGCAGTCGAATCGGTGCGCAACGCAAAAGGTTCTTTGTAGGGCCGAAGGGCACGTGGACCATGGGATCACTATCAGTGGCCCACAGGTACCAGAAAACACCCGATCAGGGATACGAAGCGGGGCGCTGACAGCGGCAGGTGCTACCTTGGGCCCATTCGCCGTACATCCAGGGCGCCCTTTGTTTCCGGCGCACCTGGCTCGAAGATAGGTATGTTCTAGAGGGGGTTTGTTCCACACGGACTCGGGAGGTGCCAGATGAGACGGACAGTAACGGTAATGCTAGCGGCTCTGCTGATTGCGGCCGTCAGCGGGGTTTCATCCGCGGATGACGCCGCCACGGCGGCGGAGGCGCCAGGGAAGGTGATCTTCCTCAAGAACTCCTGCAACTCATGCCACACAATCGCGGGGCAGGGAATCGCCAAGAAACCGTCCACAGCCGAGGGAGAAGCCACCGCCACCAAAGAGGCCACCACGAACAAGGAAGCCTCTACCACCAAGGAAGCCTCTACCACCAAGGAAACCGCTACCACCAAAGAAACCGCTACCACCAAGGAAACCGCTGCGACCACGGAGGGAGCTGCGGCAGGCACTGACAAGAGGAAGCCTCCCGATCTCTCCGCCGTCGGCCTTGAGCGCGAAGCCGATTGGATTGCGAAGTACCTCCAGAAGCTGGAAGTGATCAAAGAGAAGAAGCACATGAAGAAGTTCAAGGGCACCGACGAGGAGCTGACGCAGCTCGCCGCCTGGCTCGCGGCGCAGAAGGACGCCGAGGCGTCAAAGAAGGCGAGCGAGGCCAGCTTGAAGGAAGAGACTCAGAAGGAGGGAACGAAGGAAGACGCAGCGGCCGGCACGACGGAGGAAACGAAGAAGGGCGAAGCGACGAAGTAGGCATCGGTGTCTTGTTGCGCTCGATTCAGCTGCGGACCCGGAGTCGGTGGACACCGGGTCCGTCGTGCTATACGCCCAGCGGTATTAGCGTGAAGTGGTCGGCCGATCCGTCAGGAGAAGAGGATTTCGGACGACGTAGATCCCAATCTGAAGACGGTCTTGAAGACCCAGCTTTCCAAGGATGTGCCCCACGTGCTTCTTCACCGTCGGCTCGCTGATTCCGAGGGCCTGGGCGATTTCCTTGTTCGACCGTCCGTCGGAAATCAGGTCCGCCACGTGGAGCTCTCGCGTGGAAAGCGTGCGCGACCCGCGAGAAGCGTCCGTGCCTTGGGCGCGCTTCACCATCGCCGACGCCGTGCGCGGCTCGTACCAGGCGTTCCCCTGAGCCACCGCGCGCACGGCCTGGTAGAGCTGCTCCGGCTCGGCGTCGCGCCGCAGCGCCCCAAGCGCGCCCTCCGCGACGGCCAGCTGGAGGCAATCGGTGTGGATGCCGCAGCCTGTGGGGGTGAGCGGAATCCCTTGGTGGTTCGCACGAGGCGGGCTCAATACGAGGCAGTGGTCGGTCCCCCGCTCCGCCAAAGCGATGATGCGGGTGGAAGGCGACGCCGCTTGGACAGCCGAGATCGCTGTGGCCCCCTCCTGCACCGGAAGTCGGATGGAGAGGATGAGCACCTCGGCGCGAAAGCGTCGGCAGCGCTCGGCCGCCTCGGGAGCGCTCGCCGCTTCCCCTACGACTTTGAAATCGGATTGGGATTCCAGAAGGCGGACGAGACCAATGCGGTCAATCGGCTGGTCGTCTGCGACGACGATGCGGATCGGCCGTGTCGCCCGTCCCGCGGCCGGCCCGACTCGAGAACCAGCGCGCGGAGCCCGCGTGCGCTTGCTCGGCATGCGAGGCCTCCCTTCTGGACCACTTCGCGTGGCTACGCCCATCATCCCCCATTGGGGTAACGAAGTACCTTATATTCTACTATGTCATATTCATCGGCCGCTGTCAGTACTCCAATGGGAGTATGTTGGACTGGGGCCCGAGACGGACCGCGTTGGGTTCGGGCCCTCCAAAAATGCGAGGTGGCCCCATGGTAGTAAGAGTGAAGTATGCGATTGTCTTTGTGAGCGACATGAAGCGGGCGGTTTCCTTCTATCGTGATGAGATTGGACTGCCTCTAAACCCCGATGGGCTCGCGATATCGGTCGGAGAGACACCGCAAGGCACCTGAAAGTGCCGCCCGAGAGCCGAATGCCAAGCCTGAAGCTCCTCGATGCGATCGGCAACACTCCCCTGATCCAACTCCGCCACGTCGTGCCGGCAGGATCCGCCCGCGTGGTTGCGAAACTGGAATCGACGAACCCCACGGGGAGCATGAAAGATCGCATGGCCCGGGCACTGATCGAGCGCGCCGCCGTAGACGGACGGCTCTCACCGGGAGATACGGTCGTCGAATACACGTCCGGGACGTCGGGCATCTCCCTGGCCCTTGTGTGCGCGGCGCTTGGGTACCAGACGCACTTTGTCTTTTCCGACGCCTTCAGTGAAGAGAAGCGCTACACGATGCTCGCCTTTGGGGCCAAGATTACGGATGTGCCGAGCGACAACAAGAAGATCACCGAGCAGCTGATCAAGACGATGATCCGTACCGCGGAGAAGATCGGCCGCCAGGCAGGACACTGGTCGTGCGACCAGTTGAGCAACCGGGACGGCGAGGCGGGCTACCACCCGCTCGGTGAGGAGATCTGGCGGCAAGCCGGCCAGCGCGTGGATGCCTTCGTACAGGCCGTAGGAACGGCGCACTGCATCCACGGTACGGCCCACGCGTTGCGGCGCCGCAATCCACAAGTGCGGGTCTTCGCCGTCGAGCCCGCTGAGTCCGCCGTGCTCTCGGGCAAACCGTCGGGGGCCCATAGGATCGAAGGGATCGGGATTGGCTTCATTCCGCCCTTGTGGAGGCCCGACGAAGTCGATGAGATCCTCACGGTGTCCACGGAAGCGGCCAAAGGCATGGCCCGGCGTTTGGCGCGGGAGGAAGCAATCTTCGCCGGAACGTCAACGGGGGCGAACGTGATCGCGGCAATCCGTGTGGCGGAGAGGTTGGGTCCCAAGGCGACGGTCGCCACCATCGTGGTGGACTCTGGGCTCCGCTACCTCAGCACAGACGTGTTCCGGCCTTAATTACGACGCCCTCGGGGTAACGGTCTTGAGGAAGCTCATCGGAACACGCAGAGGTGGCTGGACCGGCCCGCGTCAAGCAGGGAGCCTGTCTTTAGCTCACGCGGTGAGGGCCCTGCTGCCCCATCCCTGCTAAGATGATTTGGTCGCCTCGATAGGGGGCCGCGGGCTCTCCGCGGTCCGTTCCGAAAGGACTAAAGGCTCTTGGCAGGGACCCTCGTCACGCCGCCGCGTGCTGCATCGCGACCTGTCGCTGTCTCACTCCCGCTGATCGGGCTCCACTCCAGCCCCCTGCACGGTGAGCTCCTCGGCGTCGAGCGGCTGGAGGAGCGCGCCCGGGCGCTGGCCGCGGGGTTCACACTCTCGCGAAACCCGCGGCGCGGTCCCCCAACGCTGCTGCGCCGACTCACGGAGGACACGCGCGCGCTCCGCAACGCGTATCACGTCCTGGCCGGCGACGTGCGACGTGGCGAGCCGATTGCGCCCGCCGCCGAGTGGCTGCTCGACAATTTCCACCTGGTGGAAGGCGAGATCCGCGAGATCCGCCACCACCTCCCGACCCGCTACTACCTCGAGCTCCCCAAGCTGGCCACTCGCGAGCTCGCCGGGACGGCCCGCGTCTACGCCATGGCCGTCGAGCTGCTCCGCTACAGCGACGCGCGTCTCGACGCCCAGCGGCTGAACCGGTTCATCTACGCCTATCAGACCGTCGCGCCGCTCACAATCGGCGAGCTGTGGGCGTGGCCCAGCATGCTCAAGCTCGCGCTGATCGAGCACCTGCGCCGGCTCTCCGAGGAATTGATCGAGAGCCGCGCGGGTCGCCTCGAGGCGGATCGATGTTTCGCCGACTTCGAGAGCGCGCGAGACGAGCGGCCGCCTGCCGCTTCTTCCGCGGAGTCTCCACGTCGCGTTCGTGGACCAACTGCTGCAGCGAATGCGCGAGTACGGCGCCGGCGCCGCGGGGCTGCAGGAAGCAGCTGGAGGAGCGGCTGGATGCCGCCGGGACCACGGTGGAGGAGGCCGTGCGCGCCGAGCATCAGCGACAGGCGATGAACCATCTCTCGATGGGCAATTCCATCACCAGCCTCAGGCTGTGCGCCACGCTCGATTGGAACGAGTACGTCGAAGGCGTCAGCCTGATCGAGCAGATCCTGCAGCGCGACCCGCCCGGCGTCTACGGCCGCATGGAATTTCAAGAGCCGCGATCGCTACCGTCACGCGGTGGAGGCGCTGGCGGACCCGACCGGCGAGGCCCAGGTGAGGGTCGCACTGCGCGCCATCGAGAGCGCGCGGCAGGCGGCGGAACAACTCGGCACCGATTCCAGAGCGGCGCACGTGGGCTACCACCTGATCGGACCCGGCCGCCGCGGACTGGAGAGCGACGTTGCCCACCATCCCCCGGCTGCGGCACCGCCTCAAGCGGCTGCGTGTTCGAGCACGCCACGCCGATCTATCTTGGGCTCGCTCGCGCTCCTCACCGGGCTCGGGGTGACCGTCGCGGTGGCGGCGGCGGGAGTCGTCGCAGGCGCCGCGGTCGACGTGGATCTGGGTGGCCGCCCTCGCGCTGATCCCCGCCAGCGAGTTCGCGGTCGCACTCATGCACCGCATGGTCCACCGGATCGCCAGACCGTGGCCGCTGCCGCGACTCGACCTGCGCGGCGGCGTGCCGGAACACGCTCGCACCATGGTGATCGTGCCCACCCTCATTTCGTCGGTCGAGGGCGCCAGGGCTCTAGCCGAGCGCCTCGAGGTGCATGCGCTCGGCAACATGGACCCGCACATTCACTTCGCGCTGCTCACCGACTTTCCCGGACGCTGCCGTCCGAGCACCTTCCGGGCGAGGACGAGGTGCTCGCCGCGGCGGTCGCGGCGATCGAGACGCTCAACGCGCGCTACGCGCCCGGCACGGCCGACCGGTTCTACCTCTTCCATCGCGCACGCCGCTGGAACGGCGAGCGAGGGCGTGTGGATGGGCTGGGAGCGCAAGCGCGGCAAGATCGAGGAGTTCAACCGGCTGCTGCGGGGCGCCACCGACACCAGCTTCACCGTGCGGGTGGGCGACCCCGAGATCCTGCCGCGCATCCGCTACTGCATCACGCTCGACAGTGACACCCGCCTGCCGCGCGACGCGGCGCGGCAGCTGATCGGCGTGATCGAGCACCCGCTCAATCGCCCGCGCTTCGATCACGCGCTTCGCCGCGTCGTCGAGGGCTACGGAATCCTCCAGCCCCGGGTCAGCGTCACCATGGCGAGCGCGGCCGGCTCGCTGTTCGCACGCGCCTACGCCGGGCACACCGGCATCGATCCCTACACGACCGCGGTTTCCGACACCTACCAGGACCTGTTCGCGCGAGGGCATCTTCACCGGCAAGGGGCTCTACGACGTGGACGCCTTCACCGCCGCGCTCGAGGGCCGCGTGGCGGAGAACGCCATGCTCTCGCACGACCTGTTCGAGGGTCTGTTCGCGCGCTGCGCGCTGGTCTCGGACATCGAGGTGGTGGACGACTTTCCCTCGAGCGTTCTCGCGCACGCGCGGCGCCAGCACCGCTGGGTGCGCGGCGACTGGCAGATCCTGTTCTGCCTGCTGCCGGTGACGCCCACGCGGCACGGCTTCGAGCGCACCCGGCTGCCGCTGATCAGCCGCTGGAAGATTCTCGACAATCTGCGCCGCAGCCTGCTGGCCCCGGCGCTCGTGGCGATGCTGGCCTCGGCGTGGATCTGGCTCCCGGGCTCGCCGCTCGCCTGGACCCTGGCGACGCTCGCGGTGCTCGGCTTCCCGCTGATTCCGCCGCTGGTGCACTTCGCCGGCGGCCCGCGCCCCCAGCAGCCGTTCGGCGTGTTCCTGCACGACGTGTGGGCGGAAGCTGGAGACGGCTGGCGCGCAGGTGCTTGCTCCAGATCGTCCTGCTCCCCTACCACGCCTTCGAGATGCTGCACGCCATCGTCCTGTCGCTGGTCCGGATGGTGATCACCCAGCGCCGGCTGCTCGAGTGGGAGACCGCCGCCGCGACCGCGGCGCGAGCCGCGGGGCTGCTCGCGCGTCAGGGCCCGCGCGTCTTCATCGCCGAGATGTGGGCGGGCCCGGCGGCCGCCCTGCTCTTGCTGCTGGGAGTGGTGCCGCTCCGGGCGACCGCGTTGCCGCTGGCGCTGCCGTTCCTGGTCGCCTGGCTCGCCTCGCCGGTGGTCGCGTGGTGGCTCAGCCGGCCGGTGGTTCCGCGGCGCCTGGCGCTGGGCGCCGAAGACACCGAGCAATTGCGCCGGATCGCGCGCCGGACCTGGCACTACTTCGAGCGATTCACGACCGCGCAGGATCACTGGCTGCCGCCCGACAACGTGCAGGAAGTCCCGGAGCTCCGCATCGCGCACCGCACGTCGCCGACCAATATCAGCATGGGGTTGCTCTCGACGCTCGCCGCGCACGACCTCGGCTATATCGGGACCGCCAACCTCGCCGATCGAATCGAGAACACACTCGCGATCCGTCGAAGGCGCTGGAGCGCCACGAAGGTCACCTGCTGAACTGGTACGACACGGAGAGCCTCGCTCCGCTCGTGCCGCGCTACGTCTCGACAGTGGACAGCGGCAATCTCGCCGGTGTGCTCATGACGCTCTCGGCCGGACTGCGCGAGCTTGCCGCGAGACCGGCTGTCGACAGCCGAATCGCCGCGGGGGTTGCCGATACGGCGGGGGTGCTGGACGACGCGCTGGCGACGCTAGGGCGTCACGCTCACGGCGCCACCCCGCTCCGGGCGGCCTGCACCCTCGCCCAGGGTGAGCTCGACCTGCTGCGCGGCGCGTTGGGCGCTGGCGAACCCTCGAGCGAGCGCCTCGCGGCCGCCGTGCGCTGCCTTGCCGGTGTCCGCGCGGCGCTCGAGTGGATCGCGGAGGTGGCCCCCGCGGGTCCGGATGCCGACGACGTCGCCGTGTGGGGCCGAACGGTCGACGCGGAACTCGACGCGGCAGTCGGCCTCGCGACGGCACCCGAAGTGCCGAGCGCACGGCTCGAGGATCTCGCCCGTCGCTGCGACGCGCTCGCCGACGGCATGAACTGGACATTCCTGTACGACCGCACCCGCGGCGCATTCTCGGTCGGCTTTCGTCTGGCGGATGCCGAAGGGCCAGGCCGCCTCGACACCTCGTACTACGACCTGCTGGCGTCCGAGGCTCGGCTCGCGAGCTTCATCGCCATCGCGCGAGGTGAAGTGCCGCAGGAGCACTGGTTCCGACTCTCGCGCGCGCTGGTGAGCGTCGAAGGCTCCACCACGCTCGTGTCCTGGAGCGGCTCGATGTTCGAGTACCTGATGCCGCTGCTGATGCTGCGCAGCCATCCCGAGACCCTGCTCGAGAGCACCTGCCGCGCGGTGGTGCGGGCGCAGGTCCACTACGGCCGGCGACACCGGGTGCCTTGGGGCATCTCGGAATCGGCCTTTAACTCCGTGGACCCGCACGGCAACTACCAGTACAAGGCCTTCGGCGTTCCCGGCCTCGGGCTCAAGCGCGGGCTGGCCGAGGACCTGGTCATCGCGCCCTACGCGACGGCGCTCGCCGCACTGGTCGATCCCGCCGCCGCCGCGACCAACTTCCGCCGCCTCGCACGCGAGGGGGCCGCGGGGCGTTACGGGTTCCACGAGGCGCTCGACTACACCCCGCGCAAGGGTCCGGTGCCCGAAGGCGAGACCCCACCGGACCATGCCCGCGTCCATGCCGTGCAGGCGTACTTCGCCCACCACCAGGGCATGAGCCTGGGGGCGCTTGCGAACGCCGTGCTCGGCGCCCCCATGGTGCGGCGCTTCCACTCGGATCCCCGCGTGCAGGCCACCGAGCCGCTGCTACAGGAGCGCGTGCCGCGCTTCGTGCCCGTCATCCGGCCGCGCCCCGCCGAGTCCACGCGGGTCGAGCCGGTGGTGCCCGCGCTGTCGCCGCGGCGCTTCCGCTCGCCGCACACGCTCTACCCGAGTGCCCACTTCCTGTCGAACGGCCAGTACATCACGGCGGTCACCAACGCCGGGGGCGGCGCGAGCACCTGGCGCGGACGCGCCGTCACGCGCCAGCGCGACGACCCCACCTGCGATCCGGGCAGCCAGTTCATCTACCTGCGCGACGTGCGCAGCGGCCTCACTCTGGTCGGCCGCCTACCAGCCGGTCTGTCGCGAGCCCGAACGCTACCGGGTGACCTATCGGGCCGACGCGGCGACTTGTTCGCGCACGGACGACGGCATCGAGACCCGGCTCGAGATCACGGTCTCCCCCGAGGACGACGTCGAGGTGCGCCGCGTGTCGCTGGTCAATCACACCGATCTTCTGCGCGAGATCGAGGTGACGAGCCTGGTCGAGATCGTGCTCGCGCCGCCCGCCGATGACCTCGCCCATCCCGGCGTTCCTCAAGCTCTTCCTCGAGACCGAGTACCGCCCCGAGTGCATGGCGCTGCTGTGCGGCCGCCGCCCGCGTTCGCCCGACGAACAGGCGCCGTGGGCGGTGCACGTGCTGAGCGCCGAGGGCGGCGTCCACGGCGCCATCGAGTGGGAGACCGACCGCAAGCGATTCCTCGGGCGCGGGCGCACGCCCGAAGACCCGGTCGCGCTCGACGGCCGCGCCCTCTCGGGCACCACGGGGGCGGTGCTCGATCCGGTCCTGAGCCTGCGGCGGCGCGTGCGCATCGCCCCCGGCGGGCAGGTGCGTCTCGCGTTCGCGACCGGTGTCGCCGCGGAGCCGGGCCGCGGCACTCGCCCTGGCCGAGAAGTACGACGATCCCACCTCGGCCGCCCGCACCTTCGCGCTCGCCACCACACAGACCCAGTTGCTGCTGCGTCACCTCGGCATCTCGACCGACGAAGCGCAGCTCTACGAGCGACTCGCCTCGCACGTGCTGTGGACCGACGCCGCACTGCGCGCCGCGCCCGCGATCCGTCGCGGCCAACACGCTCGGCCAAGCCGGCCTCTGGCCGCACGGCATCTCCGGCGACCTGCCGATCCTGGTCGTGCGCGTGGTCGAGGAGGGCGATCTCTCGCTGGTGCGCCAGGCGCTGCGCGCGCAGGAGTACTGGCGGCTCAAGGGTCTGAGTGCCGACGTCGTCATCCTCAACGAGCATCCGGTGAGCTACCTGGACGAGATGCACGAGCAGCTCGAGGGCCTGCTCGAGAAGGGCCCGTGGGCCGCATGGAGGCACCGTCCCGGCGGCGTGTTCCTGCTGCGCGGCGACGGCATGCCGGAGGCCGAGCGCACCGTTCTGCTTGGCGGCCGCGCGCGCGGTGCTGAGCGGCGAGCGCGGCGAGCTGGCCGACCAGCTCGGCCTGCCCGTACCCCGAGCCGAGCTGGCCGGCACGCGCTGGTCGCGCGCCCGATCGCCCGAAGGAACACGCACGAGCGATGCGGGCGCGGAGGTCGAGGCCCCGCCGCTCGCTCTCGCGAACGGGCTCGGCGGATTCACCGCCGGCGGGCGCGAGTACGCGATCGTGCTGCAGGGCGATGCCGACACTCCGCAGCCGTGGGTCAACGTGATCGCGAACGAGCGCTTCGGCACCGTGGTCGGCGCCACCGGCGCGGCTTGGACCTGGGCCGGCAACAGCCGCGAGAACCGCCTGACGCCGTTCGGCAACGACGCGGTGAGCGAGTTCAGCGGCGAGGCCGTCTACCTGCGCGACGAGGATCGCGCGCGAGGTATGGGGCGCCACCCCGGGTCCGCTGCCGAACGCTCGCCCAAGGGCGGCCGCTGGGTCACCCGGCACGGCGCGGGAGTCACGCGCTACGCCCACCGCGAGCACGGCATCACCTGCGAGCTGGCGGTCTTCGTGCACGCCGATGAGCCGATCAAGTTCTCCCTGGTTTCGCTCACCAACCACGCCGCGCGCCCACGACGTCTGAGCGTCTTCGCCTACAACGAGTGGGCGCTCTGCCCGCCGCGCGCCGGCGAGCAACGCTTCGTCGTCACCGAGCAGGACGCGGAGACCGGCGCGGTGCTGGCGCGAAACCCCTACAACGCGGAGTTTCCCGGGCCGCGTGGCGTTCGTCGCACGCAAGCCAAACGCCCGCCTCGGCGACCGGCGACCGGCTCGAGTTCCTGGGACGGAACGGCTCGCTGCGGCGGCCGGCGGCGCTGGCGCGCGAGTCGCCCTCGGGCAGCGCTTCGGCGCCGGCCTCGACCCGTGCGCCGCGCTTCAGATCCGCGTCGATCTCGAGCCCGGCGAGACCAAGGAGGTCGTGGTGCTGCTGGGCCAGGGCGACGACCGCGCGCACGCGCTGGCGCTGGCGGGCCGCTTCGGCAGCGTCCCGGCCGCGCGCTCCGCGCTGGAACAGGTCGAGCAGCGCTGGGACACGATGCTCGGCGCCGTGCAGGTCGAGACGCCGGATGATTCGTTCGACCTGATCATGAACCGCTGGCTGCTCTACCAGGCGGTGAGCTCGCGGCTGTGGGGCCGCACCGGCTTCTTCCAGCCGGGCGGCGCGTACGGCTTCCGCGACCAGCTCCAGGACGTCATGGCGCTCGGCTTCGCGCGGCCGGACCTCTACCGCGAGCATCTGCTGCGCTGCGCCGGCCGCCAGTTCAGTCGAGGGGGACGTGCAGCACTGGTGGCACGAGCACAGCGGCCGCGGCGTGCGCACCCGCTGCTCCGACGACTTGCTGTGGCTTCCGTACGCGGTGGCCCACTACGTGAAGATGCACCGGCGACCACGCGGTGCTCGACGTGCCCGTTCCCTTCTTGGAATCTCCCGCGCTCCAACCCGGCGAGCTGGAGGCCTACGGCCAGCCGATAGCGACGGGCCAGAGCGGGACGCTGTACGAGCACTGCATCCGCGCCATCGAGCGCCGGCTCCCGGTCGGCGCGCACGGACTGCCCCTGATCGGCACCGGCGACTGGAATGACGGCATGAACCGCGTCGGGCACCAGGGACGCGGCGAGAGCGTGTGGCTCGGATGGTTCCTGTCGAAGATCCTGCATGACTTCGCCGCGCTGGTGAGAGCACGCGGCGACTCGGAGCGCGCCTCCCGCTGGACGGGAGAGCGCGAGCGGATGGCGACGATGCTCGAGCAGGCGTGGGACGGCGACTGGTATCGCCGTGCCTACTTCGACGACGGCACGCCGCTCGGCTCGGCACAAGCCCAGGAGTGCCGGATCGACGCGATCTCGCAGAGCTGGGCCGTGCTATCGGGCGTGGCGCCGCGGCGCCGGGCCGAGCGCGCCATGGACGCGGTTCGCATGCAGCTGGTGCGGCGCGACGCCGGCGTGATTCAGCTGCTCGCGCCGCCGTTCGACCAGTCGCCGCTCGACCCCGGGTACATCAAGGGCTACGTGCCGGGCGTGCGCGAGAACGGCGGTCAGTACACCCACGCCGCGCTCTGGACGGTGATGGCGATCGCGCACCTGGGCAGCGGCGACGAGGCGGTCGAGCTATTCCACATGCTGAATCCGATCAACCACACGCGCTCCCCGGCCGACGTCGAGCGCTACCAGGTCGAGCCCTACGTGGTGGCGGCCGATGTCTACACGCACCCGGCGCACATCGGCCGCGGCGGCTGGACGTGGTACACCGGCTCCGCGGCCTGGATGTACCGCCTCGGTCTCGAATCGATCCTCGGACTCAGGCGCCGGGGCCAACGCTTTTCCATCGCTCCCTGCGTTCCCGGGACGTGGAATGGCTTTGTGGTTCGGTGGCGCCATGGGCGAACCCTCTACGAGATCACCGTGGAGAATCCCGGTCGCAGAAACCGCGGCGTCGCTGAGGCGGTGCTGGACGGGGTTCGCGTCGATGCCCGCGCGATCCCGCTGGTCGATGACGGCGCGGAGCATCGACTACGAGTCGTCATGGGCGAGCGCGCTGTCGAGGCCGCTCCGACGCCCGCGGTATAGAGCACCGGTCCATCGGGTTACAGGCGGGAAATCAGAGGGCCGCGGGCTGGAACGCGAATTGACTATCATTCCTCCTTGGAATGGCGCATATTGCGTTTGTCTTCGGTTGCCTGTGGATGTGCCGCCCGCGTTCAGATTCCGCCAGAGATCCCTCTGGCGGTTTTTTGTTGGGCGGCCACCCAGGATCGACCGAGACATCGGTCATAGAGATCGGACGTCGCCGCGGCGTGATACGCGGCAAGAACGGGTCTTCGGACCCGGAGACAAGAGGAGATTCAAGTGGCTACTGGCACCGTGAAGTGGTTCAACGAGGCAAAGGGTTTTGGCTTCATCACCCAGTCGGGTGGCGAGGACGTGTTCGTCCATTTCTCGGCGATCGCCGGCGAGGGCTTCAAGACGCTCGCCGAGGGTGAGGCGCTCGAGTTCGACATTACGCAGGGCCCGAAGGGGCTGCAGGCGGCGAACGTTCGCAAGGCCTAAGACGCTCGAAAATCAGCTCGCGCCACGGGGGCGGTGTCCGGAAGGACGCCGCCCCTCGCGTTACTCCACTCCCCCACGAGAGCCGTATTGTGGTGGCCTGGCCCGCAAGTGCGCGAGGATAGCCGTTGCGGGCGACCATTTCCTTCGCCATAGCGGAAGGGCGGTCCCGCGATGAAACCAAACAAACACAAATTCCGTCTCCGCATCCCGGAGTGCGACATCCCGGAGTGGGCCGCCCGCTTCTCGTACGACGCCAGCGACGACGATCTCCTCGGCCGCATTCGCCCGCTCGTTCTCGTTCGCGGCCACCTCACCCGGCCCGAGTTTCTCGAGATCTGCGCATGGAAGTCCGTCCGCACCAAGCCCCGCTGTCGGAAGAACCGCGCGCACAAGATCGAGACCGTCACCCGCAAGGCCCTCGCCACCTCCGACGAGGCGCTGAAGATCGGCCTCCTCCGGCTCCTCGACGGCGTCGAGTGGCCCACAGCTTCCACCATCCTCCACTTCTGCGACGTGCGGCCCTACCCCATCCTCGACTACCGGGCGCTCTGGTCGCTCGGATGCGCCAAGCCGCCCAAGTACACGATGGATTTCTGGCTGGCATACCTGGAGTTCACTCGGGGGCTCGCCGCCAGGCTCAAGCTCCCGATCCGGACCCTGGACAAGGCGCTTTGGCAGTATTCGAAGGAGAGGCAGAGACGTTAGAGGACGCGGCGATCATGGCGGCACAGAGGAAGACCCGAGGCGTGTAAGTTGGAGGCGGCACCCGGATTTGAACCGGGGAATAACGGTTTTGCAGTGCTTCCGCCCCTGTATCTACTAGTCTCTATCAGTGTAGAAGCACTTTCAACTGGGCCTTTAGGAGAATGGTGAAACTATCCATTCTATTCAGGTTGCATCGAATAGATTCACCACGCTATTAGGGGCTTGGTGAATCTATTCCCCTCCTAGTTTCGGCACCGACCCAGCACAGTTACCGGCACAGACGTATATGCGTTCCCGATGACCGTAAGGTCGTATTTCTGTACGATGTCGTCGTGATTGATCCTGTAAAGGTGACCATCGTTATGGAGAGGCGCGAATACGCGGCCTTCAAGGCAGAGGCTAGAGAGGTTTACGGGCTGACGGTGGGAACATTCCAGTCGGCGCTTTGGCAGAGTTACAAACGTCGTGGCGAGCCTCTGGAGCTAGTTCTGCCGCCCCGGAAGGTAAAGTAGTCCCATGCAAGAGGAGGCGCCCTATGGGAAAGGATGTGACCGTGCAGCTGACCGGCGTTGAGGCCCGCACGGCGGTCGGGCGAATAACAGCATCCGCGAAGCAGGTAGTCAGGTACTTGAAGAACAATCCGTTACTCCTGGCTGTTTTGGTTCTGCTTACTCTCGGTCCCCCTTTCCTTTTTCCCCTTCTGCCACTGCCATACTGGAAAAGCGTCGTCGTTGGCATTCTGTTCAACGTCGTGATGGATGTAATTGGGTTCTACGCAATCACTCGCGTGCATGTTGAGACGATCACGTTGAGTTAGGCTTCGTTTGCCCCGGAAGGCAAAGCAGAGCCCCTAGCGCCGACTTCTCACTAGGGGCCGTAGTCCGCTTCGTCTCTACTGCTCTTCGTTCGCCCTAGACCCTCCCGCTCGCCTCTGCGAGTAGTTCCGGATCGCGTTCTGCAGATCCCGCTCGTCGGTGATGTTGTACCGGTCGAAGATGCTCCGGGTCCGGTGTCCGAGTAGTTCCTGGGCCAGCTTCTGATTGGTCCCAGTGCGGATCAGGTTCCTGGCGACGTAGCGCCTTAGATCGTGGGCGGTGATGTGGGCGCATTGGGCGCGTTCTGCAGCCCGGCGGAACTCCCTCGAACTCCAGTGAAGCTCATTGGGCTTCGCGGCCCCGTCCGACCCCTCGGACCAGAAGACCCACGGCGTGATCGTCGCGTGCTCATGGTCAAAGGCTTGGGTGGCAACCCTACGCTCCGCGATCACTGCCTTTAGCTCGGGGTCCTCGGCGTAGTGGTAGATGCGGACGTCCTTGCCCTTCGTTTGGTAGGACTCCAGGCGCAGCGTCCCACTCTTCAGATCGACGTTTCCCCACTGGAGCCCTATTGCCTCTCCGAGCCGCCACCCTGTAATCGACAGGAACCGGACGACCCCCTTCAATGGCTCCGGCACCTCCCCGATGATCCGCTCGACCTCTTCGGGCTCAGGGAATCCGGTCCGGGCGCTAGCCTCTTCCAAGAATTCGAAACTCGGCACGTCCTCAGCACTCACCCGCCGGGGCTTGGCTCTGAGTCCGAGGTTGAATCCACGGCGGAGTGCCGATAGCTCCCGATTGATGGTCGCGGGTGCGGCCCCTTCCTCACGCCTCTTTGCCTTGTAGCCGCCGAGTTTCTCCGCGACCCGCTCGGCTGGCGTGTCCGCTCCAATGATCCGCTTCAAGTGCCCATGCAGGCAGAGGAGCCGGTTCATGGTTCGCCGTTCCTTGTCCTCGTAGCTCTCCACGTTCAAGGCCAGGAGATCGGAGAGCTTGGTCCGGCGTGCAGCCGGGGCAAAGGTCCCGGTCTGAATTTCAGAGATCCGTTTCTTGAGGAGGTCCCGGGCTACCGACTTAATCCGCGACCCGCTCGACTCCCGGTATTCCTCTCCCCGGTAGTAGTAGCGCGTGTACCACATGCCGCCGCGCTCATAGAGCCCGCCCATACCCCGCACCCTCTTCTTGGCCTTCTTTTCGGTCTCACTCATGGCTTCCACCTTCCAGGTATCGCAGCAACGCACGGCGAATCAGGCTCGTCACCGTTCTGTCCTCAGCTTTCGCCATCGCCCGTACGTCCTTCCACAGAGCCCCGGGGAGAGTTGTATGCAGGTGATGGAGGATAATGTCCCCAGCTTGATCGCGATCGACTAGAGCAACCGCCTCCGGCATTCGCTTCGGCCCTTGCTTTCCCTTTCGTTTCATTTGACTCCCCTCCCTTGTTAGCTGATGTACATCAGTGTACATCACTGAACATCTGGTGTCAAGGGCGAATTCGAGGTGATGATCCTCTCGATTTCCTCTCGTCGGAAGAGCAACTCTCGTCCGAACCTCACGGCTGCCGGTGCGAGTTTGCCCCCGGGCTGGGAGTGCCTGTAGACGTACCGCAGATCGCCGTCATGCCGGAAGAGCGCCGCGACCTCGCGCGGGGTCAGGAAGAGCCTATCCTTGAGATTCATGGGTCACCTCCTCGAACACAGCCGGATTGACGTCATAGATCGGCGTGGGCGGATGCCCTGGGCCACTCTGGGGCTCCGACTCTTCCGCGAGGATGTAGTGGTGGTCGGCCAGGAGCCCGAGGGGCGGATCCCAGTCGTCCGGCCTCTCGACCTGTCGCCGCAGATCGCGGTGTAGATCGGCCCGAGAGAACCGGGTCATCCGGTGCCTCTTGATCCATCCCAGCACGTCTTGAGCGAGTTCGGCCCTGGAGTCCGATCCCATCATGTGATAGGCGGCAATCGCATGCGGGATGAGGTACTGCTCCATGATCGCCCACGCCTTGAGGGCCGACCCGGCGGAGATCGGTATCTCCCACGGTCGGGGATTCTCCCCGTGTTCCATGAGGTGGAGGATTCCGCAGAGGCGACCCATTCCCCCGGCCGCGCGCGACCCCCAATCGGTCATGTGGCAAAGCTCTCCCTCCGGCTGCATCCTCGATTGCACCGAGCGATGGAGGGCCACCCAGTGGTCCTCGGCCTTGTCCGCGAATCGGAGCACATAAGGCTCGACCGGGATCGGCACATCGAGAAGGGCTCGCAAGACGGTCCGACGACGCAAACGAACGCCGTCATCAATCGCGGGAGACTCCGGCTTCAGGAATCCGACCCTGCTATGCGGCACAGAACACCAGAACCGGGCGATCACGCCGCGACCACGGAAGCCCTCGCGCTTCGCCAGACCTCGGAGAACCTCCGGCTGCGTCGTGAGGGCCATACCGATGTGAGGCTTGGGGACGTGCTTCGCCTCGCGCCCGATGCGGTCCACTAGGTGATCGTCTCCGGAGTAACCCTTCAAGTAGAGGTCGAGGTTGGGGGCTCGATCACGGCTGTACCGGCCCGACATCAGGTCAAACGTGCTGCCGCCCTCGGGCGACGTAATCAGGATCCGCCCACCCTGGGCAGCTAGGACGTCCGCGAGCTTCTCCACTGAGATGTCGTCCACAGAGAGCCGAGGGGCGACGACAGGGGCTTGGTGGAGATTCGATACCTCGCGCGCGAGCGCCTTCACATCCTGGGCCTCTTTGCTGGTCCAGTCGCCGCCGGTCTTCGCAAGATGCTCCTGGCCCTGACGAGCGCCTTCTCCATGCTCTTCACCCGGGAGCGGTACTCCCATACCTCATATCTCATCGCCTTGGCCCGCTCCGCTTCCCACTCGCGGACCGGCTCCAACGCCACCTGGTAGGTGGAACTCTTGCGATCACCCGTTGGAAGGCTCACCAGCACCCAGGGATCGAAGGGTTCGCGGTGCCCGCCCGGGAGACGGACATTGAATTTCTTGGCCCCGGCCGCTCCCACAAGGGCGAGGTCGAGCATTGCAGTCAGATCAACCGGGACCTGGACGGATTCCGCGCACTGCTTCGCCCACTCGCAGAATGGCGTAGGCAGAGCCTCAGGGATGAACTCGGGACCGTGAACCCGATCCAATGGAATGACGGGCTCCCGATCCGTCGAACATGGAAGGCGTCATTTGGCGCCTCCGAGATCAGAGGGTCGCCACGGCGACGTTGACATCTCGCGCTCTTCGGCGACAACGGAGACGACGCCTGGAGGGGATTCGGCTAGGAGCTTGTGGACGAACTCTTCAGCGAGGGCGCGGTGCTTGAAGAGCCGTACGGCGGTGGGTTTGTTCGTTAACCAGCGGGAGTCCCGCCAGCTTATTCTCAACTGCGTGCGCGAAGTGATAGCCATGTAGCCCTTTCACGGCCGTTGTCTTCGGTGATCGAAGTGCGGCCCAGGGTTTCAATGGCTTCGCGCTTCCCGCGCTTGTGCTCACGCGGTTACTGCTCGCCGATCTACGGGTGGTGCGTCCGCCTCGCGCATAAGTGGCTCACAAGAACGCTCGGCGGGCTGCGCTGACCTACTGCCTGTTTCGGATTCGTAGTCTCCGATACGCCTCCTGTCCCGATAGGGTCATGACCATGTTGGGGGACCCCTGCCATGCGGTCTTCATGAGTAGGGGTTCGCTGTGGGCTCCCCGATCGGCCTTTCGGATGGCGTAGTACTTGCGCCTCTCGGTGCGCGTACTTGCGACCTCGCCGCATGGAGCTTGCGACCGATGACTACCAGACGTTCATCCATCAGCCAATTCCCTCTTAGGCTTGGCGGGGTTGACCAAAGCCCTCATAGCCGCCGTCAACCGACGCGCCGGTGTCCCCGCCGCCCGACTACCGATATAGAGCCGGAGCGCCGCGTCATAACCGGACGGGCAGAGCGTGCCCCATTTGGCAACACCCCACGACGCTCAAGCTGGCGAAGCAAACTCTCCCCCACTCCAAACTTCGCCGCGACCTTCGCTCGTGTCATCTTCACCTCTGCCGAACAACAAAAAAGAGCCGCGCCTGGCGGTGGGAGCAGAGTCCACCTTGGCGTAGCCCTTAGCGCGGCTTCCCTACCCAAGTACTGGGATACTGTGTGCCGCGTCCAATCACAGCTCCTATATTGAAGCCAGGACGAGCCTAGAAGCTAACGAGTTCTCGTCAGGTTGTCAAGGAGCCTTGTTTCCAAGCTGGTCCTCTCCGAAGAATGCAGTAACTTCGCCCTGCTTATTCAGACGAACAATGAAAGGCCGTGGATATTTCTTGAGGAGCCGACCGATTCGAGGCCTTGCCTTAATGAAAGCCTCTGCCATTTGTGGTCCCGTCCAGTCGCCCCTCGTCAGCTGAAAAACCGCTAAGTTGCAGGCGACAATGGCAGCCTTCTCGGTGCGGTCGGTAACGGGTCCTGTAGTCCTTGCTCAATAGAATGTACCCCTTCTCGCCGACCATGGCGAAAAGCTCGGGATCCGAGAGTCCCGTTGGGATGTCTATACCCTGGATGACTACAGAGAACCCGTTCACAGGGAGACCTGCTACACCCTTTCCGAGAGACTCTTCTACGAAGAAGGTGTAGCCCTCAAGCGGCTTGTCGGGGCTGTTGCTCGCAGCGGAGCGTCTTCAATCTCTACCATCGATCGACCATAATCCTCAGCTAGCTCTCCGGTCGATTCGCCAGCGGCCCACCGCTCGTACACCACTGAGGAGCAATCCGGGTATTACTGATGACCGGGCGCCCAGCCAGAACATAAGGGTCGAGTACGACGAGTTTGGGTGTCTCCGGATCGGTTGAGTCTCGTGAGCGGGGAGTAGCTTCGTTACCCCCTCCGGTCGCGCTCCACCCGCCTCAAGTACAGTTTGAGGCACTCGCGTATCGCGGACTGCCCGCCTGCAGTGAGGTCGATAGTGTCTCCGCTCCCAAGACGGTCCATGAAGATGTCCACTCCAGAGGTTGAAGTTCGGACTCAATGAGCGGGTGTCGACTCAGAGGGAAAATATCCCTGAGAAGCTCTATCGCCCGGGCGGATCCGCTGGAGGGGGATGCCATGCGAGACCCTCAGGGCATTGCATAGGTGGGCTTCGCACACGTTCGTGAACGAGAGGAGGTTCACACTGAGGTCGGGATGTCGATGACCGGCGGAAGGTTTTGTGCTTCCCATGAGAGAGATAGTCCTGTCCACAGTTCACGCTCGCAGCGTTGAAACGGGGATGTCCAGATACCTGGCAGCTTCCGTAAGACCATAAACAGGAACGCTGCGCGGGTCCCGGCCACCATAAATGTCATTGGCTGGCTTCAACATTCCTTGGCCCACCCCACCTTGGGTGCACAACCGGCTTAGATCAGATTATCGTCAAGCGGCACCCCTAACGCCACCTGGATTTCAATACCCCTAAGGTATTTTGCATGGTCGTCCCAACAACCGCACAGTGGTGCTGTAAATGCACCCACCGGCGGCCGTAGAACGCCAAAAGGTTGCTCGCCGGATGCCTAGCGCCGGGCCCGTTTCGGAACGTTCCACATGAAACCAACTTCCTCGAGGCGACGAATGCGTTCCTGCGAAACACGCTCCGCCTTATGTGCTTCCCGCAGCTTTCTCACCCAGTTGGCTAACGCCCGATTCTCCTTCCAACCATTTGGAACGTTGCAGTGTCCGTGCGTTTTCTTGAACAATACTAATTCGCGGAAGTATTCCTCCCACCACACGTCATACACGATCCAGACGAAATCCAATTCGTTCAGACGCCGTACGCGTTCTTGCAGACAGGTCCCGCGCTTTCGCGCGACACGCTGCTTAGCCACCCATTGGGCCAACACTCCCTTGCCCTCGAAATATCGCGGTACGACGCAGTGTCCGTGAACATTCTTGAACGCAACTAGGTCATGAAAATTCTCTTCCCATCTCGCATCATCAACATCCCATGTGAAGTGAAGTTCTTGGAGTCTGCGTACGTGATCCTTGGTCAGTTCACCTCTTCGAGATGCCACCCCTGCTTACTGACCCATTCGCCCAAGCCAGGGCTCCTCTTCCAATATCGCGGCACGATGCAATGCCCTTGCGCCTTCTTAAGTTCCACTAGCGCTTGAAGTCCCCCTCCCAGGTTGCATCATAAACGTCCCACACGAAACCCAGTTCGTCGAGACGGCGCTTTCGATCCGGCGGCATCAGTCCCTTGCGCGAGGTGCCGCGCTGGACGCTGACCCACGAGGCCAGCACCGGTTCGGTCTCCGAATTCTGCGGCACGATGCAATGCCCTTGCGCCTTCTTGAGTTCACTAGCGCTTGGAAGTTCTCCTCCCAGGTTGCACCGTGCACCTCCCACACGAAACCGAGTTCGTCGAGACGGCGAGTGCGTTCGGCGGACAGAAGTCCCTTCTGATACGATTGGCGCTGGGTATAGATCCAGTCGCTCAGTGCCGGGTTGTCTTGCACATTCCTTGGGCACGTTGCAGTGCCCGGCGATCTCTCTGAAGTGGGCAAGTTCCCCATTCGCTGATCCCAGGTCAACCCGAGCCGTGCGACGATCTCGGTAGTAATTGCTGAGCGCAGGGCCTCCATGGAAAGCACAGGGCCTAGGACCTGCACCTTTGCTGCCAAGAGTGACCCATCGAGGGATTCTCTGCGTCCCAAGCCAACCGTTAAGTCCCGAATGATGTCCGCAAGAACTTGGTCCGACTCCTTGAGGGCTTCGAGAACATCCCACACATCCTCGAAGTCCGACCGTCGCACGGCGTCCTGCACGGTCTCGCCTTCCAGCGCCTCCAGAAAGATCGGGACCAATACGTACCCAATCGTCTTGGTTTCGTGTCGTCTCATCACGCGGCCGACGGCCTGAATGATATCCACCTTGCTCCTGCGTGGAGACATGAACGCCACCATGTCCACAGCGGGGAGGTCGACGCCCTCGGTCAAGCACCGCGCGTTCGACATGAGTGCACGCCGCGCCGTGACGAAGTCCCTCATCAGTCGGGTGCGGTCCGCGGTGGGCATCGCTCCATTCACGTGATACGTTGCGAACTCTCGTAGGTGAGTACCGACGCCGCCGGGACCGTCAGAAGCGAACGACTTCGCCGACGCGATGTTTCCGTGGAAAGTGAAGATGCGTTGGGCACCGTGTTTCTCGACGGCCTTCGTCAAGGCAAGCTGCAGGGCCACTTGACGAGCGGCGACAGGAGAGTCCTCGATGCTAACCTCGCCGTGGGCGATCAGGTATCTATCGACCTCTGCGTCCGTGACCACTGAAAATCGGCACTTGGTAGTCGCAGATGATTCCCTCGGTGACAGCCTTCAGAGGCCGAGAGAGAATGAGCAACGGGGCCGTATGTCTCAGGCTTATCCATCGAATAAACGCGGAGGCTGCGCAGTCCCCGTCAGCTGCTGCGTTTTTCCCCCGGATGTAAGACTCGTAGTGGCGGGGTGTCGCGGTCATGAACAGCCGTTTTCGGATCGGCAAGGCGTCGTCCCAGAGGCCGAATGATGATCGGGTCCCTTCTCGCCCAGCCGTCTTGTGGGTCTTCATCAAACACACCAAAATCGAAGGCGAAATCGCCTTCCATTCCCTGGGCGACCACCTTAGCCGACTGATAGGTGGAGAAGACGATTTGCACACCGTGTGAATCGGAGCGGAGGAACCGGCGGACATCCGCGCCATTGGTGGTCACCGGAAAATCGAGATCCGACTGGTGAAGGACGAGGTCGTCAGCACCCTTTGTTACTGTGGGATCGGAGCACACGCACAAGTATGAAAAATCCCCCAAAGATGTCTCCCTCAGCCATTCGTGTAAGGTCTGCCGCACCAAGGCAAGGGAGGGGAGGAGTACAAGCATCGTCCTAAAGCCAATGCGTTCGGCTACCCAGAGGGCGACGAGGGTCTTTCCGGTACCACAGGCCATCAGGCACGTGACCCGGGGGTGGGTGGTCAGACTGGCCACGATGTCGTCGACGGCTCTCGTCTGGTGAGGCCTGGGTGCCTTTCTGGGAGGAGTGAAGACCCCTGAGGCCATCCATGCGCGAATGGCTGCGAGGTCAGCCTCTAGTAGGCGATCAAGGTCTGATCCTCGAATCGGAACGAAACGAAGTCGGTTCGTAAGGATTGTTGGCAGGTCATCACAGTTCGTGAACAGGTAACGCCAAGTGGGGACGTCCGTCAGGCCAATGAAGGTGGACAGTTCCCCCCAGGTGAGCGACGGGCGCTGGGTCCGGAACTTAACTTGGTACGCGCAGAGGTTGCCCACCCGGTCCTCGAAGACCCCGTCCACCCCCATGTCGGTTGCGGGCAACGCGAGCTTCTTTAGGGTGGCATCAGCGACGACTTCGAGGGGCCAGACTTCCCTAGCTTGGATAGTATTCTGGGTGGCAAGGTAGGCCTCCGCGAAGACCTCGAACGCGTCACCCCGATGCCTCGTGGTGGGGAGAGCTGCGATCCGAGTTTCCAAGTCGTGGAAAGAAGTAAGGTCATCGAACAGGCCAGCGGATAGGAAGAAGTGTGTTCGGGGGTGTTTGCTTGCCATTGGCGAGTCAACTCCCTCGGCTCAAGCTCAGGTTCCTTCAGCCTCCAGACCGCGAGCGGAATCCCCAATTCCCAGACCCTAAGGTAGGTGGCGCCCTTCCCACGCCTGCACGCAGCCGCCCGGGTAAGTGGCCAGGGGGGGCGGGGTCCTACGTGGCAGCCCGCACCACCATGCTACTCAGCTAGGCAGGAATTGAGTGGATTGATTCACCGCACCCAGGTGAATTGGTAGGCGTAGTCAGCACAGTTACAGGCACAGCGAGGATGGGAAAGCTCGTAAGTTGGAGGCGGCCATCCACTTGCGAGTACAGCAGTTTACCTGGTTCCTTTCGGCTCCGCCACCATTGGCTAACCAGCTTCCGCGTTGAACTGCGTCGTGACCACGCCCTCAACCGAGAGTAAGATTTGGGCCAGACATTGACTTGGGGGGGCGCCTTGCGTCGATCCAAATCATTCCGGCTTCTCTTGGTTCTTCTCGCCGTATCCGGTTCAAACCCTCCGCACGCGGTAGCCACTCCACCAGCACCGCCTCCCTCGACGCGTCCAATCTGCCCACTGGCGTCTATTTCGTTCGGGTTGCAGCCGGCCGGGACCGACGCGCGCTCGGAACGGCGTCCGTGAGAATCATCCGCTAAGGCGCGAGGTGGGATGAAACAGTTGGTTGCATACGCGCTTGCGTTCGGCGCTGGCGGGCTTGCCCCCAGCGCGCGGTGTCGCAGCAATGAGAGGTGAATAGGTGAACACCTGGAAGGTGCGTTTTCGCGCACAGTCGGCGGGATGGTTTCTCACCATACTGCTCGCAGCGCTGGCAACCGATTGCGGTAAGGACAACCCAGCCCAACCCAAAGCAACCCCGCCTACCCCGCCTACGAGGTCCCTGGCATTCTCGGCTCGTCCGCCCGTTTCAGTCGGCAACACCTGGAGTACCATTGCGGCGGAGGATTTTGACCGCGATGGGCACCCGGACCTAGTGACGACGTCTGTCGACGGCCCGATCGCTTACTTGCTTCTCGGTAGGGGTGACGGCTCCTTCAGTGCGCCGACGCTACTACCGGTCCCCGCAAGAGCTGGTCTGGCCGTTGATGCAGTGGTGGGAGATTGGGACCATGACGGCAATGCCGACATAGGGTGCAATTGCTACAATGCCACCGTCTTCCTGTATGGACGCGGGGATGGTTCGTTCGACTCGACGCTGATTGACGAAAGGTCCTCGGTTGTTCAGGGCTCACCGTCGGTGGGCGACTTCAATGGCGACGGCATAGACGACTACGCCTCCTTCGACTGGGATTCATGGGTCGTCATAGCTGGGGATTCCGGACGTATGCCCAAGCGTATCGTGTCTTATGCCCCGCCCGTGATTGGGTGGAACCCGACGTTCGGGACAAGCGCTGACCTGGATGGCGATGGGAACGTCGATCTTGCCTTGACTAGGGGAGTCAGCGAAGACCATGCGTCCATCTACTATGGTTATGGGGACGGGAGGTTTCGGCTCCCCACGCCACTGTCTGACGCCGGCGGGAACTATGGAATATGCACAATAAGTCGGAGAGGTGGAGGTCCAGGGCGCGACTTGGTAATAGCTCACGTCGTTCTGGACTCTGTCGGAGTGACCCCAAGGATCGGCGGGATCATTGCCGACGAGGTGAATTACCCTGTGCCGGGCTCGCCGTGCGGCCTGGCGGGCGCAGACTTCGATCTCGATGGGATTGAGGATCTGGCCATCGCCTGTACCAACGCCAGATCGGTTGCCGTTCTTCTCGGCCGCACGGACGGCACCTTTGCCGCGGCGAGCTACTTCTACGTGGGGATCTATCCCTCGCGACTCACCGTCGCAGACCTCAACGGAGACGGCCTTCCGGACGTGGCGACTATCGGTACGCAGCAGATTTGCGTTCTAATCAACGACAGCAAGTAAGACGCGCGTTGTGGTTCTTGGTTCTACGGTTTTACGCTGATCACCGCTCGCAGTCGGGTCACCGCCAATTCCGCGAGCTGGCTACGGTCGTGGCTACGGTCAGGATGGCTATTGCCTGGCATCGTTGGCCACCGTTGGCTACCCAAAGTAAGGAAGCCCCGGGAGACTCATCCTCCCGGGGCTTCTCGTATTACCTTGTCGCGACGCTACTTCGAGGACCGGCTTCCAAATCGGTGAAATTCAGGTGAAAAGACTTTGCAGACCGTCGCCTTAGCCACTTGGCTATGCCACCCCCGCAAGTGATTGAGTATAGCGTGGTTGGCTGGTGGCGCAATTGCGGAGATTGCCTTTCTCCACGTCGCGGTTCCTACTGACACATCGTTCCCCGCCGACTAGACTTCCCCATGCTCCTTTCCCCCGGCACTCGCCTCGGCACCTACGAGATCGTCGGCCCCATCGGGGCTGGCGGAATGGGCGAGGTCTATCACGCGAAGGATCTGCGACTGTGCCGTGACGTCGCGGTGAAGGTGCTTCCGCTAACGGTGGCATCCTCCCCGGACTGGCTCGCACGTTTCGAGCTCGAGGCGCGCACACTCGCGGGACTCAATCATCCAAACATCGTCACGCTTTTCTCCGTCGAGGATGAGAGCAGCATCCGCTTCCTCACGATGGAGCTGATCGAGGGACAAACCCTGTCGACCCTCGTCATCCCCGGCGGACTTCCCCTCTCCCGCGTCCTCGAGCTCTCGATCCCCCTGACCGACGCCCTCGTCGCAGCCCACGAGCGAGGGGTCATCCACCGCGACCTGAAGCCCGGGAACGTGATGGTGACGAGCAAGGGCCGGGTGAAGGTGCTCGACTTCGGCCTCGCGAAGATGCCCGAGGAGGAAGCGCCGCGTACGGATCAATCCCGCGCCACCACGGTCGACTCCCCTATCTCGGGCGAGGGCCAAGTACGCGGCACGGTGCCTTACATGGCGCCCGAACAGTTGCGTGGTGAAGGCGTGGACGCACGAGCCGATCTCTTCTCGCTCGGAATCATCCTCTATGAACTCTCCACGGGCCGCCGGCCTTTCAACGGCGGCAGCTCCGCCGAAATCAGTTCCTCCATCCTCCGCGATACGCCCGAGCCCCTGACCCGAGTCCGTGCCGACCTCCCGGCCGATCTCGAGCGAATCGTGAGCCGCTGTCTCGAGAAGAATCCCCGGGAGCGCATGCAGTCGGCGGTGGACGTCAACCTCGAGCTTCGCCGCCTGGGACGGAATTGGGAGCCCGGGGAGCGCGGCGTGACCAAGAAACCGGCAACCGAGAAGGTCGCCACCATCGCCGTGCTTCCGTTCGTGAACCGAAGCGCCAGCGCTGACGACGAGTACTTCTCGGACGGCCTCGCCGACGAACTGCTCAATGTGCTCGCGAAGATCAAGGGGCTGCGAGTCGCCGCGCGCACCTCTTCCTTCCAGTTCAGGGGAACCAAGGATGACCTTGCCACGATCGGCCAGAAGCTGAATGTGGCAACGCTGCTCGAAGGCAGCGTCCGTAAGGCAGGGAGTCGGGTCCGCATCTCCGTGCAACTCGTAAAGGTCTCCGACGGCTACCACCTCTGGTCCGAGACCTACGACCGCACTCTGGAGGACATCTTTGCGGTGCAGGACGACATCGCACATTCGGTGGTGCAAGAGCTGCGCGCTACCCTCATGGGCGAAGCGGCGGATTCGGATGCGAGCGGTCGGGCGAAGGTGGAGGTGGCGAGGGCAGCGAAGGGCCGCGCCACCGATCCCGAGGCGTACCGGGTCTACCTCCTGGCGCGCCACCTCCTGGATCGCGTCACCCGCGAGGACACAGTGAAGGGCATCGAATACCTGAAGCAGGTACTGGATCGGGACGCGAAGTTCGCGCTCGCCTGGGTAGATCTTGGGCGCGCGTTCTCGGTCGAAGTGAACGCGGGTTGGGTTCCCGTTGCGGAGGGGCACGGGCGGGCCCGAGCGGCGGTGGAGCGCTCACTCGCGCTGGAGCCGGACCTGCCAGAGGGGCATTCGGCGATGGGGTGGATCCAGATGTTCTTCGATTGGAACTGGCACGGAGCCGAGTCATCGATTCGCCGGGCTATGGAGCTGGCGCCGGGTAATGCCCAGGTACTTCGCATTGCCGGCGTCTTGGCGAGTACGTTGGGCCGTCCTGAGGAAGCGATCGAACTGTATCGTCGCGCTCTGGAGCAGGACCCACTGAGTCCAGGGTCCTACATCAATCTAGCCGTCTCGCTCCACGCGGCGAATCGCTTGGCGGAGGCGGAGGGAGCATTTCGAAAGGCGTTGGAACTCGCTCCGCAGAGGCCATTCACGCGTGCCAGCCTCTCGCTGGTCCTGCTCGCGAACGGCCGGGGAGAGGAGGCGTTGGATGAGGCGATGCGAGAGCCAGAGGAGGTGCTCCGCCTCTGGGCGCTGGGTATCGTTCACCACGCCACGGGCCGCCATACTGAGTCGGGCGAAGCGCTGCGGGTGCTGACCGAGAAACACGCGAGGCACTCCGCCTATCAGATTTCCGAAGTGCATGGAGCCCGAGGCGAGGCAGACGCCATGTTCGAATGGCTCGGGCGGGCATATGCACAGCGGGACGGCGGGATCACCCAAATGAGGGCCCGCCCTCGCTTCCACTCCCTCCACGGCGATCCGCGGTGGGAGGCATTCTTGCGGAAAATGGGGTTTGAGGCGTGAGATGCAACTGGACTCCGGCCCTGAACGGGCTGTCCCGCCGCACGGAATGGAGCTGTGACGGCGAGCGCTCCCCAGACGAGGGCGAGGCCCAAGTATTCCGTCAGCTCGAACGGCCCGATGGCGTTCACGGTTCGGTCGTAGGTCATGGCCGACGCGAGCGCGATCGTATTGCAGACGAGCAACGTCCACCATGCCCAACGTTCACCACGGCGAAAGGCCGTGACAGTGATGGCGATCGCCATCAGCCCGAAGACCGCGTTATAGACGCCATACATTCGGAAAAGCACGACCAGGTACTTGGCGATCGCCCTCGAAGGTCTGCATCTGCGGATTCACCGGAAAGATCACGCCGGCCCTAGCGTGCCAGCACCACCTTCCGCACCTGAACCTCGCCTCCAGACTCCAGCCGCAGGAAATACGTCCCCGAGCCAACCTCCCGCCCGGCCCCATCCCGTCCGTCCCACACAACCGACCCCCAGCCCGCGCCCTCCTCCCGATCCACGATCGAGGCCACCCGCCGCCCCTGCACGTCGTACACCGACAGCCGCACCCGCCCCCCGCGTGGGAGCCCGTACGAGAGCTCTGCTTGTCTCCCAAATGGGTTCGGCCGAGCCGACTCCAGGCGAACCACCGCCGGAGCGCCCCTCCCCACCGGCACCGACACCCACGCCTCGACCGCAGTCTCGTAGCCTGTCACATCCCGAACCACCAGTCGATAACCGTAGCTCACCCCGGGCGACACGGTGTCGTCTTCGTAGATGATTCGACGGTTCGCATTGGGCTCGGGGTGCCCTTGGAGGGTCCAGTCGCTGTCTGTGGCACGCCGGTAGACGCTCGTGAGCAAGATCTTGTCGCCGGATGCGTACCACTCGATCCGCACGCGACCCGCGGTCGCCTCCGCGCTCAGCGTCAGGACGCTGACGGCCGTGGTTACCTCGGTGAGGTTCCGAAGGATCGACACGGAGAAGCCGCTATGATTCGCCGTCACGAGATCGGGCTTCCCGTCCCCGCTCACGTCCCCGATGGCGACGGATTGGGGGCGGGGCCCCGTCCCGAAGTCCACCTTCGACTGGAAGGTGCCGTCCCCATTCCCCAGCAGCACCGATACGGTAAAAAAGCCAAAGGAAGTGGCGCCAGTGTTCGTCACCACGAGATCCGGCTTCCCGTCACCGCTCACGTCCCCGATCGCGACGGAGTAGGGGCTGGCCCCCGTTCTGTAATCCACCTTCGTCTGGAAGGTACCGTCCCCATTGCCCAGCAGCACCGATGCGGTGCTGGCGGTACCGTTCGCCGTCACGAGATCCGGCTTCCCGTCGCCGCTCACGTCGCCGATCGCGACGGAGTAGGGGAAGGCCCCCGTTGCGTAGTCCACCTTCGTCTGGAACGTACCGTCCCCATTCCCCAAAAGGACCGACAAGGTGCTGGCGGTACCGTTCGCCGTCACGAGATCCGGTTTCCCGTCGCCGCTCACGTCGCCGATCGCGACGGAGTAGGGGATGGCCCCCGTCCCGTAGTCGACCGTCGTCTGGAACGTGCCGTCCCCATTGCCCAAGAGCACTGACACGGTGCTGGCGCCAAGGTTCGCCGTCACGAGATCCGGTTTCCCGTCACCACTCACGTCCCCGATCGCGACGGCGTTGGGGAAGGCCCCCGCCCCGTAATCAACGTTCGTCTGGAAGGTACCGTCCCCATTCCCCAACAGCACCGACACAGTGCTGGCGCCGTAGTTCGCCGTCACTAAATCCGGCTTCCCGTCACCGCTTACGTCCCCGACCGCGGCGAAGTTGGGGTTGAAGCCCGTCGCGTAATCAACCTTCAGGTGGAACGTACCGTTCCCATTCCCCAACAGCACCGATGCGGTGTTGTCTCCGTAGTTTGCCGTCACCAAATCCGGATTCCCGTCCCCGCTTACGTCCCCGATCGCAACGGATTGAGGGAAGGTCCCTGCCGCGCGGTCCTCGCTCGTCCGGAACGTGCCGTCCCCACGGCCCACGAGCACCCACACGGCCGCCGCGGGACCCACGTAGTTCGCCGTCACGATATCCGGCTCCCCGTCTCCGCTCACGTCCCCGATCGCGACGGAGTTGGGGGCGACTCCCGTTAGGAATTCCCTCTTCGTCTGGAACGTGCCGTCCCCATTCCCCAAGAGCACCGATACGGTACTGATGTCACCGTCCGGCGTCACGAGATCCGGCTTCCCGTCACCGCTCACGTCCCCGATCGCGACGGAGTAGGGGCCGGCCCCCGTCCCGTAGTCCGCCTTCGTCTGGAACGTGCCGTTCCCATTCCCCAAGAGCACCGACACGGTGCTGGCGTCATGGTTCGCCGTCATGAGATCGGGCTTCCCGTCACCACTCACGTCCCCGATTGCGACGGAGTAGGGGGCGCTCCCTGTCCCGTAGTCCACCTTCGTCTGGAACGTACCGTCCCCGTTCCCCAGCAGCACCGACACGGTACTGACGCCGTCTGTCGTCGCGAGATCCGGTTTCCCGTCACCGCTCACGTCCCCGATCGCCGCGGATGCGGGGCTGGCCCCCGTCCCATAGTCCACCTTTGTCTGGAACGTGCCGTCCCCATTCCCCAGCAGCACCGACACGGTGTTGCCTCCAAGGTTCGCCGTCACGAGATCCGGCTTCCCGTCACCGCTCACGTCCCCGATCGCGATAGAGTAGGGGCCGGCCCCCGTTCCGTAGTCCACCTTCGTCTGGAAGGTACCGTCCCCATTCCCCAAGAGGGTCGACACGGTGCTGACGCCATAGTTCGCCGCCACGAGGTCCGGCTTCCCATCCCCGCTTACGTCCCCGATCGCGACGGAGTAGGGGGTGCTCCCCACTCCGTAGTTCACCTTCGTTTGGAACGTACCGTCCCCATTCCCCAACAGCACCGACACGATGCTGCCTACAGGGTCCGCCGTCACGATATCCGGCTTCCCGTCCCCGCTCACGTCTCCGATCGCGACGGAGAAGGGGGCGCCCCCCACATCGAACGAAAGGGCCGCGCTGAACATAGGACCGGCCCACGCACTCCCCACCACCGCCCCCTCCAGCCCCACACAGAGAATCAGGGCCGAGAGCAACCTGGCCGACCTGGACCTGAGCGCACAACCAGAGAGCCGATCGATCACCCAAGCGAACGACATGATTCACCCCCGTGAGTTGACCCTGGAATGCCCCTCGATTCGCTAGTCACTTGAGGAGCTAGATTGAAGTTCGGTCCCATACCCGGCCGGGCTCCGCGTGCCCAGCACCGCATGGGGCGTCCTCGTATTGTAATGCGGCGAGCCCGGCGGACCACTGACCTCTCGATTCGGGGGCGAAGGGTACTTGATTGCAGCGACCGTGCTTGCGGCGGGCGGGGTTCAGCTCGTTGAAATCCAGCGCGATCGAATTTGCAGACCGTCGCCATAGCCACTTGGCTATGCCGCCATCCCATTGCAGTACTTGGAGGTTACACGCTTCCGGTACGCGCTTCAACGTCGTTGGCTTGGTGGATCTCTAGGGCGCCAGTAGGCGCTGGCTTCGGCCACTAGCCATTGCTTGCCAGCAGCTCGGCGACCACACTTTCGATGTAGCGATTTGCCAGCGCGGGCTCGGGCAGCAAGCCGTGGCCGACTGGCTCAGTCACGTAGGAACCCTCCATGTAACGGTCGCCGAGCACGTTCTGCTCTAGATGGCGTGTGAGCACCTCGTCGGCGGGACCGGCCTCCTCGTTGGAGAAGACGAACCGAACGCTCGGAATATGTTTCGTGGCGGCACGGTACCAGCCCGGCAGCGGATCCCCGCCACGTTCGAACGGGGCGATCAGCTCGGCGGAGTAGCGCCTCAGCGGCTCGAGGTCGGAAGCGAATTTCATGAAGGTCTGCGAAATGTAGGTCTGCGCTACGAGCCACCCGGAGAGAGAGGTGATTCCATCGCCGAGCGACTTGAGCGCCTGGAGAATCCCGTCGGGATTGACAACGTCCATTTTGGCATAGAGCCTCGAAACGAAGCAGGTCTCGAGGCTGATATTGGTCCCCAGCGCCACGAGCCCCGCGACTTTGACACCCACACCTTCATCCGAATCGAGCATGCGCAGGAATTGGTCGGCTCCCGCTGAAAACCCGACGAGAACCGTGCGCGACGGTCGGCACTCGCGCTCGAGTCCCGCGAGCAGAATCCGCAGCAATTGGGAATGATCATCGAAGGCGAGTACTGGCCGGTACGTGTCGCCCGGCGCGAACCCGGCGAGAGACAGGGAGACTGCTCGGTAGGGAAGGCTCCTCACCGACGATTCAAACCTGCGATGGTCGCCCCCCACGCCGTGGAGAAAGACGATGAGCGTCTCAGACTCCCTTCTGTTGTCCAGATAGCTCAGGGGATACCCGATGAGGCGCGGGTTGCGAACCGACAGTTGCCGCACGTGGGCCGCCGTCAGCACAAAGTGCCGTTCTGCCGGCTCCGCGATCTTGCGATCAGCGGAAGAAGCGGCGGCGCCCGCGATTTCCAGCTCGCGCAGCAGATCCTCAAGCTCGTTCCGCACGTCGAGGCTCGTTTGAACCCGGCGATCGGGATGCTTGGCCAGGCAGCGCCGGACGAGCCACGCGACTTGAGGTGGCGTGTCGGGGCGCAGCGTGGCCAGCGCGGGCGCATCTTGGTTGAGAATGGCGCTCATCACGTCGGCCGAGGTGCGCCCGCCGAACGGCCTCCGCCCGCAGAGCATCTCGAAGAGGACGGTGCCGAGGGAGAAGACGTCGGTGCGGGCATCGACAGGCTCACCGCGAATCTGCTCGGGCGACAGGTAGGCAGTGGTGCCCAAGATCGCTCCGGGGCTGGTCATCGTACCGGGCGGGATCGTCTCCCCAGCGGGGCCGGGACCTGGCACCGACACTTCCGCACCCGCCAACTTGGCAAGGCCAAAGTCGAGCACCTTCACGCTCCCGCCCTTCGTTACGTGGAGGTTCTCGGGCTTTATGTCGCGGTGGATGATTCCCATCGCGTGGGCCGCCGCAAGGCCCGCCGCCGCCTGCGCGGCGTAGTCGAGTGCTTTGCGAAGAGGGATCCTTCCCCCCTGGAGGATTTCGCGGAGGGTCTCGCCTTCGAGCAACTCCATCACAACAAAGGGCGAGCCCTCGTGCGTCCCGAGGTCGTAGACGGCACAGACGTTGGGATGGCTCAAAGTGCCGGCCGCGCGGGCTTCCTGCTCGAATCGCCGCACCCGCTCGGAGTCGCCGGAGCTCTCGCGCGGAATGACCTTGATGGCGACGTCCCGTCCAAGCCGCGAGTCGTGCGTGCGATAGACCTCTCCCATGCCCCCAGCGCCAAGAGGGGCGACGATCTCGTAGGGGCCGAGGCGAGTGCCGACGGTCAGTGCCATGAAGCGCGACTCTAGCCGGGACGAGACTCCCATGTCACCAGGAACGCGGATTGAGGCTCATGAGGGTCGCTCGACTGGCTACGGTCAGGTTGGCCATTCCTGGCAATCGTTGGCCACCGTTGCCCAGGCAAAGAACGAAGCCCCAGGAGGGCCATCCCCCCGGGGCTTCGAAACCGACCATTCGGCGGCGGGATTGTTGGATGCAGACCAGTTGCTCTACGCTCGTATGCCGCCCCAACTACCTCATCGAGGCATGGTTCGGGATCCTCACGCGCAAATCCCGAGGGAAGCAGCCGTGACGGCCGGGTCACTTCTTCCAGTTCGCTATCACCATGACGGGGAACGTGCCTCCACTCTTGGCAATGTTGACGAGTCCAACTTGGACTCCTTGGAGAGACTTCGCGTAGTTCACGATCGCCAATTGCAGCCCCCCCGCAGTGCCCGCGTAGTTGAAGGTGCTCCACTGGAGGCCATCCGTCGTACCCTTGTTGTAGCCGATTGCCGAAAGCTGGACTCCCTTGAAGTTGCCCTCGTTTACGTTGACGAACCCCCACTGCAGTCCACTCGACATGGTGGACGTATGATTCACGAGGCCCAGATCCACACCCTTGACCGAAGCGTTCTTGCCGTAGAGCAGGTTGAAGCGAAAGGCGGTGACTCCATCTTCCGGCTTGACCAAAGCGACCGGCGAGAATAGCGACAGGTTCACCGGCTTGTCGGCCGCTATGGCGGGCGATGCGGATAGAGTCGTTATCACGAGCGCGAACCACCAGGCCCCACGAATCGATCTCATGACTATCTCCCCCAAGGTATCTTGATTGCCTCACAAGTGCTCGCCACCCCGAGCCGACATGCTAGCAGCGATTCGATTGGCAAGCAATGAAAGGGCCGTAAGGCGGACCGCGTATGCCGCCGTCCTCCAGCCCGCGCATCGCATCTAGAGGAAATGCACGTGAGAATGATGGCGAGCGCGAGAGAGGAATGGGTGCGCAGCGACATGGGTGCCGTTGTATCATCGCCGACACTCACTGGAGGGTGCACTGTGGGACGAGTGCCACGCTATCAGCCTCCGGCCGCTGGGTCCAACCAATGAATACCTCGGTCGACTTCGGCTACCTAGAGAAGGAAGCCCCAGGACTTTGCAGATCGTCGCCTTGGCCGCTTGGCTATGCCGCCCCCGCAAGTGATTGAATATAGCGTGGTTGGCAGCGGGCGCAAACGCGGAGATGATGCCTTTCCCTTCGTGCCTCGACTGCTGGCGGGCGCGTCGACCGTCAGCCTGACAAAGAAGTATATTTTGCGATGGCTCTATCGTCCCTCCACGCACCCATCGCCCCGAAAGGATCCAGAATGAGAATCCGTGGACTCATCTGCATCGCTGTTGGCCTGATGCTCGCCGCCTCGACGGCGCGGGCCGAAGAGGTGACCATCGTGAGCGACGTGCTCGGGCCCGAAGGACCACTGTTCGTGGACGGGAATCTCTATTTCGTGGCATGGACATCCGGCACGCTCTCAAAGTGGGACGGCAAGACCACCACCGTTCTGAACTCGCTGCCGGGCTGCAGCCACAATGGCCTCGCGCTCACCAAGCAGAGGACCTTCCTGCTCGCGTGCACCGACGAGCATGGCGCGATCCTAGAACTCGACATGAATGGCAAGCAATTGCGCCGCTGGGAGGCCGATGACAAGGGCAGCAAGTTCGATGGCGGCATCAACGACATCGTGGTCACGGCGAGCGGGGGCGCGTATGCCACCGTGTTTGGACCCTATCAGAGCGTGCCGACCGCGGTGGCCGGCAGAGTCCTTTACCTTGCGCCGGGCGGGCGGCAGTGGGTCGAGGTCGCGAACGACCTCAACTACGCCAATGGCATCGGCATCTCCCCCGATCAGAAGACGCTCTACGTCAGCGAGACGATCGGGAACTGTATTCTGAAATTCACAGTCAACGACGACGGCTCCCTGAGCCACCGCGCAAATTTCGCCCTCCTGAATCTCCTGGTACCCAACAAGAACGTTTCGTGGTGGCTGGGACCGGACAGCATGAAGATCGACGACAAGGGCAACATGTACGTCGCTCAGTGGTTCGGCGGGAAGATTTTGAAGATCGCTCCCGACGGCACGCTGCTCCACGTGTTCCCCATCGCCGCGGGCGACGGCACCACCAATGTGGCGTTCGGCCCCGGCGGGAAGGATCTCTACGTTACGGTCGTGAAGGACCCGAACGACCCGCAGGCGAAGGGCAGCATCGTGAGGATCCCGAACGTCGAGTAGCGGCCAAGGCTTCGTGGGCGTGCTTGTTGCGGAAATCCGGGAAGGCCATGGGCTCATCGGCATCGTACCCTAGCCGGGGCGCCGGAAACTCCCTAGCCCTGGCCTGGATGGCTCTACCCCGGCAGCCTTCGCTGCGCCTCCGGGCCGTGCCTCACTCCCAAACCTCGCGCATGACCTCTTTGAATCGGGGACGCGTGCGATGGTATTCCCAGAATGGGAGCCTGCGGGACCAGAGCAGCAGCGGATCGCGCTCGGCCACGGCGCGCTCTGCCCAGCGAATCGCCGGCTCCTCGAGGTCCGCGCAGCCGGCCGTCACCGAGAGCCAGCAGGGCGACACGAACTCGTGGCGCGAGCGCCCCTCCAACTCGTCATAGCACGCGCGCGCGCGGTCCGGCTGGCAGGCCCGACCGTACGTCCAGGCCAGCAGGCCGAGCGCCCAGTGGTGGCGGCCCGAATCCCCCAGCAAGGACGGCGCCTCCTCGATGGCGAGGTCGTAGTGGCCGGCCCACGCGTGGGCGCGCATCAGGTTCCAGCGGGCGAAGAAGGATTCCGCGTCGAGGCCCATGGACCGCTTCGCCTCGACGGCCGATTCCTCGTGCCTTCCCGCGATTCCAAGAAGGTAGGAGTGCATGCCACCAACCCAGGGGTTGAGCGGATCGTCTTGAACGGCGCGACGAAGCTCGGCGAGGCCCTCTTCGTCCGGCATCGCGCCGCGGATGACCCTCCACAGCGCCCACTGGGCGCGGGTGGTCGCGTTGCGCGGCTCGAGTTCCAGCGCCCGTCCGTACAGCGAGTCGGATCGCGGGAAGTTGCGGTCGTATTGCTCCTCCACGGCCGCCAGCGTCGCCCAGGCTTCGACAAGTCCCGGATCGATCGCCAGGGCCCGCTCGGCGAGGACCTTCGATTTCGACATGACCTCGGCGAACGGGGCGACGCCGAAGGTGCCCATCAGCCGGTAGGAATCGGACAGCGACGCCAGGGGCTCCGCGTACTTAGGATCGATTGCGATCGCCTTCTCGAAGAGGGTGACCGCCTGCAGCATGAACCGGCCCCGCTTGATCAGCAGCGCGCGGCCCCGTAGCAACAACTCGTACGCCTCGAGGTTCTTGGTGCCGCCGCGCGCGCGGCTTCGGTCCGCTTCGGCATGCATCGTCCCGCGAAGCCGTGTGGCGATGGCGCCTGCGATCTCGTCCTGCACCGCGAAGACGTCCGTCATCTCGCGATCGTAGCGCTCCGACCAGAGCTGGTAGCCGTCGGCGGCGTTGGCGAGCTGCACGGTGATCCGCAGGCGCGGCCCCGCCCGGCGAACGGTCCCTTCCAGCACGGTGGTCACGTCGAGCTTCTCGCCGATCGCACGCAGGTCCTCCCTCCGGCCCTTGAACGCGAAGCACGAGGCGCGGGCAGCAACCCGCAGGCCTTCGACCTGGGCGAGCGCATTCAGGATTTCGTCGGTGACGCCGTCGGCGAAGTATTCGTCGTCGGCCCCGCTCAGGTTCTCGAACGGCAGCACGGCGATCGACTTCTCTCGGCCCGCGGCGGCCTTTCCTCCACCCGAGGAGACGTCGGCCAGCTCCAGCCGCACGTCGCGAATGTCGCGCGGCCGCTCGTCCGCGTTCTTGCGCAGGCAGCGTCGTAGGATCTCGCGGATCCTCGGCGGCGTGCCCACCGGCAGCGCCGACCAGTCGGGCTCGCGCTCGAGGATTCGCGCGATCAGATCGGACGCGGTCTCACCGGCAAACGCCGGACTCCCGGTGAAGCACTCGAAGAGCACACAGCCGAACGACCACACGTCGCTCCGCCGATCCACCGGCTTGCCGCGCGCCTGTTCGGGGCTCATGTAGGCCGCGGTGCCGAGAATGACCCCGGCGGCCGTCGCGGCGGGCTGCTTGGAGAGCGTTGGCGAATCGGAGAGCATGGCGCCGCTCGCCGGCCCCGGATCGCTCTTCGCGAGCCCAAAGTCGAGCACCTTCGCCATCCCGGACTGATTGATCATCACGTTGCCGGGCTTGAGATCGCGATGGACGATGCCGCGCTCGTGGGCAGCCTCAATCGCGCCCGCGATCTGAATGCCGAGCGCCAACGCCTCGCTCTGCGGCAACGCTCCGCGTGCCAGGCGCGCTGCGAGCGTCTCGCCTTCGACAAGCTCGAGGACGAGATGCGGCGCGCCTACGGACTCCTCGAGCCCGTAGATCGCCGCGATGTTCGGATGGTTCAGGGACGCGAGCGTCTGAGCCTCGCGCCGGAAGCGGGTCAGCCGTTCCGGGTCGGCGGCGAACGCGGGTGGGAGCGCCTTGATCGCGACATCGCGTCCGAGCCGCGTGTCGCGCGCGCGGTAGACCTCGCCCATACCTCCGGCGCCGAGAGGTCCGATGATTTCGTAGGGTCCGAGCCGGGTGCCGGGGGTGAGTCCCATGGGGCGCCGCCCGCTACTTAGCAGGCGGGGGCGCGGCCACCGTCATGCCATGGCGCCGGAAGACGTCCATCATCTTCGCCCGGTCGGGCGGGCCGCCGCCAGCGGCGCCGATCACTTCGGCCGCTTCGCGGAAGTACGCGGGACCCATGATCGCAGGGGTTATGACGGCGAGCTGTTTCACGTCCTCGCTGCCGAGGTTGTCGAAACGGTGAGCCGCTCCTCGTGGGATGCACAGCGTTTGCCCGGGACCAACCTCGATGGGCGTGCCGTCAACCGTCCAGGTGAGGATGCCCTCGATACCGTAGAGGATCTCCTCGTAGGCATCGTTCTTGTGGGCCGGCGCCGCCAGCTTCTGTCCGGCGGGGACGAGGACCTCGAACACCGACACGCTGCCGTTGGAATCGTCGCCCGTGAGGAGGAACCGGATCCCTAGCGGACCGATCTTGATGGTTTCTTCCGAAGGATTGACCCTGGTCGTACCCTGCTGCACCATCGCACCCCCTCTCCATGCTAGAGGACCAGCTCTTTTCTGAGAAAGGTCACCGTCCGCTCCCACGCGTCTCCTGGGGTTGTCTACTTGCGAAGGAACGCGCCCATGTAATACGGCCAAATGATCAACGCGAGGGCACCTTTCCAGAATGCGAGCCGGAGAAATCCTATCGTGAACAGCCAACCGATAATCCACACGGATCCTGAGATCGTGCTGTGGCCAACCGACCTGCAGGTCACCTTTACCTCGTCCGGCATGTTCCCCACCTCCTGTCTAGGGTAATCCGCCAGCTTCGGAGATGCTCCGCGCGCGAGCCGCGCTCGCGAAATGACGCGATGTCCGCCTCAGAGCCGACCGCGCACACCGTCGCCCGCGTTTGCGAGAAACCAACGCGCTTGAACGTCCAGGAGCCATCCGCGCTCTCCCCGGTCGCGAACGAGCCGAATCCGCTCCTAAATTGCAGCGTCGCGACGGCCTCGTCGCCCGCTTTCAGCTCAAACCACTTCTTGAATGTGCTGGGCTGCGTCCACTTCAGCGGCAGATCCGAAACGTTGGATATTGTTCGCACGCGCAATCGGTTCCCCCAAACGCCGTGCAGCCGCCCCGACACCCGGGACGGCCGCCGCTTCGGGCCTTTTTGCCCTGCATTACTGCGAGAAGTTGACGCCTATCGGTGCCGCCCTCCACCGCCCCCGCCACGATAGCCGCCTTGCCCGCCACGATACCCGCCCCCACCACCGTAGCTCCGGCCGTAACTCCGGCCCCCCTGCGTCCCTCGATACCGGGAGACATCACCTCGCGGCTGTGACTGGTACCCGCGGGACTCCCCTCCCCGGTAGCTGGACCGCGAGCGGTCATACGTCCGGTACCCTGGACTTCCGTTCGAGCGCGACCAGGCACCGCGATCTCGATATCGGGAATTCCCCTGTTGATAGGACCTGTTGTAACGATATCCGTTCGGAGCCGCGTAACGACTCCCGTTAGGAGCTACGGAGCGGCTTCTGCTCGGAGACGCGTAACGACTCCCGCTCCGGGACGCGACCTGCTTTCCGCTCGCGCCGTCGTATGTGGTGCTCTTGCGATACCGTGTCGCCTCCCGATCGTAGATGCTGGCGGGGTGCCCGGCTGTCGTCCTCGTGCGGGTGTTTCCGTAGTTCGCGTAGTACGGGTTGTGCGAGGTGGAACGATAGACGGGATAGTACCCTCCTGGCCCATACCATCCACCGCAGTAGCCGTAGCCGCCGTAGTAGCCGTATCCACCGTAGTATCCGCCCCCGTAGTAGGGCCAGCCGTAGTATCCGCCACCCCAGGTCAGGCCGCAGTTCGCAAACCCGGTGCCGAAACCAAAGCTGAACCCCCAACCCGCGTAGGGCGCGTACGTCACGCCAAGACCCCACGTCCAGGGGTACGCGTAGTACGCCGGCCCGTACCATGGGTTGTAGCAGTATCCGGTCCCGTAGTAGACGGAACCCCCATAGGGATAGCAGCCCAAGTAGCCGGGCGTGTAGCCAACGTAGACCGACGTGGGAGTGGAGTCGTAAACGTAGACATACTTCGCGTTGTAGTTGGGATTGTCGGGAGGAATTGCCTCCAAACCTTCCGGTCGCTTGTCGCAAACAGCCCAGGGACCGTCGGGGCCGTCCGAGACGTACCAGACCGCCTTGTCGCAGGCGTAGTACTTCCCGTCAACCTTGAACACGGACGTCGAAGTATTGATCGCGTATTCGATGTCCGTTCCCTTGATCTTCCGGAACTCGGGATCTTCGTCGTACCAGACCTCGAAGTCGCTGTTCCCCCGCGGCACCGCCGCGACCTGCGGCACCTGTGCCGCGAGAACGGCTTCCTCGGCCTGCGGCGTGCCCGGGATGCTCGCGAGGACGCCCGCGAACTTCGATCCGCTTGGAATGCCAGCGAAGCTCGCCGGCAACTTGTCGGACGGGACGTAGCTCCATGGTCCGCTGGTCTTCGCGCTCGCGAACCATCGGCCGGACAAGAGCACGTAGTAGTTCTGGGACGCGATGTCCTTGAAGACGTCCTTGTCGGAGTTCGTGACGTAGAGGAGATCCGCCTTGGCAACGGGCATGAATTCGGGCTCGCCCTGGAAGACGATGAGCTCGGTCGGCTGCGTTGCCACGACTACTTTGGGCGGAGGGCCCGCTGGGGCCGATTGGGACAGCGCCGAAGCGCTCGTTTCCAAGGGTTTCATTGCGAGTACGTTCGAGGGCGGATCCGCGATCACGGTCCAGGGACCCATCGGATCCTTGGCCTCGTACCAATACCGGTCGCTCCCCAAGTAGTAGTTCTTCCGCGCGGGGTCATAAACGACGAAATAGGGAGTGTTCACGATCCGTGTCAGATCCGAATCGTCGATCGGCCGGAGCTGCGGTTCACCGTCGAACTGGATGAGCACGGCAGGCTCCGTCGAAACGACGATGGCCGGTGGATTGCTGTTGATCTTCGCGCTCGCGGCCTGCTCTGCCTTTGTAGCCTGAAGCGCGTCGTTCATCCAATCCATCGACCAGGAGAGGCCAGATGCGGGCAACTCCTTCTCCACGATGGTCGCGAAGCTCTTTTCCATTTCGGCCGAGCGGTCAGGAAATTTGGCGGTAGTCACGGTGATGGAGACGAGCTTTGCCGTGCGGGCGGCCGCGTCGATCGTCACGGTCGCGGTGAACCAGAACACGCCAAAGATCGGATCCGATTCGGCGGCCGGCCGAACCGAACAGGCAGCGTTGCCGCTCAGTCGATCCCCCTCGAGCGTCTCCAACTTCGGTTCGTAGATCGATAGCGTGCTGCCCTTGGAAGTCTTGATTTCGTGCGGCCAAGCGGGGTCGCTGCGGGCAGCTGATGCGGCGGTCAGAATCGAAATCGATGCGAGGAGAGCCGCGAATGGGATGCGGCCGCGTACCTTGGCGTCGGGACCCATGACCCTCTCACTTCCTGCCGCCCAAGAGTTCCCATGATTGGTGAGCTGTGGCGGCGAGGTTTCTCTACTACGAGGGTAGTCCGATGCCGTGGAGTGTCAAGCGGTTCCGGCGGGGGGCGCGCCGAGGAGGAACTCCCCCTAAGTCCCGTGATCCCATTGCCGCGTTGATCCCTAACGAGTGGCGTCGAGCGGGATCGAGAACTCCTGGACCGCTTCCCCGCCCTTGGGGTCGGACACTTTGATGGTCACTGGGCGCTCTCCGTGGCGCTCGGCTTGGGAGGGCAGGGGCCAGACGACCATGCCGCTCTGGTCCAGCGTCATGCCCTCCGGCGCGCTCACCAGGTCGTAGTGAAGCGGGTCGCCGTCGAGATCAACGGCGACGACCTGATATCGAAATGCGTCATCCGTGGTCCTTGGTGCATGCGGCTGCGACGTGACTTGAGGGGGCCGGTTCTCCAGCGACAGCGGCTCCGAGCGGAACGGGGGTGAGCTGGATTGTCCGTCGCTCGCGACGATCTCGACCGCGACGCGATCACCCCGTGCCAGCTGGGTTGCTGCCAGGTTCGGGCCGTTCGCGTCTTCCAGCGGAGTGCCGTTTCGGAACCATCGATAGTTGTAGGACATGTCGTCCCCGTCAGGGTCCGCCGACTGGACGACTGGCTGGATGATCGGGCTACCGGAAGGGGCCAGCACTTGAAGCGTGACGCCGGATACCTTGGGCGGGGAGTTCACGACATTGACCGACGCCGCCCATTCCTTCGAGGCCGCGCCCGTCGAGTCTTCCAGGGACACCGCGACGGAAATCCGCTGACCCCTGGAAAACTGCGTCGGCTCGAGCGAGCTGCCCTGCGCCCCCTGGATGACAAGGTCGTTTCGGCGCCACACGTACCGGCACTTTGCGGCATCAATCCATGGATCGTCGAAGACGACGTCGATGCGGGACGACGCGAAAGCCGGGTTTGGGATCAAGCGCACGCCGGTCGCGGCCGCAGATCCGCCATGGGCCTTGCCGTCACGGCTCGGCGAGCCGGAGCAGCCGGCGACCGTGGACGCTCCGATGAGCAGGCCCACCCAGGTCCGCATCAGGGCCGATCGCATCCTCGTGACCCCCCAGTCCCGCACGGCTTTCGTCACATCGGCGGCGCCGAGTCGCTCACGACGCCCACGACGGGTTTCGAATCGTCGGTCTCTACGCTCTCAGCGCTCGGCCGAACGACAATTGTCCGAATCAGGTAATTCTTACCATGCCGCTCTCCGGCCACGTAGATCGAGCGGCCGACAACCATCATGCCGAGCGGAACGGCTCCCTCCCCGATCACGTAGACCGCCGCGTCATCGGCCACAGGATATGTGACGAGATTGATCATGAGGGACCCGCTGAGGTAGCCGGTGTATTCGGTCGAGAGGGAGAATGTATCGGTGTGGTGAGGGCCGCGCATCCAACTTCTGAGACCAGCGCCGCTGGCACCTGCCGGCGACAGCAGAAGCAAGGCGACCGCAGCAACCAGCAACAATCCAGTTCTGCTCTTCATAAACGCTCCTTTCAGTTCCACTTTTGCCGCCACGCACGCACGGTGAGCTTCTTCACCGTGGCGTCGATATCCTGCGAGACCATGGACGTGTTGGAGTTCTGCATGATGATGTCCTCGTTCACGATGTCGATCGCCGGGTTTGACAGGATCCCGTCGCCCATCGCTTGCGTTCGGCCTGCCGTCGTGTTGTTCTCAGATCCATCGTGCAGATCGGGAGCCGATCCATCTCCAAAGTCGAGGCTGTAGAGCCACGATTCTCCGCCAGATTCGCAGGCGCCGCTCTTGGGCCGGAACGACGGGAAGTAGAGTGCCCCCGCCGCGAGCGCCGCAGAGCGCGTGACGCGCTCTCCGGAACTCTGGACGAGGTCGACGTACCAGCCACGGTCGGTGCTGGTCAGCGCCGTGACGCTGCTCGTCTGGTTGACCAGGCTCGCTCGCGTGAGCGCCGGGCCCGAGTAGGTGTCGACGAGCCCGTAGATGGTCTGGGACGAGGTCGTAAAGAGGTCCGCCTTGGTCAGGTACCTGCCGGTGCCAAAGTAGACCAATACCCGCCCCTGTGCGTCCATGCTGAGCACCGGCCGGGCCTGGATGGGCTGGGTGTTGCTGAAGAGCTGGGACACGGTCCAAGGATCGGTCGTCAGGTCGACGCGCCAGACCCGACCCGCGAGGTCGCCCACATAGAGCAGGTCGTCGAAACCGTCGAAATTCTTGTCGAGCGCGGTGGGGGTCGTTCCCATGTTGACCGTCGCGGCCGAGCCGAGCGCGAATGTCGAGAGCACCGAGCCGTTGGCTGGATCGAGCACCAGGAGCGACGCCTGTCCGGTCAGTGAGTCGAGACCGGTGCTCGCGCAGAGGACGAACCCGTTGCGCTTCTTGTCGCGGACGAGCGCCGGCCGATTCCAGGACCCTTTGAGCTGCGGCAGATCCACGTCCCAGAGTACCTTCATCCCGGCGGCCGACGGGTCGGTCACATCGAGCGCGAATAGTCCGCTGCCTCCCCGTTCCTGTCCGCCGATCAGCACCGTCTTCCAATTTCCGCCGATGTTGATGTCGTAGACCGCTGACGTCATGTTGACGAAGTACTCGTGGCAGTACGAAGGGCTCATCAAGTCTTGGAGCTTGCCCAACTGGTTCTTCGGGACGTAGGCCCACGCCTCGCTCCCGTCGGAAGTATTGAAACAGTGGAGCATGCCGTCGTTGGCGCCCATGTAAAGCACTTCCGTCCGGCCCGCGTTGGCCGACCGGAAGGAGGGATACGACAGATAGTCGTAGAATGCCGCCGGCTTTCCTACCGCGATGGGTGAGGAATCGACGATATCGCCGAGTTTCCAATCGTCTCGGTCGCGGTAGCCCGCGAGGTCGGTGCCCTGCGCGTACTGGATAATCGGAGTAGCCGCGGCGGCATCGGCCGCGCCCAGGAGCGGCGCGAGCGTGGCCGCGTTCGCGGTCGTGAACGCCAACTTATTCGTCCCGGTCGACGAGGTGTAGATATTCCGGGAACCCGGGCTCCTCGATGCCAGGAGGGACCCTGCCTCCCAGACCGGCGAGTCGCCCGCGGTGTACGGCAGGTCGAACGCCTCCACGAAGCCCCGCCACGAGACCGACTCGAACCGCGCGCGATAGAGTCGATTATTTACTTGGTCTTCGGCGGACACAACCGAGACCGCCGTGCCGGCGGCCACCTTCTTGTCGATGTCGGCGAGCGCCTGTCCCAGGGCGGCAACCAGCTGCGCGGTATTCTTGACGCTGAACAGGGTTCCGCCCCCCTCGTCGGCTGTGCTCTGCAAGATTGGCGCCGTGATGTTGCATCCCACGACGTAGGTCGTCACGTTCTGATTGCCGGTCAGGTCGGGGCGCATGTCGTTCTTGTACATGTAGTACGCGACGTCGTCCACGTAGCCCGAACACTCGTAGCTCTCAGGGTATGGCGCGCCAAGGCTGGCGCAGGTGCCCGGATCCTTGCCGTCGCCGTCGTAATCTTGCAAATAGGCCGGCACGTTTCGGTCCTGCGTCGGATGGCCGTCCGTGATCAGGATGATGAACGCCTTTTCGCACGACTTCTGGAACGGCGCGCCGGCGCCCGTGCTCTGGAAGTAGGTCATGGCATCCACCATGGTCTCGGCGAGCGGCGTGTAGTTCTCGGCCAGGATCGCGTTGACCTTAGACTGAAGGGTGGCCACGCTGGTCCCAATCGGGGCCAGAAGCGTTCCCCCGTCATCCTTGTTGAATTTCATGAGACCGTACGAGGTGTTGGCCCCGGTGGCGAAGACGCTGCTCACAACCTGCTTCGCCATCTGAAGACGTGTAATCCTCGGAATCGCGGCGATCTGGGCCGCGGTCGCGTTGTAGTAGATCCAGTTCATGTAGTTGCCGGGGTACCAGCCATCGGCGCCCTGGTCGCTGTCGACGAGATAGGCTGTCGGACTAGTCGCCCAGTTGTTATTGAAGCTCTTCGGCGTGTAGTTGCCGTCGCTTGAGACATAGTACTCATCAGTCGGGTTGAATTTGCCGCTGTACGTCACTTGGTCGTCGTAATCGTCGTGGTACATCGGCTCGTTCATGCTTCCCGAGCTGTCGAGAATGATCAGCACCTTGGCCTCGCCGACGGTTCGGACGATCGAGAGCGGAACGTCACAGGCGGCGTGCGCGTTCACCGGCACGAACGCGACCAGCAGGGCCGCGAGGGCCAATCCCAAAATGCGCGGGTTCAGCTGCATGTCAATAACCCTCCTTATAGAGCCGCAAGGCACTCACCTCGACGGCCGACTCTGACTGCTGGACGCTTGCTCCATTGGCATCGATGCGATATTCGAAATCTTTGTAGTACTCCGCGTCCCAGCCTGGACGAAAGTGCTTCCCCACGTACTGCACGTCGAACTTGTAGCTGTGCGTCGGATTTAGGGGAATGTACCCACCGGAAAGGAAGACGTTCTTCTGCGCGTCCAGGAGCCCCGGAGGGCTAGGCTGCGTCCGGATCCAGTTGATCCCTGCCTCTCCCGCCGCGTCGGCCGAGTAGAACGCGCGACTGCCGGTGTAGGTCGCCGACTGAGACTTCTTCTCCGAGATGGCGATCGACACGATCACGCCGGCGATCGCGGCCAGCACCACCAAGACGCCGATCGCCAGGATCAGTGCCGATCCGCGCTCGTCCGCCAATGTATGTTTCATGGCCCGATTCCTCCGCGTTTCGTCGATGTGAATCATCATTGCATGTTCCGTAGGGCGATCCGCGTATTGAGCGTGACCGCCACCGAGTCCTGGTCTTGTGCCGTGATCGTGAGCCCCACCGCCCGCACCCGTGACGCGTCGGCCGCGCTGAGCGGCAGCGCGCCCAACACCGCGTTGGCGCCGTCGAAATACGTCAGCGTCATCGATTTCACATTCGGCACGAGAATCTGGGCGCCGGCGCCCGGGTTCCGCATGATCGCCCGATTGACCGAGCTGTAGCTGTAGGTGACGTCTTCCGACGGCTCCGCCGTCTGAATGGCCCTATCGGCATTGAGATCGGCCCGAATGCGAATCAGGTTCTGCTGCGCGGTCACGATCCCCACGACGCCGATTTGAGGATCCCCGGGATCCGCACCCGCCTGACGTAATTCGGTCTCCATCAGCGACATGCCATCCCGTGCGGTCATCTGAATCGCGGCGAGACGCGTCGTTTTCCCATGGAGGTGTGTCGTCGTAAGCGCGATCCCCATCAGGGTCATGAGCACAAGCCCAAGAATGGCCATCACGATCATGAGCTCCATCAGCGTCATGCCCGAACTCGTGCTCTTGTATTGCGAATGGTCTGGCATCAAAGGTTTCACCGCTCTGATAAGAGGTTGTCGAGTTGGAGTGAGCGAGGTGTGCCCTGCTCGTTCCATGCCACGGTCACCTCGACGCGTAGAAGGCCCGGCGACACCGTGGTCACGTTGGTTTTCCAATTGAAGACGCTGGACTGGCCTGAGTCGGTCTTCGCCGCCGTGAACCCCGCGGCCCGGGCCACTTCCATCTGACCCTGCGCAATGCTGAGCGCGCGGGTGTTCAGTCCTGTCCCCACCACGTCTCGTGTCGAGCGGGTTTGAACCGCCGCGATCGGCAGGATCCCGATCGCGATCAGGAGCACGGCGACCATGAGCTCGACGAGCGTGAACCCGGCCTCGCTGGGGCCCATGCGCCCTAAGCGTTCCCTAGTCATGCGTCACGCTCCCGTTGACCGCCACCTGGACCTTGGTCGAATCGCTCCAGCCCTTGACGGTTACGGCGATGGGGACCGAGAGGCCCCAGGGGAAGAACGTGGCCGTATCCGTGGCCGTGCAGGCGATTCCGGGCGGCATGGCGCGGCTGCTGATGGTTACGTGTGGGGTCACCTGGTAAATGGTGTAAGCGCCTGGGACGAAAGAGATCTCGTACGCCTTCCGGCGCATGGTGGCGAGCGAGCGGGCGTAGTACATGTCGGAGATGAGCGTATTGGTCGCACCCGCGAGTTGATTGGAGTGGACGAAGCGGGTTGTGGCCGGAACCCCAATGGCAAGGAGAAGGCCAATGATGCAGAGCACGACCATCATTTCGGTCAGGGCAAACCCCGAGGCGCTCCGCCGCCGCAAGTCCATCTGTGTATGTGGGTTCATCATCCCCTCCCGGAAAAGCAAGGGTCATGCCGCGGCCGGTCCGCATTTCGCGACTGCGGTTATGTCAGCTACGCCCTTGGGCCATGCGAGGTAGGCACTGCCAGGAATGCGGATGACAGGTAAGCAACGCAGATCGCACGGCGCCGGCATTTCGCGGCCCGAGGAATTCCAACAGCAAGAGGCCGGATCCGACCACCGCCCGCCCCCGCGCGACTACAACGTGATCGCCTCGGAGTCGGGGCCGCGCAGGTAGCGGAGCGCCTCCTCAAGGGCCTCGTTCAGCAAGAGCGCCGCCCCCTCCCGGCGGGCTCGATTCAGACGCTCTTCACCCAGGAGGGCGGAGAGCTGGGAGAGCACGGCTTCGTGGTCTGCCCGATCGGCTGGCTCGAGCGCGTACCCCGTCGCCTGCCAAATTTCCTCCGCCGCGCCAAGAAGGCGCGCCGCCGGCCAAACGTCGCCGCACGTCGACGCCAGCTTCCCGCAATTGGCGAGACCCGCCGCGCATACGTGCCTTGCCTGGAACGCCTGGGAAGCCTCTAGGCAACCGATCAGAGCCCGACGCGCCTCAGCCTCAAGGCCCAGCCGGAGATAGACCTCGGCGAGGTTCGAGAGCGACCCGCCGATCCCCTCTTGGTCTCCCTGTTCGCGGTGGAGGGAGAGCGCCTCCTCCATGAATGTCCGTGATGCCTCGAAATCCCCCTGTCGAAAGGCCAGATTCCCCAGGCCGTTGAGGGCCGCCGACATCCCCTTGAGGTTTCCTACGCGCTTATTCAACTCGAGCGACTGCAGGCCGTACTCGCGCGCGAGAGCGTAGTTCCCTTCTCCGGACGCCACAACCCCGAGACCGGAGAGAGCGCGCGCGACGGCCTTCGAATCCCCCAGCTCCCGCGCGATGTCGAGGCTCTTCGCCATCCGGATGCGGGCGGCACCGTTGTCCCCCAGCAGCGAGGCCAACCACCCCGCGCCGTAAAGCGCCCGGACTCGGATCCCCGTGCGCCCTTGGGTTCCCGGTCGGTCCAGAATCATGGTAAGTGCCCGGAGCCCCGCGGTGTACTCGCATCGCAGCATCCAGAAGTTCCAGAGGCTCGAAGCGAGCCGGAGTGCTGCCCCGTCTCGACCGCCCGCACGATCGCACCAGGCGAGCGCCTCCAGGAAATTGTGGTGGTCCGGGGCGAGGCGGGCCAGCGTTCTTGCCTGGTCCATTCCGCCCAGCAAGGGGTAGGTCTTCTCCGCGAGGGCGATCATGTACCCGATGTGGCGGTCGCGAATCGCCTCGTCCTCTCCCGACTCGCCCAGCCTCTCGAGAGCGAACTCGCGGATCGTCTCCAGATACCGGTACCGGGGCTCGCCGGCAGCGGCTCGGTCCACGACGACGAGGGATTTGTTCCAAAGACGTGTCAGCAAGTCGAGCGTGGCGAACTCGCCCCGCCCATCTCCCGTAACCTCCGCGGCCGCCTCCAAGGTCCATCCCCCGGAGAAGACCGCCAGACGCCGGAAGAAGGCCCGCTCGACCTCGACCATCTGGTCGTGGCTCCACTCGATGGCCGCATGGAGCGTTCGGTGATGCTGGGTCGCCGCCCTCGTGGGCGATGCGAGGAATTGGAATCGATCCGCCAGACGGGAACGAATCTGGTCGAGCGTGAGAAGCTGAACGCGGGCGGCCGCCAGCTCGAGGGCCAGCGGGATCCCGTCGAGCCGGCGGCAGATTTCCGCTATGGCGGCAACGTTCTCCTCTGTCACCGCGAAGGCCGGGTCCGCGCGCCGGGCTCGATCCAAGAAGAGTTGGACTGCCTCCGACTCCAGCGCCGCCCGAGCGCCGCCCGCGGCCCCTGGCGTCCCGAGTGGCTCGACCAGGAAGATCTGCTCCCCCGGGATTTCGATGGCTTCACGGCTCGTCGCGAGGATTCGGAGGCCGGCACAAGCCTGAAGGAGTCGCTGCGCGAGAACCGCCACCGGCGCCGCCAGGTGTTCGCAGTTATCAAGAACCAGGAGCGTCCGCCCTCCCCGAAGGGTCTCGAGCACCCCCTCTTCGAGCGAAATGTTCGCCGATTCCTTGTGCCCCACGGCGGCGGCGATTGCCTCGAGAATGCGCGCACCGTCCCGGATTGGAGCTAGGTCCACGAAACAGACCCTGTCCGGGGAGTCCCCTAGGCTGCGGCCGGCCAGCTCGATCGCCAGGCGCGTCTTCCCGCATCCCGCGACACCGATCAGGGTAAGGAGTCTCGCCTTCGCGAGGAGCTGCGAGCACTTAGCCAGGTCCCGCTGGCGGCCGATGAACCGTGTGAGCAGCACGGGGAGATTGTTGGGTGCGGAGACGGTGACGGGTGGGCCCGCGCCCGCCGGGGTCGGAACGATCCCCGCGACCTCGGAGAGTATTCGGGACGCTTCCCCCATCCCCGCGGGCCGAGCGTCGGCACGCTTCTCCAGGCAGCGAGCCAGGAAGGATTGGAGCGGTACCGGCACTCCCTGCGGCACCGCTCCCCAACTTGGCTCCGCGCGAAGGGTCGATTGGATCACCGCGTCCGTGGTGGGACCTCCGAACGCACGGCTACCCGCGAGACATTCGAACAGAACGCACCCAAAGGCAAAGACGTCTGCCTGCTGGTCCACCCCCTCGCCACGGATCTGCTCCGGACTCGCGTACCCCGGCGTACCGAGCATCCGATTCTCGGGGCTCGAGTCCAGGGAGTGAATCCGCTTGGCCATCCCGAAATCGAGCACCTTGACGCGGCCCCGCGGCGTGACCATCACGTTCCCAGGCTTCAGGTCGCGATGGACGACGCCCCGCTCGTGAGCCGCCTCGAGGGCGTCCGCGATCTGGAGGCCGATCCCGAGCGACTCCTTGATGGCCAAGGGGCCGCGCCGGAGACGCTCCGCCAGCGTCTCTCCGATGATGCGCTCGAGGACCAGGAAGCGCGTCCCATCGGGCGAGGATTCGAAACCGTGGATGGTGGCGATGCTGGGATGATTGAGTGAGGCGAGAACCCTTGCCTCGCGCTCGAACCACGCGAGCCGCTCCGGGTCCGTCGCGACTTCATCCGGAAGCACCTTGATGGCGACCTCGCGCTCCAGCGTTTCGTCGCGCGCGAGGTAGACGACCCCCATGCCGCCCCTACCCAGCGGGGCGAGGACCTCGTACCGTCCGATGTGGGAAGGCAAGGGAGTCGTCATGGTCCGCCGGGCGAGAGTCTGATGCACCTCGAGGCTGTCGGGACCGAAACCGTGGCATCGTACCACGCCGAGTCGGGTGCCGGATCGCGGCAACGACCGCCAGACGTTCACGCAAGCTATTGTGGATAAAGACGTTGTCGGTGGGCATCGCCCGCCACCGGACGATCAACGTCCACGTTGCGCGGGCCGATACAACCAGGGCAGACCTCACCCCGGAGCGATTCGAGAACAAGCATGGACGAGAATCCAGAACGAATTCCGGTCATCGTATCGGAGTCGTACGACCTCATCGCCAAGCGGGTCGCGCGGCGGATCGCGGAGATCATTCATGGCCGCGGCGGGGCCGGGCGGGTACCCGTGCTGGGTCTCGCCACCGGCTCCACGCCCATCGGCATCTATCGAGAGCTGGTCCGGATGCACCGCGAGGAAGGGCTCGATTGGTCCCGGGTCAAGACCTTCAACCTCGACGAGTACTACCCCATGTTGCCCGACAGCGTTCATAGCTACCACCGCTTCATGTGGGAACATCTGTTCGATCACGTGAACATCGATCCGCGGAACGTTCACATTCCTCGAGGAGACCTTCCGCGAGACGAGATCGATGACCACTGCCGCGACTACGAGCGGGCCATCGCTGATGCCGGCGGCATCGATTTCCAAATCCTGGGAATAGGGCAGACGGGACACATTGGGTTCAACGAGCCCGGCTCAAGCACCGGCTCGCGCACGCGCCTCGTCGTCCTCGACAAGATCACCCGCCGCGTCGCCGCGTCCGATTTCTTCGGAACCGAGAATGTTCCCGCCGAGGCGATCACGATGGGTGTCGCGACCATCCTCGAGGCAAGGGAAATCGCGCTCGTCGCGACGGGCGAGCACAAAGCGGCGATCGTGAAACGATCGGTCGAAGGGGACGTCGATCGATCGGTCACCGCGACCTACCTGCAGCAGCATCCCAACGCCATCGTTTATCTCGACCCCGCGGCCGCGGCGGAGCTGACTCGCGTGAAGACCCCCTGGCTGCTGCGCGAGATCGAATGGACCCCGGTCCTCGAGATCGAGGCCGTCGTCTGGCTCGCCCAGGCCACGGGGAAGTCCGTACTCAAGCTGGCCGACGTGGATTATCGCGAGCACCACCTCGGTGCGCTCCTCGCCCGGCACGGCTCCTCGGCCGCGCTCAACGGCGTCGTCTTCAACGCGCTCAGCGCCAAGATCCGAGGACGCGGCAAGCTCCCCCGAGGACGACGCGTTGTCGTGTTTTCGCCTCATCCTGACGACGACGTCATCTCCGCTGGAGGAATTCTCTGGAAGCTCCGCGAGAATGAGAACGAGGTCGTCGTGGCGTACCTGACCTCCGGCAACATCGCCGTCTTCGATCACGAGGTTCGCCGCTACCTCGACTTCATTCGCCGCACCGCGGGCGATTTCGACTACGCGAGCGACCGCCTGCGGTCTCTCCTCGGCGAGGTGGAGGAGTACCTGGACCGCAAGCAGCCGGGGGAGGTGGACCCCGAGACGGTTCTCATGCTCAAGCGTCGGATTCGCGAGGTCGAGGCCGTATCCGCCATTGACACGTTGAAACTGCGGCCGGAGCAGTCCCGGTTCCTGAATCTCCCCTTTTACCAGACCGGAGAGGTCCGGAAGGAGCCGATCGGCAAGCGAGACGTGGAGATCATCCTCGAACTGCTTGAGGAGCAGCGCCCGGAGATCATTCTCGTCGCCGGAGATCTCTCCGATCCACACGGCACACACCGCATGTGCAAGGACGCGATCGACCTCGCGCTCGAGCAGTACAAAGGCGCAGCACCGGAGGTGTGGCTCTATCGCGGAGCCTGGGAGGAGTGGTCCATCTCCGAAGCCGACATTCTCGTACCGATGTCGGAGGAGGAGCTCCGGCTCAAGATCAGTGCGATCTTCAAGCACCAAAGTCAGAAGGACCGCGCGCCGTTCCCCGGGGTCGACGAGCGCGAGTTCTGGCAGCGCGTCGAAGAGCGCAACAAGGGAACGGCGCGGCTAGTCGACCAGCTTGGACTGCCGGAGTATTACGCGATGGAGGCGCTTGTCGTTCAGCGCGGGACCGGGCCTAGGCCAAACGACCCCACGGCATCGCGCGGGCACGGGATTGCTCAGTCCCGCTGACGCTCGAGCAGCGCCAGTCGCCGCGTCCCCGGATAGGGCTGGTCCGGCCCCTTGATCATGGCCCACAGGATCCTGTTGAAAAGATCCTCGTTGCCCGGATCTTCGCGGCTCAGGTCCAGGCGCCGCGTGTCGCTGGCGGCCGCGGTGTGGGCGAGATTGCGCTCGTCCAGTGGCACGCTGGGGACCATCGCTGTGTAGGGTGCCAGGTCCGGCTTTGCCGAGTAGATCCCCGAGAGCGGTCGTCCGAAGTGGTCGAACTGCGACAGAGACTCCAGCTTTAGGATCTGCGCGATCGTGGCCACAACGTCACTCGTATTCGCGAAGCGATGGATCACGCCGGGCCGGCTGTAGGCCGATAGAACCAGGAGTGGCGAGCGATGCGAGTCGACGTGGTCGGGACCATCCTGCGCGTCGTCCTCGACCACGAACACCACCGTATGTTTCCAGAACGGCGAATGTGAGAGCGCCTCGATGACGCGCCCGAGCGCGAGGTCGTTGTCAGCGACGTACGCGCGCGGAGTCGGCGCGCCGGCTTTCCCGCCCGCCGTGTGGTCATTCGGAAGTCGCAGGAAGGTGAGCGCCGGCATCGTTCCTGCAGCTACGAAGCCTCGAAACTCCTCGAGCCACGCGTCCGCGCGCTTCTGGTCGGTCGTTTCGAGATCCCATCCCGGAAAGTCCGGCGACGTGTTCGCCGCCAAAAGCGGCTTGGTGGCGGTCCACCGCCCGGAAGGCCCCCGGATGGTGAACTCGCCATAGTTACGGACCGTGATTCCCGCGCGCGCGGCGGAGTCCCACAAGTAGCCTGTGCCGGTCTCGTTCACGTCGTCTTCAGGAATCGTATCTCGATTCTCCCCCTCGAAATCATACGATCGGCCACGATCGGAGTAGACGCTTGGGATGGTCTTCTCGACGTAGTCCGGCGCGTAGGCGGCGGTCGTCCAGTCATGGCCATCCCCGCTAACTTCGCCGTTTACGAAGAAACGGTCGAAGAGACCGAAGCGCTCGGCTAGGCCGTGATGATTGGGCGTCACGGCGCGAGGGAAAAAGACGAGTGAGGTGTCGCCGTCCCCCGCACGCAGGTCACCGAACACCTGGTCATACGTGCGGTTCTCCTTGATGATGTAGATCACGTGCCTGAACGGTGGGTACGCCGCCCGCACGGGCGTTCGGTTCCACCCTTCGGCACGCGCGACGCGACGCGACAGAGCGGCGAGAGCGCCAGCCGTCGGAAGCGCGAGCGTCGTGAGCGAGCCGGTTGTCTGCCCGAGCGTGTAGGACCCTGGGGCAGGCTCCGACTTGACACCGGGCTGGCGCCGGTGGGGATTTGGCGCAGTCCCGAGCCCCTTGCCATTCAGCACGAAGAGCGCCCGGTCCCGAAGGAGAACCGCGGTGGGGTACCACTCAACCGGCACGCGCCCAAGGAGCCTGTCACCGCCGGCCGCCCCCGGCGCGTCAGCCGTCGCGCCGCCCAGCCCGAACACGGCCGTCGCGTTGTTATCGGCTTCCGCCACATAGAGCGTACGGCCATCGCGAGAGAGGGTGAGCCCGTTCGGGGTGGCGCCCTCAGGCGGTCCCGTCGCGGCCGCGTCGCTCAGCTCCGCGATCACCGAATCGCGACGCGTGTCCACAACCGCGATCCGATCGAAGCTCGCGCGGGTGACGAAGAGCCGCGTTCCCTGCGGGTTCAGTGTGATCGCCGACGGATGGCGCCCCACGGGGATGCGCGGACCTGCGACGAGCCGGCCTTCGCGGGGGAAAAACGTCGCGATCCACGAGCCGCCCCAGGCCGAGACGTACACGCGTCCATCCAGACTCACCGCGACTCCGTAGGGGTAGCGGCCAGTCGCCACCCGCTGAACGACGCGGCCGGAGCCGAGGTCGACGACGGCCAGGGAGTCGGCCAGATTTTCCGCGACGTAAAGCCGTCTGCCGTCCGGCGAGACCGCGAGTCCCGATGGGTAGCGAACCCCCCGGCCGACCACCCCCTTGGAATCGAGCCTGATGCTGTCCGAAAGGGCCGCCGAATCGGCATCCCACGCGTACCGGTAGACGACGTCCTGGCTCCCTCCGGAGGCGAAGAGCGAGCGCCCGTCAGGGGTGAACGCGAGACCCAGAAACGCGGCTGGTTGAACAAGCGCCTGGCAGACCTCCCGGCGTGCGGGATTCACGACCTGGATCCCCTGCTCGCGGAATCCGCAGAGCAAGACGACCACGCGGGCGGAATCGGGGCTGAACGTCATCGCGAGCGGCATCGACCCGAGCGCGACCGAGGGGCCCGCCGGGTCGAGAGTGACCCCGGTGGGAAGGTGGCGCGTGTCCGCCTCCGGCCGCGAGCAGGCCACCATCATCGCCGCCGCGAGGAGCGGAATGTGCGCGAGGCGCTGGAACGTCCGGTACGACTCCTTCACGTTCTCCACTTCCCATCCCTCTCTAGCTCAGCCACACCTGATACAGGTCATGTCCTAGCTTTCCTCCCATGGAGTAGGCGCGCCAGGGCGATGAGCTGATCCAGGAGTTGACCGACGAGTTCGGCTGTCTTCGTATCCGTGAGGCGTCCCTCACCATCAAACTTCTCATGCGCGCGACCGACGAGCACTTCGGGCCGGAGCACCGCGCACGCCTCCGAGAAACCGAACGATTCCCGAAGCTGGGACTGCGCCCGAGCTGTTCCCGTGAAGCCGGGCGAAGCGCCCATGATCGCGACCGGCTTGCCCTGCAGCGGGGACTTGCCCGGCGGCCGTGACGCCCAATCGAGTGCGTTCTTCAGAACCCCGGGTACGCCGTGCTGGTATTCGGGCGTCACGATGAGGAGGGCATCCGCGCTCCGGATGGCATCCTTGAACGCTGCGACTGGACCCGGGTCTCCGGCCTCCTCGACGTCGAAGTTGTAGAGCGGGATATCTCGGAGGTCGAAGATATCGATCTTCATCCTGGACGGCGCCATCTCGACGGCCGCCCGAAGGAGGCGTCGGTTGAGCGAGTCGCGCCGAAGGCTCCCCGCAAATCCGAGGACCCGGAGCGTATCGTCGCCTGGTGCACCGCCCGGCATCGGCTAGCCTCCCTTGCCCACCTTCAGGAATGTACCGTCCTGGAGTTCCTCGAACGCTTCCCGCAATTGATCCTGGGTAGAAATGGATCGAACTCACTCGGATCGCCGAATCCGAACGCGCGGCGCAAATGCACGCCGGCGCCTGCCAAAGTGGGCTTCGCCTTGACGAGCCGCTTTACGGGTCTTACGGACATAAGGGCCTACCGTGACTTTTCGGCGGGCGTCTCCTCGGCCTCCTCAAGGGCGGCGAGGAGGCTCTGCTTATCCCACGACCCATCGAACCGCGCGCCGTTGATGAAGAATGTGGGTGTGCCATTGACCCCGCTTCTCACGCCGCTCGTGAAGTCCTCCCGTACGCGGGCGGCGTGCGTGTGTGTCTCAAGCTCGCGGGCAAGCCGCTCGGAATCGAGACCCAGCCGGGCCGCGCATGCGACGAGATCCCGCGGTCGGAGGGCATCCTGATGCTCGAATAGCGTGTCGTGCATCTCCCAGAATTTCCCTTGCACGCCGGCGGCCTCGGCGGTCTCGGCCGCGTTCGTCGCGTTCGGATGCGCCTCGCTCAGGGGGAAATTGCGAAACACAAACCGCAGACGCGGGCCGAGCGCCTTTTGGATGGCCTTCACGATCGGATAGGCTCGCCCGCAGTAGGGGCATTCATAGTCCCCGTATTCTACGAGGCTGACGGGCGCATTCGGCGGACCCTGGGCGTGGTCGCGATCGCCAACCGGTAGAACGAGGGTGGGGCCGTGATGTCCGCGATTCATGACTTACTCCCCTCATGTTGGAGTGCCTCTAGCGCTGCAAGAATGCCTTCGGCCCCCGGGTTGACGCCCACCGGCGAGACGTGGCTCCAGCGGATCACACCCTCGGCGTCGATGACGAACAGGGCTCGCTCGGTGGTGCCATCCGAGTCGCGATAGACACCATAGGCTCGCGCGACCGCGCCCTTTGGCTCGAAATCGGCCAGCAGGGGGAAATGCAGCTTCCGATTCGACGCGAAGGCCGCGTGACACCAAGCCCCATCCACTGAGATCCCGAGGAGCGCCGCGTGGTGGCGTCGGAATTCTGGCAAGATCTCGTTGTAGAGCGCCATCTGGTCGCTGCAAACCAGGCTCCAGTCGGCAGGATAAAAGGCCAGGATTACCGACTGTCCGCGAAAGTCCGACAAGGTAACCGCCTGATCCGGCGTGGTCTTCAGCGTGAACTCGGGCGCGCGGCTCCCCGCCTGGAGGGCGCGCCCCTGGTTCGGCCTCGCGCTGAAGGTCTTCTTGTTGTTGGCCATGGGCCCTCCCTTATGCCTTCGAGCCGGCTGTGACGTGCTGGCTGGCCCAATCGATCGCGAAGTCCGCGACCTCTTCCCAGCCCCCTTCCCCGAGGATGTAGTGCGAGCGGCCGGGGAATTCCTTGTAATCGGTGATCGACTTCGACTTCTTGTAGAGCTTGTAGTTCATCTCGACGAGCGACGGCGGCGAGACGTGGTCCTTGGCCCCGGCGATGAGCAAGAGCGGCGCGCGGCCGTCGTTGCGGAAATTGACGGATGTCTCCGCGTGGGGGTTCAGGTTCGCGAACCCCGCCTGGAAGAGCACGTGGTCCGGCCCCGGCACGGCGTAGCGCTCATAGACCTTCCCCGATTCCTCCTCGCTCAGGTTATTGCCGAACGCGTAGTGGAACTGTTCGGCCGTCAGCGGCGCCACCTTGTGAAGGTTCGCCGGGTTGCTGAGGGCCGGGAACGAGACCTTGAGCGTGGAGAACGGCAAGAGCAGGACGCCTTTCACCGGGGCGGACGCGATGGCCACGCCGGCCGCGCCGAACCCGCGGTCGATCAGGATCTGCACGAAGAGCCCACCGAATGAGTGGCCCATGATGATCGGCGGTCGGTCGAGCTCGCCGATGATCCGTTCGTAATGATCGACGATCTTGGAGACGCCGAGATCGGCGAGGCGAGACGGCTCGCGCCGCAGTTGCTCGATGTCCCCGTCCATTCCGGGCCAACCCCGATTGATCACGCGGTAGCCGCGGTCCGTGTAGCGTTTGCTCCACTTCTCCCAGCTCAGGGGCGTCATCCAGAGGCCATGGATGAAGAGGACGGTATCCGATGAGGCGGATGTTCCGGTGCTCGTGGTCACGGCAAGCTCCTCCAGTATGCTTAGAATTGTTTCGTCTGCGCCTCGAGTGCGTCGCCCAAAGCCTCGACGAAATGTCATAGTCGCAACATCGGCAGCGGGTTCCAGGGATGCGTCACGAAGCGCTGGAACGACAGCTGGAACAGGCGCCTATGAAATCCTTCGTTAGGTCGTCGGCGTAGGTATCGGTGCCGTCCTCGGTCGTGATACAGCTCGCCGAACTGACGCTCCTGCGCTGTGCTCATGATGTCACCGGGCTGATTGGCTACAGCGCTACTTGGCCCGCACCAGCGGAACGTCGACGACGTGCTCCGCAACGAACCAGACCTGGGCCTCATTGGTGCGGATGACATTGCTCACGATGAGATCGTTCGAACCGTCGTCGCCTCGGTCGGCCGCCTGCCGCGCCATGGTGCGCGCTTCCTTGAGCACGATCTCGTGGGCGTGAAGGAGCCTGGAAACTTGTCCTGGAACGCCTTCGCGCCCCTTTGGCGCCCGCGGGATCAGGGTAGTTTCCGCCACGTCATGAGCCATCGCGAGGCTCACCCCGCCCAATGCCTGAATCCGCTCTGCGATGGCATCCACGAGGCCGCCCTGCTCTTCGAAATGCTTGTCGAAGAGGAGGTGGAGCGAATAGAAGGTCGGGCCCGCGACCTGCCAGTGGTGTTTCTTGTAGAGATCGCGAAGGGTCATGGTGTCCGCGAGGAGCTGGTTCAGGTTCTCGACGCTCTCAGCGCAGACCGATTCGTCCAACGCGATCGGCATCCGAACGATGTGGCCGAAGGGCTGTATTTCGTGGGCCCGCTGCTGCTGCAAGGGGGTGGCTTGGCGTAGGATTTCATCTGCGTCGATGGTCTTCGTCATGGCAGGGGCACTCCTCGGTTTACCCGGGTTGATGGTCCACTTGATCGCCTCGCCGAGCCTGGCAGGAGCCTGCGAGGGCAGGGCTTGCCGTCTCGCGAGGGGGTTGAGTCTGAAGAAGGAACTCCGTCCCCGCAAGGTTACAAAGCTGTAACGGAGGTCTCCCCGCAAGTGGCTCTCTACACCGCGGTTAGTCGGGTTTCGGCAGGTCCGCCAGCATTCGGGTGGAAGAATCTCCGCGGAATAGAACGACCAGCAATAGAGCCATCATGGCCGACAACCCGCCTAACACTTGACCGATTCGTTCCTGCTTCAGTGCATCCAGCGTTATGGCAACCTCATGCTCGCCAGGTGGTACCGAAATCTGAATCAAACCCAACTCAGAAGGGTGTACCGGCAGACTCTGTGGCACACCCTGGATCTTGGCGGTCCATCCCGGGAAAAAGAATTGATGGATGGTGAAATCGGCGCCCGTGATTGCGCTTACCTGAATAACAATTCTCCTGGGCTGCCACTGCCTGATGAGCCAACTTGCCTGCCCTCCACTGCTCTGCACCATCGGCAACCGTTTGCCCAAGTTGGTGAGCGCCCCCACATTGAAGATCCCCTTGGGGACCCAGCGCGGTCGGTGTTCCTCGGCTCCCAGGCCAGCCGCAATCCTCGGGGCACTACCCAAGTCGTCCAGCCTCGAGAACAGAATGCGCTTATAGCTATAGCCGTAGCTGGCCAAGCAGGTGCTAACAGCTAGCACCCCACCGATCCAGAACAGCCTATGCCTGGCAACGGCAATGGGCCTTTGAATGAAGAACATCCCGACCAATAGCAATGCGATGAAGCAAAGGGGTAGCACCGTACTGCGACTCCCAGGAAAGCTAATCGCCTTCTGGAGCGGCAGCAGCTGTATCACCGTCGCAACAGCGACGACCGCCCCCACCAGCACCACAGCGCCCAGCAGGTTCATCCGATCACCCGCCGGGAAGATATCGCGTAGGGGCAATTGTGAGCCCGCACGTGCCAAGAGTCCGACGGTAGCGACCGCCAGGACCGTATCGAAGCGCCACGGGAATTGGACTCTCTGTATTGCCGGCAATGCGGCCCAGACAATCTGGCTTACGGGAAGCGTCATGAAGAGTGAGAAGAGTGCGACAATGACCCAATAATTACTCTCTCGCGCCGATTTGGCCCTGGAGGAACTGATCGACAACTTCCAGGCGCACACCGCCAATCCTCCGGTCAGTACGGTTAATAGCTCCAGGCTTCGCCAAAACGTCCTGTCGTGGCCGACCGCGGGGCCCGCGAACAGAAAATTGTTCGCATACTGATACATCCTCGCTGACATGACCTCCATCGAAACCGAGTCTTGCGTCGTGATCGCCGGCAGCCAATAGATTGCCGACAGGCCGACAGCAAGAACTGCGGCCAGTCCTAGACGAATGGAAACGAGGCGCCACTGGGCGCGGTCCGCTAGGAAGAAGACATAACCGATGGGGACAGGGAGAAAGATGATCAGCGTTGGAAGATGGGTTAGAGCCAACAGAGCAAGGCTGACCGCCAATCCGATGACGCCGCGCCTCGAGCCTCTGGCGACTTTGATGCAGAAGTACAGAATCAAAGGCAACCAGACAAAGGACCAATATTCGGCAAATGCGAAGCGGGTGTAGAGATCGACGGCCAAGTGATAGGGCCAGACCATGTACGCAAGAGCGGCGATGAACGCGGGGGTCCTGGGAGCAATTTCCTTAAGCCAGAGATAGGCCGTCAGTCCAGAGGCCACCAGAGCAAGGAGGCTGGATAGGCCGAGCGCGTTGCAAATCGACGTGCTGAAGTGAGAGAGAGGTGAAAGGAGACTGGTGAAGTAGTAGGGAATGGGTGGGTAGAAGAAGAATGTTGGGCTTCCGAAGCCCGCGTTCATTCCTTGGAGCCAACGTGGATAGAGATCTCCGTGCCAAAACTGCGCGGAAAAATAGCGGCTATAGATTAGATGGTATTCAAAATCGTGACCAACGAGGCAACCATTGATGAGCGCCGGGACCGTCAGAATTACCCCAAAGCCGACGATCGCGGCGATGTGAGCCTTTGCGGTGCCGATGGTCTCAGTCCCCCCGCCGGCTGCGCCCGCTTGCGCCTCGTCAGGCCGCGGGCTTGATGTTTTGGTTCATCCGGAACAGGTTGGTCGGATCGTATTTCGTCTTCAGCTTCGCCAGCCGCTCGTAGTTCGCACCGTAGGCGCCCTTCTGTACACGCTGGCTCTCGTCCTCGGGCATGAAGTTCACGTACACGCCACCGGTGGCGAACGGGGTCGAGGCGTCGAAGAGCTGCCGTGCCCATGCGATGCATTCCTTGTCCTGAGCCGGATCACTCCACCGTGTGTGGACGTTCATGACGAATTCCACGTCGCGGTGCGGATACGCCGTGGCGTTGGCCGGAATTCGATTGATCGCCCCACCCAGGTTTCCAATGAAGACCTCGCACTCCGGGGACGGCAACCGGCCCACCGCCTCGAGCACCACTCGGATAAATCCGTCGTCGAGTTTCTTGAAGTCGTGTGACTTCCAGTAGTTCCTGGAGCCCGGCGCCAGGAGCGGATCGAACGCGGTCTGCCACCCCACGAACGGGGTTGGGCCGACCACGTCGGCAATCGGTTTGCCCAGTGCCCGGAGCGGCGCGACCGCCCTCTCGGCCTCCAGCTTGTCCCCGATGGCGCACACGGCGAACACCAGAACCTCCTTGCCGTGCACTTCGGGCGGCAGGAACGGAAGCGGCGGAGCCTTGCGTAGCACCACCCATGCGGTGACCTCGTCGGGCGCCGAGGCGACAAACCGACGGTAGCCCTCGAGTACCTGTCTCGCCTGCGCGAACGGGTGGACGATCAGGCCTGCAATGACCTCTGGCCCTACCGGATGGAGCCGATACTCGAACGACGTCACGACGCCGAAGTTTCCACCACCGCCGCGCACCGCCCAGAACAGGTCGGCGTTCTCCTTGTCGCTCGCACGCAGGGACTTGCCATCGGCGGTCACCACGTCCACCGAAAGCAAGTTGTCCACCGTGAGCCCGTATTTGCGGCTGGTCCACCCAAAGCCGCCGCCGAGCGTGAAACCGGCGACTCCGGTCGTGGAGTTAATTCCCAGCGGAGTGGCGAGGCCGGAAGCCTGCGCCACGCGATCAAACTCGCCCAGGGTCACCCCCGGTTCGACGCGAGCCGTGCGGGCCGCCGTGTCCACACGCACCGACTTCATCGGCGACAGGTCAATCATCAGACCGCCATCGCACACGGCGTTGCCCGCGATGTTGTGCCCACCTCCCCGAACCGCCAGCAACAGCCGGTGCTCGCGCGCGAATCCGACCGCGCGCACCACGTCCGTCGCTTCGGCGGCACGAACGATGACCGCGGGCCTTCGGTCGATCATCGCGTTCCAGATCGTGCGTGCGTCTTCGTAGCCTGGCTCCCCGGGCAGGCACATCGTGCCGCGCAGCCCCGCGCGCAGTCCGTTGAGAGCATCCGCCGCGATGGTCTGCTGGTTCCCATCGAGCGTCTTGAGACCGATGTCAGCCATTCTAGAATCCTCCCTGAGGGCGATGGGCCCCGGCGTTTACTGGGATCTCTTGTTCTAGCTCGCGCTCAGACCGTCGCGGGCACATGCGCCTTCTTGAGGATCGCGACCTGCCCCGCGTGATAGAGCACGTGCTGCAGCTCTCCAATGATCAGCTCGAACCACACGCCGTCCACACCCGGCCGCTCTTTGTGCAGCTTCTCCGCCGGGAATCGGCCGACCGTCGCCACCAGCGCGTCCCCGGTTTCGAACAGCTGGGCCACAGCCTTGGACCAAGCCGCTTCGTCCGCGAATGTGGAGACGGGCCAGTTCTCCGCGTCCGAAATCGCCGGTGATTCCCCCTGGAGCCGACGCCGCACCACTTCATGCCAGGTGGTCGCGTGCAGCAGTACCTCGGCGATCGTGTGCGCCTCGGGAATCGGACGATGGATGGCCGCTTCGCGCGTGACGCCCTCGAGCACCTCCCTCCAGGAGGGTCCGTGCCAGGCGTCACCGTACAATGCCCGCTTCAACTGATCTGCAAGTCGCTCGCTGTCGTTCATCGCGTTGTCTCCCTGTCCCGGCATCAGCCTCGTACCTGACCGAATCTCTGCGCCGACCGCAGGCGCGCCTTGACCGCTTCTGCGTCCCTATCTTTTGGCGGCGCCGTCGTGACCAGTGCATCGAGTAGTTTCCGCGCGGCCCGAGCGACGTCGTCGACAGCCCGGTCGAATGCCGCCTGATTGGCGAGCGACGGCTTGTTGAACCCGCTCACCTTCCTGACGAACTGAAGTGAGGAGGCACGGATTTCGTCGTCCGTCGCCGATGGCGAGAAGTTGAACAAAGTCTTGATATTCCTGCACATCGCGTTACCCCTTGTGTGGTGTGGAACGTGATCCGCCCGAATCCGCCCTTACGCGCCCGCGAGCTGAAGCAGGCGCTGGAACTGAGCCTCGCTGAACGGCATGACGGACAGCCGAGGCAGGCGCGCCAGCTCGGTGCCCTTGAGCACCGCGTCGGATTTCACCTGGGCCAACGTCACCGGCTTGGGCAGCGCCCGGTCGGCCGCGAGGTTCACCACCGGCCGCTTTGGATCTTTGAGCTTGGGGTCCGGGTAGGCGTCCGAGGCCGCGATCGCGAGCCCAACGGCTTGCTTCTCGTCCCCGGTGTGGTACACGACCACGGTATCGCCCTTCCTGATCGTGGCAAGGTGCTTCAGGGCCACCGGGTTCGACACTCCATCCCACACGGTCCGCTTGTCGCGTTTGAGGTCGGCAAAGGAGTAGGTCGTGGGCTCGGTCTTTACGAGGAATCGCGCCATGGCTAGAGGATAGCAGCCCGCGGAAGGATGCGCACCTCCCTCGCGACCTCGAGGAATCGGCAGAAGGCGTTCGCGAGCTTCATCTGTCTCGGGCTCTGGCAGTCGGGCTCGAACAGGCGTGGGCTCCCCACCACGATGCAGGCGCATTGGGCCCGGGATGTGGCGACGTTGAAGCGGTTCGGACTGTAGAGGAACTCCATGCCCCGCGGAGCGTCCTCCGGCGTCGACGTCGTCATGGAGTAGATCACGATCGGCGCCTCCTGGCCCTGGAATCGGTCGACCGTGCCGACGCGCGCTCCGGCGGGCAGCCGGGCGGTCAGATCGGCGACCTGGGCGTTGTAGGGGGCGATCACCAGAACGTCGTCGAGGGCGATCGCTCGCTCGCGCCCATCGCGGTCGCGCCAACGGGCGCCGCCTTCCATCAGCGTGCCCACCAGCTCGGCGACGATCTCCACCTCCTCCCGGCTGGAACTCTGATTGGCGTCGTGGTGCGCCGGGACAAACCACAAGCCCGAGCCGGGGAACAGGACCTCGCCCAGCAGCGTTTGCTGCTCGAGGCTGGCGAGGGAGCGCAGCCGTCGCTCGTAGAACAGCTCTGACGTGAGGCTGCAGATGGCGGGAGGCAGCCGCCATGTCTCCTCGAGAAAGAGGCCGCGATCGTCCGCGATCGTCTGGGCGCCGCCGAGAACGTGCTCGAGCGCGGAGACCGCGGTGCCTTCGGGGTGAGATCCCTGGATCGGCTGCTCCAGCTGCTGCGGATCGCCGAGCAGGACAACGCTCTTGGCGCAGGGAGCGATCGCGAGGACATTCGCGAGCGACATCTGCCCGGCCTCGTCCACGAACAGGACGTCCACCGCTTCCACGAACTCCTCGCGCGCCCACATCCATGCGGTGCCACCCGCGACGTTCGCCCGACCCCCACGAAGGGCGGTCAGAACGGCGGCGTTGTCCGTGGTCTCGCCGATCCCGGGATCGGCGATCGCGCCCTTCTCCTTCACCTTACGCAGACACTCGACGCGAACGCCCTCCTCGGCGCCGGCCTCCACGACCTGCTTGAGGAGGTTCACGATGACCTTGTGGCTCACCGCGCAAACGCCCACCCGCTTTCCCGTGCGCACGAGGTCGCAGATCATGCGGGCACCGGTGAAGGTCTTGCCCGATCCAGGCGGTCCCTGAATGGCGAGCGTGCCGCGATCCAGCAAGAGCGCGAGCCGACGCGCTGCCCTGACGCCCCCCTCGCCCGGCGCCTCGAGGGGACCCTCCACCGGCGAAGCCAGACGCGGCCCGCGCCGGAGCAGCAGATCGCGGGCGGCCCGATAACGACCGGGCGTGTCCACGCCGTTCGTGGCCACCCAGTCGCCCAGCCGCGCCAGCGACTCGGCCTGCTCCCTGGAGGACACCGTGTCGTGCGCGAACACACTCGTGGGATCCAGCGACGCGCAGGCACCGCTCTTCTTGACGTCGATCGTGCGGGCGGCGAGATCGATCTCCTCCACGTCCCCGAACTTGCGTCCATCCGGAAGGGGCAGATGGAGCTTGTCGCCCTCGCGAATGTTCGTCTCTTGAGCCGGAAAGCGGTACCGATCGACGGGCGTGCGCCCTCCCGCCGGGAGACGTTCCACACGCTCGAGACCCGCCAGTGCCGCCGTCTCGTCGAGGAGATCCTCGTCCGGCAGCTCCCGCAGGCGGTAGTACTCCCACCAGGGCGCCTTCTCCTCGCGTCGATGCCAGTCGAGCATGAGGGCGAGCAGCCACACCGCCTGCTGCTTCTCGGATCGCTCCTCGGATGGCTCCGGCACTTTCGAAAGCAGCCGCGCCGCCAGCTCGCGGGTGCGTCGCTCGCGCTCGTCGATCTCCTTGTTCGGGTCGCCCGACTCCTCGGCTGGCCGAGGAATCTCGGCGCCGTCCGCCTCCGCCCCCTGACGCAGGAGTTCGAGCCAGTCGCGCAACGCACGCGCCGAGAGGCAATCCTCGCGGTTGTAGGCTTCCACGATCCGCGCGTTCTCGTCGTCAGGGGCCATCCGAGCGCCCAGCTCGAGCCCGCGCTGGATGACGCGCAGGGCCGCGCCCGCCTGGTCGAGGGGCTGCCGGCGCCCGAAACCGTAGAGCGGCTCAAGCTTCTTGATGGAGTATTCCTCGACGCTGGCGCGCAACGACTGGCGCACGATCGCGTGCAGATCCACGAACCGGCCGGCGCGCAGGAGGCGATCGACTTCGGCCTCGCGCGTGGCGTGCCGGCCCATCAACCGCTTGATCGCCCCGGTCTCGTAGACGCCGTAGTGGTAGACGTGCATGTTCGGGTCGAGGGACCACCGCTGCATGATGGTGTCCAGGAGCGCTTCGAAGCCCTGGCGTTCGGCCGCCCGATCGAGCGCCCAGTGGCACTTGTAGACAGGCGGGCCCACCTCGAGCGCGAGCGTCCCGGGCGGCGGGGGATCGGGAATCGCCCAGCCGAACAGGTACTCGAGGCCGCCCTCGTCCACGTAGGGATCCGCCTCTAGATCCAGGAACAGATCGCCCGGCGAGGGAGCTGGGAGGCACGCGAGCCCGCGGCCGGGCGCCATCGGAAGCAGCTCGTGCAGGTTCTTGTGCTCGTTTCGTCCGGCGAGCTGGATGCGTGCCTGCTCCCGAACGCGCCCATAGCCTTCCTTCGCGCCACGAGCCGGCTTCCACTGAATCGGCAGGGGCTCGACCGCCAGCGATGCCAACGTGCCCAGCTCGCGCGACTTGAGCTCGCGCGTCTGAAGCCGCGAGATCCCGGCGACCAGGCTCAGGTGGTCGTCCGCGTGCCTCTGCCGGTCGCACCTCGGCCACCAGCGGCAGATATCGCAGTGCGGCACGGGGTCGGGATAGGTGGCGGTGGCGCCGCCCTCCCCTGCTTCCGCGTCCACCGCCGCTTCCAGTCGACGGCGCACGAGTCGGTAGTAGGCGAGGTAGTCCTCGACGCGATACGTCTCCAGCGGAAAGTCGGGCCGCCGCGGGACCACGTGCATGTACGTCGGCAGGACGCCTTGTATCTCGGCCAAAAGCTCCGAGTAGAGGCAGAGCTGGAGGACCGCCCCCGCTTTGGTCTCGCGGGCGAGCTTGGTATCGAGGGCCTCGTAGGACCACGCACCGAGCCCGCTCGGGCGCTTCACCCGGAGGAGCACGTCCGCGCGCCCCAGCCAGCGCCCGCCGGCGAGCGTCGCCTGCGCGATGACCTCCGCGCCCGCGTACATGGCTGCCACCGTGCGCTCGAGGTCCCGCCGGCCATCTTCCCCCTCGTCGAGCCGCGTGATCCTCCGCCCCTGCCGCTCCAATTGAGCAAGGTAGGCGCGCTCGTGCTCGAGGCCCCGCTCGCGGAGCAGGGCTGCCTCGGGCCGAAACCAATCAGGCGGCTTGAGCCGGCCCTCGGCCGCGCCGCGATCGAGCCCGGTCAGATGGCGGCAGGCGAGATGGTTCGCGAGGTCGGTTGCCGAGAGCCTCAGGGTGCCGGTGTCGCGCTTCACGTCCAGTCCGTATCTCCATCCCCGCGGTGCGCCTACTCGCGGCAGAGCTCCATCAGCCGAGCCGCCAGCTTCGGGCCCTTTCCCTCTTCCTCGTGCTTCAGGAAGACGTAGGCGTCGCTCCATGGCTGCTCACGGATACGCCGCGCCCAGTCGCGCAGCTCCTTGTCCTTGAAGTCCTCGCGCCGCAGCCGCAGGTAGCCCCAGTCGGTGGTTGCGACCAGCGGGGCGGCGGGCTCCTCCCCCGTGTCCGCCACGCAAAGCGCCGCGCGCTGGGCTCGCAGCGTTTCGTAGACCTCATCATCGAACCACGACGCGTGCCTGAACTCGATCGCCATCCGCCGGCGCTCGGGCATCTCGTCGAAGAAACCCTGGAGCCGCGGGACGTCCTTCTTGAAGTTCGGTGGGAGCTGGAACAGCAGCGGCCCAAGCCGCGATCCCAGCGTCGAGGTGACGCCGAAAAGGTAGGTGAGCAGCTCGCCGCACTCCTTGAGCCGCCTGTCGTGCGTGATGCGCTTGGACGCCTTGATCACGAACGTGAAGCTCTCGGGCACCTGTTCGGCCCACCCGCTCAGGAGCTTCTCGGTCGGCATACGGTAGAAGGTGTTGTTGATCTCCACCGTCGGAAAGCGCTCGGCGTAGTAGCGCAGCATGTCCTTCGCGGCCATCTTCTCGGGGTAAAAGTTGCCCTTCCACTCGGCGTAGGAATACCCGCTGGTTCCGATCCGCACCTTTACGCTCACGTTCGCTCCTCCAGCCATTGGGCCGCCGCGAGAGCCAGCTCATCAAGCACCTGCTCGTCGGTCCGGCCGCTACGCTTCAACACATGAAACATGTGGTCGGCGTGCTCGATCACGCGAAGCGTGGCGCGTGCCCCCAGCCGCCCGACGACCGGCTTGAGCAGCGTGAGGTCGGCAAGGGTATCGCGGGTTCCCTGGAGAAACAGCATCGGAAGGTCCACCCGCGTCAGGTGCTCGGCGCGAGAGATGCCGGGTTGCCCCGCCGGGTGCAACGGAAATCCGAGAAAGACCAGCCCCTTGACCCCGGGGAGGGGCGCCGCGGCTGCGGCGCGGGAGGTCATGCGCCCTCCCATGGACTTGCCGCCAGCCAGGAGTGGGAGGCCACCCGCCGCCTCATGGGCCGCCCCGACGGCCGCCCGCACGGTGTCGAGCAGCATCGGCTCGGGATCGGGTCGGCGGCCGCCCTGCTCCGTATAGGGGAACTGATAGCGCAACGTGGCGATCCCCTGCGCGGCGAGACGCCCCGCGATCGCTTCCATGAACGAGTGCCGCATTCCGGCCCCGGCGCCGTGGGCGAGCACGTAGAGAGCGCGGGCCCGCGCGGGGAACAGGAGGAGCGCCGAGACCTCGACGCCCCCCGAGACGCGAATACGCCGTTCGACCGCCGTGTGAGCCGCGGCTTTCGTCACTTCCCCTTCGCCTTGCGTTTCATCCGCTCCTCGATCGCGGCGATCGCGACACCGATGTTGACACCCTCTCCCATGACGCCCGCGAGCGGATCATCCATCTTTTCGAATCGCGCCGGCAACGTGCGCATGGTGAAGCGCGCGGGGTCAAGCCGGGCGTTGACCTCGACCCACTTGAGCGGACAGGAGGCCGGCGCTCCCGCGATGGGGCGCAGCGAGTAGGGCGCGACGATCGTGATGCCGTGCCCGTTTTGCCCCCAGTCGATGTAGACCTTGCCGCCCCGCGCGTGGAGGGGACGCGCGAGGGTGGCAATCTCGGGATTCGCTTCCAATCCCAGGGAGGCGAGCACGCGGGCGAAGGTCTTGCACTCCTCGTGCGTGTAGCGGCGGCCGAGCGGGATCAGGATGTGGAGGCCCGCCTGTCCCGATGTCTTCGGGTAGCTCGGAAGCTCCAGCTCGTCGAGCAGCCGGTGCAGGCTCCGCGCGACCTCGACCACGTGGGCGAACGGGGCGCCCTTGGGGTCCAGGTCCAGCACCAGCCAGTCGGGTCTCTCGAGCGAGCCGGACCGTGCGCTCCACATGTGGATCGGGATGGTGCCGAGGTTGGCGACGTAACGCAGCGACTCGGGGTCGTCGAGAACGAAGAAGCGGATGTCGCGATCGGAGTCCTTGGAGTAGACGGATTCGGTGCGCATCCATCCGGGGATGAACACCGGCGCGTCCTTCTGGAAGAAGGATTTGCCCTTGATGCCGTCCGGGTAGCGCGTGAGCACCACGGGACGGTCGCGCAGGTAGCGCAGCATGAGAGGTGCGACAGCCTCGTAGTAGGCGATGAGGTCGCCCTTGGTGTAGCCCTCGTCGGGCCAGAACACCTTGCGCAGATTGGAGAGGCGGACCTCGCGCGGCTCGTCAGCAGGCGCCGGAGTGCGCGGGGACGACGGGAGTGCCGGTGGCTCCGTCGGTGGGGCTCGAGGCTTTCGCGGCGGCGGTTTCGTCGACCTCTAGAGCGGCATCGCTCTCCGCCCCCGCCTCGCGCTGGACCTCCTCGGGCTTCCGGTCGGTGCGCATCCCGATGAAGATCGGGATGGCGCAGTCCCCCGTCGGCGGTCCACTCGGTGAAGCGCACCTCGCACACAAGCCGCGGCTCCACCCAGTAGTTCCCGCGGCCCGTGGGCCCCGACCCACCAAAGGGCGACTCCGCGCGGCGCAGTGGCTGGAGCTGCTTCCACAGGCGGTCCTGCATGGCGCCGTCAAAGCCGCTACCGACGCGCGTCACATGCCGGAGCTGATCCGCCCTCGTAGACGCCGACGTGCAGGGCGCCAAAGTGCCGACCGCCGCCGCGCGGCTCGGTGTAGCCCCCGATCACGAACTCTTGCCGGCGCTGGCACTTGATCTTGACCCAGTCGGGGGACCGCTTGCCCGTGTAGCGGCTGTCGGCCCGCTTGGCGATCATCCCCTCGAGGCCCATCTCGGAGGCGGCCTCGAAGAACGCCTCGCCGTGCTCCGCGACGTGATCGCCCGCCTGGACGATTCCGGCCGGTGGCAGGATGCGGCCCAGGCATTCCTTCCGTTCGAGCAGCCCGAGCTGGCGCAGGTCGTGGCCTTCGAGCGCCAGGCAGTCGAAGAACACCGCACGCACCGGAACCCGAGCCATGGCGGCGGCGATGTCGCGAGGGTGCGAGAGCAGCATCCGTTTCTGCAGACGGCCAAAGCTCGGCCGTCCCGACGCGTCGTACGCCACGATTTCGCCGTCCAGAACGAAGCGCTCCGGCGAGAGCCCGCGGAGCGCGGCGGCGATCTCGGGGTAGCGCGCGGTGATGTCCTCCCCGCTGCGGCCGAGCATCCGCACCTCCTCGCCGCGGCGCTCGGCGATCACGCGCACGCCGTCGTACTTGATCTCGAACACCCAACCGGCGCGCGAGAAGGGTTTCTCGGCCGGCGTGGCCAGCATGTGCTTCACCTCGTCGCGCGCGCAGCTCGCCGCGCGGAGCCTTGAGCGCGGCGAGGTGGGCGCGCAGGCTGGCGAGCCATGCCGGCACGTCGCGCATCTCCTGCACCGTGAGGCCGGAGATCACCGAGCGCGGCCAACGCTCGAGCACGTCCTGGTCCGAGGCCGCGCCGTCCGCCTTCTTCAGCAGCAGCCAGTCCTTCTCGCTCTTGCTCATCCGGACGAGCGTCCAGCGACCGCCTAGCTTGTGGCCGAAAAGCTCCAGCTCCAGCTTCCCGCGCGCGTATTGCTCGCGGATGTCCTCGGGCTTGAACGAGCCGTAGGTGCCGCGATCCCACACGATCACGGAGCCGGCGCCGTAGTTGCCGGCCGGAATCACGCCCTCGAAGTTCGCGTACTCAAGCGGATGGTCCTCCACGTGCACCGCGAGCCGCTTCTCTTCCGCGCGCACCGAGGGGCCCTTGGGCACGGCCCAGCTCTTCAACACCCCCTCCATCTCGAGGCGTAGATCGAAGTGCATGTTGCGCGCCCAGTGCTGCTGGACCACAAAGCGCGCGCCGGGTGTCGGGGAGGGCGCCGCCGCGGGAGTCTTGGAGGCGCCGGGGGCCGGAGCGCCGCCGAAGGGCTCAGGCGTCCGGTCGGGATCGCGCTTCTTGCGGTAGGTTTCGAGCGGGGCGGGCGCCTGGGGGGTGCTCGGCCCCGGTACGGCACGCGCCTTCGGCTCCGGCACGGGGCCTTTTCGTTTGTCAGGACGAGACTTACCGCGGGCGGCGGGACGGGACGGCATGTGGGCTCGTTAACGTTCCAGGGTCATCGGCCGATGGATAAAACGTTGAGGACCAGTAAACCACGGTGCTAGCCTTGGGTGCTACTTCCCCATCAGGAGGGATTCAAGATGCCTCTGCACTCCATCGGGTCGGGGACCATCTCCTTCGGCCTGGTCTCGATCCCGATCAAGATGTACTCGGCGGCGTCCTCGGCCGGTGTTTCGTTCAACCAGCTGCACCAGAAGTGCGGCGGGCGCCTTCGCCAGCAGCTCATCTGTCCCACCTGCAACGAGGTGGTGGAGCGAAGCGCGCTGGTCAAGGGCTACGAGTTCGCCAAGGATCAGTACGTGCAGTTCACCGAGGATGAGCTGAAGAAGCTTGAGGACGAAGCGTCCAAGATGATCGACATCGCCGAGTTCGTTCCGCTCGCCCTGGTGGATCCGATCTACTTTGAGAAGACCTACTACCTGGGCCCGGACAAGGGCGGCGAAAAGGCCTACCGGCTCCTCACCGATGCCATGGACAAGTCCGAGCGCGTGGCGCTGGCCAAGTTCGTGATGCGGGGCAAAGAGAATCTGGTGCTGATTCGCGCCGCGCAGGATGGGCTGATGCTCCACACCATGTACTTCTCCGATGAAATCCGGGACTTCGGCGAGGTGGACAAGGGCGCGGACGCCAAGGTCAAGCCCGGCGAGCTGGAGCTGGCTGAGCGGCTGGTCGGGGAGCTTTCGAGCGAGGCGTTCCGTCCGGACCAGTACGTCGACGACTACCGGACGCGCGTGCTCGAGGTGGTAGAGTCCAAGGTCGAAGGCCGCGAAGTGACGTCGCTCGCACCGCAGGCGCAGCGCACGCAGGTGATCGACCTGATGGAAGCGCTCAAGCAGAGCCTCGGGAAGCGCGGCTCGGACGCCCGCGCAGGGTCTGGCGGAGACGGCGGCGCGAAGGTGTCTGCACTCGAGAAGAAGCCCGCCGCACGGGCACGGCAGAAGCCGGAGCCCGCCCCGCGCCAGAAGAAGGTCCAAGGCGACAAGCGCTGACGCGGGATTCCAGGGAGGCAGCTCCGTGAGGGCAAGCGCAGAGATCGAACGCGCCCAGCCACAGTCGGATCAGCGTTTCTCCCTGCGTGAAGTGGCGCGCATTCTCGAGGTGCCCGAAGCGCGGCTGCGTGGCCTGGCCCGCGCCGGCTTCCTGGCGCCCCAACGGGGCCCGGTCGGCCCACTGTCGTTCGGCTTCCGGGATCTCCTGCTGCTGCGGACCACCAAGGGACTCCTGGAATCAGGAGTCCCCATGCGGCGGATCCGCCGCATCTGGGCTTCGCTCCGCGAGCAGCTCGCGGCCGACCTCCCGCTCACCAGCATCACCATCCACACGGACGGAGAAGAGGTTGTCGCCTCGGACGGCGGCGCCCGCTGGCAGCCGGACTCGGGCCAGTTCCTCCTCAACTTCGAGGCCAGCGAGATCGCGGAGCGCGCCGACTTCGTTGGAAGCGTCGGCCGTGAAGAATCCGCACCGCGTGATTCCGGGGACGAGCCAGGATCTACGGCCGAGGAATGGTACGAAGCGGGATGCTCGCTGGAGGCCTCATCCCCCGAGCAGGCGCGCGAAGCCTATCAGCGTGCTCTCGAGATCGACCCGGGCGTGATCAACGCGCACGTGAACCTTGGCCGCCAGTTCCACATGGCAGGGGAACTCGGCCGCGCCGAGCCGCACTACCGGGAGGCGGCGAGGCTCGATCCCGACGACCCGACCCCGCACTTCAACCTCGGCGTGCTCCTCGAGGAGGTGGGACGGCGGGACGAAGCGGTCCATGCCTACCGCCAGGCGATTCTCCGCGATCCCGACTTCGCCGACGCCCACTGCAACCTCGGGCTGCTCCTGGAATCGCTCGGGCGGCGCCAGGAGGCCGTGCGCCACCTGATGGCCGCCCGTCAGCTGAACGGGTCGCCGGAGTAGGTCAGCGAGCCCCCGTATTCGTCGGGGCAATGAACGACGCGAGCTTGTCGATGACCTTCGCGTCGACGTGGCCTGCGACGACGTACTCATCAGGGCCAGGCTTCCCTTCTCCCTCGATGAACAGATGATTCAGGCTCGGTACAATGTCGAACTCGACGTGGGGCGTGTTGGCCAGCCCCGTACGCCATGCCTGCACGTCCTCATCGAGGACCTGATAGTCGCGATCTCCGCGCATGATGAGGACCGGCTTGCCGAGCTTCTTGGCCATCCCGATCCCATCGCGGGAACCCAGGTCCCTCCAGTAGGCCTCAGGAGCTCCGAGTAGCGTCTCGCTGCCGAGAGTCCCCGCCTTGAGGCGTGCCACCTTCTGCTCGACCTCCTCGATCTGTTCCTTGGGAGCCTCCACATAGCGAAGCTGAGATAGCACCATGTCCCAAGGCGGACGGCCCGGCGGGGCCATCAAGACCACGCCAGCCACGTCCCCGGAGCGGATCGCAATTTCCGGCGCCAGGAGCGCTCCCATGCTGTGACCCACCACGAAAACGCGCGCGTGATCCACATCCGACCTGGCCGCAAGCACCTTCATGGCCGCGACCGCATCCAGAATCACCTCGTCGTCGACCGATATGTCGTTCGACAGCTTTGCGCCGTACTGGTACGTACGCTTGTTATAGCGAAGCACGGCAATCCCTCTCGAAGAGAGGCCTTCGGCCAGGTCCTTGAAAACCTTGCTGCCTCCGATCGTCTCGTCCCGGTCGATGGGCCCCGATCCGTGCACCAGCACGACGCCGGGAAAGGGACCGGCCCCATTGGGAATTGTGAGGGTCGCGCCCAGCAAGAATGGTTCGGTGCCGACCGTCAGCTCCACGGCGCGAAACTTCGACCGGTTCACGTAGGCGGCGGGAGGAGCGGGCGCCACGTAGGGCCGGATGAGGAATCCGCCCACCTCCTGCGACGGTGTGTTGACGGCGATCGTCGCCTGAAGTTGACCGCGATCGAATTGAAGCAGAGCAACCCGGACATCGTGGGCTTGAACTTGCTGGCGCTCGAGCATGGTCCAGGAAATCAAATTGCCCAGCGTGGCCAACTGTCCGCTCCAGACGGCCTTCAGCTTCTCGACCGGTACCACGGCCTTGAGCGTCGAATCGAACATGCCGAACGCGGTCTCGTACTGCTTGACCTTCAACGATTGCAGGAGTGCCTCAGCGGTTTGGTCGCTGGTGCGGACAGCGGTCTTGGGCTTCGAAGCGGCGGCGCGTTGGGAGACATCGCCCCTCGCTTGCTCGCCAACTCCGATCGTCGTGATGAGGAGGCAGGCGAAGGTCGTCAGAACTCGGATCCAAAGCGCTCTGCCCCAGCCTCCACCCGTCCCGATACGAGGTTGGGTAGACATTTCGTTGCTCCGTGCGACAGGAATTCCTACGGTGGACTTGTTGAGCTCAAGATTCTGCACGGAACCGGCCGAATCCTCCAGCCCAGATGGCCGAACACCGCCACGGGCTTGGATCGGCGACTCTACCAACCCGCCCCCTAAGCCCTCTCTCACGCGCCGTTTACCGCTCCGCCGATAATAAGCTGGCGTCACGCAAATTATTGAGATATCTTATGTTATGTAGCTAGAAGCAAGGCGAACCCACCCCCAACAGCCTGCCAGTCATCGCTGGGTAGCGCCTCCAGGCCGACCCCCTAGATCTGCGGGGGCGGTCGATCCCCGTGACGGCGGAAATCCCGCGTGCGCGGGTCCAAACGGCAACAGGCCTGCGTTTCGGAGAACCAAGTTCCGGATCGCCCGCAGTCGCATCGGCCCGCGCCGCATCCCTACCTCATCCGGTCCAAATCGCCTCCGGGGACAAACCCCGCAAGCATCCGTCCGCGCGGCTGCGGCGAACGGGGATCATTCCGCGTCGGTTCTGCGCACGTTCGGCTTGGACTAGGAAGGAGTCGCAAGATGTCTCTCAAGATGAGCGAGTTCCACGGAATCGATCCGAACCACGTCACCACGCTCCGAGCCGCTGGCATCGAAAACACCGATGACCTGATGAAGATCTGGAGCAACAAAGAGAAACGCGCGGGCCTCGTGGCCAGCACGGGCATCGCCGAAGTGAACTTTGCGAAGTTCGCGGCGATGGCGCGCCTCGGACGCGTGAAGGGAATGGATTTGAAGCACCTCGACGCGCTCGTCGCCGCCGGCATCGACGGACCGAAGGGGCTTTTCCGCCACACGGCGGAGACACTCACGAAGCACCTGGGCGAAGTGGCTGCCGAGCGGAAGCTGGCTGGCCCCCTCCCCACGCTCGCGGAGGTCACCGCCTGGTTCGCACAAAAGCCGGAGATGAATGGGGAAAAGGTCTCGGCGCCGAAGTCCGAACCCAGTCCGAAAGCAGAGCCCATCGTCGCCAAGTAGGCGGCGGGGCACCGTTCACTTTCAATCGCAAGGGAGTCAAATCATGACCTACAAGATGAGCGAGTTTCAGAATATCGAGCCGGGCCAAGTCGAGAAGCTCCGCGAGGCGGGCATTGAGAACACGGACGACATGATGCGCGTCTGGGCCGATCAGCCCAAGCGTGCGGCGCTCGTGGAGAAGACGGGTATCGCCCTCGACCGGTTCACCGACCTGGCCTCGATGGCGCGGCTCGCTCGCGTGAAGAACGTGGGACCGATGTACGTTTCCGTGCTCCTGGCCGCGGGAATCGACGGCCCGAAGAGTCTCTTCGAGCACACGCCGGTGACGCTGCTCAAGCGCTTGGGCGAGGTGGTTGCGGAGAAGAAGCTCACGAGCCCTGTGCCGACGCTGGAGCAGGTCAACCCTTGGTATGCGGATCAGAAACAGGTGGTTGCCAGCGCATAGTGGTACGGCATTGCGGGAGGCGCCCCCATAACGACCTCTCGCCCTAAGAAAGCGTCTCCCGCTTCAACCTCGGCCACGATCGAAAGATCGTGGCCGAGCCATTGAGATCCTCCTGATGACTATCTCACGATCACGATTCTCGCCGTTCCATGATAGCTGCCTGCATCGAGCCGCGCGAGGTACAACCCTGTTGCCGCTGGCCGCCCGTTCCCACCGCGACCATCCCATTCGATGTCGGCCGCGCCGGGGGTCGCGGTAACTTCCCGCACCAGCCGCCCGTCCACGCTGAACACGCTCACGCGCGCCGGCGCGTCGAGCGGTCGTCCGAATGACAGGCGAGTCGCTCCCGCCGTCACGTTCGGCGCCACCGTCAGGTGGAGCGGGAGTGCGCTTCGACCTCCGACGTCGACCGCGGTGATGGGCGCCTGCACCGCGATCGAATCCATCCCGGCGCGGCCATCGCCGTCGTCATATCCGACGTAGAGCGTGCCGGCGGTGAGGCCCGGGACAGGAATGTGGACCCAGCCGTCCGCCCCCGAGTAGCGATTCTCCAAGACTTGATCGCTTCCGGCCATGGTTGGTTTCCAGAGCCCCACTTTCACGCCGGAGACCGGCGCGCCACTCGAGCTGCGCACCTGGATGTCGACGGTTGGGGCCGGGCAGGTCGGGCAGCAGTCCACTCCCGGGCAAGGTCCGAGGATGGTAATCGGAACGAGCAGGTCGATCGGCGCCCAGATGCCGCCGGGATTGTGGCGCTTGATCTCCATCTCGGGGTCGCCGTAGAGAACGTACTTGTAGACGGCGTCGAATCCGAACAGGGAGTCCGCGGCGATGGTGGCGTGCTCGGCGAGGGCGATGGCCTGACCGTGCCTCGTGATTCCTCCGCCGTAGACCGCCTGGAAGAGGCTGTCGTTCAAGACCCGGACCACCGAGCCGTAGGTCTGGTCCACGGCGCCGTAGAAGGCGACCGAGCCTCCTTGGGCATTCTTCATGAAGCCCGCGGCGAGGCTCTGCCCCTGCCTGAGGTCGCCCGTTTGGCATCCGATGGACCAGACCACTGGGGTCAACGCGCCGTTGTTGAGCGCCGCCGCGTCCGAATACGCGAAGCTCGCGTTGGAGGAACTCCAATGGAGCCAGGATGCAGGTTCCCCGTGGCCAATGTACCCGACCAGTCCAACGCCGCTGGCCACGTCGTTCACGATGTCGGCGTTCCCCAGAGATGCATTGGTCCCGTAGCAAGTGGTGAAATTGGGAGTCACCTGCGCGTAGGGGCCCGTCCGCACCTCCTCCTGGTAGCCCATGAAATCGAAGTCTTGATCCTGCTGGTGGTGGGCCACCAGCAAGACGTTTCCGTCGTTGTTCAACTGCGGCCCTTCCGAGTAGTCCATGATCTTCTTCACCTGGTTCTGAAGCTCTCCCAGGGTGGACACGTAGAGCCGCCCCAGGTAAATCTCCGGCTCCCCATCGCCATCCACCGACGAAAGCACCTTGTCGGAGAGCTGGCCGTTCGAGTCGAAGCAGTAGGGCGTCGACCCGTTCGCGCCGACCAATAGGCAGTAGTGATCATCGCCGGGCCGGGTGGCGGCGTACCAATTGTGAATCGCCTGCCGCAGCTGGCCGCAAGTTTCGCCGCTCATCGGCACGTTCACGACGGTGACGGAGTAGCCGCGGGTCTTCTTCTGCTGGATCAACGGCTGGAGGGTGCTCATCCAGGCGCTCGGGCAGACAAAGAGGTACGCGCCCATGAATTGATTCCAGTTGACCCCGTACTCCGTGCTGACCGAGCCCCAGTTCAGGAGCGCGACCGATGCGGCGCCCGCGTGCTCCATGGTGAGGCCCATCGGCGTGTTCAAGCCGCCGCCGTGGCTGAAGCCGAAACGCGCGTGCGTCGCGACAGACAGAGTCCCCGTGGCGGGATTCCAATGGATCGGATATGTCGTGCAGAGCGACGCCGGGAGCCCGCCGAGTGTCGTGCGGGTGGCTCCGCCGGCGCCGTTGCCCAGAGGAAAGTCCAGCGCCGAGCCGTAGGTAGCTTCGTTCCGCGTGAATTGCGACGGCGTCCCGTCGTGGAGTTGGGCGGGGATGGGCGACGGCCAGACGAGATAGCCCGGTAGCTCGCGGAGATCGAGCGCGAGCGCCTCGATGAGCTGGGAGCCGATCGCATCGGTGACGATTCCCAAATCGGCGCGAACGACCGGCACCCGGGGCTCGCCCGGAACGGAGTAGCTGGGCAGGCCTGGCACGCTCAGATCCTGGTACGTCCGCCCGTCGGGCCCCAGGCGTGTGGTGACATAGAAGCCCGAGAGGAAGACATCGAAGTAAGTCTGCGCGGGTCCCGAGAGCGCCGAATCAAGAGTGATCCGCGCATTCGTCCCCGGGGGGTTGCTGTCGAGCGATACCCAGGTTGGCCCGCCGGTCCCTTGTGCCCTTACGGGAGTGGGTGACGCCAAGGTGGCGGAAAGCAACAGAAGCAACAGAAGCCCAGAGAGCACCCGGTCAAGTCTCATGAGACTCCAAGAAATCGTGCATCTGGGTGATCCAAGTCACCGAGGCATTGCTCGCGGAGGGCTACGTTCTCGAGCGAGAAACCCGGCGGTGTCCGGCGTCCGCCGTTGTGGTCAAGCCCTCACTCGAGTCAGCAACTTGCAACCGCCTCTAGGGGCCCAGTCCGCTCCACACGGTTCGCCGCGGCGCCGCCGGTCCTTTTGTTCACTTTGCCCCGCCAGAGGTCAGTTCCCGAAGCATCTCCGCGTCGCGCAGCGTGATTCTGCCCCGAGAAAGACTGATAGCGCCCAACCGCTCGAACTCCTTGAGGAGCCTGCTGACCACTTCTCGCGCGGTGCCCAGGTCGGCCGCGATCTCGGCGTGGGTGATGTCGACGCTTCCGATCGAGCCCATCTCCTGTGAAAAATACCCCTCGAGACACCGGGCCAGGCGCTGGTCCATTCTCCGGAAAGAGACTTCCTCGACGAGCGACATGACCTCGATGAGCCTGGTCGAGAACATCCGGAACACAAACGTCCGGAGCGCCTCGTGCTCGGCGATCCACCGGCGGAATGTGGCGGAAGGAAGGAGTATCGCTTCGACATCCTCCTCGACTTGGGCCATCGCAGGCACCGGACGGTCGGAGAGGATGCATGACACGTTCAGGGGGCACACCTCGCCCGGGCCGACGTGATAGAGCGTGATCTCATGGCCGGTCTCACCCAGTTTGAATACACGCATCCGCCCCGTAGCCACGATGGCGAATTGGGCGCAGGAGTCCCCTTCGCGAAGGAAATAGGCGCCCGCCTCGAGGCGGACGACGCTCGCCTCCGCCAGAAACGCCCGCTGAAGGTCGGCTGGCGCGTCGTTGAAGAACGGAATCTTACCAAGGACATCGCGCTTCGCGCTGGTGGGTGTGCGAGCGCTTGTCATGGTGCTCGACATATCGGGTCCCTCCGAAACCGGCGCGCCCCGTAGCGGCCCCGGAGGGGGATCCGGCGGCCCTGGGTTTGTCGAAGCATCGATCATCCCCATATCCAGCGCCTCGGGCAAGAACTTATCGCGGTCTGGCCGCGGGGCCGTACATGGCTGGCCGGGACGGAAGCGGAGCGGGCGCCGGGCCTCCCTCAAGGCAGGGCGCTCATCTGCCGATATCCGGGGCGATGCGCAAGGCGATCGTCCCCATGATATTCGCGCTTCTCCTCACGGCCGGCTGCGCGACAACCGGCGGCGGCGTGGGTGGACCTTCCAGCGACGTCTCCCACTCGATGAAGGGGCTCGTCATGGAAGGCGAGGCCTCCTACTACTCGAGTGCGTTCAATGGTCGGAGGATGGCGGGAGGCGAGGTCTACGACGACGAGCGGCTGATCGCGGCCCACCGGACACTTCCCTTTGGCACGCGCGTCCGGGTCACGAACCTCGGCAACGGCCGAAGCGTCGTGGTCACCGTGAAGGATCGCGGACCATCGGTGCGCCACCGAATGATCGATCTGTCGGGGCGCGCGGCGCGCGATCTGGGGTTTGTCCGGGAAGGCGTCGCGCGCGTTCGCATCGAAGTCATCTCCGGCTAAACGGATTCCGGTGGGCCGGGGCGGCACCAGGCCGGCGGGGCGAAATGGGGAGCCCCACGGGCTCCCAGGCCCGTGGGGCGATTGGTTCACGAATCCTCACGACGTCAGTTGCCGGTCGAATCGGCCCCTGCCCCCAATTTCTGGATGTTGAGGAACACCCAAACGCGGCGCCAGCAGTTGAATCCATTCTTCGCGGTCAGAGACAAGCCCAGGCGATCGGTGGTCGTCCGGAGCGGCACACGATAGTGCGTCTTCCAGATTCCCATCGACGCGTCATAGACGAGCGGCTGCGTCTTGCCCCTCGCGTCCGTGAGCGTCACTTCCGCCACGTCCGTCGTGCCTTCCGCTGTGATCTCCACGATGTCCCCAGGCGCCACGAATTCCTCCGAAGCGGACGCCGCGATGTCCGGCGGAAGCGAGTCGGCCCTCGCCGGCACATCGGCGTTGGGTGGTGTGGCCTCGGTCAATGACGTTGCCGGTGCCACGGCGTTGGTGGCGGTCGCCGCGTTTCCGGGAGCGCTCGCCTTTGTTGCCGTCGCTTCGGTCGCAGCGGTTTCTCCCTCCTGCTTGCCGCATCCGATCGCGAGCAGGCCGACCGCAAGCGACGCGACGACGAGGGTGAGTCCGAGCGCCGCCAGCTGATCCGTCCCCATCTTGGTGTTCTTCATTGCCGTTCTCCCATCCGGCTGATCCATTCGGACAGCGGGCAGGTGGCCGGCTCCTGTTCCCGAACTGCCTGGCCTTCGACATGTGCCCCGGGCGCCAGGACCGGGGCGGCGAGAGATTGGCGCTCGCCGCTCGGATAGACCCATATACAAGCGCCGGGCCATTCCCGTAAGTTATTGCAATTCTGTTACTTAGTATTATTTGTGGCGACCCCTAGGGGCGAAGGTGTGTCACCATTGACACGGAAGGATGGCTAGCAGAGGCTGGTAATGATGGCAACGCGTTCAATTCCAGAGAGTAGCGCGGCTGTGGCACTTTTGACACGCGGCTGTACCTGCCTGCTCGCGTCCTTCTGCCTCATCGGTCCGCCCGAGAGGGCCCTGGCGCAGACCCCCCTTCGAAACGCGCACGTCGTTTGGGCGAGGGACCATCGCGTCTACATCGCCTCGCAGGATTCGGTCGTGCTCGAAGCGGGATCGATTCTCACGTTCCTGGACCACGGCAAGAAGGTGGCGACCGGCGAGGTCACGGGAGTTCACGACGCAGAGCTCATCGTTGCGAACTTGACCTCCGGCTCGCTGGAGAAGGTGAAGCATCTCGACCGAATCAAGATCTTGGTCGCGTCTCCCGTGTTCCGTGCGCCACCAATCTTGCGTATCGGTTACCCAGCCCCGGGCCGAAAGAACCTCCTCTTCGATTGCACCAACCAGTCACTCGACTCTTCCTTTCTTCAGGGGGCATTCAAAGCAGTGTCGATGGAGCGACAAACCTATCGACTTGTCCGAGACTCGACCTATTCAGTCGCGGCCAAATGGCCCGATACCCTCCTCGTTCGGCTCTTCGACGAGGTCGCGGACGAAGAGATCGCTCTGGAACGCGGGGATCTGGACGCCGCGCTCTTCTGGCCCGGCGAGGCCTCCCCCCACATTCGAGAGGCCATGCGCTGGCAGGGGCGCCCTTCGGGCCGATGGGCCGGAGGGATCCTCGTGACGAGCGCGTGGCGTCCGGGCGTGCCGACTGATTCCACCAGACTCCGCGTAAGCGAACGGCAGGCGCTTGCGCTCCTCAACAAGGAGCTGTTCCGTGGTGACCTCGCGGAATGGCCCAGCGAAGCAACACCTCCGCCTTCAACTGTCAACACACGGTTTGAGGTGGACAGCTCCTTCCCTGGGCGGGAGTCGATCGAGCTGCTCTTGAATCGCGCCGTGGGTTCGGGTGGGGCGCCCGCAGCCACCAGGGTGATTCGTCTCTCGTGCGAGATTCCTCCGCAAGAGGAGGTGCGCCAGGACCTGACCGGAACTGTATTTGACGTCCGGTGCCCCCTCCTCAGCACGCCGAAGCTACGACCCTACCTGGAGGCCATCGGCATCGACCCGCTCGCCAACTTGTTCCAGTGCTCGCCGGCAACGCGAAAACCATGAGATCGCTCCGATCGCGTCTCATCGTCGGCTGTGCGCTGGTCGCGCTCGTTCCGCTCGCCATCGCGATGTTCCTGCTTTCCCAGCGCGTCGAGAAAACGGTCCGCACGGAGGCAGCGAATCGATTGAACGCCGCGCTCGGCGGGTTCCAGGTTGAGCTGCGCTCCAACGGTGAGCGCATTGAGGGAAGGATCCGGATCCTCGCCAAGGATCCGGTGCTCAAGCGTCTCTACCTACTCCAGCCCTCGGGAAGCCGCGATCTCAACGACTACTTGGCCGAGCGCCGGTTCCTGCTGGGGCTCGACTTCCTGCAAGTGGCCGACGGCCACGGATTGGTGGTCGGGCAGGGCGGTAATCCCGCGACCATTTCACCCTCGCTGACGATCTCCGCCATGGCTCCCATTCAGTACGAGCAGAGGCCCGCAGGCTCGGTTTCCGGTGGCCTGGCGCTTGATGCCGCGTTTCTGGACCGCCTCAAACGGACCTCCGGTCTGGAGCTGATCCTGCGCGACGGCACGGGACACGTGATCACCGCGACGGTGGACACGGCCGAGGCGCGGCTTCTCCCGATTCGGGAGAGCGCCGCGCGTGTTGAGTTGGCGAAGCGATCCTACGTGAGCCAGAGCGTTCCCCTGGATTTAGGCGGAGGGACACGCGCGAGCGTCACGGGGCTCATCTCCACCGCCCCCGCCGATCAAACCATCGCGACGTTGCGATGGACCTCCCTGCTCCTGGGAGTGCTGGGGTTGGGCATCGCGATCCTGCTGGGCGCGCTCTGGTCTTCCCAGGTCTCGAGACCCGTAGAGCGGCTGGCGGCGTACTCCCGAACGCTGGCGCAGGGAGAGTGGAACGAGCCAGTCAGCGTCCCGAGCGTTCCCGAATTACAGACGCTGGTGCGGGCACTCGACCAGATGCGGCGGGACCTGACGACCTACCGCGACAAGCTGGTCCTGAGCGAGCGGCACGCCGCCTGGAGCCTCATGGCTCGCAAGGTGGCGCACGAGGTGAAGAACCCGCTCACGCCCATCGCGATATCGGTGGCCGATCTCAAGCGAAGCTACGACCTCCAGCGTCCCGACTTTCCCGCCATCCTCGACCAAGCGGTCCGGACCGTTGGCGACGAGGTGGAGAGCCTGAAGCGATTGCTTCAAGAGTTCTCCGACTTTGCCCGGCTGCCGGCCCCGAGATTCGCACCCTCACGCGTCTCCGAAATCCTGGCCGATCTGGAGACTCTCTACGGCCGCGACGTGGCCGAGGGCCGCCTTCGGATATCGCGCCCACGAGCCCGAGATCACCGCCTCCCTCGATGCCGGACAGATCCGCCAAGCTCTGGTCAATCTGGTTCAGAACGGCCTCGAGGCGATTGGTGGCGGGGGCCACGTCACCTTGTCGGCGCAGGCTGACGGAGGCTTCTTCGACTTTGCCATCTCGGACGACGGGCCCGGCCTCAGCGCGGAGCAGAGGGCGCAGCTCTTCACTCCCGGATTCACCACAAAGACTCAAGGAAGCGGGCTCGGATTGACCATCGTCGAGCGAATCGTGAACGAACACGGCGGGGCGGTCACCGTGAGCTCCCAAGCGGGGACGGGCACCACGATCCGAATCCGAATTCCGCTGAAGCAGAAGGGCTAGCGATGCCATCGATTCTCGTCGTCGACGACGAGGCGAACATTCGGACCAGCTTGCAAGGCGCTCTTGGTCGAGAGGGATACCAGGTGGACGCCGCGGCGACCGTGGCCGAAGCGCGGAACAAGCTCCGCGACGCGTACGACTTCGTCTTGTTGGATGTCTGGTTCCCGGCGGAGGGCGGGCTCGCGCTTCTGGAGGAGATCGCCAACCACAGTCCGGAGACCATGGTGATCATGATGTCGGGGCACGCCACCATCGACGTGGCGGTCCAGGCGACCAAGCTTGGCGCCTTCGACTTCTTGGAAAAGCCGATTTCGCTGGAGCGTCTGCTCATACTGCTCCGCAACGCCTCCACCACCCTGACGCTCCGGAACGAGAACCGTCGCCTGGGACAGGCGTGGGCCCGCCCGATCATCGGCACCTCCCAGGCGATCCAGAAAGTTCTCCGCCTGATCGAGCTCATCGCTCAGAGCCCCGCACCCCGCGTGCTCATCCAGGGTGACAGCGGCACAGGCAAGGAGCTGATCGCCCGCGCGCTCCACGCATCGGGCACGCGCCGCGATCGGCCCTTTGTCGCGGTGAACTGCTCTGCGATCCCGGAGGAGCTCATCGAATCGGAGCTTTTTGGACACGAGCGTGGCGCTTTCACGGGCGCGACCCAATCGCGGCGGGGGCGGTTCGAGGAGGCGCACGGCGGGACCCTATTCCTCGATGAGGTGGGGGACCTGAGCCCCCGGGCTCAGACCAAGCTGCTCCGGGTGCTGGAGGAGAGCGAGTTCTTCCGCGTCGGTGGTAACAGAACGATCAAGGTGGACGTCCGGGTCATCGCGGCGACGAACCGCAATCTGGACTCTCGCTTCGGGCCGGAGCCCTTCCGTGCTGATCTTTACTTCCGGCTCGCGGTGGTCCCTATCTTGGCACCGTCGCTTAGGGAGCGTGCGGAGGACATTCCGCTACTGATCGAGCACTTCACCGCCCAGGTCACGGCTGAGACGTCCGGGAGGCGAAAGCGTTTCACGCTGGGTGCCATCGATCTACTCCGACGCTACCCCTACCCCGGAAATGTCCGCGAGCTTCGGAACATCGTCGAGCGCCTGCTCATCACCACCCCCGGCCCTTTGATCGAGCCCGATCATGTCCGGGCCGTCCTGCCTGCACGGGAGGAGACGGCGAAGAGACCGACACGCCTTGGCGAAGCCGTGCGGGAGTTCGAGAAGGAGCAGATCGAGGCCGCGCTCTCGGCGGAGGGTACGATGACCAAGGCGGCCGCGCGGCTGGGCCTGGAGCGAAGCCACCTCTACAAGAAGATGAAGAAGCTGGGCTTTCGGCCGGAGACCCTGGATACCTAGGTGGGTTGGCTCACCGCCCTACTTGCCGGCCGGCGTCGGAGCGGCGGGCGGTGCCCGCAATAGCTCGACCTGGGCCCGGATCGCTTCCCGCTGCGGGTGGTTGGGAGCCCGCTTCAGCACTTCCTCAAAATAGCCGATCGCTTCCTGGCGGTGGCCGAGCTTCTGCGCCGCGACGGCCATCTGGAGATAGACGTCGATGACGGTGAACTGGCTGTCGGGCAGAATCCGAAGCTCGCCGTCCGCGATTCGCTTGTAGATCTGCATCGCCTCCGCCACGTTTCCGGCCTCCTCGAGGGCCCTCCCCAGATGAAATGCCGCCTTGGCCTCGTGCGGAGATTCCTGCTGCGCCATCCGATACCACTCCACCGCCTGCGCGTAGTCCCGCTTCCGAAACGCCGAGGTGCCCACGAGGAGCAGACCCTCCGTCGCGGGCTGGCCGGTCTTGTGGTAGAGATCAATCCCTTTCTGGATCGATCGGCGCGATGCCTCCTCGTCACCCATTCGCCTTTCGACGACCCCGGTCCAGATTGTCGCGAGCGGCGCCACCCAGGTCTTCCCTTCCGCGAGCGGCTGGAAGCGCCGGAGCGCTTCGTCCAGGCGTCCCTCGTCGAGCGCCTGCTGGGCCAGCGTCATCTCGCTGTCCTCGGTGCCGGCCCCGGCTCCGCTGACCAACCCCGCGATCCGGTCGGCCTCGGCCTTGTTCCCCGCCCACATGTAGGCGTGCACGAGCCCCATGAGCGGGCCGTTCGCCACCCGCTCGAGATTGGGAGACGCCCCGCAGCTCGTTGGCGGTGACGGGCCCCGATCCCGGAAGATTCAGATCCTTGCGCAGGACGTCGCTCCACAGGCTCACGCTGCTGGTCCAAACGCCGATCCGCGCCACCGTCATCGCGGAGTAGAGCGCGATGATCAGCGCACCGGCCACGACGAGCCCTCGCGTGCTGGAGCCGCCTCCCGGTTTCGCGCCGTCGACGTGCCGCGCTGCCTCGCAAGCGGCGCCGCGAGCGCCACCAGCGCGAGCGATGTTCCGATCGTCGGAAAGAGGAGGTAGCGGTCGGTCATCCAGATGCGCAGCGTGAAGAAGAAGTTCATCACGGTCGCGAGCGGGAGCAGGAAGAGCGCGATTCCAAACGAGACGAGCGGGAGCCGTCGCCGCAGGAGGAAGAAGCCGGCCACGAGGCCGACGGCCAGGAGCGCCCCGAGGAACGCGATGCTGTCCTCCACCGGCTCTCCCCCCACTGTGTAGAACGCCGAGAGCCGGATGGGCAGGATCGCGTGGCCCACATAGAGCGCGAAGATCTTGGCCAGGAGGGCCAGTCGCCGCCATGCCCGGCATGGTCGATTGGATCAGGGCGCTGTCCTTGTCCTGTGCGTGCGTAGTGAGCAGGAAGCCAACGGCGGCGAGCGCGAGGAACGGCACCTTGTCGATCAGCTGTCGGCGGGTGATCCGTCCGGAAATGCAAAGGTCGTAGGCCAGGAAGACCCCGGGAAGGATGACGGCGTACCCCTTGGAGAGGATGGCGGCAGCGGCCAGAAGGACCGTCAGCGAGTACGGTCGCCATCGCGTCTCCTTCGCCGCCGCGTAGCGCGAATAGGCCAACAGCGCCAACGCGTAGAAGAAGAGGCAGACCACATCCTTTCGCGACGCCAGCCAGGCCACCGATTCGACGTGGATCGTGTGCGTCGCGAAGATCGCCGCCGCGACAAATGCCCCGGCGCGCCAGTCGAGTATCCGCGCAAAGAAGTAGTAAAGACCCAGCACGCCGCCCACGTAGAAGGCGATCTGGGTGATGTGAAAACCTGGGACCCAGGTGCCCCACACCGCCCGATCGAAAGCATAGGTCAGCGTCGTGAGTGGATGGAAGTTGGCGAAGAACGGCTGGGTGAGAATGCGCCAGAGGTTCTCCGGGGAGAGATGCTCGAGCCGCGCGTCACGGAAGTAGTAGTAGTAGTCGTCCCAGTCGTGGATCGGCACGAGGAGGGAGCGCGCGTAGACGAGCACGGTGAGGAGGGCGAGCGCCAGGGGCGCGACCCAGGGTTTGGCGAGCCACCCCGGGCGCGGCGCACTCTGCTTGCCCTTGTCTTTCGATTTCGGCATGGGAATCCCTTCATCGCGAACGCGGAACGAAGGCGGCGATAGTAACAGGGATTTCCCGCCCCGAGCGATTTTGGTAGCATGCTGGCCTGCCGGAACGAGAGGAGACTCCCATCAAAGCCGATGATCCGTCCGTGCGCCTCTTCATGCGCCACACCCTCGCCACGCTCGCCTATCGCGCCGGCAAGACCGTGCGAGGAACCCCGGAGGCATTCGGCGCCTTCCGGGCGGGGCCCAATTCCCGTTCCGGCGTCGAGATCCTTGCCCACATGGGGGATCTGATGGACTGGAAGCTCCGGGTGGTGCGGGGCGAGCCAAAGTGGACGACCGCGACGCCGCTCCCGTGGGATCAGGAGATCGCGCGATTCTACGCGGCTCTCAAGGCGCTCGACGACTATCTCGCCTCGGGCGAGCCGATCCGCGCGGAACCGGCGCGGGTCTTTCAGGGAGGTATCGCGGACGCGCTCACGCACACGGGGCAGCTCGCCATGCTGCGCCATCTGTCGGGGTACAAGATGAAGGGCGAGAGCTACGCGCGGGCCGACATCCAGATCGGCCGTGTGGGGATCGACCAGACGCCGGCCAACCCAAAGTACGAATTCGACTAGCGGCGGGGCCGGCGCGCGTCGCTAGAGCGTCGCCACCGCCTGTTTCCGCTGGAGCTGCAGCACCCGCACGTCGGGGTCGACGACCACCTTCTCCGGCGTGAACGGGCAGTGGATGGTGATCGTCTTGGACTCTCCGGCGCCCAGGGTCACCGTTCCTCGCGCGTCGCGGTAGGCGGCGTTCGCCTCAAAGCCCGCCTTGGAATCGGCGCCCTTGGCCTTGTTCCAGCGCTCCCCGGAAACCGCCGCGACCTCAACCGGCATCGTGCCCGTGCCGTTGTTTCGAACGGTAACGCTCACGTCATAACCGTCCCCGCATCTTGGCCTTCTTCGCCTGCGCGATGCGATACTCCGGCATGGCGCGATCCTCGAACCACTCGCGCACGAAGGCATCGAACGCGGCCGGATCGCTGGCGTAGGGCCGCATCGCGGCCACGAAGTCCTGGAGCGCCGGATGGTCGCGGCTCTGGCTCCAGATCTCGATGAAGTGGCGATACCCGGCGAGTGCGCGATCGTGTCCCATGAAGTCGTAGAGCATCCAGAAGACCCAACCGCCCCGGTCGTAGATCACCGTTTCGTCGGCTTCCTTCTTTCCGTCCACTTCGTACATCGGGCGTTCCTCGTCCACGCGCCGGCGGTCGCCATACCGCGCCTCCAGACCCTTCGCGAATTCCATCCGCCCGCGGTGGCCCTTCACCTTGTCGAAGAGAAGGAGCGTCGAGAAATGGGCCATCCCCTCGCTGAGAAAGTCCCCGCTCGGGCCGTTGGCCGGCGTGAGGATGTTGCCCCACCACTGGTGCGCCGCCTCGTGCGCGGTCACGAGAAACGTGGCGTCCGTCTTCGCATCGTTCTTGGTGAGGAATCCGATGTTCTCGCTGAACGTGATGTTGGTGCCGAAGCCCTGCGCGTAGCCGGCCAGCGCGGGAAACTCGGATAGCTTGAGCTCGCGCCAGGGATACGGAAGGAACCACTCCGAGTACCAGCGCCGCGCGGCGTCCAGCGTGGAGGACATCTCGTCGACGTTGTACGGATGGACCGCGCTGTAGTAGATGGTCGTCCCGTGCCCCTGCTTCACCTTCCACTTGCCGCAGACCACGTTCAGAATCTTGACGGGATGATCGGTCTCCCACACCTGGGTGCGCCATCCGTCCTTCACCGTGTTGCTCGTGCAGACGCCGACCGAATTGAGCGTGTACTCCGCCGGACCCGGTCACCGCGATGCGCGCGGGAAACCACGCCGTGGCGCCGTAACCGGCCCGCGTCATCCCCTTCCAGTAGTCCCGCGTGAAGCGGCGGGGCTCGGTCCGGTTCTCCTTCGTCTGCCCCACGTCCTCCATGTATCCGAGCACCGGGGCGAAGCTGGGCGTCGAATCCGGTCAGGACGACACCCGACGGAAGGATGAACTCCTGCGGTGTTCCCGCCGTTCTTGGTGACGCCGCCCGGGAAACGCCCGTCCCAGCGCCAGCCGACCACCACGCTGTCCCCCGTCGCGAGCGGCCTCGGCGGGGTGAAGACGTAGAGGTGCTGGGAGTCCTCTGGCTTGTACTCGGCGCCGTTCATCGTCCACGTGAGATTCGTCCAGTGAAGTCCGCCGGTGAGCGGAATCTGCGCGAGCGGGGCGTCGTTGCAGATTGACGAGCGTGAACGCGCCTTCGCTGGCCAACCAGTGCTTCGGGGGATCCACCTTGAGCTTGACGTCGGCGCGCGCGATGTCGGGAAGCGGCGCGTCCATCCACGTCTTGAGGTTCTTGGCCCAGTAGTCCTTCTTGGCCTTCTTCGCCACTCCCCCCTCGAGCCCCGCGTTCACCTGAAACACGAGCACGATACACGCCACCAGCGGCACCGCCGCGAATCGGGAGCAGCCGCGCCGTCGAGGCAACGAAGCCGCCGCGGTGCCAGCCGGTGCATCGGGTCTGCACGGCATCGGCGCCCCGGCGCCCAAAGAATCGGACCGCGAGCACCGTGAAGAGGACGGCCAGTCCCAGGATCATGACGCGGTTCCAGATCAGCGCCGTCCGGTCGGTCTCGAAGAAGCCGAGATCGCTCCAGCGAAGCGCTCCCCAGAGCGGCCAGTTCCCGGCCCAGCTCATCTGCCTCGTGAGGGCGCGGAACCCGGTGAAGATGAGCACCGCGAGCGACACGGAGTAGGCGGCGTAGCGGTTCCCCACCACCGCGTAGACCGCGCTCACGAACGCGGTCCAGGCGAGGAACGTGGGGATCAGGAGCAAACCCCAAATGATGAGATACGGCTCCAGCGAGAACGGAACCGTGCGCTGCACCGCGATCGCGATCGCGCAGGCCGCCAGCGACGCGAAGAGCACCACGGCGCCCACCACGCTGTTCGCGAGGGCCTTTCCGGATAGCAGCGCCGCGGTCCTGAGCGGCGTCGCGTAGAGAATCTGGGAGAGACCGGTGGACCGCTCCCGCTCCAGCGACTCCACGGTGTAGAAGAGAAGCAGCAGGAGGACGAGCGTCGAAATCTGGTTCGCGATCCCCACCGCGCTCACCCCCGGCGTGAGCAGAATCGGCGTGTCGAACGCCCCCACCGCGAGGAGTGCGTTGCCGAGGGCCTGGATCAGGATGAGCGGAATAAAAATGTAGAGGCCGGCCTGGCGCAGAAGCTCGTGAAGCTCCGCGCCCGCCACGGCCAAGGTGCCCCGGACATAGGACGGAGTCGAGCTCTTCATGTGGAGACCCGAGAGCGCCGCGGCCGACGGCGCCTCGCTCCAGGAGGGGGCGGCCGCTCCCTGCTGGGCCAACGCCGCTTTCCGAGCCGATTTGGAAGCAACGACGCCGCTCAGGGACCGCGCCACCGATCGCTGGGTGAGGAAGATCGCGCCGATCCCGGCTATGAGAATCCAGAGCCGGTTCAGCCAGAAGAGGCCGTCGTAAGGAACCCGCTGGGTGTTGTAGAACGCCACCCCTCGGTCGACCTTGAGATGCGTTTCGTTGAGCCAGCGGTATCCGGAAGGCTCCAATACTTGCAGGAGCTTGTTCAGGCGCGGATCGAGCCAGGAGGGCGACCAGGTCCAGAGGAAGAATCCGCAGACCAGGAGCATCGCGACCGGGATGACAAAGACCAGCACCGCGCTCCGCGACTTCTCCCCGACGTACATGGAGACGGCGGCGTAGAAGATGAGGAACGGCAGCCCCATCGTCAGCACCGGCGTCAGGTAGTTCATGAGCTGGAACGGCCCCCGGATCTCCACCGCTTCCGCGTTGGGCACAACGTGATTGAAGAACGCGGTCGTAGCGATCTGCCAGAGCATCAGCACCACGAAGCCCGCCGCCACGGCGAGATAGCGCCCCCAGACATATTCCCCGGGGGTCAGCGGGGTGGAATGAAGGAGGACGTCGACTTTCTCTTCCCGGTCGCGGAGCAGCGTCAGCCCCGCCCCCACCGCGATGAAGAACGCGTAGTAGAGGAGCACGATGAAGGTCATCATCTGCGTCTGGGCGAACTCGGACGTGATCCACGCCTTGGTCCCGCCCACCGAGCTGTCCCCGGACGAGATCTGACATCTTTCCGCTCGAGAGACCGAACGCGCTCAGAAGCAGAATCAACGCGAGCACGATGAAGAGCGGGCGTCGGAACGTGTGGCCAAACTCCACGCCAAAGACGGCCCCGAGGCGCCGGAGACTCATGCCATCACCTCGGCGTGCATGGAGGCCCTGGGGAGGGAGCCGAGGCGCATGAGCACGAGGTAGGCGTCTTCCAGCGTGACCGGGACCCGAGTGAATCCATGCGGCGGCGCGCCCGACGGCTCGTAGATGCGCGCGCGATTCTTTCCCTCGACCAGGATCGCCTGGGTCACCATCCGCTCGGAGCGAAGCTTGCTCAGATCCTCCGGGCTCACGGTCCCCTCAAAGACCCGGCCGTTCACCGCCGCGCGCGCGTCGCTCGGCGAGGTGACCGCCAGGAGTCGCCCGTCCCGAATCACCGCGACCCGCGGGCAGAGCACCGCGACGTCTTCCACGATGTGGGTCGAAAGTAGAACGATTCGGTCGGCCGCCAGCTCGGATAGCAGGTGATAGAAGCGCAGGCGCTCTTCCGGATCGAGGCCCGCCGTGGGCTCGTCCACGATGATCAGCCGAGGATTGCCCGCGAGGGCCTGCGCGACTCCGAGGCGCTGGCGCATGCCGCCGGAATACCCTTTCACCGAGCGCTTGGCCGCGAACGAGAGGTTCACCCGTTCAAGCAGCTCCTGCACGAGCTTCTTCCGTCCCTGCGGAGCCGTCACGCCCTTGAGCTCCAGGAGGTGCGACAGCATTGCCTCGCCGGTCAGGTGCGGATAGAACCCGAATTCCTGGGGCAGATAGCCGAGCCGCGGCCAGAGCCACTCGGGATCTTTGAGGATGTCCGTGTCGTCGAGGGTGACCGTTCCCGACGTGGGCTCGAGCAATCCCGCGAGGATCTTCATGAATGTCGATTTCCCGGCGCCGTTCGGTCCCAAAAGGCCGAACATGCCGGAGGGAACGTCCAGGTCGATCCCGTTCAGGGCGGTGACCGGACCCGGGTAGACCTTCACCAGGCCGCGCACTTGGAGCATCGAAACCTCCGTCGGGACGGGACTCTCCCCGGGGTCCAGGAGCGGGGAATCAGAGACGCGCGCCCTGGAGCGTCGGGCGCGCGGCAGTGAACAGAATGGACTACGCGGGGGAGCCCCGCAAGGTTTCAACCCGGCCCGCGGGCTCGGCCGTCCGAAGAACGCTAAGGGGCTGCTACTCCCCCGTCGGCGGCGTCGAGAAATCGACGCTCGTATAGTCTGCGGGGAGCGAGAAAAGGTCGTCGGAGAGTTTCTTCCGGTCGAACGACTCCATCGTGACGTCGAAGACTATCTTCTGGTCTTCAAGGCATCGGGAGACGAGTGGGAATCCATCGGTGCTCGAATCCCATCGAAAGGCGCCGGCCGTGGCTCCCTCGAACGGCTTCACGGTCATGAGAAAACTGCCCAGACACGTTTGCATCGCCCGCACGATCGCGCGCTCGGCCTCGGTGATCTCGAAGTCCTTCGATTTGCACCCGCAGTACTCCGCCCGTTTCTCCCCGCCCTCGTTTACCTCGACGACCGTGCAATCGTAGCCTAGAACCTTCTGGGCCCTCTTGGTCCACACGTACTCCGGTTGGGACGTCCCCCGGTCCGATTCGGCGGATTGCTTGATCATGTCGTCCGCCATCTGCCTTTGTTCCGACGTGAGGCCCTCGATCTCGGACATCATGGCCGCCCCGCCGGCGGCGGGTCCCGCGCACTGCTCCAGATCGACGTAGGTCTTCTTTGTGTCGTCAACGATTCGGAGGGTCCCGGTGTCCTCCCAGAATAGGATCCGCACGGTGGCCGAGCCCTTGATCGACAACGCGGCCCGGTCCGGCCCCACGGAGAGCTGGGCGGTGGCGGGGACTTCCATTCCGCTCATCCGATCGACGCCCCGGTAACGAGCGTTGAGCTCCGCGCGCGCTGGCGGGGCCATGGCGGCGACCGCGAGAGCGAGAACCGTGGAGAAACGAAGGCGCATGACGCGAGCTCCTTGGTGCGGCGTGATCCTGCCTCCCCACGAATTCACCATATTCTAGCGAAATGCGGGCGCTCTCTGGTACTGTCCACGTGCCTTCCGATCCCCACCGGTTCGACTCCCACGGAGGTCCCGCATGAAAGGCGTCGCTTCTGGTCCCGCCGTCTCATTCGGACTCTTGATTCTTCGCATCGGGATCGGGAGCTTGCTTTTTTGGGGCCACGGCCTGCCCAAGCTCCTCCATTTCGGAGAGCGCGCCGCCACGTTCGCGAACCCGATCGGCGTCGGGCCGGCCGCGAGCTTCGCCCTCGTCGTGTTTGCCGAAGTTCTCTGCTCGAGCTTCGTCGTGATCGGCCTCGCGACCCGATGGGCCGCGGTCCCGCCGGTGATCTTCTTTCTCGTGGCGTTCTTCATCCAGCACGCCGACGATCCGTGGAACAAGAAGGAGCTGGCGCTCGTCTATCTCGTTCCATTCCTCACGTTGATCTTCGCGGGGGCGGGCCGCTATTCGCTCGACGCGCTCCTCTCACGACGGGGGCGCGCCGTGCCCGGCTAGTGCGGAGTCCAGTGCGGCGTCGCCAAGAACAGACCGTCCCTGAAGCCGATCTGATAGACCAGCCAGGCGCCGAACAGGAGCGAGATGGCGCCCGTCACCAGCCGCGCCCCACGGCCAAACCCGCCCCAACGCCGTGAAGCCGCGGAAAGAGGCGCCGCGATCCCGGTGGTGATCAACGCCATCCCGGCGAGAGTCCCAATCCCAAAGACCAACAGGTAGGCGCACGCGGAGCGAGGATCGCGCACCGTCGCGAGGACGAGCAGCGCCACCGCGGCGCTCCCCGCGAGCCCGTGTACGAGCCCGACCAGAAACGCGCGCCCGGCTGGAAGCCGCCCCGACTTCGGGTCGAGCCCCGATGCCGCCGCGTCTCCCGACGAGGGCGCTCCCAAGTTCAGCAATCCGATCCCCACGAGCGCCAGGCCGACCGCGAATTCCAGGGACAGTCCAACCCGCGGCGGCACGACCCAATTGAAGAGGATGATCGCGGCCCCGACCGTGAACAGCGTCAGGGTGTGTCCCAGTCCCCAGACCACGCCCAGCCACATCGCCGGGAGGATCCGCTTGGTCCGGGTGGTGATGGCCGTCACAGCGACCACGTGATCGGGGTCCGCCGCGTGCCGCAGTCCCAGGGCGAGCGCGAGCCCAAGGAGCGCCATCAGGCTCAATGCCGCTCTCCCTTTCCTCTGGTTCCTCGGGTCTTCCGCAATTCCTGAAGCTTTGTCCGCTGCGCCGGCGTGAGCAGGCTGTCGACCTGGGTGCGGGCCGCGCCCATGATCTCCTTCATCTTCGGCTCGATCTCGACCCGTGCGGCGTCGAGCTGCCTGGAGCGCTGGGCGAAGATCGTATCGGCCGCGGCCCTCTGCTCGTCGGTGAGCTCCAGAATTCGGGCCACCCGCGACCACCGGCGCCGGTGCTCGGTCTCCGAGAGGGCCCAGAGCGGCATTCGCTCGCGCCACGCGCTCCGGTGCCCCATCTCACGGTGATGATGGTGGCGATCGAGCCAGATCCCTCCGATCGCACCTACAAGGAACGTCACGAGCAGGACGAGCGCGGAAATGATCCGCGGCGACACCTTCCGGCTCGGTTCGAGTGGCCCTGTCATCTCTCGGTACCTCCCATCACCGATTCCGTCAGCCAGCCACGATCGCTAGGTCCGACGATGGCGCTGACCGCTTCCTGTTCCCGGACGTCCCCGGAGACGATCATCGCGAGGCTGGTCCGCTCCACGACGGCCGGGTCGGCCATATCTGACGCGTCGTTCCCGGAGCCAAATTCCCGGGGAGTCAGGAGGATCAGCAAGACCCCGACCGCGGCCGCGAGCGGAAGGGCCGCCCGCGCCCAGCCGGCGATGCACTCCCACCACGCGTCGGACTCCGGCGCCCGCGCGACGTGGCGCGCGGCGCTCTGGGCGATGCCGGCCCGAAGCCGATTCCAATCGGCGTCGTTCAGATCGGCGTCGCCCTCCAACCGGCGGAGCGCCAGCGCGAGTTCCTGGTCTCGATCGGGTTCCTGGTTCATGGCGTGCCCTCCTTCATGGGCAGGAGCGCGGCGCGGAGCGCGGCGCGCGCTTCGTGGAGATGCCAGCGAACGGTCCCGGGCGACAGGTCGAGCATGTCGCCGATTTCGGCGCTGGAAAATCCTTCGAGATCAAAGAGACGGACGATCATTTGCTGTTTCTCGGGCAGCGCGTTCATTGCCCGATCGAGATGCCGCCTCAGTTCATTTTGTTCGAGCGCCGCCTCCGGGGACGCGTCCGCCGCCTCGTACTCCGGGGGGATCGGCTCCATCCGGCGCAGCGCTCGAGCCTTTTGGGCATTGAGCGCCCGATTCACGACGATCCGGAAGAGCCAGGGCCCGAACGGGCGCTGGGTGTCGAACGCGGCGATGTTCGTGAGCGCGGCGACGAAGGCCTCCTGCGTGAGGTCTTCGGCATCCTCCCGGTTCCGCAAAACCCGGAACGCGACGGCGAACGCGCGCCTCAAGTAGAGACGCACCACCTCGTCGAACGCCGCGAGGTCGCCGCGCTTCACGCGCTCGATGAGCTCTGCCTCGACCGGCTTCACCAGTGGATACAGCCGGCGGCCCCCTCTCGTTGGGTGCGGGTCAGGCGACGGCGGCGGGGAGGCGTTCTTCTAGCTCCGGCCGGCGGCTCCGACCCCACTTCGGGGACAGCCCGGCCCGGACCAGCCGCCGCTGGAACGCGTCGAGGTAGGTGTAGATGACCGGCGTGACGTAGAGCGTGACGAGCTGGGAGAACGCCAGCCCGCCGACCACCGCGATGCCCAGGGGCCGCCGCGACTCGGCGCCGGTGCCCAAGCCCAGCGCGATCGGGAGCGTGCCCATGAGCGCGGCCATGGTGGTCATCATGATCGGCCGGAAGCGGACCAGGCACGCCTCCACGATCGCCTCTCGGGGCGACTTCCCTTCGTTCCGCTCCGCGTCCAGGGCGAAGTCGATCATCATGATGGCGTTCTTCTTCACCAGACCGACCAGCATGATGATGCCGACGAACGCGTAGATGCTCAGCTCGGTGCGGAAGATCATCAGGGTCAGGAGCGCGCCGAATCCGGCGAACGGGAGCCCCGAGAGGATCGTCAGCGGGTGGATGAAGCTCTCGTAGAGAATCCCGAGCACGAGGTAGATCACGAGCACCGCCAGGAGCAGAAGAAGCAGAAGGCCCTGCTGGCTCGACTGGAATACCTGCGCCGTGCCGGAGAAGCTCCCCGTGATCGACGCGGGAAGCACCTCGCGGGCCGTGCGCTGAACCACCGACACCCCCTCGCCCAGCGCGACGCCCGGCCGCAGATTGAACGAGATCGTCACCGCCGGGATCTGCCCCATGTGGTTGACGGTCAGGGGGCCGACGGTCGGAGTCACGTGCGCCACCGCCCCCAGGGGCACCAGGCCGCCGCCCTGTGTCCCGAGATAGAGACTCTGCAGGGCCGTCTGGTCGCGCTGGAACTCGGGCAAGCAGCTCGAGGATCACCCAGTACTGATCCGTCGAGGTGAAGATCGTCGAGACCTGGCGCGAGCCATAGGCGTCATAGAGTGCCTCTTCGATCTGCTGGACCGTCACGCCCAGCGCGGCGGCGCGGTCGCGATCGATCGCGACATAGACCTGTGGATTGGATATCTGGAGGTCGCTCGTCACGTCCTGCAGCTCGGGCGCGTTCTTGAGCCGCGCGGTGAGATCGTTCGCCCCGCCGTAGAGGGACTCCAGATCGGGACCCTGGAGGGAGTACTGGTACTGGCTCTTGGAGATCCGCCCCCCGACGTTGATCACCGGCGGGTTCTGGAGGAAGACCCGGATCCCCGGCACCTGCGCCACCTTGGGCTGAAGGTCGCGGATCACACGGTCGGCCGATTTCCTGCGCTCGGGCTTTGGCTTGAGCCGGATGATGAGCCGACCTTGATTGGTCGAGGAGACCCCGCCTCCCGATGCCACGGACGACATGAACGACTCCACGTCCGGATTCTTGGCCACGATCGCGGCGATCGCTCTCTGGTGCTCCACCATCGCGTCGAAGGACGTTCCCTCCGCTGTTTCCGTCGTCGCGATGATCCGGCCGGTGTCCTCGCTCGGAATGAACCCCTTGGGCACCGTCCGGAATAGGAGCACGGTCCCAACCAGGATGCCGAGCGAGAAGACCATGGTCGCCCGCCGGTGGTCCATGACCCAGCCCAGCGTGCGTCGGTAGAGGCCGAGCGTGTTCTGATAGACACGCTCGATCGCCTCGTAGGTCCGGCCGTGCTTCCGAGACACGTCGTGCCGAAGAAATCGGCTGCAGAGCATCGGCGTCAGGGTCAACGAGACGACCCCCGACACCAATATGGCCGCGCTGATCGTCACCGCGAATTCGTGGAACAGCCGCCCGAGCAGGCCGCCCATGAGAAGCACGGGAATGAAGACCGCGACCAAGGAGAGGGTCATGGAAATGATGGTGAAGCCGATCTCGCGGGAGCCGTCGAGGGCGGCGCGGAGCGCGGGCTTTCCCTGCTCCATGTGGCGGTGGATGTTTTCGAGCATGACGATCGCGTCGTCCACGACAAACCCTACCGAGAGCGTCAGGGCCATCAGGGAGAGGTTGTCCAGGCTGTAACCGAGCTGGTGCATGACCGCGAACGTCCCCACGACGGAGAGCGGGAGCGAGAGGCTGGGGATGACCGTCGCCGCCACGTTGCGCAGGAAGAGGAAGATCACCATGACGACGAGGGCCAAGGTCAGAAGCAGCGTGAACTGCACGTCCACCACGGAGTGGCGAATCGAGACGGAGCGGTCGTACAGCGTATGGATCGAGATCGAGGCGGGCAGCTGGGGACGCACCTGCTCGAGAAGCCCCTGCACGGCGTCCGCCACCTGGACGGTGTTGGTGCCGGGCTGGCGTTGGATCGCGAGCGTGATGGCGCGCTGATCTTTGAACCAAGCCGCGACCCGGTTGTTCTGGACGTCGTCTTTGACCACGCCGAGATCTTTGAGCCGCACCGGGGCGCCCTCCCGGTACGCCACCACCAGGTCTCCGAACTCCTTCGCGTTCTTGAGCTGTCCGCTGGCCATGACGGTGGCCGACCGGCTCTTTCCCCAGAGGATGCCGGTCGGCAAGTTCGCGTTCGCGGCCTGGATCGCGTCGCTCACCTCGCCGATCGCGATCCCGCGGGACGAAAGCGCCCGGGGGTCGAGCTGGATGCGGACCGCGTACTTCTGCGCCCCGAACACCGAAACCTGCGCCACGCCCTCGACCATGGAGAGCCGCTGGGCCAAGGTGTTCTCGGCGTATTCGTCGAGCTGCGAGAGGGAGAGCATCTTCGAGGTCAGCACCAAGAACAGGATCGGCTGGTCCGCCGGATTCACTTTCTGGTAGGAGGGCGGCGTGATCCCGCTCGGCAGCGAGCGGAGCGTCTTCGTGATCGCGGCCTGGACGTCCTGGGCCGCGGCGTCGATGTCGCGGTTCAGCGCGAACTGGAGCGTGATCGAGGTGCTCCCCTGGCTGCTCGAGGAGGTCATGGCGTCGATCCCGGCGATCGTCGTGAATTGCTTCTCGAGCGGAGTGGCCACGGCCGAAGCCATCGTCTCGGGGCTCGCCCCGGGCAGGTTCGCGCTGACGGAGATGACCGGATAGTCGACGTTCGGAAGATCGCTCACCGGCAGGAGCCGGTACCCGACGACGCCAAAGATGAGGATCCCCGCCATGACCAGCGTCGTCATGATCGGTCTCCTGATGAAGATTCCGGAGAGGTTCATTCGTCGCTCCCGATCGACGCGCGGACGGAGACCTTGGCGCCCGCCGAGAGCCGGAGCTGGCCGTCGGTCACCACCGACTCCCCGGCCTTGAGGCCGATCGCCACGATCGCGACATCGTCGGACACCCGATCGACCTTCACAGGTCTCGGCGTCACCGTGGAGTCCGGATTCATGACGTAGACGTACGATCCCTGTTGCCCCACCGAAACGGCCCGGGCCGGGACGGTAAGCGCACGCGGCACGACATAGAGGACCAGGCGGACGTCGACGAACTGCCCCGGTACGAGCCGGCCGTCCCGGTTGGGAAACTCGGCCTTGAGGAGCAGCGTGCCGCTCACGGGGTCGACCGCGTTGTCCACGAAGACGAGCCTTCCTTGGATCGCGCTCGTGGAATCGCCGTCCAGGCGGATCTCGACGCGCGGATTCTCCGCACGGTGGCGCTGAAGAAGCGGAACGTTCCGGTCCGGCACCGTGAACCGGACGCGGATCGGGTGGGGCTGAATGATCGTGACCAAGGGATCGCTGGTCGCGGCCTTCACATAGTCGCCTTCGTGGACCAGGAGGCGGCCCGACCGGCCCGAGATCGGGGCCCGGATCGCGGAGTACTCGAGATTGAGCTTCGCCAAATCGGCGGCCGCGGAATCGGCTCGGACGGTCGCGGCCATGGCCTCGGCGTCCGCCCGGCTTTGATCCCACTCCGACTGGGAGAGCATGTTCTGGGCGAAGAGACTCTTCGCCCGCTCGGCTTCGAGGCGCGAGGTCTCGGCGCGGGATCGGTCTCGTGAGAGCGCGGCGAGCGCCTGGTCCAACGCGGCCTGGAAGGGCCTGGGGTCGAGTTGGATCAGGAGCTGCCCTGCCCCGACGTCGTCGCCCTCTCGGAACGCGACGCCCTGGACCGTGCCGCCCACCTGGGAGCCGACGGCGGCGGTCCGGATGGCCTCCACCGTGCCGGTCGAGCTGAGCGCGAAGGGGACCGCCCCCTCCACCGCCGCGGCGACCGTCACCGGCACGCGGGCGTTTCGGGGTGCCGGCTTGGTCCCGCAGCCGAGAACGGAGCCAAGCAGCAGAAGTCCCAGCGGCAGGGCGATCCGGCGGCTGGCGCCCAGCCGGGCGCGCAGCAGCTCCGTGACCCGGTCACGCATAATTAGAGCTACAGTCCCCGTGGGGAATCCGTTGGTTGGAGAGGACATCGGAGCTCGGCGAGGCTCGGCCGGTCTCGATCGGATGGTCTGATGATGCCCCACCCCAGGGGGTTTCTTCAAGGGCGGGGCGGTGCCGCGGGCGAAGCTAGAAGTAGGCGGCGGTGGTCACCGTGACGCCGGCCTTCGGCGTCTCGTTGTTGAATCGGTCGCGCGCCAGCTCGTAGTACCAGCCGAGGCGCACCACGCCGATGGGAAGTCGGTGAAAGTTGAGGCTGGTGGAGAGGCGCGATCGCGAATCTCCGAGAATCGCCCGGTCGAAATCGACCGCGTCCACCCGAAGCGCGGCCGTGAGCCGGGTCCGGCCCCAGCTCTTTCGGATCGGCTCGAAGAGCTTCCGGGTCACCTCCACCGAGGCGCCCCACTGCCGCTCCGCGAAGATCGTCCCGAGTCCAGGCGGCACGTCGACGATCGCGATCGCCGCCTCGCTGAAGAGGCCAAAGCCCCCGAGGCTACCGGTCCCGTCGGCGACCACGACGTGGACGTAGCGGGGATTGTCCACCGTGATGCCCCCGAGCACCGTCTCGTTGTAGCGGCCGCTCTGGGCGGCCAGGCCGAGCTCGGTCGCGGTGGAGGGATGGAGGGCGAGGCGCCCGACGAGGGCCGGAACTCCGTTATTGTCGCCGTAATTGTTGCGGCCCGCCGGAACCCTCGTTCCGCCGACTGCGTCCATGATCAGGCCGTCGTCGTACCCCGTGACGGCGTCCGCCTCCCACGAGAGAGGCCAGCCGCCGATCTTCCCCATGATGCCCCGGACCCCGACGCCGAGCTGCGGATTCGGAACGCCGATGATCTGCGTCGCCGGAAGGGAGCGCTCCGCGAATTCGTAGACCGGCGCCTCATGGGTCAGGTTCGTGCGCCCCAGCGGGACGAGGAACACGCCGGCGTGGAGCTGCAGGTCGCGCCGGACCAGGGCCCGGACCTCGAGCTGTTCCATGCTGAAATCGTTGGTGCCTTGATCCCAAGCCCCTTCCCCGAGGACATGGATCCGAGAGCTGACCCGCACCGAGAGGAAGCCGCCCACTCGGCCGACCGAGAACCACTCGGGATCGGTGACGCCCCGAACTCGGTCCTCGGCGAAGCGGAGCTCGCCCTGACCGCCCCAGGCGATGCCGCGGAGATCCCCGTGATAGGCCCCCTGACGGTCGTTCCACGGCGAATCCTCATTGTCGACGGGCGACGCGACCGGCGGCGGCGCCGGACCTGGACGGGTCGCCGGGTGCTTCGCGGTGCCTCCCGCGGGACGAGCGGGAGCGTCGCTCGCGAACGCGGATCCGCCCTCGCCGAGAATCGCCGCTGCGACGATTCCAAGAATCAACGCGCGCGCGCTCACCGAGACTCCACGAAGTCGATGAGCGCCGCCTGGTCCGCGGACGACATGGCCAGGAACGCGTCGCGGGCCGACGTGGCTTCGCCGCCATGGAGACGGATCGCTTCGTCCACGGAGTGGGCACGCCCGTCGTGTAGGAGGAGGAGAGTACCGTTCAGGAACTCGCGCGCGATCCGCATTCCCCAGAGGGGCGCCGTCCTCCACTCCCGTCCGTCCGCGCTTCCATCGGGGCGATTGTCCGCGAGCGCGTCCCCCAGATCGTGGAGCAGCAGGTCGGAGTAGAGGGTCACGTCCCGGTTGGCGACCGCGTCGATCTCATGCGGCCCGGTATGCATCGTAGGCACGTGGCACTTCACGCACTGCGCCGATGTGAAGAGGGCCTGGCCCTGGCGACGAGCATCGGTCCACTCGCCCGGCGTCGGCGGATTCAGCATCCGCATGTACTGCATGACGTCGTTCACCGGTCCGTCGCCCACCTCGGGATCGGAGACGCGGTCGGGGTTCGGAAGCCCGGGCGGCGTGAGCGGGTTCAGATTCTCCGCCGATAGGGCGCTCGACGTGACGCCCATGTCCTGGGAGTAGGCCACCACGGTCTGCTGGAAGAGGGAGGAGACCTGAGCCTTGCGGCCAAAGCGCCCCACCCGCGGGCCGGGTCCACCCCCGGGCTCGGTGGCGGGAACGTAGGGGGGCGGCGTGACGAGATTCGCGCGCCCTGAGATTCCATCCCCGTCGGAGTCGCTCGGATCTTCGTGCGACAGGATTGTCGAGTCGGTGATCGCTTCGATCAGGCCGACGCCAAAGACCGGCGGAGGCATCCGCAGCGAGACGTCGACGCCGGCCGGGAGCTGCTCGGCCACCGCGCCGGGAATCGCCCGATCCTGGATCTGCGGCCCTCCTTCGCCCGGGACCAAATCTGTGCCCCTGCTGAAGCGGACGAGGATGTTCTCGGTCGTTCCCCGGCCGTCCCCGCTGTGGCACGAAGCGCAGGAGACGTTGTTGAAGATCGGGCCCAATCCTTCCGAGATCGTGAAGGACTTGCGAAACTGGACCTGCCCGTCCTGAAAGTCGCCCAGCTCGCCGTTGTCCAAGCCCTCCATCGGCTGGTCGAACCGGTCTCCGAGCGCGGGAGGGCTCGTCAGGAGCTTGTCGCATCCCATCGCGTACAGCGCCAGCACGCAAATCGCAACGGCCGCGAGATCGAAGCCCCGCCGGGTTGTGCGGCGCCGTGCACCGCGCGCACCGTTTTGGCGCCATGGCTGGAAAGGCTCTATTTCTCTAAATGATTTATTCAAAATAGAATGAGCCATCTTCCTAATGTTCATGATCATACCCCCGGTGGGAACCCACCCTTGTTCAGGCAAGAGGTGGGCCAGGTGGATCGGCCCGGATATTGCTCATCTTCAGACGGCGGGGAATGCCGCGCGCCGTCGGGGCCGCGGCTGAATCGATCCACACGCAAGAATTCCGAAGGGAAGGAGCACTGACCATGAAGACGCTATCGCAGGCTTTGCGTCTCGCGATGCCGCTCGTCGTCGCGCTGGTCTCGGCGCCGGCTCCGGCGGCGGCCGATCAGCTGGCGCCTGGATCCATCGAGTTCGCGCCGACCGTCACGTTCAGCCACCAGAATTTCAAGCGGGAGGGATACGGGAACGTCGAGACCTCGACGAGGCTCGACCTCACGCCGACCGTGGGGTTCGTTGTCTCGCGCCACTACGAGGTGACCGCGGCGGTCCTGGCTCGCCATCAATCGGACAACGGGAACAGCGACACGGCCCTGGGCGCGTCGGCGGGCCTGATCTACAACTTCTCGGCGACCGGGGGCGTCATCCCGTTCGCGAGCTTCGGCTTTGGGGCTCTCTTCTACGACGGCTTCTCCTTCGATGAGACGGCCGTGCTCGCGCCCATGGTCGGCGGCGGCGCGCGCATCCTGGTCGGCTCGAACGCGGCGGTGAACTTCAACCTCGGTTACCAGCACGAGGCCAACGCCGACGGTGAATTCAACGCGAGCGCGAACCGGGTGGTCGCCGGCGTGGGCGTCTCCCTCTTCCCCTGGCAGAGGAAGTAGGGGGAACCGAGAACCTTCGCGAGGGGAAGTAGCGGCCGGTGCCTAGCGGCGCCGGTCCGGGCCAACGGCTAGCGCGCCCGGATCGCGGTATCCAGGCGCTCGATGTCGGCGAGCTCGTTGTAGATCTGGGCCGAGACGCGTACCCAGAGCCGCCCGCGCCGGGCGTGTAGCTCCACCTCGATGCGATCTTCGTAGAGGAGCGCATCCCGTAGCCGAGCCGCGTCCTCCCGTGTGGACCCCATCCGCTCGTGGAGCGGGATCGTCACCATCGAGCCCACCATCGACTCCGGCATTCCAAGCTGGGTCCCCCAACGATCGCTCAAGAGCCGCGCCGCCCCCCAGGCGAGCGCGTGATTGTGGTCCCGAATCGCGTCGACTCCCAGGCGACGCATGTACGCGATCGCGTCGGGTGCTACGAGAAAGGCCGAGGGATCTCGAGTACCGAGTAGGTCAAACTCCGCGTGTAGCCCCTGGTCGAGCCCCCACGAGATCACCGTCGGGTGGAGCCCCTCTCGCCGAGCCGGCGCCACCCAGAGAAATGCCGACGAGCGAGGTGTGAACGCCCACTTGTGCAGGTTGGCGTAGTACCAGTCGACGCCCAGAGACGGAATGTCGAGTGGAATGGCCCCCGGCGCGTGGGCTCCGTCCACCAGGATCGGAATCCCCCTCGCATGAAAGCGCTCGGCGATTTCCCGGACCGGGAGGATCAGCGCGCTCTCGGAGGTGATGTGGTCGACGAGGAGAAGGCGCGTGCGCGGGCCGATGGCGGCCACGACGGCGTCGGCCACCGAGCCGGGATCGACCACGGGATAGGGAAGCTCGACGATTCGCACCGTGGCCCCTCGCTCGCGGGCGGCGAACTTGGCCGCGTTCAAGACCCCGCCGTAGGTGTGATCGGTGAGGAGAATTTCGTCTCCGGTCTTCAGGGGTAGCGAGCGGAGCACGGCGTTCGCGCCCGCGGTGGCGTTGTCGACGAAGACGAGGTCGTCGCCGCTCGCGCCCACAAACTCCGCCACGGCCCCCGCGGCGACGCGGATGCGGGGTGGATCGGTCCGCGGCATTCCGACGATGATCCCGGTCAGCTCTCGGAGCAGGAACTGGGACGGCCGCCGCTCGATCTCGTCGCGAATCTCCTGCTGCTTGGCGAGCACCCAACGCGGCGCCGCCCCGACGGTCCCGTGATTCAGGTAGATCGTTTCGGGATCGAGCGCCCACTCCTCGATCCGATGGCGGCCGAACTGCGGCGATCTCACCAGAGCGAATCCGAAACGGCCGGAGCCGTCACCCGCCTCGCCTCGCTCCCCTGCCTCAGCCAGCGGAGGAGCGCCTCGGCTTCCCAGTCGCCGGGCTTCAATCCAAGGAGCCGTCGCGCGAATCGAATCGTGGCGTCTCGTCGATTCTGGAGCGCGAGCGTTCGCATCACGGCGCGCACAGCGGCCGTGTCGGCGGGCGAGACACCCAGGGACTGCAAGACTGGCCCATCGATGTCCCGGCGCGACGGGTTTGCCAAGAACTCGGTGGCCGCCAGGATCGCGTCCTCGCGGGCGATCGATTGTGTCTCCGAAAGCAGAGACGCCGCGTCGCGGTCCCGTCCGTCGGAAAGCAGGAGCGCGCCGGCCAATCGGCGATTCAGCGCGGCGACATATCCATCCGGGGCGTACATCGAGAGGAGAATCTGGATGGCCCGATCGATGTTTCCGGTCGCCGCGAGCCCCTGGGCATACGCGCGAAGCGTCGCGCCGTATTCGTAGGTGCTCGAATCGGCGGCCAGAGGTCTCGCGGCGAGCGTCTGTGTGTCGATTTCGTGGAGGCTCAGATCGGGCGCGACCCAGGCCAGGTGCTCCGACGGCGGATGGGGCCGGCGCCACTCGGGGCGCATCGTGTCGATCGAGGGGTCGCGGTACCAGAGGCGGAGCGCCTGAAACCGGAAGAGGTGGAGCGGGACCGCCGGATCCTTGGGCGTGTAGACCGAAAGATAGACATGGGTCGGCGTTTCCATGCGTGGGATGCGCGCCCGGATCGCGGCCTCGACCTTCCGGATTCGATCCATCGGAGGTCTCAGATTCCGCTCGGTGAGGACCTCCGAGCCGAGATCCATCCCACGGCACCAGATCCCCAGACAGAGAAAGACGAGGCAGACTCCCGCGGCCGCCGCCCACGGGAGGCGAGAGAGCGCCAACGCCAGCAGCATGCTCGTTCCGATCGCGGCCAGCGCCAGGTAGTAGGGCTGCCAGTTGTGCACCAGAACGCTGATCAATAGGAGCGGCGGAACGGCCAAAAGGAGCGCCCAGGCGACAACCCGCGTGGTGGAGACACGGCTCCCGCTCCCGTCGGGTGCCCGCCACGCCTTCCAGACGCCGATGACGACGAGCGCCGCGGCGATCAAGAGCGTCGTGTTCAGCTCTTCGGGCCAGACCGTGCCCGCTCCCGGGATGGCCACGTTGAACAGCGTCGCCACTCCCTTCCCCAGCGAACCCCATCGGTCCGCGCTCTGGATCGTCAGGTAGGCGACACCCGGATTGTCACTTTCCATTCCCCCCGCGAGGAGGCGACGGACGCCCGGGTGCGCGGCGGCCCACGCCACGACGAGGAGACCATAGGCGGCGAGATTGGCAGCCAGGCGGCGAGGCGTTTCGCGGCCGAGCCACCGCGCCAGCGCGATCGCGGGTACGAGCGCGACAGCCGTCTCCTTCGAGAGGAGCGCGCACGCGGTCGCCGCGAGCGCCAGCACCGTCCGTCCGGAAAGCTCCGCGCGGAGCGCCGTCAGGACGAACGCGATCGCCAAGAGATCCTGGCAGCCGCTGGTCCATCCCACGATGACCGGAGCCGCCCCCAGGCTCGCGAACGCGACGGCCCCGGCCAATCCCGCGCGGACCCCGAGGAGCTTGGTCAGGATCGATCCGAGGAGAGCCACCGAGAGAACCAGAATGGCCGCGTTGGCGACCCGCCCCCAGATCGGATGATTGGGGTCGAGCGCGTAGAGGATGCCGAAGTAGATCTCCCTCGAGATCGGTCGGTAGAAGAGCAAATTCGGGTCAGGGAGGAGCTGGCTCGGGCGAAAACTCTGCGCCCTGCCCAGAAAGTCGTAGTCATCGAAGAGGTAGGTGAACGAGAACGTCGGAAGCGCGAGCACCACCGCGAGGCCGGCCGGGATGATCATGGCGAGGACCCCACTCCGCCCTCGCGGGGCGGCTCGTCCAGCGCCCGGCGTCGTCGCCGACCGCGGCGGTGGGGCGGCCCGGCGCCGCGTCGGTGCGCTGGATCGCGCCTTCGTCACGCGTAACGGTCCGGACGAAGGAGGGCGATATCGATCGACGGCGCTTCCCCCGAGAGCGCTTCGGCGATGAGCTTCCCGGAGATCGGCGCCATGCTCAATCCCATCATCGCGTGGCCGGTCGCGACGGAGAGATTTTCGAACCGCGCGAAGCGCCCCAAATAGGGAAGGCCGTCGGGGGTGCAGGGCCGAAGGCCACTCCAGGCGCGGCAGTCGTCGAAATCCTCGGGGCGAAACGCCGGCAGGTGTCGAGCCAGCGAGCGGAGGATTCCGCGGATCCGCGGCGGGCTGATCCCGCCGTTCCATGCGCCCAACTCCATCGTCCCACCCACCCGAAGCGACGTGCCCATCGGCGTGATGGCGACCCGGCACTCTTGAAGTAGGACCGCCCTTCGCGGTCTCTCCCTCGGCGTGGGGAGCGTCAGGCTGTATCCCTTTCCGGGTTGGAGCGGGAGGCGGATGCCGAGGGGACGAAGAAGGCGCGACGACCACGATCCGGCCGCCACCACGAATTCGTCGGCCTCCACGTCTCCACGCGAGGTCACCGCCGCGCGGATCGCGCGGGGACCTCGACTCCAAGATTGGAGGTCCGCCTCCCAAAGAAATTCTCCGCCCCCCTCGCGGACGAGGCGCGACAGCGACGCGTGGAACCGCTGCGGCGTGACGTGCGAATCGAGGGGGTAGTGGACGCCGCCGACCACCTTCATGGTGAGCCCGGGCTCGAGGGCCTGGGCGCCCCGCGCGTCGAGGACCTCGGCCGGCATGCCCAGCTCCCGCGACCGCTCGGCGTGGCGGATCTCCTCGCGGAGGCCGCGCTCGGACTGGAAGAGGGCGAGGAGCCCTTCTCGAACGAGCTCGAACTCGTTCCGCGTCTTCTCGGACAGCTCCACGAACAGCTCCCGGCTCGCGAGGTTGAGATCGCGGAGCAGAGGCCCGGCCCGGCGGGCCCGCTCGGGGTTGGAGGCTCGCCAGAAGCGCCACCCCCAGGCGAGGAACGCGGGGTCGAGGCGGGGAGGGACGTAGAAGGGGCTCTCGGGGTCGGCCATCCAGCGGATCGCCTGCCCCACCATTCCCGGGGCGGCCAGCGGCACGAAATGGCTGGGGGAAATGTATCCCGCGTTCCCGAGGGAGCAGCAGTCGTGGTCGGCCGGGCCGCGTTCGATGACGGTGACCCGGTGCCCCCGCGTGAGGAGAGAGTGGGCGCAGCAGAGGCCGATCACTCCCCCGCCGACGATCGCGACCTGTTTGGCCCCCACTACCCCCGGACCCCGGATTGGGTTCTCACGGCGCCATCATAAGGGCGGTTTCGGCGGGGACGAAGCGCTAGTCGCTCGCGCTGGCGGCGGCGCGACCGAGGTGCTACGTTCCTGGGTCCCCAAGACCCGGAAGGAGGCTCGACGATGGGATCGGACGAAAGGAATATGGATCGGCGGAGATTCGTCCAGCTCCTCGCCGCGGGCGCCGCAGCGGCGGCCACCGTCCCGATCGCAGACGCCCACGGGGCGGAAACGCACGAAGGGGAATGGTCGCAGGCCAAGCATCCACCCCGCCGCGCGATGAGCGCCGCCATGCGGAAAGAGATCGAGAGCCAGAAGAAGTCGGTGGCCGACATGCTCAAGGTCGTGCGCTCGTTCGAGCTCCCCGCCGGGAGCCCCCCCGCGACGATCTTTCGCGCACTGAAATCTGGGAGGACACGGTGAGCACGATTGGCGAGGATATCCTCTACCTCCCGGCGGTCGAGCTGGGGGACCGGATCCATTCGCGTCGTCTCTCTCCGGTCGAGCTGACCCAGGCGTACCTGGACCGCATCCGAAAGTATGGCTCCATGCTGAACGCGTTCGCGACGGTGACGCCGGATCTCGCCTTGGCTCAGGCGCGCGAAGCCGAGCAGGAGATCGGTCGAGGCCGCATCAAGAGCCCGCTCCACGGCGTCCCCTACGGCGCCAAGGACCTCCTCGCGACCGCCGGCACCAAGACGACCTGGGGCGCCCAGCCGACGCGGGACCAAGTGTTTGACACCGACGCGACGGTGATCCGGAAGCTGCGCGAGGCGGGCGCGGTCCTGCTCGGCAAGCTCGCCATGGTGGAGTTCGCGGGTTGCCTCGGCTACCGCTACGCCGACGCTTCGCTCCAGGGTCCCGGGCGAAATCCCTGGAACCGGGACCACTGGACGGGCGGATCCTCGTCGGGTTCCGGAGCGGCGGTGGCGGCCGGGCTCGTCGGATTCGCCATCGGCACCGAGACGTGGGGCTCGATCCTCTGCCCCTCGGCCTTCTGCGGGATCACCGGCCTTCGGCCCACGTACGGACGCGTCAGCCGCTCCGGCGGGATGGTTGGCTCCTGGACGCTCGACAAGATCGGGCCGCTCGCACGCTCGGCCGCCGATTGCCGCGCGATCTTGCAGGCGATCGCGGGGGTCGATCCCGAAGACCCAAGCAGCTCGGAGGAACCGGTAAAACTGGGACGGCGCAAGCCCGACCTGTCGCGGCTTCGGGCCGCGCTGATCCCGATGGATTTCGCGAAGACGAAAGGCGCGGAGGCGGAGGTGAAGCAGGCGTTCGACAGCGCCGTCTCCGAGCTGAAGGCCATGGGCCTCGCGATCGAGGAGACGACGCTGCCGGAGTTTCCCGCAAGCGAGGTGGCGACGACCGTGCTCTACGCCGAGGCGATCTGCACCTTCGAGAACTTCTTCCGCGACGGGTCGGTCTGGAAGCTTCACGACGTGTACGCGCCCTATCAGAGTGAGATCGCGAGGCCCGTGACCGGCGCCGACTACGTCAAGGCGATGCGGATGCGCGCCGTCCTGCAGCGGAAGATGGTCGATTTCCACGCGAAGTACGACGTGATCGTGACGCCGAATTTCCTGTCCGTATCGCCGGCGATCAAGGACGATCTCACCAAGACCCTTCCCTACCCGGATCCGGTGGGTGCGATCGGCAACGCCTGCGGGCTCCCCGCGATCGCGCTGCCCTGCGGCTTCGGCCGCGGCCACCTGCCGGCGGGCTTTCAGATCATGGGGTCGGCTTTCGAGGAGGGGCTCCTCCTCGACCTGGGCGAGGCCTATCAGGCGCGCACGGGATATCACCGGGAGCGGCCTCCGCTCCCAACCTAAAAGGAGACTCATTTGTCGAGAGATGGACGACGTTCCTGGCTTCGCAAGCGGTGGAAGAGAGCGGAAACCCTGAAGCGCCTCAAGCTGCGCTACCAAGCCGCGAGGAGGGAGGAGCGTACGCTGATCGTCGAGAAGCTTCGCCGCGTGGCGCCCTGGCTCACGGAAGAGGATCTCGGCTCGAAGGCGCGCGCTCATTGAGCACAACCCCAGCCCACGTGGGGGCCCGCCGCGCGCGCGTCGCCAAGGCCTGGGGACTTCGCGACGAGGTCGTCCTGATCGGGGCCGGCGACCGGATTCTCATTCCCGGATCGGGCGACCAGAACTACCCCTTCCGGTCCCACCCCGAGTACTACTACCTCACCGACCGAGAATGCCCGGGTGCCTTGCTCGCATTCGATCCGCACGACGGGTGGACCGACTTCGTTCCCGACGTCACCGACCGCGAGCGCATCTGGGAAGCGGCGTCCCAGGCGGAGGGAACCTCGATCGGCCTGCTGGGGGCGTGGCTCGCGGCGCGCGGAGGACGGCCCGTCGCCATGCTGGGCTGCGAGCTTCCGGGCCAGCGCTTTGACATGCCGCGGACGGTGGCCTTTCAAGAGATCCTCTCCCACGCGCGCCGACCCAAGGATGAGGTCGAGCTAACCCGGATCCGCGCGGCGGCGGCCTCCACCGCCGCGGGCTACGCGCGTGCGAAGGAGGTCATCCGACCCGGCGTGAGCGAGCGGACGATCGCGCTCGAGCTGGAGTGCGCCTTTCTCCGCGCCGGAGCCGATGGTCTCGCCTATGACACCATCGTCGGATCGGGACCGAACTCGGCGGTGCTCCACTTCGCGCCCACCGACCGGATCTTGGCCGCGGGAGAGCTGGTGCTGATCGACGCCGCGGCCGGGGCGGGGCGGTACGCGTGCGACGTGACGCGGACCTTTCCGGCCACCGGCACGTTCACGCCCGAACAGCGCGATCTCTACGACCTGGTCCTCTCCATCGAGCGACGCGCGATCGAGCGTTGCCGCACCGGCGCGGAGCTGGTGGAGATCCACCTGGCGGCCTTCCGCGAGACGGCTGAGGGGCTCGCCTCGATGGGAATCGTCCGCGGCTCGCCCGATGATTTGATCGAGCGGGGAGCGATCGAGCTCTTCTTTCCGCATGGGATCTCGCACATGGTCGGTCTCGGCGTCCGCGACGCCCGAGGGTCGTTTCCGGGACGAAAGCCCAGCGACCGGCCCGGGCGAAAGCTCCAGCGAACCGATCTCCCGCTCACGCCCGGGCACGTCATCACCATCGAGCCGGGGATCTACTTCATCCCCGCGCTGCTCCAGAACCCGGAGCGCCGGGCGAAGCTTGCCGACGCCGTCTCCTGGCCCAAGGTTGACGCGTGGTGCGCGCAGGGCGGAATCCGGATCGAGGACACGGTGCACGTCACCCCAGGCGCGCCGGAAGTAATCACGTCGGGGGCCAGCGGGCCGCAGGCGCTATAGTCAGGGTGGTATGAAGCGCCCCCTGGGAATCTACCTCCTCTGCCTCGTCGTGCTCGCCTCGCTCGCCGGCGGGATCGTTTGCTGGACCGCGATCGTCCCCCGCCTGATCGTGGGTCCGGGCCCCATCACGTGGGTGGAGTGGCTCGCGATCGCGATCTTGAGCGCGCTCCCGTTCAGCGCGCCGCCCGCGGCCGTCGGCGCGTGGCAACGGTCGCGGTGGGCCCCGGGAGCTGTCGCCATCTGGGGCGCGCTCTGGGTTGGCGAGATGACGCTGACCTTCGTGGCTGCCGGCGCGCTGGCGGGCCTCGGCGGTGTCGAGTGGGTATTGCCGTGGATCGCGATCCTCGTCGCGGCGTTCGGGCTGGCCGCGGTGGTCCGCTTCGTGCGACGCGTCGTCTCGACCGGGGACTAAGCGGAGAGCAAGGCCTCCACCTGCCGCAAGACCTTCTTCGCGCTCGGGGCGATCAGAATTCCCCACGAACGAAAGGCCGATCTCCCATCGACGGTCACCGAGAGCTCCCCCAGCCCGCCGCGCGTGATCTCGGCTCGCACATCGGGAACGCGGCCCAACTCCGCCGCCACCCGCTCGGCCACGGCGCGCCGTGCCGGGCAAATGGGGCAAGTTCGTATGACCACGTGACGCACGAAACAGCCCTCCCTAGCCGCCGCTCGAGTGGCCGCCAAGGGCCTGGCGGGCCGCTGAGAGCCTTTTCTCGGCCCGGTCCAGGTCAGGGCCCGGGATCGGCGATTGTATTGCCTCCCGAAGCGCCGCGGCGGCTCCTATGGTGCCTCGGGCGCGGTCCACTTGCCCAGCCGCGCCGCCGCCCCCACGATCGGAGGTCTGCTGCCTTCATACTACAAGCGGTCTTCCGGGGACGCCAGGACGCCCTCGGAGTTTTTCGGGCGAGACCCAACCTTGACTGAGACGGCTCCCTTCCGCGCCATCGCCGGGGGCGTCCTCCTCGCGGCCTTGGGAATCTCGGCCTACTTCCGGGCGAGGGCGGAGCGCGGGGGCTCGCCGCTCACGGAGCGCGCGCCAGACCGCGTTCTCGTCCGGCTCCTCCGCCTGGTGGCGCTCTCCCTCTGGATCCTGATCCTGATCGATCCGCCGTGGCTGGAATGGAGCCGCGTCCCGCTCCCTCTCTGGCTTCGCTGGACCGGCGTGGGGGCGGCGACCCTGCTCCTCGCGGCCGTCGCGTGGACGCTCGGCTCTCTGGGAAACAACGTCACCCCGACCTACGTCACCCGAGAGGAGCACCAGCTGGTCACCCTCGGGCCCTACCGCTGGGTGCGCCACCCCCTCTACGCCGCGGGGCTCGCGATGCACGTAGCGCTGGCCGTCGTCCTGGCAAGCTGGCTTGTCGCGGCGATGGGGGTGGTGTTCCTCGCGCTTCTCCCCCTCCGCGTCCGCCGCGAGGAGGAGCACCTGGTCGCGCGCTTCGGCGACGCCTACCGCGAGTACCGACGCCGCGCCGGGGCGCTCTTCCCCAGGCTCTTTCGGTAGCCGCCCTCCCGTCATCCTCGAAAAGACAACGTCCCGTCGCGTGGGGAGCGACGGGACGCGGTGCAACCGACGACTCAGCGAAGAAGCTGAATCGCTATTTCAGGTGCTTCGACACGTGCTTGGTCATCTCGAACATGCTGACCTGGCGCTTCCCTCCGAAGATCACCCGCAGCTTGTCGTCCGCGTTGATCATCGTCCGCTTCATCTTGTCCTGGAGCTTGTTCCGCTTGATGTAGGCCCACAGCTTCTTCGTCACTTCGGTACGAGGCATGGCCCTCGCGCCGATCACAGCTGAGAGGGCTGCGGACGGCATGAGCGGCTTCATGAACGCGGCGTTCGGCTTGCGCTTCTTCCTGGAGGCGACCTTCTTCTTCGCGGGCTTGCGTGCGCGCTTCTTTGCTGGCATGCACCTCTCCTTTCGTGAGCGTCGTGCCGATCCGAGTACGTCGGCGCCGGGAGGAATAACTACCACGCGCGCAGGAGAGGGGCAACACTTACAGAGGGATTTTTCGAGGTAAGGGCAAAAAATATGGAGCGGAAGACGGGATTTGAACCCGCGACAACCACCTTGGCAAGGTGGGGCTCTACCGGGCTGAGCTACTTCCGCTCGCTCATTTCTCCTCGAAGCCGCGCGAGTTTAGCCTCGTCCGAGCGAGCCCGTCAAGGGGACCCCGGGGGCTCCCACCCTCTGGAAGTCTCCGCCGGACCGGGACGATCTCCCCGCTCCACCGTCTCGATCCAGCGGTTGAACCCGGCACCCATCCGCCGCGACGTATTCGATTGCCGATAGAGCTGGACGTACTTTCGGGCGGAGCCGGTCCAGGAGAAATCGAGCCCCATGCCGTTTCGGCGCGCCCGGTTCAGGCCAGCGGAATCCGCGTAGAGCCCGAGCGCGCGCTGAACCGCCTCGAGAAGCGCGTCCGGGGTGTAGGGGCCGAAGAGGATGCCCGTGCCGTCCACGCCCTCGCCCGGGACGATCGGCGTCACCGTGTCGGCGAGCCCGCCGGTCTCCCGGACGACCGGGATGGTGCCGTAGCGCATGCTCATCATCTGGTTCTGCCCGCACGGCTCGTATCGGGAGGGCATGAGAAAGAAATCGACGCCGGCCTCGATCCGATGGGCCAGCGGATCGTCGAAACCGCGACGATAGGCGACACGATCGCGGTGCCGCTCGGCCATGGCCTGGAAGAACGCCTCATACCGCGCCTCGCCGCTGCCGAGGACGACCCACCGCGCGGGCAGCGCGAAGAGCCGCTCGGCGGCGCCCTCCACGAGATCGAAGCCCTTCTGGTCGACGAGTCGGGAGATCACCCCCACGAGAGGCAGCTCGGGCTTTCGTGGAAGCTGGACTTCCTCGAGGAGAGCCGCCTTGCAGATCGCCTTGCCCTCCAGGGATTCAGCGTCGAACCGGGCGGCGATCATTCGGTCGGTTCTCGGATTCCAGATGTTCACGTCGATCCCGTTCAGGATCCCCGTGAGATCGGCGCGGCGCGCGTTCAGGGTGCCCTGCAGGCCGAACCCGAACTCCTCCCCCGACTGAATCTCCTCGGCGTAGCGCTCGCTCACCGTCGTCAGTCGGTCCGCGAACTGGATCCCGGCCTTCAGGAAATTCATCCGCCCCCAGAATTCGAACGGCGAGAGGGGGTAGAAGAAGTGGTCGGGAAATCCCGCGAGCCGCATGGTCTCCGGCGGGTAGACGCCCTGGTAGCCCAGGTTGTGGAGGGAGAGAATGTTCGCGGTCATCTGGAAGAACGCGTCCTCGGCGTAGAGAGTCCGAAGGTAGGCTGGGACGAGCGCGGTCTGGTAGTCGTTCGCGTGGATCACGTCGGGGACATACGCCGTGGCGCGCATCGCCTCGAGGCAGGCCCGCGAGAAGAAGGTGAACCGCGCGGCGTTATCGGGGAACGGCTCTCCGGTCTTGGGATCGACGTAAATGCCGGACCTGCCGAAGAAGGTCTCGTTCGCGATGAAGAAGTGGTGGTAGTGGGGTGGGTGGGCCGGGTGTCGCAGGCGGTAGATCAGACCGGGATGGTCCTCCCCACCGACGGGCACCTCGATCCTCGCGACCAATTCCAGCTCCGCACCCTCGGGTAGCGTCAGGTCGCCGTACCGGGGAAGAAACACGGCGACGGAACATCCGAGGTCGGCCACGGCGCGGCTGAGCGCCCCAATCACGTCCGCCAGCCCCCCCACCTTGGCGAAGGGAACCGACTCCGCGCTCAGGATCGCGGCGCGATAGCGCTGGGCCATTCAGATTCAGATAGGACGTTAGGGATATCTCTCAATGTCATCGGGTATCGCCATTTGAAGAGTCCGACGATCTCATTCGAAACGCGCCCGGGTACCCCTCTGAGACGGCTCGCTCCCGGAGCGACTGTGCGAGGGCCTCGCTCGAGAACGCGCCGAGCCGAACTTTGTAGAGCGACCCCTCGAACTCGATGACGGAGGGAACGCCGAAGCGCGCGGACGCCTCCTTGGCGACCCGATCGGCTTGAGTCAGATCCGGCGACGCGAAGATCTGCACACGCCAGACCGATGCGTGGCCGTCCCCCGTCGCGGCGGTCGACCCCCCTTCGGCGCGCGACTCCTGCGCCACGACAGTGGGCGCGGCATCCGAGTCGGGGAGCGCGGTTGGCGCGCCTTCGGTCCCGGGCGCGTCTTCCACGGGCGCGTCTTCGGTCCCGGCCGCCCCCTGGGTCACGTTCGCCGTCGCGTCGCCCACCGGAACCGGATCGGGAATCGACGCGAGCTCTCCAGGGGTGATGACCTCCGACGGATCGAGCGAGCCGGGCACCGCGATCGAAGCGGGCGAAGCCCCCGGTGCGGAGATCGTGGTGGACGAAGCCGCGGGGGCCGGCGGCTTCGCCACGGCTCGCGCGCAACCCAAGACCAGAACGAGCGCGGCAAGCCCGACGCTAGAGCGTCGCATCGCCGTCTTTCTCCTGCTTCAGCCGTTCCACGAGGGCGCGCACTTCCTGGACGCGCTCGCGGGGACAGACCAGCGTCACGTCACCGGTTCGGACGATCACGAGATCCCGAAGCCCGATCCCCGCGACGAGGCCGCCGTCGGAGAACGCGATCACGCCGCTCGAGTCCTGGAGCAGGGCGCGCCCGCGCGTGAAGTTTCCGTTCGCGTCCTCCCGGCCGGGCTCGGCGAGGGCGGCCCAGCTTCCCACGTCGTCCCAGGCAAAGCCCGCGCGAGCCACCACGGCGCGCTTCGTCCGCTCCATCACGGCGTAGTCGATCGAGATGGACTTCGCCGCCGAGTAGAACCGCTCCAGCGCTGCCTCGGATCCCGGGCCGGGGCGATCGGGGAGGACCGGGAGCAAGGCCGCGAGATCGGGGGCGTGGAGCCGTATTTCCTCGAGCATCACCTCGGGGGTAAACAGGAACATCCCGGCGTTCCAGAGGTGTTTCCCGTCGGCCAGGTAGCGGGCGGCCGTCTTCGCGTCCGGCTTCTCCCGAAACGCGGAAACCTCGTGGAGCCGCGACCTGGGCTCGACCGGCTTCCCCACCTCGATGTATCCGTAGCCCGTATCGGGGCGCGTCGGTGGGATGCCGAGCACCACGATCGCCTTCCGCTCGAGCGCCGATCGGGCCCCGGCGGAGAGCTCCTCGCGAAACCGGGCCGCGGGCTCGATCCGATGATCGGAGGGGAGTATCGCGATCACCGTGTCGGCCCCCGAGCCGCGGAGCCACCACGCGGCGAGCGCCACGGCCGGCGCGGTGTTCTTCCCCACCGGCTCTCCGAAGACCTGGTCTCGGGGAATGGACGGTACCGCGGCGCGCACGGCATCGAGGAGATCCCGGGCGGTGATCACCCACGTCTCGCCCGGCGCCGCCAGACCACGAAGTCGCTCGACGGAGTCCGCGATCATGGGCCGTTCGGAGAGGAGCGGCAGGAGCTGCTTGGGGCGGGACCGGCGGGAGAGAGGCCAGAATCGCTCTCCCCTTCCGCCCGCCAGGATCACGGGAACGAGGCGCATGGGCTAGCGGTACCACAGGCTCTCGGGAGCGGCAATACGAACCTCGGGACGGGGCGCCTAGTAGGCGCCGCGGGCCGAAAGCACCGCCGGAATCGTGAGCGCGAGGATGTGGAGATCGAGCGGGAACGAGCAGCGATCGACGTACTCGATGTCGAGGCGCATCCACTCGTCGAAGGGCAGGTCGCTCCGTCCGCGGACCTGCCAGAGGCAGGTGAGCCCGGGGCGCACCGTGAGGCGCCGGAGCATCCAGGGCTCGTATTTCTCGACCTCCTCGGGGAACGCGGGGCGCGGTCCGACCAGGCTCATGTGTCCCTGCAGGACGTGCCAGAGCTGTGGGAGCTCGTCGATACTCAGCTTCCGTAGGATTCGGCCCACGCGAGTGACGCGGGGATCGTCGTGGAGCTTGAACGCGGGCCCCTGAGCCTGGTTCAGATGGAGGAGAAGGCCCCGGAGCTCTTCGGCGCCAACCTGCATGGAGCGGAGCTTGAGAAAGACGAACGTTCTCCGGTTTCGCCCCACGCGGATGGCCCGGTGGAATACGGGGCCCGGAGAATCCAGCTTGATCGCCAACGCGGCGATCGCGATCACGGGGAGTGCTACGGTGAGCGCGATGGAGGCGAACAGAACGTCGAGTATCCGCTTGGCGCCGCGGCGGTAGAGCCCCACGGCGGCACTCTACCACATGGACCGAGTCGACCGTCCGGGCACGGCGGCCTGCCTACTTCACGATCATGAGCCGCGCGGAATCCCGGCTCCTGTTGCTCTCCACGCTCGCGAAATAGACGCCCGAAGAAAGGTCGCGGCCGTCGTCCGACTTTCCGTTCCACCGGACGCGGTAGACCCCCGCCCCCAGCGCTTCGTTCACCAGCGTGGCGACCCGCTTCCCCTGCAGGTCGAAGATCCGGACCGAGGCGGGACCCGCCCGCGGCACGGAGAACTCGATCGTCGTGCTGGGATTGAATGGGTTCGGGAAGACTTTTCGCACCGACGTCCGCGCGCTGACGGGGACCCCGCTGATCGGCTCGACGCCGCTGATCGTGTAGATGAAGTAGAGACCGATGTTGTCGAAGTAGATTCCCTCCGACTGGATCCCCAGCGAGCGGATCTGCCCCTCGTCATCCCGGATCGTCGTCTGCTTCTCGTCCCGGATGCGGAAGCCGAGCCGGATCAGCTCCGTCCCCGGCTGGACCCCGGTTCGCGAGGTGAAGTAGGGATCGAACGTGACGGCGCTCCCCTCCACGCACTGGGGGGTGCCGCCAAAGAAGACGAGCGGATCGAGCGCGTTCCTCCAGGGGGTCCAGGTGATCCCGTCCATGGAGCCCTGGATCCAGAGTGACCAGTAAACCCCATACTGCCGCGGCAGGTTGATCCAGTTGTCGAATTGCAGCCGGAGGGACGAATTGGTCGTCAGGTGCGTCCCCGCGATGTCGATCGGGGGGGTGGTGAGCATGGCATCGGCGAAATCGGGTACGACCCCGAATCCGTTCCCGTGGAACGGCACCCAGAGGCGTGTGCTGAGGAAATAGCAGGTCGTGGGATACTTGGTCCCCGGGTAGCTCTCCACGTGCCAGAGCGTGCCGGGGTCGGGCGAGGTGGCGACCCAGTTCGCTCCTCCCGCCTCCATGTCGTCGAAGAACTTCACCACGCTTCCCGACGCGGTGATCTTCACGTCGTCCACCGACCAGCCCGTATAGACGTCGTTCGAATCGGAGCGGGAGACGCTCAGGTCCGAGCCGAAGACAAACATCAGCTGGACCGGCTGCGGCCGCGTCGTCCAGCTGTTGGGGATCGTGATCGACGCGTTCACGCAGCTCGATCCCAAGTCCCCCGTGTAGGACGCGAGGGTGTCCCAAACCGACGACGCCAGACCGTCGTGGATCAGCACCCAACCCCAGTCATACCCCTCTTCCGTCTGGAGGCGTTGCTTGAAGGTCAGAACGTTCCCCGTCGACCCCGTCAGGTTGATCGGCGTGTTGGTCTTGAGCAGCTGCACCCAGTTGTTGTCGTAGCCGTCCCCGTACGTGAGACCCGTGACGCCGCACCACCAGGCCTGGCCGACGCAGGAATGGGTTCCTGTCGCCAGGTGCCAGGCGTTCGGCTGTCCGGCGCGAAAGTCCACCGTGCTCCAGCCGGCCGTATCGCCCTCGATGTCCGTGAAGAAGGCCTGGTGCTTGATCGTGGTCTCGGAAACCGCGGGGGTCTGCGGCGGGCGGGGCTCCACGGTGAAGGTGTCGTACATCTCTCGCACCACCGGCTTCCCCGCGCGGGCTGGCGTGGCCGCAGCGAGGAGAAGAAGTGCCGGGAGGACGATCATCGGGACGATGCCGCGCGGGCGGGCAAGCGTATCAAGGTGGATCACCGGGGGAACCTCGCTCGGTTGTGGGTCCACGGATGCGTGAGGCTGCTCAAGTCGCGATTCACCGACACAAACGATCGGGGCAAGACCCCGCCGGCCCCTGTGGACCAGCGAACTCCTGCCCCGAACACGTTAGCAGGAGTCATCCTACTCGATCCCGAGATCTATTGCGAGCCTTGATTCAATGCCGAGATAGTGACGGGGGCCGTTGCGATGCCGCCGCGGCCCCCGCCGACTGATCTCAGAGAATTATCCGATGCGCTTCAACAGACCACCCATCGTACCGGCCGGGCGCCCCGGGCGAAGCCCGGGGCGCTCCCGTCCGGTTACTACCTACTTCATGACGATGAACGATCCCTTCGTCACACCCTCAGCCGACTGCACACGATAGTAGTAGACGCCGGAGGCGAGCTTGTTGCCGCTCTCGTTCCGACCGTCAATCGTCACATCGTGCAGGCCAGGCATCAGGTACTGACGCTGCATCAGATTGCGCACCAAACGGCCATTCAGGTCGAACACCTGGATGCTGGTCACACCAGGCCTCGTCGTGACGAACGAGAGCTTGGCTTGCGGGTTGAGCGGGTTCGGCGAAACCGAAGCCATCGAGCCCGCGTGTGCCCAGCTGAACTTGATCACATGCGCCGTGGTGGTGCCACGTGCCTTGCCGCCGTTGGTCAGGGTCGCCTCGAGCGTCAAGGTCACGTCTGTCGTTCCGTTCGGCAGTGCCGAGAAGAGGTTCTTCATATCGTCCTTGGTGAAGCAGGCCCTGATCTCGGTTATGCCATTCTTGTTCGAATCTCCATCGATGATGTTCTTGCAGTTCGCGTTCTTCGTGACCCCGTTGTACGTGAGCGTGATCGCAGTTGAGGACAAGAGCACGTCATTCACGTTGAACGAGTTCCCGATCGGCTCCATACGGATGTAGCTGCCGATGAGCTGCGGGAACATGTAGTTCAGGTTCTTGAAGAAGAACACGTTGGCCGCGAAGAAGTCGCTAATCGTCGCGGTCGCGGTCGCATCCCCGAACAAGAGACCCGGATCGGTCACGCGCAGGCTCACCGTGTAGACGCCCGTCGCCGCGTACGCGTGCGAGGGGGTCGCGCCGGTGCCCGTGCTGGCGTCACCAAAGTCCCAGGCGTAGGTCAACGCGTCGCCGTCCGGATCCGAGGAGCCGGTTCCGTTGAAGCTGATCGCGCCGCCCACGTTGCTCGAGTACGGACCGCCGGCATTCGCCGTCGGCGCCCGGTTCGCGTTCCTTACGGTGATCGCCGTCGTTGCCGAGCCCGTGAGCGAGTGCGGCCCAGCAGGATTCTTTGCCGTGAACTTGACGTTATAGACCCCGGCATCGATGAACGTCGGAGTCCATGTCAACGTGCCCGCCGTGTTCGACCCGTTCGCCGTAAACACCGCATTGTTTCCGAGAGGCAGACCGGACAGGTCCGCCGTCAAGGAGCCGATGGGATCCGAGTCCGGATCGGTGGCCGTGACGTTGACGGTAAGAAGCACCCCCTCGTCGGCGCCGAGTACCGCAGCAGGAGCAGTAACCAGAGGCGCGTGGTCGGTTGTGAACGTCGCACCACTCAGCTGCGATGTGTTGGCCGACAAGGTGACCGGACCACCATCGGGATCTGTGACGTATACGGGGATCACGAGTTTCACACCCTTAGTCGCCTGAACACTCGCGGGTGCAGTGATCACCGGCGGTGAACCAACGGCAGCCGCGGCATTAACCGCAAACCGAGACGCCGAGGCCAGCGCGAACGACGGAGCCATCGCGGGAGCCGGGGTGCATACAACCATGACACTCGTCGTCGCGGTTGATGTGTTTCCCTGCCCGTCCGTCGCCGTCCACGTTACCGTGTAGGTCGATCCGCAGTCCCCTTGCGCCGGGGTCCACTCGACGGTTCCGGAGCTAACCGTCCCCGCCGGACCGATCGTAATCACGGTCGTCGCGGAGCCGGACAGAGCGTTCATGGCAGTGAAGGTGATGGTCTGCGCCCCTTCCTGCCCCGCCACCGGTGCCCAGAAGAATGTCCCTGACGTGTTCGATCCGTTCGGTGTGAATGTGGCGCCCGTGAGAAGCGGCGACGCAGTCAACGATGTAATCGCGTTACCGTCCGGATCGGTCGCCGTCACGGTGAACTGAACCGCGCTCCCCACGCTGGTCGACGCGCTCGGAGGCGCGGAGACCGTCGGAGCCTGGTCGGCCGGCGCACCGGTGACCGTGACCGTGATCGCCTCAAAATCGCTCATCGACGGGGTCCCGTTGTCCGTCACACGGACCGTGATCGGGAAGCTCCCGCCCGCTCCAGGCGTCCAGCTGAAGGCGCCCGTCGAGCCGTTGATCGCCGCGCCGGCAGGTGCGCCAGCGTCGAGCGAGAACGTAAGCGAGTTCGCAGGAATATCGGCGTCCGTCGCGGTCGCCGTGAAGCTCAGGACCGCGAACTGGGCGACCGTCTTGTTGCCGATCGCGGCCAGGATCGGCGCCACGTTCACCTCGTTGACGGTGACCGTGATCGCCTCGAAGTCGCTGAGCGCCGGGGTGCCGTTATCCGTCACGCGAACCGTGATCGGGGTGGAGGCAGGTCCCTGCGCTTCCGTCGGCGTCCAGCTGAACGCACCCGTCGACCCATTGATCGTGGCGCCAGCGGGATTTCCAGCATCCAGCGAGAACGTCCGGGTCTGGCCGGCGTCCGGATCGGTCGCCGTCGCCGTGAAGGCCAACGTCGCCAACTCATTCACCGTCTTGTTGCCGATCGCACCGAGCACCGGCGCCTGGTTCGGAGCCGCGCTCACCGTGATCGTAATGAGCTCAGACGCGCTCAACGCAGGCGTCCCGTTGTCCGTCACGCGGACCGTCACCGGGAAGCTGCCGGCCGCCGCGGGCGTCCAGCTAAACGCGCCGGTCCCGGCATTGATCGTCGCACCGGCAGGAGCACCAGTATCGAGAGAGAACGCAAGCGTGTTGGCAGGAATGTCGGCATCCGTCGCCGTCGCCGTGAAGGTCAACGCGACCCCCACCGTTCCTGCCTTGTTGCCGATCGAAGCAAGCACCGGCGCTTGGTTCACCTCGTTGACGGTGACCGAGATCGTCTCGAAATCGGTCATCGATGGGCTGCCGTTATCCGTCACCCGAACATTGATCGAATAGACATTCGGGCCCTGGACTTCCAGAGGCGTCCAGGAGAAGGCACCCGTCGACCCGTTGATCGTCGAACCGGCAGGGTTGCCGGCGTCGAGCGAGAACGTGAGCGTGTTTGCAGGCAGATCAGCGTCGGTCGCCGTCGCCGTGAAGGCCAACGTCGCCAACTCGTTCACCGTCTTGTTGCCAATCGCGGCGAGTACCGGCGCCACGTTCACTTCGTTGACGGTGATCGTGATCAACTCCGCCGCGTTCAGCGCCGGGGTGCCGTTGTCCGTCACACGAACCGTGACCGGATAGCTCCCAGGACCCTGCGCCTCCGTCGGCGTCCAGCTAAAGGCACCGCCCGCCGTGATCGCCGAGCCGGTCGGATTGCCGGCATCCAGCGAGAACGTGAGCGTGTTCGCAGGCAGATCGGAGTCGGTCGCCGTCGCCGTAAACGTCAGGGCGGACAGCTCGTTCACCGTCTTGTTGCCGATCGCGGCCAGAACCGGCGCCACGTTCACGTCGTTAACCGTGATCGTGATTGCGGCCGTACCGCTCATGACCGGCGACCCATTGTCCGTCGCGCGAATGGTTACCGGGTAGGTGCCCGGGCCCTGCGCTTCGGTCGGGGTCCAGGAGAAGGCACCCGTGCCAGCGGCGATCGCGGCTCCGGCAGGAGCACCGGCATCCAGCGACCACGCGATCGTGTTCGCGGGGACGTCAGCGTCCGTCGCCGTCACCGTGAAGTTCAACGCCACCAGCTCGTTGACGGTCTTGTTTCCAGGATTCGCGACGACAGGCGCCACGTTCACTTCATTGACCGTGACCGTGATCGTCTCGAAGTCGTTCAACGCCGGGCTGCCGTTATCCGTCACACGAACCGTGATCGGCGTGGAGGCAGGTCCCTGCGCTTCTGTCGGCGTCCAGCTGAAGGCGCCCGACGACCCGCCGATCGTGGCACCCGCAGGGGCACCCGCATCCAGCGAGAACGTCAGCGTCTGGGCCGGAACGTCGGCGTCCGTCGCCGTCGCCGTGAAGGCCAACGTCGCCAGTTCGTTCACCGTCTTGTTGCCGATCGCGCCAAGCACCGGCGCCTGTTCGGAGCCGCGCCCACCGTGATCGTGATCGCCTCGAAGGCACTCAAGGCGGGCGTCCCGTTGTCCGTCACGCGGACCGTCACCGGGAAGCTGCCAGCCGCCGCGGGTGTCCAGCTAAACGCGCCCGTCCCGACGTTGATCGTCGCACCGGCAGGAGCACCGGTATCCAGCGAGAACGCAAGCGTATTGGCCGGAATGTCGGCATCCGTCGCCGTCGCCGTAAAGGTGACCGCGATTCCGACCGTTCCCGTCTTGTTGCCGATCGCGGCCAGTACCGGCGCCACGTTCACCTCGTTGACGGTGACCGTGATCGTCTCGAAGTCGGTCATCGATGGGCTGCCGTTATCCGTCACCCGAACATTGATCGAAAAGACATTCGGGCCCTGGATTTCCAGAGGCGTCCAGGAGAAGGCACCCGTCGACCCGTTGATCGTGGCGCCCGCAGGGGCGCCGGAATCGAGCGAGAACGTCAACACATCACCGGAGTTCGGATCGGTCGCCGTCGCTGTGAAGGCCAACGTCGCCAACTCGTTCACCGTCTTGTTGCCGATCGCACCGAGCACCGGCGCCTGGTTCGGAGCCGCGCTCACCGTGATCGTGATCGCCTCATTGTCGAACAGCGCCGGGCTCCCGTTGTCCGTCACACGGACCGTAACCGGGAAGCTGCCGGCCGCCGCAGGCGTCCAGCTAAAGGCGCCCGTCGCAGCACCGATCGTCGAACCAGCAGGATCGCCGGCTTCGAGCGAGAAGGTCAGCGTGTTCGCCGGAACGTCGGCATCGGTCGCGGTCGCCGTGAAGGTGACTGCCACCCCCACCGTTCCCGCCTTGTTGCCGATCGTGTCCAGCACCGGCGCCACGTTCACCTCGGTAACCGTGATCGTGATCGCCGCCGTGCCGCTCAGCGCGGGCGACCCGTTGTCCGTGTCGCGGATCGTCACCGGGAACGTCCCCGGACCCTGCGCTTCGGTCGGCGTCCAGCTGAAGGCACCCGTTCCAGCCACAATCGTCGCGCCGGCAGGTGCACCGGCATCCAACGTCCAAGTGTTGACGTTCGCCGGAAGATCCGCATCCGTCGCCGTCACCGTGAAGGTCAGCGCCGTCAACTCCGCGACGGTCCTGTTGCCAGGGCTCGTCACGACCGGCGCCACGTTCACCTCGGTAACCGTGACCGTGATCGCCGCCGTGCCGCTCAGGGCCGGGCTGCCGTTGTCCGTCGCCCGAATCGTGATCGGGAACGTCCCAGGGCCCTGCGCCTCGGTCGGGGTCCAGCTAAAGGCACCCGTCCCCGCGACGATGGCCGCTCCGGCAGGAGCACCGGCGTCCAACGACCAGCTGATCGTCTGCGCCGGGAGATCCGCGTCGGTCGCCGTCACCGTAAAGGTGAGCGTCGCCAGCTCCGCGACCGTCCTGTTCCCAGGGCTCGTCACCACCGGCGCCACGTTCACCTCGGTAACCGTGATCGTGATCGCCGCCGTGCCGCTCAGCGCCGGCGACCCGTTGTCCGTCTCGCGGATCGTCACCGGGAAGGTCCCCGGCCCCTGCGCTTCGGTCGGCGTCCAGCTGAAGGCACCCGTTCCAGCCACAATCGTCGCGCCGGCAGGTGCACCGGCATCCAACGACCAAGTGATCGTGTTCGCCGGAAGATCCGCATCCGTCGCCGTCACCGTGAAGGCCAGCGTCGCCAACTCCGCGACGGTCCTGTTGCCAGGGCTCGTCACGACCGGCGCCACGTTCACCTCAGTGACGGTGACCGTGATCGCCGCCGAGCCGCTCAGCACCGGGGACCCGTTGTCCGTCGCCCGAATCGTGATCGGGAACGTCCCAGGGCCCTGCGCCTCGGTCGGCGTCCAGCTGAAGGCGCCCGTCCCGCCGACAATCGTCGCACCGGCAGGAGCACCCGCATCCAGCGAGAACGTCAGGACGTCGCCGGCATTCGGATCCGTCGCCGTCACCGTGAAGGTCAGCGGTGAAAGCTCGGCGACCGTCCTGTTGCCAGGATTGTTCACCGTCGGCGCCTGGTTCGGAGCCGCGCTGACCGTGATCGTGATCGCCTCATTGTCGAACAGCGCCGGGCGTCCCGTTGTCCGTCACACGGACCGTAACCGGGAAGGTGCCGTTCGCCGCGGGCGTCCAGCTAAAGGCGCCCGTCGAGCGTTGATCGTCGAACCGGCAGGATGCGCCGGCTTCGAGCGAGAAGGTCAGTGTGTTCGCCGGAACGTCAGCATCGGTCGCGGTCGCCGTGAAGGTGATCGCGACTCCCACCGTTCCCGCCTTGTTGCCGATCGTATTCAAGACCGGCGCCACGTTCACCTCGGTAACCGTGATCGTGATCGCCGCCGTGCCGCTCAGAGCCGGCGTCCCGTTGTCCGTCGTCGCGGATCGTCACCGGGAACGTCCCGGGGCCCTGCGCTTCGGTCGGGGTCCAGCTGAAGGCACCCGTACCCGCACCAATCGTCGCACCGGCAGGAGCGCCGGCATCCAACGACCACGTGATCGTGTTCGCCGGCAGGTCGGCATCCGTCGCCGTCACCGTGAAGGCCAGAGTCGTCAACTCCGCGACGGTCCTGTTGCCAGGGCTCGTCACGACCGGCGCCACGTTCACCTCGGTAACCGTGACCGTGATCGCCGCCGTGCCGCTCAGGGCCGGGGTCCCGTTGTCCGTCGCCCGAATCGTGATCGGGAACGTCCCAGGACCCTGCGCCTCGGTCGGGGTCCAGCTAAAGGCACCCGTACCCGCCACAATCGCCGCTCCGGCCGGAGCACCGGCATCCAACGACCAGCTGATCGTCTGCGCCGGGAGATCCGCGTCGGTGGCCGTAACCGTAAAGGTGAGCGCCGCCAGCTCCGCGACGGTCCTGTTCCCAGGGCTCGTCACGACCGGCGCTACGTTCACCTCATTGACCGTGATCGTGATCGCCGCCGTGCCAGCCAAAGCCGGCGATCCGTTGTCCGTCGCGCGAATGGTCACCGGGAAGGTGCCCGGGCCCTGCGCCTCGGTCGGGGTCCAGCTAAAGGCACCCGTACCACCCACAATCGCGGCTCCGGCAGGAGCACCGGCATCCAGCGACCACGCAATCGTGTTCGCAGGAATGTCAGCATCCGTGGCCGTCACCGTGAAGGCGAGGGTCGCCAACTCATTGACCGTCTGATTCCCCGGGCTCACAACCACCGGCGCCACGTTCACCTCGGTAACGGTGACCGTGATCGCCGCCGAGCCGCTCATGGTCGGGCTGCCGTTGTCCGTCGCCCGAATGGTGATCGGGAACGTCCCCGGGCCCTGCGCTTCGGTCGGGGTCCACGCGAAGGCGCCCGTCGACCCGCCGATGGTGGCGCCCGCAGGGGCTCCCGCATCGAGCGAGAACGTCAGCACGTCTCCAGCGTTCGGATCCGTCGCCGTCACCGTGAACGTCAGCGGTGAAAGCTCAGCAACGGTCCTGTTTCCGGGGCTCGTCACGACCGGCGGCTGGTTCGGAGCCGCGCTGACCGTGACCGTGATCAGTTCATTGTCGAACAACGCCGGGCTCCCGTTGTCCGTCACTCGGACCGTAATCGGGAAGCTGCCAGCCGCCGCAGGCGTCCAGCTAAAGGCGCCCGTCGAGCCGTTGATCGTCGAACCGGCAGGTGCGCCGGCTTCGAGCGAGAACGTCAGGGTGTTCACCGGAACGTCGGCATCGGTCGCCGTCGCCGTGAAGGTCAACGGGACCGCCACCGTCGCGGCCTTGTTTCCGATCACACCCAACACCGGTGCCACGTTCACCTCGGTAACCGTGACCGTGATCGCCGCCGTGCCGCTCTGGGCCGGGCTCCCGTTGTCCGTTGCCCGAATCGTGATCGGGAACGTCCCCGGGCCCTGCGCCTCGGTCGGGGTCCAGCTAAAGGCACCCGTCCCCGCGACAATGGCCGCTCCGGCCGGAGCACCCGCGTCCAACGACCAAGAGATCGTCTGCGCCGGGAGATCCGCATCGGTGGCCGTAACCGTAAAGGTGAGCGCCGCCAGCTCCGCGACGGTCCTGTTCCCAGGGCTCGTCACGACCGGCGCTACGTTCACCTCATTGACCGTGATCGTGATCGCCGCCGTGCCGCTCAGAGCCGGCGTCCCGTTGTCCGTCGCGCGGATGGTCACCGGGAAGCTGCCCGGGCCCTGCGCTTCGGTCGGGGTCCAGCTGAAGGCACCCGTGCCAGCGCCAATCGTCGCGCCAGCCGGTGCGCCCGCATCCAGCGACCACGCGATCGTGTTCGCCGGAAGGTCGGCATCCGTCGCCGTCACCGTGAACGCCAAGGTCGCCAGCTCGTTGATCGCCTGGTTCCCCGGGCTCGTAACGACCGGTGCCACGTTCACCTCGGTAACCGTGACCGTGATCGCCGCCGTGCCGCTCTGGGTCGGGCTGCCGTTGTCCGTCGCCCGAATCGTGATCGGGAACGTCCCAGGGCCCTGCGCCTCGGTCGGGGTCCAGCTAAAGGCACCCGTCCCCGCGACGATGGCCGCTCCGGCAGGAGCACCGGCATCCAACGACCAGCTGATCGTCTGCGCCGGGAGATCCGCGTCGGTGGCCGTAACCGTAAAGGTGAGCGCCGCCAGCTCCGCGACGGTCCTGTTCCCAGGGCTCGTCACCACCGGAGCCACGTTCACCTCGGTAACCGTGATCGTGATCGCCGCCGTGCCGCTCAGCGCGGGCGACCCGTTGTCCGTATCGCGGATCGTCACCGGGAAGGTCCCCGGACCCTGCGCTTCGGTCGGGGTCCAGCTGAAGGCACCCGTTCCAGCGCACAATCGTCGCGCCGGCAGGTGCACCGGCATCCAACGACCAAGTGTTCACGTTCGCCGGAAGATCGGCATCCGTCGCCGTCACCGTGAAGGTCAGCGCCGTCAACTCCGCGACGGTCCTGTTGCCAGGGCTCGTCACGACCGGCGCCACGTTGACCTCGGTAACCGTGACCGTGATCGCCGCCGTGCCGCTCATGGTCGGGCTGCCGTTGTCCGTCGCCCGAATGGTGATCGGGAACGTCCCGGGGCCCTGCGCTTCGGTCGGGGTCCAGGCGAAGGCGCCCGTCGACCCGTTGATGGTGGCACCCGCAGGGGCACCCGCATCGAGCGAGAAGGTGAGAACCTGGCCAGCATTCGGATCCGTCGCCGTCACCGTGAAGGTGAGCGCCGTCAGCTCCGCAACCGTCCTGTTCCCAGGGCTCGTCACCACCGGCGGCAGGTTTGCAGCCGCGTTCACCGTGATCGTGATCGCCTCGGAGGCGCTCAAGCTCCCTGAGTCGGTCACTCGGACCGTAACCGGGAAGCTGCCCGTCGCGGGGGGCGTCCAGGTGAATACGCCCGTTGCGCCGACAATCGCCGCACCGGCAGGGGCGCCGGCATCGAGCGAGAACGTCAGTGCTTGCGCCGGAAGATCGGCGTCGGTCGCCGTCGCCGTGAAGGTGAGTAGCGTCGAAACCTGAACTGTCTTGTTCCCAATCGCGGCCAGAACCGGCGCCACGTTGACTTCGGTAACCGAAATCGTGATCGGGGCGGTCCCGGCAAGCACCGGGGTCCCGTTATCCGTCGCGCGAATGGTCACGGGGAATGTCCCAGGGCCCTGCGCTTCGGTCGGGGTCCAGGCGAACGCACCCGTGCCAGCGCCAATCGTCGCGCCGGCCGGAGCACCCGCGTCCAAGGACCAGGTAATCGTGTTTGCCGGAAGGTCGGTATCCGTCGCCGTCACCGTAAACGTGAGTGGCGTCAACTCGGCTACCGTCTTGTTGCCCGGAGGCGTCACCACCGGCGCCACGTTCACCTCAGTGACGGTGACCGTGAATCCACGAGTGCTGCTAGCCGACGGCGTCCCGTTGTCCGTCCCGCGGATCGAGATCGGGAACACGCCAGGCCCCTGCGCCTCAGACGGAGTCCACGAGAAGGCCCCCGTCGGGCTGATCGCCGCACCGGTCGGAAATCCCGGCTCCAGCGAGAAGGATACCGTCTGGCCGGCGTCCGGATCGGTCGCCGTCGCCGTGAACGTCAAGGGAGTTAGCTCAGGGACGGTCCGAGGTCCCGGATCCGTCACCGTCGGCGGGTTGTTCACCGCACCCGCGGCCGCCGCGAGACCATCCACGTCGGTCCAGTCGGAACCGCCGCTGCCACCCGTTAGCTTGTAGGTGTTGTCGAAATCGTTGCCCGAGCAGTTGGTGCCGAAGGACGTGAAGTTACCGCTGAAGAAATCGTTGATGTCGATCCGCGGGGTTCCAGTGACTCCCGTGATCGTGAGCGTGAAGCACCGGTACGAAGCCGGGGGCTGGATGTCGACCTGCGCCCCGCCCTGCGCGTACAGGAAGTTAATACCGTCAGGATTGACATTGAGGAGAACATTGCCGAATTGAGGGATGCGGTTCGTCGGCGCCGCGTAGGTCACGGTGCCGTTCACCGCGTGCAGAACCGTGGCGTACGAAACGATGCTCAACGGCCCGTCGCCGGTGTCGCACGTGGCGGTCGAGCCGTCGCGATTCTGGTTCGTCTTCAGGTAGACGTCCACCGTCGTGGGCGTGCCGTTCGCGTTCAGGCGGTCACCAGTGTCAGCTACCCCGTTCGCGTTCGAATCGAGGTACATGTACTGGGCCGAAGCCACCTGCGCGAAACCGGCGACCGCCACGACCACAAACAATGTCGTGAGAAGCCGTCTCAACATGATGTTCAACCTCCGAATTCCCGAGTGAAGGAACCGACTGATCCGAGGCAGCAGTCCCCGGAGCGGGACCAGAACCCTTTCGCCACTCCCGGCCTGTCCGGGTCGTGGCCACCGCGGGCACGAGACTGAGCCCCGAGGGGCGCCGCGGTGGTGCTGCGAGACGACGAATTCTCCGTGAATTGACTCCCCTTCGTGTACCACCTCCATTCCCTTTCGAGTTTTGTGGTTGGCATGATCCTTTCGTTGTCGAATGTCGAGCGTTTCACGGTTTGAGCCTCCGCCATTACTTGACCATCATGAGCCGCGCCGAGGCCCGGCTCTTTCTAGTCTCCACCCGGGCGAAGTAGACGCCCGAGGGGAGATCGCGTCCGTCATCCGACTTGCCGTTCCACCGCACGCGGAAGATCCCCGCCCCCAGCGCCTCGTTCACCAGCGTCGCGACCCGTTTCCCCTGCAGGTCGAAGATTCGAAGCGTCGCCGGTCCGGGCGTGGGCACCGAGAATTCGATCGTGGTGCTCGGATTGAACGGATTGGGGTAGATCCTCTGCACCGCGGCGCGGGCGCTGACCGGGACGGCGTCAACCGCTTCCACGCCGGTGAGCGTGTAGATGAAATAGAGGCCGATGTTGTCGAAATAGACCCCCTCCGTGACGGATCCCCAGCCGGGTCAACTCGCCGCTGTCCGAGATCGGCTTCTCATCGCGGATCCGGAAGCCGAGCCGGATATAGGGGGTGCCGGGCTGGAGCCCGGTGCGGGCCGTGAAGTAGGGGTCGAACTCGACGTAGCTCCCCTCGACGCACTGCGGGACCCCGCCGAAGAACACAATCGGATCGAAGGCGTTCCGCCACGGTGTCCAAGCGGTGCTATCCGTGCGACCCGAAATCCAGAGCGACCAGGAGACCCCGTTATTTAGAGGCAGGTTGATCCAATTGTCGAATTGGAGCCTGAGCCTGGAGTTGGTGGCCAGGTGGGCACCCGTGATGTCGATCTGCGGCGTGGTGACCATGGCGTCCGTGAAGTCGGGCACCGATCCGAAACCGAAGCCCGAGAACGGAACCCAGAGGTTCGTGCTCAGGAAGAAGCAGGTGGCGGGCGTGGAGGTGCTCGGCGAGTTTTCCACGTGCCAGAGCGTCCCGGGATCGGGCGAGCTGGCGACCCAATTCGTGGCGGCGCCCTCGTTATCGTCGAAGAATTTCACCACGCTCCCCGACGCGGTGACCTTGACGTCGTCGATCGACCAGCCCGTCCAAACATCGTTCGAGTCCTCGCGGGAGAACGAAAGGTCCGACCCGAAGAGGAACATGAGCTGGATCGGCTGCGGCCGGGTGGTCCAGCTGTTCGGGATCGTCAGCGATGCGTTCACGCAGCTCGAGCCGAGATCACCGGAGTAGTTAGCGAGCGTGTCCCAAACGGAGGACGCGGTTCCATCGTGGATCATCACCCGGCCCCAGTCGTACCCCTCTTCCGACCGAAGGCGGTGCTTGAACGTGAGCACGTTGCCGGTCGAGCCGGCCAGGTTGATCGGCACGTTCGTCTTCAACGTCTGGACCCAGTTGTTCCCGTAACCTTCTCCATACGTGAGGCCCGTCACGCCGCACCACCACGCCTGACCGACGCACGATTCCGTGCCGGAGACCCGGTGCCACGCGTTGGGCTGCCCCTGGCGGTAATCGACAAGCCCCCAGTCGGAGGTGCTCCCCTCGATGTCCGTGAAGTAGACCTGGTGCTTGATCGTGGTCTCGGAGACGGCGGGGGTCTGCTGCGGGCGCGGGCCGATGGAAAACACGTCGTACATGTCCTTCGGCACCGACTTTCCCGCGAATGCGTTGGGGACGAAGCCAAGCGCGAGCACGCTCACGAGAACTACCAAAGGAGCGAAGCGGGACGGAGAGGACAAGGAATCAAAACGGAGCACCGGGGGAACCTCGCGTAGGTTGTCGGTTCTAAGGATGCTTGAGGTTTCTGGTGTTGCTCGCCTCGACCCCTAGGTAACAAAAAAACGAGGCAAATGCACGCCGACCAATGCGGCCGACATGCTCCTGCCTCGAGCAGTAACCACGAAACGGCTAAACGCGAAACGGGGAGATTTCGCCATCGCCTCTTCTTGGTGCTGACCTGTGGGGGCTTTCGCCCCGCGCCTCTGTGGCTGATCTCGCTTCGCCGAAGGGGACTATGCGAAGTGAGACTATTATAGCACTTTCAGTTGCGGGGGTCAATGGCCAAGGGGCCGAAGACCTTCGGATCCAAGCCTGGGACTCCCGACAAATTTCTAAGTTAACTTACTTCAACAAGTTGACCGTCTTGGTCGCGTACGAGCCGCCCCCCTCAAGCCTCATGAAGTAGGTCCCAGAGGCGAGGGCTCGCCCGTGATCGTCCCTTCCGTCCCACTGGACTTCTCTCTGACCGGCCGCGAGATAGGAGTCCACCAGCGTCCGGACGAGCCGTCCGTGCACGTCGAATACCCGCAGGGAAGTCTGGGCATCCCGCTCCATCCGGAACACGATCTTGGTGGATGGATTGAATGGATTGGGATAGTTCCGCAGCAGCCGGGTAAGGGGAGGCGCGGCGACGGTCTCGATGCCGGTGACTTGCCCGGTCCCAACCTTGTAGTAGACCTCGCGATTCTTCCCGGTCGACGCAGGGAGCCGGTGGTCGGTCCAGGCGACGAAGAGGTCGCCCACGCCATCGTGGACGATGGTCGGGAATTGTTGCATGGAGTTGGTGGTGTCGGAGGCCGCCGAGACAAGCGGGACATCTCCCTGCCAGGTGTTTCCCTTGCGCTCCTGGTAGTAGATGTCGGGATTGCCCGTGCCGTTTCTCTGATCGGTCCAGACGACGTAGAGGTTGCTCATCGGGTCCGAATCAATGACCGGCTCGCTCTGAGTGGCGGTGTTCACGGTGAGGCGAACGTCGGTCGCGCTCCAGCCGGTGGCTGGCAGGAACTCCTTATAGTAGATCTCGTTGTTTCCGTCCCGATTGTCCCGCCAAACCAGGTGGGCTCGGCCCGATCGGCTCGTGGTGATCGAGGGCTGCGTGGCGGCGCCCGTGCTGAACACGAGCTGCTGCGTCCGCGGTCCACCCGCTCCCTGGCACGAATCGCTTGGTCCAGATCTGCTGCGTTCCGCTTCGCGTGTCCACCCAGACGACGTGCACAATGCCGGTCCGTGTGGTGGCGATCGACGGGCTGCCCGATACGGCCGGGTCGTTGGTCAGCTGCTGCGCCGCCCCCATGACTCGGGTGGTCGTGTTGTAGATGGCGTAGTACAGATCGGATGGCGCGCCTTCCGTCGGCGGTTTCTGCCAGACGATCCAGACGCGGGACGAATCGCCGCGTGCCAGCACCGGCGAGGTGGCGGCGCTCACGGAGTCATAGGGCGAGACCTGAAGCTCCGGCCCAAATCCGACGCCCGCCTGAGACTGGAAGGTCCGGAAGAAGATCGTGGAGGAGATCGGCGGTCCCGTGGGGGGTATCGAGAACAGGCGAGCGTCCTGCCAGGTAATGTAGACCCGTCCGCTATCGCTCAGCGTCGTCGAATCGGTATCGCCCCATGGGAGGGTCGCCAGAGAGGGATACATCGATGGATTGTAGGAATTGGTGACCCGGGTGATCGACGGGGAGCCAAAGTTATAGACGAACCGACGGAAGTAGATCTCGAAATTGTTGTCGAGCCCCACCTTGTTCCGGTTGTCGAAGAAGGCAATGTAGAGGTTATTGCTGTCGTCGACGACCGCCGATCGCTGCCCGTTCAGGGACGTGTACGTCTCGTTGACGTCCCCTCCGGAGATGTTGAAGTCGGGACTCCACGTTGGTGCGGCGTCGGCTGTCGCGACGCCCACGAACAGGGCCAACGCGATCAAGAGGGGGGATAGCCGGCGCCCCTTCACCAGGGCGAAGCGCATGAAAAACCTCCCAGGGTGTACTTCGAAAGGGTCGAAGCGATGCGCGGCATGATTCAACGAGCTCGTGGTTCCGGCCCGGCCCGGCGGAAGGATGGAATTCAAGCTCCCTCGATGCGATGCCAAGGATGTCGAAGCTGTGAGCACAAATACTGGCGGGCGGAATTCGCCCAAGACGTAGCCTCGCCCATATTATACCTCTTCAGGCGACGGCTGGCAAGCCCACTCTGGAGCGCGATCTAGGGGCTTTTCGGAGGCCCCCGAAAAGCCGTGAAGCCCGGCCGCCGCCGCGGGGTCGGCCCGCTGCGGACGGCCAGGGCTTCAGTGCTTCAAACTTGCTTTAGAAGGCTCTGAACTCCGCCTTCTTCAAATCTCCTTACTTCGTCAACGCCAGCTTCAGGACCGAGGACTCTTCCCCACCGGCCGTCTTCTGGCTCGTCTTCACGAAATAGATGCCCGACGGCACATGGCGGCCCTGGTCATCCGTTCCGTTCCAGCGAACGGCGTAGGTGCCCGCGTTCGTGTACTCGCCCTGCTTCAGGGTGCGGACGAGCCGACCGGAAACACCATAGATCCGCATGCTCACGGCGCCGTTGTTCTTCACCGAGTACGAGATCGACGTCTCCGGATTGAACGGGTTCGGATACGCCAACGACGCGACCGGGAAGTGCAGGCCCCAGGTCCGGATCGTCGCCGAGCGCACCGCGCGGAGCGGAACCGTCCCGCCCGACTCGATGAAGTTGCCCGTGATGATCAGGTTCGCGGTGGCCTTGTCCGGCGTCTTGCTGAAGAGCTTGAAGAGACACCAGTTGCTGAAATAGATGTCGAAGTCGGTGACGCCGTCGGCATCCATGTCACCGTACTTGATGAACCGAGTGTCCGCCGGGCAGGTCGACACCGCACCCGAGTTCGGATAGTCGGTGGAGAGTGCGAGCGACGCCACGTCGAGATCCGTGTACGGGAGCAGCACTTCCTCGATCCCAATCTTGGTCCAGAAGATGAGCCAACGAGTGTCGAGGGTCGAACCATTCTTGGGCAGGATGATCTGCGCGTCGATCTCGGTCTTGATCGTGACCGCGGCGACGTCTGACGAACAGAGCGGCGGCGTGCCGTTGTCGCAAACCGTCAAGCTCGCGAGGAAGCTGCCCTGAGTCTGATACGTGTGCTGCGGGTTCTTGGCTGTTCGACGTGCCGCCATCCCCAAAGTTCCAGGCGTAGGTCAACGTCTGGCCCGCGTCCGGATCGGAGGAAGCGTTCGCGTTGAACTGCACGGGGCGATTCGTCGCGCCGAGATACGTCCCGCCGGCATTCGCCACCGGCGGCTGGTTGGTCAGCGAAACCATGATGCTGATCGTCTCGTCGTCGGAGAGACGGGAATCTGACACGGAGAACGTGACCGAGTACGTTCCCGACCTCGGCTGCCAGTCGGCGTCCAGGAGAAAGCGCCCGTGCCCGTGTCGAACGTCGCGCCCGGCGGGAGCCCGGCGCCCATACTCAACGACAACACGTCATCCACGGTGTCGTCCAGATCGTTCGCCGTCACGGTGAACGTCAGCGGCGTGAACGCCGCCACCGTCTTATTTCCGATCGGTGAAAGCACAGGAGCCGAATTGCCCTGCCCCGATAGCGGAACCACTTGCGTCCCGTTCGTCGCATTGCTCGTGATCGTCATGGTCGCGGGGTGCGAGGTACCGTCGAGTGGGTGGAAATCCACCGGCAGGTTGTAGTTCGTCCCCGGGCTCAAGCCGCCCGCCACGACCGCGAGGCTGTACGACGGGTCGCTGAAGGCAATGTTCAGGACGTTCAGGAAAGCATCTCCCGTGTTCGCGATATTGATGTTTACCGTCCCCGTCGTCCCCTTGTTCACGATTCCGAAGTTCAAGGTGGTCGGCGAGAGCGTGATGACCGGCCCGCTGACCGCGGTCGCATGAACGGCCGCACTCGAGGCGAGCATCTCCGTCAGGTCCTGCCCCTGGCCGGCGGCCACGGCAATCCCGGGCACGAGGGCAAAGGTCAGGAGCCCCAGGAGAACGACTTTTAGAGAAGCTCGGTTGCGCATTGCTTGTCCTCCCTTATTCGAAACCCAAAGCCAGTGAAGCGATCCGATGTGATTCGAGCATTAGCCGAATACGATCGACGACCGGATGCTCACCTCCTCTCGCTCTCGATCCTTCGATTGGATTTCTGCATCACGTCCCATTAAAAGGTTCACTGTACCGTTGTCTCGTGTTGGCCCGGAAGAGATCCACGCATCGCCGCGGCGCGGGCCGAGCCGGGGTCGCGTTCCAAAGCGGTGGAAATCAGACGGCTTGCTTCCGCCACGTCGCCGTCCTGGATCTTCAGCGTCGCCAGGTTGAGAAGTGGATCCACGAAATCGCGGCGCCCTTCCGTCGCCAAGCGAAACGCCTCGGTGGCCCCTGCCCGGTCGCCCGTGGCGAGGAGCGCGACGCCGAGGTCATTGCGAATCTCCGCGTAATAGGGGTTCTGCGACAGAGCCGCCCGAAGCTCTCGAAGCGCGGCCACGGCGCCGCTTGGGGCGAACTCCGTCGAATGGGCGAGATAGAGCCGGGCGAGCAAGTGGCGCGTCACCGGATCGCTCCCGTTGATCGCGATGGCGTGGCGATAGGCGCCTTCGGCCTCATGGAGCGCGAGAGCGCCGCGCCCCGCACGGGCCGCGGTCTCCGCCGCCTCGGCCCGACCGGCCCAGCAGCCCTCATCCCACGGCGCAAGCGCCGTGGCCGCCGCGTAGTCCGCCGCAGCGCGATCGATCGCGCCCGCCGCGAGCGCGGCCGCCCCGTGACGCGACTCGGCGGCCGCAGCGACGCTGGCCCCGCTCACGCCCAGGCCCAAAACGGCGGCCAAGAGGGCGACGCCAGCGAGCCGGCGCGTCATCGAGCCGGTCGCGACCCTTGGCCCCGGCGCGGCCGCGGCCAGAAGACCGAGGTTCGCGAAGAGGAGAGTGCCGTGCGGGACGAGCGACAGGTTGTCCTCGAGCGCCGCGTGCGCGAGAAGAGCGGCCACGGAGGCGACGAGACCGGCGGCGATCAACCGAGTCTCCGCCGAGCCCGACCCCAGAGCCGCCAATCCAGCCCCCGCGCAAAGCGCCACGAGCGCCAGGAATGCGGCGAGACCCAGTGCGCCGCGCTCCGAGAGCGTCTCGAGGTAGTAGCTATGCGCTTGGTCAGCGGTGCGCCCGCCCTCCGCTTCGAGCCGCTTCAGCGTGTCGCTCTTGGAGCGATCGTAGGCTTCGCGGAACGCGCCGATTCCCCATCCGCTCACGGGGCGGGCCGCGAAGGCAGCGATGGCACCCGACCAGACCGCGCGCCGCATGGCCCTGCTTCCCTCCCGCTCGGGATCGATGGGCAGATTCCACGCCGGCGCGTCAGAGGGCTTGGGGGCAATGCGATGGAGAATGGAAGGCAGCAGCAACATCGCGGGCGTCACCAGGGCGGCGACCGAGAGCCCAATCAGGAGCGGGCGCGGCGCCAGCTCCGGCCATCGCAAGAGCAGCGCCGCGAGCATGACGATCCCGACGGCAAACCCGATCCAGGCGCCGCGGGAGTAGGTCGCGACGAGGCAGAGCGTGAGCCCGAATACGGAGACGAGTAGAGCGGAACGGAGCCAGCGGTCGTGGACCGCGAAGGAGAGTGCGAGGGCGACCGGAATGAGGGCGATCAAGTATCCGCCCAGACGATTCGGTTGGCCAAACGGGCCGAGGGCACGACCCGGGTAGGCATTGCCCGCGGGCACGAGATCGGGACGGAAGTGCTGCGCGATCCCGAGCGCTGCCACGGGGACGGCCGCAAGAATTTCGAGCAGCGCGATGCCGCGGAGCATTCTGCTGCCCCGCAATGCGACCGCCGCAGTGAGGAAGAGCCCTGTGATGGCGAGTAAGTTGAGCATGGCTTCGAGACTCTTGCCCCGATGGACCGAGATCGTCGCCGAGAGGACGGATGTCGCCACGATGAGGAAACACCCCACCGCCGCTCTAACCGCCCACCGGCCGGGTTTGAGCACGCCCCTCAATCCGCCGAGCGAAATAGCACCGAGCGCGGTCAGTCCGATCGCACGAAACGCGAACACTGCCCACGGTGCTTCCGCACCGACAACCCACGGAGTGAAACTTAATGCCGCGATCAGGGTAATAGTTGCGAGTAGGGTGGAGTCTCCGCCGCCTGCATGTGCCCTGGGCTCCCGGCCCGAAGCGGCCATGTTTTCTCCTGTCGGAGGATCCCTACCCTTAAGTGCCCTCTGAGCGCGGATTTACCGCACGAACCAGTATAGCAACAGTGCCCCTCCGAGTCAACTAAAAAAGCTTTACACAGTTCCGATGGCTATATTCACGCCTTTCACTGTCGCCTACCCTTTCGCCCCAAATCCCTACCCTCGGTCGGTCCAGCCCCCACCATTTCCAAAGTAAGATGCTGCCTTACAACGAAATATGTGCCGAGGAGCAGGGGTGGGAGGATCTGCGTGACGTGATAGAGGATCGCGAAGGCGAGCGCCTGTGGCCCGGTCACCCCCAATATGGACAGTCCGAGGACGCAGGCTCCTTCCATGACGCCCAGAAAGCCAGGGGAGGCGGGGACGGATATGCCGACGCAGACCACAAAGGTCAGCAGAAAGATCGACCAGAAGGGCAGCCGAATCCCGAGGCTCTCGCCCACAAAGAGAAAGACCGTGCCGCTCGCCAACCAAAGGGCGACCGACCAGGCGGCCGCGCGGGCAAGCAAGGCAGGCCGCCCTGCCACCGAGAGTCCCGCGCCGAATGCCGGTATTGAGGAGGCGACGGCCCGCCCCAAAGGGCCCGGCAGGCGCGCGAAGAACGGGTGGCGGCTCCATGCTCCGGTGCGCTCCCTCGTCGCGTGGAGGAGCCAGAGGAGAAAGCCGACGACGACGCTGGCTCCGACCGTGATGTAGCCGCTCCACCGATACCACGCGGGAACCGACGCGAAGAGCAGGGAGAGCGCCCAAATCGTCCCGAGCATGATCAGGTCGAAAATCCGCTCGACGGCGAGAGAGCCCAGGACCGTGGCGGTCGGAATCTTCTCGGTCCGCGCGAGGACGTAGGCGCGCACAAGCTCGCCGAGCCGGGCGGGCAGCGTGTTGATGGCCAGAAATCCGACCATCATGGCGCTGAAGAGCCGCGCGAAGGGCGGCTCGGCTCGAGGCAAGAGGATCTCGCGCCAGCGGAGGGTGCGCAGATAGTAGACGAGCAGCGTCACGAGGGTTCCCCCGAGGACCCATCCGGGGGACGCGCCCGCCAGGGCATGGAGCGCCTCCGAGAGGTTGATCGAGCGGACGAGGAAATAGACGGCGGCGGCGCTCAGCGCGAGGCCGAGCGCCAGAAGCAGGAGCCGCGATCGGCTCATCGTCCTGGGCGGGGTGCTCGCGCGAGGTAGAGCGCCGCGACGAGGGGGATCCAGAGCTCGTGGGGGCCCACGAACGAATACCCCTTCCCTCCCGCCACGAGCGGGCGCTCGAGGATGTTCTTCTCCGGGCGATAGTGGCGGATCTGATCGAAATTCGCGGCGACGAATCGGCTCGCTTCGTGCCCCAGGTTTCGGACGGTCGAGAGCGCCTTGAGAAATACCTCCGGCAGAATCACCGCCGAGCCAAAGTTCAGGATCGCGCCCCCTTCCAGATCGCGAAGCGCGGCGGCGAAGATTCGAAAATCGCGGTGCGTGGCGAGGCCGGTCGCCGCCCCGTCGAAGGATGGATGCTGGTGGATGGTATCGGTCCCGATCGCGACGTGGACCGTGAGCGGCAATCCGAGCGTCGCGGCCCGGGCCAGGATGCTCAGCGAGGCGTTCGGGGCATCCGCCTCGTTCAGGAATTCCCCGAGCGCCTCCCCCATCCCCAGGCCCCGTTCCGCGCCGTCGTTCACCGCCTGGTTCATGAGCGCGGGGGTCTCCTCCACGAGGCCGAATTGTCCCGTGCCGAGGGTTTCCTCGACCGGCTCGGAGGTCTGCCCGAAGAGCGCGATTTCGAAATCGTGGATCGCGGCCGCTCCGTTCAACGCGACGGCTGAGAACGCGCCCACGTCGAGGAGCGCCAGCAAAGGTCGTTGGACGCCGGTCTTGATGACGTGCCCGCCGAGCATCGCGACCGCGGGGCGGCCGTCGGCGCGGGCGACGACCCAGGCTTGCATGAAATCCCGAAGGGCCGAGCCCGCGAGCAGATCGGGGAGAAACTGTTCCAGCGATCCGATCGGCGAGCTTGGATCGGGGGCCGGGGCGAACTGCTCGATCCGCACCTTCGAAGGGCGCTTCTCGACCGGGACGGTTTTGACGGAGCGGAGGTCGATCTCGGGGTGGCGGCTCACCGTCATTCGCTCACTGCTTCGCCTGGAACGAGAGGCGCATGTCGGTCAGCGTCACCGAAATCGATCCGATCGGCACCTTGCTCTTCACGAGTACCGGAATCCTCCGCTCGTCGTCCGAGAGCCAGACATAGATGCTCCCCTTGGATCGGAACACGCCCTCGGACTTTAGCAGAGGTTCGACCAGGACGCAGTTAAAGGTCCCCGCCGGGACCTGAATTCGTTCCCTCTTTAGTACTTTGACCTCCATCTGGTAGCTCTTCTTGTTGTCGTGGGTCGGGATCACGAGCGTCGCACCGTCCGGAAGCGGCAGGGTCCGGACATAGTAGAACGCGGATAGCACGTCGTGCACCCGGGCCGGCACGTCGAACGACGCGCCGTCGGCATAGACGGCCTTCATGGCCTCCTGATCAAAGCGGATCTCGGTGTCCTGCTTGTACGAGCCCTCCCGAAGGTGCTTGACGAAGCGGCGGGTGAAGAGGGATTCGGCGTCGACGTAGCTCTCCGCGCGATCCCGCACCTTGTAGAACTTGGAGACGAACGAGTTCGACTCGGCTTTGGTGACGATTCGATAGACCCGGCGGCCGTCGAGCCGCTGAATGTTCTGAACCTGCATGAGGGAGTTCCCGCCGTTCAGGCCGTTCCAGTCGATCGCGAACTGGAAATACTCCCCAATCTGCCACGGGACCGGCGTCGTCCCCACGGGGACCGGCGTCGTCCCCACGGGAGCGGTTGCCTGGACGGAGTCCTCCGGCGCCGCGCCGAGGGGTGCTAAGAGGATCAACGCGAGCCCGACGCGGAGGCCGACGCGGGCGCGGTCAGGCACGACGCCGGGCCTGGGTCGCGATCGCCGCGTCGACGACCATCCACCCCAGGCTCTCCAACCCGCCGCGCAGGAGCCGAAGCGGGCGTGGGGCGTCCATGGTCGTGGCCGCGAAGAGCGGGAAGAACTGGTCGGTCGCGTAGAGGGTGACCCGCGGGATGAATGGCCTGCCGTCGGGCGGTCGAGAGCCGCCGGCCGTGGCGCCGAACATCAGCCGGTATCCCGCCCGGCGTGCCGCGGCGGCGACCCGTGCGTCGGTCGCCCCCCACGGGTAGGCGATCCCATCCACCTTCTGTCCGGAAAGCCGACGCAAAAGCTCCCTCGAGCGAACGAGCTCATCCTCGAGCGAAGCGTTGGAGAGAGTCGTCATCTTGGAATGGGTCATCCCATGCGAGCCGATGGTCACGCCCTCCTGGGCAAGCCGCCTCACCTCGTCGGAGGTCAGGTGGTCTTCTCGCCGGGCCATCCAGGGGAGATCCCAAACATTGCGGAGGCCCAACCTCCCTGCCAATACGAACACGGTCCAGGGGAGGGCGAGTTCCCGCAGGAGGGGGCTCAGGTGGTCGATTTGGCTCTTGTAGCCATCATCCGCCGTCAGCGCGACCGTCCCCGCGGGAGGGCCCGACGGGCCCATCTCGTCGAGCCCGACGAACCGGTACCCCTGCTCGCGAAGCGCCAAGAGGATTCGCCGAAGCGCGGGAGTGGACGTACCCATCGGCGCGGTGGCCAACCGCGCGGGCGTCTGATGGAGCGCGAGGACCAGCGATCCGCGCACGATTCTGCTCATCGCCCCGTGTGGCCGAAGCCCCCATCCCCCCTCGCGGTCGCGCCCAGGGCGGACGACACGTGGAGGGTGGCCCGGGCCACGGGCGCGAAGACCAGCTGCGCGATGCGGTCGCCCCGCTGGACCCGATAGGGTCGGGTGCCGAAATTGACGAGGAGCACCTTCACCTCCCCGCGGTAGTCGGCGTCGATGGTCCCGGGCGCGTTCGGTACACCGATCGCGTGGCGAGCCGCCAGACCGCTCCGGGCGCGGATCTGCCCTTCGTAGCCGGGGGGGATTTCGACCCGGAGCCCCGTGGGGATCGAAACCACTTCTCCCGGGGCGATCTCGACCTCCGACTCGAGCGCGGCCACCAGATCGAGTCCGGACGCGAGGTCCGACTGGTACTCGGGAGCGGCGACCGCGTGGTCTTCCAAGACAACCCGCACGTCGATCGCTCCGCTCACGCCGCGGCCCCCGAGACGAGGTCGGCATCCTCGAAGATCCGCTCCCCGCCCGAGCCAAGCGCCACCAGGCAGAGACGGTCGCGAGAGAGAATCTCACCGGCCACGCGGCGAACGTCCGCCGCCGTGATGCGATCGACGGACGCGATCATCTCGTCGACGGAAACGTCGCGGCCGGCGTACATCTCGGAGCGCGCGAGCCGGCTCATCTGGTTGGCCGTGCTCTCCAGCCCCAGGAGGAGATTCCCTTTGAGCTGCGCTTTGCACGAGGCCAATTCATCATCGGGAATCGTCTCCTCCGCGGCGCGGCTGAACTCCTCCAGCGTGAGCTGGAGGGCGCGTCGGCCGTGCGACGGCTGGACGCTCATGGAAGCGCAGAAGATTCCGGCGTCGCGATAGGAATCGGCGTAGGTGAACACGGAGTAGGCGAGGCCTTCCTGCTCCCGCACGCGCTGAAAGAGCCGCGAGCTCATGCCGCCGCCCAGCATGGTGGAGACGAGCGCCACCGCGTAGCGGTCCGGGTGCTCGTGCGGACATCCCGCCGCGCCGATGCAGAGGTAGAGCTGCGTCAGATCCTTGATGTGGTGGGCGACCCCGCGGCCGTTCGGCGTCATCAGAGCGGCCTGAAGCGGCGGCCCGGCCGGCGCCGAGGCGAACTTCTCGGAGACCGTCGCGACGACCTGCTCCCAGTCGAAGCGGCCCGCCACCGAGATGAGGATGTTCGGCGCCGTGTAGTAGCGCGCGTGGTAGGCACGGATCGCCTCCGGGGTGAACGCGGTGACCGATCCGACGCTTCCCAGGATCCGGTTGCCGAGAGGGTGCCCCCTCCAGACGAGCTCGGAAAAGAGGTCGTGGACCCGATCGTCGGGGGTGTCGTCGTAGTTGTGGATCTCCTCGACGATGACCCCCTTTTCCTTGTCGATGTCGACGGGATCGAGCCGAGGGCGGAGCGCCAGGTCGGCGAGGACATCGACCGCCAGGTCAAAATGCTCTTCGAGCACCCTCGCGTTGAAGCAGGTGGCCTCCCGGCCGGTGAATGCGTCCAGGTGGCCGCCCACCGACTCGATCGCGAGCGCGATCTCGAGAGCGTCCCTTCCATGGGTCCCCTTGAAAACCATGTGCTCCAGGAAATGGGTCATCCCGGAATCGGGGGGCGACTCGTGGCGCGCGCCCACGCGCACCCAGGTCCCGACCGCGACCGATCGCACGGAGCTCATCCGCTCCCCCACGATCGTGATCCCGGAGGGGAGAACGGCGCGGGCGAACCGACTTTCGTTGCTCAGCGGCGCGACGGCTCCGGCCGGCGGCGCCGATCGCCGCCATTGCCCCCATCCCGACCGCCACCACGTCCACCCCGGGGCTCCGCGGCGGGCACCACGGGGTCGTTCTCATGCCCCGGCAGCGCCTGCTTGCGGCTGAGCTTGATCTTCCCCTCGCGGTCGATCCCGATCACCTTGACGAGGACCGTATCTCCCTCGTTGATGACGTCCTCCACACGCTCGACCCGCTTAGGCTCGAGCTCCGAGATGTGGACGAGGCCGTCCTTGCCGGGGGAGATCTCGACGAAGGCTCCGAACGGAACCACGCGGCGGACCACACCCTGGTAGATGCGGCCGATCTCCGGATCCTCGGTGATCGATCGAATGATTTCGCGGGCGCGGTCGCCGTCGGCGCCGCTGAAGGCCGCGATCCGGACCTCTCCGGTGTCCTCGATGTCGATCTGGGTTCCGGTCTCCGCGCTGATCTTCTTGATCATCTTGCCCCCGGGCCCGATCACTTCGCGGATCTTGTCGGGGTCGATCATCATGATGTAGATCCGCGGCGCGTACGGCGAGAGCTCCGGCCGCGGCTTGGCGAGGGTGGCCTCCATGACGTCGAGGAGGTGCATCCGCGCCTTGCGCGCCTTCTCGAGGGCGTCGGCCATCAGCTGGTAGGAGACGCCCGCGATCTTGATGTCCATCTGGAGGGCCGTGATTCCGGTGCGGGTCCCGGCCACCTTGAAGTCCATGTCGCCGAGGTGATCTTCCACGCCCTGGATGTCGGTCAGGATCGCGAATTGCTCGCCTTCCTTGACCAAGCCCATCGCCACGCCGGCGACGTGCGCCTTGATCGGCACGCCGGCGTCCATCAGCGACAGACTTCCGCCGCAGACGGTGGCCATCGAGGAGGAGCCGTTCGACTCGAGAATGTCCGAGACGATCCGGATGGTGTAGGGGAAGTCGATGTCGGTGGGGATCAGTGGCTCGATGGCGCGCTCCGCGAGGGCGCCGTGCCCGATCTCCCGGCGGCCCGGCCCGCGGAAGGGCCGCACCTCGCCGACGCTGTAGGGCGGGAAGTTGTAGTGGAGCATGTAGCTCTTCCAGCTCTGCCCTTCCAGCTCCTCGACCCGCTGCTCGTCCACCTTGGTGCCGAGCGTGGCGACGACCAGAGCCTGGGTCTGGCCGCGCGTGAAGATCGCCGAGCCGTGGGTTCTGGGAAGGACGCCGGTTTCGCACGTCACGTTCCTCATGTCGTCGAACCCGCGGCCGTCCGGCCGGCGCTTCTCGCCCACGATCAGGCGGCGGACTTCCTTCTCCTCGAGGTCGGCGATCACGTGCTTCACGGTCTTCGCGGACCCGGCATGCGACTCCTCGAACAGCGCGACCGCCTCCGACAGGACCGCGTCGAGCGCGTCTTGCCGCGCCTTCTTCTCGGGCAGCTTGTTCGCGGTCTTGACCTTTTCACCATAGGCCGCCGCGATCAACTTGACGAGCGCCTCGTCCCGATGCGGCAGGGGGAACGCCCGCTTGGGCTTCCCGACGCGCGCCTTGAGCTCGTGCTGGAGCTTGTTCAACGCACGGATCGCCTCGTGCGCGAACTCCAGCGCTTCCACGATCGTCTTCTCCTGCACCTCCCGCGCGCCGGCCTCGACCATGACGATGTTGGTGTCGGTGGCCGCCACGACCAGATCGAGGGTCGACTCCTGCAGCTCCTGATGGGTCGGGTTGAGCACGAGCGCGCCTGCGACCTGCCCCACGCGGACGGCGGAGACGGGCTCCGGGAACGGGATATCCGAGATCATCAACGCGGCCGACGCCCCGGTCACACCGAGGACGTCCGAATCGTTGGCCTGGTCCGAGGAGAGGACCGTGGTCATGATCTGGATTTCGTTCCGGTAGCCGTCAGGAAAGAGGGGGCGGAGCGGGCGATCGATGAGGCGGCTGCTCAGGATTTCCTTCTCGGTCGGCCGACCTTCGCGCTTGAAGAATCCGCCCGGGATGCGGCCGGCCGCGTAGGTCTTTTCACGGTACTCCACCGAGAGCGGGAAGAAGTCTTTGTCGATTGGATCCTTGCTGGCGACCGCCGCGGTCAGCACCACGGTCTCGCCGTACTGGATCCAGGTGGCACCCGAGGCCTGCTTGGCGACCTTCCCCACTTCGATGAAATAGCGTCGGCCGCCGAGCTCGAGGCTTACGGATTCGGGCATTCTCTTCTCCTTCCACTGACTCTTACGAAAATCATCCGGGCACGCCCTGGCGAGCCATGGAGCCAGGCGGGCGCCTCAGGAATGTCTTGGGGAGGAATTGCGGCGAGGTCCGCTTGCGCGGACGAGGAGCCTACTTGCGGAGGCCCAGCTCCTTGACCACCATCCGGTAGCGCTCGACCTTCGTCAACTTTAGATAGTCGAGCAGCCTTCTACGTTGACCTACCATCCGGAGCAGTCCGCGGCGACTGTGATGGTCCCGCTTGTGCACTTTGAAGTGCTCCGTCAGGTACTTGATTCTTTCTGTGAGGAGGGCGATCTGAACCTCGGCCGACCCGGAATCCGAGTCGTGGATCTTGAACTGGCCGATCACTTCGCGCTTCCTCTCAGGCGTCAACGGCACCGGTGCCACCTCCTTGACTTTCCCTCTCTATGTACGAGCGGGGAATGTAGCATGGGCGTTCGGTTTTTCAAGGCCCAATCTGTGCTACGGGGCTACGGCGCCCGGTCAGCCAACTCTTTGTCGGACCAGTAGGCCCGGGCCTTCGCCAGGTCGTCGTCCATCGCCCTGACGAGCTCCCGGGGCGAGCTAAATACCGCATCGGCACGAAGCTGCGAGATCAGAAGAGTATTCAGCCGCTCCCCCCTCAGGCTCCCTACGAAGTCGAGCAGGTGGACCTCCACGCGGATCGGGCCGGGCCCAAAGGTGGCCGCACTCCCGACGTAGGTCATCCCCTTCCATCTCCGGTCCCCCAATTCGCTGTAGGAAAGGTAGATGCCGGGGGCCGGGAGAAGCTTTTCGGGGTGGATCTCCAAGTTGGCCGTCGGATACCCCAAGCTCGCCCCTCTGCCGGCGCCGGAGCCGACCCTTCCCTCGAGTCCGTAGGGGCGGCCGATCATGACGGCGGCCCTCTCGACATGCCCTTCCACGATCTCCTTTCGAAGCAGGGTGCTTGAGATCTTCGAGCCTCCCCGGGTCAGGAGGGGAACCTCGAGCACGTCGAACCCCCGGGCGCTTCCCAAAGCCTCGAGGTAGGCGCGATCCCCCACGCGTCCCTTTCCCATCTTGAAGTCGTTGCCGATGACGAGCGTCGCAAGAGGAGCGTCCTTGCCCAACACGTGGTCGAGGAAGCCCTCGGGCGAGAGCGATTGGATCTGGGTGTCGAAGCGGACGATCTCGACCCGATCGACCCCCATCGAGTGAAGGAGCGCGGCTCTCTCTTCGGGCGGCGTGATCCAGGGACGCGGCGGCGATCCGCGGACGACAGTCTCGGGGTGGGGATCGAACGTGGCCACCCAGGCGGTGCCGCCGTGGCCGCGCGCCGCGGCCACGGTGGCGCCGATCACCTCCTGGTGACCCCGGTGGAGGCCGTCGAAGACGCCGATCGTGAGCGCGATCGGTCGCCTGGCGGCCGTCATGCGCCGACCAAGACCCGCTGGAGCTGGGCGGGCAGCCCGGCCGACTGCATTTCCCAGGGACGAGCCAAAGCGAGAACGTCGCCTTGGGGATCCGTCAGCGCGAGCGGCCAGCCGCTCTCGCCCGGCGGAAGAGACCAGCCATTCCGCTGCTCTTCGATCCGATCCCGGTTCAACACTGGGGCTCGGCCGTGCCTGAGTTTGGCGGCCTCATCCGGGTCGAGGCGAACGCGGGGGAGAAAGGAGAGCGCCCGGTCGAGCGGCAGCGCGCGGGCCCGGAGCGTTTCGGCGCCGTGTCCGTAGCGTCGGTCGCAGGAGAGCGCCGCGTCGATCCGAAATGGCCCCGACTCGACGCGGCGGAGCGCGGCCAGGTGCGCCCCCGAGCCCAGGACGGCCCCCAGATCGTGGGCGATCGTGCGGACGTAGGTCCCTCGGCTCACCGTTAGATCCAGCGTGATCTCAGGGAGCGCCGCGTCCACGAGGGCGAGGTGATAGACCTGCACCGTCCGGTCCTCACGCTCCACGTCGATGCCCCGGCGGGCGGCCTTGTAGAGCCGCGTCCCTCCGACCTTGATCGCGGAGTAAAGTGGCGGGCGCTGGCGAATCGTCCCCCGAAATCGCTCGAGCGCGGCCTCGACCTCGGCGATCGTGGGAACGCGGTCCGATTGCTGGGTCACAACGCCCGTCCGATCCTGCGTGTCGGTCGCCACCCCGAGCCGCGCGCGGGCCAGATACCGCTTGGGGAGCAGCCCCAGGCATCCCAAGAGCCCGGTCGCGCGACCCTCTCCGACCAAGAGGAGTCCGCTGGCGAAGGGATCGAGCGTCCCCGCGTGTCCCACGCGGGATTCCCCGAGGACCGCGCGCAGGCGCGCGACCGCGTCGTGGGACGTCCAGCCTTCCGGCTTATCCACGAGGTGGAGGAGGTCCGCCATTGACCGCCCGGTCGAGCGCGTCGAGCACGGCTCCCCGCACCTTCTCCAGTTCGCCGCGCACGCGGGCACCCGCCGCGTTTCGATGTCCTCCGCCCCCAAACCGTCCCGCGATCTCGTTCACGTCGAGCGTGCCGTCCGAGCGGAAGCTCAGACGGACCTCGCCCGGAGCCACCTCTTGAATCAGGACTCCGACGCGAGCCCCGTCCAGGGACTTCGCGAACTGGACGATTCCGTCGGCGTCCTCAGGGGTCGCGTGGGCCTTCTCGAACATGTCGCGGCTGATCGTGAGCGCCCCCACCTGACCGCCTCCCCGCTTCTCGAGCGATTCGAGGGCCAAGCCGAGGATCCGAAGGCTCGCTTCCGACTTTCGTCCGTAGAGCGCGTCGGCCGTGACCGAGGGACGAGCGCCGCGCTCCACCAGCCGCGCCGCGAGGCGGAGCGCCCTGGGGGTGGTGTTCTGGTAGCGGAACGCGCCGGTGTCGGACGCGATCCCGACATAGAGGCACTCCGCCATTTCGGGGCCGATCGGCGCGCCGTACGATTCGAGGATCTCGTGGACCAGCTCGGCCGTCGCGCTCGCCTCCACGTTCACGAGCTTGGGGTTCCCGAATCCGTCGTTGGCCGCGTGGTGATCGACGTTCGCGACCTGGGCGTGCGGCGCTACGAGACCCGCCGCGTTGGGCCCGACCCGATCCAGGCTCGAGCAGTCGAGGACAAACGCCGCGTCGAAGGTCCGCGCCACCTGGGCGGGCTGCTTGACCCACTCGGAGCCGGGCAGAAAGCGGAGCCCGTCGGGGAGCGGCGACTCGTTCGCCGTGACGACCTTCTTCCCCAGGGCTCGGAGAGCCCAGGCGAGGCCCAGGCTGGAGCCGATCGCGTCGCCGTCCGGGTCGACATGGGAGAGAATGAGAAATTCTTCTCGCCCATCGATGAAGTGGCGGAACTCGTCGTGCGGCACGGTCTCAGTCTCCCTGGGGTTCGCGGAGGTCGCGGAGGAGCTGCTCGATCCGCGCGCCTGCTTCGCTCGAGCGGTCGATGACGAACTGGAGGTTGGGCACGATCCGTAGGCCCAACCGCGGGGCCAGGAGGCTTCGAAAGTAGGGCGTCGCGTGCGCCAGCGCCTTGAGTATTGCGGGTTCGTCCGGGGCCGAAACGGGGCCGCTCACCCAAACCCTCGCCAACGCCAGATCCCGGGAAACGCGCGCGCCGGTGACGTTGAGCGATCGAAGGCGAGGATCCTCGGCCTTGATGGCGAGAATCTCCGCCAGCTCGACCATGATGCGGTCGGCCACGCGGCGGGTGCGGGGGCTTTCGGAACGGGAAGCCATACGAGAAACCCTCGGGAACGGTTCAGTCGATCGAGATCTGGTAATCGAGCACGGAGAGCCGCGGCTCCCCTTCCACGCAGGACAGGATGTCGCGTAGAACCCGGTCCAGTACGCCCTGTTCTCCCCCGACGATCGCCACGCCCAAGGTGGCCCGCTGCCACAGGTCCTGGTGGTCCACCTCCGCGATCGACGCGTTGAAGCGCGAGCGGACGCGATCCTTCACGTGATTGACGACCGACCGCTTGGCCTTGAGGGAGTCGGAGGACGGAATATGAAGCTCGAGGCGCAAAGTGCCGACCCACATGTCAGGAGAGTCGGCGCGCGACTTCCTCGAGAATGTAGGCCTCGATGATGTCCTTCTCCTTGATGTCGTCGCGATCCTCGAGCGAGATTCCGCACTCGTACCCGCTCGCCACCTCGCGGACGTCGTCCTTGAACCGGCGCAACGAGGAGATCTTCCCGTCCCAGATCGGTTGACCCTCGCGGATCAGCCGGGCGCGCGCGCTCCGTTGAATGGCGCCGCTCTGGACCATGCAGCCGGCGATGACGCCCGACTTGGTGGTGCGGAAGATCTGGCGCACCTCGGCGGTGCCGGCCACCGTCTCCCGGATTTCGGGCTTCAGGAGCCCCGACATGGCGTCCTTCACGTCGGCGACGGCCTCGTAGATGATCTCGTAGAGGCGGACGTCCACCTTTTCTTTCGATGCGAGCTCCACCGCCTTGGGATCGGGCTTGACGTGGAATCCGATGATCACGGCGTCCGAGGCGGCGGCCAGGAGCACGTCCGATTCGCTGATCTGGCCCACCCCCCGGTGAATCACGCGGAGTTGCACCTCTTCGGTCGAGAGCTTCGTCAGCGAATCCTCGAGCGCTTCCACGGATCCGTCGACGTCTCCCTTCAGGACGACGAGGAGGTCGCTCACCTTCCCGGCCTTGATCTGGCTGTAGAGGTCCGTGAGCGTCACGTGCTTGAAGAGGCGGAACTCCTGCTCGCGCTGGAGCTGGCCTCGCTTGGTCGCCAGCTCGCGCGCCTCGCGCTCGTCTTCCATGGCGGCGAAGGTGTCCCCTGCCTGCGGCGCCGCGCTCCATCCGAGCACCTCGACCGGGGTGGAGGGCCCGGCGTCCAGGACGCGGCCGCCGCGCTCGTTCAGCATGGCCCGGACTTTTCCACTCGTCGATCCCGCGACAAACGGGTCTCCGACGCGAAGGGTGCCCTTCTGGACCAGGACCGTGGCGATGATGCCGCGCCCCTGCTCCACGCGGGACTCGATGACGATGCCGCGGGCCGCCTTGCTCGGGTCAGCCTTCAGCTCCAGGAGTTCCGCCTGGAGCAGGATCATCTCGAGCAACTTCTCGACGTTCGTGCCGAGCTTGGCCGAGATCGCCACGGCGATCGTCTTTCCGCCCCACTCCTCGACGAGCAGGTTCTGCTTGGATAGCTCCTGGCGGACCATCTCCACGTTCGCGCCGGGCAGATCGATCTTGTTGATCGCGACGATGATCGGCACGTTGGCCGCCCGCGCGTGGTCGATCGCCTCGACCGTCTGGGGCATGACGCGGTCGTCCGCGGCCACCACGAGGACCACGATGTCGGTGACCTGGGCGCCGCGGGCCCGCATGGCGGTGAACGCCTCGTGGCCCGGGGTGTCGAGGAACGTGATCTTGTCGCCCCGCGGCAGCTCCACTTCGTAGGCGCCGATGTGCTGGGTGATGCCGCCCGCCTCACCGGCGATGACGTTGGTCTTCCGGATGTAGTCGAGGAGCGACGTCTTGCCGTGATCGACGTGCCCCATGATCGTGACGACGGGAGGCCGCGAAACGAGGTTTCCGGTCTCCTCCGCCTCCACCTCGACTTCCTCTTCCCCCAACTCCGAGACGAACTCGACCGCGAAGCCGAACTCGTCCGCGACCGCCATGATCGAGTCCTTGTCGAGGCGGCGGTTGATGTTGGCCATGATGCCGAGCTGCATGCACGCGGCGATCACCTCTTGGGGCTTCGCCTCGAGATGGGCGGCGAGCTCGGCCACCGAGATGAACTCGCTGACGCGGATGACCCGCGGCGCCTCCTCTACGCCGACCGCGGCGCCCTCCTCGCGCTCGCGATGGTGGCGCCGGCGCTTGGTGCCCTCCATTTCGGCCATCGTCCGGCGGACCGAGGCACGGATCAGCTTCTCGTCGACGGCGCGCTTCTTCTTCTTGAGGCCCTTCGCGGCCTTGGCGCTCGCCAGAGCGCCCGCCGGGGCCGGCGGCGCTGGGCGTCCGCGACCGCCTTAGCCGCCTGGATCGCCTTCTCCTTCTTGCGGGCTTCCTCCTCCTTGACGGCTTCCTTCTCCCGGACGAGCTTGAGCCTCACCTGCTCGACCACGTCCTCGCCGATCGAGCTCATGTGGCTCTTCACGTCCACCTGAAGGGACCGGAGGATGTTGACGAGCGCCTCGCTCGACATCCCCATGTCCTTCGCCGCCTCGTAGACCCGCCGCTTCGTTCCTGGCATCGCTCCTCGTTTCCGGCCCTTTACGCTTCGGGCTTGGTCTCCTCGGAATCATCCGGCTGAGCCGGCGCCTCGCTCACTTCGGGGGAAGGCTCCACCGTCTCCGCGGCCTTGGCCGATTGCTCCGCCATGGCCGCCGCCTCCGCGCTCGCCCGCTCCGCCGCCTCCGCGCTCGCCTTCTCGGCGGCCTCCGCGGTCGCCTTCTCCGCGGTCGCCTTCTCCGCGGCAGCGACCTCCGCCCGCGCGGCCTCCGCCTCCAGCTCGCCGCTTCGCCTCAAGTCCAGCTCGCGCGCCTCTTCGAGCAGCTTCTCCGCGGTCTTCTCGCCGACACCCTGGATCGCGAGCAGCTCCGCGAGCGGTGTCTTCAAGAGATCCTGCACCGTCTCGATCCCCTCGCGGATGAGCTTCTCGCGGAGCTTGGGCCCCGCGCCCGAAAGCTCTTCGATGTCGATCCGGACCTTCTTCTCGAAATCCCGCTGCCGCTCGCGCTCGCTCTTCGAGATGAGATCGATCTTCCAGCCGGTCAGCTTGGCCGCGAGGCGGGCGTTCTGGCCCCCCTTGCCGATCGCCAGCGAGAGCTGGTCGTCCGCGACCGTGACCAGAATCTTCTGCTCGGCCTCCACGACCTGCGCCTCGAGCACCTTGGCCGGGCTCAGGGCGCGGGTCACGAACACGACGGGGTCGTGGCTATAGGGCACGATGTCGATCTTCTCGCCCGCCCAGTTCGCGGACGATGGCCTGGACCCGGGAGCCCTTGATGCCGACGCACGCGCCCACGGCGTCGATCTTGTCGTCGTTCGAGAGCACCGAGACTTTGGCCCGGGAGCCGGGCTCCCGCGCGATGCCCTTCAACTCGATGATCTTCTCGGCCACCTCCGGCACCTCGGCCTCGAAGAGCCGGCGCAGGAATTCGGGATGGGTGCGCGAGAGGATGACCTGCGGGCCGCGCGCCAGCTTGTCGACCGCGATGATGTACGCCTTGATGTGGTCGCCCTGGTGGTAGCGATCGCGCGCGATCTGCTCGCGCGGCGGCAGGATCCCCTCCGAGCGGTCGAGCTTCACGTAGATGTTGCCGCGGTCCACCTGCTGGACCATGCCGCGGACCATCTCGCCGACGCGGTCGTGGTAATCCTCGTAGATCCGCTCGCGCTCGGCCTCGCGCACGCGCTGCACCAGCACCTGCTTGGCCGCCGCGATCGCGTTTCGGCCGAGCTCCTCCAGCGACAGCTCCTGCACCAGCTCCTGGCCGATCGCGATCTCGGGCTCGATGCTGCGGGCCTCCGCCAGGTCGACCTCCAGACCGAGGTCGTCGGCGTCCTCGACCACGGCGCGCGGAGACGCATGACGATCCGGCCGCTCGCGTCGTCGAATCGAACCTCGATGTTCGCGTTGGCGCCGAAGCGCTTCCGCCCGGCGGAGAGGAGCCCGGCCTCGAGCGTCTCGACGAGGATGGTCTTGTCGACGCTCTTCTCGCGCGCGATCTGAGCCATCGCTTCCATCAGCTCGTAGTTCATGTTCTTGGTTTGGGGTTCCCTTGCCAACGTTTTCATCCTTTGCGACGGCGTTCTTGGCCGCGCATCCCTTCCCATGGATCGATGATCAAATGCGACTTCCGGATCGCCGCGTACGGCAGCGAGACGGTGCCTATTTCAGGGTCCGACAACACGATCGAGTCCGGCCCGGCCGCGCGGAGCTCCCCCCGGAACGTCCGGCGCCCGTCCTTCGGGTCGTGGAGCTTGACCTCCAGGCTCGTCCCGACGAAGCGCGCGTAATGCTCCGGGCGGATCAGCGCCCGCTCAATACCGGGCGTGCCCACTTCTAATACGTATCGCCCTTGGATGAGATTTTCCGCCTCGAGATACCGCCCGAGCTTCTTGTTCCAGTAGGCGCACTCTTGAAGCGACACGCCGGGCTGACGATCGACGAAGACCCGCACGACCGTCGCACCCGACTGGGAGGCAACCTCCAAGTCCCAAAGATCGAACGACTCTTCGCGAAGGAGTGCCTCAATGCGTCCGGCGAGGTCCTCCCGAAGCTGGTTCCGTTCCATACACTTGGTCGCCCCTGGGCTTCCCCTGACCGCGCGCCAGGGCCCAAAAAGTTCGAGTGGACCCCTGGCCCACTCGGACCCCTGAACTTACTGGGCCAACCTCAGAGGTTCAAGCAGAATTTCAGTTTGTGAGGAAATTGGGTCTGGTGACGAGACTTAGGAGGACCCGGCCGACCCCCTCCAAGCTTTCCGGGGAGCATCGGTCCGGGGTGTCGTGGGTGGTGTGCCACTCCGGGTAGTCGAAATCGATGATGTCGATCGCCGGGATCCCGGCGTTCAGGAATGGGGTGTGGTCGTCGTAGACCGTGTGGCCCACGTCCGACCGGAAGCTCCGGATTCCCTGCGCGTTGGCCTCCCCCCAGACCAGATCCACGATGTTCGACGCCATGGTCCGCGAGTTCCCCTCCCAGTGAAGGGTGAGGTCCTTCTTTCCGACCATGTCGAGCACGATCACGAAGAGGGGCGGCTTCTTGTCGGAGGTCTGCTCCACGTACCGGGCGGACCCCCGGAACCATCCGTTGGGATCGGCCTCCGATCCGAGGTCCTCGCCGTCGAAGAGGACGATGTCGACTCCGACCCCCGGCGGGTTCTTCTTGAGCATCCGCGCGATTTCAAGAAGGACCGCCACCCCGGAGGCGCCGTCGTTCGCGCCCAGAACCGGCAGATGGCGCTTGGCGGCAATCGGGTCGCGATCGGCCCAGGGTCGGGTGTCCCAATGCGCGCCCAAGAGGACCCGTTGCTTCCACTCGGGCCTGAAGCGGGCCACGACATTCATCAATCGGACGTCGGACCTGAGTATCGGTGAGTCATAGGAGAAGGTGTCCGCCTCCACCTCGGCGGCATAGCCGCGGAGCGTCTCGACGAGGAACGCGAAGCAGGAGTCGTGCGCCGCCGTTCCCGGAACCCGCGGGCCGAACGCGCACTGGCTGGTGAGCCACGTGAACGCGCGTTTGCCATCGAACGCGACGGCGGGGCGGTCGCACGAGGCGAAGCCGAGAAGAGCGACGGAGAGGGCAACCCGGAACGGCGCGTGAAACGCGCCGCGATCGCGATCAGAAGCGGAACTGGCCGTTGAACGCAATCGTGATGCCGCGGGTTGTGATTTCAGTCTTGAGGTCCTTGTTCTGCCGAAACGCCAGGTTGAAGCCGCCCGAGATCGACTGGGTGAAATTGTAATTCGTCGCGCTGCCCACGCTCAACACCTGGTTGTCGAGCTCCACGATGTCCTCCAGGGATTCCCGCTTGGTGATCTTCCGATCCGACGCGAGGGTGACGTTCAGGTTCAGGTTGAGATCGTTCGGGAGGCGGACCGGCTTCTTGTTCCAGGGAAACTTGATGCCCTTGGAAGCGGGATAGACCTTGGTGAAGCGAATGTCGGTGTTGACCGACTGCCGTTCTCCGATCGCGCCGAAGATCCGCTCGTCGACGCTGGTCGACTGCACGATGGTGGTGTTGATGTTGGCGCGGAGGCCGTTTCGCCAGACCAGGTCCCAACCGATGAGCGGCTGCCAGTTGGTGGTGTTGACCCGCTGCTCCAGGGGCCCGCCCTCCGGCCCCACCTCTTCCCGCCTGACGGCGTACCCCGAGTTCATCGACATCGACGAGATCGAGTTGGAGAGCCCGAAGAGCCGGTGAAGCTCCAGCCACCGCGCCTTGAGATCCGGGAGCGAGAGCGAGAGCTGCCGCCGCGGCCCCAAATTGGCGTCGGTGAAGGTCAATCGGTGGTCGGCCCGCGCGTCGATGGTGAGATTGGGCGTGGGGCGGATCGTGGTGTTCGCGCCGGTCGTGTAGATGCTGCTGGCCAAGAAGGTGGAGTTGTTGAGCCGCACCACCTGGTCGGATGTGTTTTCCGTGAACCCGGTCTCGAAGAGGAATCCCGCGTCTCCGGTCACCCGCGTGATCGTCGTCAGACGCTCGAAGCCAAACGTCCCCTGGACGTCCTGGAGCTTGGAGACGACCAGCCGGACGGGCAGGAGGATGGGACCGCCGCCCCCTCCCGACTTTCCCCCGGCTTCGGGGCCATTTTCTGGGCGAAGCGGCCCAGCGGGAGCGTCGCCGTCGCGCGAGCCGAGCCTCCATTGTCGATGTTCTTGAGCCCTTCGGGATCGCTGGCGAGGAGCCGCAGCGACGGCTGGGTGGATTGGTGGTACCGGCCGTTCATCGTGAGATTGGGCGTGAGGATCGCCAGCCATCGGGGCGCGTAGTTGAGCTCGTAATTGCGGCGCTGGTCGACCTCCGTGCCTTTGTTGAAGCCGAAGAATCCTTCCTGCTGGATCAGCATGTTCCGGATGGAGTTGATCCCAAAGCGGAGTCGGACGGAGCTGAGCGGCGTCCAGGACGAATTCCCGCTCAGGTTCAGGACCCTCGTCTTGACGTCCGACCGAAGCGCCACCGAATCGCCCTGGTCCAGGAGAGCCCGGCCGTAGGAGACGTCGCGGGACGAAACCCATCCCGACGTGAACCCGATCGTCTCGGGGAGCAGATTCACCTTCATCTTGGAGCCGAGGCCGAACCCGCCGCCGCCGATCGGCAGGTCGTAGGCCGTCGAGGCCGTGAAGTTCCACGACGAGTCGATCGAATTCGTATTGACCGAGCCGAATCGCGTGTAGGTCGCGCCTCCGCTCACCGCGTCGATCGTGTACTTCGCGATCCCCCGCCGCGGCGCGTTCCGGCGATAGGAGGCATCGATCGCCTGGCGATTGGTTTCCCGGGTCTCCAGGGCCGAACGGGTCCCGCTCAGGATCACGTCGGAGCCCGTCCGGAACTTGGGGACGTCGCTCGAGTGCTGCATCGAGAACCGCACCGGCACCTGGATCTGCGTGGCGGGGACCAGTCGGTCGACGTTGAAGGTCGTGGAGAAACTGGTGGCGGCGTGGTTGATGCCGGACCCCTGGTTTGTGCCGGTGCCCACCCGGAAGAAGTTCTCGTCCTGGTTCTCGTAGCTCACGTTGAGCGCGACGACGTCCGCGAACAGGGCCTGAACCGAGACGTCGCCGCGCATCCCCCGATCCCGGTTGACGTCGGCCAGGCGGAGATCGTCGATCCAGATTTCACCCGCTTCGGGCGTGCCGCCGCCGGGGTTGTTTCGACTCGTGAGCCCGAAGCTAATCCTAAAGATCCGCGTGAAGCTCGGGTTCCCCACCACCGTGTAGATCTCGTTGGTCGAGGCGGCCGTGAGGGAGTCGACCTTGACCCGCACCGATCCTCCGGTTTCCTTGATCCTCGAGAGGTAATCCATCGGGATCACGAGGTTCTGCCATCCGGTCTTAACCGGCACGCTGTACTCGTAGTAGTTCACCGTGTCGGCGCCGAACCGGGCCACCGCCCGGAGATTCTGCGCCTCGACGCCGGCCTCGCCGTGCAGCCAGAATCGGACCTGCCCATACTGGGTCCAACCCACGCCGCTCTGATCCTGCCCCGAGGTCTTGTAGGCGAGGACGGAGTCGCCATACTCGACCCCCGCGAATCGGAGCGCCAACGACTGCTCCTTCTTGGTCGACGTTCCTCCCACCGTGTTCCCGACGTCGTAGGGGGAGGTGTAGATGTCGGCGTCGTCCTTGTTGTTCCGCACGCCAACCCCCAGCGCGGCACCCGGGTTGGTGATTCCCTGGGCCAGCCACCGGTTCCCCACCATCTCGATGCCGCCGATCTGGAGCTTCATGGGGCCGGTCATGCCGTTCACCCAGAGCCGAAGGTGCTGGATGCTCTCCCAGCTCGCCGAGTTCACGCTCTTGAACGCCGCCGAGGTGAGCGGAATGCGGAACAGCCGCCACCCGTTGTCCGCGCGGATCGGCTTGGAGACGTCGGGGTCGTTGGCGTAGTCCTTGGGCACGTCGATCGCGACGTAGGTGGTGTCCGACAGGTCGACCGTCGCCTCGAAGTAATCGTTGGTCTGGGTGTCGAAGATGCCGTCTCGGTTCAAATCCTCGGTGTCGGGCCGGCCGTTGGGATCGTTCTTGCTGCTCCCCTCGGTCTGGTTGATCTTGCTGTAGTCGCTGGGGTTGTTGTTCCGGTCGTAGTGGTAGTCGTCTCGGTTCGGGTCCGGATTCGCGGAGCTGTATCCCGGCTCTTCGACGTCGTGTTTGCCGTCGAGACCGGTATCTTCGTCCCGGGCGAGCGCGTTGGCGTCGGTGCCGCTGTCGATGTCGAGCCTTCCGTCCCCGTTCTTGTCCTCGGTGTCGAGCTGGTTGTCGGGCGGGTTGTTCGGATCCCAGAAGGCATCCTCGCTCACGCGTCCGAAGTCGATGTGAAGCTTGGCCTGGGTCAGCGCGTGGTTGGGGGTGAAGTCGTTGATCCAGACCTCGACGTATCGGAGCTTGGAGAAATCCTGCCCCACCGTCCCGAACGACTGGGTGAGCCCCGTCCAGTTCGAGGTCACCAAACCCGACTGCCCGGCCGGCGGCTGGATGTTCATCTCGAGGACCGTCCGCAGATCCTCTCCCCCCTCCTCCTGGGTGAGGACTGGCTTCAAATCCCTTTCGATGGCGTAGGTCGGGACGTCCTTGGGCGGGTTGAACCACGACACGATCGCGTGGTCAGCCGGCGTGTTGGGCAGTGGAGCCGTGGGGTTCACCGGGTCCCCGGTGTCGAATTTCGGCGTGCTCGACCAGAACCACTGGGTGCGGCTCAAGCTGGCCGTGTTCGACTCTCGGTTCCCCTCCATGTCGTCGATGTAGGCCTCCCCCGCCGTGTTGGGGTTGGGGACGCTCATCGACGCGTGCCCCTGGATGTTGAGGGTCGACGGCGTGGTGGTCTTCACCCCGGGGATGGCGTTGGCGAACCCGGTCATCCAGACGGGGCGGAACGTCACCACGGACGCGACGTCGCCGATGATCGACTGGGCCGGCTCCTCCCCCAGCTTGGGGTTGGTCTCCTGGGCGCCCCGCTTGTCGTAGAGGACGCTCGACGTGAGGCTGAAGTTGGGCCCCGGGACGTACGAGGCCGAGGCCCCGAGGAGCGTGAGCTGCGTGGTGCCAAAGCCCGGCGCGAACGAGTAGTCCACGCTGATCGTCTGCTCGGGTCCGGGCGGCTTGGTGAACGTGAGCTGCCCCGCCGCGTAGTCGACGGTGTAGTCGACGCCCCGCCGCTGCGGGATGCCGTCGAGCTTCACCTGCTCGGAATTCTCGAGAACGTCGAACCGCCCCAGGAAGAACCCCTGCTGGCTGCTCTTGAAGTCGGCGTCGATGTAAAAGTGGGTGTCGCCAAAGGGGTCTGGATTCTTCATGTAGTAGACACGCCGGTTCGCCTCGCTCACCACACTCGGGGACCCCGTGCGGAGGATATTCCGCGTGTAATTGTCGAGGCAGTTGAACCCGCCGTAGCCGGGGCCGCAGAGGCCAAGCGAATCGCTCGTGTCCGGCGCGTACGGGTGGATGTCGGGGAAGAAGAGGACGCCGGTCGTCGTGTTGATGAACTGGGCGTCGATCCTCCCGTCGGGAGCGTCCGGCGAGTCCGATCCGGGGAGGCCCCGCTGGTCCAGACCCAGGATCCGGAGAAGCGGATCGCCACCCGGTACCAGCTCGGGATTGGTCGCCTGGCCCGCCTGGATCGAGCGGATCTTGAGATTCAGGCTCTCGAAGGCGATGTCCCGGCCGCCGAGGTCGTAGAAATTGCGAAGCTCGTAGAAAAGCGCTGGATACCAGGGCCCGTTCGGATTGATGAACCCGGTGGTGTCGCTCACAAGATCGTCGAACTTCGGCTTGATCATCTTCAAGAGATACGTGCCCGCGGGCTTCTGCAGCACCGGGTCGACCGCCTGCGCCGAGTCAGGGTCCCAGGTTCCGACCGAGAGGGGCAGTTGGCTGGGCTGGCCGCCCTGGAAGTCGAGCGCCTGATAGGCCACGGCGAGCATCTCCTGCGGGCCGAGCGCGGTCGCGAGCTTGATGACCGGGATCTCGAGGCCGGAGCTTCCTTCGACGAGCCATGGGTTGATCACGTCGTAATCGGTCCCCGCGTCGAGAGGGGCGAAATTCCCGAGCTGCTGGGGATTGCTGGAATTTGTCAGCGAGTCGTACGGGACGGTCGGATTGAGGCGCGCGAAAGCCTTTATGGCAGTGCCCGTGTTGTCGAGATTGAATCCGTTGTCCCGGTAGAGCTTGATCGTTCCGGGCTTGATCTTCACCGGGCGATCGCTGATCAGGAAGTAGGTCCGCCTGATGTAGTCGAGGTCCGCGATCTGGACGTGCTTGTTGTCCCCGGAAGGGGTGAAGCGGGCGGTCTCGGTCTTGGCGTCCTGCTTGCTTGCGACCGTGGTCAGGTCGACGTTTCCCAGCTTGGCGACCGTCTTGATGCCGAAGAGCCCCTCCTGGCGGAAGGACGCGCCCTCCACCGAGAGGTTGGTGTTCCCCAGCTCGACGAGGCGGATCATGTCGTCCTCGTCCCCCTCGTAGCGGAGCTTGACCTTGTTGTCGATGGAGGTCTGGACGTTGCTCGATTGGTCGACGTCGACCTTGATCCGGTCGCCGATCGATCCGGTCAGGTTCACGTTCATGTCCTGCTTCATCTCGAGGCTCGGGAATCCGCTCTGGTTCTTGCGCTCGGTCTGGACGCGGGGTCCCACGTTCCAGTCGCGCGTGCCGCTCAGGGTGATCGTCTCGCTCCCCGAGACCTCGATGTTCGGAGCGCCGTCGCCGACGATCGAGCGGACGAGCTTGGGAAGCTGGACCGGCAGCTCGACCCGGAAGTGCCCCCGGTCCGATCCTGCCCGCGCGACACGGAGCGCGTCTGGCGGGTCTTCTCGTTCCAGAGCTTGTGGACGTTCCGGTCGGTCAGGATCTGGTTGTACTCCTGCGGCGTGATGACCAGCGGCTCGCGAACCTCGACGTCGCCCTCGCGGTAGCTCTCGAGGATGGTGCCGCTCGATGGGATCGAAGGAGACCGCGATGTTCGACTCGCCGGTCGGGAAGTCCCCGCCAGGGCTGGCGGGGTGGAACTTCCAGTCCGACGGGGAGGCCGTTCCCGGGCTCCTGGGCGTCGCCCCGGACCAGCGCGCGGTCCGGGCTGGGCATGGCTCGAAACTGCCAGGGAGTTGCTTCAGCGCCACCCGCCCAGAAACCCAGGCAGAGCGCGATCGAGAAAAGCAGCCTCAGGCTTCGGCGCATCGTCCCATGATGGGTGTATGGGTCCTCAGGGTGGCTCGGTCAGGGGAAGGGGCCGTCAGTACTTGAACCCCGCCGAGGACCTCTGGTTCGAGCCGGAACTGGCTCGTACGGCGTCGGATGGACACGCCGGGGATTGTTTGCGCCTGGCCCTCCCCGCTCCCTATACTGGCGCCGCCCACCCCGATCAGGGAGGTCCACCGCTCAAAGCGCATGAGAATACTCGAACGATACGTTCTCCGGGAGCATCTCTACCCGTTTCTCATCGGGTTCAGCATCGTCATCTTTCTGCTCAGTCTCGACTTCCTCTTCGATCTGCTCGACCTGGCGATCGGCAAGGGGGTAGGCGCCGGAGTGGTCCTGGAGCTTTTCGTGCTCTCGCTCGGCTACATGGTCGCCCTCGCGTTTCCCTGCGCGGTGCTGATCGCCTGCCTCGCGACGTTTGGCAGGCTCTCCCAGGACAACGAGATCGCGGCGATGCGGGCGAACGGCGTCAACATGCTCCGCATCATCGGGGCGCCCCTTGCTCGGCGGCGACGGTCCTGGCCGGGCTCCTCGTTCTCTTCAACAACCACGTGCTCCCCGAGTCGAACCACAGGCTCGCGAATCTGATGGCCGACGTCGGCCGCAAGCGGCCGACCGCGACGATCACCGAGGGGGTTTTCATCGACGGGTTCGTGGGATACAGCATCTTCGTCGAGAAGGTGAACGATCGGACCAACGAGATTCGAGGGGTGAAGATCTATCAGCTCAATTCCGGCGCCCGACCCACCACGATCCTCGCCGATTGGGGGGTCATCCACAATTCTCCCGACGGGCGCGTGACCTCCCTCGAGCTTCACGACGGCGAGATCCACGAGGTCCCGCCCAACGACGCCGAGCGGACCTATCGACGCCTCATGTTCAAGACGCATGTCATTAATATTCGGAACGTTGGGGGAGATCTGGAGCGACGCGACCGGGAGGCCCGCGGGGACCGAGAGATGAGCCTGGGCATGATGCAGGGCCATATCCGACAGATCAACCAGGACTTGCGGGTCGCGGAGGCCCGGCGGGACCAGGTCCTGCATGACGCCGGGTTCAAGGACTATCGAGTCCTTTGTCAACGCGGCCGTCCCCCACCGCCCCTCTCAGCGGGATCCGGTCCTGGCTCCGGAACGCCCTCCGCGCCTTCTCCTCCGTCGGGATCGGCGAGAGCCCCCCGCCCACGCCGGTCGTTCCCGCCGCGGTTCGTCTCGCCGGTCACGGCGGACATCATCCAGATGCGTCAGCTCGAGGTCGACGCGCTCGACCGACGGGCCCAGAGCCTGGAGGTCGAGATCCAGAAGAAGTTTTCGATCCCCACGGCGTGCATCGTGTTCGTCCTCGTCGGCGCGCCGCTGGGGATCCGCGCGAGAAAGAGCGGAATCGCGGTGGCGTTTCTCTCGATTCTCTTCTTTGTCTTCTACTACCTCTGCCTCGCCGGCGGCGAGGAGCTGGCGGACCGGCAGCTCCTCTCGCCGTGGATCGCGATGTGGGCGCCGAATCTCGTGATGGGCGCGATCGGGCTCGTGCTGACGCTCCAGGCTGCGGAGATCATCCAGAGGCCGAGGCGCCGCCCGCGGCCCCGGAAGGCCGTGCCCGCGTGAGGCTCCTCGACCGCTACATCCTCCGCGAGCAGCTCCTCTCCCTGTTCGCGGGACTGCTCTTCTTCACGTCGGTCTTCGTCATCGTCGACATCTTCGAGAAGCTCGACACCTTCATCGACAACAAGGTCCCGTGGCACACCGTCGCGACCTACTACGCGCGTCTCCATCCCGGGCATCGTGGTCCAGGTGCTGCCGATGGCGATGCTCCTCGCTTGCCTGATCGCCCTGGGGCAGATCGGCCGGCACAACGAGCTGACCGCGATGCAGGCCGCGGGCATCGGAGTCGGGCGGATCGCCCTTCCCCTCTGGGCCCTGGCCGCCGTCGCGAGCGTCCTCGTCTTCGTCGTGAACGAGGTGGCGCTCCCGTCCCTGAACGCGAGCAAGCTCCGGATCTACCGCGTCGACATCAAGAAGCAAAGCCTGGAAGGCGACGACCGTCCGGACCAACCTCGCCTACCTGGGACGGGAGGGACGGACGTTTCTCATCCGCACCTACAACATTCCGACGATGGAGATGCGCGAGGTGGTCATCCAGGAGATCAGCCAGCATACGCTGACGGGGCGGATCGACGCGGAATCGGCCCGGTGGGAGAACGGGCGCTGGGTATTCCGCCGCGGCTTCGTCCGTCGTTTCGACCGCGAGGGCGAGCACGCCGCGCAGTTCAACGAGCTGGTGATCCCCGGACTGGTCGAGGTCCCCGACGATTTCGCCAAGGCCGAGGAAGATCCTCGGGCGCTCTCGTACTGGGAGCTGCAGAACTACATCGGGCGGCTGAGGCAGAGCGGCAGCCGGGTGCAGAAATACCTGGTGGAGCTCTACCTCAAGGTGGCGTTCCCGCTCACGAACCTGATCGTCGTCGTCATCGGCACCGCGCTCGCGCTCCGGGTGAGGCGGGGCGGGCTCGCCGTGAGCTTTGGACTGTCGGTCTTCATCAGCTTTGTCTATTACGCGTTCATCCGGACCGGGCAGGCGCTGGGCCACAACGGCGCGCTTCCGCCGCTCTTGGCCGCGTGGATGGGGAATCTCTTCTTCGCGGCCCTGGCGCTGGAGCTGCTTGCGCCGGGCCCGCCGCGGGGGGTAGCGGTCGGGCGGCCCGCCGCTCAGTCGGCGGCGGTAATCCGGCCATCGCGGAGGACCGGCACCAGCGGGAAGCTGTCCACCCGGGCGCAGACGGCGAGATCGTCTTCAAAGCCGAGATCCACGAGATCCCGTCCGTGCTCGCTCTTCCTCAAGATCGTTTCCGGCGCGTGCCCGTGCGCGCGGTCGTATTCCCGCGCCATCTCCGCCGCGTCGTTGAGCAAGACCCCGCCGCCGCCGTCCGACAGCCGCCGAATGAGCGCGCCCGCGCACGCCGTGTCCTCGAGCGCGAATCTCCCGTTCTTTCCGGCGCAGACGATCGCGAGGTCGTGGCCTTCCGCGCGGACCGCGGCGGTCAGGGCGCCGACGTTCACGTAGGCGAGGAGCCGCTGCTCGTGGCCTTCGAGAAGGCCCGCCATCAGCGGGCTCGCGTTCGTCGAGGCGAAAATCAGCGTGGCGCCCTCCACCCGCTCCCGATCGTACTCACCGGGAGAATTGCCCAGGTCAAACCCGCTCACCTTGCGCCCGTCCCGCTCGCCGCAGAGGAGGAGCGACTTGGGGTCGAGGGTCTGCGCGAGCCGCGTCGCCTCCTCCACCGATTCGACGGGGATGATCTTGGCGGCGCGGTGGGCCAGCGCGACCACGATGGACGTGCAGCTTCGCAGGACGTCGACGATCACGATCTGCTGGTCGTCCAGCCGGGCGCGCTCCGCCTCGGAGGGCATCAGATAGAGGTCGATCCGCTTCACGCCGGTTGCTTCCGGCCCGCGAGGAATTCCTCCAGGTAGCCGGTGTGAATTTCTCCGCGGCGGAACTTGTCGTCGGCGAGAACCTCGAGATGGAAGGAGAGCGTCGTGTCGATCCCTTCCACCACCGTCTCCTCCAGCGCCCGGCGCATCCGGCCGAGCGACTCGGTGCGATCCCGGCCCCAGCAGATGATCTTGGCGACCATCGAGTCGTAGTGGGGCGGGACGACGTACCCGGAGTAGAGATGGCTGTCGACGCGGACGCCGGGGCCGCCTGGGCCGTGGAAGTAGCGCACGGTCCCCGGCGAGGGCTGGAAATTCTGGTCGGGGCGCTCCGCGTTCACGCGGCATTCGATCGCGTGGCCCTGCATGGAGATCTCCCCCTGCTTCCACGGCAGGGGTTCGCCGGCGGCCACCGCGATCTGGGCCTTGATGAGGTCGAGCCTCGTCACCTCTTCGGTCACCGGGTGCTCCACCTGGATCCGCGTGTTCATCTCCATGAAATAGAACTCGCCGTCCGGGCCCGAGCAGAAACTCGATCGTCCCCGCGCCCTCGTAGGCGATCGCGCCGGCGCTCTTGACGGCCGCGCTGCCCATCCGCTCCCGCAGCTCCGGCGTAGAGCGCGACGCTGGGCGACTCCTCGATGAGCTTCTGGTGGCGTCGCTGGATCGAGCATTCGCGCTCGCCCAGGTGGACCACGTTTCCGTGCTTGTCGCCGAAGATCTGGAATTCGATGTGCCGGGGCCGCTCGACGTAGCGCTCCAGGTAGACCTCCCCCGATCCGAAGTTCGCCTCGGCCTCCGCCTGCGCGGTGAGGACGCCGTTTCGCAGCGAGGCCTCGTCGGTGGCGATCCGCATTCCCTTTCCGCCTCCTCCGGCCGCGGCCTTGATGATGACCGGGTAGCCGAGCGATTGCGCCACGGAGACCGCCTCGTCGGCCGAGCCGAGCACTCCCTCGCTCCCCGGCGTCACCGGAACTCCCACGGCGGCCACCGTCTTTCGGGCGACCGACTTGTCCCCCATCGAGCGGATCATCTCCGAGGTCGGCCCGATGAACCGGATGTGGCACGACTCGCAGACCTCGGCGAAGTGGGCGTTCTCGGAGAGGAACCCGTAACCCGGATGGATCGCGTCCGACGCCGTGACCTCGGCCGCGCTGATGATCCGGGGGATGTGGAGGTAGCTGGCCGAGGAGGGGGCCGGGCCGATGCAGACCGCTTCGTCCGCGAGGCGAACGTGGAGGGATTCGCGGTCGGCTTCGGAGAAGACCGCGACCGTCTCGATCTCCAACTCGCGGGCCGCGCGGATGATCCGGAGGGCGATCTCCCCGCGGTTGGCGATCAGGATTTTCCGGAACATGCCCGCTAGCGCGTTTCCTGCTTCTGGCGCTCGAAGGTCTGCCAGGACTCGTCCGACGTCGCGTGGATCCCCTTCACGCGGAGCTCGAATTCGGTCGGGTTGGAGCAGAAGCGAAGGGCGCTCTCGAGGCTGATCTTCTCGTCGGTATAGGCCTTCATGATCGACTGGTCGAAGGTCTGCATCCCGTACTGCGAGACGCCCTCGGAGATGACGCCCTGGATGAGCGAGCTCTTCTCCCGATCGGTGAGATACTCTCGGATTGTCGCGGTCACCATCATGACCTCCGCCGCGGGAATACGGCCCGGCACGTCGGAGCGCGGTATGAGACGGAGCGCCACGACGGCCTGGAGCGTGGAGGAGAGCATGAATCGGACTTCCTCGTGCTCGTGCGGCGGGAAGAACGAGATGATCCGGTTGATGGTCTGGGGGGCGTCGACGGTGTGGAGGGTGGAGAGCACGAGGTGCCCCGTGTCGGCGGCCATGAGCGCCGTCCGCATCGTCTCGGGATCTCGGATTTCACCGATCAGGATCACGTCGGGATCCTGACGCAGGATGTGCCGAAGGCCCTCGGCGAAGGTCGCGGTGTCGAGGCCCACCTCGCGCTGGGAGATGGTGCTCTTCTTGTCGCGGAAGAGGAACTCGACCGGATCTTCGATCGTGATGATGTTCTTGGCCTCGCGCCGGTTCAGCGAGTCGATCATGGCGGCGAGGGTCGTCGACTTCCCGCTCCCGACGGTGCCGCAGACCAGAATGAGCCCGCGCTGGCGCCCGGCCAGCTCCTCGATCACCGGCGGCAGGTTCAGCTCTTCGAACGCGGGAATCGTCGCGGGAACTTGCCGGAAGACCATCGCGAACGTTCCGCGCTGCTGGTAGAAGTTCGAGCGGAACCGCGCCAGTCCCGTCACGCCGAAGGCGAAGTCGACCTCCTTCGTGTCCTCGAAGACCTTCTTCTGCTTGGGCGTCAGGATCTGATCGACGACCGCCTCCAGATCGGCCTGCGATGGGCGCCGGCTCGTCGATCGCCACGAGCTCTCCGTTCACACGCGCGGAAGGCTTGGTGCCGACCTTCACGTGAAGGTCCGACGCCTTGAGCTCCACCATCTTCTGCAAGACGCGCTTGATGTTCATTCCGTTCCCCCCGCCCCTGTCTACGCGGCGCTTTCGGCTTCGACCTGGAAAGAGAACCTGCCCGTACTCCACGGGCTGGCCGTTCTCGACGAGGATGCTGGTGATTCTTCCTTTTACGTCCGATTCGATCTCGTTCATTAGCTTCATCGCTTCCACGATGCAGACCGTCTGTCCGACGTCGATCGGTGCTGTTTTCCTCGACGTAGGGGTCAGCGTCCGGCGCCGGGGAGCGATAGAAGGTGCCGACCATGGGAGACTTGATGGGGATCAGATTCGCGGCCGCCGCGTCTCCTTCGTGATTCTCCGAATCCGCCGCGGGCGCGGCGGGAACGTAGGCCGACGCCATGGAGGCGGGATCCGCTCCCGGGCGGCGGACCCGGATCGCCGAGAAAAGGCGCCGGACTTCGATCTCCGCGAGGTCCTCCTCGCGCATGATCTGGACCAGCTCCTGGATCGTCCGCCGGAGATTCATTTCCGTTTGCGCCCCCGTCCCGCGGGAGAACGAAGGAGAAGCGCGGCGAGCGCCTGAAGCCCCAGCTCGTAGCTCTTGGGCCCAAACCCCATCACCACCCCGCAGGGCGGCGCTTCCGGTGATGCTCATCTGCCGTTCGGGGTCGCGCGCGTAGAGGTTCGTCATGTGCACTTCCACGATCGGAATCGAGACGGCGCGGAGCGTGTCGGCCAGGGCGAGGCTGGTGTGGCTCAGGGCCGCCGGGTTGATCACGCAACCGTCCACTTCATCCATGGCCATCGTGATTCGATCGATCAGGGCGCCTTCATGGTTGGTCTGAAACGCCGCGACGCGAAGCCCCAGCTCGCTCCCCAGCGCCACGAGGCGCTTGTCGATCGATTCGAGCGTCTCCCGCCCATAGAGCTCCGGCTCCCGCCGGCCCAGGAGACCGAGGTTTGGACCATGGAGAACCCAGACGTCCTTGGCCATCAGCTTCCCGTGCCGCCCATGCGCCGGACCCATTGCTCGAAAGCCGAGCGGTTCCCCTCGACCAGAGGTCCCTGTTTGGGCGCGGGCGCGTCGGGCGTTTCGACGTCCGCCCCGGGCACCTCAGCCTCTGCGTGAGACGCCGTCCCGGATGCCGCGGCCTCCGGCTCGGCGGACCGTGGAGGGGATGGGGCCGTCTCCTGCGGCGCCGACCGGGCCGCCCGCTCGAGCGGGACATCCTGAAAGTCCTGCACCTTCGCCGCGTACGGAACAGGAGGGGGTGGCGGGTCGAACCTCTCGATCGTGCGGAGGCCCAAGCCCAGCTCCGGAAGATGCTCCTCCTCGCGGGGGAGACGGATCGGCTGCCACGATAGCTCGCCTTGCCCCACGATCACGTCGGCCGGCCGCACTTCCGAGAACTCGCCCGAGGTGATCTGGTGGAGCGCGGTTTGGGACTCGAGATCGCCCGGATCGATCCGGCAGACCGCGCGGTAGTAGCCCGCCGCCCGATCGTGGTCGCCTTGATGGGAGAGGATCCCGGCGAGCGCCTTCAGCGCGACGACGTTCTCGCGGTCGAGCGTCAGCGCGGCGTCCAACTCGGCGCGGGCCTCATTCAGCCGGCCGTCCGCAAGATAGGCTCTTCCGAGAACGATGTGGTCGCCGACGCCGTGGCCCGGGCGGGTGCGACGCTCCTCGCAGAGTTGGATCGCCTCATCGAGGCGCCCCCGCTCCATCAGGCGCGCGGCCAGCTCTAGGTAAAGCGCGGAGGCCGGATCCTTCGCGACGATTTCTTCCAGCGGCAGGTCCGCCTCCTGGCGCGCTTGATCCCTCATTTGGATCCCCCCTACGTCTGCCGAACCAGACTCAGGACGACGCGTCGAAGGGTGCTAAGCGACGACAATTCAAAGACTTTAGCTTGACCGATCGCCGGGCACAATACCACTCGGAGGGCCTTCCGTCCACGCTTCTTGTCCCGGTCGAGCGCCTTCCAGAACGTGGGGCCCGGCGGGCGAAGGAGTTGGGTCGGAAGCCCGAGCGACCGGAGCAGCGATTCGATCCCGATCACCGCGAGCGGATCGAGCCCCGCCTCGAGCACGCTCAATCGTAGCGCCGCGACCATTCCGATCGCCACCGCCTCGCCGTGGAGAAGCCGGCTGAAACCGGCCGCCGCTTCGAGCGCGTGGCCGACCGTGTGGCCGAAATTGAGCGCGAGCCGCGGGCCGCGGTCCCGTTCGTCCCGCGACACGAGCGAGGCTTTCTCCGCGGCGGCGATCCGGATCAAGGGCTCGACCGCCCGCGGGCGGCGCCAGCCATCGACCGCGGCCAGGCGACCGAGACGGCCAACGATGCCGGGCTGACGAACGATGCCGATCTTCAACACTTCGGCCAGCCCCGCGCGATAGGCGCGTGGGGTCAGCGTGCGGAGGGTCTCGGTATCGGCGAGCACGGCCGCGGGGTGATGAAACGCTCCCACTAGATTCTTCCCGGCGGACAGGTTGACGCCCACCTTGCCTCCGATGGCCGCGTCGGCCTGGGCGAGCAGGGTCGTGGGAAGCGCCACCCAGCGAATCCCCCGCGCATAGACCGAGGCGGCGAATCCAGCCACGTCGGATACGACCCCGCCGCCGAGCGCCACAACCACGGCATCGCGGCCCGCGCCCTCTTCCGCCCAGAGCCGGGCGAGCGCGCGGAGCGAATCGATCGATTTGGATCGCTCGCCGGCGGGGAGCGTGGCGCGGACGACGCGGTAGCCCGCCCGGGCGATGGAGCGGGCCACGCGCTCGCCGTAGATGCGCCCCACCGTGCGATCGGTCACGAGCAGGGCGGTGGATCCAGGAGCGGCGGCGCGGATCGATGCGCCGACTCGCTTCAGAATTCCGCCGCGCACGATCACCCGGTAGTCGACCCGCGCCCCTCGGATCCGAACCCGAATCATCGGGACGTCACCGTTTCCGCGAGGACCTGAAGCTCCCTCAAGTAGGGGAGCTTGGGCCGTCCCGGCGCGAATACCGCGAGATCGACGTCGTAGGCCTTGCGGCCGCGCGCCACCTCGTAGAAGCGGAAGGGACCCGCGGCGCTCACGTCCGAGTCCTCCCACCGGCCGTAGAGCCGGCGTACCGCGCCCGCCATCTCGTCGGGAACCAGCATCGGGTCTGCGAGCGCGAGGGTCCGCTCGTTGGGGCGGAAGAGCTGGGCGAGCGCGGCGCGGGTCTGGCCGACGTCGCCCCCCGATCGCGACACCTGAATTCGCAGGAGCCGCGCCGGCGGACCTTCATCGACCACGAGCGCGGCCCGCGCGGGCTCCGAAACCACCACGTCGTAGCCGCGCGGCACGCGGACGCTGAAGCCGATCGCGCTCTGGAGCCGCCGCTCCGCGCGCTCGTCGCGTGGCAGGGCGAGAACCCGCTCGCGGACCGCGGCGAACGTGGCTCGGTCGAGCTCCAGGTAGAACTGATTTTGCGCGCGGGCCATGGAGGCGATCCACTCCTCGCGCGATTTCGCCCAGATGATCCCGGCCACCTGCCCGCGCAGCCAAAGATCGGGAATGAATGCGTAGGGCTTCCCCTCCCGGTTCCATCGCTCGCCGAGCCTTCGACCCGGAGCGGGAATCCGATCCACCGGGCCGTAACCGACCAGGAGGAGTATCGTCGACCGGTACGCGCCGGCGTTGTCCGGCCGCACGATCCGGACAAGGTACGAGGCCTCGTTGTCGATGCGGAGCGCTTCGCGCTCCACGATGGCGCGCAACATTAAGATTTCGGGGGAATTGGGCGGGAGCAGCGTGGCGACGACCAGCTCGCGGCTCGATCCCTCGGCAAAGGGCCGGCCCGTGCAGCCGATACCGCCACCCTCAAGAGACGCCGCGACGAGCGTGGCCGCGGCGATGCCGCGAACGACGCGAGAACGGCCGTAGATGAACGAGGGGATCCAAGGCCGCCGCATGGTGGCGCGCAGGCTACCACACGGGGCGGAACGGGGCTAGCGCTGCGGGGACTCTTCGAGCGTTCGGATCTGATCCTCGAGCCGACGCTTTTCGGACTCGAGGCGATCGATCTCCTGCTTCATGCGGGTGACGTCCGCGCCGCGCGACTGTCGCGGCCCCACCGGCGGCTGCGAGAAGGCAGCCCCGACGATGACGCGGACCGGAAAGATCTCCGATTGTCGGAGCACCGTGACCTCGATCTGATCACCGGGGCGCGCCGCGCGCACGAAGGCGGTCAACTCCTCCGCGGTATGCGCTTCCTGTCCCTGAATCGCGAGGATGCGATCCCCCGCACGGAGCCCGGCGGAGTCGGCGGGGCTGTCCACGATCACGCCGGACACCAGGACGCCCAGGGAATCGGAATCGGCCGGGTTCCCGCGGCGAAGCTGGATCCCGAGAAATCCGTGGCGGACGCTCCCGTAGGTCTGAAGCTCGTTCGCCAGCCACGCCACCTGCTCGACCGGGAGGGCGATCAGGACGCTGTTCGGCTCGGGCATCGATTCGCCCCGCTCCAGCCCAACGCTGGCGCCTGGGTCGGAGGCGCCGGGCACGGCCCGCCCCACGACGACCGCGACCCAGTCCCCTTCCTCATTCAGCACCGCTCCTCCCGTGGAGCCGGGATAGCTGGGGGCGTCGATCTCCAAGATCTCTCCCGAGTGGGCGTAGTCGATCCGCTCCCCGCGGCCGACGACCCGCCCCAGCGCGGCCTGCGGCCGCGTGATGGCGACGTTCGAAATCACGGCGACCCAGGAGCCGATCGCGAGCGATTGCGGCGGCGCCTGATGGAGCGGGCGAAGCGTCGCGCCCTCCACCTGTAAGAGAGCCACATTGGACGAACGATCGGCGCCGATGAGAACCGCCGGGCGCTCCACCCCTCCGGCAAAGAGCACGCGGACGCTCCCACCCGGAATGGCGATGGACGAGGTGGTGAGGATCAACTTGTCGGTGAGGGCGACCGCGGTGCCGATGAGCCGCTTCCGCTTCGCGCCGGCGTGCGCCTGGATATCGGGAGGCGGATAGCCGATGACCGTGAGGATGCTCGCGTGCACCGAGTCGACGACGCCGAGGAGCGAGCCGTCATCGGTGCGAAGCGGCTTCGGAGAGGGCACGGCCAGCGCCACGGCGGGAATCTGCCCCAAGAGGACCGCGGCAAGCGCCGCGATCCAGCCGCTTGTGCGCCGCCCGGGACGGCGCCGCGTCGGAGTGGGCTCCCTAGAAGGTGATGAACACGTCATCGGAGGGGCGGTCCGAGACGGGCGTGATCGTCCGGTTATTCGATCCCTCGAACCCACGCTCGAGGATGAATTGGTCGGTGATGTACTCATCGTCATAGCGGGAGCCGGGATTCGGAATCGTCGAGTCCTGCCCCGACTTCGAGGCGGGCCAGTCGCGATCGGTCCAGGCGTAGTCGGAGGATCGACCCGCGGCGGCGGGCGTCGGCCGGGCCGCCTTGGAATTCTGGGACGGCCGAGACGCGACCGCTTCAGCGCCCGGCTGCTTCACGGTACCCGAGCCCGCGGCGTTCCCGGGCCGGACTTCCGAGGCCGCTCCGGACGATGCGAGCGCGGGACTCGGGGCTCGAAGCGACGTCTTGGGAGCGCTCGCGCCAGCCGCGATCCGAGACAAGTTTGATCCGTGGAGCGTCCCGTTGGGGCCCACGAGCAGGACCGCGATCCAGATCGCGCACGCCGCAGCGCCCGTCAGGAAGATGGGGCGCAGCCGCGCCGGCTCCATATATCCGCGAAGCCATTCGATCACGCTCGGCCGAAGCCCTTCGCCCGAGCGGATGCGCGCGAGCAGATCGGCTTCGAAGTGAGGGCTCGTCTCCACCAAGGGCACGCTCTGGAGCAGCTCCAGCGTGGAGCGGAGCTCGCGGAGAGCGAGCGAGCAGCGTCGGCAGGAGAGCAGATGCGCCTCGAGATTTCGACGCTCGTTCTGGCTCAGGTCGTCCTCGAGGAAAGCGGATAGGAGCGGTTCGGCGGACCGGCAGTTCATACGTCCTCCAGGCCAAGGTAGGGCTTGAGCCGTTCCTTCAGCATCAGCCGAGCTCGGTTGATGCGCGAGCGCACCGTCCCGCCCGGGATGCGAAGGATCTGGCCAACCTCCTCATAACTGAGCCCCTCGACGTCTCGCAGCACCACCGCTTCGCGGTAGCGCGCGGGGATCTTGTGGAGCGCTTCAGCAACCTTTTGCCCGATCTCGTGGGCATTCAGGTCCTCGTCGGGGAGCGGTTTCGAATCCGGGAAACTAACGCCCTGTCCGCCCGATTCCTCGTCCATGGCGTCGAGGCTAAACGTGCCGCGATGACGTACGCGGCTTCGAATTTCGTTTTTCGTCAAGTTCACGGCGATCGTGAAGATCCACGTGGAGAACTTTCCGCTCTTCCGATACCGCTCGCGGTTGCGGAACACGCGCAGGAAGACTTCCTGGCTGATCTCCTCGGCCCGGTCCCGGTCGTTGATGAACCGACAGACCAAGTTCATGATCCGCATGCGATAGCGCGAAACAAGCGCGCGAAATGCCGCCTCGGAGCCCATCGCACAGCGCTCCATGACGTCTTCATCGCTCAGCTCGGCAAGATCGAGCTTATTTAAGCGAAGGGGCTCGATAGGCACGTCGCTCTCCGTGCTCATGGGTACACCGCTCCCCTCGGGGAGGTTCCTGAATCGCGTAGGGTTAGCGGTTCTGGTAGAGGCTCAGATCGGAATCCGGGACGGGGCGCCCCGATCGGGCCCTCGATTCGGCTTCCCGGGCTTCCGTGTCCAGCCTGAGGCTTCTGCAAACTCGCGCCAGCGCGCGATTTGCTTGGGTGGCGGTCTCGGGGCATTGGGCCGCGCGAATGAGGGTATCGCGCGCCATCTCCAGTTGCCCCCGCTTCTGCCTGAGGGTTCCGAGCAGGAGCAACGCCCTGCCGTTCCTGGGGTTGAGCTGAATCGCCCGGTTGAGCGTGCTGGTGGCCTGCAGGGTGTTCCCCTGGGCCAACTCGGCCGAGGCCAAAAAGTAGAGGCATTCCGATGTCTCCCGGCCCGACTCCCGGAGCCGCTGCCACGCCCATTGCGCCAGGAGGCTGTCCCCGAGCGAGGTGGCCGCGGAACCAAGCTGCTCGTAGATGGAGGGGCTGGCGAGCCCGCGGTCGGCGCTCTCGCGGATCAGCGCCACGGCCTCCTCTGGGTGACCCAAAATAGAGTAGCACAGGCTCGCGGCGAGGACCTGGCGGGGGTTGTCGAGCGGCCTCTCGCGCACTTCCTCGATGGTCCGGATTCCGAGTTTTCGGTCGCCGACGCGGATCTCTAGGTAGGCGACGACCAGCGATTCCTCGCGCGTCATGGCGCGCACCGGCATCATCCGTCGGTAGTTTTCGAGAGCCTTTCGCTCGTCCCCCAGTCCGAGGTACGCGCGGGCACGGATCGGCACCGCCTGGCTGTCGGCCTTCAGCGGCTTCACCGCTGCGAGCGCCTCGCGGTCTTGCCCGACGCTCAAGAGCAGCTGCGCGGTGCTCACCCTGAGGTCCCCCGGCTTGATGCCGCGCCCCTCCGACCAGCGGAGCAGCGCCTCGAACTCACGGCCCTTCCCGTTTCGAACGAGATAGGCGCCGTACCCGGAGATCTCCTCGGGACGTGCCGCCGGGGCCAGCGCGAGCGCGCGGAGCAGCGTCTCCTCCAGAACATGGTTCCCCATTCGCTGGGCGAGGGCGGCGCCGAGGGATAGCGTCCGCGTGTCGTCAGGTTTTAGCTCCAGGGCCAACTGGAGGGCTGAATACGCTTCCTCCAGGCGGCCGTCCTCGAGCGCGAGACTGAGAATCCCGGTCGCGATCCACGCGAAATCGGGCAGGAGCACATCGGTACGCTTCAGATCGGCGAGAGCCGCTTCGTAATTGCGGTCCAGCTCATGCGCCAAGGCCCGGAGCGCGTATAGCTCAGGAGGGGCGCCAAGAATTCGAAGGGGTGGCGATAGAACCTGGGCCGCGAGCGAAGGCTCCCCGGCCCGGAGCCTCATCCGACCCACCAGCATCGCGGCGTCCGAGTTCAGGCTGTCGACGGCGAGCGCCCGCTCTCCCCAGTCCAGAGCGATGACATCCTCACCCGCTTCCTCGTGGAGCAGAGCGATGCGAGAAAGAATGAAGGAGGAACTCGGGTCGATCGCGGCCAGCGATTCCGCCCATGCAATGGCGCTCTCGCGGTCGCCCGATGCCCAGGCCAGCTCGGACTTCAGCGAAAGCTCGAGCGCGACGGGGGTACGGAGGGAGTAGTAGAGAGGCTGAGCTGCCGCCGGTGGCGCCGCGAGGAGAAGCCACGGCGCCACAAAAAGGAACGCTCCGAAACGCCCCCATCCTTGGCTTTGTATCAATTTGGTCGTCTCCCCCAAGAGGGATTAAAGTAGGTCCCACTTGGACCTACCTCCCCTCTCCCGAGACGACGCTATAATTTTAGCAGGCTAAGGCTCTGTGTGCAAGCGCGATGCGGCCCACGGGGACGAATCCGTGTCCCCCTTCGCCCCCCCTTCGGGCCTCGTCGCCTCGCCACTCTCCCCTCCAATCCCATGCGGCTCTTGATTCTGCCTGCCTTGGGTATCCTCCGTCGGGCGTGGGTATTCCCTGCGGTCCTGTCGGTCCCGCGGCTCCCGCCTGTCCCGACCATCGCGCCCACCCCGACCCTCTCTGCCTTCTCGCGGGGCGCGCGGGGCTCCTCCCCCCTCGACCCTTGGCTCCTCTCCCCTGCCGCTCCCTCCGCGCGATTTGCGTCCGCGACCTCCCCGGCGGTTCCGTCGGCGTTGGCCGCCTCCACCACCGGCACCGCCGCCGCCGCCCGATCGCTCGGAGCGGACCAGCTTCTCAAAGTGGAGCAGAGCGTCGCGGGCTGCCTCCTGTTCCGCTTCCTTCTTGTTGCTGCCGTGACCGCGCCCGAGTGTCCGGCCGTTCACGACGACATCGACCGCGAAGAGCTTGTGGTGGTCCGGGCCGTTTTCGCTCGAGATCCGATACTGGGGATGGGTCTTGAACTCACCCTGGACGTATTCCTGAAGCATGCTCTTGTAATTCGCCAGGTTCGCGTCGCTCAGGATCTCGTGCACTTCCTTCAGGAGGAGGCGCTCCGTGATCTGCCGCGCCGGCTCGAGTCCACCGTCCAGATAGACCGCCCCGATGATCCCTTCGAGCGTGTCGGCGAGAATCGACGCGCGGTTTCGCCCGCCCGACTCGTTTTCCGCGTCGCTCAAGAGAACGTACTGGCCGAGGCCCATCGAGTTCGCGGTGCGCGACAGAATGACGCGGCTGACCAGCAAGGACTTCATCTTGGTCAGCTCGCCTTCGCGCAGCTTGGGGAATTTGTTGTAGAGGAATTCGTTGACCGCGAGCCCCACGACGGAGTCCCCAAGGAACTCCATCCGCTCGTTCGATTCCCCGCTCCGGCCCTGGCTGGCGTGGAGATAGGAGCGGTGGGTCATGGCCGTGCGGGCCAAATCGGGATTGCGGAACTGATACTTGAGAATTCGTTCGAGACCTTTGAGATCGAGTTCCCGGTCGCGTCCCTTGGGTACGGGGATCGCGGGCCGGTCCAGACCGAACAGCTTTCTGAGAAATTTCACAATGTGCGGATCCCTCGAGGGATCCTCCTACGCCACATACCTCGAAAACGCCAGGGTGACGTTGTGCCCACCAAAGCCCAGGGAATTGGACAGGGCTGCCTGCAGTTCGACCGAGCGTGCAGTGTTGGGGACGTAGTCGAGGTCACAGTCGGGATCGGGGTGCTCGTAGTTTACCGTCGGGGGCAATTTCTGCCGCTCGAGGGCCAGGACGCAGATGATCGTCTCGAGCCCTCCGGCCGCGCCGAGGAGATGCCCGGTCATCGACTTGGTCGAGCTGACCGGGAGCTTCTTCGCGTGCTCCCCGAAGACCGACTTGATGGCTTGTGTTTCGTACTTGTCGTTGAGCGGCGTGGAGGTGCCGTGGGCGTTCAGATATCCGTACGACTCGGGGCTAAGCCCCGAATCCCGGATCGCCGCCCGCATGGCGCGCGCCGCACCCTCACCCTCGGGGGCCGGCGCCGTCATGTGATGAGCATCTCCCGTCGCGCCATAACCGACGATCTCCGCGAGGATCTTCACGCCTCGCTTCTTCGCGTGCTCGAGCTCTTCGAGCACCACGACCCCCGCGCCCTCACCCATCACGAATCCGTCTCGCTGGGCGTCAAAGGGGCGCGAGGCCTTCTGGGGATCGTCGTTGCGAGTGGACATCGCCTTCATGGAGCAAAATCCAGCAAAGGATACCGGGGTCACGGGCGCCTCCGCACCGCCCGAGATCATGACGTCCGCCTCGTTGCATTGGATGATCCGGTACGCGTCCCCCACGGCGTGGGCGCCCGACGAGCAGGCGGAGACCGTGGCGTAGTTGGGGCCCTTGGCGCCAAACTGGATCGACACCTGACCCGAGGCCATGTCCGAGATCATCATCGGAATGAAGAAGGGGCTTACGCGCGACGGACCCTTTTCGAGGAGAACGCGGTGCTGGTCCTCGAAGGTCGCGATGCCGCCGATTCCCGAGCCGACGATCACGCCGTAGCGGTTGGGATCGATGGTCTCCGGCGAGGCGCCCGCCTGCCGAACGGCCTGGGCGGTCGCGCCGATCGCGTACTGAACGAACAGATCGGCCCGCCGGATCTCCTTCCGGTCCATGACGTCCTCGGCCCGAAATTCGCGTACTTCACCCGCGAACCGCGTGTCGTACTTGGACGTGTCGAACCGGGTGACCGGGCCGATTCCCGACTCACCGGCGATCAGCCGCTTCCAAAACGTCTCGACCTCCGATCCCAGGGGCGAGACGACCCCCAGGCCCGTGATCACGACGCGGCGCGGCTGTCCATTCATTCGCAACATCAGGCTTCTTCGACTCCGTTTCCGAGTGCTGGGTTTTGATCCTTCACACCGGCCCGTGGGTCGGGCCGGCGGTGCCGAATCAGGCGTTCTTCGGCACGTGGCTCTCCAGATACTTCACGGCATCCGCCACGGTGGTCATCTTCTCGGCGTCCTCGTCGGGGATTTCGATCCCGAACTCCTCCTCGAGCGCCATGACCAGCTCCACCGTGTCGAGCGAATCCGCGCCCAGGTCGTCGATGAACGACGCTTCAGGCGTAACCTGCTCGGGCGCGACGCCCAGCTGGTCGACGATGATCTGCTTGACCCGATCCTCGCTAAATGAGGCCATTCCTTGATTCACCTCCTTCTTTAGATTCATCCCACGTCACAGCGACTCACCGCCACCTGCTACATCACCATACCGCCGTCAACCGTCAGCACCTGGCCGGTCACGTACCCGGCCTCCTCGCTGCAGAGGAATGCCACCGCGTGCGCGACATCCTCAGGGGTTCCCAGGCGGCCCAATGGAATCTGCGCGAGAAGCCCTTCGCGCACCTTCTCGGTCAGCGCTCCGGTCATCGCGGTTTCGATGAACCCGGGAGCGACCGCGTTCACCGTAATATGGCGCGACGCCAGTTCCTTCGCAACCGCCTTCGTGAGACCCAGTAAGCCCGCCTTGGACGCGGCGTAATTGGCCTGCCCGGCATTCCCGATCAGGCCGATCACCGAACTCACGTTCACGATCCGCCCCCAGCGCTGCCGCACCATCGGCCGCGCGAAAGCGCGGATGCAGTGAAAGGCGCCCTTGAGATTGGTGTCGAGGACTTGGTCCCAATCCTTGTCGCTCATTCGCAGCAGAAGGCCATCCTTGGTGACCCCGGCGTTGTTCACCAAGATTTCCGCCTTGCCGAACGCCTGGAGCGCCTTTTCGCAGAGCGCGTCCGCGTCGGCTTCCACGGCCACGTCGGCCTTGGCCGCGACCGCCTCGCCCCCCTGTTCCTTGACCTCCGCGCAAGCCTCTTCCAGCGCCGATTCGTCTCTCCCCGAGAGAACCAACTTGGCCCCGCCCGCGGCCAAAGTCCGCGTCACGGCCCGGCCGATTCCCTTGGCGCCGCCGGTGACGATCGCCACCCGCCCTTCGAAGGGCCGCTTCATCTCGCGGGCGCTCCGGAGACTCCCGTCGCGGCCGCCTCGAGCGCCTCGGGATCCTCGCTGCCGTAGAGCCCGGCCTCCTTGTCCACCCCGCGCACGAGGCCGCGGAGCACGCGTCCGTTTCCGACCTCGACGTAGTGCCGGATCCCGGCCGCCTGCATCGCGCGGATCGTCTGCTCCCAGAGGACCGGTGAGAGGAGCTGCCTTCTCAGCGTGTCTCGGATCTCCTCCGGCTCGCTCACCGGTTTGGCGGAGACGTTCGCGTAGACCGGAAAGGAAGCCCGCGAAATCCGCGCGCGTCCGATCGCCTCGTCCAACCCGCGCGAGGCCGCCTCCATGAGCGGCGAATGAAACGCCGCGCTCACCTGGAGCGGGACCACCTTCTTCGCGCCCGCGCGCTTCGCCTCTTCGCCCGCCAGGGCGACCGCCTCCGGGGTCCCGGAGAGAACCACTTGGCCCGGGGAATTGAAATTCGCCGCGGCAAGATCCCGCGGGGCGTTGACCCGTCGCAGCAAATCCTCGATTTGCTCGATCGAAAGTCCGAGCACCGCCGTCATCGTGCCCGGCCGCTCCGCGCCCGCCCCCGCCATCGCTTCGCCGCGGCGGCGGATCAGGCGAAGGCCCTCTTCGAACGAGAGCGAGCCCGCCGCGACGTGAGCGGCGTATTCGCCCGCGCTGTGTCCCGCCGCGGCCGCCGGCCGAAGACCCCTCCTCTCGAGCACGCGGAACGCGGCGATGCTCGTGACGAGGAGCGCGGGTTGCGTGTTCTCCGTCTGGGTCAGCTCCTCCGCCGGCCCCTCGAAGCACAGCGCCGAGAGCGCGAAGCCGAGGACCGAGTCTCCTTCCTGGAACACCGCCCGAGCCTCCGGATAGCGCTCGCTGAGCGCCCGCCCCATGCCCACGCTCTGGGAGCCCTGCCCCGGAAAAAGACAGGCGGCGCCTACCACTGGACCACCGCCGCGGCCCATGTGAAGCCGCCCCCGAACGTGACCATCTCGACCAGGTCGCCGGGATTGATGCGACCTCCCCTTCGCGCTTCGTCCAGCGCCAGGGGTATGGAGGCCGAGGAGGTGTTGCCGTAGCGGTCCAGATTCACGAACACCTTTTCCATGGGCAGCCCGAGCCGTCGCGCCGTCGCGTCGATGATGCGGTAGTTCGCCTGGTGCGGGATCAAGAGCGACAGATCCTCCGGCTTTCGCCCGGCCGCTTCGAGCGCCTCCAGCGCGACCGACTCCATGGCGCGGACCGCGTGCTTGAAGACGTCGTTTCCGCTCATGTGGATCGTGTGGAGCCTCTTGTCCACCGTTTCGTGGCTCGGCGGCTGGAGCGATCCGCCGGCGGGCATCTCCAAAAGATGGACCAGGGAGCCGTCGCTGTGGAGCCGCGTCGACAGAATTCCGCCCGGCTTGTCGGACGCGCGGAGGATCACCGCGCCGGCCGCGTCTCCAAAGAGCACGCAGGTGTTTCGGTCGGTCCAGTTCACGATCTTGGAAAGGCTCTCGACACCGATGACGAGGACGGTCTCCGCGGCCCCCGACCGGATCGCGCTCCGGCCCACCGAGAGCCCGTAGAGGAACCCGGCGCACGCCGCCGAGACGTCGAATGCGTGCGCCTTCTTCGCCCCGATACGGTCTTGGACGAGGCAGGCCGTCGACGGAAACGTTCGGTCCCCGGTCACGGTACCGATGATGACCTGGTCGAGGTCGGCTCCGCGGATGCCGGCCGACTCCAGGGCGCGCGTGGCCGCCTCGGTGGCCAGGGCCGAAGAGGGGGTCTTGGGGTCGGAAATCCGCCGCTCCTTGATCCCGGTCCGCGACGTGATCCACTCGTCCGAGGTGTCGACGATCTTCTCGAGGTCCTGATTGGTGAGCACCCGCTCGGGCGTGAAGGAGCCGGTGCCCACGATGTGAACGGACCGGGCGGGGGCGATCACGCGGCCTCCGGCGCCAGACGTTGGAGCTCGTTTCGGATCGAGTCGGGAACGTTGGCCTCGGCGCACCGCGCCGCCGCGCGGATCGCGTTCTTGATCGCGCGGGCGTTCGATCGGCCGTGGGCGATGATGCAATTGCCGTCGACGCCCAGAAGCGGCGCCCCGCCCACCTCGGCGTAGTCGAGGCGGTTCCTGAGGCGCCGGAACGCCGGCTTCAAGAGGAGACCGGCCATCATGCTGAGAGGGTGGCGGGCGATTTCGTCTTTGATCATGCTCGAGATGCTTGGGATCACGCTCTCCGCGAATTTGAGCAGCACGTTTCCGACGAAGCCATCGCAGACGACGACGTCGGCTGTGCCGAGGATGATGTCCCGGCCCTCCACGTTGCCGACGAAGTGGACCGGGCTGCGCTTGAGGAGCTGGTGCGCCTCGTAGTAGAGCTCGCTCCCCTTCTCCGCCTCCTCGCCGATGTTCAAGAGGCCGACGCGCGGGCGTTCGACGTGCAACACGAGCCGCGCGTAGATGCTCCCCATGAGCGCGAATTGGTAGAGGTGGTAGGGCTTGCAGTCGGAGGTGGCCCCCACGTCCAGGACCACCACGTTGCCCTGGGGGGTCGGGAGAACGGTCGCGATCGCGGGACGCTGGATCGACTCGATGCGGCCCGAGCTCGAAGAGCGCCGCCGCCACGACCGCCCCGGTGTTCCCCGCCGAGACGAGCGCGTCGGTCTGGTGCTCCTTCTGGAGGCGGGCGGAGACGCTGATCGAAGAATCGCGCTTCCTGCGGACGGAAGACGCCGCCGACTCGGCCATCTCCACGCGCTCCGCGGCGTGAATGATGCGCGGCAGTCGATCGCGCACGCCGAGCCGAGTCGCCTCTCGGACGATCACATCCTCGTCTCCCACGAGGGCGACATCGAACGTGGATTCGGCCTCTCGAAGCGCTTCGAGCGCGCCCTCGATCACGACGCGGGGAGCGTGGTCGCCCCCCATCGCGTCCACCCCGATGACCGGTCCTGTTTCTCGACGGTCCATCGTCAGTTTCGAGGCCGCCCTAGGATGTCTTGGCTGTCTCCTGGGCGATGATCTCCTCGCCCGCGTAATAGCCGCAGTGGGAGCAGACGCGGTGCGGGAGCTTGGGCTGGCTGCAGTGGGAGCAGAGCGACCTGGAGGGAAGTCCCAGCTTCCAGTTCGTGCGGCGCTTCTTGCCCCGGGTGCTCGAATGCCTTCTCTTGGGAACGGCCATTTGTAGTTACCCTCGTTGGAACACGGAAGTGGGGCCCGAGCGGGAGATCCCGATTGCTTCGAATCACCCCGCGGCCGCGCGCCCGCAGCGGCAGGGCCCTTGGTTGCGATCCTCGCCGCATCGGGGGCACAGCCCCGCGCAAGACTCCTTGCAGAGCGGCTTCATGGGGAGGCCCAGAATCACGGCCTCGCGGATTTCCTGGTCGATGGAGAGGATCCGGCCATCGTGGAAGTGCACCCCCCCATCCTCCTCGTCCGCGGCCCTCGAACTCACCACGTTGGGATTCTGCACTTTAGCACAGAAGACCTCGAAGTCCAAATCGAGAGTCTCGGGGTAGTCGACCAGGCAGCGGCTACATTGTTGCGATGAAATGAGATGGAGCTTGCCCCGGATCCAGATCTCGTCTCCCCGCCGGTCGAGCGCCAGGCCCAGGAGAAGGGGGCCCGTAACGGCGACCTCCTCCGGGGTAAGCCCCACCGACGGAGCCGTGAGCTCGAACTGGAGACGGCTCTGGCCCTCGGCCAGATCGCGCAAATCGATTTGCATGTGCGAATGGGGTTTAGCGCCCCGACCCTTCCTCGCCGAAAAAGAATGGAATCTCGATGCGGGCCGACTCCGGAGAGTCGGAGGCATGGACCGCGTTGTTCTGCTTAGATTCCGCGTGACGCGCGCGGATCGTATCGGGTTTTGCCTCCTTGGGATCGGTCGCCCCGATCAGCTCGCGAAGCCCGAGGATCGCGTCTTGCCGTCTGAGGCGGCATGGAACCACCGGGCCAGAGGACATGAAGCGAACGAGATCCTCCAGGAAAGGCTTCCCTTCGTGGACGGCGTAGAACCGCCGGGCCGCCGGCGGGTCGAGGCGAACCATCTTCATCGCCACGATTTCGAACCCCGCCTTTTCAATCATGGCGAGTATCGCCCCGATCTTCCCCGCCCGAACCGCGTCGGGCTTGATCATGAACAGCGTCTCCTCCACCCACTCCTCCTCTTTCGCATTACTGGATGAGGTTCTCCCCGCGCCCTAGGCGTGGAGCCGGCTCCTGCCCATTTCCATTCCCGCGTCGAGCGCCGCCAGCGCCGCCGGCCTCCCGCGCTCCGGAAGCAGCCGTTCCGCGGCTTCGTAGAGCGCCCGACGGCTCACAGCACCGGTGAACGCGGTCACGACCGCGGCCGCGACCAGATCGACAACCAAGTTGGTCCCCGCCGCATCGATCGCCGTCCTGACGAGCGGCAGGACGATCGCAAAGGGCGGCGCCTCGTCTTGAATGAGCTCTTCGACCAGAAGCTGACCCTCGGGTGCGAGGTCGGGCGCGAAGCGGTCGAGCGCCGACCTCGAGGAGACAAGCAGGCATTCCGGCGAATCGACCAGAGGGTACTCCTCCTGCTCGTTCGCGATCCGGATGGCCCCGCCGCTCCAGGGCCCGCGGGCCGCGGGACCCAGGGTCGGCGCGTGCGACACAAAGCGTCGGTCAATCAGCGCGGCCTCCGCGAGCAAGTACCCTGCGAAGAGGAGCCCGTGCGCGGGGTCTCCGGCAAGGCGTATGGAGTGCCCCCTCCGTGGAAGCATCCCGACCGCTTCGCGGGTCATCGCGCCCGATCCCCCAAGGGCCAGAGTCTCCCGACGCGAAACCGCTCCGGGCCCGCGTCGACCGGGCCCCCCCCATCCGGCGCCCGGGCCGCGCGGCGCTCCATCGCTTCGCGCATGGCTTCCGGCGTCGCGTGGCCGTTCCACCGGCCGTATGCCGGATAGCAGGGGGCGCGCACTTCCAAGAGCGCGAACGGCGGGGCCAGGACGAACTCGTCGAGGAGCGAGGAGAGCGCTCGGCCCCCGGTGAGTGTCTCCCGGCCGACCCACGAAGCGCCGGCCGTCCGCGCCACTTCGGCCAGGTCGAGCGCCTTCGGCGTCGAGCCCGTCGTGAGGAGCGCCGTCCGCGCGCCTTGGGGCGTCGTGGGCGACGGAAATCCTCCGGTCCCGCCGAGCACCTCGTTGTTCACGACGAGGACGCGGACGCGATCGCCGCGACGCGCGGCGTGGAGGAGATGGTTGCCTCCCACCCCGGCGGCCTCCCCATCTCCCAGCAGCACGAAAACCTCCCGGTCGGGTCTCGCGGCGGCGATGCCGAGCGCGAACGGGAGCGACCGTCCCATCGGAACACGATGGCGCGCTCCCTCGACCCATCCGGCCACGTAGGCGGCGCATCCCCCTCCTGTCACCACCGTACGGCGCTCCGGCAAGACTCCGGCCCGCGAGAGCGCGGCGGCCACCTCGCGGCCGAGCACGTCGAGCGCGCAGGAGGGATCGCAGAGGGAGATCACGCGGCTTTCCTCAGGGAGTCCAGAATTCGCGAGGGAACGATCATCCCTTCGTGGCGCTCCGCGATCGTGGAAATGTCCAGGGGCCGGCCGGTCCTCCGGGACCGAGCCGAAATGGTGTCGGCCAGCTGCCCCTCGTTCAGCTCGGCCACCAAGAGCGTGCGCGCGCGGGCCAAGACCGGCGCGAGCTCTTCGTGTGGAAAGGGCCAAAGACGCACCGGCCGGAAGAGCCCCGCGCGAATTCCCTCCTCGCGGGCCAGGCGCACCGCGGTGCGCGCCGCGCGGGCCACAATGCCGAAGGCGATGACGAGGATCGTCGCGTCGCGCGTGCGGTAGAGCTCAGCCGATGGCACCGGGCCGGCGTCGTCGTGCTCGGTCTCCCGCCCGACCGGCTCCCGCAGATGAGCGATGACGTCGTCGACGTAGACCAGGACCGGCGTCGTGCGCTTGAGGGCGAGTGCCGCCGCGGCGCGCGTCAACAGGAAGCACTCCTCTGAGGTCGCGGGGGCCCAAACGGGGGCCCAATCTCCCCCGTGAGGCGCGATTCGAAGCCGGGACGCTTCCTCCTGACTGGCGCACTCGACGCGGCGCGGGGAGTCGGAGCGCCCGCCCACCAAGAGGAAGAGCGCGGGGAGCTTCGACTCGATGCCGTAACGGATCTGGTCCTCGGCGGCCGTCAGGGCCGTGGCCGTCATCGCCGCCACGCCGAGCCTGCCGGCGGCCCCAGCCCCGAGCACAGCGCCCACGGCGGCCGGAGCATCCTCGGCCAGCAGGGTCACACCTCCGTGCGTCGGGAGCTGGGCGAAGAGCGCGGCGTCGATTTCCGAGCTCGGGGCGAGCGGGTACCCCGCGAAGAGGGTCGCACCGCCCGCGATGGCGCCGGCGGCCATGGCTTCATTTCCAAGGAGGAGTTTCACGGGCCTTTCGCCTTAAGGCGCCGGTTCGCGCGGTGGCGCGCGGCTCCCGGCCGGGGTCTCTCTACCGCCGCTTCCGTTTCGAAGCGGACGCGGCTTTCTTCGGGGTCGACTTCGTTTTCCGCGCGCGACTCTTGGCGGCGGGGACGGCTCTCCGCCGCGCGCCGCCGACAATCTTGAGCCGCCCGGCGCCTCGCTCCTTGAGCGCGGCCTCAATGAGGCTCGGGATCTCCGAGGGGACCTTGGCCACGGGGACGCCCGCGCGCTCGAACCGGGCCATCTTTTCCTGGGCTGTCCCCGAGCCTCCGGAGACGATCGCGCCGGCGTGCCCCATCCGCTTCCCGGGCGGCGCCGTCTGGCCGGCGATGAAGGCGACGACGGGCTTCGTGACATGCGCTTCGATGAGCGCCGCCGCATCCTCCTCATCGCTCCCGCCGATCTCGCCGATCAGGACGATCGCGTCGGTCTTATCGTCAGCCTCGAACAACGCGAGCGTGTCGACGAAGCGTGTGCCGACGATCGGATCGCCGCCGATCCCGATGCAGGTCGACTGCCCCAGCTTGGCCCGCGTCAGCTGCCAGACCACTTCGTAGGTGAGCGTTCCGCTGCGGCTCACGAGACCGATCCGCCCAGGCGAATGAATGAACCCCGGCATGATGCCCACCTTGCACTGTCCGGGCGTGATGAGCCCCGGGCAGTTGGGACCAATCAGCCGTGTGGAGCGGCCGCGGAGGTACCCGGCCACATCGACCATGTCGCGGACCGGCAATCCTTCCGTGATGCAGACCACGAGCGCGATCTCCGCGTCCACCGCCTCGTAGATCGCGTCCTGGGCGAGCGCCGCCGGCACGTAGATCACCGAGACATTGGCCCGGGTGCGCGCCGCCGCCTCCTCGACGGAGTCGAAGACGGGAATGCCGTCGACGTTCGTGCCGCCTTTACCCGGGGTCACGCCGGCGACCACGCGCGTCCCGTACTCCTTCATCTGGCGGGCGTGAAACGATCCGTCTCGTCCGGTGATTCCCTGGACGAGGACCCGCGAGTCCCGGCCGACGAGAATGCTCACGCCGCCTCCGCCGCGCGGGCGATGACGGCCCGAACCGCCGCGTCCATGTCGCTGAGCGCCGTCATGCCCCGGGCATGGAGCAGCTCGCGCGCCTCCTTTTCGTTCGTTCCCGTGAGCCGGATCACGATCGGGATCTTGATCCCCGTCCGATCGAGCGCCGTGATGAGGCCCCTCGCCACGTCATCGCACCGCGTGATGCCGCCGAAGATATTGAAGAGGACGGCGCGCACCCGGGCGTCCCGGGTCAGGATACCCATCGCCGCCGTCACCTTGTCGGGATTGGAGGAGCCGCCGATGTCGAGAAAATTGGCCGGTTTCCCGCCGTGATACTGGATCAGGTCCATGGTCGCCATGGCAAGTCCCGCTCCGTTCACGACGCAGCCGATCGTGCCGTCGAGCCGCACGTAGGAGAGACCGCGCTCGCGCGCCTCCACCTCGCCCGGATCCTCATCTTCCAAGTCGCGGAGCGCAGCGAGATCGGGATGACGGTCGAGGGCGTTGTCGTCGATCACGACCTTCGCGTCCAGCGCCCACACCTCGTGCGCTTGGGTCACCACGAGCGGATTGATCTCGGCGAGCGACGCGTCCTGCTCGCGGTATACCTTCGCCAGGCGGGTGAGGACCGGGACCAACGCCTTCGCGATCTCCCAGCGTGAGTCGAGGAAACGCGCGGCGGCGCGGGCGCGGTAGGCGGGGAGGCCGCGCCCATCGAGGTGAAGCCGCAATATCTTTTCCGGGGTCGCGCGGGCGACATCCTCGATGTCGACCCCGCCCGCGGGGCTCACCATGAGGAGCGGCGTTTCGTACTTTCGGTCGAGCACGATGCCGGCGTAGTACTCCCGCTCAATCTCCGCGCTCGGCGTGATCAAGACTCGGCGCACCTTGTGGCCGCGGATCTCCATGGCAAGGATCCGCCCCGCTTCGCGGGCCAGCTCCTCCGCGGACCGCACCACCTTCACGCCGCCGGCCTTTCCCCGGCCGCCGATCAACACCTGCGCCTTGACCACGGCCGGGTAGCCGAGCCGGGCCGCGATGGCGGACGCCTCCTCGACGCTGACCGCTACTTCTCCGGGCGGAACGGGAATGCCCGCCGAACGTAGGAGCTCTTTGCCCTGATATTCGTGGAGGTTCATCGCTTGGTGCCGCGGCGACGGGCCGCCGGGTTCAGGCGTTCCGCCCTCCGGGGAAGGCGGGGGCCCGCCGCCTTGCGGGCCGCCTTGCGGATCCCCGATCGCTTCGCGCTCGCGCGCTTCGGCGCGCCCCGCTTCTTCCCGAGCCGGGCGAACAGTTCGCCGATCACGTCCTCCAGCTTCGGACGCCCGATCTCCTCCAGCTCGTAGCCGACCCGGACGGTGGGGATCCGGATTTTCATCAACCGGCGGAGATCGATCGGCGTCGCGATGACCACGACGTCACATTCGCACGCGTTGATGGTCCGTTCCATGTCGCGAATCTGCTCCTTGGAGTAGCCCATGGCCGGGAGCAGCGCGCCGATCTCGGGGTATTGGCGGAAGGTGTCCTGTATCTCGCCGACCAGCCAGGGACGGGGATCGACGATTTCGCGCGCGCCGCACCGCTTGGCGGCGATCACGCCGGCGCCGTAGCGCATCTCGCCGTGGGTGAGCGTCGGTCCGTCCTCGATCACCAGCGCCCGCCGCCCGCGGATCAGCTCGGGCTTGTCGACCGAAATGGGGGAGGCCGCGTCGATCACGGTGGCGTCGGGGTTCACCGCGAAGACCGAGGCGCGGACCGTCTCGATGTTCGCGTAGTCGGTGGTCGTCTCCTTGTTGATGACCACGACGTGGGCCAACCGGAGGTTGGTCTCGCCCGGGTGGTAGGTGCGCTCGTGCCCCGGTCGGTGCGGGTCCGCCACCACAATGTGGAGATCGGGCCGGTAGAACGAGAAGTCGTTGTTCCCGCCGTCCCAGACGATCACCTCGGCCTCTTTCTCGGCGGACGCGAGGATCTCGGCGTAGTCGACGCCGGCGTAGACGATGGTGCCGCGATCCAGGTGCGGCTCGTACTCCTCGCGCTCCTCGATGGTGCAATGGTGCCGCTCCAAATCCGCATAGCTGGCGAAGCGCTGCACGCCCTGGCGGGAGAGCTCGCCGTAGGGCATGGGGTGGCGAATCACGACCACGCGCTTCCCCATCCGTTTGAGCACTTCGCAGACTTTGCGCGTCGTTTGGCTCTTGCCCGAGCCTGTCCGGACGGCGGTGATCGCGACGACCGGCACCTTGCTCTTCAACTGGGTGGACTTCGGGCCCATGAGCATGAAATCGCAGCCCAAGCTCGCGATCCAGGAGGCCTTGTGCATCACGTACTCGTGGGAGACGTCGCTGTAGGCGAAGACCACCAGGTCGACGTCGCGCTCGCGCACGATCCGGGGCAGCTCCTGCTCGCTATAGATGGGCACCCCCTTGGGATAGCGCGCCCCGGCGAGGGAGCGGGGGTATCGCCGGTCGTCGATCCCGGGAATTTGGGTCGAGGCCGTGAAAGCCAACACTTCGTAGCCTGGGTTGTACTTAAAGAAGACGTTGAAGTTATGGAAGTCGCGCCCACCGGCGCCCATAATCACGACCCGTCTTGCGCGTCTCACTCGAGGCGAACCTCCTTCAGGGGTGTGGAGCGGGTTGGCGGCCCCCGGATCGTTGCGGGGCGAGCTTCGAGCCGCTCGCCGCGCTCAGGTGACCCACCACGGATTTGAGAGATGGCGGACTACATCGGTAGTGCACAACACTTTAGCGGCCGGATCGGCCCGCCGTCAAGGGCTGGAACATGGGCCTTCCGGCGCCGTTTCACCCTCCTCCCACCCGCATGAAAGCGCGGATTGTCGTCCCCCTGGTCCTGCTTCTGGGCGTGGCGCTCTACTATCTGGGGCCCTGGCGTCCCAAACAGGCGGCGATTCGCTACCGAGAGGTTGAGATCACGCGAGGCGACCTGGAGAGCCGGGTCTCCGCGACCGGGACGCTCAATCCAGTGGACCAGGTCGAGATCGGGTCCCAGGTTTCGGGCACGATTCAACGCCGATTCGTCGATTACAACTCCCGCGTCAGGGCGGGTCAAGTTCTGGCCCAGATCGATCCGGTGCTCTTCCGCGCCAACCTGAGCCAGGCGGAAGCGAACGTCGAGAAAGCCAAGGTCTCCGTCGCCGACGCGGAGCGAGCGCTGGGGCGCGCGAAGGATTTGAAGCAGCAGGGGCTCATCTCGCAATCCGACCTCGACACCGCGCAGACCGCTCTCGATTCCCACCGCGCCGACCTGAAGCAGGCGCAGGCATCGCTGGAGCTGGCGCAGGCCAACCTCGCCAACACGACGATCACGTCGCCGATCTCGGGCATCGTCATTTCCCGGAGCATCGACGTCGGCCAGACGGTCGCCGCCAGCCTGCAGGCGCCGAAGCTCTTTGTGATCGCGCGCGATCTCTCGGAGATGGAGCTGGAAGCCAGCGTGGACGAGGCCGACATCGGCCAGGTGCGCGAGGGGCAGCCGGTCTCCTTTACCGTCGACTCCTACCCGGACCGGATGTTCGAAGGGAACGTCCTCCAGGTGCGCGCGGAGCCGATCGCGGAGTCGGGGGTCGTCTCCTACATCACGGTGGTGCGCGTCCCGAACACCGAGGGCCGGTTGCTCCCCGGGATGACGGCCAACGTCACGATCGTCACCGCCGCCCGCGAGAACGTGCTCCGCGTTCCGAACGCGGCGCTTCGGTTCCGCCCCAAGGTGGAACAGCGAAGCGGTGGCGAGCGGAGGGTTGGGGCCGGCGAGTCCGGCGGCGGCGCGGCGAGCGCGTCGCCCCCGCGCTCGCCGGAGGCGCGGGGTTCGGGCAAGGGCTCCGCGCAGGGTGGCGGATTCAAGAAAGAAGGCGGCCGCACGTCGGCCGGGGGTGCTCGGATGTCGACGGTCTACATGATTCCACCTGGCTCCAAGTCCCCCGAGGCGGTTCCGATCCGCGCCGGGATCACCGACGGCACGCTCACCGAAATCGTCGAGGGCCCGTTACAAGAAGGAAGCAAGGTCGTCGTGGGCGAGATCGACTCCAGCGTCAAGCGGACCACGACGCCGAATCCGCTCGGCGGCGCCCCCGCCGGGGCCGGTGGCGGCGGGCGGGGCGGCCGGGGCGGGCGCTGACCGCGCGATGGTGGCCGTAAGCGAAATTCTCCTCGAGTCGGTCCGGGCGCTACAGCGAAACAAGATGCGGGCGGCGCTCACCATGCTCGGCGTGATCATCGGCGTCGCGTCCGTGGTCGCGACGTTCGCGATCGGCCAGGGAGCGAAGGCACAGGTCCAAGAGCAGATCCGCAGCCTCGGCTCCAACGTCATCATGGTCTTTTCCGGCTCGAACATGGCGGGGGGTGTTCGAGGCGGGACGGGAACCTTCCAAGCGCTCACGCCCGATGACGCCAAGGCCATCGTGAGCGAGTGTCCGTCCGTCAAGATCGCCTCGCCCACCGTTCGGACCATGGCGCAGATCGTCGCGGCCGACCAGAACTGGAACACCACGATCCAGGGCGGCGACGAGAACTACCTCACGGTTCGGGAGTGGCCGGTCGATTCCGGGCGCTCCTTCACCACCTCCGACGTCCGCGCCGCGGCCAAGGTCTGCCTCCTCGGAACCACGACCGCTCGCCAGCTCTTCGGCGACGCCGACCCCGTCGGCACCACCATCCGGATCCGGAAGCTCCCCTTTCAGGTGATCGGCGTCCTGGTCAGCAAGGGAAGCACCTCCTGGGGACAGGATCAGGACGACATCGTGGTCGCGCCGCTGACCACCGTGCAGCAGAAGCTCTTGAATTCGCGGCTTCGGATCAACTCGATCCTCGTCTCGGCGGCCGACGAATCGCTGGTGGACCAGGCGATCGAGGAGATCACGGCGCTGCTGCGTCAGCGCCACCACTTGGGCCTGGGCGATCCCGACGACTTCATGGTCCGGTCGCAGGCGGAGATCGCCTCCACCGCGGCGAGCACGTCCCAGGTGATGACGCTCCTCCTCTCGAGCATCGCGCTCGTCTCCCTGCTCGTCGGCGGGATCGGGATCATGAACATCATGCTCGTCTCGGTGACCGAGCGGACGCGGGAGATCGGCGTCCGCCGCGCGCTCGGCGCGCGCGGCAACGACATTCTGATGCAATTCCTCGCGGAGTCGGCGCTGGTGAGCCTGATCGGTGGGACGGTGGGAATTGGGCTCGGCATCGGGATCGCCAAGCTGGTGTCGCGATTCGCCGCGTGGCCGACCCTGATCGGGGTCGACTCCATCGTGATCGCGTTCGGCTTCTCGGCGATGGTCGGGCTCTTCTTTGGATTCTATCCCGCGCGGACCGCGGCCCGGCTCGACCCCATCGATTCGCTTCGCTACGAGTAGGTAGGTCCTACGCCCGCCTTCGCCGCCCGGAGCCGGGCGACGATCTGGGACGACGATTGTCCCGGCACGAGCGGGACGATCACGACCTTTCCGTTCGCCCGTTCCACCACGTCCCGTCCGACAACCTGGTCGGGCCGGTAGTCCCCGCCCTTCACGAGCACGTCGGGCAGGAGCTCCCGGATCAGCGTGAGGGGCGTCTCCTCGTCGAAGAGGACCACGCCGTCGACGTCCGCGAGCGCCGCGAGCACCTGGGAGCGCGCCGCCTCGTCCTGCAAGGGACGTCCCTCCCCCTTCAGCGCTCGGACGGAGCGGTCGGAGTTGAGCCCCACCATCAGGTAGTGCCCCTCGCGCTTCGCCTGGTGCAACAGGGCGACGTGCCCCGGGTGGAGGACGTCGAAGCATCCGTTGGTGAAGACGAAGGTCTGGGAGAGCGCCCGCGCCGCGGCCCGGCGGCGGAGCGCGTCGACGTGGGCGAGGACCTCACCCACGCGGGAGATCCTCGAGGGAGCCGATGAGGTCGGCGGCGGTCGCCGCGGCCGTCCCCAGCTCGGCCACCACGAGGCCGGCCGCGTGGTTGGCCAGGACGCACGCCTCGGGGAGCGACGCCCGCGCGGCGAGCGCGGTCGCGATGACGGCGACGACCGTGTCTCCCGCGCCGGTGACGTCGAATACCTTCCGCGCGCGGGTCGGGAAATGGGTGTGCCCCTGACCGGTGAAAAGCGACATGCCGGCCTCGCCGCGGGTGATGAGGACCGATTCGATTCCGAGGCGGTCGCGCAGTCCGAATCCCGCCTCGATCAAGTCGGACTCGGAGCGGAACCTCCTTCCCCACGCCTCCGAAGCCTCGGACGCGTTCGGGGTGATCAGGCTGACTCCCCGATAGCGCGGAAAATTCTCTTCCTTCGGATCAACCGCGCTCGGAATGCCGCGCCGCGTGAGCTCGGGGAGCAGTTGCCCCAAAAGTTCGTGCGTCACGACGCCCTTGCCATAATCGCTGATCAAGACCGCGTCGGCGCCCTCCAGAGCCGCCCGCGTCCGCTCCCACAGATCGGCGCGCGCGCCGTCGGCGAGCGGCTCCCGGGTTTCCTCGTCGGCTCGAAGGACCTGCTGGTTGTGGGCGATGATGCGGGTCTTGACCGTGGTCCGCCGAGACCGGTCGCGAACCAATCCGCGCTCGGGATCGACGCCGCGGGCGCGGAGCAGCCGCTCCAGGTCGTTGGCCGCGCCGTCCTCCCCGAGGGCCCCGATCAAGACGGGCTCGGCGCCGAGCGCGCGCACGTTGTGTGCCACATTCGCGGCGCCCCCCAGGCGGAGCTCCTCTTTGTCTACGTCCACCACCAGAACCGGCGCCTCCGGCGAAACGCGCGTCGCGCGTCCCCAGAGGTAGCGATCGAGGATGGCATCTCCGATCACCAGGACGCGCCGTCCGCGGAACGATCCGACGCGCTCCGCGAGCGCCTCGCGCGTGAACCGGGGAGCCGCGCTCGCCGCCGCCGTCGGCGGAATCAACGGCCGCCTTCCGGCTCTTCCGGCTGGATCGAGGCGTCCGGCTCGGGCCGCGCGGCGTAGAAATCGGCGATCAGCGCGCGCGCCTGCTCGGCGTCGTGCTCCAGAACTTCGATCCGACCCCAGTACCCCTTCCTCATCGCTTCGATGGTGCCTAACCACGGAATCTGCGCCGACACGACCGCCGCTCGGATCCCCTGGCCTTCCAGGAAATCGCGGAGCATCGTCGCGGTCGCTTCGTCGGGAACCTGATGCACCGGCACGAAGTCCTCCTCGCGCCGCTCCTGCTCCGCGCTCATTGTCGATAGCCCTCCGGAAACCTCCCTCGCCATTCCCACGCGGTCTCGATCATCAGGTCGAGATCGCCGAATTGCGGGCTCCAGCGTAACACGCGCCGAGCCTCCGCCGACGACGCAATCAGGGTGGGGGGATCACCCAACCTCCGGGGGGCCGGCTTGGTCGGGACGCTCCGCCGCGTCACCCGCTCCACGGCCGAAACCACCTCCCGAACCGAAGCGCCGCGGTCCGACCCGAGGTTCAGGATGACGCTGTCGCCGCCCTCCGCCAGGTGACGCGCGGCCCGGATGTGGGCGTCCGCCACGTCGACGACATGCACGTAGTCGCGGACCGCCGTCCCGTCCGGAGTGGAATAGTCGGTCCCATAGATCGGGACAGGACCTCGCGCCCCGCGCGCGGCGTCGATCAAGAGCGGGATCAGGTGGGTCTCCACGCGATGGTCTTCCCCGAGATCGATGCTCGCGCCGGCCACGTTGAAGTAGCGGAGGGCGACGAAGCGGAGCTCCCCGCGCTCGGCGCGCTCGCGGAGAACCTCTTCGAATCGAAGCTTGGTCTCGCCGTAGGGATTTCCGGGCTTCACGGGAGAGCCCTCGTGGAGCGGCATCGGCGCCCGCTCGTCGTAGACCGCGGCGGAGGAGGAAAAGATGATGTCCCGGACGTTGTGCGCCCGCATGGCGTCGAGGAGGCCGAGCCCCGCTTCGACATTGGCTCTCCGGTAGGAATCGGGATCGGCCACCGAATCCGCGACGATCGAGCGCGCGGCGAGGTGGACGACGCAGTCGATCTCCTTCGTCGTGAAGGCCTCGCGCAGCTTGGCAGGGTCTTCCAAACCCCCCTCGATCAAGAGCGCGAGCGGCGAGACCGCGTCCTTGTGCCCTGTCGAGAGGTCATCGAGCACGATCGCCGAGTGGCGACCCCGCACCAGCTCCCCGACGACGACGCTGCCGATATACCCCGCGCCCCCGACGACGAGGAAATTCACGACCGCTCGAGGACCTCGCGGATTTGCCGAAACGCCGCCTCGGGGTCGGGGGCGCGAAAGATGGAGTGCCCCGCCACGAACGTGTCGGCTCCCGCCCGCGCCGCGACCGCCGCGGTCTCGACGGTGATCCCCCCGTCCACTTGCAGGAGGCAATCATGCCCACCGGCCTCGATCGCCTCCCGGACGCGCGCGATCCGCTCGGGCGAATCGGCCAGGAAGGGCTGCCCCCCCGCGCCCGGCTCCACCGTCATGATCAGCGCGATGTCGATCGCGGGCAGCGCGTCGATGAGGCGCGCGATCGGCGTTCCCGGCTTGACGCTCAATCCGGCGCGCAGACCGCGGGCGCGGATCGCGCGCGCCGCGGCCGCCGGATCCGGGACGGTCTCGACGTGAACGGTCAGGTGGTCGGCCCCGGCCCGGGCGAAGGGCTCGAGGAAGCGCAGCGGCTCGACGATCATGAGGTGCACGTCGAGGGGAAGCGGGGTGAGCCGGCGCATCGCCTCGACGAGCAGTGGGCCAAAGGTCAGGTTGGGAACGAACTGTCCGTCCATGACGTCCACGTGGAGAAAGTCGGCTCCGGCGCGCTCCACGCGCCTGATCTCTTCACCGAGCTTCGCGAAATCCGCGGAGAGGATCGAAGGGCAGACGCGTGGCCGCCGGGGCCGCGACCAGGTCGAGGCCGCGGGTCCTGGCCCCGGCGCCCTCATGGGTGGTAGTAGAGCACGAGCGAATCGCGCGGCGCCACGCGATGTCCCGACGCGGGATCCTGCCCGGACACGAGGCCGTTCTTCTGCCGCGACCCTCCTTCGCGCAGCGACACGTAGAAGCCCACGTCCCGGAGGCTCCGCGCGGCGGAAACGGCGTCGCGCCCCGTCAGGTCGGGGAGGACAAAGGCGCGGGGCAACGGCCCCAGGCTCACCAGAAGGTCGACCGAGGTTTCCTGCTCCACCACCGTTTCGCCGGGCGGATCGGAGGCGATGATCAGATCCTTGCTCACCTGCTCGGAGTAAGCGCTCGCGGTGCGGCCCATCTTGAGCCCGGCACCTTCGAGCAGGATCTCCGCCTGGCGCGCGGTCACTCCATCGAGAATCGGGACGCTGGTACCCTGGGCGCCCAGACTCACGATCACGGAGATTCGACGGCCGCGTTTCACGATTCCGCCCGCTGTCGGGTCCTGCGCGGTGATGAACCCGCGCGGGACATCGGGGCTCCACTGTTCGGAGATTTTGGAGAGCTTGAGGTCCTCCGCAGCCAGGAGCCGCTCCGCCTCGCGTTCGCTGAAGCCAATCACCTCCGGGACCCGAACCTCCGCACCCTGGCGCGTGAGGCTCGGCATCAAGATCAGGTTTACAGCGAGATAACCCCCCAAGAGCGCGACGGCGGCTAGGAGGAGCGTCCCGGTCAAGAAATTGAACCGGGGACCCCGGCGCCGATCCCCGGGCGGGCCTCCGACTTCAGGCGCGAGAGAGTCCAGCTCCACCGGCTCAAGCTCGGGGCCCATCGCGATCGGATCCGCGTTGGGATCGATCGACGGAACCCTGGGAATCGGAGGGAGCGCGATGGGCGCCGCCTCGGGTGGCGCAGATGGCGGCGCTTCGGGAGATGCGGCCGGCGGCGCTTCGGGAGACGCCGAGGTCGGCGCGTCGGGCGACGCGGCCGGCGGCGTGTCGGGAGACGCGGCCACCGGCGCGGCAGGCTCCGCGGCTACCGGCGCGGCAGGCTCCGCGGCCACCTCCGTCGCGGTCTCAGGGGCCAGCCCCGCGACTTCGCGGTCCCGCTTTCGCTTTCGGCGGCTCATCGTCGTGCCATCCGAGCGGCGAAGACGCCGTCGGTTCCGTGTCGGTGAGGGAACGCGCGGAACACCGGCTCCGCGGCCGCGAATCCGGGGGGAAGAAACGGCTGGACGTTTTCGCGCGCGAACTCGGGGTGCGTCCTCAAGAACGACTCCACGATCTCGTCCGTCTCTTCGGGCTCCAAGGAGCAGACACTATACACCAACACCCCGCCAGGCCGGACGAGAGGGGCTGCTCCGTCGAGGAGACCGCGCTGCAGCTCGGCCATCTCGGGGATCGTCGCCTCCTCCTTTCTCCATCGCGCGTCGGCGCGGCGCCGCAGCACGCCGAGCCCGGTACAGGGCGCGTCGACCAGCACCCGGTCGAACGGACTGTTGAAGGGGGGCGTCCGGCCGTCGCCGCAGACGACATGAATCCCCGGAAGCCGGAGGCGCTCGACGAGGTTCTCGCGAAGCGCGCGAGCGCGGCTCATGTGCCGCTCGAGCGCGACCAACCTTCCTCCCGGCGCGATCCGCTCGGCGATCTGCGAGGCTTTCCCTCCCGGAGCGGCGCAGAGGTCGAGCACCCGTTCGCCCGGCTTTGGATCGAGGATGATCACGACCGCCGATTCCGCCTCGTCCTGGAGCGTGAGGAGGCCCTGGCGAAAGAGCGGCGACCGGGCCGCGACAAAGCCCCGCTCGAGCAGGAAGACCGGTCCCCCGTTCGGGCCCGGCGTCGCTTGGTGTCCCTCGGCCTTGAGCGCCTCGACCAGCGCTCCCGGGCTCGTGCGGTGAAGGTTGGGGCGCACGGAGACATAGGGCTCCGTATTGTCCGACTCCAAGATTCGAGTGGCCTCGTCGATTCCGTAGCGCGCGACCCATCGCTGGACGAGCCACCGAGGGTGCGAGTGGAGCACCGCGAGGTGGTCGATGGGGTGGGTCGCGATGTCGGGGAGGGGCGCGCGATCCCCCCGCGCGAGGCGTCGGAGGACCGCGTTCACGAGCCCGGCCGTGCCGGGGTGGCCGTAGCGCTTGGCCAGCTCCACGCTCTGGTCGACCGCCGCCGATTCCGGGATGCGGGTGAGAACGAGAATCTGAAACGCGCCCAGTCGAAGCGCCGCCCGGATCGGAGCCGGCAGAGCGGCAATCCCGCCACCGGTGAACGCGTCGAGATGATGATCGAGAAACGCACGGCGTCGCAGCGTCCCCTGGACGAGCGCCGTGACGAGCCCCGCATCGGGGCCCGTGAGCCCCGCGTCCCTCAGCTTGGTTTCGAGGAGGCGATCGGAGTAGGCGCTCCGCCCTTCCGTGGCGAGCAGGATTTGGAGCGCCAACTCGCGGGCGCCGGGAGCGCGGCGGGGCGGTCGGCGCCTCGTGCCCCCCGCGGGCCGGCCGCGCTTCACGCCAACACCGGCGGAATCGCGAGCCGGTCTCCGGCCTTCAAGCGAGCGCCGTTCGCATATTCGAATCCAGACATGTCGCGTCGGCCGCTCGGGCGAACACCGCGAAGCCAGAGGGACCCCTCGCCTGTCGCGATCCGGATACCGCGCGCCGGATCCACCGCGATCACGGTCCCCGGCGCCGCGCGTCCATCGCCGTCGACCGACGCGGAGGTGACGATGAGGCGCCCCTTGGGAAGCGCCACGTACGCGCCGGGGTTGGGTGTGAACGCGCGGATGCGGCGGACGAGCTCCTCCGCGGGGTGGTCGAGCGGAAGCGCGCCCGCGTCTCTTGCGATCTTCGGCGCGTAGGTCGCGAGCGTGGAATCTTGGGGAAAGCGGGCCGCTTGCCCCCGCTCCAGCCTGTCGAGCGCCTCGACCAGGCATTCCGCTGCCAGATGAGCCAGGCGAGACCCCAAGGATCCCGCGTCTTCCTCCTCCCCGATCGGAATCGCGCGCGACAAGAAGATGGGGCCCTCGTCGAGCCCCTCGGTCATCCACATCACCGTAACGCCCGTCTCGCGGTCCCCGGCCAGAAGCGCGGCCTGGATGGGCGAGGCGCCGCGATGACGCGGCAGGAGCGAGTAATGGAGGTTGATCGCGCCCAAACGCGGTGCCGAGAGGAGCGCGGGCGGCAGGATCTGCCCGTAGGCAACCACGACCAGGAGATCGGGCGCGAGGGAACGAACCCGCTCGATTTCCTCAGGCGCACCGGCGCTTCTCGGTGTCGCGACCGTGAGCTTGAGCTCTTCCGCCGTTTGGCGGACGGGCGACTTCCCGGACTTGAGACCGCGCCCGCGGGGTCGGTCGGCGCGTGTCACGACGAGCTGGGGGGGATGACCGGCCGAGATGAGGCGAGCGAGCGGCGGCACCGCGAGCGACGGCGTGCCGTAGAAGACCAGGCGCACGGCGCCCGCTACAGGGAGGTGTGGAGCCGGGACGACTCGGATGCCGCTCCGACTGGAGGGCGGACCTTCTTGAGCTTTCCTTCCAGGAGCTTTCGATGGATGGCGCTCAAGCGATCGACGAACAGGACGCCGTCGAGATGATCGGTCTCGTGCTGGATCGCGCGGGAGAGCAGCCCCTCCGCCTCGAGACGGAACGGCGTCCCGTTCTCGTCGGTCGCTTCCACGACAATCCGGGCGGCGCGCTTTACGTCGGCGCGAATTCCGGGGATGCTGAGGCATCCTTCCTCGCCGACCATGGTTCCGGTCCGCTCCACGATGACGGGATTGACGAACGCGCGCTTCACCCGCTCCGTCCCCGTCTCGCCCACGTCGACCACGAAAACACGCTGGGAGACTCCGACCTGCGGCGCGGCCAGGCCCACGCCCGCTTCCCGGTAGAGACACTCAAACATGGCTTGGACGAACTTCCGCGTGTCGGACAACGGGGCGGTCACCGGCTCCGCCTTCTTCCGGAGAACGGGATCGCCGTAGTACCGGAGGGAGAGCGGATCTTTATTCGCCACGTCCCAGCACCTGGACGATGGACTCCTTGGAGAATTCCATCTTCACCTCGTCCGCCACTTTCAGCACGACGATTTCTTCCTTCTCTCCCTTTTTCCCGACGACGGTTCCAAAAACTCCGCCCACGGTCAACACGCGATCGCCTTTGCCGATGGCCTTCCGCATGGCCTCGGTGTCTTTGGCCTTTCGCTGCTGAGGGCGGATGATCATGAAGTAGAAGATCCCAATCGTGACCGCCAGGATGAAGAACATGTGAAGCATCTGGTCGGCCCCGCTGGGGGCCGCGGCGGCGGGCGATGCCGCCTGCGCGAAAGCAGCTTTCACCATGGTGACTCCTCGAGGTCTCTGGGGTTGGGCTAGCTGGCCCGATTGCGATAGCGAGCCCGGAACGCCTCCGCGAACCGGCTCCATTCATCGCGTTCGATCGCCGTGCGGGCCTGGGACATGAGTGTCTGGTAAAACGTGAGGTTGTGCAAGGTCAGCATTCGGTGGGCGAGGATCTCGCCGGCGTGGTGGAGATGGCGCAGATACGCCCTTCCAAATTGGACGCAGGCCTCGCACGCGCATTCGGGATCGAGCGGCTTGGGATCACCCGCGAACGCGGCGTTCCGGATGTTGATCGGACCTTGAGACGTGAAGACCATGCCGTTTCGCGCGTTTCGGGTTGGGAGCACGCAATCGAAGAGGTCGACGCCGAGCGCCACACCATCGAGCAGATCGAGCGGGGTCCCCATCCCCATCAAGTAACGCGGCCGATCGGACGGCAGGACCTCGTTGGTCGCGCGCACGAGGGCCCACGTCGCCTCCTTCGATTCCCCCACCGACAGACCGCCGATGGCGAATCCGGCGCAGTCGAGACCCGCCGTGCGCTCCGCCAGCTCCCGGCGCAGCCCAGGGTCGTCCGCCCCCTGCGCGATCGCGAACGCGTGCTGCGGCTTTCCCGTCGGTGTGGAGCACGTCCGGGCACGGCGAAGGGAGCGCTCGGCCCACCGGATCGAGCGCTCGCCCGCGTCGCGGGCATCCTGGGGATCGACCGGCACGTGCACCGCGTGGTCGAGCGTGACCGCGATGTCGGATCCGATATCGGCCTGGATCTCCATCGCGCGCTCGGGGGACAGGAATTCCAGATTGCCGTCGAGGTGCGAGCGAAACTCGACCCCTTCCTCGCGGATCGTGACGCGCCCTTTGAGGCTCAAGATCTGGTAGCCGCCGCTGTCGGTGAGGATCGGCCCATCCCAGGCCATCATGCGATGGAGGCCGCCGAGCTGGCGGATGAGCGCGGCTCCGGGCCGAAGCATCAGGTGATAGGTGTTCGCGAGGAGGATCTGGGTCCCCGCGGCGCGGATTTCAGCGGGCGAGAGACCTTTGACGCTCCCCGCGGTCCCGACCGGCATGAAGGCGGGCGTGCGCGCGACTCCGTGGGCTGTGTGAAGAAGTCCGGCGCGCGGGGTAACCGCCCCACCCCGCTCGAGCACGAAGAAGGGCGGGCTGAGGCTCAGGCGGCATGGCCCCCGGGGGTGTCGATCCGATACTCCTTCAGCTTGGTGCGGAGCGTCTGGCGGGAGATCCCCAGCGCCTCGGCCGCGCGCGTCTTGTTGCCGCCCGCCTTCGAGAGGGCCATTTCGATCGCGATCCGCTCGGCCTGCGCGAGGGTGGTGACGCCCCCTTCGGCGTGCAGACGGGTTTCCAGAACCCGTGGCCCCGATCCGCCTGTGCTCACGATCTCGACGGGGAGATGCTCGGGGAGGATCCATTCCTCGCTCTCGAGGAGGATCGAGCGCTCCAGGACGTTTCGGAGCTCGCGGACGTTGCCGGGCCACCGGTAGGCGAGAAGCAGCTGGAGGGCCTCGTCGTTCGGCCCTTTCACGGACCGCCCGAACTCGCTGTTCCAGTGATCGACGAAATGGTCGATCAGGGGCGGGATGTCCTCGGGGCGCTCCCGCAGTGGCGGAATGACCAGGCGGATCCCATCGAGGCGGAAGAAGAGATCCTCGCGGAAGCGCTCCTGATCCACCATCGCCTTCAGATCTCGGTTGGTCGCGGCCACGATGCGCGTGTCGACGTGGATGTCGGCGAGCCCGCCGACCCGGCGGAACCGCTTCATCTCGAGCGCGCGGAGAAGCTTGGCCTGGAGATTGGGGTGCATGTCCCCGATCTCGTCCAGGAAGAGTGTTCCCCCGTTGGCCAGCTCCATCAGCCCCTTCTTGGGACGCTTGGCGTCGGTGAAGGCGCCTTGCGCGTGGCCAAAGAGCTCGCTCTCCAGGAGATTCTCCTGGAACGTGCTGCAATTCACGTCGACGAACGGACCGTCCCGCCAGGCGCTCTGCTCGTGGATCTCCCTCGCGAGGAGCTCCTTCCCCACGCCGGTCTCTCCCTGAAGCATGACGGTCGATTTTCCGGCCTGGGCGATCCGCCGAATCATCTCGATGATCTTGATCATCTTGGAGCTGCCGCCGACGATCAGCATCGAGCCCGCGCGCCGGCGATCCACCTCGCGCAGCCGCGACACCTCCTCCGCGAGGCGGGTCTGGGAAAGCGCGTTCTGGATGATCAGCTTCATGTGGTCGAGCTCGAACGGCTTGGCCACGTATTCGTAGCAGCCCGCCTTGGCGGCCTCGACCGCCTGCTCGAACTTGCCGAACGCGGTCATGATGACCACCTGCATGTCCCGCCTCTTGGCCCGGATATCTCGGAGGAGATCGATCCCGTTTCGGTCGGGGAGTTTCTGGTCGAGCAGGACGAGCTGGAATTCGTCGCGCTCCAACTTGTCGAGCGCCTCCGCTCCGTCGGCCGCCGTCTCCACGCGGTAGCCCTCTTCCGAGAGACCCTCTTTGAGGGTAAAGCGCAGCGTCCGCTCGTCGTCCACCACGAGAATCGCGAACGTCTGCCTATCGAGGGTTGTTGCGTCTGTCTCCATGTCGTTTCTCCACGGGTAGGTCGATCGTCACGGTCGTCCCCTGTCCCACGACGCTTTCGATCGAGATGGTGCCGCCGTGCTCGCGCACGATGCTCTGGCAGATGCTGAGGCCAAGGCCGGTGCCCTGGGTTCGCGTCGTGAAGAACGGATCGAAGACGCGCGCCAGGACAGCGGCCGGAATCCCAGGACCGTTGTCGCGGATTCGCACTTCCACCACGTCCAAGAGCGGCGCCTGGCGCCGCGGAAGTAGGCGGTCGGTCGCTCGACGTCCCAAGCCTCCCCGCTCGGCGGCGCGCTTCCGCGCCGGGGAAACCAGGATGGCGATCTCGCCCCCCTGCGTGAGCGCCTGGAGCGCATTCATGAGGACGTTGAGCAGGACTTGAAGAATCTGGTCGTGGTCGATGAACAGGTCGGGGACCGAATCGGCCCGTTCCACCTTCAGCAGCACGTTCTGCCGTACGGCCAGCTCGTGGATCAGCGTGAGAGCCTTCTCCAGAGCCGGAAGGATCGAGTGGCGGGAGAGCCGAGGGGTGGTGGGCCTCGCGAATTGGAGGAGACTGTCCACGATGCGATCGAGGCGCGACACCTCTTCCAGAATGAGGTCGGCGAACTGGCCCCGCGGGTCCCCGCTCTCGATTCGCCTCTTCAAGATTTGCGCCGAGGTGCCGATTCCGGCGAGCGGATTCCGGATTTCGTGCGCCACGCCCGCGGCGAGCTCCCCGAGCGAGGCCAGGCGATCCCGCCGGCGCCATTGCTCCTCCCGGGCCTTCTGGTCTTTCAAGTCCTGGAAGATCGCCACGGTTCCGATCAGGGTACCGTCTCGTCCCTCGAGCGGAAGCAGTCGCAGGCCGACCGGCACCACGTCCCCCGCGCGCGTCACGACCTCCACCTCGCGCGCCTCTTCGGGGACGGCGCACGCCCCGGGCTGGACGTGGCCTTCGCCCCGAGGGGCCCGGAAGACCCGCGCGGCCGCCTCGCCTTCCACCTCGCTGGTCTCGTACCCGATCAGCTTTGCCGCGGCCGGATTCATGGAAAGGACTCGTCCCTCCCGGTCGACGGCGATGACCCCGATGGGGGCGTGTCTGAGAAAGCTTAGGGCCGCGTCGAGGGAGCGAGCGCTGGGTTCCGCGGGAGGCGAAGCGGCTAGGGGGGATTCGGGGCGCGCTCTCACGCGCGGCCCCGGCGCACTGACTTCTTGTCGGCTTCCAAGCCGACGCTCGGGATCATCCCTGTGCCCGTACCCACCCCTTTCTGGCGACCGGAAGTGGTCACATCTTTACCAGTGGGCGAGTCGGAGGGTCAAGCGGATTCGGCGAGAAACGTCCTCTACCAGCGCGGGGAGCGGCGGCTCTTTGCGGTTCTTGTGGCTACTTCTGACCGTTTTTACGAACGCGGCGAAGGATCAGGGCCGCGAGCATCCGGCGAACGTCGACCCGATCGTAGAATCGCTCCCCGATGCGGCGCCGGGCCCTCACGATCCTTGGCTCGTGGGTCGTACCGCCGGATTCGGCGACGACCCCCGTCGACGGCTTAGTTGAGGCTGGAGGCACGGCTGCGATCCCTCCTTAGCGTCGCCATCGCTTCGACCCAGCTTTCCTTCAGGTCCAGAAGCGACTCGAACGCGCCTTCAAAATCGCCCCTCTCGAGATCCCAGAGACAGGCGTCAAAGTGCGCCAGGACTCGGCCACCCGCATCCTTGCCCTTGGGGTCGAGGCGGCCCATCAGATCGAGCACGGCCTGCTCGGTGACCGTACGATTCTCCTCGCGGCACCCGCGAAGCGCGCAGTCAAAGAGCGCCAAGACTTCCTCGCCTCGCTCGAGCCACTGGTCGAGATCGCCCGACTCCCCTCCGTGGGGCTGGTTCACGCGCCGTTTCCCTCCCTGGTTGACGACGCACGCTTCAAGGCTTCTTCTCCTCGGCGGGCCCCGGGGGGACCGGAGGTGTCGTGCCGCCGTTGCCGGCCCCGGGGGCGCCTCCGCCCGATTCCTGCATCAGCTGCGCTCGGCGGTTCTCCTGCTGGATCCGCTCGTAGATCTCCTCGCGATGGACCTTGACGCTCGGAGGAGCGTCAATGCCGAGCTTTACGTGGTTCCCCTTGACCTCGACGATCGTAATTTTCACGTCGTCTCCAATCCGAATGTTCTCTCCAAGCTTGCGTGTCAGGAGGAGCATCGTGCCCTCGTTCTTCCCAGCTTCCTGCCGGGGCGGTATGGAGCCGAGGACGGAGGCCCGCCGATGGAAGCGGCGCTCGGCCGCCCCGTCCCATCCGGCTCCAAGATCGGCAGGAGCGCGTTTCATCTGAACCGGGAACGGCGCGAAAGAGGGTATCGAGGGAATTGATTTCGCCCGGGGGTCGGATCGAGCCACTGTGTTAGATGGCTCCGCCCTTGAGGTTGGTCGTGCGGCTTGATAGACTTTCTATGTGATGCGGCGCGACGGAGCGCAGTGGGCTTGGAAACCGGTCCCCCCGCGAGTCGCGCTCGGCGTGCTCGGGGTGCTTGCCGCCGTCTGCCTATCGGCGTGCGACTCGAGTCCCACCGAGCCCCCGCCCGTGGCCAACACCGTCGATTGGATCCGCATCACAAATCCCGCCACCATCATCGAACCCGATCACCCGAATTGGCTGGCCGATTCCATCACGTTCGACTACGTGGACGGGACCGGATACAACCATATCGGCACCATCAGCGACGACGGCAGCGGTGCGGTCCTTTACCCCGACGTCGTTCCGTACCGGGACTTCGGTCCCGTCTGGGTGAAGGATGGCCTCATCATCTATGCCTCGGACAAGGCTGGGCCTCCGCCCGAGAGCTACGATCTCTGGTACCGGGATGTGCCCGCCGGGACGACGCGGCGGTTGACCTCCTTCCTCGAGCACGAATGGGACCCCGCTCCGAGGCCGGGGCTTCCATCGCTCGTCTACACGCAAGGCGACGATATGCTGCGGGGTCGGATCACGCTGATCCCCGATACGTCGGCGGCCACGCTGACGCGCGTCTACCTGACGGCGAGCTCGCTGGCCGCGGGCGAGCCGGGATGGGACAGCGCGGGCAACCGGCTCTGCATCTCGGTCGAGGACCCGGACGGCACGCGGCACATTTGGGTCATCGAGCTCTCCGGCAGCACCGTCATCTCCTCGACCCGTATCACGACCGGCCCGTTCCACGACAGGCATCCTCGCTTCAGCCCCGATGGCACCAAGATCCTCTTCGTGTCGGATCGGACCGGAAGGTCCGGCGTGTGGTGGGTGAGCCCGGCGGGAGATGCGAACGGGCTGGAAGTGATCTCATTCGAAGATCCGGGCGCGGAGATCCGCTCTCCATCCTGGTCTCCCGATGGAAAGCGAATCGTGCTCTCCTCGGACGGGCGCGGCGGCCGCGCGCTCTGGATCTTGTCGGACCTCGGTTTCTAGCGGCGCGGGCCCGCCGGCGCTAGGTCGGGGAGCTTGGCGCGCAGGTCACGGATCAAGGCGCGCGCGCCGGCCTCGCGCGATCCGGCGTCGGGAGACCGAAAGATCGCTTCGAGCAGCGCGCTTCCCACGATGATCCCCTCGGCCAAGCCCCGGAACGGCGCCAAATCGCTATCTCCTCGCATCCCGAATCCGAGGCAGCGAGGGAGCTCCGAGTGGGCCCGGCAGAGGCGCAGCAGCTCGGCGATCTTTGGATCCGCGCCTCCCTGGCCGGTGACGCCGAGGCGGGCCACGACGTATAGAAACCCGCGGGCCTGGGCCGCGATCCCTGGAATTCGGTCCGGGCGGGTTGTGGGCGCCACCATGGCGATGGTGTCGAGGCCGGCGCCGTGAAGCATCTGCCAGAGGGCCGGCTCCTCTTCCGGCGGGAGGTCTACCAGAATCACGCCGTCGATCCCGGCCCGGGCGGCCTCCTCGGCAAATCGCGCCGCGCCGAATCGCACGATCGGGTTTAGATAGGTCATCAGCACGATCGGCGTTTCGTGCCGGGCGTGAACCCGGCTGGCCTGCTCGAGCACGTGCGCGAGCGTGGTCCCCGCGAGGAGGGAGAGCGCGGTCGCGCGCTGAATGATCGGCCCGTCGGCCAACGGATCGCTGAAGGGAACGCCCAGCTCCAGGACGTCGATCCCCTCGTCGCAGAGGGCCAGGGCGAGGCGATCGGACTCCTGGCGGTCGGGGAATCCGGACGTGAGGAACGGGATCAACGCGCCACGCCCCCCGATTCGTGCCGCTTCGAGCGCGCGGCCGATTCGGCCCGCCATGATCAGCCGTTCAGGGCCGCGGCCCGGCGGTAGGCCTCGCGGGCGCGGAGAGGAAGCTCCTTCTTGTCGTAGGCGACGCCCAGGAGCCTGTGGATGCGGGCGTCGTCGGGCTTGAGGCGCGCCGCGCTCTCGAGGGCGAGGATCGCTTGATCGGCGGCGTCCTGATTGTTGTAAGCCACCGCGAGATGGTAGTAGAGGCGGGCATCGTCCGGCTTCAGCTCGATCGCTTGCTTCAGCTCGCCCACGGCCCGGGTGTAGTTCCCAACCCGGAGGTGGAGCAGCGAAAGCGCGTAGAGGCTCTCCACGTTCCCGGGATCGAGGCGGACCGCTTCGAGGAGCAACGATTCCGCCTCCTCGATGTCGTCCTCGGCGAGGAGCGCCCACCCCAGGTTGAAGTGCGCCTCCGAGCTTTCCGGGCTCAGCGCCGCGGCGCGGCGGAATTCCTCCACCGCCTCGGCGCGCATGCCAGACTCGGCGTAGAGGACGCCGAGATTGGCGTGCGCCTCCGCGCACGAAGCATCGAGCTCGACGGCCCGCCTCAGGGCCGCGAGGGCGGCTTCCCGCTCCCCCAGGTCAGCCCGGGCCAGCCCGAGGTTCACCCACCCGCGGACATGGGAGGGATCGAGCCGGACGACCTCTTCATAGGAGGCCCGCGCCTTCGGGCCAAGCCCCTGGCGCGCCCAATGGAGTCCCTGCCGGTACCAGGCGTCGATGGCCCGGGGACTCAGCTCCAATGCTTGACGAAAGTAGAGATCGGCCTCCTCGAACACGCCGGTCCGTGACAGGAGGTCGCCCAAGAGCGAGAGCATATCCACGGAGCGCGGGTGCGCCAGGATTCCCTTTCTCAGGGTCTCGATGGCCAGCTCGCGCCGCGACTCCCGCGCGAAGGATCGCGCCGCTTCCAGCGTGCTCTCGGCGTCCGTTCCCTCGCTCGCGAGGGCCCCGGGATGGGCCGCCACGCCCGCGCGCGTCGAATCGACGCCGGAACGAGTGCCTTCGGGAATCTGCATGCGTATCACTCGATCCACGCGCGGAGCCTAGGAAGCGGCTTCCGGCGGTGTCAACAGAAAAGGCCCGATTGGATCGGGCCCTTTGTCGATTTTGAGTTGTCTTGGTCCAACGAAACGTCGGAGCGAGCGCTAGTCGGGGATGACCTCCAGATCGCGCATCATCGAGCCACCGCGAACCGGCTGCTTCCCCTTCTTGGCGGACGGGGTGCCCTGCTCCACCTCGATACGGACCTCGAAAACCACCTTGAGGCGTCCCGAGGGCGGCAGCGATCCCAGCTCGATCGGTATCGTGATCTGACGCGTGTCCGCGGACGGGGACCGCACCTCGACCCCCGAGCGTCCGCTGTAGGTCGACTCGCGCTCGATCTCGTCCGCGCCGAAGACAGGCTCCGGTCCCGAATCGTGTGAGATCTGGGGCTCGGGCTGACGGACGATCTGGGGCTCGGGCTGGCGGACGATTTGAGGCTCGGGCTGGCGGACGATTTGCGGCTCCCGGTGGGCGCGTGCCGCGGGCCTCTGCTCGGGCTCGTGGATCGGCACGAGATCCTCGCTCGTGAGCACCGCGTCGTCCGGCTGCATGCTGGGCGGCGGCGTGAAGGGTCCTGCCGGCTCGTCCAGAAGAGCCTCGTTCGAGAGCATCGGCGTCTCTTCGACAGGGGCGCGCGACGGCGTCGGCGCCTCCTGTCCCTTGCCCTTCTTGAGGAATTGCATCAGCTTGCCACGCCCTGATGCCTGTTCCGCAGATTGGGTCGGGGCCTCCTCGACGGCCGCGGGCTTTTGCTTCGCCTCCTCGGCTTTGACCCGAGGCGACGCGGCAAGGCTTCCCCGATCGCGATCGATCACGTCCTTCGAAATCTTGGTCAGGAGGAGCTTGGATACTCCCCGCAACGTCTCGAACACGCCGATGCCGGAGGCGGCCTGCGCCTCGAACGTCGGCACGTTGTATTTGTTCAGCTCCTTGTTCATCTGGGCGATCGCGAGAGCGTTCGGAAGGTCGCGCTTGTTGAATTGGATCACCCAGGGAATCGTCTTGAGATCGAGACCGTAGGACTTGAGGTTCAATTCCAGATTACCCAGGCTCTCGCGGTTCTCCGCCATCTTCTCGGGCGCGGAGTCGGCCACGAAGACCAGCGCGTCGACGCCCTTCAAGACCAGCTTTCGCGTCGCGTTGTAGTAGACCTGGCCGGGCACGGTGTAGAGGAGGAACCGGGTCTTCATGCCCTGCAGCTCTCCCAGGTCGAGCGGGAGCAGATCAAAGAACAGCGTCCGGTCGGTCTGGGTCTTCATGGAAACCATGCGCCCGCGGTTGGTCTCGGGGACGCTGTCGTAGATCTTCTCGAGATTGGTTGTCTTCCCGCTCAGACCGGGGCCGTAGTAGACGATCTTCGCGTTGATCTCGCGTCCCGAATAGCTGACCACGACCATGTCGTCGCTCCTCGATGAATGTGATTTCGAAATCGAGTTTGGCGCGGAAAGCCGAGAGGGAAGGCTCTGCGCCGGCCCGGGCCGATGGTCTGCACGATATGTGCCAATAGGCACGACCGGCCGGCCCGGGCGAGGCGAAGGTGGTGCGGCTCTAAGCTATTGCAAATGAGTCAGGTATCGAAAGGCCCCGGAACACCTCGCGGGACCAGGGAAGCTGGGAGCGGCCAAATCTTGCGGAGTGCAAAGGGGGAAGCAGATTGCCCTTAGCCGACGCGGGGCTCCCGCTTGATCCAGATCCCCTGGCGCTCCTTGAGCTGGAGGCTCGGCGCACCCGGCTCGCGGACGCTCTCGTAGTGCCCCAGGAGAAGCTTCTTGAGCTCCGGATACTCCTGAGTGGGAAAGTACCGGCTCACCCGGCCAAACATTTCGTCCTTTTCCGAGTAACGCAGGAGCGTTACCTCGGTCACGCGCTCGTACTGCTCGTTGCCGTACGCCGCTTCCGGGTTCTCGTCGACGTCGATCCAGAGTGACGCCACGTTCGACGTTACCTCGAACGAGTGCTTGGTGCGCATGAGGAACTCCCAGAGGCCGAAGATCTCGAGCGGGACGTAGCGCACCGTCCCGCCTTTCGGATTCCCGGGTCGTCGGATCTCGCAACGCACAAGCTTCTGGCTCGCCATCTTTCGCCCCCCGCCTTCGCCGCGGTAGACCCACCGTGGCATGGGTGTTGCAGCTACGAATCTAGTGTAGCGCAGACCCGGCCACCCCTCGCTCGGGTCGAACATCACCAACCGCAGGGCCTGGGCCCGGGAGTTGAGCGATGAAGCGAGCCACGACGTCACCCGCCCCATGGTTTCTCGCGCGCCGAGCGCCGGAAGTCTATTGCCGGCGCGACAATCGCGTCTACCCATTCTGTCCGCACGCCGCGGAGGGGAAAACCTGCCCCTGCCTTCAGGCGCTCGAAACCGCGGACGGGCTCTTCGAGCCGAAATCCACGGACGAGGAATCTCTCCCCTAAGGCGCGGCTGGATCGATCCACCCCTGGGTGAAACTCCGCCGCCACTCTAGGCAGCGGCGGAAGCCAAGTCAACGAGAAGAGGCCGATCCCCACCCGGCCGGGCCCGCTTGACACCCCTCGGAAGCCTCATGTAGCGTCGGACTCTTGTCGGCTTCCGTGGCTCTTGGATCACGCGAATCGGCCGTGCTCCCGCGCTCCATTCTCCGAATGATTCAGATGCTCTCGTCGTCGCTGCCGGTCCCGGCCCAGCGGGCGTGCGCGCGGGCGCTCGCTGCCTTTCAGTACCGCTGGAGCCGCGAACGCCGCACCGCGGTACTCGCGAATCTCGAGCGCATCGCGGCCTCGGGCTACCCCCATCTGGCCGAACCGCGCGCCCGAGAGCGGACGGCGCGTCGGATGTTCGAGGCCCACCACCGGGGGTGGATCGAGTACCTGGGGCGGACGGCTCCGCGCGCGCGGCCCAAGGAAGCGAGCTATCGCGTGAGCGGCACCGAGCACCTCTACCGCGCGGTCGCCGGCGGGCGGGGCGCGGTCCTCGCCTTGCCCCACCTGGGCAACTGGGAGATGTTCGGGCCCGCTCTGTTGGGGCTCGGGCTCAAGGTCCACACGGTGACCGGCGTACAGCTTCACCACAGTCTGGCCCGGGAAGTGCGGGCGCTCAAGGAGAGCGAAGGGATTCGCGTCAACACGCCCGAGGACGGCTTCCTGCCACTCTTGAACGCGCTCCGCGGCGGCGGCATCGTGGCGCTGCTGGTGGATGGCGACATCTTCTCGCGGTCGCTCCCCACGGAGTTCTTCGGGCGTCGGATCGCCTTTCCGGCGGGCCCCGCGATCCTCGCGCGCCGAGCCAGGGTCCCGATCGTCCACGGCCACGCCGTCCGCACCGAGTCCGGCCGCCACCACATTTCCTTCGACGGACTGGACGAGCCCGACCTCTCTTTGACTCTTCAAGAAGATCTGGACCGTCTCACCGCGGGCGTCGCGCGGACACTGGAGCGGAACATCGCGGCCCACGTCGCCCAGTGGTGCATCTTCCGCCCGCTCTGGGAGACCGATGCCGCTTAAGGTCGGGATCGTCACGCAGGCTTACCACCCCGCGGTGGGCGGCGTGACCGAGCACGTCGACGCCACGGCGCGGGTGCTCCGCTCCCGCGGCCATGAGGTCACCGTCGTGACCTCGCGCTTCGGTGGCGAAGCGCGTCCCGAGCCGGGAGTGGTGCGGATGGGTCGGAATCTTTCCGTCCCCTACAACGGCGCCGAGAATAACCTGACCCTCGGCCTGGGGCTCACGCGAGGCCTCGGCGGGACGTTCGCGCGGGAGCGCTTCGACGTGATCCATGTCCACTGCCCGCTTTCCCCCGTCCTGCCGCTCCTGGCGCTTCGTCTCGCCCGGTGCCCGGTGGTCGGCACGTTCCATTCGGCGCTCTCATCCGACACCCATCTGAAGTTGTTCCGGCCGGTTCTCCGCCCCTTTTACAGGAAGATCGATCGCGTGATCGCGGTTTCGGAAACGGCGCGTCGCTGCGTGGACGCGCTATTTCCAGGGCCGATCGAGATCGTTCCCAACGGGGTGGACCTCGCGCGGTTCCGGCCAGGGCTCACGCGGCTCGAGCGATACGACGACGGTTGCCCCAACATCCTCTTCGTCGGCCGATTCGACGAGAGAAAGGGTCTGCCGGAGCTCTTGCAGGCCTGCGCCGTGCTGGCGCGCGAATCCCTTCCCTTTCGGCTGATCCTGGTGGGAGACGGACGGCTAAGACCCCAGGTCGAGCGGCTGGCGCGCGGAGCCCTCCATGGACGTGTGCACTTCGAGGGACGCGTGGGGCACGAGCGTTTGCCGCGCTTCTACGCATCGGCCGATCTCTTCTGCTCTCCGGCCCGCGACGGCGAGAGCTTTGGGATGGTCCTCTTGGAAGCCATGGCCTCGGGCGTCCCGATTGTGGCGACCGATCTCGCGGGCTATCGATCGGTCCTCACGCCCGACGCGGAGGGGATCATGGTTTCGCCCCACGATCCGGTCTCCCTCGCCGAGGCGCTCCGCCGCCTCCTCACCGATCCCGCGCTGCGCGCGCGATTGGGCGCGCGCGGCATGGAGACGGCGCGCGGTTACGGGTGGCCGCGGGTGGTTGACCGCCTCGAGAAGATCTACGGCTCGCTCGCGGGGACGTTGCCTGCGGATTCGGACCCTGAGACGCTCCAACCGGAGCGATCGCCGGTCGTCTCGCTCACCGCGGCCACCCATTGAAGCTCGGAGCGTCGCCGCTCCAGCTCTTTCGCCTCCCCAACTTTCGCGCGCTCTGGCTGGGACAGCTGATCTCCATCTTTGGAGATCGATTGACCTACCTGGCCCTCCTCGCCTTGATCCTCGAGCGCGCGGCCGATCCAAGGAATCCGGCCCCCGAGCTCGCGCTGATTCCCCTCGCGAGCTTTCTCCCCGCGATCCTCTTCGGTCCCTGGGCTGGCGCGTTGGTCGACGGCTGGAGCACCCGCGCGACCCTCCTCATCTCGGACGGGATCCGCGCGGTCGTGGTGCTCGCCATCATCCCGGCGGTCGGATGGGGCGGTCTGCCGGCCGCACTCGGGCTGATCTTTCTGCTCTATCTCGTGAACGCGTTCTTTCTACCCGCGCGGTCGGCGATCCTTCCCGACCTCGTCCCCGAGCAATCTCTGGTCGAGGCCAACTCCCTCGCCACGCTGGCCGGGATCGTCGCGACCATCGTCGGATCGGTCCTGGGGGGAGCGCTGGTGGAACGGGCGGGGTGGAAGATCGGATTTCAAATCGACGCGGCCACCTACTTCGTCTCCGTCCTGGCGCTCGCGTTCATCCGGGTAAAGCCCCGCGTGGCGCGGCCGCGCGGCGACGGCGTCGTCCCGGGATATCGGCGGATCGCGCGCGACGTGCGCGAAGGGGCGCGGATCACCCTCGCCTCGCGGCCGACGCTCGGCGCGATCGGGGCGATGACGATGCTCTGGATCGCCGGCGGGGCGCTCCACGTCTCGCTGCCCCAGGTCCTCGGGCTGCGTCGCGAAGGCGTGATTTCGGGACTCGGCGGCGCGCTCGGCGCGGCGGCGCTCGGTATGGTGGCCGGCACGCTCCTCCTGGCGGGACGCGGGGGGACGCTCACACCTCGCCATCGGGTCGTCGTCGGGCTGGTTGGCTCTGGCATGGCGATCGCCGCGTTCGCGGCGCTCCGCCACCCGTTGGCGCTCGCCGGCGCGGCGTTCGCCGCGGGGATCTTTGTCGCCTTCCTTCTTGTGACGACCGAAGCAGCCATCCAGGCCTCGATCGCCGCCGAGGCGCGCGGCAGGGTCTTCGCGCTCCGGGATTTCCTGGCGAGGGTCGGCGTGCTCGCGAGCGCGGGTCTGCTCGGGCTCGTCTTGAAGCGAGGGTGGATGACGCCGACGTCGGTTGTGGGATTGGCGGGGGGAATCTTGGTGCTCGGAGGACTGATCGGCGCTCTGTTACGATGCGACGGAGCGCGCCAGGCTCCAGCGACGGGGCTACAGAGCTAGAAGATCTTCTTTCCGTCGGCCAGCATGTCGTTCAGGGCGTCCCGGAAGTAGGGCGTCGAGTTGGCGAACTCGGATCCGACCCGCTCCTTGTAGATCTCCCACGATTTCTTGATTTCGTACCCGAGCATCGCGACCAGGTTTCCCTCCCGCATTCCGCGCTCCTTCTTGTCGCGGTTGTAGATCGCGATGTCGGAGGCGAGAACGCGGGCGAGTCGCCGGGCCTTCTCGTGGGCGGAGCGCTCTACGGGCGAGAGCCCCTCCGGCAACGGGGTGCCCGTCGGTGCCGGAGAAGTGGACACGGCCTCCGGAGCCGGCGCGGCCGCTTCAGCGGCCTTACCTTGCCCGACTTCCGCCGTCTGCGGTGCTTCGTCGACGACCGGCTGCTCCTCGCGCGCGACCGCCACGGGAGACGGAGGGGCCACCGGCGACTCCACCGTCATCGTCGAACCATAGCCGGCCATGGAAGGCGTCGAGGCGTCCGTGAAGGAAGGTGGCGATCCGAATCGAGCCGGGGCTCCGGCCCGCTCGAATTCGTCCTCGGCCGCGGGGGCCTCGGGCGGCGGCTCTTGAGGAAAATGCTCCAGCGGCATCTCGGACTCGGGTGACCGCGCGGACGGCTTCTCCGCGGCCGCGGACGGTGCGTCGAAGCCGGATGAAACCGGATCCTGATCGGAATCCGTGGCCGGGACCGGCGCCGCGGGAGACTCCGGGGACGGGGGAATCAGCTCCAAGTCTTGTGGAGCGAGCTCCGTCAACGGAGGCGGAGGAATCGTGATCAGGGTCGCGCACTTCTTGCATTTGACGCGCGCTCCCTGCGGAGGAATGAGCGAATCCTGAATGTTGTATCGGGCGCCGCAATTGCCGCAGTCGAGGATCATTCGCGAGGCTCCTGGGGCTCTCTGGGTCGACGGCCGTTCGATCCCTCTATCGGCCGATCGCCCTGCATCTTTGACGATTTCTCTAGCCGCTTCCCAGGTACCTGTCGGCGCCCGCGAAGCGTGCCTCGATCCAGGCCCTGAGCCGAGGCTCCCCCTCCTCGGCCTCCCCCCGCTCGAGGAGGACCTGGGCCCAGTCGCGGCCGGCCTCGATCAAGTCCTGATCTTTGAACGGGTCAGCGGCCCGAAACTCCGGGAAACCGTGCTGGGACGTCCCCAGTAGCTCCCCAGGCCCGCGGAGCTTGAGATCCTCCTCCGCCAGCCGGAATCCGTCCGAGACCGTCTGGAAGATCCGAAGACGGCTCCTCGCCGCCTGGCCGATCCCCCGTCCCATGACGAGCACGCAGCGTCCGGCCCGGTCCGCCCTGCCTACCCGTCCCCGGAGTTGATGGAGCTGGGCCAGACCGAAGCGCTCGGGGTGCTCGATCGCGACCAGGGTCGCCTCCGGAATGTCGAGCCCCACTTCGACCACCGTCGTCGCGACCAGGATTCGCGCTTCGCCGCTTCGAAACCGCGCGATCGCGTCCCGCCGCTCTTCCGCCTTGAGCCGTCCGTGAACGAGCGCCACCCCGGCGCCCGCGAGGGCGGGCACGGAGGCCAGCCTGGAGGCCATGGCCGTCGCCGCCTTGAGGTCGATCGCCTCGCTTTCCTCGACCACGGGATAGACCACGAACGCGCTCCCTCCCCGCGCGACCTCCTCGCGAAGGAGCTCGACGAGCGAGCCAGGCCGGTCGCCGTCCAGGACCTTGGTCTCGACCGGCGCGCGGCCGGGAGGCTTTTCGTCGAGCAGAGATACGTCGAGATCTCCATAGAGCGTCAACGCGAGGCTGCGCGGGATCGGCGTCGCGGTCAAGACGAGGAGGTGGGCTCCGGGCGCTTCGGTGCCCCCCTGGGTCAGGGTGACCCGCTGGCGCACCCCGAACCGGTGCTGCTCGTCGACCACGACGAGCGCGAGGGAGCGAAAGACGAGATCCCGCTCAAGGAGCGCGTGGGTACCGATCGCGATGGGAATCTCTCCCGAGGCGAATCCTGCGCCAAGGCGCTCCCTCTCCTTGGCGGGCGTCGCGGCCGTGCGAAGCCCGATGGGAATCGCGAGCCCAGCCAGGAGGCGGGCGGCCGTCACCGCGTGCTGCTCCGCGAGAATGGAGGTGGGCGCCAGGATCGCGGCCTGGTGCCCCGCGCCGACCGCGCGCAGCGCCGCCGCGAGAGCCACGACGGTCTTCCCCGAGCCGACGTCGCCCAAGAGCAGGCGCCGCATCGGAACCGACCGGTCGAGGTCCCCCGCGATCGCTTCCACGGCCCTGGACTGGGCGGGCGTCGGGACGAACGGGAGGGATTGGATGAACCGTTCGGCGATCCCCGATCCGCGCTCCAGCGAAAGCGCGCGGCGCCCCCGCCGGTGGCGGCGACGGGCGTACTGGAGCGAGATCTGAAGCGTCAGGATTTCCTCGAGCGCCAGCCGCCGGCGCGCGGGCTCCGCGTCCTCAGGGCGTGGAGGAAAATGAACCATCTCCATCGCCTGCGAAAGGGGCGGGACACCGACGCGCGAGCGCCAGTCGTCGGGGAGGAGATCGGGAATCGGCCCGAGCGCGTCGAGGGCGGCGCGCACCCGGGCCCTCAGCCAGCGATCGCTGACTCCCTCCGTCAGCGCGTAGCGCGGGACGACCCGCCCGACGTGAAGGTGGCCCTCGGTCCCCTCGGCCGGCTCGAATTCGGGGTTGTGGAGCTCCAGCCCGCGAAACGCTTGCACGGCGCCGGAGAAGAGAAAGTGGTCCCCCACGCGGAGCGAGGATTCCAGGTGGGGCTGGTTGAACCAGACGGCGCGGAGAACGCCGCTTTCGTCCCGGAGCGTCCCCTGGAGATCCTGACGGCCGCGGAGGCGGCGGACGCGAAGAGCGGCCACCGTCGCGAGAATGGAGGCCTCCGAGCCGGGCGTGAGTCGGGCGATCGGGGAGATCGCGCGGCGGTCCCGGTAGCCGGTCGGGACGTGGAACAGGAGGTCCCGGATCGTCTCGATGCCGAGGCGGGAGAGCCGGCGCGACATCTCCGGACCCACGCCGCGCAGATACCGGACTGAATCGGAGAGGGCGGCCATCCCAGCGATGCTAGGCGCCGCCCTCAACCGAAGTCAAACTTCGTCCGCCGGTCAGTTCGTCAGCGTCTGCCCGGACTGGTAGTTGCTCGAAGCAGGATTCGCCGGCTTCTCCGGCGCCTGTGCCGGGTCGCCGGCAGCGGGGGGCGTCGTCGATTCCGGCGTCACCGCCGGGGTCGCGTTCTCCGCCGCGTGCTGGTTGCTCTTCTGGATCGTGATCCCCATCGCGAGCGCGATCGCGCCGATCAGGAGCACCGCGATCACCAGGGGCGCCGCCGCGAAGCGGCTCCCCTTGCTCTTCCCCGCGCCCCGATCCGCCGAGGCGGACCGGGACTTCTTGCTCTTTTCCCTTCCCTGAGGCGTCATTTTAGAGCTCCCTCCACGCGACCGTCCGAGCGGACGGCAGGTCCGCCGTGAACCGATTGGTCGTCGGGAAATAGGGCGGGATGACACCCCGCCGGTCGTATTGGAAATTGCGTCCGAACCCGGTCGACTGCTGCCCAGTCGACGAGTTGAACGTGCCGAACGCTCCGTAGTTGTACTCCACCATCCCCCCTCGGAGATTGAATGTCCCGCGCGGCTCGCCGCTGTCGTAACCGTCCACCGTGAAGGACTTGCCGCTCCCCGTCGCCATGACGAACGCATCGAGGTTCATGTCGTCGGGCGCGGTGGAGCCGATCCGAACGTTCCCGTTCACCGAGAAGAGGCCGAGGACGTTCTGGCTGTTGGGATAGCCGTCGTACGTCACGTCGCGCGTGACCACGATGTCGCCGGTCGAAGCCAGGAGCATCTGCGTGTCCAGAGCGATCGCGGGCGGCGGCGACCCGCTCACGCGATCGGGGCCGCGCAGGTCGCTCACCGAGCCGTTGACATACGAGACTCCGCGAGGCACGCCGTTGTAATCAGTCGTGGTCGAACCCGTGACGACGCGCGTCGTGGTCGCGCTCGCGTTGACCGTGATCGTCGTCGTCGTGGAACCCTGTTTCACTGCGTAGACCTGATTGCCGTACGCGTCGATGCTCGTCGTCATCCGGTCCACGGATCCCTGAATGTAGATTCCGCCGCTCACATCCGAGCCGGAGTGCGGCACGTAGACGCCCGTCGGCGGCGCGCTGCTGCCCGATCCGAGCCCCAGCGCCGTGTTGATCTGGCTATTGCTGGGCGACGTCATGTCGGACGGGTCTCTCCCCAGCGCCGCGTTCTGCTGGCTGAACGCGTTGGTCGGGAGCGGAATCGCCGCCTGGTTGCGGTCGAATCCGCCGTAAAGGGCCGGGACGTCGATCGTGCCGTTGTGGTCCGAGTTCAGCTCGACCGGGTCGCCCTTGTTGTTGTACCACGCTTCGGGATCCACGCTCGTCACCAAGTCCTGGAATTCCGGCTTGTTCGCGAAGCGGAACTCGCCGTTGGTGTGGACGCGGCCATCGAACCGGGTATTCGACGTGAACCAGATCGGGTTGTTGCCCGGCGTGAGGTGGACGTTCGTGAAGACCAGGTAGTCCGAGAAGGACCCACGCGAGACGCTCACCCGGAGAATGCCGGTGGTCTGGATCGAGCGAGAGCCGGCGGCGCCGAAGCCGCCCGTCGCGCTCGTCGTATAGGTGTAGTCGTAGAACTGCGCCGACGGCTGAAGCGTGCTGTCCGTAAAGGCAATCGTCGCCGAGGCGTTGAATCTGGGATTCGTGCCGGCCGTGGTGATGGCGCCGGCCGGGAAGACCCCCTGCGGATTGCTGATGATCGGACCCACGCCGCTCCAGGCGGCGACCAAGCTGTCGAGCTTGGCTTTCGCCATGTTCGCGAGCGCCTGCTGGGTGACGCGCACGCCGGCGTCGGCGGAGAGAAGGGCTCCGCGGGCGATGTGCACGTTCGACGAGATCGACCGCTCACCGGTGACCGTCGACATGAACGTCAGTCCGAGGATGGAGGCCAGCATTACGACGAGCAGCGCGCTGATGAGCGCGAAGCCCCGCTCGCCTTCCCTGGCGTTCACGATCGATCCGGTATACATGACGAATTCCTCCTTAGAACGTCCGCGGCCGAACCAGCGTGTACACCGAGTCGTCAACGACGGTGGCACCTCGGTCGGTCACTCGCGTCACGATAATGGGGCGGATCTTGTCGATCAGCGACAGGTCCACCGGGTTGCGCGTCACGGTGTCGTCTTGGAGCAAGTACCAGACGTGGAACGCATTCACGTCCGTGGCAACCACCTGCGCCGGGGACCCTTGATCCCGTCGGACGAGGCAGGGGGTCCTGAACGAAGTGTTATCCACCTTGTAGGTGACCCAGGCGACTCGGTAGACGCGGGCGCCGGTCCCGTATCCTCCGGCGGGCCAGGGCGTGTGACCGCCCGCCATGTTGTAGACGGAGGTCGCCGCGTGCGTGAGATCGGCCGGCGAGCCAGACACCGCGGTCACCTGCCAGATGTGCGCCGTGGATCCACTCGTCACGAGCACAAAGTCGCCGTTCTTGAAACCGGCCGTGCTCTGGCACTGGATCACCGAGGTGGCTGTTCCCATCGGGGCCCGAAGCGTGGTCTGCGCGTCCCAGGCTCCGAGGAGCACCAGCGAGTCGTTGCTGGCCGCCGAGACGTAGCCGGGCGTCACGGCGGTCAGGGTCATCGGGTTGCCGTTGTTGCAGCCTTGGACCGGAGTCCGTCCCCAGCCCGAGCCCACCATCCGGAGCTCGCGCTCGAGCAGCTGCAGCGCCGCGCGCGATCCCTGGCGCGCCTCCACGACCTTCTCGGTGCGCCGGGCACTCGACTGGGAGCGGAAATAGGAGTAGAAGACCGCGCCCAGGACCACGCTCAAGACGGTCAGCGTGATCATGAGCTCGACCAGGGTGTACCCCTTGTCGCTACGCCCGGACGATTTCTTCCATTCGAAGCTCAACTCAACCTCCCGATCGCGGCTTGACGATGACCACCGTCGCGCCTGAAGAGGAGCTGGAGAGAGGCCAGCCGGCGGTCAGCGTCACCCTCTTGCACTCCGCCACCGGTTGGTCGTCCTGCACCACCCAGCGGACGTAGTACTTCCCGTCGTACGGATTGGCCGGGTCCGAATGCGCCCCGGCGGTGAGCGTGCTGTCGGTATAGCTCGCGCTGAGCAGGTTCTCCGCGGTGGCGGACATCAGCTCCGAGCCGCGGGTCTGGTCGGCCGACCGGTTCACGCTTCTCGCGCCGGCGGGCATCAAGGTCGCCATGCTCAAGACGCCGACCGCGAAGACGATCATCGCGACCATCACCTCGACGAGCGTGAAGCCGGGGGCGCCGGCGATATGGGCCGGCTGCGCCGCCCGCTTGGAGCGGCGCGTCGAATGACTCAGGTTGTGTGTCATGGGCGATATACCAGTCCTGTGGCCGAGACGAAGAGTGTGTCGCGCTTGCTGTTTCCGTAGACGATCATGTTCCCTCCGGTGACGCTCGGAGCGAGGGAGCCGCTGCTATCGAAAATGAGCGAGTCGGTCGGCTGAAGGGAGACGTTCTCGAGCTTGGTCCCGTTCGGGAGCGTGAAGGAGGCCCATGGCTCGCCCGATTGCTTGATCCGGTCGTTGTTCGTGTCCGTATGGACGCTGTACGTCGTCACATTGGTCGTCGTGGCTCCATCCCCAAACGCCACGATGATCGGCGAGTGGGTGGTCACGGCCTTCTGCCGCGCCATCCGGAGCGTTTCCATGACGGCGTCGCGCGCCTGCTTTTCGGTCATGGAGCGGGAGAGGCTCAAGAAGGCCGGGACCCCCGTCGCCAGGATGATTCCGGCGATGACGATCACGACCGCGATCTCCACCAATGTGAAGCCGCTGCGAGAGAAGGTTTTCACGTCTCCATTGCCTCCAGCCCCCCTGCGGCACACCCCTGCCGCGAACAATAGTTGTACGCAACGGGTGTGCCAGGGCACAGTTGGCCGCCCGGATGTGACGAAACGCCAATCGAGTAGAGACTCCGGTGGCTACACGCCCGGCGCGGCGCGAATCCCCTGGCCCGTGCAGGTCGCCCCGGCCGGGCGGCGCAAAGCGCATCGCGCAAATGCCCCCCGCGAGGGCAAGACACGGGCATTCAGAGCTATCGGCGTTCCGTGTGCGATCTTGATCTCATTGTGGCGGGGCCGCGAATCGGTTAGACTCGGCGGCTCATTGTCCTAGGAGGATTTGATGGCAAGGGTTTGCGATGTTTGCGGCAAGGGCGTCCAGTTTGGGCAGAACGTGAGCCACGCCCACAACGTGACCAAGCGGCGCTGGGAGGTCAACCTCCAGACGGTCCGCGCGGTTGTCGAGGGGCGCCCCAAGCGGATCCGCGTCTGCACGCGGTGCCTTCGGCGTGGATCGGTCCAGAAGGGCATGGGCTCCAAAGACACGCAGCGCGCCCGGGCGATCTAGACCCGGACGCGCTGCTCCACCCCACCCCACCCCTCGTCCCCGCCCCCTGGCGGGGGTTCCCCTTCCAGCGGGGAATTTTCTCGGATCGGCCCGCCGACCCTCTCTAGTCCATCTGCTTTCTCATGAACGCGGGCACGTCCATGTTCTCCTTCGTGATGCCGCGCCCGCCGAAGGGCCGGCGCGCCGTGCCCGGCGTCATCCGAAACGCGGGCTTGGTCGCGGGCACCGGTCCCGGCGCCTCCTCCATATCGTTCTCCTCGGCGAGCGCCGGCCGCACCATGATCGGGGGACGGACCACGCGCTCCCTCGGCTCGATCTCGTAGATTCTCGGCGCCTGGATGGCCGTCCGGGCCGCGTCGGTCGTCTTGGCGCGGGCGTCGCCCTTCCCGAATCCGGTCGCGATGACCGTGATCGAGAGTGCATCGCCCATCGCTTCGTCGATCACGGCGCCGAAGATGACGTTCGCGTCGTGCCCCGCGGCGTCCACCACGACCGTCACCGCTTCGTTGATCTCGTGGAGCGTCATCGATTCCCCACCCGTGACGTTGACCAGGAGCGCCTCGGCCCCCGAGATCGAGACGTCGTCCAGGAGCGGGCTCGAGACCGCCGACTGGGCCGCTTCGTAGGCTCGGTTGGGACCGGTCGCGTGGCCGGCTCCCATCAGGGCGTTCCCGCGCTCGGCCATCACCGTCTTCACGTCCGCGAAGTCCAGGTTCACCAGGCCGGGCACCGTGATCAGATCCGAGATTCCCTTCGTCGCGTGGTGGAGCACCTGGTCGGCCACCCGGAAGGCCTCGCGGAGCGGCGTGTGCTTCTCCACGATCGCCAAGAGCCGCTGGTTCGGAATGCCGATGAGCGTGTCGACCTTCTCACGAAGCTCGCGGAGCCCCTCCTCGGCGATCTGCATCCTCCTTCGCCCCTCGAACTCGAAGGGACGGGTGACCACCGCCACCGTCAACGCGCCGATCGACCGCGCGATGCGCGCGACGACCGGGGCCGCCCCGGTCCCCGTGCCGCCGCCCATTCCGGCCGTCACGAAGACCATGTCGGCGCCCTCGAGCATCTCCGCGATGAGGGCCTCGTCCTCCTCCGCCGCCTCGCGTCCCACCCCCGGATTGGCGCCCGATCCCAGCCCCTTGGTGATCCCGGAGCCGAGCTGCAGCTTCTTGGGGCAGAGCGACTGGTCCAGCACCTGGGAGTCCGTGTTCGCAGCGATGAACTCGACGCCTCTGAGTCCGGCCTCGATCATCCGGTTGACCGCGTTTCCTCCCGCTCCTCCGACGCCGATCACCTTGATCGATGCCGACGTCACTTCCTGTCCGTCGTCCACCAGCTCGAACATGCGACTCTAGCCTCCCTGGTTTTGCGCCGGTTCTAGACCAGCTCCTCAATCCAACGCCTCAGACCCACCGAGATCCGACCGATCATGCCCCCATCCCTCTCCCGCGGCCTGGCGTCGTGCTGATGCGCGTGCATCGCCAGGCCGACTCCGGTCGCGAACCGGGGGTTGGAAACCGCCTCCGTCAATCCGCTGAATCCCATCGGCACGCCGCGCCGCACCGGCAGATCGAAGATCTGCTCCGCCAGCTCGGGCATCCCCTGCAAGGAGGACGCGCCCCCCGTCAAGACCACGCCGGCGCCGAGCAGATCCGCCACGTGGTTCTTTCGCACTTCCTTGTTCGCGTGGGCGAAGATCTCCTCCACGCGAGGCTCGATCATCATGGCCAGCATGTGCCGCGAGATGTCGCGGTCGGCCCTTCCACCGACGCTCGGCACCCGAATGGTCTCCTCCGGGCGCACCATCGACGTCAGCGCGCACCCGTAGGAGAGCTTGAGCGCCTCCGCCCGCTCGACCGGCGTGCGAAGCCCGATGGCCAGGTCGTTGGTCACGTTCGAGCCTCCGAGCCCGATGACGGCCGTGTGCCTCACCGCCCCCTCGAAGAAGACCGCGACGTCGGTCGTCCCGCCCCCGATGTCGAGGAGCGCCACGCCCAGATCGCGCTCGTCCTGAGTGAGCACGGCGTTCGCCGAGGCCAGCGGCTCGAGGACCAATTCCTCGACCTCCAACCCGGCCCGCTCGGCGGCGCGAATCAGGTTCCGGCAGGCGGCCGCGGCTCCCGTGATGATGTGGACCTCGGCCTCGAGGCGGACGCCCGACATGCCCACCGGATCGCGGATCCCGTCCTGGTCGTCCACGATGTACTCTTGGGGCAGGACATGGAGGATTTCCCGATCGGTGGGGATGGCCACGGCCTTGGCCGCCTCGATGACCCGGGCCACGTCGCCCGCGCGTATCTCCGCGTCCTTCCGCGCCACCGCGATGACCCCGCGGCTGTTGATGCCGCGAATGTGGTCCCCCGCGATCCCCGCGTAGACGCCCCGGATCGAGCGGCCCGACATCCGCTCCGCCTCCTCGACGGCGTGCTGGATCGACCGGACCGTCCGCTCCAGATTGACCACGACGCCGCGCTTCAGCCCGTCCGAGGGCGCGGTCCCGATACCCAGAATCTGGATCCCGTCGTCCGTCTCGGACGGCTCCGCGATGACCGCGGTGATCTTGGTGGTGCCGATGTCGAGACCCGCGTAGATCCTCCCTTCCGCCATTCCGGCCCTCCCCTAAGCCCGTTCGCGCGGTGTCGCCGACGCCGACGCTGTCGCCGGGCGCGCACCGGACCACGACTTGACCGCGATACCGTGTATCCATCGACAGGACGCGACGCTCCCGCTCCCGCACGTCGCGGAGCGTCGCGCTCAAGGCTCGCATGGCCGCCAGCGTGACCCGCTCGGGGTCGACGTAGATCGGAATCTGCTCGCGCGATGTGCGCAGCACGGCTCGATTCGAATCCTCCGAGACGATCTCGGAGATGTCCGCGATGAGCCCAACCTCGGGTGATTCCAGATACGAGACAAGGCGGAGCACGTCGCCGAGCCGCGCGCCCGTCACCCGCGCGCCGGGCTTGACCGTCGGGAAGGAAATACCGGAGAGCACCGGCCGGTCGGCCACGAGGCCCCGCTGGAGCGGCGAGAGAATGGTTCCGCCCTCGTCCACTTCCAGAAGTGTTCCCGCGTTCACGAGGAGGAAGGTCCTCCGCTCGCGGATCTCCACGTGGAGGCGCCCCATCGTCCGGGATACGCGCGCTCCCTCGATGCGGGGATGGCGGCGGAGCTCCGACTCAATCTCCCGGGGATGGAGCGCGAGCAGGTTCTCGCCCTCCCGAACCGGGATGAGCGCGCGGACCTCCTCGGGGGAGAGATAGAGGAATCCCGTGACTTCGATTCCACCCACTTGAAAGGGCGGAAACGCTCCGAGGACCCGCGTCACCGGGCGCGCGAGGACCGGGATCGAGAGCGCGACCAGGGTCACCATCAGCGCGGCGGCCGCGATCCGCCGGTTCCGACGGCGGAGCGCGGGGCGCTTCCAGGTGGGGAGACCTCGATAGCCCGCTCTCATCGGTCCCCCCTTCGCGCCAGCTCGCCGACGCGGTAGACGTCGCCCGCCCCGATCGTCACGAGGAGATCGGACTTCTTCAAGATCTTGCCCACCAGGCAGGCGGCCTCGTCGAACGTCGCCGCGAGGTGGACCCGGGGCCCGCCCGCTGTCTCGATGGCCGCGGCCAAGGACGCCGAGGTCACGCCCTCGATCGGCCGCTCCCCGGCCGGGTAGATGGGAAGCAGGATGACTTCATCGGCGCCTTGGAAGCAGGTCGCGAACCGACCCAAGAGCGCGCGCGTTCTCGTGTATCGATGGGGCTGAAAGACGGCGACGATGCGCCGCGCGTGAGATGCCCGGAGCGCGGAAAGCGCGGCCTCGATCTCCGTCGGGTGATGCCCGTAGTCGTCGATCCAGGGCGCCCCCGCGACCTCGCCGCGGAGCTCGAGTCGGCGTCCGACACCCGCGAAATCGGCGAGCCCCGCGCGGATGGTCGCGAACGGGATGCCCAGCTCCCACGACGCGGCGGCCGCGGCGAGCGCGTTTCTGGCGTTGTGGGCGCCGGCGACTTTGAGCTCGATGAGCCCTTCGTCCTTGCCGTGGGCGACCAGGCCGAACCGGACGCCGGTCTCGTCGACGCGGAGGTCCGTTCCCACGAAGTCGGCCGCGCCGGAGAATCCATACGTGAGCACGCGGCGCTTCACGTCGTTGCGGATGGCGGCGGCATTCGGGTCGTCGGCGGGAAGCACGACGGTCCCGTAGAACGGGACCCGGTTGGCGAAACGGAGGAATGCCGCCCGGATCTCCGCGAGGCTCGCGTAGTAGTCGAGGTGCTCTTCGTCGATGTTCGTGATGACCGCGATGGTCGGCGAGAGGAGCAGAAACGAGCCGTCGCTCTCGTCGGCCTCGGCCACCAGGAAGGGCCCACGGCCCAGGCGCGCGTGGGCGCCGACCGCTTTGAGGCGCCCCCCGACGATGACGGTCGGATCCAGGTCGCCCCGCGCGAGGATCTCCCCCACCATCGATGTCGTCGTGGTCTTTCCATGCGCCCCGGCGACCGCGACCGAGTACTTGATCCGCATCAACTCGGCGAGCATCTCCGCGCGGGGAATCACGGGAATCCCCAGCGCGTGCGCCCGCACGAGCTCCGGGTTCGACTCCACGATGGCGGAGGAGGCAACGACCACATCCACCCCCTCGACGTGGCCGGGATCGTGGGTGTCGGCGACCCGGGCGCCGAGGTCCCGAAGCCGTGTCACCACGTCGGAACCCTTGATGTCGGAGCCGGAAACTTCATACCCGAGATTCAGGAGCACCTCCGCAATTCCGCTCATTCCGCTGCCGCCGATTCCCACCAGATGGATCTTCCGGATTCGTCCGTACATTCCCGCTCAGGACTCGGTGTCACGGGCCGAGACCCCCACCAGCTCCTCGATCGATCGGACGATCCGCTCCGCGGCGTTGGTGCGCGAAAACGCCCGCGCGTTTCGCCCCATCCGGCGAAGCCGCTGCTCGTCCCGGAACAGCGCCTCGATGTGCGCCGCCAATCCTTCGGGCTCGAGCTCCTTGTCGGCGATCATCTCGGCCGCGCCGCGATCGACGAGCCCCCGCGCGTTCAGCGTCTGGTGGTCCCGCGCGGCGTGCGGATACGGGATGAGGATCGCCGGCACCCCGCACGCCGTGAGCTCGGTGATGGTCATCGCCCCGGAGCGGCAGACCGCGAGGTCGGCGACGGCATACGCCTTCTCCATCTGATCCAGGTAGGCGAAGACCCGAACGGGAATCGAGACTCCGCCGGCCGCGGCTTGGCTCGATTCGAAGTCCTCCGCGCCCGTCTGCCAGGCGATCTGAATGTTTGGAATCCGGGCCAGCCGCGGGAGCGCCGCTTGAATGGCGCGATTGATGCTTCCCGCGCCGCGGCTTCCGCCGAAAACCAGGAGCGTGCGCCGGCTGGAATCGAGGCCGAGCGTCTCGTAGGCGCTCAACCGATCCTGTCGCAGGAGCGAGCTTCGAATGGGATTTCCCGACACCTTCAAGTTGTTCCTTCGGCGAAAGTAGTTGCGCGACTCGACAAAACTGATGTGCACCTGGCTCGCGATCAGGCTGAGCCACCGGTTCACGGCGCCTGGCACCGAGTTCTGCTCCTGGAGCACCAGCGGGATGCTCAGGAGCCGGGCCCAGAGGCCCACGGGGCCGCTGACGAAGCCGCCCGTCGCGATCACCGCGTCGGGCTTCACCTCCTTGATGATTCCCGCGACCTGGAAAAAGCTCTTCCCGAACGCCCAGAGCGCGCTCAGCTGTCCCACCCCCGGGCGCCGCGGAAACCCGCGGGCGTCGATCGCCCGAAAGGCGAATCCGGCCGCCGGAACCGCCTTGGCCTCCACCCCCCGCTCGGTCCCGACAAAGGTCACCGAGGAATCGGGGTGGAGCCGCATCCACTCCTCGGCGATCGCGATCCCCGGATAGACATGACCCCCGGTCCCGCCCGCGGCGATCAAGAGGCGAATCGGATAGGCCCTAGCGGCCACCCGCACGCCGGACCGCGGCCTTACCGACGACCGAGGTGGTTCGAATGCCGGTTTCCATCTGACTTGAGATGTTGAGGAGGACACCTGTCACCCCCAGGTTCACGACGAGGGCAGAGCCCCCGTAGCTCAAAAACGGAAGCGGTAGGCCCGTCGTGGGGATCACGCCGGTCACGACCGCGATGTTCATGGCGACGTAGACCGAGAGGTTGACCGTCAACCCCGCGGCGAGGAGATAGCCGAAACGGTCCGGTGCGGAGCCCGCGATCTTGAGCCCGCGCAGGAAGAGGACCAGGTAGGCGAGCAGGACCGCGCCCGTCCCGATCAAACCGAGCTCTTCCCCGATCACCGCGAAGATGAAGTCGGTGTGCGGGTCTGGCAGAAAGAAGACCTTCTGGAGGCCGTGTCCCGGCCCCGTGCCGAAGATGCCGCCCGAGCCGAGCGCGATGATCGACTGCGAGAGCTGCCAGTTCTTTCCGAGAACGTCGAAGGAACCGCTCCCCCAGAGGCTGAGCCAGGCGACCACGCGATCCATCATGTAGGGATGGCGCAGCACCTGGACCCAGGCCACGAGAATCCCGATCAGCGCGAGCAGTCCGAGGTGGCGGAAGCGTGCCCCCGACAGGTGGAGCATCACGAAGCCTGTGGCCAGGAGCGCGATCGTGCTCCCGAGGTTCGGTTGAAGCAGGATCAGGATCGAGAGGATCCCCAAGACCCCGCAGGCCGGGAGCACCCCGTCCCGGAAGGAAGCCATCCGCTCGCCCTTCCGGTCGAGGAGCCGCGCCAGGTACGCGACGCACGCGATCCGGGCGATCTCGGTCGGCTGGACGTTGATGGTCGCCAGGGAGAGCCACCGGTTCGCACCCCGGATCCCGACGCCGCCCACGGCCAGGAGGGTCACGAGGAGCAGCATGCTGGCCCCGAGCGCCCACGGCGCGAGCCGCATATAGATGTGGTAGTCGATCCGAGCCGCGAGGAGCAGAACGATGACGCCGATGCCGAGGCGGAAGGCGTGGCGCTTGAGGAAGAAGTACTCCGACTGGAACCGCTCCGCGCCGAGGAAGGCGCTCGACGAGTAGACCATCACCACCCCCAGCGCCACCAGGGCGGCGACCGGCAAGAGGAGGCTCAGGTCGGGCCGCCGGGATCTCGCGATCGCGAAGCTCATCGCCTCACCTTGGCCAGCGACCGCTTGAGCTCGAGGACCGCGGCCTCGAATCTCGCGCCTCGCTCCTCGAAGTTTCGGAACATGTCGAAGCTCGCGCAGCCCGGGGAGAGAAGGACCACCCCGCCCGGCGACCGCCTGGGCCCGCGCCAAGAGGACGGCGTCCTCGAGCGTCTTGGCCCGCGACGACGGCACCTGCGGCCACGCCTGCTCGAGCTTGGACGTGGCCTCGCCGAGATAGACGGCGTGCCGAACCCGCTCGCGAACGAGGGGAGCGATCGAAGCAAAGTCGCCATCCTTGTCCCGCCCGCCCGCGATCAGAACGATCGGTCCTTCGAACGATTCGAGCGCGCGGCGAAGCGCGTCGACGTTGGTCGCCTTGGAATCGTTCACGTAGCGGACGCCGGCCAGCTCGGCGACCAGGGCCAGCCGGTGAGGGAGCCCCCGAAACTCGCGGAACGTCTTCGCGATCGCGCGCTCCGGCACGCCGGCGGCCAGCGCCGCGCCCGCCGCCGCGCACAAGTTCTCGGTATTGTGCGGCCCCTGGAGCAGCGCCTCGTCACGCCCGAGGATCGTCCCTTCCCGCGTGCCCAGCCGAAAGCGGAGGACGCCTTCCGATTCCCAAACCCCATCCCCGGTCGGATCGGCGAACCCAAACCAGAGCGGCCGCGAGCGCATCGGCTGAAGGAGGCGGGTGAGCCGGGGATCGCCCAGCGGCTGGACGCGAAAATCCTCCGCGGTCTGCGATGCGAACATCCGCGCCTTGATTTCGGCGTAGCGCTCCAGGCTTCCGTGGCGGTCGAGGTGATCGGGGGTCACGTTGAGGATCACGCCGACGTGCGGCCGGAAGAGCGTGCAGGTCTCGAGCTGAAAGCTCGAAACCTCGACAATGAGCAGGCCGCCTTCCGGGACGGTGTCGGCACGCTCGGAGAGCGCGGTGCCAATATTGCCCAGCACCTCCGTCTTTCGCCCCGCGTTCCGCCCGATCGCGCCGAGAAGCTCCACCGTCGTGCTCTTCCCGTTGGTGCCGGTCACGGCGATGATCGGCGCTCGAGCCACCGCGAACCCCAGCTCGATCTCCGGCGCGATCTGGATCCCGCGCCGCGTCGCTTCCTGGAAGAGCGGCAGGTCGGCCGGCACGCCGGGACTCGCTGATCACCAGGTCGCACCCCTCGAGCGCGGCGGGGTCCATCGTTCCGTAGAGAATTTCGATCCCCTGCCGTTCCAGCTCCGCGGTGTCCCCCGCGATCTCCTCCCGCTTGCGGCGGTCGATCGCGCGAACCGACGCGCCATATCGGAGCAGAAGCCGCGCCGCCGCCGAGCCGCTCCGGGCCACCCCCACGACGAGCGCGTGACGGCCGGCGAACCAGGGAGGGCTCTTGGTCTTGGTCATTGGAGCTTGAGGGTGCTCAATCCGACCAGGGCGCAGAGCGCGGCGGCGATCCAGAAGCGGACCACCACCTGCGACTCCTTCCAGCCGGAGAGCTCGAAGTGATGGTGGAGCGGCGCCATTTTCAGCACCCGCGTCCCCCAGAGCTTGAACGACAGAACCTGCGCCATCACCGAGAGCGCCTCGGCCACGAAGACGGCGCCGACGATCGCGAGCAGAAACTCGCGCTTGATCAGCACGGCGACGGTTCCAAGGGCGGCGCCGAGCGAAAGCGACCCCGTGTCGCCCATGAAGACGTCCGCGGGATGACAATTCCACCAGAGGAACCCGAGGGTCGCACCGATCACCGCGGCGCAAAAGACGGTCAGCTCACCGGTACCGGCGATGTACGGCACTTGGAGGTACTGGGAGAACTTCACGTGGCCGGTGATGTAGCACATGCCGCCGAGCGCGACCGCCGCGAAGGCCGTCATGCCGGCGGCCAGGCCGTCGAGGCCGTCCGCCAGATTCACGGCATTCGACGCCCCGGTGATGACCAGGGTCACGAACGGGAGATAGAGCCATCCGAAATCGACGACCGTCCGCTTCAGAAACGGAATGTTCGTTTCGCCCGGGTCCAGGATTCCGTGTGCCGGGTAGAAGTAGACCGCCATGAAGACCCCAAGGCCCAAGAGGATCTGCCCGGCCAGCTTGTACCGGCCCAAGAGCCCCTTTCGGTAATGAAGCATCACGCGCAGGTAGTCGTCGATGAACCCGACCGTGCCCATCCAGAGGGTGGCCGCCAGCGCGATCAGGACGTTCCGGTTGGTCAGATTGCCCCAAAGCAGGGTGGACGCCGCGATCGAGATCACGATGAGGACGCCGCCCATCGTCGGGGTCCCCGACTTGGGCAGGTGGCTTTTCGGGCCGTCGTCGCGCACCTTTTGCCCCACCTTCAACTCGCGCAGCTTGCGGATCACCGGGCGCCCGAGGATCAGCGCGATGAGGAGCGCCGTGGTGAGCGCGTACGCGGAGCGAAAGGTGATATAGCGAAAGACATTGAACGGAGCGAAGTGCTCGTGAAGCGGATAGAGGAAGTGGTAGAACATCAGTCCCTCCCCGCCGCCGCGAGGACGTCGGGCGCCCCGGCCGATCCCGGAGCCAGCGCTTCGACCACGCGCTCGAGGCGCATTCCCCGCGAGCCCTTCACCAAGACCAGATCGCCGCGCTTCGCGTCCACCGAAACAGCGACCACCATCGCAGGCACGTCCTCGAACCGGCGGACCCGCGCTTCGGGGAGGCCGGCTTCCCGGGCGCCGCGCTCGACCGCCTTCGCGTGGGCCCCCGCCACGTAGAGCCACGCGTCACGCGGAATCAAGCGCCCCATTTCCTCGTGCAGCGCCTCCGCGCCCGGCCCCAGCTCGAGCATGTCCGCGAGAACCGCGCGGCGCGCCCCTCGGACCTCCATGGAGCCGAGCAGCGAGAGCGCTTCGCGCATGGAGGCCGGATTCGCGTTGTAGGTGTCGTCCACGATCGAAACGCCCGGTTTCGACTCGATCAGCTCGAGTCGGTGGCGCGCCGGCTTGAGCGCGGCGAGCGCTGCCGCGGCGCGGTCGCGGGGAATCTGGAAGTGGTCGCCGACCAAGATCGCGGCGAGCGCGTTCCTCGCGTTGTGCCGGCCGAGCAAGGAAAGCGACACCACGGTTCCATCGGGGAGGGTGACGCGGGTTCCACCCGTCCCCGAGAGGACCACGCTCGTCGGTCTCAGGTCGGCTTCCGAATTCTCCAATGCATAGCTTCGGATGGGAATCGGGCGCGCCCGGTTGAGCGGCCAGAGCCGCTCGTCGTCCGCGTTCAAGACGAGGAGGCCGTCCGGCGGAATCGAGGCGGCGAGCTCGCTTTTCGCGCGGGCCACCTCGTCCACCGTCTTGAGCTGGGCCAGATGAGCCGCCGACGCGTTCGTCAGAACGCCGACGGTGGGGCGGCAGAGCTTGGTGAGGAACGTGATCTCCCCCGGCGCGCTCATGCCAAGCTCGATGACCAGCGCCTCGTGCTCGGGGCGAAGCCGGGTCAAGGTCAGCGGCACGCCGATGTGATTGTTCAGATTCCCCACGTTCTTGTGGACGCGGCGCGCCGTCGAAAGAACCGATGCGATCATCTCCTTGGTCGTCGTCTTTCCGTTCGAGCCGGTCACCGCGATCACGGGGATCGTGGCGCGATCCCGGGAGTGGCGCCCCAACGCCTGGAGCGCGGCCAGCGGATCCTTCACCTCGATCACCGGCTTCCCCGTGCGCGGCCAGGCCCCCACCGCCGCTCGGCCCGCCTTCACGAGGCTCCCGCCGGCCTTCCCTTCCAGGGCCGCGGCGATGAAGTCGTGGCCGTCCGCCCTCGTGCCGGGCAGAGGGATGAAGAGCTCCCCGCCCTCGAGCGAGCGCGTGTCGATCGCGCATCCGGAGAAGAGAGGTCCGTTCGTCCCCGGCATCGGGTCCCAGAGACGCCCGCCGGTCACCTCCAGCACGTCGTGCAAGTTGAGCCAGGGGTTTGGGGCTCTAGTCACCTTCGATACCCCCGCGCCTCGAGTGCCTTCCTCGCCACCTGCCGGTCGTCGAAAGGGATCGTCCGCTCTCCCAGGATCTGATAGGTCTCGTGCCCCTTCCCCGCGATGAGAATCGCGTCGCCGTCGCCGGCGGCTTCGATCGCCGCCCCGATGGCTTCCGCGCGGTCGACGATCGTCCGCACGTGGGGCGCCCCCTTGGCGCCCGATTCAATCTCGGCCAGGATCGCCCTCGGGTCCTCGCTCCTCGGATTGTCGGAGGTGAGGAAGACGAGGTCTGCGCCCCGCGCCGCGGCAGCGCCCATGAGCGGCCTCTTTCCCCGGTCGCGATCGCCCCCGCACCCAAAGACGCAGAGGAGCCGGCGGGGCTTGGTCGCGCGCACGGCGTCCAGCGCGCGGGCGAGGGCATCGGGCGTATGGGCGTAGTCGACGAGCACCTGAAACGGTTGTCCGGTTTCCACCGGCTCGAGCCGCCCGGGAACCGACGCGACGGATCCCAGCGCCGCCGCGGCGGTCTCCGGCGGCGTGCCGACCGCGACAGAGCCGGCGAACGCGGCGAGGGCGTTCTCGACGTTGAAGGCGCCGCGCAGGCGGAGGGCGACCGGGAAGAGTTGGTGCGCCATTCGGATCCGGAGTCTCGTGCCTGCCGGATCGAACCGCACCTCTTCGGCCGTCACCTCCGCCGCGCTTCGCACGCCAAAACCGAGAAAGGGAGGATCTCCATGCTCCCGTATCCATCGACCCGCATCGTCATCCATGTTCACGACGCCGGTGAACTTCTTGGAGCGGTCGCCGCGCGACTCGGCGCGAAAGAGCCGCGCCTTCGACTCGCGGTAAGCCTCCATCGTTTCATGGAAGTCGAGATGATCCTGGGTCAAGTTCGTGAAGACCCCCGCGTCGAACGCGACGCCGTAGGTGCGGTCGAACGAGAGCGCGTGCGACGAGACCTCCATGGCCACCGCGGTCGCGCCCCGGTCCCGCCACCGCCGGAGAAGGCGCGCGAGATCGGGCGCTTCGGGCGTCGTGTGGACCGCGGCGGATTCCTCTCCCTCGAACGCGTAGCCGACGGTTCCGATCACGCCGACCCGGTCGCCTCGTGCCGCGAGGGCGGCCCGGATCAAATGGGTGGTGGTCGTCTTTCCGTTGGTCCCCGTCACGCCCACCATCACAAGCTCCCTCGAGGGATGTCCCGTCTCTTCGGCCGCCAATAGCGCGAGCGCCCGCCTGCTGTCGGCCACCCGCACCTGCGCCAGCGGAACGTCGGGCGCCGGCCGTTCGACGACCGCCGCGCTCGCCCCGCGCTCCCGCGCCTGCCGGAGGTACGCGTGTCCATCGACGTGGGTTCCCTTCACCGCGACAAACAAGTCGTTTCGCCCCACTTGCCTCGAGTCGTACTGCACACGCTCCCACGCACCCTCGAGCGACCCCAGCACTTCCCTGGTGGCAAGCAGGGCCGGAAGCTCCGCGAGCTCCCTCGCCGGGGCGGCGATCACGTGCCCCGCGGCGCCAGGACCAGGGAGCACTTGGTTCCGGGCTTGACCAATGCCCCCGGCTCGGGCGACTGCTCCACCACCGCGCCGCTCCCCCTCACCCGACCGATCTCGATCGCCAGGGCGCTGAGCCGCGAGACCGCGTCCCGGAACGGAAGACCGCGGAGATCGGGCACCGTCAACTCCGTCTCGCCGCCCGCCGTGAGGGTCAGCTCCACGACGGTCCCCGGATGCGCGATCGCGCCCGGTCCGGGCGACTGATCGGTGATCCGGCCGCCGGCCGCGGCCGATCCCAGCAGCCGCATCCCAAACCCCGCTTGGGCGAGCACCTCGCGCGCCCGGTCAACCTCGAACAGCTTGACGTCGGGCACGCCGCCCGAGGGCGCGTCGTCCTCCGCCCGGACGACCGTCGAGGGAGGCAGCGCGATCGGGCGCGCGACCCTGCACCGCCCACGCGGCCAGGATCTCCCGGAAGACCGGCGCCGCGATGAAGCCGCCGTAGTAGGCGCCGCGCGGCTCGTCCAGGATCACGAGCCCGACGACCTTGGGATCCTCCGCGGGAGCCATTCCGATGAAGGAGGAGACGTAGCAGCCCGCGCCGTAGCCCCGACCGTTCTCGACCGTCTTCTGCGCCGTGCCCGTCTTCCCGGCGACCTCGCACCAGGGGAGCGCCGCCTCCGTCGCGGTTCCCGAGAGCACCGCGTCGCGCAGGAACGAGCGGAACGTCCGCGCGGTTTCGGAGGAGATGACGCGGCGCACCGCTCGACCGGGATCTCGCGGATCGGCTGCCCCGTCGGCGTCGAGCACCGCGGAGACGACTCGCGGGCGAAGCAGGATGCCGCCGTTGGCCACGGCGGCGTAGGCCATGAGGAGCTGGATCGGGGTGACGAGAATCTCTTGGCCGATCGAGATGGTCGCGAGCGAGCGATTGGACCAGCGATCGGGCGGGCGCACCTGGCCCGGCGCTTCGCCGGGCAGCGCGATCCGCGTCGGCTGGCCAAATCCGAAGAGGCGCGCGTAGTCGTAGAGCTTGGCGGCTCCAACCTTGGTCCCGATTCTGGCATAGCAGACGTTGCTCGAAAGCGCGGTGGCGCTGCGCACCGTGAACCAGCGGGTCTCCGGATGCGAGTCATGGATCGTGAACCCACCGAAGTCGGCTTCGCCGCGCTCGACCCAAAAGGAATCGGAGGGAGCAAAGACGCGCTCCTCGAGCGCGGCGCAGCCGGCTAGGATCTTGAACGTGGAGCCGGGCTCGTACTGATCCGCGATGGACCGATTGCGATGGTGCTCGTCGCCGCGGCCGGGATCGTCGACAGTCACCATCGCCAGGATGTCGCCGGTCTTGGGGTCCGCGAAGATCGCCATCCCGCTCTTGGCGCCGGTGCGCTCGACGGCTTCGCGCAGCTTGAGCGCGGCCACCGACTGGGCGTCGAGGTCGATCGTGGTGACGATGCTCGCGCCCGCCTCGGGCAGCTTGATCATGCTCTGCGGCAGCTGGTACGCGAGTCCCCGGGAGTCACAGAAGAGCGTGACCCATCCGGTCCTCCCTCGGAGCTCCCGGTCGAAGACTTGCTCCAGTCCCTCGAGTCCGAGCCCTTCGCCGCCGAGCAACCCAACGACCGGACGCGCCACGCTGTCGAGCGGATAGACGCGCCCCGGCACCGCCTCCACGTGCAGGCCCTCCGGAAGCGCCGTGGTGCGAAGGGCCAGCTCCTGCTCCGGATTCAGGTGGGACGAGAGCCGCACGTAGGCCGCCCGGCGCGCCCGGCCGGAGCGAAACCGGCTCACCGCCTCGGGCCCCGCCGCCTTGGCGAGAAACGCCTGCGCCGCACGCGCGTTCTTGACGTCGCCCGGCCGGACCGAAAGCCGGCTCAGCGAGACGTTGTCGGCGAGGGAGCGGAGGTGGCGGTCGTAGATCCGGCCGCGCTCGGGCTCCAAGATGACGCGGCGCGTCTGCTGCATCTTGGCCGCGCGGGCAAACCGGCCATGATCGAATACCTGAATCTGAACCAGACGGCCGAAGAGAAACAGGAACGCGGCGGACCCCAAGAGGGCGAGCAACCGTAGACGGCGGAGGTCGCGCGGGCTCATCGCCCCACCGCGGCGCGGACCGGGACCGCCTCAGGGTCCGCCTCAGGCGGCCGGACCGGATTCGACTGGAAATGCTTGAGCCACGTCTCCACCCGCGCGACGACGCCCGATCGTGGAAGCGCGCGCGGCATCGCCTGATTGAGATCGATCTCGATGATCCTCGCCGGGTCCGGAGCGATGAAGCCCTGAGCGCGGAGCGTCTGTGAATCGATCCCTTCCCGGAGCGCCGCCTGGTCGCTCAGCTCCGAGGAGAGCCGTATCCGATTCTCAAGGCCTCGAACTTCCCGTGTGAGGCGATCGCGCTCCATGGACAGCGAGTTCGCGACGGTGCTCTCCCAAACCTTGGAAAAGAGCAGCGCCCCCAGGAGCAAGAGCGCGAGCAGGAGGGCTCCATGGCGGCGGCGTGGCGCCTGCACCGCGTAGCGTCGAAGGTAGGCGCGGCCCGTCTCCTTCCTGGATCTGGCGGCGACCTCCACCGCTTCGCATGCCGGGATCGCCGTGTGGCTGGCCGCGGAAGTCTGGGTCACGTGGTTTCTCCCTTTCTCCGCGCCGCGCGCAGTCGAGCGCTCGCCGCGCGGGGATTGTCCCGCGTCTCCTCCTCGGAAGGTCGGATGGGCCGCGTGCTCAACGGAATCCAGGGCGTCGCCGCGGGCTCGGACCAGGGGTCCATCGGTCGGGGCGGCCGGAACGCGTTCTTGACGATCCGATCTTCCAGCGAGTGATAGGCGATCACGCAGAGCGTGCCCCCCGGCCGGATGACCCGGGCCGCGGAGTCGAGGAGCGCCTGGAGTTCTTCAAGCTCGCGGTTCACCGCCACGCGGAGCGCCTGAAACGCCTGCGCCAGCCGTCGTGGCCTCGCCGGTCCGGGATAGAGCGGGCCCAGCGCCTCCGTGAGCGCTCGTGTGGTGAGCGGCACGCGCGCGGCCGCCGCGCGACGGATGGCGCGAACCGCGGCGCGAGCGCGGGGAAGCTCGCCGAGGGTGGCGAGGATGCCTGCCAGCGCTTCGTCGTCCGTCCTTCGGATGAGATCGTCCGCCGTCTGCTCGAGGGAGGGATCGAGGCGCATGTCCAGGGGACCCTCGCGCCCGAACGAGAGCCCGCGCGCCGGATCGTCGAGCTGATCCGAGGAGATCCCCAGATCGGCCAGAATCCCGTCCAGCGCCGTCACGCCTAGTTCGTCCAGGACCTCCTCGATCCCGGAGAATCGTCCACGCACGGCTGTAAAACGAGGTGGCGGCGCCGGCGGATTCGCGCGAGCGCGCTCGACCGCCGCCGGATCGCAGTCCATTGCGATGACCCTAGCCTCCCCTCCCAACGCCGCCACGATCTCGCGGCTGTGACCACCCCGTCCCAGGGTCGCGTCCAAGTACGTTCCCTCGGGGTCGGTCAAGAGCAGCCGCACGGCCTCCTGCCTCAGTACCGGGACATGACCCGGCATCGGCGATCCCCTAAATCCCTGTCATGCTCCAGGCTTCTTCCCCGGTCGATCCCGCTGCTCCACGAAGAGCGTCCGCGTCGCGGCGTTCCAAGAGGCGATCCGCCGGCGCCTCGGGGCGCCAGTCGAGCCGGCTGAGCGCCGACCCCTGCCCGGCCACTTGAAAGAGCGAGCGGAGATAGGGGCTCAAGCCGACGAACCATACGAACGCTCCCCGGTTCCTCGAGTGGGAGAGCGCGGCCGTGAACTCGGAGAGCGCCCGGTAGTCGAGGTGCTCGACCCCCTCGAAGTCAACGCAGACGGTCTCGCGGGGCGAGCGTCCGCACTGAGACACCGCGTCGACGACCCTTTGAAGCTCCCGGAGCCCGAGCGCGCCGAAGAGCTGGAGCGTGAGGGGCGCGCCGCCTCGAGAGGCCTCCCACTGGTAGGTGGGCCGGTCCGCGAGCCCAGCCGGCATCATGTTGCGCGCGAATCCGCTCACAGGAGGAGTTCTCCCGCCATGTCTTCGTAGGTCCGGTCGGACGAGGCGAGGTAATTCTCGAACGACTCGGGATTCCAGATCTCGATGTGGTCGAGCACGCCGTTCACCAGCACTTCGTGCTTGAGGAGCGCGTGCGTCATGAGGCTCGGCGGAATGGCGACGCGACCCTGGGCGTCGAGCGTCTCGTCGCGCGAGTCCAGGAGGAGCATGCGCTGGTACCGGCGGTGGATCGGATCGCTGAACGAGCGGGCGCGGAGGCGATCCTCCAGGCGCTTGAATTCGTCGGCGGGATAGAGCGACACGCAGGCTTCGAGCCCGCGCAGGATCACGAACGTTTCGTTGGCGTCCCCGGAGAGGAGTCTGCGAAAGCGCGCGGGGATGCTGACGCGCCCTTTGTGATCGATGGAATGCTTGTAGCTCCCTCGGAACGTCGCCATCCCCGGTTCCTCAAGACTCCCCAACGCTCCGTCGGCGAAGGGCGAATACTCCCCCACTTCGCCCCACAATTCACCACACGGCGCATCCTAAGACCCGGTCTGGGGGGTGTCAAGGCGGATTCCAACTTTTTGGCAAAATTATTTTGTTGGAGGACAAGGGGTTCTGGCCGGAGGGGGAGTGGGGGCGGAAGCTACTTTGGAGCCGCCGAAAGGACGTTTCCGAGGAGCCCGGCGACCCCGGCCGCGATCACGCTCCGCTCCCAGCCCGCCGCTTCCTTGGGGAGCGGCTGAGCCGGCAGCCGGCCGGAGCGCCTCCAGTCGACGAGCCATCGGCCGATGGCCTCGGCGGCGCCGGCCGCGTCGACGGCCCCGAGCACGATCCCGGCGCCGGTAGCCCGAATCAGGTCGGCCGCCGGCCCGCGGTCCAGGAGGCCGAGCACCGGCCGACCGCTGGTCAAGTACTCGTAGATCTTCCCCGTGTAGAGAAAGGCGTCCGCTTCACCGCCGTGCCCGAGAAGCACGAGGGCCTCTGCGCGGCGCATCTCCGCGAGCGCTTCCAGGTGGGGCTTGGAATTCCTGATCTCGATGACGCCGCGCAAGGAGGGTCGACCCACCTCCGCCGGCCCCAGCTCCTCGTTTCCGCCGAGAAAGCGGAGCGTCAGCTCCGACGCGGCGCGCGGGTCGGCCGCGATTAACCGCTCGGCCGCATCCAGGAGAGTTCGCACGGTGGGCCGGTGCGCCAGCTGCCCCGCGTGGAGGAGCACGAACCGACCCCGCTCCTCGGCGCCGTCGGGCTTCAAAAGGAGATCGGCGCGGCGCCAATCGTCGGAATCGAACCCGTTCGGGACGTAGACGAAGCGGTCGGCCGCCACTTCCGGGTAGCGCTCCCGGTAGAGCGCGGCCATGGCCTCGCTCACCACGGTCACCCGATCCGCTCCTTCCACGACCGAGCGCTCGAGCGCCCGATGGCGGGCGTCGTGCCAGGGGGTGGGGGGCGCGTAGGTGACCCTCCCCACCCACGGATCCCGGAAGTCGGCGATCCAGGGGATCCGGAAACGCCGTTTGAGGGCAACCCCCGCGAGGTGCGCGCTCTCGGGCGAAGAGGTGGTCCAGATCGCGTCGACGGCGCCCACTTCAATCCGCTTCGCGGCGACCCGCTGGGCCTCGCGGGCCCACGGAAGGTAGCCATCCGGAATCATGAGCCACGATTGAATCCGACGCAGCATTCGAAACGACGCCGGGTCACGCCCACCCTGCCTTCGCTCGATCGAGACGCCGCCCTTGGAGAGCAGGCGCAGCATTCGGAGCGACGTCATGCCTCCGGCCCGGAGGATCTCGGTCGATGGCGGCACCTCGTCGAGAAGCGTCGGATCGAGGATCCAGTAATCCGGGTCGCGGGTGGTCACGACCGCGGCGCTCCATCCGTGCGGGACGAGGTAGCGGACCAATTTGAGGGTCCTCTGGCACCCTCCACCGCCGAGCGGAGGGAAGAAGTAGGCGAGAGCGAGGAGCCGCTTCAACGGACGCCCTCGTCCAGGGCTCGGGCCGCACCGCGGCGCGATTCGACGAGCGACTCGAGCCGCCGCTCGGTCTCCGCGAGCGTCTCGGTGAATCGGCCTCTGGCGACCACCTCGTCACGCGCCCGCGAGACCCAGAGGTCGACCTGTTCCGGATGGCGTCCCACCTCCGCGAGGGCGCAGGCGACCGCCTCTGGATCGCCAAGGGGTACGAGGAGCCCTTCCTGCCTGTGTCGCACCCATTCCCTGTTCCCCGCGATGTCGGTCACCACCAGCGCGAGGCCGGCCGCCATCGCTTCGAGGAGGGATTGCGAAGTGGAGTCGGAGAGAGAGAGGGAAACGTAGACGTCGTGCTCGCCATAGAGCCGCGGCAGCAAAGCCTCGTCGACCCACCCCGCAAAGGAGATCGAATCCAGAACTCCCGCTTCCCGCGCCAGCGCCTCGAGCGAAGGACGCATCGGACCCGACCCGGCGAGGGTTGCCCGGAACGGGACTCCCTTCCGGGAAAGGAGCCCGAGCGCGCGGATCAGGGTCGCGGGATCGTAGATCGGCTCGAGCTGACGCATCCAGAGCACACGAAGCGGGCCGCTTCGCGCGCGGCGCGTCCTCCAGGTGCCTTCCAAGCCAAACGCGTCCACATCGACCCCCCACGGCCGGGACCAGATCCGAGCACGATCGGCCCCCAGCCGCGCGGCCGCCTCCTCCAGATTTCCCGCGTCGACGTGGATCAGGTCGGCGCGGCGGAGCGTCCACCGCGCGCGGGCACGATGAAGGGGCGTACGGTTCGCGTTCTGGAGCAGATCGGATCCCCAGCAAACAAGCATCATCGGTTTCGCGCCGGCGAGCGCGGCGAGAAATCCGTAGTTGGGCAGAAAGTGGGCGACCGTGACATCGGGGAGAAAAGACCGGATCTCCTGGCGAACGGCTCCGCTCGCGCTCGCGTAGCGAAGCGCAGCCACGGGGAGCTGCCAACCCACGACGCGCGCCGGATCGGGGAGCGTCCCGGGCGTGCCGTGTGCGGAGAGGAGCCGGACCTCGTGGCCCCGCCGCGCCAGTCCCGTCGCCCAGCGCCGCGTGTGCACCGAAGGGGCATGCGCGAGGAGGAGGATTCGCACCGGGCTCCCTAGGGACGGAATCGTCTGTGGAGGGCGCTCCGTCGGCCCGCGATCAAGACCGGGCGAGGCCGCGCGCCCCACCCTTCCTTGTACCGGACCAGGCCCGCCGCGTCGGCGGGGGACGCTCCAAAGTTGTATTCGAGGTAGCCCGCCCCGCAGAGGGTTTCGAGGGTGCTCGCGATGAGAAAATTGTTCGGCCTCAAGTGCCACGAGGATTCTCGGGAGACCGGGAGCCAGCTCGTGGCAATGCCCTGGTGGAAAAGATCCAGGCTCCCGGCCACCGCGCCCTCGCCGTGCTGGACCAGGTGGTATCGCGCGAGACCCGCGGGAACCAAGCTCGAGAAGATCCGCTCGTAAATCGAAAAGGGCTTGGGTGTCCCCCCACGCCGCCGCACCGTTTCGACCGCCATGTCATGGAACGTGCGAAGATCGTCGACCACCTCGACCACCCGCATCGAGAGCCCACTCTCGGCCGCCTGCCGGACCAGCCTCCGCGTGGACGACGAGAATCCGCCCGCGACGCGGTCGTAGCCGCCGGTCAGGTCGAGCACGTGCGTGAAGCTTTCCTCCGCGGGAAAGCGCTCCGGGAACTCGTCTCGAATTCCGCCGTACCAGGTGAGCTGCGACCGGATTGTCAGCCGCCGACCCGCCCGGCGGGCGAACGCTTCGAGAAGCTGGCGCCGGACCGAGGCCGGATCGGGGTGGCCCGGCCGGACGATCGGCCCACCGTAGGTCGCGTAGGGCATCGAGTCGAGGGTCTCGAAGAGGCCGCGGCGGCGCGCGAGGAAACCGATGCCCGCCGCGTACCCCGCCTCGCCCGGGAGCACGACCGCCTCCCAGCGTGCGTCCTTCCAGACGGAGGTCCAGAGGCTGGCCCAGGCCGACGTATGAAAGACCGTCGCCTCGGGCGTCGACGCGACCAATTCATCCCACGCCGCCGCATCCGGTGCCAAGACCCGCTCCACCTCGGCCTTCTGCTTCAACGCACGACCGCCGCGCGCAGGATGCGGGAGCGGTCTCCGTCGCGGAGCACCACGAGGTAGATGCCGGGCGCGGCCATGGAGCCGTTCGCCAGACGAAGATCCCAGACCTGGTTCTGGGCGGGATTGCACTGAAAGCGCCGGATCAGTGACCCGGTGACGTCTCTGACCTCGCCCGTTACCTGATCCGTGATCCCGCCCAGGCGGAGCGCGCTCCCGGTGGAGCCGAGCGGATTGGGATAGAGGTAGCTCTGATCGCTGAACCCTCCGCCCCCGCTTCCGGGGATGATTTCCGAGATGCCGGCCGCCGTCCCCACCCAGAGAATGCCCCGGCTCGAATCCCAGGCGAGCGCCCGGACGTCGTCGGCGATCAAGCCGTCGGCGGTCCCCCAGTGCTCGAGGCCACCGCTGGCCGCGTCGATCCGGGCGATTCCCGCGGCGGTTGCCACCCAGAGGTTGCCGCCCGAATCGAGCTCGAGGTCGTTGATCTGAAGCGACGGGAGCAAGGAGTTGGCCGCGTTGCTCGCGCCGGCGTCCCTGATGTCGTTTCGAATTCGGACGAGCCCCGCCACGGTCCCGACCCATGCCGAAGACGGGCCGGTCGCGACGACGTCGGTCGTCTGGAGGCTGGGAAAGAGGCTGGGAAAGAGCGCGCCGAGATGCTTCCAATCGTCGTCCGCGTGATTGATGATGGTGCCGTTCCCGTCCCAGATGTCGAGCCCGTTGTCGGCCAGGGCGAACCAACCCCGCCCCGTGGTGTCGAACGCGATCCCGCGCAGGTTGTTGCTCGAAAGCCCCGTCCCGCTGGCGGAGCCCTGGGTATTCAAGGGCGTGAGGGAATCGAGGACCGCTGTGGTCGTACGGTCAAACACGTAGACGCCGTTTCCGTGCTCCACGCTTCCGCCGTAGACGAGCCCATCGGGCGCCTCCTCCAGCGCGTAGAGATTGGTCACCCCCAGCGTGTCCCAGACGCCGGTCGCCGGATCCCAGCGCTCGGTTCGGGGCCTCGGAATGGCCGAGCCGCAGCAGTGTCCCATCCAGATCTTTCCATCGCGGTCGGAGAGAATGCTGAAGACGCTGCTTGGCTGCAGGGACCCGTTGGTCGAGGCGCTCGTGAGGGCGCTCCAGGCCTGGCCGTCGTGGTGGAGCACGGTGCCGCTCACCCCGCTCGGCGGCGAGAAATTCCCCGTGGCGATCCAGACTCCACGCGCGTCGGCCACCGCGCGCTGGGAGCCGCTGGCCGCGGGACCGGCTGAGATGAAAGGAGTCCAGGCGTTCGCGGCCGCCTCGTACCGGGCCAACCCGCCGTCGCTCCCGGCCCAGATTCGTCCATCCGGGGCGGTGGCCAGCGAGCTGAACCTGACGCCGGGAAGCCCCGAGGCGCCGAGCGGGTTCCAATCGACGCCCGAGTAGCGGTACCCACCGGTCGACCCGGAGCCGGAGTAGAGCACGCCGCCGCTCGAGTGAAGGGCGACGCTCGATCCGACATGTCCTAAGGCCACCGCCGTGAAGACGCCGCTGTCGTAGCGCTGGGGACCCGCGGACGTCCCGGCCCAGAGCGTGTCCTGGTGAACCACCAGGGCCCGCACCGAGACGGAGAGCGTGGCCGCCCGGTTGATCCAGGCTCCACCGGCAAATACCGAGAGCCCGCCCGAGGTTCCGCACCAGAGCGTGTCCTTCACCTGCTGGAACGCGAAGATGTTGTCCGCGACGAGCGATCCTCCGGTGCTGGCGTTCGAGTCGGATCGACGAAGGACCACCTGGCCCGACGTCGGACTCTCCGTGAAGAGCGCGACGCCTCCGCTGGTCCCGACCCAGACGCTGTCTCCGTGTACGTAGATCGCCTGAACGCGGTCGCTCGGGAGGCCGTCGAACGAGGTCAGGGCCCTTCGATATCCGCCGTCGGCCTTGATGCGCGCGATCCCCTTGTCGGCGGTCCCCGCCCAGAGCCCGCCGCTCGGGCTCACGGCGACGCAGAGAACCGAGTTCGAGGGCAGCCCTCCCGGGGTGCTCAAGATTTTCTGGATCGCGCCGGACGCCGGGTCGGCGAGCACAAGCCCCCCGAGGGTGCCGGCGGCGATGTCCCCTCGCCAGTCGGCGAGGCTCGAGATCTGGTTCGAGTTGATGTGGTTCGTGATGAAGAGCTTGGTCGCCCGCGCCGCGTCCGGCGACGCCGCGGCGAGCGCGGCCACGAAGAGCGCGGCCAGTGCTCGGCCCGGCCCGGTCGCTCTCACCGCGCGACCCCGGCCGTGGCCCTCAGGAAGATTCGGAGATCCTCGGCGACCGAGAACCGTTGGAGATAGGCAAGCTCGGACTCGAGCCTCGCGCCTCGGTCGGAGTCGGCGCCGTCCGACGGCGAGACAACCCCGGGCCGAAGGGATTCGAGGGCCACGCGGGCCCACGCCGGGACGCCGGCCCACCGGTCGGCTTCATAGGCGCTCCGCCCAACCCAGCTTCGCTCCCCCGCGAGAACCAACCGCCACGCCTCGCCCGGGCCGATCGTCTCGCCCCGCGCCGTCAGGTAGTTTCGGATTCGGCCCCACCGCCACGGCGCCACGAAGAACGAGAGGACGAAATCGCTCGCCCGCTTCCGGGCCTTGAGCGAAAGCCCCCGGCTCGGTGCGTGGAGGAGGACCGCGCTCACGGGGCCGAGGCGCGTCTCCAGGGCCGAGGAGGCCAGGTGCGCCACCGAGCCCGCCCAGTAGACGGCGACGCCGGAATCGCGGAGCGCGGCGGCCATCGCCAGGAGGAAGGGAATCTCGTGGGGCTCGGGCACGACGCAGACGATCTGCACCCGCTCGCTCTCCAAGATCGAGCGGATGCGGCGTGCCGCCGCCTCGGGCGACTCCTCCGCGCTTTCCGAGACCACCGCGTGGAGCGGCTCGAAGCCCTCTCGCCGGGCCGCCTCGAGCGAGGCCCGCACGCGCTCGACCTCAGGCCCCGACCCCAGCAGCAAGACCCGTCGAAACGCGAATCCCTGCGCGCGCGCGCCGGCGCCGACGCGCGCCAACAATCCCCGCGACACGTAGAGGAACACGAAGAGCAGCGGTCCGACGAGGAGGACCAGCAGGCGCGAGTAGCGCGGCATCTGGAACAGGAACGTGGCCGCCATGAGGAGCAGCTCCGCCTGGACCACCGCCTTGCCCACCAGAAATCCGCGCTCGATCCCATCCGAGAAGGCGGTCCGCCGGTAGAGGCCGTTCATCATGAGCGCCGCGATCGACACCGCCACGGCAAAGAAGAAGAGGCCCGAGTAGCTGCCCAGAGGCGAGAGCGGGTGCTCGAAGAGCGAGTTCAGCGCGACCCGAATCCCGTAGGCGCTGACGCAGGCGGCCGCCGCGCTGATCAGATCGGAGCCCAGCGTGACGACCTGGATCATCCTCCGTCGATGCTGGCTCACCGCGTACATGACCGCGCTCCATTTCTCGGTGAATCGCAGCAGCCCCGCCGCGTGCGCGCGGATGGACCGGGGGCGCCCCTTCGCGCTCGAGCGGGCGTAGTCGTGGACCATCCGCGACTCCGCGCAGTACACCACTTCGTATCCGTGGCGCCACATCCTCTGGCACCAATCGACATCTTCAAAGTAGAGGAAGTAGCGCTCATCCATCAGGCCCACGTCGCGCATGGCGCGCCGGCGCACGTACATCGCGGCGCCCAGCACCCAGTCGACGGGGCGCGTCTCCTCGTGGTCCCAGTCGGCCATCAGATGCTCGCGCACCGCGCGGCTCCGCTCCCCCAGGGCCCCGATGGGCGCCCGCCGGAGCATGAGCGTCTTCCAATTGTAGAATCGTCGCGCGGAAAGCTGAAGGCTTCCGTCGGGGTGGAAGAGCTTGGGGGCGACGATGCCCGCGCGGGGGTGCGCCCCGGCGGCGCGCTCCAGCGCTTCGATCGAGCCGGGCGGAACCTGCACGTCGGGGTTCAAGATCAAGACGTCCTCTTCGCTCGAGGCGCGGATTCCCTCGTTCACCCCGCGCGCGTAGCCGAGGTTCTTGCCCGGCGAGAGCACGCGCGCCGGCCACCCCGCGCTCCGCACCAGGTCGTCGAGGGGCTCCCCCGAGTTATTGACGACGATGATTTCCCGCACCGGCGAGGGGCGCGCCGCCTGGAGCGAGTGAAAGAGGCGCGCGAGCGCCTCTCGGGATTCGTAGTGGACGATGATCAGCGAGGCGCCCATGGGGCGGCTCCCTACAGCGCGCCGAGGAGATCGAGGAGGCGCAGACGCCAGACCAGCCAGGCCGCCTCGCGAACAATTCCGCGGGTCATCTTCGAAGTGCCGGCGCGGCGGTCGACGAACAGGATCGGGATCTCCTTGATCCGGAAGCCCTTTCTCAAGGCTTTGAAGGTCATCTCGATCTGGAAGGCGTAGCCGTCCGACCGGACGCGGGTCAGGTCGATCGCTTCGAGCACTTGGCGCCGGAAGCACTTGAACCCGCCGGTCAGATCCTTGAACGGCATGCCCGTGATGACGCGGCTGTAGACGTTCGCGCTGTACGAGAGGATCAACCGCGAGAGCGGCCAGTTCACGACCGTCACGCCGTGCAGGTATCGCGAGCCGAGGACGAGGTCGGCGGTCTCCAGCTCCCTCAGGAATTCGCCCAGGCTATCCGGATTGTGGGAAAAATCGGCGTCCATCTCGAACACCGCGTCGTAATCGCGCTCGAGCGCCCAACGAAATCCCGCCACGTAGGCCGAGCCCAACCCCATCTTCCCCGCGCGGTGCATCACGTGGATCCGGGGCTCGGCCGCGGCCATCTCGTCGGCGAGCGCGCCGGTTCCGTCGGGTGAGTTGTCGTCCACAATCAAGACGTGGGTCGGAAGCCCCTGCGCGAAAATCCGTCCCAAGAGCTCGATCAGATTCTCGCGCTCGTTGTAGGTGGGAATGATGACCAGCGCCTTCAAGCCACCCCTCCGGGAGCCGGGGCGCCGCCGGGCGGGGCCAGGTCGGAGTCCCCCCGCGACCGCCGGCCGGAAATCCGCTGCCAGACGCCAAACCCCGCCATGAGAAGCGCCAGCGCGGCCGATGCCGTCGAGATCCGGATCCCCGCCCGGAGGGATCGCGGCGCGTAGGCGTAATGGACGCGGTGCACGCCGGGCGGCAGGGCGACCCCGCGCATCAGGTAGTTCACGCGGTGGATCTTTGCCGGCGCGCCATCCACCGTCGCGACCCAGTCGGGATCGAATTGCTCGACGGTGACGAGCAGCCCGGGCGCCGAGGTGGAGACGAGATACTCGATCTCGTTGAAATCGTACCGGATCGTGCGGACCGAATCGGGCAGCTCCGCCTGGGCCACCGGCGGGGGCGGGCCCGGCTCGCTCCAAATAGCCTCCCGATGGGGGTCGAAGCCGTGGGTCCTGATCACGGCGAGCGCGACGGCGTCGTCTTGAACCGGCCGAACGGCGTGAACGACGAAGGCGCGCGGCAAAATTCCCTCCACCTCGTAGACCTTTACGTTCCCGTCGTGTCGGAGGATGACGCCCGGCGTCCCCGGGGGGAATTGGCCGCCGGCCAGAACGTACTTCACGTTGAACAGCTGCAGCGTTTCGAACGATTGAATGCCGACGGTGTCCATGAAGGCCTGGTAGAGGCGCGGCTTGGCGGGATGGTAGCCGAGAACCGACGCGATCCCGAACGCGGCCAGACGGCTGTCGTCCCAGCGCTCTGGAAAGACCCGGAATTGTGTCGAATCGGAGCGCAGGAAGGTGATCTCCGGGGTCTCTCGGAAGTTGTCGTGGTATTCCTTCGGCGTCGCGACCAAGGGATCGATGATCTTCCGGTCGATCGGCCAGAGATCGACAGCCGTGACGCCCAAGACGAGGAGCGCCGCCACCGATCTCGCGATTCGATCCCGACGCGCCAGGCCGATGATCCAGAGGGCCGCGGCCAGGAGGATTCCCGACTTGATCGCGTCGATCGAGGCCAGGTCGAGCGCCGCGCGCGCCCTGGACGCGTCGAAGTTGGGCCGGGACCGGACCGCGTAGTCTCGAATGGGCTCGCCGAAGATGTTGATCAAGAAGAGCACCGCGAAGCCGGCGACGAGGGCGACCACGCCCGCGCGAAGCCACCCCGATCCGTCGTCTCGGGCCCTGCTCGATGAGGCCCCGGGGCGCGAGAGGGCGGTGGTGAGGCCGATCGCCGCGAGGGCGGCGGTGGCAAACTGGACGAGGAAGAGGATCATCACCGGGACACGGAACTTGTTGAAGAATGGGAGGTGGTCGTACAGAAGCGCGTAGAGGGGTTGCAGATGCTTCCCGAAGGAAATGAGGAGCGCCACCACGGCGAGCGCGACCAGATAGGCGCGCAGAGTTCCGCGTGCGCGGACCGCCCCGTAGACGGCCAGCGCGAGCGGCACGATCCCCATGTAGTTCGGGTAGTCGGTGAAGGGCATGCTGCCCCAGTATGTGTTCCCCCCGAATCCGAAGAAGCTTGGAATGACAAACGTCAAGATCTCACGCGGGTGGAACGACCACGAAGTCGCGTAGGCCATGCCGGCGCCGCCTCCCTCGCCTCCCCCGCGCGTGGAGAGGAGCGCGTACTCGTGCACCGGTAGGTAGAGGAACGCGCTCATCCCAAATCCCAAGCCGAGCCCGGCGGCAAGGCCTCCCACGGCGCGCACCCCCTCGTCGCGGCGGCTTCCCCGGAACGCGGAGATCGCGAGAAAGAGCGCATAGCCCGTGAGCGCGATCCAGGAGTAGAAGACGATTTGCACGTGGCCCCGGAGCAGCTGGAAGGCGGCCGCGAACGCGAAACCGGCCAGCGCGAGCCATGATCCTCGCCGAACAAAGCGGTCGAAGAGCAGCAAGAGCAGGGGCAGGTAGGCCGCGGTCATGATCTGGCTCCCATGACCAAACGCGCCGACCGCGACCAGGTTTGGAGTCAACGCCAGGGCGAACGCGCCGAGCAGCGCGGCCCCGGGCGCCGCGCCGAGAGATCGGAGCAGCGCCAGCATGGAAAGTCCGAGGAGGAGATAGTGCGCGAGCAGCCAGGTCAGATCGGGAAATCCGAGTCCCTTGTTGAGGAAGCCGAAGAGCGGATCGGGCGGATAGGCGTAGGGAACGAAGGCAAGGCTTCCAAAGCTCGGCATCCCCAGAAAGTGGTACGGATTCCAGAGCGGGTAGACATGGCGCTGGACCAGAGCGTCGTACGCGACCTTGCTGAATCCGGCGGGCGCGACCGAGTCGGGAGAGATGAACACCTTCCCGAACGTGATCGGATAGAAGAAGAGAAGGATCAGGAACGCGAGCCCGGCGTAGGCCCACGGCCCCTGGAGGATGGCGGCGACGCGGTCGTCCGCCGGGGCGAGGCGGTCCCTGGCGGCTGTGCCTGGGGCGGTCTTCTTGCCGGCGCGGCGCGTCGGCTTCACGCGGTATCCCCGGTACAGAGCGCGCCGAATTGCCGCGCGATCTCATCCCAGTCATGCCGCGCGGCGAAGGCGCGGAGCGGCGCGCGGTCGGGTGGCGACCGGAGGAGCCGGCTCACCTCGGAGACGAATTGCTCCGGCGAATCGGCCACGCGCGCCGCTTCGCCCCAGCGTTCGACCTCGTCGCTGAATCGGGTCGTCACGCAGGGGACCCCGGCCGCCGCGTATTCGTAGAGCTTGACCGGGTTCACCGCCTCGGTGAGCGGGGTCCTCAAGAACGGGATGAGGCCGACGCGAAACGCGCCGACGATCGACGGGATGTCCGCGTAGGGCCGGGGTCCGATCCAGTGGAGGTTGGGCGCGTCCGCCGAGGCGCGCGTGAGCTCCGCGGCGGTGGTCGGATGCGCCGGGCCCACCAGCACCACCGTCGCCTGCGGCAGCGATCGCGCGAGAGCGGCGACCAGGGAAACGTCGAACCACGCGTGGAGCGACCCGATGTAGCCGATCACCGGCGCGCCCGGCTTCCCCGGCAGCGTCGCGGGGTGGGACTCCGCGGAGCGGAATCGGGCCACGTCGACCCCGTTGCCGACCAGCGTCGCGCCACGCGCGCCGCCGTTCATCGCGAGCGCGCGGAGCGGGCCCGAGGTGACCACCACACGATCGGCGCTGCGCAGCAGTCTCTCCCAGTGCGGCACCAGACGGGGCGGGACGGGCGCGAAGTGGAGCGGCGCGTCGATCATGTCGTAGACGATGCGTTCCGGCCGCCAGACGTCGAGTGTCGGGGTGCTCATGAAATTCTCGACCAGCGCCAGTCTCCTCTGCGCCGGGGCGGAAGAATCCGCGGAGGGTGCCCGCCCAGGCGCGTTGAAGCGAAACGAGCGCCGACATCGCGGCCCCCGAGCTTCCCAGCCGGTACGCCATTCGACGCAGCCGTAGCGATCGCGCGTGGAGCGGAAGGAATGGAAATGAGACACGCGAAACGTGAGGGGTGACCGGGGTCGGCCGGAAGGCCGGCGCGTGCCCCAGGGTCCAGGGCTCCACGAACAGGATCCGCGAATCGCCCGGAAATCGGGTCGCGAGTTGTTGTGGCCGCTGCCAGAGGCTCGCCCAGGGGATGTCACTCAGCCATACGACGTCCCACTGGGGACGCACGGGAGCCTCCGCGATCTCGCACCCATTCAGGGTACCGGGCGGCGCAAGGCGAAGTCAAGGCGTCGGATGCGAGCGATCGTTGACCCACGGCGGCGCCTCCCGTAGCGTGCCGCCGGTGAGCGGCACGATCCGGATCGCGATCGACCTTCGTCCACTGTCGCTCGACTCCGTCAGCGGGGTCGGGCTCGTGCTTCAGCTGCTCCTCGAAGAGCTGGAGGGGCGCGGCGCCACGTTCGTCGGGGTCACCCATCGGCCCGTCCCCAGTGGGCGGATCCCTTCATCGATCCCGGTGACGGTCGAGCCGGGCAGGGGTGGGAGAATCCGGTGGGAAGCGGGCCCGCTTCCGTCGCTCCTAAGACAGCTAACCCCTCAGCCCGATCTCTATCACGCGGCGTGGAACCATGGCGTTCCCGGTGGGCTTCCCTTCCCCTCCGTCCTGACGATCTACGACATGATTCCCTGGCGGTTCCCTCGCGAGGTGCCTTGGCCCAAGCCTTGGTGGCTCCACCACGCGCTCTACCGTCGCGCCATCCGCGCCTCGGCCCGCGCCGCGACCTCCATCGTGACCTCGAGCGAGGCAAGCCGCCGCGACATCGCGGCCCTCATTCCCGACGCGCCCGCGCGCGCCGAGGTGGTTCCGGTCCCCCTCCCGCGATGGTTTCGCGCGACCGCAGACCCGGAGCGCCTGGCGCGGCGCGGCCCATCGGCGGCGCGCCCGACCTGGCTCTACCTGGGCGGCTTCGAGCCGCGCAAGGAAATCGAGACGCTCCTCCGCGCGATGAGCGAGGCATTCCCGGACCGCGCAGCCGCGCCGGAGCTCATCCTGGCCGGAGCCATCAACGACTACGCCCGCGCCTACGAGGCGATGGCGCGAAAGCTCGGAGATTCCGCGCGAAATTTCCCGGGTACGTGGCCGACGCCGATCTGGCCAACCTCTTCGGAGAGGCCTCGCTCTTTCTCTACCCCTCGCGCCACGAGGGCTTCGGCATTCCACTCCTCTTCGCGATGGCAGCCGGCATCCCGTCGGTCGCGAGCGACGGCGGCTCGCTCCCGGAGGTGCTCGGCGACGCCGGAATCATCTTCCCCGCCGGAGACGTCGCCTTCCTCGCGGCCATCTTGAAGCGAGCCGCGGCCGACCCGGAGTCGCTCGCCGTGTACGGAACCCGTGGCCGCGAGCGGATACGGCAATTCAGCCCGGAGGCGTTCGCGAAGCGAATGATTCGGGTTTACGAACAGGCGGCGGGAAGCCGAGCAGCGTCCGCGTGAAATCGGCGAAGCCGAGGAGAAGCGCCCCCGCGGAGGCGAAATCTCCGCGGACCGTGGCGCCGGCGAGGAGCCACGCGCGTCCAGATCGCGTAGGCGCACCACGCCAAGCGGCCGCTGCCAGGGTTTCGAGTGGCGGGTGAGATAGAGGGCGCCGCTCCGGAGCCGAAAGTAGGCCTTGAGCGGCGTGAGCCCCCCGCCGCTCGTCACGGACACGTGGTGCCACCCGCGGGCCGAAGGCTCGTACCAGAGCAGGAAACCCGCTTTGCGGGCGCGCGCCGACCAATCGACGTCCTCGACGTACATGATGTAGTCGAGGTCGAACGGCCCGACCCGGTCGAGCGCCTGGCGGGAGAGCAACGCCGCCGCTCCCGACACGTAGTCGACCGCGCGCGGTCCGTCGCGAAAGGCGCCATCCTTCTTGTGCGCGCCGCGGTGCCGGATCAACCCGGACGCGCCGGAGACAATCCCCCCCGCGAACCAGATCCGATCGGGCGCGTCGTAGAAGAAGAGTTTGGGGCTCACGGCGCCGCGCGATCCGTCGGCCTCGAGCGCGGCGCGCAGGATGCCGAGCGCCCCGCGCTCGAGCACGAGATCGTTGTTCAAGAGAAGAGCCGACCCCGCCCCTCCTTCCATCGCGCGGCTCAATCCCGCGTTGACCCCGCCGGCGAAGTAACGGTTTCGATCGAGCGTCATCACCTCGACCGAGGGAAACTCCGCGCGGACCTGCTCCGGCGTGCCGTCGGTCGACCCGTTGTCGATCAGGAGCACGTGGTCGGCGGGCGGGTCGAGCGCCAGGAGCGACGTGAGACATTCGCGCGTGTACCGGAGCTGGTTACAGGCGAGCACCACCGCCCAGACCGGGGAGGCGCTCACCGGCACTCCTTCATGAGCGAGCAAAGCGCGTCGACCAGCGCCTCCCAGGTGAATCGGCCGCGCGCCCGCGCGACGTTTTCGCGGAGTCCCGGGCCGAGCCCTTCGCCGAAGTAGCGCTCGATCGCCCGCGCCAGCGCGGGCGGGTCGGATGGCTCGACCAGGAGGCCGGAGACGCCATCTTCCACGACGTCCTCCAGCCCGCCGGCTCTCGTCGCGATCACCGGCACGCCCGCCCCGAAGGCCACCTGCGCGATTCCAGAGCCGGTCGCCGTCCGATACGGAAGCGCGACGACGTCGGCCGCGGCAAAGTAGGTCGCGACCTCCTCGTTGGCCACGTACCGGTCGACGACCGTCGTCTTCTTCGCGAGCGCCGGGTGGGAGAGCGCCGCCTGGTAGAGAGCGCGCGGCTCGTAGAATTCGCCCACCACGTAGAGGTGATCCCACGAATTGGGCCGAGCGATTCGAAGCGCCTCCAATAGGTCGGCGAGCCCCTTGTACGCCCGGACGTATCCAAAGAAGAGGATGATCCGCCCCTCGGCGCCGATCGCGGCGCGCGCCGTCTCCCGGGAGGGCGGCCGCTCGCTGAAGATCTCGTACGTCGGGTGGGGGTGGACCCGGATCGGACGGTCGCCGACGCGGGAGCGAAGCCGCTCGGCTTCGGCCCTGGCGTGGACCAGGAAGCCATCCGCCGCGCCCAGCCCGTACGCCGCGAGCCACCGGTCGATCGGCGTCGCCTCGTGAGGCTCGACGTTATGACAGAGGAAGATCCGCTTCGGGGCGCCACCGCGACGAGCGGCCCGCGCCGCCGTCCCGAGCGAAGGGCCGAAGAAGGGGTGCCACCACGGCACCACCAGGAGATCCGGGCCGAGCTCGCGCAGGCGGAGCCCCGTCCGCCGCCAGCTCAGAGGCTGGATGCTGTCGAGCAGCCGCTCCGGCTCGACGGGCGGACGGATCGAATTCTCGCTCCGGTCAAACTGGGTCGCGCCTGGGAACAAGAAGCCGGGGTAGAGCCGCGAGAACGAGACGATGTGGGTTTCGTGATCCCGCGCGAACGCCCGCGCGAGGAGCGTGGTGTAGTGGGAGATCCCGCCCCGGTACGGGTAGGTGGGCCCGAGGAGCGCGACCTTCATCGCACGCGGAAGCCCGCGACGGCTCCCCTAGACGCGATCCCGGATCGCGTCGTGCGGCTCCTCCGTCCGGCTTCCCGCGATCATCTCCCCCAGGAAGCCGAGCGAGAGGAATTGAATACCCAGGATCACGAGGACGAGCCCAAAGAGCAGGCCGGGGCGAAGCCTTAGGCCGTGGCCCAAGAACCACGGCCAGGTGTAGAGGATCGTGAGCGCCGCCCCCGCCAGGGCGAAGAGGATCCCGAGGCGCCCGAACAGATGCACCGGGCGGTTCCCGCTGGTCGTGAGGAACATGACCGCGGTGAGGTCGAGGAACCCGTTCAGGAAACGGGAGACCCCGAACTTGGTCTTTCCGTGGAGCCGGGGATGATGAACGGTGCGGATCTCCGCGACGCGAAACCCGTTCCAGTGAGCCAGCACCGGGATGAAACGATGCAGCTCCCCGCGGAGTTGGACCGTGCGCGTCACCTCGCTCCGGTACGCCTTGAGCCCGCAGTTCATGTCGTGGAGCGAGACCCCGCTCACCGCCGCGGTGACCGCGTTGAACAGCTTGGAAGGAATCGTCTTGCTGATCGGATCTTTGCGCGCCTGCTTCCAACCGGAAACGAGGTCGTACCCCTCGTCGAGCTTCGCGAGGAGCCGGCCGATCTCGGCCGAGTCGTCCTGGAGGTCGCCGTCCATCGTGACCACGCGGCCGCCCCTCGCCGCGCGAAACCCGATCGAGAGCGCGGCCGATTTCCCGAAGTTGCGCCGCAGCTGGATTCCGCGAAGCCCGCGCACCGAGCCGGAGAGCGCGCGGACTTGATCAAACGTGCCGTCGGTCGAGCCGTCGTCGACGACGAGGATCTCGTAGCTCTTTCCGAGGGGGGCGAGGTCGACGACCAATTTTTCGACCAGCGGCCGGATGTTCTCGGCCTCGTTCAGGACCGGGAACGAGTACGGTCAGGTCGACTCCGGGAGCCTCCGAATTCACGACGTTCCCTCCCCCGCTACCGGTTTCGCTGCCACGCCCACTGCCGCTCCAACCCGTCCGTGAGATCCGTCCTCGGGTCGTATCCCAGATCCCGACGCGCGCGCGCGCAGTCCGCGGAGGTGTCGCGCGGATCCCCGGGTGATGGCGCCACGTGGTGCCTCTTCAGCGGCCTTCCCGTGACCCGCTCGATCCGCCCCAGCACATCGTTCAGGGAGACGCGGTGTCCGCCGCCGACATTGTACGTCAGCTCACGGGTCGGGCGGGTCATGGCCGCGATCGTGGCCGAAACCGCGTCGTCCACATAGGTGAAATCCCGCGTCTGCTCGCCGTCTCCGTAGATCTGTGACCGCGGTCTCGTGCCGGGCGGCCTCGAAGAAGGCGTAAAACCCCATGTCGGGGCGCTGGCGCGGTCCGTAGACCGTGAAGTAACGGAGCGACACCACCGGGAGATCAAAGGTCCGGTTGTAAGCGTGAAGCAATGCTTCCGTGGACAGCTTGGTCACGCCGTAAGGCGAGAGCGGCCGCGGCGGCTCGTCTTCCGGTGTCGGAAACCGGGTCGGCATCCCGTAGATCGATGAGCTGGACGCCACGACCATCCGCGTCACGGAGCTCCCGCGCATCGCTTCCAGGAGGCGCTGCGTCGCGACGACGTTGTGTTCCGCGTAGGCCCGAAACGAGTCACCCCAGCTCGATCGCACTCCGGGCAGAGCCGCGAGGTGGATGACGTGGGAGACACCGTCGAGCAAGCGTGCGATCGGGGCGCTCCTCAGGTCCTCCTCCTCCAGGCGAAATCGACCGTGGCCGAGCGCGCCGACGAGGTTCTCCCGCTTTCGCCGCGAGGAATAGTTGTCGAGGAACGCGTCGACGCCCACGACCTCCCAGCCCGATGCGAGGAGCGCCTCCGCGAGGGTCGAGCCGAGGAATCCCGCGACCCCCGTGACCAGCGCGCGGCTCACCCGCCGCGCTTCCCGGGGAACCGGTCGCCGGGGGGCGGCGGGGCTTTTCCGGCGAAGATGCGGAGGGATTCCTCGTACTGCTTCAGGTAGTTGGCGCCCTCCCGATCCTCGGGATGCGCCCGCATCCACGTCCGGAGTACATCGACCGCCTCGGCGCGCTGGCCGGTCTGCCAGAGCGCGGTGAAGAGCGCGCTGAACCAATCGAAGTACTGCTGGTTCAGCTCCGCCGCGCGTCTCAGCTCCGCGATTCCCTCGTCCACCCGACCGGTCTGGTAGTAGGTCACGCCGAGGTGGAAATGGAACTCGGGAGCGGTCGGGAAGCGGCGCACGCCCTCGACGTAGAGCTTCTCGGCCTCGGGCAGGCGACCGGTGTCTTCATAGAGTCTCCCCAGATACTCGAGGAGCCCGGGAAAGTCCGGCGAAACCTTGACGGCGTCCTGAAGAACCCGGATCGCCTCTTCCGCCTTGCCCGCGATCTGGAGCTGGTAGGCGACCTGGACGTGGGCCGCGGCGTAGTTCTGCACGAGCCGGTAGGCGTTATCGTCCTTGTAGACCGACGTATCGTACGCCCGATTCTTGTCCAGGAGCCCTTTGTACTGAAAGACGCTGTAGAGGTTGTGCATCGTCTTCTCGACGTCCACCGATCGCCCGGATTCCTGTGGGTTGACGCGGAACACGAGCCCCTCGAGCGTGAGCCGCTTCTCGAGCCCCATCTGGTCCGGGACCGTGACCGCCAGGTAGATCGGCCGCCTCCACGCGTTCGTCTTGATGATGTCCTGCGTCGCGAGATCCTTCACCCAGACAACCTTTCCGGTCTTCTCGTCCTGATACGGCCCGATGCATCTCGAGCTGCGAATCGGTATAGGAGATCGGCACCTTGGGTTCTGAGGTCCCGCAGCTGACGGATGTACCAAGGCGTGTTCAGAAGGCTCAGGTTGACGACCCGAACGTCCTTACGGACGCCCTCCACCTCCTGGATGTACCAGAGCGGAAACGTGTCGTTGTCGCCGTTCGTGAAGACCACCGCGCCCGGCTCCAGCGGCGCCAGCATGTTGTAGGCGTAGTCGTGGGCGATGTAGAACCCGGACCGATCGTGGGTGAACCAACCGCTCCTCATCGGGAGGAGTGCGAATCCCAAGAGCGCGGCACCGCCCAGCCCCAGGAGAAGCCGGGAGGAAGCCGCCCGGGGGAGCGGCTCGAGCGCCGCGGTATCTCCGCGGTCCTCCGTTCCCCCGCGCCGGGGCGGACGACGCCCGGGGCGAGAGCCCCTTCGCGAGCGCGTGGAACGCGGCTCCCGCGCCCATGCCCATCCAGACCGCCATGAAGTGATACGAGTTGGTGAAGAAGTAGTCGCGCTCCCGGACCTCGTGATCGGTGAAATTCAGATAGAAGATCAGCCCCGGCCCCATGATCACGTGCGTCGCGAGGAAGAACCAGAACGTCGTCCGGTCGCGGCGATAGTTCCACCAGGCCCCGAGGAAGAAGAAGAAGTAGGGGATCGCGTTCACGGCCTTGACCCAGAACGACGAGAGGTCGAGCTGTCCGATCCGCTCGATGAGGTGCCATTGCTGGCCGATGTAGCGGAGGTACATGTGCTGGATCTGGTACCACAGCTCCGCGCGACGATCGAACGGATTGGACGGGCCGTACTGCTTGCGGCTCAGGTACTCGAGCCACGTGGCGAGGGTCGTGGGGGAACCCTCGTTGATCATCGGCATCTGCTGGCTCCGGATCAGAAGGAAGATCTGAACCGAGAAGCCCACCAGAATCAGGAGGGTCCACCAGCCAAAGAGATTGTTCTTGAAGTAGAAGCGGTGGTTGACCGCGGCGTAGATGGCCGCGAGCGCCAGGACGCCGCTGAAAAAGATCCCGGGGATCCCGACGCCCAGCATGCCGTTCATGAAATAAACGATCAGGAACGCGCCAAAGAACACCGTCGGAACCAGGAACTTGGGGCTCGCGAAGTAGCTGGGGCGGACCATGATGAACAGGAGCAGGAGCGCCGGCGCGATCAGGATGGTCCCGAGGTGGACGCCGGTGGAGACCGCCAGCAGATAGACGATCAGCAGGAGGATCTTGTCGTTTCCTGGCTCGCCGACGTGATCCCACCACTGGAACGCGAGCCATATGGTGAACGCGATGAGGCACGAGGAGAGCGAGTAGACTTCCGCCTCGATCGCGCTGTCCCAGAAGGAGCTGGCGAACGCCACGAGCCACGCGGCGGCGATCCCGCCCAGCTCGCAGGCGAGCGTGGAGGCGACGCTGGCCGGCTCCGATGCGACGGTCCGGCGGAGCGCTCGGACGGTGAAGAGAAACGTGAAGAGACAGGTCAGCGCGGAAGCGAGCGAGCTCATGAAATTGACGCGCCACGCCACGCTCTCGATGGGAAGGAGGCTCATCATCCGTCCGAGCATCGTGTAGACCGGGTTCCCCGGAGGATGGGGGAGACCCAGGGTCAAGGAGGTGGCGATGAATTCGCCCGAGTCCCAGAACGGGACGGTCGGGGTCACGGTTCGGATGTATGCCCAGAGCGGCACCCCCACGGCCAGAATCGCGCCCAGGATGTGCCACCGCTTGGTCGCGGTCATTCGACTCCCTTCCCCGCGCGCCGGGTTTGGGCGCGCGCCGTTCGACGGCGTTCCAGGATCGTGTTGATCGCCCGGCGGGGCGGCCGGGACACGAAGATGAGCCCCCCGAGCAGGCTGATGAGGACGGACACCAAGTAGGTCAAGAATGGAACCGTGAAGGCCTGCTCGCGCGTAAGACCCGCCATTTGAAATAGAACAACGCCAGCCCCCTCCCGGATCCCAAGCCCGTTGAGGGAGATGGGCAGCGAGACCAGCGCGGCGAGGGCTGGGACGAACAGGAAATAGTACCCCACCGCCACCCGCACCCCCAGGGCCAGCCCCACCAGGTAATGGACCAGGATCCGGCTGATCTGGACGACGAGGGAGGCGGCGAAGACGGCGAGGAGGGTCCCACCCTGGCTCCGGAACCCGTGCAGGTCGTCCATCAACCGCGTGATTCCCCGCTCGATCGACCGCGCGCCCACGACGCGGAATGGCCACTCAAAGGCGGTGAGCACGGTTCGATTGAAGATGCTCAGAAAGAACCCCAGAGAGACCAGGAAGGTGATCACGATCGCGGTGTAGATCGCGTAGAGGTGAAATCGATCGATCGCGGCGAAGGAGGCGAGCAGGGCCACCGAGGCCATCGCGAGAACGCCGATCAGACGGTCCATGAGCGTCGCGGAGAAGACCGAGCTGACGTGCTCGGCGTGCTTGGAAGCGTCGCTGATCCGCGCGATATCGCCCCCGATGTTCGAAGGGAGGAAGTTGTTGAAGAAGAGCCCCACGAAGTAGTACGAGGCCGCCTTCTGATACGGAATCGGGACTCCTTGGGCGCGCAGGAGGCGGGCCCAGAGCCAGCTCCCGACGATGCTCGAGAACAGAAAGAGGCCCGCGGCCGCGAGCAGGAGGCGCGGATTCGCCGGTCGAATCGTGGCCCAGATGTCCCCGGGCGAGACTTTGGCCACGACGTAGGCGAAGAGGGCGAAGCTCAAGAGCACCTTGATCGCGATCAACGGCACCTTGTACCGGCTGATCCAGCCGCCGATCGAGGGCTTCTTCACGCCGCCCGCCCTTGTGCCGCGCGCTCCATGACCGCGCGGCTCCCCCGATAGCAGGTCTCCCAATCAAACCGCCCGGCCCAGCGAATCGCGGCCGTCGCCAGGCGCAGGCGGAGCTCCCGGTCCCTCAGAAGCCGGATCAGGCCGTCGGCGAGCGCCGGGACGTCGCCGTGCGGCACGAGGATTCCGGTCTCCCCGTCCCGGACCGACTCCACAAGTCCAGGGCTTCGGCTCGCGACCACGGGCGTGCCGCAGGCGTTCGCCTCGATCACCGTCAATCCCCAGCCCTCTTTCGGCGAGGGATTGACGGCGACCTGGGCCGCGTTGAGCGCCGCCACCTTTTCGGGCTGCGAGACCGATCCGAGGAACCGGACACGCTCCGAAACGCCCAGCGACCGCGCGAGCCCCTCGAGCGTCGGACGGTAGGGCCCATCCCCCGCGAGGACCAACCGGGCTTCGGGCACCGACTCGAGCACGCGCGGCAGAGCGCGAACGGCGAACTGGGCCCCCTTGTACCGACGGAGACGGCCGAGAAAGCAGATCGTCGGATCGCGCCGCGATTCCGGAGGAGTGGTCACGGCGTAGTCGGCCTGCGTGAGGCCGCACGGCACGACCGAGATCCGCCCCGGATCGATGCCCCGTGCGGAAAGATCGGAGCGCGTGCTCTCGGAGATCGCGAGGAAGGGGGTTTGTCGGTACACGAACGGTATCAGGCTCTCGTGGGCCCAGACGATTCCCGCGATGGGAGCGGGAGCCTCGTGGAACGCCGTCGTACCGAAGAGATGGGGGACGACGGCCAAGACGGGCGCGGTGGCAAAGAGCGGCGTGAAGAACGGAACTTTGTTGATGTCGTCCAGGACGAGATCAAATCGCTCCCTTCGGTACCGTCCGCGATAGAGCGCGCCGAGGGCAAGGTGCGCATTGTACCATGAACCCGCGCGATGGATCCGGATTCCATCGACCGCATCCTCCTCTGGCGCCCCGGCATACCGCTCGGCCAGCCAGGTCGCGCGCCCGCCGTCCCGCACGATCCGTCTCAGGATCTCGAACAGGTGAAGCTCCGCGCCGCCCGCCTCGGGATGCTTGGGGTCGCGCCAGTTGAACGCGATCACGTTCAAGCCGGGGGTCCGGAGGGCGCGCTCCCCTCCTTCCGTCCGATGGCGCCGATCACAAAGTAGGTGTAGAACGCGAAGGGCGTGCGCTCCCAGACGGAACGAATGGACGCAAGGATCGGCGTGATCACCGGGATCGGCGGCGGATCGAGCGGAAGCTTGGCGATGCCCGCGCGGAGGAGCGCGAGGCGCGTCGATCGGTAGAAAAGCCCGGGGACCATCCACGCCCCGTAGCGCCGTACGATCCGCACCCCCGCCCGCCGCATCAACCGCTCCAGCTCTCCGATGGTGAACTCCGTCTCCCACCCCGCGAACCACTTCCCCACCACGATCAGAGCGTGCTTCACCAACGTGTAGAGATGGAAACGCTGCGGAACGTCGACGAGCAGCATGCCATCGGGGCGCAGGACTCGAACGTTCTCGTGGAGGAGCGGGCGGGGATCGCGAAAGTGCTCGAGCAGGCCCTGATGGAAGACGACGTCAAAGGAGCCGTCCCGAAAGGGCATCCGGAGGGCATCGGCGCGGACCAGGTGGGGCGAGATCCCGGCTCTCCGGGAGACGTTCCGGGCGACCTGAAGCGACGCCATGGAGTAGTCGAGCATCACGGCGATCGCTCCCTGTTCGGCGAGCGCGACGCTGTCTCGCCCCGATCCAGCCCCCACCTCGAGGACCCGTTTCCCCTGAATGGGACCCTCGGCCGTAATCCGCTCCACGACGCGCCCCGCGGTGGGGTAGACCTCGTCGATCTCGGCCCGATCCTTCCAGAATCGGGTCCAGTGCGCCTCGGTGGAAGCCCGCACCGCCCCCTCTACTCTCCGGTCGCGAGGCGCGCGGCGAGGACCTCCGGGAGCTGTGCCGCCCGGATTTTCGCCTGGGCGCCCTCGATGTCGTACGGCACGCGGATGAACTCGATCTGCCCGGCGGGCTCGTGAAACAGGACGAAGCAAGCCCGAGGGTCGTGGTCCCGCGGCTGGCCGACGCTCCCTACGTTGACAATGTATCGGCGATCCGGATCAAAGGTGAGATCGGAGACCGGAAGCGACTTGCACCCGCCCGGGTCCGCCATGTAGACGGCCGGCTGGTGGGTGTGTCCGATGAAGCAGACCGGCTCCGTGAAGTAATGAAATTGAGGCTCGGCGTCAAAGCGGTCTAGGAGGTACTCCCAGTCGCGGGGGCAAGCCGGCGACGCGTGGACGAGGAAGAAGGACTCCTCCGAGGAGGTCAGTGGGAGCCGCTGTAGGTACTCGCGGTTGTCGCGGGTCAGGGTCTTGGCGGTCCACTCGGCGGCCACCCGGGCGTAGATGTTGAACCGGGCCGCCTCCGGGCCGCCGCTCGCGGCGGCATCGTGATTGCCGAGGAGCACGATCTCGCATCGCTCCCTCACCCGCGCGAGGCATTCGTTGGGACTCGCGCCATATCCGACGATGTCGCCAAGGCAGATGACGCGCTTCGGCCCGCGCCGATCGATTTCGGCGAGCACGGCGTCGAGCGCTTCGAGGTTTCCGTGGATGTCGGAGATGAAGGCGGTGGTCATCCGACGGAGGGTCGCGCTTCGTGGGCGATCCGGTCAAGGATTCCGTTCACAAACGATCCCGACGTCTCCATCCCGTATTTCTTGGCAATCTCGATCGCCTCGTCCAGCGCGACGCGGGTCGGCGTGTCACCGTGGTAGAGAAGCTCCGCCGCGGCGAGCCGGATGACCGACCGGTCGGTGGCCGCCATGCGGCCGATGGACCAGTTCTGCGCGATGCGAGAGACCGCCGCGTCGATCTCCTCGCGGTGCTCCGCCAGGGTCCGGACCAGGGAGCCGGCAAACTCCTTCACATCGTCGCGGATATCCAGCTCCTCGACGATCTCGCCCAAACAGCGGTCGATCGGGTCGCCGGTCACGTCCGATTGATACGTGGCCCGAAACGCGATTTCCCTGGCCTCGCGCCGGCGGTTCATCGCGGGCGCCTCCGCCCGAGCGCCCGGGTCACGTGCGCCATCTCGATCGCGGCTTCCGCCGCGTCCGCGCCCCGATTGCCCCGCTTCCCACCGGCCCGTTCGAGCGCCTGCTCCATCGTGTTCACGGTGACGAGCCCGAAGAGGATTGGAACGCCGGTCTCCAGGGCGACCCGCGAGATACCCCGAGCCGATTCGCCTGCCACCCAGTCAAAGTGAGGTGTTTCTCCGCGGACGACCGCGCCGACGCAGACGACCGCGTCCCACCGGCGCGACCGCGCCAGATGGAGCGCCGCGGTCGGGATCTCGAAGGCCCCTGGCACCCGCACGACCACCACGTTCTCGCTCGGGACGCCGTGCCGGTCGAGCGTGGCGAGCGCGCCCAAGAGGAGCCGCTCGCAGAGATCCCCGTTGAATCGGGACGCCACGACCGCGATCGAAAGGGCGCTCCCGTCCAGGGTCCCTTCGATCCGAAGCGGTCCCCGCAGGCGAGGGCGTCCGCGCGGGGCGCCGCCGCGTCGGCGGGGCCCCGCGGGAAGAGCGCCGCGGGCTTCGCTCACGCGCGGCTCCTGCGTCGGCTTCCGGTATGGGCTTCGTCCAGGAGGCGGAGCTTGGGGTGATTGAGCAAATGGCCGAGCCGCGCGCGCTTGGTCTCGAGGTAGCGCCGGTTGATCGCGTTGGGGTGGATTTCGAGCGGCTCCCGCGACACGACGTCGATTCCGTAGTCGACCAGCGCGGCGATCTTTTTCGGGTTGTTGGTCAGGAGGCGGATCCGTCCAAAGCCGAGGTCGCTCAAAATTTGGGCCGCCACGCCATAATCCCTGAGGTCGGGCGCGAAGCCGAGCTTGAGATTGGCGTCCACCGTGTCGAGCCCGAGGTCTTGAAGCTCGTACGCGCGGAGCTTGTTCGCGAGCCCGATGCCTCTTCCCTCCTGGCGCAGATAGAGGAATACCCCCGAACCCTCCTGGTCGATCCGCGCGAGCGCGGAGGCCATCTGCTCGCCGCAGTCGCACCGGAGGGAGCCGAAGACGTCGCCGGTCAGGCACTGTGAATGGACCCGGGCCAAAGGCGGCGCTTGCCTCGACGGCTTGCCCTTGACCAGCGCGACGTGGTGGTGGCCGTCGATCTGACTTTCGTAGACGGCGATCTTGAAGTCCCCATAACGGGTCGGAAGGCGCGAGGCCGCGATGCGCTTGACGAGCCGCTCCTTCCGATACCGGTACCGCACGAGATCGCGGATGGTGATGAGGGGGAGGCCGTGTCTCTTGGCCAGTCGATTCAGCGCGGGGCCGCGCGCCATGGTCCCGTCCGGGGAGAGGATCTCGCAAAGGACGGCCGCGTGGCCCAGGCCGGCGAGTCGGACGAGATCGAGCGCCGCTTCGGTGTGGCCCGCGCGGCGGAGCACACCCTGATCATCCGCGCGCAACGGAAAGACGTGGCCCGGCCGGGCCAGCTGCTCGGGCCGCGTCTTGGACGACGCGAGGGCGCGGATGGTGAGGGCGCGATCCTGCGCGGAAGAGCCGGTGGTCGTTCCCCGCAACAGGTCGACCGAGACGGTGAACGGCGTCGCGTAGCGGGCCGTATTGAGCGGCGCCATCAGCGCCAGGCCCAGCTCGTCCAGCCGCGCCCCCGGCATGGAGACGCAGAGAAGCCCGCGCGCCTCGCGGGTGATGAAGTTGACGTCCTCGGCGGTGGTCTTGGCGGCCGCCATCACGAAGTCTCCTTCATTCTCGCGATCCTCGTCGTCGACGACCACGATCATCGATCCCGCGCGGAGCGCCGCGAGCGCGGCCTCGATCTCGGCGCTCGGCTGGGGCCGGATCTGTTTCTTGTTCACGCGATCCTCCCCTCGACCGATCCCAAACCCGCGGCCTGGCCCCGCTCTCCCCGGGCATCCAGGAGGCGTTCGAGGTAGCGGGCGACGATATCAATTTCAAGATTCACACGGCCGCCGGTCCTGTATTCCGAGGCGATCGTGTGGGAGAGCGTGTACGGCACCAGCGCGACCACCGCGACCGGATCGCTCCAGGCCGCGACGGTCAGGCTGATCCCGTCGACACAAAGAGAGCCCTTCTCGGCGACGTAGCGCTGGAGCGCGGCCGGAATCTCGATCTCGACGCGCACGTCGCCCGAGTCGGCCCTGACCGAGCGGATCGAGGCGACGGCGTCCGTGTGCCCTTGGACCCAGTGCCCGCCAAGCGGATCGCCTGCTTTGATCGCCCGCTCCAGATTCACCCGCGCCCCGGGCCGAAGGGTCCCCAAGGTCGTCCTTCGGAGCGTCTCCTCGACCGCGACCGCTTCGAAAAGTCCTCCGGAATCGCGCTCGACGGTAAGGCAGACGCCGCTCACGGAGACGCTCGCGCCGGCCGACAGCTCCCGGTCGAAACCGGAGCGAATGGCCAAGCGGACACCCTCGCCCTCTTTCGACGCGCGCTCGACGATTCCGATCCGCTCGACGATGCCGCTAAACATCGAAAGGTCCTTCCCGGAGGATGTTCCCTTCGATCCAGAGGTCGCGCCCCAACCGCCGGACTTGGAGCCGTCCGATCGGAATTCCCTGCGCGAGGTGCGTCCGTCCCAGATCGCCGGCGAGCGAGACGGAATCGCTTCCTCCCAGGATGAGCGGTGCTACGCCGATCGCGACGCGGTCCGCCAGACCTTCGCGGAGGAAGGAGGTATGCACCGCGGCGCCTCCTTCCACCAGGACCGCGTAGCGGCCCTCGCTGGCGAGCCTGCGCAAGAGCGCCTCCAGCGGGACGCGCCGATCTCGGTCGGGCTCAAAGCTCCAGACCGAGGCGCCGCGCTCCTCGAGCTTCCGGATCCGCTCCGTGTCCCACGAGGTTGTCGCGACCACGACGGGAGAGGTCGCGGTCGACCCGAGAAGCCGCGAGGTCGTCGGCATGCGGAGCGTGGAGTCGAGAACCACCCGAAGCGGCGTGGGCCCCTTCGCGAGGCGGACCGTCAGGAGCGGATCGTCCGCGAGCACCGTCCCGATGCCCACGAGCACGGCGTCGGACTCCGCGCGGAGGCGGTGGACCAGGCGCTGCTCCGCGTCGCCCCCCAGGCCGCGCGACTCCCCGCTTTCGCTGGCCATCCGGCCGTCGAGGGAAAGCATGGCCTTCAGCGTCACCCAGGGAAGGCCGGTTTGAAGCTGCTTCAAGTAGGGCGGGTTGAGTGAGCGGCACTCGGATTCCAGGAGCCCAATCTCCACCTCCATGCCTTCCAAGACGAGCCGATCGATTCCGCGTCCGTCGACAAGCGGGTTCGGGTCGCGCATCCCGATCACCACGCGCCGGATTCCAGCCCTCACGATCGCGTCCACACATGGGGGCGTGCGGCCAAAGTGGGCACATGGCTCCAACGTGACGACGAGGGTGGCTCCCTTCGCGAGATCACCCGCCTGCTCGATGGCCCGCGCCTCGGCGTGCGCGCTGCCGCATCGGAGGTGAAAGCCGGTGGCGACCGGGTCCCCTCCTCGAAGGATCACCGCGCCGACCCTGGGATTGGGATGGGTCGATCCAATACCGCGCCGGGCCAGGCGGATCGCCTGGCGCATGGCGCGCTCCTCGGCCGCGGTCGTCCCTTCCACCTTGGACTCCCTGCGGCCGCCCGAGATACTCGATTCGGTTCGAAGGCTCACAATAAAAATCCCCGCAGGCAGACACCCGCGGGGCGAGCCCGGCCATGGGCCGGACATACCCGTGCTGTGCGACGATCCTTCTCCCATCCAGACTGTAACTGTCGGCTCCGGAATCTCACCGGGATCTGCCCTGGAGAATTATCTCCAAGGCTCGCGGGCTTTACCGCCGGTGGGGACTTTCACCCCGCCCCGAAGGATGTCTGCGACTGGGAGAGAGGATACCCCTGCGGAGAGCCCTAGCGCAAGAGGATGACCTTACGAGCTTCCGCCGGGGAACCGTTCGCAAGGAGGCTCAAGAAGTAGGTTCCGCTGCCCACGGGGTGCCCCCGGTCGTCCTCGCCGTTCCAGACGAGGCGGTACTCCCCCGCGGGGAAGAATCGGTCGGCCAGGGTCCGGACGAGGATCCCGCTCACCCCGTAGATCCGAAGCTGTGACTCGAGAGCCCCGATCCAGCGCGAAGCGGATGGTCGTGTGCGGATTGAACGGATTTGGCGCGGCCGGGTAGAGGCGCGCCGAGCCCTCCCCCGAAACCAAGGGCGAGACCGGGACCCCCGTGGCCGGGTAGCAGCTCAAGTTCTCGAACTCCTCCACGAGCGTGCGGTAGAGGAACAGGTTTCGCCGGGTCGCGCTCGTCATGTAGTCGAGCGAGAAGCCGAGGAGCATGGCCCTGAGGCTGTCACCGCCCGCCGCGCCCAGAGCGCCGCGCCGCTCGGTGGCCGCGGGGAGGGTGTTCGGATACCGGAGCCAAGCGCGGCCGTTGGTGCCCGCGCACGAAGAGACAAAGAGCCCGTCGAACCGGTTGATACCCGGGCAGTCCCCATTCACCGGAAAGATCTCGGACACGACCCGGGTCCCTGGCTCGCCCGCGAGGTTCGGGGTGAGCGAGTCCTGTGGCGCGGATTCCCAGACGTCATTGAGGAAGGTCGCCCCGATCGTGCACGAGAGAAAGTTGGGGATGCCCTGGTCGTTGACGGTCAGATCGTAGGCGAGATTGTCGCCCGCCAGGATCAGCCCGCGATTCTTCCCAGTCAGCCCGAGCCAGCTCGTCAGGAGCGACTGGTCCTGCGGCGCTCAGCGTCAGCGCCGCCCGATCGCCCGTGTCCCAGAGGATCGCCTTGTAGACCCCCAGCGTGGCGAGCGGTACGGCGGGCCAGGCGTGCGCCGGATCGGCCGGATTGCCGCCCCCCGGCGTGTTCCCGCCCCCCGACGTCGCGTCGTTGACGTCAAACCGATCGAACCGCGCGCCGAGCGCCGTCAGGCTCTGGGCGATTCCGGTCTGCGCGTCGGGCCCTGCGGTCGCGTTCACGTAGAGGATTCGCGCGGTGTCGTCCGGGCAGAGGCCCGAGCCGGTCTGGATCGCCGGGAGAACCGTCGCGCGGTAGTAGTGACTCGCCGCTACCGCGTCGACCGGAAGGGTCACCGTCGCGTTGAGCGAGTCGGTCGCGCTGAAGTAGTAGCGCAGCTCGGTTCCGCGCGCGTAGCTCCCCGCGGCCACGTCCCCGAAGTACACGCTCGGCGCAGCTGGGCCCGCCTTGGTGAGGGCGACGGTGTTGAACGCCGCCCCGTTCAGGCTGTAGAGCAGCGAGGCGCTCTTCAGGCCCCGGGCGGCTCCCACGCTCACCGCGACGCTGTCTCCATGCGGGGTGTTGAAATTGTCGTTTCCAAAGAACGGGGTGGTGCGGAAGGTGTCGTTGTAGAGATTTCCCTCCGTCACGGTGATCGCCGGTCCCGCCGATCCGATCACGCCCACCTTGAGATTGTCGAGGAAGATGGTCGTGCCGATGGTCGTCTGGCTCCCCGAGCAGAGGATCGGCCCGTAATCCTTGACGGTGATCCGAAATTGGACGGAGTCGACGCCGGCGGCCCCAGCCAGCGCGATGGTCTGGCGGAGCCACTCTTGCTCCACGCCGTAGTAGAGAAGGCCCGTCGGATCGATCCAGCCCGACCAGGAGGGCGCGCCGACGTTCCGGGTGCGGAACGAGACCGCGTAGTAGAAGCAGGAGAAGAAGGAAAGCTCGCGGTAGACGTCGAAGAAGAGGAAGACCTGATCGGCTCGATTGGTCGCGACCGGCGGGCTGATCAGCTTGTTGTCGAGCCGAGGAACCAAGGCCTCGGTCACGTTGTTCGCCACCTGCCACACCTTGGTCGTGTTGGTCGTGCAGACCTGCTGCGTCACGGGATTGGCGACGATCTTCCAGTAGTCCCCGACGGCCGGGAACGTCGAGCGCGTCCAGGTCCCGAGTCCCGCCTCCATGTCATCGAAGAAACGAACGTCGAAAACGCCGCCCTTCACGGTCACATCGTCGATCGACCAGCCTTCACCCGCGGGATAGAGCCCGTCCTCCGACGATCCGCTGTTGTCGCTGGAGAACCGAAACCGGAAGTGGACCGGATTTGACTCCGCGACGACCGAATCGGGGATCGTGATGGTGGCGGTGTTGCAGAGGGTCCCGCCCCCGTCGTTCACCACGCCGGTGTACGACGCCAGCGGGATCCACCCTTCGCTCAGGCTCAACACCTCCACAAATCCCCGGTCGGATCCGTTCTGGACGTTCATCCGGTGTTTGAACGAGAGCGTGTAGGGCGAAGCCGCTCCCGCCAGGTCCGCAAAGTTCTCCAGCGACTGCTCCCAGTTGTTGGCGTAGCCCCTTCGATTGGGGTCGCCGGTCCACGAGGAATCGACGATGCCGCACCAGAAGGCATGGCTCCCGCAGGCGTAGAGGTTTGAAATGTTCCAACCGGTCGGCTGGGCCGAGTCGTCGACATGGGTCCAGCCACCCTCGTTCGAGGGGCTCGACAGGGCTTCGAGGTCGTTGTTGAAGACGATGATCGTGTCGGCGGTCGACAGCGAGGGGGCGTGCCGCCCCGAGAGTGCCGGGAGCGACGCCGTCGGCACGACGTTGCCCGGTCCCCGGCCCGGCAAGGCGGTGCCCTCCAGCCGGCCGTTTGACGCGGGGGGCTCCCAATGCGTCGCGGCGGAGGCCATCGGCGCGGCCGGGGTAGCGAGGGGCAGGAGCAAGGTGAGGGCCGCGGCCCAGAGGCCGGCCGGGTGTCGCGTCACGAATACTATTTTACCAGAGGTACTTGTGCAGGTTCCCCTGAAACTATCGGCATCGCCCCCATCGAGCGCGCGAGGCCTCGCAGGGCGCGCAAGCTCTCCCAGCCGGTCGCGAATGATTGGGGCTCGAACCGACCCCCATCCCTCGTGGGGAGCCCCAGTTCGGTGGCCACGGCGGCCGCCTTCCAGAGGTAGTGGCGCCTACCGACGTCAGGGAAATCGCCCGCGGCGGGGATCGAGGGCGTGACGGGAGAAGAGCTCGCGCCCGCTCCGCCTGCGGCCGCCGAGCGCGCGCTGTCCGCGCTCGCGAAGACCACGGAGTGCGAGTGAACTTGGGCGATCAGGAGCGCCAGCGCGCCCCGGGTAACCGGATCGTCGAGGTGGAGACTCCCATCCGCGAGGGGGGATGTCCAGCCACGGGCCACCGAGACGCGGAGCCAACGGGAGCCCCACGCCGAATCGATCGCGGGCCAGTCGGTCCGATAGGCCTGGTCGGCGCGCCAGATCGCCCGATCAGGGTCGAGCCCCAGCTCCACCGCGAGCATGACCCCCAGCTCTCCGCGCGAGACCGTCGATCGCTCCGGAATCGACGCGTACTCGGGCGGAATCCCCGCCGCACGATACCGGTCCTCGAGAAGGGGGCGGATAGCGTCCAGCGCCCCCGCATGAGTGGGATCAAGCGTCAGCGCCCTCGAGAGCGCCTGGAACGCCTGATCCTTGGAGCCAGCCTTGAGGTAAGCCATCCCGAGCCAGTAGTGCGGCTCCGGGCTCTTGGGATCGAGCTCGGACGCCCGCTCGAACTCGGTCTTGGCGTCCTTGTACCGATAGACCGCCGTGTAATACCGTCCGTATCCGGTGCGCACGCTCGCGCTCTGGGGCGCGAGCTCCGCCGCGCGGGCGAGGGCGCGTCGCGCCAGCTCGGGCTCCCCGGCTGCGATCGCCGAGTCGGCGAGAGAGACGAGCGCGTCGGGGCCAGCCGTCGGATCGATCGAGGCCTTCGCCGACCCCGAGCCGCCGCCCGACCCCGCACATCCACCCCCCGCGAGCGCCAGGGCCAACGCGAGCGCCGCGATTCCGGGTACGCGCCGAATTCCTATCGGAGCAGCCTCCTCTCCTTGAAGCTCGCGTACGAGTCGCGCGCCACCACCACGTGGTCCAAAAGCTCGATCCCCAAGAGGCGGCCGGCCTCCTGGATCCTTCGCGTGATGGCCAGGTCCTCCTCGCTCGGCGTCGGATCGCCGGAGGGGTGATTGTGGGCCAGGATCAGGCTCGCGGCCGACACGGCGATGGCGGGCACGAACACCTCCCGCGGGTGGACGATGCTGGCGTTCAGGCTTCCGATCGAGATGATCTCGCGGCGAAGCACCATGCTTCTCGAATTCAGATAGAACCCCACGAAGTGCTCCCGGTTTGAGCCCCGGATGTCCTGCGTCCATTCGTAGACATTCTCCGGCCCCCGGATGAGCGGGACGGGATCCCCCTCCGGCCAGAGCCTGCGGCCGATCTCGGCGGCGGCCAGGAGCTGCGCCGCCCGCGCCGGGCCCATCCCCTTGATCGCAAGCAGCTCGTCCACGGCGACGTGGCGAAGGCGACGGAGATTTACCGAGCGAGCGACGCGCGAGGCGGTCTCGAGCACGCCCTCTCCTCCGGTGCCGCTTCCAAAGAGCACGGCGATGAGATCGGCGTCGCCGAGGGCGCCTGGTCCGAGCTCCAACAAGCGCTCGCGCGGCCGCTCCGCTTCTTCGATGTCGCGAATCGTAATGCCATGTTCCCGCTGCATGCCCGAGATCCTCCCGGGAGCGGGACCGCTGGGAGGCGAAGCGCGAGGAGCCCCGATGCTACGCGCGGGGTCGCCATGCCGCAAGCGCGATCCGACACGGCGGGCTCAACCGAGCTGGGCGCGGAGATCCTTGCGGTGAATTCGAATCGGAGCCTTGGAGCGAAGCCGCAGCGTCCAGGCCTCCACCCGCTGGTCGATCAGCTCGCGGATGAGGGAATCCCGATGCTTGGCGAAATCACCGGGCGGGAGCACGATGACCGTGTCGACCACCGCGTAGAGTATCCCGGTGTTCCCCTTGAGCGGGGGGAGGCGCCCCCCCGGCTCCGTCGAAAAGACGCGGCTGATGTAGGTCGAGTCGCGCGCGAGCGATGGGTCGCGCGCGAAATCGGGGATCGGCCCTTGACGGCCGAATTGCTTGCTGAACTTGAGCCCCCCGACCGGGACGAAGAGCGTCTCCGGATCCGCGCCGCCTTCGAACGCCGGGCGGAGGATCTGGTCGAGCGAGTCGGCCGCGGCTCGGCGGCGCTGGAGCTGGTAGTCCGCGACGACGCGGTCTCTCACCTGGTCGAAGGTCGCCGGCTCGGGCGGCACCTCTCGGACACGCTTCACGACGAGATAACCGTCCTGCAGCGTGACCGGAGCTGGAGCCACGGCGCCGTCGGAAAGGGGAGCGACCACCTTCTCGAACCACGCAGCAGCGCCGAGAGCCCCCAGCTGCTCGCTCGAGGCAACCGGCAGGCTGCGCGTCCACCCGACTTTCTGGGAATCGCTCGACGCCCCCTGACGGGAGGCCGTCGCGAGAAACTCCGCGGCGGAGCGTCGGGCGAGGGAATCGGCGAGATCCCGGCCCAAGACGCCATGGATCTCCTCGGTGCAGTCGGAGAGCGGGCGGAGGTGGTCCGGCTTTCTGGACTCCACCTCGAGGAAGTGAAAGCCGAAGCGGGTCTCGAACACCTCGCTCACCTGGCCCACCGGAATCGTGAACGCCACGTCGCCAAACTCCTTCACCACGGCTCCACGGGTCATCTCCCCCAGGTCACCGCCCTTGGAGGCCGATCCGGTGTCGTCGGAGACTTCCTTGGCGACCGCGGCGAAGTCTTCCCCATTCACGATTCGCTTCCGCGCCGCGATCGCCTTTTGGCGCGCGGCTTCCCGGGCGGCCAAACCGTCCGCGGCGCGGAACGCGATCAGGACGTGGCGGACCCGGGCCTTCCCGGGTTCGGTGAACTCGATCGGGTGCTCGCGCCAGTACACGGCGATCGAGTCCTGGGCCACCTCGATATCCTCCGGCTTCGCCCTCCGGAACAGGGCGTAATCGATCACCCAGCGCGTCGGTGTTCGATAGTTGCCCCGGTGTTCCCTGAAATAGGCTTCCGCTTCGCGCGCGATGGCCTCTCGGCGCTGCTCGATCACGGCGGCGTGCGCGGCCGGCCGAGCGGCCGCGTAGGGAGGAAGGAAATTCGGGTCAACCCGCTCGACCCGGACCGCGAATACCGAGTCGGCTCTCTGCCGTGGGCCGACGACGTCCTTCGGCCGCATCGCGTAGAGCGAATCCTGAAGCGCCCCCTCCACGAGAAGAGGTGACGTGGGAGGCTCGCCGCGGTACCGCGAGTAGGTGCCTACGCTCGCCGCGTAGCGGGAAGCGACTTTGGCGGGGTCCTCTCCCTTCTTGAGGCGCGACACCACATCACGAAAGGTGCGCGCGGCGTCTTCCTGTTTCCGCTCCCAGCGAATGAGGTTAGGGATTCCGGTCCGCACGGAATCGGTCCAGGCGCGCGACGTATCGGCGACATGGGAATCCCGACGGATCCGCGACAGGCGTTTCTCGATCTCCTTCGCGGTGGGCGGACGCCCGGCGTCGAACGAGTCGAAGCTCCGGGATACCCAGGACACGGTCACGCGCGGAACGAAGTAGGATTCGGGGTGGGCCCGGACCTCGGCCCTCGCGAGCGAGTCGAGCGCCTCCTCTCGCACCGCCGAGTCAGCCTTCTTCTTCGCCTGCGTCACGACCTCGCGAAACGGCAGGCGCCGGGCATCCCGGCGCTCCGCGAGACGGACGACGACGTAGTAGGGACCGACGCGGACCGGCTCCCGCATCCATTCGCCCGGCTCGGCGGCGCGGATGGCCGCGACCAGCGCGTCCGAGCGGCCCAGCCCGCGGACCGGATCCCCCACCCGGAACCAACCGGGGTCGTGGATCCCTCCGTGAGGCTTGGCCGCGGCTTCGGCCGGCGCGCCCGCCCTCAGCTCCGTCAGAAGGCTGGTGGCGGTCTTGAGCGCGGCCCGCGAGGCCTCCTCCTTGGACGAATCGGCAGTGGCGCCTTCGGGGTTCGCCGCGATTCGGATGCACTCGATCCGCGCCTCCTCGTCGCCCATGAACTCATCGGGGTGGGCGTCGTAGTAGGCCCGCACCTGGGCGGCGGTTGCCTCCGGCTCGAGGGTTACCGCGTCGGGGCCCACCACCGCGTAGCGAATCGAGGCCTGCGACGTCCGCTCCTCGAACGTCTTCTTGAGCTCGGACTCCCTCGGCCCGAATCGACGCTCCATCCATCGAGTGTATTCCTCGAGCAAGAGGGTCTGCTCTACCTGGGCCCTGAGCTCTGGGTAGTTCGATGTGGGCGATCTCTTGAAGGCCTGGAACTTGGCTTCATCCACCTGACCGGCGGTCTTGAAGAATTCGCTCTGCTTCATGCGGGAATCGATCTCGACGTCGGTCACCTTCATCCCGCGCCGCCTGGCGTCGGCGAGCCACAGCCGCTCCCGGATCAGCTCGTCCAGCACATTGTGCTGCAGGAGCCGCTTCTCATCTTCGTTCAGGGGGCGCCCAGCGCGCACCTGCACCTCTTCGAAATAGGGCTTCGCGAGCCGGTCCCATTCCGCCTGGGTGATGGGGATGCCATCGACGATCCCGATCTCATCGGGCGGTACGGCTGCGGGCGCGGCGCGGGTGAGGGCGCCTTTGGCCGGGGGCTGAGGCGAAGCGGGGGACGGTGGCGCCGCGGCGCCAATGATGGCCGGCGCGGCCGCGCCAAGAAGCACGGCGACCATGACCGCGCAGGCAGTGGGCGAAAGGGAGGGTCGGCTCACCGGCTGAAGAGTCTAGGTATGGGGCGGGTCCGCGCGAATGAAAAATTAGGCCCTTGGCGGACGATTCTCGCGAAGTGTGGGGGGCAGAAGCATCGCGAGGCTGTCGTCAATTGCCAAGGGCCTTCAACCGATTCGACACGCGCCTAAGCGTGGCCCCGTGCGCAGACGTAAAGTCGAGGGGTGTCAGGCTCACACAAGTGGGCCACGCTGGGCCCGGGCCGGTCGGCCCAGGATCCAATCGATTGATGCTTAGAGCAGCCGCCATGCCAAAAGCACTCCCCTCTTGATTGATTCAGCCGTCCGAAACAACGCCCATCAGTGGAACACCTTACAGAACCGCTTTGCCTGGGGCGGGCGTCGCATGCCTCAGGCTATGTCGATAGAACGTATACAGCTTGAGGCAATACGACACGCACATATTGGCTAAAATATTGTTAACAAATTATTTATACAATATGCGCCATTAATGCACCGATGTGCCAGAATGTCCTATTCCTGGCACATATCCCGCTTCAGCGTACCTCTCGAGCATCCGATAGAGGGTCCTCCGTGGAATGCCCAGCAATCGGGCCGCCTCGGACTTGTTCCCGTGGGCTCGCTCCAGCGCGTCGAAGACGTGATCGCGGATCAGCTCATCCAGAGTCGGCCTCGACCGGGTCGTCTGAACCGACGGCGCGGCGATGGGCAATCCGGCCAACTTTTCCGGGAGGTCCCCTTCCTCCACGATCGGGCCGGGCGAGAGCGCGACCGCACGCTCCACGACGTTCTCCAGCTCTCTGACGTTGCCGGGCCACGTGTGCGCCAGCAGGGCTTCCATGGACTTCGGGGAAAAACCCGAGAGCTGACGGTTGGACCGCGCCGCGTATTCGCGGAGGAAGTGGCCGGCCAGGACCGGAATGTCCTCGCGCCGCTCCCGAAGCGGTAGCACGTGCAGCGCCACGACATGGAGGCGATAGTAGAGGTCCTCCCGGAAGCCCCCCGCCCGCACGAGCGCCTCGAGATCCCTGTGCGTCGCCGCCACCACCCGCACGTCGACCGGGATCGTCTCCGCTCCGCCCACCGGCTTCACCTCCTGCTCCTGCAGCACGCGGAGCAGCTTGGCCTGCATCGAAAGCGACATGTCTCCGACCTCGTCGAGAAAGACGGTCCCGCGATTCGCTTCCAGAAAGAGCCCGGGGCGCCGCTCGATCGCTCCGGTGAAGGCGCCCTTCACGTGGCCGAAGAGCTCGCTCTCCAACAGTGTCTCGGAGAGGCTGGTGCAATTGACCGCGACGAAGGGCCGGTCGCGGCGAGGGCTCGATTCGTGAATCGTGCGAGCGATCAGCTCCTTGCCCGTGCCGCTCTCGCCGATGATCAGCACGGAGCTCTTGGTCCCCGCGACACGCGAAACCAGCTTGAACAGCTCGACCATGCCCGGGTGCGATCCGATAATCGGCCTCGTCCGGCCGGGATCCACGGGGGCGGGTCCCGAGGGCATTCCCGCGGCCGCGCCGCTCTTCGCCGCGTGGCGCAGCTTCCGCCGCTCCATCGCCCGCGCGACGCAGAGACGGACCTCGTCGAGCTTGAAGGGCTTCCGGACATAGTCGATCGCTCCCTCATGGAGCGCCCGGATGGCCGTCTCGATCGTTCCGTAGGCCGTGACCAGGATGACGCTCAGGTCGGGCGCGATGCTGCGAAGCCTTCTCAGCACCTCGATCCCGTCGATATCGGGCATCTGGACGTCGCTCAGGACGATGTCGAACGGCCGCTCCGCCGCGAGCCGCAACGCCTCGGCGCCGCTCGACGCCACGGCGACCTCGTATCCCTCCTGGACGAACACCTCCCGGAGGAGTCCCGAGGAACCGGAATCGTCGTCGACGACCAACATGGTGGGGCGCTGCCGGGCGCTCATCTTCCTTCTCCGTGACGGGACTTCCGCCGCGCGGGGCGCGGGCTTTCATTGTACCCCACGCGCCCTGCCGGGTTCGGCCCCTCGCCGCCCGACAGCGCCCCGTGGCCCCGGCTGGGAGACGCCGCTTGGCCGTTCGGGGTTGATGAAGGTGGAACCGATCTTCTAGCATCGGGCGACTTTGACGCGGATCCCGCCGGGACCTGCGATGGTCCTCTCGATCGTGGAGGCCGAAATGTCATCGAGCCCCGATACGGAAATTGAGGAGCCGCTCTCCGTCTCCGACCTCCAGGAGGCGTGGTCGCTCCTGGTTCCCTCCGATCGAATGGAGAGCTTTCGCGCGCTCGAGCGCACCGAAGCGGAAGATTTCTTTCTCAGCCTGAGCGCGCGAGACCAAGCCGAGCTGCTCCTCGGTCTCCCTCCGGCGGAACGGCGGTCGTGGATGCGCCTCCTGGCGCCCGACGACGCCGCCGACTTGGTGCAGGAAGTTCCCCACGCCGAGCGCGAGGAGCTGATGGCGCTCCTCGACGATCCCACCCGGCAGGACGTGAGCGGGCTCCTCGCCTATGCCGAGGACGATGCCGGAGGATTGATGAGCCCGCGGTACGCGCGGCTACGCCCCGACATGACGGTCGACGAGGCGATCACCTACTTAAGGCGGCACGCCGCCGAGCGCGCGGAGACCCTGACCTACGCCTACGTGCTCTCGTCCGAGCACAGGCTCCTCGGCGTCGTCTCCTACCGGGACCTCATCACCGCGAAACCGGATCAGAAGATCGAGGCGATCATGCGCACCGAGCTGATCACGGTGCCGGAGGCTATGGATCAGGAGGAGGTGAGCCGGCTCTTTGCCGCGCATCGCCTCATGGCCTTCCCGGTCGTCGACCCCGAGGGGCGGATGAAGGGGATCGTCACCCTCGACGACATCGTCGACGTCGTCCGCGAAGAAGCCACGGAAGATATCCAGAAGATCGGCGGTACCGCGGCACTGGAAGCTCCCTATCTCCGTGTCGGGGTCGGCGCCATGATCCGTGCCCGGGCCGGATGGCTCGCGGCGCTGTTCCTGGGAGAAAGTCTCACGGCCACGGCCATGGGCTACTTCGAGGCCGAAATCGCGCGCGCGGTGGTCCTCGCCCTGTTTGTTCCGTTGGTGATCTCGAGCGGCGGAAATTCAGGCAGCCAGGCGACGACGCTCGTGATCCGCGCGATGGCGCTAGGCGAAGTGAAACTGCGTGACTGGTGGCGGGTCATGCGGCGCGAGATCATCTCCGGGCTCGGGCTCGGGGCGATCCTTGCGGGGATCGGGATCGCGCGAATCCTGATTTGGCAGGCTTTGTTCCACACCTACGGGGCGCACCACTTCCTGATCGCGCTGACGGTGGCCACCAGCCTCGTGGGTGTCGTCCTCTGGGGAACCATCGTCGGATCCATGCTGCCGTTCCTCCTGCGACGGATCGGGTTCGACCCCGCGACCGCCTCCGCGCCGTTCGTCGCCACGCTGGTCGACGTGACGGGGCTCATCATCTATTTCTCCACGGCTCGGGTCTTGTTGACTGGGACCCTGCTCTAGGATGCGAATCGGGTCCAGATCGCGCGGGACGAGCTAGGGGACGAACACCTCGACGCCGGCCTGCTCCTCCGCGTGGTAGGAGCTTCGGACCAAAGGACCCGACGCGACCTGACGGATGCCGAGGGCCCGCCCGTACTCGCGGTAGTGGTCGAATTCGGCGGGGGCCACGTAGCGCTCCAGCGGCAGGTGGGAGCCCGACGGCGGGAGATACTGCCCCAGCGTCACCATGGAGACCCCCTGCGCCTTGAGGTCGCGCATCAGCTCCTCCACTTCCTCCCGTGTCTCCCCCACGCCCACCATCGCCCCCGATTTCGCGGGAATCTCCGGCGTCCATGTCGCGACGTTGTTCAGTAGCTGGAGCGAGCGTTCGTAGATCCCCGCGGGGCGCACCCGCTTGTAGAGCCGCTTCACCGTCTCGAGATTGTGGTTGAGCACGTCGGGGCGCGCGTCGAGCACCGTCCGGAGCGCGTCCTCGTCCCCCAGAAAATCGGGGATCAGCACCTCCACTTTGGCCACGGGATTGGCTTCGCGGATCGCGCGGATCGTCGCCGCGAAATGCGAAGCGCCTCCGTCCGGAAGCTCGTCCCGGTTCACCGAGGTCACGACCGCGTAGTGGAGCCTGAGCCGCCCGACCGCGTCGGCCACGCGCGCCGGCTCCTCCGGATCCACCGGGAGCGGCTTCCCAGTCCTAATGTCGCAGAAGGGGCACGAGCGGGTGCAGACGTTCCCGAGAATGAGAAACGTCGCGGTATGGCGCGAAAAGCAGTCTCCGATGTTGGGGCAGTTCGCGCTCTCACAGACGGTGTGGAGATCGAGCGACCGGAGAATCTGCTTCGTCTCGTGGTAGGCGGCGCCCGTCGGGATCCGCGCCTTGAGCCAATCGGGCCGGCGCGGGGCGACCTCGGTCAACGTCAGCCGTTGATACGCGCGGAGCGGCTTTCGCCTCTCGGACGCGGCCGTTCTTCGGTCGGAGGGAGGAAGGTTAGATGTGGATGGAGCGCCCGTCGGTTCCAAACATTGCCTCCATCGTCGCCTCGGCCAGGGTCGGGTGGGCGTGGACCACTTCCGCCAACTCGATCGCCGTGGCCTCGAAATGGCGCGCCACCACCGACTCGGCGATCTGCTCCGTCGCCAGCACGCCGATGATGTGCACGCCCAGGATCTCGCCCGTGCCCGCGTCGGAGATCGCCTTCACGAATCCTTCTCCCTGGCCCATGATGCTTGCCTTGGAGCTCGCCGTGAATGGAAACTTGCCCACCCGAACCGTGCGGCCGGCCGCGCGCGCCTGGGCCTCGGTCATCCCCACGCTCGCGACCTGGGGGTGGCAATAGGTACAGTTGGGAATCGCGTTGTAGTTTACCGGATGCGGTTGCTTCCCCGCGATCCGCTCCGCCGCGACGATTCCCTCGTGCGAAGCCACGTGCGCCAGCGCCGCGGTCGGCGTCACGTCGCCGATCGCGTAGAGGCCGGCCACGTTCGTCTCCATGTACTCGTTGACCCGCACGAAGCCCCGCTCCATCGCGACCCCGAGCGCTTCCAGCCCGATCCCGTCGGTCATCGGCTTTCGGCCGGCGGCCATCAGGACCCGGTCGGTCTGAACCCGTACGGTCTCCCCCTTCACCTCGAACTCGCTCCACGCGCGATCCCCGTCGACGCGCACGGTCTTCAAGTTGGCCCCGACATGGACCTCCATCCCCTGGCGCGTGAACGAGCGGAGGAGCGCGTCGGAAACCTCCTCGTCCTCCACCGGCACGATCTTCGGCAGGCGCTCGATCAGGATCACCTTCGATCCGAACGAGAGGTAGATCGAGGCGAACTCGACCCCCACCGCTCCAGCGCCGATCACGAGCAGCGATTCGGGTACCCGGTCGAGGCCCAGAATGTCGTCGCTCGAGAGCACGACGCGGCCGTCCACCGGGGCCATCGGCAGGGAGCCGACGCGGGAACCGGTCGCGAGGATCGTGGCCTTTGCATCCACGGCGGATTTCGCCCCGGCCGCGTCCTTCACCTCGATCCGGCCGGGCGCGGCAAAGACGCCCGATCCCTTGATCGTCGTCACCTTGTGTTTGCGGAGAAGCGATTCGGTACCCATCATGCTCTTCTTCACGATGCGGTCCTTGCGCTCCTGGACCGCCTTTAGATCCAGGGTTGCCTCCGCCACGCGGACGCCGAATTCGCCCGCTTTCCGACAGAGCGAGAGCACCTCGGCCGATTCGAGAAGCGCTTTCGTGGGAATGCAGCCCCACGTGGAGGCAGGTGCCGCCGACCTTCTCCTTCTCGATCAACGCGGTCTTGAGTCCGAGCTGGCCCGCCCGGATCGCGGCCACGTAGCCGCCGGGACCGCCGCCGAGCACCGCGACGTCGTATCGCTCGGACGTCACGACCGCCCTCTGGCTCCCGCGCCGTCAAAGGCAGGAGCCACGACCCGCGCCAGCTCCGTCAACACGTCGAGGTCGCGCTGGGTGAACGCGCCGGGAATCTCGGAATCGATGTCGATCACCCCCAGCACCTTCCCCTCGCGCGTGATCGGCACCACGATCTCGGACCGGATCCGGACGCTGCAGGCCAAGTAACGCGGGTCAGCGTTGACGTCCGGGATCACCTGCGCCACGCCGTGCTTCGCGACCCAGCCGCAGATCCCCTCTTCGCCGATCCGAATCCGGTGGTGCGGCGACTCCGCGCCCCGAAACGGCCCCAGGACGAGAACGTCGCCTTCGACCAGGTAGACGCCCGCCCAGGCGTACTCGGGAAAATGCCACTTGAGCTCCGCCGCCATGAACTCGAGCACGTCGCGCAGCGGCTCTCCGCGCCGAACGCGCTCGGCGACCCGTGCGGGAAGAAGGCGCTGCGGCTCGGTCGGGGCCGGGCCGGGAAGCGCGTTCGCGAGATCGGTGGGGCGGAGCGGCGTCGATGCCTCAGTCACGAGAATTCCTCCTTGGAATACTCCCATTGGGTCTAGGACTTGGATTCCGCCGCCAGCCGTGCGCGGATCAGCGGCTCGAACAGATCGATCGGTACGGGGAAGATCGTGGTCGAATTGTTTTCGGTCGCGATCTCGGCGAGCGTCTGGAGGTAGCGAAGCTGCATGGCCAGAGGCTGGGTCGCGAGGACCCTGGCCGCCTCGGTCAGCTTCTGGCTGGCCTGGAGCTCGCCTTCGGCGTTGATGACCTTGGCGCGTCGCTCGCGCTCGGCCTCCGCCTGCCGCGCGATCGCGCGCTGCATTTCTTGCGGTAGGTCGACGTTCTTCACCTCGACCGTGCTCACCTTGATCCCCCACGGCTCGGTGTGCCCGTCGATCACCAGCTGGAGCTCCTTGTTGATCTTGTCCCGGTTCGCGAGCAGCTCATCCAGCTCCGCCTGCCCGAGGCTGCTCCGAAGGGTCGTCTGCGCGATCTGGGAGGTGGCGTAGAGGTAGTTCTCCACCTCAAGCACCGCGCGCGTCGCGTCCAGGACGCGGAAGTAGATCACCGCGTTCACCTTCACCGAGACGTTGTCGCGCGTGATGACGTCCTGCGGGGGGACGTCCAGAGCGACCGTCCGGAGCGGGATCTTCACCATCTTGTCCACGATCGGGATCAGAAAGATGAGTCCCGGCCCCTTCATGCCGATGGAGCGCCCGAGGCGGAAGATCACCCCGCGCTCGTACTCCCGGAGCACCTTGATGGCGCTGGAGAGGATGAGAATCCCTAGAATGATGAGCGTGATCATCGTGTACGAAACCATCCCTGACCCCCTTTAGGCCTTCTTCACCCGGAGCGACAATCCGTCGACGCGATCCACGACAACGGCGGCGCCGCGCGCGATCGGCTCGTTGGCCGTCGCGTTCCAGTACTCGCCGTGAATGAACACCTGCCCGGTTGGACCCAGGTCGGTCAGCGCGGTGCCCCGCTCACCGAGGAGGCCCTGGACTCCGGTCGTCGGCTTCCGGCGCTGCGCGCGATAGGCGGCGCCGAGCACGAAGCCGAAGAAGAGGACCGTCACGACCACCACGGTCAGGATGACGGAAAGCGAAACGCGCACGACGCCGGCGTCCCCCCCGAGCAGGATCAGAGATCCCAGGAGGAGGGCCGCCACGCCCCCGATGGTGAGGATTCCGTGGCTCTGCACTTTCACCTCGACGGCAAAGAGGATCATGGCGAACACGATCAGGAAGACCCCGGTCAGATTCACGGGGAGCGCCTGGAACGCGAGGAACGCCAGGAGGAGGCAGATTCCGCCGACCACGCCGGGCAGGATCGCCCCCGGATTCGATAGCTCGAAGAGGAGCCCGTAGAAACCCAGGATGAACAGGATGTAGGCGATGTTGGGATCGGTGATGCGGCTCAGAAGCTTCTGCCGCCACGTCGGACCCACCTCGTGGCGCTCCGCCCCTTTCGTGTGGAGGACTCGCGCTTCGCCTGCGACCGTGACGCGGCGGCCGTCGAGCGCTTCCAAGAGCTCGTCCACGTCGCGGACGACGAGATCGACCACCTTCATCCGGAGCGCGTCGGTCTCGCCCAGCGATCCGCCCTCGCGGACCGCCTTCTCCGCCCAGTCGGCGTTTCGCCCGTGCTGGGCCGCGAGCGAGCGGATGTAGCTCACCGCGTCGTTCTTGACCTTGCGCGCCAGATCCTTGTTTCCGACGTCTCCGCCGCCCATCTGAACGGGCGTGGCGGCGCCGATCGACGTGCCGGGGGACATCGCGGCGACGTGGGCCGCCATGGCGATGAACGTTCCCGCGCTCGCCGCGCGGCCGCCGGAGGGGGAGACGTAGACGACGACCGGGACCTCGGAGATCAGTATTCGCTTGATGATGTCGCGCATGGAGGAGTCGAGGCCGCCCGGTGTGTCGAGGCGGATGATCAAGGCCTCGCGCTTTTCCTTCTCGGCCCGGTCGATCGCCTGCACGATCACCTCCGCGCTGATCGGCTGGATCGCCCCTTCCAGTGTCAGCACGTCCACCTGGGGTTTGTCCGAAGCCGACGGCGTCGGGGTCGCGGCCCCTTTGCTCCACGCGACGCCCGCCGGCAGAGCCAGCATCGCGAGCGCGACGACGATCGATGCTCTCACTCCGTTCCCGTTTAGGCGCATGCGACCGCTACCTCCCGTACGGCTTGGAAGTGCTCGACCGGGGCCGCCGCGGGCACCGCGCAGCCTGGGCCCAGGATGAACCGGGTCCCGCCCGATTCATGGATCGCGGCGCGCGCCTCCTCCTGGACCGCTTCGACCGGCCCGCGCACAAAGGTTCCCTCGTGGTCGATCCCGCCCAGGAGCGTCTTGGTCGTGAGCGGCCGCAGCGCGGCGATGGATGGATTTCGCGCCGCCTTCGCGTCCCAGGAAATCACCGAGACGGGATAGTCGAGGTGGTCGCTGACGTAGGCGCCCGGCCCGCAGATGTGGATCGTGTTGAGGAGCGCGCCTTCGGCCTCCGACAGCACCCTCAAGTCGTAGGGGCGGCCGAACTCGCGCGTGAGATCCCTGCTGATGCGGGAGTCGTTGCGCCCAGTCGGTGGTCGCGAGGAAGATTCCTGAGGCGCCGCGCCGGATCGTTTCGCGCACGAAAGCCGCAAAGGTCTCGGTGATCGCGCGGAGCGCGGCGTGGACGGCTTCGCCGTGCCGGCGCAGATGCTCCACGAACACCTCGTCGTTGTTGACGAGGTCCGCCGCGATCGAAATCGGATTGAAGACGGTCATGACCCAGTCGGTCTCCCCTTGCGCTACGGCCGCGATCCGCTCCTCGGCGTCGAGCAGCTCGCCCAAGACGCCCTTCGTCGGATCGAGCGGGCGGATGCGGGCCCAATCTTCCGCACTCTTCACCGGGCTCTCGACGACCTTGGGCTTGTCGAGAGGACCCGTGCCGGGGCGCTTCGTCCGCACCCCCCAATCTTCGACGTGATAGGAGCCGCGCGGGTTCACCTTGAGGAAGTCCCAGTCGTAGGTCTTCTGGAACGCAAGCATCGACTCCGCAAGATCTTTGGCGGAGCCCTCGCGATCGTAGAAATGCCTCCAGAAGGAGACCGGCGGCCGGTCGGTCGCCTCTCCCCGGAGGGTCTTTCGAATTCGTTCGCGTCGGGTCATGCAAATCTCAGGTCTGATTTCAGTTACGGGTCGTTGTGTGTTCCGCGGCTCGGGCGTAGAATAGAGAATCGTACACAGAAAGCGCCCACCCCACAAGCCCCGCGCCAGCCCCAGCGCGCTGTAAGGAGGCCCGGTGAAAGCAGTTCTCCCTCCTCGTCGTTCGCGCAGGGCGGGGTCACGGAGTCATTGGCTCCGCCTCACGGGATGCCTCTGGGCGCTCCTAGTCAGCCTATTCATGGCGACCTTCGCCACCGCGGATCCCCAGTCCAGGGGGGAAATTGCCATTTCGCCGACCGTTGGGACCCGCTGGTTCGACTCCAAGCTGGATCTGCAGAGCGAGGTATCGCTCGGGCTGCGTTTGGGCATGGTCCTCGACACCCGGTTCAGCCTGCTCATGGATTTTGTGCAGAGCGATCCCTCAAGGAAAACCACAGGGGACCCGGCGCGCGTCTCGAGCCTCCGCGTGCTGGCTCAGTGCCGGCCGATCGCGGCCAGGATACGACCCTACTTGCTGGGCGGATTCGGCGGCGTGCTCTTCAATTTCGAGGACACAAACGATACGGCAGGCGGGACGGCGAGCGTCGGCGGCGGGCTTGAATTCGCCGCGTCGAAACGGGCCAGACTGTTCGCCGAGTATTCCGCCGAGTTTTATCGGATGCGAAACGTCAGCTACTCCCCGACCGGCGAAGTGATTTCCACGACCGAGCGAACGACCGACGCGATTCAGTCGATCTCAGCCGGCGTCAGTGTGGGGTTCTGAGGTGCGGCCGGGCCTGATCGCCGCGCTTGTCCTGCTCCTCGCGGTCCTCACATCCTGCTCCGACATGCCCACAAAGCCTCTCGCCACCGTGACCGTGGTGGGCACCATCACGGACCGCGACGGAGCTGCCATGCCGAACGCGGGCCTGAGTTTCCTCCCATTCGGCAAGTCGCCGTTCGATCCCGGGGTTTCTGTGACCTACGCGTACACGGACGGCAACGGCGCCTTTGGGATCGCGCTGGCGGAGGGAAGCTACCAAGTTCGCATCGATCCCGACTACCGCAGCGGCGTGGCTTCGGCCAAGATTCCCAAGTTTGACGTGGGTGGAGGGAAATCTCGGCTCGATTACCGATTCACGGGCACCCGGGTCACGGGCCAGATCACGGGGCCAGGCGGGCTTCCCATTTCCAATGCCTACGTATATGTTGCGTCCTACGTCAACGAGGTCTATGCGACAGCGGTATCCGTCAACGGCCAATACTCCCTCCTTGTCCCGCCCGGGAAATACGACTGCGCAGTCGAGTCCGGCTCTTATCAGAGCGGGCTTCCGCATTTGATCTTCGAAGCAGACATTTCCTCGACGGATACGTTGATGGATTTCGCCCTCACGGGAAATAAGGTGACGGTGACGGTCACTCTGAAGGGCTCTTTTCCGATGGCAGGTGCCAACGTGGCTCTGCAATCAAGTCCGGCGGGAACTTCTGTCGGCAATCGAACCGATCTCGAGGGAACCACTGTGCTCTACGCCCCCAGCGGCGACTATTCCTTTTACGTGAGCCCTCCCTATTCCTATGTCGTGGGGCCGGAGACGGGCTACTGGTCGATTTCCGGGGATGTTTCGCAAACGATCGATTTCCCTGGGATCGACTGGAATTGCACGCTGCGTCGGGCCGCGGACGACGCGGCCATCTCGTTCGCGTCGATTAACGCGAGGGAGGTCGGCTCCTACAGTCGATACGCAGCCACGGTCACTGACCCACTCGGAGAATTCCACCTGATCGTGCGTCCCAACACGGCCTATGACGTTTTGGTTGCGGTCTTCAACTCGACAACCGACCCATTCACTTTCACCGTCCCCAACGTGTTCTCCGGAGCCGACTCGACGTTCGACGTGGTTGTTCCCGCACCCGTCCCCTAGGCCAACCCCTCGGGCGGGGCCATGTAGCCGGGCGCCGTCACCGGCTGCTCGGTGACGCGCGCGTAGAGATCCTCGTACATCGGAACGATGCGGCTCGCGTCGTACCGCTCGATGGCGACCTCTCGCGCCCGCTTCCCCATCGCTGCGTGCCGCTCCTCATCGGTCAGAACCTCGATGGCGCGGCGGGCCATGCCGGCGACGTCGCCCACCGGGAGGAGATATCCGGTCTCGCCCGATTCGATCAGCTCGGGCACCCCCTCGGCTGTCGTCCCGATCACCGGGACGCCCGAGGACATTGCCTCGAGCGCCGCGAGGCCAAAGCTCTCGTTGGCGCTGGTCAGGATGAAGAGGTCCCCGGTCGAGAGCACGTCCTCGACCGCGTCGAGCTGCCCCAAGTAGCGCACGTACCGCTCGACGCCCAGCTCCACCGCGACCTCGCGGCTTCGGGTTCGGTCGGCTCCGTCCCCCACCATGAGGAGCACGCTCGGCACCTCGCGCCGCACGGCCGCGAAGACGCGGACGACGTCCTCCACCCGCTTGCTCGGGCGGAAATTGGAGATGTGGATCAGGATCCGCTCCCCCTTCTTCGCGAACCGCTCGCGCCGGCGGACCCCGCGATCGCGCGGGGCGTAGCGAGAGGTATCGACGAAGTTCGGGATCACGTGGATCGCGCGGCGCGGCCGGAACACCTCCACCGTCTTCTTGCGGAGAAACTCCGAGACCGCGGTGACGCCGTCGCTCTGGTCGATCCCGAAGCGGGTGAGCGTGCGGAAGGACTGGTCGGAGCCGACGAGGGTGATGTCGGTCCCGTGGAGCGTGGTCACCACGCGCAGCTTGGTGGAGGCGGCCACCTGCTTGCCGAGGTAGGCGCAGACAGCATGCGGAATCGCGTAGTGGGCGTGAATCACGTCCAGCCCCGCTTCATCCGCGACCTCGGCCATCTTCGCGGCCAGCGCGAGCGTATAGGGCGGATATTGAAAGAGCGGATACGAGATGACCTGCACCTCGTGGAAGTAGACGTCTTCCTGGTAGGGCTTCAGGCGAAATGGAATGGAATACGAGATGAAGTGAATCTCGTGTCCGCGTCGGGCCAGCTCGATGCCGAGCTCGGTGGCGACGACGCCCGAGCCTCCGTGGGTTGGATAGCAGGAGATTCCGATCTTCACGAAGTCTTACCTCCTACCGGCACCAGAGCGTGGGTGCCCAGGGTGGCGAGCGGGTCGACCAAGCAGGAAATGAGATCGGGGCCGTAGCGCGCCAGGTACCCGACGGGCGAGTAGACCCTCTCTTGGAGCTTCCCTTCGGGAAAAAGCTGCGCCCGCGCGCGCCGGATCTGCTGCACCGACTCCTCCTGCCGACGTTTCCAGACCTGCATCAGCTTCCTCTCTAGATTCAGACCCTCGTGCTCCACCTTGTGCCCCGCGGTCGAGACCGCGGCCTGGAGCGAGGGATCAAAGCCCCCCACCTTCAGCTCGAGCCGGGCAAAGCTCTGCTTCCAGATCTCCCGCTCCCGCTCGAAGGTTTCCGGGAAGTCGCCTGGCAGAAGCGCCCGCAGCGCTTCACCCACCACGGCCTCTACGTCCCCCGCGAGCGAGGTCCACTCGATGCCGAACCGGTCGAGCGTCTTCGCCACCTTCGGCTCCAAGAGCGTGGCGCCCGCGCGCGGGGCCACCGCGGGCACCGACATTCCGAAGAGCGGGTAGAGCGCCTGCACCTGGCCCCAGTAGGCCACCTCCGCCGGACCGCCCACGTAGGCCGCGGTCGGAAGGAGGTGATCCTGCACGATGGGTCGGAGCAGCACGCCGGGGCTCGCCTTCTCCGGGTGCGCCCGCACCGACGCCGCGAACGCCTCCGGCTTCACGCCGTGCGGCTTCGCGCCAATCCGGATCGTTCCGTCCTCGTCCAGCCGAAGCGGCTCGCGCGCCTCCTCGTGCCAGAACAAATTCAGCTCGTTTCCCGCCCGGGCGATCTGGGCGTGGTAGCCGCGGCCCTCGAGCTCTTCCCCGCCTTCTTGGCCGCGCGCGATGACTCACCCCGGAGCGCGATCTCGCGTTCCACGATCGGCACGGCGAGCGCCTTCGCCTCCGGATCGGAGGGGTCGAAGACCAGCGCCCCCAACGGTGCCACGAAGCCCGCCATGAACTGCGCGAACGCCTCGGTCCAGGAACGCCCGGGCACGTAGGCCGCGCGGAGCGAGCCGACCATCCCCTCGCGAAACTCGGATCGGGGCAAAGTCGACGCGACCCGATCGACGAGGGCCTCGATCTCCGCTCCCAGCCGAATCCGCGAGAAGGAGACCGCGGGCTTGGCACCGCGCCCCGGGTACTCCACCGGCGTTGGCTCGGACCCGCCGTCGTTCACCCACGTCCGGCGAACCTCGTCGAAATCGTGGTCGTCGGACGCGACCCAGAATATGGGAACCACCGGCTTCCCCGATGTGGCCGCGACCGCGCGGGCCAGGGAAATCGCCGATAGGGCCTTGTAGAGCGTGTAGAGGGGGCCGCCAAAGAGGCCCGGCTGCTGCCCCGCGACGACCACTAAAGTGTTGGGACGCTCGAATCGGGCCAGAGGTTCGCGGGAAGCGTCCCCAACCCCCAGCGCGGCTGCCTGCCGCTTGAGGATCGAGGCCATCTCGGCCCTCATTTTCGATGGGTAGTCCCGGGCCGCGGCGCGGCCGGCGATCGCGGCCGGATCCCGGAAATCGACCGGATAGAAATCGCGAAGGCGATCGGGCGCGCTCCGGTAGTCCCGATAGAGCGCGCTCGGGAAGATGAGATGTTCGAATGGGGTGGGCGTGGGCCTAGGCCTGCTTCAGCGCGCGAGCGCCGACGAAGGGATTCGCGGCCATCTCGTGCCCGATCGTGGTGACGGGCCCGTGCCCCGGATAGACCGTTGTCTCCGCCGGATAGACAAAGAAACGCTTTTGGATGCTGCGGCGAAGGAGATCCCAGTCGCCGCCCGGCAGATCGGTGCGGCCGACCGAGTCCCGGAAGAGCACGTCGCCTCCGATCAGCCCCTCCGCGGTCGCGAAGGTGACGCTCCCGGGGGAGTGCCCCGGCGAGTGGATCGCGCGGACGTCGATCCCCGGGATCCCAACATCCTCTCCGTCCGCCATCCAGTGGGCGATCGGAACGGTTCCAGGCCAGGTCATTCCAATCGCCGCCGCCTGATCGGCGCCGCGGTCGTAGAGGGGGCGATCTTCGGGGTGGAGCCAGACCGGAGCCTGGGTTGCCTCATGAAAGGCGCGCACCATGAGGATGTGATCGATGTGGGCGTGCGTGAGGAGGATGCGCTTCACGACGAGCCCACGGGACCGGATCACCTCGAGCACCTCCTCGCTTTCGAGGGAGGGATCGACGACGATGGCGTCGCGCGATCCGGCCGTGGTGAGGAGGTAGAGGTTGTTGTCGAGAGGGCCGACCTGGAAGCGCTCGACCCGCACGGCTCAGGCCTTGGAGGCGGTCACCGCCGTGATCCCGAACATCGGCAGGCCGACCATGTCGACGCTGGTGAATCCGGAATCTTGGAGCAGCCGGTAGAGCTCCGTCCGCGTCAGCGCTCCCGCCAAAGTTGGGCCGTAACCGGCCAGAACGTTGAGCCGGAAGAGCGCGGCCTCCCGGGGCTCCGCCCTCGAATCCTCGAGCAGGAATTCGGTCACGAGCACGGTACCGCCCGAGCGGAGCGCCTTCGCGACGTTTTGGAGGACGCCGGGGATCGAGGCTCGGCTCCGACGGGAGAGATTGTGGGTCAGAAGGACGAGGTCGAACGGGTCCTGCGAGCTTCCCTCGTCCGGATCGCCCGCGACGAACCGAACCCGGTCGTCGAGCTTCATGGACCGGATGTACTCCTCCGCCACGGGCTTGAACGGCGCTCGGTCCAGGATCGTGGCCTGGAAGTGGGGATAGCGTCGGGCCAAGCAGAGGGCCCCCGCCCCGGTATGGCTCCCCAGATCGAGGATCTTGTTGTAGGCGCTGAATTCGATGTCGAGGATCTCGGCGACCCGCGTCATCGATGCGTAGACGCCGTTGTGGAAGGCGCGGGCGAACGCGACCTCGGTCTCGCTCATCTTCTCGGACGGGATCGGCGCCCGTCCGCTCTTCACGGTGTCGCGAAGCGACTGCCAAATGCCGAAGAGCGGGTCCCGCATGAAGCGGAACAGGTCGACGTACGAGCCCGGCGATCCCTCGACCAGGTATGCGTTCGACACCTCGTCGTTCTTGTAGCGCTCGCCGGTTCGATGGAGGAAGCCGAGGGCGCAATTGGCGTCCATGAGCGCCTCCACGGCGGAGGGCTCGGCCCCCATATCGGCCGCCACCTCCGCGGCCGTCTTGGGACCGCCAAAAAGAATCGTGAACAGGCGGAGGTCGACAGCCGTCAAAAGCGCCTGACTCGCCCAGAACCCCGTGGCAACCTGCAAGATTGGGACCGGGCTTAACCTCCCGGAGACCGATAGCGGCTTTGCGGCGTGACCCATTTGGTTCATCGTAGGCTCCTCACGCCCCCCAGTTTATGCCACTCGGCCCCCCGCTTCAAGGGACCCGACGATTTGGATGCGTCGATTTTCCCGAGGTTCACAGAAGGTCCCACTCCGCCTCGCCCTCCTTGGCGCGGGCCCCCTCGAAGGCGGCGTCCATTTCCGCCACGGCGCGGAGGATGATTTCACCCTTCTCGCGGAGGGGAAGGAACGCCGACTTGAATCCGTTCAGGAGCACGTTTCGAACGTCCCGCGGCCCGAGCCGAAGCGCGGTCACCGCCCGATCCAGCTCGCGCGTCACGGTCGTCGACGAGACCAACCGGTTGTCGGTGTTGAGCGTCACGCGAAGGCCCGCCGCCAGGTACTCGCGAAAGGGATGGGCCCGCAGCGTGGGGACGGCGCCTGTCTGCACGTTCGACGTGAGGCACATCTCGAGCGGGATCCGGTGATCGTTCACGTAGGCGAAAATGGCGGGATCCTCGCGAAGCCTCGTGCCGTGCCCGATCCTGTGCGCGCCGCAGTAGTGAAGCGCCTGGGCGATGCTCTCCGGGCCGAAGGCCTCCCCCGCGTGGACCGTCACGTTCACGTTGTTCTGGACGACGTGGTCGAACGCCTTGCGGTGCGCCTTCGCGGGATAGTCCTTCTCCGCGCCCGCGAGATCGAATCCAACGACCCCGCGGCCGTAGTGCGTGACCGCCACCTCCGCCAGTCGGAGCGAGAGCCGTGGGCTCAAGTGCCGGATGCCGCAGACGATCGTGCCGGTCCGGATTCCATAGCGGTTTCGCGCCCGGGCGAGCCCGGCGGAGACCGCCTCGACGGTCTCGTCCATGGTGAGGCCGCGGCGGGTGTGGAGCGCGGGGCAGTAGCGCACCTCCATGTACCGGACCTGCTCGTGATGGGCGTCCTCGGCCAGCTCGAAGGCGGCGCGTTCCAAAGCCTCGCGTTCTTGCAGCACGCGGAGCGTGAGATCGAACGCCTTCAGATACCGGGTCAGGCTGACGCCTGAAGTGAGGCCCGAGAGGAAGCGCCTCAGGTCCTGGATCGAGCGGACCGGGAGCCGGACGCCTTGATCTCGAGCCAGGTCCAAGATTGTCGCCGGGCGGATCGACCCGTCCAGGTGGACGTGAAGATCGGTCTTGGGGAGCGCGTGGAGAATGAGCCGGCGGCGCCGGGGATCACCCCACGGCGACGTCCGCCGTCGCGGCGGCAAGTGGCGCACCCTGGTCTCCCACGACCGTGTAGTTGAGCCCGCTGAACGCGGGATGTGCGAGCGCGAGCTGGTTGAAAATCTGCTCCGGGCCAGGCTCGTTCCGCGTCCACGCGCCGAGCGCGCGCCCCAGATCTTGGAGGATCCGCCAGTCCTCACGCGTGTCGCCGCGATGCGTGAAAACCTTCCGGGCGCGCTGAACCCGACCCTTCGAATTCGTGTAGGTCCCGTCCCGCTCCGCGAAGCTGACCCCCGGCAAAACCCAGTGCGCCCGCTCCGAGACCGGCGACGGCAGCAGGTCGACGGCCACGAGCAGCTCCACCTGCGCCAGCGCGCGGGCCACCACGTCCGGATCGCCGAACCGATCGAGAGGGCCGCCGCGGAGGAAGACGAGGGCGTGGATCCGGCCCTCGGCCGCCGCGCGCATCATGTCGGGAAGCCCCAGTCCCTGGGGCCCCGGCGCGACGCCGATCGCGCGCGCGCCGCGGGCGTTGGGATTCTGATCCCCCTCGATGGTGAATTGCTTGTAGACCACGGGGGGCTGGGGACGCGCCGGAACGTCGAGGTTCGCGATGCCGAGCCCGTCCTTGAAGATCACTCGGGTGAGGTAGCACTCCTCGTTCGTCAGCTCTCCCGAGGCCACGACGCCCACCGAAGCGGGCCCGTGCCTCGAGACGATTCCCTTGAGCGCATCGGCGATTCCAGAGATCGCCGTGGCCCACGGCACCGGAGCCGCGGCGGTGCCGTTTCGGTGCGTCGGCGCGGTCAGGCGCTTGGGGTCGTGGAGGAAGTGGAAGCCCCCGCGTCCCCGGTCGCAGATCCACCACTGGTTCACGTCCATGTTCTCCCGCGCGGTGATGCGAAGGACCTCATTGCGGCGGGGGTGGTAGCCGACGTTCGTGGAGCACCCCTTGGAGCAGAGGGTGCAGATCGACGGCACGGGCGTCAGCTCCCAGGGGCGGGCGCGGAAGCGGAAATCCTTGCTCGTCAAGGCTCCCACGGGGCAGATGTCGGCGATGTTGCCGGCCAGCTCGTTCGTGATCTTCCGGCCCGCGACGGTGCCGATGTAGGTCTCTTCGCCCCGGGCGAGCACCGCGATCTCGTCTTCCCCTGCGACTTCCTTGCAGAGGTTCACGCAGCGGAGGCAGAGGATGCAGCGGTTCTTGTTGAGGATGAGCTTCCCGCCGACGTCCTCCTCGGGCCAGGTCGTCTTCTCGAATTGGAACCGGGTGTGCGCGGGTCCCATCATGATCGTGTAATCCTGGAGCGTGCACTCGCCGCCCTTGTCGCACATCGGGCAATCGAGCGGGTGATGGATGAGCAGGAACTCCATCACCGCGCGGCGCGCCTCCCTGACCTTGGGGGTCCGCGTCACGATGGACATCCCCTCTTCGACCGGCGTGGCGCAGCCCGCGACCAGCTTGGGCCGCCCTTCGATCTCGCAGAGGCAGATGCGGCAGACCCCGACCACCGGGAGCCCGGGGTGGTAGCAGAAGGAGGGGACGAGAACGCCCGCCTTCTTCCCCGCCTCGATGAGGTTGGTCCCCTTCTCGACGACGACTTCACGCCCGTCGAATTTGACCTTCACGGTGGCCATGCCGTTCCCCTAGTGAAGCGAGCCGGCGCCGATGGGGCAGCGCTTCTCGCGGATGTGCTGCAGGAATTCGTCCCGGAATTTCTTGGCAAAGCCGCGCGCCGGCCAGGCGGCCGCGTCTCCAAGGGCGCAGATCGTGTTCCCCTCGATCTGGTCGGTCACCGAAAGCAGGAGGTCCAGGTCGCGCGTCTCGCCGTGGCCGGTCTCGATCTTCCAGAGCAGCCGCTGCAGCCAGCCGCAGCCCTCGCGGCACGGCGTGCACTGACCGCACGACTCGTGGGCGAAGAAGCGGGCCGTGATCCAGGCCGCTCGGACCATGCAGGTGGTGTCGTCCATCACGATGGGCGTCCCGGTGCCGAAGAGCGAGCCGGCCCGGGTGAGCGAGTCAAAGTCCATGGGAATGTCGATCTCGTCGCCGCGCAGGACCGGGCAGGAGGCCCCGCCGGGGATGACGCCCTTCACCGGCCGGCCGCCGGGAACGCCGCCGCCGAATTCATCGATGAGCGTGCGGAGCGGAATTCCCATGGGCGCTTCGTAGACACCCGGGCGATTCACGTGCCCGCTCAGCCCGTAGAGCTTGGGGCCGCTGTTTCGCTCGGGCCCGATCCCCGCGAACCACTCCCAGCCGCGCTTCACGATGTGCGGCACGCAGGCGAGTGTCTCCACGTTGTTGACGACGGTCGGGCAGCCAAAGAGCCCAACCACCGCCGGGAAGGGCGGCTTGAGTCGCGGCTCCCCCCGCTTCCCTTCGATCGATTCGATGAGGCCCGTCTCCTCGCCGCAGATGTAGGCGCCGGCGCCCAGGTAGATCGTGACCTCGCAGTCATAACCCGAATTCAGGATGTTCTTCCCGACGAGGCCGGCCTTGCGGCACTCGTCGATCGCGTCCTGCATGACGCGCGCCTCATGGGCGAACTCGCCGCGGATGTAGATGTAGGCCCGCCGCGCGCCGATGGCGTAGGAGCCGATCAAGGTTCCCTCGATCACCTGGTGGGGATCCTTGGCGCAGAGAAGGCGATCCTTGAAGGCGCCCGGCTCGCTCTCGTCGGCGTTCACGCACATGTACTTGGGCTTGTCGGTCGACTTCGGGACGAATCCCCACTTGGTCCCCGTGGGAAAACCGGCGCCACCGCGACCCCGCAACCCCGACCGCTTCACGAGGTCGATCACCTCGTCCGGTTGCTTCTTCAACGCGATGGCGAGGCCCTCGTATCCCCCGTGCTTCTTGTAGACCGCGAGGGTGTGGGAGTCGGGGAGGTCCACCGTGGCCATCAGGACGCGTCCGTTCGCGCTCACTATCGATCCACCTCGCCGAGGACGATGTCGATGCTCCCGATGCAGGCCACGACGTCCGATACCATCCGGCCGATGCACATGTTCTCGAGGGCCTGCAAATTGATGAACGAGGGCGGTCGCACGCGAACCCGGTACGGGAGCGGGCTCCCGTCGCTCGCGACGTAGAAGCCAAGCTCCCCTTTGGGGGACTCGATCGCGAAATAGGCGTCCCCCACGGGTGGGCGAAAGCCCTCGGACATGATCTTGAAGTGGAAGATCAGCTCCTCCATTCCCGCCTTCACGTTCTCGCGGTCGGCGGGGAAGAGGTAGGGGTTGTCCGCGCGAACCGGCCCGGGCTTGAGCCGGTCGAGTCCTTGGCGCACGATCCGAAGGGACTGCTTCATCTCCTCGATGCGGCAGAGGTAGCGATCGTAGACGTCCCCGTTTCTCCCGAGCGGGACCTCGAAGTCGTAGATTGGGTAGCCGCAGTAGGGCTGGGCCTTCCGAAGGTCGTGGTCGATCCCGCTTCCTCGAAGCGTCGGCCCGGTCACGCTGAGGGCGAGCGCCTGCTCCCCCGAGATCGTCCCCACCCCGATCGTCCGCTTCATCCAGATACGGTTCTTGGTGAGCAGGTTTTGGTACTCGGCCAGCGCCCCCGGGAATTCCTCGCAGAATTTCCTCACGTGGGGAACGAAGGCATCCGGCACGTCCTGGAAGAACCCGCCCACACGGAAGTAGCTGGGCGTGAGGCGCGATCCCGCCACCATGTCGTTCACGTCGAGGAGCTTCTCGCGCTCGCGGAAGCAGTAGAGAAAGACGCTCATCGCTCCCAGATCGATCGCGTGGGTGCCGAGCCAGACGAGATGCGACGAGATCCGGGTCAACTCGAGGAGGATCACCCGGAGCACCTGCGCCCGCTCGGGGATCGTGAGGCCCATCAGCTGCTCCACCGCGCCGACGTAGGCCATGTTGTTTCCGAGCGGAGAGAGATAGTCCATCCGGTCCGTGACCGTGATCGACTTGGTGTAGGTCTTCGACTCCATGATCTTCTCCATGCCCGTGTGGAGATAGCCAACCACGGGCTTGAGGGAGACCACGGTCTCGCCGTCGAGCTCGATCACGAGCCTTAGCACCCCATGGGTGGAGGGGTGCTGCGGCCCCATGTTGATGGTGATGGTCTTGAATTCGGGGGCGATCGTGGTGGACATCGCTAAGCGGCGCGCTAGGCGCCGACGCCGGGCGCGGGCGCTTGGCCGTGGACCCGGTCTTTGTCGATCTTTTCCTGGAGCTTCATGATCCCGTAGATGAGGGCTTCCGGCCGCGGCGGGCAGCCGGGGACGTAGACGTCCACGGGAACCACGGTGTCGACCCCCTGGACGATCGCGTAGTCGTTGAAGACGCCGCCGCAGGAGGCGCACGCCCCCATCGAGATGACCCACTTGGGCTCGGGCATCTGGTCGTAGATTCTCTTCAAGACCGGCGCCATCTTCTTGCTGACGCGCCCCGCGACGATCATCAGATCGGCCTGGCGCGGAGAAGCCCGGAAGACCTCCGCGCCGAATCGGGCGAGGTCGTAGCGGGAGGCGCTGGTCGCCATCATCTCGATCGCACAGCAGGCCAGGCCGAAGGTCGCGGGCCAGAGCGAGGAGCGGCGGGCCCAGTTGATCATCTTATCGACCGTCGTCGTCAGGATGCCGTCCGGTACGAGCTCTTCGATTCCCATATGCGATCACCTGTCAGCCGTCGAGCCGGAACCGGAACGTGCGCACCCGGTGGGGAGATTGCACAACTACCACTTCGAGCCTATCAGCGCGAGAGTGTGAAATCAATCACAACCCCAGTGCCTGGAGCGCGGCCTCCGTCACGTAGAAGAGCAAGACCCCGCCGAAGACGCCGAGCGCCATCCGGAACCCCTTGGCCGTCTCGTTGACCGCCGGGATCAAATCGGATGCCGCCACGTAGAGCGCCGCGCCCGCCGAGAGCGGGAGCGCGAAGTGCACCAGCCCCGACCAGAGCGAAATGGTCAGGACGCCGACGACGGTCGCCACGCCCAGCCAGGCCGCGCTCATCACCGCCTCCTGGCGGGTGCGGCCGGCGGCCACCATGATCGAGCCCACGGTGAAGCCCTCGGGAACCTTGTGGAGGAAGATCGCGATCGCGATCAGGATCCCGAGCGCGGGCTGAACCAGGAATCCCGACCCGATCGAGACGCCGTCGAGGAGCGCGTGCAGGAGGAGCCCGACGAGCGCGGTGGTCCCCACCACCGGCCTCACCCAATGCTCGCGGTGGGTCTCCTCGCCGAAATGGAAGTGACCGACGAGGACGTGCTCCGCGGCGTGGACCAGCAGGTAGCCGATGAGGACGAGCGTGCCGACGGCGAGGACCGGGGTTCCGGTCGCGGAGGCCAGCCGGTAGCTCTCGGGAACCATGCGAAGAAAAACAGCGGCGAGCATGAACCCCGCGCCCGCCGCGACGAAGTAGCTTTGCCGGACGCGGTCCCAACCGTGGCGCCCGATCGCGAGCCACCCGCCGACGACGTTGGCGAGCCCAGCGACCACCCCGCAGGCGGCGGCCAGCACCCACCCGTCAGACAATCGGGCTCCCCCTCGTGCTTCCCTCCGCTACCGACCGCGGACGATTCCGGGCGTGTTGGTGGTTCCTACCGGGACGAGGAGCTGCTCCTTGGAGTAGATGAACGCGTCACGCGAGTAGTCCGAGAGCTCGTAATTGTGCCCGAGGAAGATCGCGTCCTCGGGGCAGGCTTCCTCGCAGTAACCGCAGAAAATGCACCGGAGCATGTCGATCTCGTATCGCTTGGCGTACCGCTCCCCGGCGCTGAAGCGGAGGGCGGGCGTGTTCTCCGCCGCCTCCATGTAGATGGCGTCGGCGGGACATACCGCGGCGCAGAGCCCGCAGCAGACGCACCGCTCCAGCCCGTTCTCGTACCGGTGCAGCTCGTGGAGCCCGCGGAAGCGGGGATACATCTTCATCTTCTCGTCGGGGTACTTGAGCGTGACGGGCTTCTTGAAGAAGTGAGACAGCGTGATGGAGAGACCCTTCATCAGCTCGGAGACCATGGGGTTCCTCGACGTTCGATTCGACCGTGGGACAAGATGAGGATTGTAGTGAGGACCAGGGACGCGCGTCAAGCCACGCCCGAGGCGACAGGCTCTACCCCTCGGCGGAAAGCCCGTATTCCTCGGGGCGGATGTCGAGTTTCTTGATCTTGTACAGAAGCGTGGTGCGCTTCATCCCGCCCAGGCTCCTCGCGGCTTCCGATTGGTTTCCTCGGTGCGTGCGGAGCGCGTTCAGGATCATGTCGCGCTCCTCCGCGGAGATGCCTCGTCCGCCCCCGCGCGAGCCGGACGGCGCCCGCGGCGCTGAGACACGCCCGCCGGATTGAATCTGGACCGATTCGGCGCGAACCCTCTCGCCGTCCTGGGCCAACGCCACGGCGCGATCGATGACGTTTCGCAGCTCCCGCACATTGCCCGGCCAGCCATGCGCGACGAGGCGGGCCCAGACCCCATCGCCCAGGGCGACATGCTTTCGCGCTTGGGTGCAGGCGCGCTCCAGGAAGTGGCGGCCGATCAACTCGATGTCCCCCGGCCGCTCCCGTAGCGGCGGGACCTCGAGGCGGATTCCGTTCAGACGGTAGTAGAGGTCGTCGCGGAAGAGGCCCCGGCGGACGAGCCCCGCCAGATCCCGCGTCGAGGCGGCGATCACCCGCACGTCGACCTGGCGCACCCCCATCCCGCCCACACGGCGGAGCTCCCCCATCTCGATCACGCGCAGAAGCTTTGCCTGCGCCGCGGTCAAAAGCTCGCTCACCTCATCCAGGAAGATCACGCCGCGATGGGCAGTCTCAAAGAGCCCCGCCCGAGCCCGGTCGCCCCCCGAGGCGGACGCAGGGTCCTTCCCGAATAGCTCCGTGTCGAGCTGGCCGTCCGGGAGCGGGCCGCAATGACCGACCACGAAGACCTGGTTTCCCCGGTCGCTGAGGGCGTGTGCCGCCCTGGCCAATGCTTCCTTGCCGGTTCCGCTCTCGCCCAGGATGAATATCGGCAGTCGGCTGTTCGACGCGCGCTCGAGAATTCGTACGAGATCGATCACGCGCGGATCCTGGGTCACGATCCCGAGACGGAAGCAATCGGGGTCGGCTCCCTGCGGGATCTCCTCGAGCCGCGCGGGCGTGACGACGGTGATCGCGGGCGGCGCTGAGGTGCCAACCTCCACGCCCAACACCTTCTCGATCCGCTCGACCCAGCGTTCCAGCTTCATCGACATCGCGAGGCTCCGCGCTTCCCAGAGATAGTCGCGGGCCGCGCGGCGCTCTTCCACGTCGCCGCCGGCGAGGAGAACCTCTCCCGCCCAGACCAGAAGCCGGGTCAGCTCGTAGAGAGCCTCGAGCTTGCGGAGGAGTGCTACGCCCTCGTGCGCCGTCCGGATGGCCTTCTCGCGGTGGGCGAGCTGGAGGTGGGCCATCGACATGACGCGGAAGGTGGCAGCCTCCTCGAACCGGTCGTTGATCTTCCGCGCGATCCGAAGCCCGCGCTCGCACGTGATGAGCGCGCGGTTGGGCTCCCCGATCCGCACGTGGATCTCCGCGATTCTCCGGCTCAGCTCGGGGACGAGATCCCCCTCCGGGGCCAGCTTCTCCGCGATGACGAGGGCTGGGTCGTAGCTCTCGATGGCGGACTGGTTCTCGTGTCGGTCGAGGGCGAGATCACCCAGGTACTCGAGCGCGATCACCTGCTCGCGCTCAAACCCGTGCTCTTCGGCCTCGGAGAGGGCGCCGCGCACCTGCCCGTCGGCCTTGCCCAGCTCTCCGCGGATGCGTAGGAGATACCCGTGGAAGAGGCGCGCCTGCACCTTCCCCCGCGAGTGTCCCCTTTCGCCGAATAGCGTCCGCGCGCGCGCCAGCCCCTGCTCGGCCTCATCCAGCAGACCGAGCTTGGCCTGCGTGATGCTCAGGTTTAGGGAGAACGACGCCTCTTCGTGGTAGAGGCCGGCCTCGCGAGCCTGAAGCTGCCCGCGCGAGAACTCGCCCACGGCCCGGTAGAGCTCTCCGGCGCCCAGGAAGCAGAGACCGAGCAGGTTCCGCGAGCGCAGCATCCCCGCCGTGTCCTCGAATTCCCACCGGCTGATGTGATAGGCGGCGCGGAAGTGCTCTTCCGCGCGCGACGGCCGGCCGATCCGCCACACGGCGCGGCCGGCGGCGATGTGGAATTCGAGAAGCGCCCGCTTGTCATCGGGGTGGAGCGCGTAGAGCTCGCTCAGCTTCTTCTCGGCGATCTCAGCGACTTCCTTCCACCGTCCCAGCCCCAGAAGCGCGCGGCAGCGCGCGAGCAGCAGCGGGATCTCCAGCGCCCTGGGGAGGGGCCCCGATGTCTTGGCTTCCGCGATCGCGTCCAGGACCGCGGAGAACCGAGCATGGGCGAGGAGATCGTCGATTTGCTGGAGAAAGCCGGCGGATTCGCTCCGCGGCTTCTTGTCGTCGATCATGGGACCTCAGGGATGGGCCCCCGCCCATCCCGGGGTGGAGCTACGTGAAATATCAGCGCAACGTGATCCGGATCCAGACGCGGACGTACGACAGCCAGATGAGGCGCGCGTTGGTGATCGCACCCACCTTGGTCGTGTCGCTTCCTGGGACCTTCTGGACCTGGTTCATCGACCGAGTCTGCTTCGGCGTCGGGCTTGGCTGATCGTCGGCCGTTGGATCACCATCGGGATAGGGTGGACCGTGCGGCACATACGTCCGCGCGCTCGACACGTTCGGGATCCCGAGGAGACAGGCGAGCGTCAACGCCGCGCCTGCCCACGGAAGGGCCCGAATGCCGTCCCGATGCTGAGACTTCATCGAGATCTCCTCCGCGTCTCCGGCAGAAGACCATCGGATTCGTGGTGGGGACCCACCGCTCCGGGTAGTTGAGTCGTCCATCGTGCACGCTCCTGAACGAAGCCGTCAAACCGCTCCGCTCGCTCCGACATTGCTGATTTCTGGGGAATGAACGTCGCCGGAATCCTGCTGCGCGCGCCGTACCCCGGGGATGGGCCGAAATCGCGCTTTTGTGTGGTTGTGGAAGCCATGCGCACCCTTTCCGTGGGCAGGCACTCCGGCTACGTACCGATAATCTAGCAGAGTCTGGGGCCAAATGCAAGCCCAAAAAGGCGTTAGGGATTGATTCAGAGGCCATTTGGGGGGTGGCCAAATCCCAGCCGGTAGGCCGTATGTGATATAATTGGTATCTGTTCCCGACCTTCCGCGCGCCCGCATCCGAGATCTAGGGGAATGAACGAGGCACACCGCATCCGGACCGCCTTCCTGTCATCGCTCTCGCTCCACGAGGCTTCCCCCGAAGACCGGAAGCGCTTGATCGAGTTGACGCTGGCCGGGATGGAGGACGAGCGCCGCGACCTGCTCGCCTTTGAGGTCGCCGAGCGACTTCTGGATGTCGGCGCGCTCGAGCGGGTGGACCGCTTCCAGCGCGACGGAAAGCCGTACATCCGATATCGAATCCCCGCTTCGGGCGAGACGTTTCTCCTCCAGGCACCCTACGACGTTCCCGGCGGAACGTTGGTCCGGGCCTCCCGGCCCCATTGGCATGCACGAAGCCGGCTTCTCTATCGGAGTCTCTCCCACCTGATCGCCGTCGAGCGGAAGCTCTTTTCCCGCGACGAGCGAAATCTGGAATATCTCCAGACCGACGTGTCGGAGATTCTCCGCACGATTCTCGCCTCCGCGCGCCAGGTGCTCGAATGCGACGAGACGCGTCTCTACTCTCTGGCGCGCGGCACCGAGGACGCCCGATACCTCCAGCCGGTGAGCGAGGGCGAGCCGTGGAACCGCGCGCTCGCCGAGGAGTGGGTCGCGAAACGCGGGCTTCCGCTGTACGTGGCCGACATGGCGGAGGCGGGCGCGGTCCAGACCATGGTCGACGCCGAGGCGATGGACGCGACCATGCACCTCGCGATCGCCCCCTTCCAGCCCAAGCCTGACCCCGGGGCGATGCGCTCCGTGGCCATGGCTCGCGTCGGGGAGCCGGGTTCGCCCTTCCTCTTCGTTCTGGAGGCCTGGAGCAAGACGCCCGGATTTTTCACCGACGAGCGGATCGGCATCCTGACCGTCGTCGCCGAGCACGCCACCGACCTCCTGCTCACGCTCAAGAAGCTGGGGATGCTCGTCATGGTCGATGAGCTCACCGGCATCTACAACCGGCCCTACTTCGGGCGCCAGCTCGACCACGAGATCGCGCGCGCGTACCGGGAGGAGCGGCCGATGTCGCTCATCATCGCGGATATCGACGATTTCAAGAAGGTGAACGACACCTACGGCTACGAGGCGGGCAACGCCGTGCTGCGCGAGCTATCCCAGACGCTCGCCTCGAGCGTCCGCCCATTCGACACGGTGGCGCGGTGGGGAGGCGAGGAATTCGCGCTGATCCTGAGCGCGGAGACGACGAAAGCGGAGGCCAAGGAGATTTGCGAGCGCCTCCGGCTCAAGGCGCAGAGCATGGCGATCGTCGTGCCCGGACTGGACGGGCGGGAGAATACCGTCCGGGTGACCGTGAGCTTGGGAGGGGCGATGTTCCCCGCCGACGTGCCGGTCACGTGGGATCGCTCCCGCGGGCTCGACCGACCTCAGCGGGAGAAGCTCGCCCACGAGCTCTGGACCCGCGCGAACATGCATCTGCGGATCGCCAAGGAGCGGGGCAAGAACCAGGTCGTCTACGCCGGCGAGTAACCCGACACCAACGCCGCGGCAAACTCGGACGGCTCGAAGGGGAGCAGGTCCTCCATTCCTTCGCCGACGCCAATCCATCGGATCGGGATCCTCAGGGAAGCCGCCACCGCAAGAACGATCCCGCCTTTGGCGGTCCCGTCCAGCTTGGTAATCGCAACGCCCGTGATCGCGAGCGCGCGGTCGAACTCCCGCGCCTGATTGAGTCCGTTCTGCCCCACCGACGCGTCGAGCACCAGCAGCGTCTCGTGGGGAGCGCCCGGGATCGCCCGCTCGATGACCCGCCTGATCTTCGCCAGCTCGGCCATGAGGTTGGCCTGAACGTGGAGCCGCCCCGCCGTATCCACGATCACCCGATCGACGTTTCGGCTCTTGGCGCGCGCCATGCCGTCGAACGCCACCGCGGCGGGATCGGCGCCCGGCTTTTGTTGGACGATCTCCACCCCCGCCCGCTCGGCCCAGATCGTGAGCTGGTCTCCGGCCGCGGCCCGGAACGTGTCGCACGCCACCAGGAGCACCGACTCCCCCGCCTGCTTGTATCGGTTGGCCAGCTTCGCGATGGTCGTCGTCTTGCCGCTTCCGTTGACCCCGATCACGAGCGTCACGTGGGGGCGCGGTGCCGCGGAGGGGACCGTGCTCTCGGGGCGCGCGATGTCGGAGGGGACCGTGGTTTGGGGGCGCGCGATGCCGGAGGGGACCGTGGCTTCGGGGCGCGCGATGCCGGAGGGGACCGTGGTTTGGGGGCGCGCGGTTGCAGAGGGGACCGTTTCTCTTGCTTCCCGTGTCCCCGGAGGCATCGCGCGCCCCGACCCCTCGAGCAGCACCTGCACCGCATCGCGCATCGCGTCCAGAGGCTCCGCACTCGACCCATCCGCGATCCGCCGCTTCACATCCTCGAGAAGCCGCTCCGTGGTCGCGGGCCCCACGTCGGCTCGGAGAAGCGCCGTCTCGAGCGCGTCGTAATCCGCCTCGGTGAGCGCCCGTCCCGGCTGAAACACCGCGGCCACCCCGCCGAAGAGCGCGTCGCGCGTCTTCTCCAGGCCCTTCCGGATTTTGTCGAGGAACGACACGGTGGGGCGTTACGACTCGACCGGGGTGAGCTCCTCGGGAGCCGCCTCGGCGACGGCCGGGCGCTCCCGATTCCAGCGGACCGAGACCAGCTTGGAAACGCCCGGCTCCTCCATCGTGACGCCATAGAGGCAATCGGCCACTTCCATCGTCTTTTTGTTGTGAGTCACGACGATGAACTGCGTCTTGGCGCTGAAATCGCGGAGAAGCTGGACGAACCGGTCGATGTTGGCATCGTCGAGCGGAGCGTCGACTTCGTCCAGGATGCAAAACGGGCTCGGCTTGACCAGGTAGATCGCGAAGAGGAGCGCGATCGCGGTCAGCGCCTTCTCCCCGCCCGAGAGGAGGGATAAGGACTGCGGTTTCTTTCCGCGGGGGCGCGCGAGGATCTCGATCTCGGCTTCCAGCGGATCGTCGCCCGTCAAGAGCAGCGCCGCCTCGCCGCCCTCGAAGAGGGTCGTAAAGACGGTCCGGAAGTTCTCGTCCACCCGGGCGAACGTCTCCGTGAAGAGGGTGGAGGCGGTCACGTTGATCTTCTCGATCGCTTCGAGGAGCGACTGGCGGGCATCCTCCAGATCCTTCCGCTGGCCGCTCAAGAACCGGAGCCGCTCGCGGCGCTCGTCGTAGTCTTGGACCGCGAGCAAATTGACCGGTCCGATCGACCGGAGCTTCTCGCTCAGGTGGCGGAGCCGCCGCTCCCGCTCTTCTCGCGACGCGCCCGGCGCCAGCGGCGCGTTGCCTGCGTCCGCGGGGCCGGACATCTCCCGATCGACGATCGTCTCGTCGGGGATGCGTCCTTCCTCGGCTTCGAGGTCAGCCTCTTCGATCTCGACGAGGGCGCTTTCCCCATCCCCGGTGGTCTCGGCCGCCGCTTCCGACGAAGGAGGAACGTAGGCGCCCAGGTCGACCTCGTATTCGTTCGCGATCCTCTCGACCAGGCGGCGCAGCTCCCCGTCCGCCTCGGCCTGCTCCAGCTCGGCGCGGTGGAGGCGGTCGGTCAGCTCGGCGTGTCCGCGGCGAAGCTCCCGCGTGCGCGACTCCACGTCGTCCGCGAGCCCCTTCACCTCGCCGAAGCGCTCGCGGGACCGCTGGAGAATGATCTCCCGTTCCGTCTTTCGCTCGATTTCCTGGGCCAGCTCACCCTCGCGCTGGGCGCAGAGCGCCTCGGTCTCCTGGATCCGTCGCTCCGTCTGGGTCGCCTCTTCGTCCCGGCTCTTGATGTCCCGCTCAGCCTCGTCCGCGCTGGCGCGGAGCCGCTCGATCTCCCGCAGGCTCGATTCCACCGCCGCCCGAGACCGGCTCGCCTCGATTCGGGCCTCGGCGTGCAAGGCGACCGACCGCTCCCGTTCCAGCTCCATGGCGCGGACCTCCGCCTCGTCCTGGGAGAGGATGGTGTCGACGCGTCCCCGCTCCTCGTCCGCGCTCTGAAGCGCCACGAGGGCCTGCTCGGCTTCCTTGAGCGCGCGCTCGAGGTCGGCCTCGACCGCGGCAAGCGAAGTCCCGAGGGAGGTCCCGGCCTGCACCATCGCGTCGCCGCGAATGGAAAGCTCGACCCGACGCGATTCGTGGGACCGGTGGGTTTGCTCCGTTGCCGCCAGACGCCGGTTGGCTTCCTCCTGCTCGGCGAACGCGGCGGCCCGCGCCGCGCGGGTCTGTTCCGAGATCTTCACGGTTCCCGCAAGCGCGGCCGCGGAGCGCTCGATCTCCGTCGCGAGGACGGTCAACTCGTCCTCTCGGCGCAGCACCGAGCCGGCGCGGGTCGATCCGCTTCCGCCCTGGAAGATCCCCGGGCCCACGACCCGCTCGCCCCGCCGAGTGACGAAGTGGAGTCGTTCGCCTGCGAAGCGCTCGTTGAGCTTGAGCCCCGCCTCGATCGATTCCACCACCACGACGCCCGAGAGCAGAAACGAGGCGAGGGCGACAAAGCCGGGCTCGAACCGGACGTGGTCGAGGAGCGGACCCAGGACGCCCGGAGCGTTGCTCACCTCGTCCGGGATCGGCGCCATGCGGGAACGGGAGAGCCGATCGAGGGAGATGAACGTCGCCCTCCCCTCTCCGCTCGCCTCCAGCGCTTGGAGCGCCGCGAGCGCCGCCTCCGTCCGCTCGGCGACGACGAACTGGACCGCCTCGCCGAGCCCCGCCTCGAGCGCGACCAGCCACTCTCCCGACGCGTGGAGCACGTCCCCCACCGTTCCCAGGATCCGCGCGGGACGCGAGGGGCCCGCGACCAGCCAGCGGACGCTGGCGTCATAGCCCTCGTAGCGCTCCTTGAGCTCGCGGAGCGTGGCGTGGCGTGCCTCGAGGGCCGCGTGGGCCTCCCGAGCGCGAATCTCCGACTCGTCCTGCTCCAGGACCTTCGCCTCGGCCACCGCGATCGCGGCGACCGCCGAGGCGACCACCTCCCTGGCGCGGGCCACTTCCCCCGCGGCCTCCGCCATCAAGCGCTCGGCACCCTCGATCCCGGAGCGGAGCGTCTCCTCATCGCGCGAGAGCGACGCACGCTGCTGCGCCAACTCGTCCCGGCGCGCCTCGAGATCCTGGCGCTTCTCCTTCCAGGCGCGAGCCGAGCTCTCCTGGACGACGCGGGCCTCGAAGAGGTCGAGCGAAAGCTGCTTCCGTTCGGCGAGGGCGGCGCGGCGCTGGTCGAGGACCGGGCCGATCTCGGCGAGCCTGGTCTCGAGCCGGCGCTCTTCCGAGTCTCGGTCGGCCTGGGCCTGCTCGAGGCGCTCGCGCTCGGCGGCGATCCGGCCCGCGTGGGCGCGGACTTCTTCGACGCTCGCCTTGAGCCGGCTCGATTCGGAGCGGGCGTGGTCCAGCTTCTCGACGAGCCCGGATCGGCGCTCGCGGAGGACGGCGACCTCGTTCAGGAGCGCCGCTCCCCTGGCCTCGTGCTCGCTCAGCGCCTCCTGCGCCAGCCGCACTTCCCCCTCGCGCTTCAACAGCTCGAGCTTGTGCTCTTCCAGCTCCGCCTCGTGCCTCGCGAGCACGCCGCCCATGGAAGCGCGCTTGTTTTCCACCCCGGCGCGCTCCGCGCGGAGCGTGCCCGTCTCCTTCCCGACCCGGTCGAACTCCTCCTTCGCCAAGCCGAGGTCGATCGCCGCGGATCGATTCGCGCAGGCGACCGTAGCGCCTCGCCTTCCCCACCTGCCGCGCGAGGGAGCGGACCTCCCGCTCGATCTCGGTGATGATGTCGCTCACGCGGGTGAGATCGGTCGTCGTGAGATCGAGCTTTTGGAGCGCCTCTTTCTTTCGCGTCTTGTACCGCATGATGCCCGCCGCTTCCTCGAAGAGGAACCGGCGATGCCCGCTCTCGTCCGAGAGGACGTTGTCCACCATCCCTCGCTCGATCAGCGAATAGGCATGGGACCCCATCCCGGTGTCGAGGAAGAGGTCGCGCACGTCGCGAAGCCGGCAGGGGTTTCGATTGATCGAGTATTCGCTCTGCCCGCTCCGAAAGGTCCGCCGCGCGATCATCACCTCGGTGTATTCCGAAGGGAGGACGCCGCGGTTGTTGACCATGGTGAGCGAGACCTCCGCCATGCCGAGGGGCTTCCGCTGGGCCGACCCCGTGAAGATGACGTCTTCCAACGTGTCCCCGCGCAGATGCCGCATGTTCTGCTCGCCCAGGACCCACCGGATCGCCTCCACGATGTTCGTCTTCCCGCTCCCGTTCGGCCCGACCACCGCGGTGATGCCGGGGCCGAACTCGACCCGAACGCGCTGCGGGAAGGACTTGAACCCCAGGATGTCGAGCCGGCTCAGGAACACGGATTACCTCGGCGTGGAGGGATAGGCCTGGGCGCGATCGACCCAGCCGTTGTCGAGGAGCCATTGGGCGTGCGCCCGGGCCTCGGCCTCGGTCGCGAAGTGCCCCACGAACACGCGGTAATACCCCGACGAGTTCGCGGCGGACTCATACCAGGCGTCGGCCCCGCGCAGCCGTAGCTGACGCACCAGCTCCTGCACCTTCTCCTCCGATTTGAAGGAAGCAACGTGGACTCGAAACGGCGTGTCGGGCGTGGGAGCGGTGGGCGGGATGCCCCGCGCATCGGACGTCGGCGCGCCCGGCGTCTCACCGCCCGCCGTCGTCGACGGAGGCGGCGCGGGCTCGACTTGCGAAGGGGGCAGCGTCGGCTCGGAATTGGCGTCCGGCGGGGGCGTGGCCTCCGGCTGGACGGGCAGCACCCGCTCCGTTCCGGCGGGGAGCGTCTCCCCGTCCAGCGGGACGTCCGGGCGGCGCAGGACGACGACCCCGATGCTCGCGGCCACCAGGGCGCCCACGGCGATCCCCGCGATCAGCCCCGCGCGCGACCGGCGTCGGGGCCGTCGGTAGGTCGTGCCGCCGAGCCGGACCTCCCGGTCGAGAACGGCGGCGAGGTCGTGATCGTCCGGCTCGTCGACGGACTCGGGCCGGACCCGAGGGTCAACGCGATGCCGAGCGGGCGAGGGCCGGTCCGCTCGAGACGCGGGAGTCGGCGCCATCGGCGCAGGCCCCGCCGCGGGCTCGTGCGCGGTCCGCGTCGGCGGCGCTCCGGGAGCGGACGACGCTTCGGGCGCGGGCGACGCTGCGGGAGCGGGAGCGGCCGATAGAGGGGCGGCCGGCGTCTCTTCCGGCGGCCTCTCCGCCCGAAACCTCCTCGGCTCGGCGGTCGGCTCAATCCCGACACAGCCGATGATCGGCGCGTCCGAGCCCCACAATTCCAGAAAGGCGTCCTTCAGCTCGGCTCGGCCGATCCGCTCGATGGAGGCGGCCAGGAGCACGCCGTCCATCCGCTTGGAGAGCCGCCCGACAAAGCCCCGCCGATCGAGAAGCGGCGCGACGAAGAACGTGACGTCGACGTGGGAGGCCAGGCCGCGCGCGGCCCGCTCCCAGTCGGGGTGGTCGACGATGCGGTCCGGGTCGGGAGGATGGCTCCCCGGGCCGATGAGCCAGAGGCCGTCCGCGACGATCTCCCAGGCCACGCGCCGGAACGAGCAGCCGTACTCGAGCACGTCGAGGAGCCCCTCGTTCGGGTGAGGGCGGGGGCGGACGACGGTGGGATTCCAGAAGTCGAGATCGACGACGCGCGATCCGAAGCCCCCGTCGGCTCCACTCCCGCGCGATGGCGAGCCCGGTCGTGAAGCACTCGGGGTCATCGGGGAATCCAGCCAGAAGGAGGGTGCGGAGCGTCAACGATTGTCGGGTCTCGACCAGGCCGTCCACCACCGCCGCGAGGTCCGGAGGCGCGAGAACGCGGAGGAGGGCGGAGAGGTTGGCGCCGCTGGGGACCGGCTCGACGTGAGAGGTCCCGAGGAGCGGCAGATTGACCTCGCGCGCAAAGCTCTGGGGATCGGCGTAGCGCTCGACGTCCGTCTGAATCACCCGATTCCCCTCCCTTCCGCTAGCGCCCGGACGAGCGACACGATCAGCCGCGGAACCTCTTGCTTCGAGACGGTCCGCATGTCGAGGAGCAGGCGGTCCGATTCGACGCGCCCCAGTACCGGATCGGGGCCGAGCCGAAGCGCGCGAGCCAGATCCGCAATCTTCCCCCGCGGCGCGCGGATCGCCACTGCGTAGGACGCGACGCGCGCGAGCGGCATCGATCCGCCACCGACCTCGGCGGTGCAGGCTATCACCTCCGGGACGGTCTTTACAGCTGTTCCGCGGCCAGCCCGCGCGCCACGCGGCGTGCGCGCGCGCGGACGCTCGCCGCGGGCTCCCCGAGCATTCGAAGCACGGGCACCGTGCTCTGAAGCCGCTCCGGATCGCGGTAGAGGCGAAGCGTGGCCTCGAGCGCCGCGAGCGTCAGCTTGTCGACGCGGAGCGCGCGGGCCATCGGGTTCGCCCGGCACGCGTCGATGATCTTTCGATTCCCGGCGAGGATCCCCGCCTGGGGCCCGCCGAGGAGCTTGTCGCCGCTCGCGCACGCGATCGACACCCCCGCAGCCAGCGCGTCGCGCAGGAGCGGTTCCTCGGGAAGCCCGAGCGGCCTCAGGTCGATCAGGGCGCCGCTCCCCACGTCCTCGAAGAGCGGGATCTTCCGGCGCCGCGCGAGGCGGACGAGCTCGGGCCGCGTGGCCCCCTCCTCGAAGCCGACGAGGGCAAAATTGCTCCGATGAACGCGGAGAATGATCCCGGTCTTCGGTCCGATGGCGCGCTCGTAGTCGCGGAGCCGGGTCCGGTTGGTGGTCCCGACTTCGCGGAGCTCTGCCCCGGCCCGCTCCAGAATGTCGGGGATTCGAAACTCGCCACCGATCTCCACCAGCTCCCCGCGCGAGATGACCGCCTGCCGGCCCGCGGACAGCGTGTTCAGGCCGAGGAGCATCGCCGATGCGTTGTTGTTCAAAACGAGCGCCGCCTGCGCCCCCAGAATTTCACGGAGGAGCGGCTCCAGGTGGGCCATCCGGGATCCACGGCCCCCCGTGGCCAGGTCCAGCTCCAGATTCGAGTAGGAGCGCGCCGCGTCGACCACGGCGCGGACCGCCTCCTCCGCGAGCGGGGCGCGGCCGAGATTCGTATGGAGGATCACGCCGGTCGCGTTGATCACGGGCCTGAGGCTCGGTCGGAGCCGCGCCTCGGCTCGGCGGCGCGCCTCCTCGGCCAGGGGGGCGGACGCGTCGTCCGGACTCCCCTCGCCTTTCCGGATCGCGGAGCGCCGCTCGGCGAGCGTCTCGCGCACGGCGGAGACGACCACGCCCCGCGGCGCCCGGGAGAGAAGCTCTCGAAGCGCCGGCGACCCGAGCAGCGATTCCACCGACGGGATCGCGCGAAGCCGCGCGCGATCGGCGTTCCGCCGCGCCTCGCCCGGGCTCACGCGGGTCCTCCCAGGTAAGCGGCCTGGACGGAGGGGTTGGCCAGGAGCGCGTCGGCTCGGTCGGAGAGGCGCACCTCGCCCGTCTCGAGGACGTAGCCGCGGTCCGCGACCGCGAGCGCCATCCGCGCGTTCTGCTCCACCAGCACGATGGTGGTCCCCTGGCCGCGGATTTCCCGGATCACGCCGAAGATCTCGCGCACGAGGATCGGCGCGAGACCGAGCGAGGGTTCGTCCATCAGAAGAAGCTTGGGGCGAGCCATCAGGGCCCGACCGATCGCGAGCATCTGCTGCTCCCCTCCGCTCAGGTGCCCGAGGCCTGCCGCCGTCGCTCTTCGAGCCGCGGAAAGAGACGGAAGACGCGCTTCAGATCCTCCGTGATCCCGGCCCGGTCGCGGCGAAGGTAGGCGCCCAGATCCAGATTATCCCCCACCGTGAGGTTGGCGAATACGATTCGTCCCTCCGGCACGTGCGAAATTCCCAGCTTCACGATCTCGTGGGCGGGACGGCCGGCGATCGACGCGCCCCGGTAGCGAATCGATCCGCGGCTCGGTTTCAAGAGGCCCGAGATCGCTCGAAGCGTGGTGCTCTTGCCGGCGCCGTTGGCGCCCACCAGCGTCACGATCTGCCCCTCTTCGACCGTGATGGAGATCCCCTTCAGCGCGTGGATCGCGCCGTAGTGGACGTGGGTTTCCGTGAGCTCGAGGAGCGTCACGGTCCCTCTCCGAGATAGGCCTCGATCACCTTGGGGTCGCGCCGGATTCGATCGGGGTCCCCTTCGGCGATCTTGACGCCGTAGTCGAGCACGGTGATCCGCTGGCAGATTCCCATCACGACCTTCATGTCGTGCTCGATCAGGAGTACGGTCAGATCGTAGAACTCCCGGGCATGATCGATGAGCTTCATCAGCGCCTGGGTTTCCTGCGGGTTGAGCCCCGCGGCCGGCTCGTCCAGAAGGAGCAGCCGCGGCTCCGCCGCGAGCGCCCGCGCGATCTCCAGGCGCCGCTGCTCCCCGTAGGGAAGATGGCGAGCGGTCTGGTCGCGATATTTCTCGAGCGCGAAGGTGTGCAGGAGCGCGTCCGAGCGCATGAGGATGTCGTTTTCCTCGTCGACCGACCGGGTCGTCGAGAGCACGCTGTCGATGAGCCCCACCCCCGCGTGGGTGTGGCAGGCGATCCGAACGTTGTCGAGGCAGGTCAGGTCGGCGAAGAGGCGCGGGCTTTGAAAGGTCCGCGCCACCCCGTGACGCGCGATGGTCGACGTGGCCTGCCCCTGGATCTGCCTTCCCTCGAAGACGATGGTCCCCCGGGACGGGGCGTAGACGCCGGTGATCAGATTGAACACGGTCGTCTTTCCCGCCCCGTTGGGGCCGATCAGCCCCGCCAGGATTCCCTGCGGGAGCGAGAGCTCGAGGTCCGAGACCGCCTTGAGGCCGCCAAACGTGCACGTGACGTTTCGCAGCTCGAGAAGCGCGTCGCTCACGGGTTCTCCGCCGCGGGCCGCCGGCCGAACCGTGCGAGCAACTTCCGAAGCGAGATCTCGCGCCGTCCCAAAATGCCCTGCGGGCGCGCGATCATCAGCACGATCAAGAGCAGCGAGTAGATGATGAGCCGCTCGGCGCTCGCGAAGCGGAGAGCCTCCGGGAGCGCGGTCAAGAGCGCCGCGCCGAGCAACGATCCGGAAAGGCTCCCCATCCCACCCAGCACCACCATCACGATGACCTCGATCGACTTCATGAACGTGAAGCTGTTGGTGTGGAGGTAGGTGTAGTGGGCGAACAAGGCCCCGGCGACACCGGCGAAGAAGGCCGCGATCACGAACGCGAACACCTTGTAGCGGGTCGTCGGGACGCCGAGGGCTTCGGCCGCGATCTCATCTTCGCGAATCGCGAGGAACGCCCGGCCGTGGTAGGAACGCATGAGGTTTCGGATGACCACGAAGGTCACGACCACGCCGCCGAGCACCCAGGCAAGATTGGTGCGGGCCGGAACGCCGGCAAAGCCGCGGGCCCCCCCGACGGCGTCGACGTTCAGGATCACGACCCGGATGATCTCGCCGAAGCCGAGGGTCACGATCGCCAGGTAGTCGCCGCGGAGCCGCATCGAGGGAAGACCCACCAAGAATCCCGCGGCGGCGCTGACCGCGCCTCCGACCAGGATCGCGAGCAAGAACGGGCCCGCCGCCGCCAGGCCGCCCTCTCCGGTTTCGACTCCGAACAGCCGAGGAACGGCGTAGACGGTGAAGGCGGCCGACGTGTAGGCGCCCACGGCCATGAAGCCCGCGTGCCCGATCGAGAACTGCCCGGTGATCCCGTTTACGAGATTCAAGCTGAGCGCCAGAATGGCGTTCAGCCCACAGAGAACCAAAATTCTGTAGATGTAGGGGTTGACGGTCTGGACCAAGGCCCGGTCGATCGCCCAGACCGCGAGGATCGCGCCCGCGGTCCAGAGAAGGCGGAGCCCGAGCCTAAACCTTCTCCGCGACATTCCTGCCCAGAAGCCCGGCGGGCTTGATCAGAAGGACGAGGATCAGGATCACGAACGCGATCCCGTCCCGGTAGGTGGAGGAGATGTAGCCGACCACGAGGTACTCCGAGACCCCCATCAGCAATCCGCCGATCACAGCGCCTGGGATGCTCCCGATCCCTCCGAGCACCGCCGCGACAAACGCCTTGATCCCCGGCATGATGCCCATCAGGGGCTCAATCTTGGGATTGGTGAGCCCCACCAGGACGCCGGCCGCGGCCGCCAGCGCCGATCCGATCGCGAACGTGATGGTGATGATCCGGTTGACCGGGATGCCCATGAGGCTCGCGGCGTCCCGGTTGAACGCCACGGCGCGCATCGCCTTTCCGGTCCGGGTCTTCTGGACGAACAGCGTGAGCGCCACCATGAGCAGAATGGAGACCAGCACCACGGTGATCTGGTGATTCGTGACCACGACCCCCTGGATCAGCTCCACCCGCCGTGGCGCGATCAGCTGCGGGAAAAACTTGGGATCGGCGCCGAAAATGCGGATGCCGAGGTTCTCCAGGAGGAGGGAAACCCCGATCGCCGTGATCAGCGCGGTGAGGCGGGAAGAGCGCCGGACCGGCCGGTACGCGAAGAACTCGATGGCCATCCCGAGGAGGGCGCAGATGACCATCGCACCGAGGAGGACCAGGAGCGCCGCGAGCGGCGAGGCGTTCACCCCCCCGGCGCCGGTCCAGAGCGCCAAGAAATAGGCCGCGAAGGCCCCCACCATGTAGATGTCGCCGTGCGCGAAGTTGATGAGGCGGAGGATCCCGTAGACCATCGTGTAGCCGAGCGCGATCAGGGCGTAGATGCTCCCCCACGCGATCCCGTTCGCCAGCTGCTGGAGAAGCTCCTGCACGTGGGGGGCGGGCTCTTCCGAGGTCGGTCTAGGGCTCGACCGCCGCCTTGAACTTGTACGCTCGGTTCTCGATGCCGAGAAATACCGCCGGCTTGACCGCGTTTCGCGACGCGTCGAGCGAGATTCGTCCGGTGACACCCGGGAAGTCCTTGGTTGCCGCGATGATGTCGCGAAGCTTGGCGCGCGCCGCCTTCTGCTTCTCCGACCGGGCGCCGCAGAGCTCCCTGAATGCGGCCGGATCTTCCTGGCGCAAGCGATCCAGGGCGTTGGTCAGCACGCCCGCGGCGTCGTAGGCGAGCGCGGCGAGCCCGTCCGGGCTCGCGTTGTATCGCGCGCGATACTCCTTCACGAATTTCTGGATCGCCGGATTGGGATCCTGGTCCCAGTAGTGGTTCACGAAGTAGGAGCCGTTCAGGGCGTCCTGCGGCGATCTCGAGCAGGCGATCGGAAACCCATCCGTCCCCACCCAGGAACGGAACGTCGAGCCCCAGCTCACGAGCCTGCCGCGCGATCAATCCCACCTCGGTGTAGTACCCCGGCACCATCAGGAACTGCGGATGCTTCGACTTGATGACCGTGAGCTGCGCCTTGAAATCCTGATCGCCTTCGGAGTAGGCCTCGTCCGCCACGATGGTTCCACCCAGGGCCTGGAACGCCTGGGAGAAGTAGTTCGCGAGCCCGACGCTGTAGTCGTTCTTGTTGTCCCGGAAGACCGCCGCCTTGGTGAACCCGAGGGTGCTCCGCCCGAACTTGGCGATCATCTGGCCCTGGAACGGGTCGATGAAGCAGACGCGGGAGATGTAATCCCCCAGCTCGGTCACCTTGGGGTTGGTCGAGGAAGGGGTGATCATGGGGACGCCCGCCTTCTGGCAGATGGGAGCCGCCGCCATGCTCCGGCTGGACGCGACCTCTCCCAGAACCGCGATCACGCCGTCCTGATCCACCAGCTTGTTCACCGCAGTCGCCGCCTCTTCCGGCTTGGATTGGTCGTCTTCGACGATCACGCGAACCTTGACGCCGCCGATCCCGCCGCCGGCGTTGACGTTGTCCATGTAGAGCTCGATCCCATTCTTGGTCGAGGTCCCGAACGTGGCGGTTGTTCCCGTCAGCGAGCCGTACTCGCCGATGACGATCTCGTTTTGGCGCTTGGCGCAGCCCAGGAACAGGGCCGAGACAGCCGCGAGGGCGATTACCGCGCGATAGGCCATCCGATGCCGGATCATCCTCGATCCTCCATGGCGTAAGTGTTTGATAACCCAGGGACTTTCATGCGTGTCGACCCGGCGCCACCCTAGCCGATCGACTCCCCGGTTTCAAGGCTCAACCGGCGCTTCCTCGAGGGGAACCGCCTTCCCAGAGCGGATCACGAGCCGCTCGGGATAAGCTGGAACGACCGGGCGGAGCGCGCGCAGCGTGCGGCCTTCGTCCGTTTCGTAGACCTGGCTCCGGAGTGCCTGGCGAAGCTGCGACGCGGTGACGCATCCAGACTCGATCGCCCGGTTGATCGCCAGCCCGCTCAAGTAACCCCGGACCGACATGCGGGTGGGCGAGTCCTTGAACGTCCGCTCATATCGCGTTTGGAACGAATCGCGCGGCGCGCCGTCGAGCGCGTAGTCGCCCATGAAGATCACGGCCCCTTCCAGGCCGTCCCGTCCCTCCGGATTCAGCCCGTCCGGGTCGAGCGATTGGAACCCAAACACACGGGCGCGGGGCGGGGGCCAGGCCGACGCGAGCTGGGCGCCCACGTTTCCCATCAAGCGCGGCGACCCCACAAGAACGAGCGCCGTGGGTCGGAGCGCGCGGAGATTCTGAAGCGGCTTGGTCACGTCGGCCTCGTCCTCGGCCACCCGCTCGATTCCAAGGACCCGCACCGCCGCGAAGTCGCACGCCGCGGCGACGTCGGCGGCCTGGACGGAGTCCTCCTCCGTCCGGGCGGCGAGGATGGCGATCGAGGAGTGAGGCGATTCCCCAGCGAGATGGCGCGCGAGGGCCGCCGCCGTCGCGCTCGGGCCGATGTGAAGCTGGAAGACCCCGTCGCCAAGAATCGCGAGCCGCTCGTTCGTGGCCGAAGGGGAGATGAGGATCGCGCCCAGGACCTGCGTGGCGGCCGCGAGCGGCGCGGTGTTGACACTGAAGATCTCGCCGACCAACACCGAAACACCGTGGTCTTTCAATAGCCAGCGCGATTTCCGCGCTCCGACCAGAGGATCTCCCTCCGAATCGTGGAGAATCAGGTGGAGCGTCGGGGCCCACTCACGGTTGTGCTCGTCCAGCGCGAGGCGAAAGCCGTTCACAAAGGTCTTGCCGAAGCGTTCGTAGCGCCCGGTGAGCGGGACCACCACGCCGATCCGGGTGAGGCCCTGCGCCGCGCGCTTGATCGCGACCGAATCGAGCGGGCAGTCACCCATCCCTTCCACGATCGACTGGAGTTTCTTCCGCTCCGCGCCTGTCGGCCCGACGGCGAGCCCGACCCGGGCGGCCCAGGAGCGCTCGGCGGCCCGCGTCATCGGATCGAACCTGGACACTTCGGGGGTCGAGGCGTACTCGATCGCCCACCCCGCGACGGCCGGGTCTTTGGGATGCTCCAAGATCCGGGCCTTCAGCTCCCCAGCCCGATTTCCCGGGTATCGTTTGGTCGGCGTCGCACGCGCCGTCGAGTCGGATCGCGCGGCGGGGGCGCCGGGCGCGGTCTCCCCGCCGGTCAGAACGCCCGCCATCGCGGCCGCGCACAGGAGGACAAGGATTGTCGCCGGCGCGCGCCGCCGCGCGTCGGGATGGCGGCCTGTCCGCGACAGACTAGCGCGCGCCATGGAGGGCCGCGTGCTCCAGCGCCAGCTGGACGTAGTGATCGGCGGATTGGCGGAGTCGCTGATGGATCTCCGGTGGGATGGGACCGCGTACCACACCGGGGACCCCCGCGACGAAGGAGCGGGGCGGCACGATCGTTCCCTCCCGCACCACGCACCCCGCCGCGACCAGCGATTCCTCGCCGATCTCGGAATCGTCGAGCACGATCGCCCCCATGCCGATCAAGCACCGGTCGTGGATCGTGGCGCCGTGGAGGATTGCCCGATGGCCGGCCGTCACCTCTCGCCCCACCGATAGCCCCGATCTCCCCGTCGTCGTGTGGAGGATGCAGCCGTCCTGGATGTTGGTGCGGGCGCCGATCACGATCGGCCCCACGTCCCCCCGGAGGACCGACCCGTACCAGACGGACGCCTCTTCCCCCAATACGACGTCGCCCACCACGAGAGCGGTGGGCGCGACAAAAGCGGAGGCCGGCACGATCGGCGTCCGACCGCGGAGAGATGCGATCACGCGCCCTGCCGAGCGGGCGACGCGACTAGAGCTCCTCGGGGTTCCACTTTCCGAAATCCTCCGGGTTCATCTCTTCGAGATAGCGGCGCAGCTCCTCCGCCTTTTCCTCGGGGGATTTCTCGGGAGGCGTCGCGGCGCCGGGCTGGCGAGCCGATTTCTGGAACACCGCGTCCACGACGAAGATCGGCACGCGGGTGCGGAGCGCGACGGCGATCGAATCGCTGGGACGCGCGTCGACCGGAACCGCGCCATTGCCGCCGTCCAAATAGATGTTGGCGAAGAAGGTGGTGTCCTTGAGGTCGGTGATCACGACGCGCGAAACCTTCGCCTTGAGCGACTCGATGACGCTCACCAGAAGGTCGTGCGTGAGGGGCCGCTGGTATCGCTTCCCGACCAGCTCCATGTGGATCGCGGTCGCTTCGTTCGGCCCGATCCAGATCGGGAGCACGCGATTCCCCTCGATCTCTTGAAGAATGACGACCGGGCTCTTGGATCGCTCGTCGATGGCCAGGCCGCCCACGCGTACGGGGATCATGCTCATGGCCGCTACTGCGATCCCTCCGTTGCACCCGTCTTTCCGGAATCGGGGGCCGCCGGCGTCCCTCCGTTACCGCCCGGTCCCTCTTCTTCGTCGAGCTCGGGCGCCGGTTTTTCCATGTTGTCGATCATCCACTTCGCGGATCCGGCGAGATCGGAGTCCGGATGCTCCTTCAGGAACTTCTCGAACTCATCGCGCGCGAGCTCATACTCGCCCAGTTCCTCCGCGTAGGTGAAGCCTATCATGAACTGAGCCTGGATCGAGACGCGTTCCTGGGGGTAGCGTTGGATCAAAGAGCGGTAGAGATCAATCCGCTCGAGCGGCGTGACCGCCGCCTGCGCTTCCTTGAAAAAGTCTTCGGCGGTCTTTCCGGGCGAGAGCGCGACACGGATCGAGTCGTCGAAGATGGTCGCCTCCTTCATCATCGAATCCGTGAGGGCCTTTCCGTATTGCTCGCGCTGATCGGAGCGGAGCCTCGAGGCGATCCGCGGCCGCACCGACTCGATCGGTTGAGCCGTCTTCTCCTCGCGGGTCTCGACGCGGATCAGGTGCCAGCTCTTCGGGCCCTTCAAGGGCTGGCTCGCTTGATCGATCGGGAGCGCGTACGCCGCCGCCACGATCGTCGGCGCCTTTCCAATTCCGGGCACGAGGTCGGTGTCCCGCACGACCCATCCCAGAAGGCCGCCCGTCCCGCGGGTGGCCTGATCGGTGGAGTACTTGGCGCAGGTGGCGTCCCACAGCGCTCCCTTGACGAGCGCGCGGCGAACCTCGGCCGCCTTGGCCTTCGTGGCGAGCTGAATGTGCCGCACGCGGGCGCGGGCGGGGATGGCGAACTCCTGAGCATGGGAGTCGTAGTAGCTCTGGATCGCCGAATCGGGGACCGCCGGCAGCGCCGAGGTCTTCCAATCGTAGAAGCGCCGGATCAGAAGGTCCCTGGCCGACTGCTGGAGCGAGGCCTGGTAGAGGGAATCCTTCTCGAGCCCGGCCTTTTGGGCGGCGTCGTACATCGCCTCCTGCATCACCACGCGCGACACCACGTCGCGATACCCGTCGGGTTGGCGAAGCTGAGTCTGAAGCCCGGCCGGTGCCGTGGCGATGAGGGAATCGATCTCATGGCGCGTGATCTTCCGCGAACCCACCACGGCCACGATCGGACCCAACGTGTCGGGTTGGGCGGGATGCCAGACGCGCGAGCCGGAGGGCCCGCCCGCCCGGGACGCGGCGCCGTTTCCGTCGGCCGGCTTGGGCCCCTTGGAGCAGCCGGCCATGGCCAGAAGAAGAAGGGAGCCAATCGCGGCGGCCGCACCCCAGCGCGAGGCCGCGGCGCAGCGCCTGGTACCGTTCGGGGCGTGGGCGGAGTTCATTTCCGTACGACCCACACCTTCACGGGCGCCTCGACGTCCTGGAAGAGATGGACAGGCACTTCGAACACGCCGAGTGCCTTGAGCGGCTCGGCGAGCCGAATGTTCTTTCGCTCGATCGCGAAGCCTTCCGCCTTCAGCGCGTCCTGGATGTCCACCACCGTCACCGAGCCGTAGAGCTGGTCCTCTTCCCCGACCTGCGCGCTGAACTGGAGCGAGACCGCGGCCAGACGGTTCCGGAGCGCCTCCGCGGCCTGGCGCTGCTTCTGCTCCAGGGAGACCCGCGCCCGCTCTCGATCCTTGAAGACCGCCTGGGAGTTTCCGACCGCGGCGATCGCCTTCTTGCGGGGAAGCAGAAAGTTGCGGGCATACCCGTCCGCGACGCGCACCGAAGCGCCCCGCTTTCCGAGCCCGCCGATGTCTTCGAGAAGAATGACCTCCATCGTCCCTCCTTAGGTATCGTCGCCGCCCTGGCCGAGCGGGTCGCTGGGACCCGGGACGGCGCGGCGGCGGAAATCGTACCACGCGTCGAAAAAGCCGATTCCCAGGAACGCGAACACGAGAACCGGCATCAAAAGAATGAGAATCAGGATCGCGGCCTGAATCATCCAGCGAAGCTGGAACGCGATCGACATGAATCGCGCCACCGCGAATCCCTGAATGGTGTAGGCCACCGCGAGCGGGAACGCGAGATTCACCCCCGCTTCCACCGCCGGTTTCCATCGCGTCACGATCAGGACCAGCGCGAGGGCCACGGCCCACGCCCCGGCCGGGTGCACCCTCCAGGTCGAGAATTCCCCGAACGAGGGGAATCCCTCCTCGTCCTGGAAGAGGACCGAGGCGAGCCAGCAGTTGATCGCCATCACGAGCACCCACTTGATCGCGAAGAGCGACGGCAGGAGCAGCGTCCAGATCTTTCCTGTCTGCTCCAGCGCCCGCTCAAAATCGGCCGCCGAGAGCCCGAGCGTCTGCGAGACGCGATGCTCGCTCTCCAGGCGGCGCACTTCCTCGATCCGTAGCGCCAGAACGTGGCTCAACTCGTCGAGCCCGCCGAAGATGAGGTAGGCGGCTCCGACGGCCAGGACCGGCGACGCCGAGAGCACGAGCGCCGTCGAGGCCCGCACGCCCCGGCGCGCGCAGGCCGCGAGGCAGAGCCCCGATGCCGCGAGGACCGCGACGAAGAAAAGGCGCGACGGCTCCTGGAGCCCCGCGGCATAGACCGCGCCGAGCGTCGCCGTGGCCGCGAGCGCCCCAAGCAGGAGGCCGACACGACGCGCGAGCCAGAGAATGCCCACCGGGAGAAGGCCGTATCCCCACGGGATCGGGGCCGGCACGTCGCTCGATGCGGCGGCGATCAGCCCCGCGCCGAGGAGAAGCGCGCCGAGAGCGCGGACGGCCTCCAGTGGGGCGGCCGGCCGGCCCGAATCAGCGGTATTGCTCACTGGTGAACGGCAGGAGCGCCAGGATGCGCGCGCGCTTCACGGCCTCGGTGATCTGCGCCTGATGGCGGGCGCAGGTGCCCGAGATGCGCCGCGGCACGATCTTTCCGCGGTCGGTGATGAACCGCGTGAGCCGCCGGTCATCCTTGTAATCGATCCGATCCACCTTGTCGAAGCAGAGCTTGCAGAACTTGCGTCGAAACGATCTAGGTTCGCCGTCGCGAGCCATTCACACCTCCTATGATTCGGTTGTTTCGATTGGCACAGAACGAAACGCCGCGCCCGGCGTTTACTCGATGACCGCGGGGGCGGCCATCGCCGGCCGCTCCGCCCCTTCCTCGGGGCCCTTGACGGCCCCTTCGGGGGGCTTGGGCGATTCCTTGGGCGCGACGATCGTGAGATGCCGGAGCACGCTCTCGTTGAGCCGGAAGCGCCGGTCCATCTCGGCGATCAACTCCGGCGGGCTCTTGTGCTTGACGTGGACGTAGGTGCCGTCCCGCCGCTTCCGGATGACGTAGGCGAGCTTGCGCTTTCCCCAGCGCTGCACTTCGATCACCTCGCCGCCGGCCTGGGCGATGGGCTGGGTGACCCGCTCCACCTCCTCGTTCACCCGCGCCTCCTCGAGGCTCGGGTCGAAGATTACGGTCGTCTCGTACAGTTTCATCGTTTCCTCACTCTTCCGTGGTATCGCGACCGAACCGGTTCCACCGGTTCATCGCCTGGGTCAACCCGAGCGCGGCCGCGTCGAACGCGCAGTCCGCCGCGGCCTCGATCACTACGTTGAGGCTCTCCCGCTCCGCATCCTGAAACGGCGAGAGCACGAACTCCGGCAGATCCGCCGACGGCGGCGCCGGTCCGACACCGATCCGGAGCCTCGGAAATTCCGTGGACCCGGTGGCTTCCACAATCGACTCGAGGCCCTGGTGGCCGCCCGCGCCGCCGCCCGCGCGGAGCCTCAAGGTCCCGAGCGGGAGGTAGACATCGTCGTACACGACCAGGATTTCCTGTGCGATCCAGCCATCGGCGAGCAGATCGCGGATCGCCGCCCCGCTCCGATTCATGTACTGCTGCGGCTTCACGAGACGCACCGTGTGCCGCCCGGCTCTCCCCTCCGCTCGCAGGGTGCCGGCCCCCCGGGACCAGCCCGAGAAACGTCCCAGGCGCCCGACCAGCGCGTCCACCGCCATGAAGCCGGCATTGTGGCGCGTGCCCTCGTATTCCCCGCCGGGGTTCCCGAGGCCGACGACCACCTTGGCCTCGCTAACCTTCCTTGCCTCCCTCCGCTTCCGGTTCCTCTTCCTTCTTCTCCTTCACCAGCTCGGGCTCCGCCGGGGCTGCTTCCTCCGCCGGCTTCACTTCCTCGAGAATCGTCGGCGGCACGACGGCCGCGATCGCGCGGTCCGCATCGGTCTTGATGACGACCCGTTCCGCCTTGATGTCGCTCACGTGGAGCGAGTCGCCAATGTTGAGCGCGCTCACCTCCACCTCCAGCCGCGACGGGATGTCCGCAGGCAGACACTCCACTTCCACTTCGCGGAGCAAGTGCTCGAGAATTCCCCCGCCGTCTTTGACGCCGATCGGGGTGCCGATGAGGACGATCGGAACCTCGACGATGATCCGTTCGGTGAGCGAGATGTGCTGGAGATCCAGGTGCAGGATGACCCCCGCGACCGGGTCGCGCTGGATCTCGCGGATCAGCGCCTTCCGATCCGACCCGGCGTCTCCCTCCACCTTGAGATCGACGATGACGTTGGACCCCTCCGCCCGGCCGATGACCTCCTCCAGCTCGCGGAGGCCCACGATGAGGGGAATCGGGTCCTCGCCCCGACCGTAGTAGACGGCGGGTATCCGACCCGCCTGTCGGAGCTTTCTCGCGACGCCTTTGCCGACGTCCGACCGGCGCGCGCTCTTCAGCGATAACATGGCCATGGTGCTGCTTCCTCCATTTTGCTTCCGCGTGTCAGATGAACAGCGAGCTCAGCGATTCCTCATCATGGATGCGGCGGATCGCCTCGCCCAAGAGCTCCGCCACGGAGAGCACCCGGATCTTGGAAGGGAGCCGGGCCGGCTCGTGCGGATAGCTGTCGGTGATGATCAACTCCTTGATCACCGAGGCCGCGATCCGCTCCTTGGCGTCGCCGCAAAGCACGCCGTGCGTGCACGCGGCGTAAATTTCGCGCGCTCCCGAGTCTTGAAGTGCGCGCGCGGCTTCGACGAGCGTCGAACCGGTGCTCACAATGTCGTCGAAGATCACGACGTTCTTCCCATCCACTTCCCCGATGACGTTCATCATCTCCACCGCGTCGGGCCGCGGGCGTCGCTTGTCGACGATCGCGAGGCTCGCGCTCAGACGCTTGGCGTAGGCGCGGGCCATCTTCACGCTCCCGATGTCCGGCGCCACGACCACGACGTTCGGGATCTGGAGTCGTAGGAAATAGTCCACCAGAACCGGCGCGGCGTAGAGGTGATCGAACGGGATGTCGAAGAACCCCTGAATCTGCGCCGAATGAAGATCCATCGTCATCACCCGGTCCGCGCCCGCGGTGGTGATCAGGTTCGCCACGAGCTTCGCGGTGATCGGGACCCGCGGCTGGTCCTTCCGATCCTGCCGCTGGAATCCGAAATACGGGATGACCGCGGTCACGCGCCGGGCCGAAGCCCGACGGACGGCATCGATCATGACCAGGAGCTCCATCAAGTTCGTGGCCGGCGCGAAGGTGGGCTGGAACACGAAGATGTCGGAGCCCCGGATGTTCTCGTTGATCTTGACGAATGTCTCTCCGTCGGCGAACTGGTCGACGATCGCGTCGCCCAACTCGATCTGGAGGTAGTCGCAAATCGCGCCGGCGAGCGGCCGGTTGGCGTTCCCGCTAAAGAGGCGCAGGCGCGTTTCGGCCGAGCGCAGCCGGGGCGGCTCGGGCTGCCCTTTCACCGACGGTACCGCGCGCCGGTCGGTAGCTAGCTTCACCGTCATCGCGACCTCCTGGGATCGATGCCGAACAAAAAAGACCCGAAGACCGATTGACGGCTTCGTCAATCGGGCCCGAGGCGCCGCGCGGCGCTCGCTGGACCGGAGGAACAAGCCTCCGGGGCCCGGCGATCGAGGTCAATTGTCTTGGGTCTCATGAGGCGGCCGCACCCGGCGGTCCGCCGTCCTGCCCTACATGTTACAACAAGAGCGCCCCGCGCGACGTGGTGGTTGGGGCGGGAGGATTCGAACCTCCGAATGGGAGATCCAAAGTCTCCTGGCTTACCACTTGCCGACGCCCCAATCCGTCATCGCGAGGGAATTCCTTTCCCCGAGCCGGGCGCCGGCACCGCGTCTGCCAACCGCCTAAAGCACCGTGCCGATCAGGGAAGGCTGCTTTGCGCGCTCCCTTTGGTATTCGTCGAGGATCCGATCCTCGATGAACTTTCTGGTCTCGTTGTTGATCGGATGCGCGACGTCCTGATAGGTCCCATCCGGCCGCTTTCGGCTCGGCATGGCTACGAACATCCCATTCGTTCCTTCGATGATCTTGAGGCCTCGGATTACGAATGCGTCATTGAACGTCATGCTCGCAAAGGCTTTCAGCTTGTCGTCATCCCTGAGCGATATGCGGACTTCAGTAATCTCGAGTGTCATACCGTCTCACCCGCCTCGAGTTCCGGACCCCGATCCCTCGAAGTCCCTAGGAGCCCCATCCAGGACTCTGGCCACGCACCGCACTGCCAACGTCGCCCGGACAATGAGATCACGCAACTGGTGCTACGGTGACGCCACGTTCCAGAGTACGAACCACGCGAACCTCAGCGCCCCGGCCTGCGATTCCCTTCGCGGCCGTTATCGCTTCGTCGAGCGAGCGAACGACGCCGTAGATCGTCGATCCGCTCCCCGACAGCAGCGCTTTCATCGCGCCGCCGCCGATGATTGCGCGCTTCAGTTCGGCGAGACTTGGAAATTCGGGAAGGACAACGTCCTCGAAAACGTTGTGCATCGCGCTCGCAACCGCGCCCCACTCCCGGCTACCCAGCGCTGACGCGAGGACAGTAGCGCCGCTCGGCCCCGGTGTCAAATGATTTCTGGCCCGACCGTATGCCCAAGTCGTTGAAACACAGATAGGTGGGCTCACGAGCACCGCCCAGAAGGGCTCCACCGGACAAAGTTGTCTCAGTTGATCGCCCCGGCCCGTCCCGCGAGCGGTCCCACCTCTGACAAAAAATGGCGCATCGGCGCCGAGGCGCGCCGCCAATACTTCCTGGTCCCCGGCCGAGAGGTCGAGGCCGAACAGACGGGCCGCGCCTGCCAAAAATCCGGCCGCGTCACTGCTTCCGCCGCCGAGTCCGGCGCCAACCGGTATACGTTTGGTGAGTGTCGCCTGGATTCCGGATAATTTCGATCCAGCTGTCCGTTCACGGAGAAGCTCCCAGGCCCTCTCCACCAGGTTGGGCCCGTTCGAAGGGATCGGGATACCCCGCGTCTCCAGGGTGAAGCCGGGCGGGCCGGGCCTCAGGATCAACTCATCTTCGAGGTTCACGGTCTGGAGGATGGTGTCGATCTCGTGGTAGCCGTCCGCCCGACGGCCCAGGATCCACAAGCCCAGATTGATCTTGGCCGGGCAGCGCACCCGGACCCCAGCAGGCTCTCCCACCGTCTATCCGCGCGGCCAGGTCAGGATGGCAACGACCACGGCCGCCCAGAGGATCACGTTGAGAAGCGTTGCCCGGTCGCTCAGCAAATGCTCGGAGGGGTCTCCCCCCTTGTCCTGGGCATACATCAAATAGAGATAACGAAAGATGCCGTACAAAACGAACGGGATCGTCAAATAAATCGGCCGGCCGTCGAACTTGGCCAGGGTCTCGGGCGAGATGGTGTAGACGGCATAGGCGAGCACCGTGGCGCCCGTGACCACCGCGACGAGCTGATCCAGAAGCTTCGCGTTGTAGAGGCCGAGCGCCCCGCGGTGGCGCGACGCGTCCGCCTCCAGCACGGTCAGCTCGTGGCGCCGCTTCCCGATCGCGAGGAAGAGCGCGAGGAAAAAGGCGCAGACCAGGAGCCACGGGCTGAGCTCGATCGTCTCGGAGCCGGCGTGCGCGCGGTCGCGCATCAGCTCCACGCCGGCCACGGCGCGGAGCACAAATCCCAGCGCGATCGCGACCACGTCGAGGAGCACGACCTGTTTCCAGAACAGGGAATAGAGGAGCGTGAGCACGACGTAACCCACCGCGCACGCGCCGAAGCGGGGACCCAGGAGAAAACAGCCGCCGATCCCCAGCGCCAGGAACGCGACCGCGAACGCGGAGGCCGCGACCGGGGAGAGTGTTCCGGAGGCGACCGGGCGAGCCCGCTTCTCGGGGTGGAGCCGATCGCGCTCGACGTCGAGCACATCATTGAGCATGTAGACGCCTGAGACCGCGATCGAGAACGCGAAAAATCCGGCGATAGCGGCGAGCACGAAAGGCGGCTCGAGGATCTTCAGCGTGAAGACCAGTCCGGCGAACAGAACCAGATTCTTGGTCCACTGGTAGAGCCGCATCGAGCGGACCACCTCACGGATCATCTTCGCGCCATCTCCTCGGCCCGCTCGCAGCAGAGGTGGCCCACCGCGAGGTGCACTTCCTGGATGCGCGGGGTAGACCGGCTCGGGACGACCAGGCAGAGGTCGCATCTTCGGGCGAACGAGGCGCCGCCCGCGCCGGTCATGCCGATCACCCTGAGGCCGCGCGCGCGCGCCGCGCGGACGGCGGCCAGGATGTTGGGCGAACGGCCGCTCGTGGTGAGCGCCACGAGGAGATCGCCGCGTCGGCCGAGCGCTTCGATCTGGCGCGCATACACGCGCTCGAAGCCGTAGTCGTTTCCGACCGAGGTGAGGATCGAGCTGTCGGTGGTGAGGGCGACGGCCGGCAGGGCACGGCGCTCCCGCTCGAAGCGCCCGACCAGCTCCGCGGCAAAGTGCTGCGCTTCGGCGGCGCTGCCGCCGTTGCCGCAGAAGAATATCGTCCGTCCCCGCCGAAGCGTGGCGCCGAAGAGACGCGCCATCCGCTCCACACCGGCCCCGTCGCGCGCGAGCGTTTCCAGGAGGAGCCGCGCGCCCTCCTCGAGGCCACGACGAATCGGGCTCGGCCGCTTCACGCCGCCTCGCCCTCCACTGCTTTCCGGGACGCGAGGTAGTGGTGGAGGGCCTCCTCCCACCGCGGAGGGCTTTCCCCGGTGAGCGCGCGATACCGGGCGCCCGAGAGGACCGAGTATTTCGGCCGCGCCGCCGGCCGCGGGAATCGCTCGGAGGTGGTCGGCTGGATGGTCGCGGAGGATCCCAGATAGCGACCGATCTCTACGGCGAAGCCATACCACGTGGTCTGTCCGGAATTGGTCACGTGGACCGTCCCCGTCGATCCGCGCCGGAGCAGAAGCTCGATCCCGTGCGCGAGATCCCGGGCGTAGGTGGGGGAGCCGCGCTGGTCGTCGACCACCTCGAGCCCTTCCCCGCGCCCCAGCTTGGTCGCGATCGTGTCGACGAAGTTCTTGCCCCCATGCCCGAAGAGCCACGAAGTCCGCACGACGAGGTGACGCGCGCCGGAAGCGCGCACCTCCTCCTCGCCGGCCAGCTTCGATCGGCCGTAGACGTTGATCGGGTTTGGAGAATCCTCTTCCAGGTAGGGGGCGCCCTTGGTGCCGTCGAACACGTAGTCGGTGCTCACGTAGACGATCGCGGCGCCCCGCTCGCGGGCGAGGTCGGCGACCGTCCGCGTCGCGTCCCGGTTCACGGCCATCGCCTTGTCGGGTTCCGACTCGCAGCCGTCCACGTTCGTCATCGCGGCGGCGTGGACGATCGCGTCGAACTCGATCCCCTGGGCGGCCGCCCGTATCCGCGCCGCGTCGGTGAGGTCGGCCTCGCCCCTTCCCCAGAGGAGCAGCGAGTGGGCCTTGCCCAGCCTCTCCGAGAGGGCTCTGCCCAGAATCCCGTTCGCTCCCGTGATCAGTACGCGCATGGTCCGCTACAGCACGTCCACCAGGCTCGAATCGCCCAGCATGAACCGGTAGGCCGAAGGCTTCCGCTGGGAGCGCTGGATGCGAACTTCCTTGCCGATCAGGGATGCCTCGATCCGGACCGGCACGTCCTCGATGACGCAGCGCTCGAGGACGATCGAGTGCTCGATCTCGCTGTTTCGGACGCGGACGTCATCGTAGATCGAGGAGAAGGGACCGATGTAGGCGTTCTCGATCACGCAGCGCTCTCCCAGCGTGAGTGGGCCGCGGAGGATCGAATTTTTCACGACGGTCCCCGGCGCCACGATCACCTCGCCCTCGGCTTTTGTCTGGGCGTCCAGCTCGCCGCGGATCGATCGCTTGGCGCGCGAGAGGACCATCCGGTTCGCCTCCAGAATGTCCTCCAGCTTCCCCGTGTCCTTCCACCATCCGCCGATGATGTGGTGGCGGACTTCCCGTCCGTGATCGATGAGGTACTGGATCGCGTCGGTGATCTCCAGCTCGTTCCGGAACGAGGGGCGGATGCCGTCGACCGCCTCGAAGATGGTCGGGTCGAACATGTAGACGCCGACCAGGGCGAGATCCGATTTGGGTTGCTTGGGCTTTTCGACCAGTCGCTTGATCCGGTCCCCGTCGAGCTCCGCGACGCCGAACTCCTCGGGGTGGGGTACGTGGGCGAGGAGGATTTGGCTGTTGGGGCGATCGCGCCGGAACTCCTCGACGAGCGGCGTGATCCCGTCGAGGATCAGGTTGTCCCCGAGGTACATCACAAACGTGTCGTCCCCCAGAAACGCGCGCGAAACCTTGACCGCGTGCGCCAGCCCCAGCGGCGCGTCCTGCCGGATATAGGTCGTCTTGACCCCAAAGGCCGAGCCGTCGCCCACCGCCGCGCGGATCTCCGCTTCGGTATCCCCCACGACGATTCCCACGTCCGAGATTCCCGCCGCCCGGATCGCCTCGATCCCGTAGAAGAGGATCGGCTTGTTGGCGATCGGGACGAGCTGCTTGGCGCTCGTGTGGGTGATCGGCCGAAGCCGCGTCCCTTTCCCGCCGCTCAGGATGAGCGCCTTCATCGTGCCCGCTCGGCTCTCTGGTGTTCCCATCGCGCGGTCATCCGCCCGCCGATCGGGTCGTGGTCGATCCGCGCAACCGCTCCTCGGCGAACGCGGTGCCGCGCGCGAGGATTTCCTTGAGCTGCGATGCGTCCTTCGCTCCCGCGACCGCCATCTCCCGCTTCCCTCCCCCTTTGCCCCCCGCGATCGAGACGGCGTCCCGCACCCAGGCGTCCGCGGCCAGACGCTCGACCGCGGTCTTGCCGACGGCGGCCGCGACCGAGAGCTTGCCGTCGATCACCGCGGCGAGGAGGCCGCCGCCTCCGGGGAGGCCGCTTCGAATCAGATCCCCCGCCTCCCGCAGCTCCTCGACGCTCCGCGCCTCGACCAGGGCGACGACCAGCGGCGGATCTCCCGACGCCAGCGCCTTCCGGATCAGCTCCTCGACCCGGGCGCGAAGGTTCCCTTTGCTCTGCTTCGCCTGCTCTTCGTGGAGCCGCCGCGTCTCGCCTTGCAAGGAAGCGACGCGCGCCACGAGCTGATCCTTGGGAACGCCCAGCTGGCCCGCGATTTCGCGCACGAGGGTCCGATCCTCGTCGGCGTGGCGGTAGGCCAGCGCTCCGGTCACGGCCTCGATTCTCCGGATTCCCGCCGCGATGGCGGCCTCCGATTCGATGCGCAAGTATCCGATCTCTCCGGTCCGCCCCACGTGGCAGCCGCCGCAAAGCTCCCTGCTGTAATCTTCCACGATCACCTGCCGCACGCGCTCGCCGTACTTCTCCCCGAAGAGCGCCATCGCGCCCTTCTCCTGTGCTTCCTTGAGCGACGTGACCTCGGTCCGGACCGCGAGGTCGGCCAGGATCTTCGCGTTCACTTCGCCCTCGATCGCGCGCAGGTCCTCCGGCGTCACCGGCTTGCCGTGGCTGAAATCGAAACGGAGCCGATCGGGCGCGACCAAGGATCCCGCCTGCTTCAGATGGGTCCCGAGCCTCCCGCGGAGGGCCGCGTGGAGCAGGTGCGTCGCGGTGTGGTTTCGCTGCGTCGCCGCCCGCTTCTCGGCGTCCACCTCGGCGAGGTGGGGACCGGCCCCCGGCTCGCCTTCGAGCACCTCGGCGCGGTGGATGATCGCGTCCCCTTCGCGGTAGGTGTCGAGGACCCGAAGGCGCGACCTCATCCCGCCCGCGGCCGAAGTGATGGAGCCGGTGTCCCCCACCTGGCCACCCCCCTCGGGGTAGAACGGCGTTCGATCCAGCGTCAGCTCCACCTCGCGCGGTCTGCCTGTGCCGGCGCCGGCCGCGCCAAGGTCCCGGATCGATCGGATCGAGACGCCATCGAGCTTCCACCGGTCGTAACCCTGAAAGTCGGAATGCGCGCCCCCGCTGAGCGCGCGCCACGGCCCGGCGTCGGCGCGGCGGGTCTCGAAGCGGCCCGCCTTCCGCGCCCGCTCCCGCTGTTCCTCCATCGCCGCCTCGTACGCGGCGAGGTCCACCTTGAGCCCTCGCTCGCCCGCCATCTCGATCGTAAGGTCGATCGGAAAACCGTACGTGTCGTAGAGCTGAAACGCCACCCCGCCGGGAAGCAGCGTTTCCTTCCGCTTCTCGAGCGCGGCCGCGGCTTCCTCGAAGCGGGCCACTCCTTGTTCGAGCGTCTCCGCGAAACGCGACTCCTCTTCCAGAATGGCGGCGGCGACCGCGGCCTCCTCCTTCTTCAGATAGGCGTACTCCTCGTGCGCGGTCATCTGCCTCACCACGGTCGGGACAACCCTCGAGAGGAATGTCCCCTGGATCCCCGCGTTCTTGCCGAGGCGGGCCGCGCGCCGCAGCAGCCGGCGCACGACGTAGCCGCGCCCCTCGTTCGAAGGACGCACTCCTTCGGCGAAGGTGAACACGAGCGCACGCATATGGTCGGTGATCACCCGTACGGCGTGCCGGCCCCGATCGGTCCCCGCCTGCTTCGGCGTTCCCATCTTCCGCACGGCCTCTCCGATCGGCGCCAAGTAGTCGATCTCGAACACGGAGGGCGCGCCCTGGAGGATCATCGCGAGCCGCTCGAGCCCCATGCCGGTGTCGATGCCCCGGTTGGGCAGCGGCTTCCGCTCTCCGGTCGGCGCCTGGTCGAACTGCGGAAAGACGAGGTTCCAGAATTCGAGGTAGCGCTCGCAGTCGCAGCCGGGTGCGCACTCGGGCCGGCCGCACCCGGTTCCGGGTCCCTGGTCCCAATAGATCTCGGAACAGGGCCCGCACGCGCCGGCGCCGCCGGCGGGACCCCAGAAGTTGTCCTTCTCGCCCAGCCGGACAACCCGCTTGGCCCCGAGCCCGATGTGCTTGGCCCAGAGGTCGAATGCTTCGTCATCCTCGCGAAAGACCGACGGCCAGAGCCGCTCCGCGGGCATCCCCAAGACCTTGGTGGTGAATTCCCACGCCCACTCGATCGCCTCCTTCTTGAAGTAGTCGCCGAAGGAGAAGTTGCCCAGCATTTCGAAAAAGGTCGCGTGGCGGACGGTCAAACCGACGTTCTCGATGTCGGTGAGCCGGAGGCAGCGCTGGACGGTGACCGCGCGCTGGGTCGGCGGCGGGAGCGGCGAGGAGTAGTAGGGCTTGAACTGCACCATGCCGGCGGAGGTGAATAGGAGCGTTGGATCGTCGAGCGGGACGAGCGGAGCCTGCGGAAGATGGGGATGATCCCGCTCCCGGAAGAAGTCGATGAAGAGCCGCCGGAGCTCGTTGCCGTTCTTTCGCATCAGTGTGGTTCCGGGCCTTCCGCTCCGCCGTAGGTCACGAGATCCCGCACGATGCTCCAGTCAAAGCCTCGCCGGACGAGTGCGCCGGCGATCCTCCGCGCGCGGTCGGGCGCCTCCCGCCGTCGGTGCCTCCGCTCCAATTCCGCGATCGCGGCCCGGGCCCGTCCTTCCTCCGTATCGAGCGCGCGCTCCGCGAGGTCGGGGTCCTCGTGGAGCAGCGCGTCGATCTCTTCGATCAGCGGCGCCGGGATGCCCCGCCGCTTCAGCTTGAGGGCCAGCAGACGGCGCCCCTGAGGCCGACGCGGAATCTCCGCGCGCAGGAACGAGCGGACGAACGCGCGATCGTCCAGAAGCGAGACGCGGCGAAGCCGCTCGACGGCGTGCTCCACCGCGTCCTGAACAAAGCCGCGCTCGAGGAGCCGGTCCACCACTTCCCGCTCGGTGCGTGGTCCCTGCTCCAGCATCCGGAGGGCCGCTTCCTTGGCGGCATCCTCCGACGAAGTCCTCTCCGTCCGGCGCGGCACTGAGTCAGATCCGGACTCGGCGTTCTCCCCGAGCTTCCGGCGTCGCCGTGGCCGGAGCGGCCGCCGCGCCATCCGAGGCCGGCCGCGTGAGTCCGAGCGCCTCGCGGAGCTTCGCCTCCAGCTCGGCGGCGGCGTCGGGGTGTTCCTTCAGCCAAAGGCGGGCGTTCTCGCGCCCTTGCCCGATCCTCTCTTCTCCGTACGAGAACCAGGTCCCGCTCTTCTGAACCAGGTTCTTCTCGACCGCGAGGTCGATGAGCTCGCCCTGCCGGGAGATCCCCTCGTTGAAGAGGATGTCGAACTCCGCCTCCTTGAACGGCGCCGCGACCTTGTTCTTCACCACCTTCACCTTCACGCGGCTGCCGATGTTGTTATCGCCCTCTTTGATGGCCCCGATCCGGCGAATATCCATGCGGATCGATGCGTAGAACTTGAGCGCGCGGCCTCCGGTCGTCGTCTCGGGATTCCCGAACATGACGCCGATCTGCATGCGGATCTGATTGATGAAGACGACCGTCGTCTTGGACTTGGAGATCGTGCCGGTCAGCTTGCGGAGCGCCTGGGACATGAGGCGCGCCTGAAGACCCATGTGCGAGTCTCCCATCTCCCCCTCGATCTCCGCCTTGGGGACGAGCGCGGCCACCGAGTCGATCACGATGATGTCGACGGCGCCGCTGCGGACGAGATGCTCCGCGATCTCCAGCGCTTCCTCGCCCGTGTCGGGCTGGGACACGTGGAGGCCGTCGATGTCGACCCCGATTCGCTTCGCGTAGTTCGCGTCCAGCGCGTGCTCGGCGTCGATGAAGACCGCGTTCCCGCCCGCCCGCTGTGCCTGCGCGATGATGGTGAGCGCGAGGGTCGTCTTTCCCGAGGACTCGGGGCCGTAGATCTCGATGACGCGCCCGCGGGGCACGCCGCCGACGCCGAGCGCCGCGTCGAGCAGGATCGAGCCGGTCGAGATCGCCTCGATTTGGACGCGCGCGGAGTCCTCCCCCAGCTTCATGATCGCGCCCTTTCCGAACTGGCGCTCGATCTGCTGTACAGCGAGTTCGAGCGCCTTGGAGCGCTCCTTGCTCATTTCCCTGGCCGCTGAGCCCGTGGACGTGTTCCCTGCCATGTCGCGATTCCCCCTGATCTGTTTCTGGCGGTCCGTTCCGGGACGCCTGGTTCGGGTCGGGGCGAAAAAGAGTGTTGGGTCACGGCTCCGGGTCCGTGCCGGCGCGCGGTGGAGTCGGGCTGGCGCCACCGGTTACCCGGAGGTGAATTTCCTGAAGCGGAGTATACCGGGCTCCGGATGGATGTAGTTCACTTTTCATCACGCAGATACGGTCGAGCGCCGACGCGGAGGGCGGCTGCGGCAGCGCGACTTCCCGGAGCCGTTCGAGGCCCTTCGCCCCGTCCCGAACTCGGGCAAGGGTCAGGTGGGGCCGGACCGGCTTGTCGGGCGGGTCGAACCCCTTCCGGTTCAGAGCCTCGTTCACCGTCCGGGCGAGTGCTGTGACCTCATCGGCCCCTTCGGCCAGGCCCACCCAGAGCACCCGAGGGCGCGCGATGTTCGGAAACGCCCCCAGCCCGCCGAGCCGAGCGACCGGCGCCACGACCGGAGCGGCACTCGACTCCACCGAATCGCAGACCCGCCGGACTCCCGAATCCCCCAAGTCTCCGAGGAATCGGATCGTGAGATGGAGGTTCTCCGGTTTCACCCAGGAGAGCCCGCTCATCCCAGGCGCAAGGTCGCGGCCAAACGCCCCGAGAAACTCGGCCCACCCAGCCGGAATCATCAGAGCGACGAAGGTGCGGGTCACGGCGCCTCGGTCACCAATCCCTTACGACGGAGCGCGGGAGAGGTGGCGCCGCGCGAGATCGAGCGCGTAGGCGGAGGATCGCGCCGTGACCTCCTCGCGGGTCCCGCCAAGGACGTGCCGGACGCTCCGGGTGCCTTTGGAGGAGGCGATACCAAGATAGACCAGACCCACCGGCTTCTCCGCGCTCCCGCCGCCGGGACCGGCGATTCCAGTGCTGGAAAGCGCGAGGTTCGATTCGAATCGTTTCCGCGCGCCGGTCGCCATTTCCTCGGCGACCTCCGCGCTCACCGCGCCTTGGCGCTCGATGGTGGTGGCCTTCACACCCAATAGCTCCTGCTTCGCGCGGTTTGAATACGCCACGACCCCGCCGAGAAAGTAGCGGGAGGCGCCCGGCGTGCTTACGATCAGAGCCCCCAGGCCGCCCCCGGTGAACGACTCGGCCGTGGCGATCGTGAGCTTTCGCTCCACCAGGAGCCCGCCGACGACGGCGGAGAGCGTCGTCCCGGCCCCGCCGTAGACGTGCTCGCCCGCAAGCTCGCGGATCCTTTGCTCGCACCGATCGATCGCGTCGGCCAGCCAGGCCGTGTCGGGCGAGACCGCCGCCAGGGTGACGTCGACGCCCGACGAATGTGGGAGGTATCCGATCTTGACCATCGTCTCCTCGGCCTCGACGGCCTGGAACCGCTCGGCCAGGGCGGACTCGGAAATTCCCACCGTCCGGATGACCCGCCGCGCCAGCGACGGCCCGGCGCGGCCGGCGCGGAGAAAGGGGATGACATACTGATCCAGCATCGCCTCCGCCTCGGCCGGCACGCCGGGCAGGAAGAAGTACTCGGATTCCGCGTGGCTGAAATGAAGTCCTGGCGCGAGCCCGCGCGGGTTCTCGATGATCTTGGCCCCTTTGGGAACCAACGCCTGCGATTCGTTGATCGCCGGCATCTCGACTCCCCGCTCTCGGAATCTGGCGCGGATCTTGTCGAGCACGGTCTCGTCGAGCACGAGCCGGCGCCGAAAGACCGTGGCGATCGCCTTTCGGGTGAGGTCGTCGGGTGTGGCGCCGAGGCCGCCAGTCACGACGATGACGGAGGCCCGGTGCTCCGCCGTTCGGAAAGCCTCGCCCATCCGCGCCGCGTCGTCGCCCACCGACGTCTGGTAGAAGACCTCGATCCCGATCGACGCGAGCTGCTCCACGATCCGAACTGAATTGGTTTCGCGCACGAGACCGTGAAGCAGCTCGGTCCCGATCGTGATGATCTCGGCGCTCATAGCGCGAGGACGTGGAGGGCCACGCGCGTGAGCACGTTCGCGACGAGGGCGGCGAGGATGTCGTCGACCATGACCCCCCAACCCCCCGGGAGGCGCTGGCTCTGGCGTATTGGGAAGGGTTTCCAGACGTCGAGGAGCCGGAACAGGAGGAACGCGATGCCGAGGACGATCCACGGCCTGGCACCCAACGGGATGCCCCAGACCGTCAGAAGCATGCCCGCGATCTCGTCGATCACGATCGGGGACGCGTCCCGGCCCAGCGTGCGCTCCGCCTCGCCCGATGCCCAGACGCCGACCAGCGTCACGCCGAGAATAACCCCGCCGAACATCCAAAATTCGAGCCGCGCGGAGTAGTAGAGGAAGAGAGCGACGAGGAGCGACGCCCAGGTGGCGGGCGCGAGGGGGAGGCGGCCGACGCCGAAGCCCGTCGCGAGCCAGACGGCGAGGCGCCGCATACGCCTACCCGAGCGTCTTCAGGACGAGCTTACACGCAAGCTTGAGTGTGTCGAACACCCCGGTCCCCCGAAGCGCCACCGCCTCGTAGAACGGGACTCCCTTCGGGTTCAGCTCCTTCTCCATGTCGGGGATCGACACGACGCGCGGCAGGTCCCGCTTGTTGTACTGGATCACGAGCGGAACCCTTTCGGCGGACAGGCCGTGCTCCGAGAGATTGTCCTGCATGTTCACGAGACTCTCGATGTTCGCGTCAAACCGATCGATCTGGGAGTCGGCCACGAAGACGATCCCGTCGACGCCCTTCAAGATCAGCTTTCGGCTCGCGTTGTAGTAGACCTGGCCGGGAACCGTGTAGAGGTGAAATCGCGTCCGAAAACCCCGGATCTGCCCCAGCTCGAGCGGGAGGAAGTCGAAGAAAAGCGTCCGGTCCATCTCGGTCGCGAGAGAGATCATCTTCCCGCGCGTATCTTGTGGAACCCTGGAATAGATGTGCTGGAGGTTGGTGGTCTTTCCGCAAAGGCCGGGACCGTAGTAGACGATCTTGCAGTTGATCTCGCGGGACGAGTAGTTGATGAGCGACACGAAGCCCTCGGGCCTTATTCCTTGAAGAGGCTATCGATCTCGCTCTCGGCCTCGGCCGCGAAGTCCGCTCCGAGAGTCGTCGCGGCGACATCCTCGTTCTGGTACTGGAGCTTGTTGAACAGCTTGTTCAGCACAGCGGTCAGCTCGTCCCCCGCCCTCCGCGCCTTCAACCGCACCAGCCCCAGCGAGGTTTTCTTGTCGAAGAGCACGACCAGGATGACCCGATTCGCAATCATCGAGAGATAGAGGCTCTCGTCCTGGCCCTGGTGGACCAGGGTTGCGAAGTCCTTCTCGCCGACCATCTTTGCCAGCTCCGCGTTGGCCCCGAAGTCGGCCGCGGCGAGGGAGGAGAATGAGGTGACGTCGAACCCGGGCGGCTCACCGAGCGAGTTGATGAGCTGACCCGTCTTGTCGATCAACATCACACTGCGGGCGGTGGAGCTTCGCATCAACGTCTGGAGGATGGAATTAATCGACCAGAAGTCTTCCTCGAAGAGCGCCCAATTTCCCTTGACCATAGGTCCTCGGCTCCCTGGACACTTAGGCCATGCGGCGCTGCGGCCGACCCTGGCGCACGCGAGATTAGGGGTGTCCTGCCCTAGCCCCGCGTCACGACGACGGCGAGACCGATATCCCCTACACCCACGACTGATCCGCGCGGGGTAGCCCCGCGCGGGGCTCCCTCAAGGAATTTTGCCGAAACCTAGCACGATCCCCCTGACCGTCAAGGAGAAAGTGCCGAAAGTGGCGAATTTATATCTCCTTGCGGCCGCTCAGAGCCCGGGCAAGGGTGACCTGGTCGGAGAACTCGAGGTCGGAGCCCATCGGAACCCCGCGCGCGATCCGCGTAATCTTGAGCTTCGGCTCTGATTGGAGGATGCGGGCGATGTAGAGCGCGGTCGCCTCTCCCTGCGCGGTCGGATTGGTGGCGACGATCACCTCCGCCACTCCCTCGGCGCGGACCCGCGCGACCAACTCTTTAAGCCGAAGCTGGTCGGGCCCGATCCCGTCGACGGGTGAGAGGGCGCCCTTCAGGACGTGGTAGCGCCCTTTGAATTCCCCGGTCCGCTCGAGCGCCAGAACGTCCATCGGCTGCTCGACGACGCAGAGGAGGGATGCGTCGCGGCGGGTGTCGGCGCAAAGCGCGCAGGGATCGGTTTCCGTCACGTTGCCGCAGATGGCGCAGTCGTGGACGTTGGCCTTGAGGTCGACGATCGCGGAGGCGAGCCGCTTGGAATCGACCTCGGGAGAGCGGAGCAGGTGGAACGCGATCCGCTGGGCCGATTTTCTCCCGACGCCAGGAAGGCGGGTCAGCTCCCCGATGAGGGCCTCGAGAAGAGCGCTCGAGAACTGCATCCGGGCTAGAAGAGACCCGGCGGGAGGCCCAGGCCGCCGGTGACCCGGCCCATCTCCTCTTCGACCATCCGGGTGACCTTGGTTCGGGCGTCCTTGAGCGCGGCCAGTACGAGATCCTCGAGCAGGTCGGCTTCCTCGGGGTTGACCACGGCGGGGTCGATGGCGACCGCGGTGACCTCCTGGGCGCCGTTCATGGTGACCTTCACCTTCCCGCCGCCGGAAGATCCGATCAACTCGCGGGTCTTCAGCTCCGCCTGCACCTCAGCCATCTTGGCTTGAAGCGCCTGCGCCTGCTTCATCATCTGCTGGATGTTCATGACGCTCCACTCCCCTGCGGGCCGGGCTTCAAGATCTCCCCGTCAAAGAGCTCCACGATTCGCTGCACCAGGGCGTCGGGGCCCTCCGTGGGGTCGCCCCCCTCTTCGTCGTCGATGTCGGCCGGCACGGCGGCGGGCCGCACCCTGAAACCCTCGCCCGAGACCGCCTGGTCGCTGCTCACGCAGAGGAGGGTGGTGCCCTGCCCATAGAGCCGCTCGAATTCCTGATTCAGGATCTCACGATTCTCCTTCATCTCGAGCATGGCCCGATGAAACGCGTGCTCCGGCGCAAGGGCTACCCGCACGTTCGATCCCGCGAGGCCGAGGAAGAGCCCCTCCTCCAGGCAGGTGCCGAGAAGGAGCTTTCGCTCTTTCACCCGATCGACGGCTTGCCGCCATCGCACGACCGCGTCCCCATCGGTCGCGGGCTCGATGGTCGCCTGGGCACGCTCGGCTCGAGGTGGGGGCTCCTCCGACGCGGGTCGGGGAACCGGCCGAGGCGCCGGCGCTGGAGGCGCAGGCGTGGGCTGCCGGGGTGAAGCCGTCGCGCGGCCCGGCGTCGGCGGCGGGGCCGTCCCGACGGGCGCTCCGCCGAGCCGCTGCTCGAGCGCTTCGAGCCGGCCGATCAGCTCCCCCACGTCGCTCGCGCTGGGGAGCGTGCAAAGCTCGACCAAACAGACCTCGATGAGAACCCGCGGCGCCTCCGCGCGGCGGAGCTGCCCGCGGCTCTCCAGTAGGAGCGAAAGCATCGCGCTCAGGTCGGTCGAGCGAAAGCGGGGTGCCTGGGCGGCGTAGCGGTCGCGATCCGCCGGAGCAGCCTCGATCAGCTTCGTGAGCGAGGGATCGACCGCCAACAGCAAGAGCTGTCTCAGGTGATGGGTCAGCCCGTCCGCGATCTCCTCGACGTCCATTCCGCCGTCGTAGAGCCGGTCGAGCGTCTCCAGCGCCCGCTTGGCGTCGCGCCCGGCGATCGCCTCTCCCAGATCGAAGAAGGCGTCGAGCCCGCCGAGGCCGAGCGCCTGGGCGACGACCGCCGCGGTGACCCCCTCGGGCGAGACCGCGAGCGCCTGGTCGAGCCGGCTCAGCGCGTCCCGGACACTGCCCTCCGACGCCCGGCTGATCATCCCGGCCGCGTCCTCGTCCAACGGGATCCGTTCCGCCTGGGCAATCTTCAAGAGGTGCGCCGCGATCTCCTCGGCTCGGAGCCTCCGAAACTCGAACACCTGGCACCGCGACGCAATCGTGTCGGGGACTTCGAGCGCTTCCGTCGTGGCGAAGACGAAGCGGACGTGCGCCGGCGGCTCCTCGAGCGTTTTCAGAAGCGCGTTCCAGGCGAACTCGGTGAGCTGGTGCGCCTCATCGATGATGTAGACCTTCGACTTCCCGCCCGATGGAGCGTACTTGACGTTTTCTCGGAGGTTTCGGATCTCCTCGATGCCGCGATTGCTGGCGCCGTCGATCTCGAGGACGTCCATCGAAGTGCCGGCCGTGATCTCGACGCAGGAGGGACACTCGTTGCAGGGCTCCGCCTCGCCTTCGCGGCGCTTGGCGCAATTGAGCGCCTTGGCGACGAGGCGTGCCGAGGTGGTCTTGCCGCTCCCTCGCGGCCCGGCGAAAAGATAGGCGTGCGCGACCCGGTTGGCGGCGACCGCTCGCTCGAGCGTGGTCCGGATTGGATCCTGCCCGACCAGGTCGGCAAAGCGCTGCGGCCTGTACTTTCGCGCGAGTGCGAGGTGGGACACGAGGCGCTCCTAACGGGTCAGGGGCTGCCCCGGAGCCTGGAAGACGGCCCCCCCGCTTCTGGCTCGGGTCAGTTGGATCCGCGGCACATCGAGGCGATCACTGACCGCTGCTACCTTCCGGTCCTGACGGAGTTCGTGACTCTCGATTGCGCGGGAACTGGCCGTCAACGCCAAGCCACGAGAGGGCCAAAGTCCTGGCTCCGAGGCCTTGGGTCGGTTCCCCTACTGGAACAGTTTTGGTGGAGATGACCGGGATCGAACCGGTGACCTCCTCGTTGCGAACGAGGCGCTCTCCCAACTGAGCTACATCCCCACGGCATTGGGCGACTGCGATACTGGCGGAGAGAGAGGGATTCGAACCCTCGAAGCACTTTCATGCTTACACGGTTTCCAACCGTGCTCCTTCAGCCACTCGGACATCTCTCCGGGAAGCTAAGGTGCACGCGCGCTCCTTCGCGCGGTGTCCATTCAATGGCGGAGAGAGAGGGATTCGAACCCTCGATACGCTTGCGCGTATAGCGGTTTTCGAGACCGCCCGATTCAGCCACTCTCGCATCTCTCCGCGGGGGAGAGTACGCGATCCGGACCTACTTTTCCAGGCGGTTCATGGCGCGGCGGCGACTCTGAAAGAACGCTTCCAACACCGCGCCGCACTCCTCGGCGAGCACGCCCGGCAACACCTCGGCGCGGTGGTTCAAGCGGAGGTCTTGCGGCACCATGGCGAGCGAGCCGCACGCGCCCGCCTTTGGATCGCGGGCGCCGTAGACGATCCGCGCGATCCGCGCCAGCACCGACGCGCCGGCGCACATGTGGCAGGGTTCCAGGGTGACGTAGAGGGTCGCTTCGTCCAGACGCCAGGTCTTGACCGTCTGCGCGGCCGCCCCGATCGCGAGAATCTCGGCGTGCGCCGTGGGATCCTGGGTCGACTCGACGCGGTTATGGCCGCGACCCACGATCCGGTTATCCCACACGACCACCGCGCCCACCGGCACTTCGCCCTCGGCGGCGGCCTCCCGCGCCTCGGCGAGCGCCGCTTCCATGAAGCGCTCGTCGGACGGGGTCTGCCCGATCACTTTTGAGGGAATTTCTTGAACGCCAAGCGGATCAGGTCGCCCGCGACGTCCTCATAACGAGGAGGATCGGTCGCCTTCCGCGACTGGATGTATCCCGTTTCGTCGTAGGTGACGGAACCGCTGGAGACATCCACCTCCTGGGCAAAGCGCTGCTCGCGCGGGTCCTTCTCCCACGTCTTCTTGAAGGTCTTCAGGTCGAAGAGGGCGAATTGGAGGCCGACGGTCGTGTTCGACTCTCCCCGGCCGATCACGTTCACCCGAACGTTCTCCCACTCCGCGACTTTGACAAAGAGAATCGCGTCCACCTGTAAGAGCGAATCCAGCCCCTCGACCGAGGTCGAGTCGAGGGTGCCGTACTTGGCCCACCGATCGGTCAGCTTCATGGAGCGATCGAGCATGCTCCGAGACTCGAGAATCCGCTCGGTGTCCGTGGGATGAAGGAACCGGGCCCGTTCGGGGGGCACCCCCTTCAGGCGTTCGCGGATCAGATCTCCCATGATCTTGGTCGCGCCGAGATCCGCGGAGCCGTTGAGGATCGGCATGATCGCCACGCGGATCGGTGGGGCCGGCGGAGCCTGCGGGGCCTTGTCGCTTGCCTTGTCCTCCTTCGCGGCGATCGATGCGACGGCCAAAAGGGCGAGCGCGGCAAGCGCCGCGATGGAACGCGTGGACCGATGCTGGAACATGATCTTCACCTCAGCGGGGCGACTCACGGCGTGGGGAATGGAGGCGGCGCTTCTGTTTGATTATGTGGCGCGCCCAGGAGGATTTGAACCCCCAACCTTCTGATCCGTAGTCAGACACTCTATCCAGTTGAGCTATGGGCGCGCGCGACTGCTTTCCCGGGACCCGAGATGGCGGAGAGGAGAGGATTCGAACCTCCGGACCGGTTTTACCCGATCAACCGCTTAGCAGGCGGCTGCCTTCAGCCACTCGGCCACCTCTCCCCAGGCATGCAATCCTATTCAGCCGTAGCATGATAGCCGGGGTGGTACCGCCGGTCAAGGCGGCGCGGCCGGGCGCCCTCCCGAGAGATCCCATGCAGGCTCCACGTGGATCGTCACTTCCACCAGTTGCGGAAATTGACGCTGCAGATCCTCCTTAACCCCGTGGGCCAGGGCATGGCTCTCCCTCACCGACATGTCTGGCGCGACCTCCAGGTGCATGTCGGCGACGTAGTAGATACCCATTTTCCGCATGAGAAGTTTCTCCACTTTGTAGACCCCCGGCCGGGCCTCCGCGACCCGTCTCGCGTCTTCCACCAGGTAGCGGGCGGGGCTCGTGTCCATCAGCTCCTGGACCGCGGGATGGAGCTGCCGCCACCCCGTCAGAATGATGATCCCGCTCGCGAAGAGCGCGGCCCAGCTGTCGGCGGCCTCGAACCGCTTGCCGCCGACCAGCGCGAGGGCGATCCCGATCGCCGCCGCCCCGGAGGTGATCGCGTCCGCGCGGTGGTGCCAGGCATCGGTGCGGACGGCATGGCTCCCCGTCTCCCGCCCGACCCGGGACACGAACCGAAACATGATTTCTTTGATCACCACGACGCCGATGACGACCGCGAGCGTGAAGGGGGCTGGGCCTTGGTGCGGAATCACGATCTGGTGGACCGACTCCGTGGCGATCCCCACGCCCGCGCCGATCAGGAGGATCGCCACGAACGCGGCGGCGAGCGGCTCCGCCTTTCCGTGTCCGTACGGGTGGTCGGCGTCGGGCGGACGGGACGCGACGTCGAGCCCGCCCCAGACGACGAGCGATCCCACCGAATCGCCGAGTGACTCCACCGCGTCGGCGACCAGGGCTTGGCTGTGTCCGAAAATTCCCGCCGCGAGCTTGCCCAGCCCCAGGAGGAGATTGACGGCGAGGCCGACGAGGCTGGAGCGCTTGCCTCGAACGTAGGGATTGGGGCTGGCGGGGCGTCCCGCGCGGACTTTGGAAGGCGGCTCGATCATTTCTTATCGAAGTCGGTGCGCGAGCTCGACGGGGTCTACGTACACCGTGAAGCCTTCCTTCTCCACCCGCTCGAGATAGATCGACTGCGGTGCGTCGGCGTGATCGTACCGGAATCCGCCCACCTTGCCGAACTCAAAGCCCGCGCCCCATCCCGAAGTATCGCCGATGACGGTTCCCGTCGGATCGTCAATGTGGCCGTTCCTAAGAGTGAAAATGTTCAGGAACGTGAGCTCCCATCCGGTCAGACCGATCTCCTGGCCCGACTTGGACATCGTGGTAGGCGTATTGGGAGTGCTCGGAGGTGGTACCAAACGTGATGAGAGGCTGAAGGATATCCACGATCCAACCGAATCGCTTCGCCGCGGAGGGATTTCTCGGCACGCGCCGGGAGCGCCAAATCGACGTGGAATGCACCTCCCCAGTGCGAATCCTTGGCGATCGGGTCAGGCTGACTTGTATCGATAGTACGTTATCGTCGCGTCGTTGTCGAAATTGATGGCCGAAGAACCGTAACTGGCGTCGATGCGCGTTCGGACGAAGCGGTCAATCCAAGGGATAAACCCGGGGTAGTCGATCGAATTGTAGGGCGTGATCCGGATCAGCAGTCCGTGGTCTCGCTCGTCCGCCTCGCCGTATCCCGCGAGCCCGTCCAGGGTCACGCTGGCGGGAAACAAGTCCACCTGGATCGACTTCCAGGTTTGCCCCAACGACACGTCGGCGTAGCGGCTAATCAGAGGGAGATCGAACCCGGCGACCCGTCCCAGGTTCTCGAGTAGCTCCGCCACGCTGAAGCCGACGCCGATGGCCTGAATCTTCTCGGTGCTGGTGAATACGCCGATGATATTTCCATCGACGTCTGTCGCGACGCTCTTCCCGTAGTTAAGCTCGAGACCGCCGACATACTTGATGGGCTTCCCCGCCATGTAGAGGCCGATCCCCCAGTAGCCCAGGGTGATCTGATCGGAAGTGAAAGAGACGTCGTCCGCGAGATCCGGAACAAGTTGGTTCTTCCCGTGCTCGTATCGAATTCCGCGGTGATATCCGAAGAGCGCCGGATTCACCCAACCGTTCGGGTCTCCACCCCAGAACACGGCCACGCCGGCCCGCCCCATTCCCCAGGCGCGGGCCGAGGGGTCGATGAGGGTCGCTTGTGCCCCGGAAAACGCGGCTCCTTGGGCGCGGGCTTCGGTTGGCGCGATGATCGGTAGGATCATGAGGGCGCCGAGGATTCGAAGTGTGAAGCCAAATGCAACCGTGTGCGTCGTTCGCATGGAGAGCGCCTCAGTGAGCCTGCGAAAGGCAGACGAGTAGTCTGCAACAGGCCGCCGGCGATCACAACCGAAACGTAGCTTCGATCGTGCACAGCGCACGATCCTGCTTGCATCTACTCCCGGCAGTTGTATGTTGTGTTTGAGGGCGCCATTGGATCCAACGCCCTTGTGATCATCCCGCACGGCGACGTCCGCACATGCAGGGGACGCCGTCAAACGCTGAACCGATGCACGGGAGGTCGATGATGGCAGCAAGAAGAAGAAGGAGAAAGGCGAAGAAAGCTGTCCGGAAGACCGTACGGCGGGTAAGAAGGCGGAAGCGCGTGGCCAAGCGCAGGGTTCGCAGGGTCGTGCGCAAGACCGTCCGCCGGAGGAGAGTCAAGAAGGCCGTTCGCCGGCGCAGGACCCGTCGCGCGGTGCGGAAGACTGTCCGCCGGAGGCGAGTCAAGAAGGCCGTCCGGCGCCGGAGAGTGAAGCGGGTTGTCCGCAAGGCAGTCCGCCGTCGCAGAAGGGCCAAGAAGGCCATCTCGGCCATGATGGAAGGCGGGCCCGAGGGCGGCGGGATGTTCTAGCCCGACTCATCCAGATATCGGAATCAAAGGCCGCCGATCGGGAAACCGGTCGGCGGTTCTTTGTTAGGTTTTGGGGCCGCTCGCGGCCGCGGAGGCCGATCGAATCGCCGCACTTCCCCCAGCGAGAACCTTGCCGAGAAAGGCATGCACCACGGTGTTGAATTGGTCCGGCCGCTGCAGCGGCGCGAAATGGCTCACGCCCGGCAGGAGGATCAATTCCGCCCCGGGGATGGTCCGGGCCAGATATTCAGCATGCTCCGGCTTGATGAACTCGTCGTTCTCGCTTTGTACGATCGCGACGGGCACATGGATCTCCGCCAAATCGCTTGCCGAATAGTTGGGCTGCGTCTTCATCATCTCGCCGACCGCATCGGAGAACGCGCCGAATTGATCCGGCGTGGCCGACAGAAGGGAATAGTCCTTGGCGTGGCGATTGAAGCACCGTTGGAGGATCGGGCCGAACACGACCTCCCTGGTGCCGCTGGGGTCCATATTGCAGCCAAAGAAGAATACGCCCGCGATACGCGCGGGCGCCTTCATCGCCAGGATCAAAGCGATGCACGCGCCGTCGCTCCAGCCGACGACGGCTGCCCTTCCCACGTGCAATGCGTCCATCACGGCTAGAACGTCGGATGCCATCAACTCGTACGTGTAGGACCGCGAGTCGCGTGTGCTGCGGCCGTGCCCGCGGCTATCGATGAGGACGAGGCGATAGCCAGAGCTGACCAGCATGGGAACCTGATATCCCCAATTGCCACTGTGGCCGAGGCCACCGTGCAGCAAGATTACGGGAGGGCCCGACCCATACGACGCGTACCAGATTCGAGCGCCGTCGTGGTCCACGTAGCCCTGATCGCTGCTGGCCGGCAAGGGCGCCGCACCCTGTGCTGCGAACTTCGTGAGGTCGTCGTCGAAGGATTCCATGTTGAGTCTGGCCGGGCCCCAGTGCCGAAGACCTGACCGATTGAATTGGCGGAGGGGGTAGGATTCGAACCCACGGTGCCTTTCAGCACAGCGGTTTTCAAGACCTATCACTCCCGGGAGAGCATCGACGAACATCGACGAGAAGCCACCATTTCCGCATAAGTTACCCCTCACACTCCAACGATCATTCTCTCCCATGTTTGCCCTTGCGTGCTCGTGTTTTGGTGACCGCTAGGTGACCGCGCACTCTCGAGCGCGTTGTCTGCGTCGCCGCCCGAGTCATGGGTCTTGTTGCAGAAGCCGCGGTCAGGGTCGCCCGTCCGGACCACGCCGCCAATCCGGCGTGAACACGAAGTAGTGGCCGAGCACCAGCTCGGCGGGCAGCCCGTTCAACCGGCACAGGAGCCACGTGTGGTAGGCGTGCTCCCGGCAGAACAGGCCGAAATCGAGCCCGCCACCGTCGACTATCCGCGACAGCTCGGTGTAGAGGTGGTTCAGCTGCCGCTTCACAGCGCGAGTCAGGATCCTCCGAGTCAGGCCCTCCGTCACAGCTCCTCGATCACGATGCCGTACTCGGTTCCGATCACCGCTTGACCTCCCAGGGCCGCGCCTGACGGTCGAGATCGGCGGCGACCCGAGCGTAGGGCATGCCCGAGATGGACAGAACCGACTTCGACTCTGGCATCAGCGTCACGTATTTTGCCGTCGTGCCGCCTCGAAAGTCTCTCACCAGGAGGCGGCCGAGCCTCCGCCAGCCGCGGTCGCCGAGCCTGCCGCTGAGCGCGCGACGGAATGCGTTGGCCACGATGTCCGCCAGGCGCAGCCCCGAACTCGCTCGCGAGTCCTCAAAGCGCAGATCCGCCATGATCTTTCGGATGTCGCTGGAGTGGAACGGTCCGGCGCGGCCCGCCGGCATTCCCCTCTGGAGGTGATCAGGCGCTTTCGGCAGCGTGGGATTCTGGAAGGGGGCCATCGCGGAGTAGTCGAACCCCTTGAGGGAGATCAAGCCCTCGCGAAGGGAGATCGTCTGAACCATTGGCATCACGATGTCGGTCCACGTCCGCTCGTAGTCCGTCGGCTTGCTCTCCTTCGCGTCGAGGCGCCACGAGAAGTTGCCGAGCGACTTCGGCTCGGTCTGGACGAAGCGAATCTCGCCCGCCTGCAGCGTGTTCCAGACGGCCTGCGTCAGCAGCGCTGACTGGGTGTACAGGGGAACGGAGATCGCCTCGACGCGGGAGGCGAGCGCACGGGCGTCCTCCCGCGCGGACTCCTTGAACTCCGGCCGGTCAGTCGAAGCGCGAATCTTCTCCGCCTGCCCCCGTCTGTGCGCCTCGATATCGGCTTTGGTGTGCCGACCCATGTCGATCACGACGACGGTCAGCATCACATTGAAGTTGGTCAGATGGGTGACCACCTTGTCGACCTGGCGCTCCGACAGCTGGCTACCCTTCGGCTCCACCTTGCCGAGCCTCCAGCCGGAGACGATCCGCTCGAACCCCGTCAGGACGACCTGCAGATCCTTCTCCCCGACGGCCAGCGCGGCGACGCAGCAGATGGACGGCGAGCCGTCGGACGGGAACGCGAAAGGGCCCGACTCGTCTATGAAGATGTGCAACAGCCCCCCGTCAACGCACCTTCACGATCACGCGGCTTCCCCTCGAACGACCGCACCTTCATTCCTCCCACAGACCTCGGCCTTCCTTCCTCGCCTTCTTCTCCAGCTTCCGAAACTCTCATCAGCTTGTTCGGGTGTACCGATTCGGGGGTGTCCACACCGATCAGCCGCACCGTCTCGGTCTTGCTCCCGATCTTCACCTTGATTGTGTCGCCATCGACGACCCTGACGACCTTGCCCCGCTCAGCGGCGTGCGCGAGTACCGGCAGCAGGACCGCTAACGCAAGTAGCGACCGAAGGAGCCGCCGCGAACCCGGGCTCACGCCGGCATTTGCCGTCGAGGATTGCAAGTTTAGTCCCCGCTCTTCGTTGTGCTGAGGGGCTGTGCCTTGGGTTCCAGGTCGGCCGCCGTAAACTTGCTCGAGAATTTTCGAGCCTCTTCTAGAACCGGTTCAGTAGGAGCTTCCATCACGCGCCCATCAGCGAGACGAACCCGAGCAACGTACCCTATGGACGCGTAGTGCGCCTGGACATCATTCTCTGAGTACAGGTTCCACTCCCCAATAAGCTCCCTTGTGCCGACACTCGCGTCACCGACCTCCACGAAACTGAGGGTCCTCACATGATTCCCCCAGATGTCGAAGGTGAGAAAGTTCACCTGTACCGCCCTGATCGAATCCTTGACTGTGACTCTGAATCTGCTGCGATAGCGATATCCGTTTGCATAGAGCGTGGTTACTCCTGGAGTCCCCTCGAGATCTACCGGAATTACGCGGAAGTGCACGGCTATCCACTCGCGCCTAAGCGAGGAGTTCTTGGCGACGGCAATCCCAAGTCCCAAATTAGTGGTTATGCTGCCGCCGTCGGCACGTGTAACGGTGGCACCTGCACTTTCGGATTTGGGCGCGACCGGTGCTTGAGCGGAGGACGACGTGTCCTTCTTGTGACGGATTGAAAGCAGATTCTCCGACGCGAAGCTTCGCACCGCCAGGTCGGCAATGACCAGAACCGTCACCGCCCCGGTGAGGATGGACAGAACGGTCGCAGTCCGGACCTTTGTCGCCGGAATGAGGCGAGTCAGCACATAGAGGCCGAGAACGATGCCAATCTCTTGAATCATGGTCGCTCCTTTGGAGCTTGTGCAGAGCGCTCCCTCGACCTAGCGAGTGTCCGACGCGCCCCTGTCGAGATGACTTCGACCAACTGATGGCAGATCAGTATCACGGTAAGGATTGATGTGCTCGGCGCGAAACCAGGAGTCAGCCTCGCCATCTTTTACGCCGCTGAAGTGCTGTCGTGTACCGGCACTGCGGATATGACGTGCAGCCCATGAACTTTCCCCTCGGACCCTTGATGGTGCGCAGCGGACTGCCGCACCTTGGGCAGACGCCCGGCTCTGCGGTGGGCGTCGGGTTGAAGTCGCCGGGGACGACATCGCCCTCAGAAAGATGTTCCAGCAGGAGAGCTTGTAGCTGCGGCAATTCGATGATCGAAATGGCCTTCCCCTTGATCCATTCCTGCGCCTGCGGCGACACCTTGCCCGTAGTAACCACGAAGGCTGACGACGCTTCCGTTGCGTGCATCGTTCCGTAGAGGTCTCTTAGGATCGGCTCACCAACGGAACCCTTCACCCGCTTACATTGGATGATCGACTTCTTCCCCTCGCGGGTCGCGTAGGCGTCCACCCCTCCATCACCGGTATACGGTGTGCGGGCCACTTCGTATCCCATGCGCTCGAATAGCTGGCAAACCAGTTCCTCAAAGTCCCTCGGGTCCATGGCCCGTACAAACTCCGGCAGTCGGATTTGTGCTAGCCACTCGGCCCGCCGCCGCCGGTGTTCGGCAGCCCGTGCTCGCGCTTCCTCCTCCTGGCGGAGCCGGGCTTCCTCGACACATTGCGGGCATAACGTCGGCACTGCTGCAGCACCCCGAAGGCCGTGGGCGCAGGGTTCAATCGCACGAGCGCGCCTTCCCCGTTGCTCTCTCCAGGCCCTTTCAATTGGGGAGAAGAGTACGGCGCCCAAGAATGGCACTACGATCCAGAGGATCCAAGGGCCGCCCAGCACATAGCCCAGTACCTTCCCGAAATCCATGCCCCAGTCTATACCCAGGCCACAGTCTGGGTGGAATGGCCGAACACGGGGCTAGCCTCACCCTCTCAGCCCTGAGCTTCGCGTGGGACTCCGCGCCGGGTGGGGATGACCTGAGGCGGGCCGGCGGACAGGCAAGGCGACCGGGGGAACCCCGCCCCCGGGGTGATCTCGCGTCCTCGTGGCAATCCGCCGCAGTAGGTGGGGCCGCGACGGGCTCCGCCGTGCCTGCGCCGGGTGAGGGGACGCCAACCTGGATCCCGGGCCGGGTTGACTCCCGGCGGCTGCTGGGTGTTTGCTTTCGAGATGGAGAATTACGAACCCTGCGCTGAGTGCGGGGGAATCCATCTCCCCGGGCGCCGCCGCTGCCCGCGCTGCGGTAAGGTGCACGTCGTAGGGCCGCCAGATCCCGCCCGTGTCCGGTACCTCGCTCTTGACTACGAGTGCCCGGCACCGGTCCTGCGCCTCGAGTATCCGCTCCTGCCGTCGGCGATGGGCCGGACGGCCATCGTTCCAGCGGTGGACAAATCCGGCCGGGAGCCGAGCGAGCGCTTTCAGGGGGCACTCTTTGCTCACGCCTTGACCGAGCTGTCTGGATATCACGTTCACGTCGGGTTCGGCCCGAAGGAACACCGCGCGGGCGACGAGGATTGCGTCGTGCGCTGGCAGGTCGACGAGGACTTCGACTTTTCCCCGGTTCAACTCAAGCGCCTCGTATCCGCCGAGACAAACGCCTCGGCCGATCTGGAGCGCGACGTGAACCGGAAGCTGGAGGGAGTCATCGCTCCGACGCTGCACTTCGTTTGGACGATCAACCGCGAGATGCTCCTGAAGCCTCGGGAGCTGCGGCTCCCTGGGCTCCAGGTCGCGGGCGTCTGGATCCTCAACTCCGCCGGCCCCGACGGGACGCGCTGGCACCTCCATGGCGACTTCGTCCACCGCATCGTCGGCCTTGAGCTCCCATACCCGCAATGAGGGATCCGCACGTCGAGTCCATCATCTACCGTCTGGAGGACCCCGACGTATTCTTCGAGGGGGTCCGCGACCTGCCTGTCGACAACCCCGATTTCCGCGGCCTCCTGTCAGACGGTACGCTCACGCTCAGGCCGAAAGCCCATTTTTCCACCGTAGAGGAGGCCCGTGTCCCCGCTGACGCGTTCGTGCGGGCTTGGGAGATTTCGGGAGGCCTGGCGCTGGGTCATCCCGGATTCCAATTCCGCTTCGAGGCCGCCGAAGCCGTAGGCATGGATCCCGACACGGGCAAACCCGTGGATCAATTCACAGCGGTCGTCCCGGCCGTGGTGACCGCCACTCTCCATGTCCAGGTGCCGAAGGGCACCTACCCGCCTCCCCCTCAGGTCTCGCGCGCCGATCCAGACGCAGAAGCAATGTGGAACCGGTTCAGCGGGTATCTCGAGGGAAAGGAGCCGCTTCTGGGTATGGCCTACGCCTGCCTCACGATTCTCGAGCGCGGCGAGCATAGAAGGGACGCGGCCGCCCGGCTCTCGATCAGCCTCGCGGTCTTGAGCAAGTTGGGCAATCTGAGTTCTGCCCGAGGAGACAAGCGGAGCGCGCGGAAGTGGCATCCCCGAAATTCCCCGCTCACCCCAGATGAGGAAGCTTGGGTTCGGGCCGCCATTCAGGCAATCATCAAGCATCTCCTGACACGGATGTCGGGCCAGAAGCTCTCGATGAGCGATGTTCTATAGCTTTCAGTTTGGTTTCAGGGCCTCTGGACTCGCTGTAAGGCCTCGGCCATGAGTTCCAAGGGCGGCAGTGCCAGTAAGGGCGGCGAGGAGGCGAAGCGCGGCAAGATCTCCGAGAAGCGGATTCCGTTCGAGTCGGGCGATTTCTATCTCATCATCGCGCGGCGGGCGCTGGAGGAGGCGCTGCCCCCCCGACGGCGTCCATCTCGGCGGGTGGACTTTCAGCGAGGAGCCGCTCGTCGAGAAGCTGCCGTCGGATCACTTCCGGTTCGCGGTGACGTGGGCCCTCACCAACGCAGCCCGGAGGTTCGCATGGGACTCCGCGCCGGGTGGGGAGGACCTGAGGCGGGCCGGGCAGACAATCTCTACACTTTCTGGGCCGCTCCCCATGAGCCGCCCTACGAATGGAGAATCCCAACGAACGCGCGAGGGCTCCACGAGCCAAAGCTGGGGGTAGCCCGTCCCCAACCCTGTTGCTGGACAACCCGTTAACGGGGTGGGTACACTGCCCGGCATGAAAAATCCGCCACGAGAGCCAACCCTCATCGATCTCATCGAATCGGGCGAGGCTAATGACGGCATCGTCCAGGTGCAGGTGAAAACCTGGCCCGCCTTTGTGGAATACGTGAGGCTTCTTGGAATCAACCCCAGCTTCATTTGGCGGGGACAGCGTAGAAGTGATTGGGACCTGACGGCTCTGCTCTATCGAGAGCAAGCGCTGGGTGGACTCGGAGTCCCTCGGGACAAGGAAGGGGAGGCAATGATGTACCGCCACCTCGAGGCGTTCAAACGTGCGGCTCGTGGTCGCCGAGGGCCGAATCCTCCACCTCTTGCGAACGAGAACGACTGGTGGGCCCTTGGCCAACACTACGGCCTCGCAACTCCCCTGATCGACTGGACGGGGTCCCCGTTTGCCGCCGCGTACTTCGCGTTCTACGAGAGTGTTCCTAAGGATGAGACTCCGGAGCGGGCTATCTTTGCGCTGGATCGTGCCACCGTGAGGCGAGAGTGGATGGACCGCTGGACCGAGATCGTGTTGCGGGAACGGGCCCACATTCAGATGCAGCGCCGCGCGACTGACAAAGCAGCGCTCACTATGAGCACGACGTTCAAGGGACCGGGGCAAATTCAGGATGAGCTTGAGGAAGAGGAACGAGAGGCGCGAGTGGAGGAGCAGAGGCGCAGAGAGCGGCATCGCAGCGAGAATCCGCTCATGGACTTCGTCGAGCCCCTGGGGGATGAGAATACCCGGCTCGTGAATCAGAACGGCATGTTCACGCGAACGCAGGACGGGGTGGATGTCGGGGCGTACGTCAAGAGGATGTTTGCCGGGCGCGACGACACGATCCTCTTCAAGATCACAATCCCAAATTCGGAGCGCGAGACCGCGATGTGTGCGCTCAACCAGATGAATATCAACCACGCGACGCTCTTCCCAGATCTGTATGGCGCAGGGACGTTCTGCAATATGCGGTGGAAGATTCCGGGCTACGCCGACCTCTACGACGTTCCAATACCGCCCGAGTTCGTGGCTTAGCATTCCTCCTCCAGCGACTTCATGTGGCGCTCGAACTCCTCCCGGTTGAACCGAAGCGTCAGCTTGACCCCGCCCAACGCGGTTCGGTCTCTCCTCTCCCGACATCTAGGTAACGGAAAATCTTCGGCACCGACGCGGAAGGAAAATCTGTGGGGCGTCGCTTACGTGTTTGGGGCACGAGGAAGTCGACCCTCTTAGCCCAGAGGTTCGCATGGGACTCCGCGCCGGGTGGTGAGGACCTGAGGCGGGCCAGCGGGCAGGCAAAGCGACCGAGGACCCTTCTCCCCGGGTGATCGCCCGTCGTGGGGGCAATCCGCTTCCTATCGAGGCATAGCTACCCCTAGAATTAGGTTCAGAGCGGTAGGGAGGCATCCAAGTACGGCTACAGACACGCCCCGCATCCACTCCGGGGGTAAGTCGCTCATTCGTCGCGGGAATGTCGCGGATCGAAATGGTGACTTTCTCCAATACTGGTGCGGGTTGTCGCGGTGTCGCGTTTCATTTGGAGGAGTGAGAAGAAAGGAGAGCAGGGGGAGCAGAAACAGGGTGGGCCTGGGCGGTTAGGTTACCGAATGGTGACCGCAGCCTGTAGATCGCTAGCGAGGACCTGATCTTCGAGGAACCGCAATTCATTGCAGGTCATGGCGGAGGGGGTAGGATTCGAACCCACGGTGCCTTGCGGCACAGCGGTTTTCAAGACCGCCGCCTTAAACCACTCGGCCACCCCTCCGCGCGCTGCAGTGCAGCATCTTAGCTGAAACGACGGCGGTGGCGCTCGCGGGCAACAACGCTTATGCCGCGCATACGCGGGACGATTTGGGGCCGACTTGCTCGCGCGGAAGTATCCGAGGGCGAATCGCATTGACATCGTCAGGCCCGCGACACCGCAGCGCGCCTACTGAAGTACCGCGATCCGTCCTGTGAGCGCTCCGTCGGGTGTATCCACTCGGTAGAAGTACACGCCGGAAGAGACGCCACCGCCACCCGCCCCACCTACGTCGATCCTCACTTCGTGGAATCCAGCCGGCAGCACGCATCGCGGGAGGAGCGCCCGTACCAGCCGCCCCTGAAGGTCGAAGAGCTGCACACCGACCGTTCCTGGCCGCGATGTCTTGAACGTCAATGTGCCTGCCGGGTTCAGGGGATTGGGGACGACCAAAGCACCGCCGGTACGTCGGGGCGGCTCCACAAGCCGCACCAGGTCGGAGCCCCCGAACCGCTGCCCCGTTATCAGCGATCCCGTTACCGCCACTTCATTCACCCCCGGCACGAGGTGAGGCAGCAGTGCATCTCGGCTGAACTTGAGCATCAGCTCTGGAATCCCGTCCTTGTCGAAGTCCCCTCCCGCTCTGGGTCTCGCCTCTGCGGGCACGGACCCCGCGAGGCGAACGGAGGAGATGTCGACGGCCTGCGGGTCGAACTCGCTGGACTCGATGTAGGCGGTCAGCCGGGCGCCGCCTCCCGATGCGTGGATCACGTTCGGGTCCAGATTCAGTGCGGCCGCGAGCAAGGCGCGTGGCGTGCCCAGGACAAACGCGCGTCCGGCGTCCGGCCCTCCGCTGTCGCTCCCGTGCGCTCCCACGACCAGGTCCGCGCGACCGTCGTCGTCCACGTCGCCAGCCGTCCCGACGGAGGAGCCGAAGAAATCGTCCGCGGGCGCCGTGAGCACGAGATCGGGAGAGGCGTCGGCGCTCGGGCCACCGAGGTAGACGCACACGCGACCCGGTCGCTCCGAGCCGGCGACAAAGTGGGACGATCCCGCGAGGATGTCGGCGTAACCGTCTCCGTCCACGTCCCCCGCGGTTCCCACCGAAACTCCGAAGAAGAGGGAGGGCGGCTCTCCAGCAAGCGTGAGGTCCGCCAGGGCGTCTGCTGCGGGCCCCCCGTAGTACACGTACGCGCGTCCCGCCTTTTCTCCGTCGTCACTGTTGAAGGGCGCGCCCACCATGATGTCGGCGTATCCATCACTGTTCACGTCTCCCGCTGTCCCAACAGAGGACCCGAACTGGTCGGCCTCCCCGGCTCCGGTGAGAACGAGATCCGCCGTTGCGTCCGCACCGGGACCGCCAAAGTACACGTAGGCACGGCCTGCGTCCCCCCCGCCCGAGGCGTTCGTCGGAGCGCCTACGATGAGGTCAGCGTATCCATCACCGTTCACGTCCCTCGCCGCTCCGACCGAGGCGCCGAAGTGATCGCCTTCGACTTCGCCGCTGAGAACGAGGTCAGGCACGGCGTCGGCGCGCGGCCCGCCGAAATACACGTAGGCGCTACCCGCCAGGCCCTCCCCCGGTTGACAGACTCTTCCAAAGATGTCGCAAGGGTCGGCCGGCGCGCCGACGATAACGTCGTCATAGCCGTCCCCGTTCCAGTCCCCGGCGGCCCCCACGGCGACCCCGAACCCCTCCGATGCCACCATCCGCGTGAGGACAAGGTCGGCGACGACGTCCGGAGGCGTACCCCCGTAGTATACGTAGGCTCGATCACTCGCGCCCACGATCACGTCGGCATAGCCGTCCCCGTTCACGTCGCCGGCTGCGGCGACGGCGGCCCCAAGCCCGAGTCCCGCCGACGTGCCGGTGAACGCTATGCCTGCTACTCCGTCGGTACGGGGGCCACCGTAATACAGGTAAGCTCGCCCCGCCTGGCTGCCACCGGCATCGTTTCCGTGCGCACCGATGATCACGTCGGCGTAGCCGTCCCCGTTCACGTCGCCGGCCGCGGCGACGGCCGAGCCCAGGTCGTCGCCGGCGGCCTCGCCCGTCACGACGAACAGGGTGTCGACGGAGATCGCCTGGACCTCAGGCGCGCCCGCAAACAGGAGGAGGCCTACCGTGATCGGGAAAAGTGCGGCGGCGCCTGGGGCCGGCCCGAGGCGATAGTCGGTTCGACAATGCAATAGGAACGTGCGCATCGCAGCCATGGAACGCTCCTTTCCGCAAAGGCCGGAGCGGGGGACCGGATCTGGAGGGACGCTGGCGCCGGATCGGAACGCGTCACCTGGGGGAGGTGTACGCGCCTCCAACAATCGATTCTAACATCCCGCCGATCATACGCCCACCTAACCCAACGGCATCGGAGTGCTGCTACAGTTTTGCTACAGTCTCAATGCTCCCAAAGACGCCCCACCAGCTACCGCGGGCTCCGGACGCGAGAACGCCCCGCAGGGCCCAACCCCTTGGGGCGTTCTCGAACAGCTTGAGCGAAGCGGACTTGGCCGGCCCCCGGCATCCCGGGCCATATCGAATTTCAAGACCGCCGCCTTAAACCACTCGGCCACCCCTCCGCGCTTGCGACGCAACAGGATATGCGATCCCCCTAGAACATGCACGGAGCGGTGTAGTCTACGATGTAGTTTCCCGCACGGAAAACCGCGTCCGCGTAGAGCCAGGCGGCCGACCGCGAGATCGACGACTTCATGACCGTCCCACGCTCGCGCCCAGGGTGACGAGAAGCTCGTCCAGTTGCTCGAACGTCTCTCCCATCGCATCCGCCGCCCCGGTGCCGGCGGCGTCGAGAGCTTCCTTCGAGGGATAGAACTCGCGCATGACCAGCAACGTCTTGCCGCCTTTTTCCGCGAAGGTCACCGTCGTGACGGAACCCTCGTCACTTTCCTCATTGGTCCAGACGAGGCGCGAGTGCGGTGCTACTTCCTTGTACGTGCCGAAGAACGCCGACTGTGAGTCCCCGTGTGCGAACTCCAAACGGTACCTGCCCCCGACACGAACATCCATTTCGCAGGAAAGCAGGGACATTCCCATCGACTTCGGCACCCACCACTGCCTGAACAGCTCGGGCTTGGTCCACGCCTCGAACACGAGGCGCGCCGGGCCGTTGAAGGTTCGTGTAACGACTAACTCCCGCTCGGACTTCCGTTCCACCGTCGTGCGGTTCTCCATGGGGGTAGGCTCACTCTCTCTTCTTGCGTCCATCGACCTTCTCCTTCCGTTTTAGTTCCTCAACAACTCTGTCCAGCTCGTCGAAGCGTGCATCCCAGAGCTGGCGGTACCTCTTGATCCATGCCGACTCTTCCTCCAGTCGGCGCAGGCCGAGCTTGCAGGTCCGCACGCGCCCGACCTTCTCCGTGGTGACGAGACCCGCCTGCTCCAAGACGCCGACGTGCTTCTTCATGCCCGTCAGGGTCATGTGGAATTTCTCGGCAAGGTCCGTGATCGAAGCGTCCGCACGCCCGAGCTGCTCCAGAACGCCGCGTCGGGTGGCGTCCGAGAGCGCTGCGAACGAGGCATCGAAGCCGGTCCGGACATACTGAACCATGTGGTTCAGTATATAACACGGAAAAGCAGCATGCAAGGGGAGGCTGAGCGCGCGCTGCGCGGCGCACGCGCGCGCTGAAGTTCCCTCGAGGCGCCGTCGCGGCACAACTCCTCTTGAGCCGGTGACATCTGTCCTGCATGATTACCGCTAGGATGCCACCCACGCCAGCGGCGCGGTGGAACAAGAATCGGCCCGCACGCTTCGTAAGTCACGGTGAGACAAGTGAAACCGACCGATACCCGAAATCCCGATTACTTCCATAAGGTCGTCGATTGCCAGTGGGCCTGCCCCGCGCACACGAACGTGCCGGAATATATCCGGATGATTGCCCAAGGGCGCTACACCGACGCCTATATGCTGAACCGGGAGTCCAACGTGTTTCCCGGCATCCTGGGCCGCACCTGCGACCGTCCCTGCGAGCCCGCCTGCCGGCGCGGGCGGCTCGAGGGAGATAAACCCGTAGCCATTTGCCGGCTCAAGCGGGTGGCCGCCGACCTCAAAGGCGAGATCGGCCATCTCTTGCCCAAAGCTCCGGCCCAGAAGAACGGGAAGCGGGTGGCTCTGATCGGAGCCGGTCCGGCATCCCTGACCGTGGCCAACGATCTGATGCCCTTGGGCTACGGCGTGGTGCTTTTCGAAAAATACGACAAGCCCGGAGGGCTGATGCGCACCAACATCCCCTCCTTCCGCCTCCCCGAGAAGGTGCTCCAGGAGGAGTCCGATGCGATCTTGGACATGGGGGTCGACGTTCGTTACAAGTCCCCGGTCACGAGTATGCGGACGCTCCTAGAGGAACGATTCGACGCCGTCTTCGTCGGCAGCGGCGCCCCCCGCGGCAAGGATCTGCAGCTCCCAGGACGCTCCGAGGCGGCCCCCAACATCCACATCGGTATCGACTGGCTCGAATCGCTCGCGTTCAAGCACATCGACAAGATCGGCGAGCGGGTATTGATCATCGGTGTCGGCAACACCGCTATGGACTGCTGCCGCTCGGCGCGACGATTGGGGGGCCGGGATATCAAGGTGATGGCCCGCCGCCCGCGGGGTTTCTTCAAAGCTTCCCCTTGGGAGCTAGAAGATGCCGAAGAGGAGGGAATTGAAATCCTCGTCAACCACGCCCCGAAGCGTTTCGTGCTGGAAGGTGGGAAACTGGTCGGAATGGAATTCGAGCGGTTGGAGTGGGACACCGACGCCAGACATTCGAGGACAGCCGATCCCGTCATTCTCCCTTGCGATGACGTGATCCTGGCCATCGGTCAGGAGGCGGCCTTTCCCTGGATCGAGCGGGATATCGGCATCGAATTCGGCGAGCAAGGCCTCCCCGTCGTGGATGAGTCCACCTTTATGTCCACCCGGCCCGGCGTCTTCTTCGGGGGCGACGCGCCCTGGGGCCCGAAGAACATCATTTGGGCCGTCGCCCACGGGCACGAAGCCGCTATCTCCATTCATCAGTATGCGCACGGCGAGCCGTTGACCCTCCGGCCGCCCCGCGGTCTGAATCTAACGAGTCAGAAGATGGGAATATCGGAGTGGAGCTATTCCAACGACTTCAATCCTGTGCTGCGCCAGAAGATGAAGCATGTCGATCTGGCGAAGCGCTTTCGGGAATTGTCCATCGAGGTGGAGCTCGGCTTCACGCCCGAGCAGGCCGCCCGCGAAGTAGAGCGCTGTCTAAATTGCGACGTGCAGACCGTTTTTGCCGCTCCGCGCTGCATCGAGTGCGATGCCTGCATCGACGTCTGCCCCGTCCACTGCCTGACCATCGCCCGCGACGGCGAGGAGAAGGATCTGAGGAACCGGCTCACGGCCCCCGCCATCAACCCCGAGCAGGCCCTCTTTGTCTCCGAAGAGCTGCCCCAGACGAAACGGCTGATGCTCAAAGATGAGAATATCTGCGTGCATTGCGGACTCTGCGCCGAGCGTTGTCCCACCGCTGCCTGGGACATGCAAAAGTCGGATGTCCTCCTGCCCTACGCTGGGAACCGCACATGCCCGAAGTGAATTCCCGCGTAAACGATTTCGCCTTCAAGCTGGCCAACGTCAACGGCACTGGCTCGGCCTCCGCGAACGGGCTGCTGATGCAGGCGATCTTTCGGATGGGGATTCCCGTCTCCGGCAAGAACCTCTTTCCGTCCAACATACAGGGGCTCCCCACCTGGTATGAAATCCGGGTGAACAAGAACGGCCGGACCGCCCGGGCGTTGGAATATGACTTGATCGTCGCCATGAACGCTCAGACGTACGCGCGCGACGTCAAGGAAGTTCGCCCGGGGGGCTACCTGCTCTTCGACTCGACTTGGCCTCTCGAAAAGGGCCTCCAGCGTCCGGACGTGACCTTCTTGGGCGTTCCGTTCGCTCAGCTCTGCGTCGAACACTTCCAAGAGCCGCGCGAGCGGATCCTCATGAAGAACATAGCCTACACGGGCAGCGTGATCGCCCTTCTGGACATCGAGCTGAGCGTGGCCGAAGAGCTCCTGCAGGAAACGTTCGGTAAGAAGAAGGCCCTGCTCGAGTCCAACCACAAAGCGTTGAGGCTGGGCTATGACTCCGCCAAGCAAGACCTCGAGTGCCCCCTCCCGTTCCGGGTGCAGAGGATGAACGCCAACGGCGATAAGATCTTGATCGACGGAAACACAGCCACCGCCCTGGGAGCGCTTTATGCGGGCTGCACGGTCGCGGCCTGGTATCCGATTACGCCCGCGACCTCCGTGATGGAGTCGTTCAAGAGCCTGTGCGAGCGCTACCGCAAAGACCCCCAAACCGGGAAGAACAACTTCGCGATTCTGCAGGCCGAAGACGAGCTCGCGGCCATCGGCATCGTCATCGGCGCGGGCTGGGCCGGCGCCCGTGCCTTCACCTCCACTGCAGGGCCGGGCGTTTCCTTGATGAACGAGTTCCTTGGGCTCGCCTACTACGCAGAAATCCCGGCGGTCCTGGTGGACGTGCAACGGGTCGGCCCCTCCACCGGAATGCCGACCCGAACCCAGCAGGCCGACCTGCTCCTCTGCGCCTACGCATCCCACGGCGATACCAAGCATATCTTGTTATTCCCGGCCCATCCGGCCGAGTGTTTCGAGTTCGCCGTGAAATCGTTCGACCTGGCCGAGAAATTCCAGACGCCGGTGATTCTAATGAGTGATCTGGATATCGGGATGAACGACTGGGTGGTGCCTCGCTTATCCTGGGACAACAGCTACAAACCCGACCGCGGGCGCGTGCTCTCCGCCGAGCAGATCGAGAAACTGACCGCCTTCCACCGCTACTCGGACGAGGACGAAAATTTCGTGACGCCCCGCACTCTTCCGGGGGTCTCTCCCAAAGGGGCGTATCTGACGCGCGGCTCCGGACATAACCGGCTGGGCGGCTACACCGAGCTGCCCGAAGAGTATCAGGATGTTGTCGACCGGCTCGCCAAGAAGCACCGTGCCGCGGCCCAGTTCATTCCTCCTCCGGTCATCGACTTGTCCCGGAGCTCGCATGGGAAGCGGAAGGGGAAAGCGCCGTTCTCCCTCGTTACCCTGGGCGGGTGCGACGCGGCCGTCCGCGAGGCCCTCGATCTGTTGTCGGAGCAGGGAATCCCCGGCGACTACATGCGCATCCGCGGCTTCCCGTTCGGTGCCGAGGTGGAAACGTTCTTGAACGCCCACAACGTCAATTACATCGTAGAACAGAACCGCGACCACCAGCTGAAGTCCCTGATCGCACTGGAAACGAACGTCCCCAAGGAAAAGCTCGAGTCGTTGCTCTATTACGGCGGCTATCCCCTGAGTGCCGGTCAAGTCGTGGAGGGCTTCCTGTCGGCCATCGGAAGACAGGATGGTGAAACCGCGCGCCGTCTCGGGGGCATGCCGAAGGCCCTGAGCGGGGCCGAAGGATGAGACAGGGATGCCATCGATTTCCAAACCGATAGCCGTCCACCCGGGTCTGCAAACAAACGACCTCGGGCTGACCGTTCGCGATTACGAAGGGGCGATGTCTACGCTGTGCGCCGGCTGCGGGCACGATTCGGTTACCGCTGCCTTGATCCGGGCACTCTGGGAGCTTTCCATCCAGCCGCATCGAATCGCCAAGATGAGCGGCATCGGCTGTTCGTCCAAGACCCCGACTTATTTTGCGTCCGGCGCCCATGGTTTCAACGCCGTACACGGCCGGATGCCCGCCGTGGCCACCGGCGCCGCGGCTGCCAACCGGGAGCTCCACTACATCGGAATCTCCGGAGACGGCGATTCGCTTTCGATCGGATTAGGACAGATGTCTCACGCCATCCGCCGAAATGTCCGGATGCTCTACGTCATCGAGAACAACGGCGTCTACGGGCTGACCAAAGGGCAGTTCTCCGCCTCGGCGGATGTCGGATCGAAGTTGAAAAAGGGGGAGGGGAACCGGATGGCGCCGATCGACCCGGTGTTTCTCGGGCTTTCCATCGGCGCGACATTTGTAGCTCGGAGTTTTTCGGGCGACAAGGAGCAGTTGGTGCCGATTCTGAAGGTCGCTTTGAAGCACCGCGGACTGGCGCTGGTGGATGTCATTTCCCCTTGCGTCACCTTCAACGACCACGAGGGCTCCACCAAGAGCTACTTGTACACCCGCAGGCACGACAAGCCGGTCGCCCAGGCCGATTTTGTTCCGCCGGCGGAAGAGATTTCAACTCCGATCGGCAAGGGCGTCACCACAATTGCGATGCACGACGGCGGCCTCGTGCGCTTTTCAGCCGTTCCGGAAGGGTATGACCCCCGCGACCGGGCCCAAGTCTTTCACTACCTGCAGCATCAGGACCAAGGAGTGATTCCGACCGGGCTCTTGTATTTGGACGAGTCCGTCCCCGACATGCACGAAATGAACAACACAAGCGACACGCCCCTGGTCCAAGTCCCCTTCGAATTCCTCTGCCCCGGTTCTAGAGCGCTGGAGGAGCTCATGGAGGATTTTCGATGATCATGAGGCTCTCAGCCTTGTGACCGGATCGTGACCATTTGAGCGCCCTCTCCTGCCCTCCCGTGTCCCCCGATGGCTACCTTATCGGCTCATACCGCATCGCCACCGCCCCCGAGCCGAACTCTAGCCGGCTCACGAGCTTCAAGTCGATACGCCTCGATAGCCCCGCGAACAACGTCGGCCCATGGCCCGCTAGCCTGGGGTGCACCACGAATTCGTACTCATCGATCAATCCCAGCTCCGCCAACGCCAGCGGGAGCGTCACACCCCCCGTGAATAGCCCTCTCCCCGACTCCCGCTTGAGCTTCTGAACGGCCTTGCCCAGATCCCCGCGCACGAGCTCCGCGTTCCAATCGACCCGGTCCAGGGTGCTCGACACGACGTACTTCTTTGCCACGTCGATCGTCCGGGCGAAGGGTTCCGTCCAATCAGGCATCGCGACCGTCCGCGTCGACAGCCGCCACGCTGCCTCCATCATTTCGTAGGTCACTCGGCCAAAGAGGAGGGCATCGGCCTGGGCGATGTTCTCGACCGCGTGGCGGTGCAGCTCTTGGTCCGCGATCCCCACACGATGATCGCAGCACCCGTCCAAGGTGACGTTGATGGAATACCGAAGGGGTCGCATTACGCAAGAGTACCGCCGATAGGGTGGACGAACAAGGTAGCCCGCTTCAGGGCTAGGAGCCACTCACGTAACGCATGACGATGACAATTTGAGAGTGGACCGTCCGAACTACTTGTACAGCGATCATGCGATGCGCCTCGTCGGATCGGCGTGGGCGCACCGCGGTTTGGCGCTTCCTGTGACCGAATTGTGACCACTTGAGCGCCCTCTCCTGCCCTCACGTGTCCCCTTCTGACCAAAGAGAAGCGCCTCGGAAGTTGAATGCCTCCAAGGCGCTGAATGACCTGCGGACGTAAACCAGTTTCCCGGCTGGTGACCGCGGGCGTCTGCTCTGGCCTGCGCGCCGGGACCAGCGTACGCTCGTACCGCCAAGGCCCGATAGGGAGGAAACCGTGGACCGTCCGGAATACGACGCCATCGTCCTGGGCGCGCGCTGCGCGGGCGCGCCCACCGCCATGCTCCTCGCTCGCCGGGGTTACCGCGTCCTTGCCGTGGACAAGGCGACCTTCCCCAGCGATACAGTCTCCACCCATCTGGTCCATCCTCCTGCCATCGCGGCCCTAGAGCGCTGGGGCCTTCTCGATCGGGTGGTCGCGACCGGCTGCCCCGCCATCGAGACCTACACCTTCGATCTGGGACCCTTCGCGATCACCGGCCGGCCGGGAACGAGCGAATTCCCAGCCGCGTACGCGCCGCGCCGGACGGTGCTGGACAAGATCCTGGTGGACGCGGCCGCGGGCGCCGGAGTTGAGGTGCGCGAGGAGTTCACGGTCGAGGGGGTCCTGCAGGAAGACGGCTGGGTCCGCGGGATTCGAGGTCATGGAAAGGACGGGAAGCCCGTCGAGGAGCGCGCCCGCGTGGTGGTCGGCGCGGACGGCCGTGGGTCCATGGTGGTCAAGGAGGTGCGCCCCGAGACCTATCACGACAAACCGCCCGTCTTCGTCGGGTACTACAGCTATTGGAGCGGACTCCCGATGGAAGGACGGCTCGAGGGATACATGCGGCCCGACCGGTCCTTCGCGGCCTGGCCGACGAACGACGATCTCACCCTTGTCATCGCGGGCTGGCCCTACGCCGAGCTGGAGCGAAACAAAAAGGACATCGAAGGGAGCTACCACAAGACGATCGACATGGCGCCCGCCTTCGCGTCCCGGCTGCGGTCGGCCAAGCGGGAGGACCGTTTCGTTGGAATGGCGGTGCCGAACTATTTCCGGAAGCCGTTCGGGCCCGGCTGGGCCCTCGTGGGAGACGCGGGTTACAACCGGGACTTCATTACCGCGTTTGGGATCATGGACGCGTTTCACCAGGCGGAGCTCTGCACGACCGCGCTCGATCGGTTCTTCGGCGGCTCCGCAACCTATGAGGCCGCCATGGGCCAGTATCAGTCCGCTCGCGACGAGCGAGCCCTGCCGATGTACGACATGACCTTGAAGCTTGCCGCCGTGGATCAGCCTCCCCCGCCCGAGATGCAGCGTCTCCTGGCCGCGGTGCACCGGAACCCCGAGGCTTGCGATGCCTTCATCCAGCTCAACGCGGGGGTGATCACTCCGCCGGAGTTCTTCTCCAAGGAGAACGTGGAGCGCATCTTTGCCGCGGCCGGCGCGGCGAGGGTCGGTCCCTGAGGTCGATGGGCCAGTTGCCTCGTGGCGGCGACCCTGTTAGCCTAGGAACCCTCATGAATCGATTTGTCCTCTTCGTGACCGCCCTCTGCGCCTCCGTGCTTGCCGGCGTCGCCTTCGCGGCGCCGGAGATCCCGCCGTGGGGGCTCAATCTCGAATACCTCGATCGCTCGGTCCAACCGGGCGACGACTTCTACAGCTATGCGAACGGCGGATGGCTCAAGACGGCCCAGATTCCCCCGGATCGGCCGGCCGCAGGCGCGGGCTTCGACATGGTGATCCGGAACGAAGGGCGCATGAAGGAGATCGTGGCCGACCTCCACTCGCGTCAGGATCTCACCGCCGAGGAGACGAAGCTCCGCGACCTCTACGACGCCTTTACCGATACGACCCGCATCGATTCGCTTGGAATGAAGGCCGTTTCGAAGGACCTCGAGCGGATCGCTTCGATCCAAACGCTGCAGGGCGCGGGCCAGGTGATGGGCGACCCGTCCTTGCATCTGCGGGTGCCGTTCGCGGCCGTGATCGGCGTGGACGACAAACATCCGGATCGTTACACGGTGTTCGTCACGCAGTCGGGACTCGGGATGCCGGACCGCGACTACTACCTACGCGATGATAAGAATCTCGCCGCGACCCGCGACGCATACAAGAAGTATCTCGAGCAGATGCTCGCCCTGGCCGGGGTGAAGGACGCGGCGGCGCGCGCGGGCAAGGTGTACGCATTGGAGCACGACATCGCGGTCGCCTCGTGGCCCGCGGCCGACCGGCGCGACGCGGTCAAGATCTACAACCCGATGCCGCTGCCCGAGCTCATGAAGCTCGCTCCCGGCTTTCCATGGACGCCGTACTTCAAAAGCTTGGGCATTCCGCTCAGTTCACCCGCGGGAGACCGCGAGGTCATCGTGGCGGAGAAGAGCGCGTTCCCCGCGATCTCGAAGATCGTCATGGCCACACCGGTCCCGATCTTGCGCGACTACCTTACCATCCGGTACCTCAGCAGCTTCGCCGCGTGCCTCCCCCAATCCGTCGACAGCACGGAGTTCGCCTTCTTCGGAACGGTCGTCCAAGGGCGCGCCAAGCAGCTCGATCGGCAGACCCGCGGCGCCCGCCTCCTCGACACGCAGATGGGAGAGGCGCTCGGAAAGATCTACGTCCAGAAGTATTTCCCGCCCGAGGCCAAAGCCAAGATCCAGGCCCTGGTTCAAAACCTCCTTCAGGCGTTCGAGGAGGACTTGAAGACCATGACCTGGATGACGGACACGACGCGGACGCAGGCGCTCGACAAGCTGCATCGTTTCACCGTGAAGGTGGGATATCCGGACCAATGGCGCGACTATTCCGTCCTATCGATCGACCGGAACGACCTGCTTGGCAGCGTGAAGAACGCGTTCGCGTTCGAGTCGAATCGGAATGTGGTCCGTCTCGACCGTCCGGTGGACCGGTACGAATGGGGCATGACCCCCCCGACCGTGAACGCGTATAACAATTCCTCGATGAACGAGATCGTCTTCCCCGCCGGGATTCTCCAGTCACCGGATTTCGACCCCGCTGCGGACGACGCGGTCAATTACGGCGCCATCGGCTCGGTGATCGGGCACGAGATCAGCCACGGCTTTGACGACCAGGGTTCCAAATACGACGGAGCGGGCGTTCTTCGGAACTGGTGGACGGACGCGGACCGGAAGGGCTTCGACGAAAAGACCAGCGCCCTCGCGGCGCAGTACGACAGGTACGAGGGTCTACCGGGGCTCCACGTGAACGGGAAGCTGACCCTCGGCGAGAACATCGCCGATCTCGCGGGGCTCGTGGTGGCGCACCGCGCCTATCGGATTTCCCTCGGCGGCAAGGAAGCCCCGGTGCTCGACGGCCTGACCGGGGACCAGCGGTTCTACCTTGCGTTCGGCCAACACTGGCGGGCCAAGGTGAGGGACGGAACGCAGCGCCAGCGGATCCTCTCCAACCCCCATAGCCCGAACGAATTTCGCGTCAACGGAGTCGTCCGAAACGACGACGGCTGGTACGAGGCCTTCCCCGAGGTCAAGCCTGGCTCCCGCTACTACCTCCCGCCGGAGCAACGCATCCATCTCTGGGGATCGGCTGAACACAATCTCTACCTCGAGCCACGCTGAGGCAAGCACCGAAAGGGCCGCCACCTTTGCGATAAGAGCAGCCGGTAGATCGCGAGCTTGAGGAGTTCGCCCGTTACATAGCTCCAGCCCGCTACCGATTGCGGCCAGTCGTCGCGTCGAATCCCCGAAGCGCTCTCGGGCACCGACGTATAGGCGACGCGCACCGGAAGGTCCTTGAGCGCGTGCCGCAGGGCGAGGCGCGTCCGGCGTAGATGGATCGAAGTGGAGACAACGAGAACGGATCGGTACCCCTTCGAGCGGACCTCTTCGGCCAAACCCAGCGCCTCTCGTAGCGTACCCAGGAAGTGAGTTGGAAGGAAACGCGCGGACACGCCGTCGGGGTGGACGGTCACGAAGAAATGGCGGTGTCGGTAATGGGTATCCTGGACGAGTCGTGTGAGCCCGCCGTCATCGGGCAAGCCAAGCTCGGAAAAGCGCCGCCATTCAAATCGCCCGACGCTCAGAATTAGGGCCGGGGCGAATCCTCTCCCATACAGCTCAAGCCCATATCGCTTGCGCTCCGGACGGCCGGCGAGCACGAAGATCGCGTCCGATGGAACCGGCGCCTCGGGGACGGAGAGGAAATCAAAGAGGGGCGCGAGAAGTCGGCTCACCCTCAATCGAGTGAATCAGACCGCTCCGCGGCCTTTGCCGCCGCCTGTCTCTCGGCCACCTTGGCCCTCTCCTCGCGAGCGCGCTCGACGGTGATATAAGTGACAGTATCCCAGGCATTGTGGATCCCGATGAACACCAGCAATAGCGCGGCGCCGCCGACCACGTACAACAAATCACCGCGGGTCCGTGTGAGCTGGATGCCGGCGTGGACCAAGGCGGCGTAGGTGAGCATGGGCAGGGCGGCGTGCCAGATCCAGTCCTCGAGGACAGGGTGATAATCGCGCTGGCGCATCGCGCGCCTCAGGACCACGACCGAATAGACAAAGCCGCAGGCCCCGCAGAGCGCGGCGGCGACTCCCGGCGGCCCCAGGCCATGCCACGGAGCGGCAAAGATCGCCGAGATGAGCAGAGCCGCGCAGAAGTGGACGACGTTTGGACTGCCGAAGGCCGCCAGGCTCTCTCCGCTGCCGCGGATCGCGCCGGATTCGGTGATCAGCGTCAGCACGACGAACTGTAGACCGGTCAGCGCTCCGGCCGAGGAACCGACGATCACATAGAAGCTCTCCCACGCCCTGAGCGTGGACAGCGCCGTCTCATCCATTCTTCAACGTCCCTCCGCTGTCCAGGTCCAGCGTCATCTCGATCATCGTCGGTCGAAAACCCAGCGCGGCGAAAAGGTGATGCGCGTGCTCGTTCCGGGTCTTGGTCAGGAGCACCACCTGGGAGCGGCCCTTCGAGCGGATCCACGCAAGTAGCCGCGCGCATCAACGCGTGCCCTGCGCCGAGGCGCCGTGCGGCTTCCTCCACGTAGACGTCGTGCACGACCCCGCATGGCCCGCGGTAATTCACGCGTGGCACTCACCGGCAATGAAGCCGGTAGAGCGCAAGCTTGAACCCCCGGTGACGCGAATAGCGAACGGGCCGGGAGAACTGCCCCGGCCCGCTTTGGTTCCATGGAGAGATGGCCTACATCACCAAGCTCCCCGTCCGGAGCAGATACGCGAGCCTTCCCCGTTGGTCGGGGCTCAACAATGCGTGCATGCGCTCCACCGACTCGACAACCTTCCGTTGGACCCGCTCGGCGCTCTTCGCCCGAAGCGTCCCGGCTTCGTCCGCCTTGGCACGATCGAACGTCTCACCCTCGGCGGCTTCGGCCAGCAGGCTCACGGCGCGGCGGTCGTCCACTTCCGACTGCGCCCGCTCGATCTTGAGCTGATCCAAAATCGCGGCGAGCTGCTTCACCTGGGAATCGTCGAGCTGGAGCTTCCATGCCAAGAAACGAAGTGGGCGGCGGACGCCCATGCCGGGCATTTGTGAAAAGCCCGGGAAGTGGTGGTGCGCGAAGTGCATGAAGGGTTGGCTCGCGCCCCAAGAACGGGGACCACAGTGGGCGCGCGCCGCGTATACGGCGGGATGGCACATGGACTTCTCCTCCTCTCGCCGGGGATTGCTCACGCCCGGCGGATCGTCATGGCGCGGGCACCATGCCTCGCGTCGTACCGAATTGTATCACACATTTCTGGCCTCCCCGGGTGGCTCAGGGCCACCCGGAGGCCGGCCAGCCGTGGGGAATCGTCCCCTTACGTCATGAGAATGACGATGTGCCTGATCTTGCGAAACTCCTTGGGGTCGACGATGCGCAGCTGGACCATGTCCTTTCCCACGGGCTCAAGCACGTAGCTCGACACCGGCTGCGCGCTCAAGACCTGGGCCTTCTCTGACGGGATGCGGATGACGGTTTCCTGATCCGTATCCAGAGCGATGAACGCCGCCTCGTCGAATTGGCCCGAGGGCTTCAGCGTCTTCCCGAGACCGAGGACGCCTCCCTCCGACTCGATGACGCCAGCCTTGGTGAGCTCCTTCTTCGATGCCCATCGTGTAATAGACCGTCGCGAGCTCCACCTGCCTTTGCGTGATCTCTTGCTGCTTGGTCTCGACCTCGGTGGAGAGGCCCGAAACCTGACCCTGCAGGGTATCTACCTGGCTGGAGAGCTGGGCGATCTGCTCTTCCTTCTCGATCACCGACTTCTTGAGCCCATCGATCATCTTCTCCATGCCCGCGATCTTGACGCCGTTCCTCTTCAGCCTGCTATCGAGGACCTGGATCCGCTCCTTGGTGCGCTCGATGGCTCCCTTGAGCGTGGCGATGCGCTCGAGCACTTGGTCGTGGACGGTCCCCGGCGCTTCCACCTCGCGCTGGCCACGGGCGGGAATGGCCTGCACGGCCTCCTCGCCCAGGACGATGGCGTTCAGGCTGTCCTGAATCACCGCGATCTCGTTGATCGCCGCGCCGTAGCGCATCTGGGTACTCTCGCTCTCAGCCTTCATCTCCGCGAAATTCTCGACGGATTTTCGGTACTTCGAATACGACACGACCGTAGCGCCCATCAGCAGGACGCTGATCAGGCCTAGCACCAAAATGGGAACTCTACGCATGAATCCACCTCCTTATCGGTGCGGCCCGTCTTCGGCAGGCGGGTCGCCTGTGGATGGACTGCGGGGTGCTCGACACCCGGTCAGACCCCGGCCCGGGTTCGTAGGTGGCAAGACAAATGCCATCGACCGCTGGCGGCTGGGACAAGCGAGCCGAGGCGAATGCCCAAGCGATTCCGGCGCTTGTCGTTGCCGGGAGGCAGGAGAAGGCCGTTTTGCGCGGTTCGGCCCTGGTTCGGCGGCACGCCAGTTGTACGGACAGGGACGTTCAGACCGTAGACTGGACCCCGAAGGCCACAGGGTCCGACGATCGCGGGGCCGTGAGTGCTAGGCGTCCTTGAGACGGCCGGACTTCTTGAGGTACCGGGCGAGAGCGTATCCCGCGACGACGAGGAGCCAGATCGGGACGAGAATCCGGGCACGGGGCGCGGCCGCATTCCATCCATGCCGGGCTGCCTTCTCCCAAATCAGAAGGGCGATCGCGGTGGTGATCCAGGTGAAGGTGGATCCATACTCTTTGCGAACCAATCGTTTCCAATGAAAGGACATGCTCCGCATCGTCGCTCCCAGGCCTCGCAGGGAGGGGACGAAGCGGTTCACGCGCCGGCAGTAGTCCACGTACGCGAGCCCGAATTGCTTCCTCAAGAACTCTTCCTCGGCCAGCGTGATGCTCAGGTAGGCGAGAAAGAAAAAGGGAACGCCCACGAAGTAACCCAAGGTGGAGTTCAATACGATAAAGAGCCCGAGGAAGACCAGCATGTTTCCCAGGTAGAGCGGGTTCCGCGAGTGGGCGAAGAGACCGTCCTGAACCAAAGCGTCCGCGTGGATCTTCTTCCCCTTCCCACCGCGCTGGATGTACGCGAGCCCGATGACCACGGCGCGAAGCGCCTGCCCGGCCAGCGCGATCCCGAGCCCCACCGCGTCCAGCAGGAGGTCGGCCCGCTCGTTTCCGAAGGGTGCGCGCGGGTAGGAAACCGCGGCGATCGCCAGGAACGTGAGAGGAAAAATCTCGTTTCGCCAAGTGAAGAGGAAGTTCCCCACCCGGACAAATCCCCGGTGGAGCGCTCCCGGTAGCGGCGCCGCGGGGGTCACCGCGGACGGTTCCGCGGCCCCGCTCGCGGTCACTTGGTCGCGATGATCGCGCAGAAGTTGTACCACTTGAAGAAGACGTCCACGTGTCGGAAGCCCTGGTCCCGCAGAAGTTCCTTGTTCTCCTCGAGCCGGTAGGGGATCAGGACATTCTCGAGCGCCTCGCGCTTCCGCGAGATCTCCAGCTCGCTGTAGCCATTCTCCCTCTTCATCTCATAGTAGTGATCGATGAAGAGCCGGTTGAACGTGGAGTTCTCCCCGAGCACCTTCTCGACGAGGATCAACGCACCGTTCTCCGTCAGCCCGTCGTAAATGCTCCGGATCACGCGCTGACGGTAGAGGGGGCGGACAAATTGGAGTGTGAGCACCATGAGCACGACGGAGGCGCCGTCGATCCGCACGCCCGCGTTCAGATCGGCGCACTCCAGCTCGAAGGGGCGGCCGAAGCCGCTCCCCGAAAGCTTTCGCCGCGCGATCTCGAGCATCTCGGGGGAGTAATCGACACCGACGTAGCGGACGTTGCGATCGCGGGGAACGGTCTGCGCGATCTGGAGGAACGTCGTCCCGGTGGAGCAGCCCAAGTCGTAGATCGCGGTCCCCTCCGCCGCGAAATCGGAGACCAGCTCCCCGATCATCTTTTGAATCTCGTCGTAGAAGGGGACAGACCGCCCCAGCATGTCGTCAAAGACGGCGGCGGTCTCTTTCCCGAAATCGAAGTCGGCGATGCGCTTCGTCGGCACGGCAAAGATCTCATCCCGCACCCCCACCAATTCGTCCTTGGCGGGACGCGTCAGACCACGCTTATCCATTAGGTTCTCCCAAGAGCTGCCTCCCGCGGCACCGCGGTCAGGCCGCCGAGGTCTTCGAGAAACGCGGCGAACTCGGCCAGATCGAGCTGCTGGAATCCATCCGAGAGCGCTTGGTCCGGCCGATCGTGGATCTCGATCATCAGCCCGTCCGCGCCGGCGGCCAATGCGGCCCGCCCGCACGGGGCCATGATGTCCTTGCGCCCGAGGGCGTGACTCAAGTCCACGATCACGGGGAGCGAGGTTTCATTCTGGAGCAACGGAACCGCCGAGATGTCGAGCGTATATCGCGTCGCGCGCTCGAAGGTCCGGATGCCGCGCTCACAGAGGACAACCGCTTCGTTGCCGCCGGAGAGAATGTACTCCGCGGAGAGGAGCAGCTCCTCCAGGGTCGCCATGAACGCGCGCTTGAGGAGGACCGGCTTACCCACGCGCCCGACGGCCTTGAGCAGCTCCGTATTGAACATGTTGCGGGCGCCGATTTGGAGCATATCCGCGTGCTCGACGACCACGTCGAGAGTCGCGGTGTCCAGCACCTCGGTGACCACGCTGAGCCCGTGCCGGTCGGCGGCCTCACGAAGGATCCGAAGCCCCTCCTCCCTCAGCCCCTGGAACGCGTACGGGTTTGTGCGGGGCTTGAACGCGCCCGCCCGGAGGATCTTCTTCCCCGGAAGCCGGGCGATGAACGCGGCGATCGAATCCATCTGCTCGGGCGTCTCCACCGAGCAAGGGCCCAGAAAGAAGACCGGATCCCCACGTCCGATCGCGACATCCCCCACTCGAATACCCGCTTCCGGGACGAGGCCCTCACGAAAAACGTGCATCGTCTTCCGTCGCTCCCGATCCTGAATGTCGAGTGAAGCGCGAAAGATCGCTTTGAAAATCTCCCGAACTTCCGTGGACCGGAAGGGGCCCACGGCGGCCGAAGTGAGGCTCTGCAGCATGTCCTCTTCCCGCTTGGCGTCGTAGCCGTCGATGCCCTGAGCCCGTTTGAGGGCCGCAATTTCGAGCACGACTTCGCCTCGCCTCTGTATGTAGGAGAGGATCTTCTCGTTCAGGAGGTCGATTTCGCTGCGGAGGGCGCTCAGCCTGGGTTCCGTCATGGGCCGTGAAAGTCTAGTCCACGCCAGGGCCCCGCGCAATGGGAGGTTCAGCCCGGGCCCGCCGATGGCCGGCCGGCAACGCGGGCCATCGCCGCCTACCTCCGCCTGATCGACTTCAGCTCGTCGCGCTCGCTCCCATCCTCAGCCGTCACGAGGACGAGCCCGACCCCTGGGGCGTAGTACTTGTACTCGCGCACGTCGGGCGCCAAGGCCGACCACTCGATGATCTTGAGGCACCGCGTGAACCGTCCGTAGGGTACGGTCACCCGCTTGTTCAGGCCGACGATGCGGGCCCGGTCCTCGGCGACGCCGGGGGCATTTTCCTGCGCGTACTCCAAGCCGACTCGGGGCCTCGCCTGCATGATGATTCCGGGCAGAGCGCCGTCCCTCCCGGCCTCCCACGTTCCCTCCGTGCTCACGACCACGCCGTTCTCGTACTCCTTCGTGTCCTCTCCGAAGTACCAGACGTTGCCGTCATCGTCCTGCGCGTGGAGGTCGTACGTGTCCTCCCGCAGCGAGCCGTTCACGAACACCTGGTCGTGGATGATCGTGGTCCTGACGCCGAGGACCATCTTCGTTCCGCGGGTTACCTCGAACTTGGTCGTCGCGACGCCTTCATCGGTCTCCTGCTTGTATGTGAAGACCGTGCCCGGGATCAGCGGAAAGTACGGGTTATCGATCTTGGCGACGAAATCGTGCGGATCGAAGTCGTCAGACTTCGAATCATCGCGATCGCGGCTGGCTTGGGGTGGCGAGCCCTGAGCGGCGGACCCGTCGAGGCCGGCCTGGGCCCCGGGAGCCACCGGGTTCAGTCGGCCCGAGGATTGGTCCTGGCTGCACCCCGCCAGGCCCAAGAGCGTGAGGACAAGGGCGATGGTCGGAACAGAATTCGCGTGGATTCTCATCGGTCAATCCCCCCTCGGTCGAATCGTGGATCGGTGGAGCACCAGTCTTCGCAGAGAAGGAACCGACGAGGGCGAGGCTTTGTGACGAGGGCGCGAGCCCGGCGGTCAGCGTCCGGAGGGCTCGAACGTCACGATGTAGGTGCCGGACGGATCGACCCGGCCTCCCGTGATGATGCGGGATCCGGCCTTGGTAAAGCGCAGCTCCCCGTCAACCCGGATCTCGACCCATGCCGCGGCGCGGGGAATTTGGACCTCGTAGCTGGCCGAGGACCCCTCGTTTCGGATGAGGAGCTCGTCGACCCCGGACGTGAAGGTCACGGCGCCGAGCGGCGCGCGAACCACGACGTCGGCGCCCTCCGCCAGCGACACCCGGGCTCGCCCCTCCGATTGGGACGACGTGAAGAGGAGGACGAATCTCTGCCCGGGGTTGACCGCGATGCCCGCGACCCGCTGATCGGAGCCTTGGCTAGGGACCGGAACGGATCCCGGCGGCTTCGCGTGCGACCCGATCCTCCCCGCCAAGGCGTCGACCCACGCCTTCACAGGAGAGCCCGGCGCCGCGTAGACCGCGCCGCCCACACCCAGGGCCAAGAGGATGATCGCTGCTCGACGGACCCATGTGAGGTCGCGTCCCTGCGCCCTCGCGGCGATCGTCTCGACGTCGACGGACGGCGGAGGGTCGTCCACGACCCCGAGGAGCGCGCGAACCTGCTCTCCTTCCCGCTCCGCGTCGGCGACCCGGCGGCGGCATTCGCTGCACCCAGCGAGGTGCTCGCGGACTCGGATTTCCTCTTGCATCGAAAGCTCCCGGTCCAGGAGGCGCTGGACCTGTTCCTCGTCAAGGTGCACCGAATGCCTCCTCGTAGGCTTTCTGGAACGCCTTCCTCGCGCGGGCCAACAGAACCCCGACGCTCGCCTCGTTCATGTTGAGCGCCTCCGCGATCTCCCTGTAGCGATACCCTTCCGCCTGGAGAAGCAGCATTCGCCGTTCCCGCTCCGGCACCCGCTCGAGCGCCGCGCGAACCCTTTGACGGGAAGCCCCCGCGGTAACCGCCTGATCGGGCGAAGGCGGTGGGTCGGCCAATACGCCCTCGCTGCGCGTCGGCGTCAGAAGCCGAAGGCGCCGGCTCTGGGTGGACTTCGCGTTCCGCAGCAGATTCATCGCGACGCTGATCAGCCAGGCCTCGGGCGCATCCGGTAGCGAGCCCCTCCGGTAGAGCTTCACGAAAGCCTCCTGGACGACGTCGGCGGCCAAGTCGGGGTCGCTGGAGAGGCGATTTAGATACCGGTGGAGCTTCCGGAAGTGCCCATCAAAGAGGTCCGCGAACTGGTCGTGGAAGGACGGTTTCGCATCGGGCAACGGAGCGGCATCCTCCCGTCGGCGCGTCCGTGGGCCCGCCGACGACATGTCCCCGCACTGGGCTTGTCCCCATCCGTCCACTCCTGCCTCCGCAACGAGGAACCGGAGGCCAGGCGGTTTTGTGACAAGCCGGGAGCGTCCGGATCAGAAATCCCAGTCGAGCCCAACGACGAGTGGAGCCAGCGGACGCATCTCGACTCCGACGGGTTTGCCGGTCGAGACGTCGGGGGCGTACGTGAGCATGTTCTTCCGGCCGAGGATATTCGTGACCGTGCCGAAGAGTGCGAACGACGCGGCACGTCCTCCGATGCCGAGGCGCCAGAGCTTTCGGACACCGAGGTCGACGCGGAAGTAGGCGGGCAGCGCCGTCGCCCCCAGCGATCCCCCGCCCTGGCGCGGGCTGCCGCCGAACTCGCATCCCTTATCCAGGAGGTTGCACGCTTCCCACTCGAAGCCGTCGGTGACGCTGGTCGTGCGGCGCCCCATGGCGGCCGCCGCGCCGACGCGGATGGAGGCCGTGGCGGTCGGAAAGACGATCACTCCTCCTTCCAAGAGATGCCTCGCCGCGCTTTCCGGGACGTAGCTCCCGCCGCCGTATGCGAGCCTCGCGAATTGCAGGCCGTAGCTCGCGACCACGTTATAGCCCGGAGCGGTTAACGCCGCGTCCGCGGTGATGCCCTGCGCATTTTCGGATCCGACGGCTACGGCACCCGTTGCGAAAGGCTCGTCCTCCCACGGGGCAACGAGCAGCAGCCCGTTGGAATGGCGCTGGTACGCCTGCACCCCAACACGGACGCCGCCCGAGGGGCGGTACTCGGCCGCGACCACTCCCTGATCGCACCGGGCGACCGGCACCCCTTTGGCCCCCGCGCCGACGTAGAGGTCGACCGGGAACACATTGCCCACCACCGACTCCGCATTTCGGAGCGATTGAAAGAACTGGTGAGTTCGGGCGTAGCTGCCGGAGAGTGTGACCTGATTCGAAGCCTTCCAGATCAACTGCGCGTTGGGTCCCAGGTATGGCCCACCGCCGGTCACGGTAAGGAAGCCGCCCAGTCCCAATTCAAGACGTTGATCGAGCGCCCTCGAGTGCCGCGCGACGGCGGTGGCGAGCGGCCTCGTCGCCTCGACCCTCAAGGAGGGGCCACCCGTCGAATCGGATTCGACCCGATACGACGATCGGCTTTGCTCGACGCGGATCTCGGCGATCGTGGTGGCGCGAGCTGAATTGTGCTGCACGCTTGCCAGAAAGCCTTTGTCGCGCCGGCCGGTTGCTATGTTCAAGGGCCTCGAGCGGGCAGCCCAAACGGAGCCCGCGTCCGCCAGCGCGTTCCACCCCAGGACGCGGATGGCGGTGCGCGTGAAGACGCGTCGCCATTGAGCCCCAATCGACGCGCTGGACCACTCGAAATCGTTCCGGGTTGGGCTCTGGCTGGAGCCGTCCACCGCGGCCATGGCCGCGGCGGTGCTGAGGTCGTTCTCGTTGGCGTATCCGAGGAGGGAGACCCGACCGCCGAACGCCGGCGCCTCCATCTTAGCGAGCCAGTCGCCGACGTCGCCTTTCATGTAGGTCCCCTCGTCCTTGGGGGCCATTCGGTCGGGAACCCCGGATCGAAGGCTGAGGAGGTAGCCCACCCCACCCTTGCCCAGCGGGCCTTCGAATGTGGCGCGCGATTGGAGCGTGCTGACGCTCCCCTGGGCGCGGACCTGACTCCCGGGCGTGCGCGTGGCTGCCTCGACGGTCCCCGCGAGCGCATAGGGATATCCGAGCGAGGGAGCTGCCGAGGAGAGGTGGAGGTTGGAGAGCGCATCGGGATTCCAGCCGCTGGCCATTCCGGCCGCGTGGTAGGGATTGAACACGGGGATACCGTCGAGCAGATACGCCGTCTCGTCCGAGGCGCCACCCCGGATTTGAACCCCGCTCGGTGACTCGGGCCTCAGAAAAACCTCGCCCCCGCTCAGTGCCTGGAGGGCGTCAGGCTCGGCCAGGAGGGGGTTGTTCCGTATCTCGGCTGATGAAAGGTCGCGGTCGGGGTACGCGGGCGCGCCCACGCCCCGGGACTCCGAGGAGAAGCCCGCAGCGAGGACGTCGACGGCCGGAATCGGGACGGGGTCGGGAAGAAGCCAGACGTTGATCTCCAGCTCCCCCTCGCTCGGTACGATCGCTTGGAGGGAGCGCTGGGCGTAGCCGATGAAGCGAACGGTGATCTGGTTGGGTCCGGCAGGGACGTCGCGGAGGTTGTAGTGGCCCGCGGAGTCGGAAGAGGTGGCCCGGTCGAGCGCGGACAGCGCGACCTCTGCACCTTCGATGGGCCGGTGGGTCTGGGCGTCGCGCACCGTCCCGACGACCGCTCCCTGCGCCGCCTGCACCGCGAGCATGATCTGAAGCGCGCCCAAAACGAGGGACCTCAAACAACCTCCTCGGCTCCAGGAACGGGACGGCCTCGGCTGGCAGGATGAACCAACTCAAGTCTATACGATTGGTTACAGAGTTCTACTCGGAGTTTGCTCTTCCGGTTCCGGGCAGGCGGGGCCGTTTCCTTGCGTTTCTTCGGGAGGGGCCTTGAGCGACGCGGCGGGGCCGGCGACGGTGGTCCCACGGGACCAGGGCTAGCGCGCTGCTCGAGCGCCAGACATCGACCAGGTCGGCCGCCACGGTGTCCGCAACCGCGCGATCTCCCCAGTAACCGAGGTGGGAGAGCGGATTCCAGCGGGCGAAGATCGATCCCACGTCGACCGGCCGATCTTCGGTCACCGCCGCGCGATAACGCGCGCAGAGCGATTTCAGGGGATAGCCGACGACGTCGTCCGGGTCATACAGATTGATCCACTTGGGAACGAGGCCCGGGTGGTGTCGCGAGAGAGCGCGCGGCGGAAACTGGATGGGATCCCCAAAGTGGGGATAGCGGAGGCCCCAGAGCGCGATGGGGCTCCCCATCGTGTAGAAGAGGGTAAACGTCTCGCCCTGTTCCATCGGCGTCCGTCCGATCGCCGAGCGGACGTGGGGACAGAGGAACGAGCGGCGGCGCTTGCCCAAATCGTAGATGTAGTTGCTTGCGATGACCGTCCCCAGACTGTGGGCGATCAGGCAAAGCGGGGCCCTTGGCCCGGCGCGGGCCGCGAGCCGGCCCAGGCCCTCGGCCACCTCGTGGTGCACCGCGTCATAGGCGGACCGGTTCGACGGGACCGGCTGATACGCGATCGCGTCGGCGGCGAAGTCGATCATGAAGTGGCGGAGCCGCCCGTAGTGCATCGCCCCGGCCGGGACCAGCTGGCGCCAGAGCCGATCCTCCCGGCTTTGGAGCGCCTCGCTCCAATTGATCTCCTCGAAGACGAGCTGCGACGCGGGATCGTCCGACTCGCGGCCGATGCGCGCGGCGAACCGGCGCAAGAGGGCGCGCTGCATGGCGGCCGAGTACCCCGGATGGGTTCGACCGATTCCGTGGATGAAGGCGATGGCGATTGGGTGCGGCATGATGAACCCCTTGGGATTATCGGCAGAGGGGTCCAGGGGTTGAGGGGATTCCCAGAGGCTCGTTCGTGGGATAGGGTTGCGGGATGGCCTTCCAGGGGAATTGGCTTGCTCGAAGGCGGTCAGCGCGGTGGATCGCGGTGCTCGCCGACGTGTTTCAGATCGTGGTCTTCCCCGCCTTCTTTCCTGGGATCGTGTCGCCGCTCAACGACATTCTGGACGTGGCCGTCGCGATCGTGATGGTCGCCCTCGTCGGATGGCACATCGCGTTCCTTCCCACGTTTCTCGCGGAGCTGGTGCCGGGGATCGGGCTCTTCCCCACCTGGACGATCGCGGTTCTTTTCGTCACGAGGAAAGAGCCGAACTAGGCTTGCGCTTCCCGAGAGCGGACCACCGCGAGTGCTTGGCGAACGGCGCCCAGGTGATACGCTGTGTGCACGACGATGGCCAGGGCGCCTCCGAGCGCGTCCTTGCCATCCCAGGTCTTGTCCGCCTCTAATAGCCGCACGACATTCTGGTGCTCCGCCCGAAGCTCCTGGCGGATCGCGTCCCACTCTTCGGACGAAACCGGCCGAGCCTGTCTCCAGATTTCGTTCCAATCGATGTTGTCGGTGGGCTCGCCCCGGATGACCCGCTGGAGCACTTGCAGATAGAAGGAGACATGCCTCACATGGGCGGCGATGGTTGCCGACCGGTCTGACGCGGCGCGTGACGCCTCGGCCGCGGTCACGGAATCTACAGTCTCGAAGAACGAAGTCCCCTTGTCGAGATAGATGCCGCGGTGCGTCGCGAACGTCTCGTCGAGGAGCTGATGAATTTCGAGTCGGAACTGCTCGACCGGAAGTTTCCGCATCAGGGCGTCTTGGGCCATCCCCATCCAAGCAAGACGCCGAACGTGACGCCTCCCGCCTTGACGGTTCCACCGGGGATCGGAACGCCCGACACGCCCGTGTAGGGATTGAAGTCGACATCGACCACGCTGTAGCGCGCCGCGCCGCCGATGTTGAACGCCGTGCCCACGCGGTAGAACATTCCCGCTCCACCCCAGAAGCCGAACCCGCTCCCCTGGTCGCTCCCCGAGGTTCCCTGCTGGCTAACACTACCGTCCACCTTGGCGTGGGCCACGCCCGCGTTCACGTAGGGGTAGAACTTGTCCTTGGTCCACGTCTTGTTCAGGCCGAGGCCAAATTCGTAGGTTGTCGCCTCGAATGTGCCCTGGACGCCGCTGAATGTGGCGGCCTTGTCTCCGGAGGATCGGGAGGCATAGACATCGAGATGGACCGGCCACTTGGCGGGGCCAAAGGCCCCCTCGACGCCGAAGCTCGCCTGTTTGTCGATGGGATCCCAATCGTCCGAGTCGAACACCTTCTGGCCGATCATGAAATTCACGTACCCGGGCCCGGCGTGAGACGGCGCCGGGAACGAGAGGAAGCAAAGCATCAGCACCGTGGGCACGAGGGCCAGGGCAACGCGGTCCATCCTTGTCATGGTTCCTCCGAATCGGGGCGCGTCGTAGGCGTGAGAAAGGGAACGGTACGGTCGGCGAGGCCCGCCGGCAAGCACGAAACACTTGGCGCCCCCCTCCCGTTCGGCTACCGTCCCGTGGACGCCCCCCGGAAGCCCCGGGCCAATGGCGTCACGTCTACTGGCTGCCACGGAGGGACCGCGCCATGCAGAACGTCATTCGCAAGGGAAGGCTTCCCGCTCGGCTCACGCACCTGGCCCTCGCCCTCGTGCTGGTGATCTTGGCATCGGGTATGGGTGCCGCCCCGTCGCTCGCTGCCCCCATCGGTTGGAACGTCTTCGGCGGGTGGTACACCGACGGGACCGACGACGTCATGGCCGGGGTGGGCGCGCGGATTGGCGCGGGAGGGATCACGGTCAATCCGAACGCGGAGTGGATCTTCGTCGACAGCGGCTCGAGCTACGCGCTGAACCTCGACGCGACGCTGACCGTGCTCCCTCTTGGAGCGGCATCCGGGTGGTTGGGCGCCGGGCTGGGGCTCTTCACGATTGATCCGGACAGAGGCGATTCCAATACCGATACGGTGGGCAACCTCCTCGCCGGGGTCGGATTGAACGCGATCCCGCTCAAACCATACGCGCAGCTCAAGTACGTGTTCCGAGACGGCGACGATCCCCTGGTGTTCTCGATCGGCGCGCGGTTCTAGACTTCTACCGCTCCGCGAGCAGAGCCCGCTTGGCCCTGAAGAGCTCGCGGAGCCGCGCCGCGTCCACCCGCGGATACCGGAGATTCAACGAGGCCAACGCGTCGATGATGGCCGAGCTCACGACGACGCGGGTAAACCATTTGTTGTCGGCCGGGACGACGTACCAGGGCGCATCTTCGGTGGCCGTGTTTCGGATCGCGTCCTCGTAGGCGGACATGTAGTCCTTCCAATGCATCCGCTCCCGCACGTCCGCCGGTGAGAACTTCCAATTCTTCTCCGGAAGGTTGATCCGCTCCAGAAAGCGCCGCTTCTGCTCGGCCCGCGAGACATGGAGAAAGAACTTCCGCACCACGACCCCGTTCTCTCCGAGGTAGCGCTCGAAGCCTCGAATATCTCGGAATCGGCTCTGCCAGATTTTCTTCGTGACGAGCTCGGGCGGCAGCATCTGCCTTCGAAGAAGCTCCTCGTGCACCCGAACGACAAGAACCTCCTCGTAGTACGACCGATTGAAGATACCGATCCTTCCCCGCTCCGGGAGCTGCTTGGCGCACCGCCAGAGGAAATCGTGATCGAGCTCCTCCGCGGAGGGAGCCTTGAATGAAACCACGTGGCAGCCCTGCGGGTTGACCCCCGACATGACGTGCTTGATGGCTCCGTCCTTGCCCGCGGCGTCCATCGCCTGAAAGATGAGGAGGAGACCCCACCGGTCCTGGGCGTAGAGCATGTCCTGCAGCTCTGCCAGCGCCTGGATGCCGACCTGCATGGTTTCCTTGACGCGCGGCCTATCCTCGGCGTGAAGGGATCCGGTGTCGCGCGGGTCCAAATCCCTAAGACGAAATCGCCGGCCGTCGGTGACCCGGAAGGGGCGCGACAGATCGCGCGCCCGCTTGATGAGGGCCTTGGGTTTCACGTCGCGTCAGATCTCCGCGTTGTCGCCGGACCGCTTCTCTTATCGAACCGCGACCGTGAAGCGCAGGGCCCGCTCCGGAACGTCCTTGGACCACGGCGGCAGGTACTCCAGCCGGACCGTCTGCTCGCCGGGCTTGACCGCTCTGAATTTCCAGGACTCCGTGCCGGTATCGCCCCCGTTCCCCTTCTTGGAGGCCGCCGGTGTGTAAACGGGGTCCCCCTCGCGCCGGAGCGCGCTCCCACCGGTATCCCGCATCACCCATTGGTAGCCGTTGCCCCGGCTGGCGCGGAGCTTGACGAGGACCAAATCGCCGGGGTGAAGCTGGAGGTACTTGCCGTTGTCGGCCTCCGTCAAGAACCACCCTCCTGCGTTCTTGTGCCCCGTGGACTTGGCGCCGGCGGCGCTCGCGGACTTGGCGCTGCCGGTCCCCGCTGCAGTCCCTTTGGTGCCGGTAGCACTGCTGCCGGTGGACTTGCCGGAGGTGGTCTTGGCGCCGCCCTTGGCGGCCGTCGACGAGTGACCGGACCCCTGTCCTCCCGATGCCTTCTTGGTCTCCGCTTTCTGCGAGTTGCCACAACCGGCGTTCGCCGCGAGAACGACCGCGGCGCAGATGAGAATCCGGCGATACAGTGTCACGATCTGCCTCCTTTTGTCCGTCCCTGACGAACAACCTCCTCCAGCGCATCCATCGCGGCTTCGAGCTGTCGGTCGGAAAGGTACGGTGCGGGACCCAGCCGAAGCAAGTCGCCGCGATGATCGGTGAGCACGCCGCGATCGTGAAGCATCCCGTAGAATTGTCCCGCTTGGGGGGCCCGGAGCGATAGAAAGCCACCGATCTGTTCCATCGGCGTGGCACGGTCCCTCGAGATGACCTTCGGGTCGGCGTCGAGCGCGTCGAACCGGCGCGCCAAGAGCCCGACTTGATGCTGGCTCACCGCGCGCAACAGGTCCGGCGTGAGGCGCTGCTCCTCGAAGAAGTCGAACACCCTCGAGGCGCGGTAATGGCTCGTCGGCTCGTACGTGGCCCCGGCCCACCGCGCCGGACCCTCGCCGTACTGCACACCCCGTCCCGGACCCGGAAACAGGTTCGCGAATTCGCTGAACCATCCCGTCAGCACGGGCCGGAGATCCTCCCGGCCCGGCGGAACCCGAAGATAGGCGTTTCCTTCGCCCAGCTGGCAATACTTATAGCCGCCGCCGACGATAAACGCCCCCTCCAGCCCGTCCGGCCCGATCGACATCGGCACGATGTTCGCCTGATGGTATGCGTCCACGAGGAGCTCGGCACCGACCCGGCGGCAGGCCTCGAGCACGGAGCCTAAATTCCCCACGATGTGCGCGTTCCCGAATAGAACGGACGACGCAAGCACGGCCGCCGTCCGGTTGTTCACGGCCCCACGCAGCCGCTCGGCGACGGCATTCGCCGGCTCCGCGCTCACCTTGACCACTTCGATGATCTGCTCCTCGGCCAGGCGGTCGAGCTGGCGGCGGATCGTGTGGAATTCCCCGTCGGTGGTCACCAGGCGCGGCCGCTGCCGCAGGGGCAGCGCCGAAAGAAATCGGACGATCAATTCGTGGGTATTCTGGGCGAGCGCGATCTCGTCCTCGCGCGCCCCCAGGAGCCGCGCGTAGCCCTGCCGGACGCGTTGGGCCCTTTCACCGGCGCGCTCCCACTTGTCATCCACCAGGTCGGCGGCGTCGACCCAGGCGTCCACCTGCCCTTCGAACGCCACGTCGGGCCAGGCCTGATGCGAGTGGCCCGGTGAGGAGGAGCCGATCTTCGACCCGAAATCGCGAGTAATGGGCGGCCAGCGGGTTCGGGCTCCGGGTGAGGTCCTGGAGCGTCGGGCACGATGGCGAGGCTCACAGGTCCGTCCGGATCGCCCAGAGATCGGGAAATATCGGCTTGTTGAGGGTGGTCATTAGATATTCCGCTCCCTCCGATCCCCCGGTGCCTCGGCGCGTTCCGATCGTTCGCTGCACCATCTTGACGTGCCGGTAGCGCCATTCTTGAAGTCCCTCGTCCAGATCGACCAGACGCTCGCAGATCGAGGCGACCGCCGGATCGCGGCGATAGACGTCGATCAGGATCGACTGGAGCGAAGGCGACAGCTCGATCGGGGCTGACACGTCCCGCTCCAGCTGCTCTCGGGGGACGGGGAACCCGGAGGCCGAAAGAAAGCGGAGGAACGAGTCCCAGAGCGTCGGCTCCGCGATCCGGCGCTCGAGACGGCGGTGGGGATCGCTCCCCGGGGCATATCGCTTGAGCGCCGCGGCGTTCTTCATCCCGAGCACAAATTCCAATTCCCGGAATTGAAACGACTGAAATCCGCTCCCCGACTCCAACCGCTCGCGGAACGAGAGGAATTCGAGCGGGGTCATGGTCTCCAGCACGTCGATCTGGGCGACCACGACTTTCAAAATGGTGAGCACGCGCTTGAGCGTATGGAGCGCGCGGGGAGCGTCCCTCCGCTCGAGCAGCGCCTTGAGGTAGTCCACCTCGTGGATCAGCTCCTTGAACCAAAGCTCGTAGACCTGATGGATCACGATGAAAAGGGTCTCGTCGTGCTCGGGCCCATCCGATAGCGGCCGCTGCAGCGAGAGAAGCTCTTCGAGCTTGAGGTAGCTGGAGTACGTGACGCCCATCGCAGCCTCAGGTGAACCGGGGTCGGAAATTGTTGAGCGACTCGTACGGGTCGGGCCACGTCAACGGATGCCCCAGCTCGTACGCCGCGTGCCGCGTCCAGTATGGATCCCAGAGGTGAGCGCGAGCCAGGAGGCAGAGATCGGCCCGGCCCGCGGCGAGGATCGTGTTCACGTCGGCGTAGGAGGAGATATTCCCCACCGCCATGGTCGCGATCCCCACCTCATGCCGGATCCGATCCGCGAACGGCGTCTGGAAGAGCCGCCCGTAAACCGGGCGCTGGTCGGCCACCGTCTGCCCGGCGGAGACGTCGACGACGTCGCATCCGTGATCCCGGAGCATCCGCGCCACGCCCACCGCGTCCTCGGGGCCGTGCCCCCCGGGATACCAGTCGACGGCCGAGATGCGCACCGACATCGGCCGTTCCTGCGGCCACGCCGCGCGCACCGCGTCGAACACCTCGAGCGGGAACCGCATCCGGTTCTCCAGCGATCCGCCGTAGATATCGGACCGTCGGTTGGTGAGCGGTGAAATGAAGCTCGCGAGCAGGTAGCCATGGGCCATGTGGATCTCCAGCATGTCGAACCCGGCCGTGACCGCGAGCCCAGCGGCCCGCGCGTAATCGGCGACCACTCGGTCCATGTCCGCGCGCGTCATCTCCTTGGGCACCTGGCTTTGCGGATAATAGGGGATCGCGGAGGGCGCGACGATCGGCCAGTTGCCCGACGGCAGGGGCTCGTTGTCCCCCTCCCAGGAGCGCCGGGTCGATGCCTTCCGTCCCGCGTGCCCCAGCTGCATCGCGACCTTCGCCTGGGAATGGCCGTGAATGAACTCGACGATCCGTTTCCAGGCGGCCGCGTGCGCCGGCGAGTAGATCCCCGTGCACCCCGGGGAGATGCGCGCTTCCGGGCTCACGTCGGTCATCTCCGCGAACACGAGCCCCGCCCCGCCGATGGCCCGGGAGCCGAGGTGAACGAGGTGCCAGTCGTTGGGCATCCCGTCGACCGCCGAATACTGGCACATGGGCGAGACGGCGACACGGTTCGCCAACCGGAGATCGCGCAGGCGAAGCGGCGTGAACATCGGCGGCGGCGCGCCGGCCGCCGCGACGGGGGCACCGGGCGCCCCGGCCTTCCGCGCCGCTTCCGCGGCAAACCAACCGTCGACCGCGGCGACGAACTTCGGGTCCCGCTCCTTCAGATTCTGATGTGTCACCCGAAGACTCCGGGTCAACAGGGCGAACGCGAACTGGATCGGCTCGAGCTTCATGTAGCGCTCCGTGTCCTCGAACCACTGGAGCGAAGCCTGCGCGGCGCGCTGCAAGCTCTCGACCGGGGGCCGACGTGCCGCCTCGTACGCGGCGAGGGCGGACGGAATGTCGGGCTGGCCCTTCAGGGCATCGACGAGGGCGATGGCGTCTTCCATCGCGAGCTTGGTCCCGGAGCCGACCGAGAAATGGGCGGTATGCGCCGCGTCGCCGGCCAAAACCACGTTCCCGTGGTGCCAGCGCTCATTTCGGATCGTCGGAAAGCTCCTCCAGACCGACCGGTTCGAGAGAAGGCGGTGGCCGTCCAGCTCCTCCGCGAACAAGCGCTCGCAGAAGGCGATCGTCTCCGCTTCGGTGGCCCGTTCCAGTCCCGCGGCGCGCCAGGTCGGTTCGCGCGCCTCGACGATGAAGGTCGAGTGGGTTCGATCGTACTGGTAGGCGTGCACCCGCCACAGCCCATGTGCGTCGCCTTTGAAATAGAAGGTGAACGCCGGGAACGGCTTCGTCGTGCCGAGCCAGACGAACCGGTTGGGCCGGATGTCCACGGAGGGATGAAAGTGATCGCGATAGCGCTCGCGGACCAGAGAGTTGGCGCCGTCCGAGGCGATCACGATGTCGGCATCGCGCACCTGCTCGGGATCGACCACCTCGCGCTGAAAACAGACCTTGGCGCCGACTTCCTGGCATCGGTCGGCCAAGATCTGGAGCAGGACCCGTCGCGACAGCCCCGAAAACCCGTGGCCCCCCGAAGTCAGCGTGGCTCCTTGATAGTGGACCTCGATATCGTCCCACCGGTGGCAGCGGGCCGCCATCGCGTCGGTGACGGCGGGATCCGCGTGCGCCAACGCCTCCTCGGTCGCGTCCGAGAAGACGACGCCGAATCCGAAGGTGTCGTCGAGGCGGTTTCGCTCGTAGACCTCCACCTGGTGCCCCGGATCGGCCTTCTTGAGGAGGATGGCCAAGAAGAGCCCGGCGGGCCCACCGCCGATGCAGACGGCCCTCACGTCGTGGCTTCCTTCATCAGCGCGTCGGCGATGACCAGGTGCTGGATCTCGGTGGTCCCCTCGTAGATCCGGAGCGCCCTCACCGATCGGTAGAGCCGATCCACCGGGTGGGATCGAAGCACGCCCGATCCGCCGAGGATCTGGACCGCGTCGTCCACGATCCGCTGCGCCGCCTCGGTGGCGAACGCCTTCGCCATCGCCGCTTCCAGGGTCACCCGCTCGGCACCCTGATCGGCGGCCCACGCCGCGCGGTAGGTAAGGAGGCGCGCCGCCGTGAGATCGGTGGCCATTCTCGCGAGCTTCTCCTGGATGAGCTGAAATTCGGAGAGGGGTTTCCCGAACTGCGCCCGCCCCCTCGCGTGCCGGACCGCTTCTTCGAGCGCGCGCGCCGCCATCCCGCACGCGGCCGCACCCACCGTGGCGCGGAGCCGGTCGAGGGTCTTCAGGCCGAGGGCAAACCCGCGTCCCTCGTCGCCGAGCCGATTCTCCGCGGGCACGCGGCACTCCTCGAACTCGATCTCGCCGAGCGGGTGCGCGGCCGAAAGGATCTGCGGGCCCCGGAACGCGACGCCGCGCGCGTCGGCGGGGACGACGAAGCAGGAGATCCCCTTGCTTCCCGCCTTGGGCTCGGTCGAGGCGAAGACGCTGTAGAAATCGGCGATTCCCGCGTTCGAGATCAACGTCTTGGAGCCGTTCAGCACGTAGCTCCCGCCGTCGCGTCGCGCGGTGGTCGCGATGGCCGCGACGTCGGAGCCCGCGCCCCGTTCGGTCATCGCGAAGGCGCCCATCGCCCGGCCGCTGATCGCGTCGGCGGCCCACCGAGCGCGCATCGCGTCGTTTCCGGAAAGCAGGATCGCGACGGTCCCGAGCCCCTGGAGCGCGAAGACCGCATCGGCGAGCGGGGATGCGGCGGCGAGCGACTCGCGGACGATGCAGCAGCCGCGCCAATCCTGCGCGCCGATCGGCTGAAGCCACCCCGCGCCGCCCAGCTCGAGGAGCAGCGATCTCGCTTCGCGGCGCGCCGCGGCGTCGTCCTCGGGCTCCGGACGCGGCGCGATTTTCCGCGCGGCGTACTCACCCACCTGCGGCGCGAGCGCGGCGTGGCGCTCCTCGAGGAAGGGGCGGATCGGCCGGAGGTCCGGGATCGGCATCAGCGGAAGTTCGGCTCCCGCTTGGCGCGGAACGCCTCGTAGGCCTCGCGGAAGTTCGGATGCTCCATCAGCTCGGCCTGGACGTCCGCCTCGTGGACGAGCGCGGCCTCCAGATCGAGGGTGAACTCGGCGTCGAGAGCGGCCTTGGTGACCGCGAGGGCCGCCGCGGGCCCGCGCGCGAGCTTCTCGGCGAGCGCGGTCGCTTCCACGAGCGCCCGACCGTCGGCCACCAGGCGCTGGTAAAGGCCGATCTCGTGCGCCCGCTTCGCGTCGATGAACTCGCCGGTCATCAAGAGCTCGGCCGCGCGGCCGACGCCCACGAGCCGCGGCAGAAGCCACGAGGCGCCCATGTCGGCGCCGGAGAGTCCGACCCGGACGAAGAGAAACGCGATCTTCGCCGACTCGGCCGCGATCCGGATGTCGCACGCCGAGGCGATCACGGCTCCCGCGCCGGCCACGGTGCCGTTGAGCGCCGCGATCACAGGCCGACGGCAGCGGCGAATGTTGAGAATCAGATCGCAGGTCATCCGCGTGAATTCGCGGAGCCCGGCTGCGTCTCGCGCGAAGAGCGCTCCGATAATTTCCTCGACGTCTCCCCCGGAGCAGAACGCGCGCCCCGCGCCGGTGAGCACCACCGCCCGGACGCCCGGCTCGGTGTCGAGCGCACGGAAGAGATCGCGAAGCTCTGCGTAGACGTCGAAGGTGAGAGCGTTCAGCCGGTCGGGCCGATTCAGGGTGATGGTCGCGACGCCGGTATCGGTCTTCTGCTCGTAGCGAAACGAGCGGGCCGAGAGCGCCACGCTAGGAGCCTCCGCCGATCACCGCGGTGGCTTCGATTTCGACCACGCAGCCTGGAGCGACGAGGCCCTTCACCTCCACCATCGCGACCGCTGGGTAATACGTTTGAAATCGGGCGCGCCACTCCTCGCCGAGCGGCTTGACCCCGCCGTGATAGGCGTTGAGATCGGTCGTGTAGATCGTGAGCCGGGCGATGTCGGTGGGCTTTCCCCCCGCGGCGCGGACCACCGCGAGCACCTTGTCCAGTGCCCGCGCGAACTGGTCGACGAATCCGGGTGGGCGTCCCTGGGCCGTCTCCTCCCATCCCGCCTGGCCCGCCACGAACAGGATTCGCCCGCCCGCGGGAGCGAGGATGCCATTGTTCCACCCCCTGTGCTCGCCCAGCTCCTTGGGGTTTAGGATCTCGAAGGTCATGACGTGCGAACACCTCCCTTGAGGACGACGGCTTCACCGTTCACCCCCACCGACTCGGCCTGGCAGAGGCGGAGCACCGCCGCCGCCACCTCCTCGGGGGTGATGAGCCGATCCTGCCCGGTGGTGGCGAGAACCGCCGCGAGCGCCAGGTCCCGGGAAAGGCCGGCGCGCGATTCGACCAGCGCCAGCGTGCGGTCGGTCATCTGCGTGTCCACGTAGCCCGGGCAGATCGCGTTCACCGTCACCCCGCTTCCCGCGAACTCCACCGCCAAGGACTTGGTGAAGCCGACCACGGCGTGTTTGGCCGCGCTGTAGTGGGCGATGTACTTGGCCCCCTCGAGCCCGGCGATCGACGCCACGTTGACCACCCGGCCCCAGCCGCGCTCCAGCATCGCGGGGGTGAACTCCCGCGAACAGAGAAAGGTCGACGTGGCGTTCACCTGGAGCATCCGGTTCCACTCATCGAGGGTAATCCGGCGTAACGGCGCCGAAGCCGAGGCCCCGGCATTGTTCACCAAGATGTCCACGGAACCCAGGTGGTAGCGGGCCGCGTCCCCCAGCCGTCTCACGCTCTGCTCCTCGGTCGCGTCGAAGGCGACGCCCCACGCGTTTAAGCCGCGTGCTCGAAGCTCCCCCGCCGTCTTCTCCACTTCCGCGGCGGTCCGGGCCGCCACGACGACGCCGGCCCCCGCTTCCGCGAGAGCGAGCGCGACGGCCGCGCCGATGCCGCGCCCTCCCCCGGTGACGACGGCTCCCCTCCCATCCAACGGGCCCGCGGTCACGCCGCACGCCCCTTGGTCAAAGCTCCGAGCACCGCGTCCGCCAGAATGGCGCCGAGCGTCTCGATGGTCGCCCTCCCCTCTTCCGCGGACGCGTCCGCGGGCCAGCCGAAATAGGCCCGCGGGCCTCCCGCGGCCGCGAACGATGTCTTTCCCTCGCGGATCGCGGTGGAGAGCGAGGCCGGGTTGGGCGGCAGGGTCCTTTGAATGCCTTCTTTCACCAGGTCGGGCCGGGCGGCAAGAACGATCGACCCTTCATAGCGCCCCGCGTGGCAAGCGCCGCTCTGAAACTCCTCGCTCAGTCGAGGCGCCCATGGCTTTTGGGTGAGATTCGGACAGATCAGGGAGAGGAGCCTTTCTTCGCGCGCCGCGGCCGCCGCTTCGGACAGCGCCTTCAAGTGCGCCGGATCCAGATGGGCGTTGGCGATCGCCAGCGCGGCGAAACCGTGGCGCGTCAGCTCGCGGCAGAGATCGACCACGAGGGCCGTGACGGTCGACGGGGCCAGCGAGAGCGTTCCCTCAAAGCCCGCGCCGAACGGGGCGGCGGTGAACGGAAGCGGCGGCAAGAGCAGGACCCCCATCCCCTGGGCGGCAATTCGGGAGGCCCCCGCGCGCGCCATCGCCTCGGCGATGACGACGTCGGTCGCGAGCGGGAGGTGGGGCCCGTGGGCCTCCATCGCGCCCACCGGGAGCACCGCCACGGTCTGCCCGCGGTCCAGATCGCGGACCTCCTCCCACGTCAACTCGGCCAGCTCGCGGATCGCCATGGTCGGGAGCTCCCTGTGACTCCTCTGTTGCCACTCGCGCCGCGGGCGTACATCATGGGACGGCGTCCCACCAACTTACCATGACCATTGAGCCGCCGGAACGCTTGAACATAGCGGATCATTTCCTCGATGCCCGGGTACGGGAAGGGCGGGGCTCGCGACCCGCGCTCCGGACCGACGCCGGCACGCTCTCCTATTCCGACGTCCAGGCTCTGGCCAATCGCTTCGGGAACGCGCTCACGGAAGCCGGGATCGAGCCGGAGCACCGGGTCCTCCTGGCGCTCCCGGACGGACCGGAGTTCGTGGCCGCGCTCTTCGGCACCCTCAAAGTGGGGGCGGTGGTCGTGATGGTGAACCCGGCGCTTCCGCCGGGCGAGATCGGTTACTTTCTCGAATACACGCGGGCGCGGGTCATCGTCACCCACAAGGACACCGCGGCCGCGTTCCAGGCGGCCGCGCGGGGATCGCGATTCGCGAAGGCCGTGCTGGTGGTGGGCGACGAAACCTTCGACCGCTCCGTGGCCCGCGCGCCGGCCTCGCTCGAGGTGTTCCCCTCGCACCGGGACGACCCCGCCATCTGGCTTTTCTCGGGCGGGACCACCGGCCGGCCCAAGGCGGTCATCCAGACGCACCGCTCCTTCGCGAATACCGCGGAGTGCTACGGCAAGGGCGTGATCGGGTACCGAGAGAGCGACGTGACCCTCTCCGTGCCCAAGCTCTACTTCGGGTACGCGACCGGGTCGAACCTCTTCTTTCCGTTCGCGGCGGGAGCCGCCGCGGCCCTCTTCCCCGAGGCGCCAACCGCCGAGATCCTCTTCCGGAGAATCGCCCAGTTTCGCCCGACGATCTTGATCAACGTCCCGACGATGATTCACAAGATGGTCTCCCATCCCGACGCCGGGGCGCAGGACTTCTCCTCGATTCGCCTCTCGACCTCGGCGGGAGAGGCGCTCCCGGTGGAGCTCCACGAGCGGTGGCGCGAGACGTTCGGCGTCGATCTTCTGGACGGGCTCGGGACGGCCGAGATGTGGCACATCTTCATCTCCAACCGGCCGGGCCGCGCCAGGCCGGGCACCCTCGGCACCGTGGTGCCCGGCTTCGAGGTGAAGGTCTGTGACGAAGAGGGCAAGGAGCTGGGCCGCGGCGAGACCGGATGGCTCTGGGTCCGCGGCGACTCGCGCGCGATCGCGTACTGGCAGCAGATGGAGAAGACGGCCCAGGGCTTCCGCGGCGAGTGGTACGTCTCGGGCGACCTCATCACGATGGACGGGGAAGGATATGTGACCTACTGCGGACGCGGGGACGAGATGCTCAAGGTCTCCGGCAAGTGGCTCGCGCCCCAGGAAGTGGAGGGGTGCCTCCTCCAGCACCCCGGGCGTCGTAGAGGCGGCGGTGGTCGGGGCCACCGACTCGAGCGGCCTCGTCAAGCCGAGGGCCTACGTCGTGCCCCGCGCGCGGAGGGACGGCCTCGATGAGGAGCTCAAGGCGTTTGTCCGAGAGCGCCTCGAGCCCTACAAGCATCCGCGCGAGGTGGTCTTCGTCGACTCGCTCCCGCGCACCCATCTGGGGAAGGTGGATCGGGGAAGGCTTCGGATTTCGTGATCCACGGCAAGCGCGTGATCGTGGTCCTGCCCGCCTACAACGCGGCCCGCACCCTGGAGAAAACCTACACCGAGCTTCCGCGGGAGGTGGTCGACGAGGTGATCCTGGTGGACGACGCGAGCCGGGACGAGACCTCGCGGATCGCGCAGCGCCTGGGTATCACGACGATCGTCCACGCGAAGAACCTGGGCTACGGCGGGAACCAGAAGACCTGCTACCGGAACGCCCTGGCGCGCGGCGCCGACGTGGTGATCATGGTCCACCCCGACTACCAGTACACGCCCGCGCTCGTGACCGCGATGGCCTCGATGGTCGGGACGGGACTCTACGACTCGGTGCTCGGATCCCGGATCATCGGCGGGGGTGCGCTTCGCGGCGGGATGCCGCTCTACAAGTACGTCGCCAATCGAATCCTCACCGCGATCGAGAATCTCGCGACGGGCCGCAAGCTGTCCGAGTACCACACGGGGTACCGCGCGTTCAGCCGGAAGGTGCTCGAGACGCTCCCCTTGGAGGAGAACTCGAACGATTTCGTCTTCGACAACGAGATGCTGGCCCAGATCATCGCGTTCGACTACTCGATCGGGGAGGTGAGCTGCCCCACCCGGTACTTCGAGGAGGCCTCGAGCATCTCGTTTCCCCGCGCCGTTCGCTACGGTCTCGGCGTCTTGAACGTCTCGCTCAAGCTCTGGCTCCACCGCGTGGGACTGAAGCGCGACAGGCTGTTTGCGCGCGACGGGCGGCGCCTGAACTCCACTCCATGACCCGGAGAAGACCGCGACGGCCTCCGAAGGGCGCTCCCGCGGGGGTGAGGCGCGACCCGATCCGCCTGGGTCCGTCCATCCCGCCGGCGGTCCAGGCCCTGGCGGCCATTGCGGTCTTCACCGCGGCGCTCCTGGTCTATCTCCCCACGCTCCGCTTTGGGTTTCTGACCAGCTGGGACGATCCGACGTACGTCGTCGACAACCCATGGATCCGGGGATTCACGCGAGAGAACCTGGCCTTCGTCTTCACCCACCCCTACTTCTCGAACTTTCTTCCCCTCCACCTGGTCTCGTACATGGTGGATTACAGCTATTGGAAGCTGAATCCGTTCGGGTACCACCTCCAGTCGGTGCTCTTGAACGCGGTGAACGCGGCGCTCGCGCTCTGGGTCGTCCGGCGACTCCTCGGGAGCTTCCTTCCGGCCTTTATCGCCGCGCTACTCTTCGCGGTGCATCCGTCGCACGTCGAGGCCGTGGCGTGGGTGTCGATCCGGAAGGACATCCTCTCGACCACCTTTCTCCTCCTGACCGTGCACTTCTACCTTCGCGCGATCGGCGGAAGGTCGCTTCGCCCGGGTCCGTACGTCGCTTCCGTCCTTTGTTTCACGCTCGGCCTCCTCTCCAAGGTGAGCATCGTCGCCCTACCCCTGTTCCTGCTGCTGGTCGATGCGATCCCGATGAATCATCGGCGGCCGACGGGCTGGAGAGCGGCGCTCCTGAACAAGATTCCCTACGGGCTCGTCGGGCTTGTCCTCATCCGATTGAACATGATGGCCCAGGTAAAGGCGCAGGCGGCTTACGCCCACGACCCGATCCTGTACCTGATGGTGAAAGGCCACGCGGTCTGGAATAACCTCGCGCTCTTGACCGGTCTGCCGATGGGGAGACCGGTCTACGACACGCCCCAGTTCGCGGCCTCGCTCTGGCCCGCGGTGTCGAATCTCGCGGGGCTCCTGATTCTTCCGCTCCTGGTCTGGCTCGCGTGGCGCCGCGGTTGGCGCGAGCTGGCGCTCGGGACGGGATGGGTCTTCGCCCTCATCCTGCCCGCGATCCTCTTCCCGCTCGTGACCTACATGGCCGACCGCTACCTCTACGCGCCGTCTCTCGGATTTTGCTGGTGCCTCGCCGGGGCGATCCTATGGCTCGGGGCGCGCGGCGGCGGCGGCGCCATCCGCGCGGGGGTCGTGGCTCTGCTCGCCATCCTCGTCTTCGCCGGCTTTGTCCATCGCACCCTCGAGTACAGCCGCGTTTGGTCGAGCGGGGAGGCGCTCTGGTCCTACGCCATCAAGCGGAGCAGCGATTACCGCGTCCGGAACAACATGGCGCAGGCGAGAATGGGCCAGAAGCGCTACGCCGAGGCGGAGAAGCTCTACCGTCAGGCCTCCGAGGTGGAAAATTTCGTCTCGTATCAGGGCATCGCGGCGGTCTGCTACGACACCCAGCGCTACCCGGAGGCGGAGCAGGCCATCGATCGCGCGCTGGAGATCGCGCGGCGGCGCGGCGGCGACTACTTCGACATCTCGGAGATCGAGTACACGCGGGGCGCGATCCAGTGGGTGCAGGGCCGGAACCAGGAAGCGATCGCGTCATGGGAGGAGGCGCTGCGGGTCAACCCGCGGCACGAGCAGGCGCGCTCGTGGCTCGACACGGCGCGCGGGCAATCGACAACGACGAGGTAACCCACCATGTTCCTCGGACATTTCGCGGTGGGAATGGCCGCCAAGCGCGCGGCACCCAAGGTATCGCTCGGGACTCTGCTACCCCTGGTCCCACAGCCTACTCATGACCCTTGTCTGGGCCCTGCTGGTCGGATGGGTCTACCGCGCGAGAAAGGGCGATCCCATGGGGGCTCTCTGGGTGGGCCTCTGCGTGGTGAGCCACTGGGTGCTCGACTGGATCTCCCACCGGCCCGACCTCCCGCTCTACCCGGGAGGCGGGCCCAAGTTGGGACTGGGGCTTTGGTACTCGGTCCCCGCCACGCTCCTGGTGGAGGGTCTGCTCTTCGCGACGGGAATCTGGATCTACATCGCGACGACCCGCGCGAAGGACCGAGTCGGCAGCATCGCCTTCTGGGTGCTCATGGCGGTTCTCGCCGGCCTTTACGCCATGGCCTCCGCGGCGCCCCCTCCTCCCAACATGAAGGCAATCGCCATCACGGACATCGCGCTGGTGGGGATCTTCGCTTGGGCCGCGTGGGCTGACCGGCACCGCGCGTTAAGGGCGGCACCGGTCGCCCTGTCGGCGACGGCCGTTTAGGAGACCACTCGATACCGCCTGGGCGGCGCATGAAGTCGTCCTTGGGAACCCCTCCCGCCGGGTGTACCCTGGCGCTCCGCCCATCCGGGCCGAACGCCCCAAGGCCGGGGCAGCGGGAGGAACCATGCGCACACCGATCCTCGCCGTCACGTTATCCGTCGCCATCCGTATCGCCCTCAGCGCCCCCTGCGCGGTCGCCGCGCCCGAGCGGCTTCCCGCCGACACGCCGAAGACGACCGTCGCCGGAAACACGTTCGTCGCGCCCCAGGGCTGGTCGCTCCTCGTGCGCGGACCGGCGACGATCCTCGAGGCACCCGAAGGGGGCTCCTTCATCATCCTGGTAGACGTGCCGGCGAAGGACGCGACGACAGCCAACGTGGCGATAGCCGCCGCCTGGGCGGCCTACAAACCCGACGCGAAGTGGCCCCTCAAGGTCGTGACACCCATCGCCGACAGGGACGGCTGGACCAATCGCAGTGCGTACTCCTACCAGACGTCCCCCAACGAGAAGCGCGACGTCGGCGCCGACATCCGACGAGCCAACGATGTGTGGACCGTCGTGATCTACGACATGACCCAGGCGATCGGGGAGAAGCGCGGAGCCCAGGTCGGTCTGATCTACGGGAAGCTCCTGCCGAAGGGACGAAGCCGGGAATCGTTCGCGGGCAGGAAGGCGAACAAGCTCGACGACGCCCGCCTGGCGGAGCTCCGGAAGTTCGTCGAGACCTCCATGAAGCTGACCGGCGTGCCGGGCGTCTCGCTCAGCATCTACCAGGACGGCAAGGTCGTGCTCGCCGAGGGTTTCGGCGTGCGCGAGCTCGGGAAGCCCGCGAAGGCCGACGCCGACACCCGATACATGATTGCCTCGAACACCAAGGCGCTGACGACGCTGATGCTCGCACGACTGGTTGACGAGAGGAAGCTCGCGTGGGACACGCCGGCGGTCACGGCCCTGCCCTCCTTCAGGCTGGGTGACGCGGACGTCACAAGGAGTGTGCTGATCAAGCACCTCATCTGCGCATGCACCGGCATGCCGCGCCAGGATCTCGAGTGGCTGCTCGAATTCCAGGGCAACACGGCCGACTCCACGATGGCCGTGCTGGCGACGATGCAGCCGACCAGCAAGTTCGGCGAGCTGTTCCAGTATTCGAACCCGATGGCCGCGGCCGCCGGATTTCTCGGCGGACATGTGGCGTTCCCAAGTCTCGAGCTGGGCGCCGCGTACGACAAGGCCATGCAGACGCTGGTATTCGATCCGCTCGGCATGGGCGGGACGACCTTCGACTTCGCCACGACCCAGAAGGGAGACGTCGCGACCGCCCACGCCCCCGATATTGACGGGAAGCCGGCGCTCGCGGAGGGGCGGACGAACCTGTCGATCGTGCCGGTGCGTCCGGCGGGCGGCGCTTGGAGCTCAGTGAACGACATGATGAAGTACGTGGTGATGGAGCTTCGCGAGGGCGAGTTACCCGACGGCAAGCGGTACATCTCCAAGGACGCGCTCCTGGCGCGGCGCGCGCCGCAGGTCGCCGTCGGCACCGATGTCACCTACGGCATGGGCTTGTTCGTCGACTCAACGTACGGCACCACCGTCGTGCATCACGGGGGCGACATGATCGGGTTTCACAGCGACATGATGTGGCTGCCCGAGCACGGGGTCGGAGCGGTGATCCTGACGAACGGCGATCCCGGCTGGCTCATCCGCTCGGTGTTCCAGCGCAAGCTGCTCGAGGTCTTGTTCGATGGCAACGCGGAGGCCGACGGGCGGATCGCGGCCAGCGCCAAGACGTTCTTCGACGAGCTGGCCGCGGAGCGCAAGCTTCTGACCGTGCCCGCCGACGCGATGGAGGCCGCCAAGCTCGCTCCGGCGTACTGGAACCCCGCGGTCGGGGGTACCGTCGTTCGAAGGGAGGGCGCGGCGACGATCTTCGACTTCGGCGAGTGGTCGAGCGAGGTCGCGTCGCGCAAGAATCCCGGACGGCACGATCTCGTTCATCACGATCGTACCCGGCTTCAACGGGCTAGAATTCGTCGTCGGCGAGAAGACCCTGACGCTGCGCGACGCGCAGCACGAGTACGTCCTGGCGGCGTCGCACCGGCGTCCGCCGGCTCCAAGGTGGCGCCCGGTCTCGCCAGCCCGCCGCTGGCGCGATAGCCGACCTGGGGTGGGCGAAACCGCTGCTCTATCCGTCTGAGCTACGGGGGCGTGACGGGATCAGCGGGCTGCATCTCCCGCGGCGGCTTGTCCCGCTAGGAAGCCTTCTTCCGCTCCAGGTCGAACCGGAAGGTCACCACCGTGTCCCCATCCTTGTGACTCCACTCCTGGACGAGATGGTCCTTGTCGGTGAACGTGAGGGTCAGCCCGTCCATGTGCGGCGACTTCGGCGTCGGCAGGTTGGTGACGTCGATCATCGTGAACTTCATCGACTTGGCGTTCCCTTCGCCGCGCATCCGAGGCTGATTCCCTTCCGCGCAGTAGTGGGTCATCATGACCTTGTCCCCATTGGGATAATAGACGGTGACCATGGAATGCTCGGTCCCGGGATCCATCCGCTCGATGAGCGCGGATCCTCCGGCCACCAGCTCATAGCTCACCACCGTCCCCTTGTCGCCCTTGCCCACTTCGCGCCACTCGCCGACGAGCGCCTTGAGCGGATCGAACGACGTCGGGGTCTTGACCGCCGCCATGTGCTCCTCGTGCGCGAAACAGGGCGTGAACGCGAGGACCAGAATCAACGAGAGCAGCTTCTTCATCGGTCTCCTCCTTCCCGGTTGGGGGAAGGATTCTATCACCGCCATTGCCCGGCTCCCATGGGGGCCGGTATCCTCGAGTTCATGCCCTCGATGCTCGTCGAATCCGAGGAGGACTTGGCGGAGATCGTCCGCTCGGCCCGCGTCGTCGCGGTGGTCGGGATCAAGGACGGCGCCGATCCCCAGGCGCCGGCCTACGCCATCCCCAAGTGGCTGCAATCGTTCGGCATCCGGATCATCGGGGTGAACCCCAAGTTCACCACGGTGCTCGGCGAGCGGGTCTACCCGAACCTGGCGTCGCTGCCCGAGCGTCCCGACATCGTGGACGTCTTCCGACGGCCGGAGTTCGTGGGCCCGCTGGCCGACGAGGTGCTCGCCCTGCCACCCGAGAGGCGCCCCGCCGTCTTCTGGATGCAGACCGGAATCCGGAACGAGGCCGCGGCGGAGAAGCTCGCGGCCGCCGGAATTCGAGTCGTGATGGATCGCTGCCTCGGCGTCTACGCCGACCGATATCGCAGCGCGAGCCTGATTCCCCCACCACCGACTTTTCCGAAATCACCGCAAGGATCGGATAGACGCTTTGCCCCCCCACCCGTAGCCTTGTGGCCATGAGGTGCAGCCATGAATGATAGCGTCCGAACGCGGGTGGCGGCCGACCCGGAGCGCCTGAACGAGGCTCGGTGGCAGGCCGTCCTGGCCCGGGACTCCCGGTGCGACGGCTTGTTCGTGACCGGGGTCCTGACGACCGGGATCTACTGCCGGCCCTCCTGCGCCGCGCGGCAGCCCCGAAGGGAGAACGTTCGGTTCTTCGAGAGTCCGGAGGAGGCCGAGCGCGCGGGATTCCGCGCCTGCCTCCGGTGCAGGCCCCGGGATTCCGCGAGCGCGCCACGCCGGGACGAGCTGGTCCGGAGAGTCTGCCGCCACCTCGAGGAAAACGGGGAGGACCGCGTAACCCTTTCGGCGCTCGCTCGGGAGTTCGGGATGAGCCCCTACCACCTTCAGCGGGCATTCAAGAAAGCTATCGGTATCTCGCCTCGGCAGTACGCCGACGCGCTCAGGCTCGGACGGCTCAAGAAACGGCTTCAGGGAAAGGAGACGGTCACGATGGCGATGTACGAGGCGGGATACGGATCGAGCAGCAGGCTCTACGAATCATCGACACAGCGGCTCGGCATGACCCCCGGCGCCTACCGGGAGGGCGGGCGCGGAGTGGAGATCCGCTACGCGGTGGCGAGCACGCCGATCGGGCGGGTCATGGTCGCGGCCACCGAGCGCGGCATCTGCAGCGTGCGGCTCGGGAGAGCCGGAGCGGAAAATGGCCGCGGAGCTGGGGCGGGAATTTCCGGCCGCCGTCGATCCGGCGGGACCGAAACGGCATGAGCGGCTGGATCCAATCGCTCGCACGCCACCTCGAAGGAAGAGAGAAGCGCTTGGACCTGCCCGTCGACGTGCGGGCCACCGCGTTCCAGTGGCGGGTCTACGAAGCGCTCCGGGCGATCCCCTACGGCGAGACCCGGACGTACAAGGAGGTGGCGCAATCGATCGGGAAGCCGAAGGCCGCGCGCGCGGTGGGCCGCGCCTGCGCCACCAACCCGGTTGGGATCATCATTCCCTGCCATCGGGTGGTCCGGGAGGGGGGCGGGCTCGGCGGCTACGCGTGGGGGCTCAAGCTCAAGAGGCAGCTATTGGAGACGGAGCGTCGAGGAGCTGGACGAGCGCGGCGGCGCTCGTGACCGGCGCCTTGCAGGCATAGTTCTCGCAGACGTACGCGGTGGCGTGCGCCCCCCACCGGCTTCTGCTCCTTCACGAAGGGCGCGACCGCGTGAAGAATCTTGGCGTCCTCCGACCGGTTCCAGAGCACGATCCGCCGCGGTAGGAATTTCGCGCTCACGGCCCGGACCATCGCCCACGCCTCGGGGTCGGCCGTTTCCCCCGCGATCACGATCTCGCGCGTCGGGCCGAGGGCGAAATCGAGCGCCGCGAGGAGCTGGGTGTGGATCGAAGGGACGCGCGCCACCATCCCCGAGAAGGCGCGAAAGAGCGCGTCCGCGGCGCCCTCGAGCGCAGCCTCCCCCGTCACGCGGCCCAGTCGCAGCAGATTGAGCGCGGCGACCGAATTCCCGGATGGGGTCGCGCCGTCGTAGGCATCCTTGGCGCGAGCCAGAAGCGCTTCGCCGTCCGCGCCGCTGAAGAAGTATCCGCCTCCCTCCGAATCCCGAAAGAGCCGATCCATTTCCCGCGTCAACTTGAGGGCGGCGTCCAGGTGGCGCGCTTCGAAGGTGGCCTCGTAGAGCTCGAGAAGCCCCCACGCGAGGAAGGCGTAGTCGTCGAGGTACGCCGGGTAGGCTGCTTGGCCGTCGCGGTAGCGCGCGAGAAGCCGCCCATCCTCCCGCACCAGCTTGGATTCCAGGAACCGAAGCGCGCGAAGGGCGGCTTCCGCGTAGGAATCGTCGCCCAAAGCCCGCGCCGCCTTCGCCAGGGCGGCGATCATGAGGCCGTTCCATGCGGTGAGGATCTTGTCGTCCTTGTGCGGATGGACGCGGCGCTCCCGCGCCTCGAAGAGTTTCTGGCGCGAGGATTCGAGCCGACGGGCGACCTCTGCGGGAGCGATCCCAAGCTCCTGGGCCAGGGCCGAGGGGTCGCCGCTCAGGTGCGGGATGTTCGTGTCCGCGTCCTTTCCCGTGGCCTCGTCCCGCCAGTTGCCCTCGACCTCGATTCCGTAGGCGCGGCAGTAGATCGCCGCATCCTCAGGACCCAAGAGCGCCTCGACCTCGGAGCGGGTCCAGATGTAGAACCGCCCCTCCTCCCCCTCGCTGTCGGCGTCCTCGGCCGAATAGAACGCTCCCTCCGGCGATGTCATATCGCGCATCACGTAGGCCGCGATCTCGCGCACCACGCCCGCGTAGATCGCGTTCCCCGTCGCCTGGAAGGCTTCAGCGTACGCGATCATGAGGAGGGCCTGGTCGTAGAGCATCTTCTCGAAGTGCGGGACCAGCCACTCGCGGTCGGTGGAATAGCGATGGAAGCCGAACCCGACGTGATCGTAGATACCCCCTCGGCGCATCGTCTGAAGGGTCGTCTCGACCATCTCGAGCGCGCGGCGGTCGCCGGTCCGGTGCCACCACCGCAGCAGGAACGTGAAGACGTGCGCGGTCGGGAATTTTGGAGCCGAGCCGAACCCGCCGTGGGCCTCGTCGAATCGCCCCGCGAGCTGCTCGAACCCGAGGCGGAGCGTCCCTTCGTCCAGCGCCTCGCCTGGGCTCCCGGAGAACTGAGGTCGAATCGATTCGGTGATCTTGGAAGCCGCCTCGACGACCTGGTCCCGCTGCTGCTCCCATGCGCTCACCACTTGATAGAGAAGCTCTTTGAGTCCGAGCCGCCCGAAGCGAGATTCCGGAGGGAAATAGGTTCCGGCGAAGAAGGGGCGGCGGTCCGGGGTGAGGATCACCGTGAGGGGCCAGCCGCCGCTGCCGGTGAGCGCCTGGCAGACCGTCATGTAGATCTGATCGACGTCGGGCCGCTCCTCGCGATCCACCTTGATGGGGACGAAATGCTCGTTCAGGATGCGCGCCACGTCCTCCTTCTCGAACGACTCCCGCTCCATGACGTGGCACCAGTGGCAGGTGGAGTAGCCAATCGAGAGAAAGATGGGGCGTTCCTCGCGGAGGGCGACATCGAACGCCTCGTCGCCCCAGGGATACCAGTCGACGGGATTCGAAGCGTGCTGGAGGAGGTAGGGGCTCTTCTCGCCAGCGAGACGGTTGGGCTTCTTGGCGCCGGTCACCCGACGCGCTCGATGACGCCACCCGCGACCACGCGGTCGCCGTCATAGAGCACCAGCGACTGGCCAGGCGTCATCGCGCGCTGTGGCGTGTCGAAGCGGACGTCGGCGATGCCGTCGCCGTCCGGCGTCAGCACGGCCTGCGCGGGCTCGTGGAGGTAGCGGATCTTGCCCGTTCCCGAGACCGGCCCCGACGGGGCGATCCCGGCCGTATAGGAGACGCGCGCGATCCGGGCCTCGCGGCGGTAGAGCGCCTCTTCCCGGTCGACCTCCACCGTCCCGGTTACGGCATCGATCTTGGTCACGTAGAGCCGCTCGGCCGCCGAGACCTGAATCCCGCGCCGCTGGCCGATGGTGAAGGCGTGGATCCCGTCGTGCTCCCTCAAGGCCCGCCCCGAGCCGTCCTGCACCACGCCGCGAGGCGATGAGGCGAGTCGATCGGGGAAGCGCTCGCGCATGAAGTCGAGGTAGCTCCGCCCCTCGACGAAGCAGATGTCCTGGCTCTCCCGCTTGTCGGCCACCGAGAGGCCGTGCTCGCGGGCGGCGGCGCGGACCTCCTCCTTGGTCCAGTGACCGATCGGGAAGAGGGCTCGTGCGAGCACCTCCTGCTTCAGACCCCAGAGGACGTAGGACTGGTCCTTGGCCCCCTCGCGCGCCCGGAGCAGCGTGGCGCGCCCCTCCGCGTCCACTCCGCGTCTCGCGTAGTGCCCCGTCGCGACGTAATCGCAGCCGAAGCGCTCGGCCGCGCGGGCCAGCTCTCCAAACTTGAGCCAGTTGTTGCACTGGATGCAGGGATTGGGCGTGCGGCCCTTCACGTACTCGTCGACCAAATCCTCGATCACGTGCTCGCGAAAGGCGTCTTCCAGGTTCAGAACGTAGTGCGCGAAACCCATCCGACGCGCCACCGCGCGGCAGTCGTCGATCGCCTCGAGCGTGCAGCAGCCTCGGCTGGGTGACGGGCCCTCCGAGTAGCACCAGAGCTTCATGGTCACGCCGATCACCGTGTGTCCGCGCGCCGACAGCGCCGCGGCGACGACCGAGCTATCGACCCCGCCGCTCATGGCGACCAGAATGGTGGACGGATTCTCAGGGATGAAGTTCTGCATGGGGCTCTTCTCGAAGGTCTACGACGCGAGGGTGGAAGTTCCGTGACGGAGCTTCTCGACGGCACCCGGCAGGACCTCGAGGACGCGGTCGATTTCAGCTTCGGTCGTCGAGCGGCCGAGGCTGAAACGGACGGCGGATTGGGCGATGCCCGCCGGAACCCCCATCGCGAGGAGCACGTGCGAGGGGTGCGATGAGCCCGCCTTACACGCCGCGCCGCTCGAGACGGCCACCCCCTTCATGTCGAGGGTCAGGATCAGGTGCTCTCCCTCCGCGCCGACGAACGAGATGTGCGCCGTGTTGCAGACGCGAGGCGCCCCGGCGCCGTGGCGGACCACTTGCGGCACGCGGGCTTCGATTCCGGTCTCGAGGCGGTCCCGAAGCGCGCCGACCCTCTTGGCCGTCGCGCCCAAATCCTCGGCCGCCAGCTCGCACGCGCGGCCCAGCCCCACGATCGCGGGCACGTTCTCGGTGCCGGCGCGCCGGCCCTTCTCGTGCTCTCCTCCCACCTGGAGCGGCGTCGGCCGAAAGCCGCGCTTGATGTAGAGGGCTCCCGCGCCCTTGGGCCCATAGAACTTGTGGCCGGTGATGGTCAAGAGGGTGGTCTGCCACGCCGCGACGTCAATCGGGAGCTTGCCCGCCGCCTGGACCGCATCGGAGTGGAAGGCGATCCCCTTGGCGGCGCAGATCGCGCCGATCTCGGCCATCGGCTGGATCACGCCCGTCTCGTTGTTCGCGGCCATCACCGTGACGAGAATCGTCCGCGGCGTGAGCGCGGCTTCGATCGCTTGCGGGCTCACGCGCCCGTCGGGGCCGGCCGCGACACGGGAAACCTCGAAGCCTTCGTGTTCCAGAAGGTCCACGGCGTGACGCACCGCGTCGTGCTCGATCGCGCTCGTCACCACGTGGCGACCCTTGGCCTGGAGGGCGCGCGCCGCCCCGATCACGGCCAGATTGTCCGACTCGGTGCCCCCGCTCGTGAAGACGATCTCACCCGCCGTGGCGTGAAGGAGCGCCGCGACCCGGGCCCGGGCCTCCTCGACGGCCCCCCGGCCCTCCTGGCCGTAGGCATGCGCGCTCGAGGCGTTTCCGTAGTGAACGGAAAAATAGGGGTGCATGGCCTCGAGGACTTCCGGGCGGACGGGCGTGGAAGCGTTGTGATCGAGGTAGATGCGCGCCATGGAATCTCCGGTGGGTACGAAATCCACCCTCGGTGGACCGTGCAAGTCTAACAAAATCAAAGGGCCGGGGCAACGGCACCCGGCCCATGGAAGACAGCGATCGTCGTCGATCGGGATTTACTTGGTCTTCACCGAATCGCTGGGGGCGCTCGGCGCGGCCTCCTTCGGCGCCTCCTTTGCGGTCTCCGCCGTCTGACCCGCTGTTTCCTTGGTCTGAGTCTCCGCCGCCTTGGTCGTGGCAGCCGCCTTGTCGGTCGCCGGCTTGGCCGCAGGCGCACTTGCCTTGGCGGCGGTCGCGGGCTTCTCCGCGGGGGCCTTGGCCATGGCCGCGCTTCGCGACATGATCTTCACGGTCTTGAGCGTGGTCCACTCGAGCGGCTTCGACTGCTCCCCGCCCATCATCGGATTCGGCCCGACGGGGGTCAGGGCAATCTCATTCAAGACGCTCATGCCGTCGATCAGGTGGCCGAACGCCGTGTACTTGCCATCGAGGAATGACGCCGGTCCGTGCATGATGAAGAACTGCGATCCGGCCGAGTTCGGGGTCCCGCTGTTCGCCATCGAGATGACGCCCGCGACGTGCTTGTGGGAGTTGAACTCGTCCTTGATCTTGTAGCCGGGATCCCCCGTGCCGAGATCGGGGGCCTTTGGATTCTTCGATTTCGGATCTCCACCCTGGATCATGAAGCCCTTGATGATCCGGTGAAAGCCGGTGCCGTCGAAGTAATTTTGGCGCGCGAGCTTCTTGAAATTCGCGACCGTCTGGGGCGCTTCCTTATCCCAGAATTCGATCACCATGCGTCCCTTGGTCGTCTCGAGCACCGCGACCTCGTCGACCGGAGTCGTCGCGGTCGTCTTGGCGGGCGTCGTTTCCTTCGCCGCCGGCGCCTTGGCCGCTGAGGCTGTATCCTCTCCCCAGGCGAACGAAGCCATCAGCATTCCCGTGGCGACGACCAGTCCCATCGTGCGAACAGGTGCGTGAAACATCGATCCTCCTTGATTCGGGTATGTCCGATCCACGTCAATTCCCGCCTCGTTCCTTCGTCTTGAGAAGCCGGACGATGCGCCGCTGGCGTTCCAGCTCCCGTTTCGCCGGCTCCGCGTAGGCCGGATCGGTGAGGAGCGCTTCGAACACCGGAATCGCTTCCTCGTGACGGCCGAGTTTGTCCAGCGCCTGTGCCCAGCAATACCGGAGACACGCGCTGGCCGTGTCCCCCGCGAGCCCCTCACGCGCGACCTCGATCGCGCGCTGGTAGCGGTTGGACTCGTAGTAGGCGTTCGCCATGTTGCAGTAGACACCCTTGTAATTTTGCGGGTCCGCCCTGACCACCTCGCGATAGAGCTCCACCGCTCGATCCACCTTGTTCGATTTGGCGTACGCCTGGGCCAGATAGTAGCGATCGACGGTGCCCAGGGAATCCCCGACCGCCTCGTAGTTCTTGATCGCGCCGGGATAGCGCTCGAGCTTGAAGTTGACCCACGCGAGCTGCTTCTTGGCCGCGATGTCGAGCGGCGCCAATTGTAGGACCCGGTTGTACGCGGTCGCAGCCTCCGCGTAGAGCCCCCCGTGCACGGCGCACTCCGCGAGGCCCCGCGCCACCTCCACGTCCCTCGGAGCCAGCTCCACGGCCTTGTAGGCCGACGCCATCGCCTCGGGGGTCATCCCCTCCCGGGAGTAGGCCTCGCCCAGTCTACTGTAGGAGCGAGCCAGGACCGCGGGGCTTCCCTTGGAGAGCTGGACCGCTTCCATGCAAACGCTTTGCGCCTCGGCGTAGTCCCCAATCTCGATCAGGGAATGGGCCAGCGCCAGCCTCATGTCGACGTCCGCGGGCGCGAGCGCCACCGCCTGGCGGTAGGCCGTCGCGGCGCGTGGAAGGTCGCCGGTCGCGGCGTAGGCGTCCCCGAGCGCCCGGAACGCCGAGACCATCTGGGGAGAGACCCGGGTCGCGCGCTCCAGGTGCGGCAGAGCCTCGGAATACTGGCCGCGCGCCACCTCGACCTGACCGAGACCGGCGATCGCGTCGAGATTGTTCGCGTCGATCTCCAGCGCAAGCCGAAATTCATGCTCCGCGTCGTCGAGGAGGCCGCGCTTGAGGAGATCCGCGCCCGCCGCGATGTGACCCTTGATATCCACGTTGGGCGCCGCGCTGACCGAGGGTGCTCCAGCGCTCGTGTTCGGTGCGGCACTCGGCGGCGCGTGCGAAGAGCATCCCAGCGCCACACCGAGGACCATGAGGCACGCGGATCGAATCATTGCCGGTCGGAATGGCTCCCGCATGAGTGGATGCCTCCCTGGATCGAGATCTCGGGTACCGGCGCCGCGCCGGGCGATCAAGCTCAACGGCCCCCGGCCGGGGAGCCGGCGGGCTTGGGCGACTTCTGTTGGTCGAGGAATTCTTGCAGAACTTGGATGCTGCTCCGCGCGCTCAGCGCGACGGTCGCGGTGGAGTCGATCGCGACGACCATGTTCCAGTAGCGGATGGCCTCGCGGTAGATTTGCGCGTCCGCAAACGCGACGCCCATGTTGTAGAGCGCCTCCTGGCTCTTCGGGTTGGCCTGGAGCGCCCTTCGGTACATCGCGGTCGCTTCGGAGATCTTCCCCATTCCGTAGTTCGAATTGCCGAGATTGCAGAGTGCGCGGACGTTGGTGGAATCGATCGCGAGCGCGCGTTTGTAAGCGGCGATCGCCTCGTCCGGCTTCCCGACTTCGGCCTGGATGAGGCCGAGGCTCACCCACGCGTCGGGGATCTCCGGCTTGAGCTCGGTCGCGCGCTTGTAGGCGGCTCCGGCATCGTCCCGCCGGCCCGCCTCCTGATAGTAGTTGCCAAGATTGTATTGGGCCGTCGCGTCGTTGGGATCGAGCGCGATCGCCTTCTTGAACTCCTTCTGGGCGTCCTCGGGCCTCTTGAGGTCCATGTAGACCGCGCCCAAGCTGACGTGGCTGGCGGCCAAGTTGGGTGCGATCGCCGCCATTTTCTGGAATGCCTGGAGCGCCTCCTTCGGCTTTCCGGCGCGTCGATAGGCTGAGCCGAGCGCGAGATAGGAGGCCGGGTCCTTGGGAGCGCTTTGGACGAGCGCCTGCGCCTGCTCGACGGTCGGAAGCTGCGTGTTGCCGCGGGCCGTAGGCTGCGTCGATCCAGGGGTCTGTGAGGGCGCCGTGCTCGGAGGAGAGGAGGTTTGGGCCAGCGCTCCCACCCCCAGCGCCAGGAACGCGATGGGGGGAATCACGATGGATGGCAGGCGACCGAGGCGCTTTGGATTCATGTGGTTATCGTCCCGCAACTCGTTGGAGCGTGTGGGATAAGCTATTCGTTCCGTACCCCGAAGTCAATCCGATTCTCCCTCTCCATCGCCCCTCTCGGGCCGTATCTTGAACGTTCATGCAGCCGGCTCCGACCCACGTGCGCGAGCGGCCGCGCGATCCAAGAGCAGCTCCCGCTCTCTCGCGTTTCGGGTGAGCGAAGCCGCGCGCTCAAACTCCGCGCGGGCCTCTTCATGACGTCCGAGCTTGGCGAGGAGGTCCCCCCGCACACTCGGGAGGAGGTGGTAGGACCGAAGCGACGGCTCCGACATCAGCGCCTCGACAAGCTCCAGTCCCGCGGCCGGTCCGAATGCCATCGCGACGGCGACCGCCCGATTCAGCTCCACGACGGGAGTGGGCGCGACCTGGGCGAGCGCATCGTAGAGCGCGGCGATGCCCTTCCAGTCCGTCTCCCCCGCACTCCGCGCCCGCGCGTGACAGGCGGCGATGGCGGCCTGGAGCGCGTACGGGCCTTGCGCTCCGCCGAGACCTTCGGCGCGCTCGAGCGCCGCGAGACCGCGACGGATAAGGAGATGATCCCAACGCGCGCGGTCTTGGTCGAGCAGGAGAACGGGCTCTCCCGACGGCCCAACTCTCGCCCCCGTGCGTGACGCCTGAATCTCCATCAGCGCGACAAGGCCATGGACCTCCGGTTCTTTCGGGACGAGCTCCGCCAGGATGCGGCCGAGACGGAGCGCGTCCTCGCAGAGCGCGGGCCGCATCCAATCGTCACCGGCGGTGGCCGCGTAACCCTCGTTGAAAATCAGATAGAGGACCTCGAGTACCGACGCCAATCGGGCGGTCAGATCGGCTCCGCGGGGGACCTCGAAGGGAACGTGGGCTTCGGCGAGGGTCCGCTTGGCCCGGACGATTCGCTGCGCGACGGTCGGCTCCGGCACGAGGAACGCGCGGGCGATTTCCTCGGTCGTCAGCCCGCCGAGCAAGCGGAGGGTGAGCGCCACGCGAGCCTCGGTGGTGAGCACCGGATGGCAGGCCGTGAGTATGAGGCTCAGGAGGTCGTCGCCGACGTGATCGTCGATCGCGGCGTCGAGATCCGGCGGTGCCGCCTCCCGCGAGGTCAGGAGCTCGCGTCCGAGCTCCTCGTGCTTCCGCTCGAGCCGCTTCGACCGGCGGAGCTGGTCGATCGCACGATGCTTGGCCGTGGCCATGAGCCAGGCGCCTGGGTTCTCGGGAATGCCCGAAGTGGGCCACCGCTCGAGCGCGGCCACCAGGGCGTCCTGCGCGAGATCCTCGGCCAGGCCGACGTCGCGAACGATCCTCGCGAGCCCGGCGATGAGCTTGGCCGATTCGATCCGCCAGACCGCGTCGATTGCCCGGTGTGTATCGGTAGCCGTCACGGCTACCGATCACACCATCTTCAGTCTCTCTGCGCAAGGCCGGGCCCGTCCCGGCGGAACGCCTACGCGCCTCGGCGCGACCCCGACTGTTGCTGCATCTCGGCAAACCCGGACGCGGCCTTCTGGACCTCGGTGGGGAAATCGGAGAACTCCTGCACCTGCCGGACCTCGATCACCTCGTGATCCGACGCGGGGCAGCGGGACGCCCATTCGACCGCCTCTGCCTTCGACTTCGCTTGAATCATCCAGTAGCCGCCCACGACCTCCTTCGCCTCGGCGAAGGGCCCGTCGGTCACCTTGGGCTTCCCCCCGGAGAACGAGACCCGCGCACCCATCGAGGGCGGATGGAGGCCGTCCAGCGTGAGCAGCACGCCAGCCCTTTGCAGGGATTCGTTGTACTTCATCATGGCGGCCACAAGCTTGGCGTCGGGCATGGTGCCCGGCGCCGCCTTCTCGTACCCCTTGGGAATCATCAGCATCATGAATCGCATTGTCAGGGCTCCGTCTGGCTAGGGTTCGGGCTACCGCTTGCCCACGATCTGCGCGCGCATCCGCTCGTCCTTCTCTCTGAGCTCGGGGGTGAACTCGGCCCCGAAGTCCTCCGCCTCGAACACCTGGCGAATCTCGACCTCGGTCTTGTCGAAAGGAGCGCGCTTGAGCCATTCGATCGCCTCTTCCTTGGATTTCACCTGCCACAGCCAGAAGCCGGCGATCAGCTCCTTCGTCTCGGCGAAGGGCCCGTCGATCACGGTCCGCTTCGCTCCGTCGAACCGGACGCGCGCGCCCTTGGAGCTCGCCTGGAGCCCCTCGCCCGCGAGGAGCACCCCGGCCTTCGCCAGCTCTTCGTTGAACTTCCCCATTTCCGCAAGGATCTTCCCGTCCGGAAGAATGCCCGCCTCCGAGTTCTTGTCCGCCTTGACCACGACCATGACTCTCATCGTCGTCTCTCCCTTTCAGTGGGCTCAGGTTCGGTTTGATTTCGGTTGGGGCTCGGACGGCCTCGGCCGGCCGGGCCCACGCTCTATCCAGACGACGAGCACGGGCCCCAGAAATCGACATGCTGAGAAGACAATTCTTGGTGGGGCTACTTCCTTCGCATAGCGTCGAGACTCCAGGGTCCAGCCCCCGCGGCCGAAAAGTAAAGCCAGATAAAGCAGTAGAGCGCGGCGTGCACGCCGCCGTTGATGGTCGGCCAGAAGCTGATCGGGAAGTGGAACTGGAAGTACGCCACCGCCATCTCGCCCGACAGGATGAAGGCGACCGGCCGGGTAAAGAGGCCGAGGAAGAGCAGGCTCCCGCCGACTATCTCGAGGAGGCCGCCGAACCCCATCTGGGACACCAACGCGACGGTGCCGCCGTCAGGGGGTACCCCGGCCGGGAAAGCAAATATCTTCGTCGTTCCGGCCAAGGTGAACAGGAACGCGGTCACGATGCGGAGAATGCTCTGCAGGCGCGGAGCCAAGATCGTTGATGCTGAGGCGGTGTTCCATGTGGACATTGGAATCCCTCGCTTTCCGAGATCGCAATCGCAGGAGAGGAGGACGAGGATAGGGTGATCGGCCTCGGAAAATCTACCCGCCTCTCGCCGGCATGCGATATTGCAGCCCCTCCGCCAGGTGCTCGGGGCGGACGGTCTGCGAGCCGGCCAGGTCGGCGATCGTTCGGGCCACGCGGCGCACGCGAATCACGCCGCGTGCGGTGAGCCGAAACGTCTCCGCCGCGCGCCGTAGGAGCGAGCGAGAGTCCGCGTCGAGGGGCGCGACTCGTCCCAGCTCCTTGGCCGTGAGCGCCGCATTCCTCTCCTCCGATGGAGTCCGCGCCGACGCAATGGCGCGAGCTCGAACCACCCGCTCGCGCACCGCGGACGACGGCTCGCCCGAATCTCCGGAGAACAAGTCCTCCATGGGGACCGCGGGCACCTCGAGGATCAGGTCGATGCGGTCGAGGATCGGGCCCGACACCTTGGACCAGTAGCGGGCGAGCGAGTCGGGCGCGCAGCGACAGCTACGGCGTGCATCTCCCCGATAGCCGCAAGGACACGGGTTCATCGCTCCGGCGAGGCTGAAACTCGAAGGAAACGACACCGAATTCCCGACCCGCGCCACGGTCACCGTCCCCTCTTCGATCGGCTGTCGCAGCGCCTCGAGCGCGTCGCGCCGGAATTCGGGCAGCTCGTCCAGGAAGAGAACGCCCCGGTGCGCGAGGCTTGCTTCCCCGGGATAGGGTCCGCGGCCGCCTCCGACCAAGCCCGCGACCGAGATCGTGTGATGCGGCGAGCGAAACGGAGGGAGAAGGATGAGCCCCGCGCCGGGCGAGAGCCTCCCTGCGACCGAGTGGATGGTGGTGACCTCCACCGAATGCTCCGGTGAGAGAGGGGGGAGAATTCCGGGGAGCCTGCGAGCCAGCATCGTTTTCCCCGCGCCGGGTGGGCCGATGAAGAGCAGATTGTGTCCCCCGGCGGCGGCGATTTCGAGCGCCCGCTTGGCCACCGCCTGCCCCCGGACTTCACCGAGATCCGGAGAACTGGGCGCGGTGTCGACGACGGTTTCCGTCGCCGCCGAGAGCTGGATGCCCAGGCTCTCCTCGGTTCCATCGCCGCGCAGCGCGGCGAGCGAGGCGATCGGCTCGATGTCCACGCCGGCAAGGGCGCGCGCCTCGGCCGCGTTTTCGCGCGGGAGCCACACGGGGCCCCTTCCCTCGCGCCGCGCCGCGGCCATCACGGCGAGAATCCCGCGGACACCGCGGAGCGCGCCATCGAGCGCCAGTTCCCCGACGAAGACCCCTTCCTCGACCGGCCTGCCGCGGGGGATCTGCCCCGACGCGAGCAGGAGCGCCACCGCGATCGGAAAGTCGAAGCGCGCACCCTCCTTTCGGACGTGCGCGGGGGCCAGGTTGATGGTGATCTTCCGGGCCGGAAACTCGAAGCCACAGTTCCGCACCGCGGCGAGAACGCGCTCCCTGCTCTCGCGAACCGCGGCGTCGGGAAGCCCGACGATGGTGAACGTGGGGAGCCCCGCTCCGAGATCGGCCTCGACCACGACGAAATGCCCCTCGATGCCGACCGTCGCGCAGCTCAGAACGCGCGCGAGCATGCGAATTCCTCCGGGGGAGGTTGGTTGGATCGCCGCCCGTCGGGCCGGGCGTCAGGGGAGGAGAGGCGTCAAGACCTCTCGGAGCTCCGCGTGCGAGGACGCGGACCACCGGGGATGAATGGCGGCTCGGTGTCCGGTATCGCCGGGATTCTCGATCGCGGTGAAGTGGATGGCGTTGAGGCCCACTCGTTCCGCGCCCGCGACGTCGTGGTAGAGCGAGTCGCCGATCATCGCGATCTCGCCGGGCGGGAAGGACCAGCGGTCGAGGACCGGCCGAAACGCTTCCGGGAGTGGCTTCCGAAATCCGATGTCGGAGGAAACGATGAAGGGGTCGAAGAATCGTTCCCAGCCGAGCCGCCGCGCGACGGTGGCGACATAGGGCGCGTCGGTGCAGTTGGAGAGGAGCGCGAGCTTCACCCCCCGTCCGCGCAAAAACCCCAGCGTCTCGCCGGCGCCGGGCAAAGGCTCAACGGCCTCGATCTCGGGGCCGAAATGTTCGGCCACCGCCCTGCGAATCAGATCGTCGGAAAGCGCCGGCAGGCCCGACAACCGAACCGTCGCCGCGAGCGAGTCGACGGCCGCGACCTCGCGCCCCGAGCTCTCCGCGCGCTCGCGATCCCGCTCCCGGACCTCGAGGAACCGCTCTTGGAACGCGCGCGACGCCGCTCCAGTCGCGAGAACTCCCTCGGCGACCAGAAGGCGCGACAGCCGCTCGACTCCAGGGCGGGCCACGATGTCGGCGTAGTCGGTCCGGTTTGAAAGTCGGTTCGGCCCCAACCAGATCAGGGTGTTTCCGTAATCGAAGATGACGCCGCGCAGCCGCGTTTGGATTTTGGCCATTCAGGGTATGATTCGGGGAGTTCTGAACCGATTCAGGAGAATGGTAGTGTATCCGCGGGCGAAGCGCCTGTCAACGCGGGCCGATCGGAGGAATCATGGCGGAGACCGTCGGCGTGTTCGGTGCGGGAGCGCTCGGTACGCTCCTCGCCGCCCGCCTGGCCCATGCAGGGAACGTCGTTCACGTCCTCGTGCGATCCCCCGAGCGGGGGGACGCGCTCCGGCGATCCCACCCGGACCTTCACGTGGTGGGTCGCGCGGAGGGACTCGCGCCGGCCGCGCTCGTCTTTCTCTGCGTGAAATCGTATGACATCGAAGCCGCGGCCGCCTCACTGGCCCAAGCCGGGGTTGGGACGGCGATCTGCTCGCTCCAAAACGGCTGGGGACACATGGATGCGCTCGAGCGGGCGCTCCCCCGGTCGCCGCTCGTGGCGGGAGCCACCTCGCTCGGCGCCTATCTCGACGAGCATGCAACGCTTCGGTCGTCGACAGAGGGCACGACCTGGTTCGCGCCCTGGCAGGAAACCGACTTTCGTTGGGCTGAGTACGCGGCCACTCTCTTTGAGAGCGCGGGGCTCAGGGCCGAAACCAGCCGCGACGCCCCGGGGATTCTCTGGCGAAAGCTCGCCCTGAACGCGGCCGTGAACCCCGTTTCGGCGCTCTCGGGCCGTACCAACGGCGCGATATTGGACACAGAGCCTCTGCTTCGAAGCGCCGAATCGGCGGCGCAGGAAGCCACGCGCGTCGGAGCCCGACTCGGATTCCTCGACCCGCGCGTCGACCCGCTGCCGCAGCTTCATCAGCTCCTCCGCGACACGGCGGGGAACCGCTCCTCGATGGCGGAGGATCTAGCCCGGGGCCGACCGACCGAAGTCGACTCGATCCTGGGTGCCGTGGTCCGCGCCGCCCGGAGCGTCGGGGAGCCGGTGCCCGAGCTCACGCGTCTCTGGGAGCGTGTTCAGGCCGAGGAGCGGAAGGCGCGGTCCCGGACCGTCTGACGGCGTGGATTCTGAGAGCCCAAGCAAGAGCGGGGCGGCCCATCGGCCGCCCCGCCCGTTTCAAGCCGCTGCTTTGCTCCGTTACTTCAAGACCGTGACGCGGATGGTCTCCTCTCCGGTCTTCGACTTCACGTTCACGAAGTAGACGCCCGTCGCCACCCGGTTTCCATTTCGGGTCGAGCCGTCCCACCGGATCGAGTTCAATCCCGCTTCCATCGTGCCGTTCTGGAGCTGCTTGACGAGCCGTCCTTGGACGTCGAAGACATCGACCGTCACCGGTCCCCTCTCGGTCGTGGCGAAGCTGATCACCGTCTCCGGATTGAGCGGATTCGGGCTCACCTTGAGCGCGAGGCAGCTGTTGCCGAGGACCAGGACGTAGTGGCTCACCGTGTCGCGGAACTTGGTCCCCGAGACCAGGCTGCCCTCGATCTTGACCTGGACCACGCTGATGCCGCGCCTTAGGTCGGAGAAGAGATACTGGAGATCGGAGTTCGAGAAGCAGGCCTGGATCTCCCGGACTCCGTTTCGATTCTTGTCGCCGTCGAGCTCGGCTCCGTCGCACTTCGCCGAAATCTGGCGGTCCTTGTACTTCATCACGATGCTGTTCAAGTCGACGTCTCCGTTCGAATAGGAGCCCCGGACCGGCTCGATCTGGACGCAGGTCCCCAGCTTGATTCCCAGGATCGTGATCTGGTTGATCCCGAAGAAGAACGCGTTCGCCGGGAGGACGTCGCTTACGACCGTGATCGTGATCACCTCGAAGTCTTCCATCACGGACGAACCGTTGTCCCGGACCCGAATCTTGACCGGGAAGCTGCCGGCCAGCGGCGGTGTCCAGGTGAATACGCCCGACGAGGAGCCGATCGAGGCCCCGGAGGGAGCGCCCGAGCCGAGCGAGAACGTGAGCGTGTTCGCGGGGATATCGGCATCCGTCGCGGTCGCCGTGAAGGTCAGGAGGTCGCCTTCCTTGACCGTCTTGTTGCCGATCGGCGCGAGCACCGGCGCGACGTTCACTTCCCTGACCCTGACCTGGAACGTGCGCGCGTGGCTGAGCGGCGGGGTGCCGTTGTCGGTCACGCGAACCATGATCGGATAGGTGCCCGGGCCCTGATCCTCCGACGGCGTCCAGCGGAACGCGCCCGTCGAGGCGTTGATCGTGGCGCCCGCCGGGGCTCCGGCGTCGAGAGTGAACGCGAGCGTCTGCCCCGCGTCCGGATCGGTCGCCGATGCCGTGAAGGCCAGGAGGTTCAGCTCGTTGACCGTCTTGTCGCCGATCGCGTTGAGCACGGGCGGCCTGTTCGTCGACTGCTCGACCACGTTGATCGTGATCGTCTCGAAGTCGTCCTTCGCCGGGACCCCGTTGTCGGTCACGCGGACCGTCACCGCGAAGCTCCCCGCCCCGGCCGGGGTCCAGCTGAAGGCGCCGGTCGAGCCGTCGATCGTCGCGCTCGCGGGAGCGCCCGAGTCGAGGGAGAAGGTGAGGGTGTTCGTCGGGATATCGGCGTCCGTCGCCGAGGCCATGAAGGCCACCGCCACGCCCACCGTGCCCGACTTGTTCCCGATCGCCGCCAGCTCCGGCGCCAGGTTCACCTCGTTGACCGTGATCGAGATCGCCTCGAAGTCATCCTTGGCGGGGGTGCCGTTGTCGGTCACGCGAACCGTGACCGGGTAGCTCCCCGGGCCCTGGGCTTCCGTCGGGGTCCAGGAGAAGGCTCCGCCCGACGTGATGGCCGCGCCGGCGGGCGCGCCCGAATCCAGGGAGAACGCGAGCACGTCCCCCGCGTCCGGATCGGTCGCCGTCGCGGTGAAGGCCAGGAGCGTCTGCTCGTCGACCGTCTTGTCTCCAATTTCCGTGAGCACCGGCGGATCGTTCACCTCCACCTCGTTCACGGTGATCGTCAGCTCCTCAAAGTCCTCGCCCACCGGGATGCCGTTGTCGGTCACGCGAACCCTGACCGCGAAGCTCCCGGCCCCACCAGGGGTCCAGCTGAACTCACCGGTCGATGGGTCGATCGTCGCGTCGGCTGGAGCGCCTGTGTCGAGCGAGAAGGTGAGCGTGTTCGAGGGAATGTCGGCGTCCGTGGCGCTCGCGGTGAAGGTCACCGCCACGCCCACCGTGCCCGACTTGTTCCCGATTGCCGTCAGCTCCGGCGCCAGGTTCACCTCGTTGACCGTGATCGAGATCGCCTCGAAGTCATCCTTGGCAGGGGACCCGTTGTCCGTCACGCGAACCGTGACCGGATAACTGCCCGGACCCTGAACTTCCGTCGGGGTCCAGGAGAAGGCCCCGCCCGATGAGATCGATGCGCCGGTCGGCGCGCCCGGATCCAGCGAGAAGGTGAGAACGTCCCCGCCGTCCGGATCGGTCGCCGTCGCCGTGAAGGCAAGGAGCGTCCCCTCGTCCACGGTCTTGTCGCCGATCGCCGCGAGCTCGGGAGCGTGGTTCTCCGCCGCCGCGTTGACGGTGATGGTGATCGCTTCGAAATCATTCAGCGCGGGGGTTCCGTCGTCGGTCACGCGGACCGTCACCGGGAAACCCCCGGTCGCGCCGGGGGTCCAGCTGAAGGCACCCGTCGTGGGGTTGATCGTCGAGCCGGCGGGATTTCCCGCGTCCAGCGAGAACGTGAGCGTGTTCGCGGGGAGGTCGGGGTCGGTGGCGCTCGCCGTGAAGGCCACGGGCGTCCCGACCGTGCCGGCCTTGTCGCCGATCGCGGCCAACACCGGCGCCTCGTTCACCTCGGTGACCGCGACCGCGATCGTCTCGAAGTCGCTCAGCGCCGGGCTGCCGTTATCCGTCACGCGAACCGTGATCGGGATCGCGACCGGTCCCTGCGCTTCGGTCGGGGTCCAGCTGAAGGCACCCGTCGAAGCCTCGATCGTGGCCCCCGCCGGAGAAGGTGCGTCCAGCGTGAACGCCAGGGTCTGTCCGGCGTCCGGATCGGTCGCCGTCGCCGTGAACGCCAACGTCGACAGCTCCGCCACCGTCTTGTTGCCGATTGCGTCGAGCACCGGCGCCTGGTTCGCGGCCGCCCCGACATCGATCGTGATGGCCTCGAAGGCGCTCAGCGCCGGGGTCCCGTTGTCGGTCACGCGCACCGTCACCGGGAAGGCCCCCGTGCGGCCGGGCGTCCAGCTGAACGCGCCCGTCGAGCCGTCGATCGTCGCCCCCGCCGGCGCGCCGGCGTCGAGCGAGAAGGTCAGCGTGTTCGCCGGAATGTCGGCATCGGTCGCCGTCGCCGTGAAGGTGACCGGCACCCCGACCGTGCCCGACTTGTTGCCGATCGCAGCCAACACCGGCGCCACGTTCGCCTCATTCACCGTGATCGTGATCGCTTCGAAATCGTCCATGGCGGGTGTGCCATTGTCCGTCACGCGAACCGTGACCGGATAGCTCCCCGGGCCCTGCGCCTCGGTCGGCGTCCAGCTAAAGGCGCCCGTCGCCGCATTGATCGTCGAACCGGTGGGATTTCCCGCGTCCAATGAGAAGCTGAGCGTGTTGGCCGGGAGATCGGCGTCGGTGGCGGTCGCCGTGAACGTCAACGCGACCAGCTCGTCCACCGTCTTGTCGCCGATCGATGCCAGCTCGGGCGCGACGTTCACTTCATTCACCGTGACCGTGATCGTCTCGGAATCGCTCAATGGCGGGGTTCCGTCATCGGTAACGCGGACAGTGATCGGGTAGTCGCTTCCACCCTGAGCCTCAGTGGGCTGCCACGTGAAGGCTCCTGTCGTCCCGACGATCGACGCACCCGTCGGCGCACCCGTATCGAGTGAGAATGCGAGGTTGTCGCCGGCGTCCGGATCGGTCGCCGTGGCCGTAAAGGTCAAGGTCGCCAGCTCGTTGACCGTCTTATCGCCGATCGCCCCGAGCACCGGCGCCTGATTCGGGGCCGCGCTGACGACGATCGAAATATCCTCGGATGCGGAGAGCGGCGGCGTGCCGTCGTCCGTGACCCGGACCGTCACCGGGAAGCTGCCGTTGGCGGTCGGCGTCCAGCTGAAGGCGCCCGTCGACGCGTTGATCGTCGCGCCCGTCGGAGCACCGGTGTCCAGAGAGAACGCCAGTGTGTTGGCCGGGATGTCGGCATCGGTCGCGGTCGCCGTGAAGGTCACGGGCACTCCCACCGTCCCTGCCTTGTCGCCGATTCCCACGAGAACCGGGGCCACGTTCACTTCATTCACCGTGATCGTGATGGCCGCGGTGCCGTCGAGGGGCGGCGTTCCGTTGTCGGTCGCGCGGAAGGTGATCGGGAACGTCCCCGGGCCCTGTGCCTCAGTCGGGATCCAACTGAAGACGCCTGTGCCAGCAGCTACCGTCCCGCTCGGAGTCCCCGCCTCCAGCGACCAGCTGAGCGTGTTCGTTGGAAGGTCAGGGTCGTTCGCGGTCACGGTAAAGACGAGCAGATCAAGCTCGTTCACGGTCTTGTTGCCCGGATTATTCACCACCGGCGCCACGTTCACCTCGTTGACCGTGACCGTGATCAGCTCGGAAGCGCTCATGGGCGGCGTCCCGTTATCCGTCACGCGAACCGTGATCGGGAAGCTGCCCGGACCCTGCGCCTCGGTCGGTGTCCAGCTGAAGGCCCCCGTCGACGCGTTGATCGTCGAGCCGGTGGGATTCCCCGCATCCAGCGAGAAGGTGACCGTGTTGGCCGGCACGTCCGCGTCGGTCGCCGTGGCGGTAAAGGCCAAAGTCGCCAGCTCGTTGACCGTCTTGTTGCCGATCGCGCCGAGCACCGGCGCCACGTTCACCTCGTTGACCGTGACCGTGATCAGCTCGGAAGCGCTCATGGGCGGCGCCCCGTTGTCCGTCACGCGAACCGTGATCGGGAAGCTGCCCGGGCCCTGCGCCTCGGTCGGCGTCCAGGTGAAGGCCCCCGTCGACGCGTTGATCGTCGAGCCGGTGGGATTCCCGGCGTCCAGCGAGAAGCTGAGCGTGTTGGCGGGGAGATCCGCATCGGTTGCCGTGGCCGTGAAGGTCAGCGCGCTGAGCTCGTTCACCGTCTTGTTGCCGATCGCGCCGAGCACCGGCGCCACGTTCACTTCGTTGACCGTGACCGTGATCAGCTCGGAAGCGCTCATGGGCGGCGTCCCGTTATCCGTCACGCGAACCGTGATCGGGAACGAACCCGGGCCGTCGGTCTCGATCGGCTGCCAGAGGAAGATTCCCGACGTCGCGTTGATCGTCGCGCCGGCGGGTGCCCCCGCGTCGAGAGAGAAGGCGAGCGTCTGGCTCGCGTCGGGATCGGTCGCGGTCGCCGTGAAGCTCAGGATCGAGTTCTCGTTGACCGTCTTGTTGCCGATCGCGTTGAGCGTCGGCGCCTGATTTGGCGCCGCGGAGACCGTGACGGTAATCGTCTCGGAGGCCGATAGCGGCGGAGCGCCGTTGTCGGTCACGCGGACCGTGATGGCATTGTTGCCCACTTGCCCTGTGGCGGGCGTCCAGGTGAACGCCCCGCTCCCGCCATTGATGCTCGCCCCGGTCGGCGCGCCAGTGTCGAGCGTAAAGGCCAGCGTGTTCGCCGGAATGTCGGCGTCGGTCGCGGTCGCGGTGAAGGTGAGCGCAACGCCCACGGTCGCCGCCTTGTTTCCGATCCCTCCCAAGACCGGCGCCACGTTGACCTCGTTCACGGTGATCGTGATCGCCGCCGTTCCAGCCAATGCCGGGGACCCGTTGTCGGTCGCGCGGATCGTCACCGGGAAGGTGCCCGGACCCTGCGCTTCGGTCGGGGTCCAGCTGAAGGCGCCCGTGCCGGCGCCGATCGTCGCGCCGGCGGGCGCGCCCGCATCGAGCGACCAGGTGAAGGTGTTCGCCGGAAGATCGGCGTCGCCGGCCGTCGCCGTGAACGCCAAGGCCACCAATTCGTTCACCGTCCGGTTCCCGGGGCTGGTCACGACCGGCGCCACGTTCACCTCCGTGACCGTGATCGTGATGAGCTCCGAGTCATCGAGCGGCGAGGATCCGTTGTCGGTAACGCGAACCGTGATCGGGAAGCTACCCGGGCCCTGCGCTTCTGTCGGGGTCCAGCTGAAGGCACCGGTCGTCCCGTTGATCGTGGAGCCGGCGGGATTTCCAGGATCGAGTGAGAAGGTCAGCGTCTGGCCCGCGTTTGCATCCGTCGCGGTGGCCGTGAACGCCAGCGTCGCCAGCTCGGCGACCGTCTTGTTGCCGATCGCGCCCAGAATCGGCGCCACGTTCGCGGCCGCGTTCACCGTGATCGTGATCGCCTCGGAGGCGCTCATGGGCGGCGTCCCGTTGTCGGTCGCTCGGACCGTGACCGGGAATGCCCCCGTGGAGGGCGGCGTCCAGTTGAAGACGCCCGTCCCGGTCCCAATCGTCGCGCCGGCAGGAGCGCCGGCGTCGAGCGAGAAGGTCACCGCGTTCGCGGGGAGATCGGCGTCCGTCGCCGTCGCGGTGAAGGAGAGCAGCGTGGAAACCTGAACGGTCTTGTTCCCGATTGGTGCCAACACCGGCGCCACGTTCACCTCATTGACGGTGATCGTGATGGCCGTGGTGCCACTCAGAGTCGGTGTTCCGTTGTCGGTCGCGCGGAACGTGACCGGGAACGTCCCCGGGCCCTGCGCTTCTGACGGGATCCAGCTGAAGGCGCCCGTGCTGGGGGTGAGCGTCGCGCCGGTCGGAGCCGCCGGCTCCAGAGTCCAGGTCTGCGTGTTGGATGGAAGGTCGGGATCGTTCGCGGTCACCGTGAAGACGAGCAGAGCAAGCTCGTTGACGGTCTTGCTGCCCGGGTTGTTCACCACCGGCGCCACGTTCACTTCGGTCACCGTGATCGAGATCGACGTCTCATCGAATAGCGGCGGAATGGCGTCATCCGTGGCCCTGAAGGTAATCGGGAAGGTGCTTGGTCCTTGAGCTTCCGTCGGGGTCCAGGCAAAGGCGCCCGTCGAGCCGTTGATCGTCGCGCCGGCGGGGGCGCTGGCACCCATGGTGTAGGTCAGCGTCTGGCCGGCATCCGGATCGTTCGCCGTCACCGTGAACGCCACAGGGGTAAGCTCGGCGACCGTCCTGTTGCCCGGATTGGTGATCGTCGGCGGGGTGTTGACCACGGAGCCCTGGGCCAGATCGAGGCCATCGACGTCGGTCCAGTCGGAACCGCCTTGGCCCCCAGACAACTTGTACGTGTTGTCAAAGTCGTTGCCCGAGCAGTTGGTGCCGAAGGACGTGAAGTTACCGCTGAAGAAATCCGCGATGTCGATCCGCGGGGTTCCACTGACTCCCGTGATCGTGACTGTGAAGCACCGGTACGAACCCGGGGGCTGGATGTCTGCCTGCGCCCCGCCCTGCGCGTACAGGAAGTTAATACCGTCGGGATTGACATTGAGGAGAACATTGCCGAATTGAGTGATGTGGTTCGTTGGCGTCGCGTAGGTCACGGTGCCGTTCACCGCGCGCATAACCGTGGCGTACGAAACGATGCTCAACGGCCCGTCGCCCGTGTCGCACGCGGCGGTCGAGCCGTCGCGATTCTGGTTCGTCTTGAGGTAGACGTCCACCGTCGTGGGCGTACCGTTGGCATTCATGCGGTCGCTCGAGTCAGATACCCCGTCCCCGTTCGAATCGAGGTACATGTACTGCGCGGACGCTGGCGCCGCGGCAGCGAGGGTGAGAATGGCCGCCAACAATGCGAGACGGAGTACGGACCTCATGAGTAGCCTCCTTGACGTGGGCAAGCAAGGTGCCAGGCACGCAGCAACAGACGCACGACGTTGTGACAGCGGACGCTACCCCCACCGCGCGCGGGATCGCGCGGCCCTCTACGACACGGCCCGGGAACGGACCGTTGGAAATGGACTCGAGAAACGCTCAGTCGATGGCGCTCTGGAAGGCCCGGCGATACTCAGCCGGAGGAGAGGGGGGTTCTCGCAGGTCCTTCGCGCCAGGGCTGTGGTCGAGCCAAATCCCCTAAATGCCGTGGTATCCTAGCACTTCCCGGGTTGAAAGTCAAGAGGGGACGGAGCCTTTGACCCCGTCCCGCACCAAACTTCCCTGCTCTTTTGTACCGACGCCGCTGTCCGTGCCCGTCGAGCGGAGCCTTCCGGAGGAAAAGAGCTCCCCGACCGCTGACCCGATCAGACCACCCGCCTCCGACTCCCCCAGGTGTTCCAGGAGCATCTGGGCTGCAAGGATCGCGCCGATCGGAGAGGCGACGTTCTTGCCCGCGTGTTTGGGAGCGGAACCGTGGATTGGCTCGAACATCGAGACCCGACCCGGATGGATGTTACCCGATGCGGCTACGCCCATTCCGCCTTGGATCGCCGCGCCCAGATCGGTGAGGATGTCACCGAACATGTTCGAAATGACCACCGTGTCGAACGCCTCGGGGTTCTTGACCATCCACATGCAAGCTGCATCGATGTATGCATGGTCCCGCTCGATGTCCGGATAGTCCTTCCCCACTTCCTCGAACGCCCGCGTCCAGAGATCCATCGCGCCCACCGCGTTCGCCTTGTCGACCATGGTGAGCTTCTTCGAGCGCGCGCGGCGGCGGCAGAGATCAAAGGCGTAGCGGAGAATCCGCTCGACGCCCTTTCGTGTGAAGATCATCTCTTGCACCGCCACCTCGTCCGGCGTTCCCTTCTTGAGGAATCCACCGATCCCCGCGTAGACGTCCTCCGTATTTTCGCGGACCACGATCATGTCGATGTCTTCAGGCCGCTTGTTCTTGAGGGGGCACATGTGCTCGGCGTAGAGCTTGATCGGGCGGAGATTGACATAGAGGTCGAGCCCGAATCGGATTCCCGAAATGATCGCGCGCTCGAGCGTGCCCACGGGGATCCGCGGATCGCCGATCGCCCCGAGCAGGATCGCGTCGTGGCCGCGCATCTCCTCGAGCGCCGCGGGGGGGAGGGTTTCCTTGGTCTTGAAGTAGTGATCGGCGCCGAAGGGATAGTTCGTGAAATCGAGCGAGAAGCCCCGGACCTCGGCGGCGAGGCGAAGCGTCTCGACCGCCTCGCGCGTGACCTCGGGGCCGATGCCGTCGCCCGGGAGGACCGCGATCCGGTAGCGCTTAGCCACGCGCGCCCGCTTTGCCGGCGGCTTGTTTGAACTCGAGCACCACCGCCTCGAGCTCGGCATCTTCGAACACGGTCTCGCGCTGCTTGGCCAACCGGAAGACGTGCTCGACCAGCGGGCGGCCCGCGTCGTGGCCGTGCTCCGCCAGCCAATAGACCACGTTCGACTCACCGCACATGGGACCGACGTTGATCTCCTGTTTCAGGCCCAGCATCCCCGCCGGGACGCTCGAGTAGACGCGATCGGCGAGCCACGCGTCCCCCTTCTTCTTCGCCTTGATGACCGCCGCGGCGTGAACCCCGGTCGCGGTCCGGAAGGCATCGCGGCCGAGCGCCGGGTAATTGTACGGGATCGGAACGCGGCACGATTGCGACACGAGCGCGCAGTACTCCGGGAGCGCCGTCAAGTCGCAGTCGAGCCATTCGAGGAGCTTCAGGTTGATGAGGATCAAATCGAGCGGAGCGTTACCGACCCGCTCCCCCACTCCGAGGATCGTGCCGTGGACGCGATCGGCGCCGGCCATGAGCGCTGCGAGCGCGTTCGCGACGCCGAGGTCGCGGTCGCGGTGGCCGTGCCAGTCGACGCCGACCTTCTCGCCGGTCGCGTCCACGGTCGCGCGAATGAATCGGATGACCCGGGCGGCGCCCTCCGGCGTGGCGTGACCCACCGTGTCGGAGACGCAGACACGCCGCGCGCCGTATTCCACCGCGGTGGTGTAGAGGCGGCGCAGGATCTCGGGGCGCGCCCGCGTCGTGTCCTCGGTCACGTACATGACCGGAACGCCGTTTCGGGTGGAGTACTCCACCGCTTCCTCCGTATGGCGGAGAAGCCGGTCGAGATCCCAGTCTTCGGCGTATTGTCGAATCGGACTCGACCCGATGAAGGTGGCCGCCTCGATGCGCAGACCGGTCTTCTGGGAGATCTCGATGATGGGGTCGATGTCGTTCTTGTGGGTGCGCGCGGCGCAGTAGGGCTCGATCGCGAGCTTGGCGCGCGCGATCTCCTGGGCCAGCGCGAGGGTCGACTCCTTGGCGCGCGGACCGGCGCCCGGGAGACCGATGTCGTTCCCGTGGACCCCCAGGCGCGCCTGGAGGTGGAGCGCGCTGATCTTGTCCTGAATGGGAGGGTCGGTGACGGAGGGAGATTGGAGCCCGTCCCTCAGGGTCTCGTCCACGACTTGGACACGGCGAGGCGGCCGCGGCGGCGGCTCGTCGCCGACGTTCCAGTCGTAGATGAGGTCCTTCTCCGAGGGTTGGCTCACACGAGCGCTTCCACCACCATCGAGATCCCCTGGCCGCCGCCGATGCAGGCCGCGGCGACGCCCCAGCGCTTCTTCCTCCGGCGCAGCTCCAACAGAAGCGTCAGGACGAGACGCGTGCCGGTCGCGGCGAGCGGATGCCCCAACGCGATCGCGCCGCCGTTCACGTTGGTCTTCTCGCGGGGATTGCCCAGCTCCTTCTCGACCGCCAGGTACTGCCCCGCGAACGCTTCATTGATCTCGAAGAGGTCAACGTCGTCGACGGTCATCCCCACCTGCTTCAGGGCGGCCCGCGTGGCGGGCACCGGCCCGATTCCCATCGTGGCGGGGTCAACCCCCGTCACCGCCCACGACGCGACCCGGCCGATGGGCTTGAGATCGCGCTTCTCGGCGTGGCGGGCCGTGGTGACGACCACCGCCGCCGCGCCGTCGACGATCCCGCTCGCGTTCCCCGCCGTCACGAAGCTCTCCTTCCCGAAGGCCGGCTGGAGCTTGGCGAGTCCTTCCAGGGTCGCGCCCTCGAAGCAGTGATCATCCTTCTCGACCACCTTGGCCTCGCGCCCGGGTAGCGTCACCTTCACGATCTCCTCGCTCAGGAGGCAGGAGTCGATGGCGCGGCGCCCCTCGGTGATGCTCCGAAACGCGAACGCGTCCTGCTCTTCACGGGAAATCTTGTAGCGCCTCGCCAGATTGTCGGATGTCTCCGCCATGAAGAAGCCGCAGTAGGAATCCTTGAGCGCCGTGAGGAGCGAGTCCTCCAGCGCTCCTTGGCCCAGCCGGAGCCCGCTCCGCGCGCCGCGCACGACGAACGGCGCTTGGCTCAGGTTCTCGATTCCGCCGGCGAGGACGAAGTTCGACTCGCCGAGCTGGAGGAGCTGGGCCGCGTTGATGATCGACTGGATGCCGGAGCCGCAGAGCCGGTTCACCGTGAGCGCGGGCACGGGAACCGGCACCCCGGCTTTGAGCGCCACGTGGCGCGCACCGTAGATCGCGTCGCCGCTCGTCTGCAGCGCGTTCCCGAAAATGACGTGGTCGAGAATGTCGGGCGGGACGTTCGAGCGCTCGAGCGCGGCCTTGGCCGCCACCACGCCGAGATCGATCGCCGAGACGTCCTTCAACGCGCCTCCCGGCTTGCCGTTTCCGGCGCGGCCGCCCACCCATTCGGTCATGGGGGTTCTGGCGCCGTTCAAGATGACGACTTCTTCGCGTGCCATCGGGGTCCCTGCCTTCCTAGCTCTTAGAGTAGTCGTAGAATCCGCGTCCGGACTTTCGCCCCATATACCCCGCGAGGACCATCCTCTTGAGCAGAGGCGGCGCGGCGTACATCGGCTGCTTGAACTCCTCGAACATGATGTTGGCGATGTAGTAGGTGGTGTCAAGCCCCACAAAATCCAGAAGCGTCAGCGGTCCCATCGGATACCCACAGCCCAGTTTCATGCCGTTGTCGATATCCTCTTTCGATGCGACGCCCGATTCGTAGATGCGGACCGCGTCGAGCAAATAGGGCACGAGCAGCCGATTCACGACAAAGCCAGGCGTGTCCTTCGCCACCACGGCGGTCTTGCCGACCGTCTCGACATAGCCCTTGGCCAGGCTCGAAGGCCGCGTCGTTCGTGGGCAGAGCGCGGATGATCTCGACCAGCTTCATGAGCGGGACCGGGTTGAAGAAGTGGAGCCCCAGAACCCGCTCCGGCTTGCCGGTCGTCGCGGCGATCTCCGTGATCGAGAGTGACGAGGTGTTGCTCGCCAGGACGGCCGAGCCACCGACGATCTTGTCGAGCGCCTGGAACACCTCGCGTTTCGCCTCGATGCTCTCGACCACCGCCTCGATCACGAGCTCACAGGGGGCGAGGTCCTTGAGGTCGGTCGTCCCCTTGATGTTCCCGAGGACCTTGTCGCGGTCCTCCGCGGTCACCTTTCCCTTCGCTACCCCGTCTTCCAGGAACTTCTTGATCCGCCCCAGCCCTCGATCGAGCGTCGGCTTGTCCACCTCACGGACCCACGTGGTGAGGCCGGCCTGCGCGCTCACCTGCGCGATGCCCGAGCCCATGAGACCGCACCCCACGACGCCCACCGTTTTCAACGCCGCCATGGCCAACCTTCCTCCCTAGTTTCGGCTGAGTTCCAATGCGATCCCAAGACCGCCGCTCACACAAAGGGTGGCGAGGCCCAACGCCGCGTCTCGCCGCCCCATTTCGTGGAGCAGCGTGGTCACGATGCGCGCGCCGGTGGCCCCGATCGGATGTCCCAACGCGATCGCGCCGCCGTTCACGTTGAGCCGGGCTCGGTCGATACGGAGATCCCGGTCGCAGGCGAGAACTTGCGCCGCGAACGCCTCGTTCAGCTCGATGAGATCGTAGGCGTCGAGCTTCCGTCCGGTTCGCTCCAGAAGCTCCCGGGTCGCGGGAACCGGGCCGATTCCCATGATCGAGGGGTCAACCCCCAGGACCACGCTCTCCCCGATCCAGGCCTGCGGCTTGAGCCCCCGCGTTCGCACTTCCGACTCCGCCACGAGCAGGAGCGACGACGCGCCGTCCGTGATCCCCGAGGAGTTCCCCGCGTGGACCGTGCCGCCCTCCCGGAAGACCGGCGGGAGCTTCTGGATCTCCTCGAGCGTGGTTTCGGGCCTCGGATGCTCGTCCTGCTCGACCACCCGCGTCTCCCCCTTTCGACCGGGGACCGTGACCGGAACGATCTCCGCGCGAAAGCGCCCCTCACGGACCGCGAGACCCGCGCGCCGCTGGCTCTCGAGGGCGAACTCATCCTGCTCCGTGCGCGAAATCTTGTATCGGTCGGCCAGCTTCTCGGCGGTCTCCCCCATCAGAAGCCCGCAGATCGGATCGAGGAAGCCGTCGCGATACATCGCGTCTACGAGCGGCGCGTTTCCCAATCGATAGCCTGTGCGCGCCCGATCGAGCAGGTAGGGGAGGCGGGTCATGCTTTCGGCGCCGCCCGCGAGCACGACGCGCGCGCGCCCCAGCCGGATCCGCTCCGCCCCGATGAGGATCGCCTGGAGCCCGGACCCGCACGCCTGGTTGACCGTGAACGCGGGGCGCTCTTCCGGGATTCCCGTCTTCATGAGCACCTGGCGCGCCATGTTCGGCCCGCCCCCGGCCTGTCGCGCGTTGCCGTAGATCAGCTCGTCGACGTCGCCCGGCGCCACGCTCACGCGCGAGAGGAGCGCGCGCGAGGCGATCGCGCCGAGGTCGGCGGCGGTCAGGTCCGCGAACGAGCCGAGGAATTTTCCGATCGGCGTGCGGACCGACGCGACGATAGCCACCCGTTCCATGCGGATCAGACTCTCCGGACGCGCGGCGCCGGATCAGGCGCCGGTGAAGGTGGGCTTTCGCTTCTCGAGGAAGGCCTTGAGCCCTTCGCGCATATCGGAGGTCGCGGAGAGGAGGCCGAAGTAGGTCGATTCCATTTCGAGCCCGTGGGCGAGGTCGGTTTCCAGGCCGCGGATCGCGGCGTCCATGGCGCAGCGAACCGCGACCGGCCCGCGCGAGAGGATATCCGCCGCGATCTTCTCGCAGTGCGGCATGAGGTCGGCGGCCGGAAGGACGCCGTTCACGAGGCCGATTCGAAATGCTTCGGCGGCGTCGATCATCCGCGCGGTCGAGATCAGCTCGAGCGCGCGCCCCAACCCGACGAGCCGGGGTAGCCGCTGCGTCCCGCCGTAGCCGGGGATGATGCCCAGCCCCACCTCGGGAAGGCCCATCTTGGCACCCTCGGCGGCGAACCGCATGTGGCAGGCCAGCGCCAGCTCGCACCCGCCGCCGAGCGCGAAGCCGTTGATGGCCGCGATCACCGGCTTCCCCAGCGATTCGATTTCGGCCAACGCGGCCTGGCCGAGGCGTGACGAGGCTTCTCCCTGGAGCGGGGTCATCACCGCCAGCTCGTTGATGTCGGCGCCGGCGACGAACGCCTTCTCCCCCGCGCCGGTCAAGATGACGACGCCGACCGTCGGATCGTCGCGAAGCGCGGCGAAAGCCTTGTGGAGGTTTCGGACGGTCAGCTCGTTGAGCGCGTTCAAGACCTTGGGCCGATCGATCGTGACCCGGGCGATCCGGCTCCGGACTTCGATCTGGAGATTCTCTAGGCTCATGACGGCGCTCTCGGAATTCATTGGGATTTTGAGGGTTGAGTGGGTTTGTGCGGCGCGGGGCCCGGCCCCGCGCGGGAGAACGACAGACCGGGAGCAAATCATCCGGAGGCGCCGTCTGTCAAAGGTTTTGCGGGGGAGGCCCCCAGGTCGCCGAAACCACTCGGCCAAGAGGCGCGTACTCATCACCGCCATGCGAGCCCTCTTCCACTGCCGCGCGGCCTGGGTCCTCGGCGGCGCGCTCTCCCTGGTGTCCCCGGCGGGGGCCACCGCGGCGGCCGCGCCCGACCCGACCCCGGTCGACGTCACGATCGTCACGGATGAGGCCGACGCCTGCCTCGCGATCCTCGCGCGACTCCGGGATCGTAGCGAGGCGCGCCCCGCGGACTGGGATCGCCTCCACGCGAGCGACGGATACAAGCGGCTCAAGCGCCGGGAAGCCGCCATGGGCCGCGCCTTCAACGACTCGGTCTTCGTCGCGTTTCTCCACGCCGACACAACCCTGGCGCGCGCCACCGCCTTGAAGAAAACGGTGGCGGAGTGGAAGGGGGCGAACCTGACCCGGGCGGGTCAACTCGCGCTCTCCTACCTCCCGGCCGGGGCCCGGATCCGCGCGAAGGTCTACATCCTGATCAAACCCTGGACCAACAGCTTCGTGTTCGAGCTGCAATCCGATCCGGCCATCGTCCTCTACGTCGACCCCGACGTCACGCGGGCCAAGCTCGAGAACACGGTGGCGCACGAGCTCCACCACATCGGCTACGCCGCGGCCTGCACGGGCGACGAAGACTCCACGCTCAGCGAGGCCGCCGTGACCTGCCGCACCTGGCTCACCGCGTTCGGTGAGGGCCTCGCCATGCTCGCGGCGGCGGGGGGTCCCGAAATTCATCCCCACGCGGTGAGCACGCCTGGGGAGCGCGCGCGGTGGGACCGCGACATGGAGCATGTCGCCGCCGACCTCCGGAGCGTCGACGCCTTTCTCGAGGAGATCCTGGACGGCCGCCTGTCGGACCCCGATTCCATCCGCGCGCGCGGGATGGAGTTTTTCGGCGTCCAGGGCGCCTGGTACACGGTGGGTTGGAAGATGGCCGTCACGATTGAGCAGGTGGAGGGCCGGGCCGCGCTGATCGCCGTCATCTGCGATCCCGTTGAGCTGCTGCGAGCCTACAACCGCGCCGCGACTGACTCCGGATCCCCCGGCGCGCCGGCCCTCCCGCTCTGGCCCGAGACGCTCTTCCGGCGGCTCGAGCCGGGCTGACCTAGAGGGCGAAGGCCACGCCGACCGTGAACGCCCGTCCGCTCACCGGAAACCCCTTCACCTCGGAGTAATCCCGGTCCAGCGCGTTCGTGACCCGCACGTTGACGTCGAGCGGCGCCCATCGATGGAGCAGCACGATCGCGCCGAGGTCGAGCGCGGCATAGCCGGGGTTGTCGCCGTCGAGGACTTGTCCGTCGACGTCGATGAAGTGGAATGGATCGTGGACTGAATCGACCCAACGCCAGGCCCCGGTCAGGGTGAGATCGCGGCGCGGCTTGGCCTGGCCCGCGACGACGAATCGCCACGCCGGCCGCTTGGAGAGCGGCGCCCCCGTGGTCTCGTTGGTCGCGATCAAGTGCGCCGCGCTGCCGGAAATCTCGACCCTCGGCGTGGGCGCCACGCGAAGCGCGTACTCCTCGCCCTCGATCCTCGCTTCTCCCACGTTCTCCGGGACGAACGTGAAGTCGGGCTGAAGCACGCCCTCGATCAGATCGGTGTAGTCGGTGTGGTGGTATCCCGCCCGCGCCTCGAGTCGGTCGCCGAGCCATCGGCCGGAGACGCCCGCCTCCCAGGTTGTCGATCGCTCCGGCCTCAGGTCGGTGGAGCTGTAGCCCGGATAGTAGAGGTCGGTGAGCGAGGGCGCGGTGAACGCACGTCCGTAGCCGGCGCGGAGCTTCAATCCCGTCCGCGGAATCAGGTAGGCCAGGGCGACCCGCGGAAGGCCATTGGAGCCATATCGCGAATGATCGTCGACCCGGATCCCGGCGTCGGCCATCAGCTGGCGGCGCCATTCGACGTGGGCCTGCGCGTAGAGGGCGCGCGCGTGGATCCCCTCGTTGACGAGCGTGGTGTCGCCGAATCCGCCGTAGTTGTATTGGTCCTGCCGGTCAACATGGTCGCCGCGATATTCGGCGCCGAGGAGCAGATGGAGGCCGTCCCCATGCGCCCAGCGCGCGCGGACCGACGCCGTGCCGCGGTTGTTTCGCAAGTCGGTGTCCTGAAAGTCGGTGTTTCCGCCGCCGTTGGCCTCGTTCTGGTTCTGAATCCGGCCGCCGAGGCCAGACACCTCACCCTCCACCTCCGCGGCGTCGCTCAGGGTGTGGGTCCAGAGCGCGCTCCCGACGATCGCGAAGTCCTCCTCCTCGTTGTTCGGATCGTGGATCTCCTTGGTGGAGCCGAAGGGAGAGAGGGTCGGGTCGGCATAGTCGAAGACAAAGTCGTAGGGCAGCTCCTTCTGACCCTGGGTCGCGAGACCGGTCACCCGGAGCTGATCCCGCGGGCCGACGGGAAACTCCGCGTACGCGTTCCCGTTCCAACCTAGATAGGTGTCGCGCGAGCCCACGCCGTCGGACGCGAGCCGCGTGACCCCGAGGCCGAGCGGCGTGCGGCCCACCGAGCCGCGCCACTGGACGGACTGGCGTAGCGTGACATTTTCCCCGTATTCCGCGAGGGCGCGGAACCGACCGCGCTCCGGGACCGTCTCCCGCCGCGTATTCCCATCCGAGACGGGCAGGCTCAGGACTTGGATGACGCCGCCGACAGCTCCCGAGCCGTAGAGCGAGGAGGCCGGACCGCCGAGGACCTCGACACGCTGAATCCCAGGGTCCATGAGATCGGCAAAGTCGAACGATCCGAGCCACGGACCGTTGAGCGGGATCCCGTCAAAGAGCACCAGTGTGTGGCGGGGGTCGGCGCCGCGAAGACGAACATTGGTCAATTTCCCCAGATTTCCGGAGCGCTGGACGTCGATCGCCGGCACCTCGCGGAGGGCGTCGGAGAGGAGGAACTGTCGCTGCGTGTCCATCCGCCCGCGGCCGAGCACCGTCACGTCGAGCGGCACCTTGTCCAAGTGGAGCGGCACCCTCTCGCCCGTCACGACCACCGGATCGAGACGGTATCGTGGCGCTTCCGTGGAATCGGCGGCCGCCGCGCCCGCGGTCGTGGGGGACTCCACGTCGGCGAGCGATGGCCCAGGCGCGAGGAAAACGAGGAGCGCGGCTGTGGAGAGTCGGAGTGCGGCGGGCAAAGCGGAGCGAACCAGGTGGCGCGGTCCCATATTCCTCCCTCTCGAGGGATGGGGTCAATCGGGAGCGCGGGCCGGTCTCCTGACTCGCGGATCATCCTCGAGCGGCGCCTTCCCGGGTTTTTCCCAGTGGCATGATGCCGCTCTCGTCACCGCTCACAGTGGCGGGGCCGTGTCGGAATTGCACCGACTTCCCGGGCCTCTTTGAAGAGGCCCTTCCCACGCTCGCCGCGGGGGATTCCCCCCGCGACGGTCGAAATGATAGCCGAGTGCGCGCCGAATGCAAGCCGCGCGGCTAGAACTTAACTTTGGGCGCCTCCTTCGCGGCTTCGGGGGCCTCGAAGAGCGGTGCGGAGCCGAAGTTGAAGCTCGACGCCACCAGATTCGCGGGGAATTGGCGGACGCGGACGTTGTACGTCCGCACCGCATCGTTGTAACGCATCCGCTCCGTCGCGATCCGGTTTTCGGTGCCGGCCAATTCATCCTGGAGCCGCATGAAATTCTCGCTCGACTTGAGCTCGGGATAATTTTCCACGATGACGAGAAGCCGCGAGAGCGCGCCCGATAGCTCGTTGTTCGCATTGATCTTGTCCGGGACGGTCTGCGCGGTCCCGATTCTGGCCCGCGCGTTCGCGATCTCGGTGAAGATCGTGGTCTCCTGCTTCGCGTACCCCCTGACCGTTTCGACGTAGTTGGGGATCAGATCGTTCCGGCGCTGAAGCTGATTCTCCACCTGGGCCCAAGCGGTCTTGTTCTGCTCCTGGAGCGAGACGAGGTCGTTGTAGGTCGTGCGGACGTAGCCCGCGACGATGAGCGCGAGGACGACGAGCGCGCCCAGGATCAAGAGCACGACGGTGAGCGGGTTGACCTTTGAGGCCATCGAAGTACCTCCTTTATGGATTGTGGGGTGTGGCGTCGAGCCGCTCGGCCGCCTCGATCAGGCTCGCCAAGAGGGTCTGGGCCGATTCGAGAATTCGAGCCACCGGAACCGGCTCGCGGGAGGGCGAGGTTCGCTCGAAGAGACGGAGCAGCACGGCGGGATCGACCCCGAATCGCGCGGCGGAGCGCTCCGCGATCCCACGGCGGGTCGCCGGGATCGCTTCTCCCGCGAGGTAAAGGAGCCCGGACGCCGACGCGGCGAGCGCGGTCCCAGCACGCGCGGCCCAGTGCCGGGCCCCGGAGGGCGTGCTCGCGAGAGCGAGGTAGGTCCAGGCGAGCCCCAGGTCCTGACCGCGGAGCACCCGTTCCACTTCCCGGCGAAGCGCGCCCCGGTCGATCTCGAGACCTTGGAAGCAATCCTCCCCGTGGAGCGTCTCGTGGCGTTCCCGGATCAGGAGATACTCGAGCGGGAATACATCAAGCGAGCGTTGAAGGCCCTCTCGGGTCAAGAGGAGCGGACGCGTCACGCGCTCGCGCTGCCATTGACGGTGGACTCGCCGGAGCGCGTCGAGCTCCTTGACCCCCATCGCCGAGAATACAAACGCGACGTTCACGTCCGAGTGCGCGGGAAGGAACTCTCCCCCGGCCGCGCTCCCGTAGAGCGTCGCGCCGATGAGCCGGTCGCCAACCGCTTGGATCGCTGCCGAAACCGCTCTCCGGCCGGCCGCATTCGGATCAAACCGCCGATGCCACACGCTCAACGTCGACCTCCCGATTCCATCGCGTGCCTAGAATCCCCCGCTCGCGCCACCACCCCCGCTGCTCCCGCCGCCAAAGCCGCCAAAACCCCCTCCGCCCCCACCGCCTCCGCCTCCGCCAAACCCGCCGAGGCCCCCGAGACCACCGCCAAAGCCGCCCCAGGGGTCAAACCAACCGCGCCGCCGCCCGCTCCCCCACCGGCCCACGCCCCCGTGGCCTTGGATCTGGCGCTCCCGCGCGATCCTCGCGGCGATGAGAACCGGAATCATGACGGCGAAGAGGAGGAGGAGAAGGGTCCCCATGCCTGAGGGCTCGTCGCCGGAATCGGCGTCCGGCGCGATCCCTCGCTCGAGCGTGACGCCCCGATCTTTCGCGATGACGCCCGCCACCGCCTCGGCGCCTCGCAGGAGGCCGGGGCCAAAGCGGTCGGCGTGAAGGTCCGGCCCCATGATCCGCCGGATGATCGCGCCGCATTTCCCGTCCGGCAGAATTCCCTCGAGGCCATACCCCACCTCGATCCGGACGCGCCGCTCGGCCAGGCCGAGCAGGATGAGAACGCCGTCGTCCTTCCCTTTCTGGCCGATTCCCCACTGCTTGTAGAGCTCGACCGCGACCGGATCGATCGTCTCGCCGCCGAGATCCTTCACCGTGACCACGGCGAGCTCGGCGCCCGTCTTTTGCCTGAGCTCCAGGCCGAGGGCTTCGATCGAGTCGGCCGACGCGGGATCGACGATGCCCGCGAAATCGCTCAGGTACCCTTTCGGGGCGGGCCACTCGCGCGCCCCGGACGGCGGCGGCCATGCCAGGGCCGCGGCCAAGAGAAGCGCCGCGAGGATGCTAGTTCGAGCGATAGTTCGTGAACTGGAGATCAAGGCCGAAGTCCTGACCCTTCACGCGCTGGATGATCGCCTGGAGGTCGTCGCGGTTCTTCCCCGACACGCGCACCTGCGCCTCCTGGATCTGGGCCTGGACCCGAATTCCGGTCGTCTTGATAAACTTGACGATCTCCTTGGCCTTTTCGGTGGGGATGCCCTTTCGGATCGTGACCACCTGGCGCACCGACCCCTTGGCTGCGGGCTCGATCTTCCCGTACTCCAGGGACCGAAGCGAGACGCCGCGCTTGGCGAATTTGCCGGTCAGGATGTCGATCACCGCCTTGAGCCGCGATTCGTCGTCGGAGCGGAGCGTCAACGTCTCCTTTTCGAGCGTGATGTCGCTCACGCTCCCTTTGAAGTCGAACCGCTGCCGGATCTCCTTCATCGCCTGCTGCACGGCGTTCGACACCTCCATGAAATCGACGTCCGAGACGATGTCGAACGAATTTTCAGCCGCCATCCTGCCATCCCCTCCATCCGCGCGCACGCGTCCCGTGAATAAGGAAGGGGAAGCCAAGCGCGCTGCGCGCTCGCTTCCCCTCCGAATCTGCACGCTACTCTATGCGAACTGCCTCAATCCCGATGGACTCGAAGTAGCGATGGCCACGGTACTGCCGGGCCTAAGCGGTCGAATCTTAGTGGCCGCCCATGGCCGTCGAATCGGTCGTGGTCGCCGTTCCAGCCGTCGTATCGGGAGTCGTCGACTGCTCCATGCCGGTGCCTTCCGTCGCGGGCTGCTCCTTCTTAGCGCAGCCGATGGCGAGGACGAGCGCGAGCGCGAACACGAACACCAGCGTAACGGTGAGAAGCTTCTTCATTCTCCTATCACCTCCCTTCGATAGTGATGAAGTCGAGAACGCCTGCGTGTCTCGCGGTCCCCGTTACCCAATAAAGCAAAACACCACTGGGGGCAGCGGTGCCGGGGCGATCTGAAGCCGGATATGTAGTGAAGAGGAGTCGATCATGTCCGTCCGCCGCCGGGACCCCCAACGGCAAGAACCGGCGGCACACTACGGACTCTCTCCAATCCTGTCAATAGGGATTTGCCCCTAGAGGACGCAGAGGGCCTGCTGGAGGTCGCCGATCAAGTCCTGGACGTCTTCGATGCCGACGGAAATTCTTACAAGACCGTCGGTTAACCCGACTTTCTCCCTTTCTTCGCGGGGCACCGAGGCGTGGGTCATGCTGGCCGGATGGCTGATCAAGCTCTCGACGCCGCCCAGGCTCTCGGCGAGCGCGAAGAGCTTGGTGCGGCGGAGCACCGACGCCCCCCGCGCGAGCGAGCCCGTCTCAAAGGCGATCATCCCGCCAAATCCGCTGGCTTGGGACTTGTGAAGCTCGTGCCCCGGGTGTCCCGGGAGGCCGGGATAGAGCACCCGCGTGAGCTTGGGGTGCTTGGCGAGCCAGGCGGCGATCTCGCGCGCATTGGATTCATGGCGCTCCATGCGGACGGCCAACGTCTTCACCCCGCGGAGCACGAGGAAGCAGTCGAGCGGCCCGGGCACGGCTCCGACCGCGTTCTGCAAGAACTGCAGGCGCTCGCTCGCGGCGTCGTCGTTGGAGATGACAATTCCACCCACCATGTCGCTATGCCCGTTGATGTACTTGGTGGTGCTGTGGATCACGAGGTGGGCGCCCAGCTCGAGCGGCCGCTGAAAGTAGGGCGTCATGAAGGTGTTGTCTACCGCGAGGAGCGCGCCGCGGGAGCGGGCCAACTGGGCCAGGCCCCGCAGGTCCGAAATGATCATCGAGGGATTGGTCGGCGTCTCCACGAAGAGGAGCTTGGTGCTCGCGCGGAACGCCGCGGCGGTCCCCTCGAGACTGGAGGTGTCGACGTACGAGAAGTCGACCCCAAATCCGCGCATCACCTGCTCAAAAAGCCGGAACGTTCCCCCGTACATGTTGTTCGAAGCGACAACGTGATCCCCGCTCTTCAAGAGCTGGGTCACCGCCGAGGTCGCCGCCATCCCCGAAGCGAACGCGAACCCCCGCGTCCCCCGCTCCAGCACGGCAAGGTTCTTCTCCAGCGCCATGCGGGTGGGATTGTGGGTACGGGCATACTCGTATCCCTTGTGCTTTCCCAGCTCCTCTTGGACGTAGGTAGAGGTCTGGTAGATCGGGACGGTCACCGCCCCGGTGGTCGGATCGGGCTCCTGGCCCGCGTGGATGGCGTCGGTCGAGAATCCCATGTCGCTAGGCGTTGATGTACTCGATGAGGTCGAAGCGCGTGAGGATCCCCGACGGGCGCCCGGTGTCGTCGATCGCGACCGCGGCGTTTCGCTCCGCGAGGATCTTCATGACGCGCGGAAGATGCTCGTGAATCGAAACGGTGGGAAGCGGCTTCTCGATCAGATACTCGAGCCGGGTCTCCGGAGTGGCGGTGCCGTCGAGCACCTTCGTAAGTAATGCTCCTTCGGTCACCGCTCCGACCACGGATCCGTCCTTGAGGACCGGGAGCTGGGAGATGTTGAACTCGCGGATCAGCGCGAGCGCGCGCGACGCAGGCTCGTCGTAGCCGACCGAGATCATGGCGGGGACGTGATTCCCCTTCGCGCGAAGAATTTCGCCCACCGTGACCGCGCTGGAGTCGAGCAGATGGTTGTCTCGCATCCACTCGTCCGAGTGGACCTTGCTCAGGTATCGCTCGCCCGTGTCGGGAATGAGCACCACGACCACCTCGTCCGGCTTGGCCTCGCGCGCGATCTGCAGCGCCGCGTAGAGCGCGGTCCCTGCCGAGCCTCCGGCGAGAATTCCCTCCTCGCGGGCAAGCCGCCGCGCCAGGTTCAACGACTGGCTATCGGTCACGGAGATCACCTCGTCGATCACCGAGAAGTCGAGTGTGCCCGGAAAGAAATCCTCGCCGATTCCCTCCACCTTGTACGGCTTGGGGGCGATCACCTTCTTCGTGTAGAAGTATTCCTTGAGGATCGAGCCGATCGGATCGGCGCCGACGATCTTGATCTTAGGATTCTGCTGCTTCAAGTAGCGGGCGGTACCGCTGATCGTGCCGCCGGTCCCGAGGCCGGCCACGAAGGCGTCTATCTTTCCGCCGGTCTGGCGCCAGATTTCGGGGCCCGTCGACCGGAAATGCGCCTCGGGATTGGTTGGATTGAAGTACTGGTTGGCCAGGTATGCGCCCGAGGTCTCGCGGACGATCCTCTTGGCCACCTCATAATAGGACTCGGGCGAATCTGGCGGCACGGCCGTCGGCGTGATCACGACCTCGGCGCCGAATGATTTCAGGAGATTGATCTTCTCCCGGCTCACCTTGTCGGGCATGACCAGCACGGCGCGATAACCCTTGACCGCCGCGACCATGGCGAGGCCGGTGCCGGTGTTCCCCGACGTCGCTTCCACAATGGTCCCGCCCGGCTTGAGGAGTCCCTTCGCCTCCGCCTCGGCGACGATCGCGACCGCGATCCGATCCTTGACCGACCCGCCGGGATTGAACGCCTCCAGCTTCGCGAGCACGGTCGCGCGGCAATCCTTGGCGATACCTCGGAGCCGGACCAGCGGGGTCTCTCCGATGGTTTCCAGGATATTGTCGAAAATGCGGGGTCTGGCGGGCGCGGGTGCAGGTGCGCCAGCAGCCTGCGGCATCGGTTCGGTTTGGCCTTTCACGGGTCGTCTCGAACGTGGCGGAAGGAGAGAACGGGACCAGGACCGCAAGATAACGCTACGGGCGCTCTGCTGCAGAGGTCAAGCGTGGAATTCCGGGCAGCCTCGTCTTCAGGGGCGGAGCGAGGCCGCCTTGAGCAGTTCCTCGACGATGCCGAGGATCGTCGCGAAGTCGTACGGCTTCGTGATGAACCGGTTGGCGCCCATCTCCAGCGCGAGCGCCTGGTCGCCCTCCTGCGTCCGGGCGGAGAGGATGATGATCGGAATCTGCTTGTAGCGCTCGTCGAACTTGAGCAGGCGGCAAACCTTGTACCCGTCCAGCTTCGGGAGCATCAGGTCGAGCAGAATGATGTCGGGCTTCACCTCGCGGGCCTTCTTCAGCCCTTCCTGCCCGTCCGACGCGAACTCCACGACGTATCCGGCGGCCTGAAGCCCGAACTGGAGGATCCGGACGAGATCCGGCTCGTCGTCAACGACCAGGACGCGTCCGCGCGGTTGACCCTGACTCATGGAGGCTACCCCCTAGAGAGCGACGATGTGCGGCGTGACGAAGATCATCAAGTCTACCTTTTCCTTTGAATCGCTCTTGTGGCGGAAGAAGAACCCGAGCAGGGGAATGTCGCCCAGAATCGGGACCTTCCGCTCCACCTTCCGGTCGAGCGTCGAGATGAGACCGCCAATCAGAATCGTTTCGCCGCTCTTCACGATAATCTGCGTCGTGGCGGAGCGGGTCGAGGTCACCGGCCGCTCGTTGAATTGTCCGCGGTACTCGATGATCTGGCTCACTTCCGGCCCCACCGTGAGGACCATCGTGCTGTCCGAGGTGAAATGGGGCGTGACCAGGAGCCGGATCCCCACCTTCTTCTCCTCGTATCCGGTGATCTGCAGCGTCCCGGCCAAGGGGAGGTGCTCGTACGTCGCGATCGGCACCACCGTGCCCACGATGATCTCGGCCTCCCGGTTGTCGAGCGTCGTGACTTGGGGGGCCGACACGAGATTCGTGTTCGACTGCTGTTTCAGGATTTCCATCGCGACCGAAAACTCCTCGAACGACAACTTGCCGAACTTGAAGTCGCTCGGCGTGGCGTACGGAAACGTCTCGCCCGGCGGGAAGGCCGGCCCGCCTCCGCCCACCTGATTGTTGGGGTTTGACGATCCGGTGAAGGTGCTCCCGCTGTTGTCCTTTGGAAAGGGGAACGTCGTCGGGATCGTCGCCCCCACGGCGCTCGCGCGGAGCTGCCAATCAAAGCCAAGCCTCTCGTCCTTTCCGAGGACCGATTCAACGAGCTTCGCCTCGATGGTCACCTGCTTCGGCCGCAGATCCATGCTCGCGAGCACCGCGGCGATGCGGTCCACCCGCGCGGGCGTGTCGGTCACGACTAGTGCGTTCGACATGGCGCTCGCGGGTGTCAGGTCCTTCTCGCCGCGGCCGTCGAACGGCTCGGCCGAGCCCTGCTCGCTCAGCATCTTGGAGACCGCGGCCGCGGCGGCGCTCGGGCTCATGTAGCGGAGCGGAAACACGCGAGAGACCGGAGCGGACGGGTTCACGAGGATGACCCGGTCCCGCACCACGTACTCGCAGCCGGTCGCCTGCGCCACGTACTGCAGCGCCTGCTCGACCGTCACCTCATTGAGGTTCGCCGTCAGCGTTCCGCCGACGCTCTCGCCCATCACCACGCTGTACCCAAACTGCGTCGCAACCAGCCGGAGCGCGTCGGCTCCGCGCGCCCCTTTGAAGTTGAACGACGCGGTCTCCGGCGAATCCCCCCAGGCGCCCCACGGCACCAGGCCGATGCCAGCGACGATCCCCAAGACCGCGACGAGCTTCTTCATGAACCGTCTCCTTTGAGGGCCAACGTCGTCACGCTCCCGTTTTGGATGAGCATGACGGTGCGCTTTCCGATGCTGAGCACTTCGTACGGCCCCACGCGCTCCCCTTCGCGGCAAACCTCGCCGTTGATGAGCGCGGTCCGCCCGGTCGGGCCGACCATGATCCCCTGGAGGTAGAACCCGGATCCGGAGGACGTCGGCCTTGCTCCCGGGGCCGCCCGACCGATCGCGTCGTCATCACCCCGGTCCTGGCCCGCGCGCGCGAACGGGTCGCGCCCCCATCCCGAGGGAATGTCTCCCTGGTCCGCGTCCCGATTTCGGTCGGCGAGCGTGGCCGCGGCCGGCGCCAGGGCGACCGCCTGCGCCGCCCGCGCTCTCGCGCGCGCCGCCTTCTCCTTCTCGTCGAGCGAGTGGACCCCGAGCAGGGTCACGAGCAGGAGGCCGACGAGGACGTAGGTCCTCGCGCCGACTCGACCGCTCTGCCCTCCACGAATCCAGTCCATCGCGATTCCTCAGGGAGTTCCGTAGAGCCAGATCGCCACGTCCGCCACGAGATCCGGGTACGTCTCGGCGTCGTATCGAAGCCCGATCGAGCGGACGACCACCAGCTGATCCATCGATTCGATCTCGCGGAGGTACTCGCCCATGTCGCGGTACGCGGCGTAGAGGTGAAACCGGAGATCGGCCTTCCGATACGCCACCGGATTCCCCGACGCGTCCGCGACCACTTCGTTGGTGGGCTCCCCTGCCGGCTGAATGAGCACCGTTCGGACGTGATTCCGATCGGCGATGTCACCGAGCGCGTCGAGAAATTTCGAGACCATTTCCCGCGCGGGCAGAGCCCGCCGCGCCCGGAAGGTCAGGAGATCCTCGCCGGGATGTTCCTTGGCCCACTGCTCCATCTCCTGGATTCCCTTCTGGAGATCCGTGAGCTGCGTGCTGATCCGAATTCGGTCCGACTCCAGCACTTTCAACTCCCGAAGCTTGGGATCGACGTAGGTGACGCGCGTGACCCCGATCGAGCCCAAGAGCATCGCCACGATCAGCCCGTGTCCGATCAAAGGCTGCCGGTGGATGCGAAACGCCATCGCCGCCCTACTCCGCCAGCTCAGCGGTTAGGGTGAAGCTGCTGAGCGAGGCGGAAACACGCTCGCTGCCCTCCAGCTGAACCTGATCCACCACGTGCGACCGCGACAGCACGTCCATGAGCTCCGCCAGTCCCTTCTCGGTCCGCTCCACCTTCGTCCTCAGAAGCCCGTAGAGCCGAAGCCGCCGATGCGGCGGCGCGGCACCCGGCTGGGCGTTCGGCTGCGGGACTGGGTCGAGAACCTCGAGCGCCGTGAGGCGCGCGTCCGGTCCGATCCGGTGGCTCATGTCGCGCAGCACGTACGACCAGAGCACTTGTCCGCCCGACAGCCGGGCCAACAGGTCCTGCAGCCGGGTCTCTTCCTCCCGGGCCGCGCGAAACCGCCGGAGCGCATCGGTCCGCGGCTCCAGGGCGACCAATTCCTTCTGGAGGCTCGTCACCTGCTGGCGCTCCCTGAGGACGCTCACTTCGGCCGGCAGCGAGACCGAAAGGAGCAGCATCGCCGCGATTCCGACCGCGATCCGCTGCGGCACGGCCTCGGCCAACCGGTAGGAAAACCCGGCTCCCGGAGGCTCCAGGAAATTCAGCGAGCCCTTTCGAAGCGAGCAGAGTCCGACCGCCAGCTCCGACACCCGCTCGGAGAGCCGGGGCTCAGAAGCCCCCGCCACCCGCGCCATGCCCAGCGCCTCATGGGCTAGATCGGCCACTTCCACCGGTATCTCAAGTATTCCCGTCAGATAGGCCGGCAGGTTTCGGACCAGGGATCCCTCCCCCAGAAGGACGACCCGGGTCACGGCCTCGCCCAGGAATTGCTCGTTGCAGTAGTCGAACGAGTTGAGGAGCTCCCGGACCAGCCTCTCCAAGACGGGTCGGAGCATGACCGACACGGCGGAAAGCGGGATCGCGCCGGCCGCTTCGACTTCCTCGGCCCCGTACGGGATCCCCCACGTCTGCTTGAGGTGCTCCGCCTCTTCCTCGGAAAGGTCGACCGTGCCCTGCCCGGGCACCACGATCGATCGGAGGGCGTCCGTAAGGGTGCTGCTGCCGATCGCGAACTCGCGGATGAAGCGGATCTCGTCGCCCTTGAGGACGACGATTTGGCTTTGGCGCACCCCCAGGTCGAGGTAGGCGACGACCTCCTGGGTGCCGGTTCGCTCGAGAGATTGGAGCAGGGACCGAAGCCCGATCGGCCGGATCGTGACCGCGACCGGGCGAAGCCCCGCGTGTTCCAGAATGACCCTCGCGTCCTCGACCGCGCGGCGCTGGGCGACGGCCACCAGGAGCTGGAGGCCGGTCTCCGCGTTCGCCGTTGTGGAGTTCAGGATCTCGTAGCGGATTTCGGCGTCTTCGATCGGAAAGGGGACGTGCTTGCGGCACTCGAGCGCCAGCGCCGGGAGGATCTCGGACCGCCGCATGAAGGGGAGGGCGAGCCGCCGGACGACCAGATCATTCCCTTCCAGCGAGGCCGCGGCCGGCTTCCCCTTGAGACCCAGCTGGGCCACGACGTCCCGCAGCGCCGATTGGAGCGCGAAGCGGTGCGCCGTCGGCCTTGATTCACCGGCCGCGAGCTTCCGCTCCACGGCGTCAAAGCGATGGACGTGCTTTCCCCGTCGAACGAGGTGGGCCAGGTGGAGCGAGTGCTGTCCCAGGTCGACTCCGACGAGGTCGCGCCATGGACCCCGCAGGAGACGTTCCGCCTCGGCGCCGACGCCGCTCAGCCCTGGAATGGTCGGCATCTTGGCGACGGAAAGTCCCCGCCACAGCTCTCCGAGCTTCTTCTGATCCACGTCCCCCTCCTAGATCCGGGTCTCGACCCAAGCCACAACGGCGAGGAGACCGGTCACCCTCCGAACACGGTCGTTTCCTCGATCGGCGACGTAGTAGACGCCGGTCGACGAAACGGTGATGCCACCCGGCGTGGTGAACCGGGCCGCCGTCGCGGGCCCACCGTCGCCCGAGAAGCCCGACGTGCCGGTGCCGGCGATCGTGCTGATCAGACCTGAGGCAGCCTGCACGCGCCGCACCCGCCGGTTGCCGGTATCCGCGATGTAGAGATCCCCCAGGGGTCCCATGTCGACTCCCTCCGGCGCGTCGAGTCGGGCCGAAGTCGCGGGTCCACCGTCGCCCAGAAATCCCGCCGTGCCGGTCCCCGCGTATGTGGTGATCACGCCGGTCGCGGCGGCGACTTTCCGGACGACGTCGTTGCCCGTGTCGGCGACGTAGAGATCGCCATTCGTGTCGAGGGTGAGTCCTTCGGGGGTCCGGAGCCGGGCCGAGGTGGCCGCTCCTCCGTCTCCCGTGTATCCGGCCGTCCCGGTGCCCGCGTACGCGGTGATGATCCCGGTCGCCGCGGTGACCTTTCGGACGCGGTCATTCGGCCGATCGCTGAGGTAGATGTCGCCGTTCGCGGCGACGACGACCGCGCGGGGGGAGTTGAGCTTGGCCGCAGTGGCGGGCCCCCCGTCCCCGGTGTTTCCCGAGGTCCCGTCGCCGACCACCGTGGTGATCACGCCCGTCGCCGCGGTCACCTTGCGAATCTTCCGGCTGCCCGTGTCGGCGATGTAGAGATCGCCGTTCGACGCCACGAAGACGTCCTGCGGGCCGTCGAGCAGCGCCAACGTCGCCGCGCCCCCGTCGCCCGAGCTGCCCGCGGTGCCCGTTCCCGCCACGGTGGTGATGACGCCGGTGATGAAATCGACCTTCCGGATCACATTGTTCCCGGTGTCCGCGAAGTAGAGGTTGCCGTTCGCGGCGACCCCGAGGCCCTCGGGGTTTCGGACCCGGGCCGAGGTGGCCGCGCCGCCATCGCCGGTGTAGCCCTGCGTCCCCGTCCCCGCATAGGTGGAGATCGTGCCGGGGGTCACGTGGAGCTGGATCGCTCGGGTGGCGTTTCCCACGACCCCGGTCGAGATGATCCGCTTCTGGCCCGAGGGGAGCGGCGCCCCGGTCTCGTCCAACGTGTCGGGCGGGGCCACCGTGAACGACCCTGCCCCGACGTTTTTCCCGGGAGACGCGAGTCCCGTCCATGCCCAGCTCGCTCCCAGCTTCAAGATCGCGTACTCCGCCCCCGCGTGGGCGGCATAGAAGGCCTGGTTCGACTGCACGACGTTGGTGCCCAGCTCGGAGTCCTCCACGACGAGCGTGACCAGCGCCAGGCCCAGCACCATGAGGATCAGAACTGTCGTCACAGCCAGGACGATGGAAAAGCCGGAGTCGGGCCGGATCGATCCGCGGTCCACGCCCGTCGGTTCGATGGCCTCCGCGCGGCGCGCGCTCACAGGGACCTCACGAACGTCGCCGTCGAGGTCGTGACGGTCTGCCCCGACTTGGCCAACCGGAGATAGGTGGTGACCCGCCAGATGTCGGTCGCGGATGGCGAGAGGACCGGCGTGGCCGCGGCGCCGTTGGTCTTCCAGTAGCCGAACGCGAGCGAATCGACCCCCGAGGCCAGGACGCGCGCCGTGCCGTTCTTGGTGTAGGTCAAGCTCGACCCCTTCACGCCGTTCCACGAGATGCTGATCGTAGCCGCGTCTCGGTCGACGAACGTGAACGTCGTAGCCGAAGCCGCCGTGATGCTCGTGTTGTTCCTCACGCGCTTGAACTCCCTTGTCATCCGCTCCTGGGCGTACCGGGCCTCCTGGAGCGTGTCCTTCTCGACGTCGATGTACTGGTACGACCGGACGGCCTCGATGAACATCTTCGAGAAGACCATCCCCGCGATCGACACGATCACGATCACGATGATCAGCTCGGGCAACGTGAATCCCGCGTCCCGGCGCCGCCTTGACCTCAATACGTCGTGAACCATGTCGTGAGCGTCACCGGCGCTATGTTCGGGCAGTTGACGGTCACGCTCACCGTCCGAAACGTCACGCCGTCATAGGTGGAATCGGGTGCGAACGAGACCGACCGGCTGTAGCCGGGAAACGCCACGACCGGGCTTTCGGCCGGGTAGTTTCCCGCGACCAGAAACGTGATCCCCCGGAGCGGGGAGTTCTTGTCCGCGACGATCTCCTCCATCTTCGCCTGCGCCAGCTGGGCGGCGACGGTCGCGTTGCGCGCGTCCCCGGAGCGGATCGACGCGTTCGCGAAGAGCATGCTGAGCGGGAGCACCGCCACCGCCGCGATCACGATGACCAGGACGACCTCGATGAGCGTGAATCCCGACGACTTCATCGCACGCTCACTTTGCCGGTCGTGGGTGTCACGTCGATCGTGTCGGAAGCCCCCTGATAGGTCAGCACCACGCGTCCGGTCGCGGCCAGGTCGACCCCCGCCGTATCCCGGGGCACGCCGAAGTAGTCGAAGGTGATGCCCGGCGTCGTGCCGAACGTCGCGGACGAGATCGCCACCCCCTTGAACGCGGGCGACGAGTTGAAGTCGACGCGGAGGGTCTGGGCGCGATCGGCCGGGTCGGTGACGGGAGACGCCACGTTCGGTGCGAAGACGGTGTAGCGCCCCGCGGCGGGCTCGAAGAGGACGCCATGCACAACCCGCCGCCCGATGGCTCGGTTCTGCGCGTAACGAAGATCGGAGGCAACGCGTCGAGCCGCGGCGTCGAGCTTGATCTCGTAATAGGGCGCGAGCTTGGGATAGGCGATCCAGGCCACGATGCCCAGGATCGTGATCACGATCGTAAGCTCGATCATCGTGACGCCCTGACGGCCGTTCATCCCGCACGCCCCCTCCACTGCCGCGCGCGCTCCTCGTCGCCGGCCAAAGTCCAGGCTCGCGCCGCGTCCAAGGCGAGAGCCGGTACCGGGCCGACGCGGTACGCCCTCTCAAACCAGAGCGCGGCGTCGCGGTACTGTCCGGCGGCGGCGAGAAAGACCGCGAGCCGCGCGGCGGGATCGGGATCGAGCGGCGCGATCGACCGCGCCGCCAAGAGCTCGGAGAGGGCCAGCTCTGGCTTTCCGACCGCCGCGGCGGCGGTCGCCAGGTTGAGGCGCGCCCCCACGTTGTCAAAGCCGACCGCCGCGGCGTCGGAGAACCACGCGAACGCCTCGGCCCGCCGCCCCTGCTCCCAGAGCGCGCGCGCCGCGGCATCCGAGTAGCTCACGGCCATCTTCCGGGTAACGTAGTCGTATCGATCGGGCCCGCCCGGGAGAAGGTCGGTGCTCCGGGGCCACCCCGCGGGGGGAAGCCACGCCGGGTCGTCCGGCAACTTGGCGCCGGTGGCATCACCCCCATCGTCGCGGGTACGGGCCGCTCGATGGACCAACCCCGCGGCCACGAACCGTACCCCCGCGGCGGAGAGATCGGCGGGCGGCGTCGCGTAGTAGATCGGGCGCTCGGCCCTCTCCAATCGCACAAGGTCGGCTTCGTGGGCCACCTCCACCCACCGCGACCGAGGAACTCCGCGAAGCCCGTAGGGATCTCCAAAGAGATAGCCCCGTCGGTGAATGAGCTGGACGTCGGGACGGAGGTGCTCGATCCGGGTCGCGTAGGCGGCGAGGAAGGTCTCGTTGTCGCCGTCCAGGATCAAGGTCGAGCCCGATGGCAAGTCCCGGACGAGGTCACGGCCGTACCGCTCGGCGAGACGGAACGCGGTCCGGTCGCAGGCCCGCGAGTGGACCACGACGGTCAAGAGCGCGCACGCGCCGAGGGCGGACGCGACCCCCACACGCCAGCCGCCAGGAGCGCGGCGCATGACGGCGGCGGCGCCGAAGCCCGCGGCGAGACAAAGCGCCGCGGCGACCGGAGCGAGAAACGGCGTGACTTGCGCGAAGTGCTCGGCGTCCGGTGTGAAAACGAGGAGACCGGCGAGCGCCGCAGGGATGGTGGCGGCTGAGAGCAGCACGAATCGAAAGCCCGGGACCGCGTGCCGGATGCGAAACAGACCCCACGAGGCGAGGAGCGCGGCCGGGATGCCCAGTCCCTTGACGACCAGCGCGCCCATTCCCGCGAGTTCGGACAGCACGAGGTCGAGACGAAACGCGTTCTGATGGAGCCCGCCGTAGTTTCGCCTCAGGAAGTGGTTCACGGCCGCGGCGACCCCTCGCTCCTGGTCCCACGAATACGCCGGCCCCGCCCCCGCGCGGAGCGGCAGGAAGAAGAAGAGGGTGAATCCGAGAGCGGCCCAGCCGGCGGCTCGGACCAACCGCCCGGACTTAGCACCGGACGCGACCACCCAGAAGGCGAGCAGGGCCGCCGGGAAGGCGAGAGTCTGGTGCGCGAGGGGGGAGAGCCCCGCCGCGAAGAAGAAGAGCGCGTCGGCCCTCGGAGAGGGGGACGGACCGCTCCGCGCTCGGAGGGCGAGGAGACAGAGGCCCACGAAGAAGAGCGTCGCGAGCGGGTAGACCTCCGCCTCGACCGCGGATCGCCAGACGAGTGTGGACGCCCCGAAGAAGGCGGTCGCGAGCGCGGCCTCGCGGCGCGGAAGGCTGAGCCGCACGGCCAGAAGGTAGAAGAGACCGACCGCGGCCGCCGAGAGGAGCGCGGAAAGAGCGTTCACCCGCCACGCGACCGCGCCGAAGGGGGCCAGCGCTGCCATGCGAGCGAGCAGAAGCCAGAGCGGGTATCCAGGTGGATGCGGGACACTCAGCGAATCGGCCGCGAGGACAAGCTCCCCGCTATCGCCCGCGCCCACCGTGGGCGCGAGCGTCGCGCCATAAACGAGAGCCGCGATCGCCGCGGCGGCGAGGCTAGAAGCCCCCGCGCGGGTCCAGCGCATATGTTCGGCCCGGCAAGCCGGGCGCGTTCCCCCGTGGTTGGGTCAGACGGCGAAGCGGAGCCTCACCGTACCGACGTGTTGTCTTGCCGTTGCGACAATCCGATCAATACGAGGAATACGCGTTCAGATTGACCTTCACGATGCCCGTCGCCGAGACGTACTGCCAGCCGCCCGCGTTGTCGACGCCCGCGGTCGTCTTCACGGCGTTCGATGGGGTGACCGGCTCCCTCGGGACGTTGCCGTCCGCGAAGATCGTGCCGTCCAGGGTCGGGAACGCCGCGCCTCCGTTGAGCGCGTTCCGCGCGTACTGGATCGCGATCGCCGAGCGAATGGAGCCCAGCTGGCCGCGAATGGTGGCGACGCGGGCCTGCTCACGCATGTCCTCGTACTTGGGAATGGCGACGGCGGCGAGGATTCCCAGGATCACGATCACGATGACCAGCTCGATGAGCGTGAAGCCTGCTTCGGACTGCTTGCGATCCAGAACCATGCTCCAAACCTCCTTGAGGGTATCCCTTTGGCTAGCCCCGCCCCCCTGGGCCAATACGCAGACCGGGGCTTCGCGACCCCATCTCCATCGACCGGAATGGGGTCCTTCTTGAGTGCAGAATCCACGACCGCCTAATGGCGGAACGCGTTCATCAAGTTCCAGAGGGGGAGGAAGACGGCCAGGGCGGTGAAGAGAACGGCCGCGCCGAGCACCACGAGGAGCACCGGCTCGATGGCGGTGGATAGGTTCTTGATCGTGTAATCGACGTCCTGGTCATAATATCGGGCGACACGGAGGAGCATCTTGTCGATCGATCCGGTCTCCTCCCCGACCGCCAGCATCCGGACGACAAGGGGAGGGAAGATCTCGCTGTCCCGAAGCGGCTCGGCCAACCCTTGGCCGGCGATCAGACCTTCTTTCATCCGGTCGATCTCCTCTTCCATGACGCGGTTATCCAGCGCTCCCCGGGCGATCTCGAGCGCCTGAACGATCGGGATACCGCCCGCGACCAGCGCCGCCAGCACGCGTGCGAAACGCGAGACGATTGTCTTGAGGAAGATCGGCCCGAAGATCGGAGCCGTCAGGATGAAGTGGTCGGCCTTGCGGCGCCCCGCGTCGGTCCGGTACCAGAAGACCGCGGCGGTGGCTCCGCCGGCGACCGCGGCGAGAACCAGGAACCAGTATCGGTCGATGAAGTCGCTGGTGCCGATCAGCACGCGTGTCGGAAAGGGCAGCTCGGCGTTCAGATTGCGAAAGAGCGACGCGAACCGCGGGAGCACGAACTTGACCAGGACCCCGAACGCCAGCACCAGCTCGGCCACGATCAGCAGGGGGTAGAAGGTGGCGGAACGGATCCTCTGCTCCGTCTCCTCGGCGTATTCCAATAGTGACCCGATCCGGTCGAGCATCGACGTGATGAGTCCCCCCTCCTCCCCCGCGTGGATCAGGTTCACATAGAGGCTCGGGAAGCAGCGGGGGTGACGGCTCACCGCCTCGGTCAGCGACCCGCCTTGCTCGACGTCCGAGCGGACCCGATCGATCGCCTTCTTGAGCTCGGGGTGGAGGGTCTGCTGATGGAGGGTCTCCAGCGCGGCGAGAATCGGCAGGCCCGAGTCGAGCATGGCCTCGAGCTGGCGCGTGAAGAGAATCAGGTCCCGGGTGGCCACCCGCCTACGCAAGATGGAAATCGCCGCGGGCTTGTCGCTCTCCCTCGACTGGGCGTCCATCCGCACGGGGGTGAGTCCCATCGTCCGGACCAAATCGACGGCCCGGTCGAGATCGGGGGCTTCGACAAAGCCATGCTGGGCGAGTCCCGCGGGGCCTACCGCTCGATAGCGAAAGGAGGGCATCGGCTAGAGTTCCGCCGAGGCCGCTCCGCGCTCCGCTTCGAGCGCGGGTGAATCGGGATTCGTCACGCGGAGGGCCTCCTCGAGAGTGGTGACGCCCTCCGAGGCCTGTCGGATCGCGTCGTCGCGGAGCGATCCCATGCCGTGCCTGCGGACGGCGCGGGCCAGCTCCTCGGCCGATGCCTTCGCGGTGATGAGCTCGCGCACCTCGTCGGTCACCTCGAGCACCTCGAAGATGCCGACGCGCCCGTGGTACCCCGTTCCCCCGCAGGCCGGGCAGCCCTTCCCGTGGGCGAACTTGCCCTTGCCCCGCGCGATCCCCAGTGGAGAGAGAACCTCGGCCGGAGGCTCGAAGGGCGCGCGGCACTTCTCGCAAATGCGGCGCACCAGGCGCTGGGCCACGACGCCGACCATCGCCGACGACAGGAGAAAGGGCTCGATCTTCATGTCGATGAGGCGCGGGATCGCGCCCGAGGCGTCGTTGGTGTGGAGCGTCGAGAGCACCAGGTGCCCCGTGAGCGCCGATCGGACCGCGATCTCGGCCGTGTCGCACGTCGCGGATCTCGCCGACCAGGATCACGTCGGGGTCCTGACGCAGAAGGGCCCTCAGCCCGCGCGCGAAGGTCAGCCCGATGTCGGGGTCGACCTGAGTCTGGCGGATCGAGCCCATGTGGTACTCCACGGGGTCTTCCAGCGTGACGATGTTCCGATCGACGCGGTTGATCTTGTGGATGCAGGAGTAGAGGGTCGTCGTCTTGCCGCTCCCGGTCGGCCCGGTCACGAGCACGATGCCGTTGGGGCGCTCGATCATCCGGCTGACCACGACGTAGTGGTGCTTCGCCAGCCCCAGCTCCTCCAGGCCGACCAGAGCCGCAGAGCGGTCGAGGAGTCGCATCACGATGTTCTCGCCGTGGATCGTCGGAAAGGTGGACACGCGGACGTCCAGCTCGCGGCCGATCGCCGTCATGCGGAGGCGGCCGTCCTGGGGCAGCCGGCGCTCGGAGATGTCGAGCGTGGCCATGACCTTCACGCGCGACACGATCGACGAGTAGAGCGTCTTGGACTGGACCGAGATCTCCCGCAAGACACCGTCGACGCGGAAGCGAATCCGGAAGGAGGACTCCTCCGGCTCGAAGTGGAGATCGGAGGCCCCGTCCCGGAGCGCCTGCTGGACGATCATGTTCACGAACCGGATGATCGGTCCGTCTTCTTCGGGCCGCGCGCCCGCGATCTCGGCGACGGCCTGCCGGAGCCCCTGTTCCTTGGCGAGCTGCTCCAGCCCGCCGGTCATCGGATGGTGCCGCTCGACCGCCTCGCGGATCTGGGCCTCGGACGAGACGACCACGTCCACCTGGAGCCCGGTGCTCTGCTTGACCTCGTCGATCGCGACGAAGTCGAGCGGGTCGGCCATGGCCACGGTGATCGTGTTCGCGATCTTGAAGAGCGGAAGGACGTGGTACTGGCGGGCGACGCGCTCCGGAACGAGCTGGACGATCTCGGGCTCGAGCGCGTAGGTCGAGACGTCCATGACGGGAATGCCGAGCTGATCCTGGTAGTAGTCGAGGATCGCCTGCTCCGGGACCAGCTCCAGCTTCAGGAGGACGTCGCGAAGAGCGGCGCCGGTTCGACGCTGCTCTTCCAGGGCGCGCGCGAGCCCCTCGGCGGAGAGGTTTCCCTGCTCCACCAAGCACTGTCCGAGTGGCTTTCGGCCCCCTGCCGCCATCGCTCCTCCGACCCCCGTTCAAGCGCGTGACCACGCGTGGCTCTGAAGCGCCACCTCCGGTATCGGCATGCCGCAGCGCCATCTGGAGGCGAAGGTTTTGGAGTCGGGGCAGGCGACCGACCCGCCGGAGAGGGCGATCGGGGTGGAGCGAGGGGTTCTTTAGGGCGGAACTAGCGGGCGCCTTCCGGCGAGCCTTCAGCGGGCAGGTGCCCCTCCTCGGGGACCTGGGTCACCTCCGGCACGGCGTCCGCCCCGAGGTCGAGGAGCGTCAATTCGGTCTGGGTGAAGACCCGCGGCGTTGCCGAGGCGCTGTCGGGCCGGGACGCACCGTCGTTCGGGACCACCGCCCCGCTGTCCGCCGCGGCGGCATCGTCGCCCGCGGCTCCGCTGTCGGCCAGCGCGACCGACACGCGTTGCATGGTCACCTGAAAGAGGGAGCGCGCGAATCCGGTGATCGGCACCGCCGGATTTCGCCAGTACTGTTGGGTCAGGAGCGGCCGGTTCAGCCGGGTCTTGTCCCCCGGGACGGGCCAGGTGTCCACGCCGCTCATTCGAATCCGTTCGACGATCGTCGGGACCACGCGCCGTCCGATCCGGAGCGTATCGGGCCCGAGGGTGTCTCGAACGGCGGGCGTGTTGGAGTCGTACTCGAAAAGCTCCACCGTGGAGACCTCGCTCCCCGAACGCACCTCCGAGGAGGTGGAGATGGGATACTCGAACAGCTTCCCGCCTGACGTCAGAACCTGGTAGCGGACGAGGCGCACGATGGGCCGCTCCGGCTTCGGGAGCGAGTCCGGAGGCGGCTCCTCCGACTCCCCGGCCTCAAGCACCGCCGACGGGTCGACGATGACGAAAAACCCCCGCTCGATCCTCTTCCCCGAGGGAAGTCCCTCGGTCTTCAGCTCGACCCAGAATCCGTCCCGGCCCTGGTACTGCTCCCGCGCGACGATGGCGACCCGCTGCGTGTACTCGCGGGGAGGGAGGGATCGGAATTGCGTGCGGACCCGGTAGGAGACCCAGGCGCCGACGATCGACGTCGTGGGAAATTGGAGCGCGTCCAGCTTGAGCGCCTGGGCCAAGGCCGGTGAGGGATCCGTTCCCAGAAGGATGACAGCGAGGAGGAACAGGGTGCTGCGGCGCACGCTACTTCCAGTGGACGATCTTGGCCACCATCTCGTCGTATTGGAAGTTCGGGCTCTGCGCGGCCGTGTGGCACGTCATGCAGACGTCCGGCCCCACGATCGCATCCGCCTGTGGATGCCGGGTCCCCATGCCGTGACAGTTCTCGCACTGCACGTTGACCAGGTCGGGGGTGGCTTGCCGCGTCACAAATCCGCCCGCCGAGCCCATGCCCACGACGTGACAGGGGAGGCACTCGGGCGTTGCGTCGCGCTGGTTCTTGACCAACGTTTCAAACGCGTGGGCGTGCGTTTGGCTCGCGTACATCTGGTATTCCATCTCGTGGCAGCGACGGCAGGTCTTCTCGCCTAGGTAATGGTCTCCGGCCATTTGGGCCTTGGTGAGCTCCTCCTGCCTCTTCGCGTCCACCTCGTTCTTCTGCGCGAATTTTTCGTTCAACTCGTTGCTGAACGCGTCGACCGCGCGGTTCATGGTGTCGTCCGCCGGCACCTTGTCGTCCAAGATCACCACTTCCCCGTCGAACGAGGTGATCTTCCCACCCTCGACCGCGAGATGAAGCTGCGGGATGTATTGCCCTTGCTGGCCCCCGCGCAGGGTGATGACCTCCTGGGTTTTCACGATGCTCCGGAAGAGCCCCGCCTGGTGCCCGAAGACCATCACGTCGATGCCCGGGACCTGGACGGTCAGCTGCTGGCCCGCCGTCAAGCCGAGGTGAGACAGCAGGACGATGACGTCCGCCTTGCCCTTGAGCTCCGGGACGAGCTTCTTGGCGGTCTCCACGGGGTCGAGGATCTCGAGGGCCCGCTCGCCCGGGAGCTGGCGGAGCTTCGAATCGATGGAGATCAGGCCCGTGAATGCGACCCGGACGTTGCAAACCTTGCGGATGACGTACGGCTTCACGAAGGGCTTCTTGGTGTCCGTGTAGACGATGTTCGCCGAGACGACATCGATCTTCGTCTTCTTGAAGGAGTCGAGGAGGTATTGCTGCCCGAAGTTGAACTCGCGCTCTCCCAAGGTCACCACGTCGTAGCCGAGGAGGTCCATGGCATGGACCATGTAGCCGCTCTTGAGGGAGTCCTGCTCTCCTTGGACGCCAAAGAAATCCCCTGCGTCCACGACGAACCCCGTCGGGAACTTCAGCCTACCGACTTTGAGTTGGCTCGCCCTCCGGGCGAGCCCGCCTAGCGGATGCGCGTGTCAGCCACAGGGGGCCAGCTCGGCGTACACATCCGTGGTGCTCTGGATCAGGATGTCGCACGGAGCGTTCTTCCCCTGGAGCGGGGTGGTCACCGCAAGTCCAACCAGGACAAAGAGTACGATCAGATAACGGAGCCGTGGCAGCGAAAATCACCCCCTCGTCTGAAAACGTAGTTCGGACGCCAAGTTGCAGAACTATACCCCGCTTCCAAGCGGGGGTTCAACCGGACCCCCAAAAAAGGGAAGGGGCGGGATGGATGCCCGCCCCTTCACAAAGTCCTCGAGGGGGGAACTACTTCCGGACGCGGTCCTTCAGTGCCTTGCCGGCGTGGAATGCCGGGAAGCGGGACGCCGCGATCTTGATGCGCTCGCCCGTCTGGGGGTTGCGGCCTTCACGCGCCTTCCGCTTGCGGGTCTCAAACGTTCCGAATCCGGTGATCTGGACTTTCTTTCCCGAGATCAGGGCGGACGCGATCAAGCCCTCCTTCCCTGGCGAGAAGAGTGTGTCGATGACCGCGCGTGCTTCGCGCGCGGAGAGCGAGGTCTTCTTGGCGATGGTGGCGATGAGCTCCGTCTTGTTCATTCGATTCACCTCCTTTCCCTGGAATGAGGCGTGACGTTACGCCGCACTCCTGGGGGTGTCAATCGGATTCCGCATGAGGACGCGGAAATATCTAGTAGAGGTTTTGAATCCCGCCAAATCCGCGCAGCCCGCGCGAACCCTGCTCAAAGTAGACCTCAGGAAGGTTCTTGACGTTGATCTTGAAGTAGTACTCGTTGCCAACGTCACCCGAGATGCTCCTCGTGAATTGCATTTCCCAGCAGTGAAGCTCGCGCTTGACGGTGAAGAACTGCGAAACGAGCTTCCCCGCCTTGATGTCGAACTGCCAGATGTAGTCGAAGCGCCAATTCTTGGAGAGATTCATGCCGGTTGTCCCGTTCAGCCGCGCGGTCGAGGACCAGGCCGTGTATCCGCCGCCGGTGGCGCGCGCCCGGGAGCTGCTGTAGAAGATGGAAGCGGACAGGGACCACGGGAGCCCCGACGGCGTGAGACCCTGCGGGGTCAGCGGCGTTGCCTCTCGCACCGCTTCCGCGCCCGGCTCTTGGGATATCGCCGCTCCCTCGTCGCCCGAGGGGCTTTGCCCTTGGAAGCCGATCCCGGTCGAGGCACTGAACTGGAGCAGCTTGGCGTCGTAGGGATTGTTCACGAACCCAAAACTGAAATCGCTTCGCTGGATCGGCTTGATCTGGAGGCTGGTGGAGATATCCGAGAGTGGTTTGGCCCCGCCCTTTGACGCCAGGATGTTGTAGCTCCCCCGCGAATCGAGAAGGATCAGATTGTTCAGGACCTTCGGATTGGCCGCGCCCCCCCACTTGGCGTGGACGTCGTTTCGGAGCGAGAAATCGATCCGCTTGGCCTCTCCGCCCGCGAGGCTGATGCCCGTCACGCCGTCAAACCGGGACCGGACGATCCCAGCGGGGTCTCGGTAGAGCAGGCTGGTGTTCTGCGGCTGATAGGCGAACGACACCGAGGGAGTCACGACATGGCGGATCGCCCGGAGCGGCCCGAGCGATGTGTGAAACGTGCCAAAGATCGCGGTGTTGACTCCCACCCCGGCGCTCCAAACCCCGCCGATCTGGTTTTCCGCCCCCGATTGATCCCGGCTGTAGTAGACCCCGCTGTAGCTGAATCGCGGGCTCATGCGCAGGAATCCGAGGAGGGTCCGGACGTCGGTCAAGCCAAAGTCGTAGCGCGCCGCGCCGCGAGCGTCGAGGGAGTCTACGGGAACCTGGGTCACCGTGGTGTCGATCGGTACGCCGCCGGAGTAGACGACCGTCGTCTCCGGACGAAAGTAGCGCTCGTACTCTTTCCGCTCGTAGAGACCGGTCGTGCTGAAGCTGTAAACCGTGGTGGCCAGCCAGGGGAGTTTGGCGGGCTCCTGGTTTCGCTCCAGATGCCCGATGGGTCGAGCGTTGATGCGATAGGTGATTGAGGGCAGCTGCTGCTGTGTCTTGAGCCCGCCCGGCTCCGCGTCCAGATCCTCTGTCTGGAGTAGCCCCAGGCTGAACGATCCGCCGCTCCATCCCTTCTGGAGCGACAAGTTGGAGCGCAGATTCCGCTGGATGCGCAGCAAGACGTTGTTTCCAAGGTTGGGGTCGCGGCGAAATTCGCTCGAATTGGTCAGGTCGGCCTGCGCCGCGAGGTTGAAATTCGCCCCCAGCGTCTGGAAGTGCCGGCCAATCAGATCCCAGCGGCTGGAGCCCCCGGTCCCGAACTGGTTCTCATACGAAGTGCTGATCTGCCCCTGGTAGCCGTATCGCTTGTGGTAACGGTACTGGCCATGGGCCACCCAGCTCTGCTGCTGGTAGTAGTCCCACCATGCCGTGGCATCCATGTAGTCATTGATGGCCCAGTAGTACCCCACGTTTCGGACGAACTTGCCTCCCGTCGTGGAGGAGCCAAACTCCACCTGCGGCAATTGAAATCCGGAATGGCGCCCCGGCTTGATCGGGAAGACATAGAACGGCAGTGCCAGCACCGGGATGTGCTTGATGTAGAAGACGACCGGCCGCGCGATGACCTTGTCTTGGAGGATCACCTTCATCTTGCTGCTCTCGAAGTGGTAGTGGGTCTCCCTCAGATCGCATGTCGAATAGGTGCCGTTCCTCACCTCGAGCACGTTCTCCGAGATTTTCTTGACCCGCTCGCCGTAGATGAATCCCCTGTCGTAGGTGGTGCGCCCCTCGTAGACGATCCCTTGCCGGGCGTTCAAATCGTAGGTCATGGTCTCGCCGGTGATCCGGTCCTTCCCGTCGTTCAGGATCGGGTTTCCTTCGGCGCGCATGTGATCGGTATTGGAGTTGAAGGTGACCCGGTCGGCGCCCAGACGCATCTCCTTGTAGGTCACGTCCGCCGATCCGAGGATGTCGACCGTTCCCTTGTCCACGTCGTAGACGATTTCGGAGCCCTTGTACCGAACCTGCTCATCCGCGTGTAGCTTGCTCGTGTCCCCCTCCGCGACCATGTAGTAGACGCCACGGCTCCCACCGCGCACGACGGCGCGGGCGGGCTTCCCCTTTTCGAAGAAGACGTGGATCGTGTCGCCTTCCGAGTCGTTCCGGCCGCCTTGGCCGCTGTCGGCGCTGCTCGGCCAGTAGCGGCTCTCGGCGTGCCCCACGATGACCGCCTCCCGCGCCTGCTCGTCCATGAAGTGGACCGTGATCGTGTCGCCGGTCGCGACGTTCCGCTCCCCATGACCGGAGTCCGCTTTCGCGGTGTACTCCACGATCCCGTGCGGACGCAGCCGGAGCGACTCCAGCCGGTTCTCGTTGAAATGGATCTCGATCGTGTCGCCGCGGGCGACCCCCTCGTCGTCCCACGCGCGCGGGTTCCCCAAGAGGAGCGCGAGCTGCTCGTTCTGATAGAACTCGGCACGGTCGCAGGTCGCACGGAGCGCCTCGCGGCGGATCCGCACGCCCCCCATCGCGTAGACCCGTCGGCGCGCGTTGTCGAACTCCAGAGCGGTGCCGCGGACCTCGGTCTTCTTTCCGCCCTTCTCTTCCATCTCGAGAACGGGTTCCACCTCCGCCCACGCGTAGTCCGCTCTCCGGTCGTAGCGGACCCGATTGGCGCGCACACGGGTCTTCTCCTTGCTGTCGTAGGCGTCCACATGGCCGGACGCCGAAACCACGTCCCGGTTTCGGTCATATTCGATCCGGTCGGCGAGCAGCGTGCGCGTGGAGTCTTGGAGGCGGGGGCTGCCGGTGATGACCGATCGATTCTCGGCGCGATAGAAGCGAGCTTCTCGCCCGGTGATGACCGCCCCGTTCTCCTCGATGCGGACGTCGCCCCGCAGCGTGGCGACGCGCGTCTTTCGGTCGTAGGAGGCCTCGCGCCCCCACATGTGGGTCGCACCGTCGACGATGCGCACGTTGCCCCGGAACTGCACCAGTTCTTGCAATCGATAGATCACGGCCGAGTCGCCCGTCACCGTGGTCGTGCCATGGACGACCGTGACCCGGGTCGCGGTGTATGCGTTCTCTCCGGCCGACACCGAGCCCTCCAGGCGATCGGCGCTCAACCGGTAGGGCTCGCCGGCGACGCTCTCCACGACCGTCGTGTCGGGCGGCGCGGCGGCGGCGCGCGTGGCGACGAGGACGAGTAGCGCCGCCCCCAGGGCGGCGGCAAGGGTCGCCCTAGAGTGCACGCGGCACGTCGCGCCCCAAGATCTGGAGCGCCTCGCCGACGAGAAAGAACGAGCCGGTGATGACCACGGCTCCGCCGCGGCCGCGAGCCCAATCGGTGGCCCGCGAGATCGCTTCGCCCACATTGCTCACGGCCTGGCAATCGAGATGGCGCGTGGGGGCGGCGCGAAGCAGAAGCTCGGCGGGCGTGGCGCGCTCTCCCGCGAACTGCGTGAGGAAGAACCGGCCGGCCACGCGGCCCAGAACGTGGAGGATCTTCTCATGGGCCTTGTCGCGCGAGAATCCGGCGACCACCGCGAGCGGCCGTCCCGGGAGGAGCCCCGCGACGGTCGCCGCCAGAGCGGCCGCGCCTTCCACGTTGTGCGCCACGTCGATCAGAATCGGGGGCGTCCCCTCGATCCATTCCGCCCTCGCCGGCCATCGCGTCTCGGCAATTCCCTGCTCGATCGCCTGGGCCACCGCTCCGGGGGACCGCCCCTCGAGCGCGATCTCCGCGGTGAGCGCGGCGAGCGCGGCGTTCCGGGCCTGGTGGCGGCCGTAGAGGGGAGTGCGGAGGATGCCCGAGTAGGAGGATGTCTTGAGCCGGAACTCGGTTCCCCGCGGTCCCACGCGCAGTGTCCGAAAGCCGGCGCTCCGCCCCAGGAGGTCGACCCGGGCTCCGCGCTGGGCCGCGACTTCGAGGATGGCGCTCCGGGCGCTCCTCTGTTCCACGCCGAGCACGAGGCGGCCGCCGGGCTTGACGATTCCGGCCTTCTCGATCGCGATCCGCCGCAGGGTGTGCCCCAAGATCTCGGTGTGGTCGCTCGAAATCGTCGTGATGACCGAGACGCGCGGCTCGAGGATGTTGGTCGCGTCCAGTCGCCCACCCAATCCCACCTCGACCACCGCGAGATCGACCTTCTTTGCCGCGAAATGATCGAAGCAGATCGCGGTCGAGGCCTCGAAGAAGGAGGGACGCTCCTCCTCAAACCGTGGCCACCACCGGGCGAGAAGCTCGTCCAGGTCCGAATCGGAGATCTCCTCCCCATCGATGCGGATCCGCTCGTGGAAGCGGACCAGGTGGGGAGACGTATAGAGGCCGACCGTGAGCCCGGCCGACCTCAAGACCGAGGCCAAGTGGGCCGCCGTCGATCCCTTGCCATTCGTCCCCGCGATCAGGATCGACGGGAACCGGCGCTCCGGCCGTCCCGCGCGCTCGAGGAGGCGTTCGATCCCGGCGAGCCCGGGGCGCATGCCGCTCCTCTCGAAGCGGTAGAGCTCGTCGAGGCGCCCCCGAAGCGAGACGCCTTCCGCGAACGTCATTCCTCGACGCGGACTTCTCGGGTGGGAGCGGGGGCTTTCGGAGGCGCGACGGGAGCCGGGGATCCATTCGGGCTCGGCGCCGGCGCGTCGATCGCCTCGGGAACGACCGGGGGAGGCGGAGGAGGAAGCGCGGTACCAATCGGGAGCGAGGCGGCGCGGAAGCGCTCGAGCGACTCCCCCGCGCGTCGGCGAGGCTTTTGAGGGAGCCCCGCGCCGGTGGCGAAGAACCGGAGCAGCCACGCGATCGTCTTCTTCAGCTCCAGGCGGTGCACGATGCGGTCCACCATCCCCTTCTGAAGCAGAAACTCCGACCGCTGGAATCCCTCCGGAAGCTCCTGATTGATCGTCTGCTTGATGACCCGCGGGCCCGCGAATCCGATGAGGGCCTTTGGCTCGGCGATGATGACGTCACCCACCGACGCGAAGCTCGCGGTGACGCCGCCCGTCGTCGGATGGGTGAGGATCGAGATGTAAGGAATTCCGGCGTCGGAGAGTCGCGCCAGAAGCGCGTTCGTTTTCGCCATCTGCATGAGGGAGAGGATCCCTTCGAACATCCGGGCGCCCCCCGAAGCCGAAAGGATCAGCAGCGGCCTCCGCGTCTCGATCGCGAGGAGGATCGACCGCGCGATCCGCTCGCCGGCTGCCGACGCCAGACTCCCCCCGAGGAACGCGAAATCCATGATCGCGAGCACACAGGGATGCCCATCCACCCTTCCCTCCCCGCAGACGACCGCCTCCGATAGACCGGTCTCTTCGCGGGCTTTCTTCAGGCGGTCAGCATAGCGTTTCGCATCGCGAAACTTGAGGGGGTCGGTGGAGACGACCTCGGAAAAGCGCTCCACGAACGACTCATCGTCGACAAGGATCCTGATGTAGGCGCGGGCGGAGATCCGGAAATGGTAGGCGCATTTGCTGCAGGTCCAGAGGTTCCGCTCGAGCTCCTTGTGATACAGGATCTCGCCGCAGTCCTCACATTTGGTCCAGAGCCCGTCCGGGAGTTCCCGCCGGCGCTGCTGGGCTTTAAGCCCTTCTTTTGCCTTCCTGAGCCAGGTCATGCGCTCGAACCCTCCCCCAGGCCCCGGAGCATGACGATAGCATCCTCGACCGGGTTCCGGTAGTAGTTCTTTCGCATGGCGATATCGATGAAGTCATTTTGGTAGTAGAAGTTACGGGCAATTTGGTTTGACTCTCGGACCTCCAGGGTGACCCTCACAATACCCCCCTTTCGGGCCGTTTGGATCAGGTCGTCGAGAAGGCGCTGGCCGACGCCAGACCTCCGCTCCGAGGGATGGACCGCGAGGTTTCCCAGGTGGGCTTCATCCTCGATCAAAACTGCCAGGAGGTAGCCGACCAGCTTTCCATCCCGGTCGGCGAGCCGAGCATAGGTACCCGCCCCCACCTCGAGCTCGGATCGGAACATCTCCCTCGTCCACGGATCGCTGAACGACAGAGCTTCGATCGAGAGTACCTCGTCGATCCGCGCGAGCGTGAGCGGCGCGATCCTGAGTCCCGCGTATGGAGTGCCAGCGATCATGGCGAGGGCTTCCGCGCGTTCGGGGCTCTTCCGTAGGCGGGCGAAGCCGAAGCCCACTCAGCCGTTTGCCCGGCCAGAAGGAGCCGGTCGGCGATCGCGGCGACGGCGGGCGCGAGCGACGCCTTGGGCGCGAGCGAGGCGAGGCCCGATTCCATCTGCTCTTCGAGCGCGGCCTCCATCACCGCAGTGATCGGCGCGAGCTGGAGCGCGTTAGGCCTTCCGGCCCCTTTCCGCGCGCCGCCCTCCCGCCGATCCACCCCGGCAATTTCCAGAAGGTGCGGCACGATCTGATCCTCCTCCACTGTCTCCGGCCCCCAGAGGAGCGCCAAGGGAGGGCCCGCGCTCCAGAGGGCCGCGTCAACGCGCCCCCGCCCGGCTGGAATCAGGCTGGCCACGCGGCGGCCGGGCGACCCGCGGCCCAGCGCCAACGCCTCGTGGGACGAGACAAGCACGAGCGGAATAGAGTTGCCCCACGCGAAACCTTTGGCCCACGCGAGGCCGATCCGAAGGCCGGTAAACGAGCCTGGACCTTGGGCGACAGCCAGGGCGGCGAGACCAGCGGTCGATAGCCCGCTCTCCGCGAGCAGGCCCCCGGCCGCGCGGGAGAGCCCTTCCGAATGGCCGCCCGCGGGCAAAGGCTCGCATCGGAGCGGCGCCCCATCTCCCGCGAGCGCGACCGAGCCCTCGGCGCCCGCCGTGTCAATCGCGAGGATATAGCGCATGGTGCCACCGATCTCGATCGAATGCCCCTTCGCGTGCGAGCGATCCCCAACGGTCGCCTCGCGGACGGATCCGAAGCTCGCGCCCGCCCCCTTCCACGTAGCGAAGCTCCAGGTCGAGGCGCTCCGAAGGCAGGTCCGCCTCGGCCCGATCGGCCCACTCGACCAGGACGATCGAGTCTTGCGCCGCGAGATCGTCCAAGCCGAGCCCCGCGTACTCCGCGGAACTCTTGAGACGGTGGAGATCGGCGTGCACGACCGACGGAGAGCGTGAATAGATTTCCACCAGGACGTAGGTAGGGCTCCTCACGCGGGTGCCGGGGTGAATCGATTCCAGGACGCCCGAGACGAGGGTCGTCTTCCCCGCCCCCAACTCTCCGGACAGCGCGACCCAATCGCCGGGCGCGAGGAGCGACCCCAGATGGCGGCCGAAGGACCTGGTTTCGCCTTCGCTTCGAAGGAGCGACTTCAGCTCGACTCCCATGGGACCTAGACTCGCGGGAACAGCGTGGCCACGGGAAGGATCATCTCCTCGAGTGAGACCCCTCCGTGCTGGAAGCTTCCGCGGTACTTGCTCTCGTATTCGTGAAACCGGGTTGGATAGATGAAGTAGAAGTCCTCCTTCGCGACGATGTACTGCTTGTTGAGGGAATCGGCGGGGAGGCGGAACCGGGATGGGGCCTTGAGTTGGATCGCCTGCTTCGGGTCGCAGCCGAGGTTGGTCCCAAACTTGAACCGTAGATTGGTCGACGTCTCCCGGTTGCCGTAGACCAGGGCTGATCGGCGGCTCAGCACCGCGCCATGATCGGTGGTCACGACCACCACGCACTCCTGCTTGGCCATCCACTTGAGCGCCTCGAAGAGCGCCGAGTGGAGAAACCATGACCGCATCACCGAGCGAAAGGCCGACTCGTCCGGCGCCAGCTCGCGCAGCAGGTCGGACTCCGACCGACCGTGGGTGAGCATGTCGAGGAAGTTGAACACCAGGGCGACGAGCGGGATGTTCTGATAGGTGACGATATTTCGCCGCACGTGGGAGGCTTCTTCCGCGTTGTAGACCTTGAGGTACTTGAGCCCGGACGGGAGCCGGATCTGGAGCCGCTCGAGCTGATGGTCCAGGAGCTGGCGCTCGTAGCGATTCTTGCTCCGCTCGTCGTTCGAGGTTTCCTGCCAGTAGGACGGGTGCTGCTGCTGGATCTCGTCGGGCAGGAGTCCCGAGAAGATGGCGTTTCGGGAGTAGGGCGTGGCGCTCGGCAGGATCGAGATCTGGTGATCGACCTGGATGTCGAAGTGGGGCCGGAGGAGCGGCTCCACCGTCAGCCACTGGTCGAGCCGCATGCAGTCGATGACGACGAGGATCACCCGCTTCCCGGCCCGCAGGTGCGGCGCCACCCACCGCTCCACGACGTCGCGGGACATCGGCGGGCCCCCGGGGCCGTGGACCCACGATTCGTAGGTCGCTTCCACATAGGATGAGAATTCGACGTTGAGCTCTCGCCGCTGGTCTCCCTGAGCCTGCTTGAGCCCGTCGTCGTCCACCTGGTCCAGCTCGACGTCCCACTGCGCGCTCCGCGCGTAGAGATCGATCCAGCCCCGCCAGTCGAGCCCCCCCGCCGACTCGCTCCGCAGCCGCGCCAGCTCCGCGACATAGTCGCGGGCGCGCCGCGATTCTTGCAGCCGGTCCGCTTCCAGGAGGCGCTTCAGCGCGAGATAGATCTGGGTCGGGCGGACCGGTTTCAAGAGGTAGTCGTCGATTCTCCGGCCGATCGCCTCGTCCATCAGCGACTCCGCCTCGTTCTTGGTGACCAGGACGATCGGGATCGCCGGATCCTTCTCCTTGATCGCTTCGAGCGTCGCGAGCCCCCCCATGCCGGGCATCGATTCATCGAGGAGGACCACGTCGAACTTCTCGCGGGCGGCGTAGGCGACCGCATCGTTGCCGTTGGAGACCGGCGTGACCTGAAACCCCTTCTCCTCCAGCAGAAGGATGTGCGGCTTCAACAGGTCGATCTCGTCGTCGGCCCAGAGGATCTTTCGAATGACAGGGCTCATGGGGGGTCCGGGGTCAGGAGGGGCCGGATTCGTGCAGAGGCGGAACGGGCAGAGCCACGGCCACCGCGGTTCCCCGGCCGGGCGCAGTCTCCAAGACTTGGATACGCCCTCCATGATACTCGTGCACCACACGCCTCGCAAGCGCGAGACCCAGTCCCCACCCTCGGCGCTTGGTCGTATATCCGGGATCGAACGCGCGGCGGCGCTCTTCCGGCGACATTCCGCGGCCGTTGTCTCGCACGCAGAGCTCCACCAGACGCTCCTCGCGCTTCCAGACCAGGCTGACGTCGATGACTCCCTTGGGCTTGTCGATGGCGTCGATCGCGTTCCGGAGCAGATTTTCCACGACCCACTCGAGCAGCTCTCCGTGAAACGCGATCCTCGGGATGGCCTCGTAACGCTCGTGAATTTCCACTTCGTGTTCCACATGCGGCAGACGGGTCCGGAAGTAGTCCACCGCCCCGGCCACGACGGCGGTCAGGTCTCCCTCCTTGAGGGTTGGCCGGGAGCCGACCTGACCAAAGCGCAAGGTCACCTTGTGGAGGCGCGCGAGATCCCGCTCCATCTCCGACGGCGATCTCATCGACGCGCTCCCGCTTCAAACCTTCTCCCGCCGTCATCTCGCGAAGCACCGCTGTCCACCCCATGAGCGACGAAAGCGGGGTGCCCAGCTGGTGCGCGGTTTCCTTGGCCAGCGCGGCCCAGAGCAGCCGCTGCTCCCCGATCAGGAGACTCCGAAGCCCCGCATAGCCGAAGACGAGCAGAATCAGGATCACGAAGAGCTCGATGTAGGGCAGCCAGCGCAGCTCGCGCACCAGCTTCGGCTCTCCGTAGTGGACAAAGCCGAGGACACCGGGCTGACCCACGCGGATGATGTTCACCGGTTTGTTGATCCGGTCGAGCTTCCGCACGATTTCCTGGATCCTCGCCACCTCGGGCGGGAAGGCGCCGGTCATGGCCGCCCGGTCGAGGATGGAATCGGGGATCGCGTCCGAGCGAATTCCGATCTCCTTCCACGCGCGGGGGATTCCCTGAACGTCGGTCAGCACGATGGGGAAATTGATGTTCTCCACGGCGTCACGGAAGATCGGCCGGATGTACGGATCCTCGGCCGCCTGGAATGTCACGACCGCGAAGAAGCGCGCCAGCACGTCGCAGCGCGCGCGCGTTTCGGCATTCAGCCGGGTGATGATCGTGTTGGAGTGGACCACGAGGGCCACCATGAGCACGATGACCGCGAGAAAGAGATAGACCTTGTACGAGAGCCTTCGGACGATGCGGAGCGGCTTCAGTGGGCGCGCGGCCATGGCGGGTCCCTAGGCGGGGACGAGCTCGCGCACCCCATCCATGTACGGGACGAGCGCGTCCGGAATTCGGACGGTCCCCCGTTCGGTCTGATGGTTTTCGAGAAGCGCGGCGAACGTGCGGGGCAGCGCGAGTCCGGAGCCGTTCAAGGTGTGCACGAACTCGGGTTTCCCTCCCCGCTCGGCCCGGAATCGGATGCCGGCGCGGCGGGCCTGGAAATCCTCGAAGTTGCTGCACGAGGAGACCTCCAGCCATCTCGCCTCGCCGGGCGCCCAGACCTCGAGGTCGTAGCACTTGGCGTTGGCGAAGCTCAGATCTCCGGCCGCGAGCAAGAGGACGCGATACGGAAGCTCGAGCGCGGCCAGGACCGCCTCGGCGTCCTTCCTGATCCGCTCCAGCTCGTCATACGACGTCTCGGGTCTCACGAACTTCACGATCTCGACTTTGTCAAACTGGTGGACGCGGATCATCCCGCGGGTATCTCGACCCGCGGCGCCGGCCTCGCGGCGGTAGCTGGCGCAATAGCCGGTATGGCAGATGGGGAGGCGCTCCCCGTCGAGAATTTCGTCGCGATACATGTTGGTGATCGGAACCTCGGCGGTCGGATTCAGGTAGAGGTCCTCGTCCTTGAGCCGGTACATCTCCTCCTCCAGCTTGGGGAGCTGCCCGGTACCGACCAAGCACTCGCGCCGGATGACATGGGGCGGCGAGACTTCCTGGTAGCCGTGCTTCCGGGTGTGGAGGTCAAGCATGAACTGGATCAGCGCGCGCTCGAGCCGCGCCCCGGCCCCTGTGAAGAGAAGGAAGCCGCTCCCCGCGATCTTGACGCCGCGCTCAAAATCGAGGAGACGGAGCGACTCCGCGAGCTCCCAATGCGGCTTGGCGGGAAAGCCGAGCCGGCGCGGCTCTCCGACCGTGGCCACCACCACGTTTCCGGTGGCGTCGGCGGCGCGGGGCACGGACTCATGGGGAATGTTGGGAACCCAGGAGAGGATCTGGTCCATCTCGGCTTCGACGCCCGCGATCTGAAGGTCGAGCAACTTGATCTCGTCGCCCACCCGCTTCATGGCCTGGACGGCGGCCGCGGCGTCCTCGCCGCGCTTCTTCCGCCGGCCGATCTCCTCCGAAGCTTCGTTTCGCTCGTGCTTCAGCGATTCGGTCTTTCCGAGGAGGGCCCGGCGCTGCTCGTCGAGAGCGAGGAGGCGGTCGAGATCGGCGGGGCTCTTCTTGAACGCGATCGCTTCTCGGACGCGGGCGGTCTCGGCCCGGATTCTCTTTAGATCCAGCATCGTCTCAGCGCCCCGGCGGCGCGGCGCCCGCGAGAACCCTTCGCGCCCCTTCCAGAAGAAGCCGTTGGGCCAAGCGGGAGCCGATCCCCTCTTCGTCGCCTACCTTCCCCTCCTCGACGTCCCGGACATGTCTCCGGCCCTCTCGATCGACGACAATCCCCTCGAGGCGGATGCTCGTGCCGTCGATGGACGCGAGCGCGCCGACCGCCATTGTTGGGTCGGCCTTCAATTCCCGCACGAACGCGCGCTCGGCCTCGATCTCGGAGCGCGCGATGGGGTGGTCGAGGTGTTTGGCCATCCGGAGCAGCTCCTTCGAGCCCTCCTTCACTTGAACCACGCAGGTTCCCTGCCCGGCCGCGGGGACCAACACCTCGGTCGTGAAGATTTCGGTCACCCGATCTTGAAATCCCAAGTGCTCGACCGCGGCCGCGGAGACGATGAGCCCGTCCACCTCCTCGGAATCGAGCATCCGGATCCGCTCGTCCAGGCTACCCGGGAGGTCGACCAGCCTCAGGTCGTCCCTGTAGCGAAGCAGCTGCGCGCGTCGAAGCGGGGCGTGGGCGCTGATCGACGCGCCCTCGGGAAGGTCGTCCATGATCGTCTCGTCCCGCGCGATGAGTACGTCGAACGGGGTGAAGCGCTCGGTGACCGCCGCCAGTACGACGCCGGGCTCGGTCTCGGGCGAGAGATCCTTGGCGTCCTGGGCGGCGAGATCGATTTCGGCCCTGAGTAGGGCGCGCTCGAGAAGGACACCCGGCCAAACGGTGCTCCGCCCCGTGCCGTGATCGGCTGCAGGCTCCATGGGGACCATCTGGATGGGGGTCGCGCCCATGAACGGGTGAAGCTGCTCGACGATTTGCTCGGCGAGCGTTCGCCCGAGCTTACTCGCGAGGAAACCGAGGCGCAAAGGAGCGTGGCTCATGAGGGCACCGACGCTAGCACAGGCTCACGCTTCCCGCAGCGACTCGATGATCGGCATGCCCGCGGCTTTGCGCGCGGGGAAAAAGCCTCCCACAAGCCCCATGAGCGCCGAAAAGGCAAGGCCCAGGAGCAGCATGCCCGGCGTGACCTGAAACCGGAAGGCCAGCTCGCTGAAGGTGGCGAAGCTCATCGTGCCGGTGGTGAAGGTCCGCACCGGGAGGGCGAAGAGGCAGCCGATCAAGCCGCCGAGTAGGCTTAGGAGGACCGACTCGGCGAGGAAGGAGACGAGGATCGCACCGCGGGAGAAGCCGATGGCGAGGAGGGTGCCGATTTCCTTGGTTCGAGCGCCGACGGCCGCGTACATCGTGTTGAGCGCGCCGAAGACCGCACCCAAGGCCATGATCGAGGTGACAAAAAGGCCCAGCGCGCGAAGCATCGACGCGAGGAGGCCCGACTGCTTGGAGTAGAAAATGTCCTCCCGCTCCACCTCCACGCTCATCCGAGGATCGGACTCCAAGCGCTGCTTCAACGGCTTCAGATAGCTGGGCTCGCGCAGACGAAGGGTCACGCTCTGGAAGACCGGGCGGTCGAAAACCGGCATGAAGAGCTCGACGTCGCCCCAGATCTCCGAGTCGTAGGCCCTGCCTCCGGAGTCCAAAATCCCCACCACGGTCCAGACACGACCCGCGAGCTTCAGATGATCGCCGACGGAGCAGTTCTGGAATCGATCGGCCACCATCTTTCCCACGACGATCTCGTCGAGCCCGGTCCGGAACATGCGGCCTTCCAGGAGGCGAATCTGGGGCCTCAACACGAGCGATTTGGGACCCACGCCGCGGACCACCACGTTCGTGGTCGTCCCCGACTTGCGCGGCAGATTCCAAACCACGATCAGCTCGGAAGCCGCCAGCGGCGTGTCGTCGGGTCCGCGCGCGATCTCCTCCTGGCTCGTCACCGCGGCCGCCGCTTCGCGCGAGATGATGCTCATCAGCTCGGCCGTGGAGCCCTTTCGGATCACGATCGCGTTGTGGGATGAACCGGTCGTCTGGAGTGCCGCCTGAAATCCTCCCGCCAATGCCAGGGTGAAGATGAACACCCAAGCGACGAGGGCGATGCCCAGCGCGGTCAGCGCGGTGCTGACACGGCGCGCCGCCAGGTTCTTCCAGTTGTACGAGAGTGGGATCAGCGCCATCCTATGCGACCTTTCGCAGAGCGCCCGCGATCTCGAGGCGGGCGGCCCGAATGGCGGGAACGAGCCCGCTCAAGAGGCCCATCACCAGCGAGAGCAGCATCCCCGCGGCGAGCGTTTCGGGAAGCACCCGGAAGTTGGGGATCATTCCGCCCGCCGTGAAGTTGACCTTTCGAAAGAGCAGAAACGCGAGCCCGCACCCGAGGATTCCGCCGGCGAGCGAAAGGAGGATTGATTCCGCCGCCACCAACCCCAGGACCAGGCGGTCTCCAAAGCCGAGCGTCTTCAAGATCGCGATCTCGGTGGTCCGCTCCCGGGCGGCCATCATCATGGTGTTGATCGTCACCAGCATGATGGCGAAGACGATCGCGGAACCCAGGATGGTCAGGAGCAGGCTCACGTTCCCCATCATCTGGAGAAACCCCGCTTGAAACGCCTTCTCGGTCTCGGTCTTCGTCGGCTGGGGGCTGTTTTCGTAGATCTTGTCGATGCGCGCGCTCACGGGCGGCGCGTCCGACGGCGACGCGACCTTGATCCAGTAGATCCCGACCCAGTTCTTGCGCCCCTCCGGCATCGTCTCGTTCAGGTAGTTCCAGTGAAAGAAGATCACGTTCTCGTCGGCGTCCGGCGTGCTCGCCTTGAAGATCCCGCGAAGGGTCAGCCTCCAATCGCCCGGGTAGATGGTCCCCGTGATCGGGATCAAATCTCCCATCTTCCACCCGTATTTGTCGACGAGCGCCTGGCCCGCGATGCAGGCCGTCCGCTCGCTCAGGAACGCCTGACGCTGGTCCGCGGAGAGAAGAATCTCCGGGTAGACGTCGAAGAGGGAGACCGGGTCCACGGCGAATTGGGTGAATTGGTTCTTGGGATCTTGAAAGTAGCCGCCAAACCAATTCCCCCAGCTCACGCGCAGCACGCCCGGCACCTGCTCGAGCCGATCCTTGTAGGCGAGCGGTAATGGAAAGACGAGCGAGGCGGCGTGGCGCACCACGAGGCGGGTATCGTCCGAGGCGCGGATCCCCGCGTCCAGCGAGGTCATCACCGTCCGGAGCGTGCAGAAGAGGAACAGCGCGATCGCGATCGATGAGACCGTCAGAAACGTTCGGCGCTTGGAGCGCGCCAGGTGCGAAAGGATCAGCCCGAGATACTTCACGAACGGAGGATCCCCTTCTCCAGATAGAGCGTCATGTGAGCCCGCTGGGCCGCCTGCGGATCGTGGGTGACCATGAGGATCGTCTTCCCCATTTCCTGGTTCAGCCGTTGGAGCAGGACGAGAATCTCGTCGGCGTTCTTGGCGTCGAGATCCCCCGTCGGCTCGTCCGCCACGAGGAGCGTAGGGTCGGCGACGATGGCGCGCGCGATCGCCACACGCTGCTCTTCACCGCCCGAGAGTTGGCGCGGAATGTGCCCCGCGCGGGCCTCGAGCCCGACCAGCTGGAGCGCCAGGAGCACCCGCTTCTTGCGCTCCGCGGCGGAGAGCCGCGTGAGCAGGAGCGGGAGCTCGACGTTCCGGAACGCCGTCAGAACCGGGATCAGGTTGTAGAGCTGAAAGATGAATCCGACGTGACGCGCCCGCCACGCCGCGAGCTTCGACGATTTGAGCGCGCCGAGCGACTCACCCCCCACGCGCACGTCGCCCCGCGTCGGTCGATCGATTCCACCGATCAGGTTGAGAAGGGTCGACTTCCCCGAACCGCTGGGGCCCATGAGCGCGAGAAATTCGCCGGGCTTCACTTCCAGGTTGATCCCGGCCAGCACCGGGATCTCGATCTTGTCGCGGTGGTAGACCTTGTGAACGTCGCGCAGCGAGATGAGGGCGCCGTTCGACTGGGGATTGCCGTTGGACATTCGAATTCCCTCCGGTCTCTATCGGACCCGAACGCGGGCCCTGTCCTTCAATTCCGCCGGCGCTTCGACGACCACGGCCTCGCCCGCCGCGAGCCCGCCCGACACCGCCACACGGTCGGAGCTGTATGGCCGGGGCGAGACGCCCCGCTCCACGGCGCGCCCTCCCTCCACGACATAGATCACCGCCCGCCCCTCACGCTCCCGCACCGCGGAGCGCGGAACCAGGACCACGGATGAGGGAACCGCCTGCCCGCTGGCGTTACCGGTCGGTTCGGGATCCGCGAGAAACGTCACCTTGGCGCCCATTTCGGGGAGAACTCGTGCATCGAGCGAGTCGAACGAGACCTTGATCTGCACGGTCGCCTTTTGCCGGTCGGCGGTCGGCACGATCTGCCGCGCGCGCCCCGGATATCGATCGTTGGGGTATGCGTCGAGAGTGATCTCGGCCCGCATGCCCTCGTGTGCCCGCGCGACGTAGCCCTCGTTGACGTCGACCTCGACCTCGAGGCTCGAGAGGTTGGCCATCGTCGCGATGGCGCCCCGGGTCAACCCGCCGCTCGAGGGGATCGGGCTCACGATCTCACCCACTTCGGCCTCCTTCCGCAGCACGGCGCCGGCGAAGGGGGCACGGATGAACGTCTTCTCGTACGCGATATTCGCGGCCAAGAGTCCGGCACGAGCGCTCTCGATCGCGGCGGCCGCGCTCTCCACGCGCGCCCGCGCGACCGCGTCGCGGGCCTCCACCTGGTCGAATTCCGCCTGGCTCACCAGACCGCGCGACAGAAGCTCCCGAACGCGGGCGAGGTCGAGCGCGCTCTCGCGCGCCGTCGCCTTCGCTTCGGTGTTCGCGGCTTCGGCCGCAGCCAGCGCCGCCTTCGCGCTCTCGACGGCGGCCTTCTGATCTTCGTTCCGGAGCACGCCGAGCACCTGCCCCTTCTGCACGCGGCTCCCCTCGCTCACGTAGAGGGCTTCGAGGCGCCCCGCCACCTCGGTGGAGACCGACGCCCGCTGTCGGGCCACGATGTAGCCGCTCGCCGTAAGAACCTCGGATGCCCCGACGCCAGGGGACCCGCCGAGCGCCTCGGCTCGAGCGACGGTGACCGTGAGCACCTTGGGGCGGACGATCGGCAAGACGAACGCGATGAGGGGGAGGACTACCGCGGCGATCACAAAGGCGATGGTCCACTTCCGCCCAGGGCTGCCGGAGGCGGGGGGCGGTTGTTCGCGGTTGATCGTCAGGCCGGTCAGATCGGCCGATTCCGTCCGCGTCACGCCGTGATGCCCTTCTCCTCCCGGACCTCCCGCACCGCGTCGACCATCACCTTGAGCTTTGCGAACGATTCGTCGATCGTGCGCGTCTTCAGGCCGCAGTCGGGATCGACGTACATCTGCTCCGGCTTCAGGACCTCGAGGCCGCGGAGAATCCCGGCCTTGACCTCTTCCTTGCTCTCGATCCGGTGCGAATGAACGTCGAGCACTCCGTAGCCGATTTCCTTGGTAAACGCGTGTGCGCGGAAGCGGTCGAGAAGATCGTACCTGCTGTTCGCCATCTCCAGGTCGATCATGTCGACCGGCAGATCGAGCATGGCGGGGTAGATCACGTCGAAGTCTCCGTAACAGATGTGGGTGATCGTCTTCGCCTTCAGCCCCTCCGTGGCGCGACCCAGGGCGCGGACCGCAAGCTTGAGCTCATCGGGGCGTACCGAAACGGCAGGCTCGTCGATTTGGATGTATTTCGCCCCGGCCTCTTGAAGCGCGATCGCTTCCTCGCGGATCGCCTCGGCCAGGTCCATCGCCATCGCTTCGCGCGATGGGTAATGCTCGTTGAAGGACCAATCCATCATCGTGTAGGGGCCGGTGAGCATCCCCTTGATCGGCTTTGAAGTCTGCGATTGGGCGAACTTCCACCAGTCCACCGTCAGCGCCTTCTTGCGGCGGATCGGCCCCACCGCGATCGGCTTCCGGTAGTAGCGATTCCCGTAGGACCGGACTGGGTTCGAGATCGCGTAGCCGGGCATCAGCTCGGCAAAGTAGGTCGTCATGTCTCCGCGATAGAGCTCCCCGTCCACGAGGATGTCGAGCCCAGCCTCCTCCTGGCGACGGATCATCTGAATCGTCTCGGCCCGCTCCAGCTCTTGCAGCGCATCGGCCTTGATCTCGCCGCGAGCAAATTGCTGGCGTGCCTTCTCCAGATTCGGGGGCTTGGGGAAACTGCCGACGGTGGTCGTCCAGAGTCCGCGGGGCATCATCAACCTCCGTTCCGCATGGCGATCTTGGCCGCCTCGACCAAGCGGGAGACCTTCTGCTCCGCCCGGTCCGCCGGCAAATACTCCAAGCTGGCGCTGGGGCTGAGTTGGAACTCGAGGTCAGGGCGAGCGGTCTTGGCTCGCGCGATGGCGCGGGCGAGGTCAGCCGGGTCTTCGAGGCGCGTATTGCGCGCGTCAACCAAGCCCAGAACGACCGTCCTGCCCTCGGGAACGCGTGCGAGGAGCTCCCATCCGGCGGGGGCCCCGACCAAGTCCAGGCCAATCGCGGTCCAGGGCAAGTCGCGAAGGGCCTCGAATACGGTTGCGGGGGCTCCGAATGGCACGTGGATCACCGTTCGGGCGGTCCGGTCGGCGAGGAGAGGCTCGAGCGCGGCGCGCACGAGCGGCGCTTCCTCGGCGCGGGCCCGCGCGATCCATGGCTCCTCAAAGTGGATCCAGCGCGCGCCCGCCTTCTCAAGCGCCTGCGCTTCTCGAGCGAGCGCCGCTCCGATCGCACGGAGAGCGTCGGAGGGTGACTGATAGTGGCGGTCCCTCGAGAACCGGTAGAGCGAGAACGGGCCCGGGAGCAGCGCCTTAACCGGCCGCGCCGACATCGACTGCGCGCTTCGGTAGTCGTCTACCGTAATCGGGCGCTCCCAGGTCACCGCACCCACGATCTCCGGCTGGCGGTAGTAGGTGTTGGTGTCGAGGTATCGGATCAGCCCTGCAATCTGGAAGCCGCCGAGCGACCGGGCAACGTAGGTCTGCCCATCGTCCCACCCCGCGGCGCCGTCGACCGGCAGATCGATGCCGGCCCGTTCCTGGATCGCCAGAATCCTGCGCGTGGTCTCGCGGATGGCATTGATTACGTCCGCGTCGGTGGCCTTGCCCTGGTCGCGACGGTTTCGCACGACCCGGAGATTGGTATCGCCTGTCTGGGTCGGGAGCTTGGGATAGCTCCCGGCCAGCGTGGTTTCGATCTTCAATGCCCCTGCCTCCTGTCTCGCTCGGTGGTAGCCGCGTAGGTTACTACAGCGGGTGGGCTTACATCAAGCTGTGAGGGCCTCCCCGGCCTAAAGCGCCCCCGCCTGAGGCACGCGGTCCCGCAACCGCAACTTGTTGAAATGATTTGACGAACGGTCGCCTGCTGGGCTAGGATATGAGGTTCGTGCCATAGTGGATTAGTGGATCACTCCGTGCCCAGGTAGCCCGCATCCAGTTGCCCTCTCCACGACTGCCTTCGCCAGGGGATCCGTCGCCCTGGTGGGGGTCGACCCGAATGGTATTGCCCAGTCCGGTCCGGGTTTTCTATTTAGTCGCAATCACTTACGTCATTGGGATGCTTTCCGTCCCTATCTTGGCTCTGGCGACACCGCCCACGCTGGACGCCATCGGCGACAAGACAACGGACGAGCTGGCCACGCTTGCCTTCACGGCCACGGCAACCGACCCCGACGTCAGCGACACGGTCGGGTTCTCCCTCGACGGAGGCGCGCCGGCGGGAGCCACCATCAACCCGACGACCGGTGCGTTCGCTTGGACCCCGACCGAAGCACAGGGCCCCGGCGCCTTCCCCATCACGATCCGCGCCACCGACAACGGCGGACCGCCGGAGAGCGCATCCGAGACCATCACCATAACGGTGAACGAAGTCAATATCGCGCCGGTCGTGGCTCCCATTGGAAACAGAACCACGACCGTCGGGAGCCCCGTGGCGTTCACCGCCACCGCCACAGACGCTGATCTGCCAGCAAACGCGTTGACGTTCTCGTTGGATGCCGGCTTTCCGGCCGGGGCCTCGATCGGGAGCACGACGGGCGCCTTTGCTTGGACGCCGACAGTGGGCCAGGTGGGCGCCAATCCTGCAACGGTGCGCGCCACGGACAACGGTAGCCCCGCGCTCAGCGGATCTCACGACGTCGTGATCACCGTGAACGGAAATCAACCGCCGGTTCTGGCGGCGATCGGCGACAGGACCGTGAATGAGCTCGCGGCGCTTGCTTTCACAACGTCCGCGACCGATCCCGACGTCGGACAGACCGTCGTTTACTCGCTCGACGCCGGCGCCCCCGCCGGCGCGACGATCAATTCGTCGACGGGCGCCTTCTCCTGGGCCCCAACCGAAGCTCAGGGACCCGGCTCGTTCCCCATTACGATTCGGGCCACCGACGACGGAACGCCCGCGATGTTCGACTTTGAGGCGATTACGGTAACGGCCGACGAGGTGAACGCGGCGCCGGTGCTGGCCGCGATCGGGAACAAGACGGTGAGCGAGCTGGCGGCCCTGGCGTTTACGGCGACCGCAACGGACGGCGACCTCCCGGCCAACACGCTGGCCTTCTCGCTGGACGCTGGATCTCCCGCCGGCGCGGCGATCGGGAGCACGACGGGGGCCTTCTCGTGGACGCCGACGGAGGCTCAGGGACCCGGCTCGTTCCCGATCACGATCCGGGCCACCGACGACGGAACGCCGGCGATGTTCGACTTTGAGACGATTACGGTTACGGTGAACGAAGTGGATGTGGCGCCGACGCTCACCGCGATCGGGAACAGGACGGTGAGTGAGCTGGCAACCCTGGCGTTCACGGCCACCGCGACCGACGACGACCTCCCGGCCAACACACTCACGTTCTCCCTCGATGCAGGATTTCCCGCGGGCGCGACGATCAACGCCTCGACCGGGGCCTTCTCGTGGACTCCGACGGAGGCGCAGGGGCCGGGCAGCTTCCCCATCACGATTCGCGCGACGGACAACGGCACGTCGGCGCTGAGCGACTTCGAGGTGATTACCGTCAATGTGAATGAGGTGAACGCCGCACCGACGCTCACCGCGATCGGGAACAAGACGGTGAGCGAGCTGGCGACTTTGGCCTTCACGACGACCGCGACCGACGGCGACCTGCCGGCCGAAGCCATCGCGTGGTCGCTGGACGCGGGTGCGCCATCGGGTGCGACGATCGGGAGCACGACGGGGGCCTTCTCGTGGACGCCGACGGAGGCTCAGGGACCCGGCACCTACCCCATCACGATTCGCGCCACGGACAACGGGACGCCGGCGCTCAGCGACTTCGAGGGAATCGCGGTCACCGTGAATGAGGTGAACGTTTCTCCTGTGATAACGAATCCGGGGAGTCACACGGTCAATGAGTTGGCGTCTCTGACCTTCACGGTTGCGGCCACGGACGCCGACGCGCCGGCCAACACCCTTACCTGGTCGCTCGAGGGCGCCCCCGCGGGAGCAACCATCGGATCCGGGACTGGAGTGTTTTCCTGGATTCCGACGGAGGCTGAGGGTCCGGGAACCTATCCGATCACCATCCGTGCCACGGACAACGGAACTCCGGCGCTGAGCGGCGCCGGCGCGACCACGATCACCGTCAATGAAGTGAACGCGGCCCCCGTGCTTACGGCCGCGATCGGAAACAAGACGGTGGCCGAACTGGCGACCCTCGCCTTCACGGCAACGGCAACCGACTCCGACGTCCCGGCGAACACCCTGACTTTCTCTCTCGACGCCGGTGCGCCCGCCGGCGCAACGATAAACCCCTCGACTGGCGCGTTTTCTTGGACGCCGACCGAAGTGCAGGGGCCGGGTGTTTACCCCATCACCATTCGCGCCACGGACAACGGCGACGCCCACCCTGAGCGACTTCGAGGCCATCACGGTCACGGTCAATGAGGTGAACGCCGCCCCCGTGCTTACGGCCACCGGAAACAAGACGGTGGCCGAACTGGCGACCCTCGCCTTCACGGCGACCGCGACCGACGCCGATGTCCCGGCGAACACGGTCACCTTCTCTCTCGACGCCGGCGCGCCGACTGGCGCGACGATCAACGCCTCGACCGGAGCCTTCTCCTGGACCCCGACGGAGGCGCAGGGCCCCGGCACCTACCCCATCACCATTCGCGCCACGGACAACGGGACGCCGGCGCTCAGCGACTTCGAGGGAATCGCGGTCACCGTCAATGAGGTGAACGTAGCGCCGGTCGTGACGAATCCTGGAAGCCACACGGTCAATGAGTTGACGTCTCTGACCTTCACGGTTGCGGCCACGGACGCCGACGCGCCGGCCAACACCCTGACCTGGTCGCTCGAGGGCGCTCCAGCCGGCGCGACGATCAACCCCTCGACCGGAGCCTTCTCCTGGACTCCGACCGAGGCGCAGGGGCCGGGAACATTCCCCATCACGATCCGCGCCACCGACAACGGAACGCCGGCGCTGAGCGACTTCGAGGCGATCACGGTTACGGTGAACGAGGTGAACGTGGCGCCGACGCTCACCGCGATCGGGAACAAGACGGTGAGCGAGCTGGCGACCCTCGACTTTCACGGCGACCGCGACGGACGCCGACCTGCCGGCGAACACCATCGCGTGCTCGCTGGACGCGGGTGCGCCCATCGGGTGCGACGATCAACGCCCTGACCGGAGCCTTCTCCTGGACCCCGACGGAGGCGCAGGGGCCGGGCAGCTTCCCCATCACGATCCGCGCGACGGACAACGGGACGGGTGCGCTGAGCGACGCCGAGGCGATCACGGTCACCGTGAATGAGGTGAACGCCGCCCCCGTGCTTACGGCTACCGGAAACAAGACGGTGGCCGAACTGGCGATCCTCGCCTTCACGGCAACGGCAACCGACTCCGACGTCCCGGCGAACACCCTGACTTTCTCTCTCGACGCCGGCGCGCCCACGGGCGCGACGATCAACGCCTCGACCGGCGCCTTCTCCTGGACCCCGACGGAGGCGCAGGGGCCGGGCAGCTTCCCCATCACGATCCGCGCGACGGACAACGGGGCGGGCCTGCGCTGAGCGACGCCGAGGCGATCACGGTCACGGTCAATGAGGTGAACGCCGCCCCCGTGCTTACGGCCACCGGAAACAAGACGGTGGCCGAACTGGCGACCCTCGCCTTCACGGCGACCGCGACCGACTCCGATGTCCCGGCGAACACGGTCACCTTCTCTCTCGACGCCGGCGCGCCCACGGGCGCGACGATCAACGCCTCGACCGGAGCCTTCTCCTGGACCCCGACGGAGGCGCAGGGCCCCGGGACCTACCCCATCACCATTCGCGCCACGGACAACGGGACGCCGGCGCTCAGCGACTTCGAGGGAATCGCGGTCACCGTCAATGAGGTGAACGTAGCGCCGGTCGTGACGAATCCTGGAAGCCACACGGTCAATGAGTTGACGTCTCTGACCTTCACGGTTGCGGCCACGGACGCCGACGCGCCGGCCAACACCCTGACCTGGTCGCTCGAGGGCGCTCCAGCCGGCGCGACGATCAACCCCTCGACCGGAGCCTTCTCCTGGACTCCGACCGAGGCGCAGGGGCCGGGAACATTCCCCATCACGATCCGCGCCACCGACAACGGAACGCCGGCGCTCAGCGACTTCGAGGCGATCACGGTTACGGTGAACGAAGTGAATGTGGCGCCGACGCTCACCGCGATCGGGAACAAGACGGTGAGCGAGCTGGCGGCCCTGACTTTCACGGCGACCGCGACGGACGGCGACCTGCCGGCCGAAGCCATCGCGTGGTCGCTGGACGCGGGTGCGCCATCGGGTGCGACGATCAACGCCCTGACCGGAGCCTTCTCCTGGACCCCGACGGAGGCGCAGGGGCCGGGCAGCTTCCCCATCACGATTCGGGCCACCGACAACGGGACGCCTGCGATGTCCGACTTTGAAGCGATCACGGCTACGGTGAACGAAGTGAATGTGGCGCCGACGCTCACCGCGATCGGGAACAGGACGGTGAGCGAGGGGTCGGCGCTGGCGTTCACTGCGACCGCGACCGACGCCGACGTCCCGGCGAACACGGTGACCTTCTCTCTCGACGCCGGCGCGCCCACGGGTTCGACGATCGGGAGCACGACGGGGGTCTTCTCGTGGACCCCGACGGAGGCGCAGGGACCGGGGTCGTTCCCCATCACGATTCGCGCGACGGACAACGGCACGCCGACGCTGAGCGATTTTGAGGCGATCACCGTCAGCGTGAACGAGGTAAATTCGTCGCCCACCGTCACGAATCCCGGGAACAAGACCGTCAACGAGCTTGAGGCGCTGGCGTTTACCGCCACCGCCGCGGACCCCGACCTCCCGGCCAACACACTCACGTTCTCCCTCGATGCAGGATTTCCCGCGGGCGCGGCGATCAATGCCTCGACCGGGGCCTTCTCCTGGACGCCGACGGAGGCCCAAGGGCCCGGGACGCTCCCCATCACGATTCGCGCGACGGACAACGGCACACCAACGCTCAGCGATTTCGAGGTGATCACCGTCACCGTGAACGAGGTAAATGCGACGCCCACCGTCACGAGTCCCGGGAGCAAGACCGTCAACGAGATTGTAACGCTGGCGTTCACCGTGACCGCAACGGACTCCGATGTTCCGGTGAACACTCTGAGCTGGTCATTGGACGCGGGAGCTCCGCCGGGCGCGGCGATCAATTCGTCGACCGGCGCCTTCTCATGGACGCCGACCGAAGCTCAGGGACCGGGGTCGTTCCCGATCACGATTCGCGCGACGGACAATGGGGCGCCGACCACGAGCGGGACCGCAGCGATCACGATCACCGTCAACGAAGAGAACGTCGCGCCGGTGGTGGCCAACCCCGGAAACCAGACCGTCAATGAGCTCGCCCATCTGGCCTTCACCGCCACCGCGACGGACGCCGACCTGCCCGCCAATACCCTGACATGGTCGCTCGACGCGGGATCTCCGGCCGGCGCGACGATCGGAGCCGGGACCGCCGCCTTCTCGTGGACCCCGACCGAAGCACAGGGTCCGGGTACCTTCCCGATCACGATCCGGGCGACGGACAACGGGACAGCCGCGTTGAGCGGCGCGGCGGCGATCACGATCACGGTCCAGGAAGTGAATGTGGCGCCGGTGCTCGGCGCGATCGGAAACAAGACGGTGAACGAGCTCGTGGCGCTCGCGTTCACCGCCACCGCGACGGACACCGACATCCCGAGTTCGCTGACCTACTCCCTGGATGCCGGGGCGCCGGCGGGCGCGGCGATCAACCCTTCGACGGGCGCATTCGCGTGGACACCAACGGAAGCGCAGGGCCCGGGCAGCTACCCCATAACCATCCGCGTCACGGACGAGGGAACGCCGGCCCTGGACGACTTCGAAACGATCGCCGTCACCGTGAACGAGGTGAATGTCGCACCGGTATTGATTGACCCTGGCGACAAGACCGTCGCGGAGCTGACGGCGCTCAGCTTCACGGTGACGCCGACCGATTCCGACGTTCCGGCGAACGCGATCACGTGGTCGCTCGACGCCGGCGCTCCGGTCGGCGCGACGATCAACGCCGCGGGCGCGTTCAGCTGGACCCCGACCGAGGCGCAGGGACCGGGGGTCTATCCGGTCACGATTCGAGGCACCGACAACGGAAGCCCGGCCTTGGGCGGGACCACGGCGATCACGATCACGGTGACCGAGGTGAACACGGCACCGACGGTGGCGAGCCCGGGCAACAAGACGGTCAACGAGCTCACGACGCTGTCGTTCACGGCGACGGCCACGGACGCCGATGTCCCGGCGAACACGTTCACCTGGTCGCTGGACGCGGGAGCGCCGTCGGGGGCCGCGATCGGCTCCGGAACCGGCGCGTTCTCATGGACGCCGACCGAGGCGCAGGGCCCGGGCAGCTACCCGGTCACGATCCGCGCGACGGACAGCGGCACGCCGGCTCTGGACGACGCCGTGACGATCACGATCACGGTGAACGAGGTGAACACCGCGCCGGTGGTCACGAGCACGGGCAACCGGACCGTCGACGAGCTGACGGCTCTGACTTTCACGGTGACGGCGACGGACGTGGACGTGCCGGCCAACACGCTGTCCTGGTCGCTCGACGCGGGTGCCCCGGGCGGAGCGGCGATCAACCCTTCGACCGGCGCCTTCTCTTGGACGCCGACCGAAGCGCAGGGCCCCGGTACCTACCCGGTGACCGTCCGTGCGACGGACGGCGGGACCCCCGGCCTGAGCGGCACCGCCTCGATCACGGTGACCGTCAATGACGTCAATTCAGGGCCGGTCCTCGGGGTCATCGGGAACAAGGCGGGCACGGTGGGCGTGGCGATCACTTTCACCGCGACGGCGACCGATCCGGACGTCCCCGCCAACACGCTCAGCTTCTCGCTCGACGCGGGCGCTCCGGCCGGAGCGACGATCAACGCGTCGACGGGCGCCTTCTCGTGGACCCCGGGCGCCAATGGGACGTTCCCGGTCACCGTCCGCGCGACGGACAGCGGGTCGCCGGCGCTCAGCGATTTCGAAGCGATCACGATCACGGTGAGCCCGGCTCCGAACCAGCCGCCGGTGCTCGGCGCGGTCGGGAACAAGACGGTGAACGAGCTGGCGACGCTGGCGTTCACCGCGACCGCCACGGATCCGGACGCCGGGCAGACGCTGACGTTCTCGCTGGACGCCGGCAATCCGGCCGGGTCGGCGATCAACGGCACGACGGGCACGTTCACGTGGACCCCAACCGAGGTCCAGGGCCCCGGGAGCTACCCCATCACGTTCCGAGTAACCGACAACGGAAGCGCCCCGCTGAGCGATACGGAGACCATCACGGTCACCGTCAACGAGGTGAACGTCGCGCCGGCGCTCGCCGCGATCGGCAGCAAGACGGTGAACGAGCTGGCGACCCTCGCCTTCACCGCCACCGCGACCGATACCGATCTTCCGGCCAACGCCATCACCTTCTCGATCGACGCGGGCCCTCCGGGCGCGACCATTAGCGCTTCGACCGGGGCCTTCTCGTGGACCCCAACCGAAGCGCAGGGTCCCTCGAGCGCCTTCCCGATCACGATTCGCGCCACCGACAGCGGAACGCCCGCGCTGAGCGATTTCGAGGGGATCGCGGTCACGGTAAACGAGGTGAACGCGGCGCCCGCGGTGGCCGATCCTGGCGACAAGACGGTCAACGAGCTGACCGCGCTCACATTCACGGCGACGGCGACGGACTCGGATGTTCCCGCGAATTCTATCGTGTGGTCTCTCGACGCCGGCGCGCCTGCGGGGGCGACGATCAACGCCTCGACCGGCGCCTTCTGCTGGACGCCGACCGAGGCCCAAGGACCGGGGAGCTACCCCGTCACGATCCGCGCGACGGACAACGGCACGCCCGCACTGAGCGGGACGGCCGCGATCACGGTCACGGTGAACGAGGTAAACGCAGCCCCCGTCGTCGCGAATCCGGGCAACAAGACGGTCAACGAGCTGACGGCCCTGCTCTTCACGGTGACGGCCACCGATTCCGACATGCCGGCGAACACGATCTCGTGGTCCCTGGACGCCGGAGCTCCCGCGGGCGACGGCGATCGACGCTTCGACCGGTGCTTTCTCCTGGACGCCGACCGAGGCGCAGGGCCCGGGGACCTACCCGATCACGATCCGCGCGACCGACAACGGCACGCCAGCGCTGAGCGGAACGGCGCTCGTCACGGTCACCGTCAACGAGGTGAACGTGGCCCCGGTCGCGACCGATCCCGGCGACAAGACGGTGAACGAGCTGACGGCGCTCACCTTCACGGTGACGGCGGCCGATGCCGACGTCCCGGCGAACACGCGGACGTGGTCGCTGGACGCGGGCGCGCCCGCGGGGGCGACGATCGACGCTTCGACCGGCGCGTTCACCTGGACGCCGACCGAGGCGCAGGGCCCCGGGACCTATCCCGTCACGATTCGCGCGACCGACAACGGAACGCCCGCCCTGAGCGGCACGGCGGCGATCACCGCCACGGTGAACGAGGTGAACGCGGCGCCCGCGGTCACGAACCCGGGCAATCGGACCGTCAACGAGCGACGACGCTCTCCTTCTCCCTGACCGCGACCGACGCGGATCTGCCCGCGAACGCGCTCACATGGTCGCTCGACGCGGGCGCGCCCCCGGGCGCCGCGATCAACGCCACGACGCAGACCTTCTCGTGGACCCCAACCGAGTCACAGGGCCCCGGCACCTACCCGATCACGATCCGCGCGATCGACGACGGGTCTCCTGCGCTCAGCGGAACGGCCGCCTTCACGGTCGCCGTCAGCGAGGTGAACGTGGCCCCGGCCCTCACGCCGATCGGAAACAAGGCGGGCACCGTGGCGGTGCCGATCACCTTCACGGCGACGGCGACCGACGCGGACGTTCCGGCGAACACGGTGACCTTCTCGCTCGACGCGGGCGCCCCCGCAGGCGCCACGATCAACGCATCGACGGGCGCCTTCAGCTGGACCCCGGCGACGCAACGGCACCTTCCCCGTCACGATCCGGGTCACCGACAACGGAACGCCGCCGCTCAGCGATTTCGAGGCGATCACCATCTCGGTGAGCCCCGCTCCCAACCAGACGCCGGTGCTCGGCGCGATCGGCAACAAGACGGTGAACGAGCTGACGGCGCTAGCGTTCACGGCGACCGCGACCGATCCCAACGCGGGAGACCTGCTCGCGTTCTCGCTCGACGCCGGCGCCCCGACCGGAGCGGCGATCAACGGCTCGACGGGCGCGTTTGCCTGGACCCCAACCGAGTCGCAGGGCCCGGGCAGCTTCCCGATCGTCGTTCGGGTGACCGACAACGGCAGCCCGACCCTCAGCGATTTCGAGACGATCACGGTCACCGTCAACGAGGTGAACACGGCCCCCGCGGTGGCGAGCCCGGGCGACAGGACGGTCAACGAGCTTTCGAACCTCGCGTTCACGGCGGGGGCGGCCGACGCGGACCAGCCGGCAAACACGCTCGCCTGGTCCCTCGACGCAGGCGCGCCGGCGGGGGCTACGATCAACGCCGCGACGGGAGCCTTCTCGTGGACTCCGACCGAGACCCAGGGCCCGGGCGTCCATCCCGTCACGATCCGGGCGACCGACAACGGAACGCCCGTTCTGAGCGGTACCTCGGCGATCACGGTCACGGTGAACGACGTGAACGCGGCGCCCGTGCTGGCTCCGATCGGCGACAAGACCGTGAACGAGGTGGCGACGGTCGCCTTCACGGCGACGGCCACGGACAGCGACGTGCCCGCCGGCACCGTGACCTTCTCGCTCGACGCGGGCGCTCCGACCGGCGCCACGATCAACGCCTCAACGGGAGCGTTCTCCTGGACGCCGACCGAAGCGCAGGGCCCCGGGACTTACCCGGTGACGATCCGCGCGACCGACAACGGAACGCCGTCCTTGAGCGATTTCGAGGCGATCGCCATCACGGTCAACGAGGTGAACGCCGCGCCGGTCGTGGCGAGCCCGGGAAACAAGACCGTCAGCGAGCTGGTCGCGCTCAACTTCACCGCGAGCGCAACGGACTCGGATCAGCCGGCCAACGCGCTGAGCTGGTCGCTGGACGGAGGCGCTCCCTCCGGGGCCGCGATCAATGCCTCGACAGGCGTTTTCGCGTGGACGCCTACGGAAACGCAGGGCCCAGGCACCTACCCGGTGACGATCCGCGTGACCGACAACGGAGCGCCGATTCTCAGCGGCACGGCGGCGATCGCGGTCACGGCGAACGAGGTGAACGCGGCTCCCGTGCTGGCGCCGATCGGCGACCGAACGGTGAACGAGCTGGCCGCGTTTACCTTCACGGCAGCCGCGACTGACGCCGATTTCCCCGCGAATGCCCTGGCCTTCTCGCTCGACGCGGGGGCGCCGGCCGGTGCGACGATCACCGCATCGACGGGCGCGTTCTCTTGGACGCCCTCCGAAGCGCAGGGACCCGGCACGTTCCCGATTACGATTCGGGTGACGGACAACGGGACGCCGACCCTCGATGACTCCCAGGCGTTCACCGTAACCGTGAACGAGGTGAACGGGGTGCCGGTGGTTACGAACCCTGGCGACCGAACCGTGAACGAGCAGGCGCAGCTGACCTTCACGCTGACCGCAACCGACTCCGACGTTCCCGCGAACACGCTGACCTGGTCGCTCGACGCGGGCGCTCCCATGGGAGCCACCATCAATGCGACGACGCACGTCTTCTTCTGGACACCGACGGAAGCGCAGGGCCCCGGGGTCTACCCCATCACCGTCCGGGCGATCGACGATGGGTCGCCATCGCTGAGCGGAACCGCCGCCTTCACGATCGCGGTCAACGAAGTGAACGTCGCGCCGGTTCTCGTGCCGATCGGCAACAAGGCGGGCACCGTGGGGCTTCCAATCACGTTCACCGCCACCGCGACCGACGCCGACAATCCGGCCAACACACTTACCTTCTCGCTCGACGCCGGGGCGCCGGCTGGCGCGACGATCAATGGCTCGACCGGGGCCTTCAGTTGGACCCCCAGCGCCAACGGCGCGTTCCCGATCACGGTGCGGGTCACCGACAACGGTGCACTGCCGCTGAGCGACTTCGAGGTCGTGACGCTCTCGGTGAGCCCCGCCCCGAACCGGGCGCCGGTGCTCGACCCGATCGGAGACAAGACCGTGGGCGAGCTGGCGACCCTCACCTTGACGGCAACGGCGAGCGATCCTGACGGCAACGGGATGGCGTTCACCCTGGACGCGGGCGCCCCGACCGGCGCGGCGATCGGCGGGTCGGGTGCGTTCAGCTGGACTCCGACGGAGGCCCAGGGCCCGGGGAGCTACCCGATCACGGTCCGGGTGACCGACAACGGCAACCCCAACCTGAGCGACTTCGAGACGATCACGGTCACGGTTCTCGAGGTGAACGGCGCGCCGGTGGTGGTCAGCCCTGGGAACCGGACCGTCAGCGAGCTGGCGGCTCTCAACTTCACGGTGACCGCGACCGACGCCGACGTGCCGGGGAACACGCCTTCCTGGTCGCTCGACGGGGGCGCGCCGAGCGGCGCCGGAATCAACGCCTCCACGGGCGCCTTTGCGTGGACGCCAACCGAGGCGCAGGGCCCGGGCTCCTATCCGGCGACGATCCGCGCGACCGACAACGGGACGCCAGCTCTGGACGGAGCGGCTGCGATCACCATCCTGGTCGGTGAGGTGAACGCGGCGCCCGTGTTGGCCGCGATCGGCGACAAGACGGTGGACGAGCTGACCGCGCTGACCTTCATGGCCAGCGCATCCGACGCGGATCTCCCGGCCAACGCCTTGACCTTCTCGCTCGACGCGGGTGCGCCCGCGGGCGCGACGATCGGCGCCTCCACCGGTGCCTTCTCCTGGACTCCGACGGAGACGGACGGCCCGGGCATCCATTCCGTGACGGTCCGCGTCGTGGACGACGGGTCGCCCTCGCTGAGCGACGCTGAGACGATCGCGATCACGGTCGCCGAAGCGAACTCGGCGCCGGTCCTGAACCCGATCGGCAACAAGGCTGGCGCGGTGGGCGTGCCCGTCATCTTCACTGCCACAGCGACGGATACGGACCTGCCGGCGAACTCGCTCTCCTTCTCGCTCGACGCGGGCGCGCCCGCGGGCGCGACGATCAACACCACAACGGGCGGTTTCGGCTGGATCCCGGACGCCACGGGCGTCTTCCCCGTGACCCTCCGCGTGACCGACAACGGCACGCCACCCTTGAGCGCCTTCGAGGAGATCACGATCACGGTGGGCGCGGCTCCGAACGCGGCGCCCGTCCTCGCCGGGATCGGCGACAAGACGGTGAACGAACTCGCACCACTCGCGTTCACGGCCACGGCGACGGACCCGGACGCCGGCCAGACGTTGGCGTTCTCGCTCGACCCGGGGAACCCGACGGGCTCGGCGATCGACCCGGCGAGCGGCGTCTTCGGATGGACGCCCGCCGAGGCGCAGGGCCCGGGCTCCCATCCGGTCACCGTTCGCGTGACTGACAACGGGACTGGATTTCTGAGCGACTTCGAGACGCTCACGGTGGCGGTGAGCGAGGTGAATGGGGCGCCCGCCCTCGCTCCCATTGGAAATCAGACCGTGACCGAGGGCGCGCTGCTCGCCTTCACGGCCACCGCGACCGATGGCGACATCCCAGCCAACGCGATCGCCTTTTCGCTAGGGACCGGCGCTCCGACGGGGGCGACGATCGATCCCGGCACGGGCGCCTTCTCGTGGACTTCATCCGCGGCGGGCGTCTACCCACTCACGATCCGCGCCACCGATAATGGGGCCCCACCGCTGACGGCTTCACAGATGATCTTCATCACCGTGGGCGATCCCACGAACCGCGCCCCGGTCCTGGCGGCGATCGGCAACCGGACGATCGACGAGTCGGTGCGATCGACCTTCACCGCGACCGCAACCGATCCCGATTTCGGCCAGACTCGGACCTTCACGCTCGACGCCGGCGCGCCCGCCGGCGCATCCATCCATCCTGTGACCGGTGTCTTCAGCTGGACGCCGACCGACGCCCAGGGGCCGGGCAGCTACCCCGTCACGGTGCGGGTCACGGACAACGGCCCTCCCCCGCTGAGCGATTCGGAGACGATCACGATTGCGGTGAACGACGTGAACGCGGTCCCGGTATTGGCCCCCATCGGCAGCAAGACCGTGTTGCCCAGGGTCGCGCTCACCTTCACCGCGACTGCGACCGACCCAGACGTTCCGGTGAACACGCTGACCTTCTCGCTCGACCCTGGCGCACCGACGGGCGCGACGATCGACCCCTCGGCTGGGGCCTTCAGCTGGACGCCCGATGCGACCGGAACGTACTTGGTGACAATCCGCGTCACGGACGACGGGAGCCCACCGCTGACCGACTTCGAGGCCATCACGATCAACGTGTCCGAGCACGCCGCGGCCACGGCCCTGCGGCCCTGCTTCCCCAACCCCTTCAGTGCCGCCACCCGCATTGACTATCGGCTCCAGGCCGAAGAGCATGTCCGGCTTGCCATCTACGACATCCGCGGCCGCGAGGTGCGGGTGCTCGTCGACGCGGTGGAGAGTGCCGGGGACCACTCCGCCGCCTGGGACGGCACCGGCAATAGCCGCAGATCGCTGGCGAGCGGCTTCTACATCTACCGCCTCAGCGCCGGCGGCGTGACGCTAACGGGGCGTGTGATCCTGGCCCGGTAGGAGCGGCGGCCGGGGACACCTCACTCGCCCGCAACTCGTTGAAATGAATTGACAAGAGCGCGCTCGAGGAGTAGCATACCGGGCGACTTCATGCTTATGCTGTGGGTCTTATTGCTCCCCGCCTGGCTCGATCGCCTCGGCTTCCATCCCCGCGACCGCCTGCGCTCGGGGAGTAGCTAGCCAGGGGGGGGCCCCGTGATTCTCCACCGTTCATTCCGCATTTCCTTCATTTCCTCCACGCTTTCCCTGCTCACGCTTCTCGCGCTGCCCAACTCCGCACAAGCCAACGTCGTTTCGTGGATCAATGCAGCGGGCGGCAGTTGGGGAACCGCGGCCAACTGGAGCTCCAATCCGTCCCTGCCGGCCGCGTCGGACACCGTGAACATCACGCTGGCGGGCTCGTACACCGTGACGCTCAGCGTCAGCGCGACGGCTGCGAGGCTCGTGCTGGGCGGCGCGTCCGGGACGCAGACGTTATCGATAACGGGCAATTCGCTGACGCTGGACGGCCCGAGCGTCGTGAACGCCAACGGCGTCCTAACCGAGGTTTCGGGATTCATCCTAGGCAACGGAACCTTGACGGTGGACGGCATCATGAATTGGGGCGCCGGCCAGATGTCCACGTCTGGAACCGGGGCGACGACGATCGGCTCGACGGGGGTGCTGAACCTGAACGGAACAGGTGGACAGCTCATGTCCGGACGAGCCCTGAGCAACGCGGGCACGGTGAACTGGACGTCGGCGGCCGGCTTGGTCATGAGCTCGGGTGCGGTGGTGAATAACAGCGGGTTGTGGGACTGCCAGAGCGACGTGACGATCGCATTCGGGGGCGGCGCCGCGGTTTCGTTTAACAACACGGGCACGTTCCAGAAGTCGGCGGGTACGGGGACGACATCGCTAGGGATTCCCTACGTCAACAACGGGACGATGCAGGTGTTGACGACGGGGACACTGACGTTGCCGCTTGGTGGGACGAGCACGGGGCCGATGATCGCGGGGACGGGGGTCATCGACTTCAACGCGTCGACGCACAACCTGAACGCGGGCACCAGCCTGAGCGGCGGGATCCACATCTCCGGCGGCACGGTGAACGTGAACACGCCTATCACGTTCAGCTCCGGGACTATGACCCAGACGGCGGGGGTGCTGGGTGGTCCCGACACGCTGACGGTGACGAGCACGTACACCTGGACCGGCGGTCAGATGACGGGGACGGGTACGACGAAGTTCACGTCCACGGGGGTGCTGAACCTGGGCAGTGCGACGGGGGAGACGCTTTCGGGTCGGCGGCTGAGCAATGCGGGGACGGTGAACTGGACGGGGACGGGGGTGTTCGCGGTGGGCTCGGCCGCGGTGGTGAACAACAGTGGGTTGTGGGATTGCCAGAACAACGCGTCGATCATCAACGGGGGTGGTACCGCGCCCGCGTTCAACAACCTCGGTCCGGGGACGTTCCAGAAGTCGACTTTGACGGGAACGTCATCGCTGGGGGTTCCGTACGTCAACAATGGGACGATGCAGGTGTTGACGACGGGGACGCTGACACTGCCGTCTGGAGGGGCAAGCACGGGGCCGATGATCGCGGGGACGGGGGTCATCGATTTCAATGGGTCGACGCACAACCTAAACCCTGGCACCAGCCTGAGCGGCGGGATCCAGATCTCGGGTGGCACGGTGAACGTGAACACGCCGTTGACGTTCAGTTCCGGGACGATGACGGAGACGGCGGGGGTGCTGGGTGGTCCCGACACGCTGACGGTGACGAGCACGTACACCTGGACCGGCGGGCAGATGACGGGGACGGGTACGACGAAGTTCACGTCTACGGGGGTGCTGAACCTGGGCAGTGCGACCGGGGAGACGCTGTCGGGTCGGCGGCTGAGCAATGCGGGGACGGTGAACTGGACCGGGGCGGGAGTGTTCCAGATGCAATCGGCCGCGGTGGTGAATAACGGCGGGTTGTGGGATTGCCAGAACAACGCGTCGATCATCAACGGGGGTGGTACCGCGCCGGCGTTCAACAACCTCGGTCCGGGGACGTTCCAGAAGTCGATCTTGACGGGAACGTCATCGCTGGGGGTTCCGTACGTCAACAATGGGACGATGCAGGTGTTGACGACGGGGACGCTGACACTGCCGTCTGGAGGGGCAAGCACGGGGCCGATGATCGCGGGGACGGGGGTCATCGATTTCAATGGGTCGACGCACAACCTAAACGCTGGCACCAGCCTGAGCGGCGGGATCCAGATCTCGGGCGGCACGGTGAACGTGAACACGCCGTTGACGTTCAGTTCCGGGACGATGACGGAGACGGCGGGGGTGCTGGGTGGTCCCGACACGCTGACGGTGACGAGCACGTACACCTGGACCGGCGGGCAGATGACGGGGACGGGTACGACGAAGTTCACGTCTACGGGGGTGCTGAACCTGGGCAGTGCGACCGGGGAGACGCTGTCGGGTCGGCGGCTGAGCAATGCGGGGACGGTGAACTGGACGGGGACGGGAGTGTTCCAGATGCAATCGGCCGCGGTGGTGAACAACAGTGGGTTGTGGGATTGCCAGAACAACGCGTCGATCATCAACGGAGGTGGTACCGCGCCGGCGTTCAACAACCTCGGTCCGGGGACGTTCCAGAAGTCGATTTTGACGGGGACGACATCGCTGGGGGTTCCGTACGTCAACAACGGGACGATGCAGGTGTTGACGACGGGGACGCTGACACTGCCGTCTGGAGGGGCAAGCACGGGGCCGATGATCGCGGGGACGGGGGTCATCGATTTCAATGGGTCGACGCACAACCTGAACGCGGGCACCAGCCTGAGCGGCGGGATCCACATCTCCGGCGGCACGGTGAACGTGAACACGCCGTTGACGTTCAGTTCCGGGACGATGACGGAGACGGCGGGGGTGCTGGGTGGTCCCGACACGCTGACGGTGACGAGCACGTACACCTGGACCGGCGGGCAGATGACGGGGACGGGTACGACGAAGTTCACGTCTACGGGGGTGCTGAACCTGGGCAGTGCGACCGGGGAGACGCTGTCGGGTCGGCGGCTGAGCAATGCGGGGACGGTGAACTGGACCGGGGACGGGAGTGTTCCAGATGCAATCGGCCGCGGTGGTGAACAACAGTGGGTTGTGGGATTGCCAGAACAACGCGTCGATCATCAACGGGGGTGGTACCGCGCCGGCGTTCAACAACCTCGGTCCGGGGACGTTCCAGAAGTCGATTTTGACGGGAACGTCATCGCTGGGGGTTCCGTACGTCAACAATGGGACGATGCAGGTGTTGACGACGGGGACGCTGACACTGCCGTCTGGAGGGGCAAGCACGGGGCCGATGATCGCGGGGACGGGGGTCATCGATTTCAATGGGTCGACGCACAACCTTAACGCGGGCACCAGCCTGAGCGGCGGGATCCAGATCTCGGGCGGCACGGTGAACGTGAACACGCCGTTGACGTTCAGTTCCGGGACGATGACGGAGACGGCGGGGGTGCTGGGTGGTCCCGACACGCTGACGGTGACGAGCACGTACACCTGGACCGGCGGGCAGATGACGGGGACGGGTACGACGAAGTTCACGTCTACGGGGGTGCTGAACCTGGGCAGTGCGACGGGGGAGACGCTGTCGGGTCGGCGGCTGAGCAATGCGGGGACGGTGAACTGGACGGGGACGGGAGTGTTCCAGATGCAATCGGGCGCGGTGGTGAACAACAGTGGGTTGTGGGATTGCCAGAACAACGCGTCGATCATCAACGGGGGTGGTACCGCGCCGGCGTTCAACAACCTCGGTCCGGGGACGTTCCAGAAGTCGATCTTGACGGGAACGTCATCCATCGGCGTCCCCTACACGAATGCAGGTACCACCCAGGTTCTGACCGGGATTCTGGCCTCCACCACGAGCTATACCCAGACGGCGGGCGCCACGATTCTCAACGGGGGAAATCTCACTACGGCAACGCCCCTCAATATCAATGGTGGCCTCCTGTCTGGGTTCGGAACGGTCACCGGGAACGTAGCCAATGCCGGCGGCATCGTCACTCCCGGATTCTCGCCCGCCATTCTCAACGGGGTCGGCAGCTACACCCAATCCTCGGGTGGCGCCTACAACGTCGAAATCGGTGGACTGACAGCGGGCTCGGAGTTCGATCAACTGAACATATCGGGAGCTGCGACGCTCAACGGCGCGCTCAACGTCTCCCGCATCAACGGGTTCAACCCCTCGACCGGAAACACATTCACCATCTTGACATGCGGCTCGCGCTCCGGGGTGTTCAGCACCGAGAACCTCCCCGCACTCGGTTCCAACCTTGGTTGGACGGTGACGTATAACCCCACCTCGGTGGTCCTGAACGTCGTCTCCACAGGAAACTCGCCGCCGGTGCTGGCCGCGATCGGCAACAAGACGGTGAACGAGTTGGCACTCCTGGCTTTCACGGCGACCGCGACGGATCCCGACGCGGGCCAAACGGTTGCGTTTTCCTTGGACGCCGGCGCGCCCGCGGGCGCCACGATTGGCGCCTCGACCGGTGCCTTCGCCTGGACCCCGACCGAAGTGCAGGGCCCTGGCGTCTTCCCGGTCACCATCCGCGCGACCGACAACGGGGGGCCCCCGCAGAGTGATTCCGAGACGATCACGGCGACTGTGAGCGAGGTGAACGTGGCGCCGGTCCTGGCCGCCATAGGAAACAAGACGACGAACGTGGGCGTCCCAGTGGCCTTCACGGCCACGGCGACCGACGCGGATCTCCCTGCGAATTCGCTCGCCTTTTCATTGGACGCGGGCTTCCCCACCGGCGCCGCGATCAATCCGACGACCGGAGCGTTCTCGTGGACACCCACCGCGGGGCAGGTCGGCAACAACGCCATGACGGTTCGCGTCGCGGACAATGGAACGCCTCCGCTCAGCGGATCCGAATTTGTCACCGTGACCGTGAACCCCGCGCTCAATCAACCGCCCGTCCTCGCCACAATTGGGGATAAGACCGTGAACGAATTGGCGACGTTGGCCTTCACGGCGTCGGCGACCGACCCGGATGCGGGACAGACGATCGCGTTTTCTCTGGACGCGGGCGCAGCTCCAGGAGCTGGGATCAACGCGGCTACGGGCGCCTTCTCTTGGACGCCCACTGAGGCACAGGGCCCCGGGAGCTTCCCCGTCACGATCCGGGCGACCGACAACGGCACGCCTCCGATGAGCGATTTCGAGGTGATCACGGTCACCGTGAACGAGGTGAACGTGGCGCCGGTTCTTGCCGCGATCGGAAACAAGACGGTGAGCGAGCTGGTCGCGTTGACCTTTACCGCCACGGCCACCGACGCCGATCTTCCGACCAACACGCTGGCCTTCTCGCTCGACGCGGGTGCTCCGGCCGGCGCGACGATCAATGGCTCGACGGGCGCCTTCAGCTGGACCCCCACCGAGGCGCAAGGCCCGGGGAGCTTCCCCATCACGATTCGGGCGACGGACAATGGCGCCCCGCCGATGAGCGACTTCGAGGTGATCACGGTCACCGTGAACGAGGTGAACGTGGCGCCGGTTCTTGCCGCGATCGGAAACAAGACGGTGAACGAGCTGGTCGCGTTGACGTTTACCGCCACGGCCACCGACGCCGATCTTCCGACCAACACGCTGACCTTCTCGCTCGACGCGGGTGCTCCGGCCGGCGCGACGATCAATGGCTCGACGGGCGCCTTCAGCTGGACCCCCACCGAGGCGCAAGGCCCGGGGAGCTTCCCCATCACGATTCGGGCGACGGACAATGGCGCCCCGCCGATGAGCGACTTCGAGGTGATCACGGTCACCGTGAACGAGGTGAACGTGGCGCCGGTTCTTGCCGCGATCGGAAACAAGACGGTGAACGAGCTGGTCGCGTTGACGTTTACCGCCACGGCCACCGACGCCGATCTTCCGACCAACACGCTGACCTTCTCGCTCGACGCGGGTGCTCCGGCCGGCGCGACGATCAATGGCTCGACGGGCGCCTTCAGCTGGACCCCCACCGAGGCGCAAGGCCCGGGGAGCTTCCCCATCACGATCCGGGCGACGGACAATGGCGCCCCGCCGATGAGCGATTTCGAGGTGATCACGGTCACCGTGAACGAGGTGAACGTGGCGCCGGTGGTCACGAATCCTGGCAACAAGACCGTCAACGAGCTCGTGGCGTTGACCTTCACGGTGACGGCGACGGATGCCGACGTGCCGGCGAACACGATCGCATGGTCGCTGGACGCGGGCGCTCCCGCCGGAGCCGCGATTGTGACTGGGACCGGTGCCTTCTCGTGGGCCCCGACCGAAGCACAGGGTCCGGGCACCTACCCGGTGACTATTCGCGCGACGGACAACGGCACCCCGGCGATGAGCGGCATCGCGGCCATCACGATCACGGTCAACGAGGTGAATGTCGCACCGATCCTGGTGCCCATCGGGAACAAGGCGGGTACCGTGGGGGTGGCGATCACCTTCACGGCGACCGCGACCGATGCCGACATTCCGGCCAACACCTTGACCTTCTCGCTCGATGCGGGCGCTCCTGCCGGCGCGACGATCAATTCCTCGACGGGCGCCTTTAGCTGGACTCCCGCGGCCAACGGCGGCTTCCCGGTGACGGTCCGCGTGACGGACAACGGCTCTCCAACGATGAGCGCCTTCGAGCTCATTACGATCACGGTGAGCGCGGCCCCGAACCAGGCACCAGTGCTGGGCCTGATCGGCAACAAGACGGTGAACGAGTTGGTGGCGCTCACCTTCACGGCCACGGCGACCGATCCGGACGCCGGCTCGGTGCTCACGTTCTCGCTGGATGCGGGCGCCCCGGCCGGGGCGACCATCAACAGCTCAACGGGCGCTTTCTCCTGGACCCCGACGGAGTCGCAGGGCCCGGGCGCCTATCCGATCACGGTTCGGGTGACGGACAACGGCAGCCCGACCCTGAGCGACTTCGAGACGATCACGGTCACCGTCAATGAGGTGAACGTGGCGCCCGTGGTAACGAATCCCGGCAACAAGACCGTCGACGAACTGGTGGCGTTGACCTTCACGGTGACGGCGACGGATGCTGACATTCCCGCGAACACGATTGCGTGGTCATTGGACGCGGGTGCTCCTGCCGGTGCCACGATTGGTGCGGGGACCGGCGCCCTCAGCTGGACCCCGACCGAAGCGCAGGGTCCTGGCACCTATCCGGTGACCATTCGCGCGACGGATAACGGCACCCCGGCGATGAGCGGCACGGCCGCGATCACAGTCACCGTCAATGAGGTGAACGTTGCGCCGGTGGTCACGAATCCCGGCAACAAGACCGTCAACGAGCTCGTGGCGTTGACCTTCACGGTGACCGCGACGGACGCCGACGTGCCTGCGAACACGATCTCGTGGTCGTTGGACGCCGGTGCTCCTGCCGGCGCCACGATTGGTGCCGGCACCGGCGCCTTCAGCTGGACCCCGAGCGAAGCGCAGGGTCCGGGCACCTACCCGGTGACTATTCGCGCGACGGACAACGGCACCCCAGCGATGAGCGGCACGCGGCGATCACGATCACGGTCAACGAGGTGAATGTCGCACCGGTCCTCGTGCCCATCGGGAACAAGGCGGGGACGGTGGGGGTGGCGATCACCTTCACGGCAACCGCGACCGATGCCGACATTCCGGCCAACACCTTGACCTTCTCGCTCGATGCGGGCGCTCCTGCCGGCGCGACGATCAATTCCTCGACGGGCGCCTTTAGCTGGACTCCCGCGGCCAACGGCGGCTTCCCGGTGACGGTCCGCGTGACGGACAACGGCTCTCCAACGATGAGCGCCTTCGAACTCATTACGATCACGGTGAGCGCGGCCCCGAACCAGGCACCAGTGCTGGGCCTGATCGGCAACAAGACGGTGAACGAGTTGGTGGCGCTCACCTTCACGGCCACGGCGACCGATCCGGACGCCGGCTCGGTGCTCACGTTCTCGCTGGATGCGGGCGCTCCGGCCGGGGCGACCATCAACAGCTCAACGGGCGCTTTCTCCTGGACCCCGACGGAGTCGCAGGGCCCGGGCGCCTATCCGATCACGGTTCGGGTGACGGACAACGGCAGCCCGACGCTGAGCGACTTCGAGACGATCACGGTCACCGTCAATGAGGTGAACGTGGCGCCGGTTCTGGCGGCCATCGGGAACAAGGCGGGGACGGCGGGGGTGGCAATCACCTTCACGGCCACCGCGACCGACGTCGACATTCCGGCCAACACCTTGACCTTCTCGCTCGACGCGGGTGCCCCTGCCGGCGCGACGATCAATTCCTCGACCGGCGCCTTTAGCTGGACGCCTGCTGCCAACGGCGGCTTCCCGGTGACGGTCCGGGTGACGGACAACGGCTCTCCAACGATGAGCGCCTTCGAGCTCATTACGATCACGGTGAGCGCGGCTCCGAACCAGGCACCAGTGCTGGGTGCGATCGGCAACAAGACGGTGAATGAGCTGGTGGCGCTCACCTTCACCGCCACGGCGACCGATCCGGACGCGGGCTCGGTTCTCACGTTCTCGCTGGATGCGGGCGCTCCTGCAGGAGCGACCATTAACAGCTCAACGGGGGTCTTCTCCTGGACCCCGACGGAGTCGCAGGGCCCGGGCGCCTATCCGATCACGGTTCGGGTGACGGACAACGGCAGCCCGACGCTGAGCGACTTCGAGACGATCACGGTCACCGTCAACGAGGTGAACGTGGCGCCGGTTCTGGCGGCGATCGGGAACAAGAGCGTGGCCGTGGGCACCCCTCTCGCCTTCACGGCGACCGCGACCGATGCCGACATTCCGGCCAACACCTTGACCTTCTCGCTCGACGCGGGCGCACCTGGCGGGGCGACGATCAATTCCTCGACGGGCGCCTTCGCCTGGACGCCCGCGGCGACCGGCAGCTTCCCAGCGACGGTCCGCGTGACGGACAACGGCAATCCGACTCTGAGTGACTTCGAGGCGATCACGATCACGGTGACGGGTGAAACCGCTCTGCCGACGCTATCGATCAGCGACGTCAAGGTCATCGAGAGGAATGAAGGACTGGTTGAAGCGACGTTCATGGTGACCCTCTCACCCACGAGCGGCCAGCGCGTTGCCGTCGACTTTGCGACGAGCGATGGGACCGCCTCGACACCCTCGGACTACATGCCCGCCAGGGGGACACTCGCATTTTCGCCGGGCAGGACGGTCCAGTTCATCACGGTCAGGGTGACGGGCGACCGTCGCATCGAGCCGGATGAGACGTTCCTGGTCGATCTCACCAACCCCGTGAACTCCACGATCTCGGATGCGGAGGGCGTGGGGGACATCGTCAATGACGACGCGCAAGTCGTCGTCAGGCCTCGCTCCGCATGCTTCTGGAGGAATCGGCCGAGCGATATCGCGATGTATCTCCCGCAAACACTCGGCAACTTGGTGGTCACCACCGTGGATCAGGCGCAAGCAATCCTAAAGAGCCGGCATGATACGCGGAACGCAAACAGCAGGCTGCGAGCCGAGCTCCTGGCCGCGCTCCTCAACCTGGCCAATGGGGCGACGGGCGCGGATTGCATCCAGTCCACGATCGCCGATGCCCAAACATTCTTGCTGGCTTACGGAAACCTGGTTCTCAAGCGCAGGTCCTACCCCACGCAGTACGAACAGGCCGGACGATTGACCGAGCGGCTGCGCGGCTATAACCACGCACGGCTCGATTGTCTCCACAATCAGTTCGCGGAGGATAACGACGACCGGATGGACGACGAAGGCGATCTGGCCTTCGCCCAGGGCCGACTCGAGCTGAGACCCAATTCACCGAACCCGTTCAACGGCGATACCCACATCGAGTATCTACTTCCCGCCGGGACCCACGCGCGGCTCGCCGTCTACGACGTCCGCGGACGAGAGGTGAAGGTGCTCGTGGACGAGAATCAGGCGGCAGGAGTCCACTTCGTGTCGTGGAATGGCACCGGGCGAGGCTCGGGTCCGCTGGCAAGCGGGGTCTATTTCTACCGGCTGACCGCCGGAGGGCAGACGCTTATGGGGAGGATGATTCTGGCTCGATAGGAGCGAGGGGGGCCGCGACGTCCTGCCGCTCGGGCTCGCGGACCCGGGGGAGCAGGAAGAGCGTGATCGCCACGAATACCGCGGTCGATACGAAGAAGATCGATCGAAGCCCGAACGCGCCCGCGATGGCGCCGCCCAGGAGCGGGCCCATCAGATTTCCGAGCATGAGCGCGGTCGACGTAATGCCGAGGACCCCGGCGCGGCGAGCGTCGGGAGCCCGAAGGCTGATCATCGCGTGGACGCTCGGGACCACGCCCCCGATGAAGACCCCGTAGGGAATCCGCGCCAGGAAGAGCTGCCACGGCGCGGTCACCAGCCCCTGCGGTAGCGCGAACAACCCCGAGCCGATCAGCGCGATCCCGAGCGTTGGTCGGTAACCGCCTCGATCGCTCCTCCGTCCCCACCGCGGCGCCGTCAGCACCGTCGCGAGCCCGGTCACGGCGAAGATCGCGCCGGTCGTGGTCGCGAGGAGCCTGCCGTGGGCGCCGAGCGACTCCACGAAGAGCGCCATCACCGGGCCGAGCGCCATGAGCGCGAACTGGCAGCCGAAGAGAACGAAGTAGAGCAGCCGAATCTGCGGTGTCCCGAAGACCAGCCGGTAGTTCTCCCAAATTCGCCCAAAACCCTCATTCGAGCGCGTCCGCTCCCCTTCCCGGACGAGTGCCATCACGATGATCGCCGAAGTCAGGGTCAGGGCGGCCGTCACGAAGAAGACCTGCCTCGCCCCAATCCGGTCGGCCAGGTATCCACCCACGAGCGGGCCCAAAATCGTGCCGCTCGGGATCGCGGTCTGCAGGGTACCCAGCGCGTAGCCCATGCGCTCGCGGGGGGCGCTGGACGCCATGAGCGCGATCGCGGCGGCGATGAAGCCGCTGATGGCCCCCTGCCCCACGCGGAGAAAGAAGAGCTGCGCGACCGTGGTGGCCAGGCCCATCAAGGTCGCCGCGACCGTCAGGCCGAGCGCGGCGCGAACGACCATCAGTTTTCGACCGTGGCGATCTCCGAGAAATCCCCAGACGGGCGTCGCCACCGTCGCCGCGAAGAACGGGGCCGCGAAAATGAGGCCGCTCATCGTCTCCAGCTTTCCAGGCTCGGTCACGCCGAGCTGGCGGAGGTAGAGCGGCAGGAACGGAAGGAACATGCTGATGCCGAGCATGGTGAAGAACTCGGCCACCCAGAGCGCGAAGAGCGTGCGCCGCCACGCCTCCAGCTCCTGGAAGGCGCCGATCGGACCGTCGAGGAATCGGATGGGAGGCTAGGAGGCGGCCGCCGCGGCGCACGTGGCGCAGGGGCAGAGCCGCCGGAGAAGGTCGAAGCTGTAGATCCCGGTGAAGTGGCCGTCGCTCCACTCGAAGTGGAGGGCGTAGTTGCCGACGATCTTGGCGGCCTCGATCTTGACGTCCGGATTCACGTGCTCTTCGAAGACCATTCGCTGGCCGCTCGTCTCGCTCACGCACTGGGCGCAGGGGCAGCGCCCGCGGAGATATCGCGCAAGGTACTGGCTCTCGTGTCCGTCGGCCCACGCGATCGTGAGGCGCTCGCCGCCCTTCTTCTTGATGCTGACGGGCGTTCCGGCGTCCGGAGAGAGTGCGGGCATCCTACTCCTCGACGATGGTGAGGGCGATCTGCTTGAAGGTCCGAATGCTCACCTGCTGGGCCAATTTTCCGGCGATGTCGCCGAACGCGCGCCCCGATGGAGAATCGGGCGCGGAGAGGACGACCGGGGTCCCCTCGTCGGAATAGCGGCGGATCGCGGCGTCGAGCGGGATTTCGCCCAGGAATGGAATTCCCAGGGATTCCGCCGCGCGTCGGGCCCCGCCGTGCCCGAAGAGATCGTCGCGCTCTCCGCAGTGCGGACAGACGTAGGTGCTCATGTTCTCGACAATGCCCAGGATATGCACCTTCGTCTGCTGGAACATGCGGAGCGTTTTCATGGAGATCTGCAAGCCCACGTCCTGCGGCGTCGATACGATCACAGCCCCCGTCACCGTCGCCGTCTGCACCAGCGTGAGGTGGACGTCGCCCGTGCCGGGCGGAAGATCCACCACGAGGTAGTCCAGCTCCCCCCAATCCACGCCCAGAAGGCACTGCTGGAGCGCCTTGTGCGCCATCGGGCCGCGCCAGATGAGCGGCTGGTCTCCAGGGCTCATGTACCCCATCGACATCAGCTTGACGCCGTGCGCTTCGCCCGGGTCGATTCGATTGTCCGCGCGCGGCTCGGCGGGACGGCCGGACCGCATCATGATTGGAATGCTGGGCCCGTAAATGTCCGCGTCCAGGAGCCCGACCCGCGCGCCGCTTCGCGCCAGCGAAACCGCAAGGTTGGCCGCGACGGTCGACTTCCCCACGCCCCCCTTTCCGCTTCCCACCGCGATGATGTGCCGCACGTTCTTCAGGACGCCTGTATCCGGAGCCGGAGGTCTGCGGACCTCGGCGGTCATGTTCACCCGAACATCCCGGACTCCAGGGACTTTGGCCAGCACCGCCTGCTGCGACTGCTCCCGAAGCCGGTCTTTGACCGGGCAGGCAGGGGTCGTGAGATTGACGTCGAAGGAAACGGTCGAGCCCTCGATCTTGAGGTTGCGAACGAAGTTGAGGCTCACGATGTCCCGATTCAGGTCGGGATCCATGACCGTGCGGAGCGCATCTAATACTTGAGATTCCGCGATCGCGGTGTCTGTCATCTGCTCTCCTGGCGGGGAAATCGCTGTCGGGCGGTTCGGACGGGAGATGATACCAACCATGTGAAAGGCCCCCAACGCCTTTCCGACTCCGCCACGGCACTATCTTAACGACTATGACGCCGGCTATCCTCGATTCGATGCGCACCCAGACACCAAATCGGGCGACTCCCGGGGGGCCGCCCCGGACGCCGGATCAGCCGGATCAGGACATCGTCTGCGGGATGTCGGTCTCGCCCGGGAGCCCACACCGCCACCGGCACGAAGGCCGCGACTACCTCTTCTGCAGCGCGAGCTGCCGGGACCGATTCGTCCGGAACCCGACCGCGTTCCTTTCGGGCCGGGCCACGACCGGTCCCCTCTCGGCGAGAGTCGCCCCTACGGGGACACGCGGGCCCGCGGCCACCGCCGCCTCCTCCGCCGAGTACACCTGCCCCATGCACCCGCAGATCCGCCAGGCGGGACCGGGCGCCTGCCCGATCTGCGGCATGGCCCTCGAGCCGGTCGGAGCCCTGGAGGGCGAGAATCCCGAGCTGCGCCAGATGGCGCGTCGCTTCTGGATCGCCGCGGCACTCACGATCCCTGTCGTCGCCATCGCGATGGCGCACCTGATTCCGGGCGCCGCCGCGAGGCCCCTCATCGCGACGCGAACCGGCCAGCTCCTCCAGCTTTTCCTCGCCACTCCGATCTGCACCTGGGGGGCCTGGCCCTTCTACGAACGCGCCGTCGCCTCGATCCGGAACAAGAGCCTTAACATGTTCACGCTGATCGGGCTGGGGGTATTCGTCGCCTACGGCTACAGCGTCGTGGCCGTGGTATTTCCGGGCCTTTTTCCATCAGGATTCCGCGACGGGCATGGTGAGGTCGGCGTTTACTTCGAGGCGGCTGCCGCGATCGTCACGTTGGTTCTCCTCGGCCAGGTACTGGAGCTCAAAGCGCGCAGCCACACGAGCGCCGCGGTGCAGAAACTGCTCCGGTTGGGCGCCAAGTCCGCGCGGCGCCTCCAGGCCGACGGGACCGATGAGGACGTGCCGCTCGAGCGGATCGTGATCGGCGACCGGCTCCTCGTTCGTCCGGGCGAGAAGATCCCGGTCGACGGCGCCGTCATCGAGGGCGAGAGCGCCGTGGACGAGTCGATGGTCTCGGGCGAATCGATGCCGGTGGTGAAGGGGGCTGGAGACCGCGTGATCGGCGCCACCGTGAACGGAACCGGCTCCTTTGTGATGCGGGCGGAGAAGGTTGGATCGGAGACGCTTCTCGCGCGAATCGTCGCGATGGTCGCCGAGGCACAGCGGACTCGGGCGCCGATTCAGCGGCTCGCCGACGTCATCTCGGCATACTTCGTCCCCTCCGTCGTCGCGATCGCGCTGGCGACATTCACCGCCTGGGCGGCCTGGGGACCCGAGCCGCGACTGGCGCACGCGCTCGTCAATGCCGTCGCCGTCCTGATCATCGCCTGCCCCTGCGCGCTCGGATTGGCCACGCCCATGTCGATCCTCGTCGCGAGCGGAAAGGGCGCTTCCTTGGGAATTCTGTTCCGGAATGCGGAGGCGATCGAGGTTCTCGGAAGGGCCGACACGCTCGTGGTGGACAAGACCGGCACGCTCACCGAAGGCAAGCCCCGCCTCGTCGCCGTGGCCGCGCTGGAGGGTGACGGAACCATGCTTCTCGCGCTGGCGGCCAGCTTGGAGCGAAGGAGCGAGCACCCGATCGCGGCCGCGGTCGTGCGCGGCGCCAAAGACCGTGGCCTGGCACTCCTGCCGGTGGAGCGATTTGAGAGCCTCACCGGCAAGGGCGTCCAGGGGGTGGTCGATGGCCACCGGGTCGCCGTGGGAAGCCCCACCCTGTTCGCCGCGCTGGGCCTGGACGTTACCAGGCTCGTCGGAAAGACCGAGGCCGCCCGGGCCGAGGGACAGACCGTGGCCCTTGTGGCGGTCGATGGGATTCCGGTGGGATTTCTCGGCGTCGCCGATCCCATTCGAGAGAAAGCGTCCGAAGCCGTCGCCGCGCTCCGACGCGATGGCGTGCGGATCGTGATGCTCACGGGCGATGTCCAAAGCACCGCCGAGAGCGTCGCGAGGAAGCTTGGGATCGAGGAAGTGCTCGCGGAGGTGTCCCCGGAGAGGAAGCTCGACGAGGTCCGCCGGCTGCAAGGAGAGGGCCACGTCGTCGCGATGGCTGGGGACGGCATCAACGACGCCCCCGTCCTTGCCCAGGCCGACGTCGGGATCGCCATGGGAACAGGCACCGACGTCGCGATGGAGAGCGCGGCGGTGATCCTCGTCAAAGGCGACCTCCGGGGCATCGCCCGGGCGCGGCGGCTCAGCAGCCTCACGATGCGAAACATCAAGCAGAACCTCTTCTTCGCGTTTGTCTACAACGCGCTCGGCGTCCCGATCGCGGCCGGCGCGCTCTACCCCGCGCTCGGGATCCAGCTCTCGCCCATCCTCGCCGCCGCGGCGATGAGCTTGAGCTCGGTTTCGGTGATCGGGAACGCGCTCCGCCTGCGCGGCGCTCGGGTCTGAACGTGGCGCGGGGGGCGATCTTCTGGTATTGTGGCGGGCTAAAGTCCCGCGCTCAGCGGCGACTCCTGGCCATGGGGGCGCGGTGGATCGGATGAGGAGGGTCGATGGCGGTATCCAACGATGAGCTAAAGGGCCTCTATTACTACATGAATCTGGTCCGGCAGGTGGACGAGCGCTGCCGCCGGCTGTTCAAGCAGGGACGCTTTCACGGCACCTACTTCAGCGCGGTCGGCCAGGAAGCGACGGTGGTCGGGCCTTGCTACGGGCTTCGCCCCGAGGACGTGATCGGAATCCAGCACCGCGAGATCGGTGCCGTGATCACCAAGGGAATGCCGATCAAGTACCTCATGGCCCAGCTCTTCGCGCGGAAGGACTCGCCCGACCGCGGGAAGTCGCATCCCTGTCACTACGGCTGGAAACCCGCGGGGATCATCACGCCCGCCTCCACGATCGCGGCTCAAACGGTCATCGTGACGGGCTGCGCGCTCGCTTGGAAGATCCAGAAGAAGGACAACGTGGCCGTCGCCTTCGTGGGGGAGGGCGCGACCTCGAACGGGGTCTGGCACGAGGCCCTGAATTTCGCGGGCATTCACAAGCTCGGCTGTGTCTTCATCGTCCAGGACAACCTTTGGGCCGAATCAGTGCCCAAGCGCCTCGGCGTTCCGCTGGAAAATGTCTCCGAGCGAGCCAAGGCATACGGCTTCCCCGGCATCACGATCGACGGCAATGACCTGCTCCTCTCCTATGAGACCTCGCAGGAGGCGGTCCGGCGGGCGCGCCGCGGCGACGGCCCGACGCTGATCGAAATGAAGACCTACCGCTGGTACGGCCACTCGGAGATCGACCCGGCCAACTACCGGACCCAGGAAGAGCTCGAGTATTGGAAGAAGCGGGACCCCGTCCCGAGATACGAGAAAGTCTTGATGGAGCGCGGCATCATCGACGACGCGCACAAGCAGTCGACGCTCCAGAGGATCGAGCGGGAGATCGAGGAGGCGATCGAGTTCGCGGAGAAGAGCCCGCACCCCGACCCCGAGGAGATTCTGGAGGACGTCTACGCCCCGCTCGGCTAGCGCCCAGGGCAAGACCCCCCGCGATTCGCGGGTGGACATGGTGCAGCTCGTTCTGCCGAACGATGCCAACACTCTGGGGAACGTGCTGGGCGGGATGGTGTTGCACTGGGTCGACCTGGCCGCCGCCGTCGTGGCGCATCGCCACTGCCGGTCCGAGGCGGTGACCGCGTCGATCGATCAGGTCTCGTTCTTGGCGCCGATCCGGGTGGGCCAGCTGGCGGTCATCGCGGCCCGCATGACATACGCCGGCCGGACCTCGATGGAGATCCGGGTCGACGTCGAGTGCGAGGATCTCATGACGGGCGCGCGGAACCGGACGAGCACCGCCTACGTGACGTTCGTAGCCATCGACAAGAAGGGGCGGCCGAAGCCGGTGCCGCCGTTGATTTCGGAGACCGAAGAAGATCGGCGAGAAGCCCGCGCCGCGAAGGCGAGACGCGCCCTGCGGCTGAAAGGGCGGACCGCGAACGAGCCGCCATTGGAGAAAGCGCACCGATGAAGACTATGGAACGAAGCCATGCACCCGCGGCTGGATCGGCGGACGTGAAAACGATGACCCTGATCGAGGCCATCACCCAGGGCCTCGCCGAGGAGATGGAGAGGGACGAGCGGATCTTCCTGATCGGGGAAGACATCGCGAGCTACGGCGGGGTTTTCAAGGCGACCAAGGGCCTTTACGAGCGGTTCGGCCCGATGCGCGTGATCGACAGCCCCATCTCCGAGAACTTCCTCGTGCAGGGGATGGTCGGGGCCGCGATCGCGGGCTTGATCCCCTCCCCCGAGATCCAGTTTGACGACTTCATCTCGCTCTCGATGGACGGCATCGTGGAGCATGCTGCCAAGATGCGATACCGCTCGGGCGGCATGTTCACCTGCCCGATGGTCATCCGCTGCTGCTACGGCGGCGCGGTGGGCGGCGGCATCTATCATTCCCAGTCGAACGCCTCCTGGTTCATGCACGCGCCGGGCCTCGTGGTGGTGACCCCGTCGACTCCCCATGATGCGAAGGGGCTCCTCAAGTCCGCGTTCCGCGGCCAGAACCCGGTGCTCTACTACGAGCACAAGCGGCTCTACCGCACCGTCAAGGGCCCGGTCCCGCAGCACGACTACACCGTGCCGCTCGGCAAGGCGACCATCGTGCGGGAAGGCCACCACGTCACGGTCGTTTCGTACGCGCTCATGCTTCATCGCTCGCTGGAGGCCGCCGAGAAGCTCGCGGCGGAAGGGATCGAGGTCGAGGTCGTGGATCTCCGCACCCTCGTGCCCTACGACAAGGAGACGATCCTCGCGTCGGTCGAGAAGACGGCGCGGGCCGTGGTCGTCTACGAGAGCTCGAAGACGATGGGGGTCGGCGCGGAGATCGGCGCGATGATCGCGGAAGAAGGGTTTGGATTCCTCGACGCGCCCGTCCGCCGCGTATCGCCGCCCGACGCGCCCCAGGAGCCGTTCGCGCCGGTCCTGGCCGAACACTATTTGCCCGATGCCAACCGGATCGCCCAGGCGATCCGCGAAACGGTCGCCTATTAGCCCGGCCCCTTCGGGCCGGAGTCGGAGGAAGGGATGCCCGTCACCATCGTAGTGCCGCAGCTCGGCGAGAGCGTGGTCGAGGGCACGATCGGCAAGTGGCTGAAGAAGGTCGGAGATCCGATCGCCAAGGATGAGCCGATCGTCGAGATCATCACCGATAAGATCAACATCGAGCTGCCCGCTCCGTCCGCCGGAACGCTGGGGCAGATCGCGGTGGCGGAAGGCGTCGTGGCCCAGGTGGGCGATACGCTGGGGGTGATCCTGGGCCCCGGCGAGTCGCTCCCCGCCGGCGGCGGCGCCAAGGCACCGGCCGCATCGGGAGGAACCACGGCGGCCAGTCCGAGCACGCCCGCGCCCAGCGCCGCATCCAGCGGCTCCGCACCGGCGCCCTCGCGGCCCGCGCCGGCGCCCGTCATGAGCGGCACCGCCGTGGCATCCGCCGTCGCCAGCGCGCCCTCCACCGATGGGATGCGTCTCTCGCCCGCGGTTCGAAAGCTCGCCAAGGAGAATAACCTCGACGTTTCGCAGATCCGCGGCTCGGGAATGGGGGGCCGTGTGACCCGCGAGGACGTCCTTTCGCACCTGGACGCGCGGCGGGTCGCCGTCTCCGCCGGCATCGGCGCCGTCGCACCGGGCCTGGCACCCCTGCCCGCATCCGTGCCCGCGCCGCCCAAGCCGCTGGCGCCGATTCCCGCTCCCGCTTTCAGCGCCCCCGGGTCGCGCGAAGTCGAGGTGCGCCCGCTCACGAACATCCGCAAGAAGATCGCGGAGAACATGGTCCGCTCGCGCCACACCACGGCCCACTGCTCGACCTGGGACGAGGTGGACATGACCGCGCTGGTGGAGCTCCGGGGACGGCTCAAGGAGAAGGTCAAGAGCCAATACGGGCTCCATCTCACCTACATGCCGTTCATCATGCGGGCCGTGACCCGGGCTCTCAAGGAGTACCCGGTCCTGAACGCTTCGATGACGGAGACCGAGGTCCACTACAAGAAGTACTACAACATCGGCGTGGCGGTGCACCGCGACCAGGGGTTGATCGTGCCGGTCGTGCACGACGCGGACCGAAAGAACCTGCTCCAGCTCTCCGCCGAGATCGAAAACCTGGGAGCCCGCGCGCGTGCCGACAAGCTCACCCTGGATGACATCCAGGGCGGGACGTTCACGATCACGAACGCGGGCATGTTCGGAGCGACCGCGTCCACCCCCATCATCAACTACCCGGAAGCCGCCATTCTAGGCGTGCACTTGATCCAGGAGCGAGCCGTGGTTCGGGACCACAGAGTCCAGATCCGGTGGATGATGACTCTGGTCATCTCCTTCGATCACCGGTTGGTCGACGGAACGCCCGCCGTGATGTTCCTCCACCGCGTCAAGGAGCTGCTCGAGGACCCGGATAGCTGGCTCCTAGACTCCATTTGATGCCCCGCGCGATTCCGGTCTACGACCTGGGCCTTGTCCCCTACCGCGCGGCCCTCGCCTTCCAGCACCGCGCGGTTGAAATCCGCTCCCACGGCGACTCCTCCGACGCCCTCTACATAGTCGAGCACGAGCCCGTCCTTACCGTCGGTCGGTCGGGACAGGGCGAAAGCCTCCGCGCGGGTTCGGCCGAGCTTTCGCGCCGCGGCATCGAGGTGATCCCGGTCGAGCGCGGCGGGGACGTGACCTACCACGGCCCAGGCCAGATCGTGGGGTACCCGATCGTTTCTCTGGACGGCCTTCCGGGCGGACGCGACCTCCACCGCTATCTGCGCGACATCGAGCAGGCGTTGATCGATTGCCTGGGCGCGCTTGGGATGGCGGCGGAGCGCCGCCCCCCCTACACCGGCGTCTGGGTAGGTGAACAAAAGGTCGCAGCGATCGGCGTCGCGGTGCGGCGATGGGTGACGTTCCACGGATTCGCGCTCAACCTCGACCCCGATCTGAGCCACTTCGACCTCATCCATCCGTGCGGAATCCGACACCTCGGCGTCGCGTCGATCCGGTCGTTGCTCGGGCAGGCACCGCCGCGAGAGACGGTTCTCGCCCACCTGGCCGCCGCGTTTTCGCGAATCTGGGAGCGCCCGGTAGTCTATCCGGCGCCCCTGGAGTCGATCCCGGACGTCGAGCTGCCCGCCGGGGCCTCCCATGTCTGACGCGAAGGAGGAGGCCGCCTCCGGCACGCGCGTGGAACGCGATTCCCTCGGCCCACTCGAAGTCCCCGCCAGCGCCTACTACGGCGTCCAGACGGCGAGGGCGGTCGCCAACTTCCCGATCAGCGGCGAACGACTGCACGTGGAGATGGTGCGCGCGGTGGCGCGGATCAAGATCGCCGCCGCGCGCGCCAACGCCGAGCTCGGCGAGCTGGATTCCAAGAAGGCCGACGCGATCGTCGCCGCCGCGGAGGAAATCCTCGCCGGCAAGTACGACGATCAGTTCGTGGTCGACGCCTATCAGGCGGGAGCCGGCACCTCGTTTCACATGAACGTGAACGAGGTGATCGCGAACCGCGCCTGCGAGCTGCTGGGCGGGAAGCGGGGCGACTCGGCGCTCGTCCACCCGAACGACCACGTCAACATGGCGCAGTCGACGAACGACGTGATCCCCACCGCCATCCGCCTGGCGGCCCACGACCTCTCGGGTCCCCTGCTTGAAGAGCTGGGCGCCCTCGCCAAGTCTTTCGACCGGAAAGCCGAGGAGTTTGCCCACCTCCTCAAGTCAGGCCGCACCCACCTTCAGGACGCCGTCCCCATCACGCTGGGACAGGAATTCTCGGGCTACCGGGAGTGCGTTCTTGGATGGAGGTCGTCCGTCGAGAAGAGCCGAGAGGGGCTCCTGGCACTCGGCCTGGGGGGTAACGCCGTCGGCACGGGAATCAACGCGCATCCGAAGTACCGCGAGCGCGCCGTCGCGCACCTGGCCAAGCTGACCGGTACGCCCTATCGCTCCGCTACAAACCTGTTCGAAGCGATGCAGAGCATGGCGCCATTCGTGCGCGTATCGAACGACCTGCGGGGTTTCGCGCTCGATCTCACTCGGATCGCGAACGACCTGCGGCTCCTGGCCAGCGGGCCGACCACGGGACTCGACGAGATCGTATTGCCGGCGGTTCAGCCAGGCTCCTCGATCATGCCAGGCAAGGTCAACCCGGTCATCGCGGAGATGGCCAACATGGCCGCCTATCAGGTGCTTGGATACGACACCACCGTCGCCTACGCGGCGCAGGCGGGCCAGCTGGAGCTGAACGTGATGATGCCCGTCCTGGCCCACAATCTGCTTCGCTCGCTGGCGCTCCTCACGCCGACGCTCCGCGTGCTCCGCACCAAGTGCGTGGATGGCATCACCGCGAACGAGGAGATCTGCCGCCGCTACTTCGATCGATCGATCTCGCTGGCGACCGCCCTGAATCCCTACATCGGCTACGCCAGGGCGGCGGAGGTGGCCAAGGAAGCGGCCCAGACGGGGAAAACCGTCGTGGAGATCGTGCGGGAGAGAAAACTTCTCACCGAGGAACAGATCGCCAAGGTCTTCTCGCCGGAGGCGATGACCAACCCGGCCGTCCGCTAGACGGCCGCGCCCTCCGCCGGCCGGCGATCCATCAGCGGCCGACTCCTACAACTCGAACCCCAACCCGGCGCGAACCTGAACGTTGTTTGTGTTCTCCATGTTGTTCAGGTTGTTCCCTGGAACCACCTGGTAGGTCCCCGTGACGTTCAGTCGAGTCCGGGGCCCGACCGGGTAGCCCAACCCGGCGCCGACCTGGTACCCGAACTCGGAGCTTTGATCTCCGGATTCCAGCGCGATCACCCCGTTATCGAACGCGTAATCCCAGGAGAGGCGATACCATCCTGCCCCGCCCTGCGCGAAAAAGCTCGGCCCCACGGTAGCACCCAAATTCACACGAAGAGCCGGATTGACGCGGACGATATGGGACGAGAACTTCTCGTGAAACGTCGTCGCCGTGAGCACGTCGTACGTCTCGGCCTCGGCGGTACCCAAATTGTCCATCGAGACCTCGGCTCCCCAGGAGACCATCGGGGTGATGGGCTTCCAGTAGGACGCGCCGAACGAAATGCTCCCGGCCATGGACGCCTCGCTTGTGCCCAGATTGGTCGAGCACTTCGCGAACCCCGCGTTCAGCTCCAGCGACCCCGCCCCCGACGCCTCGGCGCTTCCAGCGAGGACGGCGATGGCGACCAACGCTCCCATCCAAGAGCGGTACCCTACGCGGATCATGTGGAGCCCATCCCTTCTCAGGACCAGCCTGCTTTCCCGGCTCAGGTCGAAGCGAAACGGGGTGGCGCCTCGCGGCACCACCCCGTCCGTCGTTCCAGATCTCGAATTCGACTACAGGCCGAAGCCGACGCCCGCCTTGAACTCGAGGTAGTTCGTGTTGTCACGCGTCGGTCGAAACTCGAGTGCTACTGGCCCATGACGTTCATCTTGGTCTTCGGACCGACCGGGAAGCCCACGCCGGCGCCGAGGTTGAAGCCGAACTTGCCATCGCTGGCGTCTCGACGTCGCCGAGAACGCTGTCTCTCGATCGTTCGAGCGACACGTTGTAGTAGCCCGCGCCACCCTGAGCGAAGAAGTTCGGGCCCACCATCGAGCCGAAGTTCGCGCGAATTGCCGGGTTGATGCGGAAGACGCTAGCCGAGAACGCTCGCTCGTCGTCGCCGTTAGTCGATCAGTCGACCGGAACCGAGGTTGTCGTACGAGACCTCAGCACCCCACTGGACGGTCGGGGACGCAGAGCGCCAGTAGGCGGCACCAAACGAAATTCCGCCGCCCATGGACTCGTCGTTCCCCGTGACGTCGGTCGAGGACTTGGCGTAGCCGGCGTTGATTTCCATCGTGCCGACCGGGCCGGCCACCGCGGCCGAGGCAAACGCCGCCACACAGAACACCGTCACGAGAACCAAGGTCAGATGAATCCGCTTCATAGTGCTTCCCCCTCCGTTATAGGTACGACTGTGAACTCCGCCCAAACCCTGGGGCCGGTTGCCGCGGCCTCCCTGGCCGTATCGGGCCCCATTCCCGTGCTCCGGCCTATGATCGGCAGCCTCTGGGGGAAACTTGAGACCAACGACGAGACTTTGGCGGAAGAAGCGGGGTTGGTTTAAGCCGTTGTCTCAGTGATAGTTACGCCTCTGGAATTTCCACTTCGGCGCGCGGAACGCTGGCTTCCTCGACATTCCTGAAGAAGATCCAATAGAGGATCGATGCGGCCACATAGAGCGCCGCGGCGATGAGGAGCGGCTCTGCGTAGCCCTTTCGCTCGATCAGCGCGCCCCCGATGTCGGCGCTCACGCTCCATGAGAGGAACCAGGAGAGGGAAAGGAGGCTGTTCGTGATGGCGTGGTCGCGCTCGGGCACGACCTCCATCGCGAAGTGGGAGACGAGCGGCTGATTCATGTTCATGATCGCGCTCCGCAGAAAGAACGAGGCCGCGACCAGGGGGAAATTGGTCGAGATCGCGAGCACCACCATGAACGGGACCGAGAGGAGCTGGGTCGCGACCACGCCCCCGACCAGCCCCAGCCGCCGCGAGATCGCCGGACCGAAAAAGTTGCCCAAGACCATGAATCCCTGCATCACGCTGAAGAGGATCCCGATCTGCGCCTCGGCCAGCCCGAACCGGTCCCGGAAGTAGAGGTTCAGGAACGGGATGATCAGCCCGGCCCCCAGCCCGATGAGCGCCGCGGGAAGGATCAGCTTGAGATGAAGGCTCCAGTTAATTTCCAATATTTCGCGGAGCTGCTCCAGCGGTCCCGGCGGCGGGAGCGCGCCCGGCTCCGCCCGCTCCCGCATGGCGGCGAAGGGTAGAGCGGAGAGAAGCGTCAAGCCGCAGCCGGCGAAGAGCGTCCACCGGAGCGTGTCCTGGTCGACGTCGGTGAAGGAACGGAAGAAGTGCGGCAGGGCGCCCCCCACGATCGACCCGACGATCGCGGCGGCAAAAACCGCGCCGAATGCCGCGCTGAAGAGGAACGGGCGAGCGCCGGACGTTGTCTCTCGCATCACGACCGGAGCGATCGAGAGGCGGAACAGGGTAATGACCATTCCGGTCAGGAACGCGGCGAGAAGGAGAGCCTCGGGAGCGGTAAGGGTGGCCTGGAGCACGTAGCCGGCCGCCGTGAGCGCGCCCGCGAGGACCAGGAGCGTGCGGGCCGGGATGCGCCGAAAGAGAAAGGCGGCGGGCAGCGCCGCCACCGCGGCGCCGATCGATACCTTGGAGAGAATCTGGCCGATGGCGGAGTCGGAGAGGCCGAGCGTTCGCAGGTAGAGATTGAAGATGAGCGAGAAGACGGACTGGCCGAGGCCGAAGAGAAAGATGCCGCAGAGATAGAGTTTGGGATTTCTCCCGGAATTCCTGACCTGCGAGACGTACTCTCGAAGCGCGCTTCCGATTCCTGCGACCATCAGAACCGGCCCCGCGCCCGCTCCTTGGCGGGGAGGATTTCGAGGCAGGTGGTCCACCACCCGGTCCGGATCGTCTCGATGAACTCCGACGGCAGGCCCTCCTCTACCATTTCCTTCGCGAGCGCTTCCTGATCGTACGCGACCGGGATCAGCTCGGCCGCGTCGGCCCCGGCCGGAAGAAGCGCGTACCAAACCGCGGTGCGGCCATCGTTCGCGGGGCGGCCCACCGCCCCCACGTTGATGAACCGGCTTCCGTCGGGAAGAGCCCGCTGCCAGTGGATCCCCGTGTGGGTGCAGAGGACCTGGTCGGCCTTTGCGTCCCGCGCCAGCCGCGCCAAGAAGACGTCGGACGACCCCGACTCCCACAGAAACTCGTTCACCCGACGGGGAGAACCGTGGCAGAGGAGGTATCGCTTGCCGTTTCGCTGGAATCGGATCTCCGACGGCAGTCGCTCGAGCCACCGCCGCTCGCTCTCGGTGGTGCGCCGGTTGGTGTAGTCGTAGGAGAGCTGGGCGAAGTGGTTGTCGGCCGGATGGGTGTAGCCGCACCCGCAGTCGTTGCGTCGCTCGGCCAGCGAGCGGTCGTAGTTGCCGGCCATGGTCATGACCCCGAACTCTTCCAGGAGCGGGTAGATCTTGCCTGGATTGGGACCGAATCCCCCGAGGTCACCGAGGCAGAAGACTTTCTCTGCTCCCCGCGCGCGGGCGTCGGCCAGGACCGCGCGAAGCGCGACGTGGTTGTTGTAAGCGCCTCCGAGGAATGCGAGCGTCCCCTCGAGGCCTCCGCCATGACCGAGCAGAAGAGCCTCTCCCGACACGCGGCCGCCCCCGGCCTCGTCTAGTTCCGGCAGGACGCCCCGGTCGCCCAGCACGTATGGCAGGCGCCGTAAGCGAGCGGGAACGAGCGCAACGTTTCGCGGAGCGTCTGCCCCATCCGCGCCGCGGGCGTGTCGATCAGGATCGGGCAGACGAAGACGCCGCGGCTCGTGACCATCCTGCTGCTCGAGCATTGGAGAATCCAGGGATCGAACCCCACCATGTGCTCTCGGGTGAGCCGCTCCTCCGGTGAGTAGCCCCGGGTGCGCGTCGCTTCGCGTCCGATCCGAAAGAGCGGGAGGATCTTCACTCTCGGTCGGTCGAGACCGATCCCCCTCAAGAACGAGTGAAACTTCTCGCGCAGCGCGCGGTCCTCCTGGTCGCTCCACGTCTGGGTGGCGGTGATGATCGGGTTGATCCCGGCCCTCGCCAATTCACCGATCCCGAGCAACGTCGCCTCGAAGGAACCCTCGCCCCGGATCGGATCGTTGGTCTCGGATGTGAGCCCGTCGAGGCTGACGCGCGCCTCGAGCGAGTAGCGGCTCCCCGACGCGAGCCCCGCCAGCTCACTCGCGCGCGATGCCGTGATCAGGGTGGCGTTCGTCAGCACGGTGGCCGGCCCAACTCGAAGGGAGTCTTCCAAAATCCCGAGGAGGTCCCGGTTCAAGAACGGCTCCCCGCCGGTGAAATAGAAGTCCTTCACGCCCAGCCCTTCCGCCTCGTCCAGGTACCCGCGCACTTCCGCGCGGGTCATGATTTCGTGGTCGTGGTTGGTCGGCCCGGACGAGATAAAGCAGTGCGAGCAGGAGAGGTTGCAGAGGCTGCCCGCGACCTGAAACCAGACGGTATCGAGCGAGAGGAGCGAAACGTGCGGGACCGACGGGGCGCGCAGATCGAGGGAGACCGCCGGCGTCATGGCGGCGCCGCCTAGCGTTCGAGGGTGCCGGGAAGGGTCTCGGTGAACCAGTGGATTCCGCTTTGGATGGCGTGCCGCTGCGCCCGGAACCACTCGTAATGCTGATACTCGTCATCGGCGAGCTGCTGATAGGCGCTTCGGGCCGCCTCATCCGGCGCGCCCTCCGCCAGTTTCTTGTACTTGGCGACGGCCTCCAGCTCCTGCTCCATCGCCATCCCCAACACCTCGACCGCCGTGGCGTTGGTGGTGGGAATCGGCGCGTGCTCGTGGGGCAGCTTGGTGGGCTCAAAGCGGAACCGTTTGCCGGTCAGGACTTTCCACCGCTCCTCGAGAATCTCGCGGTGGCGAAACTCCTCGAGCGCCAGGTGGCGGAACTGCTCCTTGCCCGATGGATCGCGGATCACGTCGACCATCTTGAGGTAGTAGTCATGGGAGGACTGCTCGTCGTAGATGGCGTCCTCGATGATCTCGAGCACCTTGGGCGGGGCGGACATCATAGACAGCGAGGGTATGCTATTCTGCCCTGCCCTTCAACGCCCCTTTCCACCCCGAGGGATCCAAGACCTTGATTTGGGACGTGATCATCATCGGCGCAGGGCCCGCCGGGCTCTCGGCCGCGCTCTTTACGCGCATGCGCCGAATGTCGACGCTCCTCCTGGAAACGGCCGTCGCGGGCGGCCAGCTTGCCTCCCTCTATCCCAAGAAGCCGGTTCACGACTACCCCTCCTACTCGTACGTCATGGGTGAGGATCTGGGAAAAAACTTCGTGGACCAGGCCCACCACATGGGTGCCCAGATCCAGGCGGGCGAGCACGTCACCATGATCGCGCGGGACGAAGAAGCGAATCTGATCCGCGTCACGTCGGCCAAGGGTGCTTACGAAGCAAGGAGCGTCATCGTCGCGACGGGGGGCGGCGCCTTCGAGCCGCGCAAGATCAACAAGCCTGGGGAAGCCGAGCTGCGCGGGAAGGGAGTTTTCTACGGGATGCCGGACGTCGAGGAATGCCGCGGAAAACGGGTGCTCGTGATCGGCGGCGGGGACAGCGCCCTGGAGTCCGCTCTCTCCATCAAGGAAACGGCCGCCGATGTCGTCCTGATCCACATGTTGGACAAGTGGCAGGGGATGGACAGCTACGTGGAGGACGTGCAGCAATCCAAAATCCGGGCGATGCTCGAAACGGAAACGGTCGAGATCAAGGGCGCGGACAAGGTCGAATCGGTGGTCGTGAAGAACAAGAAGACCGGCGCCGCGGAGGAAATCCCCGTCGACGTCGTCGCGATCAACATCGGCTATCTCATGGATACCAAGATCGTCCGCCAGTGGGGTCTCACTCTGGAAGGAAATCAGATCCAGGTCGACAACGTGATGAACACGAACGTGAAGGGTGTCTACTCCTGCGGCGATATCGCGACCTACCCCGGAAAATACAAGCTCCTGATCACCGCCTGCAGCGAGGGGGCGGCCGCGGCCAACACCGCCTACATCTACGTGAAGCAGCCGAAGAAGTTTACCGTGGGGGAGCTCTACGCGGCCCCCAAGGAAGAGGGCGATACCCAGCCAAAGACGCCCGTGCCCTGACTAGGGCCGCGGAACGACGTGGCCGGACCCGCGCGGCCCGGGCTACGTTCCGGCGATGGTGAGCTCCTTGAAGCGAAGGCTGGGCGAGGCGATATTGTTGCGGAAATCGAGGTCCTTCCCGACCGAATCGACCCCCATCAGCATGTCGTCGAGCTTGCCGGCGACCGTGACCCCTTCCACGGGCTGGGTGAGCTTCCCCCCCTCGATCCAGAACCCCTCGACCTGCTGCGAGTACTCCCCGGCGGCGAGATCGAATCCGAATCCCGCGGTGCCCGTGACGTAGAGGCCGCGCGACACCTCCTGGATCATGTTGTCGGGCTTGGCTGAGCCGCGGTCGATGTAGAAATTCGTGGCGCCCACCGCCGGGAGTGAGTCATAGCCGCGGATGGCGTTCCCGGTCGGCTGAACGTTATCGCGTCGGGCGGTCGCCGTCGTGTGCAGGAACCGCACCAGGACGCCTTGGTCCACGACGATCGTTCGCCGCGTCTGCGCCCCTTCCCCGTCGAAGGGGCGGGAGCCGAGGCCCCGGCGCATGATTCCATCGTCCACGATCGTGACCAGAGGCGACGCGATTTGCTGTCCCTTCCGTCCTGCCAGGAAGGAGCGCTGCTCCATGACGTTCAGGCCGTTGAAGGCGCCGAGGAGACCGCCCACAAACGCCCCAGCCGCCTCCGCCTCGAAGATCACCGGGGCCTTGGTCGAGGGAACCGGCTTGGCGCCGAGTTTGGCGACCGCCCGCTCGGCGGCCTTCCGGCCGATCCGCTCGGGAGTGACCAGGTCCAGATAGACCCGTTTCCGATCGGAGTATTCCCCTTCGCGCTTCTTGCCGCCTTCCGTCGCCACGGCCGTGCAGGAGCGCCAGCAGTTGGTCGACTGGAAGAATTGATAGGGGATGAACGTGTTCGTGAAATGAACCTCGCCGATCGCGTATCCGGCTCGAGTGTCCTGGGTCGTTTCGACTCGCTTGTCCTGGGCGATCGCGTTCTCCTCCAACGTCCGCGCCAGCGGGATCAGCTCCTCCGGCTTCATCGCGGCGATCGTGTCGTCGTAGATCTCCAGGTTTCCCTGAGGCGGAAAGATCTGATCGGGGAGCTTGTTCTCGTCCCGAGGGGTCGCTTCGCCGGCCATCGCGATCGTCCGGAGCACCAGCTCGTCCACGACGGTGCGGCGGAGATCGGTGGTGTAGAGAAATCCCATCTTTCGATCGCGGAGGACGCGGAGGCCGAGCCCGGTGATCGCCGATTGCTGGATCAGCTCCACCTCACGGTCGCGGACGCGAACCTCCGCGATCGTGATGAACTCGAAGTAGGTCTCCGCCTCGGCCGCGCCGGAGCGCTCGGCGAGGATCCGGACCCGCTCGATCTCCTCTTTGATTTTCGGTCGTTCCATAGCTAGATCGCCGTCCCCCCCACGGTGATCGAGGAAAAGCGGACCGTCGGTTGCCCCACCCCGACCGGGACCAGCTGTCCATCCTTGCCGCACGTGCCGCGGCTCTGCTCGACGACCAGGTCGCGGCCGATGCCCTCGATCCGGTTCATGGTCTCGAGGGAGTTGCCGATCAAGACGGCCCCGCGCACCGGCTGGGTGAGCTGGCCGTTCTCGATCAGGTAGCCCAGCCGGACGGCGAAATTGAAGTTGCCGCTCGTCGTGTCCACCGACCCGCCGCGCCATCTCGGCGGCGTAGAAGCCCTTCGTGATGCCGCTCAGGAGCGACGCCGGGTCGCTCGTGCCGGCGTCGATGTACGTGTTGCTCATTCGCGGGATGGGACGGTGGCGGTAGGACATCCGCCGCCCGTTTCCGGTCGAGCGCATGGAGAGAAGCGACCCGCTCTGGCGGTCGAGGAGATAGGACTGCAGGACGCCGCCGTCGATCAGGACGGTCTTCTGCCCCAGCGTCGCTTCGTCGTCGACCGCGAAGGAGCCCCGGCCGTTGGGCCAACCCGCGTCGTCGACGACCCGAAGGAGCGGAGAGGCAATCTTGGTCCCGATCTTGCCGCTCAAGAGCGACGTGTTGCGGCTGATGCCGTCTCCTTCGGAGGCGTGCCCGAACGACTCGTGGATCAGGACGCCGCCCCACCCCGGCGCGATGACGACCGGCATCGCGCCCGCCGGCGCCGGTCCGGCGCCCAGGAGCGTGATCGCCTGTCGTGCCGCGTCGCGAGCCACGGATTCGGGATCGTGCTGCTGGAAGTAGCCCTGATCCACCCGGCCGCCGAGCGAAGCGAACCCGTTCCGGCGGGTGGAGCCCTGCACGGCTGTGGGAGCGCAAACGATCGAGACGAGGTACTGGCGGTCGAGGACGTACGCGCCGTCCGACGTGCCGCAGAGGAGTGTCCCGGGTCTCGTCCACGTACTCGATCCGCACCGAAGCGATCCGCGGGTCGACGCCCGCGCCGCGGCGTCCATACGCCGGAGCAGGTTGAACTTGATCTGCTCCGACCATCATCGGGAGCGGGAGCGGCGAGCGGGAACGGCGGAGGCGCGTTTCGGGGCGTCACGTCCAGTGGGCGCACCGGGCTCTGATTCTGGACGACGCTCGAGGCGACGCGCGCCGCGTCGAGGAGATCGTTGTACGCGATCTCGTCCGAGAACGCGTAGCCCGGTCTGCTTCCGCCGGAGGACCCGCACGCCGGCGCCGCGCGGATAGCCGTAGGTGACGGAGTCGATCTTGCTGTCGTCGAGAACGATCGTGGTGCGGAACCGCTGCTCGGCGAAGACGTCGGCGAAGTCGCCGCCCCGCCGCAGCGCCTCGATCAGGATCTGGTTGACCGTTTCGAGATTCAGGACGTCGCGGAGCTCCTGGCCGATCCCCATGATCGCGGCCTCCGCTTCGCTCGCGCCGCCGATCCATGGGAGGCCCGACGTGGCTGCCCGCCGAGGATCGCCGTGGAGAGGAGCGCGCCATTCTTCAGGAAGTCGCGCCGGGAAATCGGATTCTCGAGACCCATGAGATGCAGGTTGGCAGAATCGGCGCTCTGGTTGCAAGAGGCCGGTGTCAATGCTACGGTTAGCGGTGCGCATGGAGCGGATCCGGAGCAAGATCTTCTCGGTCGAAGAGGCGAACGAGCTCATCCCCTACCTGGAGCGCTCCCTCACGGAGCTGACGTCACTGGGGCGGGAGATCACCGGATTTCCGCAGGGAGATCGAGGTCCTCGCCGCGATCGAAAGCGCCGGCGCCAGCCCCGTCGAGCCCGGACGTGCGCGCCTTCCGGGAAATGGAGACAGGCCTACACGGCGCGCCTGGAGCGCTTCCGCGCAGTCGCTCACCGAAGTCTCGCAACACGGCTGCGTCATCCGCGATCTCGAGCTGGGCCTCGTTGACTTCTACACGATGTCACGCGGGCAGGTCGTCTGCCTCTGCTGGCGCCGCGGCGAGATCGCGCATCGAGCACTGGCACCCGATCGACGAAGGCTTCTCCGGCCGCCGCCCCCTCGAGGATCTGGCGTAGCCCAAGGGCGTCGGGCGCGGGCCCTCAGGAGAGGAGTGGATGAGCAAACCGTTCGCGATCACCCATCCGCGCATCAATCGGTACCTCTTCGAAATCCAGCATCGCCGCCACCCCATCCTCCGGCCCATGGAGGCTTACGCCGAACGCCACGGATTCCCGATCATCGGGCCGCTTGTCGGGCGGGTGCTCTACCAGCTCACGCTGGCGATTCGGGCGCGGCGCGTCTTCGAGCTGGGGTCGGGGTACGGCTACACCGCCGTCTGGTTCGCGCAGGCGGTGGGCCCCCGCGGGAGGGTCGTGATGACGGAGGGAGATCCACGTAACTCGCGGCTCGCGATGCGGTACCTGACGCGGGCGCGGCTGGCCTCCCGAGTCACGCCGCTCGTGGGAGACGCGCTCACCCATCTCGCCCGGGAGCGCGGCACCTTCGACATCATCCTGAACGACATCGACAAATGGCAGTATCCGGAGGTCCTCCCTCTCGCGCGAAAGAAGCTGCGCCGAGGTGGCCTCTTGATTACCGACAACATGCTCTGGAGCGGGAAGGTGCTCCGGAAGGGCGGAGACCGGAATACCCGCGGCGTCCAGGATCTGACCCGCCTCCTCTTCCAGGCCCCGGACTTCGTCACGACCCTTCTGCCGATCCGGGACGGCGTCACCGTCAGCCTCAAGCTGTAGCAAGCCCGTGGACAAGCGCGACGTCGCCCGCACCCTCGAGGAAATCGCGGTTCTCCTGGAGCTCAAAGGGGCGAACCCCTTCAAGGTGCGCGCCTACGAGAACGCGGCCCGCGCCATCGACGGCTTTTCCCAGGACCTTGGCGCGGCCGTGGACGGGAGAACCCTCACCGAGGTCCAGGGAATCGGCGACTCCATCGCCCGAAACGTCTCCGAGCTCTGGAAGACCGGCCGGATGAAGTTCTACGAAGAGCTCGTCGACTCGACCCCGCCCGTATATCTCGACATGATCCGAATCCCCGGTCTTGGCGCGAAGCGGATCCGCGCGCTGGGGGAGGCCCTCGAGATCACGTCGCTCGCCACGTTGAAGCACGCCGCCGAGCAGGGGCGGATCCGCGAGCTCAAGGGCTTCGGCGAGCAATCGGAGAAGAAGATCCTCCAGGGGATCGCGCTGCTCGAGGCCGGCTCGGGCCGGCGCTTGGCCGGCGAGGTTCGTCCCTTCGCGGAGGAAATCGCCCACAAGCTGAAGAAGCTCTCCGCGGTGAAGCAGGTGGAGGTCGGGGGGAGTTTGCGGCGGTGGATGGAGACGGTGAAAGATGTCGATCTCTTGGTCGCGACGGACGATCCCGCCGCCGTGACCCAGGCGTTTCTCAAGTTCGTGCCCGACGCGAGCATCATCGCGAGCGGGGATACCAAGACCTCGGTGAGACTCGCGAGCGGGCTCGCCGTCGACCTGCGCCTCGTGACGCCCAAGGAATTCCCATTCGCGCTCCATTACTTCACGGGGAGCGTCGCGCACAACATCCGGGTCCGCGCGCGGGCGCTCGATCGAGGGTGGAGCCTCAACGAGTACGCGCTCTCCGGCAAGAAGCGGCACCCACCGATCGTAAGCGAGGCCGATCTCTTCAAGGTCCTGGGCCTCGCCTACATCGAGCCGGAGCTGCGCGAGGACCGGGGCGAAATCGAGGCCGCCGAGACGGATTCCCTCCCCGATCTGATCGAGCTCGACGATCTCCGGGGCATCCTCCACTGCCACACCACCTACAGCGACGGGAAGTCGACCTTGGAGGAAATGGCCAAGGCGGCCGAAGCCTGGGGCGCGGAGTACCTCGGAATCTCGGACCACAGCGTTACGGCGCGCTACGCGAACGGGCTTTCCGAAGCGGACTTGAAGCGTCAGCACGCGGAGATCGATCGCTGGAACGCGAAATCGAAGAAGCTCCGAATTCTAAAGGGGGCCGAGGTCGACATCCTCCCCGACGGGACCCTCGACTATCCCAACAAGGTGCTCGCCCGGCTCGATTTCGTCATCGCGTCGATCCACACGGTGTTCACGATGGGCGAAGCGGAAATGACCCAGCGGGTCGTTCGGGCTCTCCAAAACAAGCACGTCGGGATCCTGGCTCACCCGACCGGCCGCCTACTGCTTCAACGCGAGGGATTCAAGATTACCTTCGAAGAAATCTACAAGGTCGCGGCGGAAGAAGGCGTGGTGATCGAGGTGAACGCGAATCCACACCGGCTCGACCTCGACTGGCGGGAGCTTCGGGCGGCCAAGGAGCACAAGGTCAAGTTCGCGGTCAATCCGGACGCGCACGAGGCGGGCGGATACTCCGACCTCCGGTACGGGATCGGCGCGGCCCGGAAGGGTTGGCTCACCAAGAAAGACGTGATCAACTGCCTGACGGCCGAACAAGGCGATCGCAATCCTCCGGGCCCGCCGGTGAGCCCTCGCAAGGCACCGTCCCGATCCCGGCCCCCGCGCCGCGGGGCGCCGCCCAGGCGTGCCGACGCCTCGGTCCAGATCTACCCGAACGATCCCGATGCCGCCGTCGGGCTGGTCCCGGCCACGCCGCTTCCCCGCTCCCTGGGCGACCCACCCTACGTGATCGAGGGGCGCCGCTACGCGCCCGCCCCGTACGCCCCCGGCACGCTCGCGTTTCAGTACTGGCAGGGGGAGGTCGCGCTCTCACGCACGATCCGCGTCTGGGAGGATCTCTTCGATCGCGATTTCTCCGCATGGCAGGGCGGGCCAACCGCTCCGGGTCCGGCTTCGCGCGGGCAAGGATCTGAATGCCTTTTACGACCGAAAGAGCCTCCAGTTCTTCTACGACGTCGACGAGAAGACCGGGCGCACCGTCTACGCCGCGGAGAGCCTCGACGTGGTCGCGCACGAGACGGGGCACGCGGTCCTCGACGTCTACCAGCCCGGATTACTGGTCGAGCGTCGACCTGGAGACGGCCTCGTTTCACGAGGCCTTCGCCGACTGCTCCGCGCTCCTGACCACGCTCACCGACGGCGCGGTGCGGCGGGAGTTTCTGGAGGAGACCCGAAGGGCTCGCTTCGGAAGAGCAACCTCGTCTCCCGGCTGGCCGAGGCCCTCGGCCGCGCGCTTTACGACAACTACGGTCCAGGCTCGGTGAGCGATCCGACGCGGCTGCGCGACGCGAACAATTCTCTTCCGGTACGCCCCGCCGGACGAGCTGCCCTCGAGCGCGCCGGACGAGGCGCTCGCCGCCGAGCCCCACTCCTTCTCGCGCGTTTTCACCGGCGCGTTCTACGACACGCTGATCTGGCTCATCGCGCGGGAGATGAAGCGGGACCCGACCGAGGCCGGTCTGGAGCGGGCGCGGAGGCTCACGGGGCGTATCCTGGGGCGCGCGGTGGAGACGCTCCCGCCGGGCGAGGCTCGTTACGCTCGCCGTGGCCTCCCGGATGCGGGAAATCGACCAGTCGGAAGAGGGAGGCGTCGCTTCGATCGGGATCGAGGAGGGATTCGGACGCCACGGAATCAGGCTCCCGCCGCTCCAGGCCGCCGCGGCGCGATCGGTCCGGAGGGGCTACCGAGCGCTCCGGTCCCTCGACCCCGATCGACCCGGCGGCAGCGCGGCGCTCCGCGCCGCCCTCGGGGTGGCGCGCGGCGCCCGCCTGGAGCGAACCTCCCTGCCCGCTCGCGTGGGTGGCGGAATCCGCGAGCAATTCATTCACCGCGACTCGCTCGTGGTTCGGCATCGCTCGCTCGGCCGCTTGAGCGGCGTGGTGGTTCGGATCCAGTGCGGATGCACGCTCACGAGGGGCCCTTCGGGGGACGTCGAGGGCGCTTCGCTCGCTCCGCACCCCCATCCCACCCCGGCCGAGGTGGCCCGGCAGCTCAAGCGCTGGATGGCGATGGACGCGATCGAGCTGCCCGGCGGGCGGCGCGCGGCGCCGCGGAGCAGCCGCGAGCTTTTTCGCGCACGCAAACCATTCCGCGTGTCCCGATCGCGCGTCCTCGAGCGGGTCTATTTCGACTGAGCCTCGGGCGCGCGTCTAGCCCGTCGTTTCTCCCGGTTTCAGTTCGAGCACCACGATGTCCGACCGGTCCCGAAGTCGCTCCCGTAGCGCCGCGGGGGTTCCGGTCAGGGCCGGAAACGTCGAGTGGTGGATCGGCACGACGTATCGCGCGCCGATCATGCGGGCGGCCACCGAGGCCTCGACCGGGGACATGGTGTACAGATCTCCGATCGGAAGAACCGCGACCTGGGGCCTGTAGATCTCCCCGATCAGCTTCATGTCGCTGTGCACTGTGGTGTCGCCCGCGTGGTAGACCCGCGCCCCTCCCTCGAATTCCAGGACGTAGCCGCACGCCTCCCCGCCCGGGTAGAACGTGTCCCCCTCGCGGATGCTGCTCGAATGGACTGCGTGCACCATGGTGATCTTGACGCCGTGGAGAATGAGGGTTCCCCCTTTGTTGATGCCGTGAACCTTCTCGATCCCCTTCAACTCCAGATACTGGGAGATCTCAAAGTTGCAAACGACGTCGGGGTGATACTTCCGCGCCAATGCCAGGCAGTCGTCGAAATGGTCGAAGTGCCCGTGGGTGATGAGGAGGAGGTCGAGCGATTTCACGTTCTTGGCCGAATCCGGGCAGGCCGGGTTGTGTTCGACCCATGCATCGACCAGAACCGAAGTGCCGGAGGGCGTGGTGTAGAGGACGGTCCCGTGGCCCATCCAGGTGATCGAAACGCCGAGGTCTCTCTTCATCATCGGATCCTCTCCGCCTTCGGCGAGGCCTACTTTCGTTTGGCCCGCTTCGCGGCTTTGGCCCGCCTTGGCGGGGCCGCCTTCGCCCTCTCGGCCTTGGCGCGCTTCCCTGCCCCGTCCCGTTTCGGCTGGACGGCTTTCCCTCGTCTCGCGACCTTCGCGCGCTTCCCCCCACCCTTCCGTTCCCACGGCGGCACCGAGCCCCTTCGGAAGTAGGGCTCGCTCGGGCAAAGATCCTTCACCGCGCATTCCGGGCACTTCGGCTTCCTCGCGATGCACGTGCGACGGCCATGGAAGATGAGCAGGTGCGAGAAATCGATCCACGCGTCGCGCGGGAGGATCCGCATGAGGTCCCGCTCCACCTCCTCCGCGGTTTTTCCCCGGCTCAGTCCGAGACGCCGGGCGATCCGCTCGACGTGCGTGTCGACGACCACGCCCTCCGCGAGACCATAACCCACCCCCAGCACCACATTGGCCGTCTTCCGAGCCACGCCCGAGAGCGTGAGCAGCTCGTCCATGGTCCGCGGCACCGCGCCTCCAAACGCCTCGACGATCCTCTGTGAGGCGGCGCGTATCGCCTTGGCCTTGTTTCTGTAAAACCCGGTCGAGCGAACGATCGTTTCCAGCGATTCCTGGCTCGAGCGGCTCATCGCGCCCGCGTCCGGGTACTTGGCGAAGAGGCCCGGCGTCACCATGTTGACCCTGGCGTCGGTGCATTGCGCGGAGAGGATCGTGGCCACGAGGAGCTGGAACGGGTTCTCGTGGGTCAGCGCGCAGGCGGCATCCGGATAGGCCTGGCGCAGCCGCGCGAGCAGGGTCTGAATCTCCATTCAGTTCTGGCGGCGGTCGGGCGGGAAGAGATGTCGCGCTTGGTCGAGGCTGTCCTGGGTGGCCGAGGCCTCGTGGAGCACCTGGTAAACAGCCCGGTAGCGCAGTTCCGTGCTCTCCATCTCGAGCAAGTGCTGCTTCACCGCGGGCTCCACGTTCAGGTTCATCGCGATCGTATTCAGGACCGCGTCGGCCCCCATGTGTGCCCCGAGCGTCGCCGCCAGGTCGATCGCGGCTCCCTGCCCTTCATTGAATCGACGGAACATTTCGAGAAGCTGGCGCGACGCGTCCGGCGTGGTATCGCGCGCCGTCCACGCGTCGTCCTCGATCAGTCGGTGCATCCGGGCGATCCGAAATGGATGCTCCCGCTCGAACCCGTCAATGGCGACCTTGTATTCGCCGTGGAGGGTCAGATTGTAGCGACCGTCGGGGAGCAGCTGGTAGTTGGCGACCCGGCCGACGCACGCGACGGGATGGACGTCGGGCGATCCGTAGTAGTTCGCCTCCCAGCCGGGCTTGAGGAGCGCCATGCAGATCGACTGGCCTCCCTGGAGGACTTCGTCCATCATCAAGCGATACCGCGGCTCGAAGACGTGCAGCGAGAGAATCGCCTTCGGAAAGAGGACCACGTTTGGAAGCGGGAAGACCGGCCGAGTTTCCAGTTCATCGGTCACGCGCGAATGCTACCACAGGGGTGTCTGGGCCAACACCCGACGCCCGCGCTGACCGAACGGATCCGCGCGGAGGCTCGGCGGCTCGGATTTCGACGCGATCGGATTCGCGCGGGCCGAAGCGCATCCGGACGCGGATCGCCTCCGCGCGTGGCTCGCCGAGGGACGGCACGGGACCATGGCGTGGATGGCGCGCGACCCGGCGCGGCGGGGCGATCCGCGGAGGGCTCTCCCTGAGGCCCGGACTGTGATCTCGGTCGGGCTCGGCTACTACCGGGGCGACTGGCCGGAGGGGGCGGAGCCATCCCCGCTTCGCGGGCGCGTGGCGCGCTATGCCTGGGGCCGGGACTATCACAAGCGGATTCGAAAGCGCCTCCTCAGGCTGGGTCGGTCGATCCGCGCGATCGAGCCCGCCACGCGGTTCGTCTTCTTCGCCGACACCGGTCCGTGCCTCGACCGAGCGTGGGCCGAGCGCGCCGGCCTCGGGTGGATCGGGAAGAATACGAACGTGATCACCCAGGGAGCGGGGTCGTGGCAGTTTCTCGGGGTGCTGCTCACCGATCTCGATCTGGTGGCCGACGCCCCCGCGCGAAACCACTGTGGCACCTGCGCCCGGTGTATCGCGGCCTGCCCCACCGGCGCCATCGTCGGGCCGTACGAGCTGGACGCGCGGCGGTGCATCAGCTACCTCACGATCGAGCACCGCGGCGCGATTCCACTCGAGCTTCGCCCCGCGATCGGCACCCGCATCTTCGGCTGCGACGATTGCCAGGAGGTCTGTCCCTGGAACCGCTTTGCCACCAAGACGACGAATCCCGACTTCGCGGAACGCCCCGATCAGCAGACCCCCGAGCTGGTCCCGCTTCTCGCGCTGGATGAGGCCGGATTCGCCGCCCGGTTCCAGGGGACGGCGCTCCGCCGCGCGGGCCGGGACCGGTTCGTCCGAAACGTGGCGGTGGCGCTGGGCAATCTCGGCGACGCCCGGGCGGTCCCGGCGCTCGGCCGTGCGCTTCTTTGGGATCCCGACCCTTCCGTTCGGGGCCACGCGGCGTGGGCACTCGGCCAGATCGGCGATCGTGGCGCGGCGGCATTCCTCCGGTTGGCCGAGGGTGAGGGGGACCCGGAAGTGCGCCGCGAGATCGAGTATGCTTGGGAGAGGATGCACCCGATTCCCGATGAGCCCGTCACCCCGCCAGGGAGGTAGCGCCCGATGAACCGAGTACTCGCGGCATTCCTGCTCCTCCTCTCGCTGGCCGCCGCGCGGCCGGCCGACGCCGGCATGATCAGCTACACGCAGGATTCGACGAGGATCCGCGGCTACCTGGCGCTTCCCCGCGGCGAGGGTACGCACGCCGCGGTCATCGTGATTCACGAATGGTGGGGGCTCAACGATTGGGTGAAGCAGCAGGCGGACAGTCTCGCAAAGCTGGGCTACGTGGCCTTCGCCGCCGACCTCTACAAGGGACAGGTGGCGTACGACGACGAGACCGCGCACCAATTGGTGAGCGGCTTGGCCGAGGACGAGGCGATGAGGACGCTCCGGGCGTCGACCGACTTCCTGAGATCCCGCTCCGACGTCCGCGCCCACGCCATCGGCGTGATTGGATGGTGCATGGGGGGGAAGTATGCGATTCGGGTCGCGGCGGCCGATCCAGGGATCCGCGCGTGCGTGATGTACTACGGAGCCCCGATCACCGACCCGACGACCATCCGCGAAATCCAGGCCGCGGTCCTGGGCAACTTTGGAGCCGAGGACAAAGGTCCGAGCCCGGATCAGGTGAAGGAATTTGAGGCGGCTCTGAAGAAGGCAGGGAAACGGGTGGATTTCAAGATCTACCCAGGAGCCGGACACGCGTTCGCGAACGTGAACAATCCGTGGGGCGGCTACCGCGAGGGACCGACGATGGACGCGTGGAAGCGCACGGTCGCCTTCTTCGACAAGGAATTGAAGAAAGCCTCCATCCCCAAGGGATCGCGGTAGAGCGGGGCGGCCACGAGCGATCCAGCCCGGGCCGGTTCAAGATGACTCGGCACGAGGTGGCCGCGGGGATCGTCTGGTCGGGCTCCGAGGTCCTCATCGCGCGCCGCGAAGACCACGACCATCAAGGGGGGCGCTGGGAATTCCCCGGCGGCAAGCGGCACCGCTCCGAGACCATCGAGCAGTGTCTTCGCAGGGAGATGCTCGAAGAGATCGGGATCGAAGTCGAGGTGGGCCCGCTCTGGCGCGCGCTCACACACCTCTATCCCGATCGTGCGGTCAGCCTCTACTTCTATCTATGCGAAAACGTCCGGGGGACGCCGCGCGCCATCGAATGTGCCGAGGTGCGCTGGATCCCGCCGGACGCGCTCCGACGGCTTCCCTTCGTCGAGGGGGATATCCAGATCCTCCCCGATCTCGCTCGAGACCTTACTTCGCTGGCGGCGGCTCGGGAGGCCGAACCACACCCTCGATCCCGATCGTGATGTCGACGTCATCGCCGAGCATCGTGCCGCCCTGGTCGAGCGTCTTGTTCCAGAGAATGTTGAAGTCCTTCCGATTTACCTTCGTGGTCGCCTCGAATCCGGCCCGCATCTCGCCGCCAAAGCTGGGCCCCGAGCCGAGGTAGGTGACGGCGAGGGTCACCGGCTTCGTGACCCCGCGCATCGTGAGGTTCCCCTCCAGCGACAGCTTTCCCTCGCCCGTGGGGGTGACCTTGGTGCTCACGAACTTGAGCGTCGGATACTTCTCGGCGAAGAAGAAATCCTCGCTCTTGAGATGCCCGTCGCGCTTTTCGTTGTTGGTATTGATGCTCGCGGCGTCGATCTCGACGGTGGCGCTCGACGCCGCCGGCTTGTCGGCGTCGTAGACAACGGTCCCCGAGAACTTGGTGAAGTTACCTGGCACCTTGCTGAAAAAGTGCCGGATGGTGAAACCGACCGTGGAGTGATTGGGGTCGATGGTCCAGGTGACCGGCGCGGCATTCGCGGCCGAGGAGAACGAGAGGCTGAGTGCGAGAACGAACGCGGCGAGGACTCTTCTCATGGGGCCAATTCCTCCGTTTCAGTGTCGCGGTCGCCACGCCTCGGGCGCCGCGCGAACGCCCCGGGCTTGAAGCGGGGGCGGCGTTTGCCTACTATCCTACACGTTCATTCTTGGATGCAGCGACTTCCCCACCGATTCCGGGCACCCACCGGGGATCCGCCGACATCTAATACCCTTACGAGGATTCATTGTTCCATGCCAGATACCCGTGACGTCATCATCCTAGGTTCGGGCGCCGCAGGGCTCACCGCGGCGATCTACGCCGCGCGGGCCAATTTGAAGCCGCTCCTATTCGAAGGGACCCAGCCAGGCGGCCAACTCACCATCACGACCGAAGTCGAGAATTTCCCCGGCTTCCGCGAGGCGATCATGGGGCCTGCCCTGATGGTCGAGATGAGGGCCCAGGCGGAGCGATTCGGCACCGAGTTCGTGCCGTTGGACGCGGAGCAGGTGAATCTGCGCTCGAACCCCATCCAGGTCGTCGCCTGCGGCAAGACCTACACGACCCGCGCGCTCATCATCGCGACCGGAGCATCGGCCAAGCTCCTCGGCATCGCGAGCGAGACCGCGTTGATGGGCCACGGCGTTTCGGCCTGCGCGACGTGTGACGGCTTCTTCTTCAAGGAGAAGCCCCTCATCGTGGTCGGCGGAGGCGACACCGCCATGGAAGAGGCGACGTTTCTCACGAAGTTCGCGAGCCACGTGACCATCGTGCATCGCCGCGACGAGCTGCGCGCCTCCAAGATCATGCAGGAGCGGGCTCGCGCGAATCCCAAGATCTCGTTTATCTGGGATTCGGAGATTGACGAGATCCTCGGCGCGGCGGAGGGAAAGGTGACCGGGGTCAAGCTCCGGAACCTCAAGACCGGCGTCGTGACCGAGCAGAAGATCGAAGGGGTGTTCATCGGCATCGGGCACCAGCCCAACACCCAGCTCTTCGGTGGCCAGCTCCCCCTCGATGCCTCAGGGTACATCGTCACCCGTGAGGGAACGCGGACCGACATCCCGGGCGTCTTTGCCGCGGGCGACGTGCAGGACCGGGTTTACCGGCAGGCCGTGACCGCGGCGGGTAGCGGGTGCATGGCCGCGCTCGACGCCGAGCGCTACATCGAGCAGCTGAAGCACGCCCAGAACCCGCCTCGCGCGTCGGAGCCCGCCAAGGCTCCCGCCGCGTGAGCGACGCGCGCGAAGCACTCGAAGTCGACGTCCTCTTCGTGGGGGGCGGCCCCGCCGGTTTGGCGGGGGCGCTCAAGCTCTCCCAGCTCGTGACCGCCCGAAACGAACGCGCCGCCGCGGGCCAGGGAAAGGCCCTCGGCGAAGTCTCCATCGCGGTACTGGAGAAGGCGTCCGAGATCGGCGCGCACGGGATTTCGGGATGCGTGCTCGACCCGCGCGCTCTGCGCGAGCTCCTCCCCGACTACCGCGCCCTCGGGGCCCCCATCGAGAGCGACGTCACCAGCGACGATCTCTTCTACTTCACGTCCGGCGGCCAGGTTCGGTTTCCGCTCCTCCCGCCGCCGCTCCAGAATCACGGCAACCATGTCGTCTCGCTCGGCTCCCTGGAGAAGTGGCTCGGGGGCCTCGTGGAAGCGTCCGGCAGCTACGTCCTCCCCGGAATGGCCGCGGTGGAAGGGCTCTTTGAAGGGGACCGGATGGTCGGCGTCCGGACCGGCGACAAGGGGATCGACCGCCACGGGAACCGCAGGACGAACTTCGAGCCCGGCTCCGACGTCCGCGCGAAGGTCACGATTCTCTGCGAGGGCGTTCGCGGGTCGCTGACCAAACGACTCGCTCCCACACTTCGACTCGAGGAGGGGCGCGCGCCCCAGATCTATGCGACCGGAATCAAGGAAGTGTGGCAGATGCCGGCGGGACGAGTGCCCAAGGGGCGGGTGATCCACACCATGGGCGCCCCGCTCGACTCCCGCACGTTCGGCGGCGGATTCATCTACGGAATGGACCACGACCGGTGGGCGGTCGGCTTCGTGGTGGGGCTCGATTACTGGAACCCGACGACCGATCCGCACGGGCTCTTTCAGCAATACAAGCGGCATCCCTTTGTCGCGGCGCTGCTCGACGGCGGATCGATCCTTTCCTACGGCGCCAAGGCGATCCCCGAAGGCGGCTACTACTCCATCCCCAGGCTCTCCTGGCCGGGAGGATTGCTCTGCGGCGACAGCGCCTCGCTCCTCAATTCGCAGCGATTGAAAGGCGTCCACCTGGCCATGAAGTCGGGAATGCTCGCGGCCGAGACGGCCCTGGACGCGCTCGTCGCCGGGGTGGAGGACGCGGAGACCATGCGCGCCTACGACCGCCGCGTGCGCGAGTCGTGGATCCACGAGGAGCTTTGGCGCGTCCGGAACTTCCACCAGGGGTTCGAGCGCGGGCTCTGGATGGGGATGCTCGACGCGGGGCTGCAGCTCGTCACCGGTGGATTGGGCCTGGGCAACCGTCCCACCTGGGAGACCGGTCCGGCGCGGATGAAGAAGCTGGGCGAGGCGGGCGTGCGGCCGATTTCACTGGAAGAGACCCAGCGGCGCTATGACAATGTCCACACGTTCACCAAGGTGAACGACGTCTTCCACTCCGGGACGAAGCATGACGAGGACCAGCCGAGCCATCTCCTCGTCTCGGACACCAGCATTTGCGCCACCCGCTGCCGCGAGGAGTACGGGAATCCGTGCCAGCACTTCTGTCCGGCGAACGTCTACGAGATGGTCCCGGACTCCGAGCCGGGCCGAATCAAGCTCAAGCTCAACCCCTCGAACTGCGTCCACTGCAAGACCTGCGACATCGCCGACCCCTATCAGATCATCACGTGGGTTCCCCCGGAAGGCGGAGGCGGCCCGAATTACGTTCAGCTGTAGGGGGGACGGCTTCGCGTTGAATCGATCCTGATCCGCGCGCGAGGGTGGGGCGCGTCCCGTCAGTATCTGGGGACGGTGGGGTCGATCAACTCCGACCAGGCTTCGATGCCGCCGCTCATGCTCCGCACCTTGCGAAATCCGTGATCCCAGAGCAGCAGGCACCCGTCCACGCTCCGATCGCCGTGGTGGCAATAGATGATCGTCTCCATGGAGGGATCGAGCTCGCCGACGCGGGTTTCCAGGCCGAGGAGCGGAATGTGGATCGCCCCCTCGAGGTGCGACTTCTCCCACTCCCAGTCGTCGCGAACGTCGAGGAGGATCAGGTTCTCCCCGCCCTCGATCATCTCGTTGACCAGCTCCGGCGAGATCTCGAACTCGAGGAAGTGATCCCGCATCGTCGGGCCTCAGCGCCCCTCGGACGCCCGCCGGAGGCGCCGCCAGAGCAGCGCCAGGTAGACCGCCCAAAGGAGCCCGCTCAGCAGATAGGCGACGATCGCATAGGTCATGACCGGCGAATGTCCAGCGCGGGCACCCCGATCGGACGGGTGTCAGCCTCGCGCGAGGCGGCTTCGCGCGCCCACTCCAGGCGGAGACGCCGTTCCAGCACGGCGAGGTAGAAGACGACCCACGCCAGCATGGAGAGAAGCAGGATCTGGCGCATGTCGCCGGACATCGTGACGGCCTTCGGGTGGAGCGAACCGCGCCACCACTCCACCGACTTCCATACGATCGGAAGGTTCACGAAGAAGACCACGCCCATGATCGCGGAAATCGTCCGCTTCGCGGAGGACCGGAGAGAAGCGCGGACCACGTGGTACGCGGCGTAGAGGATCCAGAGGATGAAGAATGTCGTGAGTCGCGGCTCCCAGGTCCACCATGTGTTCCACGCCGAGCGTGCCCAGAGCGGACCGGTGAGCATCACGACCGTCGCGAAGACCATCCCGACCTCGCACGATGCGGCGCCGAGCGCGTCCCAGAACCAGTACTTGGTGGCGAGGTAGGCGATGCCGGCGGCGAACACGACCCCAAACGCGAGGAGCGTCACGATCGCGCTGGGAACGTGGATGTAGACGATCTTCTGAACCGGCCCCATGACCGCTTCCACCGGCGCCCGGAACACGACCGCCGCGAGCGAGGCCGCCACGAGCAGGATCGCCACGCCCCAGAGCCAGGGCGCCGCCCTCCGCCACGCGTCCGGAATGATCCGGTTCATTCTCCAGCCTCCTGAACCGATTCGTAGAGCCAAGCCGACAGGGCAAGGCCCAAGACATCCATGACCGCCATCACCTTGATCCAGTCGCGAACGGGCTCGATGGTCCCTCCGGCCCAGAGCGCGTGGGTCAACTTGACCGCGCCGATCCAGAGGGGAACGAGGGATGGGAACAGGAGAACCGAGAGGAGGAGCTCCCGTGCCTGGAGCCCCCGAGCCAGTGCCGCGAACAACGTTCCCCACGCACTATAGCCCAGAAGCGCGAGCGCGACAACGCCCGCGAGCGCGGGTAGGACGCGCAAATCGCCGACGTCATAAAAGATCGCGGTCAACGGGAGGAGCAGGAGAAATACCGCCCCGAGGAGGAGCGCGCCCGCGAGGGTCTTCCCCAGGTAGACCATATAGGGATCGGGACCCGCCAGACGGACCGCGTCGGCCGCGCCCCACGCCCCTTCCAGCTCCTGGGACCTTGTCAAACCGAGAACGCCCGCGAAGAAGAGCGCCGCCCACACGGTGGCGGCCGCCTCCCGCGCGGGATCGTTGAAGATCGGGCCCAGGGCCACGCTCAGGATGAGCACGAGCGCCGCGCTGAAGAGCCCCAGCGTGGCCGCGAAGCGCGCGTCCCGCACGAAGAGCTTCAGGTCCTTGAGCGCGACCGTCCAGACCGTCATGCCGCCTCGATTCGGCCGCTGGTGAGCCGAAGGGACCGCGTGGCCAGCGCCGCGGCGCGCTCGGGATCGTGCCCCACCAGGAGCACCCCGGCCCCGCGCGCGATCGCCTCGCGGAGGGCGCCGTTGAGCGCGGCGGTTCCCTCCGCGTCGAGCCCCGCGTAGGGCTCATCCAGGATCAGAAAGCGGGGTCCATGGAGAAGCGCGCGGCTCAACACCACGCGCTGGAGCATTCCTCGGGAGAAGGTATGGAGCGGGACGTCCGCGAATGCCGCAAGCCCGAACCGCTCGAGCATCGCTCTCGCCTTGGGGCGCGCCTCGACCACGCCCGCCAACCGCCCGAAAAACTCAAGATTCTCGACGGGCGTGAGCGATTCGTAAAGCAGAGGAAGGTGGGACGTGAACCCGATCGCGCGCCGGGCGGCCTGACGGTGCTCGCCGACCGGAACGTCGTCGATCGAAACTTCGCCGTCGTCGGCGGCGAGCAGGGTGGCAATGATGCGGGCCAGGGTGGTCTTGCCGGAGCCGTTCGCCCCCGCCAGAAGGACGACCTCCCCCGCCTCGAGGCTGAGCGACGCGCCGGCCAGAATGGTCCGGTCGTCGAAGCGCTTCCGGACGGCCTCGGCTCGAAGGCTCACCGCGCGGAGGTCAGCGGGTCCCGGTCCGAGGCTGATCGGCGAGTATGGACTCGAGCCGGCGCTTCAAGTTGCCGCGAATCAACGCGTGGGTATCCTTGGAGAACTCCCCCCGCTCCACGCCCCGATCCAAGGCCTCGATCAAATAGAGGTACACCGTCGCGAATTCATCGTCGGCTTGAGGAACCCGCTCGGCCCTTGCTGAAGCGGGCCCGGCTGGTGCTGCGAAGGGTATTTCCTTTCCGACCCGAGCAGCACCACCCGGACCCGCCCCACCACGCGCCGCGCGTTGTCCCCTTCTCGAGGCGAAGACCAACGCGCCGATGATCAGAAACGGCGCCAAGAGCCACGGATAGATCTTCGGATTCGACCAGAACCCCGCGCCGTTGATCCTCATCGTGACCTCGGCTCCCACGGGGAAATTCGAGCCCTGGTAGATCTCGAACTTTCGCCCCCCTTGCTCGCGCTGCCCGCCGTACTGGAGCGACTTCGACTCCAGCCGAAGCTTGGGGTCCTCGATGAGGACCACGAACTTGTCGGTGGGAAAGTAGAGCCGGTGCGAAAGGTCCATCCGACCCGACATGGGTACGCTGTAGGTGAAGCTGAAGGGCCGCGTCCCGGGCGGAATGGGACGCAGGCTCGCGAGGTCTCTGCCTTGGACCCGCACGGTCTGCTCGTCGCCTCCCATGCCCGCCTGAAACTCCTTCACCGAAGCCGGGAGGCCCAGCCTGACGCCGACGTTCTCGGCGTGGTTGAGCCCGGTGCCGAGGTAGGCGGTCTCGCCCGAGTTCTCGAAGACGACGATTTCGGTGACATGGAGATCGCCCGGCCGCCGCTCGACGATGATGTGGTGATTGGTCACCCGGACGGAGGCCATGTCTCGGCCGACGTCGTAGACCACCATATCCTGCGACGCTTCCCCACCGACCGGCTCGACCGGCCCCTCGGTGTAGTAGGCTCCCTCGTACTCGGCGGAGATGAAGTACGAATGCTGGGGATCGGCGTTCAAGCCGGCGAACGTAAAGGAGCCGTCCTGACCCGAGGTCGCCGTCTTGCCCGCGAGCTCCTCCGTCCCGGAAACTACGTGTAGCGAGACCGGAAGGCCGGGCAAGGGGTGCCGTGCCGTCCCCTTCAGGGTTCGACCGTGGATCGTGAATGTGGCCGCGCCCGCGCGCGGGGCCACGGCGACCAGCACGCACGCGACCGTCAGTGCGGGCAAGACCCAGCGAAGGAATGCTCTCAAGCTCCCTCCGCCCCCGCCTTGCCCCGCCTGCTTCGCTTGTACTCTTCGATGAGCCGCTCCACCCGGTCACCTCCCTCGATCACCCCCGGGCGGCGCTCCGCCCTGGGGACCTCGCGTTCTTCCTCCGCGAGGACCTCGAGCACGTCGCCCATGATGTCGTCGCGCATGCGGCCATGATCCTCCGCAGAGATCTTTCCCGAATCACGATCGAAGTCGAGATCGAGGAGGGTGCCGTAGAGCCGCCCCTTTCGCTCGGCGATGGACCGGCGGCGCGCTTCGGCGGCGGGCTCCACCCACATGCGTTCTCCGCGAGCGAAGAGGAGCGGCGAGAGAACAAAGAGGGCCACGCCGAGAACGAGGAGCACCTGGACGAGAAGGGTCATCGTCCCCGGGCCGAAGGGAGCCGGTTCCAGGCGATCACGGCCGCGGGCATCACTCGCGGAGGCGCTTCAGCTCCGCCTCGGCGCGCGCGCGCAGCGCGACCATGTCCTGCTCGGCGGTTGAGCCCGCACCCCAGGGGCCCGGCGCCACGCCCAAGGGACCGGCCGGGACAGGCGCGCGGCGGCGCACCCAGCGCAGGAGGACGAAGCCGGCAACCGCGAATCCAAGCAGGGTCGCCGCAAAGGGGGCGATCCAGACCACGAGATTGAAGCCCTGTGCTTTGGGCGCCCCGCGAATCACCTCTCCGTATTTCGCGACAAGCGACGCGACGATCTGATCCTTGCCCTGGCCCTTCTGGAGCGCGTCCGAGACAAATCCCTGCATCGCCTTCCCGGTGTCGCACGTGCAACCGCTCAGGATCTCGCCGCAGGAGCAGGGGCAGATGAGCTGGCTCGTGATCTGGCGCGCCGGATCTTTCTTCCCGGAGGACGCCTCGAAAGCCCTCGCCGCCGAGCTGCTTGCGACCAGCGCCAGGCAGGTCAGGACGGCCACGACCCAGGCTCTCACTGGAGGAGTTTCTCCTCGCGCTTGAGCCGCATCCGATCCCCCAGCGCGATCAGGGTTCCCAGGACCATCACCACTCCCCCCAGCCAGACAAAGCTGACCAAGGGATTGATGTAAGCCTGGATGGAGGCCGAGCCGTCCTCGTTGATACCGCCCAAAATCACGTAGAGGTCCTCGGCGGCGCTGGAACGGAGCGCGACCTCGGTCATCGGCTGCTGCGATTTGGAGTAGAAGGCCTTCGCGGGGTGCATGACCCCGACCGACCTTCCATCCCGCGCCACGTCGACCGCGGCCCGGGTTTGCACGGCGTTCGCGATCTGCCTCTCCTCGGTACCCCGGAGCGTCAGCCGGTAGGGGCCGATCGCGAGCGATTCCCCTGCCTTGAGCGGTTGGTGGCTCTCCTTCTGGAACACGGATGAGCCGAGCACGCCGACAAAGATCAGCACGACGCCCAGATGGACGATGTAGCCGCCGTACCGTCGCTTGTTCTTCTGGACCAGGTGGACCACCGCGAGCGGCGGGGCCGCCGGCTCCACCTCCCGCCGCGCCTGGATCCCGCGGGCGAATTCCATGACGATCGCGGCGATCACAAACGCGGAGCCAAACACGCAGACGATGGGATAGACGCCGTGGAGGCCGAACGGGATGCCGGTCAACGTTGCGAGGACCCCTACGAACGTAGGAATCAGAAAATTGCGCTTCATCACCGACGCGGTCGCGCGTTTCCAGGAGAGCACCGGGCCAATCCCCGTGAGCATGAGGAGCGCGAGCGCGATCGGGACGTTCACGCGGTTGAAAAAGGGCGCCGAGACGGAGATCTTTTCCCCCGTGACGGCCTCGCTCAAGACCGGGAAGGTGGTGCCGAGGAACGTCGCGAACGCCAGCGCCACGAAGAGCACGTTGTTGAACAGGAAGGAGCCCTCGCGCGACACCACCGCGTCCATCCGGTTTTCGCTCTCGAGCAGCGCTTTTCGGTACAGAATCAGGGCCGTGGCGGTCGTGCTCGAGATCAGGATGAATCCCATGAACCATGGGCCGATATCGGATTCGGCGAACGAGTGGACCGACGTGAGCACCCCCGACCGGGTGAGAAAGGTGCCAAAGATCGAGAGCTCGAACGTGAGCACGATGAGCGCTACGTTCCAGGTTTTGAGCATTCCCCGGCGCTGCTCGATCATGACCGAGTGGAGGAAGGCCGTGCCCACGAGCCAGGGCATGAGCGAGGCGTTCTCCACCGGGTCCCAGCCCCAGTAGCCGCCCCATCCCAGCTCGATGTACGCCCACCGGGCGCCGAGCAGGATCCCAAAGCCCAAGAACATCCAGTTGAACAGGGTCCAGCGGCGCACTTCCTCAATCCACCGCGTTCCGGTGCGATTCATCAAGAGCACCGCGATGCCGAACGCGAAGGGGATGATGAAGCCGACATAGCCTGTGTAGAGAATCGGAGGGTGGATCATCATGCCCGGATCTTGAAGCAGCGGATTGAGCCCGTTCCCGTCGGCCGGCGGCGTGGCCAGGATCCGAAACGGAGAACTCACGAAGGTCAGAAGCCCGGTGAAGAAGATCATGACCGAGGCGACGACCATGGCGGCCGCGTCGTAGAACGGGTCGATCCGCTTTCGGTAGCACCAGAGGAAGACCGCGCCGTACGCGCTCAGGATCAAGAGCCAGAGCAAAAGCGATCCCTCCTGCCCGGCCCAGAGCGCGCCCATCGCGTAGGGGAGCGGCAGGTCGAGGCTGGTGTGCTCGGCCACGTAGCGGTAGGAGAAGTCGCGCGCGATCAGCGCCCTCTCGAGGATGATCGTGGCCAGCAGCGTCAGCGCGCAGACGATCCAGACCGCGCGGCGGCCGCTTCGAAGCGGCCCGGCGAGGCCCGACCTCAGGCCCCAGGCGATGGAGATGACCGCGTAGCAGGAGCACGCAAACGCGAGAATGAGGGCGAGTCTTCCGATTTCGCTCAGGAGCGGTCCTTCCCCAAACCCTCCGCCTCGTACTTGGAGGGGCACTTGGTCACGAGCTTCGAGGCCACGAGCGTTCTGTCCGCGTGGCGGTAGGTTCCTTCGACCACGACCTCTCGGCCCGCGGCGAACGCGTCGGGCATGAGCCCTTCGTAGACGACCCCGATGGCCTCCTTGCCGTCGGTCATCTTGAAGCTCAATCGGGGCTCGCGCTGGTCGTAGACGACGCTCCCGGGGGCGACCTTTCCGTCGAGGCGAAACCCTCCGGACTTGGGCGCCTGGCTCAAAGTGGCCAGCTCGGTCACGCTCATGTACTGGAGGCCCGTTTGTTTTACACCGGAGAGGATGAGATAGGTCACCGATCCCACGACGGCGAGCGTGACGAGGATCAGCCGTAATGACGTCCTATTCATGGATTAGCCCGCGGTCGATGGAGGGGGGAAGAAAGAGGCGCATTGGCTCAATTGTGGCAGAGGAACGCGCCCAGTCAAGCCAAGACGGTCGCCGCCAAAATTTCTGGGGATCCGCCTCGACCGCTTCTACACGACGACGCGCCTCGGTTTGATCAGGCGCACGAACGCGAGGCCTGCCACGAATCCGCCCACGTGGGCCCACCACGCCACACCGCCCCCTGCCGCGCCGAGCGTGACAAACCCGCTCACCGCCTGGAGGAGAAACCAAACGCCGAGCATCACCCACGCGGGCAGCTCCACCAGCCGGAAGATGAACCCGAGCGGCACGAGCGTGAGAACGCGCGCTCCCGGGAAGAGGGCGGCGTACGCCCCGAGCACTCCGGCGATCGCGCCGCTCGCCCCAATCGTGGGAAGCGTGGACGTGGGCGAGAGCGCGTAGTGCGTCGCGCCCGCCGCAAGCCCGCAGAAGAGGTAGAACCCCAGGAATCGGAACGAACCCAAGGTGTCCTCGACATTGTCGCCGAAGATCCAGAGGAACCACATGTTGCCGATCAGGTGGAGCCACCCACCGTGGAGGAACATCGACGTGAAGAACGGCACGATCGCGGCTCCCCATCCGATCGTCCCGGTCTCGATCCCGTAGGTGATGTTTCCGGGAACGAGCGCGAAGGAATTGAAGACGCGGTCGATTCTCGCGCCGGCCGCGAGCTCGAGAAGGAAGGCACACAGGCAGGCGACGATGATCGTCACCGTGGCCGCTGGAAACGTTCCCGAGGGATTGTGGTCGCGGATCGGGATCATTCGGTTTCGCCTACGAGTTCGGGATCAGGGCTCCATCGTGACGAGCCGCCCATAGAATCGGCCGATCGCAGCGCCCGCCACCACGTCCGAGAACCAATGGTGGTCGCCGATGACGCGGGAAGACGCCACGAACAGGGCCGCGCCGTACCCGATCCAGCCCGCGATCCCACCGTAGCGGCGGTCGATGACGGTCGCGACGGCGAACGTATTCGCCGAGTGCCCCGATGGAAACGAGCGGTCGTCGGACCCATCGGGTCGCTCTCGATGGGTGGCATACTTGAGGGTCGCGACGGTGGCGCTGGTCGCGGCCAGCGCCAGCGCGAGGTCCTTGGCCAGCCCCAGCTTCCCCTCGTCATGCCCAACCCAACCGTCGAGGGCGATCACGGCCGTGCCCCCGCCGAGGACCCAAGCGCTGCCGAGCGCGTTGCCAGCCTTGTCGACAAAGGTGCCCTGGCCGGAGCCGGGCTCGATCGTGTCATCGAGGAGGAACCCCACGCCGATCGCCGCACCCGAAATCGCGGCCTCCCGGAGAACGGTCGAGTGGCGCGAGGATGCGGCGGAGTCGGTGAGAAGCAGGGTGGGTTCGGTCGGCGCTGGCTCGGTGGGTTGAGCGCCGGCTGGCGAGGCGATGCAGAAAATGGCGGCGATCCCCGCGGCGACGACTCGGAGGCGCATGCCGGGGAGGATACGCTATGGGTTTCGCGTCACAAAGCGGCCGATAAGCCGCCCGATAATGGCGCCGGCGATGACGTCGGAGAGGTAATGGTGATCGTCCGCGACCCGCGCCTCGGAGGCGAATGCCGCCGCGGTGTAGGCGATCCATCCCGCTGCGCCGCCATAGCGGCGGTCGATGACCGTGGCAGCCGCGAAGGTGACCGCCGCGTGGCCGGAGGGAAACGAATAGTGGTTCGAGCCGTCCGGCCGCTCCCGCTGTGTCACGAGCTTGATCGACCACCCCACCAGAGTGCTCGCGCCCATCGCGATGCCAAGCTCCTTCGCCGTCTGGAGGGACTTGGGGCGGTCATACGCCACGCCATCCACGGCCAGAGCCGCCGTCCCGCCCAGCAGAAATGGCGCCGCGCCGAACACCTCCCCGGGCACCTCCACGAGCGTTCCTGGCGCCTTGTCGGGTACCCCGTCGGGATAGACCCCCTGCACGGAGCTATCGAGGGCGAATCCAGCTCCCACCAGGGCCGCGGAGATCAAGATTTCTCGGACGACCTTGGAGGGCAGTGCGCTCGACTCGGCCGGATGAAACGCGGCGAGCGAGATCGCAAGCATCGGCGCCAGAACGTGTCGCGGAATCCGCACGAGAGGATTTACACCGATACCGCCCCGGCTCGCCACCATTATTCGCTCCCGCTCCCGGGTTGGCGTATCCTCTCGCGCTCATGGGCAAAGCCAGGCCAGCGTCCCGCTTCCGGCCCCTCGCCGCGCTCGCCGAATCGGCGATCTCCTCCGGGCTGATCCCCGGCATGGTGCTCGCGGTCGGGCGCCCCGACCGGGCGGTCTTTCTCGAGGCATTCGGGCACCGCGCTCGGGAGCCCCGCCGGGAGCCGACGACCCGGAAAACGATCTTCGACCTCGCCTCGCTGACCAAGGTGATGGTGACCGCGCCGCTCACCGTGGAGCGCGCGGTGCGGGGCGAGATCTCCCTGCTCGAACCGGTCGCGAAGTACCTCACCGAGACGGAGGGAACGGCGATCGGCTCGATCCCGCTCCACCTGCTCCTCACCCACACGGCGGGATTTCAGGCCGACAACCCGATCGAGGACTACGCGGGTGGAAAGGGCGATCTGCTCGCCGCCATCGCGCGGGAGCCGCTCGCAGCGCCGCCCGGCGCCCGGTTTGTCTACAGCGACGTCGGCTACGTCGTCTTGCAGATGATCCTCGAGAGAAGGTCCCATCGCCGGTTGGACCGGATCGTCGAAGACGGCCTCTTCACTCCGCTCCGGTTTCGAGACACGCGATTCGGGGTCCGGCCGGCGGACGTCAAGCGGACGGCGCCGACGGAGCGCGCGCGGGGCCGGTGGCTTCGCGGGCGGGTTCACGACCCCCGGGCCCGCTCCAAGGCCCTCGCGGGCGTCGGCGGGCACGCGGGGATCTTCGGCACCGCGGAGGAAGTGGCCCGATTCTGCGAGCTGATCCTGAACCGGGGGCGCTTCCGGGGCCGCACCATCCTCTCCGAGGAGACGGTCCGCGCGATGACCACCAATCAGTGCGGGGGGAACGTCGGCGTTCGGCGCGGCTTTGGATTCGACATCGAGAGCCCCTACTCGGCCCCACGCGGCCGCCACTTCTCGCGCAATTCCTTCGGGCACACGGGGTGGACCGGAGTCTCCCTCTGGATCGACCCCGAGTCCAATGCCTACGTCGTGCTATTGACGAACGCGATACACCCCGACGGGCACAAAGATCTCAAAGCCTTCCGGTACGAGGCCGCGACGCTGGCGGCCGAGGGATTGGGAATCCGGACCTAGCAGGGAGGCCGGCTCGGCGGGCTCCGATTCGCCGGATGCCCCCTGGAGAGGCAGAGGCCATGCGGCTTTCATGCGCCCCCTTCCATGGGGGAGATCAGTACTTGTACTTGGGCTCCCAGTCGTTCACGCCGTCGGAGAGCAGCGCGAAGAGGTGCCAAATCCCGCTGAAGGGGTCAAATGGCCCGAAGGGCGCCTTGGCAATGCGGTGGATCTTGCCGTCGGCTGCCCGGTGAAACGTCGAGACCCCCGGCATCCAGCCCTTCTCGCCGCGGAACCCCATGTCCTCGATGAAGCTCGATCCGTGCCCCGAGACCATCGTGAATTTCCAGCCCCGTGACTCGCCGAATTGTTTCTGGGTCTCTGCCGAGTCGGGGGAGCAAACCACGAAGGCCGCGCGACTCTCGAGATGCGGGACGACCCCATTGAACCCATCGGCCCAGAGCGTGCAGTAGCGGCAACCCTTCCCCATGTTGTGGATGACCACGAGGTCGGTCTTGTCGCCGAAGAGCTGGGAGAGCTTCACCGGCCCATCGGCCCCCGCGAGTGTGTAGTCATCAACCTGCTCCTTAGGGAGCTGACGCTTTAGCTCCGCCAATTTTTCCTGCTGCGTCACGAGATATTCTTCAAGGCGCTCGATTTCGGAAACGACGTCGGTGCTGCTCGGATTCATGAGATCCTCCAACCACCGAGGTGATTCGCTGCGTCGGCAGGGCGAGGTGCGGGTCCGATGAGTCTAGTCTCCTGGGCGCGCGGCGCAATCGGAATCGGCCCTCGTCCAGGGGCCAACGCCGCGGCGTTATACTCCGTCGAGTTCGGGGCCCGGTGCCCCGCTATCCCCCCATCGGGAGAAGAGTTGTGAGGAGAGGCCCCAGCCAGGTGTGGAGAGACGCGGTTGGTCGAGCAATCGCTGTCACGCTGGTGGCGGCGGCGGGCGGGAGTTTGCTTGCCGCGAAGGCCGCGCCCGCCCCCACGTTTGAGTCCCACTGGCAGGACGGAAAGGCCGAGCTGGACGGGTACCGCTACACCGTCACGCGGTACGGCCAGCCCAGGCGGGGCACCGCGGTGATGGTCTTCGTGACCGAGCCATTCAGCGAATCGAAGCGGGTCAAGGCCGACGACCCCAACGCGAACCCGGCCGACACCTTTGAGGCCCTCAAGCTCAATTTCATCCGCGATTTCCAGACCGGGATCTACGACTACAACACCATGGTCTCGCTCTTCGTGCGCACCCGGGACTTCTCCCCCGTGAAGATTTCGTTCTCGAGCGCGGAATGGTGCGGCCATGTCTACGAGGAGATGCTATTTGGAGCCCGCCAGATCGCGGACCGCTACGTCAGCTACTTCGAAGATGAATCCGCCAACCGTCAGCTCGATCTAAGGGAGAAAGGACTCGCGGAGGAGGAGCTTTTCGTGCGGCTGCGCGGGCTTCGGGGTGAGTGGCTTCGGCCAGGCGAGAGCGAGGGAATCTCGCTCCTGCCGTCGGCCTTCTATCGTCGACTCACCCATTCGCCCCTGGACTGGGAGCAGGCCACCGTCGAGCGGAGGGCGGGGCCTGAGAGGGCGACCGTTCCGGCTGGAACATTCGAGGCGAGTGTCTACACCGTCAAGGTCTTGGGAGTGCGCGAGGGCCGCTTCTGGGTCGAGCAGGCCTATCCGCATCGCGTCGTACGGTGGGAATGGAAGACGATGACGCGACCCACGGGAGGGTCGCGTGGGCATTGGAGCCCTTCGGAAGCTCTCGACGCCGGGGAGTTGACCGGGAGCGCGCGCCTCGCCTACTGGCAGCTCCACAAATTGGGCGACGAGAAATATCTACGCGATCTAGGACTCACGTCCGGACCGGGGGGCGCGAAGGCGCCCACCGGCGTCCCCCAAGCGGGAGAGCGAAAATGAACGTCGGGCGATGGGTCGAGAGGAAGTTCGAGTTCACGATGCCGGTCGCGCGGTTCCCTGTGGTGCTGGAGCGGCTCCGAGGGGCGCCGGCGAGGATGGAGTCAAAGCTCTTGGCACTCCCGCCGGAGATCCGAACCCGCCGCGATGGGGACCATTGGTCGATCCAGGAGCACGCCGGGCATCTCATCGACCTCGACGAGCTGCACAGCGGCCGGCTGGACGACTTTCTCGCGGGAGCGAAAGAGCTGCGATCGTGGGACGTGACGAACCGAAGGACGTATGAGGCCGACTACAACGCGCGCCCGGCGGCCGAAATCCTCAAGACCTTCCGGGAGGACCGCGGTCGATTCGTCGAGCGCCTCGACCGCTGGAAGGACGAGGACATCGCCCGAACCGCGATCCATCCGCGGCTCAAGCAGCCGATGCGCGTCATCGACATGGCCTACTTCGTCGCCGAGCACGACGACCATCACTTCGCGGTCATGACCGAGCTGGCCAAGAAGCTCGCCGCCAAGGTGACGGCGTAACGCGTCCGCCGTCTAGAACTGCGCCTTCTCGGTCGAGCCCTCGAGGGCGAGCGTGGAGCACCCGCCGTTCGTGATCACCTGCATCACCTCGTCGAAGTAGCCGGTCCCCACTTCGCGCTGATGCCGCGTCGCCGAGTATCCGTGCTCCTCGGAGGCGAACTCGGCCGCCTGTAGCTCGGCGTAGCCCGCCATGCCCCGCGCCTTGTAGGCGCGCGCCAGCTCGAACATTCCATGGTTCAGCGAGTGGAAGCCAGCCAGGGTGACGAACTGGAACTTGTAGCCCATCGCGCCCAACTCCCGCTGGAATTTCGCGATCGTGGCGTCGTCCAGCTTGGCCTTCCAGTTGAACGAGGGCGAGCAGTTGTACGCCAGCATCTTGCCGGGGAACTCCGCGCGCACCGCCTCCGCGAATTCCCGCGCCTCGCCGAGGTCTGGGGTCGAGGTCTCGCACCAGATGAGATCCGCGTAGGGCGCGTAGGCCAGGGCCCGGGCGATGGCGCACTCGAGTCCGCCCTTGTACTGGAAGAAGCCCTCCGGCGTCCGCTGGCCGTTCAGGAACTGCCGGTCGCGGGGGTCGACGTCGCTGGTGATCAGCTTGGCGCTGTCGGCGTCGGTCCGCGCCACGATCAAGGTCGGCACGTCCATGACGTCGGCCGCGAGCCGCGCCGCGACGAGGGTGCGGATGAAGTGGCTCGTCGGGACCAAGCACCTTGCCGCCCAGATGGCCGCACTTCTTCTCCGAGGAGAGTTGGTCCTCGAAATGGACGCCGGCCGCGCCCGCCTCGATCATCGCCTTCATGAGCTCGAACGCGTTGAGCGGTCCCGCCAAAGCCGGCCTCCGCGTCGGCCACGATCGGCGCGAGCCAGTAGCGCCCGGCCGGGTGGCCGTTTCCGTTTCCATTGCCGTTCAAGTGTCCGTTCGTGCGCGCACATCTTCCCCGCTTCCGAGTGCTCGATCTGGTCGGCGCGCAGGAGCGCCTGGTTGATTCGCCGCACGACGCTCGGAACGCTGTTCGCCGGATAGAGACTCTGGTCGGGATACGTCTGCCCCGCCAGGTTGGCGTCGGCCGCGACCTGCCACCCGCTCAAGTAGATCGCCTCGAGCCCCGCCTTCACCTGCTGGACCGCCTGGTTTCCGGTCAGGGCGCCGAGCGCGTTCACGTAGTCCCGCCTCGTGAGGAGATCCCAGAGACGACGCGCCCCAAGGTCCGCCAGCGTGTACTCGATCTTGACCGTGTTCTTAAGCCGTTCGACGTCCTCTCCCCGATACGGGCGCACGACGCCGGCCCAGCGGGTCGCCGGGACAGGCGGCGCCTCGGTCGTGTGCGGAGAGGCGGCGGGGCGGGCCACTCGTTGGACGGCGCGCGATACGCGTGTTGCAGCCATGGGGGGGTTACCTCCGATTGCCAGGGGAATGGGAGCCATCCTTGGCCGCGTCGTTTGTAGCGTCGAGCAATGGATATGCCGGGAGCGTCAGAAACTCTTCGAGCGTCTCGCTGATGGAGAGCCGTTCGAACAGGGTCCTCGCGTCCTGGAACCGGCCGGTCCGGAACCGCTCGGCGCCGACTTCCGATTCGATGCGCTTCATCTCGTCATCGGTCGCCCGCCGGAGCAGATCGGCATCGATCTTCCGGCCGTCCTCGAGTGTCGCGCCGTGCCGGATCCACTGCCAAATCTGTGACCGCGAAATTTCGGCGGTGGCCGCGTCCTCCATCAGGTTGTAGAGCGGCACGCATCCATTTCCGCGGAGCCAGGCCTCGATGTACTGGATGCCGACCCGCACGTTGAGCCGGAGCCCTTCCTCGGTTCGCGTCCCGCGCGGCAGCTCCAACAGGTCGGCGGCGGTGACGTGCACGTCTTCGCGGCGCCGCTCGATCTGGTTTGGCCCTGGCATGACGGCCTCGAAGACTTCCCTCGCGACGGCGACAAGCCCCGGGTGGGCCACCCAGGTCCCGTCATGCCCGTCCATCACCTCGCGCAGCTTGTCCGCGCGCACCTTCTCGAGCGCGCGGCGGCTTAGGTCCGGATCGTTCTTGATGGGGATCTGCGCGGCCATTCCGCCCATGGCGTGAACGCCGCGGCGGTGGCAGGTCCGCACGCACAGCTGCGTGTAGTTGCGCAGGAACGGCTGCTCCATCGTGACCTGGGAGCGGTCGGGAAGAATCGCCAGCGGGTCGTGGCGGCGGGTCTTGATGAAGGAAAAGATGTAATCCCAGCGGCCGCAGTTGAGCCCCGCCGAGTGCTCTCTCAACTCGTAGAGGATCTCGTCCATCTTGAAGGCAGCCGGCAGGGTCTCGATCAGCACGGTCGCCTTGATCGTGCCCCGCGGAATTCCCAGCGCGTCCTGGGCCCACACGAACACGTCATTCCAATACCGGGCCTCTCGGTGGCTCTGGAGCTTGGGCAGATAGAAGTATGGGCCGGTGCCGCGCTCCATCAGCGCTCGCGCGTTGTGGAAGAAGTAAAGGCCGAAGTCGAAGAGGCACCCCGGCACCGGCAATCCGTCGACGAGGAGGTGACGCTCGGGTAGGTGAAGGCCGCGGGGCCGGACGAGGAGCGTCGCCGTTACCTCGTTCAGCTTGTATTCCTTGCCGCTCGTGGGATCGGTGTACGAAATGGCTCGCCGCACCGCGTCGTAGAGGTTGACCTGCCCCTGGACGTTGTTGTCCCACGTCGGTGAATTCGAATCCTCGAAATCGGCCATGAAGCAGTTCGCGCCGGAATTGAGCGCGTTGATGACCATCTTTCGCTCCACGGGGCCGGTGATCTCGACGGTGCGACGGAGGAGGTCACGCGGTACCGGCGCGACGATCCACGCGCCATCCCGGACAGCCGCGGTCTCTGGCATGAAGTCGAGGGTCGCGCCCGCTTCCAGCTGCGCTTGGCGCTCCGCGCGGCCTTGGAGCAGCTCTTCCAGTCCGGGGCGAAAACGCCGCACAAGGTCCGCCAGAAATGCGAGCGCATCGGGCGACAAGATTCTCTCGTAGCCCGGGCGGAGAGCCCCCCGAACTTCGGTCCGGGAAGCGGTCATCGACTCTGTATTGGCTGGCGTTGACATCGTTCAACAGTATGACAGAATCAGCCCAGAACAACAACTAATTTCATGTATTACAATAAGTTACAAACATTAACTAACTTGCTGTATTGATTGTAATATTGCAAATGCTGTAAACTTGTTGGTGGATATGAAGAAGAAAGCGATCGGCCTGGGCAAGCGGATCCACGCCCTCCGGCAGAGGGAGGGCCTGACCCAGGTTGCGCTCGCCGCAAGGCTGGGGATCTCGGCTTCCTACCTGAATCTCATCGAGAACGACCGACGCCCCCTCAGCGCGAACCTTCTCCTCGCGCTGGCGAGGACGTTCGACCTCGATCTGCGCGCCTTTGCCCCGGGGGAGGACGCCAAGCTCGTATCCGACCTCTTGGAGGCCTTCGGCGATCCGCTCTTCGAGGAGCGAAAGCTGACCGAGAGCGAGGTCCGGGACTTCGTTGCGGGGAGCCCGGAGATCGCCCGTGCGGTGACCCACCTCCACCACGCCTATACGGCGGCCCGCGCGTCGGCCGAGTCGATTGCCGCACAGGTCCTCGACCGCCAGGACCTTCTGGGCGTCGACCGCGCCGGGCTCGCAGCCGAGGAGGTCTCCGACCTGATCCAGAGACACGTGAACCACTTCCCCGAGCTGGAGGAAGAGGCGGAGCGACTCTGGGTCGAGGGGAAGCTTGAGGATCACGATCTTTTCGAAGGGATCGCGGGATACCTCGAACGGGCTCACGGCGTCGCGGTGCGGATCCTCAAGGTCGGCGAAATGGAGGGAGCGGTCCGCCGGTTCGATCCGGAGCGAAGCGAGCTCCAGATCTCGGAGGTACTCAGGCGAGGCTCGCGCAACTTCCAGCTCGCCCATCAGGCCGGCCTCCTCGCCTGCTCGGCGACGCTCGACCGGATCACCCGGGACCCTCTCCTCACTTCGGCCGGGTCCCGCGCGCTTTGCCGGGTGGCTCTGGCCAACTACTTCGCCGGAGCCGTGGTCACCCCCTACGAGCCCTTTTTCCGCGCGGCCGAGGACGAGCGGTATGACCTCGACCTGCTGGGGCACCGTTTCCGGGTCAATTTCGAGCAGGTCTGCCACCGTCTGACGACCCTGAACCGGCCGGGCGCGCGCGGGATACCCCTCCACATGGTCCGGATCGATATTGCCGGCAACATCTCGAAGAAGTTCAGCGCGACCGGGCTCCGGTTTCCTCGATTTGGCGGACTCTGTCCCCTGTGGAACGTGCACGCCGCGTTTCTGCAGCCGGGCGTGATCCGGGCGCAGCTCGACCGGCTCCCCGACGGAACGATGTTCTTCTCGGTGGCGCGGACGATCCGAAAGCACCGCGGCGGCTACCACGCCCCGGAAGTCCTCTACTCGATCGGCCTCGGCTGCGACGTGGAGTCGGCGGAGCGGATGGTCTACGCGGACGGATTCGACCTGAAGAACCCGGCGGGCGCGGCTCCGGTTGGGATCACCTGCCGCCTCTGCGAGCGTCTCGACTGCCGTGCCCGCGCGTTCCCATCGATCTACCAGCCGCTTCGGGTGGACGAAAATGTACGGGGCGTTTCGTTCTTCGCGAGGCCGGAAGGAGATCGGTAGGGGCCGAGCCGGAAACCGCTAGACGTGGAAGAACTGATACATGCAAAGCTGCGCCACGGTCCAAATGTTGAGGACGACCCCGGTGATGGGGAGGAGCAAGGCGAGCAGGAAGCGGACGCCGATGCCGCGGGTGCTATGGCGGAGTAGTTCCACATCAAGTCTATCGGCAAACGCCGCCAGGCCTTGAGTGATTCCCCTACGGCGCTTTGACCCGCGCGCGGCTCGTCCGATCGACCATCACGACCCCGCCCTTCATCACCCATCGCACTCCGTCGATCACCGCGTTAATGTCGGCGAGGGGATCCCCCTCGACCGCAACGATGTCGGCGAAATACCCGGGTAGGACGGCGCCAATCTCTTTCTCCATGCCGAGGAGGGCCGCGCCGTTCGTGGTCGCCGTCGCCAGGGCCTGCGTGGGGGTCAACCCGGCCTTCACAAACCACCCCAGCTCACGCGAGTTCTCCCCGAACATGGTGAAGACAGCGTCGGAGCCCATTGCCACCTTGACCCCCGCCTTGACGGCGCGCCTTAGCGTCGCGAGATTCCGCTCCCGATAGGCATCAAGCCGGGCCACCGCCGCGGAGTCGTAGCCGAATTCGGAGGCGTGCTCGGCGTAGTAGCGGTTGTGGTCGATCGTCGGGACATAGAACGTCCCCCGCTTGACCATCTCTCGGAGCGTCGCATCATCCATGTCGGTCGCGTGCTCGACGGAGGCTGCTCCCGCTCGAACCGCGTCGCGCGCCGCATCCGGCCCGTAGGAATGGATCGCGACCCGCTTCCCCCGAGCCTGGGCGGCGTCGACGGCCACTTTCATCTCTTCGTAGGTATAGGTCTCGTCCCCCGTCACGTCGTCGGCGCTTCCGGTGGAGCCGTACATCTTGATCACGTCCGCGCCCGCGGCGATGTTCTCCCGCACCGCGCGCAGGATCTCCCCTGTGCCGTTGGCGAGCCCCCCGTCCGGCTCCGCGTAACCGGGCCGAAAGGGCTGGTATGTCCCGTGGAGGCCGTGGCCGCAGACGAACATTCGCGGCCCTACCATGGCGCCCCGGTTGATCAGATTTCGCATCGCGACGTCCATGTAATCCCACGATCCCAGGTCGCGAACCGTCGTGACCCCGGCTTCGAGGGTTCGGCGGGCGTTCTCTTGGGCGAGATAGACCGTTTCGGATGTGCGTCGTGCCCCCAGTTGCCCCCACGGATCGCTTCCCCGGGCGCGGTCCCAGTAGTAGGTCATGTGCGTATGGACGTCGATGAGACCGGGGATGGCGGTGTATCTCTTGAGGTCGATCACCTGCGCCCCGTCCGGGATGGCGGTGCGCGCGGCGGGGCCAGAGGCGCGGACGCGGTCCCCCTCGACGACGACGACCGCGTTCGAGATCACGCCTCCCTTGCCGTCGATGAGGCGGCCGAACTGGAGCGCGATCGGAGACGCGGCGGCCGGATCCAACCCACCGAGCGACCAAACCGCGAGCGCGACCGCCGTCAGGGCCGAAGCCCGATGCACGACGGATCCGGTCACTCGGTCTCCTTCCTTCTATCGCGCACTAGTTGCCCAACACGCTCTTCGAAATCGGGTCGATCAGGCCCATCAGCGCGGTCTTCTCGGTGGCGCCCACCTTCTGAGCATCCGCCGCGGACGCGAGCGCTCCGTTCACCGCGTTCACCGCGTCGGCGTCCATGCCCTTGCCCGAAAGCGCCTGCTTCAGGTCCGCGCCCGGATTCGGCGGCGCCATTCCGCTCGCCTTGGCGATCTCATTCACCAAGCCCAGCTTCGCGCTCGAGATCGCGTCCGCGTTCAGAAACTTGGTGACCGCGGGATTGCTCGAAAGATTGGACGCGAACGAGTCCGCGAGGTTGTTGACGCTCGACACGCCTCCGAGGCTTTCCATCAGGCTCTTGCTGGCCGTCGCCGTCATGGAGTTTCCAGCGGTGGTGCTGGTGGTCGATTTGCTGCAGCCCATTCCGCCGATCAGCAGGAAACAGAAAGCGAGCGCGCCGAGACCGAGAACGTGAGAACGCTTCATGGGACTCCTCCTTGGTTCCGTGTGGCCGTACGTCGAGAGTGCGGACCAAAGAGTCTACCCACTCCTGAGCGGCGGTATCAATCAGGGGATTTCGCCCCAATGAGTGCTACTCGCCCGGTCGTACTGGGGGTAATGTCCTCTGTCTTACCAGCGTTGGAGGGTCGAGCGTGGGAGAGAAGATGGGCAGTATTTCGGACCGCTCGACCGCGGTCTGGCTCGCGGCGGCACTCGTATTGTTCAGCTGCCCGCGTGCTACCTCGGCACAGGCCCCCCATGACTCCACCCAGGCGCTCGTCAAAGGGGAAATCCTCAAGACGAGGAACACTTCGATCAGCGCGTACCCGTACGCCTATTACACTCCCGAGACCCAGCTCGCCTTCGGCGCCGGGGGGATCGTCACCTTCTATACGTCCGAAGAGAAGATCCTCCGGCCTTCCAAGGCGACCGTCTCCGCTTACTACACCAGCAACGGCCAATACAAGTTCTCGCTCTCGCCCCAGCTCTACTTCGGGCAGAACACGCTCTTCATGTCCGCCGATGTGACTTACGGGTACTACGTCGACAAGTATTGGGGCATCGGGAATGACACTCCCGACAATAACGACGAGGACTATACATCGCGGGCGTTTGGGCTGGACGCCAACGTCCAGGTCAAGCCACCCAAAGACTTCATCGGCAACACCCGAACGGGGCTCGTCCTGGACTTCTGGGACAGCAGTATCGCGGACAAGAAGACCAACCCCTACCTTTTGAGCGGCGAAACGAAGGGCTCCGATGGTGGGATTTCCTCAGGGTTGGGGGTGAACCTGATCTGGGATACGCGGGACGAGATCTTTTGGCCGATGAAGGGCGGGTACAGCCAGGGAAAGGCCGTCTTCTACGGGCCGACCCTGGGGAGCGACTTCAATTTCAACAAGTACGAGGTCGATCTACGTCAATACAAGTCCATCGGCTCCGGAACGGTCTTGGCGGCTCAGGTCTACCTCAATTCGGTCGCCGGCTCGCCGCCCTTCTATGATTATCCCGCGCTGGGCGGGCAGAAGATTATGCGCGGCTACTACCAGGGACGCTACCGGGACAAGGTCTATCTGGCGACGCAAGCGGAATACCGCGCGCACCTATGGAAGCGATTCGGCTACGTCTTGTTCGCGGGATTCGGCGATGTCGCGGGCCGATTCAATGACTTTCGGCTCCGGGCCATGAAGACGTCCCTCGGGGCCGGCCTCCGCTGCAGGTTCAGCAAGGCCGAGAAGGTGAATCTTCGGGTCGACATGGGTTTCGGAAGGAATGCAAGCGGTGTCTACTTCGGGCTCGAAGAGGCCTTCTAGGGGGGCCCGGCGTCCACAAAGCGGTGTCTCGGCCGGGCTTGACGGGTCTTTCGCGTACTCCTAGACTCTCGGCACAGATTCCCACCAAGTATCGATCGCCGCCACGGGACACGCGAACGCCTTGCTCGCAATTCCCAAGAAAACCCTGATCGTTATTGCAGTGGGCCTTGTCCTCTATGGCTTGGTCGGCTTTCTGGTCGTGCCCGGCATGATTCGCACGGCAATACTCAAGAATCTCGGCGAAACGGTAACCACCCAGGCGAAGCTCGAGAAGGTTCGCGTCAATCCCTTTGCGCTCTCTCTCACGCTGAAGCGCCTGGCCATACCGGACTCCCGCGGCCAGACCGCGGTCGGCTTCGAGAAGCTCTACCTCCGATTCAACATTTTCTCCCCGTTCTTCGGCGCGTGGACGCTCGACGAGCTGCGCGTGGACAAACCGCTTGTGAACGTCGCCATCATGGGGGATCGATCACTCAGCCTACAGGCGATCCTCCGCCCGCAGGCCGCGCCGCCGGACACGAGCGCGACACCACCCGTCCTCCTGATCCGGCACCTACGGATCGCCGATGGAACCGTCACCTATGAAGATCTCTCGCGTCAGCCCGAGTTCAAGGAGGCGCTGATCCCGATCCAGATCGAGCTCAAAGATTTCACGACCCGCCGCGACCGCAGAAACGAGTACTCCCTCGACGCGAAGACGGATCGGGGCGAGATCTTGGCCTGGAACGGCCGCTTCACGATGCAGCCATTCACATCGCAGGGCCGCATTCGCGTGGGGAACCTTCAAGCCAAGACGATCGAGGACTTCGAGGGCGGGGTTGCGCCCTACCAGTTCTCCCGCGGGACGATCGATTTCGGCGCCGACTATCGGGTCGACGCGGCCGAGGCGCCGGCACGGTTCGGGTTAACCGATATGGGGGTCTCGATCCGGGATCTCGCCCTCGCCGACCGCGTGACGGGTGAGGAGTCGATCGCCGCGGCGACAATCGACACCAAGGCCGGCGAGATTCGCTCGGACCTCCTCGACGCGAACCTCGGCACCGTGACCGTCGACAGCCTCCATGTTCTCGTCTGGATGGATTCGACCGGGACCACCAACCTGCAGCGCTGGTCCCAGGCTCCGGCCGACACCGCCGCCCCGTGGATCACACGAATCGTGCTGGCGACGGTTGGCCGCGCCGAAATCGAGTACCAGGACCGGAGGCTCGACCCGCCCGCCGTCCTCCAGCTCCACGGCGCGACGGCGGAGCTGAAGGGCTATAGCTCCGCGCCCGGAACGGTGGTGCCGTTCACCGCCGCCTGTAGCACCGGCACCGGCGGACGCGCCGCCGCCGTGGGTTCGCTGATTCCGAGCGCGGGCGCGGTGGACGTCGAGGTTCAGCTCGACGATTTCGACTTGAAGCAGATTCAGCCGTACGTGTCGGCGGTCGCCAGGCTCGACATCACCAACGGGGTTGTGGGAGCGAAGGGCCGGCTCCGCTTCAACAGCTTTGGCGCGGCCGGGCCGATGCTTCGATTCACGGGGGAGGTGGTCTCGTCTAAGTTCTCGAGCACGGACCGGAAGATCCAGCAGGAATTCATGAGCTGGCAGAAGCTAGAGCTGAAGGGATTCGAGTACGACCAGGAGCCGGCGCGTGTCCTCGCACGGGAAATCGTCGCGACCAAGCCCTACATCCGGTTCGTGATCGCGCCCGATCTCACCTCCAGCGTGCAGTCGATCGCGGTGGCACCCGACTCGGTGCCGCCCGCGTTTCGTCCCAAGCCCGACGCCCCGGACACGATCCCGACCATCATCCAGATGGTCCGGATCGTCGACGGCTCCATGTACTTCGCCGATCTCTCCCTCACCCCCAACTTCGCCACCGGCATCGAGGAGCTGAACGGCACCATCAGCGAGCTCTCGTCGGCGCAGGCAGCGCACGCGGCGATCGATCTCCAAGGCAAGGTGGACGAGTACGCCCCGGTGACCTTCGCCGGAACCATCAATCCGCTGAACACCCACGGGATCACCGATGTCTCCACCAAGTTCGAGAACATCGAACTCACAACCTTTTCGCCCTATTCGGGCAAGTTCATGGGGTATCAGATCGAGAAGGGAAAGCTCGATCTCGACCTCCACTATTTCATCGAAGATCGAAAGCTGAAGGCCGAGAACAGGATTTTGATGCGTCAGCTCACTTTGGGTGAAAAGGTGCCGAGCCCGGACGCCACGAGCCTCCCGGTCAAGTTCGCGATCGCGCTCCTCAAGGACAAGGACGGGAACATCGATCTCAACCTCCCGGTCCATGGGGATCTCGACGATCCCAAGTTCAGCGTCTTTCCGATCATCATGAAGGTGCTGGTTCAGCTGGTGGTCAAGGCGGTCACCTCCCCGTTCAAGCTCTTCGGCGCCATCTTCGGGGGCGACGACGAGGAGGTGGCGCCCGCGATCCGCTTCCCGTACGGGAGCGCGGCATTGGACACGACCGAGATCCCAAAGCTGGACGCGATCCACAAGGGGCTCGCCGACCGACCCGCGCTCAAGCTCGAGATCGAGCAGGCGGGCCAGCGCGAGCGCGACTCCCTGGCGGTGGTCGACCTGCGATTCATCCAGCGGCTGCGTGAGGCCTCGGGCGCGACCCGGGGAAAGGTCCCGGAGCCGTCGATGGTGGCCGCTGCGGCGCTCCGCGCGCCAGCCGGATACAACGCCATGGACTACGCGCAGGATCTCTCCAGCACCTATGTCGCCCAGTTCGGAAAGGTCCCTCCGCTGGAGAAGCCGCAGGGGAAGGCGCCAAAGGGCGCCGGCGCCGACAGCGCCCTCCTGAACGCCGAAGCGAGGCGCCTGGCATCGATGGAGGAGCGCGTCCGCTCGACCCTCCGCGTCAGCTCGGACGAGGTCTCTGGGATTGCCGTCGAGCGGGCCCGGAGCATTCAGGGATATCTGCTCCGCGACACCACCGTGGTCGCGGACCGCATCTTCATCGTCGCCAACAAGGACTCCTATCGGCCGGACAGCGCAGGCGTGCGGGTAGGTTTGACCTTGACCGACTAGCCCGCCATGGCCGCCATCGAGGTAAAGAGCCTCCGGAAGGCCTACGGCGAGCTTGTCGCCGTCGACGGCGTTTCCTTCGAGGTAAACGGGGGCGAGTGCTTTGGCCTCCTCGGCCCGAACGGGGCTGGCAAGTCGACGACCATCAACTGCGTCGTTGGAGCCCTGCGGCCGGACGCCGGCGAGATCCAGATCGACGGGGACTCCGATCCCACCCGCCCCGCGGTCCGCATGAAGATCGGCGTGGCCCCTCAGCCGATCGCGCTCTACGAGGAGTTGACCGCCGAGGAGAATCTCACCTTCTTCGGGTCCCTCTACGGCCTCGCGGGAGGCCTTCTCAAGGAGCGAATCGAGATGGCCCTCGAGTTCTCGGGGCTCGCCGGGCGTCGGAAGGATCGCGTCAGTACCTATTCGGGCGGCATGCAGCGGCGTCTCAACTTGGTCTGCGGCATCCTCCACGATCCGCCCGTGATCCTTCTCGACGAGCCGACCGTCGGGGTCGATCCTCAATCGCGCAACCTGATTTTCGAGAACATCGAGGCGTTGAAGCGCCTCGGCAGGACCATCGTCTACACCACCCATTACATGGAAGAGGCGCAGCGCCTCTGCGATCGCGTGGCGATCATCGATCAGGGGAAGATCCTCGCGCTCGACACCGTCGAGGGGTTGTTGAAAGCGCACGGCGGGCCTGATCTGGAGAGCGTGTTCCTCCGCCTGACCGGACGAAAGCTGAGAGATTGAGCCTGGAGACAAGCTGATCCATGAAAGCCATTCTGACGATCGCGATCAAAGATCTCCGAATCCTCGCCCGAGACAGGGCGGGATTCTTCTGGGTGCTCGGCTTTCCGTTCCTCCTGGCCCTCTTCTTCGGCGCCATCGCGTCAGGCGGAAGCGACAATCGCGCCCCGATGGCGATCGCGGTCGTCGATAGGGACGGAACCGACTACTCGCGGGCGTTTCTCGCGGAGCTCCGAAAATCGGAAGCGCTCAAGGTGAGCGTGGCGCCGCTCGACTCCGCGCATCAACTGGTTCGCCAAGGAAAGCTGGTCGCCTACGTCGCGCTCTGGCCCGGCGTGGGGCGCTCGTTCGGGTTTGGCGGCGACAGCGCGAGGATCGAGCTGGGGCTGGACCCCAGCCGACGGGCCGAAGCCGGCTACCTCCAGGGCCTGGTGACGGCGGCCACCTTCACGACCATGCGCAGCCAATTTTCCGCGGGCGGGGGTGGACGGGAGATGATCAGGCTTAATTTGGCGGCGCTACAGAACGACACCACGCGCTCGAGCGAAGACCGGCGCCGGCTGGCGGGCGTTCTCACGAACCTCGAGCGATTCATGGTGTCGCTCGATTCCACCGAGTCGGCTCAGGGCGCGGGCGGCGGGGCCGGCGCCGCGAACGGCGGTCCCAGGATCAAGGTCGTGGACATCGCCGAGGAGGAGACCGGACCGCGGAACGCCTTCGAGATCACGTTTCCATCCTCCGTCATGTGGGCGATGATCGGGGTCTGCATGAGCTTCGCGATTTCGATCGTGCACGAGCGGATTCGAGGGACGTTCCTCCGTCTCCGCCTCGCCCCTATCTCCCGCGCTCAGGTGCTCGCCGGGAAGGGCCTCGCCGCGTTCGTTGCCGCCCTCGGCGCGACCACGTTGCTCCTCTTCGTCGCGGCGACATTCTTCCACGTGCGGATCACGAACCCGACGGCCCTGGCCGTGGCGCTGATCTCCGCAGCCTTTTGCTTCACGGGAATCATGATGTTGATCTCGGTGTTCGGCCGGACCCACTCCGCGGTCGCCGGGGCCGGCTGGGCTGTGCTTCTGGTGATGTCGATGACCGGCGGGGGGATGATCCCCCTCATCGCCATGCCGGCGTGGATGCAGTCGGTGAGTAATTTCAGCTTGGTGAAGTGGGGCGTGCTGGCGGTGGAGGGAGCGATTTGGCGAGGGTTTTCGCCCGCGGAGATGGTGCTACCGGTGGCGATTCTCTTGGCCGCCGGCGTCGCGGGTTTCGCGATCGGCGCCAGCGTGCTTGCACGGTCGGAAGGATAAGAGAAGGTTTTGGTACTCGGCCAGGGCCACCTCATGCGGTGGGCGGAGATGTGCCCCTCGCGGCGAGATTCCCCACCACCTTGTGATTCCAGTAGGCCAAGGGCCAGAGGATCACGAAGTACCCGGTGAAGGTAATCCCCCAGAGGACGGCCAAGACCGTCTGGAGCACCCCCTCCATTCGTCCGCGGGACGGATCCCCGAACATCAGGTCGTAGCTCGCGATCGCCAGGCCGAAGAGCGCGGCGGCGACGTAGAGCGTCAGCAGCATGATCCAGACCCGTTTCCAGGTCGACAGTCTGTACGTGGGGAGGGTGACCGCTCCCACGATCAACCCAATGATGGGTGAGGCGAGGACACCCCCCCAGAGAAACCGTCCCATCTCGTGCCCGATGAGCCACGCGACGCCGGCCCAGAGGCAACCGGATAGGGCGCAGAGCAGGTAGTAGCGGCGCGTCACCGCCGACTCAAGCCTCGACCCGCTCCATTACTTCTTCGCCGCACCGCGAAGCTTCGCCTTCAGCTCATCAAAGTAGTTGAGTGCGAGATCAAACCGCGTGATCTCGTCCTCGCCCTCTCCCTTCTGGATGGCGAGAAGCCTTCCGCCCGGGAGGAAATCGATCAGGCCGCTCACGACTCGAAGCGCGTCCAGGTCCCAGGCGACCGCGGGGACAGTCGCGCCGAGCCTGGGTGAGGCCACGATCGCCGAGGACATGATCTGATTCTGCGGCGTCAGGAAATAGACGCGCTTCCCATCTCGGCTCCAATTGAGCATCCTCTGCACGCCTCCCTGGGACACCACCAGCGGCTGCCCGGCCGGGCCACCCCGGTCCCAGGCGGATACAAACACTTCGAACTTGCCGGTCTCGTCGGATACATACGCGATCATGCGGCCGTCCGGAGAAAAGAATCCTCCGCCATAGCTCGCGGGGCCGCGAAACACGGGCTTGGCCTCCACCTCTTGGAGCGACGTGGCCGGTGCCGTCAGGAGGGCGAACTTGCCGGCATGGACACGGGTCAGGAGGAGTTCGCTGCCATCCGGAGACCACGAGTTGGGGAAGATCGCATTGTTCTCATCGGACTTCACGAGCCTCCGCGGCGGAGCGCTCGCGTCGGCGCTCGCCATGTAGATCCCGTTCACGTCTCCACGCCCAATCTGCGAGTATGCGAATCGGGTTCCATCGGGTGACCAGGTCGCTTGGCTGCAGTCTACCCCCGGGACGCCGACCACGCGGCGCGATGCCGTCTGTCCGCGATACGATACCCAAATTTCATAAATCGCCCCCGCGTCGGCGATGACGCTGGCGAAACGAGTTCCATCCGGCGAGGCGCTCAGGTCCGCCTCGAACGGCTGGCGCTCCCCTGACCAGTCCGAGGTCTTGCCGTCCGCGTCGACGATGACCGCGCGGCGATTCTGCCCGACATTCCCCCCCGAAACGTAGAGGAGCGATCCGTCCGAGGCGGTCTTAAACTCCGCGTTGCCCCAGGTGGCGTTGACGCGAAGGCCACCCTGAAGCGCGACCGGAGAGCCTTTCACAACGAGGCGGTTGAGATCGAACGGCACCGCGAGCAACGCGTCGCGCCTGGAGAACAACAGGTGCCCTGTTGGCGAGTACTCGGCAAACCCGGCGTCGCGCAGGAGGATTTTCGCCTTCCCTGATTTGAGGTCCAGAGCACCGACGGCGATTTGGAAGACGCCCTCCTGGTAGGAGGTCGCGGTGAACAGCACGCCCCGATCACCCGGGAGCAGTTTTCGGAACGTATATTCGCCCTCAAAGCCAGGTGCAGAAAGCGGCAGCGGCTTCGATGGCGCGCCGCCGTCCGCCGGGATGCGCACGTACTGCCTCCCGCTTGATGTGACCATGAGAATATCGCCCGACGCCAGCCAGATCGGCCTGCGGTCCCACTCGTCGTCCGCCTTCACGACTGGGACGGGCGGGGAGCTCCCGTCGAGGGGCACCTTCGACAATTGTCGCTGCGTCGTCCGCTCGGAGATTGGAGCTAGAAAGAGGACCCACTTTCCGTCCTCGCTGAATGTGAGGCTAACGACACCCTCGGTGCCGGCGAGGGGTCGAAACGCGGTTTCGTCCATCCGCCGAGCATAGAGGCGAGGCTGCGGGTAGTCTCCGGTCGGCGACTTGCGAGGCTGCCCCAAAATCAGAAACGTGCGCCCGTCCGGCGAAAGAATTCCACTCAAAGCACGAATGTCTTCCGGAATGGAGACCGACACGCGCGTGACGCCGTGGCTACGGGCACCACCGCTCGAGCCGGGTCCAAATTTGCCCCAAAGGTTTATGGCGAGGGCCGCCCCCAGGATGATCCCCAGGCCGAAGAGCACGCCGCCGCGAAGGTCGAATCCCTTCTTCACGGGAGCCGCCGCGACCGTTGCCTGCGGACCGCCACGCCCCGCCCTCAATTCCTCGATCGCGAGCCTCGCGTCACCGATGTCCCGGAGCCTTTTCTTCGCGTCCTTCTCGAGGCACCGGTGCAAGAGCGCGCGGATCGGCTCCGGAGTTTGTCTTGGCAGCCGCGACCAGTCGACGTCTCGCTCCAAGATCTTCGCGATCGTGTCCGATACCGTTTCCCCCTCGAATGCCAGCCTACCGGTGAGGCATTCGTAGAGCACGCAACCGAACGACCAAATGTCGGTGCGCCGGTCGACCGGCTTCCCCCTTGCCTGCTCGGGCGAGAGATAGGCCGCCGTGCCGAGGATCACTCCTGGCATCGTCGCCGGCGAGTGAAAGGTGGGCGAGTGCGGCAGCGTGGGAGACTGGGCGATGGTCGGCGATTGCGGGAGCACCGGCGATTGGGCCATCGAGTGCGAGCTGGGAATCGTGGGCGATTGGGCGGGGTCGGAGTCGGACGCCACCTTCCCCTTCGCCAGCCCGAAGTCGAGGACCTTCACCACGTCGTGCGGCGTGATCATCACGTTCCCGGGTTTCAAATCCCGGTGGATGATCCCGCCCTCGTGCGCGGCTTCGAGGCCCGCCGCGATCTGATGGCAGATATCGAGCGTGTCGGCCAAGGGCATCGGCCCGCGCGCCAGCCGCTCCGCGAGCGACTGCCCTTCCACGTGCTCGAGGATCAAGTAGCGCGCGCCGGCGCTCTCCTCCACGCCGTAAATCGCCGCGATGTTCGGATGGCTGAGCGAGGCCAGCACCTTGGCCTCGCGTTCAAAGCGTTGCAGCCGGTCCGGGTCCGCCGCCACGTCGAGCGGCAGGGACTTGATCGCGACGGCGCGGTCGAGCCGTGTGTCTCGCCCCAGAAAGACGACGCCCATGCCTCCACGACCGATCTCGCGGTCGATCCGATAGGGGCCGATGGTCGCGGGAACCATGGTCGTCACGTGGTCCTCAAGCGCTCGCCTTTTCGCCGCGAAGGTTCTCGATCCACCAGTCGGCTTCGGCCGAAGTGCGGAAGGGGCGAAGCTTGCAGACGTCCTCCACCAACATTTCAAGCATGCGCATCATGCCGAAGGCGAGATCCGAGTCGACAATGATCGCCGCCGCGCCGAGGCGGCTCTCCTTGCTCATCGCGCGCATCGTCTCCACGACGGTCCGGACATCGGAGGCCGAGAAGTGAGGCTCCGCAGCCCGCGCGTCGCAGACCTCGGGGTAGCTAAGCGCTCCCTGGTCGCGCCCATGCTCGAGGTGAAGTCGAATGTCCTCCATCGTGATGGGACCTTCGGCCGTGGCGTAGATCTCACGGCGTTCGTGATCGATCCGAGTCGTGAATCCCATACATACCCCCCAGCTTGAAATTGAGACCGCTACTTCCTCGCGGCTTGGAGCCGCTGCTTCACTACCTGGTCAAACCCGAACGCAACATCGACCTGCTTCACATCGCCCTCGTTATCGCCTCTGCGGACGGCGAGGAACGATCCATTTGGCAGGATATCCCCCATCCAATCGAGCAACCCCAGTGATCCAGAATCCCAGACCAGTCTGGGCTCCGAAGCGCTGAGCCTCGGCTCGCGCGCGATCGTGACTGACATTACTTTGTACGGTGTCGATGTCCGGTAATAGAGCTGCTTCCCGTCGGCCGCCCACCGCGAAGCACCCCCACCACCGGGCGAGACCAACAGCGGGCGGGACGCGATTCCAGTGGGACCGAATTCGCAAACATAGACCTCGCTGGAGCCGGATTCATCGGAGGCGTAGGCGAGGAGCCTTCCGTCTCGCGAGAGCTCGCTTGCGACGACGTGCGCTCCCCCATTGGGGAAAAGAGGTCGAGTCGCCCCACCGTTTGGTCCGTGCGGATCGGTGGGGACCACCAGGAACGTCGGTCTACCCCCGGTATTTCGGGCCACAAGGACCGCCGTGCCATCCGACGTCCATGAGTACGCCCGAATGTACTCCTCGTGGTCGGCCTTGCAGACGAGGCGGGTCGGGGAAGATCCTTCCAAATCGGCAATGTAGATACCGTCGGTATCGGCGCCCGCGAACTGGGTGTACGCGATCCAACGTCCATCCCCAGACCAAATGGGGTCCTCGCAGTCGACTCCCTCGACGGCAATGGCGCGTCGAGAAGTCGGCCGGTGCCTCTCGGAGACCCAAATCTCATCGATCGCGCTCGGGTTGGCGATCACCGCCGCGAATCGGCTCCCATCCGGTGAGGCTCGCAGTCCGCCCTGAAACGGCCGTCGTTCACCCGACCACTCAGAGATAGTTCCATTGGCGTCCACCGTGATCGCGCGGCGGTCGCGCGAGATGTCTCCCCCCGATCGATAGAAAAGAGCGCCGTTTGAGGCAAGCCTGGCATCGGAATGGGTGTACGAACCGTCGACCGCGAGTTCATCCAGAACAGCCACCGGATCGCCTTTGAGTTCAAGTCGGCCCAGGTCAAATGGGGCGGCGAGCAGCCTGTCGCCGCGGGTGAACGCGATAAAGCCCGCACCCACGTAGTTAGGGCTCCCTCCGTCCTGGACGAGCATCTTTGCGGTTCCCGTCTTGAGGTCAAGGACGCCGAATCCCAAATGAAACACGCGGCCCGAGTAGCCACGCGTCGCAAAGAAGACCGCTCGATCGTCCGGAAGCGGATAACCGAAACTGCTAAGGGTCCCGTCGAACCCGGCGATCCTGAGCTCCTTCGGTGCCGAGACGGCTCCGTTGGGTGCGATTCGAACATACGACTTACCCACGCCCGAGACGCCGAGGATCTCGCCCGAAGCCAGCCAAGCCGGGTACCCCTGGGCGTCATCAGGCAGATCGCAGATCTGGGTGGGCGGCGCGGTGCCGCCCACCGGAACCTTGTAGAGACGAAGTCTTGTCGAGTTTGGTGCGATGGGCGCCACGTAGGCCACACTCCTAGAGTCGTGGCTGACGGCAGCGAAGAACCGCGCGCCTTCGGTGCCCTTGATCGGCGTGAAGTCGGGGCTCTCGATCCGACGCACATAGATCCTTCTTTCCGGCACGCCCTTCTCGCCAGGCGGTGTCGCGCCCGCACTCTCGGCGCCGCGCGGCGAAGCGATGATCAAAATCGAACTGCCGTCTCCGGCAATCATTCCATCCACGAACCGAAGCTGCTCTGGGATCGGAACCGAAACCATGGCGCGCATCGGGCTGACGCTCCGGGCCTTGGATCCGAGGACGTTCGCGATCGCCATGGCCGCGAGAACACCGATCACAATGAGCGCTCGGCCCCTGCCTGCAAAGAGGCGCTCCAAGCCGCCTCCTCGGGCAGCCTGCGCTCCCGCGGCATCGACCACGCCCGACGCGTCGCGACCCGACTTTACCTCGTCGATCACCAGCCGCGCGTCGCCGATATCCCGAAGCCGGCGCTTGGGGTCCTTCTCCAGGCACCGCCCAATCAGCTCCCGGATCCGGGGCGGCGTCTGCCGGGGCAGCCGTGACCAATCGACTTCCCGCTCGAGGATCTTCGCGATTGTGTCCGATGCCGTCTCTCCCTCGAACGCTCGGGTCCCCGTGAGGCATTCGTAGAGCACGCAGCCGAACGCCCAGATGTCGGTCCGCCGGTCGACCGGTTTTCCCCGCGCCTGCTCGGGTGAGAGATAGGCCGCGGTGCCCAGGATCACCCCGGGCATCGTCGCGGGCGATTGGATCGTCGGCGAATGCGCGAGGGTCGGCGAGCTGGGAAGCGGAGTCGGGGAGGTGGGATAGGATGGCGAATCGGCGAGCCCCGAGTCCGCGGTCACCCGCCCCTTCGCCAACCCGAAGTCGACCAGCTTCACCTGATCGGACGGCGTGATCATCACGTTTGCCGGCTTCAAGTCCCGGTGGATGATGCCCCCTTCGTGCGCCGCCTCGAGACCCGCCGCGATCTGATGGCCGATGTCGAGAACGTCCGAAAGCGGCAGCCGGCCGCCCGCCAGGCGCTCCGCCAGCGACTCCCCTTCGACGTGTTCCAGTATCAGGTAGCGCGCGCCGCCGCTCTCCTCCACGCCGTGGATCGCCGCGATGTTGGGGTGGCTGAGCGAGGCCAATACCTTCGCCTCCCGCTCGAACCGCTGGAGCCGCTCGGGGTCCGCGGCGACCTCCGGGGGCAGCGCCTTGATCGCAACGGGGCGATCGAGCCGGGTGTCGTGCCCGAGAAATACCACACCCATTCCGCCGCGGCCGATCTCGCGGTCGATCCGGTAGGGCCCGATGCTTGTCGGTATCGTCGTCGGCATCACTCCCCGGATTGCATCGCCTTCAGGAGCTCCTGCGCCCTGTGATTCTCGGGATCCAGCTCCAGGGCGTGCTTGTTGCTGGCGATCGCGGCCGTCTTGTCACCCTTCAGGGCCTGGAGCATGCCGAGGAGGCTGAAGCTGTCGGCATCCTTGGGGTCTTCCTCGATACTCACATTCACGATCGAGATCGCTCCGTCGGGGTCGTTTCGGTCGTGGGCCACCCACTCGGCGAGGTCGTGGAGTGAAAGAGGACTGAAGTCGTAAGCTCCGGTGCCGTAGTATTTCGCGCGGAGGTCCTCATCCATACAAGCCAGAGAGCACGATTGAGGCGAGCGACGCGAGGAACAGTCGGGACCATACCAGGGGCTCCATGAACTCTCCTAGGTTGTGGAAGAGGGCCGAAGGCGGGGTGCGGAGAGAGAATAGCAGGCGCGGCATCCCTTTTCAGCGCCCGGAATTGCCCGCGCGGCGGATCTCCGGCCCGCGAGGACGCCTTGCCTCCTGCGTCCTCGCGGTGCTGGCCCTATGTGGCGCGGGCTCAGGCGCCGCCTCCGACACCCTATCCTCCGCCGATTCGCTCCGTCTCATTCCCGTGGGGCGATTCGACTTCGTGGCCACGGACAACCCGGACGTTTCGCTCCTGCCGGAAGGATTGAGCGCCATCGCATGGCAGGGCGACGACCACTATCTTGCCGTGGGCGACGAGCACGCCTGCCTTCACCGGCTCACCGTCCAGGTCGATCCCAAGACCGGCCGCGTTCTGGGCGCGAAATTCGGAGCTCCGGTCCGGTTAACCGACTCGCTCGGCGTTCCGATCCCGGACATCATATCGGGCAAGGATCGTGAGGGGCTCGCGCTCGAGCCTGCGACCGAGTCGGTCTGGATCGCCAATGAGTGGACCGGAGCGGACGTCCACCATCCTTCCGTCGCGAAGCATGACATCAAGACCGGACGGATGCTGGCGCTCGTGCGCACGGACAGCGACTCTTTATTGCAAGTATTCGGCCGCATCCGCTACAACCTCGGCTTTGAATCGCTCACGAGGAAGTTCGATGGATCAGGGTACTGGACGGCCAATGAGGGTCCGCTCCTGGTGGACAGCCGTCGCGTCACGGACTCCACAGGCGCCGTCGTACGTCTCCTGAGCTTTGACGGCGCCATGCATCCGGCAGCCCAGTACGCGTACCGAATCGATTCCTTCTCCCGGCGAATCTCCTCCCCGTTTTTTCTAGCAGGAAGCGAGGTGAACGGGCTCTCCGAGCTGGCGGCGCTGCCCGACGGCCGCCTCCTGGCGCTCGAGCGGGCATTCGCCGGCGATTCGACCGGCGCCGCGAATTTCAGAGACCGGATCTATCTGGTCGACACGGCCGGGGCCACCGATGTCTCCCGCGGGGATCTGGCGGGAGGGCTCAACGGGAGGACCTACACACCCGCGCGGAAGACGATGCTCTGGGAGATGAACTCGGGGTTCACGAATTCCAACTTCGAGGGCATGACCCTGGCTGGGCGGCTCGACGACGGCGCCCAGCTGCTGCTCCTCATCGCCGATAACGACAAGGGGCGCAGCCAGGCGCTTTACTCGCTCCGGCTCGTGGGATTGAAGTAGCCCCTAGCGCTCCTGTTTCTCCAACAAGATGACGCCGCCCCAGGGCGTCCCGGGGCGTTTTCCCTTCGAGTCGGGGAAGAGCGCGAACAGGCGCAATCCGAACGGGAGGCGGTTCTTCTTGGCGGCCCACTTCAACATCGAGCGGACGTCCACCGGACGCCAGCCGTGGGGCGTGAAGAAATCCGGGCCCTCCTCGGGGCTGAAGACGAGCGGCGCCCGCGCCTCCTCTAGCCGTTGGCCGATCTCCTTCATGAGAGTTTCCCGGAGCGCTCGCGACATCAGGTCGGTCGCCCAGCGCCGGAATCCAGCCGCCGACGCCAGGTCTTCGGCCAAGCCGGCGACCTGCTCGTTCGTGAGGTAGGAAATGAGCCCTTCGCTCAGGATGAGCGCGTTGCTCGACTCCCGACCCAATTGGGCAAAGAGCGGGCGCCGAGCCTCGCTGTCCGCCAAGTCGACGCGATATCGGCGCAGATCGCACCGAGGCGTCTCCCCCGCGAGGATCCCCTCCTTGTAATCCAAGATCTCGGGCAGGTCGACTTCCACCCAGCGGAGCGAGGGCGGAAGCTCCATTCGGTAGGGCCGCGCGTCGAGGCCCGCCGCCAGGTTGATCACCATGTCCCCGCCCGACCGGACGTGATCGGCGATAAAGGTGTCGAACAGAAAGGTTCGGATCGTGAACGGCCAATCCCCGGCGGCCCTCGCGCCAAGCCCCTCGGCGATCTCCTCTCCTCGATCTCCGGCAAGCCGCCGCGCCAGGGGATCCCGGAACAGAGCGTCCGGGCGTTCCGTCTCGCGCGCGCGATAGACCGCGACCCAGCGGGCGGTATCGGAAATATTCCGGATCAGGGGTTCTGCCGCGGCCACCGGCTGTATGTCCTCTCCTACTTCGGCCACAACCACCCGAATGCGCCTCCGGTCAGGCAGCCATAGACGAGCGCGTCAAACAGGCTGCGGAAGGTCGTCCCCCACGAGCGCTTGTACCAGATGGAGTGCTGGATCAGGGCCATCCCATAGCTCAGAAAAGCGGCGGTGCCGGCAAAGCGGAACGCCGCGAGATAGGGCGAGCCAGGCGGTAGGGCGCGGCCTGCGATGTAGGCCGAGAACGTGCCCACGAGGAGGCAATAGAGGAACCATTGAACCAGCTGGCCGACCATCGACGGCCGGCCGCTTGGCATGACGGTCATCATCACGACCGGCCCCTTGGCCCATTTCTCCTGGAACGCCGGATCGCGCATTTCCTTGCCACTCCCCGCGCAGGGAGCCAAGTAATCCCCCGGCGGGATGTTGAACTTCCGGAGCGCCTCCAAGACCTGGTCTTCGGATGGGAGCTTCTTGTAGTCGGCGCGGTGGTACCCCAGCATCATGTGGATGATCGAGCTGACGGCGAAGACGAGAACAGCGGAAAGGAGAATCGGAAGCCACAGCGACATGATATGGACCATATGCCCCCCCTGTGGTTGACTCGCGCAGGATAGCAGGCTGCGGGGTGGGGGAAACTGGAATTTAGGATCGCGACGGACCGGGGCCAATGAGCGAATCCATAGAGAAGGAAACCGGCCGGGTCGAGGCGTTCAGCGACGGCGTGTTCGCCATCGCGATCACGCTGCTCGTCCTCGAGTTCAAGGTGCCCCATCCGCCGGATCACGGCTCCAACGCGGACCTCTTCCACGCCCTCCTCGGGCTCTGGCCCTCGCTCGTCGCATTCCTCGGGAGCTTCGCCGCGATCCTCATCATGTGGATCAACCACCACGGAATGTTCCGCATGATCCACAAGACCGACTCGCGATTCCTCTACGCGAACGGATTGTTGTTACTGACGGTCAGTTTCGTCCCATTCCCCACCGCCGTTCTCGCGGAGTACCTCGGTAAGACGGCGGAGCACACGGCCGCGGCGTTCTACGTCGGCACGTATGTGGTCGCTTCCATCACTTGGAACCTGACGTGGGACGTGGCCTGCGCGCGGGGGCTTCTCAAGCGGAATGTTTCGGATTCCCAGGCGGCCAAGATACGGGGCTCGTACCGATTCGGATTTGCGTATTACGTTGTCTCCGCCCTGGTCGCGCTTTGGAGCGCGCCGCTCGGTCTCGCCCTCTGCCTGGCGCTCTGGATCTACTGGGCGACCCGGAGCTATCGGGCCGAGGGTTAGGTCTGGCGCTCTTGGCGCGTTACTGCAGCACCACCAGCCGTCGCGACAGGCTCTTCCCGGCGGTCTCGAGCCGGTAGAAGTAGACCCCGGCCGCTAGCTTCGAAGCGGGAATCTCCGCCGAATGGCCCCCGGCATCCATCGTCGCGTCCACCGGCGTCATTAAGAGCCGCCCATCCACGTCAAAGAGACGAAGCACGACCCTCCCCCGAGCCGGTATGGAGTACTGAACGCTCAGGAATCCCGTCCCTGGGTTGGGCGCGTTCTGGCTTAGCGAGAACTGGATCTGCCCGCCCGAGGAGACCGGGGCCCCCGAAGCTCCATACCACCCCATGTCGCCGAACGCCTGGATCGTGAGGTCCGGGTCGCTTGAGAGCGACGCGTTGATGGCGGGCTCCATGAGCAGATCGGGTGTCGCTCCCGTGTCCCAGTGGGAGACGGACGATCCCGATTGAAAGGGATTGGGCGCATACATCATGACCCGGCCGCTCGGGTTCGTCCCCGCATGTTTGGTGGGGTCCACGAGGATTGTGGCGTTCTGACCCGTGAGGTTGGTGCGAAGGATATTGCCGTCGGCCTGCGTCACGCGGACGGACGGAATGGTGATCGTGGGATCGGTCCCACTCATGCCCACGGGCGGGCAACCGGCCACGCTGTCCGCAACGATCACCCCGATCGCGCCGGCATCTTGAGCATTCTTGACCTTGATCGTGAACGCGCAGCCGCCCCGGTCTAGGAGGACGATCTTTCCAGCAACCACGTTGATCAGCGGCTCGCATGCATTGGTTGCGACACCCACGCCGTCGTTGGCGAGGACCACGCCGCCGGCCACGCCGGTCTCGCTCAGCGGCGGTCCAAACGTGGCCTGCCCCACTTCATAGTCGCCCGCCGCGGGGGCCGGGCTGGTCACGCGCAGGAGCGGCTTCGGACCCAGGAAAACGGTCGCGCGCGAGGTGACCAGCGGACCATCCCAGACGAGGTTCGTGCAGGTGAGCGCCGAAGCGGCGCGCTGCGCGGCGGTCATCTGATTCCAATGGAGCCCATTCTGCGGATTGAACAGAAAGCGATCATAGACATGCGGAAAGCTCATGAGGAGCGCTCCGGTTTGCCCGTTGGTCGTAGTGCTGAAACCCAAGCCATGCCCCAGCTCGTGGATCACGACGGGCAGGAGCTCGATCTGGCTTCCCTCGTTCCCGTCGATGCCGTAATACCAGCCGACGGGGAGGCAGGCTGCCCCACCCACGCTCGAGTTGAACGTCGCCTGGATGTCGTTGTTCGCGGAGAGATCAATTCCGGATAGCTTGTTGGCGAGCGCCTCGTGGTACCAGGTGCTCGCGAAGATCGCTCCCGGGAAATCGCGATCCGCGGATATCGGACCCGCGCTTCCGAGGACGCCGCTCGTCGCCGTGCACGTCAGCGGGTCAAACCGGGCGGTCACCCTGATCTCGATCGGGCTTTGGAGCAGCTGACCCCAGATCTTGGCAGCGGTCTGAAATACGAAGAGCCGCTGCGCGCCGACGGTGGTTCCAGGGTTCCCTCCAACGGGGGCGGCCGGCGTGGGATCGTTGAAACCCTCCCCCGCGGCATCGCTGTTGACGATGGTGATGGTGGTGGCGGCGGCGGCGCCACGGGGCATGGAAGACGTCGCAAGGAGCACCAGGAGGCTGAGCCAGGCGAACGGGAAGTGGAGACGGGCGCGGGCCACGGCGGCTACCTCTCTTCCAGCGTCGGCGCGCTGGGGGGCTTGCTCTTGGTGGCCCGCCCATATCCCGACGAGTCATCGACGCACTGGAAGGTCTTCCTGCCGTCGGGGCCGATCTGTACGGTCGCATATTCCTGGAATCGGCCCTCAAGATTTACATGGACCGTTCCGTCGGCACGGCGCTCTTCGACGAGGCCCGCCGCGGAACGCGAGAGGAGGGTTCGTTCGCTCGCCGACATCTGCTCCAGCTCCGCGCGCTGTTCCGGGGTTGGCATGCCGAGCCGGCCCGTTTCCGGGTCGATTCCAACCACCATTCCGGCCCGACCGGGAGCCTCAAACGCGGAGGTCCGCGGGTGGCCCTGCCCCGGCTCGCGACCCTGCGACGCGTCCGCCGCGGTGGTGCCCGACAGAGCCGGGGCCGATGTCGAGCTCGCGGATTGGCGGTTCGACGTCGGATGTGACGACATGAGCAGTGCGGCCATCACGGAGGCCGCGATGGCGCCCAAGATACGAAGGATGGGTTGGTGGCCTTTCATGTCGGCAGTCTCCCCGCGTTGGTGGAGTACGTGGTCAAGCACGCCGCTGAAACGAGGGCCGGGAGTGGCCCCGATTCTAGCCCAAGTACTCCGGGCGGGAAACAAATAGTCCCCTGCCCGCGTCTACTCAACCATCGACCCCCCAAAGGCCACGCGTCCCGCACCGGGGGGCTCATATATGATGTGTACGTCCTCGGTCTGACGGTGACATGCGTCACCGATCGCCGCGGCCAGCCCACGTGCTTCCCGCTTCATGGCGTCTTTGCTCGGCCATGCGCGCTGGACCACCTTGACGAAGATGGGTTGCGCGGACAGGGCGTCCTGAGCCACCGAGACGCCCGGTGCTGGAACGCTATTTTCCGCGTAATCCGTCGAGGGCGTGAACCGAAGCCGCACCCAGACCGACTGCGGCTCCGCTTTCAGGACGGCCGCGACGCTTTCGGCAATCCGAGCGGCCAACCCGCGCCGTGTCTCTGAAGCCACCTCGCCGATCAGCTCCACTTCAAGTACTGGCAACGGTACCTCCTCGCCTCATTCTCGATCCTACCGCGGTTCGGCCACCGGCACCGCCAGATGTCGCCGCGTGCCGGGCAGCAAGACCGCGCAGACCAATCCCAGAACCAGGAGGCAGGCGAGGGTGGAGAGCGCGGCGTGAATCCCGGCGCGGTCCGCGAGCGCGCCGATGGGGCCGACGAGCAGTGCGCCCATTCCCCACGCGGCGCCCATCAGAAGGCTCGAGATCGTCGAGGAATGTCGCGGCGAGAGCTCCTGGCCCAGCACGACGTTCATGGCGAGCGAGGATTGGAGGGAGAACGATCCCAGAATCAGGCATGGAAGACCCACCCTGTCGGGAAGAAGCAGAAACGCGGCGTAGAGTGGAGCCGCCACCACGAACGATGAAACGAGCACACGGTGCCCCCCGATACGGTCGGAGAGCCAACCGCCGCAGAACCCGCCGAGAGCCCCGAGCAGCAAGTAGAGCGAGAGCACGAAGCCGCTCTGGGAGAGCGAGTATCCGCGGGCGGTCAAATAGAGCGGTAGAAAGGTCATGAAACCGTAAGACACCGACGAGCGGGAAACCGTGGCGAAGTAAAGGAGCGAGAGCGGGCGCAGTACCGGCCGAAGCTCCCGAAGGGGCACCCCCTTCGCCTCATGGCTCGGCCGCGGCGGCACCCGGGCGAACCACGCGAGCAAGAGCGCCGACGCCACAAGCCCCGGAATGGCCGCCACCCATGTGCGCTCCAGCCCAAACGCGGACACCACGCCCACCGCGAACATCGGCCCCACCGAGAACCCGATCGTCCCCCCGGTGATGAAGAACGCCATCGAGACGTTTCGCCGCGCGGAAACCTGGGACGCCAGCACCGCCGCCTGCGGGTGGAACGCCGCCACGCCCAAGCCGGCGAGCATCAGGAGCGCCACGAGCGCCGCGTAGGTCGGCGCCAGCCCCAGCGAGCTCATGAAGACCGCGGCCGTCAGCGGCCCGAAGGCCACAAACCAGGGACGGCGCATGCGGTCGGACATCAGACCGAACAATGGCTGCGAGAAGGACGAGGTCACCGAGGAGAGCGCCACCAACGCGCCCACCAGGGTGAGGCTCATGTTGAGCTTGTGCACCAGGAGCGGCAGCAGGGGCGAGAAGAAGCTGGAGTACGAGTCGATCGTCAGGTGACCGAAGGTCAGGAGGCCGAGACGGGGGGTGATCGGGCGGGGCATGTGGCCGAGAGAATAGCACCACGCCTTGCGGTCCAGGCGGCGCTAGATCCCGAAGAGCTGCCGCGAATATCTGGCCAGGAGATAGACGAGCAAGGTGAGCAGGGCCGCCAACCGCTCGGTCACCCGCCGGTATTCGGCGAGATACTCCCGCTGCGTGTCCCTGATTTCTCGGAGTAGGTCCCGGATTTCATCGGTGGATTCCATGCGAAGCTCCTCTGACAATTGGCCTTCTCCGCAATGGGCTGCTCCCGGCCGCCACCGACCTATCGGCTATTTCTGGGGTACACTTCACTTACCAATGAGGCCCGCGACGACCACCCCGATCAGGGTTCACTGCCGGCACGTTCTCCCGCTCCTCCTCTGGTCCGTCGCCGTGCTCGGCTTCGAATCGATGGCCGGAGGAACCGCCCGCGCCGCCGAAAACGCGCGGCCAGTCCCCATCCAGGTCCGCTACGACGGCACCGGCTGGCTCGAGGCGCACTTCAAGCGCCCGCACGAGGCGCGCCCGTTCCATTCCAAGGCCATCTATTCGGCCGACGGCCGGGGCCGGTTGCGATTGGACTGGACGACGTGGGCCGACGGAGATTCGGCCCCCACCCCGGAAACCTTCCTGGTGCGGGGCGACAGCGTCTTCCACCGCGATGCTCCCGGGGCGACCTGGCAGCTCTTGGCAGGCCAGAGGCGTCAATTGGCCCGCCTTCAAGCGGCGGCCGGTACGGCCCAGGAGCTCGGGCGTTTGGTGCGGGATCAAACGACGACGGGGCGCGGCGAGTTCATGTTCGACGGGCAGCAGTTCGTCTATCTCGAGAAACACGCGCACCGGCGGCTGGGTGACGTGATCGACTCCGTGGCCTACACCTACGAAGGATCTGAGGAAGGGTCTGACACGTTGCCCGCGGAGATTCTCGTTGTCATCCATGAAGACGGCTCCCAGTGGCGGCTGGTGCAGCACCCCTTCGGATTGCCCGACAGCACGGTTCCCGATTCGCTCTTCAGGGCTCCCGTCGTGTTCGATCCTCCTCCGGCGCATGGCGACTCGCTCGTCGGAGAGGTCAAGATCGACTCCCTCGCCCCCGGCCTCTGGGCCGCGGAGATGGAGGACATCGACTCGCGGTCGATGTTCGTCGAGTTCGCGGATCACCTCGCCGTCATCGAGATCGCGGCCAGCAGCGCGAACGGGGAGCGGGTCGTCGATGCGGCACGCCGCAAGTGGCCAAAGAAGCCGATCCGCTATGCCTTCTTCAGCCACCACCATCCCCATTACTTGGGCGGGCTTCGGGCCATGATCGCCGAGGGTGCCACCGTGGTCACCACGCCCGGAAATCAGGCGTACGTGAACGAAATCGCGGCATATCCGTTCACCCTCGAACCGGACCGCCTGGCGCGCGCGCCCAAGCGGGTCAAGGTCCGGACGTTTCGGCAACGGTTCGAGCTCGCCGATTCCACGAATGAGCTCGTCGCGCTCAACTACGGCGATCGTTCGCAGCACACCGAGGAATTCGTCGTCTTCTGGTTTCCCCGGGCCAAACTCCTCTTCGAGGCTGAACTGGGCTGGGTCCGCGTCGACGGAAAGCTCCGCGCCAGCCGGCGCGCCGTCCCGCTGCTGGCGTGGATCGCCGAGCAGAAGCTCGACGTCGAGCGGCTTGTCCAATCGTGGCCGATGCGGGACGACGACGCCGAGGTGTCGCGGGCCAAGCTCGAGGAGCTGGCGCGCGCTGCCAAGCGCTGAAGCGGCTACAGCCCTGCTCGCCGGGCTGCTATGATTCCCCCCGGTCGACCAGCCCCATCCCATGGACATCAGAACGGAGTCCCAAAGCTTGACCACCACCGTTACCCCCGGCGCCAAGCTCGGCCCCTATGAAATCCTAGATCTCATCGGCAAGGGCGGCATGGGCGAGGTCTTCCGCGCCAAGGACGAGCGCCTCGATCGCAGCGTGGCGATCAAGGTGCTCCCCAAGTCCTTGGCCGACGACAAGGACCGGCTCCGCCGGTTCGAGCAGGAAGCCCGCGCCGCGGGCCAGCTGAACCACCCCAACATCCTCGCGATCTACGACGTCGGCGCGACCGACGGCCTCCCCTACATCGTGACGGAGCTGCTCGAAGGCCAGGACGTTCGACAGGTTCTGGGTAAGGGCCCCATCCCGCCCCGCAAAGCCGTCGACTACATCGTCCAGGCCGCGAACGGCCTCTCCGCCGCGCACTCCAAGGGGATCGTGCATCGCGATCTCAAGCCCGAAAACCTTTTCGTCAGCCCAAGCGGCCACGTCAAGGTCCTCGACTTCGGCCTCGCCAAGCTGATTCGCCGCCCGGACGGGCCCAAGGGCGATGGCCGGGACGAGACCGGCGCGCAGCCGAGCATGACCCTAACCGGCCAGATCCTCGGCACCGCGAGCTACATGTCCCCCGAGCAGATTCGAGAGCAGGCGACCGATCACCGAACCGACATTTTTTCGCTCGGCTGCATCCTCTACGAGATGCTCGTCGGGAAGCGCGCCTTCGAGGGCGCCACACCGGTCGACCGCATGACCGCGATTCTCAAATCGGAATCGCCCGAGGCGCCGCCCGCGATCGAGGACGCCCTCCCCGGAATCAATAAGGTCATCCATCGCTGCCTGGAGAAGGACGCCCAGGACCGCTTCGAGTCGGCGCGCGAGCTGGCATTCGCGCTCAGCTTGGTCACGGAGCGGACAGGGCGCGCTGCAAGCGCCGACGCCCCTGCCGCAGGCCCTGCGTCCACCAAACCCTCCGGATTCGCCGCGAAACTCCGTCGCATTACCTATCGGGAGGGCTACATTCGATCGGCTCGCTTCGCTCCGGACGGCCAGGCGGTTTGCTATGCCGCCGCGTGGGAGGGGAAGCCGATGGAGATTTTCTGGGCGCTCCCGGGAAATCCCGAGTCGCGTCCCCTTGGATTCACAGATGCCGAGATCCTCTCGATCGCTCCGTCCGGCGAAATGGGCGTCAAACTCCACGCCCGAGCACTCGGCGGCTTCCTCTCCTTGGGAATGCTGTCACGCATGCCCCTCGGCGGCGGCGCGCCGCGCCCAATCCAGGACGGTGTCTTGGAAGCTTGCTGGAGCCCCGACGGCAAGCAGTTCGCGATCATTCGCGAAGTCGCCGGCACGATGCGAATCGAGTATCCAATCGCTAAGGTGCTCTACGAGACGAATGGATGGCCGAGCGACATCCGGATTTCGCCCGATGGGAAGTTGATTGCATTTCTCGACCACCCCACGCGCGGGAACGACGCCGGATCGGCCGCGGTCCTGGACCTCCAGGGCAACGTGCGCATCCTGTCGGCCGGCTGGTCGAGCACGCAGGGCGTCGCATGGTCGCCAAACGGGAGAGAGGTTCTGTTCACCGCGTTTCGGACGGAGGCGGCGCGCTGCCTCTTCGCGGTGACGCTCGAGGGCGACCTACGCCCCGTCTTCCAAACGCCGGGGCACCTGATCGTCCAGGACGTCTCGAAGGGTGGCGACATCCTCCTCGTCCACGGGCACGAGCGCCTCCGCATGCAATACGTCGGACCCGGTGATACGAAGCCGCGCGATTTGAGCTGGCTCGACTGGACACTGGTGCGGGATATCACACCTGACGGCAAGACTCTCATCTTTGACGAGACGGGAGTGGGAGGGGGCGAAAACCACAGCGTTTACATGCGCGATGTCGACGGGTCCCCCGCGGTTCGCCTCGGTGATGGCATGGTCCCGCGGCTCTCTCCAGACGGCCAGTGGGTCCTCGCGACCCTCGATGATCCGAGCCACCCCACCTTCCTCCTACCGATCGGTGCCGGAGAGACCCGATCGCTTCCGACCAAGGGGTTATCCTGCCACTACGGTGCCTGGTTCCCTGACGGGAAGCGAATCTGCGTCACCGCGAGCGAAGGCAAGGGTGGATTGCGGCTCTACGTGATCGATGTGGAATCCGGTGCCCACCGCGCCATCAGTGAGGAGGGCATCCGTCCCGCGGACGTCCTGGTGACCCAGGACGGTCGGCATGTGGCGGCCTGGGGTCCGAGCGGAAAGTTTACCTTCTATCCGGTTGATGGCGGGACACCGCGACCCGTCGACGGCATCGGCGGGAAGGATCGCGCCATCGCATTGAGCGGGGACGGAACGGCCATCTACTCGTTCACGCGTGGGGTATTGCCCGCCCCCGTGTTCCGTGTGGACATCGAATCCGGCGCGCGCGAACAAGTGCGCGAGATCTCTCCCTCCGACCCTACCGGCGTGGGCGGAATCACGATTGCGCGCATGACCCCCGACGCCTCGGCAATCGCCTACAGCTTCCCCCAGGGGTTGGGCGATCTCTATGTGATCGAGGGGCTGTTATAGGGGGTAGCGACCAGCGGCCGCCGTCACAATCGTACCCCCGGCCCCAGGACGGCGATGAATGCGATTGCCACCGAGAGCCCGGCCACGGCCCACCCGAGGCTGAAACGTAATGGGCGCGCCACGCTCGTGGCAGTCTCGGTCCTCCGCTCCACAATCCTCGGGACGAATGCAAGCCCAGCCATCGCGCCGAAGCCGCTGCTCACGCCGGAGAGCAAAATCAGGCTCGGGCCTACGGGATTGAGCGCAGCGCCGGCAACGAAGAGCAATCCGCCCGCGATGTACGCCGGGAAGACCAGGCGGCCAATCTCCCGCCGATCGACAAGACCGTTTCGGATTGAGGAAATCGCACTCGCCGCGATGAGACAGACGGCTCCAACGTACAGTGAGGCGCCCCCCACCACGAGGAAGGCTCGCCAAACCCAGTGCGGCTCAAGCCCCGAGATGACGACCGCCCAGTCACCGAAATCGAGCACGCCGGAAAACAAGAGATATCCGGTGCCATTCAGCAAATTGGTCGCCGCGAAAAGCCATAGAAAGTAGCGCGTGGCACCCAACGTCTTCCCGGTGGGGAAAAACAGCAGTGCGAGCATGCCGACGACCACATTCGCGATGCTGCCGGCCGCGGCGACCGTGCGGCTGCTGGAACTGGTCTGAAGTGCTACCGTGGAAAGGGACAGCGCTCGAACTCCGGTCAGGGCACACGCGACGCCGTGACCGAGGACCTCGTGCACCATGTCGCACGCCGCGTAGGCCACGACCGCGATTGCGATGACCGTCCAGAGATTGGTGCGAGGGGCTCCGCGGTCGCTGGTCACCGCCGCAGCGCTACTTCAGCTCCACGACAAGAATGCGGGAATTCCCCTTGCCGATATTCACGTCGGTATGAGTCTCACCGTCGCTCCAGTAGACATCTCCGACCTTCATGTCGGTCACTTCGGGCTTCCCCCCTAAGGTCGTCGCGCGGTCGCGCGCGGGTGAGAGCACAATGGTCAGATGCGCTGGGTGGGAATGAGTTCCCACGCCGCAGACATTTCCGTGCGGCTTGCTCGTGTACTCGAGGACGCGGACTCGGGCATTGTCCAGGACGACACGCTCTGTTTCGAGGGAGGATCCCTTCCCTGACGGGTCGGCCGCGACGACCGCACCCGCTCGGGGAACGGTCATCGACCACGGAAACGCGCAGAAGAATGCGGAGAGAATCAAGCTAACGACAACGAGAAGCGCGACCACGACACCGAGCGCGCCGAGCCGTCCTACCCTCACCCCTCTTGCTCCTCGTACTTCGTCTTCAACCGCGCGATGACGTTCGGATCGGCCAGCGTCGTGGTGTCGCCAACAGCCTTCCCTTCCGCGATGTCGCGCAGCAGCCGCCGCATGATCTTCCCGCTCCGGGTCTTGGGCAGATCCGCCGTGAACAGGATTTCATCCGGTCGAGCGATCTTTCCGATCTTGGTGACCACGTGCTCCTTCAGCTCGTCCATCAACGCGGCGCCGTGGCCGTCCGCGCTGCCCCCGGCACCCGCGGCGCTGGCCATGCCCATCCTTGATCGTCACGAACGCGACGATCGCGGTCCCCTTCAGCTCGTGGGCCCGCCCGACGACGGCCGCCTCCGCCACGGCGGGGTGATCGACCAGCGCGCTCTCGACCTCCATCGTCGAGATCCGGTGCCCCGCGACGTTCATCACGTCGTCGACCCGCCCCAGTAGCCAGAAATACCCGTCCTTGTCCCGCTTCGCGCCGTCCCCGGTGAAGTAGACGCCGGGGAATCGCGACCAGTACTGCTCCTTGTACCGCCCCGGATCGCCGTAGATCCCGCGCAGCATGGCGGGCCAGGGCTTCTTCAACACGAGGTACCCGCCGCCAACCGGCACCGTCGCGCCCTTCTCATCGACCACGTCGGCCACGACGCCCGGCAACGGCCTCGTGGCGCTCCCGGGCCGTGTCGTGACCACTCCGGGTAACGGCGAGATCAGAATCATCCCCGTCTCGGTCTGCCACCAGGTGTCGACCACCGGGCAAATCCCACCCCCGATGTTCTGCTGGTACCAGATCCAGGCCTCGGGATTGATCGGCTCCCCCACCGACCCCAGCAGCCGCAGCGAGGTCAACCGACGCTTCTTGGGCCACTCCACGCCCCACTTCATGAATGCCCGGATCGCCGTTGGCGCGGTGTAGAAGATCGTCACGCCCAACTCCTCGATGATCTGCCAGAAGCGATCCTTCTCGGGCCAATCGGGCGAGCCCTCGTAGATCACGACCGTCGCGCCGTTCGCCAGGGGTCCGTAGACGATGTACGAATGTCCGGTGACCCAGCCGCAGTCGGCGGTGCACCAGAAGACATCGTCCTCCTTGAGGTCGAAGACCCATTTGGACGTCGCATAGACGCCGGTCAGGTAGCCGCCGGTCGTGTGGACGATACCCTTCGGCTTCCCGGTCGTGCCGCTCGTGTACAACGTGAACAGCACGTCCTCGGAATCGATCGGCTCGGCCCAGCATTGGTCGGAGATGCCGTCGACCAGCCGGTGCCACCAGTGGTCGCGCCCCTCCTGCATGTGGACCTGGAACTCGCCGCGCTTGAAGACGACGACGTGCTGGATCGATGGGGCGCCCTTCACAGCCTCATCGGCGTCGCGCTTCAACGGCACGATCTGCCCCCGCCGGTAGCCGCCGTCCGCGGTGATCAATACCTTCGCCTGCGCGTCGTTGATCCGGTCGCGCAGCGCCTCGGCCGAGAACCCGCCGAAAACCACCGAATGGATCGCGCCGATCCGCGCGCACGCGAGCATCGCGATCGGAAGCTCGGGGACCATCGGCATGTAGATCGCGACGCGGTCTCCCTTCATGACCCCGAGCTTCTTCAGCCCATTCGCAAACCGGCAGACTTCTCGGGAGAGATCCCAGTAGGTCAGCGTTCGGCGGTCGCCGGGCTCCCCCACCCAGACCAACGCTGCTTTATTCTTTCGCGGCCCGCGCAGGTGGCGGTCGAGGCAGTTGTAGGAGACGTTGAGCTTGCCGCCGACGAACCACTTCGCGTCGGGCGGCCGCCAGTCGAGCACTCGGTCCCACTTGGTGAACCAGTCCAGCTCGGAGGCGACGCCGGCCCAGAATCCCTCGGCATCGCGCTCCGCCTGAGCGTAGATCGACTCATCCTGGATGTTGGCCTGTGACGTGAAGGCGGGCGTCGGCGGGTAGGTGCGGGCCTCGTCGAGCAGCGCGGCGATGGCGCCGGTCTTGTCGGGCATGTGGGGATTCCTCTCGAGAGGTCGATCCACGGGGCTCGGAGCCCCAAATGTCGGGCGCAGTATATCACTTCAATACGACGACCCTCCCCCTCTCCGAGCCTTCGGGTGCCTCGATCGAATAGAAGTAGATCCCGGAGGCGAGCCGGCGGCCGCTTCCATCCGCGCTGCCGATGCGAAGGTCGTGGTAGCCCGCATCAAGGGGCGCGTCGTGGATCGTCTGGACGAGGCGTCCCTGAACGTCGAGTAGGCGGACGCGCACGCGCCCGGGTTTGGTGATCACGAACGTCAGGGTTGCGTCCGGGTTCATAGGATTGGGCGCCAGGGAAGCGGAGAGGGCGAACGGCACCACGACCTGGAACGTGATCGGGGCTTGGAACCGCGCCCCCGACACCAGTGCCCCCGTGATCGCCGCGACCACGGTTTGCTTTCCCGGCGGGAGATTGTCGAAGAGTCGCCGCAAGCCGAAGGTCGAAAAGCAAAGGGTGGCCTCGGGTATGGAATTGTGGTCTCGATCCATGGCGAGAATCGCCTTCGCTCCAAAAGCGGGGACTTCCGAAATCGATCCTGTTCCGATCGATACGAGGCGGATGGAGCGGGCATCCAGATCGGTGATCGCAAACGATCCGCCGACGGGCTCGAGCTGGAAGCAGTGAAAGGGACGCCAGGACGCGAGCCGGATGATCCCCTCGAGCCCGGCCGCGAATGCCCGGGCCGCAACCGTGGCACCGATCGTCGCCGTGGTCGAGTCGCTGTCGGCCAAGGCCGCATCGCGGACGGTGAGCACCACCGGATACGTGCCCCCCGCCGCGTATGTGTGGTGGATCATGGCGCCGAGGCCGGTCGCCCCGTCCCCAAACCTCCATGCATAGGAGAGCGAATCCCCATCGGCGTCGCTGGAGCCGGCCGCGTTCAACTCCAGCGGAAAGCCGGCCAGGCCGGTGTAGGGACCGCCCGCGTCCGCCACGGGGGCGCGGTTCGTCTGGAGCACCCGAATTGACGTCTCGAAGGTTCCCGACTTGTCGTTCGAAGCGGTGAAGCGAACGATGTATGCCCCCGCATGGGAGAGATTGGGCGTCCACGTCAGGCTGCCGGACGACGAGCCCGGGCCGGCCGTGAATGCCGCGTCATTCCCCAGCGGCAGACCGGAGAGATCCGCCGTGAGCGACGTGAGCGGATCGCCGTCGAGATCGAGAGCCTGGATCGAGAGGTTGAGCAAGGCCCCCTCCGCGACCGTCACTTCGCGCGGCGCCTTCACGTACGGGAGCAACGCGTAGTTCGACGCCGCCACGTAGCGCACGACCGGCACCAATTCCCGGAGAGCGCCCACCGAGGCAAGGCGGTCGCTGCCCTGGCCGACGAGGATCGCCGTCACAAATTCCTTGGTCTCTTCGGCGCCGAGGTGGAACGGGCCGGAGGAGACCATGATCCGCTTGTCCGCCGGTACTAGGTCGAGCCACCCCGTGCCCGCGACAGGATCACCGTCGTACCGGAATGTGGTGACCGGCTGCGCGGGATCGCCCGCACGGTGCATCGCGCTCCCATCGGGGTTCTTCCCCTGCATGAGAACAAAGGATCGCTCGGGAGAGAGCCGCTCCAGATTCACCATGGCGATGTCGTAGGACGTGAACGAGTTCATCCGGGGCGTCCCGGTGTCTGGCGTGCCCGGCGTCGTCGGTGATTCGAGGAGCACCAGGCCCAGCGCTGGAGCCGCGCCTCCATACTGGCTGTCCATCGCATCCGCGTTATAGACATAGCCAAGGTCGAGGCTCGGGTCGCAGCCGGCAGCATCGTCGCTCGGTTGGCCGACGTCGACGTCGGCCCAGACCGTGGCGTACGCGCTATCGATGTCCGAGAGGCCCCGGTTGGTCAGGACGAATCGGACGAACGCCATATCGGCAAGCGGCCCGGGCGCGGCGAACGAGAAGGTGCTCTGGCGGACTTCCACTCCCATCGGCAGCGTGCCGGCCTTGTATTCGGGCCCCGCGATCCGTCGCCCCGCTTCCGTGTCGTTCGAGACGCTCCAGACGAATTGGTCCCCGTCCATTCGCGGCTGCCCGCCTGCGTCCACCGGCGCGCCATCTGCAGCGGGCCATTGAAGGTAATCCTCGCTCGTGACATCGCCGCGCGAGATTCGGAAGTTTCGGAACCGAACGTCGAATGGATTGGGAACGGTCCCCCTCGTGGTTCCGGGGAAAAACTCCGTCTGAGAGCCGCCGCGGGAGACGCGCAGCGCGTCCCCCGCCTTCCCGCCGATCCAAGGACCCAGCGCGAACAGCACGGTGTTTTGCGAGCCCTTGGGATAGGCCAGCCCCGGCTCCGTTTGAATGAACTCAAACCCCGTTTGACCGCCGTTTCCGACCAGAAGGTCGAGATTGTTGGCGTCGAGCCGCGAGAGACTCGAGAACGTGACGCCGACGGTGGCCGGCGCATAGCTCGTCAGGTCTCCGTCCGACGCTTGGAAGTACATGCCGAAGTGCCGGACCCCGTTCACGGCGGCGTCCTGTGTCCGCGGCGTCCAGTCAACGGTCCCGGCGGTGTTCTCGAAATTCTTCGTGAACGTGGCTCCGCTCTGGAGCGCCGAGCCCAAGTCCGCGGTGAGGCTTTGGATCGGATCTCCATCCGGGTCGGAGACGGACACGTCGATCGAGACCGGGCGGAGCGGCATGGCGCCGACAAATTCCGGTGCCGACAGAATGACCTGCCTACTGTGGACCTGGACCTCGAGGGCCCCGGTCGCGCTGGATCCGAACGCGTCCGTGACGGTGAAGCGCAGGGTGAACGTTCCCATCTGGCTCGGGGTCCATGACAAGGTGCCGTACGCGTACTGGCCGTAATACTGCGGGGTGAATGATGTGACGTCGCTCGGGGGCAGGGCGCTGTCATCGAACGTGAGCGAGGAGATGTCGTCGCCATCAGGGTCGTACGAGTAGACGTAGACCTCGCTGGAGGTGTGGACCTGTATGTAGTTGCCTTCACTAACGGACACTTGCGGAGGAGCGAAATTCGGGAGCACGGTGATCGCGACGCTCTGGGTGTCCGCTGCCACCTCATCGTGGGCCGAGATGACGGCCACGGCAGTTCCCACATGGCTCCGGAAATTCGGTTGCAAGAGAAGGAACGCCGTTCGGTCCGTTGCGTTGAAGACGTGGGCATAGTCGGGACCCGCTTCGCGCTTGTAGAGGATCTGCTCCGCATCGGACCCGGTGACGCTCAGGGTAATGAGACTGTCCCTGTGCTGCGTCATGACGATCGGGGGAATGGGAACAAGGATGAGCGAACGCGCGGCGACGTCGATCGCAAAGGTTGCGTCGACGCTGTAGTGGCCGTCGAATGCCCGCACGCGACCCGTGTAGTGCCCGGCGTCGTTGGGTCCGGGCGCGAGGTGAATGTTTCCCGTCGCCGTTCCAGTTCCCGCATCGAGCGTGGAAACCGTCATGAAGCCGGGCCCTGCCGCTTTGGAGAAGGCGACCGGATCCCCGTCCAGATCGGTGGCGGTGATCCCCTGGTCCGCGCTCCGCCCCTCCAAGAGCGCCATCGCCAATGGCTGAACCCAGACCGGCGGATGGATACGCGGACCGCCCCACGCGAGGCCGTCGGCGTCGAGCCAGTCGCTTCCCAGCTTGAGCGTGTTGTCGAACTCGGTTCCCGAGCAGTTCGACCCGAAGGACGTTGTGAACGCTCCGCTCAGCGGGGTGCTCGATGCGAACTGGATATCGGTAAACCCGGACGCGGGGGTGATGGTGATGGAAGCGAGCCGGTAGAGGCCGGCGGGAAGCAGGGACCCGCCTCCAAAGCCATTGTGGTAGTCGGTCCCCGACGAGACCTCGCCCTGGGAGCCCGAAAACTGCGACACGCGGTTCGTGAACCCGCTCCACTCGACCGTCCCGTCGGTCGAGTGGAGGATCAGCTCGTAGCCATTGATCGTGAATGGCCCGTCCTGGGATGGGCAGAGGGCGGGCGCGCCGTCCAGGTTCTGGTCCGTGTGGAGCCAGACATCCACCGTGGTGCTCCCGGTCGTCGCGAGGACGTCCGCGGAGGTGTGGATCCCGTCCCCATTCGCGTCGAGATAGATGTATTGAGCCGGCGCGGTGGAAGGGAGGATCAGCGTTGCGAGTACGAGCGCGAGAACGACGGGCGAGTTTCGCATCAGGCCCCCCTCGATGCGGTGTGAACCCAGCGCTGCACGGACGAGGAGTTTTGCGGGTCACGACAGCCGTCTATCCCTAGCGATTGGAGGCCCCTAATACTACGCCTCCCGGCTGGTGATTTCCAGGAGGCGCAAGCGTTCCCGCAACTTTTGTCGCCACAGCGGCCTACTAGGCGGGAATCTTCATATCCTCGGGCTTCACGTCCTTCACGTGCGTCGCGAAGAACCACTGGTGCCCTTCCGGATCCTCGGCGGCGTAGCGGCGGTCGCCGTAGAACTGGTCCTCCGGCTCCTTGAGGATCTTCGCCCCGGCCTTCTTGGCCCGCTGGAAATGCTCGTCCACCTTGTCGACGTAGACGTAGAGCATCTGGGTCGGCATGTTCAATTGTTTGGGATTCTTGAATTCGCCGTCGGGGCGACCCATCATGACGACGCCCTCCTCCAGCGTGACCTCCGCGTGCGTGACCTTGCCGTCGGGCCCGTCCATCCGCATCCGTTCCTTGAAGCCAAAGGTCTTGGTCAGCCAGTCGGACGCGGCGGCCACGTCGTGGTAGAGCAGGTAGGCGGTGATGCGGGGCATGTCTTTCGGTGGATTCTGAGGCATGGGACTACCCTCCTTCGCGTTGTGGGGACGGGGAATCGTACCACGCGCCCGTCGCCGAAAATTCGCTGGCGTGGGGGGTCAGGCGCCTTCAATATTCAGCCCATCGCCACTTGCGGGCCGAGGAGCTCTTCCCCTCCGAGGATCCACCTCCCGCCACGGACGGCGCCTCGGCCCCCTGCGAATTCCCTCCAGAGCCGACCGACATTTCTTCTAACAGACATAATTACAATCGTTTAACCGGTTTCTGAAGCTCTGGCCCGATCCAGCCATCCAAAGAGTATGGGAGGCGGGTCGTCGGGCCGGCAGGGACGCCGAGCGTGGGTCATCCCACAGGGATCCGGCGACACGCCCCATACGCGTTTCCGAAAGGAGCGACCCATGGCAAAGCTCACCGCAAGGCTGGCGGAGCGCGAGCAGATCGCCGATGCCACCTACGCGTTCCAGTTCGATCTGGCCAATCAGCCCTTTGAATACAAGTCGGGTCAATCGGTGGATCTCATCCAACGGGAGCCGAAATACACAGACGAGATGGGAAACCGCCGGACCTTCTCCATCGCCGACGCGCCCGGGAAGGAGCGCCTTCTCGTGGCCACACGCAATCGTGGGAGCGCGTTCAAGCGGAGCCTGATCGAGGCGCCGCTCGGCACGCCGGTCGACCTGGACGGGCCCTACGGCTCGTTCACGCTTCCCCAAAAACCGAACGACGTCTACATGCTGGCGGGCGGCATCGGGGTCACCCCGTTTCGCTCCATCGTCGAGGACACGCGGGAGCGCTCGCTCGACCACACGCTCACGCTCATCCACTCGAACCGGACGCCCGAGGAGACGCCGTTTCTGGACGAGCTGATCCGATGGGGCGTGGAGAGCGCCAAGGAGACATCCGGGGGGAAGGTCCCTCGGCACCACCGGTGGAACTCCGGTTCCTCGGGCGCCTCGACGGTCGCAGCGTCGGGGCGCCCGCGCTTTCTCTACGTTCCCACGATGACCCAGGCGGCGCGGTCCAAACGCGGCTGGCAGGGCGAACGCCGCCGCGTCGCGCCCGACCTCCTCGACGACATGCTCCCTTCAGACAAGAACTCAGCGGTCTACTACGTCGCGGGTCCGGGCCGGTTCGTCGGGGGAGCCGTCGGTGCTCTCAAGAAAGTGGGGGTGGATGAGGATCAGATCCGTTTCGAGGAATTTCCGGGCTACTGAGCACCCCTCCAGACCTCTATCCCGGTAACATTTTTTTAACCTCCGGGCGACCCCGGCAAAGCTGCATGCGGACGCTCCGGAGGCGACCCAATGGCATCGAAAGGGTTATGGGGATGCCTCATTTCGGGGACACCGAACCTGTAAAGCGGCATCGGTAAGCCCTTTTCCACCTCAAGCTATTGCGGTATAATGGGGTCTCGCCCCAAGATGTTGTGTTTTCCCTCTTGACGGTGCTCGGACCCCCTCCAGTAGATTCCGACCCCGGTTTCAAGAAGGATCCCCGGCCGCTCTTTGGCCGGGTGATGGCGTCTCAGGAGAGGCGCCCCTGGGTGGGGACTGCAACTACGGAGAGGGGCCGGACATGGTGAGGGATCTGGGGAGCGACGGCACGGCGATCAACGAAGGTATGGCGGTTCTTGAGGGAACTCCCGCGATGGGCACGCAAGGGAAACGAGAATTCGGTGTCGAGACCCGCGCAGGTCTCCGCTTCCCCCGCGTCTACACCCGGCCCGGCGTCGATCCATACGACGAGGTCGAGTGGGAGCTCCGGACAGCGGTCATTTCGAACGAGCACGGAAACGTCGTCTTCGAGCAGCGGGACGTGGAGTTCCCCAAATTCTGGTCGCAGATGGCGACGAACGTCGTCGCCTCGAAGTACTTCCGCGGCCAGATCGGCACCCCGCAGCGCGAGCGCTCGGTCAAGCAGCTGATCGGCCGGGTCGCCAAGACGATCGCGGGCTGGGGACGCGCGCAGGGCTATTTTGCCACTGAACCCGACGCGCAGTCGTTCGAGGACGAGCTCACCTACCTCCTGCTCCACCAAAAGGCGTCGTTCAACAGCCCCGTCTGGTTCAACTGTGGCGTCGAAGCCAAGCCGCAGTGCTCGGCCTGCTTCATCAACTCGGTCACCGACACGATGGACGGAATTCTCACCCTCGCGAAGACCGAGGGGCTCCTCTTCAAGTGGGGCTCGGGCACCGGGACCAACTTCTCGTCGCTCCGCTCGTCCAAGGAGGCGATCCAGGGCGGCGGCACCGCGTCCGGGCCGGTTTCCTTCATGAAGGGCTTCGACGCCTTCGCCGGCGTCATCAAGTCGGGCGGCCGCACGCGCCGCGCGGCCAAGATGGTGATCCTGAACGTCGATCACCCCGACATCGTGGAATACATCAAGTGCAAGGCGGAGGAGGAGAAGAAGGCCTGGTCCCTGATCGACGTGGGCTACGACCCCTCGCTCAATGGGCCCGCCTACTCCTCGATCTTCTTCCAGAACTCGAACAACTCGGTGCGCGTCCCCGACGAATTCATGCACGCGATCGAGAAGGACGGGAAGTGGACGACCAAGGCGGTCACCACGGGCCAGCCGGTCGACACCTACCGCGCGCGCGATCTCATGCAGATGATCTGCGACGCGGCGCACCAGTGCGGCGATCCCGGGCTTCAGTTCGATACGACGATCAACGACTGGCACACCTGCCCGAACACGGCGCGGATCAACGCGTCGAATCCGTGCGTTACGGGTGACACTTTGGTAGCCACAACTGATGGCTGGCGCCGGATCGATGCGCTCGTGGGCCATTCGGCTGCGGTCATCGGCGCCGATGGGATGCCTCATCTGGTGACAAACGTATTTCCCACTGGCGTCAAGCGCGTCTTTAGGCTTCGCACGCGGGCTGGATATGAGGTACGGATCACCGCTGACCATAAGGTTTGGACCGCGGATCGGGGCGATGTCGCAGTGAAAGATCTCGAGGTGGGGGATCGCCTCGCACTCCAGGCGCCCGGGTTCGGGCGGCGCGCCCTTGGCGAGCGCTTGGCGCTCGCCGTTGGAGTCGCCGTTGGCGACGGATGTCTTACCCGCACGGTTCACTCGAATGGTCGCACGCAGGAGATTGTCATTCTCACCATGGCGGCGGGTGAGGCCGGCGTCCTGGATGAGATCGCGGGCACCGTCAATGTGGAGAAGGCTGCCCGTCGGGTCGCGGGCTCAGTTGGGCGCGCGGATGAAGTCCACGTGACTGAAGGCAGCGGCTCCGTCTCTCGACTCAGTTTCTCGTCGCAGCCCGTCGTCGATGCCTTTAATGAATTGGCGGTGCTCGACAAAGGGAGCGCTGGAAAGCGTTTCACGACAGCCGCCTTTGAACTGGACCGCGCCTCGATGGCGGGGATGCTGCGGGGACTTTTCACGGCTGACGGTACCGTCGCCAATTATGGCGAGAAGTCGCAGTACATTGCGCTTGATTCCACGTCTCTTGGGCTGCTCCAACAGGTGCAGCTCATGCTGCTGAGCTTTGGAATCAAGTCGAAACTGTACCGCGAGCGCCGCGGGGGGGTTGCTTCCTCATTGCTCCCGGACGGTCGCGGTGGGATGCGGGAGTACCCGGTACGCGAGACTCACTCGCTCCGAATCACTCGCTCCTCGCGCTTCCTCTTCGAGCGTGAGATTGGTTTCCACACCGCAAGCCCAAAGGCCGAAGCCCTGCGGGTGCTAAACGACGAATTCGCATCCTATAGGGACGAACTCACCGACAAAGTCGCCTCGATCGAGGCCCTTGGCGAGGAGCCGGTCTTCGACCTAACGGAGCCAGCGACGCACCATTTCGTGGCGAATGGGCTCCTTGTCCACAATTGCTCCGAGTACATGTTCCTCGATGACTCGGCGTGCAACCTTTCCTCGCTCAACCTCATGAGGTTCCTCCGCGAGGACGGATCGTTCGAGGTGGAGAAGTACAAGCACGGCGTCGCCACGATGATCACCGCTCAGGAGATCATCGTCGACAACGCCTCCTATCCGACGCCCGCGATCGAGCGGAACAGCCACGACTTTCGCCCGCTGGGGCTCGGCTACGCCAACCTCGGCGCGCTCCTCATGTCGTGGGGCATCCCCTACGACAGCGAGCCGGGCCGCGCGATCGCGGCGGCATTGACCGCGCTGATGCACGGCCACGCCTACGCGACCAGCGCCCGCATCGCGGCGGTGACCGGTCCCTTCGCGGGCTTCGAGAAGAACCGCGAGCCGATGCTCCGGGTCATCCGCAAGCACCGGTCCTTTGTCGAGAAGATCGAGACCCGCTACGTCCCCGCAGACCTGATGGAGGCGACGCGGACCACCTGGGAGGAGTGCTACAACCTGGGTGCCGAGCACGGATACCGCAACTCGCAGGTCACGGTGATCGCGCCCACCGGCACGATCGCCTTCATGATGGATTGCGACACCACCGGCATCGAGCCCGACATCGCCCTCGTGAAGTACAAGAAGCTCGCCGGCGGTGGAATGCTCAAGATCGTCAACCAGACGGTGCCTGAGGCGCTTCGGCGCCTCGGCTACGGGGAGGATGAGGTGGCTCGGATCGTGCAGTTTGTGGACGAGCACGAGACGATCGAGGGAGCACCCGCGCTCAAGGATGAGCACCTTCCTGTATTCGACTGCGCTTTCAAGCCCAAGAACGGCGTGCGCACCATCCACCACATGGGCCACATCCGGATGATGGAGGCGGTGCAGCCGTTCGTCTCCGGCGCGATCTCGAAGACGGTGAACATGCCCGAAGAGGCGACGGCGCAGGACATCGCGGAAGCCTACATGGAGGCCTGGAAGGGCGGGATCAAGGCGATCGCCATCTACCGGGACGGCTCCAAGCGGAGCCAGCCACTCTCGACCAGCAAGGAAGATCGCGGGGCCAAGGCTGGCGTGGCCGCCAAGGGCGCGCCGGTCGCGAAGAGGCGCCGGCTTCCCGACGAGCGGCAGTCGATCACGCACAAGTTCTCCGTGGGCGGCCACGACGGATACCTGACCGTCGGAATGTACGAGGACGGCGCCCCCGGCGAGATCTTCATCGTCATGGCCAAGGCGGGGAGCACGCTGAGCGGCGTGATGGACTCCTTCGCGACGGCCGTCTCCTTGGGGCTCCAGCACGGCGTGCCGCTCCGGCTCCTCGTGGGCAAGTTCAGCCACATCCGGTTCGAGCCGCACGGCTTCACCAAGAACCCGGACATCCCGATCGCGAAGTCGATCGTCGACTACATCTTCCGCTGGCTTGGAATCAAGTTCTTGGGCGAGGCTCCGGCTTCGGCGCAGCACGACGAAGCGAAGGAAGATCCGCTCGAGGCCCGCGGCGTCCAGCCGGTGGCTGAAGTGCAGCTCAAGCTGATCAACGGCGGGGCGAACGGCCACACCAAGGGCGCACAGACCGATGACCGCTCCTTCGTGACCCAGTCGGACGCGCCGCCCTGCACCGAGTGCGGCGCCATCATGGTCCGCCGCGGCGCCTGCTACAGCTGCCTGAACTGCGGCGCGACGAGCGGGTGCGCGTAGACAAGCGACGGAGCCGAAAAGGCAGGTCGAGCAGCAGAAACAGAGTCAGCGCGAGAAGCTCGGTGACGAAGAGATAGACCGGCCAGGGGCCGAACCAGTCAAGCACGCTCCAGCCACCGGGCTTCTCGCGTAAGTAGAGGTAGTTCCTCCCGAAGACCAGATCCACCACCCCCGCAGTCGCCGCATAGGCGTTCGTCCATAGAAAGACACGCCAGGGCGCCCCCGGTCTCGGGCGCATCCGCATCCCGATCGTCAGAAAGAGCGCCGCGGCGACGACCGAGCCATGGAAGGCAAAGAACGAGAGAAACTGCCGGCTGGGAAATCCTCTCGTCAGGTCGGGCGTGATCATCGCGAAGAGGGTTCCGGCCAGGGCCCAGAAGTAGAAGATCTCGTACGCCGTCCGCTGGCGCGTCACCAGCGCGTAGATCGCGAGCAGAATCCCAAAGTCGCAGAGGTGGAGCGGGACCCAGTCCCAGACGGAGAGCCGGCCCCGGAGGCCGTCGCTGACGAGCCCAACGACGATCGCGGTGGCCAGGATCCCCGCGAACCCCACGCGTATGCCGCGTGCGAGGTGGCCCTCGGGCTGCCCTCGGACGGCGAGCGAGAGGCCGACGGCGACGATCCCTGTGGCAAGTATCGCGGCGATGTGATCGGGACCGAAGAGAACAAAGGGCGGCGCCACGACGTTCAGTCTAACGCGGCCGCAGCGCCACGCCCCAGCGAAGCTCTATCGATTCCCTACGGAATCGGCGGCGGGAGCGGCGGTGCCTCCGGGAAATCGGCCAAGGTCGTTCCCAATTTCTTCTTCGGGTCCGGCTTGGAATCGCGCTTGGGCGGGACCGGAGTGCGCATCTGGGGCGGCAGCGCGGTCGCCTTCTCGCGCCAATCGCGGAGCAGGGTCGCGCCCACGCCGATCATCCAGAGCTGGATCGGCAGGCCGACGCCGTAGCGCACGCCCGCGCCCCGCATCGGGTTGATCGCCGAGCCGGTCGCGGTGGCGGTCCAGAACTCGAACACGTAGACCAGAATGCCGACGGCCCCAAAGAAGGCGCCCCCCCAGCCCATCCAGAGCGGCACGACCTCACGCGTCACCCCCGCCGTGCCCGCGGCGATCACCGCGGTGAAGAAGAGCACGCCCCCGACGGCGAGCGCGCCCATTTTCCAAAACCAGACGGTGGTGAAGAGCATGGTCGCGAGCCCCGGGTCGACCGGGTAGAGAGTTTTCAAGAATGGCCCGACGAAGAGCTCCATCGAGAGAAACGTGGCCCAGATTCCGCCGCCGACCAGCGCGCAGACGCTGACCATCGACGCCGCGCCCGAGGAGCCGCGGAGATGAAGGAGAAACGCGAATGCGGTGAAGGCCACGGTGGCGAGCAAGAAGCCGGTCAGCATCCACGCGTGGAGCCACATCCAGCCGCCGATGTCCTGCTTGGAGAGCGCGTCCAGAATGACGTTCGTCTGGTTGGCGGGGGCGAGCGACGGATAGACGGCCAAGCAGATCGAGAGGATGATCGCTCCGAGCGCGAATGTCAGCCCGGCGCAGAGCTGGATCGATCGGATCCGTTCTTCCATGACATCGGCCATTCCAGGCCTCCTTATGAAAATGTGCTCTTGAACCGACCGCCGATGATCGGCACTCTACCGCCGTGCCGGCCAAGAAGGAAGCCAAGAACCGACGCGCGGAATCCGCGGCCCGCCCGGCCGAGAGGCCAGGATCACCCCGCCGGCCGCTCCCGCGTGAGCCCGACCGCGCTCGCCCTCCTCCCCGCATTCCTCGCGGCCGCGCTCTACCTCCCCGCCCTGCCCTACGGCTGGGTCTGGGACGACCAGCTGCTGGTCGTCTCGCACGGAGCGGGGGGCGTGGGCGCGGAGGGATTCCGGCTTTTCGCGTCGCTCCTCTACCGGATCGAGTGGACGCTTGGCTACGGCACTCCCGCGATGGCCCATCTGGTCAGCGTGCTCCTCCACGGGCTCGCGACCTGGCTCTTCTTCCGCCTCGCGATCCAGGTGGGAGCGACGGCCGTGGATCGCGTTCGCCTCGGCGCTCCTCTTCGCCGCGCATCCGGTCCACGTCGAGGCCGTGGCCTACATCTCGGGCCGCCCCGACCTCCTCGCCACGGTCTTCGCCCTGACGGCGCTCCTCCTGGCGCGAACGGCCGGAGCTCTGCACGCCTGAGGGATGCCGATCGTGGAAGATCTGGCCCGCCTACGTCGCGCTGGTCGCCGCCGTGCTGAGCGACGAGGTGGCGATCGTGACGCCGCTCATCCTCGTGGCTCTCGACCGATGGGGACCGACGCGGATCCCGTGGCGCCGGCGCCTCACCCACTACTCCGGATTCTTCGCGATCGTGCTCGTCTATCTGCTGGTGCGCTTCACCGTGGGAGGAGGAGCCGCGCCGACCGCCGGGACCGCCCACGCCGCGAGCGGAATTGAAGCGGCCGCGCGCCCCTGGGCCGTGCCGATGGCGCTGCGCGAGTATCTGAACATGCTCGCGTGGCCCCATCCCCTGAACGCGCTCCGCTCCCTTCGCGCCGTGGACACCGCCGGCTGGGCGGCGCGTCTCTCGCCCTTGGCGGCACTCCTCGCTGTCGCGCTCTTCGTGGGGTGGCGCCGGCGCGACCCGCTCGCCCGCGCCGGGGCCGTCCTGCTCTTGCTCCCTCTTCTGCCCGCGCTTCCGTTTCCGCTGTTCGTCGGCTCCTACGCCGAGGAGCGGGCCACCTACTTCGCGTCGGTCGGTTTCTGCCTCCTCGTCGGCTCGGCCTACACGGCAGCCGCCGGCCTCATCCGGCTGCCCCGTCCTCTGCTTGCCCTCGGCGCGATCGCCGTCGCGGCCGTCCTCGGCTGGGGAACGCTCCAGCGTCTTCCGGTCTGGCGCGACAACATCACGCTCCTGCAAGCCGCCGCGGTGGCCTCTCCCAGCGATCCGGCGCCCCATCTCATGCTCGTGGAGCACTACTCGCGGGCCGGCAATTGGCGGGGGGCGCTCTCGGAGGTCGACCGCGCGATCGCGATCGACCCGAAAAGCCACGCGGCGTTTGCAACCAAGACGACGATCTTGAACCGACTGGGACAGTATCCGGAATCGGAGGCCGCGGCGCGTCGAGCGATCGAGCTCCAGCCCAGGGACGCGGTCTCGTACGCCAATTTGAGCGACGCGCTGCTGCAGCAGGGAAAGACCGCGGCGGCGGTGGAGGCAGCCGCGCGCGCGGTTTCGCTCGACTCCACGCTCTGGAACGCCTGGTACAACTACGGCGTGGGCCTCTCGGCTTCCCACGACGTGCCGGGCGCGATCCACGCGTACGAGAAGACGCTGGCGCTCCAGCCGAACGACCTCGGCGCCATGAACAACCTCGGCGCGCTCCTGGGCTATTCCGGAAGGCTCGAGGAGGCCCGCGATCTCTACATCCGCCTGGTGGCGCTGGCACCCACCTCGGTGGAGGCCCGGATGAACCTGGCGCTCGCCTATCTAAGGCTGGGAGACCGCGACGGCGCCGTCCGGGAGCGCGAGGTGGTGCGCCGCCTCAGCCCCACCTCGGTGCGGCAGCTGGACCAGATCTTCAACGAGTACGTCCAGAGGAACCCGTACCAGCCTCCGAGCACGCCCACGCGTTGACCCCGCTTCCGCGGGCGTGCTAGGGTCGGTCCATGGGCGCCGAGCTGAACACCGAGTGGTTCGACCCCACCCGCACCAATCAACTCGTCGGTATCCTCCTCTTCCTCGCATTCATCCTGATCAACATGCGCCGCGCCCAGCTCGGGGGTTCCATGTACATACGCCCGCTCGCCGGCCTCAAGGCGCTGGACGAGGCGATCGGACGCGCCACCGAGATGGGCAAGTCGATCCTCTACCTGCCGGGCCTCGGCGACATGAGCGAGGTGGGCACGCTCGCGTCGATCACCATCATGAGCCGGGTGGCTCGAAAGGTGGCGGACCTGGGCTGCGACATGCAGGTCCCCTGCTACGACCCGGTCGTCATGGCGATCATGGACGACGTGGCGCGCCAAGCGTACGTCGAAGCGGGCCGGGGCGACCAGTTCAAGCCCGGGAGCATCCACTACGTCAGCGCGCAGCAGTTCGCCTACGTGGCGGCCGTCACCGGCATCATGCTCCGGGATCGACCGGCCGCGAACATCTTCATGGGAAGCTTCTACGCGGAGTCGCTGTTCCTCGCCGAGACCGGAAACCTGACGGGGGCGATCCAGATCGCCGGATGCGACAAGGTGACCCAGCTTCCCTTCTTCGTCTGCGCCTGCGACTACACGCTGATGGGCGAGGAGCTGTTCGCGGCCAGCGCCTACATCGGCCGGGAACCGATTCAGCTCGCGACGATCGCGGCCCAGGACTGGGCCAAGGCGCTCGCAGCCGCCGTCGTGGTCCTGGCGATCGCGCTCTCCGCGCTGGGACATCCCGAGCTCGGCCGCTTGCTCCGGACATCGTGAGCGCCTAGCCCTCCCGCATGCGGCTCGGCCCGCTCCTCATCACCTTCCTCTCTGGCGCCACGATCATCGCGGTCTATTTCATACCGCATCACAACGCCCAGGCTGTGAACGCCGAGCTGCTCCTGTGGGCGACGATCGTCTACGCCTTCGCCCTGATCCTCGGGTCGGTCTCGCTCTGGAGCACGCATGCGAGGAAGATCCAGCGGCGCGCGGAGGGGTGGCCCTACAGCCTCGTGACGCTGGTCACGCTTGTGGTCGTGACCGTGCTCGGCGTCTGGAAGGGCGTGAGCGAAGGCTCGCCGGTGAGCCACATTTACAACATGGTCAATTCGCCGCTCGCCTCGACCATGTTCGCGCTCCTCGCCTTCTTCATCGCCTCCGCCGCCTTTCGGGCTTTCCGTGCCCGTAACGTCGAGGCCACGCTCCTCCTGATTACGGCGATTCTCATGATGATCGGGCGTGTTTCGGTCGGAGAGTTCATCTGGCGCGGTTTTCCCGGTTTCACGGAATGGCTGCTCGACGTCCCAAATCTCGCCGCCAAGCGCGCGGTGGCGATCGGCGTGGGTCTGGGCGCCGTCTCGACCGGGCTCAAGATCATCCTGGGCATCGAGCGGGGCTACTTGGGAAGAGCGAAATGAGCTGGATGGCCCGCGTCCTCGCGATCGACCGGCGATTGATCTTCGTGCTGATCGCCCTCGGCACCGCGATTCCGCTCCTGTTCCCCGTCAACCTGCCGATCACCGTCACCCCGCGGGTCGAGGCCGCATACAGCACGATCGAGGCCCTGCCCGCGGGTTCCGTGGTGCTGATCTCGATGGATTACGAGCCCGACACCATGGCCGAGCTCCAGCCGATGGCGATCGCGGTGCTCCGCCATTGCTTCCGGAAGAACCTCAAGGTGATCGGCATGACGCTCTACCCGTCGGGGCCGGGGCTGGTGGAGCCCGCGATGAACGTGGCGGCGCGGATGGAGCACAAGGTCCGGGACCGGGACTTCGTCTTCCTCGGATACAAGTCGGGCTTCCAGACGGTGATGGTCGGGATCGGCGAGAGCATTCGCCAGCAATTCCCGGTCGACTTCTACGGAACGCCCCTCGACTCGATACCCGATCATGCGCGGGGTCGACTCGTACGCGAAGATCGACCTCGTCGTGAACCTCACCGCGTCGAGCGCGGCCGACTTCTGGATCCAGTTCGCGGCGGGGCGATACCACAAGGCCCTCATCCTCGGCTCGACCGCCGTCATGGCGACCGACTATTACCCGTACCTCTCCTCGCGGCAGCTTCTGGGCCTGATCGGCGGGATGAAGGGCGCCGCGGAATACGAGAAGCGGATGGATATTTTCGGGGACGCGCGGCGGGGCATGGACGCCCAGAGCATGGTCCACGTCATCATCGCGGGCCTCGTGGTCCTGGGAAACGCGGCGCTCTTCGCGACGCGGGGCGGCGCGGGAGGAGGAGGGCGGGCGTGAGCGGCATCGAAACCTGGGTCGCCGCAATCCTGACGCTCTGCGTCTTTTCGTTTCTCTACCGCGACAATCCCTTTTACCGTTTTGCGGAGCATCTGTTCGTGGGCGCGGCGGGTGCCTACCTGCTGGTGGTGCAATACCAGGACGTCATCGTTCCCAATGTCTGGGGCCGTCTCGCCGGGCCGGGCCATTCGGCCGGAACGATCGCGCTCGCCCTCATCTCGGCGGTGCTCGGAATCCTGATGCTCGCGAGGGTCTCGGAGCGCATGGCGGGCCCCGCCCGGTGGGCGATCGCGTTTTACGTCGGGATCTACTCCGGGCTCGCGGTGACGGGGTACATGCAGGCCCAGGTCCTGGCGCAGCTGGGCGACGCGGTCAAACCCTTCGCGCCGGGCTGGGGCGCCGTCAATTCCGCGCTCGTCCTGATCGGGTTCCTGACCGTCCTGGCCTACTTCTTCTTCTCGGCGCCCCACAAGGGAATCCACGGCGCGAGCGCGCGAGTCGGGATCTGGTTTCTGATGATCGCCTTCGGGGCGTCGTTCGGCTACACGGTCATGGCGCGCGTCTCGCTCCTGATCTCGCGCGTCCAGTTTCTCCTCCGCGACTGGCTCCACCTCATCCAGAACACGTAGCGCTTGCTCGAGGGAGATCCGCGATGTTGAGCCGGCCCGCCATCTTCGCACTCCTTGCCCTATCTTCCCCGTTTGGTTTGGCTGGGGGGGCCGCGGCCGGCGAGCGATCGACGGGGATATTGCTGTTCGGGGAGTATTCCAGCTACGCCATGGGGGACGTGAACGACAACCTCGATAGCCCGGCGCCGGTCTACGGACCCGTCTCGGTTCAAGCGGATCACGTCGACGGAGGCTGGGGCGCAGGCGCCGGCCTCCGATTCTGGCTGGCCGAGAAGATGTGCCTGCAGTTCACCGGCGAGTATCTCTCCGCGGGGACCGACGGCGCAGGAAGCTATCTCGGCGTCAACTACACCGGGGATCTCAACGTCTCCGCCCTGGCCTTCACCGCGGCGCTCGGGCGAACGGTTCTCCAGGGCGCCAAAGCCCGAGCAGGAGCGATGGCCGGGGCCGGCATCTACACGACGATCGGCGACCTCGAAGTCAGGTCCGCGACGTTCCAGAACACCACGGACATCCAGGGGCGGGGACTCGGCTTCTACGTCGCGACAACTGGCGAGTACAGCGTTTCGCCGGGAGTCGCCCTGGACGCGTCGCTCGGCTATCGAGTCGCTTCGACTGCGAGCGTGCAGGGGGACGGCGGCGCCGATCTCCTGAACGCGGACGGCTCGAAATCGAACATCGACTGGGGTGGCCCCTACCTCAGGCTCGGCTTCGCGTTCTATCCCAAGCGCTCGAACTAGGCGGTCGCCCGGGGTGGGCTCAACATCTCGAACGCCGCCTCGAGCGCCGCGTGGTCTCCCACGAGAACCAGAATGTCCCCCTGCTGGAGCGTGAAGTCGGCCTCCGGCGTCACGTAATGCTTTCCCTCCCGCACCACCGCGATGATGAGCGCGCGGGTGCGGCCCCTCAGGTCGAGCGCCGCGAGCGTCCGTCCAACGGCCGGCGACCCCGGTTCGAGATAGAACGTGTCGGTGGTGGCGCCGGCGATCATCTGGCTGACCGAGGTCATGAGGGAGCCGGTGACGTCGCCGCCCCGAAGAAAGCTGTACCCTTCCCGCCGGAGCGCCTGCTCCTGAATCCGGACGACGTTCGCGGGCACGTGGTAGCGCCGCAACACCCGCGCCAGGATCGCGATCGAGGTCTCGAACTCCTCCGGGATCACCTCGTCGGCGCCCAGCCGCATCAGCTCCGCCACCTCGGCCACCTGGCGGGTTCGCGCGATGATGTAGGCACCGGGATTGCCGCGGCGCACCTGGATCACCGCGAATCGCGTCGCGGCAGGGTCGGAAATCGCCAGCACCACCACCGCGGCCCGCTCGACGTGGCAGGCGTGGAGCCCCTCTCCGCGGGAGGCGTCTCCGAACTGGATCCGCTCTCCCTGCCCCCGCGCGCGGCGGATGATCGCGGTGTCCAGCTCGAGCACGAGGTACGGGATCCCCAGTTCGCGGAGTACCCGCGCCACGTTCCGTCCATTGACACCGTAGCCCGCGATCACCACGTGGCCCGACAGTCCTTCCGGATCCGCGCGTTTGACCGTCGCCGCGGAATCGTGCCCGGCCGGGGCGTCCCCGGCCGCGGGCAACCGCACAACCGTCCCCGTGTGGGCCCCCGCCCAGGCCGCGAACCGCACGAGAAATGGGGTGAGCATGAGCGAGAGGACGGCCACAGCGAGGAAGGTCTGGGCCTCGAGCTGCGGCAGCAGCCCCTGGTCCGCCCCCACCGAGGCCAGGACGAAGGAAAATTCCCCCACCTGCGCGAGCGAGATCCCGACCATCACCGCGATCCGCAGGGGAAAGCCGAGAAGCCGGACCACCCCCACGCCCACGACCGCCTTGACCGCAAGCGCGAAGAGGAGCGTCCCGATCGCGACCGGGAGGTGGTCGAGCAGAAATTGGGGCACGAGGAGCATTCCGATCGAGATGAAGAAGAGGGCGCTGAAGAGGTCGCGGAACGGAAGGACCTCCGCCACGACCTGGTGGGCGTACTCCGACTCGCTCACCAAGAGGCCGGCGAGGAAGGCGCCGAGGGCCGGCGAAAGGCCCAGCGCGTTGGTGGCGAGTGCCGCGCCGAGGCAGATCGCGATCGACATCATGACGTAGAGCTCCCGCACGCCGCTTCGAATCACCGCGTTGACGAGCCTGGGCATGAGCGTGCGGGCCAAGAGCGCCACGAGGACGGCTCCCACCGCCCCGATCATGAGCCGCGGCCCTACGGAGAGGGTCCCCTTCCCGGCCAGAGAGGGGATCAGGACGAGCATCGGGACGATGGCGATGTCCTGGAAGAGGAGAATGCCGAGAATGAGCCGCCCCTGCGGGGCGTGCTGCTCCCCGCGCTCGCTGAGGAGCCTCAGTACCATCGCGGTCGAGGAGAGCGCGATCAGCATGCCCGCGAAGACGGCCGGCCCCACCTTGGCGTCGTTCGGGAGCGCGAGCACGGCCGCCGGCGGTGACCGCGATCGTGCCGAGCACTTGAAGCGGCCCCGCGAGGAGGAAGGCCCGGCCGATCTCTTTCAGCCGGGCGAGCGAGAACTCGAGGCCGATCATGAAGAGGAGCATTGCCACGCCGACCTCGGCGAGCATCTCCACGTGGTGGGTGTCGCCGATGAGCTTGAATCCGCCCGGACCGATGAGGATCCCGGTGAGCATGAAGCCGATCGCGGCCGGGACTCTGAGCCTGCGGCTCGGGAGGATCACGAGGAGCGCGGCGCAGAGCGTGACGACCAGATCTTGAAGGAAGGAGTTCTGGCCCACGCTACCGGTTTCTGGCCGCGTCAGCCGCGGACATAGACGTCCTCTCCATCGACCTTCACCTCGTAGGTGCGGACGCCGACCACCTCGGTGTCAGGCGCCTTGCCCGGTCTTCACGCTGAACTTCCAGCCGTGCCAGGGGCAGCGGACAATGTCTCCCTGGAGGTATCCCTCGCCCAGATCGCCACCCATGTGGGGGCACTGGTTTCGGATCGCGTAGAAGGTGCCTTCGCAGCGAAAGAGCGCGACCTTGGTCCCGTTCACGGTCACGATCATCCCCTTCCCCTCCTCCAGGTCGGAGGTCTTCGCCACCTTCACGAATTCCGACATCGCGTGGGCTCCGATGAGAAATGAAAACCGGCGCTCCGTTGCCGGAACGCCGGTCAGTTTACCGTTCGATTGGCTTGGGGCCTAGTGACTCCCGCAGCCCCCGCCGCAGCCGCCGCCCTTGGAAGCCTCGGCTCCCTCGGCGCCTTCCTCGGTGGAGAACGAAGAGCCGCAGCCGCAGGTCTTGGCCGCGTTCGGATTGCTGATCTTGAACCCGCCGCCCTGAAGCGTGTCGTCGAAATCGATCGAGGCGCCGTCGAGATACTGATGGCTCCCCATGTCGACGATGATCTTCACGCCGCCGTTGTCGAACACCAGGTCGTCCGACGTCGCGGGCTCGTCCGCGATCTGCATCCCGTACGACATGCCGGAGCAACCGCCGCCGGCGACGAAGACGCGGATCCCCTCGAACGCACCGCCGTGCTGCTCCATGATGTTCTTGATTTCGGCCGCGGCCTTGTCGCTCAGCGTGACCATTTTGAGAAGCTCCTCCGAGTGCTGACGATTCGGCGCAGGACGTGACACCCTAAACCGAAGCAAATTGCGTGCCTTATGTTTAGATGCGGACCCCGCCAAAGCGGTGCAGCCCATTCAGCAACAATGATATCCGCCCTGGGCAGCCCTGTCAACGCACGGGAGTGCGCGGCCGGTCCGGGGGCCGACCAAGCTGCACAATGCGAAGCAGGTTGGTGCCGCCGGAGCGAATCGTCGTCCCGGCCATCGCCACGACCCAGTCACCGCGGCGGAGCATCTTCTTTCCCAGTAGGTGCCGCAGACCCGCCTCGATCATCCCCTCCGCGGTCCGCCAGGGCGGCACCAGGACCGGCGTCACGCCCCATGCGAGGCTCAGCCGGCGGCAGGTGGACGCCAGCGGGGTCAGCGCCAGAATCGGCGCGTTGGGCCGCGACTTGCTGACCAGCCGCGCCGAATAGCCGGTATGGGTAAAGGTGACGAGCGCGCGGGCGCGGATCTCGCGCGCGGCCTGGAACGCGGTGTGGGCCAGCGCGTGGGTCGGGGACGTGAGCGCGGTGCCGTCGGTGGAGCGCCGCGGCGCCCGAGTGCCCGGCGGCGAACTCGTCCGCCTCCGCCGCGATCCGCGCCATCGTTTGGACCGCGCGGTCGGGCTTGATCCCCACCGCGGTTTCGGCGCTCAGCATGACGGCGTCGGTGCCGTCGAAGATCGCGTTGGCGACGTCGGAAGCTTCCGCGCGCGTCGGCCTCGCGGCATAGACCATCGACTCGAGCATTTGGGTCGCCGTGATCACGAGCACCTCGTGCAGATTCGCGCGCTCGATGATCCGCTTCTGCAAGATGGGAACGCGCTCGGCCGGGTACTCCACACCCAGGTCCCCGCGCGCGATCATCACGCCGTCCGCCACGTCGAGGATCGAATCGAGATTCTCGATCGCCTCTCGGCGCTCGATCTTCGCGACCACGGCCGGCGGCCGCTGGGCGCGCCGCAGGAGCCTCTTCAGCCCGATGATGTCCTCGGCGCGGCGCACGAACGAGAGCGCCACGCCGTCGACCCCCATGGAGAGGCCAAACGTCGACGTCGGCGCGGTCCTTGGGGGTCGAGGAGGCCGCGCTCAGCCGGACACCCGGAAAGTTGACGCCCTTGTGGTCGGCGATCTCGCCGCCCGCGACGACCCGGCAGCGGAGCCCGTCGCGGCCCTTACTCGTCACGCGGAGCTCCACCAGCCCGTCGGCGATCAGAACCCGGTCTCCCACCGTGACGTCGCGCATGAGGCCCGTGTAGACGATCGGGACCCGGCGCGCGGTCCCGAGGACGCGCCGCGCGGTGACGGTGACCTCGTCACCCGTGCCCAGCCGGACGACGCCGCCCTCAAACTCTCCCACGCGGAGCCGCGGTCCCTGCAGGTCGAGCAGGAGTCCGACGTGCTTTCCGATCCGCTTGGAGGCCGCGCGGATGCGGCGGATGGCGCGGGAATGGTCTCGGTAGGTGCCGTGGGAAAAATTGAGGCGCGCGACATCCATCCCGGCGCGGATCATCCGGGCGAGGACGGCGGGGTCGGACGAGGCCGGCCCGATGGTGGCGATGATCTTGGTACGGCGCGAGGACACTAGACGGCGAGCGTCGCCATGACCTCCTCCGCGTGCCCCTCGACCTTGACGCGGCGGAAGACGTTCTCCACCCGCCCTTCGCGGTCGACCACGAACGTGGTCCGCTCGATCCCCCAGTAGCTGCGGCCGTACAGATTCTTCTCCTTGTACGTCCCGTACTGGCGCGACACCGCGGCATCCACGTCCGCGAGCAGCGGGAAGGGGAGGTTGTATTTCTGCGCGAAGCGCTGGTGGCTCAACTCATCGTCGAGGCTGATTCCGAGCACGACCGCGCCCTTGCTCTGGATCCGCGGGAGGTTGTCCCGGAACGCGCATGCTTCCATGGTGCAGCCGGGCGTGTCGTCCTTGGGATAGAAATAGAGGATCACGCGCTTCCCGCGGAACTCGGAAAGCGAGACCTTCCGTCCCAGCGTGCTCGGCAGGGAGAACTCGGGCGCCATCATCCCCACGGTCAGGCTCTCGCCCGGCCAATCGGGGGACCCGGGCTTGGCCGCGGAACGGCGCCGTGAGGGTGCCCCGGGGATGTTGACCGGCGGCTCCCTGTAGGTGCTCATCGTGGGCTCGGTCTCGAATTCCAGCGTCCCTTGCATCCCCTCGCCGTACCGCGAGCCGGAACGCGCGACCATCTTCGGCTTGATGATGGTCGGGGTCTTGACCCCCTTGGCGGCCTTCTCGACCGTCTTGACCGGCAGCTTCATCTTCGCGGCCGCCTTGGGCCGCGCCGCCGAGCGGGACTTGGGCTTCTGGGCCGTGCGTCCCTTGGCCGGGCTGGACTTGGAGCTTGTCTTGGGGCGGGCCGCAGGTTTCCTTCTGGCGCTTCCCTTCGCCTTCGTGGCCACCGGTCGCTTCCTCTTTATTTGTTTGTGGGATTTTGACTTACGGGACTTGGCCGATCTCTTGGGCCTGCGAGCCGAGGGCTTCCTCGCCATTGGAGGGATCTCCCGATTCGATGGACGGGCCGAAATCGCTACCCTTCGGGCCGCATCCTAGCCGCAGTTGGCGCCCGGTTCAAGCGGGGTCATCGGGGGGCCACGAGGCCGGAAAAGCCGACCGGAGCTAGTTGGTCAGCCGCGAGTTCGAAAAGACCGCTTCGTCCATCGTCGCCGGCGCCGAGACGTTCTCGAACCGGAGCATGACCGGTTTTCCTTCGAACCGGCGGGCCAGCGAGAGCTGGAGCGGCCCGATCGACGTCCACGATTCCCATGTGGAGCCTTGCGGCGGGGGCTTCTGGCCTGTGAGCACGTACTCCCACTTGTCGATCAGGTGGCTCTTCGTGTTCACGTGGATCCAGTACCTGTCCTGAGGCGTGAGCCCCACGTTCTGCGCGAACGACAGCTCCATCACGTCGTAGGTCCCGCCGTTTGCTTCTTCGGTGCGGACGTGCTTCAGGCGCGTGCCGGGATCGTGCAACTTGAACGGCATGATGATCCAGTAGGTGTCGTTCACCCACCGCTCGTAGCCGTTCTGGATGATGGCGGCGATATTGGTCGAGTCGGTATCGACGATCCCGTCGGTGAAGGCCTTCCCCTTCTTGTCCGACAGATTGAAAATCGCGGTGACCACCCGGCCCTGATCGTCGGGCCCTTCCACTCGACACCGGCCCCTCTTCTTGTCCCACCAGTGCTTGAATCGCGCGACCTCTTTCCCGTCCCGGACGACGACGAAGTCGAACCGGAAATAGGGAAGGTTGTCCCAGGTCGCCTGGCCACCCATGGCGTCGGTGAGCTCCTTGACGCAGGCCGCGGAAGGTCCGTCGCACTGGGAGGGCGGAGGCTCGGCCGCCTTGGTCGGCGGCGTCTTGGTCGGCGGCGTCTTGGGTGCCGGTGTCTTGGCCGGTGGGGTCTTGGCCGCGGGAGCCGCGTGGGCGACCGAGCCGGCCGCCGAGATGATCCCGATCGCCGCGAGGGATGTGAAAGCGCTGCGGAGCGAGGAAGCGCGCGCCGGCATCACCGGAGCCCCTTTAGAATCTCGATCAGTTTGGCCTGATCGGGTAGCTTACCGATCTCGTGGATCTCGATGTCGCGGATGATCCCCTTCGTGTCGATCACGATGGTGGCGCGTTCCGAGTATCCCTCCGGACGGAGGATCCCGTACTTCTGAGCCACCTCGCCGTGCGGGTAGAAGTCGGCCAGCATCGGGTAGTCGATGCCGCCGAGCTGTTCCGCCCATGCCCGATGGGCGGGCACCGAATCGACCGAGATGCCGAGGACCTGCGAGTTCAGCCCGTCGAACGTCTGTCGCTCCTTGCTGTATCCCGGCATCTGCACGGCGCAAACGGACGTGAAGGCGAGCGGGTGGAATATGAGGACGACGTTCTTCTTTCCCGCAAACGAGGAGAGCGTGACCTTGTTGCCGCTCTGATCGGCGAGCGTGAAGTCGGGTGCCTTGTCGCCCACCTTGACCGTCGTGGTCCGCGCCATCGTGGCTTCCATCTCCTCATCTCCTTCTGGGTAACTGGGGGCTCAGGCGTCCGACCCCGGGGCTACTCGGCGGCGACCGGATTCGTCTGCGCGACCGCTTTGCGCTCCAGCGTCTCGGGATCGTTGACCCCCCGCTGGACTTCCTTCGGAATGTAGTCGAGCAGGTACTTCAACGAGAGCGCCTCTTTGACGAGCGCGCGGGCGACCACCAGGCGCTGCACCTGGTTCGTCCCCTCGTAGATCTGCGTGATCTTGGCGTCGCGCATGTACTTCTCGATCGGATAGTCCCGCATGTAGCCGTAGCCGCCGAAGATCTGGACCGCGTTGGTGGTGACCTCCATCGCCACGTCGGTGGCGAAGAGCTTGCACATCGCGCTGAGCTTGGAGACGTTGGGGGCGCCGCCGTCCACCGCCATCGCGGCGACGTAGACGAGGTTTCGCGCGGCCTCGACCTTGGTGGCCATGTCGGCGAGCATCGCCTGGATCATCTGGAACGACGAGATCGGGGCGCCGAACTGCTCGCGGTGCCCGGCGTAGACCATGGCGTACTCCAGCGCGCCCTGCGCGAGCCCGACCGCCTGGGCGGCCACGCCGGGGCGCGCCTTGTCGAGCGTCATCATCGCGTGCTTGAAGCCCATTCCCGGGGTCTCGCCCAGGAGGTTCTTCGCGGGAACGCGGCAGTCGTCGAAGTGGATCTCCACGACGGGGACGCAGCGGATCCCCATCTTGTCCTCGACCTTCCCGATCTTGAAGCCGGGCATCCCCTTTTCGAGCATGAGGGCGCTGGTCCGGCGCGACCTCGACTCGGGATCGGTGACGCAGAAGACCGTGTAGATGTCGGCCGCGCCGCCGTTGGTGTTCCACTTCTTCTCGCCGTTCAGGACGTAGTGGTCGCCCTGCTTGACCGCCGCGGCGTGGAGGCTCGCGGCGTCGCTGCCGGCGAATTTCTCGGAGAGGCCGAAGGAGATGAGCTTCTCGCCCTTGGCGATGGGGGTGAGCCAGCGGTGCTTCTGCTCTTCCGTGCCGCCCACCAGGAGCGGAAACGTCCCGAGGGCGTTCACGGCGTAGAGCACGCCCACGCCGCCGCACGCGCGCGACAGCTCCTCGACGCAGACGCAGAGGTCGAGCACGCCGCCGCCCGCTCCGCCGTACTCCTTGGGAATCCAGACCCCGAGAAGGCCCGCCTTGGCGATCTCGTCCTTGATCTCCCAGGGGTATTCCTGGGCCTTGTCGTACTTGGCCGCGTTGGGGCGGACGTACTTCTCGGCGATCTCGCGAGCCCGCTCGCGCCACATCAGAGTTTTGCGAGGATAGGATGCCGGACACAAAACCCCCGAGGTGGATGTGTCGAATGTGGACCCGAGAGGGCCGAACGAACCAAGCGGGCCCCGTGGGGCCGCGGACCTGATCGCCGCTCCGGCGCGAAAAAACCGGGCGGAAACCAGATTATTCCCTATGTCGCCGGCGTTTGCCACCCCGAGTTTTCGGGCCGGGAACCGCTCCGGGCGTCACGAAGCGGGACCCGGCCTCGTAGAACCGCCAGGGCATCAGGTCCCAGGGGGGAGCCGCGGTCTGGCAGCCAATCCGCGCCGAGCGCGCGACGCGCGCGTCGGGCAGCGGCTCTCCCGGCTCGATCGAGATCGCGGGCCCGCGCAGATCGCTCCCGTTATGGCGCAGGTCGAGGCCAAACGCCTGGCAGAGCTTGGCGGGGCCGCTGGCGAGATGGTGCGGCTCGACCGGCGACTGGCCCCCCCATCCGCGACCACGGGCCATTCGCTCGAGTCCCGAGAGCGGCTCCGCGGCTCGGATCAGGACCGCGGCGGGCCGACCGGCCGGCTCGGTGACCGCGTTCAGCAAATGATGCATGCCGTAGGTGAGATAGACGTACGCGAGGCCAGGCGGGCCGTAGAGAACCTCGGTCCGGTGCGTTCGTCCCGCGCGGGCGTGGCAGGCCTGGTCCTCCTCCCCCACGTAGGCCTCCACCTCGACGATCCGGCCGCGGAGCGTCGCGCCGTCGCCGACGCGGCGGACGAGCACGCATCCGAGGAGCTCTCGCGCGACGGTCAGCGTGTCGCGGGCATAGAACGAGCGAGGAAGCGGTCGGGGCATCCGGAGATTGTACCGGTTGACCCTCGTGGAGGGCGTTCCTAGAATGCCGCGGTGACGCGCCTCTCGAGCAGGCCGTCCTGACCGCACGTGGGACCCCGGGTCGTTCTCTTCCTCACCGTCTTCATCCACCTCGTAGGGTTCGGTCTTCTTCTCCCCCTGCTCCCCTACTACGCCGAGACGTACGGCGCGACGGGGCTCGCCGTCGGCCTTCTGAACACGTCGTTTTCCTTCATGCAGTTTCTCTCCGCGCCGTTTTGGGGACGGCTCTCCGATCGGGTCGGACGGAGGCCGGTCATCCTCGTGAGCTTGGTCGCGACCGCCGCCTCCTACCTGGTCTTCGGCCTCGCGACGTCGCTCCCGGTTCTCTTCGCGTCGCGGATCTTCGCGGGCATCGCCGGGGGCGTCATCCCGACGGCGCAAGCCTACATCGCCGACACCACCACCCCCGCCGAGCGGACCAAGGGCATGGGGCTCGATCGGCGCGGCGTTCGGCCTCGGCTTCATCTTCGGTCCGGCGATCGGCGGGGTGCTGAGCCGCTACGGGTACTCGATCCCCGCGTTCGCGGCCGCGGGCTTGGCGCTTCTGGCCGCGCTCTGCGCGGCGTTCCTCCTCCCGGAGTCGCACCCGAAGGCCGCGCGCTTGGCCGCGGCGAAGCGCTCCCTCATCCCGGCCCTTCCCCTCGCGGTCCTACGGCGGCCTGCGGTGGGTACGGTTCTGCTCCTCTTCTTCCTCGGCACGCTCTGCTTCTCGGCGCTCGAGGGAACCTTCGCGCTCTTCGGCGAGCATCGGTACCAGATCGGACCGAGCCATGTCGGGTACGTGTTCGCGCTGGTGGGAACGCTCTCCGCCACGATGCAGCTGGGATTTGTCGGATGGCTCGCGCGGCGCTTTGGCGAGCGCGCCCTGGTTCTCGCGGGATTCCTCGCGATCGCCACGGGCATGATCGGCGCGGGGATCGGCCCGCCGCTTCCGCTCATGCTGGCCGCCATGGGCGTGGTCGCGATTGGAAACGGCCTCACCGCTCCTTCCCTCGCGGGGCTCGTCTCGATCGCGACGAGCCGGGAGGATCAGGGCGAAACGCTCGGAGCCTATCAGTCGCTCGGGAGCCTCGGACGATCGGCCGGACCATTCCTGGGAGGCCTCGCCTTTGACCATCTGGGAGTGGGAAGCCCCTTCTGGCTGGGCGGCATCGTCACCGCCCTCTCCTGCTTCCTCGCATGGAAGCTCCCCCGGAGGCGGGCCAAGACCGTCGATATGAGCCCGACCGCCGCCTCCCAGACCGATGCAAGCTGATTACCAGGAGCAGCTTTCGCCCGGCCGCACGACCCCCGGCGGGCGAACCCACCCTGGTACTTAGGTAGGCATTTCCCTTCCGTAAGCCCTTCTTCCCGTTCAGGAAGGCATCCCTTCCAGCCGAATAACAAGATGTATGAAAGCAGGAATCGGCTTCGCCATCGCGCTCCTCCTGAGCGCCGCCCCCGCCGTTGCCGACGGAGGCGCGATTCACGGCGTCGTGCGCGTCCCCCCCGAATCGTCCGGAGGCGGCCGCACGCCCAATCCCTATCCGGGCCGCGCGTCCTCGCTCCAGCAGCGCGAGATCGCCGCGCGGGGCTCGATCGCCGACGCGGTCGTCTACGTCGAAGCGCTCCCCGCGGGCGTCGATTCGACGTTGCCCCACGCTCGCGAGACCCCGGCGATGGAGCAGCGGAACCAGGCCTTTCTCCCCCGCGTGGTCGTGGTTTCCGCCGGGGGGACCGTCGCCTTCCCCAACCGGGACCCCATCTTCCACAACGTGTTCAGCGTTTCTCCGGTGAAGCGCTTTGATCTCGGCCGCTACGTGCGAGGCAAGTCGAAGAGCGTCACGTTCAGCAAGGCGGGGTTGGTGAACGTCTACTGCGAGATCCACTCCGACATGGCCGGCTTCATCCTCGTGACCCCGAACCGCGCGTTCGCCCAGCCTGACTCCAACGGTCAATACTCGCTGCCCCGGCTTCCACCCGGGCAGTACAGCGTGGTCGCGTGGCACCCTGACCTCAAATCCGTACACCGGACGGTGCAGGTCACCGACAGCACCGACGTGGTGCTCGACCTGAGCTTTTGATGGCGATGAGAATCTCCCTCCGCGCCAAGATCTTGCTATTCACCGTCCCTCCCCTCGTGGCCCTCGCGATCGCAGCGATCTGGGTGGTGAACCGCACCATCTCCTCGGAAGTGCACCGGAACATCGAGGACGATCTGAAGCGGGCCTCGACGCTCTTCGAGGGGATCCTCGCCACGCGGTCGGAGCACCTGGCAGTCTCGGGGATGGTGATCGTGCAGGATCCGCGGTTCTTCTCGGTCCTGACGCTTCCCGGCTCGCCGGCCGATCCGGAGCTCCGGGCGACGGTCGCCGGCGTGGCGAACTCGTTCGACTCGATCACGCAGACCGATCTCTTCGAAGTCTTCGACGGACGGGGCAACTCGCTCACGTCCCTCGCGTCGGGGCGGTGGTCGGAGCGGTCGCTCAAGCCTTTCGTCGAGTCAGCGCTCTCCGGCAGCCAGCGGGTCGGGATCCTGGCGGGCCCCGAGCACAACTACCAGGTCTCCGCCACGCCCGTGCTGGTGGGACGGCGCGTGGTCGGAGTCCTCCTGCTGGGGGACCTGATCGGTCCCGAGCTGGCGGAGGGACTCAAGAACACCACGAGAAGCGAGGTGACGTTCCTCACGGGCGGACGGATCACGGGGAGCACGCTGGAGCATCCGCGCGACACCGACGCCGTCCTGGAAGCGCTCCGGACGGCCGATGCGCACCTCATGGCCGAAGGCACGATCTTAGAGGTGCGGGGACACGCCCACGAATACGTGACGCTGTTGCGGATGCTGCCTGAATCCGATCCCCAAGCGCCCCAGTTCTACGCGCTGCAGCGCTCGCTCGACGTCGAAACCGCCTTTCTTCGATCCATGCAGAGCCGGCTGATGGAGCTGGGCGGACTGGCCGCGCTGGCGGCGCTCTTGGCTGGGCTCCTCATCTCGTCGCGAATCACGTCGCCCGTGCGCCGCCTGGTTCGAGGCGCCGAGGAGATGGAGCGCGGCAACTACGATTTCCCGATCGACGTCACCGCGCGGGACGAAATTGGGTACCTCGCTTCGCGCTTCCAGGACATGCGCGAGAAACAGCGGGCCTACGTCTCGAGTCTCGAGGAAGTCGCGCGGCTCAAGACCGAGTTCATCAGCGTCACCTCCCACGAGCTCCGCACGCCACTCAGCGTCATCCGCGGATACCACGAGCTCTTCGTCGGGGAGAAGCTCGGTCCCTTGACGGCTCCGCAGAAGGAGGCGCTCCTCGCGATCGGCGATTGCACCGGGACGCTGAACCGGATCGCGGAGGACGCGACGCGGGTCGCCCAGATCGAAGGCGATCGGCTCCAGCTGAGCCTGGGAGAGCGGTCGGTCGACGGCCTGATCCGGCGCTCGGTCGATCGAGCCAAAGCCGAGGCGAAGGGGCGGACGGTGACCGTGAAGATTCGGCCGCCGCAGGGGAATCTGACGATCCGGGCGGACATGTCCCGTCTCAGCGAGGCGCTCACGAACCTGATCACGAACGGAATTCGCTTTACCCCCGACGGCGGCACGGTCGAGGTCGGCGCCAGGTCCGAGGGTGGCGAGGTGCTGATCGACGTCGCCGATACGGGAATCGGGATTCCCGCCGATCAGCAGAAGCACCTCTTCGCCCGCCCGCTCATGCTCCGGAACTCCCAGAACCATCACTCGTCGGCGACGCTGGAGTTCAACTCGGCGGGACTGGGGCTCGGCCTCTCGATCGCCCTCGGCATCGTGCAGAGACACGGGGGCACGATCCAGGTTCAGAGCAGGGAAGGAAAGGGAAGCGTCTTTACGGTCCGGCTACCTCAGATGGACCTCACAGCAAGGGAGGCTGCGTGAGAGCGTCACATGGATGTCGAGCGATGATTCCGTTCTGGGCACTTGTGATCGCGACGGTCGCGCTCACGGGCAGCCCTCGTCCGGCCCTGGCGACGGACTTCAGCTTCCGAGGAATCCTGGATCTGGTACAGACCGACAAGGGCGATGGAACCGAGCTGAATTACCTCTGGGGAGACAGCCAATTCGACTCCTACCGCCTGCGGATGTTCGCGGCGGCGGCGGTCTCGGACCATCTCGACATCTTCACGGAGGCGCTCTGGAACGAGGACGTCGGCGTGGTGCCGTTCGGCGCCTACGCCACGTTTCATCCCTCTCCCGTCAAGGACGTCAACGTCGAGGCTGGGTTGATCCCGTGGCCGATCGGGGACTGGGCGCCGCGCTCCACCTCGGACAAGAACCCGCTGATCGGCTTTCCGCTCATGTACCAGTACCACACCAGCCTCCGGCAGGACATCATCCCTCCGACCGCGGACGATCTTCTCTCCCAGGCGGGAGAGGGAGAGGAGGGTGTGAACTACGGCGCCGGGAACGATTATTCCGGAATGCCGATCGTCTACGACCAGTGGTGGGATTTTGGCGCGGTGCTTCTCGGGAGCGCGCGGCCGTTCGAGTATTCCATCGGCTTCGTGAACGGCTCGCCGGGGTTCCCGAGTCCGGGTGAGGATCACACCCCGGGGAAGTCGCTCCTTGGCCGCGTGGGGCTCGCGCCGATGCCGGGACTCCGGTTTGGGGTCTCCGGCTCCTACGGACCCTACCTCAACGAGGAGAGCGTCAAGAGCTCCCTGCCGACCGGCACCGACGCGGGCGATTTCAACCAGATCCTCGGGATGGCGGATTTCGAGTACTCGATCGGTCACGCGGACTTCCACGCCGAGGGATTCATGAACACCTGGGAGACACCGACGGTCGGTGACCTGAAAGTTCATGGCGGATACGCGGAGCTCAAGTATGCCCTGCCGGCCGGCTTTTTCGTCGCGGGGCGATACAACATCATGCGCTTCAGCGACGTGAAAGATTCGACGGGAGCGTCGCTCTCCTGGGACTCGGACGTCGATCGTCTCGAGGTCGGTGGCGGGTACCGGCTCAGCAAGGGCGTGACCGCCAAGGCGGTCTATCAGCTCAATACGCTCACGCCGCCCGATCCCGCGGCGGAGTCCGAAGACCTCGACGTCGTCGCGGGGCAGCTCTCGATCGCCTTCTAGGCGCCGCCGGGCCCGCCGGGCCCGCCGTTACCTGCCGATCGACTTCTTCACGCTCTTCTTGAGCTTCTCGAGCCCCGTGGCGATATCTCCTTGCTTGACGACCAGCGGCGGGCGGAATCGGATGGAGTTGGGCCCGCAGCCGATGATCATCATCCCGTCCTCGTAGGCGTTCTGGATCACCGCGTCGCGGAGCGCGCCGTCGCGGAGATCGAAGGCGCACATGAGGCCCTTCCCGCGCGCGTTCGAGACGTGCTCGGGAACTCCTTCGCCAGCGCCTCGAGCCCGGACAATAGCTCGGCGCCGCGCGCGGTCGCGTTCTCGACGAGCCGCTCCTCGGCCATGATCTCGAGGTACCGCTGGCACCGCACCATGTCGACCAGCGTGCCGCCCCACGTGGAGTTGAGCCGGCTCGAGACGTGGAACACGTTGTCCTGGACCTCGTCGACCCGCGGCCCGCAGATGAAGCCGCAGACCTGCGACTTCTTCCCGAAGGCGACCATGTCGGCCTTCACGCCGTAGTGCTCGTGCGCCCAGAACTTCCCGGTCAGCCCGAATCCGGCCTGGACTTCGTCGTAGATGAGCATCGCCTCGTACTCGTCGGCGATCCGCCGCAGCTCCTGGTGGTACTCGGGGCGGAAGTGGTTGTCGCCGCCCTCTCCCTGGATCGGCTCGAGGAGGATGGCCGCGATGTCGTCCGGATGGTCGGCGAACGCGCGCTTGATCTGGGCGATGGAGAGCGCCTCACGCGCCTTCACGTCCTTGAGCCGCTCGTCGTTGAGCGGATACTCGACCTTCGGATTGAGAACGCGCGGCCAGTCGAACTTCGGGAAGTAGGCCGTCTTCCGCGGATCGGCGGTATTGGTGAGCGAGAGCGTGTACCCCGAGCGGCCGTGGAACGCCTGCTCCAGGTGGAGCACCTTCGTGCCCCGCTCCTCGCGGTAGCCGCGCGCGAAGTTCTTCCGGATCTTCCAGTCGAACGCGGTCTTGAGCGCGTTCTCGACGCCCAGCGTGCCGCCCGCGACGAAGAAGACGTGCGGTAGATGCGGGCCGCATCGCGTGCTGCGCGAACGTCTCGACGAACTCGGCCATCTCGACCGTGTAGACGTCGCTGTTCGACGGGTTGTGGAGCGCCGCGCGCTGGAGCCGGGCCAGGAATTCCGGCGTCTTCATGCCGGGGTGGTTCATCCCGACCGGATTGGTCGCGAAGAACGAGAAGAAGTCGAGGAGCTTCCGGTTGTGCCGGGAGTCGTAGATGGTAGACGCCCTCGCTCTTCTCCAGATCGAGAACGAAATCAAATCCATCGGCCAGCATGTGCTTGGCGAGTACTTCGTGGACCTTGTCGGGCGTGACCTTAACCGACGAGGTGGTTGCGGTCGGATTCATGGGCGCTGCTCCTTTCGAGTGCCTGGGGTCCTGGGTCTCATGTCGAAACCGATGCGGAATCGATCTTGATCCGGTGCTGCTCCTTGGCCGTCGCGAGGACGATCAGCGTCCGCGTCTGGCGCACGCCGCGCACCGTGTTGAGCTTCTCGATCAACAGCTTGCGAAACGCGGCCATGTCGGCCACCCGCACCTTGAGGAGAAGCGAAAACTCCCCGGTGATGTGGTGGCACTCGAGCACCTCGTCGAGCGTGCTCACCGCCTCGATGAAGCCGGCTTCGAACCGCGGCTGCTCGATGAAGACCTCGACGAATGCCGTGACGTCCTGCCCGAGCTTCTTCTCGTCGAGGAGGGCGACGTAGCCGCGGATGTACCCCGCGCGCTCCAGCTTTCGGATCCGCTCGTTGATCGAGGGCGCCGTGAGCCCGACCGCCTTCGCGACCTTCGCCTGCGGGATCTTCGCGTCGTCCTGCAGAATCGCGAGGATCTTCCGATCGATCGGGTCGAGCGCTCCGTTTGCCACTCTGAATTCGGCTGATAGCTTCCATACACTAATATTATTCGGCAATTTAGACAAAACGTCAACTATTATTCTGAGATTCCCGCTGTGACCCTGACCCTCCACCCTTGTAGGCGGCCACGACTGGGAGTAGGCTCGCGGGTGGCCGTCTGGATTCCAGCTCACGGAGGATAACCAACTCCCATGAAACGCGCACAAACTGTTAAACAATTGAGAGATAGCGGCTACGCACCCCGAACCGTGAAGCAGGAGATGCGGGCCAATATGATCCGTGCCATCGAGGGAGACGAGCCCCGCTTCCCCGGGATCGTCGGCTACGACAAGACCGCGCTGCCCCAGATCGAGAACGCGATCCTGAGCGGCCACGACTTCATCCTTCTGGGCCTGCGCGGCCAGGCCAAGACCAGAATCCTGCGCTCGCTCTATCGCTTTCTCGACGAGTGGATCCCCGCGATCGACGGTTGCGAGATCCACGACGATCCGCTTCGGCCCGATCTGCCCGGCCTGCCTGCGGCTCATCGCCGAGCGGGGCGACGAGGTGCCGGTCACCTGGCTCCCGCGCGAGGAGCGCTACCGCGAGAAGCTCGCGACGCCCGACGTCACGATCGCCGACCTGATCGGCGACATCGACCCGATCAAGGCCGCCAACAAGAAGCTCTCCTACAGCGACCCCGAGGTCATGCACTACGGGATCATTCCGCGGACCAACCGCGGCATCTTCGCGATCAACGAGCTCCCCGACCTCCAGCCGCGAATCCAGGTGGGGCTCTTGAACATCCTCGAGGAGAAGGACATCCAGATCCGCGGATTTCCCGATCCGGCTCCCGCTCGATCTCCAGATCGTCTTCTCGGCCAACCCGGAGGACTACACGAACCGCGGGAACATCATCACGCCGCTCCGCGACCGGATCGCGTCGCAGATCATGACCCACTACCCCTACACGGTCGAAGACGCGATGAAGATCACCGAGCAGGAGGCGTGGGTGAAGCGCGCCGACGGCATCGAGGTGATCGTTCCTCCCTACATCCGCGAGCTGGTGGAGCAGGTCGCCATCCAGGCGCGAAAGTCCTCGTACGTCGACCAGTCCAGCGGCGTGAGCGTGCGTTTGACGATCGCGCTGATGGAGAACCTGGTCTCCAACGCGGAGCGCCGGGCGATCCGCACCGGCGAGCGGCGCCTGGCGGTCCGGATCTGCGACCTGCAGAACGGGATCGCGGCGATCACCGGGAAGGTGGAGCTGGTCTACGAGGGAGAGCAGGAGGGCGCCGTCGCGGTCGCGAAGCACCTCGTCGGGAAGGCGGTGAAGGAAATCTTCGCCAAGTACTTCCCCGACGCCTACAAGGCGAAGGAGAAGAACGAGGGCGCGCCCTCCGAGTACGACCCCATCTTCCGGTGGTTCGCGCAGGGAAAGAGGGTCGAGATCTCGGACGACCTATCGGCCCGCGAGTTTCAGTCCCGGCTGTCCCAGGTGACCGGCCTCGAGGAGCTTCCCAAGCGCTACCTGCCGGTTCGGGACCCGGTCGAGCTCCCGACGGCGATGGAGTTCGTCCTGGAAGCGCTCCATCAGAACTCGATCCTCGCCAAGGAGCGGACCGACACGGCCGCGCTCGCCTACACCGACATGTTCTCGACGATGCTCGGGAAGCCCGAAGAAGCCGAGGATTGAGCGCGGATTCTGCGAGCGGCCGCGCGGAGGTCTGAGATTGGACTTTCGGTACTCACGCTGGGACGAGAGGTTCACGCAGAACCTCCATTTCCTCAAGAACCTGCTCTCCCTCTATCACCGCCTGCTGCTCATGACCGACGGCAAGGTCGACCAGGCGCTCCGCGCGCTCGAGGAGCTGGGCGAGCGGTTCGGATTCTTCAATCCAAAGTTCACGATCGAGGACTTCAAGAAGCACCTGCGCGATCGGGACGCGATCCAGGAGGTGAACGGGAAGACCGTGCTCACCAAGGGCGGCGAGCGGATGATCCGGAAGGACTCGCTCGACCGGATCTTCGGGAATCTCGCGAAGGACTCCGCGGGTGAGCACCGGGTGCCCCGGACCGGAGCCGGGGGCGAGCGGATCACGGAGACCCGGCCCTACGCGTTCGGCGACCCCGTGACCGACATCGACTTTCTCACGAGCGTGCGAAACTCCATGCGGCGTCAGCGCGGGGCGTGGAGCGAGGACGGGCCGAATCTCACCGAGGACGACCTCGAGGTGTTCGAGTCCGAGCATCTCTCCTCGTGCGCGACGGTGCTCATGATCGACGTCAGCCACTCGATGGTGCTCTACGGCGAGGATCGGATCACCCCCGCCAAGCAGGCGGCGTTGGCGCTCTCCGAGCTGATCCTCACGCGATACCCCAAGGACTCGCTTTCGGTGGTGCTGTTCGGGGACGACGCGTGGGAGGTGAAGATCCGGGACATCCCCTACGTCTCGGTCGGTCCCTACCACACCAACACCAAGGCGGGCTTGCAGCTGGCTCAGAAGCTCCTGGCGCGGCAGAAGCACGTCAACAAGCAGATCTTCATGATCACCGACGGAAAGCCGTCCGCGATCTTCGAGAACGGCCGGTTCTACAAGAACGCGTTCGGCCTCGACCCGCGCATCGTGAACAAGACAATGGACGAGGCGGTCGCGTGCCGCCGGAAGCGGATTCCCATCACGACGTTCATGGTCACGCAGGATCCCTACCTCGTCCGCTTTGTCGAGCGCTTCACGCAGCTCAACAAGGGACGCGCCTACTTTTCCGACCTCGAAGACCTGGGCTCCTACCTCTTCGTCGACTTCGCGCAGAACAGAAAACGCAGGGTGCAGTAGGAGGGTCCGCAGTGGGGAGGGTCTAAGGCCGCCCCGTGGAATCGGCGGGCGCCTCCTGTGGCATAGCTTTCGGCAGGGGCGCTTGATCCGGTGGTGTCACGGGGGCCGGCGGTGGCTGGGGCTCGGCCCCGTGCCTCCATTGATAGGAGAGCCTGATCCCGAAGGCGCTTTCGGAAACGCCCTCCGAGCCCCCGAGTCGACCCGTGCCACCCAGCACGAGCCCGCCGGTGAGCCGGTAATCAACCCTGGTCACAAAGCCCCAGTTGTCGTACGGGAGATACCCCGTGCCCGCCCACACATGCAGCTTGCGCCCCCCGCCTCCGAATCCGGCCGAGAAGTATCCAGCCGTCGCGAGCGGGAGATCTTCAAAGAAGCCGACGGAGAAGTACCGCTTCGATCTTCCAATTCGCATGTGGCCGCTCACGCGGCCGTTGAAGGTCTCGCCGCCCTGGTCCGGGAATGTTGTATCTCCATGTACCCAGCCGCCGCCGATCGAAAACCCGGACCAGTCCATCGAAAGGAAGGGATTGACGTATTCGGTCGCCTCGCCGCCTTCGAGGTTGAGGACTCCTCCTCGGACACCGATGCGAACGACCGATGGAAACTTGTGGCTGACCTCGTAGGCCGCGTTGTCGTAATGGATCCGGTATTTCGAAAGGACCTGGCCCTCGCAGCCCCGCGTGATGACGGCATAGGAGCCTGACCCGCCGGCGATAACGATCTCCGTCGCGTGCTGCTTGGGCGCGCTGACCGCGAGGGGCGCGGCGAGCACGACGACGCTGAGATACGAAATCTCTCGACGCGTATGGCTCTCCCGGGGTGAAGCGGCCCGTGCGCGAGTTGGAAGCGAGAGCAGTGTGCGCCCTCGACTCGCGCTCGTCCAGCGCGCCTTGACGCTCCCGGCGGGCCGTGGTCTACTCCGTGAACCCAACCCCTTGCAGGGAGAATTGATGCCCCAGTCCCTCTCCCCCACCGATCAGGCCGACGTGGCACGGGCCGCCGTCCCGCTCCCCGATGCGTACCGGGCATGCGAAGCGATCGTGCGGCGGCATTACGAGAACTTCCCCGTGGTCTCGCGCTTCCTGACCCCGGCTCGGCGCCACGCCCTCTCCGCGATCTACGCGTTCGCGCGAAGCGCGGACGACATGGCCGACGCGGCCGCTCCGACGCGCGAGCGCCTGGAAGCGCTGGACCAGCTCGAATCCGCCCTCTACCGCGCTTTGGATGGATCCCCGGACGGACCGATCTTCACGGCGCTGGCCGACACGATCGAGCGGCACGGCCTGCCGGTGGAGCCCCTTCTCGACCTCCTCGCCGCGTTTCGCCGGGATGCCCGCGACGAAACGTTCGCGACCTGGGACGACCTGCTGTCGTATTGCCGCGGATCGGCGAACACCATCGGGCGACTGGTGCTGGCGCTCCATGAGATCGACGACGCGAATGCGCTACGCGAGTCGGACGCGGTCTGCACCGCGCTCCAGCTCACGAATTTCTGGCAGGACCTGGGGCCCGATCTGGCCCGAGGACGACTCTTCCTCCCGCTGGAGGATCTGCGCCGCTTTGCCCTCGCGCCCGAGGAATTGACCCGGCCGCAGAGCCGGCCCCAGCTCACCCGCCTCCTGGTGCACGAATGTCGCGGCACGAACGACCTCTACGATCGCGGCCGCGCGGTGGCGTCGCGCGTCCCCTTCGGGCTATCCCTCCAGCTTCGTCTGACCATCGCGGGGGGGCGCGCCATCCTCCGCGAGGTGGAGCGCGGGGGCTGGCGCGTCCTCAAGCGCCGCCCCGCATTGGGGCGGGCCGCGCGCGCCCGGATCCTTCTCCCCGCGCTCCTCGGATTCGATGCCTAACGCCCACGAGTCGGGCCGCCGCAGCAACTTTGGGGTCGCGTTCGCGGTCCTCCCGACGCCGCAGCGCCAGGCAATCCGCGCGGTCCACGCGTGGAGCCGCTCGGTGGACGACGGCGTCGATGAGGCGACCGATGCCTCGAAAGCGCGGGCCGCGATCGATCGATGGCGGCGGGAGATCGGCCTCCTCTACGAGGGCCGCCCCGAGGAGCCGGCCACGCGGGCGCTCTCCCCGCACGTCGAGCGCTTCCGCATTCCCCGGGAGTACTTGGAGGAGCTGGTCCGGGGGATCGAGATGGACCTCACCCAAGCGCGCTACAGCACCTTTCGCGATCTCGCCGGATACTGCTACCGCGTTGCCTCGGTCGTGGGGCTCATCTGTCTTCGGATTTTCGGCGACCACGAAGAGCGGGGTCGTGGATACGCCGAGGACTTGGGCATGGCGCTCCAGCTCACCAATATCCTGCGCGACGTGGGCGTGGATCACGCGCGCGGCCGCATCTATCTCCCCGAGGACGAACGTCTCCAGTTCGGTTACGACGAGGACGCCCTTGCACGGTCGGAGCGAAGCGAGGCGTTCCAGGATCTCATGCGCTACCAGGTGGCACGAGCCCGGGCGTTCTTCGCCTCGGCCGAGCGCGAGGCCGCGCGGTTGGACCGGAGGCGGCTCTTCGCCGCGGAGATCATGGGACGCGTCTACCAGCGCCTCCTCGATCGGATCGAGGCCTCCGGATTTGACGTGTTCCAGAGGGAGATCAGGGTTCCCAAGCTCGAGCGCGTCTGGATCGTCGCGACGACCGCGCTGGGCGTCCACGCGTCGCGATGACCCCCAGGCCAGACGTGGTTGTCGTGGGGGCGGGCTTTGCCGGCGTGGCCGCGGCGACGGCGCTCGCCGAGCGGGGCTTGCGGGTCATGGTGCTCGAGACGCGCCAGCGCCCAGGCGGGCGGGCCTATTCCTGGGTGGATCCCAAGACGGGAGAGACACGGGACAACGGCCAGCATGTCCTCGCCTCGTTCTACGACGAGACGTCGCGCCTCCTGAGCCGCCTCCAGACCACGGAGGCGCTGGAGGCCGATCCCACCCTGCGGATTCATCTCTGGGAGCGGGGACGGGGCGAGTTCGACCTCGCTTGCCCCGACCTTCCTCACCCGTTTCACTGGCTCGCCGCGGCGGGCTCCTGTTCGCGCCTTTCCGCGGTGGCCAGGGTCTCGGCGCTCACGCTGCACAGCCGGGCTAAGGATCTCATCGCGTCGAACGGGGACGGCGGACACTTGACCGTGGAGCAATGGCTTTCGGGCGGCCCGGGGAGCGACGATTTGGCCGCGGTGCTCTCGCCGATCGCCACCGCGGCCCTGAACGAGCATCCCGACGAGGCCTCCGCAACCCTGTTCGCCCGGGTGCTCGACCGGCTCTTGTCGGTCCCCGCGTCGAAGAGCGGGCTGGCGCTCCCTCGGCGCGCGCTGGGCGACCTCATCGCTGGATTCGAGGACTACGTGGAATCGCGGGGAGGCTCGGTTCGCTATCGCCAGACGGTCCTCGGTGTGCGTGTCGAGGGGGCGCGGGCGGCGGGCGTTTCGCTCCTGGGTGGGGAGCGGGTGGACGCGGAGAACACGATCCTCGCGATCCCGCACGAGCGGCTTGGGTGGATCCTGCGACCGGAGCATCTCGGGGCGCTGCGCGCGGTGACGTCGATTCCCTGGTCTCCGATCGTCTCGACGCTCCATGCGTACGACCGTCCCATCCTGCCGACGCGATTTGTGGCGATGCTGGGGACGAAGACGCAGTGGGCCTTTGATCGCGGGCCATCGGCCGCGGGGCGATTTTCGGTCGGCACGGTCCGAAGCGCCGCGTTCGACGACGCGGAACGCGATGTCGACGAGATCGCGAGCGAGACCGAGGCCGAGCTGGGCGAAGCCTTCGGCGGGGCCCGGTCGGCGAAACTCTTGGAGTCCCGCGTCTACAAGGAGCGGCGGGCCACGATGCGCTCGACCCCGGAGGCGCAGCCGCTTCGCCCAGGACCGAAGACGGGGATCGATCGGCTCTTCCTCGCGGGCGACTGGACCGACACCAGGCTCCCGCCCACCATCGAGGGCGCGGTCCTGAGCGGGCACCGCGCCGCGGAGCTCATCGTATGAAGCGGCTTCGCGCCGCGATCCTCCGCTGGTACCGGAAGAATCGTCGTGATCTGCCCTGGCGTCGCACCAACGACCCCTACGCGATATGGGTCAGCGAGATCATGCTCCAGCAGACCCGGGTCGAGACGGTGATCCCTTACTACGACCGATTCCTGCGCCGATTCCCCAATGTGAGATCCCTCGCCCGGGGGAGGGAGAACGACGTTCTCGCCGCGTGGTCGGGCCTCGGCTACTACGGCCGTGCGAGAAACCTCCACCAATCAGCCGGCCTACTCGTTCGAGAGCACGGGGCCAAGATTCCAGCAGAGCTGGCGGATCTCCGCCGCCTTCCGGGCATCGGCGCCTACACGGCCGCGGCCATCGCGAGCGTCGCGTTCGACCGTCCCGCGGCGGCTGTGGACGGGAACGTGATACGGGTGCTCGCGCGGATTCACGGACTGCGAGGGCGCCGCAACTCGACCGCGCTCCGACGCCAGGTCAACCCACTCGCCGAGGCTCTGGCCGAGGGACCCCATCCGGGTGACTGGACACAGGCGCTGATGGAGCTGGGGGCCACCATCTGCCTCCCGCGGGCGCCGCGCTGCGAGAGCTGCCCGGCGCGGGTGGTCTGCGCCGCCCGCCGGAGCGGCGACCCGGATCGCTACCCGGAGTCCGCCGCGGCACCGGTCCCCAGGCGGGAGGCGCGGGTGATCCTGCTCGTGCGTCGGAACGGCCGAGTCCTCCTGGTCCCGGAATCGGCGGAGAACTCCCGGGTCTGGTCGCTGCCGACGGCGCCGAGCAAGGGGCGGGGCAAGCGCGCGGCGGAGGTCTTGGCGAGAGGTCTCGGACAGCCGGGAGATCTCCGTGGTCCGACCGCCCGATTCCGCCACCGCACCTTTTCCCACGACCTGGAATTCCAGGTTTGGGAGACCGAATCACCCCCCGGAAAGGCCCCGGGCGGGGCCTGGCGGTGGGCCGATCCCAAGTCCATCGAAAGGATTCCTTTGCGAGGCCCTACTATTAAGGCAATCAACAGGTTACGCAGCAAAGAGTGATTCCATCCTAGGCCGAAATGTGGTACAATATTTGTCTTGATGGAGCTCTTCCACCTTAGTGTTCCACTGCGACTCCCCAGCCAGCCCGAGGAGCCCATGCAGCCACGGCCATCCTTCCCGCTCCACCTCGCCACCGTGCTTTTCCTCTCCCTCACCCTGTGCCTCTCGTCGGGCACCGCGGCGGCCACCCCTGCGCCCAGCCAACCGGGCGGAATCAGCAGGCTCCCGATGGCGCTCCGGGCGCCCGTGGACCCCACGCTCAAGATCAACCAACGCTTCCTGTCGCCAGGCGTCCAGGGCGTCACGATGGTCGACCTGTTCATCCAGGGCGATATTCAGCCGGAGCTTCTCCGCGCCCGCGGCATCGAGGTGAACACCGTGGCCGGCGGCTTCGCCACGGCGCGGTGCCCGCTCGGCCTGGTCAACAATCTCCTGACGGTGCCTGGAATTCAGCGCCTAAAGATCGCCGAGCGCTGTAAGCCGAATCTCGATTTGAGCGCGATCGACGTCGGCCTCCCCTTGGTGCGTACCAGCGTGCCGCCCGACTTCACGGGAGAGACGGGTGAGGGCGTCATCATCGGCGACGTGGACTCGGGCATCGATCTCGCGAACCCAGACTTCAAGCACCCCGACGGCACGACGCGGCTCATCGCCTTATGGGATCAGACCGAGTCGGGCGCCGCACCGCCGGGATTCTCCTACGGCGCCTACTACACGCCCGCGCAGATCAACGCGGGGCTATCGACCGAAACCGATACCGATGGGCACGGGACCCACGTGTTGGGCATCCTCGCGGGCGACGGAAGCTCGACCGGAAACGGAGTCCCCGCGTTCACCTACGTCGGGGTCGCTCCCAAGGCGGACATCTGCTTCGTCAAAACGGACTACAGCACGACCAAGATCATCGACGGGGTGAACTTCATCTTCCAGCGCGCCGCGGCGCTCGGAAAGAGGGCCGTCGTGAACCTGAGCCTCGGCACGCAGGACGGCCCGCACGACGGGACCTATCCCTTCGACACGATGATCAACGCGCTGACGGGCCCCGGCAAGATCGTCGTGGCCTCGGCGGGCAATGCCCAGGAAGACGGCATGCACGGCCAGCTCACGTTGAGCACGACGCCGCAAAACATGACCCTAAACATTCCCAACTACACGCGGAACATTGGAGCCGGGAATGACTACCTTCTCTTCTCGGGGTGGTACAAGGGGGGTGACCAAATCGCGCTCAAGATCACGACCCCGCGTGGGGCCGTCATCGGGCCCGTTCTGGCCTTCACCGACTTGACCGACGTCGCCACGGTCGACGGCTACATCAACATCCTGAACGGAACGGGCCTGAGCCCGAACAGCGACAATGAGATCTACATCGAGATCTTCGACGCCATCGCGACCCAATCCCCAAGGCAGGGGACGTGGACATTCGAGTTCACGCCGACCGTCATCACCTCGACGGGCCAGGTGGACATGTACCTCTTCAATAACGGCCTGGGGAACGGGCTTGTCCTGACCCCTTGGGTGCAGGGCCTCTTTGTCGGTGGCGTGGTCGGATCACCCGCCTCGGCTGATTCGGTGATCGCGGCCGGGGCGCACACGACCAAGGCCTGCTGGTCGTCGATCGACGGATCCGGCTATTGCTGGAACCCGCTGCCCGCGCTGAACGACATCGCCGTCTTCTCCAGCTGGGGACCGCTGCGGAATGGCGCGTTGAAACCGGACATCACGGCCCCCGGCTTCGGCGTCGCGTCGTCCCTTTCGGCAGACAGGACCCCGGCCGCGAATCCGGCTCTGGTCGTGCCGGACGGCGTCCACGTGATGGAGGCCGGGACGAGCATGTCGTCGCCGCACGTGGCCGGGGCGGCCGTGCTCCTTTTGGCCAAGCAGGACTGGTCGACCGCGGGGCCCTCAGCGATTCGCGCCCGGCTTCAGCAGACCGCGCGGACCGACGCCTTCACGGGTTCGGTACCCAACGTGACGTGGGGCGCCGGGAAGCTCAACATCGCGGCCGCCGTCGTGCCGCTCATGGCGCTCCAGATCACGCACCCCGCGAAGGGTCAGTACCTTCCGCCCGGGAAGGTCGACTCCGTTCGCGTCAACGTGACCGGCCCGGGCGCGGCCGATTCCGTGGTTCTCGATCTTTCGACCAATGGCGGGGCTTCGTACACGATCCCGCTGGGCAAGCTCACCGGCGTCGCACCGGGAGTGCCGCGGTCGCTCTCCTTTTTCGTCGATCTCTCGATGTCCACGACCCAGGGCAAGGTGAGGGGCATCGTTTACCGAAGCGGCAACACGACCGTGACCTCATTCTCCGACAGCCTCTTCCTCATCCAGGCTCCGACCGGCGTCGAGACGGTTTCGACGGCGGCGGCGCCCCGTTTTGAGCTGGGTCCCAACGCGCCCAATCCGTTCAATCCAGTGACCACGATCGCATTCGGAGCCGACAGGGCCGGACGGGTCTCCCTCCGGATCTACAGCGCGCAGGGGGCCCTCGTGCGGACGCTGGTCGACAAGCAGATGCCGGCGGGGCAATACCGAGTGCGCTGGGACGGCCGAAACGACGCGGGCAAGTCGGTCGCCTCGGGCGTCTATCTCTACCAGCTCTCGACGGCGGGGAAACACCTCACCCGAAAGATGAGCCTACTGAAGTAGCTGGAGTAGCGCTTCCCCCGCGTCACGCGCGCGGTCACGCGAAGGAGCGGGAAGCGACCGCAAGCCCTGCGATGTGGCGGTCCAGGGCGGCGCAATCGCCGAAGTGGAGGACGCCCCTCCCCAGGACCGCCGGCCCGCGACCGCCAATCCAGAGGGAGACCCGCTCTGGAAGCCTTCGGCGCAACTCGAGGACGAGCGCGAAGGCATAAGCCTGCGGCGCCCTCGGTGAGATGTCCACGAGAACGGCCTCGAGCGGGACTTCCGCGGCCAAGAGCGCCAACTCCTCGGAGGGGACGCCGGGGCCTAGATAGACCACCCGCCATCCCCTTGTCGCGGCGACCAAACTTTCCATGAGAAGCCCGATTTCCTGCTGATCCCCAGGGAAGGTCGTGGCCGCCACGGACGGACCGGAAGCGCGCCCCTCGTAGGAGCGCCTCAGATCCCGAAGCGTGTCGGCGAGCAGGGCCGACGCGAACTGTTCGTGACGGAGCCCGATCTCGCCCTCAAGCCTCGCTTCCGCGAGCCGCCGCACCCATGGCTCCGCGCATTGGTCGAGAAACCGGACCGAACCCAGCTCGGCCCAGAGCGCGCGGAGCCGGGCCCCCATCTCCTCCCGATCGAATGACGCCGCGATGGTGAGAAGGTCACCGCCGAGGTCCGCGTCTTCGGCGCCTGCCGCGCGCGCGGCAATCGGCTCGGCCGCGGCAGTCGACCCGAATGCCGGCCGCGCCGGGGCAACGGCCGTCAATGAGGAGACGGCGATTGGAGGAAGGCCCAGGATCTCGGCCGGACGATGCCCGAGCGCAAGCGCCCGCCGGACGTCGAGGAGATGGGGAACCACTTGCTGGGCGTAGAGACGGTGGCCAGATGGCTTTCGCGTGGAGCCGGGGACTCCGTATCTCCGCTCCCACGTACGAAGCGTTGCCGCGGGGATGCCGGTCGCCCGAGAGAGCGCTCCGATCGTGAGCCACGCCCTTTCCCCGCCCCTGGCCATCCTTGCCACTCCCCCGAAGCTTGCCGCGCGCCTCTATTGCGAGCGCATTATGAACTGATATTGAATAGAAACTGAATAGAAAATGCCCGTCTAAATTCCGTAGGCCTCAGGGTCCCACTTGAGACCAAGCTCTGACGGGGGTGCCATGTAACCGGCCAGGGCCGAGGCCGCGACCACGGCCGGGCTCGCCAGGTATCCCTCGCCCCCCACCCCCATTCGATTCTGCCAATTCCTGTTGAACGAGGTGATCGCGCGCTCCCCCTTGGAGAGCGAGTCCGGCCCTTGCCCGAAGCAGGGCCCGCACCAAGATTCCCTGATCTCCCCTCCGGCCCGGCGAAAGACCGCGGCGATCGAGTCCCCTCCGAGCCGCGGGTCGCCCCGCTCGATCAGCCGCTTGACCGTTCCGCTTCCTGGGAAGATCACGAACTCGTATCCCTTCCGGATCTTCTCGACGCCGACGTCGCGCGCGCCGTGGATCACGAGCGCGGCCTGGAGCAGGTCGTCGTAGCCGCCGTTGGTGCAGGAACCGATCATCGCCTTCTGAAACGTGATCCGCTCCGTCGCCACTTCCTCCGCGGGGAAGGCGTTCCCTGGGCTAAAGGGCTTGGCGATCATCGGCGCGACCGTCGTGAGATCGAGCGTCTCGTCGATTTCGTATCGGGCGTCCTCACCGGGCGTGACCCGGGGATAAGGAAGGGCGAATCCACGCTCCCGATACCACGCCTCGGTCACCTCGTCCTGCGCGAAGATCCCGTTGAGGGCTTCCCCCTCCGCCATCATGTTCGCGATCGTATTCCGGTAGGGAATGGGCAACTCGCGCCCTCCGTCGACGAACTCGACCGACATCCCCTGCGACTGCCTCACGCCCCAGCCCTGGAGCAGGCGAAGCACGATGTCCTTGCCACTCACCCAGGGCTGGAGCTTCCCCGCGAACACGACGCGCCGCTGCTTGGCGACCGTGACGTAGATGTATCCGGTCGCCCAGCCGAATCCGAGCGTGGTGCTCCCCACCCCGATCCCGACCGCGCCGTACGCCCCGTATGCCCGGCTGTGCGAGTCGGCGCCAGGGTAGAACCCGCCCGGCGCGATCAATCCCTGCTCCGGGAAATAGAAGTGGAAGATGCCCGTGCCCGGCGGCGCGTAGTGCGGCGCCCGAATTCCGTGCTTCTGCGCGAACTCGCGCGAAATCGAGGTCTGCTTCTCGTCGGCCGCCTTCCCCGTGAAAACGAAATGATCGTTGGCCACCGCGGCGAGCCGAGGGGGAACGTTCGGGTCTCCGACGATCTGCTGGAACGTGTGAATCGAGAATGGCGCGGTGCCGTCGGAGGCGGGCAGTAGTTCCGCGTACGCCTGAATCGTGGCACCCGGTTTGACCTCGGCCCTCCTGTCAACCCGATGCGCCCAGAGGATCTGTTCCGTGGCGGACATGTGCCGCGCCTCGAGGGGATTGGGGAATTCGACCACCGGTTTCTTCCCCCGGGTCGCCGCGAACTCCCGCCGCCCCATGGCGATGATCCCTCCGCTCGCGCGAATCTCTTCTTCTTTCGCCGTCAGGGGCTTGGGCGCGTAGCTCTTCCCCTGGGTCGCGTTCCGAAGGCCGCGCGATTCGACGTCGAATTCCAGCTCGTCCCCGTCCCGCGCGTCCTCGACCGCTTCCAGACTCTGGGCGACGTGGAGCCCCAGGTTCACGGCGTTTCGCCGGAAGATGTCCCCCATGTTGGCGCCGCAGACGACCACCATCTCGCGACCCACTTCCTCCGCGATGCCCTTCAGCCCCGCGGGCGACATCTCGCGCGAGGAGCCGATCGCGAAGCGATCTCCCGCGATCAAGAAATTCTCTCCGGCGTGGACCCGCTTCCGAAAGTCAGGCATGAGGTGCCGGAACGCCCCCGTTTTCCATTTCTCGTCGAGCGTGGCGAGGCTCTCCGACACGCAGTCCTCCGCCGGCGTGATCTGATCGGTGTCGATGGCGTCGAGCTTCTTGCCCGGCCGCTTGGGGTCCCAGAAAATGAGGGCGCGGCCCCGGATGGTCTTCATGAGGGAATTGTATCGCGCCCGAGCGCGCGACCGCTACTCGAGGCCCAAGGGTGGAGGAGGAGTCTATCGGGCGCGGCGGATATCGTCGAGGGCGCGCTCGAAGGCGACCCGCACCATGTCGAGAGCCTCGCTCTGGAGGGCGTCCTGGATGGCCGACTCGGCGCGGGGCGACTTGAGCTTCTGGAGGGATCCAGCGGCCGCGCTCCGAACCCGGAACCAATGGTCCCGAAGCAGCTCGACCAAACGAGCCTCGACGCGATCCTCCAAGACGCCGACCTTTCCCAGCGCCTTCGTGGCCGCCTCGCGCGCCTCGTTCCTGAACCGGGGCTGCGTGTGGTCGAGGAGGATCGGAACAGCCCGACGATCTTTCAAGACCGCCATCCCGTCGAAGATGAGATAGCGAAGCATGTCCCGGTGGCTGTCGCGGCCCAGCTCGGCCTGGAGGGCCTCGAACGCTCCCGGGCGGCCCATCCGGGCGATGCCGAGCAGCGCCACGCCGACATTGAACGAGGAGGTCTCCGTCGCGACCGCGCGCTTGAGCCGACGGAAGGCCGGGTCGTCGCCGATCCACGCCATGGCCCAGAGAATGGCCCGGCGGACCCTCGTGTGCTGCCCCGAGGCCAACGGGGCGATCCGCTCCACGAGGCCCGACACCTTTCGCCCGATCTCCCCCAGAGAAACCGCGGCCGCCACGCGCACGCCCCAGAAGCGGTCCCGCTTGAGCGCGCGGAGGAGCGCCGCAATCACCCGCTCGTCGCCCCGGGCGGCCAGCTCCCGCGCGCAGCGGATCCGCTCGAGCGAGAAGGGAGAGTGGCTCAGCCCAAAGATCAGCTCCTCGTGGGACCGGGGAAATTCCATCTGCTTGAGCACGTCGTGCTCGGGATCGAGCGCCACGTAGCGCGGCCTTGCCGGCAGCGGAACGTGGATCGTCTCCCTCCGCCCGTGGACGTCGACGGTCAGCCGAACCCTTTTTCCCGCCGTCACGATTTCCAGGGTCATCGGCAGGCGAAAGAGCGGCGTCACATCGTCGGTCTCCTGCACCTGCTCGACCGTGATGAGAAGGCTCTTCGCCGCCTCATCCCAAAGGCGGCTCACCCGAAGCTCGGGGTGCCCACCGTGGTGGGCCCACTGGTCGAAGAACCAGGAGAGATTTCTCCCGGTCTCATCCTCGCACGCGCGGCGCAGATCGGCGGTTTCGACCGGACCAAACGCGTGGCGCGCGAGATAGGTACGGATGGAGCGGCGCCAGGCTGCGTCGCCCAGGACCGCCCGGAGCATGTGCAGCACGCATGCTCCCTTTTCATAGAGATGGCGGTCGAAAATTGACGTGGGGTACTTCCAGCGCGTCTCGACCAGGCGGCGGCGATAGTCCTCCCCGTCCTCGGAGAGGTAGGAGCACATCTGCTCCAGCCGTGCGAAGTCGGCGTCGTCCCGCCCGTCGTCGGCCTCGCGGTAGACGATCTCGGAATAGGTCGCGAAGCCCTCGTTGAGCCAGCCGTCCGACCACTCCCGGCACGTCACGAGGTCCCCCCACCACTGGTGCGCCAGCTCGTGCGAGATGAGCGAGTCGTAGCTCTCGTCAAACGAATCGGCGGCCGATTGAAGCGCCCGCTCGAAGAGCGTGGTCGCGCTGGTGTTCTCCATGCCGCCGTAGGTGAAGTCGGGGACGGTCGTCTGCGCGTACTTCGGATAGGGATACGGGTAACCGAAAACCTTGGAGAAGGTCGCGATCATGTGCGGGGTCTTCCGGAAGAGCGCCCTCCCCTCGCGCTCCTTCCCGCGCGGGACGTAGCCGAGGACCGGAATCTTCCCGGCGCGGTCTCTGATCTCGACGTATTTCCCGACGACGAGCGACGTCAGGTACGCGGGATGGGGCGTCTCCTGGCGCCAGTGGAACGTGACGGTTCGCCCCCGGGCGTTCTTGCGCCGGGAGAGAAGCCGTCCATTTCCGATCGCCCGAAACCCAGCGGGGACGGTCGCGATCATTTCCAGCGTCGCGCGGCTTTCGGTGCTCTCCAGGCAGGGAAACCACCAGTGCGCGTCGTCCGCTTGCCCTTGGGACCACGCGCAAGGGGTGCGGTCCGGCTCGGCCTCGGTCGGCCCGACGAAGAAGAACCCCTTGCGTGGGCTCGTCGCGTAGTCGACCTCGAACGTCGCCCGGGCGCCCACGCGTAACGGCCGGGGCAGAGCGAGCCGGAGACTCTCCCCTTCCTGGGCGTGGGGGAGGCGCCGCCTGCCCGAGCGCACCGCGTCGATCCTCATTTCCGCCGCGTCGAGCACGACGTGACGGAGCCCGTCGCGGAGCGCTTCGATGGTCAGCGTGGCGCGACCCGTGAGCTGTTTTCGCTCCACGTCGACGGTGAGCCGAATTCGATAATGGCGAACGTGGAAATCCAGATCGCGGCGTGGCGAATCCGGAGCGTTCCATGGCTTTCGTCCGGAGGGTGGAAATGGATCGAACGGGGGTGTATCCAGCGCGGCCCTGCGGCCGAGGAAAGCAGGATGAAAGAATGGATCATGGACCGCCAAGGAGCCCCCCTCCGCTGGATCGCGAGGGAGGCATCCTCCCCGACCGGGGAGGGTCGTGTCAAGAGAGCCCGCTTCACGCTAGAATCGCCGGATGCCTCCTCTTTCGATCTGGCCCCAGACCTTCCGCGTCTTCATGGACGCGACGATCGAGATCGTGCCCTTCTTTCTTCTGGCGATTCTCCTCGGCGCCCTCATCGAAGAATTCGTGTCGGAAAAAACCATCGGGCGCTTCTTGACGGGGCACCGACCGGGAACGATGGCGCTCGTGTCGGTTCTCGGCGCGCTCCTGCCTCTCTGCACGTGCGGGATGGTGCCGCTGGCGGTCTCGCTGCGCCGGCGGGGCAGCGATCTCAAGCACACGATCGCCTTTCTGACCGCGGGGGCTGCAGTGAGCATCCCGGTCCTCTTCCTGACGTGGAAGGTTTTGGGCGTGGAGTGGATGGCGGTCCGGCTCCTGACCTCGGTCATCTTCGGGCTGTTCGTCGGGTACGCGAGCCCTGTCGTGCTCCGCGCCGCGGAAGCACGATCCGCCGCCGGGGCATCCCCGCTTCCGGTCGCAGCCCCGCCGCGCCCCCGGGCGCGCGCGATATCGATCCTCCGCCGGTTCCGCGGGCAGCTCGTCGAGTATTTCCCCTGGGTGATCGTCAGCCTGGCGCTCGCCGCGGTGGTCGACAGCTTGGTGCCGCGGCACTGGATCCACGTGCTCTACGGCCAGAAGACGGTTGCCGGGCCGCTCCTCGCCTCGCTCTCCGGCATTCCCTTCTACTTCTGCTCGGGCGCCGAGCTGCCGCTGGCGAGGGAGCTGCTCGAGAAGGGAATGGGGCGAGGGCCCGGCACCGCGATGCTCCTGGCCGTCCCGATCGTCAACATCCTGACCTTCGGCGTGGTGGGGCGATGGCTGGGCCCGCGGAGCGCGCTCGCCTACCTCACCCTTTGCGTCGCGGCGACGACCGCGATCGGCATCGCCACCGGTTTGCTCTGGCGCTAGCGGCCGGCGCGCGGGGGTTACTTCTTGGGCGGCTGGCTGGGGCGGATCTCCACCCGGCTCGGGAGCGATCGCGGAGAGTGGTGGAGGAGATCGACGACCACCTGCGCCACGTCGCCCGCGGTGAGCTTCCACGCCTGCGCGGGGTCGGGCGGACTTCCCCCGAAGTAGGTGTTCACGCTGCCGGGCATGATGTAGCTCACCCGAATTCCGTCGTGGCGAATCTCCTGCATCAACGCCTCCGACATCCCATTGACCGCGAACTTGGACGCATTGTAGGCCGAGGCGGTCGGGAACGCGTTCTTCCCCGCCAGGCTCGAGATGTTGAAGATGTACCCTCCCCCGCGTCGGCGCATCCGGGGGATCGCGGCCCGGGAGCAGAGGAAGACGCCGGTCACGTTGGTCTCGATGACGCTGTTCCACTCGTCGAGCGACATCTCCTCCAGATTCTTGAAGAGGCCGACCCCGGCGTTGTTGACCAGGATGTCGATGCCTCCGAATTCCCGGTCCGCGGCCCGGAAGAGCGCCTCCACCTCGCCTTCGCTTCGCACGTCGCAAGGGTGGGGCGCCGCGTGTCCTGGGTGAGCGGCGGAGAGCCGCTTGGCCGTCACGGCCACCTCGCCGGCGTTTCGCGCGGAGATCAAGACCTTCGCCCCCTCTTGAAGCAATGCCTCGGCCACCGCGAGCCCGATCCCCTTGGTGCTCCCGGTCACCACCGCCACCTTCCCTCGAATCTCTTGCGTGCTCATGTTCCCTCCAGGCCTAGACCCGCGTTGAGTTCACGCGCCAACTCGGTCAGTCGTCCCGTGAAGAAGTGATCGGCATCGGCCACGAAGCGCGCCTCGACTTGGCCCCGGGTTCTAAGCCGCGCCACCAAGGCGAGAATGTCCTCGCGGCTGCCGTACTGGTCGTGGTCCCCCTGGACGATCAGCATCGGCGCCGGGGGCCGGTCCAGGAAGTCAAACGTCCGGTTGTCGATATTCTTACTCACGGGCATGCCGAGCGCGATGAATCGCTCGAGGTGCTCGTCGTGGAGCGCCCAGCGCGCCCCCACGTAGGATCCAAACGAGAACCCGGCGAGCCAGAGCGCGGCCAATCCCGTCTGCTCTCGGGCGAACGCGGCCGCGGCCGCCAGATCCTCGATCTCCCCGTCCCCGCCCGAGTAAGCCCCCGCGCTCATCCCGATACCCCGGAAGTTGAATCGAAGGGTGGGATGGCCGGCCCGGTCGAGCACGCGGTGGACCGTGTGGACCACCTTGCTGTGCATCGATCCGCCGTGAGCCGGGTGCGGGTGGCAGATGACCGCCGCGGAGAGTCCCCGCCCCGGGTCGGCCCAAAGCCCCTCCAAAACCCCCGCGGGGCCTGGAAATTTCACCGCCGTGACAATTCGCATTCTCGTAATCATCTCCACGCTCCGCGCCCTCGCGGGGCGGCCAGGCCCAATTCGCGCGTTTCGGCCGGTGAGTCTCTCCGTTATACTGATGCGGCTCAAGCTGCAAAAGTCGCATACAGGGAGGCATTCGGGTGGCGCTTCGCGTCGAAAACCTCACGTTTATGGACCTCAATCGCACCGACCTGATCGAGATCTACCAGCTGATGCTCCTCTCCCGGAGGCTCGACGATGAGGAGATCAAGCTCAAGAAGCAGAATTTGACCTACTTCCAGATCAGCGGTGCGGGCCACGAGGCCGTGCTCGTCGCAGCGGGCAAGGCGCTCCGAAGCGGCTCCGACTGGTTCTACCCTTACTACCGCGACCGCGCGCTCATGCTCACGCTCGGCATGACCCCGCTCGAGATGCTCTTGGAAGCGGTCGGCGCCGCGGCCGACCCCAACTCCGGGGGGCGGCAGATGCCCTGCCATTGGGGACTCAAGCGGGCCAATGTCGTCTCGCAATCCAGCCCCACCGGCACCCAATTTCTCCAGGCGGTGGGATGCGCTGAGGGGGGCCGCCTCCTCGCGCTGATGAAGAACTTGAAACAGCGGCCGCCGTACAAGGAAGACGAGGTGGTCTACGTCTCCGCCGGCGACGGCACAACGAGCGAAGGCGAGTTCTGGGAGGCCATCAACTCGGCGGCCACCGAAGCCGCCCCGGTCCTCTTTCTGATCACCGACAACCAGTACGCCATCTCGGTCCCCGTCGAGGCGCAGACCCCTGGGGGCGACATCGGACGCTGCATGGGCTCCGTTCCCGGGCTGCGCGTGATGCGCGTGGACGGCACCGATCCGCTCGCTTCCTATCAAGCCATGATCGAGGCGTCGCAGCACATCCGGGGCGGCAAGGGCCCCGTTCTCCTCCACGCGATGGTCATCCGGCCGTACGGCCACTCGATGTCGGACGACGAGCAGTCCTACAAGCCGCCGTACGAGCGCGAGGAAGAGGCCAAGCGGGATCCGATCTTGAACTACCCGAAGTACCTCGTGAGGGAAGGCATCGCGACAGAAGAGGTGATCGCCCAGATCCAGAAGGATGTCGACGCGGAGATCGCCGAAGCCGAGGCGCAGGCGCTGGCCGCGGCCAAGCCGAAGCCCGAGACGATCTACGATCACCTCTACTCGCCGACGGTAGACCCGACGTCCCGCGCCTTCGAGACCGATCCCAAGTTCGAGGGGCAGCCGGAGACCATGGTGACGCTCATCAATCGCTGCCTGAAGGATGAGATGGAGCGGGATCCGCGGATCGTCCTCTTCGGTGAGGACGTGGCCGACGCCACCCGGGAACAGAACCTGAACTCGGTGCCCGGCAAGGGTGGCGTCTTCAAGGTCACCTACGGACTCCAGAAACAGTTCGGCCAGGACCGCGTCTTCAACTCGCCCTTGGCCGAGGCCAACATCGTCGGGCGGGCCATTGGCATGGCCACGCGTGGCGTCAAGCCGGTCGTGGAGATTCAGTTCTTCGACTATATCTGGCCCGCGATGATGCAGATCCGAAACGAGCTATCGATGCTGCGGTGGCGCTCGAACGGCGACTTCTCCTGTCCCGTCGTGATCCGCGTCGCGATCGGTGGCTACCTCCAGGGCGGATCGATCTACCACAGCCAGTCGGGCGAGAGCATCTTCGCCCACTGCCCCGGGCTTCGGATCGTCTTCCCCGCGACCGCGGTCGACGCGAACGGCCTGCTGCGAACCTCCATCCGCTGCGACGACCCGGTGCTCTTCTTGGAACACAAGCACATCTACCGCCAGCCTTACGCCAAGGGCCAGTACCCCGGACCCAATTACATGGTGCCGTTCGGCAAGGCCCGCGTGGCCCGCGAGGGAACCGATGTCTCCGTGATCACGTGGGGCGCGACGGTGAACCGGGCGCTCTTGGCCGCGCAGCGCCTGGAGGCGGAAGGGGTGAGCGTCGAGGTGATCGACATGCGGACCCTGCTCCCCTTTGATCGGGAAGCGATCGGGCGGACGGTCGAGAAAACGGCGCGCGCGTTGGTCCTCCACGAGGACGTGCTCACGGGTGGGTTTGGCGGGGAGATCGCGGCGGTCATCGCCGAGCACCACTTCGACTCGCTCGACGCTCCGGTCCGGCGCATCGGCGCCGCCGACACTCCGGTCGGCTACGCGCCCGATCTAGAGGCCGCGATCCTGCCCCAGGTGGACGGCATCACCGAGGCGATCCGGGAGCTGGCGCGGTACTAGCGGAGCTGCCGGATCGACGCCCGCCTCCGACCTCACGGATTAGCGGATCGTGCAACGTGTGTGACCTGCCGGCGAGTTGCTCCCGTAACATCCCCTGTGTCCTGGATGTAAAGCACGCCGTAGCCCTCGTCATCGGGGTACGTGTACAGATAGTGCGACCCGTCCCGAGAGATACGGGTTGCCATCAGACGCAAGTCTGCTGGCCATGTTGACGTCGCAGACCCGTCCGCCTCGACAACCCGCGTTTCATGAATGTTGTAAGAACTCGGATCGTATGACTCGTAGATTATCCGACTCTGGCCCAGAATCCATTCCTGAGAATCCGCAGAGTTCAAAGAAGTGGGCATGAGATCTTGGTAGTCGTCACCATTGGGCCGGACCGTGTATAGGTGAATTGCGTAGGAACGCCTGCCTTGGTGCTGGAATGTCGTGCCGTACCAGAAAGCAACACCGGCCGAGTCCGGCGACCAACGGGGCGCTCCCCCGTACGTCGGGTGGCCGTCGTGGAGAAGGGGTCTATCCGTCAATGTGACCGTGTCGACGATAAAGATTCCGGCGGAAGTATCAGGTGCGCCATAGCTGAGATCGGGACGGCTGTAGACAATGTAGCGTCCACTCGGATCCCAGTCGCCTGCCTGAGCGTTCCCATTTGTGAATGTGATCCGCCGCTCAACCTTCGCATCTAGATCGAACACGCCCAGGTCGTAATACCCGCCGTGGGCGTAGGCCAATCGCCTCCCATCGGGAGAGAAACGCACTCCCCAAGGGTCAGCGTCATTTGGCGAAAATGGCATAATGTACATAGGCTCAGAACCCGGAGCGACCCCAATCACATAGACACCGGTTGATTGACCTTGTGTGGCGACGTGCCCGTAGACGATGAGACTTTCATCGGGAGATATGTCGTAGGGGAAGTCCACGAAAGCATACTGCCCTGGTGGGCAAGACGGGCATGGTTGCGGATGTGGCAGCGGATTGAGGGGGGTTCTTGCACATGCGCCAGCGAGCAGCGATGCGATGAACACCAAGCGGCTGGAAGGCAGGCTGCGCTCCGCATTGGTAGAGGAAGGCTCGTGGCGGACCGAGATCCCGAGGGGTAGGCCACCTATGCCAAATGAATAACCCCGGCCGAGCGCCAAAGGTGCATCAATCGTCGAATGGGCTGTTGGTGAGACGCCTTGAGCGCAGCTCTACAGATCGGCTTCCCCCACCCTCTCGAACCGCCCACCGTTCGCGCGGACGCGACCCTCGTTGACGAGCTTGTCGAGATGGGCACGGAGCGTCTTCGCGGCAACCTCGGGCGCTGCGTCCGGGGTGTCGGCATAGACCCGCACCAGCAATTCCCGCTCGTCCAGCGGGCCCTTCTCCAGCTCGCGGAGAATGCGCGCCTCCCGTAGCCTCCGGTGCTCGATGAGCGCCTCGAGCGCGCGCGCGACGCCGCGGTTGGGCGGGCCGTGGCCCGGGATCAGCGTGCGGATGTCCATCGACTGGAGCCGGGTGAGCGAGGCAACATAGTCGGCCATGCCACCGTCGGCCGGATCAATGACCACCGTTCCCAGCCCCGAAACCAAGTCCCCGGCGATCAGGGTCCTCGAGGTCTCTTCCAGAAACGCGAGATGGGACCGACTGTGCCCCGGCGTCTCGAAAACCCGTACGCGCCGCGGATGGCGGCCGGCGACCTCGATCACGTCCCCTTCGTGTAGCTCCCGATCCAAACGCACGCGGTCCGAGACGAGCGCGTGGGCCCAGACCGGCGCCCCGTAGCGCGCGCACACCGCCTCGACGCCGCCCAGGTGATCGCGGTGGCGGTGCGTGAGCAGGATCGCGATCGGCTTTCGCCCAGAAATCAGCGCTTCGTCGACCACGCGGTAAAGCGCTTCCAGCTCCCCGGGGTCCGGCGCTCCCCGGATCGCACGATGAGAACATCGCCGTCGCCGACCACGACCGCGTTCGTGTGCGTCGCGGGTGGGATCGTGTCGGTCTTGAGGGGAACCATCGTGATCGCCGGACGCACGTGGACGTGTCGCGACGGCACGCCGTTGGCCTCGGGGATCTCGAAGAGTCGCGCCGGCAAATCGTGCGCGCCCTCATGGAGGATCCGGATCGCGTGGAGCGTCGGCATCGCGAGCACGACCCGGTCCTCTTCCCAAAGCTCAAGCGCGCGCCTCGGCTCGACCCATTCCCCCGACTCGAGCTCGCCCGGCCAGACATCGGGGGCGCGCTTTTCCCTCACGTCGATCAGATAGAAATTGGTGTTGAACCGCGCGCGGCTGAAATGGGGCGTGATCCAGCGGCCGGATGGAACGTAGACGGTGGGGTCAAGCTTCAATCCCCACTGCTCCGCGGTCGGCCAGAACTCCATCTTGCCGGCCAAGACCTCGCGCCGCGCCCGCGCCTGCTCCGAAGCCGGCGGTGGAGTTCCAACGAAGCCGACCAAAAGTCCGGTCTCCTCGAACGTCTCGCGGGCGGCGCAGCGCGCCATCGTGTAGAGCAAAGCCGCTTCGTCGCCGTCCAATCGACCGTCCTCGCGGGCGTGCCGGCCGCCGGGAAACGAGTGGAATCCGCCCAGAAACGGATTCGCCTCGGACCGCCGGACCCACAGGAGCTCCAACGGCGGCCCGCGGTGGATCGCGATCACGCTGGCGGCGGGACGCAGCGTCGGGTTCATTCCAGGAGAACCGGTGGCAGCGATTCCCGGAGCGCCCGGATGTGGTCGGGACCGGTGCCGCAGCAGCCACCGACGATCTGGGCCCCCCGGCGGAGCCACTCCTGCGCCGAGCCGGCGAAGCGCTCGGGGCTCATGGAGGGATCGAATTGCCAGGTCCCCTTGGCCATCTCCGGCGTCCCCGCGTTGGGGTAGCAGCCGATCGGGAGCGAGGTGGCTCGGGACATCGCGTCGAGGCAGAGGGGCATGACGTCGACAGGCGTGCAGTTGACGAGCACGGCGTCGGCGCCGATGGCCTCGACGCCGCGGACCGCATCGGCGAGCAGCTCTCCTCCCAGAATCTCCGATCCATTCCGGCAGATGAAGCTGGCCAGGACGAGGAGCCCTGTCTTCTTGGCCGCGCGCACCGCCGCGACGGCTTCCCGGATCGTGCCCATGGTCTCCACGAGCAATAGCTCCGCTCCCGCCCGCGCCAGCCGCTCCGCCTGTTCGGCATGCTCCCGATCGGCCGCCAGAGCGGGCGGGACCAGCTCGGGCGCGTAGCAATCCTCGAGCGGGGCCATGGAGCCAGCGACAAAAACCTCTCTCCCGCCGCCGACCCGCTCCCGCGCTTCGACGCAGAGCGCGATCGCCGCCCGGGTGAGCCGGTCCGCGTCGGCCGCCATCCCAGCCTTTCCGAGCGCGCGGGGCGTGGTCCGGAACGTCGCCGCGGTCAGGATATCGGCGCCCGCCCGAACGTAGTCCTCGTGAACCTCACGGACCCGATCCGGCGAGTCCCGAACAGCCTGGGCGCTCCAGAGCGGGAGCTGGGTCGAAACCCCGCGCCGCTCCAGCTCCGTGCCGAGCGCGCCGTCCAGGAGAATGATCTCGCCCCGAGTGAGCTGCGTGCTGAGCGGGCTTGGAAGCATCCGTTGGGTCTCTCGGGGGGTACCCGACGCGCCGGGATACCGAGGGGTCAGCCCCCGGCCGTCGCCTCATCGGGAGGGTTCAGGCCATGGAACTGCATCAGCTCCTCGATCACCGCCCGGCGGCGGCGGAGAATCGATGTCATGGAAGTGTATCCATATCGCAGCAGCTGTTCCCGCTCCGAGTAGCTCATCGTGTGGTGGAGGAACATCATCGCTTCGCTGGAGGAAGGCTCGATCCGGTACAGCTTCACGTCGGGATACTCCGCCTGACACCGGCGGATCTCGCCGTCGAGCCTCACCCGGGTCTCGATGCGCGAAGCCTGATCCTGAATGAACGACATCCCCTTTTCGCGGATGGTCGCGCACTTGCCATCGCCGCGCGGAAGGCAGACCGTCTGACGGTCGTTGGATATGTTGACGAGCGGGTTGATGATGAGGATCGTCGAGGCCCCGGCGCGGAGCGCCACGTCGAGGTGCGCCACCTTTCCGGTCGATCCGTCGATGTAGTCGCGCCCCTCGATGCTGACCGGGCGGAAGAGGAGCGGAATGGCCGACGAAGCGGCGACCGCCTGGGAGATCGACACTTTGGAGCCTTCCACGTTGGAGAAAACGCGCCGGGTTCCAAGGTCGAGATCGGTCGCCGGGACGTAGAGCTCCTTGTCCAGACCGTCGAACGAATCGGTCTTCCCGTTGGCTTCGAAGATGCGCGCCAGCAGTCTTTGGTAGTTGTCGAGCGAGAAAACCCCGGCAGGCAGGCGCTCTTCGATGTAGTGCATGAAATCGAAGGGCGACGGGCGCTGCCCGATTTTCACGCATCGGATGAAGTATCCCGGAATGGAGAGGACCACGCCGACGGCGGAGCCGAGGATGGCCCAGCGATTCACGTCGTACATGTCGTTCCGGCGAAACTGGAGCGTGGGGTCCGCGTTGGTCAAGAGGCCCCAGTAGATCTTCCGGGCGGGGATCCCCTTGGCGAGGAGTGCTGAGACCGTCGCCCCGGCGCTCACGCCGATGTGAATGTCGAAGCCGGTGCTGGAGAAATCGAATCCGAGAAAGTCGTCGAGGGCGGCGAGACAGCCGATCTCGAAGAAGGCGCCGGAGAGCCCGCCGCCGGAGAGGCTGAGGCAGATCTTCTTTCGTTCGGGGGGCGCTCCACCGCGGGAACGGAACGATGGCCAACTCGATTTGGACGGTGTCTCGGGGCGGCCTGCGCCGCGCAGCGGCTCGGGATCGGGGATCGTCATCGAGCCCTGGGGTATCGAAAGAGCGCGTTCACCAGTCGGTCCGACAGACCCGGCATGGCAACATTCAAGACCGCGAGCCAGTGGTTGCGAGTTGGAATGTAGATCTCCGCGGGGTGATTGTGGAGCGCCCGCTCCACCGCCTGAGCCACCTGCTCCGGCTTGAGGACCGTCCCCGCCGGGCCAACGCCCAGGGCGCGCTTCCGTCCCGCCCGGTCGAGAAATTCCGTTTCCACGGCCGCTGGAACGATGAGGGTGACCCGGATGCCGAGCGGCTTGAGCTCGCGCCGCCACCCTTCCGTCAACCCGACGAGGCCGAACTTGCTGGCGTTGTAATAGGAATAGTAGGGCGCGCCCACCCGTCCCGCGAAGCTCGCGATGTTGACGATCGCGCTCCCCTCCCGCGACCGGAGCGCGGGAAGCGCCGCGCGGGTCATGCGGCAGACGCCGGACAAGTTCACGTCGATCTGTTCCAGAATCTCCTCATCCGTGGCCTCGGCCACCGCTCGCAGGTACCCCACCCCGGCGCAGTTCACCAGCGCGTCAAGGCTACCCAACCCCGCCGTCACCGCCGCGACCGCGCGCGAGGCGTCGGCCGATTGGCGGACGTCGCCCGCGACGATCAGCGCGTGGGCGCCCGACTTCTCCACCTCCGCCGCGAGAGCCCGGAGCGGCTCCTCGCGCCGCGCGAAGAGCGCGAGGCTGGCACCCCTCTTGGCCAGACGGAGCGCCACGGCGCGCCCGATTCCCCCCGACGCGCCGGTCAGGAGGACGACGCGATTCTTAACGTCCACTCATCGGACCCCGGCCATCGCCGGCTCCGCCGTCGCCCCGCTCTTGGCGAATTTCGCTCCCCCGGGCATCAGGTATCGGGTGAACCATTCGCGCATGACGTGGAGGCGCGCCAGTCGGCGTGAGGGGGTGCCGCCCCGGGAGAGGCCGTGGCTCTCCGCGGGGAAGAGCACCATCTCCACCTCACGTCGGAGCGCCTTGAGGGTCTTGTAGAGTATCTCCGCCTCGGAAATCGGGCACCGATGATCTTGAAGACTGTGGGTGATCAGGAGCGGCGTCGTGATCTTGTCGGCGTAGGCGAGCGGCGATTGCCGCCAGAGATCCTCGGAGGTCATGTTCCATGGCTCATCGCCAAACTCGAGCGGCGAGCCGCCGAGATCGTCGCTCGCCAAGAGGAGCGTGGAAATCGTGACGACGGAGCGCTGGGTGAGCGCCGCCTTGAATCGCTCGGTGTGCCCGACGATCCAATTCGTCATGTAGCCGCCGTAGGAGCCGCCGGTCACCCCCAAGCGCTCGGGATCGATCTCCGGGTGGCGGCGGAGCGCCTCGTCGACGACGAGCATCAGATCGTCAAACGCGGGGCCTCCCCAGTCCTTGACGATCGCCTGGCTGAATTTCTCGCCATAGCCCAACCCGCCTCGCGGATTCGAGAAAAGCACGTAGAAGCCGGCGTTGGCGAACATTTGGAATTCGTAGAAGAAGCAGGCGCCCCACTGGATGCGAGGCCCGCCATGAATTTCAAGGATCATTGGGTGTTTCTTCTTCGGATCGGCGTTCGGCGGCTTGAGAAGCCACGCCTGGACCTTGTGTCCTTCCGGCGCCGTGACCCAGAACTCCTCTGGCTCGGCGATCGTGAGCGAAGCGAAGAGATCGCGGTTCGGCTCGGCCAGCGGCTGGAGCGCGCGCCGCTTGAAATCGAACCGGGCGACCGTGCCGGCATCGGCGTGGCCGCAGCGAATCACCGCCAGGTCGTCCGTCCCTGGGGAGCCGGCCATCGCCATGATGCGGAGCATTCCCTCCGTCAGCCGCTCCGGCGCTCCGCCGTTCGCCGGAATGGAATTGATGTGGACGGACCCCGAGTCGGTCGACTGGAAGTAGAGCTTCGATCCGTCCCGACTCCAGATCGGCCTCGACGCATCATGGGAATCGTTGAGGTCGCTCCCCATGGCATCGACCGCCATGCGGTCGTAGCTCGGGATGAGATCCCGCGCCGCGCCGCCCTCGGCTGGCACGACCCATATGTGCGCGTTCCACCAACCCCACCAGTCGTTCTCCTTGGCGTGGCCGACGAACGCGATCTTCTTTCCGTCCGGAGACCACGCCGGGCAGACCGCCACGCCCGGCTGAGGGGTGAGATTCCTGGCCTCGCCTCCGGCGGAGGGCATGATCCAGATATCGGAAACGACGTAGTAGTTGTAGTCGTTGTCGGGCTCCCGGTTGGCGGAGAAGGCGAGCCATTTGCCGTCGGGAGACCAAACGGGCGGCTCGTGGTCGTACGGACCGTCCGTCAAGGCGCGCACTTCCCGCGTCGCGACGTCGAGCACGTGGATCTGGGCGCGCGCCTGAGGCAAGAATCCCTGGCCGTCAAACTTGTACCGAAGCCGCGTGATCCGCATGTAGCTGGGCGGCGGCAGGTCCTTCTTCTCGGTCTTTGCTTCCACCGCCTTCTTGAGGGAGACGCTCCCCGGGAGGTGCCCCGTGTCGGCAGGATCGTTCGGCGTGAAGACGAACGAAAGCTTCGTGCCGTCCGGCGACCACGCCAACCCCCCCGGCCCGCCATCGAGATCGGTGAGCCGCTCCGCCTCGCCGCCGTCCAAAGGCAGGCGGTAGATCTGCGGCTTCTTGTCCTTCCGGTCCGAGATGAACGCGAGCCACCTGCCGTCCGGGCTAAACGCCGCGCCCATGTTCTTGCTCTCGCCGTGGGTCAGGCGGCGGGGCTCTCCGCCCGCCATCGGCACGAGCCAGAGATGCGACTGGTATCCGTCCTTCTCTGCGTCGATCGTCCGGACCGTGTAGACGATCCGGCCGCCATCGGGAGAGAGGGTCACCGCGTCGACGAACTGCATCCTGAAGAGATCTTCGGGCTGTAGCGTGCGTGGCGTGGCCATGTTGTTCTCCTGGTCTCCTACCGTTTGCCCGATTGGAATCGAGCAATCTGCTCTTTCAGATAGTTATCGTTCGGCGCGAGCGCGAGGGCTTGGGTCTCCACTTCGATCGCTTTCTCCTTGTTTCCCATCCGGAAATGAACCTCCGCCAGCGTGTCGAGGATACCCGACTCCTTGGGCTCCAGCGCCACCGCGCGCTCGGCCGCCTGAAGCGCCTCGGCCAGGTAGATGTCGTTGGTGGCGCAGGTCCACGCCAACCCGTTCAGGTTCGAGGCGTCGTTCTCGCCGCGCTCGAGGGCGCGATGGAGCGCCTCGCCTACCCGTTCCCGCTCTACTCGGGCAAGATCCTTGCGCCCCGCCTTGTCGTACGCCTCGGCGAAGCGCAGATGCGCCTCCGCTAGTTTGGTCGCCTCACAGATTCCGAAGACCCGCCGGAGCTCCCGGATCGGATCCTTGCTGTCCTCGACGCGAAGATCGATGTAACGGGTCCGGTATTCGGGATACTCGTCGCTCGGCCTCACCACGAGAAGCGCCGCCGACTGCATGCCGCGCTTGTCGCCGCCCGGCCGCCTGCCCGGCATCAAGCGCAGCGAGGAGCCGTGCGGCCAGTTCCCCCGGCGTCGAGAGGAAGGCGCGCTCCATCTCGGCCACCACCGCCTCGCCCGGCAAGAATGTTTCCCTGAATCGAGTATCCCGTTCCGGTGCGGTGTCCCGCCCACGACGAGCAATCCCTTCCCGTGTGGGCCGCGCTCCGGCTCCTGCGTGTCGACAACTCCAACCTGGCGGTGCGCGCTTCCCGAGTCCGCGTCGATCAGCGCCCGCAGGACCTCCGGCGCCGATTTCCCCTGCCGCAGCATCGCGAGGCCCAGTGGGCCGAACGATTCGTTCGTCGACGCCTGGGTCGCGATCGCGCCGACGCCTCCCTCGGCCCAGGGGACCGCCATCCCCACGCTGAAGGCGCGCGATTGAACGGCCACGCCCAATTCCTGGGTCACCGAGTCGTAGGCCACGATCGAAAAGGTCGCGGCGGCCGGCGAGGCCTGAAACAGGACGGCCGCGGCCGCGACCAGGAGAAGCCGCGGGATCAAGCCCGCGCGGGCTCGCCTCACTTTCGGCCCGCCTGGAAGCGCTCGATCTGCTCTTTCAGGTACGCGCTCTTCGGGTCGATCGCGGCCGCCCGGGACTCCACCTCAATCGCCTTCGCCGGGTCGCCCGCCCGAAAGTGGACCTCGGCCAGGGTGTCGAGAATGTCGATGTTTCGAGGCTCCAGCTGCGCGGCACGCTCGGCCGCCTTGATGGCGTCGGCGAGATAGATGTCGTGGGTCGCGCAGGCCCAGGCGAGCCCGTTCAAGAGCGAGGCGTCCTTCTCCCCGCGCTGGAGCGCCCGTCTCATGCTCTCCCCCACGCGCTCCCGCTCCATCACCGCGAGATCGGGGCGTCCCGTCGCGTCGTACTCGGCCGCGTAGTTCAGGTGCGCGTTCGCGGCGTGGAATCCCTCGAAGATCTGCCAGACCCGCCGAAGCTCCTGGATCGGAGTCTTGTGGTCCTCGACCCGTAGGTCGACGTAGCGAACGTTGTACTCGGGATGCGAGACGCTGGGACGCACGACGAGGAGCGCAGCCGACTGCATGCCGCGCTTGTCGCCCCCCGCCGCCTGGGCCGCTTCCAGGGCGGCGATCAAGCGCTCCGCCATTTCTCCGCGCGACTCCCGATAGGCCTTCGCCATGTTCGCGACGACCGCGGGACCCGCGAGGATGTTTCCCTGGCATGTAAAGCCCGGCCCCGTCTCTCCTCCCGCCCAGTCGAGACAGCGCCGGCCCGTCCAGGTCGCCGCCCGGCCCTGGGCGTCGACGATGCCGACCTGACGCCCATCCCAACTCGTATCCGCCGCCGCGAGGGCGCGCATGACGTCCGCCGCCGGCATCCCGGTACGGAGAAGCGCCAGCGCCTCGGGCCCCAGCGAGACGTTCACGTTCGCCTGCGTCGCGACCGCGCCGGCACCCGCCTCCGCCCAGGGGACCGCAGTCCCGACCGAGAAATACTTCGACTGAACCGCGACGCCCACCTCGTGCGTCACCGAATCGAAGGCCACGACGGAAAAAGTGCCCATCTTCACGTCGGCCGCCGCGGGGGAAGCCGTGGCGACGGCGAGAAGTAGTGCCAAGAGGGGCGCGGTCTGCGCGGAGCGGCGGATCATCGGTCTACCCCTTGCGAGTGTGATTGGGCCAGGACAAAGCGTAGCGTTTGAAGGTACCAAAAACCGCGGGCTAGGGGGTAGTGGGAGCCGGTGCCGCGACGGGGCCCGCGGAGCGCCCGCGGGCCCGTCGCCAGCCGGCGAAACGTCTACCTAGGCCTTCGCCACGAGGCGTTTGCCGAGGCCCCGGACCTTGAACGCCAGGAACACGAGTAGAAGACCGAAGACCACCGCGTAGGCCGCGATCAGCCAGAGCACGGCGAGTGCGCCCGCCCCCGGCCGAGAAATGAGCAATCCGCCAAAGATGACCGACGCCAGCCCGCCCAGGATGAGAAACCCCTCGCCCTGGATCTCCTTCCGCAGCCGAATCGCGACCGCGATCTGAAGGAGGCCCGTCCCGATGGCCCAGATCGCGATATAGAAGAGGAGGGCCAGCGCCGTGATGCCCGGCGCCACGAAGGTCAGGATGCCGATCCCAATCCCCACCAGACCCCCGAGCAGGAGGAGCCCCCAGTGCTCATGCTCCTTCCGGCCCGAGATGGCCGTCCAGACGCCCAGGACGCCGTCCGCGAGCGAGAAGGCGCCGAAGAGGAGGACCAGGGCGGCAAGCGAGAGGCCCGGCTGTCGCCAGGTCAGGATGCCGAAAGCAATCGCAACGAGGCCGCGCAGCAGGAGCATCCACCAACTGCGAGAGAGGATTCCGGCGAGCGTGTTCTTGAGCTCCATGCCCATCTCCTTTGCGGCCTCCATGGCCGCTGTAGGTGATCCCCGCGCGCCGCACCGCGCGAACGCGTGGCGTGCTCCGTCCCCCATCGTGACGGACGGATCTCCTAGTTTGCGGGCTTCTTCTCCTCCTCGACCTTTGTCTTTTGCAGGGCCAGCCAGCCTGCGAGCGTCTTCGCGTCCTCGGCCGGTCCGCGTAATGTCTTCTTATGCTTCTTGCCATCGATCAGCTCCTTCTTCAGGAGCCAGCCTTCGATCCAGTCCGCCTTTCGCTTGAGACCCTCGCCGGATAGGTCGGGGGGCTCCTTCTTCGTGGTGGTCGTTGTATCCTTCGCGGCGGCCTCGGCCTCCTCGCCTTCCGCCTTCTTTTTCTCGAGCTTCAGCGCCTTGATCGAATGGCAGGATTGACACTTGTACTTAATGAAAAGCTTCTGCCCCGCGGGCACGCTCTCCTCGCCGGCGAACGCTTGGCCGGATGCGACAATGCAGAGCGCCACAAGAACCACAACGCACTCGAACAGCCGTCTCATCACAATCCCCCTTCCGTTCACCGGGTTGACCCGGTGGAACTTTTGGCTTCTCGCTCCCGATCGATCTGGCGAATCTTGAGCGCGAGTCCGATCAGCACCATGGCAATGAGCACGAGCGAGATCCAAAGCCCGCGCCGCCGGACGTCTATCTCCACCAGGGATTGCCGCCCTGCCAGCGAAGCGGCGTTCGCCACGGCGTCCCCTTCGGTGGCACGCTTGAGGATTCGCTCGTAGTTAAACGAATGGATCAGCGCACGGGCCTCGACCGCCGCCGAGATGCCCTTCCGCTTCAGCTCGAACTGAGGGAGGCTCACTTCCATTCCAGCTACTTCCGCCTTATTAAGCGTCGCCTCCGCCCCTCGTATCTTACGGTCAAGGGACTGAAGCGTCGCGAAAATCTTTTCTGTCGCCACGTCGCAGGAGTCCCCAACCTGGTGGCATTTCAGGCACACCGAACCAGGATGCGGGCTCACGGCCGCCCCCGGGAGATCACGCACGCGAAGCCCCCGGATAGGCCGTCCCCCCCTGCTCATGAGACTCAGGCGATAGCCGAGGGCGTCGCCCGACTCGATGGGGAGACCCGAAAGCGGTTCCACCGAGAGGACTGCGGCCAGTCCCGAGGCATTCCCTAGCCGGACCATGGGAGGCTCTGCAACGGCTCCCGGCCGGACGGTCGCGTCGAGCGTCACCGGAGCGATTCCCTCCGCCGATATCTCGACGGAATGCGAGTAGCGCGGATCCTCCGCTGGAAGGTGCGGCGCGAGTACGTTTCGCCACTGGACTGTCGCGGAATCGCCCTGCGCGAGGTCCCCAATTTCGACGCTGAGCGGGGCTGCGCGGGAAAGGCTCCCCCGCGAGGTCGAGGGCGCCGAATGCCCGTCGAAGAGGTCGGGCGTTGGGTGGCGCACTCCGTGGTTCCCGTGGCAGGTGATGCATTCCGGCATCTTGAGCCGCGCGAAAATCGCGGGCTTGATGGATTGCGAGTAAAGCTCGGCTTCACGCCCATGGCACTGCCCGCAGACGTGCGCTACGGACCGTGCCTCCGGAGGGGCTGCACCATGGTTTCCATGGCAATCGTTGCACGCCGGGGCCGCAAGATCCTTATTCTCGAGGAGCGCCGTCGCGTGGACGCTCTGCCGGTATTCAGCGTACTGATTGGTCGGGATCTTATACGGCGCCATGACTGTGGAGTCGGCGTGGCAATCGGCGCAGAGCTTGGGAACGTTCGTGGCATAGGTCCGCGCCTCGGGAGAGGAGACCGAGCGAATCCCGTGGGCGCCGTGGCAGTCGATGCACGTGGCGGGCACGGGGTCGCCCTTTGCGTTTCGCTGGCCGTGGACGCTGGTGCGGTATTCGATGAGCTGATCGACGCGGGCCTTTGGATTGAAGCGCTTCATGTAGGCGGGGTCCGAATGACAGCGCGCGCAGAATCCCGGAACAGCGAGCCGATCCGGCGCCGGACGAAAGCCGCGTGCCGGGTCCATGGCCGCGTCGGCAGCCTCGTCTTCGTCCTCGATGTTCAAGCGAGCCGGATTCCCGCCATGACAGTCCTGACAGCCGAGGCCGGCTGCCGAGTGGATGTCCTTTTTCCAGAGCGCGACCGGCTTGCTGAGATTCGCTTCGTCTTGGTTGCGGTGGCAGACGACGCAGGAGCTTGAGTCCGATTGGGCGCCGGCTCCACCGGCGGGCGGAGCGGACTCCGAAGGGGCCGCTAGGGCGATCGACCCAAGGAAGAACACGGCTGCCGCGACGAGTTTCATCCGGGGCCCTCGGCTCGGACGACGGCTGAGCGGCCCGCAATCCAGCCGGCGGCGGCGATTACAATCGCCACACCGACCGGCCACCACGCGTGGTAACCCAGCGCCGTGAAGCCCACCAGGAAACCGAGCCCAAGGGCGCCGGCCACCGTGACGAGGGGGCTTCGTCCGTCGCGCATGATGCGTCGGTCCAAGAACGGCAGGAGGAACGCCAGCACCCCGACGGCGCCAAAGGCGAGGACGAGATAGGCCTCATATTCGAGCCCGAGGAACGCCCCCCCCGGCACGAGCCGAAGTGCCTGAAACATCGCCATGAAATACCACTCCGGACGGATGTTTGGAGGAGCGGGCGCGAAGGGGTCGGCCTTTTCCCCAAGCTCCCATGGAAACAGGGCCGCGAGCGCGGCGAGCACTCCCAACGCGAGCGTCCAGCCGAACAGATCTCGAAGCATGAAGTCGGGCATGAATCGCATCCGCCGCGTGGCCGTTCCCCGACGCTCCTCGGAGGGAGGGATGCTCATCCCGTGACGCTGGACGAGCACCAGATGAAGAACCAATAGGAAGGTCGTGACGGCCGGCAGGATCGCGACGTGCCAACCATAGAATCTCGATAGCGTGGCCCCGGTGACGTGATCCCCGCCGCGAAGGAACCGCAGGAGAAAGCCTCCGATCAAAGGCACGGTACCCGCGATGCCGGTGCCGACGCGCGTCGCGAAGTACGCCAGCTTGTTCCAAGGAAGCAGATATCCCGAGAATCCGAACGTGAGCGTCAAAACAAGGAGAACGAACCCGCTCATCCAGGTCAGCTCACGAGGGGACCGATACGCTTTCAGCAGGAGCACGGAGAAGAAGTGGATGAGCGCGGTGGCGACCATGAGATTCGCCGACCAGGAGTGGATCGAGCGGATCAGCCAGCCGAAGGAGACCTGCGTCATGATGAACTGGATCGATTCGTGGGCCTCCTGCGCGGACGGACGGTAGTAGAGCATAAGGAGGATCCCCGTCCCGACCTGTATGGCAAAGAAGAAGAGCGTCATCCCCCCGAGGTAGTACCAGGGGGTGTGCCGGTGGACGGGAACGGTCTTCGATTCTAAGACGTGATCGAGGCCGGAGAGTCCGATTCGGTCGCGAAGCCACTCGAGGATGCGAGAAGGAGCGCCGGCCACCGCTGTCTCTCTATGCCCGGCTCACGAAGATCTCGTCGCCGTCTACATGGACCGTGTATCGCGTCAGCGGGCGGGGGGGAGGGCCTGCGACGTTCCGGCCCTCCAGATCGTAGAAGCCATTGTGGCAGGCGCACCAGATGCGGTCGGAGGCCTTGTCCATCTGGACGGTGCACGAGAGGTGCGTGCAGGTGGCCGAGAAGGCCCGGTACTCTCCTTCTCCCGCTTGGACCAGAATCCCCGGCTCGGCGCCGAACGGGAAGATCTTCCACCCGTCCTTGGTGAGCTCGGATACCTTCCCGGCCAAAACGCGCGAACTCGTGTCCTCGGCGATGCGGGGCGGGCTTAGAAACTTCCCGACGGGATAGAACACCGCCGCGGCCAGGGCGCCAATCGACGCGCGGAAGAAGATTTCGAAGAATCCTCGCCGAGGGATCAGGTCTGGCAATTTAAGCGCCCTGGAGGTGAGGTTTCCGTCAGCCGCGTGGCCTTACTCTCCCGGCCCGCCGGCCCGTGGCGGTCAGCGGCCGGGACAAGCTCAGAATCGGCGCTGAAATGCGAGCGCCACCATGTTGGCTCGGTAGTCAAGGACGCTATCGCCTAGGAAGATCGCCGTCGACGTAGTGGCCGTTGGTTGAAATAGGAGCGGGATGTCCTCAGTGGCGAAGTCATTGGCATTGAATTCCTCCCAACTCCAACGACCCATGACATCGGTGTTCTCCATCAGAGAATACCGGACTTCCACATCCACGCCTTCTCGCATGTAGACCGTTCCCGGCAGGTTTTGCGCCGGCGGCGTCAACTTATAGCTGGTCAATTCGTACGTACCGGGTGCTCTCTCGTAGTGGTACCCGACGGACAGGGCAACGCGATCCGGGATGGCGCGCCACGTGACGCCTCCTGTCGCGGTGATGATTTCGTCGTATAGCCGCGCCTCCCAGTTGAGCGTGTCCGCGAGGACGACCGTACCCGAATTGGATGTTCTGGATTTCTGGTCGCCGTAGAGCCAGGCCCACCCAAAGGACCCCGTCAAGTCAATCCGGTCGGTCGCACTCAGATCCGCGTCGATGCTCGCGGAGCGCCGCAGGTCGTCCGTCAGACCCATACCGCTCTCGTCGTAATCATTGCGGAGGTAGTTGTAAGTCAAGGTGACGGTTGCGCGATCGCCGTGGCTCCAGGCGAGTCCCGCGTCCACCAGGTCCTGCACCCGGCTCGCAACATCGTAGCGTCTCAACGTCGGTTGCTCCGTCAAGGTGCCGCTCGCGTCCTTGTAGTCGTCCAATTCGAACTCATTCACCTTACGGTCTCCATGGCGGAACCGAACGCTCGCCTCGAGCTCCGATCGCGGCCGAACCACGACCTTTCCTCCTAAGGCGTCTTCCTCATCCTCGGGCACCTCTCGGTATGTATGGTCGCGCTTGAGGTGCTCGAGGGTGCCATAGAGTCCTACCAGGGAGATCGGATTCCAGTCCAGATCCGCGCCGTAGACCGTCTGCTCGTTGCCGTAGGGGTGGGTGGTGACATCGGTTCCATTCCAGGCTCCGTCGTAGGGGACCTGCCCTGAAAGGGTCCACTGCGGCGTCTTGTTGTCATACTTGTTCTCAGAGAATCGTAGCGTGCCGCCCAGCTTCGCAATCGGGTGCGACGTGAGTCGGGCATCGATGGTCGTAAGGTTCGCCTTGGCGTAGGTCTGCGTTCCCGGAAGAGGGAACGTGTCGGGAGCGAGGACGGCCGAATTCACGGTGAACGGGAGCCATGGGTCGTTCTGGGTGGCCTGCCCGAACGCATACGAGCCGGTGAAGGCGGTCCGCCTGGGAAGCTGCAGGCCCACCTGCCCCGTCACGCGCCAGGACTGGTTATCGGGATAGAGATCCATTTTCCCCTTGCCCGGCGTTCCGACGACGTCGGTGAGCGTCCTCGGATTATCCCAAATCAGCGTGCTGTGGTCGTTCTCGAACGCTGAGAAATTCGCGACCCCCTCGAGGCTCAGCCGATCGTGCGAGTAGGACACCCTCCCCTCGGCATCCGCCATCGTCTGCCGGATCGGCTCGATCGTCTCGATCGTATTGTTGAATCCAAAGCTCCCACCATATCCCTTGTCTCCTGCGCGGTTCCGGCGCGTTCCTTTAAGCTCAACCTTCACTCCGTTCCCGGGCCGGCCTCTCATCCTCGCGGACAGCACGTCCGTTCGAAAGCCGAGATTGAACTTATTCGCCTGGGCGAGGAAGTCGTTCATCGTCGAAACGTAGCCCCCCGAGTTATCCTGATTCGCTCTCTGGAGCGAGTCGGGGAGCAGCTGGGTCGCCGGATCGGTCGTTGCCGCATATCCCGTGCGCGTGATGAAGCTCAGGTTGTGCGGTGTCTGGATGTAATCGACATCGACGCGCCAGCGTGGCTGTAGGTAACGGAAGCCAATTGCCTCGTCGGATCGGATCAGATTGCGCCCCCAGATGGCGGCCCGCCCCTTCCCGAAAGTGTTGCGATAGAGGAACGACTCCACGAAGACGCCGCGCGCCGCTTCGTTGAATGCCTGATAGTGGGCTTCCGGTGCGCTTTGCTCCCACCCCTGCGTCCCAAATGTTACGTACCCATCCCCGAGCGCGGGCGTGCTCCACGCGAGCGCAAGCATCCCAGCGGCCGCGAGCAACTTCGAGAAACCCTGAAGCGTTCTCATCGTCCGCCTCCGCTACCTCAGGAATGTCTTGCCTGAGGGATGATTGGACCCATGGATCTGCGTGTGGCAGTTCGTGCAGGAGCGGTTGAAAAGCCGGTTGCTGACTAGATCGGGACGGTCGTACAGCGTGCTCGGGTGGCGCGTCGCAATGTGGCAGCGCTGACAGAGGAATGGGCGCTTGGCCGCGAGTACCTTGTCGTTGTTCGAGCCGTGCGGCATATGGCAGTTGACGCAATTCTCGCGCACCGGCGGGTGCTCCCAGAGCATCGGTCCCCGCTTGTCCATGTGGCACGAAGTGCAAAGCTCATTGTTCGAGGTCGCCTTGATCATATGAGGCCCGGACGAGCCGTGCGGATTGTGGCAGCTCGTGCAGTCCATGGCCCCTTCCTGGACAGGCATGTGGGCCGTGCGGCTGATCTCCGATCGCTTCTCCTGGTGGCATTTGAGGCAGATCAGGGTGGGCCTGGACTCTGCGAGAAGCGCCTTCCCCCCCGCGGACTTCGCATTGTGGATGCTGTGGCAGTTTTGGCAGGCCACGTCGTTCCGGGCGTGGGCGCTCTGTTCCCAGTAAAACTGAACCCCCGACTTGTGGCATCTCTGGCAGACGGCGGCCGCCTCATGCGGCTCCATCTTCCTAAAGACGTGGAGGGTCGCAAACTTTGGATCCTCCTCGTCCCCGTCCGCCTCGACGTGTAGCGACCCCGGCCCGTGGCAACTCTCGCAGCCAAGGACCGGCCCCGCAGGATCCCCGTCGACTTGTGCTTGGTAATGCGTGTTCAGCTGGAAGGGCTCCCAGATCTCGTCGTGGCACTTCTGGCACTTGTCGGCGCCGACATAGGTGGCGCCGGGTGCGCCGGGGGGCGGCTCTTCCGCACTGGAAACTGCGGGGAGGAGGAGAAGAAGAAGGGCTGGGAGCCACGCTGCCGCGGCGTTGATCAAGACATCCTTGGGCGAAGAAAGACGCTGATTCACGAGCGGCGCTCCTCCCTGGTTCGGGGGCTTTCGTCGATCATCCCAGCCCTCTGCTTGGAGAAGGTAGTCGACGACTCTAGCAGAATCTAGGCAACCGTGGTTCACCCCCAGGTACTACCTAAGTAGCACACGGACGCGCGCTGCTGGGACTTCGCACGCGCAACCCACCGGCCAAACTTTCATGATGGACAACGGTGGGAGCCCGGGTCTAGCCTCCTACTTGTCGTCGCACCAGCCCCCGGCCCCCCGCGCGACGCGAGGGGCCGGCCTGTATTTTCGGGGAATATCCCCTGCCCGCCGGACGTAGGACCCGGTGCGATGACGACCCGCGACGCAGCACCCGCCCTGGCTCGATCCAGCCGCCGCTTCGATCCCCGTTGGTGGCAAATCTGTTGCCTCTCCGGACTTCTCACGTACGGGCTCATCTGGCTCTCCTTTGACAAGCCCCCCATTCAGGTGGCCGCGACGATCGGGACCGCACTGCTGGTCCAGTGGATCCTGACCCGCGCCCTCCGGCTCTCGCCCTTCGAATGGAAGAGCGCCCTCATCTCCGGTCTCGGCCTCTGCTTTCTCTTCCGCGCGAACGACTGGGGGCTCTCCGCGTTGACCGCCGCCCTCGCCATCGGAAGCAAGTTCTTCATCCGGTGGAACGGGAAGCACATCTGGAACCCGACCAATTTCGCGCTCGCCTTGATGATGCTCTTGCTGCCGGCCCAAGCGTGGGTCTCGCCGGGGCAATGGGGCAGCGGACCGACCCTGGCCTACGCGATGGCGTGCGGCGGGATGTTTGTCGTGAACCGCTCCGCGCGGAGCGACACGAGCATCGCCTTCATCGCCGCGTTCGCGGCGATTCTCTTCGGCCGCTCACTCTGGCTGGGGGAACCGATGAGCATCCCCATCCACCGGCTTGAGAACGGCGCGCTCATGATCTTCACGTTCCACATGATTTCGGATCCCAAGACCACTCCAAACACGCGCGCGGGACGGATCCTGTTCGCTTGCATGGTCGCGGCGGGAGCCGGGTTTGTCGCGTTCGTGCTCTTCCGGCCCAATGGGCCGATCTGGGCGCTCGCGGCGCTCGCGCCCTTGGTGCCGCTCATCGACCGCTACCTCCCCGGTCCTGGGTACAGCTGGATGCGCCCCGTGACCGGACCCCTCTGGAAAGGAGATTCCCGTGAACCGATGGCTGCTCGCTCTCGCGATCTGGTCGGCGGGCGCGTTTTCGGCGCCGGCCGCCTATAGCTTCTGCGGCTTCTACGTCGCTCGAGGTGACGCGAAGATCTTCAACCGCGCGTCGAAGGTGGTGATGGTGCGCGACGGGACCCGGACCGTCCTGACCATGTCGAATGACTTCAAGGGTGACCCCAAGGAGTTCGCGGTCGTGGTGCCGGTGCCGACATTCTTGGAGAAAGGCCAGATTCACATCGGCGACCGCGCGGTCATCGATCACCTCGACGCCTATTCCGCTCCGAGGCTGGTGGAGTACTTCGATCCCGACCCCTGCACGCGGCTCGACTACAAGGCATCCCTCCGAATGCAAAACGGCGCGATGGCGCCGATGGCCGCCAAGGAGGTCGATCGCGCCCGCGCGCTCGGCGTCGCGGTGGAGGCAAAGTACACCGTCGGCGAATACGACATCGTGATCCTCTCCGCCAAGCAGAGCGGCGGGCTCGAGATCTGGCTCCGCGAGAGCGGTTACACCATTCCTCCGGGGGCGGGGTCGGTCCTGGCGGGCTACATCAAGCAGAACGTCCGCTTCTTCGTGGCGAAGGTGAATTTGACGGAGCAGGCCAAGCTCGGGTTCTCCTTTCTCCGCCCGATCCAGGTCGCGTTCGAATCGCCCAAGTTCATGCTCCCGATCCGGCTCGGCATGGTGAACGCCGATGGGCCTCAGGAGCTCTTTGTGTTCGCGCTGACGCGGGACGGCCGCGTGGAGACGACCAATTACCGCACGGTGCGGCTGCCCGAGGGATTGGATGTGCCCGAGTACGTCAAGGAGGAGTTCCCCGAGTTCTACCGCGCGATGTTCGCGGAGCAGGTTCGAAAGGAGCACGGGGAGGCGGTCTTCCTGGAATACGCGTGGGACATGGGGTGGTGCGACCCCTGCGCCGCCGATCCGCTCACGACGGAGGAGCTGCGCGGCCTGGGCGTCTGGTGGGTCGGCGATCCGCGGGGAGATTCCTCAGGCAATCCCGGATGGATCTCGCCCGGCGGCGGCGCGCAGCAGGTCTTCGTCACGCGGCTCCACGTCCGCTACGACCGCGCGCACTTCCCCGAGGATCTGCTCTTCCAGCAGACCGGCGACAAAGCGAATTTTCAGGGCCGGTTCGTGATCCATCATCCGTGGAAGGGTGACTCGGAGTGTTCGGTGGTGGATTCCTACGTCACCGAGCTTCGGGGGCGTAGGGCGAAGGAGGCTGAGAACTTGGCGTCGCTCACCGGGTGGCCGGTCGAGCGAATCCGCCGGAAGATGAACCTGGCCGCCGACTGGTCCGCACCCGGGGACAGCCACAAATGGTGGGACCGGATCTGGCCGACGAATTAGGGGTGCCGGATGATGGAGAGGAGCGAGCGATGAAGTGGCTCACCTTGGCAGTGGCAATATTTCTGGCGGGCGGCGCGGGGACGCCGTCCGCCCGCGCGTTCTGCGGCTTCTACGTCGCGCAGGGGGACGCGAAGATCTTCAACAAGGCTTCAAAGGTCGTGCTCGCACGCGACGGCGACCGCACCGTCCTCACGATGGCCAGCGACTTCCAGGGCGATCCCAAGGAGTTCGCGGTCGTGATCCCGGTGCCGGTCGTCCTGGAGAAGGGGCAGGTGCATGTGGGCGACGCGGCCTGGGTGGACCACCTCGACGCGTATTCGGCGCCGAGGCTGGTGGAGTACTTCGATCCGAATCCATGCCCGCAGAGAGACGTGGTTGCGCTGAAGGCGGGACGCATGTCTCGAGGGGGGCGGGCAGACCAGGTGTATCAGATTCAGAACGTCGAGCTAGGGGGCGATGTCCGCGTCAGGGCCCAATTCAAGGTCGACGAGTACGAGATCATCATCCTCTCGGCGACCGAAGGGCGCGCGCTCGACCGGTGGCTGACCGAGCATGGCTACCGAATTCCCGACGGCGCGGCGCCTGTCCTCCAGAGCTACATCAAGCAGGGAATGTTCTTCTTCGTCGCGAAGGTGAACGTCGAGGAGCAGAGGCGGCGCGGGCTCAGCTACCTCCGACCGATCCAGGTGGCCTTCGAGTCCCCCAAGTTCGTGCTCCCGCTCCGCCTGGGAATGGTAAATGCGCAGGGCCCGCAAGAGATGTTCGTCCTAACGCTCACGCGCCGGGGACGGGTGGAATCGGCGAATTACCGCACCGTCCGGATGCCCACCGGTCAGGATGTCCCCGAGTTCGTGCAGACAACGTTCGCAAACTTCTACCGGCTCGCCTTCGACAGTCAGCAGCGCCGGGAGCGAGGTTCGGCTGTGTTTCTCGAATACGCCTGGATGGTGGTGCCCAACACCCCGTCGTGCGATCCCTGCACCGCGCCGTATATGACCCCGGCCGAGCTGCGGTCGCTGGGCGCGTTCTGGATCAGCATGGACCCTGGACGTCCCGGGCAGGCGATGTTGACCCGCCTCCACCTCCGCTACGACAAGGAGCACTTTCCGGAGGACCTTCAGCTCCAGGAGACCGCCGACAAGGAAAACTGGCAGGCGCGGTACGTTCTCCATCATCCCTATCGTGGCACCGATGAGTGCCCCGAGCTGGCATCCTACCGGCGGACGGTCTGGGATCGCCGCCGCGGTGAGGCGGACAACTACGCCGCGCTCACGGGTGTGAACGTCGTCACGGTCCGCAAACAGATGGGAGTGGAAGAGGACTGGTCCGAGCCCACCGAGACGATGGTTTGGTGGGAGCGCTTGTGGAGATAACCCCCCCGACGGGGGCGGGGCGGTGCCGAGAGGGGCCGCCCCGGCCTCCGGAATTACGCCGCCGACTTCGCTCCGCGCCCCTGAACGGCGCGCAGGATCCACATGACTCCATCGAGCGCGAAGACAAGCGGGCTCGATTTCCTGTCGGCGTAGAGAAGCAGGACGTACGACCAGCCGATCGGGTAGCCCTTCCGCGCCTTGCGCGCGAGCTTCCCGAGACGCTCCCAGCCCGTGTGGGTCAGCTCGAGCCGGGTTCCCCGCTCCATCATGGAGAAGCGTACCTCGATCTCCTGGGAAGTCTCGGGCGCCATGCCGGGATGCCACGTGAACGCGACGCGAGTGGGCGGCTCCCAACCGGTCACGGTGCCCCAGGTGTGCTCGCCGCCTCCCTGGTCGACCTCGTAAATTCGCCCCCCCACCCGCCTTTCAAAGACGACGCGCTCTGCCTTCTCGCCTCCCACGGAGTGGCTCCGAATCGGCCACCAGTCGTGGATCTGCTCGGTGAACCGACGAAACGCCGCGTCGGGCGCCCAGGGCACGGTGATGGTCCGGTGTAGCGGCGGAATGGGTGTGGTCATGCGTTCTCCTTGGTTCGACCGGCTCGCCGCGGGCGGCGTTTGCCTCCGGCGTAGGCCGTGAGGACCTCGTCCCAGAACGATTCGAGATAGGCCCGGAGCGGCTCCAAGCCGCCCAGATCAACCCGGTAGATGTGCCGCGTTCCTTCGCGCCGGCTCCGCACGAGTCGGGCGCGGCGCAGCACGGCCAGGTGTTGAGACGCGGCTGGCTGGGTCACGTCCACGGCGCGGGCGAGCTCACCCACCCCGTGCGGCCGCCGGCGAAGCCGCGCCAAGATGGCCCTGCGGGTGGGATCGGCCAGAGCGCTGAGCGTATCTATATAGGCCATTACTTATATAAGTATATACGCATGATAAGGCGTTGTCAAGGGAGAAGGTTGGGCGTGCAGGGAACGTTACAGAAACGCGGCGGAAGCTATCCCTCCGCCGCCATCACGCCGTCGAGGAGCGCCCCGAATGCGAATAACGAAACCAGCTTCATGCGAGCACTCCGCCTCTCCCAGTCCATCTGCCCGATCCTAGCTCAGCACCTTGTACGCGTGCGCCCAGTCCTGCCGGAGAAAGCCCGGAATGCACCAGAGGATGCAGAGCGGCTCGATCGCGCGGGCCGCTTCCACCTTCCCCATGTCCGCGGTCTCCCATCCGAACTGGTCCAGAATTCCGGTCACCGCCTTCTTGGCCCCTTCGTCATCGCCGCAGATGAACATGGTCGGCTTCCCGCCCGCGAGCTTTGGATTGACCATCAGCGCGTTTCCGACCGAGTTGAAGGCCTTGACGAACCGTGCGGCGGGGAATTCACGCTGCAGGCGCTCCATGAGAGAGTCCTCGAGGGTCGTGAAAAACCGGAGCACGCCGTTCACCGGAGGCAAGTCGGCGATGGGATTCGTCGCGTCGATGATCGGCTTTCCCGCCAGATTCTTGGCCCCCGCGGAATTCAACACCGTGCCTGCCGCCGTCCCCTTGACCGCGAGCACGATCATCTCTCCGAACGCGGCCGCGTCCGCGAAGCTACCAACGCTGACTCCCCGGTTCTGCGCGGCCCATTCGGCCAGTTTTGCGGGCTCGCGCGTGCCCATCTTCACTTTGTGGCCGTGGCGCAGAAAGCCGGCCGCCAGCGTCTTGGCCACCGCACCAGAGCCCAAAAGACCAATATTCATGCTGGATCCCTCCCTTCCTCAGCTACGGAGACAATGTACTGTAAGCTTCGGCGTTGCTCCCTACCTTAACCATTCTGGAGGGTGGAAATGCGGTTTCGTGAAAAGAGCGCCTGGGCTTGCCTGGTCACCACGATCGCGGTCTTCGTTCCCTACTTCGCCTACGTCCTTGCCCTCTTTCGACGCGGCGAGCTCAGTCCCGGTGCGGTGATGACCGCGTTCATGGCGGCGGTCGCCTTCCAAATCGCGCTGAACGTGATCGCGCACATCGGTCTCTCGGTTCGGGGCGGGCAGGAGAAGAGGGACGAACGGGCCGTCGCGATCGAGTCCAAATCGTTCAAGAACGCCTACGTCGTCCTCGTGGCGACTTTGGTCGTGGCCATCATCGGCGTCACGGTTTTCGCGGTGGCACCCAGGTCCGCGTACACCGGGCCCGCGATGGCGCTCACGTTCCTGAGCCAGGTGATTCTTCTCTGCGTCATCCTCGCCGAGACGGCCAAGTACTCGACCCGTGCGGTCTGCTACCGCCGCGGGAGCTGATCAGCCCGACTTGTTGCCTCTGGCCTCCCCGCCTTCGGGGCCGTAGAACAAGACCCAGACGACCAGGCCCGGGGAAAACTCCTCGAATCGATGAACGACACCGGCGGGGGCAAAGAGAAAATCTCCCGGCCCGAACTCCTGCCGGCCCGCGTCGCTCACGAAGGTGCCGGTGCCCGAGACGACTACGTAGGCCTCGTCCCGCGTGTGGGACGTTTGGGGGTCGCGGCCGACCGGGGCGTAGATCTCGACTTGCAGGCTGCCGTGGCGGAATACTGTGGCGAAGCGCTCTCCATTCGGCCCCGGGACCGTCGAGAGCGCTTCGGCGCTCGTCAGACGCCGACGAGCGTCGAGCTTCATCGAACCGGCGCCGGAATCACTGGTTATCGAGAAACTTGGGATGGGGAGACCCCGAGCCACTCCAAGGCCGACGAAGCATCCCGGAAGACCGCGGTCTCGACTCCCACGCCCTCGGTGTAGGCGCTCCCCATGCGGCTCAAGCCGAAATGCAGATCCCTGCTCGCCACGATGGCGCACCGCCCGCCGATCCGCTTCGCGTAGGGCCCAAGGTATTCCGCTACCTGGCGAATTTCCTGTGGCTCCCGCGTCCCCAGCGATTCAGACGCCGTCACGTCCACCAATAGCGCCACCGGGTTCGGGCAGGCCGGATCGGCGATTCCGGCGAGGAACTCCCGGATGATGTCCTGGGGCTCGTATTGCCCTTCAAGCTTCAGGCGGAGCAGACCACCTTCGATTGTGTAGGACACGGCCATATATTTTCCCCCCTGGGACCTACTATACGCTCGCGTCGCCCCGGGAGCTACCCCCCCCTCAAAGCCGCTCCACCCTGTCCGCCGTCAGCGTGCAAACCCCACAATCCTCCTCGACGAGCCCCGTGAGCAGGAAGGGGCGCGTGCTGGTAAGCAGGTGGCAGAAGCGGCGGTAGGCATCGGGGAAGAGCGTCACGTCGTAGATCGCGGTGGTGTCCTCGAAGCAGAGAAACTCCATCGGCTCGCCCGCCTGGGTCTGGACAAGCTTCGACGTGACATGCCAGCCGAGGACGCGGACCCTGCGCCCGGCGTGGCGGTCGAGATCGCGGGCTTGGATGACGCCGCGCCCGCGGAGCGAGCGCTCGTAGGGCTCGAGGGGGTGGGCGCTCAACAGGAAGCCGAGGGTCTCGACCTCGTGGCGCAGCACCGTCGCGCGGTCGTAAGCGGGGGCGCGCGGCGCCGCCGCGGGGCCCGCCTCGAAGAGCTCGAGCGCCCGCCCGGGCGCCGTGGCCCCAGACCCGGTGCCGCCACGGCCGTCGATGTAGAGCTCCCAGAGAAGCTCCGGCCGCGTGCGGCCACGAGCGACGGAGTCGAGCGCGCCGGCCTTGACGAGCAGCTCCGCGTCGCTCGGGCGAAGCGCCACCCGACCGCGCAGATCGGCGAACGAGCAAAACGGCCCTCCGCGCGCCCGCTCGGCGAGGAGCGCGTCGAGCGTCTCGTGGCGGAGCCCCTTCAGCTGCATCAGCCCGACGCGGACCTCGCGACCCCTCCCCGTGTACGCGCGCTCGCTCGCGTTGACGTCGGGAGGGAGGACGGAGAGCCCCATCCGCCGCGCTTCGGACAAATAGGCGAACGTCGAGTAATAGCCACCCTGGTTCGAGATCACAGCCGCCATGAACTCGGCGGGGTAATGCGCGCGCAGCCAGCCGGAGCGAAACGACACCAGAGCGTAGGAAGCGCTGTGCGGCTTGCAGAAGGAATAGCCGGCGAACGAGAGGATCATCTCCCAGACCTTGTCGATCACGTCGCGCGCGGCGCCGCGGGCCTTGGCCCCGGCGTAGAACTCCGCCTGGTACGCGCGGAGGGGCTTCGCCGGCCGCTTCTGGCTCAACGCCTTGCGCAGCCCCTCCGCCTGGGCCAGCGAGAGCCCGGCCAGCTCCATCGAGACCTTCGTCACGTCTTCCTGGTAGCACATGATCCCGTACGTTTCGTCGAGCGTGTGCGTGAGCGCCGGGTGGAGCGGCTCGTACGCGCCGCCGTGGAGCCGCCGCACGTATTCCCGGATGAAGCGGTTCGCGGCCGGCCGGATCATCGACGAGTGGATCACGAGGTGATCGAAATCCCCGACGCGCGCCTTTCGCTGGAGCTGGCGCATGGAGGGCGACTCGACGTAGAAGACGCCGATCGTCTCGCCGGCCTTCATCAGCCGCTGCGTCGCGGGGTCCTCGATCGGGTTCCACGCGCGCTCGTCGATCGCGAGGCCGGTGTTTCGTTCCACCGCCGCCACCGCGTCGCGGATCACGGCGAGCGAGCGGTTCCCGAGCAGGTCCATCTTCACGAGGCCGTAGTCCTCCACCTGGTCCTTCTCCCACTGGACGATCGGCACGCCCTTGGGCGCGATCTCGACGGGGACGTGGTCGGCGAGCGCGTCGGGAACGAGGACGACGCCCCCGCTGTGGACGCTCAGGTGGCGCGGGTGCCCCTCGAGCGCGACCGCCTGCGCGAGGATCTCGGGCCAGGGCGGCTCGAAGTCGACGTCCTTGAAGCGGGGGCGACCGTCGAGGCGCTCGACCGGATCCTCCAGCCCCCAATATCCCGAGAGCCGCTTCGTGACGTTCATGATCTCGGCCTCGGGCAACCCGTAGACCTTGGCGATCTCGTGGATCGCTCCCTTGGCGCGGAAGCCGACGTGGTTGGCGACCATCGCCGCGCGCACCGGCGCTCCGTTCTCCTCGAGCACCGCGAGCTGAATCGCGTCCCGCTCGTCCCACGCGAAGTCGACGTCGATGTCCGGCGGATCCTTCCGCTCGGGCGAGAGGAAACGCTCGAAGAACAGGTTGTGCCGCACCGGATCGACGTGGGTGATGCCCAGGAGGTAGGCGACGATGCTCGCGGCGCCCGACCCTCGGCCACACGTACGCGGTGTCCGGGACGTGATCGCCTCCACGATGAGGAAGTAGTCGGCGTAGCCTTTGTCGCGGATGATCGCGAGCTCGCGCTCGAGGCGCGTTCGCACGTCGGGGCTGGGGTCGCGGCCGTACCGGTGGAGGATCCCGGCCTCGCACCGGGCGCGGAGGATCTCGAAGGCGTCGCCTCGATCGAGCGGGTACGAGGGAAAGACGGTCCGCCCCATCGGCCAGTCGGCCGCGCACTCCTCGCCGATCCTCGCCGCGTTCTCCATCGCCTCGGGCGCGTGCGGGAAGCGCGCCTCCATCTCGGCGGCCGACGTGAAGGTTCGCGCCGGCTCCGCGAGGTCCTCGGGGGGCACCCGGTCGAGCGTGGTGTTCCGGTCGATGGCGCGGAGCACCTGGTGGAGCCGGTGCCCTTCCCGGTGGACGAAGTGGACGTTGTTCGTGGCCACGCACGGGATGCCCTCGGCGCGTGCCCACTGCCGGAGCGCGCGGTCTCCGCGGCCCGGGACCAGCTCGGCGTAGACGGGGAGCGCGTCCCCGAGCGCCGTCAGGTGGGCGCGGTTCTCGGAAAGAAGGACGAGGCCTTCGGCGTTCGCGCGGGTGGAGGCGACGAGCGCGAACGCCGGATCGAGGTGGCGCGCGGTGAGGACGCGGCAGAGCGAGCGGTAGCCCTCGCGGCCGCGCGCGAGGAGGACGGCGCGGGCGGGGCCGTCGCCGTTGTGTGCCGCGGCGGGGCTCTCCACCACTTCCGCGCCGGCAATCGGCGTGAGCCCGGTCTCGGCGCAGATTTGCCGGTAGAAGACGAAGCCGTAGAGGGCATTCGTGTCGGTGAGCGCGAAGCGGTCCATCCCGTGCTCGCGCGCGGCCTGCGCCAGGGCCTCGAGCGTGTCGACGCCCCGCATCAGCGAGTAGTGGCTATGGACGTGCAGGTGTACGAACGACAAGGCCGTGCGCCATCCACGCGGCGGGGATCAGCGCCTCCGTGCCGAAGCGGGCGCGGACTCGGTCGAGGGCGTGCTCCAAGGCGACGCAGCGCCCCGCGGGTGAGGGTTCCGGGAACGCAAGCCTTCGGGCACACGGGTCCTCGCCCGCAAGAAGCCAAGACGCGGGCTGCGGACGGTGCCCTGCGGCTTCGTTCCCGGAGCCCTCCCACAGGGTGAGCTGCGTCGCGCGCGGCGCGGCTTCGTGCGCCTCGAGGCGGATGCGGCGGACGCGAACGCGGCGGGTGACGGCACGGTCGAGGAGCGAGAGCGCGGCCGCGCGGAGCGCGTGCTCGGCCGCGGTCGGTGGCGTGAGCGCTTGGCGCGCGTGGCCCTCGCGGGCGTCGGCGTAGAGAACGGAGATCGTGAGCGAGCCCACCTGGGCGGCGCGCATGCGGAGCCCGACGCCGAGCTCGACGACCAGGCGCGCGAGGCGCGCCGCGATGACGCGGCCGTCGTTGGTTTCCTGGACGAGCGTTTCCTCGGCGATCGCGAGGCGCGGCGGCGCGAGGGTCCGGCGAGGTCCTCCGTCCAATCCGCGCGCCTCTCGCCAGAGCGCCGTCGCCGCCGAGCCTCCGAACGCGGCGAGAAGCTGCTCCGGGCTCAACGCCTGAACGTCACGCACCGCGCGCGCGTTCAAGAGATCGAGCCGCGCCGCAGCGATGCGCTCGCGCGCGGACGGCAGAACCCGCACGGAGAGCGGCGCCAGGAACGCCACCTCGCTTCCGGGGAGTACGTCGAGCAGTTCCCCATCGGGCGCGAGCACGGTCGCGGCCACGCGGCTCACCAGGCGCGTCGCGGCGATCCCGAGCGTCGGATGGAGGCGGAAGGCGCGCTCCACGCCCCGCCCCGCCTCGGCCGCGCGGTCGCGTGCGTCGGCGTGCGTGCGCGCAACGCCGGTCAGGTTGAGGGCGAAGCGCCCCGACGGCCCCGGCGCGGCGCGGTCCTCGTCGGCGAAGGGGGCGAACGGCGAGAGCTGCGCGCGGATGGAGTCGGAGAGCCCGGCATAGAGGTCGCGATCGGGCGGGAGCGCGATCAGGTCGCGGCAAAGCCGCCGCGCCACGAGGAGCGGCGTGCCGGGCAAGATTCCCGCGGCGCGCGCCTCGCGCGAAACGGCGACCACGCGCGGGCGCGACGAGTCGGAGGGAGCCAGCGCGAGCGGACGGCCGGCGAGCTTGGGGCAGCGGAGCCGCTCGGCCTGGATGGCGAAGGAATCGATGGCGATGTGGAGGATGGTCGCGTTCACCGCGACGCTTCCCTTCCTAGCGGGTCAGACGCTCTGTGCGATTGATGTCGAAGGGATGGTCGATCAGAGGCTCCACACGCTCGAGGAAGCGGACCGTGTGCGGCAGATCGGCGTGCAGCTCGAACGCCTCTTCGTCCTTCCAATGCGAGTGGATGAAGAACAGTCGCGGCTCCCGCACCGACCGGAAGGCGTCGATGTAGAGACAGTCCGGCTCCTGGCGCGACGGACCCTGGCCGTCCAGGATCGCTTCTGCTACGGCGGCCTCGTTGCCGGGCTTTGCGTGAAATCGCGCGATGATGTGGAGTCCCATGGCCCGCCCTCCTAGTCGAACTCGAACTTGGGATCGGCCGGCGTCTGCTCGGCTCCGACGCGGCCCACGACGATGTCGGCGCGGTTGTAGCTCTCCCCCTTCATCGGCGCGCCCGAGTACCGCCGCAGCATCGCGAGTTGCCCGGTGTGGGTCAGCGCGTCCGCCACCGGCCCCTGGAAGAGGCGCGGCAGCTCGTAGCCAAGCGGCTCGTTGGAGGCGAGGAAGTCGTCGAAGGCTTTGAGCGCCGCGAAGAACCGCCGGCATTCGTCTTGCCACGGCTGGGGCGTCGCGGTGGTCCACTTCCCCTCTCCCCGCGCCATCCGTAGGGCCCAGTCGAAGAGGTCCCCCATGTGCGCGACGATTTGGACCGGCGTGTTGGCGTGCGGTGTCGCCTGGAACGACGCGAACGACTCCGGCGCGCCGCGCATGGTCTTGGCGGCGCGGTAGGCCAGCGTGGCCACGGTGTGACGCAGCAATTCCCGATCGGTCATCTGTGGTGCCCCCCTCCTACGGATACCGGCGTAACAAGCCCACCAGCACTCCCCGGATCTCGACGCGGTCGGCGGCGACGCGGACCGGCGCGAAGGCTGCGTTTGCGGGACGCAGCTCGACGCGCGCGCCCGTTTGGTGGAACCGCTTCAACGTCGCCTCGCCGTCCACGATCGCCACGACCGTCTGACCGTTCTCAGCCCGCTGCGCGCGTCGCACCACCACGACGTCACCGTCGTGGATCCCGTCCTCGATCATCGAGTCGCCGCTCACGCGGAGCGCGTAGCGCTCGCCCGCGCCGGCCATCGCCGCCGGGATCTCGATTTCCTCCGGAACCTCGACCGGCTCGATCGGCCGGCCCGCCGCCACCACGCCGAGGAGTGGGATGGTGTCTCCATCGGCGCGGCGGGCAGGCGGGGCCAGCCAACGCTTGGCGTTCGGGGGTGCGGGCGCGAGGTAGCCGCGGCGGCGGAGCTGGGTGATCAGCTTCGCCACCGCGTTGAGCGAGGCCACCCCCAAATGGCGGCGAAGCTCCTCATATGAGGGGGCGAACCCCCTTCGCTCGCGGAAGGCGGCTATGAAGTCGTAGACTGCCCGTTGCCTGGGGGTTAGCACGGTTCTTCCCTTTCCGGGTTGCCCGGTGCGGCCGCGCGGCGCCCTGTGGCGGCCGTCCGGGAACCCTCCGTGGGGCGGTACGCTAGGCGCGCCCCGCGGATACACAAAGCATAGGTGAATAAAAGGTGAAAGTCAAGGGGAAAACGAGCGCCTCGGGCCCGGTGAGGGTAGGCTTGCGCGCACATGCAAAGCGGCACAGACGAATTGAAATCCACCGCCAGGCGATGGATCGAGGTGGTGTGGCAGCAGCGGGACGTGGAGGCCGTGGATGGCCTCCACGCTCCCGACTTCATCGACCGCAGCCCCGGCGATCGTGGCCCCACGCGCGATGACTACAAGCGTGGGCTGCGCGACTTCTTCGCCGCCTTCCCCGACTTCCACACCACCATCGAGGACCTCGTCATCGACCGCGACAAATCTTCGGTCGCGATCCGATGGACCGCGAACGCCACGCACGCCGGCGCGTATCTGGGCGTGCCGCCCAGCGGGAAACGGATCGAGTTCGCGGGAATCGAGATCATCCGGGTCGAGGATGGCCGCATCACGGAGCGATGGGGCGAATGGGACGGGATGAGTCTCCTACGCCAACTCGGGGCCTGGTAGGATCAGCGCATGAATCCGACCACGATCTCGGTTTTCCGCTCCTTTCGCACTCCCCTGCTCGAAGTCTGGCTCTACCTCACGCGCCCCGAGCTCCTCGCGCGATGGCTGGGCAAGGTGGAGCTGGATCTGATCCACGACGGTGAGATGAGCCTGGAAACCTGGAACGGGGAGGTCGCCCGGGGTCACGTCGTCTCGGTCACGCCGCCGATCAAGCTGGAGCTCGCCTGGCGCACCTCCGCGCTCGCCCAGGAGAGCCACGTCATATTCCGACTCGAGGGCGACGGCCCGGGCTCACGCTTCACGGTGACCCACGACGGCTTGAGGAGTGAGCTGGAGAGGCGGGCGGCGCGCCAGATGTGGAAAGAGGCCCTCACGGCGCTTCGCGCGGCGCTCCACGATGGAGTCGACGCCCACGAATGGGGCTCCGGGATCGCGGTCGCGGCGCGCGTGCACGTCCCCCGCTCGGCCTTAGATCTCTGGCCCTTGATCTCGACCGGGGCCGGGATCGAATCGTGGGTGGCGCACGTGGAGCGATTCGACGCCGAGCCCGGCGGCAGCTTCCGGCTCACGTCCAAGTTTCAGGGCCGGGAGGTGGTCGAAGAGGGGCGGATCGAGGAGATCACCCCCGAATCTCGCGTCGCGCTCTCGTGGGAGTGGACCGGCGAGGAGTGGGGATCGGCGACCCGGGTCGAGTTCTCCATTGAGGCCGAGAACGCGGGCTCGTCGGTGCTCATCGTCCACTCGGGATTCGATCGGATCGCTCCCGAGCGGCGCCTCGCGGCCCGGAGGAACTACGCGAGTGCGTGGCCGGAAGTTCTCGCGGACCTGAAGCGCCTGGTCACGCCGGTCGCGGCGTAGCAAGCTGCGCGCAGCGACCCACACCACAGACGCCCCGCGCCGGCGGCGAACCCACGCTACACCCGCAGAACGATCTTCCCCACATTGCCCCGCGATTCCAGCAGGCGATGGGCCAAGCCGGCCTCGGCGAGCGGCATCACGCGCCCGGGCGCCGGATGGATTTCCCCGGCGGCCGCCCATGCAACCAATGTCTCCAGCACGTGCCGGGCGAGGACGGTGTCCTCCATGAGCTTCTTCAGATTGACGCCGTAGAGACCGCGACTCGGCGCCAGAAGATCGAGGTAGGTGAAGCGCGGGGCGCGGAGGAAGAACGCGAGCGCGCCGAGGAGACCGCGGTTCGAGATCTGCCCGACCCCCATGCTGACCAGGCGGCCTCCCGGCTTCAGCGCGCGGAGCCCGTCCTGGATCGAGCGTCCGCCGATCGAGTCGAGGACGATGTCGAAGGCCGGTCCGCCAAAGAGTCGCTTCGCCACCTTGTGCACCCTCATCCGCTTCACCGGGACGACGTGCTTGACCCCTTCGGCGATCAGCCGCCCCCGCTTGAAGTGAGTGCTCGCCGCCGCCACGATCTCGAGGCCGGCGCGCCGCGCCAGATCGACCGCCGCCATTCCGACGCCGCCGGCCGCGGCATGGATGAAGACGCGCATCCCGGGCTCGACGGGCCCGGTCCTATGCAAAGCGATGTAGGCGGTGCCGTAGTTGAGCGGCAGCAGCACGGCCGATTGATACGGGATGGAGTCGGGGATCGGAAAGACCTGCGCCGCGGGCACCGCGACCTTCTCCGCGTACCCCCCGTCGCTATGAAAGGCGAGGACCCGCTGCCCGACGCGGAGCCCGGCCACGTTCTCGCCGACCTGGATGATCTCCCCCGCGGTCTCATGGCCGAGGATGTACGGCCGGTGGGGCGCTTCGGGATTCAGCCCCTGCCGCGCGAGGACGTCGGTGAAGTTGACGCCGGCGGTGCGGACCAGCACGAGGACATCGTGGGGCCCAACCTGGGGATCATCGCACTGCTCGAGCCTGAGGCTTTCGGGCGGACCTGACTTGCGTAGGTAGACCGCGCGCATCGAGCCCCTCACGCGGGAGCCTTTCCCGCGCCCGCCGCAATCGAACCCGATTGGATCCGGCGCGCCAGCTCTTCGACCCGCGCGCGGAGGAGATCGCGGATCCGACGCACTTCCGCCGCAGGCTTGCCGCTGGGATCCTCGATTCCCCAGTCCTCTACCTTTCGGCCGGGGTAGTCGCAGACGGCTGGATCGTCGCATCCCATCGAGATCACCAGGTCCGCGGCGGCCAGCGTCTCCGGGCTCACTTTCTTCGGAACCCGCCCCGCGAGATCGATGCCCACCTCACGCATCACCTCGACGACGGCGGGATGAACCGCGGCCGCGGGGCTCGATCCGCCCGAGAGCGCGACGTGCCCCTTGGCCAGGCGCTCGAAGAACGCTTGCGCCATCTGGCTTCGCCCGGCGTTCTGGCGGCAGAGGAAGAGGACGGTCATGGGATGACTATACCCGATCGCGGAGCCGCCGGGCCGCGTCGAAGACTCCGCGCCACATCGCGGCGGTGAGCTTGCCTGTGCTGGTGTTCTGCTGGCTCGGGTGGTAGGAGGCGAGGAGCCAGCCGCCTTCGGGAAGCGCGAAGCGGGCGCCGTGCGAAAAGGCGGGCCGGCTTTCGAGCTCCGCACGTCCCAGCTCGCGCCGCGCCTTCAACACGGCGTCGAACCCGATCTTGCCGAGCGCCAAGAGAACCCGCGCGCCCGTCAACGCCTCGAGCTCGCGCGCCAGGTATTCACGGCAGCGGTCCAGCTCGGCTGGCTCGGGCCGATTGCCTGGAGGGGCGCACCGACCGGCCGCCGTGATGAAGACGCCGTCGAGCGTCAACCCATCGTCCGCGCGGAGCGAGTCGGGCCGGCTGGCGAGCCCCTGGCGGTGGAGCTCACCAAAGAGCCACTCCCCCGATCGGTCGCCGGTGAACATTCGCCCCGTTCGGTTGGATCCATGGGCGCCCGGGGCGAGTCCAATCAGGATCAGCCAGGCGGCGGGATCGCCAAAGCCGGGCACCGGTCTTCCCCAATAGACCTCGTCCTTGTAGGCTGCGCGCTTCACCCGCGCGACTTCGGCGCAATAGGTGCGGAGGCGAGGGCACCGCTCGCAGGCCACCACGTCCCGCGCGATCGCGAGCAGGCCTGCGGCGTGGCGGTCGGGGCGCATATCTGGGAATATAGCCGCTTCGATCCGCGAGGGAGGGGCCATGGATCTCAAGGATTACTTCGAAGCGACCTGGGAGGCGAGGGGGCGACTTATGACCGCCGCCGCCACTCTGACACCCGAGGAATGGACTCGCGAATTCCCGTTCTCCTGGAAGTCGATTCGAAATCTCTTCGCCCACATCATCGAAGTGGAAGGCTCCTGGGTGGCGGAGAACATCGAGAAGGGCGAGTGGAAATTCCCGGGCGAGGCGGAAATCGCGCGCAATTACGCCACGCCCCAGATGGCCCGCGCCCGCGGTGAAGAGGTGGCCGAGCAGACCCGCCGCGTTCTCTCGGCGTATGTCCCGGCTCGGCTCCGCGAGCTGCGCCGCGGCACCGAGATCGACGGGACCGAGTCGACGTTCACCGTCGAGCAGATCCTGACCCACGTCTTCACCCACGAGCTGCGCCACCAGGGGCAGCTCCAGGCCATGCTCCGCCTCCTTGGAAAAGCCGCCCCGAACGCGGACTGGATCTAGGCGGAGCGCCGCGCACCCGGGATCTCCTTGATCGGCGCGCGGATCCGAGCGAAAATAGGACCCCGGTCCAGGAGGCCGGACGCCCACTCATGCAGCCTCTCATCCCACTTCTAACAACCGTACTCCCAGTGCTTTACGCGCTCAGCGTCGCGACCTACGCGCGCGCCTATGCAGATGAGGCGTCGACCGGCGGCCGCTGGGGTCCCGGGATACTCCGCGCGGCGCTTCTCGTCCACGTCCTCTACCTCTCGGCGCGCGGCGTGACGGAGGGACACCTTCCGCTCGCGTCGGTATACGATTTTCTCTCCGCGACCGCGCTGTCGCTCGCGGCGGTCTACGTCTATCTCGAGATGCGCCAGGGAATCCGCAGCACAGGCATTTTCGTCCTGCCGATCGTGTTCCTGATGCAGGTGATCTCTTCGGCGTACGGCGGCGGGGCGGTCACGCGCCAGCCGCCGCTCTTCCCGATCTGGTTCGAGATCCACACGCTGGCCGCGGTCCTCGGCTACGGGGCCTTCTTCGTCTCGGCGATCTACGGCGTGCTCTTCCTGCTCCTCTATCGGGAGATCAAGGGGAACCGCCTCTCGTTTTTTCTCCGGCGCATGCCGCCGCTCGAGACTCTCGGGCGGATGAACGTGAGCGCCGCGAGCGCGGGGCTCGTCCTCCTGGCTTTGGCCATCTTCATGGGGATCGGATGGGCGCGCCTCGCGGGGGTCAATCTCCTGACCGATCCCAAGACGTGGCTCACGATCGGCGCCTGGCTCGTCCTTGGATTCGCCGTCCTCGCGTACCACCGCCTGGGTTGGCGAGGGCCGCGTGCGGTCTACGCCTCGCTCGCCGGATTCACCACGCTCCTCGCCTCACGCGTGGTGACCGACCTCTTCGTCCGGTCCTTCCACACCTTCCGGTGACCCCCATGGTCGAGACCGCGGTCCCGAGCCTCGAGCTCTTCTGCGTCGGGCTCAATCACGAAACGTCTCCGCTCGAGGTCCGGGACGCCCTCGTCCTGAACGAGGAGGAGGTGGAGCGGGCGATCCACGCGCTCCGAGAGCGGGCGGGGGCGAGCGAAGCGCTCGTCATCTCCACCTGTAACCGCACCGAGGTCTATGCGCGGGGCGCGGCGATCGAGAGCCCCCCGGCCTTCGTGGCCGATCTTCTCCGCGAGATCAAGGGGATGGACTACTCGGGCTCGATGGGGAGCTATTTCTACACCTACCACGAGCCGGAGTCGGTGCGGCATCTCTTCCGCGTCGCCTGCGGGCTCGACTCTCAGGTTCTGGGCGAGCCGCAGATCACCGGCCAGGTGAAGGACGCGCTCTCGCTCGCGGCCAAAGTCGGCGGCTCGGGGCCGGTGCTGGAGCGGCTCCTGGACGCCGCGCTCCGCTCGGCCAAACGGGCGCGCACCGAAACGGGGATCGGACGCGGCCCGATCTCGAGCGCCTACGCGGCGGTGGGACTGGCCGGCAAGGTCCTCGGCGCCCTCGCCGACAAGCGGGTTCTCGTGATCGGCGCGGGCGAGGTGGCGACCCTCGCGGCGCGCCACTTTCAAGAGGCGGGCGTCACGCAATACGTGGTGGCGAACCGCGGCAGAGAGAGAGGCGAAACCCTGGCCGGGCCCATCGCTGCGCGGCTCGTCTCGCTCGAGGCGATCCCGGTGGTGCTCCCCGGGGCCGACATCGTCATCGGCGCGACCTCCTCGCCCCTGGCGATCGTGCACGAGCCGATCGTTCGAAACGCGATGAAGATCCGGAAGAACCGCCCCCTTCTCTTTCTCGATCTCGCCGTCCCGCGCGACATCGACCCTCTCGTTGCGAAGCTTCCCAATGTTTTCCTCCACGACCTCGACGCGCTCGGCGCCCTGGTGGCCCAGAGCCTTGCGCACCGCCGGGCGGAGATCCCCAAGGTGGAAGCGATCGTGGAGGAGGAGCTGGCTCGCTTCCTGCGCTGGCACCGGTCGCTCGCGGTGAAGCCGACGCTGACGAGCTTCAGGACCCACTTCGAAAACGTCGCCCGCGAGGAGCTGGCGCGGCATCGGAGCCGCTTTCGCCCCGAGGATCAGGCCGCGCTCGACGCGCTCGTCCACGGAATCGTGCAAAAGCTTCTCCACCGGCCGACCACCCGGCTGACGCGATCGGACGAGGACGGGGCAAGGGGAATCGCCCGAATCGACGCGATCCAGGATCTCTTCGGAATCGACGCCCAGGAGGACGATGCGGATCGGGACCCGCGGTAGCACGCTCGCCCTCGCCCAGAGCGGTCTCGTCCGTCGGCTCCTACCGGGAGGGGAGCGCGCGCACGAGATTCGGGTCATCGAAACCTCGGGAGACCGAAACCCGCAGGCGTCGCTTCGGCGAATCGGCGGGAAGGGGGTCTTCACGAAAGAGATCGAGCAGGAGCTGCTCGACGGTCGGATCGACGTCGCCGTTCACTCTCTTAAAGACCTCCCCACGGAGGAGACGCCCGGGCTCATGCTGGGGGCGCTCCTCCGCCGCGAGGATCCGCGCGACGCGCTGGTGACCCGAGGGCGAGTCCCGCTGGCCCAGCTCCCTCCCGGCTCGAAGGTGGGTACGTCGTCGCTCCGGCGTCAATCGCAGCTTCTGGCCCGCCGCCCCGACCTCGTGGTCCAGGATCTGCGTGGAAACGTGCCGACGCGGATCGCGCGCGTGAGGGAAGGCCCACTCGACGCGATCGTCCTGGCCGCGGCCGGCCTCCGAAGGCTGGGATTGATCGAGGAGGCGGCCGAGCTCCTCGATGAAGAGATCATGCTTCCGGCGCCGGGGCAGGGCATCCTCGCGCTCCAGATCCGGGCCGGCGACGCGAAAACCGCGGAGTCCCTGCGCGCGTTCGACGATCCTGACGCGCGCGCCGAGGCGGACGCGGAGCGATCCCTCCTCTCCGGCCTGGGCGGAGGCTGCCTCGTGCCCGTGGGAGCGCGAGGGCGCGCCCAGGTTGGGCGAATCGTGCTCACCGGCTTCGTCGGCCACCCCAGCGGACGGCCATCGCTCCGTATGAGCGTCGAGGGACCGCGGAGCGAGGCCCTGGAGCTGGGCCGGAGACTGGCGGCGAGCCTTCATCAGGGCGGCGCGAAGGAGATTCTGGCGGAAGTGCGGAGCGACGAGATCTTCCCGTGAGCCCGCTCTTCGTGATCGCGCGGAAAGATCCGAAGGACGACGAGATCGCGCGCGCGGCGGAGCGGGCCGGCGTGACCCTCTTGCGCCTGCCGCTCCTCCAGACCGAGCCTGGTTCCGACGGCGACCGGTTTCTTCAATGGCTGGGCAAGCCCCCGGCGGGCGCGGCGATCGCCTGGACCAGCAAGCGCGCCGCGGAGGTCTTGTCGACGATCGCCTTACCGGGGGCGCGCGAGACACTGACGAAACTTCCTCTCTTCGCGCTGGGATCGGACAGCGCCGCACCGATCCGCGACGCGGGGCTCGCCGTGGAAGTTCCCCGCGAAGGAGAGGGGGCGGCGGTCTTGGCGGAGTGGATCCTCCGCCATCGGGCAGAGCGCGGGATTGTTCGCGTGGCCTTCCTCCACGGCGACAAGGCCCTCCCCGCGCTCCCGGATTCGCTCCGCGAGGCGGGAGTCGAGGTGGAGTCATTCGAGATCTATCGCACGAGCTATTTGTCACCCCCCGTGACCGCGCTCACGGACGCCCTCCAAGCCGGGTCGGCGGTCGAAATCGCGTTCTTCAGCCCGTCGGCGGTGGACGCGCTGGAGCGGCTTCTTTCGCCCGAGGGCGTGGCGGCGCTCCGCCGGGATGGGGTGGCGCACTCGCGCGGGGAGACGACCCACAATGCGTTGACAGCCCGAGGATATCGGCGGGCGAAAGCCCCGAGCTTGGAGTGCGAGACGATGTCCAGCGCCTGGCTCGGAGGCGTAAACTCATGGAAGAGGAAATCCTGATGCCCTACCCCACCACACGGCTGAGACGCCTCCGCGCCACGCCAGCGCTCCGTGCGATCGCGCGGGAGACCCAATTGACCGCCGCCGATCTCGTGGCGCCGCTCTTCGTCTGTCACGGCCAGAAGGTGCGCCGTTCGATCGCGTCCATGCCGGGACACGCGCAGCTCTCCGTGGACGAGGCGGCGCGGGAAGCCGAGGCGCTGGCCAAGGCGGGCGTGGGCGGGGTGATCCTGTTCGGGATCCCGGCCGCCAAGGATCCGGAAGGCCGCGAAGCCTATGACGAGAAAGGGATCGTGCCCCGGGCGCTGGCGGCGATCCGAAGCGCGGCCCCCGATCTTCACCTCTGGGCCGACGTCTGTCTCTGCGAATACACCGACCACGGCCATTGTGGGGTCTTGAAGGGCGAGAAGGTCGACAACGACCGCACGCTTCCGCTTCTCGCCCGCGCGTCGGTCGTCTACGCCGCCGCGGGCGCCGACTTGATCGCGCCGAGCGACATGATGGACGGGCGCGTCGGCGCGATCCGAACCGCTCTCGACGCGGCGCACTACCAGGAGACGCCGATCGTCGCCTACTCGGCGAAGTACGCGAGCGCCTTCTACGGTCCGTTCCGCGAGGCCGCCGAGTCGGCGCCCCGCTTCGGGGACCGCCGCGGCTATCAGATGGACCCGGCCAATTCGGACGAGGCGCTCCGCGAGGTCGCGCTCGATCTCGAGGAGGGCGCGGACATGGTGATGGTGAAGCCGGCCCTCCCCTATCTCGACGTGATCTACCGGGTGAAGGAGCGCTTCGGCGTCCCGGTCGCCGCCTACAATGTCTCGGGCGAATACGCGATGATCAAGGCCGCGGCGCAAAACGGCTGGCTCGACGGCGACCGCGCCGCGATGGAAGCCCTGACCTCGATCCGGCGCGCCGGCGCCGACGTGATCCTCACCTACTTCGCCAAGGAGATCGCCCCGCTCCTGGGCAAAGATCGCGGATGAGCGAGACCAAGACCCTTCCCAAGACCGTAGAGAGCGACGCGCTCCACCGTCGCGCGCTGGGGCTCTTCCCAGGAGGCGTGAACTCTCCCGTGCGCGCCTTCAAGGCGGTCGGCGGCACGCCCCGGACGATCGTCTCGGCGAAGGGCGCCGTCATGACCGACGCCGACGGCAACACGCTCCTCGACTACGTGCTGGGGTGGGGGCCGCTCCTCCTGGGACACGCGCGCGCGGAGGTCGTGGCCGCGGTGGAGCGCCAGGCCCGCCTGGGCACGCTCTACGGAGCGGGGACGCGGCTCGAGATCGAGCTGGCCGAGCGCGTGCGGCGATTCTACCCGGCGGCGGAGCGGATCCGATTCGTCTCCACCGGAACCGAGGCCACGATGAGCGCGCTCCGTCTGGCGCGCGCCGCGACGAATCGGAGCCTCTACGTCAAGCTGGACGGCTGCTACCACGGGCACGCCGATCCGTTCCTGATTCGCGGCGGCTCCGGTCTCGCGACGCTGGGAACGCCCGACTCCCCGGGCGTTCCCGCATCCGCGATCGCCGACGCGCGCGTCGCGTCGTTCAACGACCTCGCTTCGGTCCGGGCCCACTTCGAGCGCGACGGAGACCGGATCGCCGCGATCATCGTGGAGCCGGTCGTGGGAAATCACGGCGTCGTGGCGCCGGCGGCCGATTTTCTGCCGGGGCTCCGGGACCTCTGCGATCGATACGGCGCGCTCCTGATCTTCGACGAGGTGATGTCGGGCTTCCGCGCCGCGCGAGGCGGCGCCGCGGAGCGCTACGGCGTGCGGCCCGACCTCGCGACGCTGGGAAAGGTGATCGGAGGCGGTCTTCCGGTCGCTGCGTTTGTCGGGCGCGCGGACCTCATGAGCCGGATCGCACCGGAGGGCCCCGTCTACCAGGCGGGCACCTATTCGGGGAACCCGCTCGCGATGGCGGCCGGAAGCGCGGCGCTTGCCGTCCTCGAAGCCGATCCCACGATCTTCCGACGCGCCGAGGCGCGAACCACGCTCCTCGCGGCGGGGCTCGGCGAGATCCTCGCGCGCCGGAAGATCCGAGGAACGGTCAACTCCGTCGGCTCCATGTGGACGATCTACTTCGGCGTCTCGAGCGTCTCCTCGATCGCCGACACGCGGTCGGCCGACCGCGACCGCTACGCCCGCTTCTTCCACGGCATGCTCGAGCGCGGCATCTACCTGCCGCCATCGGCGTTCGAGAGCGCGTTTCTGTCCGACGCCCACACCGACGAGGACATCGACCGGACGCTGGAAGCCGCCGACGCGGCGATGGAGCGGATCCAATGATGCCGGGTCGGTCGATCGCCGCCGCGTTCCCCTTTCTCCGCGCTTGCCGCGGAGAGCCGGTCGTCGACACGCCCATCTGGATCATGCGCCAGGCGGGTCGCTACCTCCCCGAATACCGGGCCGTCCGCGAGAAGCACTCCTTTCTCGACGTCTGTCGGATTCCCGAGGTCTGCGCCGAGGTGACGTCGCAGCCGATCGACCGATTCGGATTCGACGCGGCGATTCTCTTCCAGGACATCCTCATTCCGCTGATGGGCATGGGGGTTCCGATCGACTTCGATCCGGGACCCAGCCTCGGTTTCCAGATCCAGGGAAAAGAGGACGTGGGACGGCTGAAGTGGGAGGGGGCGGCCGCGGCCGTCCCCCATATCCAACCGGTCATTCGCGCCGCCCGGGCGCGCCTCCAGGGGCGCGTCCCGCTGATCGGGTTTGCCGGGGCGCCGTTCACCCTGGCCGCCTATCTCATCGACAGCGGCGGCTCGCGCGATCTCGCGCGGACGCGCGGATTCCTCGCGCGCGACCCGGAGGGGTTCGCGGGTCTGATGGAGATCCTCGCCACGATGACGATCGATTACCTCCGCGCCCAGATCGGCGCGGGCGTCGACGCGGTGATGCTCTTTGACACGCAGGCCGGCTGGCTCCCGCCGGCCGAGTTCGCCCGAACGGCCGTCGCCGCGGCCGACCGCGTCATCCGAGGGCTTCCCAAAGATTCAACCACGATCTACTTCGCGCTCGCCCCTTCGGTGGGGCACCTGGAAGCGCTCCGTCCGCTCGGCGCCGACGTGCTCGGGCTCGACTACCGGGTCTCCTTGGCGCAGGCGCGGGCGATCCTCGGAAACGCCCGCGCGGTCCAGGGGAATCTCGATCCGGCCGCGCTCGTCGGATCGGGCGCAGGCGTCGTGACCCAAGCCGAGGCGATCCTCCGCGAGAACGGCGGTCGGCGGGGCTTCATCTTCAACCTGGGGCACGGCATCCTTCCCGACACGCCGGTCGAGAACGTCCAGCTCCTGGTCGACACCGTGCGGCGGTACCGGGCGCCCTCGGGAGGTGCTTTGTGAGCCGCTCTCCAGCCCAGGTCACCGCGGCGCTCCTCGAGAAGTTCGACCGGCCCGGCCCACGCTATACGTCCTATCCGACCGCGATCGAGTTCAGCGAGGCGTTCACCGCCGATCGCTACCTGGCCAAGCTGGACCAGGCGGCGCGGGCGGAGAAGGAGGCGCTTTCGATCTACATCCACCTCCCCTTCTGCGAGGCTCGGTGCACCTTCTGCGGGTGCAACGTCATCATCACCCAGAAGCCGGGAGTGGCCGACGCCTACCTCGACGACCTGTTGCGCGAGATCGATCTGGTGGCCGGAAGGCTCGGCAAGCGGACGCGGGTGGCGCAGTATCACTGGGGGGGCGGCACGCCGACCTACCTGAGCCTGGACCAGATGCGGCGGGTTTGGGGCGCGACGGCGGAGCGATTCACGTTCGAGCCGGACGCGGAGATCGCGATCGAGGTGGACCCGCGGGTCACGTCGCGGGCCCAGGTCGATCTCCTGCGCGAGCTGGGGTTCAACCGAATCTCGATGGGCGTCCAGGATTTCGACCCCGCGGTCCAGGAGGCGGTGAACCGCCGGCAGACGCTCGAGCAGACGCAGGGATCTCCACCTCTACCTGCGCGAGCTGGGCTTCCCGTCGATCAATTTCGATTTCATCTACGGCCTCCCGCTCCAGACGCCGGAGAGCTTTCGGAGGACGATCGAGGCGGCGCTCGAGCTTCGTCCGGACCGGGTCGCTTGCTACTCCTACGCCTTCGTGCCGTGGATCAAGGCGCACCAGAAGGCGATCCAGCCGGAGGACCTGCCGCCCCGCGCGGTCAAGCTCGAGCTCTTCGGAATCGCGCACGAGCTCTTCACCGCGGGCGGCTACCAGCAGATCGGGATGGACCACTTCGCTCTCGCCGACGATTCGCTCGCGGTGGCCGCGCGGGAGCGAACCCTCTTCCGCAATTTCATGGGCTACACGACCCACCCCGCGAACGACACGATCGGCTTCGGGGTCTCGGCGATCGGCGACCTGACGGGCGCGTTCGCGCAGAACACGAAGAAGCTGAACCGCTACAAGGACGCGCTCGATCGGGGGCTCCCGCCGATCGAGCGGGGCTTCGAGCGAAGCCGCGGACGATGAGGTCCGGCGCGACGTGATCCAGAGCCTGATGTGCAATTTCCATCTCGACATCCCCGCGATCGAGCGGGCCCACGGCATCGACGTTCGCGTCCTATTTCGCGGATTCACTCCGGGCGCTCGACGAGGGACCGGGCGCCCACGGCTTCGTGACACGCACGCCCGGCTCGATCGAGGTCACCGAAGCGGCCGCCTCTTCGTGCGGAACATCTGCATGGAATTCGACGCGTACCTCAAGGGCCGGGAGGGCGAGAAGCCCATTTTCTCGCGCACCGTCTGAAGACCGGGATCCTCCTCCTCAATCTGGGCGGCCCCGACCGGCTCGAAGACGTCCGCCCGTTTCTGACCCGCCTCTTCAGCGATCGGGAGATCATCCGGCTCCCCGGCGGACCGATCGGACAGGCCGTGATCGGCCGCATGATCGCGCGCGCGCGCACCCGCGAGGTCCAGGAAAACTACCGGAAGATCGGCGGCGGCTCCCCCATCGTCCGCTGGACCACGCTCCAGGGAGCGGGCCTCGTCGATCGGCTCCGCGCGCGCGGCCACGACGTCGAGTTCGCGCTCGCGATGCGCTACTGGAATCCCACGACCGACGACGCGCTCGACGCGCTGGAAGCGAAGAAAGTCGATCGGCTCCTCGCGCTCACCCTCTACCCGCACTACTCGATCGCGACGACCGGGTCGAGCCTGGCCGAGCTCTCGCGGCGGATGAAGCGCCGCGGCACGCGGCTCCCCCTCGACGTCATCGACCGGTGGTACGACCATCCCGGCTACATCCACGCGCTGGTCCTCCCGCGCGGGCCGCCCTCGAGGGGTTTCCCGCCGGGCATCACCCCGACGATTCTCGTGAGCGCCCACGGGCTCCCGCAGCACTTCATCGACGCGGGCGATCCCTACTGCGATCACATCGAGGTGACCATGCGGGCGGTATTGGCGCAGCTCCCGCCGCTTCCCCACGCGCTCGCGTATCAGAGCCGCGTCGGGCCCGTGCCCTGGATCGGGCCGAGCACCGGGGAGATGATCGATCGTCTCGCGGACTCCGGCGTGAAGAGCGTCCTCGTGATTCCGATCAGCTTCGTCTCCGACCACGTCGAGACGCTCTACGAAGTGGACATGCTCTACGGCGACCAGGCCCGCGCCGCGGCATCCCCGACTTCCGCCGCATCGAGTCGCTCAACGACTCGCCCGCTCTTCCTCGACGCGCTGGCCGATCTGGTCGAGCCGCGGCTCCGCTGATGCGGGTTTTGATCCTCGGCGCCGGGATCGCGGGCCTCTCGGTCGCACACCTTCTCAAGCGGGAGTCGGCCCGGCGTGCCACGGCGCTGGAGCTCGGATCTCTACGAAGCGGGGGCGCGCGCCGGCGGACGGATCCGGACCGTGGAGGACTCGGGATACCTCGTGGAGTGGGCGGCCAACGCCGTCCTGGGGTCGGACGGTGCCGCATCGCGGCTTGCCGACGACCTTGGCCTCGCCGCGGAGCGCGTCGTGGCCGCCCCGGACGCCGCGCGGCGCTACGTCATGACGGGAGGGAGGCTCCACCTCTTGCCCGCTTCTCCTTCGACGTTCTTTTCCTCCCAGGCGCTCTCGCTCGGGGCCAAGCTCCGGATCTTGGCCGAGCCGCTCGTGGCGAGGCGCGGCAAGGGAGACGAAAGCGTCCTCCACTTCGCGGCGCGCCACATCGGACGGGAAGCAGCCCAAAAGCTCGTGGGCGCGGCGGTGCGAGGGATTTTCGCGGGGGACGCGTCCAAGCTGTCGGTGGACGCGGCATTCCCCGCCATGCGCGAGATGGAGCGAAAGCACCGGTCCCTCATCTTGGCGATGGTGGGGAGTGGAAAAGCGCCGGGCGGCCAAGCGCTCTGGAGTCTTCGGGGCGGAATGGGCCGGCTGGTCCGGGCGCTCACCGATTCCGCCGGCCGATCGCTCCGCTTGAACGCCCCGGCCCTCTCCATCGAGCGCGCGGGCGAGGGATCGCGACCGACTTGGCGCGTCCGCCTGGCGAGCGGCCATCTGGCCGAGGCCGAGTCGGTGGTGATCGCCGCGCCCCCGAAGGCGGCCGCGGCGCTCCTCCGCGGTCTCGATCCCGAGATCGCGCGGCGCATCGGCGGCATTCACGCGGTGGGCGTGGCGGTCGTCACGCTGGCGTTTCGGCCCCAGGCGTTTCGGACCGCGCCGGACGGCTACGGATTCCTGGTCGCTCCCGGCGAACCGATGGAGATCCTGGGCGCCCTCTACGAATCGAATCTGTTCCCCGGAAGGGCCCCCGAGGGGCGGCTCCTCATGCGCGTCATGATCGGAGGCTTGGAGCGGCCCGATCTCCTCACGCGGAGCGATGCCGATCTGGTGGGGCTCGCGATGAAGAGCCTCGACCGAACGTTGGGCCTCGTGAGCGGCCCGGAGCGAACCTGGGTGATTCGACAGGAGGAGGCGATTCCTCAGTACGAAGTCGGGCATCGCGCCTTGATCAGCGCGATCGCGAGCGGTCTCGACGCGCTGCCCGGCCTCCATCTCGCGGGAAACGGGTACCGCGGCGTCTCCGTGGGCGCGCTCGTGGAGGATGCCGAGCGCGTGGCGGCCCGGGTGCTCGCCTAGCGTTACGCGGCGAGGACGACCAGCGCCTTCATCCGGGCGCGGAGCGGGTCGCCCTTCAGCCGTTCCCGGAGCGCTTCGGCGACCGCCGCCACGACGGTATCCACCTCGACCCCGCCCCGCTCCTGAATGGCGGTGAGAACCGGCGTACCCCGCACCAACCCGATGGCCGCGTCCATGGTCGACCGGATCTCGACCTCGAACGACACGGGCTCGATGAAGACGTCGGTGAACCCGGCCTCCCGAAGGAGCAACCGAATCTGCTCCTGATCGTAAAATCCAAACGGCACCGTGTAAAACTGCGGCGGATCCTGCGCGAAGAATCCGGCGATCGTCTCATGCGCGATCTGCCCGAGAGGGTTTTCCTCGAGGCGATCCCAGACGTTGAAGGCAAAGGTGCCGCCCGGCCGGAGCACCCGCCGCGCCTCGCGCATCGCGGCGGCCTTTTCGGGCACGAACATGACGCCGAACTGGCAGACGACGGCATCGAAGGAGTTTTCGGGAAACGGGAGCGCGGCCGCGTCGGCCTGCCGCCATTCGACTCCGGAGACTCCACCAGGCTTGCTCCGGGCATACGCGACCATCGGCTCGCTCAGATCGGTCGCGACGAGGCGCACCGTGGCCGGGAGCTTCTCGCGGAGCGCCCGGGTCGCGATCCCGCTCCCGCAGGCGATCTCCAGCACGTCCTTGAGACCCTTTGGCGTAAGCCGGCCGGCCAGATCGCTGGCGTACCGCTCAAACTTGATGGGCCCCAGATATCGATCGTAGATTTCGGGGATCGAGCCCGCGAAGGTCGCGTTGGCGTCCTGCATCGAACTCCTCCTTAGCTCCCCTCGTACTCGCACCTCGCCTCGCACGTTTCGTGAACCACGAGACGGACGAGAGAGGGGAGACGGGGCTTGAGGCGCTTCCAGATCCAGGCGGATAGATTCTCCGAGGTTGGGTTCTCCAGCCCTGCGATCTCGTTCAGATAATAGTGGTCCAGCTCCAGGCGGAGCGGCTCGACAAGCTCTCTCGATCTCGCCGTAGTCGAGAAGCCAACCGGTGGACGGATCCACCTCCCCCTGGACGACGACCTCGACGCGGAACGAGTGGCCGTGGAGCCGGCGACACTTGTGCCCCTCCGGAGCGCGGGGGAGGAGGTGCGCCGCCTCGAACGTGAAGTCGCGCGTCAGACGGACTCGCATCGATCCCGCCCCGGCGTCGTCATCTCGGGTCTAGTGCAGCCCCACGATCTTGTGGGTCTGCGGGATGAGGCGGGCCTCCGGGTACCGGTCCCAGGGCCACCACTCGAAGAGCGCCTTGCCATCGCCTCGCGCGTGCTCCGGCTGAAGCACGACGGCGCCGCGGTATCCGAGCGAGTCCAGGATCCCGACGGCGTCCTCGACGTCGTCCCGACCCTGGATCACGAACTTGAATTGCCGGCGCTCGGCAGGCACATCGAGAAAACGCCGAAGCGAGGGGGCTTGCGCGGCGATCACGTCCCCCTCGAACGTCTCGGCGCTCCGGCCTTTGGGCGCGACGGTCCAGAAGTCGATCCATTCGAAAAGCTCCTCCACCACGCGCGCGCCGCTCGTCTCGATCGAAATCCAGCAGCCCGCCTCCCGAAGCTCGCGCAAGAGCCAGACGAGCGAGGCGCGCGGCGCGATCACCGGCTCCCCTCCCGTCAGGCAGACCCGTTTCGCCGGCCGGTGGCGGAGGACCTCGTCTCGCACCGCCTGGGGGGTCATCTCTTGAAATCGGCCGACCCCCGTGTGGGTGAGCGCCTCGGGTTGGTCGCACCAGACGCACCGGAGCGGACAGCCGTAAAACCGGACGAAGACGGTCCGCTCCCCCACGTGGAGCCCCTCGCCCTGCACCGACAGGAAGATCTCGTTCACCCGAAATGGTGTCATCGCTTCCATGACACGATGATAGCCCGTTGACCTCCCCGGAGGGCATGCGTATGATTTCCGGCCGGACCCGGCCGTCTGAGGAGCTCCGGCGCCGGGAACCCACATGGATGGAGGTTTTCCAGGAATGGCGAAGGCGAATTACGGCAATCTTCCGATCAACCACAGCGACGAGCCGATCCGGCTCTTCAAGTCGGACGCTCTCGAGTTCTTCACGCACATCCACCCAGGCTGTCGTGCTCGCTCCTCTACGTCCCGGTGGTCGTCGTTTGCCTTTGGAGCGGAATCGCGGGGCGGATCCCCGGCGCGTCGTGGACGCCGGTGTGGGGCGGCTTCCTGGCCGGGCTCCTTCGTCTGGACGCTGTCCGAGTACCTCCTCCACCGCTTCCTGTTCCACTTCGAGCCGACGTCTCCGCGGCTCAAATGGGTTTGGTACCTGATCCACGGCGTCCACCACGAGCAGCCGCAGTGCAAGACCCGCCTGGTGATGCCGCCGGTCCTGAGCATTCCGATGGCGCTCGCGTTCTATCTCTTCTTCCACGTCGTGGTCGGGTCCCTGATCGGCGCTCCTCGCTGGACCGCGCCCCTCTTCGCCGGCTTCGTCACCGGATACATCGCCTACGACATGACCCATTACGCGACTCACCATCTGCCCATGAGCCGGGGATTTCTCAAATTTCTCAAGCGCTACCACCTGCTCCACCACTACAAGACCCCCGACGACCGGTTCGGAATCAGCTCGCCACTCTGGGATCTCGTCTTCGGCACCAGACCGCCGAAGGGACAATGAACGGTCCGCGGCCCCGCTAGCCGCTCCATGGACCTGATCCACGCGCTCGTCGAGCGATTCCGGAGGATGGTCCAGACCGTCCAGGAATTCACGCTCTTCGCGGTCGATGTGGTTCGCGCGGCGTTCACGCCGCCTCTCTACGGCCGCGAGACCGTCCACCAGCTCTACTTCGCGGGGATCGGCTCGCTCTTGATCGTCGTTGTCTCGGCTCAGCCGTGGCGGGGCAGGCGCTCGCGCTCCAGCTGGCTCGAGAGCTGGCCACCTCGGGCGCCAAGAGCCAGCTCGGGCACTTCATGGTGGTCTCGGTGGTCCGGGCGCTGGGTCCCGTGCTGGTGGGCATGGTCGTCGCGTCGCGAATGTCGGCCGGGATCACGGCCGAGATCGGCGCCATGCGCTCCAGCGACCAGATCGACGCGCTGGTCGCCTTCGGCTCCGATCCGATCAAACGGCTGGTCGTGCCCCGCCTGATCGCGCTCGTCGTGGCGCTCCCCGCCCTGGTCATCCTGGGAGACACGCTCGCGGTGCTCGGGGGCGGCATCGTTGGAATGCAGTACCATGTCACGTGGGACACGTACGTGAACGGGGTCCTCAAGTATCTGACCCCGAAGAATCTCCTGGTGGGCATGATCAAGCCGTTCCTCTTCGCGATCATGATCGTGATCGTGGCCTGCTGGAAAGGGTTCACCTCGGCGGGGGGCGCCAAGGGGGTCGGCGTCTCGACCACCGAGTCGGTCGTCATCTCGTCGGTGGGAATCCTGGTCACGGACGGGATTTGCACCCGATTGATCTTCAGACTTCTCCATTGGTGAGCACATGATCGAGTTCCGCGGCGTCGACTATTCGATCGAAGGGCGACCGATTCTCTCCGCGATTTCGTTTACCGTCTCGCGGGGCGAGACTCGGGTGCTCCTCGGGCCTTCCGGATCGGGCAAGAGCACGATCCTGCGCCTCCTTCTGGGCCTGGTTCAGCCGGACCGGGGGAGCATCTGGGTCGACGGCGAGGATTTGACGCGGGTTGACGAAGAGCGCCGTCGCAGGGTGCGCCAGCGGATGGGAATGGTATTTCAACAGGGGGCCCTGTTCGACTCGATGACGGTCGGCGAGAATATCGGATTCTCGCTCCTGGAACATGACGACTCCGATGAGAGGACCGAGGGGACGGTGCGCCACTATTTGAAGTTGGTCGGCCTCGACGAGAATCTGATCGACCGCATGCCGGACGAGCTGTCGGGAGGGATGCAGCGGCGCGTCGCGATCGCCCGGGCGCTCGCGGCACGAGATCCGCAAATTCTGTTGTACGATGAGCCGACGACGGGGCTTGACCCCCAGAGCGCGGAGCGAATCACCGACCTCATCATCCAGCTGCGCAACACGCTGGGAAAGACGTCGATCATGGTGACCCACGACATCGCGGACGCGTTCAAGGTGGGAAACCGAATCACGATGCTCGATGAGGGGCGCATCGTCTTCGACGGTCCCCTGGCCGATCTCGAGCGCGCCGATTCCCCGTTCATCGCCCACTTCCTCGCGCCATTTCGCAAGGCCGTGGCCGCCGCGGCCGCGCGCCTCCCGGCGGGGGCGGTCCGCCCCTTCCCCGCTCCACCATCGCCCGGAGGAACGTCGTGAAGCGAACCGGCCAAATCCCCTTCATGGGGCTCAAGATCGGGATCTTCGTGGTCATCGCCATGGCCCTCATACTCTGGGCCACGTTCCAGTCCGGAAGCTTCCGGCTGGGACGCGAGGAGACGATCGTCGTCCAGTTCCCGAGCGTCGGTGGGCTGGAGGAAGGGGCCGTGGTCCGCTTGAACGGAGTGCCGGTGGGGGTCGTCCGGGACATCTCGCTCGTGCCCAAGGGAAGGGGAAATGTGGTCGCGGTGACGCTGGGCGTCAAGGGGGACACCAGGTCGCGTCTCCACGAGGGGGCCGCCGCGCGGATCACGACGGTGGGCTTTCTGGCCGAACTCTACGTCGAGCTCTATGGCGGCGACGAGACGGCCCCTCTCATCACGAGCGACTCGCAGATCACGCCCGGATTGCTCGCCGATCCGGCCGTCATGATGAACAAGGTCAAGTCGATGGCCGATACGCTCGATCTCCTGCTCGGAAATCTGAACACGGCGGGGCGCGCGCTGGCCCAGGGGAAGGGCACGCTGGGACGGCTCTCGCAGGATGACCGGCTCTACGAGCAGATGGTCTCGCTCACGCGAGAGGCCACATCTCTAACCGAGCGCATGAACCAGAATCAGGAGCGCATCTCCGGGCGATTGCTGTCGCTGACGACCACGCTCGACTCGCTCACCTTCCAGATGCAGCACGGCAACGGGACCGTGGCCCGGCTCATGTCGTCCGATGAACTCCATCGGAATCTCGCCTCGAGCACGGCGCGCCTCGACTCGATCCTCGCCCTCGTGGAGTCGGGAAAGGGGACGTTTGGCCGGATGATGGCCGACACCACGCTGTACGAGGACACGAAGGCGCTGATGGCGTCGATGAAGCGGCTGATGGCGGAGATCGAGAAGAACCCGAAGAAGTATTTCAAGTTCAGCGTCTTCTAGAGCCCGCGCGCTACCGGGCGAGAACGAGGCGCCGCACGATCGTTTCCTCGCCTACGGTGGCGTGGATCCAGTAGACCCCGCTCGCCGACGCCAACCCGCGGGAATTCCTCCCGTTCCACCGGAGGGTCAAAGGCCCCGCCGTGGCCACGCCGTCGTAGAGCTTCGCGACGAACCGTCCAGCCACGTCGTAGACCGCCACGCGCGTGGGCCCCGCGTCGCGCAGCCGAAGCGAGATCGAAGCCGACGCCCGGGCTCGGGTTGGGCCAAGGCGCGCCCACCGTGACGAGCGGCGACGAATCGGGCCCTCCCACGACCGGCGTCGGCAGGAGCGACGCGTCGTGGACCTCGAGATCGTCGATGGCCGCCTCCACCACCGAGCCCACCCCCTCGTCCTGCGCGATGAAGCGGACCCGTACCGTGGCTCCCGGCACGATGTAGCTTCTCACGCGGATCATCTCCGCGTGCCATTCGGGATGGCTGTCGCGGATGGTGAGCGCACGGACCCAGTTGACGCCGTCCGAGGAGATATCGATCAGGAGCGAGTCCGGCTCGCCGGGGGTGTTCATGTAGTACCACCGCTGAAAGCCGATCATCGGCTCGGTCATTCCGGAGATGTTGATCGGGGGCGTCGTCAGCGTGGTCTTCCCGTTGTCGACGTCGGCGTCGGCCGGGAGACCGCCGGGTGCTCCGTTCCCGGTGACGAAGCAGAACCCGGTCCCGGGCGTGGCATCGTCGTCAGGCTGAACCGGCCCCTCCGCGCCGTAACCCCCCTCTCCGGGCTCGGGGTGCTGCGGCGCTCCCGGCGCGCGCGCGCCGAGGAACGGCGCCGCGGGCGAGGTTGGCTTGAACGTGGACGACAGATCGGAGCCGACCGGCTCGGCCCGCACCCAGAGCCCGCCAATCGCGTTGTCCCCCGCCGCGCTGAGCGACCACCCTTTGTCCGTGTCGCACGAGTCGTACCAGGCCGCGCTCGATAGGCTCCAGTTCTCCGTCATGGCGCCGCCGGGCTGCATGGTGATGATCCGCTCCTGCGGCGCGTACCCGGCGCGGTCGCAGATGACGCGATAGGTTCCCGGCGGCGTGCCCGCGAGGCTGTAGCTCCCCACCGCGTCGCCGGTCGCACCGAGCGGCGTGCCGTGATCTCCGATCGTCGCACCCGGGATCGGCGCCGAATCGGAAGCACGCCGGACGACGCCGGAGATGGACCCCGCGGGCTCGGGCAGGAGCGTCACGTTGGTGGAGTCGTTCACCCCCACGGCCGTCGTGATGTTCACCACCGCCGTCTTGTACCCGAATTTCTTCATGCGGAGGGCGTGAGCCCCCGGCGAGAGCGCCAGGCGGGCCGCGCCAAATCCCTGGGTGCGGGTGGAATCGGCCTCGCCCACCGCCACGATGTCGACGCCGGACAGCGGGACAAACGCCCCGTCTCGCACCCGGACCTTGATCGTCCCGTAATTGGGCGTGGAGCGGAAGACGAAGAGGCCGTTCTCGATATCGCTGGCGATGAACGTCCCCGAAGGAAAGGACGCTGCCACCTCCCAGACGCCGTGGAAGCCACCCGAAAAGCCTGCGTAGGTGTCGTAGTAGCCCCACTCCGCGGGGAGGGACGGATCGGTCAGGTCGAACAGGCGCACCCCCTCGGTGTAGTAGGCGACGAAGGCCGTGTCGCGCTTGACGTGCACGTTGTGCACGATGGCGAGCGGGTTGACCGTGATCTCCTGGACCATGGGATGCGTCATGACGTTCTGCATGTCAAAGACCTTCATGGTTCCGTAGTTCTGCTCGTCGCAAACGTAGAGGTAGCGGCCGTTCCGCGAAGTCTCGGCGCTGTGCGTGCGCGCCCCCGGATAGGTCCACGAGACGATGTCCACCGGTCCGGACGGATCGGAGAAATCGAAGATCCGCATCGTCGCGCTCGAGATGCAGCTCGCGTAGAGCGTGTCGTTCCTCACCCAGCTGTCGTGGACGTAGTCGAAGGCGTAGGCCCCGATTTCCACCGGGTTCTCCGGCTCCGCGAGCGACAGGATGCGCACCCCGGTCGGGATCCCGTCCAGGCGCGTGCCGTTCAGGATCAGAAGCGCCCGCGTCGTGTCGACGGTAACCGTGTGCGCGCGATTGAAGTTGGTGGTGTAGGTCTTGACCAGCACCGGGTGCTCGGGGTCGGTCATGCGAACGATCTGGATTCCGCCGCCCGCCGCCTCCGTCGAGACGTAGACCCAGTTCCGGTACTGCTTCATCTCCCTCCAGGCAGAGGTGAGGCCTGGAATGAACGCCACCTCGTAGGAGGCCGTCGGGTTGGTGACGTTGACGATCGACGTGCCGATGTCGACGCCCACGATCGCGTACTCCCGCCCGTCGGAGTGGACGTAGGCGCAGCAGGCAGAATTGGCGACGTAGGGATCGAGGTGGGCCAAGAGGGTCACGTTTCGAGAGACCGCCGCGCGCGATTCGACCGGGGCGAGGGCGTGGAGGGTCACGAGGGTGATCGCGGCCGCGATGACGCGCATGCGAGACGGGCATGGATGCAAGGGTCGGAACTCCGCGCGGACGCCGGCCGGGGGATCTGCGTCGCGCCGATCCAGCTTACACCCAGCCGACCTCACGGTACCAGGCCGCCGTTCGGGCGAGGCCGTCCTGGAGCGAGACCTCGGGCTTCCACCCGAGCTGGCTCCGGATCTTGGCCGAGGAGCAAATCCAGTCCCCCGCCGCGATCTCGGAGAGCTTTTGGCGGCTGAGCAGAGGGGACCGACCCCGGATCGAGCCCCAGACCTCGGCGCCCAGGGCACCGGCCTGGAGCAGGAGCATCGGCGGGCTGACGGTGACGGTCCAGGTGCCGAGGGCGCGTTTCACGGCCTCGCCCGCCGCGCGGTAGTCCGTGACGTCCGGCTCCGACGCGAAGTAGACCTGGCCGGCGGCGCTCGGGTGCCTGAGCGCCAACACGATCGCCCGCGCGAGATCCTCCACGTAGATCAACGAGAAGCGCCCTCCCCGGTGGAGGACCGGCAGCATGTGGTGTTTCACACAGGCGAAGAGCTTGACGAGCGCGCGGTCCCTCGGGCCGTAGACGGCCGGAGGCCGGATCGCCACGACCGGGATCCTATCCTTGAGGAGCATCGTCAACTCTTCGGAGCGGAGTTTGCTTACACCGTAGGCAGAGACCGGATCGGGCCGCTCCGTCTCGGTAACCGCGCGCCCTTCCAACGCGGGGCCCGCGGCCGCCTGGCTCGAGACGAGCAGGAAGCGCTGGAGCTGCCCGCCGGCCTCCACCGCGGCGCGGAGGATTCGCTCCGTCCCGCCCACGTTCACTTCCTGAAACTCACGCGTCGAGCGGGCGTGGGTCAATCCCGCGGCGTGGACGATCCAGGTGGCACCCCGAACCGAATCGGTCAGCCGCGCCACGTCGCGCTGATCGAGGCGCTGGATCTCCACCGGCTTCGCGTCGAGCCAGCGGGTCGAAGAACCGGGACGGAGCAGGCATCGGACGCGCGCCCCCTGGCGCAACAGCTCGTCGGCGATGTGGCTTCCGACGAAGCCGGACGCGCCCGTGACCACCGCAAGCTCCCCGCTCACGGGGAGAGGCGGCGCTCGTAAATCCGGTATACAGAGGCCCGCACGCCGCCCATGGCTTCGGCCAGCTGGTTCACCGCGTCATTGTCTTCAAGTGTCCAGCCGATCTCGGCGGTGTGGTACCCGCGGTCGCGGGCCGCCTCGGCCAGCTCGCCCACCAGGAGCGGCGCCACGCCCTTCTTCCGCCAATCCGCGCGGATGCCGAGCGCCATGATGCGAAATTCCCGAATGCGCGGGAGGGTCCAGAGGAGCTTGACGATCCCGAACGGAAAGAGGCGCCCTCCCACCTTCTGGAACGCGATGTTCACGTCGGGGACGAGGAGACCGAACCCCACGGGCTCCCCGTCGACTTCGGCGAACCGGACCAGGTCGGCGACCACGGCCGGCTTGAGCTGCGCCGCCATGTGGTCGATCTCCTTATCGGTCATCGGGACAAAGCCCCAATTCCGCTCCCACGCCGAGTTGTAGACCACCTTGAGCCGTCCCAGCTCCTCGTCAAAGCGCCTCATGTTGAGCGGTCGGGTCTTCACCTCCACGTGGCGACGCGCCATCGAGGCCATCCGCGCGTAGACGGCCGGCAGCCTCTGCGGAACGGGGCACTGAAAGGAGAAGAGGTCCTTGGCCTTGGCGAACCCGGCGCGTTCGATCCACGCGGCGTACTCGGGCAAGTTGTAGGGCATGAGGAGCGCGGGGCGGCGGGCGAACCCATCGACGAGGAGCCCGCACTCGTCGTTGGTCGTGAAGCTCATCGGGCCGCGCAGCACCTCGGCCTGCCTCGTGCGGCTCCACGACTCCGCCGCGGACAGGAGCGCCGCGGCCACCTCAGCCGAGGCGGCCTCAAAGAATCCGAAGGTGGCCTGCCGCTCTCCGTGAAACGAATCGTAGTTCTTGTCCACCGACGCGGAAACACGGCCGACCACGCGCCCATTCTCGCGGGCGAGGAAGTAGGCGGCCTCGGCGTGCTCGAAGTAGGGGTTCTTGCCGGGGGTCAGCCGGACATGCTCGTCCGATGGAAGGGGCGCGACCCAGTAGCGATTGCCTTTGTAATGCTCGTAGGGAAAGCGGATGAAGCTCTTGAGATCGACCGAGCCCTGGATCGGGATGACGTCCATGCGATCCCTGTGGGGCGGCTAGCTCGCCTTGGAGGCCAGCTCCAGGCCGACCTCTTGGTGCACCTCCCCGACGACCCGGAGAATGTAGTCGAGCTGCTCGTCGTTGTGCGACGCCATGTACGAGGTGCGCAGCAGATCGCGGCCCGGCGGGACGGCGGGCGTCAGGATCGCGTTCACGAAGACGCCGCGGTCGAGAATCTTTCTCCAGACCTGCATCGTCTTCATGCGATCTCCGATGAAAATGGGGACGATCGGTGTCTCGGCTCCCGATCCCACCTCGAGGCCCTGAGCCCGGAAGCCGCTCCTCATCTTGACGGAGATCTGGTGGAGGCGTTCGCGGAGCTGGGGCTCGGATTCGATGATATCGAGCGACGCCAGCGCCGCGGCCACGCTGGAAGGCGTCATGCTCGCGCTGAAGATGAGCGCGCGCGCGTGGTGGCGCAGATAATCCATGACCGATCGAGGGCCCGCGATGAAACCCCCGAGAGAAGCAAACGACTTGCTGAAGGTCCCCATGACCAGGTCCACCTGATCCTCCACGCCCATCGCCTCGCAAGCCCCCGCGCCCCGCGCGCCCAGAACGCCGATTCCGTGCGCGTCGTCCACGAGGAGCCGGGCGCCGTACTCGCGCGCCAGCCGCACGATGTCGGCCAGCGGAGCCAGATCGCCCTCCATGCTGTAGACGCCGTCCACGACGACCAGTTTCCCGGCCTGCTGGGGAACGGACCCCAGGACGCGCTCGAGATCGGCGACGTCGTTATGGCGGAACCGCTTCACGTCGCCGTACGAGAGCCGGGCCCCATCGACGATGCAGGCGTGGGCGTCCTTGTCCAGGATGACCACGTCCCCCTTGTCGACCAGGGCCGACACGCTTCCCAGGTTGGTCAGGTAACCGGTCGAATAGACGAGCGCCGCCTCCTTGCGCATGAACTTGGCGAGCCGCTCCTCCAGCTGCACGTGGAGCTCGAGGGTCCCGTTCAGGAAGCGCGAGCCGTTGTTGGAGGTCCCGAACTTGCGAAGCGCTTCCTCGGCCGCGGCCATCACCTTGGGGTGCTTGGTCAGACCGAGATAGTTGTTGGATCCAGCCATGATCAGCCGTTTGCCGGCGATCGTGACCTCGGTGCCGTGGTTGTCGGAAATGGGGAGAAAATATGGATAGAACCCGGCCCGCTGGACGAGCCGATGTTCCTTGAACGCATTGCACTTATCGAATAAATCCACGTTTACCCTGCGATTTGAGGTCATGGGGTCGTTAGAAGCTGGTTGGCGCCGTTGGAAATGGGTGAAGGGGGGACGATACCGGTTTCCTCGGGTTTCGTCAATCGGGTAGAGTTCCCATCGCGAAGTCAGCGCTTTGTTAACCAAGGGAGAGAATCCATGCGCCCCACGATCCGCGCGCTCAGCGTCCTGGCCCTGCTCGCCCTTCCGGCGAGCGCCCAAGCGACCTTTTCCATCGTGGCCCGGGACTCGGCGACCGGCGACATCGGCGTCGCGGTCCAGTCGCACTACTTCGCGGTCGGGCCGATCGTTCCCTGGGCCGAGCCCGGAATCGGCGCGGTGGCCACCCAATCGTTGGTCGAGGTGAGCTACGGCCCCAAGGGGCTCGAGCTGATGCGAGACGGCCGGAGCGCGGACCAGGCTCTGCGTGAGCTCTTGGGACAGGACGAGCACGCGGACGTGAGGCAGGTGGCGATGGTCGATTCGAGGGGCCAGGTGGCCGCCCACACCGGCGCCAATTGCATCCCCGACGCGGGGGACACGACCGGAAACGGCTATTCCGTCCAGGCGAATCTGATGGCGAATCGGAAGGTCTGGCCCGCCATGGCGCGGGCCTACGAGGCCTCCACGGGAGACCTCGCGGAGCGGCTCCTTGCCGCGCTCGAGGCCGGGCAGAAAGCGGGCGGCGACATCCGGGGTCAGCAATCGGCGGCCATCGTGATCGTCAAGGGGAAGCGATCGAACCGTCCCTGGGCCGACCGGGTCATGGACCTCCGGGTGGAGGACAGCAAGCAGCCGATCACGGAGCTGCGCCGCCTGGTGACGCTCTGGCGCGCGTACCGAAATGTGGACGAGGGGGACGCCCTGATCACCGAGGGCAAGGTGGAGGAGGCGATGAAAGCCTACTCCCAGGCCGCCCATCTGGCGCCCGGAAACGATGAGATCCTCTTCTGGCAGGCGGTGACGCTCTGGAAGCTGGGCCGGGAGAAGGACGCCACGCCGATCTTCCGGAAGGTGTTCGCGCGCGACCGCCGATGGGTCGAGCTGGTGCCGCGACTGGTCCCGTCGGGCCTGCTCGACAACGATCCGGCTTCAATCCGGAGAATCGAAGCGCTCGCGCCGCCGGCAAAAAAGAAACACCCATGATTCCCCGGTCGATTCATTGCATCGAAACGAGAGAAGGCCCAGAATGGGTTTGTTCGCTAGGGCTCTGCCTCGGATCGCCGGGGCCGCATCGAGCCACACCCCGACGACGTATCGGAGGAGCACCATGACGGAGCGCACCGCGCCCCCACCGAGTCCCACCAGCATGCCCTCGATCCCCTACGTCCCGGGGCTCGACGGCGTGCCCGCGGCCAAATCGAGCATTTGCTGGATTGACGGAGACCAGGGAGTGCTCGAGTACCGGGGCTACCCGATCGAGGACCTGGCGGAGCACAGCAGCTTCGAGGAGACGTCCCACATGCTCCTCTGGGGAAAGCTCCCGCCGCGCGCCGAGCTCGACAAGTTCACCCGCGACCTGGCGAGCAATCGCGACGTCCGCTTCCGGCTGATCGATCTCCTCAAGTGCCTTCCCGATACGGGCCACCCAATGGAGGCGCTGCAGGCGTCGATCGCGGCCCTGGGAATGTTCTACCCCGACCGGGACGTGAACAAGCCGGAGGATCGATACAACTCCGCGGTCCGGATCATCGCCAAGGCGCCGACCCTCGTCGCGGCGTTTCACCGCCTGAGCCACGGCAAGGACTACATCCCGCCCAAGGAAGAGCACTCGCACGCGGCCAACTTCCTCTACATGCTGACCGGCGAGGATCCCGATCCGGAAATCGCGCGCGTGATGGATATCTGCTTCATCCTCCACGCCGAGCATTCCATGAACGCCTCGACCTTTGCCGGACGCGTCACGGCCTCGACGCTCGCGGATCCCTACACGGTGGTCTCCTCCGCCATCGGCGCCCTCACCGGGCCCCTCCATGGAGGCGCGAACGAGCAGGTGATCCACATGCTCCAGGGGATCGGGGATGTCGAGAAGGCCCGCTTCTACATCGAGGACCTGATCGCGCGGAAACAGAAGATCATGGGAATCGGCCACCGGATCTACCGCGTCAAGGATCCCCGCGCCCTCGTGCTCCAGAAGCTCGCGGCGCAGATGATCGCGAGGCGGGGCGGCGATCCGCTTCTCGCGGTCGCGCAGGAAGTGGAAAAGGTCGTGGCCGAGCACCTGGCGGCGAAGCGCATCTACCCGAACGTCGACTTCTACTCCGGGGTTGTCTACACGGCCATGGGGCTCCCGGCCGCGCTCTTCACCCCGATCTTCGCCATCGCGCGCATCACGGGTTGGCTGGCCCACTGGATTGAGCAACTTCAAGATAACCGCATCTACCGCCCGGACCAGATCTACACCGGCCCCCACAACGTGCCCTACATTCCGGTGGAGGAGCGGGTCTAAGGCCGGACCGCTCGTCGTGTGCACGGTGATCATCGGGCTCCAGATCCTGGGGCCCCACACGGTGGTCCTCGGCGCGAATCGGGATGAGTCCCCCGATCGTCCCTCGGCGGGCCCCGGCGTTCTGATCGAGCACCCGCGCGTCGTCGGAGGACGGGACCTTCTCTCCGGCGGAACCTGGCTCGCCGTGCGCGAGGCGCGCTTCATCTCCGCGCTGATGAACCGGCGGCCCCTCGCCGGAGCCTCTGTCGACCCCGCTTCGTTTCGCTCGCGCGGCCTTCTCTGCCTCGATGTGGCGAGGGCACGGGTGCCCCTCCACGCTCCCGCCGCGATCGACCCTGGGACGGGAGAGGCGCATCCACCCCGCCTCGACGCCGCGCTCCGAATGCTCGCGGCCGATCGCTACGCCCACTGCACGCTCCTGGGCGTCGACACGGAAGGCGCATGGGCGATCCACTCGGGGCACGGCGCGAGCCCCGAGGTGGCCTCCATCGACGCGGGGTGGCACGTAATCACGCACCAAGACTTGGACGACCGCGCGGAGCCCCGCACGGCGCGGCTCTTGGAACGGCTCGAGGGAGCAAGGCCGGCGAGCGTGGAGGCGGCGTTCACGCTGCTGGGCGATCTCCTCCGCGGACACGGGGAGAACGGCGATCCCCCGGTCTGCCTCCACCGCGACCGCTTCCCCACGGTCTCGAGCAGCCTGCTCGCGCTCGGCGCGATCGATCGGCCCCGCTACCTCCACGCCGCGGGACCGCCCTGCGTCACCCCCTACGAGGACTTCTCGACGCTGCTCGTGTAGGCGTCCCGGAAACGCTACTTGGGACGGCCGCGACGAGACGGCCGGGCGCTGACGAGGACGAGGTCCGCGAGGTCGGGGTCAATGGCGCAGCGGCGCGCGCCCACTTGGAGCGTGATCGGGCCACGGAAGGGAGCCCGCTCCAGCACCTTCACCCGAGCGCCGGGGAGGAGCCCGAGGGAGACCATGTAGCGGAGCTTATCGGCGTGTCGATCGCTCACCCGGGCCACCGTGGTCGCCACGCCGGGCGCCACCTTGGAGAGCGGAATCCCCTTGAGGCGCTCGAGCGTACCCCCCTTGGTCGGGATCGGGTCCCCGTGCGGATCGTGCTTCGGATCGCCGAGGGCCCGCGAGAGGAGGTCCTCCATGTCGTCGCTCAGGACATGCTCGAGCCGCTCCGCCTCCTTGTCGACCCGCTCCAGGGGGACCCCGAGGCGCGTGTAGAGGTAGAGCTCCCAGAGACGATGATGCCTGACGATCTCCAGGGCGATCTTCCGGCCCCGCGGGGTGAGGGTCACCCCTCCGTACCGCGTGTAATGGAGGAGCCGCATCCCCTTGAGTTTCTGGACCATCCCGGTGACCGAGGGGGCCGAGATCCCCAGCTGGGCCGCGATATCACCCACCGGGACCTTCCCGCCGCCGGCCTGGTGGCTCAATTTCCAGATCGCCTTGAGGTAATCCTCGACGGCGTGGGTGACATTCGGCATGGCTCCTCCGCGGCGCGGGCGGCCGGGCTCGGCCGCTCCTCCCGGGACGGTACAATCGATCTTGACATTTAGGGTAGCCTAAAGGAATATGAGGGGGATGCCGATACTTCGGCTCAAGGAGATACCCTTGAAGAAACGAATCGGAATGACGCTCATTCTCGTCCTCGCCATGGGCGGGGCGGCCGTCGCGTTCGTAGGTCGTGACAAGCCCAGCGACGCGGCTCCGACCCGGACGGTCGTGATGAGCATGAAGGAATACGCGTTCAATGGCCAGAATCCCACCATCGCCTTCCGGCCTGGGGAGCGGGTTCGGTTCATCATCACGAACGACGAGCCGACGCCGATCAAGCATAACTTCCGGATCGTCGGGATGGACGTCCCCTGCGAGCGGGAGCTCAACCCAGGCGAGAGCCGCGAGGTCGTGGTCACCATTCCGCCGTCCGGAGAATTCGCCTACACCTGCTGCACCCATCCGGGAATGGGCGGGAAGCTGGTCGTCTCGGGCCGATAGGCCTCCCCGCGTGAATCCACGCCGCCTCCTGGGGCTTTTGCTCCTGGGCGCCGTTGCCGCGGCGGCCGCCATCCTCGGTCCCGCGCGCATCGCGGCGCAGCGCCCCAACGGCCCGCCGCCCACGCCGGAGATTGGCCCCCTGGCCCGAGCGGCGCGCGATCACGCCATCCGGACGCTCACCGAGTTCGACTACGGAAAGACCACAGGGCTCGGCGACGGGACCACGCTGCGGGAATATTGGATCGAAGCCAAGCATGTCGAGGTGGAGGTCGCGCCCGGCGTCCGCTTCCCCGCCTGGACCTTCAACGGCGCCATCCCCGGGCCCACCATCCGCTGCACCGAAGGCGACTCGATCCGGATCTACTTCACCAACCACGGCACGATGCCCCATTCCATGCATTTTCACGGCATCCACCGCGCGGGAATGGACGGAGTGTTCGAGCAGGTCGTCCCGGGCCAGACCTTCACGTATGAATTTCGCGCCGAGCCGTTCGGGCTTCACCTCTATCACTGCCACACCATGCCGGTGAAAATGCACATCGCCCGCGGGCTCTTCGGCGTGTTCCTGGTCGATCCCAAGCCGGCCCGGCCCAAGGCGCGCGAGATGGTGATGGTCATGAACGGGTTCGATACCGATCTGAACGGCGAGGACAACGAGTTCTACACGGTGAACGGCTACGCGAACGTCTTTTTCCGCGATTATCCGGTCCCGGTGAAGGCGGGAGAGCTGCAGCGGGTCTACCTCGTGAACATGACCGAGCTCGACCTGGTCAACTCGATGCACACCCACGCGGCCTTCTTCCACGTCTACCCCACGGGCACGTCGCGCAGCCCAAGCCTCTACACCGACACGATCACCCTGGGCCAGGGGGAACGCGCCATCCTCGAGTTCACCTATCCCTACCCGGGCCGCTACCTCTTCCACGCCCACCAGAACGAGTTCGCGGAGCTCGGCTGGCTCGGGCAATTCGACGTGACGCCATGATGGCGACCCCGAAGGCCGCCCCCGGCGCGGCCGCCCCGTTTCGAATCGTTCTCGCAGGAATCGCACCACTCATTCTGGTCGGCGCGATGGCCTGGTGGTTCCTGACCTCGGGGACTTCGTGGCTACGGCTCGGCCAGGCGCCGATCGAAAAACTTGCCATCGAGCGGGTCCTCTTTCGTCCGCAAGAGGTCGTGCTCAAGATCCGGAACGAGGGTCCCGGTCCGATCTCGGTGGGACAATTGCTGGTCAACGAAGCGATGTGGGACTTCTCCATCACGCCGGGCCGGGAGCTGCCGCGCCTGGCGAGCGCGACCATCTCGATCCCGTACGATTGGCTGCAGGGCGAGCCGTACACGTTCACGATCGTGAGCGGCAACGGCATCCGGCACGCCCGGACCGTGGAGGTCGCGATGATGACCCCCAGGGCCGACTCCCGGTCTTTCTTAGTGTTTGGCCTGCTCGGCGCCTACGTGGGCGTGATCCCGGTCTTCCTGGGGCTTCTCTGGCTTCCCTTCTTGCGCGCGATGCCGCGCGCGTGGATGGATTTCTGGATCTCGCTCACGATCGGGCTCCTCCTCTTCCTCGGCATCGATACGCTCAAGGAATCGCTCGAGATTCTCGGGCGCGTCCCGTCGTTCCTCAACGGAACCATGATCGTGGCCGCGGGCCTGGTCGGCGCCTTTCTCGCCATCACCGGGATCGGCCGCAGGCTGGTGGGAAACGGCCGCGCGGGCCGGTCGGCCGATGGGGGGCCGGCTTCGGGAATGGGGCTCGCCACGCTGATCGCGATGGGGATCGGGCTCCACAACCTGGGCGAGGGCCTCGCCATCGGCGCCGCCTACACGCTGGGCGAGGTGGCGCTCGGCTCGTTTCTGATCGTCGGCTTCACGCTCCACAACACCACCGAGGGCCTGGCCATCCTCTCCCCACTGGTTCAGGGAAAGGCGGGGGTTCGCGACCTCGCGGTCCTCGGGATCCTCGGAGGCGGTCCGACCATTCTGGGCACCTGGGCCGGCGCCTTCACCTACTCCGATCCCCTTTCGCTCCTCTTCTTGGGCATCGGCGCGGGCGCAATCTTTCAGGTCGTCCGGGTGCTCGCCCGCGCGAGGGCGGTGGGAGGCGAATCGGTCATCGAGTCGCTCTCCCGCCCACGGAACGCCGCCGGACTCCTGGTCGGCTTCGCCCTGATGTACGCGACGAGCCTGCTCGTCGCGGGATAAGCACCCCGCCTAGCCCGACTTCTTCGTCGTTGCGGTCGCAGCCGGTTTCTTGGCCGGCGCGGCCTTGGACGATGCCGCGGGCTTCGCGCGGGTGCCCGTCTCCGCCATCACCTTCTTCAACTCACCTGACATATCGTTCTCCACCGTCATGGTGTAGTTGTCGGGATCGGAGAAGAGGTACGTCATTTTCTGCGTGATGGCCTTCCCCTGCATCATGAAGGTCGAGAAAAGCACGATCGTGTTGTCGTTCGCGAAGGTGCCGTAGTAGACGAACGAAACTGGGAACGTTCGGTTGGTCCAGACGATCTGGTACTGCTGCTTGTCCGGATCCCAACCCCAGACGGACCGGCCGAAGGTGGGCTCACCCTTCAATTGGTACTCGTGGATTCCTTCAAGGTGCATTCCCGCGAATTGCCACTTGTAGGTCGTCTTGCCGGCGTAATCCGACTCCGGTCCCATCGCGCTTTCAAACGTGTGGGTCTTCGCGGACCACGTGCCTAGGAGGATCGAGAGCCTCTTCAACTGCTCCGGCGGCCCCGCGAGGTAGTTGACCTTCTCGATGGCGGGGGTCGGCGGCGCCGGCTCCGTTGTGGTCGGGGGTGCCTGGGTCTGGGGCTGCGTCTGGGTATCCGGAGCGGCCGTCTGGCCGACCGGCGGATCAGCCGCGAGCGCGAGCCCAGGAATTGCGAGGACCAGTGTCGCAGCGATGGCGATAAGTGCCTTTCTTATCATCAATTGCCTCCAATTGAGCGGGTTTGATACGGGACCCCCGAAATGGTCTGGGCGTAGAACGGGCTGATGGTACCGCGCAATTCAGCCCCGAACAACCGCGGCCGCAACGCGCGAAGCCGGCGTGGCACGGCGTGATAAGCTGGGCGGCATGACGCAGGGCGATGGAGCCGCGATCGTAGCCCGCGCCCTGGCGAAGACGTACGGCGCGCTCGAGGCGGTTCGGGGCGTTTCCTTCGAGGTGGCCGCGGGCGAGGTCGTTGGATTTCTCGGCCCGAACGGCGCGGGCAAGACAACCACCGTCCGGATGGTCTCTTGCTTTCTTCCGCCGAGCGCCGGCACCGCCGCCGTCTACGGCATCGACGTGCGAGAGCGGCCGCGGGAGGTGAAGCGGCTCCTCGGCATCTGCCCGCAGGAAGACAACCTCGACCCCGATTTCGACGTCCTGAAGAACCTCCTCGTCTACGGGCGCTATTTCGGCATCCCCGGAAAGGCCCTTCGCGCGCGGGCCGAGGAGCTCTTGGCCCTCGTTCAGCTCTCCGACCGAAAGCGCGCGGCGATCGCGGAGCTTTCGGGAGGGATGAAGCGGCGGCTGATCCTGGCGCGCGCCCTCATCAACGGCCCGCGGGTGCTCATCCTCGACGAGCCGACGACCGGGCTCGACCCGCAGGCACGCCACGCCATCTGGACGCGCATCCGCGCCCTGCGCGCGACCGGCGTGACCGTGCTCCTCACCACCCACTACATGGAAGAGGCGGCGCAGCTCTGCGACCGGGTCATCGTCATCGACAACGGGCAGATCCTGCTCGAGGGCTCGCCCCAGTCGCTCGTGGATCGCGAGGTGGGACGCACGGTGGTCGAGGCCTGGAACTTTGACGAGCTCTTCGAATCGTTTCTGCGGGGCCTTCCGGGGCGAATCGAGGTGGTCGGCGACCGGCTCTATTTCTATCCGGTGGAGGGAGACCATGTGGAGCGCCTCCTGGAGGAGCGCTTCCCCAACCAGGAACGCCTGATCCGTCGCGCCTCGCTCGAGGATGTCTTCCTCAAGCTCACGGGCCGAGCGCTCCGGGATTGACGCGATGCGCGAGATCTTAAGAAACCTATCGACCCGGGCGTTCCGCGTCTGGCAGCGGGACGCGGACGTCTACTTCACCACGTGGAAGACGGAGTTCCTGCCTCCCCTCCTCGAGCCGATCCTCTACGTCCTTGCCTTCGGCCTTGGCCTGGGACAGCTGATCCACGAGGTGCGCTACGAGGGGCGCCCCCTGGCCTACATCCAGTTCATGGCGCCGGGCATCATCGCGATCGCGATCATGTTCTGGGCCTTCTTCGAGACCACGTTTTCGTCGTACGTGCGGATGTACTACCAGAAGACCTTCGACGCGATCCTCGCCACGCCGCTCCTGGTGGAAGACGTGATTCTCGGAGAGATTCTCTGGGGGATGACCAAGGCGACGATCGCGGCGACGATCATGCTGGTCGTGCTTACCGTGATGGGGCTGGTGGCCTGGCCGAGCGGGCTGCTCGTGATCCCGATCGCCGCGGCCGGCGGGCTTCTCTTCTCGGGGTTTGGGCTCCTGATGACGTCGGCGGTGAAGACGATCTCTCAGTTCAACGTGCCGATGTTTGCGGTCATCATGCCGATGTTCGCCTTTGGAGGAACCTTCTTCCCGGTCGACATCCTGCCGCGGTGGGCGCTGGCCGTTGCGTGGTGTCTCCCGCTCACCCACCTCTCGCTTCTGACCCGCGCGGCGGTTCTGGGCTGGCCGCACCCGATGATGGGCTGGAGCGCGCTCTACGTCGGCGTGGCCGCAATCCTGCTCGCGGCGTGGGCGTTGGTCCGGATGAAGCGGCGGCTGGTCCCCTAGTCGAGTCCTGAAATCCCAAGCCAGTCCAGGGCGTCGTCCAGCGTGCGGAAGACCATGACCTCCTTCCGGCCGGAAGCCTCTCCCTCGCGAAAGACCTCGTACATGCGGCCGAGGCCGAATGCCAAATCTTCGGAGGCGACGATCGCGAACTTGGTCCTGTGCTCGGGCGGATCCATTCGCGCGGAGAGGGCGGCCAGAGCCCGCATGCGGTCGATCGACGGGAGCTCGATCCGCTCCACGGCGCTCATGTCGACGAGCTCGTGGTATCCGACCACCTCACTCAAGGACCAGACCTCGCGCTGATACCCAAAGAAGTCCGCGTCGGTCATGACTCCCCGGCCGTTCGCGAAGACGATCCGCCGCTCGTGGTCGATTCGGTATTCGATGGGCATGGTCGCGGGCAGCCGCGCTCAATGGGGCGGCCGGCCCGATCAGGGCTCTGGGGTTCGCTCCTTCAAGAATTCCTGCAGCCTCTGCGCGGCGATCCGCTGCGTCTCGGGGTTGCCCGCCGAGAGCCGAATCGCGCGTTGATAGTGGTGGATGATCTCATCGGCGGTCGCCGAATCGGGGGCCGCGCCAGCCTTCACCCGCATGGCCTCGGCGAAGTAGAGCCTCGCCCGCGCCGAGTCGACCGGGGTCGCGATCCCGCCGGTTCGATAGAGATTTCGAAGCGCCGGCTCGGCGCGGAGGACGTTCTCGTCCGAGATTCCGGGTCCCCATGTGGGCGGGAGGCCGTAGCGCTGGAGGAGGGCCAGAAATCGCGGATCGGCGGGCTCCGCGAAGAGGCCGTTCCCCGCCATCTGCGGCGAAGGGGCCGACTGGGCCGATGGCGCGCCGGAGGCGGCCTTCTCACGGCCCGCGTCCGGCTTCGCCACCACCTCGTCCGCAGCGCCGCCGCGGAGCTGAATCTTCCCCTCGGCGGCCGGTGCGTTTGCGTCCTGCTTTACCTTCTGATCGAGGTCCGCCTCGGTCCTTCGCCAGCTCCTTGCGTGCTGCCAATCTTTGATCGCCGCGGATCTCCTCGTCCTTGGACTCAGGTCCCCGATTCTCGCGCTTCTTCCCCACGGCGCCAGCCTCGGGCCGGCGCGCGCCAAGGGAGTCGCGCTTGGCGCGTGAGCGCGCCGCGTCGGGGGCCGAGCGCTCCAGCACCGACACTTGTGGAGGATGCTTCAAGACCGCTCCCTGCCGGACCAGGAGCACCGCGATGATGATGACGGTCGCGGCGGCGCTCGCCGTCGAGATCAGGGCGACCCAGGGCAAACGAGGAGCCCGGGCGCGCTTGGCCTCCCACTCCATCTCGGCCTCCGAGCGGCGGCGCTCGGCCCTCGGCGCCGTCTCGCCGGTCTCAAGGCGCGCCATCACCTTGTCGGTCATCCGCTCGAGGTAGCCCTCTCCCGGCTCTCCCGCGCCGATCTTCAACTCCGATTCGAGCCGTGAAATCTCGTCGATCAGCTCCCGGCAGACGTGGCAGCTCAGAACGTGCGCTTCGATGACCGCGCGACGATCGGCTTTGAGCTCGCCGTCGCGATAGGCAAAGAGATCCTCGCCCGACGGGTGCAGTTGATTCGGACTCATGCGCAAACGACCTTTCTGATTTTGGCTCATCTGCTCGACCAAGGCTTCGCGCGCCCTGGCGAGGCGTGACATGACGGTTCCGATCGGAATCCCGAGCGCGTCGGCGATGGATACGTAGGAGAAATCGCCATCCACCCGCAGGGCGAGGATCACGCGATGCTCCTCGGAGAGGCGCGCGTAGGCCCGCTCCACCTCGAGCCGCCTTGCCATCGCTCCGGGATCCGAGGCGGGATCGGCGACCCGCTCGGCGAGCGGCGGTCCCCCGTCGGGCCCTGGGTCGTCCAGCGGTTGAGCCGCGCGCCGCTTCCCCTGACGGATCGCGGAAAGGGCGGTTCGTGCCACGATCGTGAGGAGCCAGGGCGTGATCGCGGCGCCCGGCTCAAAGCGATCGAGGGCGCGGTAGGCCTTCACGTAGCTCTCCTGGACCACGTCGTCCGCGTCTTCGTGGTTTCGGGTGATCCGGCGAGCCAGGAGATACGCGGGACGCCGAGTACGGCGCACGATCTCCGCGAACGTGTCCGTCTCGCCGCCGCGCACGAGGCGGACCAGCTCGTCGTCGGTAAGGGCAGACCGATCGGGCCGCGGTGGGGTCATCGGCCGCCGACTCTACTACGCGGGCGAAGCGAGGACTATTCCATTCCACCGGGCACGTATTGATAAGTGTCGCTGAGGGGCGGGGTTGGAAGCTCGGCCAAAAGGGAGTAGCATCCAGGGGACCGAGCCGTCGCGCACCGGAAATTCCATCCCCCACCGGGAGACCCCATGAATCTCGAAAAGGCGTTCGCCTACATACAGGAGCATCAGAAGCGGCTCATCGACGAGCTGGTCGGTTTTCTGAAGATCCCCAGCATCAGCGCGCACAAGGAGCACGACGCCGACGTCGCGCGCGCCTTGGAGTACGACAAGAAGAAGCTGGAATCGCTCGGCTTTCGCACCGAGGTCTGGCCGACCCGCGCCCACGCGGGTCTTTTCGCCGAGCGGATGGTGAGCGCCGACATGCCGACGGTCCTGATCTACGGCCACGTCGATGTCCAGCCGGTCGATCCGATCGAGCTCTGGCAATCGCCTCCGTTCGAGCCGCGGATCCACGACGGAAAGATCTGGGCCCGGGGCGCGGACGACAACAAGGGGCAGCACTACGCTCAGATCGTCGGGGTCGAGGCCGCCCTGAAGGGCGGCGGCGGGCTCCCGGTGAACGTCAAGTTCATCATCGAGAGCGATGAGGAGTACGACGGCGAGGCGATGGCGGTCGAGCTTCCCAAGCACGCGAAGAAGCTCGCGTGCGACGTCTTCGTCGTCTCGGACTCGAATTTTCCCGACATGGACCATCCCGCCGTGACGCTCTCCCTCCGAGGCATCCAGACGGTCGAGATCACGATCACCGGGGCCGACGGCGACAAGCACTCCGGCGAGTGGGGCGGGATGCTCTACGAGCCGATCGACGTGCTCCGATGGGTCATCCAGAATCTCAAAGATTTCGAGTCAGGCCGCGTTCTGGTGCCCGGGTTCTACGATGACGTGGTCGCCCCGACCGCCGACTCACGCCGCGCGGTCACGGCGAGGCCCTGGGACGACGCCGCGATGGCGAAATCGATGGGGGTGGCGCGGCTTTTCCACGAAGAGGGGTTCACGCCGCTCGAATCGGGGACGCTCCGCCCGACACTCCAGGTCAACGGGATTTGGGGCGGCTATACGGGACAAGGCTTCAAGACCGTCATCGGGAACAAGGCCCACGCCAAGATCAGCATGCGCCTCGTGCCCAACCAGGACCCCGAGAAGATTCTCCAAATCTTCGAGCGGCACGTCCGCACGCTGGTCGGCGACAAGGGGAAAGTGGAGTTCAAGCGCTTCGGCGCGGGTCAGCCCTTTTGGGCGGACCCTAAGAGCCCTTACGTCCAGGCGGGGCTCCGCGCTCTCGAAGCAGCCTTTGGGAAGCCGGCCGTCACCCTCGCGATGGGGGGCTCGATTCCGATCGTCCCGCCGCTGGTTCAGGTGACCGGGGCGCCCTGCGTCATGATGGGATATGGCCTTCCGGGGGATAACCTTCACGCTCCGAACGAGAACTTCCCCGTTGCCAACTTCCTCGGCGGGGCCAAGGCATCCGCGGCCTATTTGAGCGAGGTGGCGACCCGAGTGGGCGTCGCGGCCAGGGGCTAGCGAATGTAGGGAGGCTCATGTATTCTGCCGCCGTGGCGGGCATCGAAGCGAATTAGCCCATCGAAGTGCGCCACCGGCCAAGGACGGCCGGAAGGCTGTGCCCGCGTCAGGGACGACGGGGCGCGTACGGCGGCACGGGTGTGAGCTCGCGGTTCTCACCGGCACCCGACTCAGGCCCCACCGTGACGGCGCGCCCCTGACGCATCACCGCATCGACACCCGGAGCTGGTCGAAGTCGACCACCGTATCATCCTCGGTCCAGAGCCCCACGCCCCCTGACGAGAAGCGCTCGTCCCGGAGTCGGATCTTCTCCTCCCCATCGTAGCGCGCGATCATGACGCTCCCTTTGCGCTCGACCTCGATGGTGTGCCACGTCTGGGGCTCGGGCGGAGTGATCTTGGCATAGTGAAGGTCCCGGCGCTTTCCCACCAGCAGGTAGTGCGCGATCAGCTCACCGGTATCACCGCTCACGCGGACGATGTAGCCGTTTCTTCCCTTGGGATCGAGCTGAAACATCACCCCGGCCGAAGGATCGATCTCCCCGCTCCGGATCCGAAACCGCATCGATACGGTCATGTCGCCCAGCACGGGCTTGGGAAACTGGATGTAGTGAAACTTGAGGCCGTCATCCTCCTCACGCTGCCGAAGCACTCGCGGGAGGGCGGCGGAGTCCCAGGCGGCGCTGTCGGCGGGTGCCCGGGTGGAGTCGACGACCACCTCCCACAGGCCGCCGAACCTCACGCTGTTCGTGGGCGCCTGGCCCAGCGTGTCCGCCGCGAAGGAAAAGGCCCACGTCTTCTGGTGGTGCTTCCCGCTCGCCGCCAGGGCGAGCGTCGGGGAAACGAGGGCCCAGGCGAGGGCCAGCGCGGCGGCAAGAGCGGTGCGTGGGGTCACGAGGTCTCCTTGAGGGTCTGAAACAAACGGAGCATCGCTTCCGTGTCGCGTTCACAGTAGGCGAGGAGCCCCTTCCGGAGATTCTCGCGCTCTGCCGGGTGCGTCGATGGATCGGTCATGGCCGAGAAGGCCAGGGCGGCCTGGCTTCCTTCCCGGATCAGGAGCTTGCTGTAGTCGAGCCCGTCCACGAGGACGGGCAGCACGTCCTTGATCGAGAAAGATCCGTGAAATCCGGGATGGTAGTAGTGCTCATGAATCAGCTTGTGGAGATCCACCATGCGCCGCTCGACGAGCGGAAGAAGTCGATCGGCGAGCGCGGGGAGCGCCTCGGCCAGAGAGCGGATCACCCGAGCCTCGAACTCCGAGTAGACGACGATCGATCCGTCTCCGTCGAGGGCATCGAGCAGCTCCTCAGCGAGCCTTGGCCGGGGATCGGACCTCTCGGCATGGAGGAAGGCCCGATGGCGTACCGACCCGCTCCGGTCCAGGACGTGGTCGGACCACTGGAACGGCGTCTGCTGAAACGGCCGCGTCCACGGGATGATCGGGAGCGCGGGGTTACAGGTTTCGAAGTCGAGGAAGTGGACCGGGTGCCGGATCGCTTCGAGGTGGGACTTCAGATCCGGGTGGGTGAACGGCTCGCCCTTCACGACGCAGTCCCGCACGCGCCTCTGGAGCGCGCTCAAGCCGTCGAAGTCCTCCGGAATGTCCTTGATGTCCTCGATCTCGGCGCCGAGGAGCGCGTGGTAGACCTTGGGCGAAAGCCTCGGCAAATCGCTCACCCGGTGCTCCGGGCCGTCCCCGTGACAATAGTCGTAGTACGGGCAGACGTAGGGCTTCCGGCACTGGGGCCCGACCGCGATCGCGGGCGGCTCGGTTCCTCGCAGCGCCTCGCGCATCGCCTCGATGCTTTCGAGGAGTCTGGGAATCGTCGAGCGGGCGTCCTCGGTCAGATCCTGGACCGCGAAGAGCGCGTTCAGATCGTAGTCGCCTCCCGGCCAGAGGTACTGGTTGTTCACGTGGAGCAGGACGGCGCGATCAACACGGACGCCGCTTCCCTCCGCGACGTGGACCTGGATCGCGAGGTCCGGCAGGTATTCCTCCTTGAAGCCGGCGCTCGACTTGACCTCGATCAGATTCCAGGCTCGGGAGCCGGTTCGCGCGAGCACATCGACCCGGACCCGAATCCCGTCGAAGGTGAACGCGGCCTCATAGATCGCCGGCGTCCCTGGATCGGGGAGCATGGCCGCCGTCTCCCGCACGGCGAGGTCGTGGAGCTTGGGGTCCTCGGTGATGACGACGCCCCCCGGAAACCGCCCGCGGGCGACTTTCCCCACCTGCCTCCCCGCGTCCAGAATCGCTTGGCGCCCGGGATCCATCTCGTCCCGGTCATCGTGGGCGTAGGTCTCGAGGTAAACCCGCTTCAAGCATTGAAGCCCGGCTGTGACCCGGGACTTGGAGAGCGGCTTGATCGTCGTGCGGCGGGCGGACATGAAGTCCCAGAGCGGAATCTGGTTCATCAAGGGGAAACGATATCACAGCCGAGGTAGGGCGGAGGAGGGCTCGGGGGTCATTGCGCCGGGCGCGAACGGACCCGGGCGAACTCGCACGATGCAGGATTGGGCCCGCCGCGCCGGCTCCCAGATCATACAGGATGGGTCCGCGTTCTGTGGGTTCCCCGAAGAACGATTCCTACACGCGGGGGCGCGCGCCGGCGGTAGGATGAGTCTGTGACCGCGCAAGGAGATCCCATCGCGCTCTTTCAGGAATGGCTCGAGGCCGCGGCCCGGACCGATCTGCCCGAACCCTCGGCCGTCGCCCTCGCGACGGTCGGCGCCGACGGCAGCCCCTCGGTGCGGATGGTCCTGGCCCGAGGGGTCGACCCACGCGGCGTGGTCTTCTACACCAACGTCGAGAGCAGAAAGGGACGGGAGCTCGGCATGGGCCGGGGCGCGGCCGTTCCGGTTTCCCTCTGTTTTTACTGGCCGCCGATGACGCGACAGGTCCGCATGGATGGACTGGCCTCTCCCGTTTCCGACGCCGAAGCCGATCGATACTGGGCGTCGCGCCCCAGAGCCCACCAAGTCGCCGCTTGGGCTTCGCCGCAGAGCCAGCCGCTTCTCGACGGCCGCGCCGAGCTGGAGCGGCGATACGCGGAGATGGATCGAAAGCTCCCTCGGGAGCGGGTCCCACGCCCGCCCTTCTGGACCGGATTTCTGGTGGTTCCCCACCAGATTGAATTCTGGGAGGGTCGAGAAAACCGGCTCCACGATCGGACGCTCTACCGCCGCGAGGGATCGGGCTGGGTGGCCACCGCCCTCGGTCCCTGACAGCCCTTCCCCTCGGGGGCACCTCGATGTAGCCTCATTGGACTCGGGTCAGTCGACCTCGCTCCACAGAGACAGCAGGAGGTGCTCCCATGGTGCCCGCCGCCCGGACGTTCCGTCTCCTACTCCCTCTCATGTTCCTGGGGCTCATTCCAAGCGGATGCTCCGACGCGCCGAACCCCCTCGCGCCGACAACCTCGGGGGACGCCGGCGGGCTCCAAGCGGCAGCCGGCTTGGGCGTCGAGACGATCTTTGGTGAGGAGTTTCGTGACAGTCGGGGGGCCCTGCTCCAGAACATCTGGCCGAATGACGACGGCCGGTCCTGGACCTACCGAATCGACCAGCGGTTTTGGGACAGGCCCGAGCCACGACTCTACTCGACGCCAGGAGAGGCCCCGCCGGCGCCGAGCCTGAGCCGGGTCGCGGCGCTCTTGCTCCACCATCCGATCGGCGCGAACCCGATCGCTTCGGCCGCGGGGTACAGGCTGCAGTTCAACGGCATGAAGACGACCCTCTCGGGCGCCGTGGGACAGAATCTCGAGGCGACGCTTTTCGATCTGGCGGCGCCGGTGAGTGTCGTTCCCAACCGACTGCCGGCGCCGGCGTCGCCCGCGCCGCCCGCGGGATTTCTCCACGCGCTCTCCTTGGCGCGGCCCGATCTGGCGGCCAAGATCGCGCAGCGTTGGCCGAGCTCGGTCCGGCCCAGCGCCGCCAGGGATTTTACCGACGTGGACCCACCGACGTTCCTGTTCGGCTACGCATGGGTCAAGACGCGCGAATTCATCGGCAGCTACGGCGATCTCAATACGGACATCGCGTGGAAGTACCTCGTGGCGAACCTTCGCCCGGGAAGCACGTTCCATATGCAGCTCGTTCCCGACCTCGCCGACGACGTCTTCCTCCACGCGCGGGTGCTCCCGGATCGTTCTGCCGGCATGGCAAGAGTGATACGTCGGGGCGCCGTCGAGGTGCTCTACGTCATCGATTTCGGGGCGAGCGTGGCGACGGACGTCGACGGCAACGTCTTGGGGTCCTCCCGAATGTACTCGTACGGGACGATCACCTATGTCCCCTACGTGGGCCCGGTCGCGGGCTACGAGCGCGCCCTCGTGCAGGCGGGGCGCCCCCTCGATCCGGGTGTGCTCGATCTCACGATCCGCCTCACGGCGACCGAGCCGGGAGGCGCGGCTAATTTGGCTTCGACCGCGGCGGCCGAGTAGCGAGCCTTCCACCGGCTCCGTAGGTCGTCCACACCGTGACTCTCGGTCACGGTATGCGGCACACTTTCCGCGGCTGGACTAGGCCATAACTTATTATATAATAGCAGTTTATTCGAATATTCCGCCCCCGGCACACCCGTTGCTCTTACCCGCTCTGAAGGCACGGGGAGTCCCCCCCAATCGCCGGAAAGGAGCGGTCCCAATGAACGCGAATTGGACGTCAAAGAGAGTCACGGTACTCGTGGGCCTGCTCAGCGCCATCATGCTGCTGGGCGGCGCCAGCTCAGCCCAGGCTGAACAAGGAAAGTGGTGGAACCCCAAGGAGGGTGGGCAGCGCCCCGCGCGGCGTGAAGCGTACCGCGCCCCCGCGCGGCATGACTCGTATCGGGCCCCCACGTGGCGCGCGCCGCGGTACGTCGGCCCAGGGCAGCGTTATTCCCGCTCCTGGCGCGGCTACCGCGTCTACCGCGATCGCGTTTGGGTAGGACCGGGTTGGGGCTATCACGGCCGACCGGCCTATGGATGGCGGTATTACCGCGCGCCGGTTTACTACTACCCTCAGCGGACTTGCTACGTCCGCCCGCTCCGGTTCTTCATCTCGGCCGGCGCGGTCATTGGAGGCGTGAGCGTTCATGCCGAATATGCCGATCCGGGTGACCTCTACGGCTGCAATTTCTGTGACGCGCGGTTTACCAGCTACCACGCCTACGAGGCGCACGTCGCGCACTGCTCGCATGCGCCCGATGGATATCGGGTCGTGGCGCACGATTGGGATTCCGGAGCTTGGGACAACAGCGGTGGGCGGGACGAGCAGAACTGGAGCTACGAAGACGAAGACTGATTGAGATCGCGGTCCGGGCGCCGGTCCAAAGGCGCCCGCGAAGCCACCCCCCGGAGCCGGCGCGACACCCACGTCGCGCCGGCTGCTTTGTCTTCCCCGGTGTGGTAGGCTTTGCGGGGTTTTCGGCGTCTTGAAATCGATGGAGCGGCTCTCAGGAACGACCGCGTTGACGCGAACGAACGAAGCGATCGCGAAGGATGGATTTGGGGCGACGGACCGCCGGGACGCCTGGTGGGTCGCGCCGTTCGCGGTGGCCGCCGCGCTAGGCATATTGGGGCTCTATCTCACCTGGGCCGCGGCGCAGAACGCGCATTTCCGCTTCGGCGGATACCTCTCGCCCGTCTATTCCCCCGAAATCCACCCCGGCTGGTGGCCGCTCTCGCCCGCGTTCTTGATCCTGATCCCGCCGCTCCTGTTTCGAACGACCTGCTACTACTATCGAAAGGCCTACTATCGCGCATTCTTCTGGGACCCGCCCGCGTGCGGCGTGGGCGAGATGAAGCGGAAGTACACGGGCGAGGTAAAATTTCCGTTCCTGCTCCAGAACATGCACCGTTTCGCCCTCTACCTGGCGATCTTCTGGCTCATCTTCCTCTGGCGGGATGTCTGGGACGCGTTTCATTTCGACGGCCGGATGGGGATCGGCCTCGGCTCGCTCGCGGTGCTCGCGAGCACGGGGACGCTCACCCTCTACACCACGTCGTGCCACTCCTGGCGCCACCTCGTCGGCGGGAACCTCGACTGCTTCTCGTGCTCCGCTTCCTCGCGGGCGCGCCATGGGATCTGGCAGCGGGTCACCGGCCTGAACGAGCGGCATCAGCTCTACGCATGGGTCTCTCTTTTCGCCGTGACCGGAGCCGACGTCTACATCCGTCTCCTTTCGATGGGCATCCTTCATGACCTGAGATTCCTGTGAGCCCGTTCAAGACCCACGATTTCGACGTCTTGGTCATCGGCGCGGGCGGCGCGGGGCTTCGCGCCGCGATCGAGGCATCGGCGGCGGGAGCCAAAGTCGCCGTCGTGTGCAAGTCCCTCCTCGGGAAGGCCCACACGGTGATGGCCGAGGGAGGCGTCGCCGCGGCGCTGGCGCACGTCGACTCCAAAGACTCCTGGAAGGTCCACTTCCGCGACACGATGCTGGGCGGAAAGATGCTCAACCACTGGCGCATGGCGCAGCTCCACGCGCAGGAGGCCCCCGACCGCGTCCGCGAGCTCGAAGAATGGGGCGCCGTCTTCGACCGGACCCCGGACGGCCGGATCTTGCAGAGGAATTTCGGCGGCCACAGCGCGCCGCGCCTCGCCCACGTGGGAGACCGGACCGGCCTCGAGATGATCCGCACGCTGCAAGACCACGGAGTCCACCAGGGCCTCGAGGTCTTCATGGAGTGCACCGTCACGAGGCTCTTCACCGACGCCGGCCGCGTCGTCGGTGCCTTCGCCTACTGGCGGGACACCGGACGGTTCGTGGTGTTCCGCGCGAAAGCGATCGTCCTGGCGACAGGGGGGATCGGGAAGGCCTACCGGGTCACGTCCAATTCCTGGGAATACACGGGGGACGGCCACGCGCTGGCGTATGAGGCGGGCGCCGAGCTCATCGACATGGAATTCGTGCAATTCCACCCCACGGGAATGGTCTGGCCGCCGGGCGTCCAGGGCCTTCTGGTGACGGAGGCCGTGCGCGGCGAGGGCGGCCTCCTCCGAAACTCGAAGAACGAACGCTTCATGGAACGCTACGACCCCAAGCGGATGGAGCTCTCGACGCGCGACTTGGTCGCGCGCGCGATCTACACCGAGGTGAAGGAAGGCCGCGGGTCGCCCCACGGCGGCGCGTTCCTCGACATCTCGCACAAGCAAGCGGAGTACGTGAAGAAGAAGCTCCCGTCCATGTACCACCAGTTCATGGAGCTGGCGGACGTCGACATCACCCGAACGCCGATGGAGGTGGGCCCCACGGCCCACTACATCATGGGTGGCGTGCGCGTCGATCCCGACACAGGGGCGGCCACGGTTCCCGGGCTCTACGCGGCCGGGGAGACGTCGGGCGGGATGCACGGCGCGAACCGACTCGGAGGAAATTCCCTCTCCGATCTCCTGGTCTTTGGCCGCCGCGCCGGCCGGGGAGCCGCCGATGGCGCGAAGAAGGTCCCGGGGCACTCGACGATCGATCCCGAGCTGTTGAGGGCCGCGGAACGCGAGATGCTCGCTCCCTTCGAGCGGACCGGGGGCCCTACCCCGTACGACCTCCACGCAAAGCTCCAAGCGACGATGGAGTCGTTGGTCGGAATCTTCCGGGTCGAGAGTGATCTGGAGAAGGCGATTCAGGAGCTCGGCGCGCTGGAGCGGGAAGCGGCGCGGGTGGCCGTCACGGGCGCCCGGGAGTTCAACCCCGGCTGGCACCTGGCGCGGGACCTCCGCTCTATGCTCCTCTGCAGCCAGGCGGTCGCGCGAAGCGCCCTCCTCCGCAAGGAGAGCCGGGGCGGCCACGCGCGCCTCGACTACCCGAATCTCGATCCCGAACTCAGCAAGAAGAACTCCGTGGTGAGGCGCGATGGAGACTCGATGAGCGTGACCCAGGCGCCGCTCCCCGAGATGCCCGCGGAGCTTCGATCGATCGTGGAAGCCGAGCTCGAAGCGGTGAAGGTCTGAGGGAGGATCGATGAAGGAGGCCGTCTTCCACGTCTTTCGAGGAAACGCCGAGGCCGGATCGATGCAGGAGTACAAGGTGGCCGTCGAGGAGGGGATGGTGGTCCTCGACGCGGTCCACCGCATCCAGGCCCAAGCCGCCCCCGACCTCGCGGTGCGGTGGAATTGCAAGGCGGCCAAGTGTGGCTCGTGCAGCGCCGAGGTGAACGGCAGGCCCAAGCTCATGTGTAAGGCCCGGCTCGACTCGCTCCCCTTGGACCAGCCGATCACCGTGAAGCCGATGAAGTCCTTCCCCCTGATCAAGGACCTCGTGACCGACGTGAGCTGGAATTACGAGGTCAACAAGAAGATCCCCCCGTTCACGCCCAAGAAGAACGCCGAGTGGCGCTGGAAGCAGGAGGACATCGATCGCGTCCAGGAGTACCGGAAGTGCATCGAGTGTTTCCTCTGCCAGAACGTCTGCCATGTCCTCCGCGAGCACGGCGAGAAGGCCCATTTCGCGGGACCGCGGTTCTTCGTGCGGGTGGCGGGCCTGGAGACCCACCCCATGGACGCCCTGAACCGGACCAAGCTGCTGAAGGAGACGATGGGGATCGGCTACTGCAACATTACCAAGTGCTGCACCGAGGTCTGCCCCGAAGACATCAACATCACCGACAACGCCATCATTCCCCTCAAAGAACGGGTCGTGGACGACCATTACGACCCCGTGCTCAAGATATTCCGCCTGGTGACGGGCAAGAAGGAGCCTTGAGCCCGCGTCACGCCCTTCCGCTGGCCGTTTGCCTCCTCCTCCTGGCCTCCTGCGACAGCAACGAATCGAGCCCCGCCACGATGCGCCCGCCGGCAGCGCCGTCGGGATATCTGGCCCAGCGGATCGCCACCGGGCTTTCCCAGCCGGTGGATCTCGCCGCGCCCCCGGGTGATACCGCCAGGGTTTTCATCGTGGAAAAGACGGGGACGATCCGGATCGTAAAGAGCGGACAGCTGCTGGCCCGTCCTTTCCTGAACATCGGAGCCTCGGTCAGCGCGGGCTCGGAGCAGGGGCTTCTCGGCCTTGCGTTTCATCCTCAGTACTCCACCAACGGGAAATTCTACGTGGACTACACCGACCGGGCAGGCGACACGCGCGTGGTGGAATACGTGGTCTCCTCCGATCCCGACACGGCTTCGGCCACGTCGCGCGAGATTCTCTTCGTCGATCAGCCGTTTCCCAACCACAACGGCGGCCAGCTCGCGTTTGGGCCGGATGGATTCCTCTACATCGCGCTCGGCGACGGCGGGGACGCCGGCGACCCTCGGGGAAACGGACAGAATCTGAACGCGCTCCTCGGAAAGATACTGAGGCTCGACGTCGATTCGGGGTCGCCTTATGCGATCCCGGCGAGCAATCCATTCGTGGGACAGGCCGGGCGACGCGGGGAGATCTGGTCGTACGGCTTACGGAACCCGTGGCGGTTCAGCTTCGACCGCGGAAACGGCGACATGTACATCGCCGACGTCGGACAGAGCGCCTGGGAAGAAGTGGATTACGAGCCCTCCACCACCGGCGGTCGAAACTACGGCTGGAACAAAATGGAAGGTCGCCACTGCTATCCTCCCAATGCCGCGTGCAGCTCGCTCGGAATCACGCTCCCGGTCACGGAGTACAACCACTCGGCGGGCTGCTCGGTGACGGGCGGCTGTGTCTACCGCGGCGCGCTGATCCCGGAGCTCCAGGGCACCTACTTCTACGGCGATTACTGCACTGGGCTGATCCGGAGCTTCAAGATCCAAAACGGCCTCGCGACCGAGGAGATGGATTGGACGGGGGTGCTCCGCACCCAGGCGGGCGGCGCGATGAGCGGGCTGTCGTCCTTCGGGCTCGACGGCGCGGGGGAGCTTTGCCTTGTCCTTCTGGCTGGAGAGGTTTACCGGCTGGTCAAGAGTCCGTAGAGGCTACCCGTCGCCACCGACAGCTCGGCTCCTTCGCTCGAGCAGCAGCACGTCCCGCCAAACCCCGTTCATCCTTCCGATCCGCTCCCGCCGCCCGACGTCCCGGAATCCACACCGCCGATGCAGCGCGAGGCTCGCTTGATTCTCCGGAAAGATTCCGGCCTGCAGCGTCCAGATGCCGGCGCGCTCGGAGGCTTCCACGAGGGCCTGAAGCAGGCTCTGGCCCACGCCCTTCCCGCGCGCCGCGGCCGCGACGTAGATGCTCAGGTCCCCCACGCCTTCGTAGACGCACCGGCCGGAGACCGGCGTGACGGCGGCCCATCCAAGGATGCCTCCCCGTCCGTCCCGGGCGACGAGGCGCGGCTCGCTCCGGTGCGCCGCGTCCCACGCCTCCCAGCTGGGAGCATCCACCTCGAACGTGGCGTTTCCGGTCGCGATCCCCTCGACATAGATCGCCCGGACCTGCGCCCAGTCGGCAGGTTGCATCGGCTCGATCCGCATGGCGGCGAGTGTATACTCTGGAGTGTGATTTCGCCTCTCCCGCGCGCTCACCGCCTCCACGCCGGAACCCTCCCTACCGTCCTCGCGATGGCGCTCCTTTCGCTCGGGTGCGCGCGCGACAAGAGCCACGTGGTGGGAAGCGGCACCATCGAGCTGGACGAGGTGGATATCGCATCGCTCGTCGGCGGCAGGCTCCAGCGTCTCTTCGTGACCGAAGGGGACAGCGTCCGCGCCGGGGACACCTTGGTGGTGCTCGCGCACGGCGAGATCACGGGTGAGGTGGAGGCCGCGACGGCCGAAACCGAGCGGGCCGAGGCGCTCTGGCGGGACCAGCAGACAGGGCCCCGCGCGGCGGAGCGGAAGACCGCTCGGGCCGAGCTCGACGCCGCCACGACGTCGCTCAAGCTCGCGGATTCCGAGCTCAAGCGGACGGAGGGGATGTACCAGCGGCAGCTGGTCGCGGACGCCGACGTCGACCGCGCGCGCGCGGCGCGCGACGAGGCGGCGGCGCGGCGCGCCGCGGCGGAAGAGCGGCTGGCGCTCGTCGAGAGCGGGTACCGGAGCGACCAGATCGTCGCGGCGCGGCAAGCGGCGCAGGCGGCGAAGGGAGAGCTCTACTCGAGCAAGGCCAAGGCGCACGAGCTGATCCTCACGGCGCCGATCCGCGGGGTGGTGCTCCTCAAGAACGTGGAGCAGGGCGAGGTGGTCGGCCCCGGCGTCCCGATTCTGACTCTGGGGAATCCCGACCGGCTCTGGATGCGTTGTTACCTGGCGACGCCCGAGGTCTCGCGAATCCGAGTGGGCGCGAGGGCCGAGGTGCGGGTCCTCGGCTGGAAGGGGCGAACCTTTCCGGGACGAGTCGTCGAGATCGCCACCCGCGCCGAGTTCACCCCCCGCTCGGCACTCACCGAAGAGGAGCGCGCGAGCATCGTCTTCGGCGTCAAGATCGCCCTCGATCCCACCGGTGGAATCCTGAAGCCGGGACTCCCCGCCGACGCCCGGATCGAAACCGTGACCCCGTGATCTCGGTCCGGGGGCTCTCCAAGCGCTTCGGGCCGATCCTTGCGGTGAACGAAGTCTCCTTCGAGATCGGGCGGGGCGAAATCTTCGGCATTCTCGGCCCGAACGGATCGGGCAAGACAACCACGATACGGATGCTCTGCGGGCTCCTCCGACCCACCTCGGGGACCGCCGTCGTGGCCGACGTCGACGTCGTCCAAGATCCCGATCTCGTGAAGTCGAGGATCGGATACATGTCGCAGTCGTTCGGCCTCTACCGCGACCTCACCGTGGAGGAAAACCTCCGCTTCTACGGCGGTCTCTACGGGATCGATCGGGACTGGCGCCCGCGGGCCCAATGGGCCATGGAGACGATGCTCCTCTCCGGTGAATCCCGCCGCCTCGCCGGCACCCTCTCGGGCGGCAACAAGCGGCGCCTCGCGCTGGGGTGCGCGCTCCTTCACGAGCCGCCGGTGGTCTTCCTCGACGAGCCCACCGCGGGCGTCGACCCATACGCGCGACGGGTGTTCTGGCAGATCATCCGCGGCCTCGCGGCGCGCGGTACGACGATGATCGTCACGACCCACTACATGGACGAGGCGGAGCGCTTCGATCGGTTGGCGTTTCTTTCCCAGGGCCGCCTCAAGGCCGTGGGAACGCCGGCCGAGGTCAAGGCCTCGTTCGGAGCTGGCTTTACGCTCGAGGATATCTTCATCGCGCTCCAGGAGAAGGAGTCATGAGCCTTCGCCGGTTCGGCACGATCGCGTGGAAGGAATTCATCCAGATGCGCCGCGACCGCCCGACGCTCGGAATGATGCTCGGAATCCCCATCGTCCAGCTCCTGGTCTTCGGCTACGCGATCCGGATGGACGTGCGGCACCTGCCGATGGCGGTGCATGACGAGAGCCAGACGCAGGAGAGCCGCGATCTCGTGCGAAAGCTGGAGGCGACCGACAACTTCACCGCCACCAAGGAGGCTCCCTCCTACGACGAGGCGGTTCGGATGATCGATCGGGGCGAGGTCCGCGCCGCGATCGTGATCCCCGAGGATTACGCCCGGAGGTTGAAGCGCGGCCGTCCGGCCACCGCCCAGCTGATCGTCGACGCATCCGATCCCAATTCGTCCCAGAGCGCGATCGCCGCGGGGCAGCTGGTGGGCGAGCGACAGAACATCGATCTGTTGATCGCGAGGGCCGGAGGCGCGGCGGGCTCCACCGCTCCCCCGCTCGAGGTGAGGGTCCGTCCCCTCTATAACCCGGCGCTCAAGAGCTCGATCTTCATCGTGCCGGGGATCATCGGGATGATTCTCTCCATCACCATGCTCATCATCACCTCGATGTCGATCGTGAGAGAGCGAGAGTTTGGCACGATGGAGCAGCTGATCGTCACGCCGGTCACACGGAGCGAGCTGATGCTGGGCAAGATTTCCCCCTACGTGCTGGTCGGCTACTTCCAGGTGACGGCCGTCCTCATCCTGGGCCGACTGATCTTCGGGATGCCGGTCGTGGGAAGCCTTCTCCTGGTCTACGGGATCACGTTCCTTTTCATCGTTGCCAACCTCGGGCTCGGCCTCTTCATCTCCACCCTGGTTCGCACGCAAGCCCAGGCCATGCAGGCCTCCTACTTCTTCGTCCTCCCCAACGTGCTCCTTTCGGGCTTCATGTTTCCCCGTGAAGGGATGCCCGCGATCGCCAGGGGAATCGGGCTCGCCTTTCCGCTGACATACTACCTGCAGAGCCTGCGGGCCATCTTGCTCAAGGGCTCCGGCGTCCTGGAGGTCCTCCCGCAGACGGGGATGCTCCTGGCGTTGGCTCTCCTCTTCTTCGGATTCAGCGTGAGGCGCTTCCGAAAGCAGCTGGAATAGGCGGGGTGCTCGGCCGGCAGGGCCGCGGGGCGCTCCCTCCCCTCGTCAGAGCGCGAGCCAGTAGGTCAATTTCACCGCGACGACGTTCTCGGGCTGGATGTCGAAGAGCCCGTGCCAATCCCGCGAGAAGTCGAAGTCGCCGAACGGCTCGGTCGCCTCGCGCCCCTGTTGCCAGACGAAGAAGAGCGCGGACCCGGGGCGGTACTCCCATCGAAGGACCGCGTTTCCTCGAAGCGAGCGGAAGTTGAAGTCCGGATTCTGGACCACAAAGGAGGTGTCCGGTCCGGATCCGTCGGGATCGATGGTGTAGTCACCCGACGCGTCGATCGTGCTCGTGCCCACGTGCTGGCCGTAGACGTTGAACTCGTAGGTGCTGGGCGCGCGCAGCTCCTTGATCTTCGAGTAGTCGCCGCTCGCGATGAGCGGCTGGAGATAGAGCTGGAGGCTGAGCGTGGGCGAAAAGGTCCAGTCGAGGCGGGTATCCAGCGAAAGCTGGACCTGGTCGAGCGTGGCGAACACGTACCGCGCGTCGTAGGTCGCGTCCGCGAAGGAGTCCGTCACGGTCTGCACGTACTGGGCATTATCGCTGTACTTTCGGTACGCCGGCTCGAAGAGAAGCCGGAGCGCGCTCGTCGGACGGACCGAGAGCGAGGCGCTGAGCTGCCGCACCTGCCCGCCCGCTTCGTCCCATCCGCTGGCGCCGTTCAAGCTCAACCGATAGGTCTTGCGGGAGTCGGTGCTGACGCTCACGCGGAAGGTCATGCCCGACGGGAGGCGTGAGAGGGGTCCGCCGCGGGTCAGTCGGTCGTCGAGGTTCCCCGGGTAGACCTCCCCGCGGAGGGTGGCGTACCAGTAGTTGGATAGTTCCCCCTCGATGTGCCCGGCATATTCCACGTAGGTGTTGTCGCCGCCGTAGTTCCACGACCAATTCGAGAAGAGAAAGGTGTCCCAGTTTCGAATCGGTCCGTGTGGCCTGTCCTCCTTGTACATGCCGAGCCAGGACAGCCCCCTGCTGTCGGCGGCGTTCTGGAATCCGACGTCATTGATCTCGAACCCGGGGCTCCAGTCCTGATAGGTCAGCGACCCCAGGCCGTGCCTCCCCGCCACCTTGTTGATCGAGAAAAGCCCCGCGTACCCGGAAAGGCTCGTGCGGGTGGGGTCGTAGTGGAGGTGGGTCGCGTCGGGGCGCTGGTAGTAGCGCGCGCTGGACTGCTGGGTGGCGTCGATCGCGGTCGCGTTTCCCTGGACGGTGCTCCCCATGAGCATCGCGTCGATCGAATACCGGCGGCCGTTCCAGTAATGATTCAGGTCGAGGCCGCCGGCCCACGCGCTCGAGCGAAGGAGATCTCGAAGCGCCGGGTCGGCCAGGTCGCGGTTCACGCCGGTCACGATTCCGCCCACCACCGTGTTCCCGTGGCGATAGTCGCGCCGAAGGCGGCCGATGAAGTAGTTGGTGAGGGGCTCGACGGGTGTTTGGTGCTCGACGGCGAGCGTGTCGATGTAATCCGCCCGCTCCAGGGGCGTCACCGCGTCGAGCGCCCCGATCGTCCAGCCGTTCGCGGTCTTGCCGGTCAATTTGGCCGCGGTCGTGATCGTGGTGCGGGCCGGGGAATCGACATACACATAGTCATCTCCCTCCGAGCGTCCGCTGCGGCGGGCGGCCGATCCGCCGCGCGTGGAACGGGAGGGTGGTGTTGAAATTGTTGAAGCTCCGCGTTTCCCCAAAGCGAAATACGTCGGCCCCCTCGATGAAGAAGGGACGGCGCTCGGGGAAGAAGGTCTCGAACGCCGAGAGGTTGACGACGGCGGGATCGACCTCCACCTCGCCGAAGTCCGGATTCACGGTCGCGTTCAAGGTCAGGTTGCTCGTCACGCCGTACTTGAGGTCCATCCCGGCGGCGGGGAACTGATCCTTGCCGTCGCGAAAGGGATCGCCTGGGTCGGTCTGCGTGTACTCGGAGCGAAGCCGGGCGTACGGCAGGAGCTCCAGGTGGCGCGCGGCGCGCAGGCTGCCCAGCCCGGTCAGGTGGCCGAAGCGGCTGACACCCGATTCCTCCTTCAGCGGGGTGAAGGAGAACTCCGACAGCTCCTGCCGCCGCTGGATCCAGCGGCGGATCTGGATTCCCCAGGTCGCGTCCTGTGGCGCCGTTGTAGTGGAGCTGGGAGAGGGGGATTTCCATCTCGGCGATCCACCCGAGGGAGTCGATCGTGGCATGGGCATGCCAGACCGGATCCCAGGAAAGATCCTGATTGCCGCTCGCGGCGATCGTCGCGTCGTCGATCGATCCGGAGGGGCCGATGCGGAACACGACGCCGGTGGAGTGGTCGTGATACGGGTCCAGCAGGACCGCGAATAGGTCGGAATCAGACGAGCTGTTGAGTTCGTCCCTCCGCACCAACCGCGAGCGGATCTTCGACGGCTCGCTGTCGAAGAGGCGCGCCCCGATGTAGAGGGCATCCTCGCTGATCAAGGCGCGCACCTCGGTCCGCTCCGAGGCGGGCTCCCCTTCCTTGGGTTGCCGCTGGGTGAAGTGATCGACCATGGCCGCGGCCTGCCAGGCCTCTTCATCGAGGTGACCGTCGACGCGAATGGTCCCGATGAGGGGCGCGGCCCGAAGCACGGGTGCGTCGGCGTGGGTGTGGACGACCGCGGCGAGGGTATCGGCCGGCTGCGCTGGAGCCGGCGCCGGGAGGACGACGCCGAGGGCCAGCGAGAGGCAAAGTGCCGCGAACCATCGCATGAGTCTTCCCGTGCTCAGGGTTGGGGGTGCCGGCTCCCAACCCTACGCATGGGCAGAGGGGAGGGTTTCATCCCATGGGGCCGACGATGCGTCAGATGGTCTGGGAGGTGTTTTGGTTGGAACGGGGGTGGGCGCCGGGGACCGGGCCGGGCGCCGAGGGCTCCTCCGCTTCGACAACCCAGCGGACCGACTTCGAGCAGGGACAGACGCCGCCGACCCGCTTCAGCTTGGGCATTTTCTTGATCGCCTGATCCACGGTGGTCCGGCCGGCCGCGACGTCCCTCAATGTCTCGATGTAGCTCTTCATGTCGCGGCTGTGAAGATAGGGCTCCGGGAGGGAGTCAATGAGATGGCGGACGTACTCGTCGACGTCGGTGAATTCCTCGCCGTGCGTGCCCACCAGGGTGAACGCCGGCGTCCCCTTGCGCCGGAAGAAGCGCATGTCGGGCAACTCGATCAGATCCTCGTGGGAGATTCCCTCATGCCGCCCGCGGTCCGCCAAGAGCCGCGCCGCGATTCGCTCGGCTTCGTCCGGGCTCAACTGGGGCAGGCGAGCACGGATAAAGCGCTGGTTTAGGTCCGCCACCATCTTCCGGCATTCCTCGTAATAGAGCGATTGGGCCTCCGCGTTCTTCATGTTCTTGAAGCCGAAGCGGATGTTCGAATCGCCCCCCATCTCGTGGCCGAACATCTCCAGCCCGCGGGGCATCCACTTGTTGAACGATTTCTGGATCGCCGACATGGTGATCAGCTCGTTCCCCTGCGCGGCGCGCTGCACCCACCGCCGCATGGGGATCACGCCGGCGGCGAGGTGGAACGCCTCCTCGCGGAGCATCGGCGGCATCGATTGGGCGAAGGGCTTGTAGGCGCAGACTCGCTGCATGGCCAGCTGATACTTGCCGACGCGGTCGATCACCGCGGCGAAGACCACGTTGTCGACGAAGGAGTCATACTCGAGATTGAAGGCGTCGAGCACGTGGGACCCGGTCTTCATCGACAGGATCTCCTCGATCATCGCCTCGGCCTTCTGCCCCGAGACGCCGCTCCAATCCTGGTCGACCAAGAGATGGAACATCTGGTAGCCGTGGCGCAGCTCCTCGGCCATCACCCGGAGGACCCAAAAGCGATCCTCGTCGTCCGGGGCGCGGGCGAGCGTACCCTCGTGCTGCTGGATCGATCCGAATTCGGTGGAGGCCTGCGCCCGGATGATCGCCAGGAGGTGCCCGGCGGGCTCCGCCCCCATCTCCGAGGGTTTCATCATTCGGGCCTGACCCTTCTTGTCTCCCACCTCGATGGTATCCCCCATGCCCACTTCCATCTTGGCGCAGAGGCAGAATTCGGGATCGTTCGGGAAGTATTTCTCCCAGTTTTCGGGCAGAAGGTCGTAGTCGGGAAAGTTGTGCCGCCGCCAGTGAAGTACCGCGTCGTGGAATTTCTTGGGAAGGGTGGTCTGCTCGACGTTCACTTGGATTGACCTGTCGGCCGCTTTGCCGGAGGAATCGGCATCTCGAGCGCCTGAAGGGCCGCGTCTTGGAAACCGACCGCGCGCAGGAACGACGCGAGGTCGGAATCCTTCCGGTCGACCAACGTGCGGATCATGGCGACATCCCGGCCGGCCATCCGATCCTGCACCGCCTCGAAGAGCCGTCGTCCGATCGACCGTCCCTGGTAATCGGGATCAACCCCAAAGCGCTCGATCCAGCCTGTGGTCTCCTCCAAACCGAATTCCCCGCCCCGGATGTCGGAGAACATGAAGCCAACGACCTTCCCTCCGATCTCAGCCACCGGACAGGAGTCGGGATCGCGTCTCAGGTAGTAGCCGACGCGCCGCTCCCAGACCTCGGGACGGTAAACCCCGGTCAGCCGCTCATCGATCGCGACAATGCGGGTGATGTCGAGCTCGCTCAACGGCCGGATCCGGATCTCCTGCGCGGTGGAAGTCACGCGATTAGAATACCATCGGGGCGGCTGACGGGCGAGGGTTTCGCGTACTAGGGCCTGGGATCTGCCTACCAGGAGCTTCGCCGGCGGCGGGTCCCGGCGCGGATTCCTAGCACGCCGAAAAGCCCTCGGACCAGCTCGCGCGAGATCGTCCGGGCGGCCGGCGATCCGAGCGCCTTTCCGATCTGCTCCGCCACCGTCCTTGGCTCGGCGTCGGCCCGGGCGCGCCGCCCCGCGGTCGAGGGCGCCGCCGCCGCACTTTCAGCGTCACCACCGGCCCTGGCTTCGAGCTGCTCCCGCGCGCTTTCTCGATCGACCGGCATGGCGTACTCGGCGATCAGGGAAGAGCGCTTCACTTGCTCGTCCAGCGCTTGGGGCGGGATCGGCCCCATCAGGCTCAAAGGCGGCGGCAGGAGCGTCGCCGCCACCGGAGTCGGGGTTCCGCGGGGCGAGAGCACGGTGATCAGCGCCTCTCCGATCCCGAGCGACGTGAGCGTCTTCGGTATGTCGTAGAAGGGAGAACGCGGAAACGTGTTGGCCGTGGCGCGGAGCGCCTTCTCGTCGTCGGGCGTGAACGCGCGGACGGCGTGCTGGATCCGGTGCCCCAGCTGGGCCAAGACGTCCGGCGGGACGTCCTTGGGCGTCTGGGTCACGAAGAAGACGCCCACGCCCTTCGAGCGGATGAGCCGCACCACCTGCTCCACCTGGGCCAGGAACGCCTTGCTCGCCTCCTCAAAGAGCAGGTGGGCCTCGTCGAAGAAGAAGACGAGCTTGGGGCGCTCCGGATCGCCCACCTCGGGCAGCTCGCGGTAGAGCGAAGCGAGGAGCCACATCATGAACGTGCTGAAAAGCGCCGGGCGGTCTTGAACATCGGTCAGCTCGAGCACGCTGACGATTCCCTTTCCGCGCTCGTCCACGCGAATCAGATCCTCCACCTCGAACTCCGGCTCGCCGAAAAAACTCTCGGCTCCCTGCTGCTCCAACTCCGTCATCCGTCGGAGCAGGACCCCCACCGTCGCCTTGGACATCCCGCCGTAGTCGGCCAGCTCGGCCGCGCCGGCGCCCTCCAAGTGCTTCAGCACCGCCTTCAGGTCGGCGAGGTCGAGTAGAAGGAGCTTCTTGTCATCGCAGTACTTGAAAACGAGCGAGAACACGCTCTGCTGTGTCTCGTTCAAGCCGAGCGCGCGGGCCAAGAGAAGCGGGCCGAAGGAAGAAACCGTGGCGCGGAGCGGAATCCCGCGCTTCCCCGTGAGGCTCAGGAACTCGACGGGATATCCCTCGGGCTCGAATGGAACTCCGACCGCCTTCGCGCGCGTCTCGATCTTCGTGTCGGAAACGCCCGGCGCGGCCAGACCGCTCAAATCACCCTTCAGATCGGCGACGAAGACCGGAACCCCGGCCGAGGAGAGCTGGCCGGCCAGCACCTGGAGCGTCTTGGTCTTCCCGGTACCCGTCGCCCCCGCGATGAGCCCGTGACGGTTCATCATGGCGAGCGGTACCTGGACGCGCGCGATCGAGGCCACCTTTCCCTCGAGGAGCGGCGCGCCCAAGAAAAGGGAGGGGCCGTCGAACGCGTATCCTTCCGTCATGATTTTCTCGAAATCGCGCTCGGCCATCGAGACGACTCTGACAGGGGAAGGGACAGGCGTCAATCCGGGCCCGAATCGGGCTTGTGCCCCACCACGGCATCGGATAAATTGCCACGGACCCAGGGACGGGCTTCCATCGGGAGCACGGCCAGGCTGTCGCCTTCTTTTCCAGGAGGATCCACGTGCGCTCGACCCTCAGCCGCCTTCTCCTTTTCGCGGCAACTTTTGCCCTCATGATTCCCGCCGTCTCGTCGGCCGACGTTTCGTCGGCCTGGTTCGTTCCCGGAGCCGGTGTGGTTTGGCCGCCCGCCGAGTTCGGCACCAAAGATGCCGTGCCCACCTTCGGCGGGATCCTGGGATTCAGGATCTCGCCCCCGTGGGCGATCGAGATTCGGGGCCACTACGCGAATCCCGACAGCGATGAAGTCGGCGGCGCCAAGACCCGCCTCGTCCACGCCGAGGGAAACGTCACATGGTTTTTCAAGACAGAGTCGGCGATCTCTCCGTACCTGACCGCTGGAGTCGGCGCGGCGCGGATCCACCGCGCGGGCGACACGAATGGAAAGTTCGCCTGGAACGCCGGCGCGGGCGTCCGTATCGCCATGTCGGAGCACATGTCGCTGCGGATCGACGGTCGCGACGTGAGCTACGAGGTGCCCAACGCCGCCGGCGAGACAAGCTACCGCCCCGCACCGGAGATCTTCGGCGGCATCTCCTTCGGATTCGGCGGGAAGCCTTCCGATGAGGACGGCGACGGCGTCGCGAACAAGGGGGACAAGTGTCCTGCGACGCCCCATGGAGCCCGCGTCGACGCGACCGGCTGCCCGCTCGACGGCGACGGCGACGGGGTCTTCGACGGAATCGACCGCTGCGACGGGACGCCGGCCGGGGCGACGGTGGACGCCACCGGATGCCCGATGGACAGCGACAAGGACGGCGTGTTTGACGGGATCGACACCTGCCCGGGGACGCTCGCAGGAGCGCGCGTCGACGCCGCGGGATGCCCGCTCGATTCGGACGCCGACGGGATCTTTGACGGGCTCGACCAGTGCGAGGGAACGCCGCGAGGGTGCACCGTCAATGAGAACGGCTGCCAGAGCGATGCCGACCAGGACGGCGTCTGCGACGGCCTCGACAAGTGCCCGGACACGCAGGACAGCGTGCGCGTGGACGTGAATGGATGCCCGATCCAGGTGAGCGTGAAAGAAACGGAAATGATCGAGACCGGGATGATCCGCATTCAGGACATCAATTTCGAGACGGGAAAGGCCGTGATCAAGCAGGAGTCGTACAGGACCCTCGACGACGTCGGGAACATCTTGACCAAGTGGCCGCAGCTCCGCATCGAGATCGGCGGTCACACCGACGCGCGCGGAAGCGATGCCCTTAACCAGAAGCTGAGCGAGGCGCGCGCCAAGGCGGTGCTCGACTACTTGACCAACAAGTTCCCCGAGCTCTCGGCGGCCCAGTTCACGACGGTCGGCTATGGCGAGCGTCAGCCGATCGCGACCAATAAGACGCCGCTCGGCATGGCGAAGAATCGCCGCGTCGAGTTCAAGGTCCTGAACAAGGAAGCGTTGAAGAAGCAGACGGAGAAGCAGCAGTACGTTCCGAAGTAAGGAGCAGGCTCCGCCGGGTCGGGACGGGGCATCGCGGGGAGGGGTCTAATCCTGGCCGGTGTGGGGTTGGTCGCGTCCGGGCCTCAGGGTTCGGGGCGGCCTTCCCCCACTGGGCTCGGTGTTTAGCGAGAATGGCCGTCCCCACGAAAGCGGCGGGGTCCCGGGCTAAAGGTCAGGGACTCGATGGTCGATAGGTTCCGTTAGGCGACTTCGCGCCCTGTGAGACGCGAAGGGCGTGCCTCGCCAAGGAAGGCGGGGATTGTGTGCAGGGGCCGCAGTGATGCGGCCCCATTTGTTTTGCCGTGGGGGGTGCTCGAGCGGGACGTTGAAGGGAGCCGCGCTCAGTCCGGCAGCGGCCAGCGGAATTCGCGCCGATGCTCCGCGATGCGGCGGTGCACGCCGGCGATGAACGGCTGCCAGCGCGGGTCGGCGTGGAGCGGAGCGAAGAAGATCGGATTCTCGTAGAGCGCCGCCGTGTCGTTGCCGAGCTCGACCGCCCGGTCGAGAAGCCGGAACGCTTCATCGAGCTCCCCGAGATGGCCAGCGAGGGCCGCCGCGTCGGCGGCGAAATCCATGTCGACGAGGGCGGATTGTTCCAAGGGCGCGCGGCTCTGGAGCGCCTTCTCGCGGTTTCCCGTCTTCAAGTAGGCGACCGCTCTGTCGAGCAGCGCTGATCTGCCCTGGAGTCCTTCGTCACCCAGCCTCTCGAACTGGGTAACCGCCTCGCCAAAGCGACCGCGCGCGACGAGCAGCTCGCCGATCAACTCGTCCGCCCGATCCGGAAACCTGGGCCTCAGGTGCTGGAGCTGCGCCTCCGCGCGATCGAATTCTCCGCGCAACATGTGGAGCCGAGCCACCCCCAATTGGGTCCACGCAACATGGGGGTCGAGCTCGACGCCCTTCAACTCGGCCTGCATCGCCTCATCCAACATGTTGCAAAGTCGGAACAGATACGCGAAGTAGTGGTACAGAATCGGGTGATTGGGGGTCTTGCGGCGTGACGCCAGGAATTCCCGATAGGCCTCGCGCCTTCTGCCGTACACAAGATGCATCGCGCCGGTCGCGAAACTTACTTGGGGGTCCTCGGGATCGAGGGCGCGCGCCTTCTCGATGGCTTCCCCAGCCTTGACATACCATATGGGGTCGGACTCGAAGCCGCTGTCGACCATGCTGTGATACGCGCTCCCGAGGTTCGCCCACGCCCGCGCGTAGCCGGGCTCGAGCAGCACGGCGCGCCGAAACTCGTTCGTCGCCCTTACAATTTCCTCGCGGGTTGTCGCCGCTCGATGCGCCTCCAGGCCTCGGAGAAATAGCTCGTAGGCCTCGGGGGAAGGCGTGAACTTCCGCGCCGCTGCGCCAGAGGCGCCCAGAGCGTCCACGGAGAGCCTCGCCGTGAGCGCCTCCGCGATCCCCTTCGCCACCTGGTCCTGAACCTCGAAGATGTCTTCGAAACCCAGGTCCACCTTCCCGGCCCACAACGCCCGGCCGCTCGGCGTCTCCACGAGGCGGGCGGTCGCGCGGAACCGGTCTCCCGCTCGTTGGAACGACGCGTCGAGCACCGCCGTCACGTCCAGCTCCTGCCCCACCCGCCGCGGCTCCACGGCCTGGTTCTCGTAGACTGCGATCGAGCCGGTGGAGCGGACGACGAGGTCGGGCGAGTTCATGAGACGCGTGATCACGGCGTCGGCCAGCCCCACGCCGAGGTAGTTGAGATCCGGGCTCCCGCCGATGTTCTTGAACGGAAGCACCGCGATCGCGCGGAGACTCTTCGCCGAGCCACCGAGGGAAGCCCCCCCGCCGCTCTGTGTCGCGGCGCCGCAGCCACACTCGAGCGTCTCCAAGTCGACGTCGAAATCGCGGGCCGAGGAATGCCGTCGCAGCGGATCCTTGGTCAGGGCCTTGGCGAGCACGAAATCGAAATCGGTCGTGAGCGCGCGATTCACGCGCGACGGCGGCTCCGGCGATTCATGGAGGATGCGGTGCATCGTCTCGACCGCCGATTCGGCGGCGAAGGGATGCGCTCCGGTCAACAGCTCGTAGAGGATGGTGCCCAGGGAGAAGAGATCGCTCGAGGGGCCCGCAGCCTGGCCCAAGACCTGCTCGGGGGACATGTAGGGCGCGGTGCCCATCACCGTGCCGAGGGACGTCACGGTCTTCCCCTCCTCAGGCGAGAGGCTTCGGGCGAGGCCGAAGTCGAGAATTTTCAAGATTCCATCGCGCCGGACCAGCATGTTCTCCGGCTTGAGGTCGCGATGGACCAGGCCCGCCGCGTGCGCCACCTGAAGCGCCGCGGTGGCCTGGCGCATCATCGAGAGCACCGCGACCGGAGCGCGCGGTTTGGCGCGGGCCCATGCGCGGAGCGTCTCACCGTCGACCAGCTCCATCGCGACGAAGAGCGTGCCGTCCGACTCGCCGAGATCGTGGACGATGATGATGTTGGGGTGATTGAGCGCGGATGCGGCGCGGGCTTCGTGGAGGAGGCGTTCCCTGCGCTCCGGGTCGTGCGTGAATTCGGGCGGGAGCACCTTGATCGCGAGGCGCCGGTGGAGCGAAGGATCCTCCGCCAAGAAGACGCGGCCCATCCCGCCCTGCCCGAGAGGCTCGAGAATCCGATACCGACCCAGCGAAGTCCCGATCATGGGGGAAGGATAACACCCGCGCCGGGGGTGAGGGGCGGGCGGCGCGTGACCTCTGGCGCTCTAGTGGGCTCCGGTGGAATCGCTCGCGGCCGGCACGGTCTTATCGGCCGCCGCGCCGACAGCGCCAGGCGAAACCTTCGCGATGGCCTCGGCCAGCTCCTCCGCCTCGTCCGAGTCGTTGGCGCGGAGCCACGCGAGCTGGGTCTTGGCGTTGGCGAGATCCCCGCTCTGGAGGTAGGCCTCGCCCAGGTACTCGTGCGCTTCGTCGTAGTCGGGCTGGATGGAGAGGCACTTGTGATAGGCGGCGAAGGCCCGCTTGAGGTCGCCGGTCTTGCGGGAGCAGTAGCCCACCATGTTCCAGGCCTGGTAGTAGGCGTCGTCTCGTTCCACGGCGCCCTCGAACTGCTTGAGCGCCTTCCCGAATTTCTTCTTGGCGTCGCCGGTCTTGCCCGACTTATCCAGCGCCTTCGCCTCCTGCGCCATGTCGTAGCCCTTGGCGTAGAGCTTCTCCGCCTCGGCGCGGGTCGCCTTGATCTTCGCCGAATCGTCGCCGGCCGGAGTCTGCTGCGTGGCCGGCATCTCGCTCGCCGGCGGCTGTTGACGGGGCGGCGACGGGGCACTGCCTGAAGCCGAGGCCGAGGTCGTGCACCAAAGAAGCCCCAAGAGCGTGATCGCGGCGGCGCGGATCGCAGTGGCGCTGCTCTTGTCTCGATTCATGCCCTGAATCCTACCAGATCGGGACCTCTTCCGGTATGCTCACCGCCCCATGCGGAAGAGCCGAAGGTTTCCGCTCGTATCGACGGCAGCCGCGCTCTCGGCGCTCGTCACGCTCGCCGCCGATCCCGCCGCGGCGGCCGAAGCGCCCGGCGGCTCGGTCGTGCCGCTCCTCTTGGGACTCTCGATCGTCCTCGGCGCGGCCAAGGTCGTCGGTTGGCTCACGACCAAGGTCGGCCAGCCGGCCGTCCTGGGCGAGCTCATCGCCGGCATCCTCATCGGGAACCTCACCCTCGCCGGCTACCACGGCCTCGAATGGCTGCGCGGCGACCCGACGCTCTCGCTCCTCGCCGAGTTGGGCGTGATCGTGCTCCTCTTCGAGGTCGGGCTCCAGTCGAGCATGGAGCAGATGCGGCGCGTCGGCGCCTCCGCGTTCCTCGTCGCCCTGATCGGCGTCGTTACCCCGTTCGCGCTCGGCTGGCTCGCCGGCGCATGGCTCCTCCCAGGGCACTCCCCCTACGTGCAGGCTTTCCTGGGAGCCGTCTTGACCGCGACCAGCGTGGGGATCACCGCCCGCGTGCTCCGCGACCTGAACGCGACCCAGACGACGGAGGCCCGGATCATCCTCGGCGCCGCGGTGATCGACGACGTGATGGGGCTCGTGATCCTCGCGGTGGTGAGCAGCGCGATCACGGTGGCCGGACAGGGGGGCGGCCCGCTCCCGCTCGCGAAGATCGCATGGATTTCGGCCAAGGCACTCGGATTCCTCGCGGCGGCGATCTTCTTCGGCACGCTCTTGGCGCCACGCCTTCTCGGGCTTGCGGCGCGGGTCCGCGTTCGGGGAATCCTGCTCACGTCGGGGCTCCTCTTCTGCTTCCTGCTCTCCTACCTCGCCGCGCTCGCCGGCTTGGCGCCGATCGTCGGGGCCTTCGCGGCCGGCCTGATCTTGGAGCCGGCTTACTTCGATCAGTTCGAGGAGAGCCGCGAGCGAAGCCTGGAGTCGTTCCTCAACCCGGTCTCGGCGTTCCTCGTCCCGATCTTCTTCGTCCTGACTGGGATTCGCGTGGAGCTCGCCACGCTCGGGGATCCGCGCATTCTGGGTCTCGCGGCGGTTCTGATCCTGGTCGCGTGGCTCGGCAAGCAAGCCTGCTCGCTCGGAATCCTGGAGCGCGGCGTCGATCGATTGACGGTGGGGCTCGGGATGGTTCCACGCGGGGAGGTGGGGCTCATCTTCGCCAACATCGGGGCCACGCTGACGATCGGCGGGGAGCGGGTGATCACGTCCGCGACCTACTCCGCGGTCGTGATCATGGTCATCGTGACGACGCTGGTCACCCCGCCCGCGCTTCAGTGGAGCCTGAGCCGGATGAAGAGGCGGCGCGCCTGAATCCCTCTACGTAGCCGCGCCCCCGCCCCTCACGGCGTCCCGGACCCGCGACCGGAGCGGCCTCCCCAGCGCTTTCGCGAGTAGATCCGACGCGGCCGAAACCCGCTCGAGGTCGAGCGAGACCGAGGCGCCCGAGCGGCTGAGCGCCCAGCAGAGATCCTCGGTGGCCACATTCCCCGCCGCTCCCGGGGCGTAGGGACAGCCTCCCACGCCTCCCGCGGAGGCGTCGAAGATCGAGATGCCCCGCTCGTAGGCCGCCAGCGCGTTGGCCACGGCGGTGCCGTAGGTATCGTGGAAGTGCATCGCGATCCGATCCTGGGCGAGCGCGTCGAGGAGAAGATCGAGGAGGGCGTGGACCTCTAGCGGCACCGCCTTCCCGATCGTGTCGCCGATCGAGATCTCGTCGACGCCCAGGTCGAGGAGGCGCTTCACCACGTCGACGGCCGCCTGGGGCTCGATCTTTCCCTCGTACGGGCACCAGAACGCGGTGGAGACGTAGCCGCGCACGGTGATCCCGGCCGCCTGGGCGCGAGGAACCACCGGGGCGAAGCGCTCGATCGACTCCACGATCCCCGCGTTGATGTTCTTCCGGTTGAAAGTCTCCGAGGCGGCGGTGAAGACCGCGATTTTCCCGGCGCGGGCGGCCAACGCCCGCTCGAGGCCCTGCTCGTTCGGCACCAGGGCGGAATAGAGAACGCCTTCGCGCCTCCTGATCCGCCGAAAGAGATCCTCCGCGTCCGCGAGCTGGGGGATCCACTTGGGCGAGACGAACGCGCTCACCTCGATCTCGTCGTACCCCGCCTCCGAGAGCGCGTCCACGAAGGCCGCCTTCACCTCGGTGGGGATGATCGCCTTCTCGTTCTGGAGCCCGTCTCGGGGGCCCACTTCCACGATCCGTACCTTCACGACGATTCCTTTGGCTTAAGCCGGATCAGGAGTTGCCCCAGCTCGACCCGATCCCCTTCGACGCAGAGGACCTCCGTCACGGCGCCGTCCTCGGGCGCGGAGAGCTTGAATTCCATCTTCATGGCCTCGATCGTGAGGAGCAGATCTCCCTCGCGCGCGCCCATCCCGGGACGCGCCGCGACGGTGACCACCCTCCCGGTCATGGGCGCCCGGATCTCGTCGGTGGAGCGCGCACCCTCCACCGCCGCGGCTTCCCGGTGCGGCCGCTCCAGGAAGTAAGTCCGCCCTTCGTGCGTCACCCAGACGCCGCGGGGTGTCGCGACCGCCGCGCAGCGGGTGGTGCGCCCGCCTTGCTCGATCTCGATCCAATCGCCGTCGCGGTGGACGTTCGCGTCGATTACCTTGCCCTCCCGCGTCCAGACGGCGTGCGGAGATCGGAGGTTGAGCTCCGCTTCGACGGGCTGGCCCATCCATCGCAGCGAGACGCGGCTCAAGCGGCCTCCCCCGCGCGCATCCGCCCCCACCCGCCGAAGAGACGCCAGGGCGAATAGAGGTCGGCGTCCTCCCGCTCCCCATCCCGGTGACGGCGCGGGGCGAGGAGCGCGACCGCGGCGGCAAGGAGCGCCTCGTCCGGAATCGTGTCCGGCCCGGGCCAGGCGCGCGACTCGACGGTGTGGGTAAAGGTCTCGCCCTTCACGAACGCGGAATCCTCGAGCAGGTCGATCAGGAATCCCTGATTCGTCTCGACACCCAGGAGCGCGAGCTGGCGGAGGGCCGCCACGAGGCGCCGGCGCGCTTCCTCGCGGTCTTTCCCGCGCGCGATCACCTTGGCGAGGAGCGAGTCGTAATGGACGTGGACCGTCCCGCCCTCGGCGATGCCCGCGTCGACCCGGATGCCCTCCCCGGTGGGCCACTCGAGGAGCAGGATCTTGCCGGTCTGGGGCAGGAAGCCGGCCGCGGCGCTCTCCGCGTTGAGGCGCGCCTCGATCGCGTGCCCGCGGGGACGCGCCACCGTGGGCACGCGGCCGCCCGCCGCGATCTCGACCTGGGCGCGGACCAGGTCGAGGCCGAACCGCGCCTCCGTGATCGGGTGCTCCACCTGAAGCCGCGCGTTCACCTCGAGAAAGTAGAACGAGCCGTCGAGCGCGAGGAGGAACTCCACCGTCCCCGCGCCCGCGTAGCCCGCGTCGCGGGCGAGCGTCACCGCTGCCCGCTCCATCGCCTCCCGCGTCGCCGCGCTCACCGCGGGCGAGGGGGATTCCTCGATCAGTTTCTGATACCGGCGCTGGAGGCTGCACTCGCGCTCTCCGAGCGCGACGGCTTCCATCCCGTCTCCCAGGATCTGCACCTCGACGTGGCGTGCCGGATGGACGCGCTTCTCGAGGAAGAGCCGTCCGTCTCCAAACGCCGCCTCGGCCTCGCGGCGCGCGCCGTCGAACGCGGCGGAGAGCTCCTCCGCGTTCGAGGCAAACCTCATGCCTCGGCCGCCCCCTCCACCCGCCGCCTTGAGCAGCACCGGATAACCGACCCGCTCTGCCTCCGAGCGCGCGCGCTCCGCGGTCTCCACGCCCTCGACCCCAGGCACGACGGGCACGCCCAGGCGCACCGCGGCCTTTCGCGCCGAGGCCTTGTCGCCCAGGCGCTCCATGCTCTCGGGCGAAGGCCCGATGAAGACGATTCCGGCGTCCCGGCAGGCGCGCGCGAAAGAGGCGCGTTCGGAGAGGAATCCGTACCCGGGATGGATCGCGTCGGCGCCCACCGTTCGCGCGGCGTCGAGGATTCGATCCGCGTCCAGATAGCTCTCGGCCGCGGGGGCGGGACCGATCGCGACCCGCTCGTCGGCGGAGCGTGCATGGAGCGCGCCGCGGTCGGCGTCCGAGGTGACCGCCACCGACGGGATCCCCATCTCGCGGAGGGTCCGGAACACCCGAACCGCGATCTCCCCTCGATTCGCGACCAATACCTTACGAAACGGTGCCGCTTTCCGCGCGGCCAGGTCGGCGAGAGCGGGCGTCACGGACGAGGCCCTTGGGTCACCGCTTCCAAGCGGGGCGTCGCTTCTCGAGGAAGGCGCCGAGGCCTTCTTGCCCTTCGGGAGAGGCGCGGAGCCCAGCGATCGCGCGGACCGCGTTCGCGATCGCCTCCTCGCGTCGAAGCGCAAGGCCGTCCCGGATCAGTCCCTTGGCGGCCGCCACCGCGCGGGGCCCGTTCCCGGCGATCGCGTCGGCGACGCGCGTGACGGCTGGATCGAGCCCGTCGGGCGCGACCACCTCGTGGACCAAGCCGATCGCCTTCGCCTCGGCCGCCTTGAACATCTCGCCCGTCAGAAAGTATCGCCGCGCGGCCGACGCGCCGATCTTGGGGAGGACAAACGCGGAAATGACCGCGGGTGCGATTCCGAGGCGCACCTCGGTAAACCCGAAGTCGGCGCCCTCCGCCGCGACCACCACGTCGCAACAGGCGATCAAGCCCATTCCGCCGCCCAGGCAGGCGCCGTTGACGCGTGCGATGGTCGGAATCGGAAGCTCGTCCAGCGCGCGGAGCATCGCGGCAAAGCGACCGGCGTCCGCCTCGTTCTCCTCCCGCGAGAAGCCCACGCTTCGGCGCATCCAGTTCATGTCGGCGCCCGCGCAGAAGGCCGCGCCATCGCCGGTCACGACCAGCGCGCGCGGGGCGCGCTCCGGTGCGGCGTCGAACCCTCGAGCCACCTCGCCGAGCGCCTGGGTGACCTCCGCGATCAGTCCCTCGTCGAACGCGTTTCGAACTTCCGGGCGGGCCAGCGTGAGCCGGGCGATCGGGGCGCCGGTCTCGAAGCGAAGGCGGGTGTAGGGACTCATCGAAGGCGATCGGAGCGCGCGATGCCCACCGCGCTACATCCGGTAGACGGGCGCCGGCCCGCGGGTGACCGGAGCGTTGAGCGTCGCCGAGAGCGCCAGCGCGATCGCCGCGCGGGTGTCGGCCGGATCGATGACGCCGTCGTCCCAAAGGTGCGCGGTCGCGAAGTAGGGACTCCCCTCCCGCTCGTACTTCTCGAGAACCGGGTCCGCGATCGCGGCCGCATCCGCGTGGGACAGCGTCTTCTTTTCGCGCGCCAGCTGGTCCCGCTTGACCTGCACCAGGACCGACGCCGCCTGCTCGGCGCCCATCACCGAGATCCGGGAATTGGGCCACGCGAAGAGAAAGCGGGGACGGTACCCGCGGCCGCACATGGCGTAGTTCCCCGCCCCGTGTGAGGCGCCGATCAAAACCGTCAGGCGGGGCACCTCCGCGGTCGCCACGGCCTGGACCATCTTCGCGCCGTCCTTGGCGATCCCGCCCTCCTCGTAGCGCTTCCCGACCATGAACCCGGTGATGTTCTGGAGAAAGATCAACGGGATGCGCCGCTGCGCGCAGAGCTCCACGAAGTGGGCGCCCTTGAGCGCGCTTTCCGAGAAGAGGACGCCGTTGTTCGCGACGATTCCAACCGGGTATCCCGCCCAGCGCGCGAACCCGGTGACCAGCGTGGTGCCGTAGTTTGCCTTGAATTCGTGAAGCCGGCTTCCATCCACCAAGCGGGCCAGAAGCTCGTGCACGTCGTAGGGCTGCTTCGTATCGGGTGGCAGCACGCCGTAGATCTCATCGGGCGGGTAAAGCGGATCGGCGGGCTCGGCGACGTCGAGGTCGATGCGCTTGACGGTCCCCAGCCGTTCCACAATGTCGCGGACGATTTGGAGCGCCTCTTCCTCGCTCGCCGCCATGTGATCGGTCACGCCGCTCACCCGCGAGTGGACCTCCGCGCCGCCCAGCTCTTCGGGCGACACCTCCTCGCCGGTCGCCGCCTTCACCAGGGGCGGCCCGCCGAGATAGATCGTCCCCGTGCCGCGCACGATCACGTTCTCGTCCGACATCGCAGGGACGTAGGCGCCGCCCGCGGTGCACATGCCGAGCACGGCGGCGACTTGCGGAATCGCCTGGGCGGACATGATCGCCTGGTTGTAGAAAATGCGGCCGAAATGCTCCTTGTCGGGGAACACCTCGGCCTGCATCGGCAGGAAGACCCCGCCCGAATCGACCAGATAGACCGCCGGCATTCGATTCTCGAGCGCGATCTCTTGCGCCCGGATGTGCTTCTTGATCGTGACGGGGTAGTAGGTGCCGCCCTTGACCGTGGCGTCGTTCGCCACGACCACGCACTCGCGCCCCGAGATCACGCCCACGCCGGTGACGATGCCCGAAGAGGGAACCTCATTGTCGTAGAGGCCGCCGCCGGCCAGTGCCGAAAGCTCGAGGAACGGGGTGTCGGGGTCCAGTAGGCGCTCGATCCGCTCGCGAGGCAGGAGCTTGCCCCGGCTCCGATGGAGCGCGACCGCCTGATCGGAGCCCCCCCGACGGACCGCGTCCAGGCGGCGCTTCAGGTCCTGGGCGAGGCCCTCGTGGTGCTTCCGATTGGCCTGAAATTCAGGGCTCTGCGTCTTCAGACGGCTCTTGAGGACGCTCATGGAGGGATCACTCTAACCTCCCGAGCCACAAAGGGAAAGCGGAGAAGATCGGGCCGAATCCGGCTCGAGATCGCGCCCGATTCCGCCGATAAGACGAGTGACGGAAACTCCCTCTACCAGGAAGCGGTGCCATGTCCGGCAATCAGATTCACTTCAATCAAGCTCAATACGACCGCAAGACCTGGTGGCTCCTGGGTCTCGCGATTCTGATCATCGTTGGCTTCTGCGTCACCATCCCGTCGCTCTACGTCGCGCTCGCGCGCTCCGGCTTCCTGGGAGACGCCCTCCCACCCACGGCGGGGCCCCTGTTGATCGGCCTCATCGGCCTTTCCGCCATCTACTGCCTGCTCATGATCCGGCAGCAGTCCCAGATCAACCGGATCCGACGGAACATGCTCCTCGACCAGATGGAGCTGGAGCAGGCCCGCGGGCGGCTGGCGGAGCTGACCTCCCTCTTCCAGCTCGGGAATTCGCTCCACATGGATCTCCCGCTGGAGACGATCTTGGAAATCACCGTGCGGCGTCTGGCGAGCACGCTCCATTCCCACGACGTCTCTCTCTTTCTCTGCGATCCCTCGTCGCGCAAGCTCACGTGCAAGGCGACGTTCGGCCTGACCGCGCGCGGACCCGAGCCCGACGTGGCGATCAACGAGGGGGCGATCGGGTGGGTGGCGCGGCACAGCGAGCCCATCCTCATGCGGGTCACCGACAAGGAGGCTCGCTTCGCCAAGTTCTTCGCGGCTCACCCCGACGCGGGCTCCGTCCTGGTGCTCCCCGTAAGCGTCGATAGGCGCTGCGTCGCGGTACTTCAAGTATGCCGCGCGCAGAAGGCCGATCCGTTCCGCCTCGAGCACCGGGACATTGGTCAGCTCTTCGCCGACAACGTCGCCGCGGTCATCGACCGAGCGCAGGCGATGGTGCGGATCCGACAGACTGCCGCCGCAGCCGAGGTCTCCCCGCAAGTCTACGAGAGCGCGATGGGCTCGTTTCGCGACGTGTTTCTCTCGACCGCCGCCGCCGAGCTGAAGGCACCCCTCTCGACCATCGTGGCCTACTCCGAGGTCTTGGATCAGAACGATGGAAAGATGACCCCGGCAACGCGGCAGGAGATCTCGGATCGTCTGAGGGCTGAGGCCCAGCGGACGATGGCGATCATCGACGACGTCCTCGATCTCGTCCGCCTCGAGCTGGGGCGATATCTGCTCGACCTGCACGTGGGGAACGTGAACGAGATCGCGAAGACCGCCCTCGAGCTGGCCAAGCCGATGGCCGTCGCCCGGGGGATCAACATCGACGCCGACCTCGATCCGTCCATCCCGGACCAGCACCTCGACCCTGCCAAGCTGCACCAGTCGATCCTCCATCTGCTGCGCAACGCGATCCGCCTCTCGCCCGCCAAGGGAAGAGTGCGGCTCGCCACCTCGCTCGACGAAACGGGGGTCCGCGTCGAGGTCCAGGACTCGGGACCGGCCGTCCCGACCGAAGGCTCGCAGAGCGTTTTCGACCTCGAGCGAATCGGAGAGCAGGAGGGAAAGCGTTGCGCGGAAGGCATGGGATTCGGCCTTCACCTGGCGCGGCGCTTCGTGGAGCTCCACGGCGGGCGGGTCGGGGCCGACCCCGCGCCCGAGGGGGGCGCGGTCTTCTGGTTCCTTCTGCCTCGGGGCGAGGATTTCGCGAGCCTGATCGGGAAGGACCCGTTCGTCGAGGACTTGGCGAACCAGTAGAGCGACGAACGCTAGGCCGGGCCGGCGCCCCGGGCGCGGGCTCCCCCGAGCGCCGCCTGAACCATCGCCAGCTCCCCGACGTTTTCCAAGGTCACCATCCCCACCACCGAGCCGTCCGACTCCACGACGGGCACGGCGGGGCACCCTCCCTCCTGCATGCGGCGAAAGACATCCTCCAGCATCTCCCGAGGATGCGCCGCGCCGCACGTGCGACGCGCCACCTCGTCGACGCGGCGGTCGGTCCGGCCGCTCGCGAGTGCCGTCAAGAGATCCGCCCGGGTCAAGATCCCGATCGGCGGATCGCTGCCCGCCGATCCGAGCACGGGAAAGTCCTGCTGGTGTCCGTTCAGGAGAAGCTCCACGGCGCGAGAGAGCGGCTCATCGCCGCGCAGCATCTTGAAGTCCCGGATCATCGCGCGCGAGACCGGGACCCCTGCGAACGCGGAGCGCATCTGGACGGCCGCGGCCTCCTGGCCCGCGCCGACGAAGACGAAGAGTGCGATGAAGAGGAGGATCGGGTTTCCGAAGAGTCCCAGAAGTCCAAAGAGGAGCGCGATCCCCTGTCCGACGTTCGCCGCGATCTGCGTGGCGCGCATGTAGTCGAGGCGCGTGGCCAGGAGGGCTCGCAGCACGCGGCCCCCGTCCATCGGAAAGGCCGGGATCAGATTGAAGACCGCGAGGAAGACGTTGTAGGCGAGGAGCCGGGCGAAGAAGCTCGCTTGAAGCGCGGTCGGGTCTTGCAGCACGCCGAGCCCGCCGCTTCCCGCGAACGCGGCGAGGAGGACGCCCGCGATCGCGACGTTGACGGCCGGGCCGGCGAGCGCGACCGCGATCTCCTGCGCCGGTTTCTCTGGAATTCGCTCCAGCCGCGCCACGCCCCCGATCGGGAGCAGGGTGATGTCGCGCGTGCGGACGCCGTAGCGGCGCGCGGTCACCGCGTGCCCCAGCTCGTGGAGCACCACGCAGCCGAAGAGGGCCAGGAAGAAGCCCACCGTCTCGGCCGCCTTCGCGGGGCTCTGCCCTTTCGCCAGCGCGAGAAAGACGAAGACGAGAAAGAGAACGAAGGTCGCGTGGACCCGAATGGGTATCCCGGCGACCTTCGCGATCTGCCAGGACCAACGCATGCGGACCCGGGTCCCTTACGACACGCTACGAGGCGGTGCCGGGCTTGATGACGATCGTGACCGGACCGTCCAGCGTGACCTTGATCTTCTGCCCCGCCGGCAGCACGATCTGATCGCCCTTCGTCGCGACGGCCACGCCCGTGCCCGCGGCGGCGCCGGCCGCCGCGCCCTTGCCGACGTCATGCGACCCGCCCAGGATTCCCCCGATGATCCCGCCGGCGACGGCGCCGCCGCCGATCTCCATCGCGCTCTCCTTGGCGTCGCCCTTTCCCTTCATGCGAAGCGGTGCCGCGGAGATCGAGTAGCTCTTTCCGTCAGGAACCACCAGCTCGATGAAGCGAAGCGTAAGCTCCGCCCCGCCCGCGACCCGTCCCGCCGGATCGACGTGGGTCACTTCGCCGTTGATCGTGGATCCCGCCGGCACGACGACCGTCTCGTTGACCCGCACTTCCTCTTGCGTGCGCAGGGCCACCTTGTCGCCGACCTTGCTCTTGCCGGTGTCGATCGTGCTCTGAAGCTGGCCGACGAGGTGGGTCCCGGCGACCAGCGTCTCCGACTTCTCCTTCTCGGCTACCGCCTGTTGCTGCTGACCGCAGCCCGCACCCCAGAGGGCGACGGCCGCGAGCGCGCCGAGAAGAACGGCCCGGTGGGGCCAAGACGCTGCGATTCGATGCCTCATGCGTTTCTCCTTTCATCCGTGAAGTGGCGTTGGAGCCACCCGTGGACCTCCCGGTTCCACACAAGCGAGTTGTGCGGCTTGAGAACCCAGTGGTTCTCGTCCGGGAAGAAGACGAGACGCGCCTCGACCCCCTTTGCTTTGTAGATATTGTAGACCGCGAGCGCCTGCGTATGCGGGACCCGGTAGTCGCGCTCCCCGTGAATCACGAGCATCGGCGTCGTGAAGCCGCGCGCGAAGCGTGCGGGGTTCCATCGGTCGATCGCATCGAGACGGTCCCACGGCTCCCCGCCGTAGGCCTGGTGTCGCCCCTGCGTGACGTCGCTCCCATACTCGGCGAGGAGGTCGAAGACCCCAGCGTGGTTCACGAGGCAGCGGAAGCGGTCGGTGTTTCCCGCGATCCAGCAGACCAAATAGCCGCCGTACGATCCGCCTGTCGCCGCCATCCGACGCTCATCGATAAAGCCGGTTTCCAGAAGCACGTCGGTGGACTTCATGATGTCGGTGAAGGGCTTGTCGCCGTGGCCGCCCTGGATCACCGCGGCAAATTCCTGGCCCCACGAAGTGGACCCATGGAAGTTCACCGTGGCCACCACGTAGCCGGGCGCCGCGAAGAGCTGCGGGCTCCACCGGAAGTGAAAGTTATCCCCGGCGATCGCGTGCGGGCCTCCGTGGATGACCTGGACGAGCGGCCACTTCTTCTTGGGATCGAACCCAGGCGGGAGGACGACGTACATCTGGATCGGATTCCCATCGGCGCCGTCGAAGATCATCTCCCGCACCTCACCCATCGAGATCTCGGCCAGGAGCGGACCGTTGAACCGCGTGTGCGCTTTGAGGTCGGCGCCGTCGGTGCGGCAGCTTGCGAGCTCGGCCGGCTCGGAGAGGTTCTGAATCGTGAAGTAGAGCCGGCCGTCCGGGCCGGCCCGCAGCCCGCCGATCGTGCCGCCCTCGCGGACCAGCGTGGGCAGCGACTCCCCTGGCTTCATCACGAAGAGGTTCACGCGGCCGCGATCCTCGGCCTCCACGGCGAGCGCTCCGTCGGGCAGGAATTCCCACGCGGCGGCCGACCGGTCCCAATCCTCGGTGAGCACGACATGTGTTCCCGACGAACGCTCGAGGCGAACCAGTCGGACCCTGTCAGCGTAGAAATAGGGATCCCGCTGGAGGCCGTAGATCAGGAAGCGGCCGTCCGGCGCGTAGCGGGGGCGGTGCGCGTCGGACGAGTTCTTCGGCGTCCCCTCCGGCGTCAGACATCGAACGGGACCTTTCCCCGATGTCGGAACGGTGAAAAGCGCCCACCGCAGCAGCTGGTGCGGCGGCTTGCTGGAGTTGGCGACAAAGGCGATCTCGGCACCGTCCGGCGCGATGTCGTACTGCCCACCGGGCTCCATGAAATCAAACCAGCCCGCTCCCTCGGGGGTGAGGTCGGTGAGGCGGCGCGACTCCAGGTCCAGGACAAACAGGTGGGGGACCTCGCCGCCCGTGAGCCAGCGGTCCCAGAACCGGTAGATCCGATCCTCGGTGACGTGCGCCTTGACCGGATCCTTCGAGCGCTTCTCGATCAGCTCCTTGGTTCCTTCGGGCGTCGGCGCCTCAGAGCAGAGGTGGGCGCCGAAGGCGATCCGCTTGCCGTCGGGGAACCACTTGGGATCGAAGACGCCGAGCGGCATCTCGGTGAGACGCTCCGCCTCGCCACCCTCGAGCGGGAGCAGATAGAGCTGGGGCTTCTCCTCGCCCTGGCCGCGCACGAACGCGACCCGCTTTCCATCCGGCGAATAGGCCGGATCGGTCGAAGAGAATTCCTCCGCGGTGATCGCGCGGGCCTCGCCGCCTCGCGAAGCGAGAGGGACAAGCCACAGGCGCGATCGCCCGCGGTTCTGATCGATGTCGTACGTGGTCACTGAAACGATCGCCGCCGAGCCGTCGGGCGCAGGGGCGGGGCTCCCCACGCGGGAGAACTTCCAGAGGTCCTCCGCGGTGATCGGGCGCTTGCCCGGATTGGTGGCTGGGTAGAGCACCTTGGAGCGCTGTGCTTGCGATTGCGGCTCGGCGACGTGCAAGAGATACCTCCGGTTACTTGGTCGCTTGCTTTTGATTTCTCGGGTCGTCGGAGGGATTGACGTAGTTGATTCCCCACGGCCCCACGCCGTGGACCTGGATCACCGTTTCCTCCTTCGTCCAGACGTAGTGCGATACACCTGCCGGCATGATCGAAAACGAGCCGGCCGGCAGCGCATGGGCCTTGGATTCGTCCCACGAATCGCCGAATGCCATATGGATCGCTCCCGAGATCACGGTCAGGTGTTCGATTCCGGGGTGCGTGTGCGGCATGACTTTGTACCCAGCCGGCATCCACGCGCGGATCGTGAACGGACCGGGCGCCGCCAGATCTCCCTCCAGCACGCAAGCCTTGGCGCCCTTCGGGAGCCCCGGAGGGGCCTCGCTCCATTTGATGTCGGTGGGCGTGTAATACGTGTGCGCCGCCATCGCCGGTGTGGGCGCCACCGCCGGCGTCGGGACCGCGGCATCGGGCTTGGTCGTGGCCGGTGGGTCGCCCGCGCGCGCAGCGGCCGTGGCCAAGAGCAACACCGAGCCGATCGTTACCAGGACTCGCCTCATCGAGACCCTCCCTTTCCAATGTGGATGGCTAGAATCGAAACACCGCCGCGATGGGACTCTTCGTCGGCATCGATACCAGCGGGAGCACGTAGACTTCGGCCCCCCGCTTGAACGATTCCTCACAGATGTCGTCCAGTAGATCGTCATCGTCCGGGCCGGGCTGCTTGGCGTGGCGCGTCACCGCGCCGGTCGCCTTGTCGAGCAGCCCCCGGACCGTCTCGCCCTCGGCCGCAAAGACGCACCTCACGCGGCCGCCGATCGCGGCGAGCGCGATTTCATCGATGTTGTCGGTGGCGAGGCCAGTACCCGCGAGCGATCGGTAGCGCGCGATCCAGACTCCGATTTTTTCATCGAAGGCGCGGCCGACGACCGGCCATGCCTCGGCATGGATCTTCTCGCCGTTCACCCGCTCGTAGTTGCCGTCGAGCCCCTCGGTCAGCAGATGAGGGTATGTGTTCGCCTCGCGGTAGATCGAATGGTAGTAGCGCACGGCCGCGAGGATCAGCGGGGCCCGCTCGTCGCGGAGATATTCTCGGAGAGCCTTGTCGACCGCCCGGAAATATTGAAGCAACTTTTCCTTGGTTTCTTCCCTTCCCGGGCCGCGCCCGTGGAACACGAACTGGGCCGGGGCGCCGTGCCCGCCGAATGCGCGATCGAGGTCGGGCACGCCGAGCGCTCCCCGGAGGCTTTCCGGCAGCCCGCCAAGCTCGACGGCTCCGGCGCCAAAGGGGCTCCCCTCGTAGAGACTGACCGCGTTTTGGCTCAGCGCCAGAACGAAATATCGACGATTCGAGCCGAGAAAGCGGATGAGCGGCTTGACGTGGAAGGAATCCGCCACGACCACCCGCTCGGGCACGGAGATCGGGAGACGGTAGACGGCATGAACCGTCGGCGAGAGGAACACGGCCAGGCCGTCGAGCGAGTGCTCCCAGTGGGCGTGATTCTCCAGCGCGCGAAGCGGCTCGACAATGCGAGCGGCGTCGCGGGGCGCCGGGCCCTTCGCGAGCAGCGATTCTGCCTCCCCGACGAGCGCGCGGAACCGCACCGGATCCTGCTTCGATCCAGGGTGGGCGCGGTGCGTCGGGAGGTAGATCGATATGCAGGGAGATGCCGGGGCCGCCATCAGCCGCTGAAGCTCCTCGGCCCGAAACAACGTTGGGGACAGAACCTGTGCGGAGCGGGTCGCCATCGTGCTACGCCGGCTTGGCCGCGGGCGGCGGCAACGCGCGGGCCTCGATCTGCGACTCGAAGCCGCACTCCTTGTGCGTCCCGTCGCAGAACGGTTTGCTGGACGATTCGCCGCAGCGGCAGAGCGAGATCGTGGTCCGCCCCCCGAGGTCGAACGGGCGCCCCTCCTGGTCGACGACGGTGAACTCCCCCTCGATCCGGACGGGGCCGTTGTTTCGGATGGTGATCTTGGCCGGCATGTCCCCTCCTCGCCCTCATGGATGCAGCGGGACGGAGAGTATATACTCTCGGGACGTTCGCGGCACGCCGCACGGCAGAGCCCACCCGAACCCGACCCCAGTTCCAGAGGATCGAGCGCATGGCGCCTCAGTACATATTCACGATGGTCAATCTCGGCAAGGTCCATCCGCCGAACAAGGAAGTACTCAAGGGGATCTACCTCTCGTTCTATCCCGGCGCCAAGATCGGCGTCCTGGGCCAGAACGGGGCCGGGAAGAGCACCCTGCTCCGCATCATGGCGGGGGTCGAAGAGCCGACGAGCGGCGAAGCGCGCCCCGCCAAGGGCATCAAGGTCGGGTTTCTCCCGCAAGAGCCCGATCTCGACCCGGACAAGGACGTACTCGGAAATATCGAGATGGGCGTGGCCGAGACGCGGGCGCTCCTCGACCAGTTCAACGCGCTGAACATGAGGTTGGGCGAGAGCCTCTCCGCTGCCGAGATGGAAAAGGTGATGGAGGAGCACGGACGCGTGATGGCCGAGATCGAGACGAAGAACGCATGGGAGCTGGACCGGACGCTCGAGATCGCCATGGACGCTCTCCGGGTACCGCCCGGGGACACCGACGTGCGGACCCTCTCGGGGGGCGAGCGGCGGCGGGTCGCGCTCTGCCGGTTGCTCCTCACCCGGCCCGACCTCCTTTTGCTCGACGAGCCGACCAACCATCTCGACGCGGAATCGGTGGCCTGGCTCGAGCGCTTCCTCCACGAGTATCCCGGAACCGTCGTCGCGGTCACGCACGACCGATACTTCTTGGACAACGTCGCGGGCTGGATTTTGGAGCTGGACCGCGGCCAGGGCATTCCCTGGGAGGGTAACTATTCGTCGTGGCTGGAGCAAAAACGCCAGCGCCTCTCCATCGAGGAGAAGACCGAGTCGGCGCGCCAGCGCACCCTGGCGAGGGAGTTGGAGTGGGTCCGGATGTCGCCGCGGGCCAGGCAGGCCAAGAGCAAGGCGCGCGTCACCGCGTATGAAGAGCTCTTGCGTCAGGAGACCGAGAAGCGGACCGAGATCGCGGAAATCTCGATCCCCGCGGGGCCGCGGCTCGGGAATCTGGTGGTCGACGCGAAGGACTTGGTGAAAGGCTATGGGGACCGCATTCTGATCGAGGGGCTCTCGTTTCACCTCCCTCCGGGCGGCATTGTGGGGATCATCGGCCCGAACGGCGCCGGGAAGACGACGCTCTTCCGCCTCATCGCCGGCGTGGAGAAAGCAGATGGTGGCGCGCTCCGGGTGGGAGACACGGTGAAGCTGGCGTACGTCGACCAGTCGCGAGACAGCCTCGATGGATCGAAAACCGTATGGGAGGAGATTTCGGGCGGCGAGGACTTGATCGAGCTGGGCGCCCGGAGCGTCCCCTCACGTTCTTACGTCGCGGCGTTCAACTTCAAGGGCGCCGATCAGCAGAAGCTGGTCAAGCACCTCTCCGGCGGCGAGCGAAACCGCGTCCATCTCGCCAAGGTGCTCCGCTCGGGCGGAAATCTCCTGCTCCTTGACGAGCCGACCAACGATCTCGACGTCGATACGCTCCGCGCCCTGGAGGAAGCGGTGTTGGGCTTCGCGGGGTGCGTCTGCGTGATCAGCCACGACCGCTGGTTCCTCGATCGGATCGCGACCCACATGCTCGCGTTCGAGGAGGACGGCAGCACCGTCTGGTTCGAGGGCAATTACCAGGACTACGAGGCGAACCGCCACATGCGTCTCGGCGCCGCCGCCGATCAGCCCCACCGGCTCAAGTACAAGCGCCTGGTCCGGGAGTAGTTTCCTCCCCAAAGATCTAGTCTAAGTCACAATTTCACTTTATCTTGCGCCGCAAATAATTTCCTTGAATCCTTTGCTATCATATCGATATCATAATGACATCAACCCAGCCGCCGCGGTGGCGGAACGGGGAACTGGAAGGGGCCCTGTCATGATCAAGGAACGCGAGGTAGCCACGCTGAGCGGCGCCGTTGGACTCACGGTGACGCTTGTCCTGTTCGTCGCCGCGCTCTACACGGGCATCGGCGCGGTCGCCGACGTGCGGCCGATCCTGCTCCTCACGGTCTCGGTCCCGCTGGCCCTCCTCGGATTCTTCTCGGCCGCGGGGCTCTTCACGGTTCAGCCAAATCAGGCCGTGGTGCTCATCCTCTTCGGAAGCTACGTCGGGACCGTGCGCCGCAGCGGCTGGTGGTGGACCAACGCGTTCAAGACCCGAAAGAGGGTCACGCTCCGGGTGCGGAGCTTGAACGGCCAGATGATCAAGGTGAACGACCACGCCGGAAATCCCGTTGAGATCGCCGCGGTGGTGGTCTGGAAGGTGCTCGACACCGCGCAGGCCACGTTCGACGTCGAGAGCTACGAGGATTTCGTCCCCGTGCAGAGCGAGACGGCGGTCCGCCACCTGGCGAGCGCCTATCCCTACGACGAGTACGACCATGACGCGATCTCGCTGCGCGGAAGCACCGACAAGGTTTCGGAATTCCTTCGTGCCGAATTGCAAGAAAGGCTGCGTCCGGCGGGGGTAGAGGTGATCGAGGCGCGCTTGAGCCACCTTGCCTACGCGCCCGAAATCGCCGGCGCCATGCTGCAGCGCCAGCAGGCCGCCGCGATCATCGCGGCGCGTCAGCGAATCGTGGAAGGCGCCGTCGGCATGGTGGAGATGGCCCTCGAGCGGCTGAGCGAGAACAAGGTGGTGACCCTGGACGAGGAGCGGAAGGCCGCCATGGTCTCGAACCTGCTCGTGGTCCTCTGCGGGGAGCGCGCGGCGACCCCCGTCATCAACACCGGCACGCTGCACAACTAGGTCCCCGCGATGGCGGCGCGGAAGGCCTTTCTCCTCCGGATCGATCCGAAGCTATGGAGCGCCCTCGAAAAGTGGGCGGCCGACGAGCTCCGGAGCGTGAACGGGCAGATCGAGTACCTGCTCGCTCGGGCGGTGAAGGACGCCGGCCGGGATCGAACGCGGAGCCCTAGCGGGGCTCCGCCGACTCCCTCCGGTCGTCCCGACGCTCCCGGTAGTCCTCGCGCGACTCCCGGCGATCCTCCCGAAGCTCCCGGCCCGTAGCGACCGCGTCCTCTCGGGAGATTCTCAGAAACTCGTCGAAGAGGGCGCGCTCCTTGGAACGAGCCGGGGCGTTGCCCCGCCGCATGTCCGGCTCGATGCTTCGGAGCTCGCGGAGGATGTCCCGCTGACGCTCCGAGCGGCGGCGGCTTCCTTCCAGGTCCCGCCGGTCGTCCCGTCGGTCCCTCCGATCGTCGCGCAGATCGTAGCGGTCGCGCGCGAGATCCCGTTCCGCGTCGCGCAGATCGGCGTCGGTGCCGCCTTCCTTGGCTCTCGTGAGATCTGCCTGATCATGGGCCAGCTCGCGTCGATCGCTCCTCACTTCCTGTGCGCTCCGGCCAAGCTCGCGGCGATCGGCGGCCACGTCCCGCCGTCCTTCCCCGGCCTCCCCGCGAAGAAATGCATAGATCCGCTTCCGGGCCTGGGCCTCCCCTTGCTTGTCTCCCGCTCTCTGCGCGGAGTCGAGACGCAGGAGGAGGCGCTCGAAACGGCGCACGTCCTGTATGTCGCCCCGAAGCTGTACCCGGTCGCGCGCCATCTCCGCCCGATCGGTGCGCGCCTCGTGGGCGTTCTGTGCCGGCTGTGCGTTCGCTACGGACGGCCCGGCCAACGCCAGCGCGACGATCGCCATGAACCCTGCGAAATTCCGCGGGCGGCGAAAATTCGTTCCGTCTCGATTTGTCCACAGTGTGAATTCCATGCGTCCTCTCCTCTCCTCGGCGGCACGACGCCGCAGTGACTTACGCGATCGGCCGAAATACCGGCCGAACTCGCAAAGGGGGAGAGGCAACTACCGTGCCCGGGCGAAGGCCGAGCGGACGCCCTTGATGAGAGGCTCTTCGAGGCGCGTCTCCACGGCTGGGCCGTAGCGCTTGGCCACCGGCCTCAGCGCGGCGGCATTCCCGATCAGCACGATCGTCAGATCCTTGGCGTCGGGATAGACGCGGCGGATGATGCTCTTGAGCGCGGTTCCATCCACGGCGCCGATTCGGTCCGTGTAACCGGTCAATTCGCTCTGGGGCAAACCATAGAGCGCGAGTTCCGCGAGGCGTCCGGCGATCTGATCTCCTGTTTCGAGGCCGGTCGGGAAAAGCCCCGAGATGTAGCTCTTCGACGAGGAGAGCGCGGTCGAATCGAGGCCCGTGCTCCGGAACGAATCGAGCGTCTCCAACGCCAGGTCGATCGCGCGCTGCGTCGACTCGGTCTTGGTGTACGAGACGATCGCGACATAACCCGGAACCGCGTACCGAGGCATGTTGCACCGAATTCCATAGGTGAGACCCGAGCGAATCCGGAGCGCTGTGTTGAGCAGGGACGTATACCGGCCGCCGAAATAGGTATTCGCCACGTCGGCTTCCACGCGATCGGGATCGGTGCGGGCCATGCCGAGATTGCCAATCCAGAAATAGGTCTGGGTCGCGTCCGGTTTATCGACGAGCAGAACTCTTCGGCCTGAGAGCTTCCTTGGCGCGGGAACCGTCTGGATCGCCCCCGACGCCTTGGGCCAATCGGCGAAGGCGGCGCGAATCGCCGACTCCATCCGCCGCCCGTCAAAGTCCCCCACCACCGAGAGGATGAGCCGGTCCCCGCCGAAGTTGGCGCGGTAGGCCGCGAGCAGATCCTCGCGTCCGATCGACGCCACCGTCGTCTCGTCCCCGTCCAGCGGCCGCCCGTACGAACTCTCCCCGAAGAAGAACGCTCGACCGTAGTCGGCGATTACATTGCGGGGGGTGTCCTTGTCCGATCGGATGGCGTCGATCGTCTGCTGCTTCGCCTTCACGAACTCGCTGTCCGGGAACGACGGCCTTCGTAAGAGGTCGGAGATCAGCTCGATCATCAGCCCCTGATCCCGCGACATGAACTCGGCTGAAATCCACCAGTCCTCGTAGCCCACGCCGACGTCGAGATTCCCGCCGGCGCCGTCCACCAGGGCGGCGATCTCCTGCGCGCTCCGTTTCCCCGCGCCCCGGTGGAGCATCTCGGCGATCAGCGTTCCGAGCCCCTCTTTGCCAGGAGGATCGAGGAGCGTTCCGCCTCGGACATACGCGATCACCGCGATGAGCGGGACGTCGTGCTTCTCGGCCAGAATGAGCCTGGCGCCGTTGGGGAGCGTGACCTCTCGGGTAGGAGGAAGGTGAATTTCGCCGCGGGCGGGCACGACGGCCGACGCGAGCGCCGCGACCGCGAGGAGAGCGGCCGCCACCCAACCGCTGGCGCGGCTCATCGGAGCCCTCCCTTCTTGCCGGGGCCACCGCCCTTGGCCGCCGGCTCGTCCTCCGGAATCAGCTGGCCGATGGTGCGGTTCTTCGCGTCGAAGATCCGCTTCGCCGCGGACTGAATCGCCGCGCGCGTCACCCGTCCATAGCGATCGGGAGCGCTGAAGAGCTTCCGATAGTCTCCGCGGAACGTTTCGTAGTCCCCCAAAGCCTCGGCCTTGCCGTCGATGGTCTTGAGAGAGCGCCAATAGGACGCGAGTCGGATCGTCTTGGCCTTCGTCAGCTCCGCCTCCGTCACACCGTTCTTCGCCACCCGCGCCAGCTCGTCGACCAGCGACGACTCGGCCGCCGCCAATCCCTTCTCGGGCGAGACCGTGACGAAGATCGAAAAGATCCCTGGGTCGAACCCCCGCTGAAGCCACGAACCAACGTCGACGGCCACTTGGTCCTGGTCGACGAGGCGGCGATAGAGCCGCGACGATTCGCCTTCGGTGAGGATCGTCTCGAGCAGGTCCTCTGCCTCCGCATCGGGGCCGTCGGCCGCCCCCGCGTGGTAGGAAGCCTGCAAGAGGGGCACCTGCGCGGGGCGCCGCACCGTGACGCGCCGTTCGCCGGGTTGGGGTGGCTCGATGGTCCGCACGCGGGGCGGCGGTGTCTGCGCGGGAATCGGTCCGACGTTCTGTTCCACGAGAGCGAACGCCTCCGATGGGACGACGTCCCCCACGATGATCATCGTGGCGTTGTTGGGGGCGTAGTAGATCCGGAAGTATTCTTTCAAGTCCTGGATCGTCCACCGCTCGATGTCGCTCGGCCACCCGATGATCGGAATCTGGTAGGGGTGAGCGACAAAGGCCGCCGCCATCACCTGCTCGTCGAGGAAATCCCTCCCGCTGTCGTCGGTGGTCGTTCGCCGCTCGGAGTAGACGACGCCGCGCTCGCTCTCCACGCCGGTCGAATCGAACGAGAGGCAGCAGATCCGGTCCGCCTCCATCTTGAGGATCAGTGGGAGCGCACCCTTCGCGAACCAGTCGGTGTAGACGGTCACGTCCTGGCTGGTGGAGGCGTTGTTGGCGCCGCCGTTCGCCTCCATGACGCGATCGAACTCGCCGGGTCCGTAGTGCGCCGAGCCTTTGAACATCATGTGCTCGAAGAAGTGGGAGAGCCCGGTGATTCCCGGTCGCTCGTTCCGGCTCCCGACCCGGTATTCGACGTAGAGGGCGATGTTGGGAATGTCGTGATCGGGCCAGACGATCACCTTCATCCCGTTCTTCAGGGTTCTGGTGGCGATGTCGGCGCCCGGGGCGTGGGTCGCCGCTCGGGCCGCGCCCTGAGATGTCTCCCGGGGCTGGGCCGCGGCCCGATAGCCGGTGCAGCAGAGCGCGAAGACTGCTACCGCCAGCGGGAGGGCGGCGGAGGTCCGCCGCGCGGCTCCGGACGCCGTGCTATGTGGCTGCCAGATCATGCTCCACCTCATCGCCGAAACTCTAGGATCGCCGGAGCGTAGGGGGTGATAGGCTTCTGGCCAAGTGGATTTGATCGGCCCGCCCGTGCGGGCGCGGCCCCGGAACATAGGAGGAAACAAACGTGCCGACCATGCATGAGATCGACTACGAGATCATCGGTGACGACATGCAGTTCGTCAGGATCACCCTCGACCCAGGGGAGGCGGTGGTCGCCGAGGCCGGTGGGATGATGTACATCGAGGATGGGATCCAGATGGACACCATCTTCGGGGACGGATCGCCTCAAACCGGTGACCTGATGGGCAAGCTGATGAGCGCGGGCAAGCGCCTCCTCACCGGGGAGTCGCTCTTCATGACCGTGTTCCATAACGAGTCGCGGGAGCGGCGCGTGGCCGCGTTCGCCGCGCCCTACCCCGGCAAGATCCGCGCGCTCCACCTGGCCGAGCTGGGCGGGGAGATCATCGCTCAGAAAGACTCCTTCCTCGCCGCGGCGAAGGGCGTGAGCATCGGGATCGCGTTTCAAAAGCGGTTCGGCGTCGGCCTCTTCGGCGGCGAAGGCTTCATCATGCAGCGGCTGACCGGCGACGGTTGGGCCTTTGTCAACGCGGGGGGGACGATCGAGGAGCGGACCCTCAAGCCGGGCGAAACCCTCCGCGTCGACACGGGCTGCCTCGTCGCGATCCAGCCCTCGGTCACCTACGACATTCAATTCGTTGGCAAGCTGAAGACCGCGCTCTTCGGAGGCGAGGGGCTCTTCTTCGCCACGCTCCACGGGCCCGGCCAAGTCTGGCTCCAGTCGCTGCCATTCAGCCGGCTCGCGAGCCGCATCTACGCGGCCGCGCCGCAGAGCGGCGGGCGCCGGAGAGAGGAAGGCTCCATCCTCGGCGGCCTCGGCAATCTCCTCGACGGCGACGGGCGGTAGCAGCGATCCGGCCCGACTCTGACTCGGTGGGCCGACCGCTGCGCAAGCGGGATTCCTAGAGCCCCGCTTGGCGGATGCTCACCGTCCCCGAGCCGGTCTCGATGGTGATCCGTCCCTTGCCGTCGCCGATCCGGCCGACCAGCTCATCGTGCTTCCGGACGCTGGTCTCCATGGTCAGGTTGGTCTCGATCCCGCCGCTCCCGGTCTCCACCGAGAGCTCGGCGCCGAACCTCTTGGGGATGGTCACCGACACGTCGCCGCTCCCGGAGTCGATCTCGATCGTCTCGATCCCCTCGGAAAGCTCGGCGACGACCTCTCCGGATCCGGTGTCCAGGCTCACCCGCTCCGCCTTCAACTTCCCGACCTGCACGTCGCCCGACCCGGTATCGATCGAGACGTTGACGGCCGAAAGATCGGTCCCGGTCACCTCACCCGACCCCGTGTCCACCTCGATCGACTTGGCGCGGATTCGCGAGAGAGCCACCTCCCCGGAGCCCGTATCGATCCAGATCTCTGCGTCGGCGTCCTCCACTCGAACGTGCCCGGAACCGATATCGACGTGAAGCGATCCCTTGATTCCGGTAGCGCTGATCGGCATCGCGGCCGCGTCGACGGAGAGGTCGGCGTCGATTCGGGTCACGTCGGCCTTGCCGTGCCCCCAGTAGACGTCCACCTTCTTGCCGGGCGGCACCATCAGCCGCACGTCGGCTCCCGCCTCGAGCCCGGAGCCGCGCCCGCTCAGGGTCACCTTCCGCCCGCCGTGTTCATCGTCGCGGAACGTTCCGTCTTCCTTGACGCGCATGGTGGACGTCGTGTTCTCGCCAAACTCCGGCACCAGGATGCGATCGCTGGGATAGACGATGCGCAGGGTCTGTTGGCCATCGATGAGGCCGGTCGCCACGCTGAGCCGCGCCGCGTCCTTCCCCTTCATGGTGATCTCCGCGACCACCGAGGCTCCGTCGCCGCGCACCACCTCCAGGGACCCGACCAGGTTGTAGATCGCGACGTGCGACCCCGTGATCGTATAGCGGGTTGGCTCATAGGGAGAGGCGTGGCCGTGGACGGCCTGGATCACGAGACCCAGCGCCAAGATCCCTGCCACAAACAGGGATAGGAACAGCCTGCGTCGGATGCTCATACGAATCTCCTCGGATGGGGGATGTCTCTCGGTCCGGATTGCCTCAACTAGGATACGTCGACGGCTCAAAGGGTTGAGGGGGCCGCCGGGACCCTCCCCGGGGCTTGCGACGGCCCCGGCCTGGCGGCGGCCACCCCCACCCGATAGACTCCCTACGAGCGTGCCAGCGATTCCGTTTCAACGCTTTGCGGCTTCCCCCCATCCAACTTCAACGACAATAGGCCCGTGGGGACTAAGGGTGACAGCGCCGACCACTCTCATGAATGCCGTGCCGCCGGCATCCGACCGGGCCGATGTATCGCGCGCCCAAGGGGGCGATACAAGGGCGTTCGAGCGCCTCTACCGCGCTCACGCGGGGAGAATCTTCTGCCTGGCGCGGCGCATGATCGGCCCGGACCTCGCGGGCGAGCTGACGCAGGATGTCTTTGTCCGCGCCTGGGAAAAGATCACGACGTTTCGCGGCGAGGCGGCCTTCGGGACGTGGCTCCATCGAGTGGCGGTCAACGTGATCCTCCACCGCCGAGCCACGCTCAAGACCGAGCGCGGTCGGATGGACGACGAAGAGGGCGTGCTCGACTCAGTGCCCGCTCGACCGGCGTCGGCGGACTTTGGGATGGATTTCGAAAACGCGATTCAAATGCTCCCCGACGGAGCGCGGACGGTCTTCCTGCTGCACGACGTCGAGGGCTTCAAACACGAGGAAATCGGCACACTGCTCGGTGTGACGGCGGGGACTTCCAAAGCGCAGCTCCACAGGGCGCGGATGATCTTGAGGCAGCATCTCTGCAGATGAGAGGATCGAATCGATGAGCGATCGATGGACGGACTTGCTTTCGGACTACCTGGACGGCGGGCTTGGATCGGAGGATCGTCGGCTCCTGGCGGCACACCTCGTGGTCTGCTCCGAGTGCTCGGCCGCGCTGGAGGATCTCCGGCTCATCGCGTCCCGCGCCCGAGCGCTTCCGACGCAGGATCCCGACCGCGATCTCTGGCCGGGAATCGAGGCTCGGATCCACGAAGCCGCGGCGGTGAAGCGCCCGACGATCGTCACCCGACCCGGAGGCTTCTCCGCGCGCCGGTATTCGTTTTCCCTCCCCCAGCTCGCGGCGGCGTGCGTGGCGCTCGCGGTCCTTTCGGGCGGCGCCGTCTGGTACGCGTTCTCCCACGCGCCGTCGCGGGTGCCGGGATCCCTGGCCGGGAGGGTTGGTTTGGACACCTCACTCACGCTTTCGGCCGCATCGTCCGATCACGCCGCGCTCCAGGATGTCGCGGATTTGCGCGTCGTCCTCGATTCGGGCCGGGAGAAGCTCGACCCGGCGACCGTGCGATCCCTGGAGGAGAGCCTGATGATCATCGATCTCGCCATCCGACAGGCCAAGCGCGCGTTGGAGGCGGACCCACACAATCCGTACGTCAAGGCGCACCTCGACGACACGATGCGGCGTAAGGTCGACTTTCTCCGCCGCGCGACGTTGCTCGCGAGCGCGCCACAGTAGAGGAGAGCCCCCCCACCATGTGCCTGACTGTCGCCGTCGCCACCGCCGCCGCCGTCCTCTCGCTGAGCTCAGGCGCCGACACGACGTTCTCCATCCGACAGGGGGTGGAGCTTCAGGTGGCCAATTTTGCCGGGACCGTGAGCATCCGGTCCTGGGACAAGAACGCCGTCCGGATCAAGGCCGAGTCACCCGGCAACGACAAGATCGTCGTCAGGAGCGCGGAGGACGTGCTCCTGATCAAGGCCTACTCGCAGTGGTCGGCACAGCACACCATCGATCTCGACATCACGGCGCCCTCCTGGATGGACCTCACCGTGTCCGGCGTGAACACCGATGTGAACATCGACGGGACCAAGGGACGGGTGCGGGTCGACACGGTGCACGGCGACATCATGGTGGTGGGAGGCAGGGGCCAGATCGAGCTGAAGGCGATCAACGAGGACATCCATCTGACCGACGCGTCGGGGACGGTCCTCTCCGAGACCGTGAACGGTGATTTGACCCTCCAGCGGATCTCGTCGGACAGCGTGGAGGTGTCGACCGTGAACGGCGAGATCTTCTACGAAGGGTCGATTCGCGACCGGGGGGTCTACCGATTCACGAGCCACAACGGAGACCTCGCGATCGCCCTGCCCAAGACGGCCAATGCCACCGTGAACGTCTCGACCTTCTCCGGCGAGTTCGCCTCCGACTTCCCCGTGATGCTCAGCGAGACCAAGCCGGGACGTCGCTTCTGCTTCACGCTCGGCAGAGGAAGCGCGCAGGTGCAGCTCGAGTCGTTCCAGGGGACGATCCACATCTTCCGTCCCGGGGCCCGCGGTCCGGTAGCCGAGATGGAGCGGGATGACGACGGCGACGGGGACCGGCACTCGCACGACAAGTACAAGACGAAGGGCAAGGACAAAGGCGGCGACGACTCGGACGAGGATTCAGATTCCGATTCGGACTCCGACTCCGATTCCAAAGAGGACGGCGAGTAACCCGCCACCCGCGACGTCAAGCCGGCTTCACCCTTTCGGCGCCCTCAGGGCGCGCTCAGGATGATGGGGAGCCCGTTCTTCCCCCCCGCGATGATGATCTTCGCGTTCGGCGACTCCGCGAGCGCCTTGGTCGCCTCGATCCCTTTCCAGGTCAGGAGCCCGGGCGTGATCCCGGCGGTCACGATCCGCTGGAAATCGGCGATCCCCTGCGCTTCGATCCGCTTCCGCTCCGCCTCACGCTGCTCCTTCTTGAGCACGAACTCCATCTGCTGCGCCTGCTGATCGGCCGCCAGCTTCGCCTCGACCGCCTTCGCGACCTGGTCGGGGAGCACGATGTTCCGGAGCAGGATCGCCTCCACGTTGATCCCGCGCCCTTCGAGCCGTGTGCGCAGGTCGGCGAGCATCTTCTGCCCGATCTCCTCCCGGCGGCCCGAGTAAAGGTCGACGGCGTTGAACCCCGCGGTCACGTCGCGAATGACAGACCGGAACTCGGGAATCAGAACGCTCGCGGTCAATCCGCCGAGGCCACCGTAGCGCGAGAAGACCTCCTTCGCCGCCGTCGGCTCCGCGTGATAGACGAGGCTTACGTCCAGGCCCACGAGCAGCCCTTCGCCCGTCGGGGTCGTGGTTCGCTCTTCGAGTTGCAGCGTGCGGCAGTTGATCCGGTGGACGCCGGTCCATGGCGCCCAGGGGTGGAGCCCCGGCGGCCACGTCGTGTCGAGAACCTTGCCGAACGATTCCAGCACGCCCACGTGCTGAGGCGGCACCGCCGCGCATCCCGCCGATAGGGCGGCGATCAAGAGCGGGATGAAAAGCCGGCGCATCATCATGAGTTCATCCTCCTTCCATGGAGTGGACATCGGGAATTTCACGGCTACGCGGCGGTCCAGCCGCCGTCGACATAGACTTCGGATCCGGTCATGTACGAGGCCTCGTCGCCGGCGAGGAACGCGATGACGTTCGCCACCTCCTCGGGCCGGCCGAGCCGGCCCATGGGCGTGTTGGCCTGGACGTAGGCGAGCATGGGGCTCGGCTTGCCGTCGACCGGCTCTAGAAACGGGGCCACCATCGGCGTCGTGATAAAGCCGGGATGGACCGAATTGACCCGGATGTTCTCCTTCGCGTAGCGGAGGGCGGCGCTCTTCGTCATGAGCCGGAGCGCCCCTTTTGAGGCGTGGTAGGCGATTGCATTGCCGCTCCCGCCGACCGCGCCGTAGATGGACGATATGTTGATGATCGAACCGCCGCCGGCTCGCCTCATGTGCGGAACTGCGGCCCGCATGCCGAGCCACGCGCCGGTCTGGTTGATCGCGATGAGCCGGTTGAACCCCTCCAGGGTTTCCTGTTCGACGTCTTCGAGGCGCGCGACCCCCGCATTGTTGACCAGGATGTGGAGCGCGCCGAGCGTCCGCGCCGCGGCGTCGACCGCGGCGCTCCAATCGCTCTCGCTCGCCACGTCGTGATGGACGTACCCCGAGCGCCCGCCCTGCCCCGCGATCGTCGCGGCCACCGCCTTCCCTTCGTCGTCGATCACGTCGGTGACGAGAACGGCGGCCCCGTGCCGGGCTAAGATCTCGCACGCCGCCTTTCCGATTCCTCTGGCGCCCCCCGTAACCAGGGCGACCTTACCCTCGAGTTTCGATTTCAATCGGCTCCTCTCGGGAGGGCCGCATCGAGCGCCGGCCTCAATGCGATCCCCCACCGTGCTCTGCCGACACCTTGCCGGCGAATTGCCGGTAGACGTATGTGAAGTAGACCGCGACCAGCGCCATCCCGATGAGCCACCAGACGAGGCCGACCTTGAGCCCGTACTCGCCCGCCGCCGCGTTCCAGATCGTGAGCGATCGCGCCGGATCGGTGATCGACGGAAGCACGCACGGATAGACCCCAAACGCCGCGCTCGAGAGCATCCCGGCCAGATAACCGCACGAGGCGAGGAAGGCCATGGCCTCCCGGCGCCGCAGAAGGAACCACTGTATGGCCGCGAGCCCGGCCAGAGCGATCCCCGGGAACACATAGCCCCACGGATGGAGCGTCAGGTTCTCCATCACCTGAGGCTGGAGCCGCAACGTGCACCACGTGACGGCCACGGTCGCGACCAAGGTCCCAATCCATCCCGCCCGCGCGACCGTTCGGGCGCGCGCTGCGATCGGATCCCGCGTCTTGAGCGCCACCCACAGCGCGCCGTGCATCGCGAGCGCGGCGTACGCGGCCAGACCCACCAGGACCGTGTACGAATCCAGAATCCCCGAGTTGGGCCCTGGCTTGAAATCGGTCCAGAGCGGCTCGAAGAATCGCCCCGTCTCGTCAAAGGGCACCCCGCGGATGACGTTCCCCAGCGCCGCGCCGAGGAAGATCGCGAGGAGCGAGCTGGAGAGCCAGAAGATCACGTCCCAGAGCGGCTTCCATGCCTCGCTGTCGATGTGGTTTCGGAACTCGATCGCGCAGCCGCGGAGGATGAGGAGCCAGAGAACCATCATGAGCGGAAGGTAAAAGCCGCTGAAGCCGGCGGCGTAGAGCGCCGGGAAGGCGAAGTAGAGGACGCCCCCCGCGGCGAGCAGCCAGACCTCGTTCCCGTCCCAGACCGGGCCGATCGTGGCCAGCACCGTTCGTCGCTCCTCCCCCGTTCGTCCGACGAAGAGGTGGACGATGCCGGCGCCCAGATCGAAGCCGTCGAAGACCACGTACGCCGCGAGCATGAACGCGACCAGACAGAACCAGAGGGTTTCCATGATCGACTAGCCCCCCGCCGGTGCCGCCGCGGACCCACGGCGCGGCGCGCGCGGCGCCGGGACGGGGCCCCGGTCGATCTCGCGCCGGATGAGGAACAGAAAGAGAATTCCGAGCACGGTGTACATCCCCATGAACCCGATCAGCGTGAAGAGGCCGTTCCCCGCCGAGACGTTCTTGGAGTATCCGTCGGCGGTGCGCATCAGCCCGTAGATGAGCCACGGCTGGCGGCCGACCTCGGCCGTGATCCAGCCCGCGGTGTTGGCGATGTAGGGGAACGGGAAGCTCATCATGAGAATCCAGAGCATCCAGCGCGCGGTGTGGAGGGCGCCCCGCCAGAGAAGAAGCGCCGCGCCGCAGAAGATCGCGATGAAGAAGGTCCCGAGCCCAACCATGACGTGATACGCGTAGTAGAGGAGCGGAATGTTGTCGGGCCAATCCTTCTTCGGGAACGCGTCGAGCCCCTTCACATGCGCCTGCCACCGCTGGTAGGTGAGGAAGCTCAGCATCCGCGGCACCACGATCGGGTTGTCCAGACGCTGACGCACCATGTCGGGCTGTCCGATGATGACCAGGGGCGCGCCCTCCTCGGAGCGAAAGAGGCCCTCCATGGCCGCCAGGGTGGTCGGCTGATGCTTGGCCAGCATCCTTCCCTGGCCGTCCCCTGTCGGATAGAGCTGTACGATCGAGGAGATCGCCCCCACCGTCACCGCCACACTCAGAAAGAGCTTCGCCTGCTCGGCGTGCTGCCGCGTGAGGAGGTAGTAGGCGCCCACCGCCGCCATCACAAAGCAGCCGGTGAGCACGGCACCGTTCATGTTGTGCGCGTACTGCCACCCGGCCCACGGATTGAGGAGCAGCGCCCAGAAGCTTTGGAGGGCGATGGCCCCGCCCGGCATGATTTCGTGCCCGACCGGGTGCTGCATCCAGGCGTCGGTGGCGATGATGAAATAGCCGGAGAGCCAGGACCCGATGAAGACCATCAGCGACGCGAACCAGTGGCCGACGGGCCCCAGGCGGCGCTCGCCGAACAGGAAGAGCCCGAGGAAGGAGGATTCGAGGAAGAAGGAGAAGACCCCCTCCATGGCGAGGGTCTGTCCGATGACCCCACCGGCGGCTTTGGAAAAGTCGGCCCAGTTGGTGCCGAACTGAAACTCCATCGGGATGCCGGTCACGACGCCGATGGCGAAGTTGATCGCGAAGATCTTCGCCCAGAACCGCGCGGCGACGTTGTAGCGCTCGTCCCGGCGGGTCAGCGCCAGGGTCTTGAGGATCACGATGAGCAGAGCCAGCCCCATCGTGAGCTGGGGGAATAGGTAGTGGAACGTGACCGTGAAGGCGAAGTGGAGCCGATGCACGGCGAGGGCTTCGTCCATGAGCCTCCCTACGCGGGCCGATACGGTCGGTACACGGGCTCCCAGATCATGGAGCGCACGCGGCCTTCCACCGCGTCTGCCGGGATGGGCGGGGCCGCGCCGCTCGTGATCAACGATGTTGCCACCGCGACGGCGACGCGAAACGATACATCGCGCAGGCGCGCGAGGGGCGGATAGATCGGCTCGCCGGGCCGGCCGGTGATGGTCGTGAATTCGTGGACGGCGTTCCCCGCCGCCGCGAAGGCCTGATCGGTCAGCCGGCTGGCGCCCACGGCGATCGCGCCGAGGCCAACACCCGGAAAGACGAGCGCGTTATTCCCCTGACCGATGCTGTGGGTCACGCCCGCCACGGTCACGGATGGGAACGGGCTTCCCGTCCCCACGACGGCCGCGCCCCCGGTCCACTGGAGCAGGTCGGACGGCGCCGCTTCCGCCTTGGAGGTCGGATTGGAGATCGGCAGGATGATCGGGCGCGGGCAGCCTCGAAGCATCGCGCGGACGATGGGCTCGGTGAAAGCCTTCGGTTGCCCGGAGGCACCGACGAGAATGGTGGGGCGATGCTGTTCCACGACCTCCGCGAGCGAGATCATTCCGGCCGACTTGACGCCCCATCCGCGAACCATCGCGGGGTCGGCGGCGATCAACGCCTTTTCGCCTTCGAGGCCGGGCCGATCGCTGAGGATCAGGCCCTTGGAATCGAGGCTGAGGACCCGCTCGGACAGGGCGCGCTCCGGGACGGCCGCCTCCCGCAGGGCCGCGCGGGCGGCCAGCGCGCACCCGGCGCCGGAAGCGCCGGCTCCGAAAAAGACGATCCGCTCCTCCGCGAGCGTGCGGCCGACGTGCCGGAGCGCGCTACGGATCCCCGCGACGACGACCGCGCCGGTTCCCTCGATATCGTCGTTGAACGAGAGCAGCCGATCGCGATGGCGCGCCAGGACGCGGAATGCGTTTCGGCTCGCGAAGTCCTCCCATTGCACGAGGGCGCGCGGAAAGGCCTCACGGATGGCGGCGACCAGCTCGTCGACGAGGGCGTCGTACGGAGCACCTCTCAGGCGGCGGTGGGTGACGCCGAGGTAGAGCGGGTCGGTGAGGAGCGCCTCATTATCGGTGCCGACGTCGAGATCGATCGGAAGGCAATGCGCGGGATGGATGCCGGCTCCGGCGGTGTAGAGGGCAAGCTTGCCGATGGGGATCCCCATGCCGCCCACTCCCTGGTCCCCGATCCCGAGTATGGCCTCGTTGTCCGTGACGACGATGACGCGGACGTCGGTGTAGGGCGCGTTTCGGAGGATGGAAGCGATCCGGCCCCGGTCCTGCGTGGAGATGTAGAGGCCCCGAGGGCGGCGGTAGATGTGGCTGAACTGCTCGCAGACCTTCCCGACGGTGGGGGTATAGACGACGGGGGCCATCTCCTCGAGATGGTCGACGAGGAGGCGGTAGAAGAGGGTCTCGTTTCTGTCTTGAAGCGCGGCGAGAAAGAGATAGCGCTGAACGTCGTCCCCGGCTCGCTGGTAGTTCTCGTAGGCGCGCGCGCGCTGCTCTTCTTCCGTCGCGACGCCCGGCGGGAGGAGACCCCGAAGCCCGAGCGCGTCTCGTTCCTCGGGGCTGAAGCAGGTCCCCTTGTTGAGAAGCGGGTCGTCTTGGAGCTCTTCGCCGCGGCGGAATACGGCCCAGTACCGCTGCCCCGTGGCGGGGTCGACCCGCTCGTCAAACCGCCCCATCCCGGCAGTATAGGGCCATCGCGCCGGATTGGTGGGCATCACCCCACTTAGCGGATCGCGCCCTCCTTGCCGGCCATCCTCCTTAGAAGTCCCATCTGGCCGATGTGGTAGGCCTCGTGGAATTGGAGAAAATGGAGGGTATCCCCGAGGGATTCGTCCCCTTTCTTTGTCCCCAGATCCTCGTCCTTGAGCCGGCCCAACCCGGCGCGGATCCGCTCCTGCGCGATGCTGAAGTCGGCGAGGATCTTCTCGAATTTTCTCGCCCGGGCTCCGTCCTGAATCGGCGCCGATCCCCGCTTGTACGGCTCGGCCTCCTCGGCCGTCCAGATCGGCTGCTCCCCGAGCAGCCCCAAGACGAAGTTCCGGTTCGCGACGACGTGGCCGGCCACCCAGTTGAGGCAGTTTCCGCCGCCGGGCGGCTGGATCAGGCTCTCCTCGTGGCTCAGACCCTTGACGTTCAGCTCCACGGCTCTGTGGTTGATCCCGAACAGCTTCTGCAACGCGTCGACGCTCATGGCTGCTTCTCCTTTCCGGCTATCGGAATGGTGACCTCTTGGATGGCGTCCAAGACCGCCCGAAACCCCCCGATCTCGCTTTCTTCCACCCGGGCCCTGACCGCTGCCTCGAAAGAGACCAGGACGCGGCGCAGGCGGTCCGCGGAGGCGGCTCCCCGGCGAGTCAGGCGGACGAGCACGACCCGGCGGTCCTTCTTGGATGCTTCCCGATGGACCAGCCCGCGATCGACGAGCCGCTGGAGCATGCTGGTGGCGGTGGATGGCTTCATCCCGAAGACGTCGAGGAGGTCCGCGATGGGACAGGGGCCATAACTCCTCAGGTACGAGAGCAGATGCCCCTCGGCCGTTCCCACCCCTTCCCCGGCGCAGAAACCCTCGAGGTACCGGCCGATCTGTCGGGTGGCTTTATGGATCGGCGAGAGAAACGAGAAGGTCAGGCGGCGCATCGGTCGGTCTTCTCCAATCAGTTTATTACGACATCGTATAGTACGATATCGTAATAATACCCCCTGAGGCGTGATCGGGTCAAGTAGAAAATCGCGCGCCCCGGGCGGCGGCCGCTCGGGACGGTCGCCCCGCAGGGGCCCGTTTTTGGTACAATCCTTAGCTCATGATCGCTCCCCAGCTTCGCGCCGACCGTCGCGCCATCGCCATTGTCGCCCACGTCGACCACGGCAAGACCACGCTCGTCGACGCCCTCCTCCGCCAGTGCGGCACGTTTCGGGTGGGCCAGCACGTCGAGGAGTGCGTCATGGACTCGGGCGAGCTGGAGCGGGAGCGCGGGATCACGATTCTCGCCAAGAACACCGCGATCCGATACCGCGACACCGTCATCAACATCGTCGACACGCCGGGGCACCGCGATTTCGGGTCGGAGGTCGAGCGAATCTTGGCGATGGTGGAAGGGGTGCTCCTCCTCGTCGACGCCGCCGAGGGGCCGCTTCCCCAGACCCGGTTTGTCCTCAAGAAGGCGCTGGAGGGGGGGAAGCGCCCGATCGTTCTCATCAACAAGATTGACCGCGCCGACGCGCGCCCGATGGAGGTGGAGGAGGAGATCCACGACCTCTTCCTCTCTCTCGCCACCCACGACCACCACCTCGACTTCCCCATCCTCTACGGATCGGGGCGGATCGGTTTCGCTTCCAAGGATCCGGCCGCCGAAAGCGGCGACCTCCGCCCTCTGCTCGACACGATTCTCGAACACGTTCCGGCTCCGGTCGTCGGCGACTCTCCGTTCAAGCTGATCGTCGCCAACATCGACTATTCGGACTACCTGGGCCGGCTCGCGGTGGGACGAATCTTTTCCGGGGTGCTCTCCCGGAGCACCGAACTGGCGGCGATGCGGCCGGACGGCACCACCGTGCAGAAGGGGCGCGCCGGGAAGATCTACCTGTTCGAGGGAATCCAGCGGGTCGAGGTCGCCAACGCCTCGGCGGGCGACATCGTGGTCCTCTCCGGGTTCCCGCAGATCGAGATCGGCCAGACGATCCTGGATCCCGCCGACCCCACCCCGCTCGACGGGATCCGCGTGGACGAGCCGACGCTCTCCATGGAGCTGCGCGTCAACGACTCTCCGATGTCGGGGCTCTCCGGCAAGTACGTCACGAGCCGCCATCTGCTCGAGCGCCTGGAGAAGGAGCTGGAGCGAAACGTGGGATTGCGGATGGAGCGGACGCCCGACGCCGACTCGTTGCTGGTGCTGGGCCGCGGGGAGCTATCGCTGGCGATCCTGGCCGAGACGATGCGCCGCGAGGGGTTCGAGTTCTCGTTGGGCCGCCCTCAGGTAATTCTCCGAAGGGGCGAGGACGGCAAGGTCCAGGAGCCCTACGAGGAGCTGGTCATCGACTGCGCGGAGGAGTTCACCGGGGCCGTGATCGCCGCGATCGGTGAGCGCCGGGGCGAGCTACAGCATCTCGGAAGGCACGGAGACCGGACCCGCATGGAGTTCAGCATTCCCTCCCGCGGCCTTCTCGGATTTCGTACGGAGTTCCTCACCCTGACGAAGGGGACCGGTCTTCTGAACCACCTCTTCGACCGATACGGTCCGCACAAGGGATCGCTCCCCAATCGCAAGCGCGGCGCCATGGTCGCCAAGGAAGCTGGGGACGTGACCGCCTACGCGCTCGACCAGCTGGGCGACCGCGGGCTCTTCTTCGTGAAGCCGATGGAGAAGGTCTACGCGGGCCAGGTGGTGGGCGAGCAGGTGAAGGACGGTGACCTCGTCGTCCAGGCCTGCCGCAGGAAGCACCTCACGAACATGCGCGCCTCCACGGCGGACATCGCGGTCAAGCTCCAACCCCCGCGCGAGCTGACCATCGAATCGGCCATCGAGTGGATCAACGACGACGAGCTGGTCGAAGTGACGCCGGCGGCGATCCGCGTCCGGAAGCGCACCCTGGACCACACGAGGCGGAAGTCGACCGAGGCGAAGGACTAGCGCCCCGCGTTGCCCGTCATCGCCGTCGTGCTCGTTTTGGGACCCCGAAACACCCACCGCAAGAAACGATAGAGCTTGGCCAGCACCCAGACCGAGGCCACGAAGAGCACGATCACGATGCCGAGGGTGACCACCGGATGCGCCGCCGCGAGCCACGCGAGCGCGATCGCGAGCCCGTCCTCGAACACGCTGAGCGACCAATTGCTGATCGGCTCCGGGCTCGTGTTCACCGCGGCGCGCGTCGCGGCCTTGGTCCCGTGCGACGTCAGGGCGATCCCTCCCGCGAGAAGCGCCGCCGCGATCCGCCACGGTTCGGGGACCCCTGCGACCATCGCGAACGCCAGAATCGCCGCGGCCGGGGGACGGATGAACGTGTGGATCATGTCCCAGACCGAATCGACGAACGGGATCTTGTCGGCGAAGAATTCCACGACGTAGAGGAAAAGCGCGAGCCCGATGATGAGCGGGTGCGCCAAGGGCGCCAGGGGCGGGGGCAGCGCGACGACGCCGAAGCGCTCGAGGAGCCCGAGCGTCGCCACGGTGGCATAGACGTTGAGCCCGGCCGCGAAGGAGGTGCCGAGGGCGAGACCGATCAGGTCGAGCGACATGGGATGAAGGCTCCCGGCGTCCGGCCGCGTCGGAGCGGCTGTCCGCCCGGCTGGTTACGCCTTCGCCTCTCCACGGCGGATGATGGCGAAAGCAATGAGGGCCACGACGAAGAAAACAAGCAGCGCCCAAGCGACCCCTTGGAGCGTCTGAATCATGGTCCGGTAGACCTCGAGGCCGATGGAGGGGCCGTCCAGGGTCAGCACCCGGGTAGCACCCTGGGGATCGTAGCGCTCCGGGTGGACGTATTGCTCCAGCTTCCAGATCTGGACTCCGGAGGAAACCCCGACCACGAAGATCGCGAAGAGGAGAAAGCGATGCCAGCCGGAGGCGATCGCTTCTCCGATGATGCGGTCCAGAATTTGCCGGATGGGGCGGTTGAAGAAGAAGACGACCAGCGCCGAGGTCGCGAGCGCGACCCCGAGGGTCAACGCCAGAAGAACGAGAAACATGCGAAGGAGTGTAGCGCCGAAGGGGGCGAAATGGGCGCAAGAATCGGAGCGCGGTCGACGTGTGGGATCGGTAGGTTCTGGCCATGAAGGCTACCCCGACCCAGCACTCCCCTACCGCGGGCGCGCCGGACAAGGCCCACTCGCTCAAGCTCGCGGTCGCCTTCGCCTGCGTCTATTTCATCTGGGGTTCCACGTTTCTCGGGATCCGCTTCGCCATCGAGACGCTGCCGCCGCTCTGGATGGCCGGGGTGCGGTTCGTGCTCGCGGGGAGCATCCTCTACGGTTGGGTCGCGATTCGAGGAGCCGCCGAGCGCCCCACGTCGCGGCAATGGGCCGTGGCCACCCTTCAGGGGGGACTCTTCTTTCTGGGGGGAAATGGGGCGGTCACCTGGGCGGAGAAACGCGTCCCCTCCGGAATCGCGGCGCTCGTCGTCGCCATGATTCCCCTCTGGATGGTGCTGCTCGAGTGGGCGCGGAAGGGCGGCACGCGCCCGACCCGAGGTGTCTGGGTGGGTCTCGTACTCGGATTTCTGGGGATCGCGCTCTTGGTCTCCGGAGGGCGGGCGGGAGGCCCGGGAGGAATCGATGTCCTGGGAGGGATCGCGCTCCTTATATCCGGACTTTCTTGGAGCGTCGGGTCGATCTACACCCGCAACGCGGAGCGCCCAAGCAACCCGCTCCAGTCGAACGCCATGCAGATGCTCGCGGGCGGCATCCTGCTTCTGCTCGCGGCGTGGGTCAGCGGCGAGTGGGCTCGGCTCGACCTCGACCTCGTGTCGGTCCGGTCGGTCCTTTCCCTTCTCTATCTGAGCGTGTTCGGCTCGGTGATCGCGTTCTCCGCCTACAGCTGGCTCCTTCACGCCACGACGCCGGCGCAGGTATCGACCTATGCCTTCGTCAACCCGATGGTGGCGGTCTTCCTGGGGTGGGCGCTCGCGGGCGAGGTGGTCACGTCCCGCACGCTGGTCGCGGCGGCCGTCATCGTCGCGGCGGTCGCGATCATCGTCCTCCAGCGCGCCCGCTCCCCGCGAGCCAGCGTGACGTCCCGATAGGTTCGTGGGGTCGCGGCTCGGGGCGGGGGGTGTCGCGGCTCGGGGGACCTGTTGATATACTTCTCGGATGAGCACGGTACCCAAAGATCCCATGAGGAAGTCCCCTCTCTTTCGACGGGTTGGCCTCCGACGCTGGGCACCCCTCGCGTTCGCGCTCTTGCTCGCGGCCGCGGCGGGATGCAAGGGCGCGATCCCGATCCAGGAGCTCCTCTCGAATGCATCGGGCTGCGACGGCCAAACGGTTCAGGTGGCGGGCGAGGTCAAGAGCGCGGCCGGCGTCCTCGGTCACGGCGTCTACCAGGTGGACGATGGTACCGGGACCATCACGGTGGTCACCGAGAAGGGCGGCGTGCCGGTCCAGGGATCCAAGGTCGGGGTGCGCGGGACGTTTCACTCCGCCTTCACGGTCGGAACCGATGTCGTCGCGGTGATTGTGGAAAGCGAACGACAGACACGTTGAGCCGGCGGGCGGGCGCCGACGCGCCGGCCCCAAACCATTCCATAGAGGTGTGCATGGCAGCCCCAGCTCACCGACCCCTTCGGCCATGAATGGGCGATCGCGACGCACACCCGCGACCTCGCCCCGGAGCAGATCAAGAAAGGGGCTGAGGAGTTCTTCGCCCAGATGGGCAGCGCCAAAGTCGGCTGAGAGCGGCGCGCGGCGCCGTCGTCCGGAAAACGGAGGGGGTGGGACAGCGTCCCACCCCCGATCCGTTTCACTTCATTTCGCGATGGTGATCCGGGTAGTGACCGGTCCGTCCGGGCCTGAGATCCGGAGAAAGTAGACCCCGGAGGAGAGCGTCGCGCCGTGGTCGCCGCGCGCGTCGATCACCACGTCGTGGCTGCCGGCGTCCATCATCTCGTCGCGAATCAGGGTCTTCACGAGCCTCCCGCCGATGCTGAAGACCTCGGCGCGCACGCGGCCACGCTTGGACGTCCCGAATGTGACGGTCGCCTGCGGGTTGAACGGATTGGGACGGACGATCGCGGCGAAGCGGCCTCCCGCCGGAATGACCTGTACCCTCACCGTCGCCCGATAGAGTCCGTGTTGCCACAGCGTTCCCTCCAGCTCGAGGGTCGCCGGCGCTGGCCGATCGATGTGCCCGAGCAGCTCGCGCAGATCCTCGGTCCGGAAAGTCGCGCTCAGCTCTTCCACGCCGTTTCCGTCCTGATCTCCACCCGGGGTCAGACGACCCGATGGGTGGATCGCGTAGGTCGCATTCGGCCCGTCGCATCGAAGGACGACCTGGTTGACATCGACGTCATCCAGGCGAAACGAACCGTCCACCGGCTCGATCTGGAGCACCACACCCGCGCCCGTGGCGCTGAGGCCGATGCTTTGCGCTCCGCTCCGAAGAAACGCGCGGGCGGCATCGAGCCCGCCCGGCGCCGAGACCGTGACCGTGGTGCTGGCGGACACGTCATAGATGCCGTCGGTGACGGCAAGGGTCGCCGTGTAGATGCCCGGCTCAGCGTAGGAGTGGCTTCGCACGGAACCGTGACCGTACGAGATATCTCCGAAGCTCCACCAAAAGACGAGCGAATCGCCGTCGGGATCCGTCGTGCCCCGACCATCCAGCTCGACGGCCTCCCCGGCCACCGCCCGATAAGGCCCGCCGGTGCTCACCACAGGCGGGCTCCCGGGTGGCACCGTAATCGACGCGGTCGCGGCGCTGGAGGTGGTGAACGTCCCGTCACTCACCTCGAGGATCACCTCGTAGTCTCCCGCCTCCGCGTAGGTATGAGAGGGGGAAGGCCCGAGTCCCTCTCCCACATCTCCGAACCACCAGTGGTAGTGAAGCGGTTGACCCTCCGGGTCGTATGAGCCGGTGCCGTTCAGCGCGAGCGGTATGCCCACAAAGCCCTGGTAGGGCCCCCCGGCGTTCGCGATCGGTGGGGTCTGCGGGCCAGAGCTGATGGTCGCCGTCGTGAGGTCGGCGACGGTGAAATGGCCGTCGTACACCGAGAGCTTCACGGCATACGTCCCGGGGCTATTGTATGTGTGCCAGGCATAGCTCCCGGTTGCCCACGCTCCGTCGCCAAAGTCCCAGGTGTAGCCGAGCCGATCCCCGTTCGCGTCCGAGGATCCCCTGCCGTCGAAGAACAGGGACAGGTGTACGAATCCCGAATAGGGTCCTCCCGCCCGGGCTACAGGCGGCGTCTGCTCGATGATCTTCGCGGTCGTCCAGGTGGAATGGCCGACCTCACCGTCGGTCACGGTGAGCGATACGGTGTACTCGCCGGTCGCCGCGTAGGTGTGGGTCGGCGTCGCCCCTGTCCCGGTCCCGCCATCGCCGAAATCCCAGGCGTAGCTGATCGAGCGTCCCGATCGATTCAGGGTCAAGAGCGCGCTGAAGGCCATCTCCACGGTGGCGACCCCGAGATAGGGACCGCCCGCGTCCGCCACGAGGTCGTCGGCGATGCCGTCAGTGTCCTGCCAGTCGAGCCCGAGCTTGTAAGTGTTGTCGTCTTCCTTGGCAGAACACTGGGTGCCGAACGAGGTCAGATCGGTCGGCTGTGAGGGATTGAACGGCTCGAAGACGATCGCCGGACTCCCGGTCAGCGCGTGGACCTGAAGCCGCGCCACCCGATACCGGCCGGGATCACGGATGTAGAAGCCACCCCAACCGTTGTGATACCAGCGCGGATCGGTGGTGTCCCCGGGATCGGAAAAGTGGCCGGGGTTTGGGGAGACCGGGAAGACGTTGTCGAGCGGCCCCCATTGGACCGTGCCCCCCAGCGCGTGGAGCACGATCTCCCACGAGGCGATCGACAGGCGGGTGGTAGGGTCCACGTCGCACGTCGCCGGCGACCCATCCCGGTTCGAGTCCGTGTCGACCCAGATGTCGAGCATCGTCGTCCCGCTCGGGTCGAGCCGGTCGGAGGCGTCGTTGACGCCGTCCCCGTTCGCGTCGAGGTACATGTACTGGGCGTTGGCAGGATTCGCGACGATGGCCAGAAGGAGGAAGACGACCGCACGGAGGCGCCCCGTTCCACTCATGGGCTCACCAACCTCTCGCGCGCGGGTCAGAACGATCGTCGCCGCGCGCTAGTATGCACCGGCCGAGGACTGAAAGCAGGGGAAGGAGGACTTTGGAGTCGGGTGGTACCACGCGCCGCTCCGCGACGCGCGTAAAGAAAAGGCTAGTCCCCCGCCGTTCCGGCTGTCAAGCGGCGACTTCTCTGATATACAGGGCTGCGTGAGCTCCCAAGCGAGGGCGCGATTTCTGATATTGGCCGCCGCTCTTCTCTTCTCGATCGGCGGGGCCGGCATCAAGGCATGCGCCCTGACGAGCTGGCAGATTGCCGGCTTCCGCTCGGGCGTGGCCGCGATCACGATCTTGATCCTCCTTCCCGAATGCCGCCGGGGTTGGACGTGGCACTCGGTCTTGGTGGGCACGTCCTACGCCGTCACGATGGTTCTATTTGTCTTGGCGAACAAGCTCACCACGTCCGCCAACACGATCTTTCTGCAGTCTGCCGCACCGCTCTACGTCCTCTTGCTGGGGCCCTGGATCCTGGGCGAGCGAAACCGCGGATCCGACCTCCTCGTGATGGCGATGGTGGTCCTCGGACTCAGCCTCTTCTTCGTCGGGAATGAAGCTCCCGTCCGGACGGCGCCCGCGCCGCTCCAGGGAAACATCCTGGCGACGGTTTGCGGTCTCACCTGGGCCCTCACGATCATGGGGATGCGATGGCTGGGGCGCGAGGAGGACGCGGGGCGCGGCTCCGCGGCTCCTGCCGTCGTGATCGGAAACCTGATCGCGCTCGCCATCTCGCTGCCGTTCGCGCTCCCGGTGACCCACGCGCGGCCGCTCGACGTGGCGATCGTGATCGGGCTGGGCACCGTCCAGATCGGGCTCGCCTATCTCTTCCTGACGCGGGCGTTGCGGCTCGTCCCGGCATTCGAGGCGATGATCCTGCTCCTGCTGGAGCCGGCTCTCAACCCGATCTGGGCTTGGCTCATTCACGGCGAGCGGCCTGGAGCGTGGCCGATCGTGGGAGGGGCGTTGATCCTCGGCGCGACCGGGCTCAAGACGTGGCGGGATTCTCGCGATTCCCGAGGTACCGAACCACGAGGAGCGTGATGTCGTCGGCGGGAGGCCGATCGGCCACGAACTCGCGCGTGGCGCGAAGCACCTGATCCAGAATCTGCTCCGGATCCAGCCGGGCGGCACCGCGGGTGAGAATCGAGTGGAGCCGATCCTCGCCGAACTGCTCCCCGCTCGGGCTCTCCGCGTCCGACACGCCGTCGCTGTAGAGCACGAGCGTGTCGCCGGGGTCGAGCGCGTGCGTCTCCTCCTCGTAGGTCGCGGTCTCAAACGCGCCGACAATGAGCCCCCCTCGGGTGAGCCGCCGGACGCCGCCGTCGCCTCCGATGAGGAAGGCGGGATTGTGCCCCGCGCTGCACGAGATCAGTCTCCCTTCGGGCGAGAGCACCATGTAGGCGATGGTGGCGAAACGCGATTCGATCCCCCGGCGGCACAGGGCCTGGTTGACGCGATGGATCGTCGCGGCGGGGCCGTCGTCGTCCCCCATGTGGGTCGCGAAGATACCCTGCACGAGAGACGCCAGGATGGCGGCGGGAGGCCCCTTTCCCGCGACGTCGCCCAGCGCGAAGCCGAGCCGCCCTCCCGGAAGATCGAAGTACTCGAAGAAGTCGCCGCCGATCGTCCGGCATGGGATCGAGGCGGCCGCCGCCGCGTAGGTCCTGCCGGCGCGGATCCGGGGCGGCAGAAGCGCCTGTTGGATCTCCGCCGCGATCTTCAGTTCCTGCTCCTCGCGCGTCCTCGACTCCGCCTCCTCTCGAATCCGCGTCACCATGAGACGCTTCATGCGCGTGGCGTAGATCACGCCGAGAAAAAGCCCGGCGAAGATCGCCGAAAAGAAGAGCAGCAGCACCACCTCGCGCTCCGTGCCGAACGTGCCGGGCGCGATGGTGTAGTGCAGGAGGACCCCGGCGGCCACGCTCCCGAGTATCGCGGCCAGTCCGAAGCTCGCGATCTGGAGGGGGTGTGGCGGGCCCATCCGCGGGTGGTCGGGAGGGATCACGCGCGGCGCGACCCACTTTCGATTCGCCTCGATGAAGACCGAAATGAGAAACGAGAAGAAAAGGGACGCAATGTAGTACTCGCCGACCGTCGCGATCCCCTCGCCTCGGAGATAGCTGAAGAAGATCGCGAAGGGAGCCGCGAAGAGGACCGGGCGGAGGAAGAACCGCCACAGGAGCCCCGATCGGTTAGGGAGGAGGCGCGGCATCGACGTCGATCGCGGCTAACACGGACCGCCGAGCTGAAACTCCTCGGCCATCACCAGGCGCGCCGGCCTCCAGTCGCTGGGAAACTCCGCGCTGCCTACCCGATACTTCCGCACGCCCAGCATCTGCGGCGCTTCCATGACGTGTGGAATATGGACCCGGTTGTGCCACTCGTTCCACTCCCCGAGGCATCGCGATCATGCCTTGGGAAACTCCGTCGGGACGGAGGCGGTGCAGTGGATGAGCGCGCGGTTGGCTCCGGCGTGCTTCAAGAGCGTCAGCTTCTCTCCCTCGACGCGCATTTTCCCAGTCAAGATCGCGGTCGCGGCGAGCGTTTTCCTCTCGAGGATCTCTCTCCAGAGGGAGAAGGGAGCGCGCAACGCGAAGCCGGCGTCCTGCTGGACAGGACCCGGGACAAACTCCGCCGCCGCGCAGCGCCCCTCGCCCAGCCTGAGGAACAGGTAGAGCGGCTTCCCAAGGGCGGCGTCCGCCTCGAACGCGAAGAGCAGGTTGCCGTTGAATCCGACGCCCCACTTCGCGGCGGCGTTTCGGTACTCGCTCGATCGATTGAGCTCGTCTCGAAGTGCTTCCCCCCACTCCGCGGTTCCGAATTTCACGGCCACCGCTCAGCGTCCCTTTGGGGAAAGGGCGGGGTGCGGCCCGAGTGGAACGAATCCGGGGTTCAGTACGCCGTCGGGGTCGAACTTCCGCTTCGAGGCCCGGAAGAACTCCCACTCCGCGCCGAAGTGGGCGCGCCAGTCGGCCTCATCGAATTCCACGAAGCCGGAGAGGTAGCGCTTCCCGCCCATCGCGATGCTCAAGCGGCTTGCGTTCTCGAGCATCGGTTTGGCCTCGGGCCAGAATGGGGGCGGCACCGCCGGGAGGATCCCGAACCCCATGAGATCCTCCCCGGGGGGGCGCATGAAGAGACGGGACTGGGACGTCGAGCCCTTCGCCGGCCAGAGCAGCACGTGCCCCCCGACGAGTATCGACGGAGGGAGATCGGGGAGGATCGCCTCCAGGAGATCGGGGGCCGTTTCCCAGGGCAGCACGGTCTCCATCCAGGGGTGGACATGCTCCCAGGTGCCGCCCCGCTTCCACAGATCGAAGACCGGTGCCAGTCGCTCGAAGAAGTCGATCGTGGGAAGGTCGTCGGTATAGAGATGTTCGTACGGCCGAAGCCCTTGAAGGAGGGCCGCGTCATCGGGAGGCGCGCCGGGCTCGAACTCGGCGGTCAGATGAAACGGGAAGAACCACTTGGCAAAGACCTGTCGGCGCCCGTTCACCGGCTTCGTGCCCTGCGGGGAGGGAGAGGCCCAGCTCTCGAGGTGATCCCATTGCCCGGAATTCATGGCCTGACGCGCGTCCTCCATGAACCGGTGCGCGTCGTCGTAAAGGAGGTAATAGGTCCGGGTCATCGGCTTGATCCGCCGGAGCTTGAGCCGCGCCCGCGTGATGATCCCCACCTGGCCGAGCCCCGCGATCGTGGACCAAAAGAGGTCCGCGTTCCGGTCCGGCGCGCAGGTCGTAAGCTCGCCTGCCCCCGTGACCACGTCGAGCTCGGCCACCTGGTCTCCCTGCGTGCCGTAGCGGAACGACGCGACGCCGATCCCCGCGATGGAGAGGGTGCCGCCCACCGTGACGTTCAGGTTGTTGGTGAGCACGGGGGGGGCCAGGCCGAGCGGATTCAGGTTCCGCACCAGATCGCCCCAGAGCGCACCTCCCTCGACGTCGAGGGTGAGCGCGTCGGAATCGAGATCTCCGATCCGCCCGAGCGACGGCATGTCGAGGAGGAGGCCGCCTTGGCTCACGGCGAGGAAGCTCTGACTGTGCCCGGCGCCGCGCGCGGAGACGGAGAGGCCCTGCTCCCGGGCGACCGCGACGGCGGCGACGACGTCGTCGGCGCTCCGGGGCTGGATCAGGAATCGCGGCGTCGCCGAGACGACATGCCCGAAGTTGGTGGTCCGATCCGGGGGAATCTGGTCCGGCGCGAGGACCGGTCCCCGGACGCGCCCCTGAAGCGCCTTCTGAAGCGTAGTCAACCCGATCAGGTCTTCGCGGGAACCCGCGCCGCCTTGTACAAATGGCGGAGGAGCAGGACCTGGCCGAAGTGGCCCGAGAAGTGCTCGAGGATATGATAGAAGTACCAGCGGACGTTGAGGACGCGCTGGGTCCCGTCGGGACGGGTGCGCGTGACTTCCCGCTCGAGATCGGCGTCCTGCACGTTGGCCGCCAATTCCTTGACATGCGCGCGCGCCTTGACCAAGAGATTCTCGTAGAAGGCAAGGTCCTTGCCCGCCAGATTGGCCGGTGGCCCAGCGTCCTCCGGGATCGGCATGCCGTCGTCGTCGAATCCGATGCCGAGAATTCCGTCCCCCGTGGGTTTCTCCTCCTTCTTCAACGCGATGAGCGTCCAGAAGACCTCCACGATCGCCAAATGGGCGAGGAGCATCCCCATCGTGTTCGTGCCGGGGTACGGCTGCCACTGAAGCTCATCCGGAGTGGCGCCCTGGAGCCCTTCCATGAGGCGGCGGCTCTGGTCGTCCATCTGGGCGAGGAAGGAGGCGACCTCCTGGGAGCGAAAGCCCGGAAGGGGCTGCATTACGGAACGTATGATCGTCGACATGGAGCACTCCTCGGGTCAGAATCGTGGGACGAGAAACGTCTCAGGGCCCTAAGCATACCAGCCCGGGGCGCATGAGCGCACCGGGGGTTCTCCAAGGAGGCGACATGCCGTTCGCGGTCCAGTCGATCGACCACGTCGAGGTATTCGTGCGGAGCATCCCCGACGCGATGCGCTGGTACGAGCAAGTGCTCGGACTCAAGGAGGTCGAGCGGTGGGACCCGGATCCGGTCATGATCGGGGCCGGCGGGACGAAGCTGGCCCTCTTTCAGGCGCCCGCCGACGCTGCGCCTACGAGCGAGAAGGACGCGCCCCCGCTGCGGTGGCACCGCGTCGCGTGGCTCACCGACCGCGCGGGGTTTGACGCGGCCCAGAAACACCTCGCCGCGCTCGGAATCCCCTTCCGGGGCCCGATCGATCACAAACCGACCACCTCCATCTACTTCCACGACCCCGACGGACACCCCCTGGAGATCACGGTCCTCCTCGGGTAGCGGCCTCTCGCTCGGAAGGGTATGATGCGCCGCATGCCGCACCGACCCCTCCCCATCGAGCGCCTCTACCTCGCCCACGAGATCGCCGAGCCGATCTTTGGCGCCGCGGCGGATCAGGTCTTCTACGCGCGCCGGGCCGATGGGCGCAGGACCATCATCCGCCACTCGATCCAGAGCGGCTTGGCCGAGAGCGTGACGGCCGAGCCGAGGCCGATGGGCGGCGTGGGCTACGGCGGCGGGAACTTCACGGTGAAGGACCGGATCCTGGTCTACGCCGCGGACGACGGCCGGCTTCACGCGATCGATCTGGTCGGAGGCGAGCAGCGAACGATCACTCCCGCGTACGAAGGGGTCGCGGCCCCGACGATTTCTCCCTGCGGGCGTTGGGTCGCGTTCCTCTGCGAGCAGGATGGACACTGCAACGTCTTCTTGGCCGACCTCAGGGGCGAGGTCGCCCCGGTCAAGCTCTCCGCCGACCCCTGGTATGCCTTCAATCCGATCTTTGCTCCCGACGGCGGGCGGATCGCCTGGCAGGAGTGGGACGAGTACGACATGCCGTGGGACGAGGCCCGGATTCAGATCGAGCGGTTCTCAAAGCCGTGCGGATCGTGGTCCGCCATGACCGAAGCGTTGCCGCTCGCGAGAGCCGCCACGATCGGGAAATCGCGCGTCTCCTATTCCGTGCCGCAGTGGAGCCCGGACGGGAAACACCTCGCGTTCACGAGCGACGAATCGGGATGGCGATCGCTCTGGGTCGGCGACGCAGAGGGAGGAGGCGCGGCGCGCGTCGAGACCGGCGAAGGCGAGATCGGGCTCCCCGACTGGGTCCCCGGTCTCCACGCCTACCGCTGGAGCGGCGACGGTTCCGCGATCTTCGCCGTTCGAGGGCGGAAGAGCAGCGACTCGCTGCTCCGGATCGGCTGGCCGGGCGGGAAGGCCGAGGAGCTCGCGTCCGAGTACACCGACATCAGGGGACTTCAGGTGCGGGGCGAATCTCTGGTTTATGTCGGCGCCAACGCGGCGACGCCCGCGGTGCTCGTCACGCGCGACGGCGCTCGGGGGGCCGAGGTGGCCCGCGCCTCGACGGGTGTGGGATTGATCGAGAAGTCCACGCTCTCGACGCCCGAGGTGCTCACGTGGCGCAGCAAGGGCGGTGCCCAGGCCTGGGGAATTCTCTACCCCGCGGTCGGGCCCGACGCGGAGCGTGGTCTGCGCCCCCTCCTCATCCACATGCACGGCGGCCCGACGTCGCAGGTTCCGCTCACGTGGGTCTCGCAGGCTCAATACTTCGCGACGCGCGGATGGCACTACCTGATCGTCAATCACCGCGGCGGAACGGGGTTCGGACGCGCCTACCAAGACCTGCTGCGGGGCCGCTGGGGCGTCGTGGATTTGGAAGACGCGCGCACCGGCGCCGAGCAGATCATCCAGAATCGCAGCGGTGATCCGAAGCGCGTGGCGATCACGGGCGGGAGCGCCGGCGGCTACGCCACGCTCTGGGCCCTGACGCAGCAGCCCGAATTCTGGACCGCCGGCGTGGCGCTCTTCCCCCTCGCCGACATCTACGACGCGGTCGTCGGATCGCACCGCTTCGAGCGGCACTACGAGGAGACGCTCTTCGGCCGCCTGCCGGAGGCGGGCCCGCTCTGGAAGGAGCGCTCACCCCTCACCCACGTCGATCGGGTGCGCGCGCCGGTCCTCCTCTTTCACGGGACTGAGGACAAGGCGGTGCCGCACCAGCAATCGGTCGATTTCGCGGAGGCGGTGCGCCGGCGGGGCGGCATCGCGGAGCTGGCCTCCTACGAGGGCGAGGGACACGGCTTCGCGAAGGAGGCAAACCGCCGCGACATGATCGAGCGGATGGAGCGCTTTCTCGAGAAGTACGTGATCTGCTTGCAGCGCTAGCCGAGGGGTGCGACCCGAGCGCCCCTAGAGCAGCTCCGAAACCGGGTTCGGCTCCCCTTCCTCGAACCGCGCGGGGCGAAGCGCGCTGATGTCGAGCGTCGACGCGGCCCCGTCCAGGATCACCTCCGCGAGGAGCTGCCCCAACGCCGGTGCGTGCATCACGCCGTGCCCGGACGACCCATTGATCAGGTAGAGGTTGGGGCACTCGGCCGCCGGGCCGACGATCGCGTGCTTATCCGGCGACATCTCGTAGAGGCCGGCCCAGCACGCCTCCCGGTCGATCACCGCCTCCCGCAGCTTGGGCACGCGATCGTGCGCGGCGCGCACCACGGCGTCGATCCACTCCGGCTCGACGCTCACGTCGTACGGTCGCCCCGCCACGCCGGGAGTCGGCCGAAGCAGCAGCACCCTGCGATCCCGCACGCGGAAATGAAACCCGTCGACGACGAAGATGGTCATCGGCGTTCCTTCGGGCAGGAGATCGCAGGGCACGGTGGCGGCGGCCTGACGCCGGAGCGGGTTCACGGGGAGCAGGACGCCGGCGTGGGCCGCGATGGTGGCCGCCCACGGACCGGCGGCGTTCACGACCGATTCGATTTCGACGCGGCCGCGCGGCGTTTCGAGATGCGAATATCCGCCCGTCGGCGCCGCACGCGATGGAGGCCACCTCCACACCCCACTCGACGCTAACCCCCAGCCGCTGGGCGGCGGCCAGATAGCCCTCGAGGATCGCGACGGGACGTATGAACCCGTCGGTTGGACAAAACGCGCCGCCCACGATCCCCTCGAGCCCAACGGCAGGACAGAGCCGCGCGATCTCCGAGGGCCCAACCTCGACCGCTTCGGTGAGCCCCTCCGCGTGCTGAATCCTCTGCGCCCAGCGGAGCGCGTTCAGCTCTGCCTCGGTGCTCGCGAGCCAGAGGTAGCCGGAGGGGGCGTAGCCCGAATCGATCGCCAATCTCCTCTCGGAATCGTTGGAGCTTCTCCCGCGCGAGGAGAGAGAGGCGGACGTTGATCGGCGTCGCGAACTGGGCGCGAAAGCCCCCGGTCGCGGCGCCGGTGCTGCCCTGCCCGGGTCCTGGGTTTCGATCCAGGACCAGAACGTCCTTCATCCCCCGGAGCGCTAAGTGGTACGCCACGCTCGCGCCCAGGACACCGCCGCCTAAGACGGCGACCGACGCCCGCGTCATGCCGTGAAGACGTGCTCGGGATGCTTGAACGTCTTGAACTCGAGCGCGTTTCCGCTCGGATCGAGCAGAAACATGGTCCCCTGCTCGCCCGGCTGACCCTCGTACCGGGTCCGCGGCTCGAGTACGAAGGGGAGCCCCGCGCGCCGAATCCGCTCGGCCAGCACCTGGAACTCATCCCAACCCAGGATCGCGCCGAAGTGCGGCATCGGAACCGCCACGCCGTCCACGTGGCCCGTTTTCTCGGTGCCCATGACCGCGCCCGTGGTGTGGGCCGAGATCTGATGGCCGAAGAAATCGAAGTCGACCCAGGTCTCGGTGCTGCGGCCTTCGCGGCACCCCAGCACGTCGCCGTAGAAATGGCGCGTGGACGGCAGGTCCTTGACGATGAACGCAAAGTGAAACGGGCGCGTCATGGTTGGCTCCCTCGCGGCGGCGATGTCTACTTGGTGACCGGGTTCGCGGCCGTTTCCTTCGGCGCGTCCCAGGCCGGCGGGGCGGGCATGATCAAGGCGCCGCCGCTCGCGGTCTGCCCCGGCGGAAGCGGGCCGAGATTCTTGTGCCGCACCGGCGGGACGCTCCTCAGGTATGCGATGACGGCCGCCATGTCCTCCGGCGTGTAGTGTGCGTAGTTCGGCCAGGGCATGGGCGGGGCGACCGGGCTGCCATCTCTCTTGATCCCCGAGCGGAGCGCCCGCTCGATCTCGGCGTCGGTCCAGGCCCCCAGGCCGGTTTCGGTATCGGGCGTGAGGTTGCTGGCGTACGAGACCCCCCACGGCCCCTGCCACCCCAGGTCGCTCCCCGCCAGCGTCCGCTTGAAGTCGGGAGCGTTGTAGAGCAGGCCAGGGGTGTGACAGTCGTTGCACCCCGAAATGGTGACGAGGTATGCCCCCCGCTGCAGGGGGGGCGTCATCATGGCCGCCGTTTCGGTGGCCGCGCCGCTCTGCGCTTGCTTGGACGAGCAGGCGGCGGTTCCCCCTAGGACCGCGGCGACCACGACGAGAGCAACGATCCCATTCGGCCGCATCCGAAGCATCTCTGTTCCCTCCACTGTCTCATGATGAGCGGACTACTTCTACCAACTCCCCGTGACCACATCCTTCACGATCCACGCGACCACCGCGACCGCGACCACCAGGACCGCGCCCCGGATGAAGCGGTCGCCGCCCCGCACGACCAGGTGGGCACCGAGAAATCCGCCCAGGAGCTGCGCCGCCGCCATCGGGAACGGCGACGCTCCAAAGCACCGCCCCGCGATTCGCGAAAATCAGCATCGCCGTGAAATTGGAGGCGAAGTTTAGCACCTTTGCCTCGGCCGTCGCGCGCGCGAGCGGGAGGTGGAGCAGCATGACGTAGGCCGCGATGATGAACGTCCCTGCCCCGGGGCCGAAGAAGCCGTCGTACGCGCCGAGGACAACCGCGATGGCCGCGATCCAGAGCCCGGCGGTCTTGCCCATGGGCGCCGCCCCTTCGCGCGGACGGATCCGGCCCGACGCGATCAGGAGCGCCGCGACGATGAGCAAGAGCATCACGATGGGCCGCAGCACCCCGGGCTTGAGATAGAGCGCGAGCGCGGCGCCCGAGATCGATCCGAGGACGGCGAGCGGGAACGAGATGCGGCGCGGTCCGTCCTTCGATCAGCCCGGCGTGCCGGTAGCGAAGGGTCGCGGCAAAGGAGCCGAACGTCGACTGCCCCTTGTTCGTCCCCAGGGCGAGATGGGGCGGAAGGCCCACGGCCAGGAGGACCGGGACCGTGAAGAGACCGCCGCCGCCCGAAATCGCGTCCACGGTGCCACCGAGGAGCGCGGCCGCGCAAAGGAGGGCCACCTGCACCGCCGAAAGTTCCACGGGCTACGCCTGGGATACGGTGCAGGGCAAACGCATTGGGCGCATTATGCACCGACGGAGGCGGGCGGCAAAGCGCTCGCCGGTGGTGACGTGGAGCGCCCGGTGGTATCCTGCGCCGCGACCCGCGCGGTGCCATGCCGCGGTGAGGCGTCGGGCCGCGCGGATGGATCCGCCGGCCGATCGAGGAGGAGGACGGTTCATGGGCAAGATCGCTTGGGGCAGAGTGATCCTTGGGGGTTTGGTCGCGGGGGTTCTCTGGTGGATCTTCGAAGGGTTGGTTCACGGCCTCATGCTGGGCCATGAATGGCGCGCCGCGTTCATGGCGCTCGGCAGGACCAACGAGCAAATGGACGCGGGGAACGGCCGCTTCATGATGCTGGTCACGGTCTGGTGTCTTGTCGCCGGCATCCTCGGCGTCTGGCTCTACGCCGCGATCCGTCCCCGGTTCGGGCCCGGCCCCAAGACCGCGATGATCGCCGGCGTTGGGCTCTGGTCGATGAGCTACCTCCTGCCCACGATCGTCGACTACGCCTTTGGGCTCTGGCCGAACAAGCTGATGTTCCTCCCGCTGGCCACCGCCTTCTTCGAGTCCATTATCACCACCATGGTGGGAGCGTGGCTCTATAAGGAGGCATAGCCGCCCGCCGCACCTATGACCGACGGCGATCGATTTCGCTCCCTGGCGCATCGCGCGGCCGACATCGCCGCGGACCACCTGGAAGGAGCGGCTCGGGGACCCGTATTCCGGCCGATGACCGGGGAGGAGCGACGCGCTACTCCTCGACCTGCCCCTCCCGGAGCAAGGCCAGCGCCCCGAGGACGCGCTCGAATTCGCGAGCGCGACCATCCTCTCCCACCCCATGGGAAATGGACACCCGCGCTTCTTCGGATGGGTGAATTCTCCGCCGTCGCCCGAGGGAATCGCAGCCGAGCTTCTGGCCGCGGCGCTCAATCCGAGCGTCGCGGGGGGCGACCATGCGGCCGTCTACCTGGAGCGCGGCGTCGTTCGTTGGCTCATGGAGCTGGTCGGATATCCCGTGGCCGGGAGCATGGGGATCCTCGTCAGCGGCGGCTCGGTCGCGAGCCTGATCGGGCTGACCGCGGCGCGCCACAGGGCCGCACGGGACGACGGGTGGAACGTCCGGGAGGAAGGGCTCCAAGGCGGGAGGCCCCGGCTCGTGCTCTACGTGACGGGCGAAGGGCATTCGGCCCTTCGAAAGGCGGCGGAGATTCTGGGCCTCGGCTCGGCGTCGGTCCGCGTGGTCGCCACCGATGCCGAGCTTCGGATGGACGTCCGGGCGCTTCGGAAGGCGATCGCGCAGGACCGCGCGGCCGGGAAACGCCCCTTCTGCGTCGCGGCCAGCGCCGGGACGGTCAACTCGGGCGCGATCGACCCGCTCGCGGAGATCGCCGAGGTCTGCTCGGGAGAGAGGCTCTGGCTCCACGTCGACGGCGCCTACGGGGCGTTCGGCGCCGCGGTCCCCTCGCTGGCGCCGCTCTACGAGGGGATGGCTCGCGCCGACTCGCTCGCGCTCGATCCGCACAAGTGGCTCTCGGTGCCGATCGAGTGTGGCTGCGCCCTGATCCGGGACGGCGCGCTGCTGCGCGACGCCTTCAGCCTCGTGCCGCCCTACTTGCGGACCGAGGAGGGAAAGGGGTTCGGCGGTCTCCCGTGGTTCTCCGAGTACGGGCCCCAGCAGACGCGCGGATTTCGCGCGCTCAAGCTCTGGATGACGATCCGATCGATGGGGCGCCGCGGAATCGCGGCTCGGGTCGAGCGCCACGTCGCGCTGGCGCGGCGGCTTGCTTCCAAGATCGACGGAGCGGCCGACCTGGAACGGCTCGCCCAGGGCCCGCTCTCGATCGTCTGCTTCCGCTACGCGCCCGCCGCGCTCGCGGGACAGGAAGAGCGGCTCGACGCGCTCAACAAGGCGGTCATGGAGCGGGTGCAGGCGGGCGGCGAGGCGTTTCTCTCGGGGACCACCATCCGGGACCGATTTGCGCTCCGGGCCTGCGTCCTGCATGATGGAACGACCGAAGCGGACATCGACGCACTGGTCGAAATCACGAGACGGGCGGGAGTGGAATGCGCGCGATCATAGTTGATGCCTTCACGCTTCAGCCGGGCGCGGGAAACCGGGCCGGGATCGTCCCGGATGCGGCGGCTCTCGACGAAGCGGCGATGCAGCGCGCCGCCGCCGCGGTCGCGGCGTCGGAGACGGCCTTCGTGCTCCCACCGCCCGCTGGCGCCGCGGTGCGGCTGCGGTACTTCACTCCCAGCGACGAGATCAAGTTCTGCGGCCACGCCACGGTCGCCTCGTTTCACTGGCTTGCCGAGACCGGCGCGCTCTCCGTCCCCGGTCGTCACACGCTCGACTGCCCCGCCGGCCGGCTCGAAATCGATCTCGAGCGCGAGGCCGACGGACGGTGTCGCGTCTGGATGGCCACCCCTCGCTATCCGTTTCAGGCCGAACCCGATCGCGGAGGCCACGCTCCTCGGGCTCCTGGGCGGCAATCAGGCGATGCGCGATCGGGAGCTTCCGATCGAGCACGCGGGGCACCATCTCTACGTCCCGATCAAGAAGCGCGCCGATCTCTGGAGCTTGACGCCGCAGTGGGACGCGCTCGCCGCGGAGGGAGATCGCCACGGCGTCCGCGGCTATTACGTCTTCACCCGGGACGTGGTGGAGGCGGAGAGCGCGTCGCACGGACGATACTTCGCCCCTTCGCTTGGAGTCCGGGAGGATCCGGTGACCGGTTCGGCCAGCGGGCCGCTCGCGGAGTACCTGGCTCGGCATGGCGTCTTGAAGTTCCCGAGCGGCGGGGGTCCGGCGCGAGGGCGCGCCGAGCAGGGCGACGCGATGGGCAAGCCGGGGCGGCCGGAGCTGGAAGTCACGGGCACGCCCGACCACGTACAGGGAGTCCGGGTCGGGGGCGTCGCGGTCACCGTGCTCGACGGAACGCTCCGCAAGTTCTAGCCCAGCTTCTTCCCCACGATTCGAAGCCCCGCCGCCGTGAGATCGCGCTCGCGAAGAAGCCGGGATTCCAGTTCCAAGATCCGCCGCGCGACCCGCGCGCCCCGCTCACTCTCCTCCAGCCTCTCGCAAAAGCTTCGGTAGAGGTAGGGAGCTTCGTCCCCGGCCGTGATCTCGAAGTGTTCCCGCGCCGCCGCCAACATGGCGTGGCCCGTCTGGAGCGGCGGGTCGTGGGTGTGGTCCCTTCTCCACCGACCCAGCGGATTCCCCTCCTTGGCTTCGTCGCCCGACGGGGCGAGAACGCCCGTTTCCACGAGCACCGATTCCAGGTCGTAGTACCAGCGCGCGGTGGGGAGCGTGACGCGGTCGTAGGCGAACTCCTCTCCGATCAAGAGCCCGGCAGGCTCGAGGAGCGCGTCGGCCCGCGCGATCGCTCCCTCGACTGGCGCCATGTGGTGAAGCGAGCGGGTGAAGAGCACCGCGGCGTAGGATTGCGAATCTTTGTGATGGAGAAAGTCGGCCTCGATCCACCGGACCTTCTCCGCGCCCGGAGAGTCGGGCCGGCCCGCTGCTTCGTCGATCGCGGTCACGTCGTATCCGCGGGCGGAGAGCGCGATGGCCACCGCCCCGTCGCCCGATCCAACTTCGAGGACCCGGCGCGGCGGCGCGGGGAGCGCCCGCTCCAGAAAGCGAAGCGTCTCTTGAAGCGGGATCTCGGCCGGCTTCATGGGGGCGTCAAGGCGCCGAGTCCTCGCGCATCCGAACGGGCGACGCGGGAATGAGATCGAGCCGGATGGTGCGGCCAGCCCTGTCGGTCTGGCCAAAGGCCAAGACGCCGGTTGGACAGCTCTGCACGCAGGCGGAGCATCGGACGCACTCCGGATCGGTCATCGGCACGCCCTTGTTGGCGAAGCTCATCACGTCGATCCCCTGGTGGCAGACCGAGGTGCAAACGTTGCAGGAGATGCACTTCTTCTTCTCCGATACGATCGCGAAGCGGCTGAAGCGGGCAAAGACGTGCATCAGCGCGGCCAGCGGGCAGAAGAAGCGGCACCAGACGCGCCCCGAGTACCAGAAATAGACCCCATATCCCACCACGCCCGCCAGGAAGACATCGACGACCCACTTGTAGTGGGTCTTGAGCACCGGCTCGAAGATTTGGTCGGCCCAATTCCCGGCGGGAAGGATCCAGCCGACGATTCGTATCACGAGGAGCGCCACGGCGACGGCCAGGACGCCCTGCCCGGCCATGTTGAGCCGGTTCCAGAACGGCCCGTGCGGCATCTTGTGCCGGTGGGTGTCGCCGAGCGTTTCCGCGAGCGCGCCGCACGAGCAGATCCAGCCGCAATAGACGCCCTTCCCGAAGTAGAAGATCCCGATCGGGATCAGGACGAACGTCTGAACGAAGCTGATGGCGAGCCACCAGCCGAGCGGCTGGTGGGTGAAGACGTTGTAGACGTTGAGCGGCCACGCGAGGATCAACCCGTACGCGCGCCAGTACTCGCGCCCGTGCCCGTAGGTGACCACCGGAAAGAGCGCGTCCGCGATCCCGCGCGGGAGGAGCCCGTGGTGGCCGAGGAGCGGGAGGATCACCTCCGGCAGGAGGAAGAGCGGAAGCACCTGAACCGCCATGAGCGTGAGCGTCTGCGCGGTGACGTAGGGTGTCTTCCGCCGGCGAATTCGCCGCACGCCGAAGATCGACGATGACGATGGAGTAGGCGACCGTGTACCAGAACGACGGGCCCGAGGCGCTGATCGCGAGCGTTCCGAGGAGGGTTTTCGGATCGGCGGCGGCCACCGCGATCCCTCCGCCCGCCGCGCTGAGGAGATCGGGAAGGTTGAACGGGAACCAGTGGCGGGCGGCGAAGAGGTTCGCCATCGAGCCGCCCGACTTCCAGTTGTAGAGCCAGGAACAGAAGAGGAGAAAGAGCGCGAGCGTGGCCCAACGGGCCGGGCGCATTTCCCCCGCGATGCGGATCGCCGAGCGGCGGAAGAAATCGAGCGGCGCCTCTCGGCCGATCATCGCGAAGACGACGTCGTTCGGGATGACTTCAGCGCTGCCGTCAGCGCCCGCGAGCTTCACCTCCCGCTCTCCGATCTCGAGGACGCGCGTGCCGAGGCGGAGCGTGAGGCTCCCGGGCGCGTGGGGGCCCGCCGCGAACGAGCCGGCGGCCGTCGTCACGTGCTCCGAGGTGGGATGCTCCACCGCCACGTCGGCCATCGGGTCGCGGAGGAGCATCTGGAGTTTCTCAGCGTTCTCATGCTTGGGCCTCGAGAACTCGGGCTTCCGGTGGGAGAGGGTGACATGCGCGCCGGCCCGGGTCAGCGCGATGGCGGCTTCGAGCGCCGAGTCGCCGCCCCCCACGACGAGAGCCTTCTTCCCCGTGAAATCGTTGGGGTCGTGGAGCCGGTTGTAGACATTGTCTCGATCCTCGCCGGGAACCCCGAGCATTCGGAAGTTTCCGCTCTGTCCGATCGCGACGAGGACCCGCCGCGCCCGGAGCGGCTCGCCCCCCGCGACATGCACTTTGATTTCCCCGCCGACCCGCTCGAGGCGCTCAGCGCGGCCTGGGATGGGGAGGACTCCCGCTGCCTCCGTCTGGCGGCGAAGCTCATCCAGGAGCGCTTCCTTGACGTCGGCCGAGACCTGAAGGTCGCCAGCCGGCGTCATCGCCTTGGGGTAGGTGTAGATCGGCTTCGCCTTGGGGAAATTGACGATCGTGAAGAACGGCTCGGCCGCCTCGAGGATCGCGAAGGAGAGATTCTGTTTCTTCGCCTCGATTGCCGCGGCCATTCCGGAGACACCGGCGCCGATGATGACGAGGTCATGGAGGCCGGTACTGGGTGGAGCGGCGCGGAGCGAAGGGTCGCGGGCGATCCGCTGGACGACCTTGGCGCCGGTGTCGAGCGAGAATTTGAGGAGCGGAATGCCGGTGAGGTCGCCCGAGACGTAGACGCCCGGCACGCTCGTGCTCCCGCCTTCGCGGATCTCCGGGAGCGGCTCCACGGTGCCCGCGGGCCACCGCGTGTGAAGCCAGCGCGCGTATCGGGCGATCAGGCCGGGCATGGGAGCCCGATGATACACGCCTCGATCAGAACGTGTGGGGTCGGGTCAGGGCGGGTTTTCGTCCCACCGAACGATCTTCCAGAGGGTATCGGTGGGAGAAGACGATTCCGGCGTTGAGGGCTGGAAGGTGAACTTCATCAGCTCCTGAGCTCCGGAGACCGTGAGGGTCCCCATGAGAACATCGTCAACCGTGAGGCTCAATTGGCTACCACTGATCTGGATCACCGCCCACTCGGGGTGCGAGAGGTCATCGGATGGAAGCCGAGCCCAGCTTGATGCGGCCCCGAAACTGATATCGACGCTCACGATGGTCGTTGCCCTCGCGAGGGCTTGAATGTGACTCACCTCGTCCACATAGTGGAACGTGTCTGTGGTGCCATAAAGCAAGTCGTCGCTCCTCCCGACGTAGTCATAGTGGTACAGCGCCCTGTACTCCGTGCTGTCCCGGCGCGAATAGGCGGTCTCGAGCGCAGAGAGGACGTTTTGCGGGGTGCTCAAGACGGGATAGGTAGGAGCAACAGGGGGCTTGGGTTTGGCTGGATTGTTGTCGTCCCCACACCCCGCGAGCAGCGAGGCGGCTGAGAAAGCCGAGATCAGGGCAAGACGGAAACGAAGCGGGGCTCGCATCGGGCCTCCCAGAGTCACAGCCGGTTGGACCCGTCAGTATACGCTCGCCCCGAGGCGCCTTTTAGCTTTATGATACAAAGTACTTGACAACGCGGTGTCAATGGCCGATACTCTATGCATGAGCCTCGCGCTGGTCCCCGAAGATCCCGAGCCCGAAATCCTTCAAGAGAAGGCCCTGGAGAGCATTCGGTACATCCGGAGCGCGATGGAGCGCGCCGGTTCGTTCACGGCGGTGCCGGGCTGGGGCGGCGTCGCGATGGGGGCCGTCGCGCTCGTCGGCGGATGGATCGCGGGCCATGCGGCCACGCCCAACGGCTGGCTCCGCGCGTGGCTCGTCACGGCAGCGGTCGCGTTCTTGATCGGCTGCTGGGCGATCGCGCAGAAGGCCCGTCGCGTCGAGACGCCGCTGGTCCGGGGCCCCGCCCTGCGGTTCCTTCTGACCCTCACCCCACCGCTCGCGGCGGGCGCGGTCCTGACGCCCTCCCTCGCGAGGGCGGGCCAGTACGATCTCCTTCCGGGCGTCTGGCTGCTCCTCTATGGGACGGCGGTCGCGACGGGAGGCGCCGCCTCCGTGCGGATCGTGCCGCTGCTGGGGCTTTGCTTCATGGCACTCGGCGTGGCGGCCCTCGCCGCCCCCGCCGCCTGGGGGAACGCGCTCCTTCTCCTCGGATTCGGGGGGCTCCAGATCGTCTTCGGAGTGATGATCGCGCGGAGGCACGGTGGCTAACCGCGCACGCGCTCGTACGCCGCGCGGATCCTCCCCCGCCAGATCGTCCGCCGCGGGGAGGCCTTCCGCAAAGCGCACGACGGAGAGGCTCCCCGATCTCGACCGCTTGATCCATGAGCCAGTCCGTCTCGGCATTGTGAGCGCGCTCGCGGCCGGCGGCCCGCTCAGCTTCGCCGAGCTGAAGCGCCTCCTCCAGACCTCGGACGGAAATCTCTCCGTCCACACTCGTAAGCTGGAAGACGCCGGCTACGTGACGTGCGCGAAGCGGTTCGAGGGGCGGGTCCCCCGGACGGAGTATCGACTCACCCGCCTGGGTCGGGACGCCTTGGAGCGCTACCTGTCCCACCTCGACGCACTGGTCCGGTGGGCCAGGGAGAGGACATGACGGCCTACGTACCCCCGCTCGCGCCGATCGTCGTGCTCGCGTTCCTCGCCACGGCGTTCTTGCTCGCGGTCGCGGCCGCGGCCCTTCTCTACGCGGCGATATCCAAGAGGCGCGCGCTCGTCCTCCCGATCCTTACCGGCGCGGGCATGCTCCTCCTGGGCTACGGCGTCGTGCTCCTCACGGCCTCTGCGCTCAGCCAGGAGCGGGAGCTGCGGCGGGGGGAGCGGAAATACTTCTGCGAGATCGACTGCCACCTCGCCTACTCGGTGGAGAACGTCGAGACCACGCCCGAGATCGGAGAGCCCCCACACGCCGTTCAGGCCGCAGGCCAATTCTACGTCGTCACCCTGCGCGTGTGGTTCGATCCGACGACGATCTCCCCCAGACGCCCGCTCGACGTCCCGCTCTACCCAAATCCACGAACCGTCTATGTTCAGGACTGGGCTGGAAACCGCTACGAGCCTTCCGCCGCGGGGCAGCAGCTCCTGGCCTCACTGGGCCGTCCCTCGACGCCGCTCACGCAGCCGCTTCGGCCAGGGGAGTCGTACACCAACTGCCTGGTCTTCGATCTGCCAAAGGACGCGCGAAACCCACGGCTCTTTCTGGGAAACGGCACCGACATCGAGTTCCTGCTGATCGGGCACGAGATGAGCCCGGGGCACAAGCGGGTCTGGTTCCTGCTTCAGTAAGGGGGCCACCGGGCGGCGGCCCGGGTTACTTCTTGGTGGGTTTCGAGGATTCCGGGGCTTTGGCCGACTTCGGGGCGGTCGGCATTCCGGCGAGCCTCGCCCAGTCGTCCGGAGTCACCTGGGCCACGACTTCGAATTTCGTCTCTCCCAGAGGCTTGATGACGAAGCAATCACCCTCTTTGAGCTGGTCCCGCCGAAGGCCATCGATGATCGGGATGAGAAGGTCTTGGTGCGTGACCAGCACCAAATTCTGAGGATCGTCCAACTCCGTGCTCATGAGGATGATCCTTGCCGCACGGTACTCCGGCCCTCTTCGAAACAGCTCGATGGAGGTCTGCTCCTGGCCAAAGGCGAGCCGCGCGGTGTCGCGGCACCGCCACATCGGGCTCGAAAGCACCGCGAGGATCGGGACGTCGAGGGCCCTGATGGCCTTTCCGATGGCGGTAGCTTGCTCCTCTCCCTCCTTGCTCAGGTTTCGCTGGGTTGACCGGTCTTCAAAGTTCTCGATGTCCGAGTCCTTCTGGCCCCAGTCGGTGATCGAGTGCCGGAAGACGAGGATGTACCCTCCCTCGCGGAGGCGCGGCGCGAGGGTCGAGTCGGGATGCGGGAATTCGACCTGAACCGTGGTATCGGGCGGCGCGGTGGAATCGGCCCTGGCCGCGATGGCGGGCGCCGCGGCGGCCGGGGTCGGAGGCGTGGGGGCCGGCGCGAACGATACCTGCGCGAACGATACCTGCGCGAAGACGATGCTCAGCGTCGCGAAGGCGACGAGGGCGCCGATGGACGTGGTTAGGCTCCGGCGTGCCCCTGCGGTCACGCGGTACCCTCTCCAGCAACCATCTTGCTGCCGCTTCCGACGAGGCTCGGCATCTTGCTCCGGGTCATGAGCACGAAGAGCGCCAACGGCGCGGCGTAGCTTCCACCCCTCTCGATCCACTCCCAGAAGGGCGCGCCGGATACCGGATAGAGCAGCTCCGTGGCGACCTTCCAGACGAAGACAAAGAGGAGCAGCGGCGGCAGCGGCGCGACGAGAACGACGACTCCCAAGAGCATCTCGAACCAACCGATGCTCGGAACCAGAGCCGCGACTCCGCCCGGGAATCCCGAGAGCCCCGCGGTCGCGTATTGGTCCGCGAGCATCTTCTTCTGCATGAAGGCGCCATACCCCGCGTGGCCGATGATCAGGAGCGCGAGCGATATTCGCAGAATCATCGCGACCTTGGCCATCCGCGCCGCGTCCGGTGCCGGCGACGGGCGCGGCACGATCGGCTCGAACCACTCGCGCCACGAGCGCGCCCAGCCGCTCATGACCAGGAACGCGAGCGGAATACCGTAGTTCCCAGCTCGCTCGAGCACTTCCCAGTAACCCTGCCCGGCCATGGGTCTCAAGAATGCCGTGAAGAGGGCCCAAAAGGTCATCCAGGCCAGGACAAGGCGGCAGGGACTCAGGAGCACGAATATCCCCATCATGATGTCGTTGGTTCCGATGATCGGCATCAGGCGGTAGGCCATCGGCTCGCTGATCCCGAGCGCATGGAAGAAGGCGACCCAAGCGGGCTTGGTGATGATCCCGAACGCCCCATGGCCGACAAAGGTCATGAAGCAGGAAATGCGGAGGATCCAGTGAATGGAGGGAGTGTAGGCGAAGGGGCGCTCGGTCATCGGTGAAGCCTCTGGGTCGGGGCCCCGGCGGGCATGTGAGGGTGAATCCTGCATGCAATTGTACCCTACACTAACAGAAACTCTTCATGATTGCAACGGTTTACGAGTCTAGGAGGCTCTGGAGGGGCCCGAACGACGCGGAAGGGTTCGGGTTTCTGGGGAGTCGAGTATCTCGCGAATTTTCTGAGAAAGTGTCTCAAGAGTGAACGGCTTTTGCAGGAAGGCGGCCCCCTTATCGAGCACCCCGTGGCGGGAGATGGTGTCGTCCGTGAATCCGGAGACGAATAGGACCTGAATCCCGGGGCGCGCGATGGTCAACCGCTCGGCCAGCTCCCGCCCCCCCACCTGGGGCATGATGACGTCCGAGACCAAGAGGTGGATCTCTCCATCGAATTGCCTGGCGAGATCGAGCGCCTCGGCTCCGTTTTCCGCCTCGAGCACCCTGTAGCCGTGCATCTCGAGAAGCTCCTTCCCGATCGCGCGGACACCTGGCTCGTCCTCCACCAGCAAGATCGTCTCGGTGCCACGGCCGGTCTGGATTGCGGCGGGACGCGACCGGTCCACCGTCGCCGCCCCCTCGAAATAGGGGAAATAGGCCGCGAACGTGGCGCCCCTACCTGGCTCGCTCTCGACCGAGATCGAGCCGCCAGCCTGTCTCAGGATCCCATAGACCGTCGAAAGCCCGAGACCGGTCCCCTTCCCCCGGCCCTTGGTCGTGAAGAACGGCTCGAAGATCCGGTCCTGGGTCTCCCGGTCCATGCCGCACCCGGTGTCCGCGACGGTGATGACGCAGTAGGGGCCGGGGCCGGCGGTATCCAGCTCCAGGGCGCGCGATCCGTCCATCGTCACCCGCGAGACCGAGAGGTGGAGCTCCCCTCCGTCGGGCATCGCGTCGCGCGAGTTGACCACCAAGTTCATGACCACCTGCTCCACCTGGCCCTTGTCGGCGCGCACGTGCACCCCGTCGGTCGCAAGCGAACAGGTGAGATTCACATCCTCCCCGATCATCCCCCGGAGCATTCCTTCCAGCTCGGAAACGATCGAGTTCAGGTCGAGCACCTTGGGCGCGAGGACCTCATTGCGGCTGAAGGTGAGGAGCTGTCGCGTGAGCACGGCGCCTCGCGCGCTGGCCGCCTGGATTTCCTGGGCCTTCTGCGCGGAGGGGGAGCCGGGAGGCAGGGATTTCACGAGCAACCCCGACTGGGTCATGATCACGGTGAGCAGGTTGTTGAAATCGTGGGCCACGCCGCCAGCGAGAACGCCGATCGCCTCCATCTTCTGCGCCTGCCGGAGCTGCTCCTCGCTCCTCTTGAGCGCCGCCTCACTCGCCTGCAGGGCGTGCTGGACTCGGCGGCGCTCGGTGATGTCGGTCGCCACGCCGATGATCCCCTTGACCGCGCCTTCGGCGTCGTGGAGCGGCGCGTAGCGCGACTGAAAGGTCACGGGGCCGACCTCCACCTCCGCTTCGATCTCCTCGCCCCCCAACGCGCGTCGAATCTTGTCGAGGAGGTCCGGGTTGTCGGCGTAGAGATCGAATATCGAACTGCCGACCGACTCGCCGGGGCGCTGGCCGAGGGCCTCGAGCCCTCGCCCCTCCGAGAGCGTGATCACGCCCTCCGCGTCGATCGCGAAGAGGACGATCGGGGCGCTCCCGATCACGGTGCGGAGCCGCTCCTCCGAGCGGCGAAGCCCCTCCAGGCCCGTGAGGTCCTGGATCATGACCAGAATTTCGTCGGCTCTTCCGTGGGGCCCGAGGATGGGGAGCGCGGTGAGGTAGAGGAGACCGGGCGAGCCATGGACCTGGGCGCGCAGCTCTTGGTGAACGACGCGCGCGTCAGCCGTCGCCTTGGCCACGGGGCATTCGTCGCACTCCGTCCCCACGCGCGTGCAGACATCCTGGCAGCTCCTCCCGATCCAGCTGCCGGGCGACCCCTCAGGCGGGCAGAGATCGCTCATCGCCCGGTTGTTCCAGCGGATCTGTCCCGATTCGTCGGTGACAAAGACGAGGGTGTCTGTCTGGCTCACGAAGGCCGCGAACTTTTGCCTCTCTCGATCGAGCAATCGAAGATGGCTATCGAGGGTCTTGAACCATCGCTGGTCGCGATCGCGCTGGGCGCGGAAGCGGGCGATCTCCTCGTGAAGGAAGACCCTTTGAGCCAGGATGTCGGCGATCGCCTCCACACGCCGCGCGCGCTCCTCTGCCTCCGGGTCCGAATCGGGGGGCCACGCGAGGCAGGCGGCGCCGAGCGTGCGGCCGCTGGCCACGAGCGGGAACGCGCGCGGCCGCAGCTCCTCGTCGTCGAGGGTGACCGGCGTGGGCGTGACGCAGCACCCGCTCCGGACCGCGTCGAGCGCGGCGGTCTTGAACGCGGCTCGGATCCGCTCTCTGTGCTCGCGCGACTCGAAATGCCATGATTCTCGGAGCGGCTCGTTGCCGTCGGCCAAGAAGATCGCCGCCTGCGCGCAGGAGGCGGTCCGGGCGAGCAGCGCCGCGCCTTGGGTCATCGCGAGGCCGAGGTCCGCCTCACCGAGGAGTCGGGCGACCGAATCGAGGAAGAATCGCGCCTCCTCGCCCGCTCGCCCCGTTGGAGTCATCGGCCGGCCCCTATCGCTCCAGGCGCGCGCCGCCGCGCGCCTCGTACGCCTTGGCAAGCCAATCGGCGACCCGCTGGACGTTGGCGACTGCGTGGTCGTCGAACGCGCCCACTTGGTGGCTGTCGATATCGATCTGAGCGTAGATCCGGTCGCCGGAGCGAATCAGGACGACCAGCTCGGAGCGTGTCTCGGTGCTGCAGGCGAGGTAGTTGGAGATCTCGCGCACGTCCGGGATGTTCTGGTTGCGTCGTTCGGCGACCGCGGTGCCGCAGACGCCGTTTCCGACGCCGATGAAGACGTGGTCCGTGGGCGCGCCGACGAACGGGCCGAGTCGAAGCACGTCGTCGGTGAAGAGCTCGTAGACCCCGGTCCAGTGGAACCGTGGGTCAATCCCACTCAGCCCCTGAACCGCGGCTTCCAGGAGGCGGTCGAGGTCCGCGCCGCCCGCGAAGAGCTCTTCGAGCTGGGTCATGAGACTTTCGACGGTCATCCTCTGTAAGATCGGTCGCCCCCACTGGCGTCTTTAGTCGCCCCCGCGCCAGGCCTCGACTGCCCGCCATGGGAACGTTTGGCAGAAGAAGGCCCCGTTGCCTGCCGATCATCCGAATGGGGGGAGATTTATTGCGGGCGGTATTCTGGGGTTGGTGCGCTTCTCGAATTCGCGGTCGGCCGGGCCAGGGCGCGCTTCGCCGTCACCCCCTCGAGCACGTCCCGGAGCGCCGGACCGTGCCAGGACTCGCCCTCCAGCGCGCGGCGGTGTGGGTCGACTAGGTGCTCGACCTCGTTCATATCGTGTATGCTAAATCTCCGCAGCCGACCAGTCCACGATTCGGCTTCAACCCCAGGGAGGAATCGATGATCCGGGTTGGAATCCTCGCCGCGCTCCTCTTGCTCCTATCCGCGCTCCCCGCCGCCGCCCAGCATCAGCACGGTGCGCCGTCGGTCGCCGCGACCACGCCCCCCCTCTACGACGGGCTCGGCGTTCTCCAGCACAAGGTGACGACCCAGAGTGCCCTGGCGCAGAAGTATTTCAACCAGGGGCTTCGGCTGACCTACGCGTTCAACCATGACGAGGCCGGGCGCGCCTACCATGAGGCGGCGCACCTCGATTCGAGCTGCGCCATGGCCTGGTGGGGCCAAGCGCTGGTGCTGGGGCCCAACATCAACATGCCGATGAGCCCGGAGGCCGAATCGATCGCGTACAAGCTCGCCCAGACCGCGATGGCGCTCGCGCCCAAGGCGAGCGAGGCGGAGCGCATGTACATCGAGGCGCTTTCGAAACGCTACGACGCGGTGCCCGGCGCCAACCGGGCCGCCCACGACTCGGCCTACGCCGACGCGATGCGTGGCGTGATGAAGCACTACCCCGAGGACCTCGACGGGGCGGTGCTCTGCGCGGAGGCGCTCATGGATCTGCGCCCTTGGGATTTCTGGACGCTGGACGGAAAGCCGCAGCCTGGCGCGATCGAAATCGTCTCCATTCTGGAAGGGGTGCTCCAGAAGAATCCCGACCACATCGGCGCGCTTCACTATTACATCCACGCCGTGGAAGCGTCGCCCGAGCCGGCACGAGCCGAGGTCTACGCCGACCGGCTTGCCAAGCTCACGCCCTATGCCGGGCACCTGGTCCACATGCCATCGCACATCTACATGCGGGTCGGCCGATACGAAGACGCGCAGTCCATCAACGCTCGGGCCGTCGCCGCCGATCGCGATTACATCAAGAAGCAAGATGTCACGGGGATCTACTCGGTCATGTACTACCCGCACAACCTCCAGATGCGCTGGTATGCCCTCACCGCGCAGGGGCGCCGCGCGGAATCGATCGCCGCGGCCAACGACCTGGACCAGGCAGTTCCGGATGCGGTGGTCCGCCAGTTTCCGATGGGAGAGTTCTTCCGCTGTTCCCACTACCTGACCCGGGTGCGCTTCGGGATGTGGGAGGAGATCCTCAAGGAGCCGGCGCCGCCCGCCGGGATGCTGATGGTCGGCGCCGCTTGGCACTACGCCCGCGGGATGGCGCTCGCCGCCACGTCGAAGACCGCGGCCGCGGGGGCGGAACGAGACAGCGTGGCCGCGGCGGTGGCGGCGTTTCCCGCCGGAGGCCTACGCCAGCCTGAATCCCGCCTCCTCGATCTTCCGGTTTGCGGCCAGCCACTTGACCGGCGAGATCGCCGCGCGGAGCGGCAAGACCGACGAGGCGATCCGGCTACTTAGAGATTCGGTGGTGCTGGAGGACTCGCTTCGCTACGACGAGCCCCCGCAGTGGCCGTTGACCGCGCGGCAGTCTCTGGGCGCGGTGCTCCTGGCCGCGGGGCGGGCGGGCGACGCCGAGGCCGTTTACCGCGACGACCTCGTCCACTGCCCCGACAGCGGCTGGTCGCTCTACGGATTGACCCAGGCCCTGCGCGCGCAGAAGAAGTCGCAGGAAGCGGCCGCGGCGGAGAAACGATTCCGCCAGGCGTGGGCCAAGTCCGACGTCACGCTGCTGGCCTCCCGTTACTAGCGGAACCGATGCCCGTCGCGCCGACGCTCCTGACGTTCGACATCTTCGGGACCGTCCTCGACTGGCGTCGGGGCCTCGCGGAGGCCGCCGAGGCTCAGGGCGTGCGATTGGGCGATCGCGAGTTCGACGCCGTCATCGACTACCAGGCCCTCGCCGAGGCCGGAGCCTATCGGCCCTACTCCGATATTCTCGCCGAGAGCCTTGCGCGCGTGCTCCGCATGGAGCGCCGCGCGGCGCGCGCCATCGCGGCCGAAGCCGGCCGCTGGCCACTCTTTCCCGATTCCGCCACCGGCCTCCGCATGCTCATGCGGATCGCGCCCTGCGTCGCGATGACCAACAGCGATCAGGATCACGGTCGGCAGGTGCAGGACCAGCTCGGATTCAGGCTCAGCGGATGGATTTGCGCGGAGGACGTTCGGTGCTACAAGCCGGCGGCCGAATTCTGGACCGCGGTCAGCGCGCGGAGGGACCAGCCCTTCGGTCCGAGCTGGTGGCACGTTTCGGCGTACGCGGACTACGACCACACGACGGCCGGGCGCCTCGGGCTCACGACCGTGTTCGTCGGGCGCGAGCACTCGCGTTGGGGCCCGTCCGCGATCACGGTGACCGACCTCGGGGCGCTCGCTACTTCCCTTGGAGGACGCTCCTGAGCACGAACGCGACGTTCGCGGGGCGCTCGGCCAAGCGGCGCATGAAGTAGGGGACCCACTGGGTTCCGAACGTGACGTAGACCCGCACCAGAATCCCCTCCCGCACGAGCTTTTCCTGAAGGTCCCGGCGAACCCCCAGGAGCATCTGAACCTCCCACGCGTCGGGGGCCATCGCGTGATTCCGGGCAAGCTCCTTCGCGTATTCGAGCAGCGACTCGTCGTGCGTGGCGATGGCCGGGAAAAACCCGTCGGCGAAGAGGATCGCCATCAGCGTTCGGTAGTTTTCGTCCACCTGCCGCTTTTCGGGAAAGGCGACCGTGGAAGGCTCGAGATAGGCGCCCTTCACCAGCCGGATCTTCGGATGAGACGGCTGGAGGCGGCGCAAGTCCCCTTCGGTTCGGTGGAGGTAGGACTGGACGGCCAGCCCGACGTTCTCGTGACGGGAGCGGACCTGCTCGAAGAGATCGACGGTAGCCCCCGAGACCGAGGAGTGCTCCATGTCGATCTCGACGATGGTCCTGAAGGACGCCGCTTCCCCGGTCAAACGGAGCGTCAGCTCACGGCAAAGGTCGGGTGCGAAATCGAGGCCGAGCTGTGTGGGCTTGATCGTGATGTTGCCGTTGATCTTTCTCGCCGAGAGCTCGCGGAGAATCTTGTGGTAGCTCTCATACGCGGCCTCTGCCTCGCGGCGCTCGGTCACGTTCTCGCCCAGCTGATTCATGATCACCAGCATTCCCTTCGCGTTCAGATCCCCGGCGACCTGGAGGGCCTCCTCCAGCGTCTCCCCCGCGATGAATCGCCGAGCGAATCCCAGCCTCATGCCGGTACGAGCGATGGGCTGGGTCACGAAGGGCTTCGTGGAGAGCCAGGAGATGAAATCGCGGAGCAGGGGCATGGGCCGAGTACTCTACCCGATCGGTCGAGCCGGGGAAACGCCGGAGCGCGGCGACTTACCAGTCGCGGCGGCGAAAGATGAGCGCGGCCAAGAAGAGCGGCACAGCCGTCTCCAAGAAGAGCACGCCGAGCCCGATCGCGATTCCCACGCCGCTGCCGAACATCTTGACCAGCACGGCGGCGGTTGGGCCGAAGAGCGCCCCGGACCCCACCGCGAGGGTCGTCAGCACGCGAACCAGGTCGACCGGATTGAGGAGAAGTGCGGGAAAGAGCACCGTCTGGAGTGGAACGCCCCGCAGGAGCGCCGTGGCGCCGAGTACCACGAGGTCGTAGGCCACCACCATGAGGAGCCAGAGGAGGAGCGCCGCTGACATCGCCTTCAGCCGGTCGGGCCAGACCACCGCGAGGAACAGGGACACCGCCAAACTCAGCCATCCAAGCACCAGAGAGAGCCCCGTCAAGACGAGGAACCCAGGCACCTGGTCGGGGCCGGCGTTCAGCGCCACGACGATCCCTCCCCCACCGAAGCCGAGGGCCTGCGCGACCCCGAACGCCGCGGCGAGTCCAATGAATTTGCCTCCGAGCACCTCACCCCGTGTTACCGGCTGGGCCAGGAGCAACGAGAGGGTCTCGCTGCCGCCCGTGACGCTCGTTACACCCAGGACGAGCCCGGTGAGCGGGACCACGAAGAGAACCAAGTTGAGGAGGCTGAGCGTCACGCGGGCGAACCCCTGGAATCCCACCTCGCGGCTCTGGGCGAGCCCGAAGTAGGAGAGCCCAAGGACGATCGCGGCGAAGATCGCGGCAAAGGCAAAGAGCCAGCGCGCCTCGAGAGCGCGGCGATACTCCTCCCGCGCGATGACGCGGATCCGGCGCCCCCTGCCCGGTTGAGATGGGCTCACTGGTGTCCTTCCACGAGGTGGGACCCCGCGACGATCAACCGTCCCGCAGGCTCTCCGTTCACCAGAAAGGCAAAATCTTCGCCGGGACGGTCCGCCAGAAGCTCCCCCCTCCACGACGCGCCCGGCTGGAGGGCGACCGCCGGCAGGCGATCTTCGTAGCCTGGAAGCGCGAGCTCCGCGCGCGATGAGCCGGCGTTGACCACCGTGAGGGCGAGGCGCTGCCCTTTCAGCGCATGGATCGTCGCCGGATTCAGCGCCCCGTCCTCGATGGTGAGGGCGACGGCGACGGCCGTGGTGGGCGTGGCGAGCTTCTCTCGGATCATCGCCCTCCGACCCGGGACGCGCCCGAGCGCGCTCACCGCGAGCGCGAGCGCGAGCACTGCCCCCAGGAGCCAAAGGTAGGGACGCCTAGTGCTCATGTCCTTCTCCGCGAACCACGTTGAGGAACATCTCTTCGAGCGTCGGCCCTTGGAGCTGGAAGGAGCGCATGGCGACACCTGCTTCGCGCAGGGATTCCAGCACGTCCAGGCTTCTCCCGTTCGAGGCCTGAACGACCAACCCATGGGCTCCCACCGTTTCAAAGGCGAGCCCTGCCTGGCGAAGAATCTGCGACGCCCGATCGCCGGAGTCGCGCAGCTCGATGCGGAGCCGGCTCGCCTGGAGCTGCCGCTCGCGCAGGTCCGCGAGGCGCTCGAGGGCGGCCTGGCGGCCGTCGAGGAGGATCAGCACGCGGTCCGCGACGCGCTCGACTTCGCTCAGCAGGTGAGAGCTGAGAATGACGGTCTTTCCCTCGCGCTGGAGCTGCACGAGAAGCGAGCGGAACTCCCATGTCGCCTCGGGATCGAGGCTCGCCGTCGGCTCGTCCAGAACGAGGAGCCCTGGGTCTCCGAGGAGCGCCTGGGCGAGCGTCAGCCGCTGTGTGTAGCCGCCGGAAAGGTCACGCGCACGCCGCCCGGCATGGGAGGCGAGCCCCACCCGCTCCAGGGCGAGATCAACCGTGCCGCGCGCGAGCCCGCGAATCTCCGCGAAGAAGGCGAGCACCTCGACTACGGTCCGCGCGGGAGGAAATTCAACCCGCTGCGGCACGTAGCCGAGGCCGTGACGCGCGCGCGAGTCATGGGGCGGGAGGCCAGGATGCCCAATCGACACGCTGCCCTCGTCGGGTCGCGTGAGCCCGAGGAGGATCTTGAGGGTCGTCGTCTTGCCCGCTCCGTTGGGGCCGATCAGGGCGAACGTCTCGCCCTGCTCCACCTGGAACGAGAGGCGGTCGACCGCGGTGACCGATCCGTACCGCTTGACGATCCCCTCCACGCGAATCATCGCCATGGCCGCCTTCCCAGTAGCCCGACGAGCCCCATCGCGAGGAGCGCGGATGAGGCCGCGAACGCGGCCCAGACGGGCCTCGGGCCTTCACCGGCCGTCCCGCCTGGCGCGGAAGCCCCGGCCCCACCCACCGGCGCCACCAGCGGACGGTTGTCCACGATCTCGCTGGGCCGAAGCGCCGGAAATACGCGTTCGGCCACGGTGATCGCGACCACGGCAGGGCTCTTTGCCAACAACGAGATGTCCGGGTTCTGCTTGGACAAGAACGCGAACGCGCTCACCGGCGAATAAGGAATGTCGCTGATGCCGTCGGAATTCAGATCGTACGGCGCGTTGTCGCTCCAGAAGTTGCCGGCCTGTCCGTCATCGAAGCGATTGTCCGATCGCCTCATGTCGAGCGCCACCGGGTAGTCGTTGTTCAGAAACGTATTTCGGGCCGTCTCGTTGCCGGCGCAGGAGGAGAACATGAGGAGGCCCCAGCCATTGTCCTGGAACAGATTTCGGCGAATTCGGTTGCGGTTGGAATTGTCCATGAAGACCGCGATCGTGTTGTCAGCCATGCGATTCTCGACGAAGTCACCCGCCGAGCAGTCCCGGAGAAGAAGCCCGTATGTTCGAGGCCCGCGGTTGTGAAGAAACGCGTTGCCCTGCACGAGCAGATGGTTGGAGAACATGATCGCGCAGCCGGCCACGTTGCGTGCGAAGAGGTTGCCTACGAGGCGATTATCCTGGCAATACATCGTGTGCAACCCGTATCGGCCGCAGTCACGAAATCGATCTCCGGAGACGCGCGTGCGGTCGGCGAACGAGAGGTAGACACCGTCCTGAAACCGTTCCACCGTGTTGTCCACGATCTGGGCGTCGTGGGAGTACCAGAGATGAATCCCATTTCCGTCGCCGCTCTCGTTGAGCGGCTGGACGCGCCCCGTCAGGTGGCAGTCCTCGACCGAGAGGCTCTCCGCCCGCTCCGCGTAGATCCCGTAGAGCACGTCGCGGAGAACGATTCGGCGCAGCACCACGCCCCGGGAATTCCCCACATGGATCCCGCTGTCGATTGTGACCACCCTAGGGCCGCTTCCCTGAACCGTGAGGTCCTCGACCACCGCATGGTCGGACGCGATCCGGAGCACCGTCCCGTCGCCGTCGCCGTCCAGAATCGCCCCTGGATTGCCACGGAGCGTGATCATTCGATCAATGAGGACCGGGCCGCGGTGGGTGCCCGCCGCGAGCTCGATGACGTCGCCCGGCGACGCGGCGGCGATGGCGGCGTTGGCCGCACCCGGCTCGGGCGGAACCGCGATCGAGGCGGCATGGACCGGCTGGGCCCCGCAGGGCTAGCGCCACGAGGATCGGTAGCGGCGCGGCGCGCGGCGCGGTGCTCGACGAGAAATACAATGGGGCCGAGCAGCCAGGCCAAACCCAAGAGAAGCGTGCCCGGCCCCGGGAGGCTCCACACCTTGAAGTTCGCCATCTGCTTGAAACCGATCAGCGGCGGCGTGAACGCATCCAGCTTGATGGCTGCCCGCGGATCGAGGTCGTGGCCGTAGTGCCATAGCCAGTTGGCGTAGTCGCGGAACATGTAAACCGCGAATCCGGTGAAGCCGAGCCATCCAAGGATGGCGAGCCATCGCCGGTTGACGAGCGCCGCCAAGAGCGCCATCACCCCGAAGAAGGTGAGGAGCTGCGGCATGTACGTGAATTCCTGGAAGTCGTTCGGGGTGATCGGGTGCATTCCGACGTAGTGGTTCAGGATGTTGATCTTCTGGAGGTCTCCTTTGATCGTGTTCGTGTAGATCGTGAGCTGAAGCCCCTCGGGATACTGCGGTGCCCAGAGCTTCATCGTCCAGACGGGGAGAACCGGCAGGAAGAACACGGGCAGGAGCACCAGCGCCGCGACCACGATCCAGCGGCGCTCGGACCTTTGGAACGAACCGTTCAGGTACCCCACATCATCCCCCGTTGAGGGCGCCGGGGCGATGAATCATCCGGCGCCCGCTGTCGATGCCTAGCGGCGAAGGAGCGCCGCGACTTCCGCCAGCTGCTTGGCATCCGGCCTCTGTATGGCCGCGACCGCCGTGCCTATCGGCGCGACCTCGAGGTATCCCTGCATCTCCTGGTGCAGCGCGCTGCAGAAGTTGGAGCAGTAGAACGGAATGATCCCCGACCTTCTGCGGCGATCCAGTGATCGTCTTTGTCTCGCCCGGCTCGACCTGCATGTCGATGTTCGAGTTCAGAGATTCCAAACCCGTGGGTGATGTCGTCGTCCTGCTCGAGGTTGGTGACATGGAAGTAGATCGTATCGCCCCGCGGCGACGCGGATGATGTCGGGCGTGAAGTGGGTGCGGATCGTCAACATGTAGACGTCGACACGGTTGCCCTTCCGGACCACGCGCGCCTCCTCGGCCGACTTGCACCGCGATACGGATCGGTGTTCTCGGCGAGCGAATAGATCTTGATCGGCTTGATCTTTCGAGCGCGCGATGATCTGCGCGTAGTGCGGCTCGGGATAGGTCGGGAAGTCGTAGAGCAGCTCCATCTTGGTCCGCGCAGGTCGATGAGCTGCGCCGCCTTCGGGATGCGATCGGGCCGACGGGCAGGTAGCGATCCTTCGAGAGCTTGTCGAGCGCCAGCAGGTACTCGCCGGTCGGGTGCCGCGTGTCGCCCTCGGCCGCGCATCAGGTGGCCGATCGAGTAGTAGACGTCGATCTTGTCCACGACCTTCCAGGTGCCGATCTTCCACTTGGCGATCTGCGAGTCGAGGAAGAGCGAGGTGTAGGCGTAGCCCTTGCCGTCGAACTGGGTGTGCAGCGGGCCGAGACCGACCGGCACCTTGGCCTCGAGCACGTCCTCGTACCGGAGGACCGGAATGCCCGTCGATCTCCTTGTCGAACTTCTTCGCGTCGATCGCTGCCTTCATCTTGGCGAAGCTGAACACCGTCACCTCGGCCTGGAGCTTTCCGGACGCGCAGATGTACTCACCGGTCGGGGTCACGTCCACGCCGTGCGGGCTCTTGGGCATCGGGATGAGATAGACGATGTCCTTCACGTCCTTGGGATCGAGCACCGGCGCTCCGCCGATGGTCTTCGCCTTGCCCGCGTCGACCGCCTTTTGCGCCTCGACGCCAGTTCACGGCGGCGACGTAGTCCATCTCGTTCTGCGACGCCTTGACCTCGAGCGAGTCGTAGGCCTTCTCGCTGTTGTAGCAGGTGAAGAACTGCCAGCCGTTGCTCGGGCCCTTGCCGGCGTCCGAGAGATCCCAGTCGAACGGAGGCATCAGGATCTCGAAGCCCATCGACATCTGGCCGTTCTTGTCCACCTTGATGCCGGCGATGATCCCGTTGAAGTCCTTCTTGTAGTTCTCGACCTTCGCCACTTTGTTCGTCGGCACCGGGGCCGAGAAGCGTGAAGCCGCGAAGACGTACTCGGTGTTCGGCGTCGGGTAGGGGCACGCATGCGCGGCCGAAATGTTCGGGATCGGTCCGTAGATCTGGCGGGTGGTGAAGTCCTTGAGGTCGATGCGTGCGATCCGAGCGTGCGGCATGTCGTTGATGAAGAGCCATCGCCCGTCGTAGTCGCCGTCCGTCTCGGAGAGGCCGGGGTGGTGCGCGTCGCCCCAGGTGAAGCCGCCGAGCATGGCCTTCGATTCCTCGTCAAAGCCGTAGCCGCGCGCCGGCTCGGGAGTGAATACCGGGATGTTCGTGATGTGGCGGCACGAGGGCAGCCCGTACACGAACACCTGCCCGGAGTGCCCACCGGAGAGAAAGGCGTAGTAGGTGTCGTATTCGCCCGGCTTCACGTACACCTTTTGGGCCGCTGGCGCCCCGCCCCCTCCGGCGCAGCCGGCCATTAGCGCCGCCAGCACGAACAGGGATGCGCCCACCGCGATGGAGCCAACGATTCGTTTCATGGATTGATCCTCCTCCTTGAACGCGGCCAACTAGTGAGCCTCGGAGTGCTCCTTGTCCTTGTGCTTGAGAAACTCGACCAGTGCCTTGGCTTCTTCGGGCTTCAGCATGAGATTGGGCATCTGCACGGCGTACTTTGCGAGCAACTCCCGCGAGATCGGGTCCGTCTTGGTCATCACATCGGGGTGGAGCATCTGCTGCTCCATCCAGGTGGCCGACCGGCGCTCGGTCACGCCCTGAAGGTCCGGTCCGGTGATTCGGACGCCAAACGCGTGGCAGGTGGAACAGGTCTTGGTCTTGAACAGCTTCTCGCCCACCCCGGCCAGCGCTTCGTCCACAGGCGCTTCTGCGGCTCGCGGCCCTGCGTCGAAGAGTGAAGTGTTCGCCGCTCCACCGGATGGGCCCGTACCATCTCCTGAATTTCCCCCGCACCCGGCCAGCCCGATTCCAGCGCCGACCAGGATGCCGAGGACAATCAGTCGCTTCATGTGCGTGCCCCTTTCGCGCGTCGGGCGCCGGGACTGACCGGAACCGTCCTTGGGCGCTCCTGACAACATGCGAGCAGCGAATGCCTCCACTTCGCGCGGCCGGAGCACCCGCTCCGCCACGCCGATCACGACCGCCTCTTCCTTCCGGATGTGGATCCGAAGCAGATCGACGAAGTCTCGTAGGAGTACCCTGACCTGTTCATCCCTGGCGGCGCTCTGGGCCGTGGCGAGGAGCTCCGTGAGGGAAGTCAGCATCCCTCGGAGCGCGGCGTGCTCGGCGCGCAGCGGCTCGATGCTCAGACGGGTCTGTGGCAGAGCCTCGACCAGCGCGGGATAGAGGACCTCATCCTCCGCGGCCATATGGCTCTCGAACTGCCGCGCCAGCATGGAAAGAACTCCCTTCACCGCTTCGACCGGCCTAACGCTTCCCCCGGTCCCGACCGGACCGGGCCGGGCGGCTTCGTCGAGCGAGGAAATCTCCTTCAGCACGTATTGGTGATCCGCTCTCATTCGGTCAAAGACTCCTGGATTGCCCATGGCACCGCTCCTTGGCCTGAAGCCGATGACGTCCTCTTCGCTATGAGTTTCGGAGAATTCAGATCAGCCGCCCATGACGGGCGTCAGTGGTGAGCAAGATTCTTGGTTGTTCGCCGAGGCGCGGAACTGGTAAGAATTCTTGGACTTAAGGCCTTGGCGGATGGCGGGCACATGATTTCCGTCATACGCGGACGGGGAGGAACGATGGAATTGGGCGGAGGTGCGAACCCGGTTCAGCGAGCCGTGCGCTCGCTTCCGGTCTTCCGCGGGCTCTCCCAGGACGACCAGCGAAGGGTCGCCGCGCTCGCCACTCTGCGGGAGTACCAGAGAGGCGACCCGCTGTGGCATGAGGGCGATCCAGCCGAGTCGCTCACCGTGATCGTGCGCGGGCGGGTCAAGATCGTTCGGCAGGCGGAAGGGGGAGACGTCATTCTCGAGATTTTCGGGGAAGGCGAGCCTGTCGGCGCCATCGCCGTCTACAACTACATGCCCTATCCCGCGAGCGCTATCTGTCTCGAGCCCGTGACGTTGCTCACCCTCCCGCGCCGCGACTACTTCGAGCTGCTCGATCGCCACCCTGATTTCGCCCGCGCGATCATTCGTGAGTTGACAAAGCTCGTGGTCGCGTTGACACGGAAGGTGGAAGAGATGCGCGGGCAGAGAGTGGAGGTGCGGATCGCTCAACTCTTCCTGACGCTGGCCGAGCGGATGGGAAAGGAGGTGAAAGGCGGCATCGAGATTCCGATTGAGCTCTCGAGGCAAGAGGTGGCGGACCTCGTCGGGACTACCGTCGAATCCGCGATCCGGGTCCTCTCGCGTTGGGGGCAGGAGAAGGTATTGATTACCGGTGAAAAGCGTTTCTTGCTCCCCTCCCGGGAGCGCCTGGCTAAGATCTCGGAAGGCGGGCCAGAAGGGGAGGCCGTGCCGGTGCCTCCGCGCCGAAAGCGGGGCGGGTGAGCGTTCGGGTGGGCAGCGGGCCCATCGGAGCACACCACGCCCGCTATTCCGGAATGTCGTAGAGGAATGCCCGGCGGAGGCGATTCGGACGAAGGCCCGGATCGAGGCCGGATGTCAGCCAGGAGGCCCAGCTCCGCGCGTCAGCCTCGGTCACTTCGTCGGGGAGAAATTCGATGCCGCCATAGCTGAACCTATCGCGGCTCCATGCCACATTGCTCTGCTTGTAGAAGAAGGCGCAGATGCGCTCCTTCCCAGCCCGCGGCCTGAAGAGCTTCATTCGGCAGCGGCCTGGCCCTCCCGATGCAAGCTCGATGGGGGCAAGCTCTAGTCCCGCCGAATCGGCCGCCACCTCAAATCGTTCCGGTGCCAATTCGAAAACCCGGACGACCAAATCCAGCCCCGGACTCTGGCGCAGCTCCGCCCGGATCTTGGCCAATACCCCTGGATCGCTTCGGTTGCTCAGCACGTCCGCGGGGCCGCGATCGCCGAAGCAGCGATCGGGCGCGGCTCGAGCTTTCTGGTAAAGACCGGTTTGGCCGCCTGGCGCATGATGCCCAGCCAGCGCTCGTAGAGCCACGTGGAGAGGCCGGGCCTCGCGAGGTAGCGGGTATCGTCGGGCTGGCAGACGAGGCTCACCTCGATGTTGGGTGCGGCACCGATGGGAATGCGATGCCGCTTGCACGCCTCGTAAACGTGTTCGAACACAAGGCGCATGTCCTCGTATCGCGGTGAGGGATGCCGCTCCATGTCGGAACCGATCACCGGGCGAAACACACAGACCGTCGGGAACGCCCCGACGCTCGTGATGTAGTCGATGGCCCTGAGGGTGTCCTCGACCGGTTCGACGCCGGCGATGATCTCGCCGGAGACCGCGCCCTTGCCCAGCTTCCGCGACGTGTATTCGAGCGCGTCGAAAAACGCGCGCTGCCCGAGGGTCGCCTGCTTCCCGGGAAGGTAACGCGCGAAATATTCCGGGTTGTGGAACTCGTAGCAGAAGGAAAAGTGATCTGCCCCCAGATCGATCAGCCAGTCGTACTTCCAGAGGTCTCTCGTCGGCGTGAGCTGTACGCCGATCAGCGCGCCGACCTGCTCCTTCACCGCCTTCACGTACGGGGCCGCTTCCTCGTGGCTCCGCTTGGAGTAGCCGCTATTGAAGTGGACGAACGTGACCCCCGATTCCTCCTTGGCCGCTCGGCAGACTTCGGTGACGTCGCCGAGATCCTTGACCGCGACTTCGTTCACGCCGACATTGGCGCCCGTCGTGCAGAAGGCGCAATTGAGCGGAGGATTGGAGTACCAATAGAGGCACGAATTGGAGATGTAGATGCCAAGATAGGTGCCCTGGAGAATTCCGACGCGCCGCATCGGTGTGCCGCGGCTGGTACGGCTCGAGTACCACTTCGGCTCCCGTGGAATCCGAACGGGATAGCCCTCAAGGGTACGCTCGTCCAACGCGATATAGTCCTGGTTGGCCTTTACGAGGAGATAGGGTGACCTTTGGGCGAAGTCCTCCTCAACGGGAACGTTCGTCCAGATCTCCTTGAGCGGCCCCGGGAGAACCAGCTCCAGGCCGGAGCCCAGTCCGGCGCGCATGCGCGTGACCTGCCGGCCGTCGCTTAGGAGCGTGCAGGAGGGATCGATGCGGATGCCGGAACAGAGGAGATCGATCTCCAACTCGCACGGATTGAGAGGCTGCGGATTCATGTGCTGCGATCGGCCCGGGACGCTACTTGGCGGGCGTGGGTGCCGGAAGGAGCCTCGCCTGAGTGACCTCGATGATGTGCATGCCCCGCCGCTCGAAGGCTCCTCCGACAATCTCGACGTTTCGCCCCGCCCACCCCTTGCATAGGACGAACGGATCGGGGGTCGTGAACGATGTCGGAGCCATGGCGCGGGCGTGATCCAGGGTGAGCATGTAGAGCATGCTGTCGGGGCCCATCATCCCCATGCAGACACCCGAGGCGATGCACCGGAGCGCGCAATCGCGATGGACGGTCCCGCGGAATCCCCGCACCACGTAGCAGCTCATGTCGAGAATCTCCCCCTGCAGGGTGATCGGGGGTTGAGGCACCCGTCGCGCGGGCGCGGCGCTCGGCTTCGCGCCAGGCTGGGCGGGAACCTCTTTCGTGGGGGTCTGAGCGGTGACAGCCAGGGCTGCCGCGAGCAGGACGGCGATTCCCAGAATGGCGCGGGTGCGCTTCATCGATGATCTCCCTCCGGGCGCGTCGGCCGGTCGGATGAGCGAAATGTGCGCCGCGCCTCAAGTAACAGCATACCAGGGCGCTCCGCGGGCTACCCATACTGCTTCGGTAGTAGTTGGTGCGGCACCAAAGTAGCCCGGCTAGAGGCGGCGCTACCGGGAGAGGAAGATGATCTCGAGTTGTTGGTGGGGTTCGCTGTTGGCGTCAAAGAGGTCGGCCACGGCGCCGGTATCGCGGACCTCGAATCGCCCCGACGCGGCGTCCACGATGACAATCCGGGCGAAGAGCGATCGGACGATCGCGGCGTACCGGTCGCGGTCGAGACCGGCGCGGCGGATTCCGTAGGGCCAGAACTCGCTCAGCACGGGCGCGCCGTGCGAGAGCGTTTGCCGGGCCCCTCGAAAGAAATGCCCCTCAAATCCCTGAATGTCGGCCCAGATGAGCCCGATCCGCCCGGGGTCGACGGCCGCCTCCACCGCGAGCAAATCGTCGAGCGTGCGCGCGGAAACGCGCGCGGTGTGCCTGCCCTCCTCTTTCATCAAAGCGGGGCCGAGGGTCCGCTCGGCGCGCACGCGGTGGTCTCCGAAATTCTCTTCTGAGATCTCCATCTCCACCTCGCCGCTCGCGTCCGACATGGCGTACGGGAAGGCGCGAATCCGGTCTTGAAATCCGTTCTGCTCGATGTTCCAGGTCAGGAGCGCGAAATTCTGAGGGTTGGGTTCGATCGCGATCGCCTCGCGGAAATAGTCGCGCTTCAGCATCGCGATGCAGATCATTCCGATGTTCGCGCCCACATCCAACAGGATATCGGCGCCGGATCTCCCCACGTGCCCTTCTCGCCTTAGGTAGTCGACGGAGCGCGTGATGAGATCGAGCTCCCAGGCACGCTGGACGTAGAGGGCTCTGGCGTTGTGGAGATCCATGTTGCTGAACGAGAGAAGCCCGTTCGCGGTGGGGACGGTGAGGATGCGCGGCGTCCGCCCCGGGCCCCCGCGCACCATCTCCCAGCGCATCTTTCGATACGCGCGGCGGATCCGCTGCCCGATCGGTGGCACGCGACCCTATCCTTTTCGCCCGATGGCGTCGGCCCAACGACCGAAGACCACCCGCCCGACCCGCTCCATTTCGCGGACGGCGGCGTGCGTCCGGGCGAGGACTACGCCGGCGTCGCCACCCGCCTCGCTCAGCTCGTCGTCGAAGGTTTCCACCATGGCGCGCACCATCGGCTCGTCCATTTCCATGTGAAAGACGAGGCCGTACGCGGCCTGCCCGGAGCGAAACGCCTGGACAGGGGTCAGGTCGGAACGGGCGAGAAGCACCGAGTCCGGCGGGAGGTCGAACACGTCTCCATGCCAGTGAAAGGCCTCGAACGTTTGCGGGGCGTCTCTCCAAAGCGGATCGCGGGCGGCCGCTTCGGTCAGCGAGACCGGATACCATCCGATTTCCTTCCGGCCCGGCGCGACGTGGGCGCCCAGTGCTGCGGCGAGGAGCTGGCTCCCCAAGCAAACGCCGAGCACCGGTTTTCGCACGCGCAAAGCGTCGCGGATCAGGTCGATCTCCTCCCGCAGAAACGGATATCGGCTCTGCTCGTAGACGCCCATGGGCCCCCCCATCACGACGAGGCCGTCCCGCTCGGCCATGGAGGACGGAACGGGCTCGCCGGCGTAGGATCGGATGGTCTCCACCCGGATACCCCGCTCGTGGAGGGCGCCGGCGATCAACCCCGGGGTCTCGGGCTCGGCATGCTGGAGGACGTATACTTTCATGAAGGTTGTAGGTACCTATACCTCAAACGCGGGAGGTCAATCCATGACGGTCGTGCGGGCGCGCCCTTGGAACACCATTGTACTGGCAACCATGATCGGGTGGTCCCTGGCCGCGGGCTTGCCTCGCTCGGCCCGCGCGGCCGCGCCGGCCGATTCACCCCGCGCCACCGCCGACTTCGCGGGAGGCTGTTTCTGGTGCATGGAATCGCCCTTCGAGGCGCTCAGCGGCGTGATCTCGGTGACGTCGGGATTCTCCGGCGGCCCCGAGAAGAATCCGACCTACGCCCAGGTTTCGGCGGGAAAGACCGGGCACATGGAGTCGATCGAGGTGGTCTACGACCCGAAGAAGATCACCTACAAGAAGCTGCTCGACGTCTACTGGCACAACATCGACCCGACGCAGGGAGACGGGCAGTTCTGCGATCATGGGACGCAGTATCGCTCGGCGATCTTCTACCGCGACGAGAATCAGCGGCGCCTGGCGGCGGAGTCGAAGGACGCGATCGAAAAATCAAAGCGGCTCAAAAGCCCGATCGTGACCCGCATGATCGCGTTTCGGGCCTTCTATCCCGCCGAGGAATACCACCAGGACTATTACAAGAAGAACCCGGATCATTATCACGAGTATCGAACGGCATGCGGGCGGGATGAGCGCCTTCGGGCGATCTGGGGCAAAGACGCCGGCGGGACTAGCAAGGTCAGTCCGACGTCAGGATACTGAACAGCCACCACCGCTGCTTCGCGCCGCCCTTGGAGCGCGCCTGACGCTCGAAGTAGATCTTCATCTCCTTGCCGGAGCCTGTCCGGATACGATACCAGTGCTTCCGGATGTACCGGTCGGGCATCGCGGCCGTGCCTTGGCTCAGCTCCTTCCATCGCTCGAGCACCTCCGCGACGACCTCCTCTTCCCCGCGCCAGACGAACCGCTGCGGAAGGGCGGGCTCGCCGACGGCGAAGGGCACCGGGGAGGTCTCGAACAGAAGCGGCCGGATAGGCTCGCTGACGAGTTGCTCCTTCATGAGAGGTCTACGGTACCACGCCCAGAGGCTGCCCCCGACGCTCGCAGCGCTCGGAATCGCCTTGTGGCATGCTATCGCTGTGCGGATACTTCCCACGATCGTAGCCGCCCTGGCCGCGTCCGCGGCGCTTCTCCTGTTCGCGCTGCCGGCCCAGTTCCGCCCATCTCATTTCCTTCCAGACGACTCCTACTTCTATCTGCAGATCGCACACAACGTCGCCTCGGGCAAAGGGAGCACATTTCACGAGATCACTCCCACGAACGGCTACCATCCACTCTGGCTGGGGATCTGTGTCGTCGCTGACCTACTCGCGGGTCGCGACAAGGGGGCCTTGCCACGCGCCGTGTTCGCCGTTCAGGCCCTACTCACTGTGGGCATTGGATGGCTCTTCACCAAGATCTCCACCCGGCTCTCTCCCGGCAAGCCGTGGATCGCGCTGTCTATCCTGGCGACGTACTTCTTGACCGGGATGTACGGATCCGAGGCACACGTCAGCGGATTCTGTGTGGCCGCCGGCATCTATCTCCTGCTGATCGCGCGTGAGAACCCCGCGAGGGTGGCCGGCTGGATCCGGCTCGGCTTGGCCCTCGGTCTTGCGTTCCTGGCGCGGTTGGACAACGTCTTCGTGATCGGCGCCCTTCTTGCCCTGCCGCTTCTGGAGGCAGCGTGCGAGGGGCCGGGTCCGCTCTTGAGACGCGCATCAGCGGTTGGGATCCCGATGGCCGCCCTCGCGATCCCGTACCTTGCGGCCAATTTTCTCACGTTCGGACATCTCGTTCCGATCAGCGGCGCGATTAAGAGCTCGCTGCCCGAGGTGTCCTTCCGAATTTCCAATCTGGGCTATCTGGGTGCGGGCGTCTGCTTGGCTGCGGTGCTTTCTCTCGGGCTATCACTCGCGCGTGGCCGCCCCCTGCCAGCGCGCCCACTCTTCGCCGCGCTCGGCGCAGGCGTTCTCGCGCACGCCCTTTACATCGTGTGCCTCACCGACCCCGGGATCCCATGGTCCTGGTACTGGGTGCCCGGCGTGCTCAACCTCTGCCTTCTCAGCGTGGCGCTCTGCGATCGCCTACCTCAGCGGTTCGGCAGCGTATCCCGGGGGAGGCTTATCGCGGGCGCGGCCATCATCGTGGCGCTCCTCGGTGTGACGCGGGGCTGGCTCCGCTTCCGCGACGCCGAGGCGGCCGGCATCAACCGCTTCACTGTGCGGCAGAGTGTGAGTCGAGACCGCTGGCAGCGCGTCCTGGGCCTTTGGATGAGAGACCACCTTCCCCCAGGAAGCGGTGTGCTCGTGTGCGACCAGCCCGGTGCGCTCGCGTACTACTCCGATCTACGAATCCTTCCAGTCGATGGGCTCGTCAATGACTTTCGCTACAACGAGGAAATCGTGACGCTAGGGATCGGTGATTATCTGAGAAGGCACCGAGTGGGCTACTACCTTGGCCCGATCGTCGAGGGTCGTGCGCTCCCCCAGGAGGTCGCGATCCGGGCACCCCTGAACGGAGCGACCGCGGGCGTGCTCCTGCTTGGACCGGAAAGCCTCGTCGCCCGACTGTCGGAGATCAGCGCCACTGGGCCGGCCTGGGCGCTTTGGAGGCTGCCGCGTTCCGGCCCCTCATAGCGTGATACTCTTCGTTCCAGCCATGCTCCATGCCGACCCGACCCAATTCCGTACTCCTGACCTCCGAATCATCGAGGTCGACCGACTCGTCCCGCACGAGAAGGAGGATGAGCGCCGCACGAAGGCTCTCGGTTCGCGGCTCAGCGAATCGGGGGTCCTGCGCAATCCCCCCATTGTGACGCCGACCGCTGAAGCGGGCGGGGACGGACGTTTCGTCGTCCTCGATGGGGCCAATCGGGTCTCCACGGTCCGCGCGGCCGGCTACCCACACCTCGTCGTGCAGGTGGTCCGCTATGAGGGCCCGGACGTCCGGCTCTCGACGTGGCATCACGCCCTTGGAGCTGCGGCCGCCGAGGAGCTGGAGCGCGGGCTCGCGACGATCTCCGGCCTCGATCGGCGCCGCGAGGATGTGAGCCACGCGCGGGCGCTCTTAGCCCGGAGGGAATCGATCGCCTTTGTGGCGGCCGCGGGCGGCGACGTGACCTCCTTGCAGGGGGGCCACGACCTCCACGAGCGGAACGCGCTCCTCAACGCGGTGGTCGATCTCTACCGCGGAAAGCACCCCTACTCGAGGGTCACCCGCGACTCGATCGAAGAGGCGCGGGAGGGACACCCGGAGGTCGCCTCGCTGGTGGTCTTCCCGCACTTTCAACCGGAGGAGATCCTGGAAGTGGCGTTGGGGGGAGCCCGCCTTCCGGCCGGAATCACCCGCCACGTGATCGCGTGGCGCGCGCTCCGGATCAACATGCCCCTCGACATGCTCGCGGATCGCACCCGATCGACCGACGAGAAGAATCGGTGGCTCGCGGCGTGGATGGCGGAGCGGGTGGCCCAGAACGCGGTGCGCTATTACGAGGAGAGCACGGTCCTGTTCGACGAATAGCCGATGTGCGATCCTCTCTCTCCGTGAGCTCCGTTCGTATCATTGACCAAGCCGGTGTGCGACGCCTCCTCCCCATGGACGAATGCGTTGGCCTCATGGCCGACGCGCTCAAGAGCTTGGCCCGTGGAGACGCCGTCCAGCCGCTCCGCGCGGTGACGCGGATCCCGAACCGACACCGATTTCTCGGCACGATGCCCGCCTACCTTGGCTCGCCGGCCGCGATCGGCGTCAAGGTCATCACCGTATTCCCGGAGAACCACGGGACGCCGCTCGATTCCCATCAGGGCGCGGTGCTGCTCTTTGATCCGGAGTGCGGGAGCCTCCTCGCGATGATCGACGCCACCTCGATCACCGAAATCCGCACCGCCGCGGCGAGCGCCGCCGCGACCGACGTGCTGGCGCGGCCCGACGCCGCGACGCTCGCCATCCTCGGCTCCGGGGTCCAGGCCTCGGCCCACGTCGCCGCCATGCGCGTCGTGCGGCCGATCGCCCGTATCAAAATCTGGAGCCGCGACCCCAAGCGCGCGCGCGAGTTCGCCCAGCGAGAGTCCGCACGGCATGGGATTTCGGTCGACCCGGCCCCGTCGGCACGCGAGGCCGTGGACGGAGCGGCCATCGTCTGTGTCGTGACAAGCGCCGGCGCTCCCGTCCTACAGGGCGACTGGCTCGCGCCGGGGACGCACGTCAACGCGGTCGGCGCCTGCATCCCAACGGCCCGCGAGCTCGACACCACGGCCGTCAGGCGGTCGCGGGTGTTCGTCGATCGGCGCGAGTCTGCGCTGGGCGAGGCGGGCGACCTCTTAATCCCGATCCAGGAAGGTGCAATCGGGACGGACCACATCGTGGCGGAGATCGGCGATGTGCTCCTGGGCAAGGTGAAGGGCCGCGCCTCGGCGGAGGAGATCACCCTGTTCAAGTCGTTGGGCTTGGCGGTCGAGGATCTCGCCGCGGCGCGCCGGGTCTACGCCGGGGCCGCGGCGGCCGGTGTGGGCACCGTCGTGGAGCTGGGTGGAGCGCGTCTTGACCCTTGAAGCGCCCGATATCGGCGCCAGCCCCAAGCCCGCGGTGGCGGCGTGGGACGCCGTGTTCGCGCGGCCGAGGCGCTAACCGTGGCGATTTGGTCCAAGCCGCGCCGCGCGCGCGACGCCGCCCGATCCGTAAAGGTGGGGCGCCAAGGGGCCGATTCTCATAGGGTGAACCCGCCCTGGACGACCCACGAGCTCCGGAACATTTCCGTGGTCCAGCACCTGGCACGCCGGGTCTGGTCAACGTTTGTCATCACATTCATCATCTCGCGGGCCACGGTCCTCGTGACGAACGCGGCCTGGTTCCCCAAGTTCCACGTCCAGCTCGGCGACACCCACGTCCATCACCTCAACTTTGGGATCGGACTCCTCACGATCGCCGGAGGGTACCTGCTCTTCGTTCGACCCACCGGGCGGGCGCTGGGAGTCGCCGCGTACGTCTACGCCATCGGCTTGGGTCTCACATTCGACGAATTTGGGATGTGGTTTCACCTCGACGACGTCTATTGGCAGCGCGCCAGCTTCGACGCGGTGGTCCTGATCGCGTCGCTACTGGGACTGCTCATCGTCGCGCCATCGCTCCGCCGCTTCCGCGCGCGCCACTGGGCCACGGCCATCGGCCTCGTCGTTGCGGTGGCGATCTTCGGCGCGCTGGTGCTGAAACCGTTCTGGGGCGCGGGCTAGTCGAATCGAAAACTCCGCGCGAGCCCGAGGATGAAGCCCCCTAGCCGGCCGCGCGAGGAATCGGTACCCTATTCCAACAAACTCAAAGGAGGGGGTCACCATGCCGAAATATCTCTGGAAGGGGAATTACAGTCCGGAAGGGGCCAGGGGGCTGAAGAAGGAGGGTGGGACCGCGCGCGTGAAGGCGGTGGAGGAGCTGGTGCAAAGCGTCGGCGGCAAGCTGGAGGCTTATTACTACGCCTTTGGCGAGCACGATGCCTATCTGATCGTCGACTTTCCCAGCAACGCGGCCGCCGCGGCGGTCAGCATGGCGATCGCGGTAGCCGGGGTCACCAAGATCCAGACGATCCCGCTCCTGACCATGGAAGAGGTCGACCAGGCCTCCAAGATGCCGGCCCGCTACCGCCCACCCGGGACCTGACCCACCCGACCCCGGCCCGTCCCCGAGAAGGATCCATCGTGCGCCGCTCGCTCCTGTGTCACGCCGCCCAGATGCTGCTGCTCCTCGCCATGGGGCTTGCCGCGCTTCCCGCCAGCGGGACCGCGGAGGAGACCATCACCAACGAAACCGTGGTGGAGGGCTCGACCGACACCGTCTGGCGCCTACTCACCACCGAGCAAGGTCTCGAGTCGTGGATCGTGCCGCACGCGAACGTCGACCTTCGGGTGGGGGGATTCTTGCGGACCAACCACATTCGAGACGGGAAGATCGGCGACGAAAACACCGTCACGAACAAGATCCTCACCGTGAATTCGAAGAAGAAACTGGCGATCAAACTGGTGGAGGCACCCACGAGCATCCCGCTCGCGGCAAACCTGGTCGGAACCTGGTACGAGATTTCGTTGAGCGCGCTGCCCAAGAACCAGACGCGAGTCCGATGCGTGGGCCATGGCTTTTCCGAGGGCCCGATGGGATACATGGGGAGGACGATCGCGGGACAGGGAAATTCCTGGGCACTTCTGCAGCTACAGAAGTATTGCCTCGCGCGAAAGACGAGCCGCCCGGCCAAGTGAACCTCGGCCGCGGGGCCTCACCTCAAGACCTTTTCCTGGCGCCCCACTCCCCGATGCGTCGAGATCGAGACGCTCTCTTCGGTCGCTCCATCTCCGTCCACCGCGAGCACGTCGCCATGGGGCGACAGGATGACGACCCGATGCGCGCGAGTCGATGGCATGAATGTGCCGTCGTCATAGGTCCAAAGGAGGTTGAGCTGGGCGACATAGACATCGGAGTACGTCTTGGTGCCCAGCAGGAATGTGTCGCGAGGTGCGATCGTCGCCCGATAGCTCAGATCGCTCCAGAAGAGCGGCTGGGCGCCGGCCTCCCGGAAGAGCCGATCGCGGAACATATGGGTCAGCCTTAGGTAGTGTTCCAGCGCCCCCACCGTGATCGCGTAGGGAACCCGGCTCTCGCCCACCCCGCGACACCACCAGAGGGGAACCTGTGCGGAATCCGACCCCACCTCATATCCCTTCTCGGAGGCGATCCGGATCAGAAGGTCGCGCGGCGGATAGGCGGCCTCCGCGATTCCAAGAAGGCGGCCTGAAGTGGAATCGGGGAATCCCCGATGGATCGCGTAGGTGAAGTCGCCGGTGCCTTCCTTCGATTGCCTCGGGCGCGAAGCGAACGCCTGAGAGGAATCGACGAAGTAGCCGGCCAGGGAGGCCGGCTGGGGTGCGGAGGCTATCGCACCAGGGCGATCCGCCGCGTGAGCGACCATGAATCCGAGCGCAAGCAGAGGAAGTAGATACCTGATGACGCGCTGGCGCCGCTTTCGAGCCTGCCGTCCCATCGAGACGGAGTCCTCCCGGCCGGAGTGATTCCCTGGGCCAAGGTTCGCACGTGTCGTCCCGTCAGGTCAAATACCTCGAGCGTGACCTCTTCGGCCTGGGCGAGCCCGATCTCCATCCGCACTTCCTTACGGAACGGAACGGGACTCAGGAACCGGAGCTCGGCCTGGGGGACCGGCGGAGGAGTGGGGTTCACCCCGGTCGGGGCCGATGGCTGATACCTCGTCATCACGGTCACCGTGCGCTGGGCGCCGGGCGCCACCGAGCCGAAATCGAACCCGAGCGCCATCCCCACCGCCTGCGGGCCGGCGGTATCGGCTCCGGTTAACGCTTGATCCGCGGCGACGCGGGCGATGAGTTGGGACGAGGTGTCAACATCGGAGCTGTAGGCGACGCCGCTGCTACCGGTACCCCAGTGCACGAACCACCGGGTCGGCGCCGCCAGGTCATACTGTCCCAACACGGCGCTCTGTCCCATGCCCGCGGGCGAGACCTCGAGGGCGTTGTCTGGATCGCCGCGCAGCAACGGGGTGACCAGGTCGACGTAGGACAGATTTCGGGACCCCGTCGCCCTGTTCGTGAACACGAATTGGCGGGTCAGCGTGCCGCTCACGGTCTCGACGCACGCTTGCAGATCGATGTCGAACGGATCCAGCCGCATGTGAGATGTGAGGCAATTGCCGACAATCTCGGCACAATCGCGGATGGCCGAGTTCTTGATGTAACCCACGCCGCGGATCTTGGATCCCAAATCAGCGAAGGGCACGATTCCGGGCAGGATGGCGTTCCCCGGCGAACTCGAGCCAAGCACGTCGCCCAGCGCGATCTGCGTCTGGAGCGTCGGCATGTCCGCCTCCGCGACGGGCGCCTTGGGCACGATCTTGTAGATCTCCCCATCCTGATCGCAGACGTAGATCTCTCCGCGCGCATCCTCCCCGAAGCTCGTGATGTTGTTGATGGCGAGGCCGCCGCCGGGCGCGATGGCGGCCGTCCGGTCGATAACGTTGACCAACGAGCCGCCCTGGAACCGGCCCGACCAGATTTGGCCGGTGCAATAGTCGGCGAAGAAATAGGTGCCGTTGAGATCGGGGATGTCGCATCCCCGGTAGACATACCCGCCGGTGATCGAGCAGCGCCCGCCGCCATGGGAGTATTCGTACGCGGGGAATGTCTTGGGGCAGCCGCTCGCGGCGCATGAGCCGCAGGGGATGGTCGTGCTCGACAGATAGGGGAGCGATCCCTCGAAGCAGCGCCAGCCGAAGTTGGCACCCGCCCCGGTCCCCGCCGGAATGAAATCGATCTCTTCCTGCTGGCTCTGCCCCACGTCGGCAATGACAAAATCGCCGGTCTCGCGGTCGAACGAAGCCCGCCATGGATTGCGGAGCCCGTACATCCATATCTCGTCCAGCCCAGGCGTCGCGCCCGCGAAGGGATTGGTGGGTGGGCTCGTATAAGTCGGCCCGCTCACGTCGAGCCGCAACATCTTTCCGAGAAGAACGTTGATGCTCTGGGCCCGATCTCCCGGGTCGTTGGCGTCGCCGCCGTCTCCCTGGGAGAAGTAGAGGTAGCCGTCGGGCCCAAATCCCAGCCAGCCGCCGTTGTGGTTGGTGAAGGGATGGGAGATCTGGAGGATGACGGCGCCGGTTGCGTTTGCGACGTCGGGGTTCGCGCTGACCGTGCGCCGCTCGACGGTGACGGTCCCGCCGGCGTCGGTGTAGCTGATATAGAGCCGGCCGGACGTCGCATAGTCGGGCGCGAAGGCGAGCCCCAAGAGCCCCTGCTCCCCACCGGTCGAGAGGACATCGGTGGCCAGAAACGGCGTGCCGAGTGTCGTCCCGCCCTTGACGATCTTGACCCGCCCCCGATTGTCGGTGCCGCGCTGCTCCACCACGAAGAGGCGCGTCGTGTCCCCAGGCGGCGCGGTGACGTAGAGCGGCAGGCTGAACCCGGAAGCGACGCGCACGGTGGACAGAGAGGTTGCGGCAGCCGCTTCCAGGCTGTGGCCCAGGAGGCCGAGGAGGCCCAAGAATAGAAGAATCCTACGCGGGATGATCATGGTGTGACCCCGTGGCTGCGACCCCGACGTATGGAGCGCGGGCCCCGACGGCTCTGCCGCCGGGGCCGCACGCCTTGTATCAGCCGCGCGCTGGGGCGCGGCCCTCGTCCCGGCTCCCCGTCCGGAACGGCTCTGCCAGGACGACCTTGACCCCTGAAATGGTCTGGGTCAGGACGCCCCGAACTTGCTCGAGAGCGGTGGAGCTGACTTCCCCTGCCGCCTGGATGACACCGCGAGCCGCGGCTGCGGCCGCATCCTCGGCGCTCACACCCAGGTCACGCGCGGTTTCGATCGCCCCCTCCACGGCTCCGCGGGCGGCATCCGTAACGCTGCCGCCGACGGACGCCACACCCTTCACCACCGCCGCCGCGCTCGAGCTGATGGTCTCCAGCCCCGCCTTCCCTACGTGCCGGGTACCGCGCAGCGTCCCGACGATGATCGATTTCGCGGCCACTCCAACCTCTCCGCCGACCTCGGCCACGGCGTGCACGGCTCCCGTCACCATGTCGACGGTGAGACCCAGGAGCTCCGCTCCCGCGGCGCGCGTTCCCTTGATGGTACGCGCCACGGTGTTGCTCACCGCATCGGAGATCGCGCTTGCGATGTCGCTCGCGCCTTCGATCATCGATACGATCTGGTCCTTGGACTCCGTTACGAGCCCTCGATCTTCCTTGGAGTTCATGGCATTCCTCCTTCCTGGTGGTTGCTTCGACCCCCCACCAAGTGGGGACGCGCGTCCAACGGGGTCTCATGACCCGGCCGGCCGATTCGTGACTCGAGCATGGCACATGCCATCCGGGTGGTCGGATCCGGGCGAAACCGAGCAAAGTGTTGGCGGGTCAGCGATCTGGGCGGGACGCACTTGCGGTTGGTCGGGGGCGTCCCTAGGGCGAGCGATGTCCGAGTCGGTACAGTGCACGATATCGGACAGAAACCGACGCGGACGACAGCGGCTCAATCCGTCCGACGTTTCTCCAGGCTGGCTCGTCGGACCGCCTCGAGCGCTTCCTCCACGGCCCGGCGAATATCCTCGCGCACGCTCTTGACCTCGCGGTTCAGCACCGCGAGCGCGGCGGGCGTCCCAATCCAGGCCAGGGCCAGCGCGGCCTCCTTCTTTCCACCCTGCTCCGTCCGGAAGAGTCCGCCGCGCGTCAGAACTCTGTCGAGCCGCGGCACCATGACGTCCGAGCCCGAGCGTCCCAGCGCGACGAAGAAGACCGAGCGCTCCTCGGCGTCGCGGGTGGCGAATTCGGGTGATTCGATCACGCTCCAGAGCACCTGCGCGGCGCGCTCGTCGACGCGCTTTCCAACCAGCTGCGCGACCAGGATGCGGATGCTGCGGTCCGTGTCCCGCAGCGCGGAATTGAGGTAGGCTCGGCTGGTGGCGCTGTCGATTCCCCCCAGCGCGCGCACCGCTTCCTTTCGTACCCGCACGTCGGCGTGGTAGAGCGCCTCGCCCAGAGCGCGTTCCACGCCTTGGTGCCCGATCCGCCCGAGCACGTAGAGAATGTTGCGCACCACGAACCAGCGAGAATCGGAGAGCCGCTGGATCAGGATCTCGACGTTGTTCTTGCACGTGATCGCAAGCGCCTCGCAGAGAGCGCGGCGCATCTTCATGTCATCGATGTCGCCGAGGAGATCGCAGAGCGTGGGCGCGGCCGAGGAGCCGAGATGGACCAGGAACGTGGTGAGCGCGTCAAAATCGACTTCCTTCTGGCGGTTCAGGACCGCGCCGAACTGGACCATCAAATCCCGTCGGCCAATCTCCCGGATCACCTGATCCGTGGCCGCCGAGAAATCACTCCGGGCGGTCGATTTGGCCGCGGGAAGGCCGCGAAGGATATCCATCAATCGATTGGCTCGCGCGAGATCGCCCGCCAGAATCGCGATCTCGATGAGGCGCCCCATGATCGCCGCCGCGTCCAGGTAGGCTTTGGGATCCTCCTCCGCGATGAGGACCGTCGAGAGGATCTCGAGCACCTGGTCTTGGGGTGAGTTTGCTTCTTCGAGTCGCGCGACCATCCGGATGTTCTCGGCCTCGACATCGGTGAGGGCGAACTGGTCGCGCATCGACTCATCCCATGCCCGGGGCGGGTCAGCGCGAAAGCCCCAGTCGTCGGAGCGCCCTTCCAATTGGCCGTTCCGTCCGGGCTCCGGATCCGTATCCTCCAGGACTCCCCCCGGCCACGGAATGCCGCCATCTTCATCACCACTCTTTCCGGCGCGGCCCGGCATGCTCAGGCGCGGCTGCGGATCCTCGAGCGGAACGCTGGTGTAGGCGATGTGGGGGAAGTTCCGCTCCCAGAGAAGCGTCACGACGTCGTCGGGCCCTTCTTCCGTCACCTCCAGCGCCGACTTCATGACGAACACGAAGTCGCGCAGCTCCTCGAGGCGGAGTCCCTGGCGCAGCACGAACTCGGTCACCCCGCCGCGGTAGAGCGCGGCCGCCAGCGAGCCCTCCTGTTTCTTGCTGTGAAAGACCGTGCGGCCCGCGTAGAGAAGATCAAAGTCTTCGACCGTGATGGCGAGGTCGCCGATCTGATCCAGACAGTCGAGCGTCAACTCCTCGAGGGCGGACTGCGAGTTCTGCACGGCGGGATCGTCGTAGGGGTGTAGCCGGCGAGCTTCGATGGCGCGGATAAATGCCTCCGCCCAGCCCTCGACCCGCTCCGCGTCGGACGCGAAGATGTGGTCTCGGACTAAGTCCGCCTTCTCTTTGGGAACGGTGGCGTTGTCAGGCCTGGTCCGGTCCATATCGCCGGAATCATCGGCCCCGCGTGGGCGTAACTTTAGCCGGGCCAAGGCTCTCGGGCGGAGTGCGGCGCCCTCGAATCGGCCGCTATTTCAGGCCTTCCACCCAGTAGAGATCGGAAATGAGGATCCCGTAAGTGTAGGCAAGAGTGGTTCCGTCGGCCGAGACCAGCGGATTGCCCACCCTTCGGGCCACTCCCCCTCCCGACGGGTCCAGCTCGGCCCACGCGGTCCTGGAGCCGGTCCGCCAGTCCAGCCGCGAGATGCGGCTCGTTCGCTTGTCTGGCCCGGGAAGCGCGGTGTAGAGGAAGCGCCCGTCCGCGCTCCATCGAATCGGGAACTCGTTGGGAAGGAGACCCGGAATCGGTCGGCTCGGGCCGCCTTGGGTCGGCCAGAGGCAGCAACGGCCGTCGGGCGCTTTGGCTGCGAATTGTCGACCGTCCGGTGATATCACGTGAGACCCGAATCCGAACCCGGTGACCCCCTCGGACGTAACGGGAGACGGATTGCCGCCGGAAACGCTCTGGATGTACATCCGCGCGCCATGTCCCGGCTCGCTCCCCAGGAACAGCAGACGCTGCCCATCCGGCATCCAGCTTCCAGCTTGATATTCGCGGATTGTCCCGGCCGAAAGCTCCCGCGCCTGACCCACTCCGGTCGGTAGAAGCACCGGGTGCGGCTTGGCTCCGCGAAGGACCGACAGCGCCCACTCTCCGTTCGGCGAGAGCGCCAGGGCCTCCCCCGCCCCGAGGCGCACGGCCGGAGATCCATCCGTCTTCCGGAGATAAACGCCGTACGCCGGGCCTCCACCCTCGCCGCTCTCGGTGAACAGCAGGGTCTTTCCGTCGGCCGAGAGGTCCCGCGTCGCCGACCAATCGAGCCATGTCAGGTCCCGATCCTTCGCGTCGGAGACGCGGCGGCCCGCGCTCCCGTATCGGTACGTTGTCTGGGCGAGCAGAACTCGCCCGTCGCGCGAGATGTCGTGAATCGCCAAAGACCCGGGCGACCTCAGCAGCGCGCGCACCTTGCCCTGCATCGACACGACGTAGAGCGATCGAATCGGCCCCTCCTCCGAGGCCGTGAACCAGAGCTCTTTGCCGCTCGGCGCCCACGCGAGGCCCTGAATGCTCATGGGGGTCTTGGTGAGCCGGCGAATTTTGCCGGCTCGATCGACGACCGCGACCGTGCCGCGATCGTCGCCAAAGATTGGATGGTCCAGGAAGGCGATCCAGTTTCCGTCGGGAGAGAACCTCGGCTCGCGGATCGACCCGGCGGTTTCATAGAGCAATTTCCCGATCGGATACTCGAGGCGACGCTTCCCGTCCCCTTCACGCACCACCGTCAGGTCGTCCCCCCGCGGAGACCAATCGGCCCAGAGGACGTCGTGCAGTATCTCCCGCGGCGCGCCCCCCTCCAGTGGAAGGCGGGCCAGCGTGCCGTGGTACGCCCATCCGCCGGCGTATTCCGCCTGGAGCAGAACCGCGAGCTCGCCGGAGGAGGAGACCGAGAGGATGTTGGCGGTGCCCAGCTCGAGGGGACGGGATTCCGGGCTCTCCGGCCGCGTCGAGAAGACCTCGAGCGGCTTTTCCCCCCACGCGGCGGAGTAAACCACCGTGCGCCCGTCAGGGGCGAAGCGCGCCGACCAGACAAAGCCGGAGCGGAATGTCAGCCGGTGGAATGAAGCGGGCTGTGGGGCCGAGCCGCTCCAAATCGGTCTGCCGACAAGGATCCCGGCCGCGATCCCCGCGAGGAGCGTGCCGAGCGCGAGCCAGCGAAACCGACGACGGATGGTGGCGCCCGCGGGCTCCTCCGGGCCGCGGCCATCCACGAGCTCGAGCGCGCCTCGGAGCTGAAACGCAAGGTCGTGGGCCGACTGATACCGCTCGCGCGGATCCTTCTCCAGGCAATGGCGGACGATCCGCTCGAGCGACGAAGGAACCGGGCGCGTCTCCGACGACAGGGGCGCCGGATCCGCGTTCAAGATCGCGGCCATCGTCTCAGCGGCGGTGGCGGACTTGAATGCCCGCCGCCCCGCGACCATCTCGTAGAGGATCGTGCCGAGCGAGAAGATGTCGGAGCGATGATCGGCGGGCTCGCCCCGCACCTGCTCCGGGGCCATGTACCCCACGGTGCCGAGAAGCACCCCCGATTGGGTTCCCGGCATCGCCATCGTCGGCTCGGACGCGCCGGCGGCCGCGGCCGGGCCGACGGGCTTGGCGAGCCCGAAGTCCAGGATCTTGATCCGCCGGTCCTTGGTGACGAAGAGATTGTCCGGCTTCAGATCGCGGTGGACGATCCCCTTGTCATGCGCCGCGGCCAGCCCCTCGGCGATCTGGATGCCTAGCTCCAGCGCGACGCGAAGGCTCGGCGGCGCCGACTGGAGACGGTCGCGGAGGGTCTCGCCCTGGAGGAGCTCGGTGACGAGAAAGGGGACCCCCTCGCCCGAGCCGACGTCGTAGATCGCGACGATGTTCGGATGGTTGAGTGTCGCGACCGCGCGCGCTTCCTGCTGGAATCGACTGAGCCGCTCGGGATCGGCGGCGAATGCGGGAGGGAGGATCTTGAGGGCGACGTCGCGTCCCAGCCTCGGGTCTCGGGCTCGGTACACCTCGCCCATCGCACCCGCTCCCAACGGGGCGACGATCTCGTAATGACCGAGGCGCGCGCCGGCGGTTACCCCCATGCGCGCGAGTATACTCCGCGCCGCCCGATAGGGTCTTCACCTCCCGCGGGGTGGCTTGCGTCCGCCATCGAACCCGTCTACGCTCGTTCGTTCCATCGGGAGGCACACATGCGCATTGGGACTCCCCTCTCCCCCGGCGCCACCAAGGTCATGCTCCTCGGCGCGGGGGAGCTGGGCAAGGAAGTGATCATCGCCCTCCAGCGTCTGGGAGTCGAAACCATCGCGGTCGACCGCTACCCGCACGCGCCGGGCCACCAGGTGGCGCATCGCTACCACGTCGTCGACATGACCGATCCCAAGGCGCTTCGCGCGGTGGTGGAGAGAGAGCGCCCACACCTCGTGGTGCCGGAGATCGAGGCGATCGCGACCGACGAGTTGGCCCGCATCGAACAGGCGGGGCTCGCCACGGTCATCCCGACCGCGCGCGCCACCCAGCTCACCATGAATCGCGAGGGCATTCGCCGCCTCGCCGCCGAAGAGCTTCGCCTCCCCACCTCGAAGTACCGGTTCGCGGCGTCCGCCGAGGAGATTCGCGCCGCCGCGGCCGCGCTGGGCTATCCGTGCGTGGTCAAGCCGGTCATGTCCTCCTCCGGGAAGGGCCAATCGGTGATGCGCCAGGCCGCCGAGGTCGACAGGGCGTGGGAGTACGCGCAGAGCGCCGGGCGGGTCCGGGGCGGCCGCGTGATCGTGGAAGAGATGATCCGCTTCGAGTACGAGATCACCCTGCTCACCGTTCGGTCGCTGGACGAGCGGGGGGAGAACGTGACGTCGTTCTGCGAGCCGGTCGGGCACGTGCAGGTGAAGGGCGACTACGTCGAGAGCTGGCAACCGCAGGCGATGTCCGAGACCGCCCGGTCGCGGGCCCAGGACGTGGCCAGGAAGGTGACCGATGGCTTGGGCGGGCGCGGGATCTTTGGGGTGGAGCTCTTCGTGAACGGGGATCAGGTTTGGTTCAGCGAGGTGAGCCCTCGCCCCCACGATACCGGCATGGTGACGATGATCACCCAGGCTCAGAGCGAGTTCGAGCTCCACGCCAGGGCGATCCTCGGCCTTCCCGTCAACACTGAGATCCTGACCCCTGGGGCGAGCGCGGTGATCTATGGCGGCGTGGACGAGAAGGGCATCACGTTCGAGGGCGTCGCCGAAGCGCTGCGGGTGCCCCGCACCGATCTGCGGTTGTTCGGCAAGCCGGAGGCCTTCACCCGACGCCGGATGGGCGTGGCTCTGGCGTACGGCCCCGACATTCGGGACGCCCGCGAGCGCGCCAAGCTCTGCGCCAGCAGGGTCCGGCCAGTGATCGACTCGATTACCAGGGTCGAGGCCCCGCTCGTCCCGGGTCGGTAATCCTCGAGGGAAATGGCCCGCAAGCGAAAACCGAAGCAAAGGGAAAGGACTCCGGGGGCCCCCCCGAGCCAAGGCCCCCGCCGGTCCCTCCTCGCCCGCTTACCCTGGCTCGCCCCCGCCGCGCTCATGCTCCTCACCGCGGCGGTCTACGCGCGCTCCCTCCGAGTGCCCATCCTCGATTGGGACGACTACGTCTACTACTTCCGCGACGCCCGCCTCGATCGGCTCTCGGCCGAGAACCTTTGGCGGATCATGACACAGTCGTTCTTCGCCAACTTTCACCCGATCACAACGCTCACCTTCGCCCTGGACCGGTCGGTTTGGGGAACATGGGTGCCGGGTTACCACATCACCCATCTCGCTTTCTACATCGGGGGCGTGGTGGCGCTCTACTTCCTGTTCGCCCGGCTTCTCGGCTCCCGGGCGGCCGCGTTTGCCGCGGCCGCGCTCTACTCCGTTCACACCATCCACGTGGAATCGGTGGCCTGGCTCGCCTCACGCAAGGACGTCGTCTGCCTCTTCTTCTACGCCCTCTCTCTCCTGACGTACGTGCGATACGCGGGGAGATCCAAAGGGGTCATGGGCTCCTACGCCCTCTCCCTGGTGTTCGCCGCGGCCGCCATGCTCTCGAAGGGGTACGCGGTCATCCTCCCCGCGGTGATGCTGGCCTACGACTACTGCTTTACCGGTCGCCTGACACGGCGACAGATACTCGACAAGATCCCGTTTCTCGCGCTCTGCGCCGCCGCCATCTTGCTCACCGTTCACGCTCAGGACCGAGACACCGCGCTCATCCAATCGACCATCACGGGAGGGCGGCGGGTCGGATTGCTGGCGAAGATCTTCGCCCTCTATATCCGGAAGACACTCCTGCCGACGGATCTGTCGGCGTTCTACGTCGTGGCGGGGAAGCCCGTCGAAGGCTATCTCGTGCTCTTCGGCGGGCTGGCGGCGATTGGATGCGTCGCCGGATTCATTTTCTGGCGCCGGAGCCTTCCCGCGGCGGCCTTCGGGATCGCGCTGTTCCTCCTTCCCCTGGGCACGGTGATGAACTTCATCTACACGCTGCGCATTTGGATGGCGGATCGGTATCTCTTCTTCCCGACGATCGGCATTTGCCTTACTGGCGTCGCGCTCGCCGCTTCGTGGGGCGCTCCTGCCCAGCTCCGCTCCAACGCCCGCACGGCGCGCGTCGCGCTGCCGGTCCTGGCCGCCCTGCTGATCTGCTTCTATTCCGTTCTCACCGTCCAGCGGATCGGCGTCTGGACGAGTCCGCTCACGCTCTGGAGCGATGTCCTGCGCAAGGATCTCGGCCTTCCGGGCTCGGGGCCGATCACCGCCGGAGATCTCCGCGGCGCGGCCGACCTCCGGGCCGCCCCGAGCGTCGCGGTCATGAGCCTGGTGCGGGCTTACGAGTCGGCGGGAAATGGCGACGAGGCGCAGCGGATCAACGATCTCCTGGGTCGGGCGGCGATCGGAGGCGTCGAGGAGCGCGAAATGGCCGCCGCGAGGGACGACCTCGAGGCGGGGCGGTACGACGAGTCGATCCGGCGGCTCACCCCGATTTCCGAAGGCGGGACCTGGCTCGCGCCACAGGCGACGATCTGGATCGGCGTCGCGCAGAACCGGAAGGGCGACGTGGAGGCCTCCCGACAGACAATCAACCGCGCGGTCGGGCTCTACCGGAAATCTGGACAGCCCGCCACGGATGCCTATGTCGGCATCGGCGCGATGGAGTTCAACAAGGGGAATTTTGCAAAGGCGGCCGAGTGGTACCGCCTCGCGCACCAGGAATCGCCTCGGGAAGCGAAGGCCGCGTTCTACTTGGCGCGGTCCCTGGAGGAGACGGGCCGCACGGCCGAGGCGATGCAGCTCTACAAGCGGATCGCCAGCGGCGAGCTGCCCATTCTGGCGGGAAGCCAGTTCACGATCCTCGACGTCTACTCGCAGATGGAAGTGATCGCCGAGCGCGAGGGCCGGACCCAAGATGCGATCGGCTATCTCGAGGAGATCCTGCGCCGGGCGCCGAACCACCCCCGTCGCGACGTCATCCTCGCGCGGATCGCTTCGCTCCGAGGAACGCCCGCGAAGTAGCGAATATCAGGGGGGATAGAGCGACCACCGGTCGGCCCCGTTCAATCGCCGGTTAAGCGCGGACAGCCGGCTGCCGATAGTTCCGGCGGGGATTCCACCGCAATCGGCATCGCTGTCGGCGCCGGCTCCCACGCGTTTGGCGCGGTCCGGAAGGCCCGGGGAGATCGACATGGGACGGGGATTGAAGGTCGCTGCGTTCTCTGTGGGCGCCATGGTGCTTGGCGCCGTGCTCTTCGCGATGATGTCGGGCTCGAAGCAGGCCGCCCAGCCGGAGAGCAAGGTCACCGTCTCCTGGGAGCTGGACTCGCTTTCCCAGGCATCCGACGCGCCGCCGCCACCGGTGGCGGGCTACACGCCCACCTGGATCCCGACGCACGGTTCTGGAAAGGCCTCGAAGAGCGACGGCGGCTCATCGAGTTCCGGGTCGAGCACGACCTCCGAATCGGCCTCGTCCGGCGGCGGGCAATCATCCGCTTCCAATTCCGGCGGCGCTCCGGCGGATCAGCCTCCGCCCGCGGAGGTCACCGCCACCACGAGCGACGCGTCGCCGCAGCCGGCTCCTCAGCAGAGCGTCGATTCCTCTCCGAACAACACCGGAGAGCTGCGGGAAATGCTCCGGCGCGGAAAGTAGTCATCGATGGCTATTCGTAGCGCAGCGCGTCGATCGGATTGAGCCTGGAGGCTCGCATCGCGGGCAGAAGTCCGAAGCCGATTCCCACTGCCGAGCAGAACAAGAGCCCGATAACGGCCCACTCCAGGGGCACGCGCACCGCAAAGTGCGTGAAGAGCGCGACGAGGTTGCCGAGCCCGAAGCCCACCAGGACGCCGAAGATCCCGCCGATGTTGCAGAGGATGACCGCCTCGAGGAGGAACTGAGCCAGGATCCCCTCGGGCTTGGCTCCGAGCGCCTTGCGGATCCCGATCTCCCGGGTGCGCTCGGTCACCGCGACCAGCATGATGTTCATGATGCCGATCCCCGCCACGACCAGCGCGATGATGCCGATGACGAACGCGGCGATCTTCACGCCCATGCTCATGCTGTTGAACTGGGTGATGAGGCTCTCGCTGTTGAAGAACTCGAAGTTGTCCTCTTCGGTCGGCCGCAGCCCACGGTCGCGGCGCAGGACCTGGCGCGTCTGCTCGATCGCGTCCTCGATCAGCTCCGGCGTCTTCGCTCGGACCGTGATGTTGACGGAGCGCGCGAACCCGTTTCGGTCCACCAAGCCGTAGGTCCCGACGAAGGTCGAGACGGGCATCAGGACGTAGTTGTCAAAGTTCCCGCCGAACGCCGACTTCTTCTCGTCGAATACCCCGATGACCTGGTACTTCCGCCCGTCCACGCGGATGTCCTTGCCGATCGGATCGGTGAACGGGAACAGCTTCTGGGCGATCGCGTAGCCGATGACCACCACCTTGCGGGCCGTCTTGACGTCGATCTCCGAGATGTTTCGTCCGATCCCGACGTAGTGGGTGTTGTTCGGCGGATACTCCGGCGTGCCGCCGCAGATCGAGATGTTGGGATTCGTCGACTCCCCCTTGTAACTCGCGGTAAAGCCGAAGTCCCAGATCTCGGACCCCACCAGATCCACGGATTCGACCTGCTCCCGGATCGCCTCGGCGTTCGCGAGCGTGAGCGGCGGCCGGCGCATCGCCTTTCGGCGCGCCGCGTCGGAGTTGAATCCACCGGCGGGCCACTTCTGGACCTGGAAGATCTGGGCGCCGAGGACGCTCATCTCCTGCTCCATGGTGCCCTGGATCACGGAGATCCCGGTCATCACGGCGATGATCGACGCGACGCCCGCGACGATTCCCACCAGGGTGAGGACCGACCGCAGCTTGTTGCTGACGATCGCCCCCAGCGACATGAAGAACGCGTCAAACGGACGCATGGAGCCGAACCTCCGTCCCGGAGCTACTCATAGCGGAGCGACTCGATCGGATCGAGCCTGGCGCCCGCGATACGCCGGGACGACGCCCGCGGCCACTCCCGACCGCGATCGACACCGCCACCGCCACCGCCAGGATGGGCAAGGACATGCTCGCCGGCATCAGCACCGCGTTGATCACGGCGGTCAGCGCGGCGGCGATGGCGATCCCGATCAACCCTCCCGACCAGGCAGATGGCCGAGGACTCGAACAGGAACTGCAGCAGGATGCTCCGCCGCGTCGCGCCGATCGCCTTGCGGATCCCGATCTCGCGGGTGCGCTCGGTGACCGAGACGAACATGATGTTCATCACGCCGATGGCGCCGACGAACAGCGAGATGCCGGTGACGATCAGCCCCACCAGCAGCACCACGCCCATCACGTTGTTGAAGGTGCCGACCAGCGTGTCGAGCTTGTTGATCGAGAAGTTGTCGGGTTCGGTCGGGCGGAGCTGGCGGATCTTCCGCATCTCGCCGATCACCTCGAACTCGAGATCGCCCAGCGCCTCCTGCCGGGGCGCCTTGACCGCGATGTTCACGTCCTGGCGACCGTCGGTTCCCGCCGAACGCCTTCACGTAGGCGCTGATCGGGACGAAGACCTGCCGGTCGAAGTTGGGGCCGCCCAGGAAGCTTCCCCCCTGCTTCTCCATGACGCCGATCACCCGGAACACGGTGCGGCCGATCTTGATGCTCTTGTTGATCGGATCGGTCGATCCCGAAGAGCCCCTTCTGCACGTCGGTGCCGATCACGCAGACGTTCTTCTTGTACGCGACGTCGTAGGGCATGAGGAACCGCCCGGTCTGCGGCCGGGCGCTGGAGAGGCTGCATCTGCTTCTCGGTGGTGCCGATGACGTTCACGCCCTCCATCATCTCGTCGCGGTACTTCACGTCACGGCGGTCGCTCATGGTCGGATTGACGATCGCCTTGCCCGCGCAGCTTCTCCTCCAGCGCGCGCGCCTCGCGGAGATCGAGGTTGGGGCGATTGCGGAACGAGAAGAAGTCGTTCATGACCACCCAGGGCATGCGCGAGACGTAGAGCACGTCGGTGCCGACGGACGGAGAAGCTCTCGCGGAACTTGTTCTGCAGCCCGTTGGCGGCGGTCATGGTGATCACGACCGCGACGATGCCGATGATGATGCCGAGCGTGGTCAGGACGCCGCGGGCCTTGTTGGCCCGGATGGCGCGCAGCGCGATCTGGAACGATTCGCCGAGGTCCATGGCCGGGCTCATGCGGGGTAGGCGCCCACCGCGGAGGCGATCTCGCCCGCGGCCGGCGCGTCCGCCAAGACCTCGGCGTCGCGATCGCCGCGCGGGCGGCGGATGGTCCGGACATCGCTCTCGATCAGCCCGTCCCTCAGCCGGATGGCGCGCTCCGCGCGCTCGGCGATGTACTCCTCGTGGGTGACCAGGATGATGGTCTGCCCGGCCGCGTGCAGCTCGTCGAGCATGTCCATGATCTCGTCGCCGGTCTTGGTGTCGAGATTGCCGGTCGGCTCGTCGGCCAGGATGATCGAGGGGTTGTAGACCAGCGCCCGCGCGATCGCCACGCGCTGCCGCTGCCCGCCCGAGAGCTCGTTCGGCCGGTGCTTCATGCGGTCGCCGAGGCCGACCCGCTCCAGCGCCCGCTCGGCGCGCGCTCGCCGCTCCGCCTTGGCGACTCCGCCGTAGATGAGCGGCAGCTCGACGTTGTGGAAGATGTTGGCGCGCGCGATGAGGTTGAAGGTCTGAAAGACGAATCCGATGCGGCGATTTCGGATCTCGGCCAGCTGCCCCTCGGACATCCCGGCCACCCTCTGCCCCTCGAGGTAGTACGTCCCCGAGGTCGGCACGTCGAGGCAGCCGATGACGTTCATCAGCGTCGACTTGCCCGAGCCGGACGGCCCCATGATGGCGACGTATTCGTTTCGGGCGATATCGAGCGAGACGCCGTTCAGGGCGTGCACCTGCTCGGCGCCCATGAGGTAGGTCTTCACCACGTCCCGGAGCGACAGGATCGGGCTCATCGAAGTGGTCGTCTCGCTATCCCTGCGATCCATTTCCCTTTGCCCCGTTGGGCTTCATGGGTCCCTTGCTGACGGTCACCACGGCGCCGTTCTCCAGATCCTTCGAGATGGCCCGATAGCTCCCGCTGACGACCTCGTCGCCCTCCTTCAGACCCTCGAGGATCTCGATCAGCTCGTCGCTCTGGATGCCGGTCTTGACCTGCTTGGCGACCGCCCGCTGGCCCTCGATGCAGAAGACGATCTCGACGAAGCCGTCTCGTCGGCCTTGTAGCGCGCCTCGGCGTCCTTGCGCTTCTCGCCCTTCATCGTGAGCTGGTCCACGGTCCGCACCGCGACGCTCTGGATGGGCACGCTCAGCGCGCTGTCGTTGGTCTTGGTGATGATGTCCGCGCTCGCCGTCATCCCGGGACGAAGCGTCTTGGGGGGATCGGTGATGGCGATCTTGATTTCGAACTCGGTCTTCTGCTCCGACGTGCCCAGCGGCGCCGACGTTGGCGCTGTTGGCGATCTCGTAGACGACGCCCTTCAGCTTCTGCCCGGGCAGCGCGTCGACCTCGATCTCGGCCTTCTGACCGATCGCGATCGAGACGATGTCGTTCTCGTCGACGTTGACCTGCGCTTCCATCTCGGAGAGATCGGCGATGATCAGGATGACGTCCTTCTGGAACTGGGAGCCGAGCGCGATCTCGCCCTGCTCCTTGTTCAGCTCGCTGACGGTCCCCGACATCGGGGCATAGATGGTGGTCTTGGACAGGTCGTCGCGCGCCTGCTTGAGCGCGGCCTTCGCCTGCTCCACCTGGTCCTGCGCCGACTTGTAGCGGGCGACCTCGACCTGATACTCGGCCTGCTTCGCGTCGAAGGCGGACTGCGACTCGAGCCCGGTCGACAGGAGCTCCTGGGACCGCTTGAACTCCTTCTCGGCCCGGTTCATGTTCTCGCGAACCAGCGTGGCGTTCGCCTCGGCGGAGCTGACGTTCGCCTCGGCGCTCTCGACCGCGGCCACGTAGCGCTCCCGGTCCAGCTCCACGAGGAACGTGCCCTTCTCGACCCACTGCCCCTCGACCACCGACAGCTTGGTGATCTTGGCGCTCACGTCGGCGCTGATCTCGACCTGGGTCTTCGGCTGGATCTTTCCGGTGGCGCTGACCTTCTGCACGATCTTCTGCCGATCCACCTTGGCCGTCTGCACCTCCAGCGTCTTGTCGCCGCGGCCGCGCATGGCCGCTCCGGCGACGGCGGCCACTACGACCAGGGCGGCGATGCCGATCAACAACGGCTTTCTCTTGATCTTCATTTCTCAACGGCCTCCACGTTCATGGGAATCAAAGCTCTGAGCGAGGCTCCGTGCCACGCTACGAGTACGGGAGGAGCGGGCGAGAGGTTCCGCCGCTCTTCGCGGAACCGCATGGTCAACAGCACGCCGTCTCACGGGGGGACCGGCCAGAGCCATGGGAGAGTGGCTGGATCTGACGGAGCGAGGCGGAGCCTTTGCCTTAAGTCTTTTATTTGTATGGTGTTGCTGAATCGCGCCCCCACCCGGCGGACCTACACGGTTCAGTACCACGGGGATTCTAATCCCATCCACCCATTCGGAGCTAGGCTCTTGCGAAGCGGCAATCGTGCGCCTGGCGGCGCGTGTTAAGGTCGCCCCCGTGCCAAAAGCCAGCACCCGACGCGCCTCCCCAACCGCCGTCAGACCGCCCCTCGAGCCGATTCTGAGCCGGCCTCGCTGGCTCCGGCCGGTCGTCCTGGCTCTTCTCACCGCGCTCGCGCTGCTCCCGTTCACCGGGAAGGCGTTTCACATCGATGACCCCTTGTTCGTCTGGGCCGGGAAGCAGATCGCGAGCAAACCGCTCGACCCCTACGGATTCCAAGTCAATTGGTACGGTTTCACGATGCCGATGTCGGACGTCACCAAGAACCCCCCGCTCACCTCTTACTACATCGCCGGCGTCGCGGCTCTCTTGGGATGGAGCGAACGGGCGCTCCATTTCGCGTTTCTCCTGCCGGCCATCGTCGTCATTCTGGGGACCTATTCCCTCGCCGAAAGGCTCTGCGCCAGGCCGCTGATGGCGACCCTTTGGACCCTCTTCACCCCTGTCTTTCTCGTCTCGAGCAGTACCGTGATGTCGGACACACTGATGTTGGCGTTTTGGATGGCCGCGACCTACCTATGGTTGATCGGCCTGGAGAGGAAATCGTCCGTTCCGCTGATCCTCTCCGGTATCTGCGTCGCTCTGTGCGCGTTGGCCAAGTACTTCGGGATGACCTTGATCCCCCTATTGCTGGTCTACACCCTCCTCAAGCGCCGCCGCGTCACGTGGGCCATCACGTATCTGTTGGTCCCGATCGTGATCCTGTGTGCCTATCAGTGGGTCACCCACAAGCTCTATGGGCGCGGCCTCCTCCTCGACGCGGCGTCCTACGCCACGGGAGCGCCCACGCAGTGGGGCAAGATGTCGCCGGGCAAGCTTCTGATCGGGCTGGCCTTCACGGGCGGCTGCATCGGCATCGGGTGGATCTACGCGCTCTGGCCGTGGCGGCCGCGAATCGTGCTCGCGGGGGTGGCGGCCGCGGCGGTGGTGATGCTCGGGGTGGCTTCGACACACAGCATTGGAAATTACGCGCTGGGCGCGCGGGATGGAAACCTGGGAACCACGGCGGCCTTGTTCGGGATTTTCACGGCCGGTGGGTTGGCCGTCCTCGCGGTCGCGCTCGCCAAGCTGGTCCGGCGGGCCGACGCGGAGGAGGTGCTCCTCAGCCTTTGGATTCTCGGCACGTTCCTCTTCGCGACGGTGATCAACTGGTCGACGAACGGTCGGTCCATCCTACCCTTGGTCCCCGCGGCCGGGATTCTCCTGGCGCGATGGATCGAGCAGCGCGGAAAGAGCAAGAAATCGACCGGAACCCGGAGCCTGGCGGTCGGCATCACGGCCGCCGCGCTGATCGCCATCGGCGTGGCATGGGCCGACATGCGGCTCGCCGATAGCGCGCGGCGGGCTGCGAAGGAGATTCACGCCAAGTACGGGGGAAGGGATTCGCGACTCTGGTTTGAGGGACACTGGGGTTTTCAGTACTACATGGAAGCGCTGGGGGCAATGCCGATCGATCAGAAGAATTCACGCTTCGTTCCGGGCGACATCATCGTCGTTCCCGAAAACAACACGAACATTTCGCCGCCGCCCAAGGAGTGGACCCGCGCTGTCGAGACGCTTGAGATTCCCGCCAGCAGGTGGATTGCTACGATGAACTACGGAGCCGGGATGTATTCCGATGCCTTCGGCCCGCTGCCGTTCGCCGTGGGGGTCGTCCCCCCGGAGCGCTACGCGATCTATGTGGCGGCGCTTCCAGGCGCGAACTGAATCACCGCCATCCCGACACGACGAGCACAGGCACGTTCTCGTAGGGATTGATCCGCCCCTTCCCCGGCACCGGGACCGGGACCGGATCGCCCCGTAGGGCTTGGGCGTTCAGCATGTGCGATGCCTGCTGCCCCCAGGTGACGAGATAGGGGCCGCAGTACCACCCGGACGGCGCGCCGGGGGCCGGCGGCAACGTCGGCGCCGGCTTGTCCATCGCGGGCGCGGGCAGTCCTCCCACCAGCCAGACACGGTGTCCGGTGCGGAGCGCCTGCGACATGGCCTCCAGCGCAGGATCGATCGCGTCGGAGCGGGTCATCGCATCCTTGACGAGGTCGTACCGGTGAATCCGGGACTCGCTCAACGGGGGAAGCGTCATCCAGCGCGCGATCCCCTTGTAATACCTCTGGAATGTGACCCCGTAATACATCGGGTAGACCACGATCGCGTCGCCCTCCATCGCCGATCGACCCAGATAGGCCGCGACCGCGTCGAGGTTCGTCCGGCGCTCCGTCAGCCGAGGCCATCCGGAGAGCCCCGCCGAAGCCGCGATCCCCATCGCCAGGAGGATCCTCAGCCCTCTCCGCGCGCGGTCCGGCGCGGCCATCGAGAGAGCCGCGTCGAGAGGAAGAGCGATCGCCGCCATGAGCGGTACGTAATACCAGGGCTCGGTCGGAAGGCGGGTGGCCTTGAGGGCGACCAAGAACGCGCCTGTGGTCGCCACGAGCGCCGTCCCGACGAAGGTCGACCGAGCTGCCTCCGCCGCCGCCGGGCCGGGCTTGGGACGGGCACCGAGAGCCTGGATCGAGACCGAGCAACAGATGAGGGCCAGGCCAATCCAGGGCCATGCCTTGAGTGTGGGCCCCGGTCTTCAGCGCCTCTGAGAAAACCGCGAGCAGCTGGCCCACGGTCGTAGGCGTCTGAATGACGACGTTCCAGCTCCTCGCGGCCGCGATACTCGGCCAGTACGGGAGGAGCGAGAGAGCGGCCGCGACGCCCACGCTTGCAATCGCGATGGCCGACTTACGTCGAGCAAACCGAAGCGCCGCCGCCATCCCGGCGAGGCAGATTCCAAAGAGAAGAAACGCGTTCTGATACAGGCACTGGACGCTCAGGATGGCGAGAGCACCGGCCGCCAGGAGCCTCCTTGGCGTCGGCGACTCGACCACGCTCCAGACCAGCCCCAACGTGAGCACGATCAGCACCATTCCGATCCCATACGGCCGGATGGAGCTGACCGACGTAATGACCCACGGACTAACCCCCACGAGCGCCAGGGATGCGAGGGGCGAGCGGATTCGGAGGCGACGGCCCGTGAACCAGAGCGCCGCGAGAAACGCCATGCCGACCGCGAGTCCGAACACCCGGAGACCAAGATCGGTGCGGCCCAGCCCCGAAGCGACCCACCCGCGGAGGATGAGCGTCGAGAGAAGCGGAAACCCATCGTACGGAAGCATGGTCAGAGTCCTGGATAAGGACGGCATGCTCGCGAACTCGGCGCTGTTGACCTCGTCACGCCAGAGGGGCCCCGCGTGGGTCAGGAACGAAATCTGGAGGAAGAGGGCCACGGCGGTCAGGAGGATCGCGACGCTCCACTCCGCGGGCCCGACCCAGTCCCGACCCGGGCGCTCTCTTGCCACGCGTGTTGTCTTTGGGTTTCGCTTGGTCACGACTTGTTCCGTGCCACCACCGCGATCGCCGGCGTGAATTGGCGCAGCCGCCGCGTCGGCAAATGCGCGTACAGCCCTCCTGGAAGGAGGTACCGATAGATCCCCCACCAATCGACCACCGTGAAATGCCGGCCCGCCCACTCGAGCCAGAAGCCGCGCGACGTCCTGTGTACGTGCGTCTCGTCTTGATCCAATAGGCGCACGATCGGCCCGGTCGGCCCGTCGTAGACAGGCACCACGAAAATCAGATGCCCCCCGGGCGCGAGCTTGGATCGAACTAAGGAGGCGACGCGATCGAGCGACGGCACATGCTCGATCACGTCGAACGACGTGATGACGTCAAAGGGTCCCGGGAACGGAACATCGCCGAAGTCGGCGCGGGCGAAGGTGGCGCCGGGAACCGATTGCTTCGCCCGGTCGATGGCAAACTGGCTGACGTCCGCGCCGTAGCGCTCCCACCGAGGATCGAGTGCCGAGAGGAAGGCTCCAAAGGCGCACCCGATGTCGAGGACGCGGGGTGGGCGATCCATGGGGGCCACGCGCTCGGTCAGATCGCGATAGAAGCGCAGCTTCCATGGGGGATTCTGCCGCTCGTAGTTCCGGTAGTTCGATTCGAAGTATTCCCGTTCGAATCCGGGCGACCCCGCCGTCGTCACGCTTCGAACCGACGCTTCCACATCAGACCGAGCGTGTCTCGCACGGTCCGGAAGACGTTCATCTTGCTGCCGCCCTCTTTCCAATCGTATCGGAGTATGAACGGCACCTCGCCAAAGATGAGATGCATGCGCCGCAGCTTGAGGAGAATATCGACCATGCACTGAAACCCATCTTGGTCCAGGAAGTCGTCGCCGTATCGCTTCAACGCGTCTCGAACCACCAGCGCGCGATAGGCGCGATAGCCACACGTAAAGTCCTTGACCCCGCGGGTCGGGAAGACGACGCGGAACATCCAGGACGCGCCGTAGCTCAAGGCCTGCCGGTACGCGGGGACTCCAACGCAGCGGGATCCTGCCCGGTACCGGGAGGCGATGACGACGTCGTGGCCCTCCGAGATCATCCGGACCATTCGCAGGATGAGGCCCGGAGCGTGCGTGTCGTCCGCGTCCATCGTGACGATGATGTCGCGATCGCCGGCCACATCCACCGCCGCCACCAGTCCGTCCCGGATGGTCGCGCCGAGACCGAGATTGACCTCATGCTCCATGATGCGAATCGGCATCGCGGCGGCGCAGCGGCGCACGATCTCCCTCGTGGCGTCCCGGCTCCCGTCATCGACGAGCACCACTTCGTAGGGAATGCCGGCCTCGTCCAGCGCGTCGTCGATGTGGTTCAGCAGGCGCTCGATCCGGGCTTCCTCGTTGTAGACGGGGAGGACGACGTAGACCCGCGACCGTTCGCGCGGCCGCTTTCGACCGTCGATGGGACTTGAATCGGGCACGATGAGCGCTCCGGGGACGCTGCCAGGAGAGCCGCGGCTCTCGAATGCCGATGAGTTCCCCCAATTATACCAACGTCAGCGATCACGGCGCGGTCGTGGAACCCAGGAACGCGGCGACGGCGGATTCGTATCGGGCCCGATCCAAGCTCCAGCTCTCGAGGTGGCGGGCACCCCGGAATCGCTCGAGCGTGACGAGCCGGGGCCGCGCCTCCGTCAGCGCGACGCTTCCCTCGAAGGGAACCACGTCGTCCTCGTCGCCATGGAAGACGAGGAGCGGCGCATGGAGTCGGTCGGCTCTTGTGACGAGCGCCGCATAGTCGCTCCACTTCATGCCGAAGCGGATCGACGCGAGGGTCTTGCCAAGCGCGCCGGAACCGGGGGGGAGCGGCGTGCCGACCCGCGGCAGGCGGGCCAGCCGAATGCCGAGGTCGACCGTGCGACCGAAGTCGACTACCGGAGAGTCGAGAACCGCGCCGCGGACGAGCGCCGCGAGCCGCGATTGCTCGAGGAAGCTGAGCACGATTCCGCCGCCCATGCTGTATCCCACCAGGACGAATCGGGTCGCGCCGCGCGCGATCGCGTATCGGCAGGCCGACTCGAGGTCCTCCCACTCCGTAAGGCCGTAGTGATACTCCCCGTCCAGGCTCTGGGGGCCGCCCGGATCGTTGCGGTAGGTGATGACGAGGCACGGAAGACCCCGGCCCGCGTAGAGGCGCAGCGTGGAGAGCGCCTGAGTGCGGTTCGCTCCCTTTCCGTGGACGAAGATGGCCCACGTGTCGGAAGTCCCAGGAACGAGCCAAGCGGGCATCGCCCCGAGCGATGCGTGGATCGAAACGGTTTGGTACTCGAGACCGCAAGCCCGCATCGGATCGCTGCGCGCCGGCTCCACGGGGAGATCGACAGGGGTCCCGGGGCCCAGCTTCCCCTCTCCAATGACGAGGCTCCTCGTAAAGCCCGAGGCGGATATCGCGCGCAACGCCCCTACGGTGCCCCATCCCGCGCGCCACCGCAAACCCCACAACGGCCCCCGGCGGACCCGGATTGAATCGTCGGCGACCGGGCGCAGGGTCACCGCGCTGTCCCCCACGGCTTGGACAACGGCGTCGTCGCACGCCGGTGGCCCATGATCGTATGCCGCGCGCAGAGCCTCATTTCCAATCCGATTGGAGACGTGCCAGGCGATGGCGCCGTAGAGGACGGCCGTCAGAGCGAGCGCTGAGCCGAGAGCCGGCGTAACGAGCGATTGTCGTTTTGCGGGCGCTCGCGGGGTCAAGCCGCGTCCCTCCGGGGCTTGACATCAGCCTGTTCGGCGGCGCGAAGCACCGCCGTCCCCTCCGGATCTCCCGGGACGAGGTAACAGAGCCTCCGCGCGTACCAGGCCGCCTGAGCCTGCGCCCCTTCGATCTGAAAGTGTCGCATGATCCATCGAATCGCGTCCGGATCGGACGCCGAGAGCCCGAAGGCCTCGAACGCCGCCAGGTCGAGCCGCTCGCTCGAGCTGGCCTCTGTCAGGAACGGCTTCAGCGACCAGAGGGCGTCCTCTTTCGTGAGTACCGGGAGATCGGCCAATAGCCTGGTGGCCCGCTCGCGTTGACCCGCGGCCAGAAGGATCATCGCGGACACGCGCTGAACGAAGGATCGATTGGGTCCGGATTCCGCCTGGGCGAGACTCTGCACGATACGGACGGCCCGTTCGGTATCACCGCTGGCCGCCACGGCGCGGGCGTAGTTCACGATGGGTCTGCCGACTTCGGGTAGATCGGGCCGATAGGAAGTGGACGCGCGGATGCGCCGGGTGTCGGGTTCGATCCAGATCACGTCGAGGTCGGTCGTGACTCGAACGAGGCACTCCGACGAGGCGTTCGGCAATCGCTTCAGCGTCGTGACGGTCTGGAGCGTCGGATCACGGTACCAGACTCGAAGGGCCTGCCCTTCGACCAATGTGCTGTAGATCCCTCGAACGCCGGTCGAGGAGACCGATACGATGACCTGGCTACCCTTTGGAATGCTCGGCAGTACAGATTTGAAATTGGATCGCACCGTGCGCACGGAGTTTGCTGCGTCGACGAGCACCCGCTCGGTCCAGACCGGCTCCTCTACCGCTCGAATTCCGCGATATCGGACCCCGAGAAGCAGGAAGATCGTGAGCGCCGCGATCGCCACGACCGTCCGCTGACGAGCGAGGACGGGACCAAGCACGATTGCGAAGGCCGCCGCCGGAAAGAAGGCGAAGTAGGGGGCCCAGTGCCGAATGAGCACGGTGGGCATGAAGAGCGTCGGAATTCCAAAGAGGGCCGCGATCAGCGCGAGACGCGAGAACGCTAACGGCTTCGCGTGGCCTTCGGCTGGCCGCCGGCGCTCCAAGAGCAGGAGACCCCCCACCAAGAGCGCCAGCGCCGCGATTCCATATCCGACTCGGTCATCCCACCACGACACCCGCAGCCCCTGCGGGGGAAGGTTGACGAGCGTCGTGAGATATCGACCCAGGTAGAGCCCCCAGCGCTCCGGGTGCTCGATCCCCACGTACCCGGTCGCGCCGCTCAGGAATCCGCGACCTGCGAGATGCCGGATGCCGGGGTGGATCAGCGCCCATGCGGCAGCGACGCCTGCGTACGCGCCGATTTGAAACCATGGACGCCTCGCGGGGCGGCCGACAAGCCAATCCCAGAAGACGAGAACCGGAAACGCAGCGATGGCGGGCTCCTTGCAGAGCACCGCGGCGGCCGCGCAGGCGAGCGCGGCGACATCCTTCTTCTCTTGGCGGAGCAGAAACGCCGCCAGCACGAGAGTGACGGCGAGCAGGTCCTGGTCGCAGCTGACCCACGCCACGAGGCTCGGCACGAGGCCGTAGCTCGCCAAGATCAACCCCGCGTACTGCCCCGCTCGCGCGCCGGAGAGTCGCGTGATCAACAGCACGAGGATCGTGACCGCGCAGGCCAGGGTGCCGAGGTTCAGCACGTGACCCACGATCCCGGATGCGGGATCCACGATGCGGAGGAAGAGGAAGTAGAGCCCCTGCGAGATCGGCCGGTAGAACGCCGTGTGGGGATCCGGGAGGAGATAGGACCGGTAGTCGCCCTGTGCCCGAAACGTCAGGAAGTAGTAGTCGTCCCAGAAGTAGCCGAGAGAAAGAGACGGGATGGAGAGGACTGCCGCGACCACGGCCGGAAAGAATGGTCGCCAGCGGTCCAAAGCCTGGGGGTGGGTCGGGAGACGCTTGGTCGGCCTCGGCCGGAGGCCGTGCTTCCCACGCATGGGGCCACTATACGGTATTGGGCGTGTACTTCCCCGAGAGGCGAAACAGGGGGCCCGGCCCGCTGGATCTTTTACTTTGGCTGGGCATTCATGCAATTCAAAACGAGTTGTGGATTGTGGCCCAATCCAGCCACGGCCATTCGCTGGAAGTCGCTATGCAGGGCCTTCTTCCAGTTGCTTGGGCCGGCCAAATGTGGCATACTAGGTGCGTTGGTTTAGCAGCGGCAACTGCCCGAGATTCTGCGCGGGGCGCCCCGGTGCCAAGAGGCGCCGTCTACGGGACGCACCACAGGACGTGGGCTCCCCACTGAGGAAAACTTGAAGCAATGCGCTTGGCCAGCCATCGGGGCCACGGCCCTAGGCCGAACACCATCCATCTCGCTGATCATGCTGGCGGCGTGGGTTTCCCTGTGCTCGGCTGCCCCGGCCCCCGCTCCGTGGGAAGCCGGGGTCTTGTCCGCCTACCGGGGACGGGAGCCTCGCCAAGAGCCGGTACTGACGCCCGGTGCGATTGCCGCCTTCCAGCAAGGCGAGCGAGCCACCCTGTGGGTCTACTTCTCGGATAAGGGCGAGGCCGACGCCGCGAGCTTCGCTCGAAGCGTGGCCCAGGCTGGGGCGCGTGTCTCACCGGAGTCGCAGGCGCGCCGCGCGCGAGTGGCCCGCGGCCGGTTCATTCCCGATTATTCCGATGTGCCAACGCTCCCTCGCTATGTGCGGGGGGTGGAAATGGCCGGCGCTCAGATCAGACACGTGTCACGGTGGCTCAACGCCGTGAGCGTGGAAGTGGATGAAGGCGACGCGCGCCGAATCGCCGCGCTGCCGTACGTTGAGCGGATTTCGCCGGTGATGCGGACCGAGTCGGCGTCCGGGCCACCAGGCGATTACGGGAATTCACTGACTCAGAATCTGGGGATCAATGCCGTCGCCGCCCATGATTCCGGCTACAGCGCGGCAGGGGTTGTGATCGCGGTGTTCGATACAGGATTTCGAAAGGACCATCTCGCGCTGGCTCCGCTGAAGCGCATCGCCGAATGGGACTTCGTCCAATCCGACGGAGAGACGGCCAACCAAGCCGGCGACGATCCGGACCAATGGGTCCATGGGACCGGGGTCTGGTCCATCGTCGGCGGCTATCTGCCTGGAAAACTCATCGGACCGTCCTACAACGCATCGTTCGTCTTGGCGAAGACCAGGAGCATCATCCCCAACGGGGCGTCGGACGAAGACCATTGGGTCGCGGCCGCGCAATGGGCGGACAGCATCGGAATCGACATCCTCTCCACCTCGCATGTGGCCTACTACGACCTCCCGGACAAGGACGGAAAGAGAACCCCCATGGCGATCGCGACGAACACCTTGACGCGCCACGGTGTATTGGTCGTGTCTGCGATGGGAAATTCCGGTCCTGACCCGGGCTCGCTTTGGACGCCCTCCGACTGCGACAGCATCCTGGCGGTCGGGATGGTTGATGAGTCCAATCAGATTTCGCCCTTTTCCTCTCGCGGCCCGACGCTGGATGGTCGAGGCAAGCCCGACCTCGTAGCCCAGGGCGTCGACACCTACTGGGCCAATCCCATCTGTGCCGACTGCGTGACCGGCTACCTTGGGACCTCACTCGCAACGCCGCTTGTAGCCGGTGCCGCGGGGCTCGTCCAAGAGGCGCATCCAGAGTGGACCTCCCAGCAAGTCCGCTACGCGCTCAAGTCAACCGCGGACAAAGCAAGCGCACCGGACAGCACCACCTACGGCTGGGGGAGACCCAATGTCGTCAAGGCCATCTACAACTCGACGCTGGGCAAACCCATTTTCCCGAAACCCTTCACCCTGCTTCTACCGCCACCGGGGAGCGTGGTCGCCGGGTCACCCGTGACGTTCCGGTGGCGGCGCGCCATCGATCTCAGCCCCGGAGACGTCGTGAGCTACGCGATCCAGCTCAAGAAGGTCTCCCCGAGCGTGGTTGTCTTCTCCACCTCGACGCCGGACACGTTCGTCACCTACGCCGGCGCCCTCGCTTCGGGCACGCTGTACGAATGGTCCGTCGTCGCCACCGACCTTGCGAGTCACGCGCGACCCTGCGCCGAGCCCTTCCGGTTCACCACCGCGGGCGGCCTCGACCATGCGCCGACGGTGAGCGCCCCGGCCACCGCCGGCGGCCCCGAGAACGCGCTCCTCTCGTTCACGGTGACCGCCACGGACCAGGACGGAAATGCGATTTCCACTCTGACCGCCGCTCCGCTGCCGGCGGGGGCGACGTTTTCGTCGAACGGAGCCCACACTTCCGCAGTCTTCACTTGGACTCCCAGCTTCACCCAGGCGGGAACGTACGATGTGACCTTCACCGCCTCCAATGCCCTCTCGGGCCTGGCGACGACGACGATCACGGTAACCAATGTGGACCTCGGCCCAGAGGTAACGGCGCCCGCGACGGTGGCGGGAAATGCCGGCGCCGCTCTGTCGTTCACCGTCACCGCTTCCGATCCCGACGGCGACGCGATCGCATCGCTGACGGCGGACACCTCTTCGCTGCCGTCGGGGCATGACGCCCAATTGGCTTCCAACCCGGCCAACACCTCCGGTACGTTCACCTGGAATCCCACGCCGTCGGACAGCGGCACGTACGTGGTGGCGTTTACCGCGGCGAACGCCCTCTCGGGCTTCGCATCAACGTCGATTCAGCTGGCCGGGCCCAGTCCGGCTCCTTCGATCGGAGCCCCCGTGGACACCACCGGCCTCGAAGGTTCCGCCATCATCCTGACGGCAACGTCCACGGACCCCGACGCGTCGGAGCTATTGACGATTTCGGTGACGGGCGCGCCAGCCAGCCTCACGCTTTCACATACGCCGTCCTTCTCATTCGCGACGGCGACCCTCAGTGGCACTCTCACCCCTGCGGACGCGGCGGCCACTCCCCACAGCATCATCTGGAGCGTGAACGACGGCAGCGGAGGCGCCGCGAACGCGACGACGACCTTGCACGTGGCCTATGCCACCGCGGTGCAGATTCCCGACGAATCCACGGGACCGCCCCGGGTGGTTCACTTCGGCAATCAGCCCAACCCATTCCAGGCTGCCACGCAGATCGAATTCCGCATTCAGGGCCGGCCCGCCGGGCCCCTTGCCCTGCGGATCTACGACATCCGCGGTCGTCTCGTGCGAACCTTGCTGGAGCGGCCCACCGGGGCAACCGCATCGGTCCCGTGGGACGGAACGACCGATTCCGGCGTCCGTGTTTCGTCTGGCGTCTACTATTACCGCCTCGAGATGGGAAATATCCGGATGGTCCGCCGCTTGGTCTTGTTGAAATAGCCTCAGGGCCGGCGCCGCGCACCTTTCGTGGCCGCCGCCGTTGACCGCCCTTCAGCAATTGCTCGCGCGCGAGCGAAGAGTCTTGGACGACCCCACCCCTCCGCGAGCGCTTCGAATCCTGGTTTCGGTCCGCGATACTCCAGCTCATCCACCGTCACGACGGGTTGATCGGTCCGGAGCGTCGCGAGCGTCCGGAACAAGATCGCCTCGTCCTGCCGCTCCCGGAGGGTTTGGGCGAGCTTGTCCGCACCCCGCATCGTCACCTTCCAATCGGCGGATGATTCGGGGATTTTCTCAAGGTGGCGATACTTCGCCAGGACCGCTGACGCCGACTTGGGGCCCCACCCCGGCAGGCCGGGAAACCCATCGGCACTGTCCCCGACGAGGGCGAGGTAGTCGGGGATCGAGGCAGGCGCCACGCCGAATTTCTCGATGACGCCGCTCTCGTTACGGACCTCGCCGGTGCGCCGATCGAGCTGCACGACGCGAGCGCCGCGGACGCACTGCGCGAGGTCTTTGTCGGGCGTGCAGATGAACACCTGCTTCACGCGCCTGTCGGCGGCGGCCGCGGCAGCCCCAGCGGCCAGCGCGTCGTCCGCCTCAACCTCTACCATCGGCCAGACAACGACCCCGAGCGCCCCGAGCGCGGCTTCCAAGGGCTCGAATTGGGCCCAGAGCACGGGATCGATCCCCTCGCCGGTCTTGTACCCCGCGTAGAGGTCATTCCGAAACGATTCGATGACGTGATCGGTCGCGACACCGACGTGGGTCGCACCTCCCTCGAGCATGCCGAGGATCGACTGCACCACGCCGAGCACGGCGCCCCGCTCATCCTTTTTCGCGTCGCCGCGAGGCGGGCCCCCATAGAAATGCCGGAAGAGCTCGTACGTCCCGTCGACGAGGTGGACGTGCATGGCTAGGCGCAGGTTGCGGTGTCGTTTGAGCGGGGGGCTACCTTGAAGTGCGACTCTTCGCCGCTCCCGAGCGCGCGAGGTGCTTGTCCAGCGTGAGAATGACTTCCTGGGGAGAGCGGCCTGATTCCTGGATCGCGCGGAGCAGCGCACGCACTCCCGGAGTCGATGCCACCCAATCGCGGGTCGTCGGATCCACGCCCGTGACGAGCAGCTCGAGCGATTCGAAGGTCGCGCCGACGGGACGCAACTCCTCCGCAATCCTCCGGAGGAGCTCCTCGGAAGGGCGCCGCCTGTTGTGCTCGATGTCGGAGAGATGAGCGGCCGAGACGCCGAGAATTCCGGCGAACCCGCGGAGTGTGATGTCCGCTTGCAAGCGGAGGCGCCGAATTCTCTCTCCCAGTTGTACGGCCTTCATGTAACGGATGTTAGCTAACCATGCTAACAACGTCAAGGAAGATTCTGGGCCGGTCCCCACTCCCCGCGCCGCTCGTTCCCTGAGGTTGGGAGGGTGCGGACACAACTTGAAGGTAACATCCCTACAATGGGTTAGGGACGGGCGCCACGATCGAAAATCTCGTGGTCCCTGTACGGGTCAGGGGGTTGCTTCATCCGAGGGAACGTCGGCAGCCGTTTCTTCCTCGGGGGGCGAGGGAGATTCCACGAGAGGAGCGGCCTCCGCCTTCTGCGCCTGCCTGCGAGCGTGGCGCGCGTCACGCTTCTCCGCGGCCCTGGCGAGCCGTTTCTGCTCCTTCAGCTTCTTGGTAAAGGACGGTCGTTTGATTCCAGCCATGCCTGCTCCTTTCGCCTTGACCCGTTCGAGAATGACCCCTATCGCGGGTATCATTGTACAGGATGGCGGGCTGATCCGCCTCACTCCCCCACGCTCTCAGCCGCCTCCAGGGCCGGATCCCGGCCGGCCGCGTAGTCGCGGAATCTCAGGGTCGCCGGCACACCCACTTCGATGTACGGTCGCATGTCCCGCGGGTCCGATTGCTGCCAGTAGAGGCTCGAGACTCGGACGGTTAGGCGGCTGTTCGGCAGGACGATCTTCTTCGAATCTCCGTACGTGTTTCCCCGAGAGGAGCTCGGCTCGCCGACGAACATCGCGTCGGCGACATTCTCGAGCTGATTGATGAGCATCTGCGCCGCCGACCACGTGCGCCGACCGGTGATCACGAGGAGCCGGCCCGGCTGGTCGTAGCGCGACTTGACGAGACTCCGAAGAATATCGCGGTTCCACGACCCGTCGCCCCCGCCATTGAGCCGGAGATCCAGGACGAAACGCTCCACCCGGGCGGAATCAGCGGCCTGCAATGCTCGCGTCAGGAACACGTTCAGCGAGTCCTCCGGTTTCTGTTGAATGGCGTTGATCTGGCAGTAGAGCGTTCGCCTCTCCGGCAAGAGTCGGTACCAGTACTTGTTTCCGATGTCGCTGAGCCACAGCGGGTCGGGCGCGCGGTCGCGGGCGTCCACCCAGCCGGGGCGCTTCTGCCATGTGCGATCGGTTTCGCCCGTAAGCATGGGGAAGAGCCCCGCGGACGTAAGCGCAGCGTCGCGACGGGCTCCCGCGATCTCGAGGCCAAAGACCGCCCGCGTCGGGTCGGATGAGAGCCCAACCGAGTGCAGAACCTCCGGCATCGTCAGGAGGATTGGCGCCCACGCTCGCACGCCCATCTCGTTGTCTCGACTGATCAGCGGCCGGACCCGTTCGATAGCCTGATCGACCGGAACGCCGCCGATGCCGACGACCCGCGCCCCGACCAGCTTCCTCTGAGCCTCGGTGGCCGCGCGCACAAAGAGACCGTCCTCGAACCAATACAGAGCCACGGGCAGCTCATGAAACGCGGCGGTGGTGTCGCGCCAGGGACTCACGTTGGAATGCCCATCGCCCACGAGCGCGTCCAACTTCTCCAGCTCAACAATCACCTGGTGACGCGCGAGCCGTGGAAGCGTCTCGTCGACGGCCTGGACCGCGCTGTCGAACTGAGCGCGAGTCATGGAGTGGAACAGGTTCGCGTGCTTCGCCGGCATCTCCGAGTGCAGAAACGCGAGATCCTCGCGCCAGAGGCGAACCTGGGTGCTGTCCAGAGGAGCGGCGGATGCGGCGGGCGCTACGAGCGACAGGGTCACGACGAGGGCCGGTAGGCGCACGATTCCTCCACGATATGCGCGGGTGCTTGGCTCCTTGGATAAGGCCCGATAGGGGAACGTTGAAACCTAGGGGCTGGGTGCCGGCGTTTCGGCCTTCGGCTCGCTCGGCACCGGCCGGTACTTCACCCCGAGGCGATCCAGCATGAAGAGCATCACGTCGGCGCGCTGCCGGTCGCGCTCGGAGAGGGCGGTCGAGACGTGGCCCGAATCGTAGCTTACTCGCAGCAGAATCGTGTTGGGCGAGCCGCTGGCCTGAAGCCTGGCGACCATCTTGTAACTCTCCCAGGAGGGGACGCGCGGGTCGTTCACGCCCGTGAGCGCCAGAACCGAGGGGTAGGTCTTGCCATCTGTCACGTGGTGATACGGAGAGTAGCGGTACATGCCCCGAAACTGCGTTGAGTCCTTCACGGTTCCGAATTCGGTCGTGTTGAACTCGCCGTTCGGCGCGAGCTCCGTCCGCAGAACGTCCCCGTATCCGACGTAGGCCACAGCGGCCTGCATCGCGTCCGGATAATGGACGAGCGTGCCGTACACGAGCAGCCCTCCCGCGCTCCCACCCTCGATCGCGAGTCGTGCCTTCCTCGTATATCCCTCCTTGACGAGATAACGAGCGCACGCGGCGAAGTCGTCCGTGGAGATTTGTTTGGTCCCCAGCCGGGCCGCCTGGTGCCACGCCTCGCCGTACTCTCCTCCACCCCGGACGCTTGCATCGGCGTAGATGCCGCCCTGCTCGATCCACGCCTGGATGGTCGGGTCAAAGTAGGGCTGCTCGCTCAGCCCATAGCTCCCATAGCCGTAGAGAATGGCCGGGGCTTGGCCGTCGAGTGGGGTCCCCTTCCTCATGATGATGTTGATCGGAAGCTTGGTGCCATCGTCGGCCGTGGCGAAGACGCGCCGAACTTCGCAATCGTCGAAATGGGCCGATGACGACCGCGCGAGCGCGGTGGGCTGAAGCGCGGCATCGCCGGGGCCGAATCGGTAGTAGGCGGGAGGGTGTGTATAACTCTGGCTTCGCACGAGCACATCATCGCCCTGGGTACGTACGGCCTGCCCCATGAGCGCGATCTCCGACATCGCAACGACCCCAAGCGACGTTCCGGCCAGGTCGTACAGGTGCAATTGTGTCGGCCCGCCGACCATCTCCGTGACGTAGAGCCTTGCCGCCGTAGGTGTGAACCCTTCGATCGCGTTCTCGGTCTCCGGGACGACGACTGTGGCGTTGCTCAGCCGCGGCGTGGCGAGCGGAAGGCGAAGAATCTTCCTCTTCGGCGCGCCCGCCCGCGACATCAGGTAGAGCGCGTCGTCCACCCCAAACTTCCCGTCGACAATGTTATCTTCAAATCGCGTGACCTGGGTCCATGCCCCGCCGGGCACGAGAAGCCAATAGGCGTGCTCGCCCCCATCGCCATTACTGACGTCCGCCAGATTGAAGCGGCCGTCCGGGCTCGTCGAGAGCTCGATCTCGGCGATCTTGGGGAATTCCCGGCCCAACACGTAGCTGTCCGTGCTGACCGGCGTCCCCAACTTGTGAAAGTAGACCTGGACGAAGAACGGTAGATCTTCCGAAGGGCGCTCTCCCGCACGGGGATAGCGGGTGTAGTAGACCCCGCTCGCGTCCGCGTTCCAGGTGGCGCTGCCGCCCGCCGTCCCGCCATTTACTCCTACGATGACGTCGTCGAGCCGCCGACCCGTCCCGGTCTCGTAGAAGTAGAGCGATCCATCCTCGGTGCCGCTCTTGGAGAGGGAGACGGCCACGTACTTGCCGTCCAGGGACGGGGCATAGAAGTCGATCGAGGTGCCGCCCGACGAGTCAATCGCGTTTGGATCCACGATCGGCCGCTCCGTGCTCAGGTCCATGATCGAGGTGAGCGTCACCAGCGACGGTTGTTGCTTGGGGGGTTCGTCCTTCATGAAGAAGTAGTGCCCGTCTCGATAGCTGCCCCCGTAGTGGTCGGGACTCTCGGAGTGCGTCAGTGCCACGATCCGATCCAGAACGGCCTTCCGCTCGGGATGCCGGTCGAGCCAGGCTCGCGTGTATGCATTCTGTCCCTTCGCCCACTTCACCACCTGCGAATCCGCGGCGTTTTCCATGTATTGGTAATCGTCGTTGACCTTCTCGCCCCAGTAGGTGTTGACCACGGTGCGCTTCGGGGCCTTGGGCTGCGATGGACCCGCGGCCTTCGCGGCCTCGGCGACGTGGGAGAGATGAAGACAGGTGAGCAGCAGAGTTGCATGGAGCGAAACTACGAAGCGGCGCGACATAGACCTCCAATCCGCATGGTACTCATCGAAGTGACCCGAGGGGCGACCCACGAAATGGGCGCATGTTCCTGCCGGGACTTCATTCTACCCTAACGGCTCGCCGCGGTTTTCAAACCGTCCCACAATGCGCGCTATGCCGTTGCCCCTGGTCGCCTTAGAATAGGTGTCGCCATGACCGTGGAGCCCACCTGACGAAGTCCCTGCACCCCGTGCCCGCGATCGTCTCCGGAGTTCTCGAAGTTCTCCATCGAGGCGGCGGCTATCTCCGCGACCCGGCACGCTCGTTTGAGCCCGGCCCTTCCGATGCGTTCGTATCCGATCAGATCATCAAACGCTTCGCTCTGGCCACCGGAGCACTGGTCTCTGGCCCCGCACAACCGGGGAAGCAGGGTCCACGGCTCGAGGACGTGGAGTCGGTATCCGGGCTCACGCCCGAGCGGTATCGTCAGCGCACTCCCTTCGCCAACCTCGTGGCCACCAACCCGGACCGGCGCTTTCGACTGGGTCGAGGCGGCAATCCCTCCATGCGCATCGTGGACTTGGTCGCCCCGTTGGGCCGCGGATCCCGCGGCCTCATCGTATCGCCGCCCAAGGCGGGTAAGACGCAGCTGTTGGAGGACCTCACGATTGCGATCCACGCGGACGCGCCCGAAGCCCGAGTTCTGGTTCTCCTCATCGACGAGCGGCCGGAAGAAGTGACCCACTTTAAACGCCAGGTCCCGGCTGAAGTGCTGGCCAGCAGCAGCGATCAATCCTTGGCGGAGCACACTCGGATCGCGAACATGTGCATGGCCCAGGTCCGATCCGAGCTGGAATGCGGCCGCGACCTGGTGGTGCTCGTGGATAGCATTACTCGCATGGGTCGGGCTTTCAATTCGTATGGATCCAACTCGGGCCGAACCATGAGCGGTGGATTGGACTCCCGCGCCCTAGAAATCCCGCGAAAATTCTTCGGGATGGCGCGATCCGTGGAAGGCGGCGGATCGATCACGGTTGTGGCGACCGCATTGATCGAAACCGGATCGCGGATGGACGACATGATATTCGAGGAGTTCAAGGGAACCGGAAACAGCGAGATCGTGCTGGATCGATCGCTGGCCGATCAGCGGGTGTTTCCGGCAATCAATCTGTCCAAGTCGGGCACACGCCGCGACGAGTTGCTCTATTCGAAGGAAGAGATTGGCGCGATCAACCGCCTGCGTCGTCGGCTGCTGGACCTGCCGCCGAATCAGGCGATCCTCAACTTGCTGAAGATGCTGGAGCGGTGGGCCACCAACGAGGAGTTGCTGCAGCACATCGAGTGAACCCAAGAGGTCCGGGGGACTCCATGCCCTGTACGACCTGCCCCAGATGGAATCCATCCTGGTCGCGAGCGGCCGCGCGATGCTTACTCGCCGTGACCCTCACCAGTGCGGGTTGCGCTGGCTCCCGGAGCCCTCGAACGGCCTATCTGCAGATCATCCGCCCGGACCAGAGGCCGCCCCTCGTAGGCACTCGCGCGGCAGCTGACTCGCTCTACGGAGACGCACTGCAGAGTCTGCAGGGCGACGGAATCTCGGAAGATCGTCGCGATTCGCTCGAAGCGCTCGTCCGACGCTTCACGCCGACGCTCGTACTTCCGGAGGACGATGCCGTGAGCGTCGGGAAACGGCGATTCCAGCTCGTCCCCTGCGATCCCTGGCTGCTTGCCGACACGCTTCACATCGACCGAATCGATGCGGCGCCCTACCAGCTCCAGAACTACGCGAGCGTTCCGCTTCACAACCTCGAGCCGGACTCGCTCGGGCGCCTCGTGGATGACGCACTCCGATATCAGAGCGACCCCGATCACCTCGAGATCTGGTACTTCGACTTTCCCGGGGAATCTCCCCGGCGCTGGTGGGAGGAGTACGCCCGCCTCCGTGCCGGGCCCGATAGCGCCCGATGGGCGAAGCCCGTGGTGTGGGCGCACCCTTACCTCAACGGAGTGGGACGTGTCGTGCTGCAGTACTGGTACTTCTATCCCTTCAACGATCACATCAGCGATCACGAGGGCGATTGGGAGCACGTGAACGTGGTCCTCAACGAGGACCGCGCGTCGATTCGGGAGATCCACTACTACTTCCACGGACGGAGCGTTCACCTCCCACAAGGCGAGTACCTTCCTGAGATCGAAGACGGTACCCATCCGGTGGTGTACGTGGGTGGCCGCTCCTACATGGTGTGGGATTACCCCACCCGCATCCTGAACGGCGATCATAACTCCGGGTCGCACGGCAATTATCCCTACCCCGGCGAGTGGGAGGCGGCGGCCGCACTCGGCCACACCGAGAGTGTCGGAGGGCGAGGTAAAGACCCGGGCCGGACCGTGACCTATGACGAGTTCCGCACGGTGCTGACCCCAGAGGCGAGCCGAATCGATTATCGGGCTCACCCCGAGGTGCTCCTCGATTGGGCCCCGCTTCTCATGCCGGTCCGATGGGGCTTCCCAAGCGGCCCCTCGGTTGCATCGGCCTTCAAGCTGACGGACGTGGGCAACCGCGCGCCCTTCGGACCGGCGTTCAACGCCGGCTGGAATCGCACGGCGCCGGGCCTCGCCTATCCAAACTATCGGGTGAGGCGGATCCCGACAATGCAGTCCTACCTGGAGGATTTGCTCCAACCCTGGTACTACGCCTACATCTTTCGCCACCCGCGGTACGTGCACGACACGCGGGGCACGCTCGAGCGCCAGGAGCTGGAGCGGCTGGGACTCGCCCCTCGAAGCGGCTGGGACGAGCGGGGAATCGGCTCCCCAATCCTTGGGCTCCACATCGGCTTTCCGCAGGGCGATTTCTCTAACCAGTACAAGACTTCGGTTGGGTTTCTCTTGTGGAGGGATCTCTGGATCAAGGCCCGCTTCGGATTCCTCGAGCTGGGCGGCGGCTACCAGAAGTTCGAGACGCATGAGAAAGGGGCCGGATCCATTTTCACCTACCCCATTACGGCCAGCATCACGTTGCACGGACCGGAAGGCATCGTGCGGCCGTATTTCACCGTGGGAGTAGGCCCAAGTGGCTGGGAATCTCGGCAGCGGATTCCCAATACCGACTCCAAGATCGTGACCTCTGGGTGGGGAGGTGGCGCGATCGGGACCGTCGGGATCGAGTACTACCTGCGACCGAAAGTGGCCTTCGATCTCGGCGTGCGTTACCTCGACCTGCCCGGCCCCGGCTCAGGCGCGGGCTTCGACGGCGACCGGCTCCGCTTCATCGGCCTCTGGGCTGGCCACTACATTCGTTTCTAACCCAGCCCGAGTTGTCGCAAGATTTGACGGAACTGAGGCGTGCTGCGCAGGGCGTCAAAGCGCGGGTCGACGGCGAGATCCTTGACCCCCGAGGGCTGCTCTCGGCGGGCCTTGTCGATCCATTCGAGGGCTCGGTCCCCTTTCGCCAGCCCGACCCAGACCAGACCGATGTCGAACGGAACGGTCTGCCCTCGAGCCGCGAGCCGCTCCAGCTCGCCGAGGATGCGTTCGGCGTCGAGGCGCCTGCCCGAACGGGCCAAGACATATCCGAGCCCGCCAAGAGTGTGGGACCCACCGCCCGCGAGCGCCCGGGCCGTCTCGCAGGCGACGATCGCCGAGTCGATATCCCCATTCTGAGCAAACGCCATCCCGAGGTAGAGATGCGTCGGCGCAAAGGCGGGATCGAGATCGCGCCCGAGCCGATGCTGCCGGATGGCATCCGAGTATCGCCGGGCAAAGAAGTATGCGTCGCCGAGATTGGCGTTCATGATCAGCGAAAGCGGGTCGAGTTCGAGAGCGCGGCGTGCCTCGGAAATAGCCTCGTCAAACCGCCCTCGGTCGCGAAGGAGGATCGAGTACCAGTGATGTGCCGTGGCATAACTGGGCCGCAACTCGATGGCACGCTTGAAATCGGCCTCCGCCCCAGCCCAATCCCACCGACGGTACAGTTTCACCAAACCCAGCGCCGGGTAGGCCTCCGCCAACTGGTCATCGATCGCGAGCGCCTTCTTTGCCGCGTCCTCCGCAAGCGGGAGGGCCTTTTCGGCATCCAATCCCGAGTAGGTATCCTGCAGCACGTACACATCGGCCAAGCCGGCGTAGGCTAGGGCGAATCGAGGATCGATCTCGGCCGCGCTCAGAAAGTGACGACGCGCCTCCTCGAGGCTGGCCCGGGTCCGTGTGGCCCACTCATGCCGCCCCTTCAAGTACTCGTCGTAGGCCTCGGGATTGACGCGATCGGCCCGCGCGAGTGCTTCCTTCTCCCTCGAGGTGAGTCGAACGTTGACTTGTTCCGCGATCGCCCCAGCCAGGTCCCCCTGCAGCGCAATGACGTCGCCGACCTCGCGCTCGTAGGTGTTGGCCCAGAGGTGTCGATCTGCCGCCGCGTCGAGCAGCTGGGCGCTGATCCGCACGCGGTTCCCCGAGCGAAGCACCGTGCCTTCGACCACCGCGTTCACATGAAGCTCCCGCGCGATCTGAGGCAGGGACTTTCCCGATCCCTGGTACCGCATGACCGAGGTCCGAGAGATCACCCGGAGGCTGCCGATCTGGGCTAGCCTGGTGATCAGCGCATCGGTCATCCCGTCCGCAAAGTAGCCCTGCTGCGAATCGCCCGACAGATCCTCGAGGGGCAGCACCGCCAGCGACTCGATGTGCACGGGAGCCGATGTACGCAATCCGCCTCGGAGCTGGGGGAAGAGGACGAGAGCGCCCGCCGCGAGGCCCACGGCAGCCGCGACCCCCACGATGACCCACGGTCGTCGGCGTCGGGGAGCCCGGTGCGATGCCAGAGTCACCCGCGTGGCGCCCGCACCTTGCAAGGCACCTGCCACCTCGCCAGCCGTCGAGAACCGGCGCTCGGGCTCCTTCTCCAAGGATCTTAAGATCACCGCTTCAAGAGCCGGTGAAATGCCCGGCACAATCGCGGTCGGATTCCTCGGAGGATCTTTGAGGACCGCATCGATGAGGGTCGCCGCCGTCTCCTGGGCAAAGGCCCGGACGCCCGTCGCGATCTCGTAGAGCACGGCACCCAGCGCGTAAATGTCGGAGCGCGCGTCCGCGCGCGCTCCACGGAACTGCTCGGGCGCGATGTACGGTAGGGTCCCCGCGATCTGGCCGGCCTCGGTGAGGCTCTCCATGCCGCCCCGATCCGACTCCAGCGCCTTCGCGAGGCCGAAGTCCAGGACCTTGACGGCGCCGCGAGCGGTCAGCATCACGTTCCCCGGCTTCAGGTCGCGGTGAACGATTCCCGACGCGTGGGCCTCTTCGAGCGCGTCGGCGACCTGGACACCGATCGACAGAACGTCCGGCTCGGAAAAACAGCCATCCTGAAGCCGATGGGCAAGGGTCTCCCCCCGTACGAATTCCATGACGAGGAAATCGACGCCGTCCTGCGAGTCAAAATCGTAGATCAGGTTGATGTTGGGATGGTTCAACCTCGAGAGGACAAGCGCTTCCTTGCGGAGGCGCTTGCGCGCGCCGTCATCCGCGACGAGGCTCGGAGACAAGACCTTGAGCGCGACATCGCGGTCGAGGCGTTCATCTCTGGCGCGATACACGACGCCCATGCCGCCCGCGCCGACCTGCTCGATGATTTGGTAGTGAGAGAGGGTCTTGCCGATCAGGGTATCCACGGATCGCGCCAGGTGGAACCACCTCCGCGCGTTGTGCCGGGGAAGACGCCGGGTCAGCGCCTGCGGGGAGCTGCTATGGTGCCGGCCGCGGTTTCGCCAGGATCCACCATCAGAGCATCCGCCTGAGTCAGGCGGGCCGTCAAGGCCTATGTGATCGCCATCGGTCGACTGCGGCATCGCCCACGACGGCGCGTGCCCGACGCTCAACCTCGGCTGGATTCAATCGTCCCGCCGCGACCGCGTCGACAAACCACGCTTCGAAGCGCCCGCCCCGTTCCGCGAGACCGGTCTCCCGAATGAGGTGGTACATCGCGGCCGCAAGGAGATGCATCCCGTCATCGCCCTTTTCCCAGCGCTTCCCTGCTGGCTCGGCCAAGCCCAATCGTTCGTTCACGACCTGCTCGAGGGCCTGCACGGCATCCTCCTCGACGTATCCTGCCACGGTGGTATACCCGAAGGAGGGGTTGTGCTCGCGCACGATTCGCACGATCAGCGAGTCTTGGTTGAACGCGGCCACCGTCTCGGCCACGCGCGGGTCGGACGCGTTGTAGGGCGGATGGAGCGGTTCATGCGCCGCGTTCCGGAGCACGATGGACGCCGGGTACCCGATGTTGGTCAGGAACCGGCCTCCCTGAATGCGAATTCCATGCGGACGGGAGTATTGGAGCAGGATGACCTCGATCCGACCCTGCTGAAGCTCGTGGCCGATGAGGCGGGACTGTTCCCCGAGGACATCGTATCGAGCGAGCTCGGTTCGCAGCGCGGTCACTCGCGCGGTCGCCCCTTTGCCGACGAGGCTCTCCCAATCCCGGCTGAACCCCGCCCGGCGCATCGCATCGAGCGCGGCGATCACATCGGGGCGAACTCGCTGGAATAGCTTCCATGAGTCCTCGTCCCAAAAGCTCGAGGCGCGAAACGATGCCTCCAAACGTGACGGGGCGCGAGCGCTCGCCAGAACCGCCGCAAGGGTCGAGTCCGGCCCGCCTGAGAAGACCAGGGTCAGGAAGGCCGAAACAATTCCGCCTTGTTCGTCCTTGATGACCGCCTTCAGACGGCGCGCGGCGCGGCGCGCCTCCGCGTATCGCGGTTCCGCGAACGAGGAGTCTTCCCCCGCGTATTGCTCCAGATAATACGAATCGCCGGAAAGGAGGTTCAGCGCGCAGAGGGCGTCAAAACCCTCCGACGTTCGGGTCTCCCATCGAGTACTCGCTGAGGCGCTGCCGCGGCCGATCATGGGAGCCGTCGCGGCAAGAAAGCTGGCCGCGACGCAGGCCAGAAAGAGGTAGCGCGTGGCACTCATGGAAGGACGATAGCAATCCGTGTTCGATCACGATTGAACAGATGTGATCTCTGGATCAAGTCGAAGAGATTTGCGGAGTGCGCCCGGATTCAACCCCATTCGGGCCTTGAAATCCCGGGTGAGATGGGCCTGATCCGCGTAGCCGGCCTCCAGCGCAATTGATGCCAGAGGAGTCGCGAAAGCGGCAACCATGCTGAGAGCGCGCCGAAACCTCTGTTCGGAGCGAAATACCGAGGGCGGCAACCCAAAATGGCGGCGAAAGATTCGACTGGCGTGCTCACGCGTCATCCCCAGCTGGCCGGCTGCGGCGCCCACGTGGTGGTGAGGATCGATGGCCAGCCCATCGGCCATCTCCGAGAGTGCTGGGGAGGGTTCGAGCGCCGGAGATTCCTCGGCATGCGCCAATACCTCGGCAATGGCGTCACGGTCCAGCATCGATCGGAGTCGGATCGAGTCCGGGTCCCGCGGACGCCACACTCCATACGTCGGCGCGGGACTTGTCCACGGACGGCCGGTCAGAACGATGTTCAGCACGCGGGTTTGACGCGCGGCAAACCGGTTCATGTGAAGGTGCATCGGAGGATGAACCACGAGGTCGCCCGGCTCGCATCGCCAGGCACCGTCCACACTGCATTCATCGTAACCGCCCTCCAGCACGAGGGCGACATACGGCGCCGAGTGTCGGTGCAGCGTGGCACGGCCGCCAGCCGGGTGGCGCGTCACGAACGTCCGCAACCGCCCCGCCGGCCATCCAAGGCGCGGGCAGAATCGCTGCTTCAAGGATCTACCGTAATAGGGCCATGGCCCTCGTCAGCCGAAGCCCGTCCCCGTCGAGGCGATACCAGTAGATCCCCGAGGCGACGGGTCTCCCGCTGGAATCCATGCCGTCCCAAGCGACGGTGTGCGGCCCCGCCGACATGCTGGCATCCACCAGCTCCCGCACCACGCCTCCGCGAGCGTCGAAGACCACAAGTTTCGCTCGCGACAAGCGTGGCAGCGAATACTCGATCGTCGTCCGCGGGTTGAACGGGTTGGGGCGGTTCTGTCCTAGGCGGAATCGCGGGGCCGACCCCGCAGCTTCCGCACCCGTGACAGTCCCGATCACGTGGATCACGGTGGTACGAGAGGTCGAGAGGAGACAGTTCGACGTGCCAAATTTGACGATGTAGTCGCCTTCATCCGCCGGCGTGGGTGTCCAGGTGAAGGTGCCTGACGTCAGTGTGGAATTGACCGTAAACGTGGCGTCGTTTCCTGGTGGAAGTCCGGAGAGATCCGCCGTCAGCGACTGGATCGCCCCCTCACTCGGTTCCGTGACCGGCACCGAAAACGCAACCGTGGCGCCGTCGGTGGGCAGCACGATCCCGGGGACAACCATGAGCGGCGCCTCGAGAATCGGCCTCGCGAGATTATCTACGTCGTTCCAGTTCCTGCCGCGCCGGCTCGAGTGGTCATACTGGCCGCTCCCCGGGCAGTTCGTCCCGAACCCCGTGACGCCCGTGCCGTTTACCGGATGTCGGTTGATCACATTTACCCTTGGGTTCCCCGTGGCTACCGTCGCCATGATCGTAGCGACCCTGTACAAACCCGGCGTTACGTTCGCCGGACTGCCCCACCCGTTGTGGTAAAACACCGTCCCGGTCGTGTCCCGAGACTCTCGGGTGTAGTTCGCACTGAAACCGGCCATTCTGTTGGTCATGGGGCCCCACGTGACGGTCCCGCCGACCGCCTGGAGCACGATCTCGTAGTGGTTCATGTTGAGAGTGCCGGTGCCAAACGTGCACGTCGCGGGAGATCCATCCCGATTGACGCTGGTATTCAGCCATACGTCGATCGTGGTCGGTCCGCTCTCGCTCATACGGTCGCATCCATCGGCCACCCCGTTCCCATTCGTGTCGAGATACAGGTATTGCGCGGACGCGGTTGCTCCCGACAGCATCAGTACCGCGATCAGCGCCGCCGGGATGATTGGAGAGAGCCGTCCCGTCGCCGAAGGGGACTGCTCCCCGCTTCGCATGTTCCGGATCATGGGCTCGCTCCTATGGAGAAAGTGGTGTATCGCAGTCGTGGTTGAAGTGGGCGGTGATCAGGTTGAAGTCCGGAGACGCGACGCCCCCGCTCCCATCAAAATCGATCCAATAGGTTATCGGTGAAATAATTCCTATCTCCCAGATTATTGCCGTGAGCTCGGCGCCCGTGACGGCTTCGCCTGCGTTGAGCACGGCGTCAAGGCCGTCCACGAAGTCGAGGTTCTTGATTTGAAGAACATAGGTCCCCAGCGACGAGGCCGTGGTCAATCGACCGACGATCGTGGTGCCGAGAGCTACGACGGGGATCGCTGAGTCGTAGTGCCCCCATTTTCGAGCCGAATCTCGCGTGCCAACCCCCGGGCTTCCGGGCGTGGCACCCGTGAACGTGATGTACGTTGTGCCCGTGACGTCCGTGGGGGCGTCCGCGGGGATACATATCACATTGGGGCAGAGTGGATCGACATTCCAGGTGGAGTTGGCGATGATGGAATCGGCGCCAGATCCCGCAAAGCCCTGGGCCGACGTCCCGCCGTTGAAGAGGAGACAGATGTCCGCCGCGGCGACCCCAGCCAGCCCGACTCCTCCGCCGTCGCGCAGGACCACTTTGATTCTCGCGTTGTTGGGGAGGCTTCCCCCTCCGTCGTTATTCGGACATACGCGGAAGAAGCGGGTGGCGGCGGTCCCTTCCGACGGAGCCGCGACGGTGCCCGACTGGGGAACATAGTACGACTGCGTCGGGTCGGGCTGAGCGCGGGCGATACTCGAAACGAAGACCAGCGTGGCGGCCGCGACAAGCGCTGTGCGCGGCATCAAGGTCATGGTCATGGTGCCCTCCTACCTGACCAAGCGCCCCTGAATTGGGCCGGTAGGATAGCCCCGAATGCCGTCGTTGTCAAGACTTCATGTGGGTGAGAGCGCCCTCAAACTGCTTCGAGGCCCACTTTTCGTAGCAAGGCTTGGTACCGAGGATCCTGACGGATCGGATCGAGACGCGGGTGGACGCGCAGGAAGACAAGTCCCGTAGCGTGCTCTTCGACCGCGACGTCGAGCCAGCGGAACGCTTCGTCCACGTCACCGAGCCTCGCGTGGAGGGCGGCGAGGCCCCACGCCGATACCACGCGGTGCGACCGCGCCACGGTCAATTCATCGAGGATGCGCCGCGCCGCGGCCGCGTTTCCGCTACTGGCCTCGAGGTGCCCGAGTCCGAACGAAGGTCCTGCCACGCCGCCGCTCAGCCGGCGGCCCTCCTCGTACTCGCCGCGCGCCTCGTCGAAGCGGCCGAGGGCTTCGAGGGAGCGGGCGAGGTCCGTGTGCGCGCCGTCAAAGCGAGGATCGAGCTCGACGGCCTTCCGGTAATAGACGACCGAACGCTCGTATTCGCGGGCGTAGTAATAGGCGTCTCCGACACACGTGTGGATCAACATCGACAAGGGGTCGAGGCTGAGCGCCTTGAGCATCGCCTCCTGCGCTTCGCGATGACGCTCGGAGCAGTAATAGAGATTCCCGAGGATCGTATAGGTGGCCGATAGCCCGGGATTCAGCTCGATGGCACGCTCCAAGGACCGGATCGCGCCTCGGAAGTCCATCTCATCTGACGCGACAGCTCCCAGTGCGGCGTGGGCCTCCGCGAGGGAATCATCCAGCTCCAGCGCCTTCATCGCGGCCTTGCGAGCCTCTGCGTTCGCCTCAGCCGGCGGAGCCATTCCTCGGCCAGCGCGGACGTTGTGGCACCATGCCATTCCCGCCCACGCGGGGGCGTACGACGGGTCGAGCTCAAGCGCCCGCTGGAAGTGTCGCAGGCCCAGCTCAATGGCCTGCGGCGACGCCGCCGTGGCGGTGTGTCGACCTTTGAGATACTCCACGTGCGCTTCGGGGTTCACGGGGCGCCGCTTCGCCAGCTGTGTCGCCTCGCGCGGGGTTACCTGAATCGCGATCTCCTTCGCCACCGTTTCAGCCACCCGGCTCTGCAGATCGAGGACGTCCTCGATTTCGCCGTCATAGCGGTCGGCCCACAGGGTCTCGTCCGTCCTCGCCGAAACGAGCTGCACGTTGACGCGCACCCGCTTCCCGACGAGAAGGGCTGATCCCTCGAGGATCGCATCGACGTTCAATTCGCGGGCGATCTCCGGGAGCGCCTTCTTGATCCCCTTGTACTTCATGGCGGACGTCCGCGAGATGACGCGGAGCGCCTTCAAGAGTGCCAGCTCCGAAATCAGCGCTTCGGTCATGCCATCTGCGAAGTATTCCTGCGCCGGATCACGAGAGAGGTTATCGAGCGGGAGCACCGCCAGAGAGCGGATCACGTCCCTGCCGGGCTCCAGAGCGACCCCGCTCCGGGCCGCCTCTCCAACGCGGCGCAGAACCTGGCTCACAGACCCCGCGGAATCGGGGCGCAGCGAGGCCTCCTTATTCAGACAGGAATCAATCAGGCGATCGAGCTCCCCGGGGATCTCCGGGCGGAGGGAACGTGCCGGTCGCGGCGCGCCGTGCAGGATCTCGAACATCAAGGCCTCCGGCCGATCCTTTTCGAACGGGCGGCGGCCGGTTGTCATCTCGTAGAGGACGGCACCGAACGCATAGATGTCCGTGCGGGAATCATCTGCTTCGCCGCGCAGCTGCTCGGGCGCCATGTACGAGAGCGAGCCGAAGAAGGCGCCGGCTTGCGTCAGGTCGGTCGCGGTTTGGACTGGGTTCAAGAGGCCGGCTAGGCCGAAGTCGAGAATCTTCGGAGTCCCGGTTGTCGTCATCGCAATGTTTCCAGGTTTCAGGTCGCGATGAAGGAATCCCCGTCGGTGCGCATCCTCAAGGGCATCGCCGATCTCCGCTCCAATTCGAGTCACCTCTTCCAGACCGAGCGGGCCCTTCTGTAATCGCGACTGGAGCGTGCCACCCGGGACGTACTCCATGACAAGGAAGTCCACGCCGCCCTGGGAATCGAAATCGAAAATGGTAGCCACTCCGGGGTGTGACAGGCGGGACAGCACGTGCGCCTCGCGGCGGAATCGCTCGCGCGCCGTCGGGTCCGCGAACGAGCCGCGCAGGATCACCTTGACGGCGACGTCGCGGTCGAGATGCAGATCGTGCGCACGGTACACCTCTCCCATGCCGCCGGCGCCGAGCGGCTCGATAATCCGGTAGTGGGCAAGGGTCGTTCCGATCATCGTGAGGCCCCAGGCTTTGGGGGCCAACAAGCGTAGCACAGTGGCAGGCGGCTCGGGCCATGCGGTGCTAGAATCACGGGCGCTCCCCAATTGCATCTCGTATCGCAGTCCGGACCGTGGTGCGAGGTGTTGACAGCCTCTCAGACCTCCACGATCATGGCTCTTGGTCCGCAAGTATGGGGTGGCGCGATGCGCCCCGAAACCCAACTTCCTATGCGATAAAATCGGAGGATATCAATGGGATTTCGAATCGTATCCGTTTCGCTCTTGATCGCGGCCGAGCTCTCGCTGCTGTCAATTCCGTCGATCGCGCAGACTTCCGGGGGCGCCGTCGCGGATAGCACCGTGCGTGCGGCTCAGGATAGTGTAAGCGTGCCTGCCCAGACCGCCGTACCGGCCCAAACTGCCGCGCCCGCCCAAACCACTGCTCCGCCTCAAACCACCCCTCCGGCCGAAACCACCGCTCCGCCTCCGAAGAGCGCAACTCCTTCCGAGCCGAGCGGCCCCTTCAGCCGCGGAAAGACGAGGGCCAGGTTTACGGCAGGGTGGGGTCGATCGTTTGGGGACGACTATCTCCTCATCGGGGTCGGAGTTGGGCGGTACCTCAAGACAGGGCTCGAGTTAGGGCTCAATTTTGAGACGTGGATCGGTTCCAATCCCGGAGTGTCGAAATTGAGCCCGGAAATCACCTACGTCCTCACCCGGGCCCGACGGGTCACGCCTTACGTCGGCGCCTTCTACACACGAAACTTCATCCAGGATTACGACGACTTGAGCTCGGTCGGTGGTCGCGGGGGAATATTCCGAGGAACCGGACGAGCGTCGTATGGGTTTGGCGCCGTCTATGAGGACTATCTCGACTGCGACAAATCCCTCTACGGCGACTGCTCCACGGTCTATCCGGAGGTATTCGTCTCGACCTCGTTCTGAGAGGACCATAATGTTCCGTATGTTCCGCCGAACCGCCCTGGCCGCCATCGGATTGTTTCTTTCTCTGTCGCCCCCCATCGCTGCCGCGGCCGACCAGACATGGCCGCGGGAATTGGGCCCCGCTACGGGACGCGGGCGCTGACCACCGGCACCATCCACACGGCATAGCGGCGGGGGTCGCGGATGTTGGCGATCATCTGATCGAAGTGCGCCTTCGCCTCCTCCCGCGTGAATCGAGTGACCTCGGCCACGGGATCCACGTATCCATCCCGCCACGCCTCCAGGATCGCGGCGAAGGTCTCCCGCGGCACGCGAATCGTGTCGACCACGACGTAGTCGATCGTGATGTTCTCCAAACCCAGGTCCATGAGAATCCCGAATGTGTGGCGCCCGATGAACAGGTCTGTCCCTGTGGCTTCGCCGAATCGCGCCGGCGCCTCGTGCCAGAAATCGCGCGGGTCGAGCGCCCCGCGCTGAAAGTGGAGCATCCCGTAGTCCTCGGGAATCAGGTGCAGTCGCCCGCCGCGGCGCGTCACGCGCACCTGCTCCGCGAGCACGCGGTCGGGGTGCGGGATGGAGTGCAGGACGTGACGGCTCACCGTCAGGTCGAACGCACGGTCGGCGGCACGAAGCTCGAACGCGCTCTGGTTCTCAAATCGGAGCCGGGGCGCCAGGTGCCCGTGGCGCGCGCGGGCCCGGTCGAGACTCTGGTCGAGGACGTCGACCCCGAGCACGTCCGCGCGCGGGAACATCTCGGCGAGACGCGACGAACCCTCTCCCGTGCCGCAACCCACGTCGAGAATGCGGATGTCATCCGGTAGCTTGTAGCGGCGGATCAGCTCGGACTCCTGAGGCCAGATGGCACGCGCCTGCGCGTCGAGCGTCCGCACCATCGACTCGTCGGCCATCTGCTTTGCCTGGGGATTGAGGTCGGTCACGGCTCTCCGGGTCCTCTGGTGGACCCTCCTCCATTGCCCGGAACGTACGGCTTCGCGGTGCATGCGTTCCCCAAGAGTATACGCGGTGCCGACCCGCCGGCTCCGTGCTAGCCTTTCCGCCGGAGGCGATGCTGCGTGGGCTCCTGAGGACCCGGGACGAGCCTGGTGACGATCGATTGGCGTAAATACTGGTGGCAGCCAGGCTGGGCGGCGGCCTTTTTCGCGGTCGGTGTCCCGTACTGGCTGATTCCCTACAACAAGGTCAATCTTCCCGACGCCGTGTTGGGTGCCGGGCTGTTCGTCGTGGTCGCGGCCGCCGTGCTGGCGCGCGCGTATTCCGGCAAGCCCTTTTGGCGCGTCGTCGGCGTCATCGGCTCTGTAGTCCCCGCGGTAGTCATGGTGCGGGTCGCGGTCGATGTGTCGCGCGATTCGACGTCACACAACCTGTGGCCGTTCGAGGTCGTCATTGCGGTATTCGTCGGCGGCGCCGCGGCATTGGCAGGATCCCTGATCGGTAGCCTGATGTCGCTGCGATCCCGCAAGGGCCAGGCCGGGGAGTAAGCCGAACCCTCTCACCTCGCGGCAAGAGCCTCTCGTGATTCGCCGTGGCGGTCTAGCGTCAGCGTCTGCTGTCGTGCGTCCCCTCCATCGCGAGGTCGGCGTCGTCGATCGGATCCAGCCGGAGCAAATCATCCCGGAGCGGAGCGGAGCCAGGGGCCAACACGGTAAGGGCCAGGTCACTCGCGGGAGGCAGTTCCTCGAGAAATACAAACGCGGTGCCCGCCGCGAATCGCGAGAGCTCTTCGCGGACGTAGTGCCCCGACGATCCCGCCTTGCGCCTGGCCTCGAGCACTTGGACGAGCGTAGTCGCACTGCCGCAAACTGACGTCCAGCGCTTCTCCACGTCCTTGGCGCGGTCGGGATTCGATCCGCGGACGGTCTCTGACACGAGGAAGTACGAGGCGGGGTCCCCCTCCGGCTGGAAGGAGGTCCATACCACGCGGGCCGATGTCGACCGGTCGAAGTGTCTGTGCGCGAGCGAAGTCCCGGTCACGGTCTCGATCACCTCGTAATCGACGCCCACGGTGACTTCTCGGACGCGGGCCACAACTTCAATCGGCACGTCCATCCAGTGAACGGATTCCGCACCGTCCGCCTTCTTCTCCACCACGCGGCGCGCGACTATGTCCCGAAATAGATGGAGCTTCGTGGCAGACCGAACATCGCCGATCGTACCCCAGACGACCCGCTGCGCCGCGTGCGCGCGGCCGAGTTCGATCGCCTCCGCGCGGGAGAGATCATCCAGCTCCGATACCCGCATGTCGCGTTCGATTCCGTTGCCTGCGAGAACCCGTGTGAACTGGGCGATAGGCGGGGCAAGCTCTTCAACAAGGTCGTCCCGCCACGCACGGGATACCTGGACGCCCAACGAGGCGTCTCCCGAGGAAGCGCGGAACGGCACCAGGGCCACTCGTGTCAGCGCCTCGCCGAGAGCGAGGTCGGCGCGCTTGGCGGCATCGCGGTAGCCGGTGACGAAGCGCTCGGCATTGTTGAATGCGGCGCAGGCCTTCTTCGGGCGCCGGGACTTGGCTGCATCGACTCCGTTCTGGTAATTGAGGCGCGCCGCCGCCAGACGGATCGTCAGCTCTTCCCCAGGCCATTGAGCGCCGAACGGAATGGTCGCGTACCGGGCGGCGTTCGCGCGGAAATCGTTCAGCTTCAGAACTTCTTCGGCGGCTTCGGTGCTGTCCACTTCCGCGAGCGCGCGGATGCGCCGCTGCCATTCCTGAACGATCGAGGTGCCCGCGGCTGTTGCGGCGGCACGAGCCCGTGGATTCCCGGGCTCCTTGTCCAGTCCGCGGGTCGCGAGTTGCCACGCGCGCCACGCGTCGCCGCTCGCGAGCTCCTTCTCACTCTTCTCGGACAATTTGGAGGTACCGGCGGCGCAACCGATTACGAACATGATCGCCAGCAGAGCCGGCGCGAGTCTTCGGAGCATGATGTGCCCCCCCTTTCGTGCCTGGAAGATCGGCAGGCACCGCGGGGATCCTCAGTGGGTTATGAGATTTCCGGCGCCTGGTATGTATCTTGCGCCGCCTCGCGTCGTCTTCGGATGTCCCGTTGGGTTCTTGAATCCGCCAACCGACTCGAAAGCCGTCGAGTGGCCACGTGGGGGGAATCATGAAAAAGGCACTGTTGATCCTGGCGCTTTTCCTCTTCTGCATCGCGTCGCCGCAGAATGCACTGGCCAAGGCGGCCAGAGGGGGTCTCGGGCTGAACCGACTTGGCGTGGAAGCCGGCCTGGTCGATCCCGAGGCGGTGGGCAGCACGCTAGGGTTTGGCGCTTTCGCGGACCTCGGGACTCTGGCGCCCGACGTTCGGCTGTCCTCACACCTGGGCTATTGGTCCAAGTCCGAGAATGATTTCGGCGCGGAGGCCTCGCTCCGGGACATCTCCGTCGGCGCGCGGGCAAGGTACATGTTCCACGTCACCTCGCCGAAGTTTCAGCCCTATGCAGGCGCGGGGCTCGGGCTTCATTTCTTCCACACGAAGGTGCAGACTCCCGACATGGACTTGGGTGGCGGGTTCATCATCCCTGGCTTCACCGCCGAAGATTCGGCGACGAAGGTTGGCCTCGACTTGGGCGGTGGCGTCGTCACGCCCTTGAGCCCGAAGACCGACTTGCTCGTGGACTTCTGGTACACGGTCGCCGACATCGATCAGCTCTCGATGAAGGCCGGCTTGTCGTTCCAGCTTCCCCGGTAGCGAGGAGGGGCTCAGGCGGAGCCCCCACATCACCGAGCGGGAGCGTCCGGAGGCGTGGCCGGCGCCGAAGGTAGCGCGGAGGTCGCGATGTAGTAGATGTCGCGGAGCCCGTTACCTGGGGCGTGGAGCCGGTCGAGCAGCTCTTGGTACGTGAGGGATCGGTCCGGGCGACGCCCGGCGGCGCCGCGCGAGCTCGTGAAGAACAGATATCGCCCGTCAGGGGTGAGCCTGGGCCCGAAGTCCCAACCGTCCGAGTTGATGGGCGCGCCGATATGCACCGGCTTCGACCACGCGCCGCCTCGGTTGTAGCTGATCCAGAGGTCGAAGAGACCGAGATTGCCGGGGCGCCCAGCCGCGGCGAACACCATGAAGCGCTCGTCGGGGGAAACCATCGGCTCGAACTCACCGGCCGACGTATTGACGGGCTCTCCAAGATTTTCCGGCGCCTGGTAGACCCCGTCCACGAGGCGGGAGCGCCAAATGTCGGCGCCACCCTTTCCGCCTGAGCGCTCCGAGCCGAAGTAAAGCGCTCCACTGCGGGTGACGGTCGGGAACCACTCCGATGCCGGGGAGTTCACGACCGACCCGAGATGTGTCGGTGCGCCCCAATCTCCCTGAGGAGCGCGTTCCACCATCCAGAGATCGGTGTCCTCCTTGGCCGCACCGTCCACCGGTCGAGTCGAGATGAAATAGAGCCTCAAGCCGTCTTCGGTGAGAAACGGATCCGCGTCGCTCCACCGCCCCGAAAAGGGCGCGACCTCGGGAGTCGTCCACCGACCACCGCTCCACCGGCTCCGAACGATGGTCCAAAAATCGAACGTGGGTGTGTTCTTGAGAAAGTAGAGACTCGTTCCTTCCGGGGAGAACGTCGCATGGGATTCGTCGTCGCCGGTCGAGACCAGGCCGGGCGCGAATAGTCGAGGGATGGAGTCGGACTCCGAGCCTTCGTGTAGCCCCGCGGGACCTGAGGCGTGCGGCGCGCCCGCCGCGTGGGATTGCCCGCAAGTCGTGGCCAGCAGGATCAGGAGGGGGCCGCAGCACGCGGAACACGACGGTCGGATTCGCATAGCCGCCGGGGCAACTCGAAGAGTCACTTCGCGTGTTCGCGAAGCATGGTTTCGATTTCCCGCAATGTGAACTTGTTGAGCGCCACGATCTTCGCCTGCGAGCGGTAGATCGGCGGCACGATCGCCCGCGCTTCATCCTTTGAGCCCACGTCTACGACGATCCAGGCACGATGGTCCCCGTCATGGCACCCCCAATCAGCGTTCGCGACGAAATGGGAGCCGGAGCTCAGGAATGCGTGGACCGCCCGGGCGCACACCGCCCGATCAGGATCGTGAGGGACTTCGACGAGAAATTTCGACATGGGAACACCCCTCCTTTGAGGGTCCCGGGAGACCAGCCGAGACCGATAGGTCGACAGCTAAATTGTCCCCGAAGAGCGCCGGCCGCGCAAGAACGCGCTGGCGATAGGGTGTCGACGCCTGATTTGTGCGAGCCGGCTGACGGCAATGGCCGGGACCCGCTGCTGCCATTACTTCCCCGACGCCTGCAGCTCCTCGAGCCTTCGCTGCGCGTACCGATTCTGTGGATCCAGCTCCAGCATCTTGCGGAACGCCTGGATCGCCTTGTCCTTCTGCCCGGTGTCCACATAGGCCTCCGCGAGGCCCTCGTAAGCCCGCAGAGAAGAAGGAAACATCTCGACGTTGAACTTGTGGAGGCTGAGCGCGTCCTGCTCCCGTCCCTTCTCCGCGAGAGACTCTCCCAACTCCGCCAAGGTCCCGTCGCCAAAGTCGAACGCACTCCGTCCGTAGTACCGGGCTCGGAGCTCCTTGTAGGTCGCGATCGTGCTATCGACGCCGCTCGAATCGTACGTCGCAGCGAGCCGATCGACCAACGTAGTCGGACGCGGGAGACCGTGATGGCAAGTGTTGCACGACATCTTCACTCGGATAGATCCTGCTAACTTCATGGCCTTCAAGTCTTCGTTAATGTGGCCGAGCATCCTATACATGTCGCGGGCGATCTGCTTGTTCGGGTTCTCGTCCGACGCGAAGTCGAACGTGGAGAGTGGTTTCCCCTCCTGACCGACGTGACAGTATGGGCACCGCACACCCAACGCACGTGTAAATCCGATCATGGTCCCAGCGAGCTTCTCCTTCTTAGCATCCTCCGGAAGCACTTTGATGTTCTTCGGCTTCTCGGGCCACTCGAAGGGGGGCTGGGCATGCGCGAGAGACGTGTACGCGACAACCCTGACAATCGAGATGCAGCACGCCAGGAGCAAAATACGCCCTTTCCCACGAACCACGATGGTCTCCTTTCAAACCGCTATGTTGCCACCGGCGCTCTGATACGGAACAATGGAGTATATGCGCGCCATCGTCGCCATGGGATAGGTGGTGGGATCCCGATATACCCAAGCTTGGGGGGGAGCTGCGCCGAAATCAAATGGTTGCGAATCTCCTGAAGAGCATAGTTCACAACATTGGCGTCGTGGCCGTTGGCCTCGGCCTCGCGTACCTCGGCACGAGAGTGGATTCGCTCTTGGGTATTTCCCCCTTCGCGTTCCCACTCATCAAGCCGGTAGGGTTACTGCTTCTTGCGAGCGGGTTTCTTGTGCGCGTTTGGGCGGCGACCTACTTCTATGCACACAGAATGCGCGTGATCTCGCTCGAACCTCAGGGAGCGCTTATTACGTCCGGGCCGTATCGTTTCTCGCGGAATCCGCTCTATCTCGGCGGGAACGTGTTCATCTTCTTCGGGGCGGCACTGCTCTTCGGATCGCCGACGGCGCTCCTCGTTACGGCGATACATCTTCCCCTGATAGATATGTTCATCCGCCGAGAAGAGAGACAATTGGAGCGGGTCTTTGGTGAGCAGTGGCGAAGTTACGCGAAGCGAGTGCGCCGATGGCTATAATCCGAGTAGCGGGTACCTGCGGCATTGATTGTGCGTTACTCAATACGCGAGGCCGCCCCGCGAGGCGCCGAAAGTGGCCCTAACTCTAAGGTATGGTTGTACATACAGCGTGCCGCATCGCCCCCGGCTGCCTGACAGCTTGGCTGGGCGGGGACAGACTTGTCAGGAGGAGATTGCCATGACGACCAAGCTCGATGAGCCGAAGAGCGCCAAGACTGCCACCCTAACGTTCGACGGGCTCTCCGCTGAGCTGCCCCTCGTGATCGGCACGGAGCAGGAGACCGCGATCAACATCGAAAAGCTGCGCGCCTCCACCAATCTGATCACTCTCGACCCAGGCTACGCGAACACGGGATCCTGTAGGAGCGCAATCACATTCATCGACGGCGAGAAAGGGATCTTGCGTTACCGGGGTTACCCGATCGAAGAGCTGGCGGCGAAGAGCACGTTTCTCGAGACGGCGTGGCTCCTCCTGTATGGAGACCTACCCACCAACAAGCAGCTCGAAGCATTCACTCGCGAAGTAACCGTCCATACCATGCTTCATCAGGACTTCGGAAGGTTTTTCGATGCCCTCCCGAAGGACGCCCATCCCATGCCAGTTTGCGCCGCGGCGGTGGGCGCTCTCGCGACCTTCTATCAAGAGCCAGAGAGCGACCAGCAGGTGCACGACACGATCGTGCGACTGATGGCGAAGATGCCGACCATCGCGGCGTACTCATACAAGCACTCCACCGGACAGCCCTTCATGTACCCAATGAATCGCCTTGACTATGTTTCGAACTTCCTGCGGATGATGTTCGGCATCCCGTGCGAGGAATATGAGGTTGACCCGGTCTTCGCCCGCGCGCTGGACCTCCTCCTCATCCTGCACGCGGATCACGAACAGAACTGTTCCACGAGCACGGTCCGCATGGTCGGAAGCTCCATGGCGAACCTCTACGCGAGCATCGCCGCGGGCATCAGTGCCCTCTGGGGACCGCTTCACGGCGGGGCGAATCAGCAGGTCATCGAGATGCTCGAGAGAATCGCGGCCGAGGAGGGTAGCGCCGATCGCTTCATCGCAAAGGCCAAGGACAAGAACGACATGGCCCGGCTCATGGGGTTCGGACACCGCGTCTACAAGAGCTACGACCCCCGTGCCGCTATCCTCAAAAAGACCTGCACCGACGTGGTCGGACGGGTGGGCGGTGGCCGCCTCCTGGAGATCGCGATGCGCTTGGAGGAAGTGGCTCTCAGTGACGAGTACTTTGTGAGCCGGAAGCTCTACCCCAACGTCGACTTCTATTCGGGCGTGATTTACAAGGCTCTCGGTATCCCGGTGAACATGTTCACGGTGATGTTCACGATGGGCCGGCTACCAGGCTGGATCGCGCAGTGGCTCGAGATGCGGCGCGACAAGGACTTCCGCATCTCCCGCCCTCGGCAGATCTACGTCGGATCGCCGAAACGGATGTACGTGCCGCTGGCCGACCGAGGCTGATCCCGGAAGGCCCCATGGGCTGGGTGGGAGCGCGAGGGCGCCGACGTCCCGTGCGGGGAGACTCTCACGGGGCCTGACACCAGTCACCGCTCACTCGAAGGCCTGCACGCCACGGTGGCTCTGCCCCGCACGGAGGCGGGGTTCTGGCGGCAGCTGCGCGCCTTTTCGGGACCAGCAATCCTCATCAGCGTCGGCTACATGGACCCCGGAAATTGGGCGACAGACCTACAGGGCGGCGCGCAGTTCAAATATGGATTGCTCTGGGTCGTCGCGCTCGCAAGCGTGATGGCGATCTTCATGCAGGTGATCTCGGCGCGCCTTGGCGTGGTGACGGGGAAGGACCTGGCCCAGTGCTGCCGCGACTGGTTTCCGCGGTGGACGCGACTGCCCAACTGGCTGCTCTGCGAGATCGCGATCGGAGCGTGCGACCTGGCAGAAGTGCTCGGCAGCGCCGTGGCGTTGAATCTCCTGTTTCGCATCCCGCTGCTGTGGGCCGTCATAATCACCGGCCTGGACGTCCTGCTCCTGCTCGGACTGCAGCGAGTCGGCATGCGCACGATCGAAGCCATCGTCCTGCTCCTCGTCGCGACGATCGCCGGCTGTTACTTCATCGAGATATTCGTTCTGCCGCAGACGCATCCGAGCTTCCTGGAGATGGGGCGAGCGCTGGTGAGCCCGAACTTCCGGCAGGTCGGGATGATCTATGTGGCGATCGGGATCATCGGCGCGACCGTCATGCCCCACAATCTCTACCTCCACTCCGCACTCGTACAGAGTCGCGATTTGCGGAAGGACGAAGCCTCCGTCCGGCAAGCTATCAAGTTCAATACCATCGATTCGGCGGCGGCCCTGACCATCGCGTTCTTCGTCAATGCGAGCATCCTGGTGCTTGCGGCAATGGTCTTCTACGGAAAGGCGAACGTCGCTCTGCCGAGCGGACAGCAGGTGGCGTTTGAGGGCACCACCGATTGGATCCGGATCGCGTACTTGACGCTTGCGCCGCTGCTCGGAGTTGCTGCAGCCAGCCCCTTGTTCGCGATCGCGCTGCTCGCGAGCGGCCAGAGCAGTACGATCACCGGCACGCTCGCGGGGCAGGTGGTAATGGAAGGCTTCATGCATTGGAGGATCTCGCCCTGGGCGCGGCGGTTGGTCACGCGGGCGCTGGCAATTCTGCCAGCGGTGTTGATCGTCGGAGCGCGGGGGGACAGCAGTGTCACCGACCTCCTGACTCTCAGCCAAGTCGTTCTCGCGCTCCAGTTGCCGCTCGCCATGTTCCCACTGCTGCTCTTCACCGGTTCACGCAAGCGGATGGGCGCCTGGAGGAATGGCTGGATCCTCCTGATCGCGGGTTGGAGCTGCGCGTTGCTGATCACGGCCCTGGACCTTTGTGGACTGCCCGACTCGCTCAAATCCGCCTGGCACGTCATCACGGGTGGATAAATTGGCGTGGAAGGTGAAAGAGGAGTGCGCGCGTGTATAAGACGATCTTGGTGACGCTCGACACCACTCCGACCGATCGGACCATCATCGAGCACATCAAGCAGCTGGCAACGATCATGAAGAGCGGCGTTGTGTTATTTCACGTCGCGACCGGCGTGCCCGCCCAGTTCCGCGGTGCCAATGCCGGAGGCGAAGAGGTCGAGGAGGACCAAGCTTATCTCGACCGAGTTCGGGGCGAGTTCGAGTCCGCAGGCATTCCGGCTCGGGCAGAGCTCGCGTTCGGCGATCCGGTCCGTGAGATCGTCAAGAGGGTGAACGAGAACGACTGTGACATGGTGGCGATGAGCACCCACGGGCACAAGTTCGTCGCCGACCTGATCCTAGGTACGACTGCCAACCGGGTTCGGCACAGCGTCAGTGTGCCGGTGCTGCTGCTGCGCGGGAGATCTTCCCACGCGGGCTGAGGAACCTACGCTATTGGGGCAGGTCTGCCAGGCTCAAGTCCCAAGGGCTCGCGTGAGGGAGCCGCGCCGCCCTCACCAGACCACCTCGCGCGCGATCAGTCGGTCACCGGCCTGAATCTGGATCCAGTACGTTCCGGCTGCTACCTCGCGGCCGTATCGGTCACAACCATCCCAGATAATCGGGTGGGCGCCGCCACCGAGTGTCCCGTAGTCTCGGTTTGCCACACGGCGCCCACCCATATCGAATACGTTCCACCTGACCGCCGCAGGACCTCTCAGGTCGAGACGAAGGGCCAAAGCCGACCCCGGGGTCGGCAGCGCTGCGAAACGCGGCGCGGGCGCCACGGCCTCCGAGCGATTGGCGAGGATGTAGAACGAGAACTCACCCGGCTGACCATGGGCGGGCCGCGCCAGCAATAGCAAAGCGAGCCCCGATGTCAAAATCAGGAGGAAGATAACAACCGCTGGGCGAAACGCGAGCGATTGCCGCACCCTACGCCTCCGCATGTCGTGCCGGCATGGGACCCCACCCTCCGCCGGGAGGTGGCGCTCTCGGCGGAGGGGGAAACGCTAAGGACGAATCGTCAGCATGAGCAGAGACCGTGCCGACGCAACGCTCGGACGATGAATCTTGTAACCGATTGCATCCACGTCAATTTCGGAGACGCCGCCGGATCGTACTTGAACCGTGGAGAGCGAACGATGCTGCCATCCTGTCAGGGAGGGCGACGGACGCGACCGTATCGCGGCTGAAGGGAACGCGAGGGTCAAGACGACTGCCGCTCGAGCGCCGGCGCCAGCCAGCCTTGAAGGGGCACGATCCAGAGAAGCCCAGCCAACGCGTCCACCGCGTAATGGTTCCGTGTATAGACGGTCGCCAGCGCTACGGCCAGAGCAGCCAGCGTGAGCGCCGCGGACCACCTCCTCGAGAGCCACCGCCAGCCGAGCCACGCGATCGTGGCGGCTCCCGCGACGTGGGAGCTGGGAAACGCGGTGCCCGGAGAGTCCCCGGTCGCCCGAGCCCGCTCGACGAGAGTGTGGAAGAAGCCGTCGGGGGCCGCCGCGAGTGATGCCGCGCCAGCGGCCCGAGGCCCGTAGACCGGAAACGCCAGGTAGAACACAAAACAACTGAGGTACGTGATGATCAGAGCCAGCACGACCGATCGAAACGCCCGGAGCCCACGCCGGAATCCGATGGCCAGTGGCGGGATCACGAGGAGCAAGTAGTAGAGGAAATAGGCGAAGTACATCGCCTCGCTCAGCCAGCGACCCGGCATCACGCTCATCCAGGTCTCGTGCCAATGAACTCCGAAGATGGCGAGGTCGAGACGCTGTACGAACAAGTCGTGCGGCCGTGTGCCGCGGAGGGCCTGAAGCGGACCCAGCTCGGCCCAGAAGAGGGCCAGGCCGATGAGCGGGTAGCTGTCGCGGAGCGCACGCGCGCGGGGAGACGCGGGGGGAAGGCCGCGCAAAAGCCAGGGCAGGCCCGCCGCCGCCGCGTGTGCCAGCGCGGGCCAGGGCGCTCCCGCGACGCGAGACGCGAGCCCCAACCAGACCACGGCGAGGACCGCGTTGTACGACGCGACGATCCAGTCTACGGGGTAGATGACGCCCTTCGCTCCGCCCATGGCGTGGAGGCTACCTGTCCGCGCCGCCGGCTCGAACAAGTTCACTGGGACGCACCACGGTTCCCCGAGTCTCCGGGAGCAGCCACACCCACGCGCCGGTGAAGATCGCGAAGAAAGCGGCCAGGGAAATTCCTCCGGCGAGCCCGTGCCGTGCCGCCACGTGCGTGATGATGAGCGGCGTAAAGAACTGCGCGCCGCGCGCCAGATTGAAAGCCGTACCCATGGCGGTACTCCGTATCTTTGTCGGGAAGATCTCCGTGAAGATGGGCCCATAGCCGGAGAAGTTGCCGGTACCTAGCCCCACCAGGAACATGAAGCAGAGCGTGAGCCACGGCCACGCCGCGATCGCGCCCCAGAACCAGGTCACCGCGAACAGCCCTACGGCCCAGATCAGCGAGTAGGTCGAATAGGCGAAGCGCCGCCCGCGCGCATCGGCGACCGCGCCGAAGCTCAGGTAGCCCACCACGCCGCCCGCCTGCGTCACAATCATCCAGATCCCCGACTTCGCCATTGAAAAGCCGAGCTGATCGTAAAGATATTTCGGGAGCCAGGAGTAGGTGAACCAGTAGGCGGACATGTCCGTGAAGGCGAGGACCAGCCCCAACGCGAACAGCCGTCGGAGAGCGCTCGAAGCAATGATCTCACCGAACTGGCTCCGCTCGCCCGCCTTCGCGACTGCCCGGCGGGCCAGCCAGACATCCGACTCGGGCATGTGTCTGCGGATCAGGAACACGAGCAAGGCCGGAAGCACCGAAAGGAAAAAGCAGGCCCGCCAGCCCCAGTCGGATCCAAACGCGTTGGAGAACGCGGGCGCCACGAACCCACCCACGACTGAGGCGAGCGCGATCCCGAGCGGCGCGCCCGTTTGCATCACGGCGGCGTAGCGCGCCCGAAGCCTGGCGGGGAACGTTTCTCCCACCAAGGTCTGGCCGGTCGCCCATTCCCCACCCACACCCAGGCCTGTCAGGATCCGAAACACGAGAAGGGACGTGAAGCCCGCAGCGGTACCGCATAGGAAGGCCCCGATCGAGTAGACGAGAATCGTCCAGGAAAGAACGGCCTTTCTTCCAAAACGATCCGCGAGATAGCCGAAGAGGATTCCTCCCACCGCGGTGGCTGCGAGCGAGGCCCCCAGCAGGAGCGAAAGAGAAACATCACTCAGGCCGAGCGTCGTTCGTATGGGGACGAGGAGGAAGGAGAAGAGCAGAAGATCGTAGAAGTCGAACAGCCATCCCGCCCAGGACATCGCCAGAATGACGAAGTGTGGCCGGGAAGGTTGGTCGGCTTGGTTCAGGAAACGGGTGACCGGCGCCTCCGACACGCGCCAACGCTACCGCAATGCGGGCTCGAATGCACGGACGGTGGGGTGCCTCCTTCCTGCGCCGAAGCGTTGATTCGGAATGACTTACTCGGATTTCATGCCGCTGTAGGTGCGCCCTGCCCTTGCCGATAGATTGTTGGGTGCTCGGGCTATGACTGGCCCCGGGACTGCCTCCCCCGCCCCCTGATCCGTTCGGCCCTGGAGTACGCGCGTGAAGAAACGCCGGCTTTACATGACGCGGGTCGCTGCGCTTGCGGCGCGCGTGGCGAAGTTCCTGCTCAAGAGCCAACTCCTGACGATCCTCCTGGTGCTCTGCGCCGTGGGCTATTGGGCCGGAACGCAGGCACGTCCCGAACCCGGGGCGGTCCCGTTCGAAGAGCTGTTCGAGAACCTCAGCGTCCTCTCATACCGCGAGGCGCCGTCCGATTCGACCGCTCGGTTCGTCGTCGAGCTCGCCGCCCGCGGCCGGGTGTTCCGGCAGTACGACATCGACTCGCGCCGCTTCCTGGAGCCCGTGCGAGGGAACGACTACCGACGCTCCATCACCGGCACGCGATACCGTCCCCTGAATGTCCGGGGACACGTGAATCGCGGCTTCTGGTTCGAGCTGCCCAGCGCACCCACGCTGCCGGTCCGCTCGGACCAGTTCGAGGAGCTCTATCGCTCGACCCTCGAATACCTCAGGCCGGCCGCGGTCACCGCCTCCGTCCTCGCAGCCCTCTCCGGATATTCCACGGGATACCGAATGGCCATCTGGAGTGGCTCCTTGAGCAATCCCAAGGTGCAGGATCGCGTGCTCGCTGCGCCGGGCATTGACCGGATGATCGCGCGAGAGGCATGGCGGCGCGTACTCCTCGAGCCGGTCCTGGTGGGGCACGAGAGCGACGCCGCGCGATTCGCCTCGGTGCGTGGAACGCAGCGCATTTACACCAACTTTTTCAGGCTGGCCCTGAACGACAGTGACAGCTTCATTCCTCGTGAGGCGGCCCGCCTGGATTCGGCGGGGCACCGGCGCGAGGCGCGCTCCATGCTCGCCTTCGCGCGGGCGGTACAGCGGGCGTCTCAGGACACGTGCTATCTCGCGAACGAGGACTTCGCGGCCATCGAGGAATGGGCGAGCCTCCTCGACCGTCGCGGACACTGGGCCGAGGGCGCCACCCCGCCGCCTGGCGATGAGCGGATGAAGTACCTCGGCACCCTGGCCTGGTACGGTGTTGCCCCCACACCATCCGGCGAGGGGCGCATCTGGGTCGGACCCCGCGTGCTTGTCCGCGTCGGGGAGACGGAGGGTTTCGTGGCCGACGAGATTCCCCTGACTCCGGTGGGCTGCCCGATCGCGTGGCGGGAGTGGCTTCGAGACGACGGCTTGAGCCTGAGCGCGAACGCCTGGACCGCACAGTGGATGGGGGAAATGAAACAGTTCAAGCCGATCGTGCTGGCAGGACGCTCCGTGGTCCGGTGGCTCGGCGGTACCGGGGAGCGCAGCGAGCCCGTTCGGCTCGCGCGCCCCGACCTGCCTCCACGCACTCCCCCGACCCGGAGCGACGAAAGCCCGGATCCCGACCCGTTGGCCACAGGCAATGGCGCGTCCCCAATGGGTCGTCCTTCGCTGCCCTCGACGGGTTCGGATCTTGAACGCCCGGATTCCACGGGCTCAGCCAAAGGCTTCCACTTGCGGGGTGTCGATTCCCGTGCGGGTTTGGAGTTCGCCGGGCAGGCTGGGGATTCTCGCAGGAAGGCCATCGACTCAACGGGACACTCGTCAGACTTTCCGGTCGTCAAGGGCGAACAGGTCGGGGCCCGCGTCGGTCCGACGCGGGAGTGAGGGCCTGGCCGCGGGGCGGCCCACTCTGTTCGAAATCCATCGTTCCACGCATCGCGCCGACTGCTGACAAGGGGCTCCCAGGCGACTAGACTGGGAGGCCGGATGGCTTCCCCGGCCGAAATCGACTTCACCTACACGCTCACGGACAAGCTCTTCCGGCTCAGCATCGGGGAGCTCGGTGACTTCAGCGGCGCGAAGTACGATGGAGATGCTTCGCTCTCGCTCGAGCAAGCCCAAGCCCGAAAACATGCGTTCGTCGTGGAACAGCTCCGCGTCCCGGGCGGAGGTCGGGTCCTGGACCTCGGATGCGGCTGGGGCGGGATGCTGGCGTACTTGCGCGACCATGGGATACGGGGCGTCGGGGTCACCCTCTCCAGGGGCCAGCTTCAGGCATGCCGCCTTCACGGACTCGACGCGCATCTGCTCGATGCACGCACCGTCACCCCCGAAATGTTCGGGAGCTTCGATAGGGTCGTGAGCCTCGGCGCCTTCGAACACTTCTGCTCTATGGATCAGTATCGTGCAGGTGAGCAGGACCGGATCTACTCCGACCTCTTCCGAAACATCGCGGCGCTGATCCCGGCGGACGGCCGCTTCTTCCTGCAGACCATGGTGTTCGGAAGGAACATGATCCCCTTCGAGGAAATCGACGTCCACGCCCCACGGCTCTCCGATGCGCATGTGCTCGGGCTGCTCGAGAAAACCTTCCCCGGCTCATGCCTTCCCCAAGGGGCGGAGCAGGTGGAGCGATGCGCCGAACCTCACTTCCGTCTCGTGGCGAAAGAGAATGGCAGACGCGACTACATCGAAACGATCAAGGAATGGAGGGGCCGCTTTGGGAGGTGGGACTGGCGAAAGGCGCTCCTCTACGTGACGCTGATTCCCTGGTACGTCCGGAGCGCCGACTTCCGGTACGCGTTCGTTTCCGGAATCAGCGCCAACACGATCGCCTTCGAGCGGGAGCTCTTGGATCACTTCCGATTCGTGTTCGAGCGGCGTTAGGGCGACGCGTCTAGGACCGCTCTGCTCGGCGACGAGGCGCCCTACCTTGCTACGATGACCTTCCTCATTTGGACGTGCCCGCCGGACTCGAGCTTTGCGAAGTAGGCTCCGGAGGCAACCGGCTGCCCCGACCCGTCCCTGCCGTCCCACGCCACCGAGCGCCGTCCCGGCGGCAATGTTTGGTCGATTACGGTCGCCACCTTCCGGCCCGCGACGGTGTAGATGGTCAGCTTGACCTGATTGGCGCTGGGCACCGCGAAGCTCAAATTCGCCCGCGCTCCGAAGGGATTGGGGTAGACGGGATCGAGCTTCAGGGCCAGAGGCGCATTCGCCTCCGTGGGCACGCTCACCCAGACCTCGCTCGAGTACCCCTCGTCCCCCGCCGTCTGAACCAGGAGTTTGTATGCGTACCGTTCGCCGGGGGTCGCGGTGCGATCCTCGTAAACCACCCGGGTGCCCGACTCCACAGAGCCGGGCCCTAACTCGACCCAATCGCTCTCGGCCGTGCGTCGGAGCACCGTGCAGGCAGCACCTCGAGTATCCGGAACCACCCACCGCAGTCGTACCACGCCAGCATCAGCCTTGGCCTCCTCCAAGGCGATGGCGATTGCCGTTGTGCCGCCTATCGGGCGGCGCCAAAGCCCATCCGCCCTTGCGGCGTAGAGGCTGTCTCCGCTGATCGCCAGCTTCTGGACGAATACACCCGGCTGGTTCTCAGCGTTTTGCCACGTCGCACCATCGTCGTCGCTCTCCTCTATCACGGCGGCCGGGGGTGCCGGTATATCGAACGCCGCGAACAGGCGTCCCCCTTGCGTGGCGAACGCGTCCCAACTCAGTACGCCGAGGCCCAGCCCGACCGGCGTCCACGGCTCCTGGCCCGCCACGCTGAGGAACACTCCCAGCTCGGCTCCGACCACCCAGCCAGTCCCCGTCCACACGGCGGATTTGGCCTGCACCCCGGCATGGATCCCCACATTGTCGAGATTGGATACCGTCCAGTCCAGGTCGCCGGGATCGCTGAAAAACACCTGTCCGTTGCTGCCCCCCGAGGCGAGCAGCCGACTCCCCCCGAGTGCCAGACTATTCACGTTCGATGCTTGGTTGGCCTCCAATTCGCTGCCGAATGGCTGCCACGCGGTACCCGCGAAGCTCCGTACATAGACGCCCGCGCCCGCGGTGGCCGCGTAGAGGCTTTCGCCACGCGCCTGAAGGTCGGTGACATCGAGCTGTGAATTCAAAATGCCGCCGACCAATCCGTCGTTGAACGGGCTCCAAGTCGTGCCCAGATTATCGCTCACGTGGACGCCTTGGCGAAACGTGCCGGCGTAGAGACGACCGTCTCGAATCAAGACGGCTTGAATCGCAGTGACACCCGACACCGGTTTGGTCGAGCGCAGCCACGTCACGCCCGCGTCCGTGCTGACATAGACCGCTGTATCGGCGCCCGCCGCGATCGTGTCGCCGTTCGCCGAGACCGAGAAGACTCTGGTCGTCGGGACGTCGGCAACTTGGGTCCACTGAGCCGATGCAGGCACGGCAATGGCTAAGGCGCCAAGAATCATGAAGCCGAGCGTATGGGAGCGAAAACCGTCAGACGTGAATCTCATCGAACCCAATCTGGCTAGAGGATCCATTGACATCTCCTTCGTGGGTGAACCACCTGGCGCAAGTCCTCGGACCTTGGCCCTAGTGAGCTCGGAATTCGCCTCAACGTACCGCTTCTGCTAGTAACCAAGCGAGATCCCAATACCGCCTCCTAGGATCGGCTGCGTCCCAATGAAGTCCAGCGTCAGAGACTTCTGGGACTCCGAATTCCAGCTGACCGCGAAGGCGCGGACGAGGAGTCCGATCCGAAGATCGGAGCTAAGGCGAGTGCCGATATCCATATTGAACTGGCCTCCGATCCGCCACTCTTCCAGCGACTCCTTTCTATGGCCCGAGCCAACGACCACACCGCCCTGCAATGAGTCGTAGTCCATCTCTGCACTCTCGCGAACCCAACAGACCGTGGGGCCGATTCCGAGTTGTAAGTTCGATCTGGTGCCAAGCCGTAAATCCAGCCCCGCGCTCAATCCCAAATCCACAATCTGCAGGAGTGAACTCTGCGGATAGTCGATCTGGGTAGGTGCCACATAATTGAACTTGGGCTGTCCCTTCGCCCACGAATACCCCGCGCTCAAGACAGCTCGCCCCGCACGCCCGACCCGCCTGAATCCTTGCAGTGCGGCGCGCCATCCTCCGCCGTCGTACTCATCGCTCACATCGTCCGGACCGATATAGAACCAGGAAAAGTCTCCGACGAGTCCGGAGAGAGGCTGTGACGGCGGCGTGGACGGAGGCCGCGCCATCAGATCCTCGGCCCGCATCCAACCCATCGGGGCTGGTGAACCGGCGACGCTCACGTGCAACCAAAGCTCGTCTTGAAGAACCTGCGAGTCATGCACCACGACGTCCGAACCCTCCGGCAGATCGGTAACCAACTCGGCGCCGGCTTCCTCGCCGCCCGGCTCGCTCCATATCAGGGCCCCATATCCCGACGAATCCGCGGGCATCACGATAGCGCGGGACCCCTCTGCCCATCGCACCTCGGTCGGCCCCAGCATCGAGGGTTCGGATGTGGCATTGTCTTCGACGGCGTCACCGATACAGCATCCGGCCTCGCCGCCCTGGCTGCTGTCGTCGTCCTTGTCGTCCTTGTCGTCTTTGTCCTTCTTTTGATCTCCCGTCCGTCCTTTTTCGCCGGAGGGTGTTTTGGGAACGCGCTGCTTCTCGTCATCCGAGGGAGGTTTGGGGGAGTCCGATGCCGAGACCATCTCCGTCCACCGATCCACGAGGGCGTAGCTTCGCTCAGGCGCCGCGGATGCGGGGGGAGGCATCACTGGTGAAGGAAGCGCGAGAGCCAGGACGACTGCCGCATCGAGGGAGGCGAGCGCGAGCCGTGCTCGGGGCATGATTACCTCTGAAGGTCTGGCTACGGTCGTCCTGTGGGGAGATATGAAAGGCTACTCCCCGGCGGACAGTCGCGCCAGCATGGGAATCCACTCCTCGAGGTGGGACCTTCATCCAGACCGAGGGTCAGGGTGGGATTGTGTCGCCTCGACCCGCCGCCCTATGATCAACTCCGATGAAGCAACGCAGAGCCGACACCCACCACATCCGTGCGATCGATCCGCAGTCTCGCACTGAAGTCGAGCTGGTCGCCTCTCGCATGCGCCAGACGCTGGTCGAGGTGCTGGGCGAAGAGGTCGGCACCAATATGTACACCATGGAGTGGCTGATCCAGCGCGTGTTGTGGCATCTGGATCCGAATCAGTGCGTTGGTCAGGTTCTCCTGTCGGAGGATGGCGAAGGGCGCGTCACCGGTCACACCATCGTGCGAATCGAGCGCGACCAGGATGGGAAGCTGATCGGACTGTTCTCCACCTTCTTTGTGGAGCCGGGATCGAGGAATCGGGCCATCGCCACGAGCTTCGTCGCTCATGGCGAGAGGTGGATGGTGGATCATGGAATGCATACCGCGAGGACCTATACGGCCGACTCCAACGATAGGCTCAAGAACCTCTTGATCCGCCTGGGCTATCAAGCGGTCCCCGTACAGAACCAGATGATTGCCTTGTCGAAGTCCTTGAAGGACGCGGACCGCGCGCGATGAGTCCGGCTACTCGCCCTGTCCACCGCTCATTCCACCACGCCGGGCAGATCGCCTACTTCAGGACCGTAATGGCACCCTTCGAGATGCCGTTCACGCTCCGCACGCGATAGTAGTAGACGCCCGATGCCAGGCGGCTTCCGTGGTCGTTTCTCCCGTCCAGCGTCACCTGGTGGGCGCCCGGCATGAAGTACTGCTGTGGCAGCACGTCCCGCACAAGGCGCCCATGCAGGTCGAACAGCTGCGCGTTCGCCGTCCCCGGTTCCGTGGTCACGAACGTGAGCGTTGCCTGTGGATTGAGCGGATTGGGAGACACCTGGGCCAATGATCCTGTACCCAGGAAGCCAAATTTGATTACATGGACCATCGTCGAGCCTCGGAACGACCCGCCCGACATGAGGTCCCCTTCCAGCGTCACCTCTACAGTGCTGGTACCGTTCGGAAGACCGGCGAAAAGGGTGCGGAGGTCATTTCGCATGAAGCAAATCCTGGCTTCAGGGACCCCGTTGTGATTTTGATCGTGGTCCACGATGCTCTGGCACTTTGTCGGGATCCACGCTCCGTTGCAGCTCATCGTGACCGAAGAGAGGACGACGTCGTTGATCCCAAAGGAGCCGTCCATTGGCTCGACTCGCACCCAAGTGGGCAGGATTTGTGGGAAGATATAGTTAAGGTTCAAGCCAAAGAAGACGTTCGCCGCGAAGGTGCCCTGCACGGTCGCCGTCGTCGTCGCGATGTTGCTCACCATTCCATCCGAAACGGTCAATGCGACAGTGAACGGACTTTCCGACATCGATGTGTATGTATGCGACGGCGCCGGACTGCTCCCTGAACCGCCGTCTCCAAAGTCCCAGGTGAATTCCAACTCCTCACCGTCCGGGTCCGATGACCCGGATCCGTCGAATGCGATCGGCGCGCCGGTCATCCCGGTGTAGGGGCCGCCCGCGTTGGCAATGGGTGCACGGTTCTGGTTCGATACCGTGATCGCGGTTGTGGCGGAGCCCGACAGAACGTTGGCGGCCGTAAAGGTCACGTTGTAATCGCCCGCATTCGCGAAGCCCGGCATCCATGCAAAGGTTCCGCTCGGCAGCCCGGGATCGGGATCGAACGTGGCCCCCACAGGGAGTTCTCTCACGTCCAATGTGGCTATGGGATCTCCGTCGGGGTCCGCTGCGGCGACGATGAACGTCAGCAGCGTCCCCTCCGCGACCGTCTGTGTCGCCGGCGCCGTCACGATCGGCGGCCGATCCGTGTCGGCGATCGAAATGTGGACGATCACCGATCCTTCGAGGGGATCCAGAGGCCCGCTCGCGGGGTTTGAGTGTCGGGCGCTCGTGGCCAAGATGGTCACCGGGTAGCTTCCAGCCTGGTCGAAGTCTGGCGTCCATTGAAGTTCACCCGCAGTGTTGGTTGTGTTCGCTACGAAGGTCGCGCCGGCGGGCAGGGGTGTCGCGGCCAGGGAGTACATGACGTCGCCGTCGGGGTCGGAAGCAGTCACACCCACGGTCAGCGGTGCGCCCTCCGCTCCGGTCGCCGTGGCGGGCGCCGTCACGATGGGCGGATCGTCGTGGTTGTCCGGAGCCCCCGCCACGTTCAGGTGTGCGGGCACCAACACCTCGGCCTCGTCCGGATCATTGCTCGCCACCCGAATCGACGCGTTATACCCGCCGCCCAAGAGCCCACTCGCGTCGAACGTCACCTGGACATCGACGCTCCCGCCTGGGCGCACGGTCCCCAAGCCCGGTACGACCGACAACCAGCGCGTCGCGCCAAACGACAGCGTGTTTCGCACGATTTGCTTGAGAATCGGGAAGTCGGCGGGATTCGCCCAAAGGAAGTCGTCGGCCCCATTGATATAGTAGACCAGGGTGCCGGTGCCGAGCGGCTTCAGCACCAGTGCCGGGTAGTTGTCACCGTTCGTTACAGCGACCCGCGCAGCCGAGTCGTTGATGCGTAGCATGTACTGCGACGTATAGGGGTTGAGGAACGTGTAGCTGGGCGGCAGCCCGGTCGCGAGCGGGTCCAGTGGATCCACGACCCTGAGGTGCGGCGCGGCGGACGGCCTCCAATCGGACGCCCCGGCATGCGACAGCAGGTAGGCTTGGACCCCGTTGTAATACGAAGGGATGCTGCTCCCGCCGAGTATGAAAAGTAGCCTGCCAGCGGCGGCCGCGTTCGCGAGTGCCTGACAGCTGGCCTCGCTGATCGCGCCTCCATCGATCGCCACCACAATGGTGTGGTAGGGGGTGAAATTGATGCCGACGTAGTCTGATGTGAACATTAGGTCATAGCCATGGCCAAGCTCCCGCAGCGCCCGCAGGAGCCCGTTGTCGATCGGCGCATTGCTAACCACGAGGATGCCGTTGCCGGCCACAATCGAGTTCTGCGACGCCGGTAGTGCGCCCGCAGAGGTCCCGGCGGCGGCCCCCACGCGGACCGCGGCCCCAGTCGAAGCCACTGCAAGCGGAGCGGGATTCTGGCTTGGCGTCCGGAACGACACCGGGGCGGTCGGCGCGGGTGCAATCGCCTGCGCGTCGACCGTGAATGTGAGGTCCGAACCGCCGGTGTTTCGAATCGTGACCAAGCGGGACGTGGTCTCTCCGGCCCGAAGGTCGGCGCTCAGCGATCCGGGCTCCACCCCGATGTCCGGTGCGATGAGACCTTCGCCGTGCAGCGTCACCGTCACCACGCCCTCGTCCGGGTCGTCGCTGGCGATCGTGAGCAACCCATCGATCCTTGCCACGCTCAGCGGCGAGAACGTCACGATCACATCGTGCGAGTCTCCCGGCCCGAGGCTGAATCCGTCCGGAGTCACACTGAAGTCACCCGGCGAAGCCGCCACGCCCGAGACCGTCAGCAGATCCGTGCCGTCGTTCCTGACCACCACCGTCGCCGAGCGCGAAACTCCCACGAACACCGTCCCATAGTCCATCGCCACGCTCGGAAGGGTGATGTCCGGCACCCCCACCACGTCCAAGTGCGCGGGCACCAACGCCTCGGTTTCGTCCGGGTCATTGCTCGCCACTCGAATCGATGCGTCATACCCACCGCCCAAGAGTCCGCTCGCGTCGAACGTCACCTGGACATTGATGCTGCAGCCCGGAGGCACCGTCCCGATACCCGGCACGACCGACAACCAGCGCACGGGGCGGGACAACATCGTGTTCCGCACGATCTGCTTGAAGATCGCGAAGTCGGCTGGGTTCTTCCAAAAGGAGTCGTCGGGCGGGTTGACATAGTAGACCAGCGTGCCGCCGCCGAGAGACTTCTGCACCAGCGCTGGGTGGTTGTCGCCATTCCTTACAGCCACTCGCGCGGCTGAGTCACTGATGCGCAGCATGTAATACGACGTTTGGTAGTCGGTAAATCTGCAGCTGGGCGGCAACCCAGTCGCGAGCGGGTCCAATGGATTCGCGACCGTGAGGTGCGGCGAGACGGATGTCACCCAGCCAACCTCGCCGGTGTGCGACAGCAGGTAGGACTGGACCCCGCCGTAGTACGGGGGATAGTTGGTCCCGCCGATCATGAAAACCAGCCGGCCACCGGCGGCCGCGCTTGCGAGTGCCTGGCAGCTGGCCCCGCTGATCGGGCCTCCATCCATCGCCGCCACGATGGTGTGATAGGGCGTGAAGTCGATGCCGGTGAAGTCCTCTGTGTATCTGACTTCGTAGCCATAGCCGAGTTCCAGCAAAGCGCGCAGCAGCCCGTTGGTGATCGGCGCATTGGCGAGCACCAGGACGTTGCTCCCGGGTACGACCGAGTTCTGCTGTGCCAGCAGCGGGCCGGACGTCGTTCGGACACCGGGCACGGCGGTGCCCGTACGGCTCGTGATCGTGCCTGTGGCGGCCGCCGAAGCAATCAAGACGGGATTCTGGCCTGGCGTCCTGGGCGACACGGCGGGGGCCGCCGCGGGTGCGGCCGCCTGCGGGGCGACCGTGACCGTGAGGTTCGAGCTGCCGGTGTTTCGAATCGTGACCCAGCGAGATGTGGTCTCCCCGGTCAGGAGGTCCGCGCTCAGCGCCGCGGGCGTAACGTCGATGTCCGGTGCGAGGAGCCCTTCACCACGCAGCGGCACGATCACCACTCCCTCGTCCGGGTCATTGCTGGTGATCGTTAGTGTTGAGCCCTGGACACCCACCGTGACTGGGGAGAACGTCACGGTAACGTCCCGGCTCTCGAGCGGTTCCAGCGTGAATGCGGCTGGATCGACAGCATAACCGGGCAGGCCCGGTGCGATGCTCGTCACCTCGAGCCGGCTCGTCCCGAGATTCGTGACCTGAAGCGTGCGCGTCACGACTTGGCCCAGGAAGGGCGAGCCGAAATCCAGGCTGTCGGGATTCACGGCCAAGTCGGGGGCCCCCGTGAGGTGCAGAGACGCCGGCAACACGATCTCTGCCTCGTCCGGATCATTGCTGTCCACCACGACCTGCGCTGTGTAGTCCCCGGTCCGCAGGGCCCCAGGATCGAACGTGACGGCGAGATCAGCCGAACCTCCAGGAGGTACGACTCCGCTATCAGGGCTCACCGAGACCCAGGTCGCGACGATGGCCCGGTCCATCACCTGCTGCAGCTCCGCCAGAGTCGACCCCACTCCGTAGGCCAGGGTCACGGGACGCCGCTCCGACGCCGCCAGCGTCCCCAGCTCGAAGTGCAGCACCTCCAATCCGTCAAAATCCAGCACCGGCCCAGACGGGACATCGACCTTTGTCGCCCGGGACTCAAAGTCGTTCCACCCGTTGATGTCCATGAGGTCCGGCGCCTGCGCCGCCGCGACCGCCACGTAATGCTGATCCCACGCAACCCCCATGTTGCGAGACCGGTCGTAGTCCCACGCATCATCGAGGAAGTCTCCGTCCACATCCCAGTCGACGTCCTCCTTCAGGACCACTTGAGTTAGCGGGCCCGCTGAGAGGTTCTGCAGCTCGGTGGTCACCTCAACGTACTGTTCCGCTCGCAGGAACGTGAAGACGCGGCGAATGCCAAGCACCCCGTCGGATGTCCGCGTTACCACCTCAACCAAGACCCTCGACGGTGTGTTCTCCAACTCCCGATACGACACCGGATCGATTCCAGACCGGATGAAGTTCACCGAGTAGCACACGTGATCGACGTCGCCGGACACGTACGCGAGGGTGTATCCGGTCAAGACCGTTCCAACGGCCAGGTGCTCGGTTCCTACTGGGGACTGGAAGGGCGTGATCTCCCCGAACTGGGTGATCCCGAATCGCAGGGATGTGCCCCCGTACACAGCCTGGACGGACGGAAGACCCACGTCGGGGCCCGTCTGGTTCAACGTCGAGCCACGCAGCGAGCTTGGTATTGAAACCGGGCTCCCTAGCGCACCGGCCACCGCGCCCCGGGTCTTGCGAACCCCGAAGGTGAGGTCGCTTCCACCGGTGTTGCGCACCGTCATGACCTTCGTCGCGATCTCACCCGTCGTCAACGACTCCGCGAACATCGACGGCTCCACCCCGATGTCCGGCGCGATGAGGCATTCACCATGCAGCGCCACCGTCACCACGCCCTCGTCCGGGTCATCGCTGGCCATCGTGAGCGATCCATCGATCGTCGCCACGCTCGCCGGCGAGAACGTCACGATCACATCGTGCGAGTCTCCCGGCGCGAGGCTAAATCCATCGGGGGCAACGGCGAAGGCACCCGGCGACACGATCACCCCCGTGACCGTCAGCAGATCCGCGCCCGCATTCGTGACCGTAATCGCCCGCGAGCGCGAAAACCCCAAGAACACCGTCCCGTATTCCACTGCCACGCTCGAAAGGGCGATGTCCGGCGCTCCGGTCACGTCCAGGCGCACGCGCACCGGCACCGCGGTTTCGTCCGGATCATTGCTCAACACCCAGATCGAAGCGTCATATCCGCCGCCGAAGAGCCCGCTGGCGTCAAAGGTCACCTGAACATCGACCCTGCCGCCCGGAGGCAACGTCCCCGTCCTCGGCTCGATTGACAACCATTGGCCCCCACCGGCCGTCGTGATCTGGAGCGAAAAATCGAGGGTCCCCGCCGAAGGGTTTGTCAGCGTGAGTGTCCGGGCCGCGGTAGCCCCTGTGAGCAGAGCGGCCGACAGGGCGGTCGGAGAGACATCGATGTCCGGCGGACCGAGCGTTGTGGCACTCACCACGTTCGAGATCGGGGAGCGGTTACCGTATTCGTCCAGCGCCTTGAGCGCGAAGTAGTAGGTGGTGCTGAAGCTGAGCGCGGTCACCACGACCCGCTCCTGGGCACCCGGGGGATGCGGCACCACCACCCCGGAGAACCGGGACGCGGCGTCGAAATTGGCGTCGGTGATCTCAGACGTGGCAAATCGGATGTCGTAATTCGTCACGGTGCCGGTCGTACTGTCGTCGCCGGTGGCAGTCCACTGCAGGGAAACGCTATTGGAGGCTACTCCGAGGGCAGCGAGGTCGGGGACGGGGCTCGGCGCGATGATGTCCGGGCCCTCCAACGCCCTCGCGGCGTTGAGTCTTCCTCCGGATAGCACCCGACGGTTTAGTCCGGGTAGCTTGTCCACGGAGTTGAGGAGAAGCGTCTTGCCGACCTGGAGCGTGATCCCAGGGTACTGCGCCAGGACCAACGCCAGCACCCCGGAGACATGTGGGGTGGCCATCGAGGTCCCGCTGAAGACGCCGTACCCGGCGGACGGGAGCGTACTGAGGATGTCGACCCCGGGCGCGGCGAGGTCCACGCTCGTCGCTCCATAGTTGGAAAAATTGGCCAGCTGGTCGAAGTGATCCGTGGCTGCGACCGAAATGACGTTCGGCACGTTGAAGCTCGCGGGATACTCGGGGGAACGGTCACTGTTGGCACCCGAATTCCCCGCCGCGGCGACAAAGAAGATGCCGGCATTGCTCGCGTCCACAATGGCAAGCCGCAGCGCCTCCGAGTACTCGCTGCCTCCCCAGCTGTTGTTCATGATGTCGACGCCCATCTGCGTCGCGTATTCAATCGCGGCGATCGCGTCAGCGGCTGTTCCCGAACCTTCGCTGTTCAGGAACTTCAGTGGCATGAGACGGACGGACCAGTTCACCCCGGTGACTCCGATGCCGTTGTTGCCGCTCGCGCCTATCGTCCCGGCCACGTGAGTGCCGTGGCCATTGTCGTCCATGGGATCGTTATCCTGATTGACGAAATCCCACCCTCGAACGTCATCCACGAAACCGTTCCCATCGTCGTCAATTCCGTTGCCTGGGGTTTCCCCGGCGTTGGTGTAGATGTTCCCGGCGAGATCGGGATGCGTGTAGTCGATTCCGGTATCGATGACCCCCACGATGACATTCGAGCTCCCGGTATTCGTATCCCACGCGTCGGTCGCGCTGATATCCGCACCCGGAATGCCCCCGGTCTGGCCCGTGTTACGGAGGCCCCAGAGCTCGGAAAATCTGAGGTCGTCCGGGGTCCGAGAGATGGAAAAGATGTAGTTCGGTTCGATGAGCTGAATGGCGGGATGGTCTTTGTAACGGGCGATGGCTTCGGGGACGCTCATCGTGCCGCCGATCCGATCGTGCTCCGCTCGAATCCGTCCAAACCGGTGGATCGGGGTGGCCCGCAGGTCGGCGAGAATACGGTTGATCGAGCTTTGAGACGCTCCGGGCTTGAATTTGATGATGAGCTCGCCACCCTTTGTGAGCGGCGCGGCTGCAGAGGGGATGGCAAACCCATGGAGCAGGAGCGCGGAAACGAGGAGACCGGCGCGAATGGCGCCTTGAAGGGACCGCATGAGCGACCTCCTGCCGATAGCGGCGGAGCGAGCCGGTCCGGGGCCAAATCGATGCGGCATGGGGCGAGGTCCCCTTCGGATGTCGGAGCAGGTCCCGGGCGTCCCTGCCTTCAGGCGCAAACTAGATAGGGCATTAGGATACCCCACGTCGGCATCGCTGAAACCCGTGAACGTAACCCGTCCGCGAAATTCTCTCCGAGCCTTCGTCGAGTGCGGGGCTCGATTCGTGCGCCTTCCCAGCGTTCGAGCTGTCAGCGTCCGATCCCGAGGTGGCGCGCTACCTCATGCGCCACTTTCACGAGGACGGCCTCAACGAGCAAGCCCTTCATTTCGCGCGGCGCATCCAGGAGCAGGGTCCGGGCGATCAGGAGAGCGCGGCGGTCATCCGCGGGACCCGCCGCCCGAGCAGCTTCTGAGGCTCCATTGTACTCCCGAGCGACTCGCCTGCCCGCGGGACCCGCAGGGGCCATCCACTCCCATTTCCGTGTACCATGCGCCGATGGCCAGGCGCGCAGCGGTGTGGATCCTCGGCCTCGCAGCCGGTGCGATGGTGCTTTGGGTCGCGGTGGCTCCCATACCTCCCGTGCCGGCGTCGGCGCCGCCCTCGCCCGCCCGCGACCACGAAGAAGCCCTGGCCCGCTTCCACCGCGCCCCCGCCGGCATCGATGCGGGCGTCCGTGCCGACTGCCTCCCTCGGCTCCTGACGCACGGGCACAAGACCGAGCGCGCGGTTGTCCTCCTCCACGGCTTCACGAACTGCCCGAAGCAGTTTGATTCGCTTGCAGTTCTTCTCTATGAACGTGGCTTCAACGTCTACCTCCCGCGTGTGCCACGGCATGGGATCTCCAACCGGATGACGACCGCGCTCGCGGAACTCACGGCCGAGGAAATGTCCGCGTGCGCGGAGACCGCGCTCGATCTTGCCCGCGGCCTAGGGGATCGCGTGACGGTCGTTGGGCTCTCCTCGACCGCAGTCGCGACCGCGTGGCTCGCCGCCCGGCGGGCGGACGTCGATGAGGCGGTGCTGATCGCACCCGCACTCGGACCGCGTGGGGTCCCCCCCTTCTGGACGAGGCGCCTCACGAGCATGCTCCTGGTCGTGCCGAACTTCTTCGTGTGGTGGGATTCGAAGCTGAAGGGGCACGTGCCGGGCCCAACGCAGTGCTATCCCCGTTTCTCGAGCCGCGCGCTGGCGCAGGTCTATCGGCTTGGCCTCGACGTCATCGACACGGCGGGCCGCGCCAAGCCCGCAGCCCGGCGAGTCACGATTGTGACGACCGTGTCCGACGAGGGTATTTCAAGGGAGGCGGTCCGCGAACTGACCCGCCGCTGGCGTGCCCACGGTGCGGTGGTCCGCGATTACGAGTTCCCCGAGTCCCTGGCAGTCCGTCACGACATGATTGACCCGGAACAGCCCTATCAGAGGATCGCCGTCACCTATCCCGTGATCCTGAGGCTCGTGGGGGAATAGCGCTAGACTTGGTTCCGATGCGTGCGTATTCGCGGTTTCGGCGGGAGATACGCGTTGCTATGCATCAACCCAAATTCGGTCACCTCGCGTTGAATGGAGGAAGCCATACGCACTACAATAGCACTGACGCTCGTTCTCGCTTCGCTTCCGATCGCGCGACCTGTCAGCGCTCGCTCCTTGGCCGACGTCGAGATGCCCGACTCGGTCCGGGTCGAGCGACGGCTCCTCAGGCTGAACGGCATGGCCCTCTACCGAAAGTTCGGATTTCCGGTCCTGGTGGCGGGCCTCTACCTAGACAGCCTGGAGAGCGGTCCCACGAGGATCTTGGAGTCGGATTCACCCCGCAGATACGTGACCCACTTCTTGCGCAACGTTAGCGCAAAGCGGATTTGCGATGCCTGGGGGAAGGGCCTTGATGACAACACTCCCAACGCGAGCGACGAGGTGCGGGAGCAGTTTCGAACGCTCTATCATTGGTTGCGCGATTTCCACTCTGGAGACGAGATCGCAGTCACGTATCTGCCCGAGAGCGGATGTAGGGTCGAGATCAGCGGGACGGAAATGGGTGTGATAACCGGCAAGGGATTCGCCGACGCCTACTTTGGCCTTGCCCTGGGGCCCAAACCGGTTCCCGGTGGCAAGTTCAAGAGACGACTCCTGGGCCGGTGATCTCCTGCCCAGGCATAGCCGCACGACGCAGTGGTCAGGGCGCACGATTGGAGGTAGAAGCATGCCGGGTGGGGTTCGCCGAATGAGCGAGACGATCGTGGAAATTGCCGCGCACACGGACCGAGGGAAGAAGCGTGAGACGAACGAGGATGCCTACCTGGTCTTCCGGACAGGTCGCTTTTTGGAGCGTATTCAGAGCAACATCTCAGAGGAAGAGTTGGGCTCCCGCTACGACGATGGCGGGTACGTCATGGCGGTGGCCGATGGAATGGGAGGAGCCTCCGCCGGAGAAGTCGCCAGCCGTGAGGCCCTCGTCGAGGCGTTTCGCCTCATCCTTCGCTCTCCGAAGTGGCTCCTCAGCCTCGACGACCCGTTGACGCGGGATTCCGAGATCCAATCCTTCTTCGAGCGCACGAACCTCTATCTCGCGGGAATGCACGCCGCTCTGCTGCGCCACGGAGCCGAGGACCCGAGCGTCGCCGGCATGGGCACCACCCTCACCGTGGTTTATAGCCTGGGTCTCGATCTCTTCGTGTTGCACGTCGGGGACTCGAGGGCCTACCTCTATCGCGATGGCGCGCTTCGCCACATCACGCGCGACCACACGGTCGCCCAGAGTCTTGCCGACAGCGGCGCCATCGCGCAGGAAGAAGTGCCCACCCACCCAAGACGCCACATCCTCACGCAGGTGGTGGGCGGGGGTGGCGGCTGGCTTCACGGCGAGACCCACCATCTGAAGCTGAAACCCGGCGACGCCGTTGTCGTCTGCACGGACGGATTGACGGGACCGGTCCGCGACGAGGAGATCGCCGGAATTCTTGGGGGAGCGGCGACGAGTGAAGCCGCCTGCGATTCGTTGCTGGCTCTCGCGCTCGACCGAGGCGCGCCGGACAACGTGACGGCTATTGTGGCGAGGTATTCGGACGGGGCGAGTGACTAGGGCTCCGGATGAACGTGGCCTCGTGGGGCTCGGCGTTCGGCTGGGCGGGCCCCTTGGCGTGATTCACGACAAAAGGCGTACCGCCGCCAGCGCGTACACCTCCGCGCACTCGACGAGCCGTCGCACCGACACGAATTCGTTAGGGCCATGCGACACGGAGAGAAGCCCGGGCCCGTAGGCCAGCGCCGGGATGCCGAGGGCCGCGTAGTGCCGCGTCTCCAGGACGCCAGGGCACAGCTCGAATCGCGCGGTTCGTCCCGTCACGCCACGAATGCTCGACCCGAGGGCCCGTGCCAACGTGCTCTTTGCGCTCGTGGCTGACGACCGCCCCTCCTGCAAGACTTCCACCTCACACTTCAAACCATGCGCCCGCGCTTGCTCCACTACGGCAGAGAGACGGTGACGTTCGACGTCGAAATCCTCTTCGGGGTTGGTGCGCCGATCCACCGTGAAGGACGCCCGCTCCGGCACGACGTTGAAATTATGACCACCCGATAGCTCGCCTCCCAAGAGAAGGACGGACCGTTGCGCGGCGTCGGGTTGGATATTGAATGTGGTGCGACGGCGGGCCACCTTGCTTTCCAGCGCGGCGAACATGCCGGCCACCTCGAGCATCCCGCGAAAGGCATTCACGCCGCGAAAATGCAACCCGACGTGCGCCGGTCTGCCCCGAACGGCGACGCGCAGGGATATAACGCCGCGATTCGCATTCCAGACGACGCCTCCGGTCGGCTCCATGGTTAGCATGCCCACCGCGTCCCGATCGAGGAGCCCCGCGGCCGCGAGCGCCACCGTGCCGCGTGGACCGGAGGTCTCTTCATCCGGCACCGAGGCCAAGACGATGCGGCCTGCGGGCTCGAATCCGGCTTTCTCGAGCGCGTGGATGGCGAACGCCATCGCCGCGATGCCGCCCTTCATGTCCGCCGATCCGCGGCCGTACAGGTTGGTGCGGCGCACGACGGGCATGAACTGCGTTCGGTGCTGGGCGGGAACGACATCGTAGTGCCCGCTAAAGTAAAGGACGCGCTGGCCCTCACCAAACGTGCCGACCACCGACGGCGCAGAGCCGGAAGGGTCGACAGTGCGGGTCTTGAGCCCCAGTTGGCGTAACCGCGACGCGATCACCTTGGCGCACCTGGCGTACGACACCGCAGGTGGGTTCTCCGTCGGGATGCGGATCATGGCCGCAGCGAAGTCGACGAGATCGGCCGTGCCTCGTTTGAGTTCGCGACGAATCCGAACCACCAGGCCCTTGTCGGGACGGGCCCGCTTCATGAGCCGGTCAGGATCCCGATGCGCACGATGATCTGGTCCGCATCTTGGTGGGTGCGGTGCCAGGACACGTTCGATCCCGAGCTGGTGACCGCTCCCGGCAGCAGGAAGTCCTGATCGATGCCCGAGCGGTACTCGGCGCTCAGCTCGAACCGTCCACCCGGGAGCGAGGACATGGCCTTGCTCAGACCGGCCCCCACCGTCCACGCGAACGTGGTGCTCGTCTGGCCGACGGTGGCGTCGTAGCCGCCGCCCTGCACGTTGCCCTTGAGGTGGCTGTCGATCCAGTTGAACGCGACGCCAATCGTGCCGTAGAGGAACGGCCGCGCGTCGCCGGTGTGCTTGCTGAACGCCGGCCCGATTCCTAGCCACAGGCTGGTGTTGGCGGTCTCGATCTGCAGCGAGGTGTTCGTGTCGAGGTTCGCGGACGGAACATCGACGTTGCGCCCGAAGTTGTAGATCAGCGAGGTGCCCTGGCGAATCCCGAACGACTTGCTCGAATCGGGAAAGATGGTGGTAGCGTTCTCCAGGCCCAGGCCGAAGCCGGCCACGTCGCCCCAGTCGCCGGTGGGAAAGGAGCCGCTGATGTAACCCGCAGCCCCCGCCGACGGGCCCGCGTGCGCGACGCCCGCCATGAGGCCCGACACCGCCAGCGCCGCCGCGACGATCACGATCATCCGCCTCGATTTCATCGATCCTCCCTCCAATATGCGATACGGAGCGCCACGAGTCGCCCGGCGCACGCGCATTGTCCGGCTGACGGCCGCAGTATAGGCGCTGGCTACCCCCGACGCCACGTACCGCGAATTGTCCACTGCAAGGCCGCCGCCGTCACGAGCGCGGAACGAGCAAACGTTTCTCAATCGCGCGCGCAAAACGAGCCGGTGCTTCAGGGTGGCGTGACAGGAACATCAAAGGCTCGAAGATTTCGAGCTCCATCAAGAGAAACCTTCCGTCTCGTACCACCCCGTCGACGCGCGCGTAAACCGGCGGCGCCGGCGCGTGTGCGATGCAGATGCGCGCCTGCGCAACGAGTTCCTCGCTCACCTGCACGTTCTCGTTGCTACCGCCGAATTGATATTGAACGCGATAGTCGCCGGCTTTCGGGCGTTTGCAAACCGCATGGCTAAAGACGCCGTCGAAGAATAGCAGCGACAGCTCACCGCCGCCTTGGATCTCGGGCAAAAAAGGCTGCACCAGCACACCGCGATCCTCGAGCGTCTTGGCGATGTCAGCGGAGTAGCGGCCGAGCTCTTCGAGGCGAAAACGGTGAATGCGGTAGCCGCCGCCGCCGATGGTCGGCTTCACCACGATTTCATTCCAACCGCGGGCACGCGCCAAGGCGGCGATGTCAGCCTTGTCATTCTCTGCGATGCAAATTGTGGGCACGAGCGCGACACCGGCCCGGGCGAGATCTTGCAAATAGCGCTTGTCAAAATTCCAATTGAGGATTTCGCGCGAGTTGCACATGAGCACACGCTCAGCGATGCGCGCATCGAGCCAAGCGCGAAACTCGGCGACGCGCTCGAAGTAGTCCCAGGGTGAGCGCATGATCAGCGCATCGAACGAAGTCCAGTCGATGCTCGCGTCGCTCCACACTGCCGGCACCGAGGCAATGCCAATGTCTGCGAGCGCGGCCACGAGCAGATGGTCGTCCTCGTAGAGGTTGGCAAGGGCCTCGCAGGTCACCAGCGCCACTCGTTTGCGCGCGTCTTTCACGCCTGTCCCGGAACCTTGAGTCCCGTTGTAGCACTACCCGCACCCGCCGAGAGATGAAGGAACAGGCCGTCGTGTGTCTTCGGACTTCCAGCATTGGCTTGATCGACTAGAGTCGTGACCAGAAGAGCCGATGTGATCGAGATCGCAGTGCCTAACTTTCGCATCATGGCCTAACCCTCCTCTTCAAATGCCCAAGACCCGCCCCCCACGCAGCCCCTGCCTGACCCACCTACGAACGGTAGAACGATCTACTGGGACTAACGCGATCTGCGACAGAACCGCACGATTCTTCGCTGCGAGGTGGAGCTGTTCAGGAACTGCAAAGCGGGCAGTCAACGGGTAAGGAGGTCGGCACGCAGTGGGGCGATATCCCGAGGCTTCCCTTTGTGTCCACAAAAGACATAGTGGTCGTAATTCCTAGGAACACCTTAGCGTACACTGACCGGCGCGCAAGAACTACCAGCTCGATCTCTTCGCCCGCGCCGCACTCCAACCACCCTACCGCGAATCGCGCCCGGGACTCGCGGCTTCAGAGAGACGTTGCCGAAAAGGTCCTGCCGCGGGCCCCCTCCGCGGGGCGGCGGTGCGCCGGCCTCCGCGCCCGCTGACACTCTGCCCGCGACGCTATATACTCCATAGCTCATGCGACTTGCTCCAAGAACCCGCCTGGGCACTTACGAAATCCTCGGCTCGCTCGGTGCGGGCGGCATGGGCGAGGTGTACCGCGCGCGCGATTCGCGCCTCGGTCGCGAGGTGGCGATCAAGGTGCTGCCCGAGGCCGTGGCCTCTTCCCCCGACCGCCTGGCCCGTTTCGAGCGCGAGGCGCGAACCGTCGCGGGCCTCAACCACCCTAACATCGTCACGCTCTTCTCCGTCGAGGACGAGGACGGCGTCCGGTTCCTCACGATGGAGCTGGTCGAAGGCGAAAGCCTGGATCGCCTGGTCATCCCCGGCGGCCTTCCGATCCCGCGCGTGCTGGATCTTTCCCTCGCGCTCGCCGGCGCGCTCGTCGCAGCGCACGAGCGCGGCGTCATTCACCGGGATCTGAAACCGGGCAACGTCATGGTGACAGGCGACGGATGGGTGAAGGTGCTCGACTTCGGCCTGGCGAAGGCCGCGTCTATGGAGGGCAAAGGCGAAGGCGCCGGCCAAGCCGCGACGATCGGCGCGACCGCCCAAGCGCCGATCTCGGGCTACGGCCAGGTGCTCGGCACGGTGCCCTACATGGCGCCGGAGCAGGTTCGCGGCGATACGGTGGACGCGCGATCGGATCTCTTTGCCTTCGGCGCCATCGTCTACGAGCTGGCGACGGGACGTCGTCCGTTCGCCGGCTCGACACCTGCCGACGTGACGTCCGCAATCCTCCGCGACGTGCCGGCTCCGGTGGTCAGCCTACGCGTCGATCTTCCCCGCGATCTCAATCGAATTGTGGTGCGTTGCCTGGAGAAGGACCCCCGCGATCGGTTCCAGACCGCCCGCGACGTCTACAACGAGCTTCGCTACGTCGTGAAGGAAATGGGGCTGGGAACGGCCGCGCTGACCCCGAGCCCCGGGGTGACGCCGAGGGCGGCGCCGGCACCGACCCCCATGTGGCAACCGACGCCGGCGCCAGCGATGCCCGGGTCCCGCCCGGCGATGGCGGTGGCCACACCGCCACCGCCTACGCCTTCTCCTTCGGGAACGTCGGCATCGGGGATGGGTTTTGCGACCGCCACAGGGCATCCCGTCCATCGCCGTGCTTCCGTTCGTGAATCGGAGCCGCGGCGAGGAGGATGAGTACTTCTCGGACGGGCTCGCCGACGAGCTGCTCAACGTGCTCACCAAGATCCGAGGGCTTCGCGTCGCCGCGCGCGCGTCGTCGTTCCAGTTCAAGGGAAAGAACGAGGACCTCGCGACGATCGGCGAGAAGTTAAACGTGGCCACCCTTCTCGACGGCAGCGTGCGTAAGTCCGGGAATCGAGTTCGGATCTCGGTACAGCTCGTCAAGGCATCCGACCGGGTCCAACTATGGTCGGAGACCTACGACCGATCTCTGGACGACATCTTCGCCGTGCAGGACGACATCGCCCAATCGGTGGTGAAGGAGCTTCGCGCCACGCTCCTCCGCGAGACGGATTCCGACGCGAGCGGAACGGCCAAGGCGGACGTTGCGGCCGCGGTCGCGGGACATGGGCAAAGTCCGGAGGCCCATCGCCTGTACCTCCAGGGGAAGTATTTCGTCGACAAACTCAACCAGGACGACACGGAGAAGGGGATCCAGTACTTGAACGAAGCGCTGGCGATGGACCCGTCTCACGCCGCGGCGTGGGTCGAGCTGTCTCGCGCGCACGCGAACTGCGGGGCCTATGGTTGGAAGCCGGTGGTTGAGGGATATCGAAGGGCCCGCGAGGCCGCGCTGCGCGCGCTCCAGCTGGCGCCGGGCCTGGCGGAAGCGCACGTGAGGCTCTCGGCCATCCAGAGAACGCATGACTGGGACTGGAATGGCGCGGAGGAGTCGATTCGAAAGGCGCTGCAACTCGCTCCGGGAAGCGCCGAGGTGCTTCGGTCCGCCGGGGGACTCGCACACATGCTTGGCCGCCTCCAGGAAGCGGAGAGCCTGATCCGCCGATCGATCGAACAGGATCCGCTGAACGCGGGCGGCTACACCGTGATCGCACAGGTCTATCGCTCGTTGGATCGTCTGCCCGACGCCGAGAAGGCCTATCGGAAAGCCATCGAGCTCTCCCCGCAGCGGATCGGAGCGCATATGGTGCTGGCGATCATCCTCGCGGATCTAGGGCGGGACTCGGACGCGCTGGTTGCCGCCAGCATGGAGCCGGCGGATTGGGCGCGACTGACCGCTCTCGCCTACGTGCACTCCCTTGGGGGCCGAAAGAGGGAGTCGGACATCGCGCTCCAGCAGTTGGAGACAAAGCACGCCGTCGATTCCGCGTATCAGATCGCGGCGATCCATTCACAGAGGGGGGACCTGGACTCCGCCTTCACCTGGATCGATCGCTCGATCGCCGAGCGCGACGCGGGTACCGCCCAGGTGGTCGTCGAGCCGGCGTTCCGGCCCCTCCACGGTGACCCGCGGTGGGCCGACGTCTTGAAGAAGGTGGGCCGAGGCTAGGAGCGCCGCGGCAGCCCCGGCAGCTTTCGCCGCCGGGGCCCATATCGCCAGCCCGGCGGAGGAAAGGCGACGACCCCGGCGCGGCCCTCCGGTAATGGCTCGACTGGTCGGGCGCAAATCCTAGCGCCCGACCGTCGAACGAATCTTCGCGAGATGGTGAAAGCTGTGACGGACGGCGTGATCTTCGAGGAAGAACTGGGCCGTCAGCGGCGCGTCCGCGTTCAGCGACACGGGCGCCGCCGCATCTAATTGCTCGTCCGAGAACGCGCGGATGGCCTCGGCGGCGGCCCTACTGTTCCGGCGCAGGAACTCCAGGGCCTCCTGCTTAGAGACCCCGGCGTGCTCCTTGGCGTGCTTCGCGTTGATCTCGGCTACTACGTCCCACGTGACGCCGGCCACCGGCTTTCCGGCCGCAAGGCCCTGGGCGAGCTGGATCTCAATGGGATACATGTTGCCGACATGGTGCACGATGACCCCGACGGGCCGCCCATCATGCGGGATCTTCATCCGCCATTCCGCATCCGAAAGAGATTCAGCCAATTTCGCGAGGGCTCCCGCCCCCTGCTCCAGTCGTTCCGCGAGCAACTGCGACCGACGTCCCATTGGTTCCTCCATTTGCCTAAAGGTTCGCCGGTCCATGCTTCTGTGCAGGCTCGAGCACGCCCCGGCACCACGAAATTGGGAAGCGAGAATTATACGTCCGACAAGAAGGACGGGGCCAGATCCTGCGAACGGGCCGAACAGCCTTCGAGGCCGTGTGGATCGGCGCCTGGGAACGCGCCAGGATCCCAGCTTCGAAGTAGCCATTTGCTCGGTCAATCGCGCCGCTTCGGCCAACACCCCAGCGGGGACCCCGTCCCGCGCGGCCGCGGTACAACTCCGCCCGTCCCACGGGCATCCCTCCTCCGGAGGCCAAGCAGCGCGTCACCTCTAGGGCAACCGATCCCGCCGTAGCCCCAACGCCTCGACGGACCCGTCTGTACCTTCTTGGTGAGGGACGCAAACAACCCTACCCAAGGAGACGTGCCATGAAACCAATCCTTCGAACCGCCATCATCGCTTCGGTGCTTGCTTTCGCCCCGTTCGGCATCGCGCTCGCACAGGTCGATCCCACGCCCCCGCCCGGCGATGAGGAATGGGCGACGCCCGCACCAGATGAATTCGCCGATGCGAGCCCCATGGGGGACCCGGGTGGGATGGGCTGGGGCGGCACCGGTGGGATGTGGGCCCACGGGAGCCGCGGAGGCTCCATGGGGATGATGCTTGGAGGTGGACTGCTGCGGCCAGGCGGCCGTCTCGCGGGGGAGTTGGACCTCACCGACGTGCAGCGGAACAAGCTTCAGACGCTCGCCGACGACCTCGCGCGGAAGGAGATTCGGATGCGCGCGGACCTGGCGATCGCGCGTCTGGACTTGGTCACGTTGTTGCGGGCCGACGCGCCGACCCAGTCTGATGTGGACGCCAAGGTGAATGCTGTCACGCGCCTCCAAGGCGACATGATGAAGGCCGGCCTGACGGCCAGGCTCGAAGCCCGAAAGGTGCTCACCGCGGACCAGCGAAAGAAGATGGAGGACCTGAGATCACAGCGGATGCGCGGTGATGGGCACGGCAACAGGCGCGGGCGCGGAACGCGCGACGGGAATTAACGGGACATCCGGGACGCGAAAGGGAGAGAGAATGCGTCGAATCTTGATCGGGCTCGCGTTGCTTGTTGCGACTTTCATCGGCGCTCGGGCGGCTTACTCGGGCGAATCCAAACATCCACCCGACCTGAGCGGCACGTGGCGCTTTGACCCCAGCCGGAGCGACGCTCCCCCCGCATGGGGTGGCGGCGGGCACGGTGGTGGCGGGCATGGCGGCGGAGGGCACGGGGGGGGCGGTGGTGGCTGGGGGGGTCACCACGGCGGATACCACGGCGGCGGGGGATACGGGGGCGGGCCGGAGGGGAGTTCTGAAAGCGGCCAAGCCCACGCGCGCCCCATGCGACTTCCGGACATTTTGCGCATCGAGGAACAGCCGGAGTACGTCGTCCTTGAGGATTCGACAGGCGCAGACCTGATGCAAATCGTGATCGGCGACGGGAAGGTGACCTCGAATCCGGCGGCGGCGGTGCTACGCGCCCAAGGAGAGTGGAAGAAGGATCAGCTCGAGGCGAAGCACGAGGACGACCGCGGATTCAAGATCACCCAGACTTACGCCCTAGAGGACAAGGGGCGCACTCTCGAGATCACCACAAAGATCGAGGGCCGACGCTCGTTCGAAGGCAAGCGGGTGTATGTGCGGGAGGGCCCGGCCAAGACGTAGGAAGACTGCCGGACGATGGCGGCGGGCCCGGCTCCCCCGGGGCTCCACTATGGCCGCCCCGCTCACAGCGAATCGAGTCCGGGAGGGCTCGTGATCCGCGTCTCGGGCTTCCGGGCTTCCTCTTCCCGAACCAAAGCTGCGCTCGCCGAATCTCCTGGCACGAGCTGCTGCATGCGGCGCGCGAACTCGAGCGCCTGACTCCGATATCGATATCCGGAGTCTCGGTACATTCGCATAAGGTGACCCACCACGCTGGTATCCGTTGGAGAGACGCCGAACGCTCTAAACGAGAAGGCGTCGATCGTCGTGTTCCGACTCGGCTCCGCGAACACGACGGCCACGAGCGACGCGAGGAACGCTCCCGCAAACAGATTCCGCCCGCTACCGGGCTACCACGACCTTCCTTGCCCCGTCCCCGCCCGACCCCTCGAAACAAATCGCCCCACGCGGCGCTACCCACGTGGGGCGCCTTGCATTTCTTTACGGCACGTCGACGCAACGTCGCGCCTAGGTTGTGTTAATGCGCCCCTACGTGCACGCCCTTGGCGGCCGCTTGGATCAACGCGGCCACAGCTCGCGGCTTCGACACATAAATTGCGTGACTACCCTTCTCCTCGACGACCGTCGAACCGGCCCTCTTGGACATGCCGCGCTGGGCATCGGGTGGAATCATCTTGTCTTCGGTCGCCACCAAGTACCAGCTCGGCTTGCTCCTCCACGCTGGCACGCTGATCGTGCCTTTGAGAGCCTCCACACCCCACGGCAACTGCGAGTCGGCCATGAAGGCGGCTTTCTCCTCGTCCACGTCCGCAGCGAAGGAGGCGCGGAACTTCGCCTTGTCGAGGAACAAATAACCGTTCCGCGGTGGCAGGATCGGCGGCACCGGCGCGCCAGGTGGCGGATTCTTGATGAGCGCGTCCACGGACTCGCCTTTGTCGGGAGCGAAAGCTGCGATGTAGACGAGCCCTGCAACCTTTGGGTCGTTGCCGGCTTCGGTTATCACAACTCCGCCGTAGGAGTGGCCGACGAGGATTGCGGGGCCCTCCAGCGCATCCAGGACGAGCTTGGTTGCCGCCACGTCGCCGGCGAGCGACTCGGTCGAGTGTTGGACAATCTCCACATTGTAGCCGTCCTTCCTGAGGATCTTGTACACACCCTCCCAGCCGGCGCCGTCTACGAATCCGCCGTGCACGAGCACCACGTTCAATGCGTTTGTTCCGGTCATGACAACCTCCTCTTACAGAGTGTGCCGGCCACCACACCCCCCCGCACCGCCGAGTAAGCTACCCCTCGGTTCCGAGGCGGTCAAGGCTCGGTCGCCGCAGCGGACTTTCCGTCCCGGAGAATGACCTGAACCCATTGGATTCCAGCGATGTCGGACCCATTGATGGCGACTGCGCTTCGCCGCTAACATCGCGCCCGTCCGCCGGATCTGGGAAGGCCCCAGGGTGGTGCCCCCGGGACCTCTCCGAGCTGGCTGCCGCGTGCGTGAATCATCTTCTGGACATCGTCATGATAAGGATCCCTGTTCTTTGCGCGAAGTGACGCCGCTTCGGCGCTGGTAGATGAACGAGAACACCAACAGGACGGCCCCCACGCCGAGCGCGATGACAAAGCGCCAGAATACGTCCACACGCTGAAGGTCGAAGAGGACGAACTTCGCCAAGGTCACTCCGACAAGCCCCAGCCCCGTCCACCTTACAAAGGCCGAGCCGCGCGCCCATCCGAGCGTGAGGAGCGCTCCGGCCTGGAGGATCCAGGCAGCGCACGTAATCCCCGCGGCGAGCATTGCATTCGATTGATCTAGGTTTGAGCCTATCGCCACGCCTGGTGCGATCACGGACGCCAGATGGCCTGCTTCGCGCGCGGTCCAAGAGAGCAATGCGACGTTCGCGGCGATCAGGGCAACCTCCGGCGAGCGGCGCTCGTTTCCGCCTAGCTCGGAGCGACGGGACCAAAGGAACGCCGCCACGATCATCAGCACCGCGATACACAGGAGGGTCAGGAGTCCAGCCGGGTATAGAACCGGCGGGTCGCCCGCTTTCCAATACTGCCCTTCGGTGAGGGCCACGAGGAATGGGATAGAGCCGATTGCTGCGACGGCATAGCCGACGTGCCGCAGGACCGGCGCCCGCCGGACGGACGCCAGGAAGACCAGGAGCCCCGATTGCACAATCCAGGCAACGCCCACGATGAGCGTCGAGTCGACGGTGGCGACTGTCGGTGCGACAGGAGGAGCCTGGCCCTGCGCGGCGGTCAGGACAGGCGCGCCAAGAGCCGCGATCCATCGCGCAATGTACGGCGCCTCTCTGTAGAGCCAGGCCATGATGAGCGCGTTGGTAGCGACGAGCAACATGCCGGGCGCGTGGCGTTCGCTGTCGGAGAGCGATTCCCGGCTCCGCCCTATGCGATCCGAGACAGCAAGGAAGGCTGCGACGCAGAAAAGATCACGCAGCGCCGCTCCATTGAAGATGCCGATACCGCCGCCGGCCACTGGATCGTAGCTGGTTGGAGTGGTCAGCAGGCGCGATAGCACGAGCAGAGACACACCATAGCCTAGACCGCGGATCCACCCGGCGCGGGGTGCGGTGCCGAGCCAGATCAGCGATACTCCCTCGACGCACCACGCCAGCGAAAGGTACTCGCTCGCCAGGAGCCGCTCGAGTGCGGCAGCCAGAAAGATGGTCGCGGCGGCCGTCAGCGGGCGCCAAAGATCCCGCTCCGATCTCCTAGCGTCCACCCATAGCGCGGTAAGCAGGTTCACGAAGCTGAGGGCCAAGAGCAGCCCTCCCGTCGTCACTCCCTTCCTGGCGGCAAGATAGGAAAGCGTTGTGATGAGGAGGAGCATCGGAGCCATTGCCACCACCGCGAGATCGATGCCGCGGACCGGACCCGGATTCCGGGCGAACCGGACCACGGGTGCCATTCCGAGCGCCGTGAACAAAGTGCTCAGCCCGAGCTGGATCGGAAAGCTCCAGACGGCGCCCCTCGTGTGAATGACCCAAGTCATACTCGTCAGAACGAGGGCCATGAGAACGAGTCCGCTCCAGCCCCTAAGGGCGGTGAGGGCGAAGACGACCACGTTCACGACGGCAAAGTATCCGAGGAGGGCCGGGAGCGAGAGATGGAACCCCGAGCCCGACATCGAGGCCACGAGGAGAGGAACGAATGCTCCCACGACGCCAAGTGACGCGATGACGGCCTGCGTTCGACGTAGCCCGATGTCCACGGTGAGGAACGAGAGCAGGGATAGGAGCGCGAACGTCGCCCACCCGGAGAGAACGTTCATCCGGAAGTGCCCCTGGTAGAGCGTGATGTAGACGACCCCGAGACCCACCCCGAGAAGCGCGTGGCCCAGCGGACGAAGCGTTCGCGCGATGCGGTCTCCGCGCCACGCCAGGAGGACACCAAGGAGGACTCCCGCGACGACGAGGATCTCCGGTCCGATCTTCCCCTTGGTGTAGCCCCATAGAATGAGAAAGAAGGTGCCCAAGAGAAGAAGTACCGACCCCACGTTCTGAAGCCAGATCCCCCCAACGAGCTGCTCGAGCCGTGCGGAATCGAGCGTTGGAGCAGCCGCGATGGCGCGGATGGGCTCCAGGGCTGGGACAGTATGCATGGCGGGAGCAATTCCTGGGGCCGCGGGCGCCGGCATCGTGGACGTGGCCATGGCTGTGGGAGCGGGAGCCTCCCTTCCTATCACATCGACGTTCTTCTTCCCGGCCCCGAACTCTGCCTCCAGCGCATCGAGTCGGTGGCGAATTCGACGAAGCTCCTTCTTCGAGTCGACAGCGATCACGAGAGCGATGACCGGAAGGAGAAGCCAGGCCAAACTGAGGAGCGCGACGAAGAGGGCGAATTCGAGATTCACATCGCCTCCTGACCCCCCGCGGGGCAACGCACGGGTTGTACTACTGGACGTCTGCGCCAGTCCTCGAGGAGGTGGGACTCCTACGCCGCGCGATCACGGCCGGGATGATAGGCTCAATGCTGCGCCCGATCCAGCGGGATATCGCTCCCTGAGGGCCCTACCGTTCGCTGTCCCGCGGGGAGCGGTGAGCTACCTTGCTACGACGATCTTCCGCGCCTCAACTTGGCCAGCTTGCTCCAGCTTGGCGAAATAGGTGCCTGACGCGACGGGCCGGCCCAAAGCATCCCTTCCGTCCCAACCCACCATGCGCCATCCCGAAGGCATCGCCTGATCGAATATCGTAACCACCTTTCGACCTGCCACGGTGTAGATGGCTAGCTTCACCGGGCCGCCCTTGGGAACTGCAAAGTTCAGATTCGTTCGCGCTCCGAAGGGATTCGGGTAGACGGGATCGAGCCGCAATGCGAGCGGCGCGCCTGCCTCCGTGGGCACGCTCACCCAGACTTCGCTGGAGTACCCCCGGTCTCCCACCGTCTGGACCAGCAGCCGATAGGCATACCGCTCGCCGGGGGCCACGGTGCGGTCCTCATAGGTGACCCGGGCGCCCGACTCTGCAGACGCAACACCCAGCAAAACCCAATCGCTGGAAGCCGTCCGCCGGTACACGGTGGCCACGGTGCCCCGCGCGTCCGGGACGACCCAGCGAAGACGAACAAGCCCCAACTCGGCCTGCACGTCCTGAAGCACAACGGAGATTGCGGTTGGAATGCCTGGGCCAAGGTTCAACAGCACTGATACCGTGTTGGAATAGGAGCTGTTATTGGCCACCGCGAGATCCGGTTTCCCATCCCCGCTCACATCTCCCATCGCGACCGAGAGGGGAGTGTCCCCCGTCCCGTAGTCCACTTTCGTCTCGAAGGTCCCGTCCCCATTGCCCAAGAGGACGGACACAGTGTTGGAATTGGCGTTCGCCACCGCGAGATCCGGCCTCCCCTCCCCGCTTACATCCCCGATCGCTACGGAGATGGGATAGCTCCCCGTCCCGTAGTCCACCTCCGCTCCAAAGGTCCCGTCTCCAACGCCCAAGAGAACGGAAACGACATTGGAGCCGATATTCGCCACCGCGAGATCCGGCTTCCCATCCCCGCTCAAATCACCGATCGCGACGGAGGAGGGATTGATCCCCGCCCCGTAGCCCACTGCTGCCGCGAAGGTCCCATCCCCATAGCCCAAGAGAACGGACACGACGGTGGAGCCGCTATTCGCCACCGCGAGATCCGGATTCCCATCCCCGCTCACGTCTCCGATCGCGACGGAGGTGGAACCGCTTCCTGTCGCGTAGTCCACCTTCGCCCCGAAGGTCCCATCCCCATTGCCCAAGAGAACGGAAACTAAGCCAAAGCCGAAATTCGCCACGGCGAGGTCTGGATTCCCATCCCCGCTCAAATCACCGATCGCGACGGAGGAGGGTAGGTCCCCCACCCCCATGTCCACCTTCGACCCAAAGGTCCCGTCCCCATTGCCCAAGAGAACGGAAACGGTATTGGAACCGCCATTCGCCACCGCGAGATCCGGCTTCCCATCCCCGCTCACGTCTCCGATCGCAACGGAGGAGGGACCGCTCCCCGTACCGTAGTCCACCTTCGCCCCAAAGGTCCCGTCTCCATTGCCCAGGAGAACGGAAACGGTACCGGAGCCGCTATTCGCCACCGTGAGATCCGGCTTCCCATCCCCGCTCACGTCCCCCATCGCGACGGAGGAGGGTTCGCTTCCGGCGCCGTAGTTCACGTTCGCTCCGAAGCTCCCATCCCCATTGCCCAGGAGAACGGAGAGGGTACTGGAGCCGCCATTCGCCACCGCTAGATCCAGCTTCCCGTCCCCACTCACATCCCCTACCGCTATCGTTGAGGGACTCCTCCCCGTCCCGTAGTCCACCTTCGCCCCAAAGGTCCCGTCCCCATTGCCCAAGAGAATAGACACGGTGTTGGCGTCATTCGGCACCGCGAGATCCGGCTTCCCATCCCCGCTCACATCGCCGATCGCGACGGAGGAGGGATTGAGCCCTGTCCCGTACTCAACATTCGCTCCGAAGGTCCCGTCCCCATTGCCCAAAAGAACAGACACGGAGCTCACGTCTTGATTCGGCACCGCGAAATCCGGCTTCCCATCTCCACTCAAATCCCCGATCGCGATTGAGACCGGGCCACTCCCAGTCCCGTAGTCCACCTTTGCCCCGAATGTCCCGTCCCCATTGCCCAAGAGAACGGAGACGGTGCTGGAGCTGTAATTCGGCACCGCGAGATCAGGCTTCCCGTCCCCGCTTACGTCCCCGATAGCGACGGCTCGCGGACCGCCCCCCGTCTCGTAGTCCACCTTCGCCCCAAAGGTTCCGTCTCCATTGCCCAGGAGAACGGAGATGCTGTCGGCGTCATTCGGGACCGCGAGATCCTGCTTCCCATCCCCGCTCACATCCGCCATCGCAACGGTGCGAGGACCGCTCCCCGTCCCGAAGTCCACCTTCGCTCCAAACGTCCCGTCCCCATTGCCCAGGAGCACAGACACCGTGTTGGAGCCGTAGTTTGCCACTGCGAGGTCCGGCTTCCCGTCCCCGTTCACATCCCCGATCGCGACTCCCCGGGGACTGTCCCCCACCCCATAGTCCACCTTCGCCCTGAAGGTCCCGTCTCCATTGCCCAAGAGAACCGACACGGTGGCACCGCTGTAATTCCCTGCAGCGAGGTCCGGCCTCCCATCTCCGTTCAGATCTGCCATCGCGACGGAGAATGGCGAAGGGCCCGTATCGAACGACAGAAACGCCGACGCAAACATCGGCCCGCCCCAGGACTTCTCCGAGGAGACCGTGATGACCGACAGACACAGGGCAAGCAGGAGCCCCAATCGCGGCACGACATGTTGACGACGGCCGGAACAGCGAGCTGCGGAAACCGGAGAGCCACTCATGGCAGCACCTCCCTTTGAAGAACGGGCATTGGCGGACAACGCCCTTGCGACGTGAGAGGACCGCCTAGTGTACGCCTTAAGAGTAGCCCTGCACATTGCAGGGTGGCACCCACGGGGGAAACTCCAGACGCGCTCTGACCGACCCGAAGGGAGGTTGCACCTACCCAAGCTGCTCCTTCTTGGCGGGCTTGAAGTTGCCGGCGAGCTCCGGCACTGCTCCCCCCACGCCAGGGGCGCTGAGGGCTTCGAAGGCCGAGACGACCGCGACACGAAGCCCGCCCGCACTAGCGGAGCAGGGGATCCCGCTCGCGGTACCCACCATCGACGTGATCCTTTCCAACGCGAGCGGAAAGGTACTTTCACTCGCCAACCGGAGATCCTCTTGACCCTCGCGCGCCGATTCTACGCCGCCCGGAACGCCCGATCTCGCGCGCCGCAACCAGTGATCACCGCACGCTTCTTCCCCCACTAATCCGAACGCGCCGGCATCGCGTCGCGTCGGCGACTCAGCCCCGCCCGGACGATCGCCCCGCGTCGCCGCTCCGGCACGCCTCCGCCACCCGCCGCACCGCCTCGCGGATTCCTCCCTCGCTCATTCCGCCGTACCCGAGGACCAGTGCCGGCATGGTGGAATCCGAGGGCCGAGCCCGGTACGCACCCATCGCGTAGACGAGGACCGAGCGCTCGGCCGCGGCTCGCACCACGGACTGCTCCTCTAGGCCTCGAGGCAACTCGACCACCAGGTGCAGCCCGGCGACTGCGCCGTGCGTTCGCCAGCCTGGGAGATGTCGGGTGATGGCCGCGGCGAGTGCGTCGCGGCGGCGGCGATATGTCAGGCGCATGCGCCGCAAATGTCGGTCGAGGTCGCCGCTGCGCAGGAGCTCGGCGTAGACCAGCTGGTCGATGGCGGCCGAGCCCAGGTCGGCGATCCGCTTGCTCTCGGCCGCGGCCTTGCGCCAGGCGCGGGGCACCACCATCCACCCCAGGCGGAGTGCCGGGGCGAGAATCTTGCTCGCCGAGCCCGCGTAGACGACGTGTCTCGGGTCGAGGCCCTGGAGCGCTCCCACTCCGGCGCGGTCGTAGCGATACTCGGCGTCGTAGTCGTCCTCGATGACAAGCGCGCCGCGCTCGTTCGCCCAAGCGCAGAGCTCCTGGCGCCGTTTAGGTGCCATCACGGCTCCGGTCGGAAACTGGTGCGCCGGAGTGACCAGGACCGCATCCACCTCGAGCCGCGCGAGGCGATCCACGCGGAGGCCGCGCTCGTCCACGGCGACGGAGACCGGCTCGAGGCCCGCTTGGCGGACGATCTGCCCCAGACCGGGGTGGCCGGGGTTCTCGATCCCGATCCGCCGGGCGCCGCGGCGACGGAGCGCGTGGGAGATAACGCCCAGGCCTTGCGCGAACCCGTTGCACACGACGATGTCGCGCGGATCCGCTACGACATGACGCACACGGCCGGCGTATTCGGCCAGCGCTGCGCGCAGCTCGGGCGTGCCCTGGGGATCGCCGTAGCTCAAGTGAGCGGGGCCGAGCGAGTGCAACACCCGTCGCACCGCGCGGGCGAAGGCCGCCCGAGGAAAGAGCCGCAGATCGGGGAGGCCCGGTCGGAAGTCGAACCGGATAGGCGCCGGGTCGGGTGCGATCGGCTCAGCGTTGTCGACCGCCGCTGGCGCGGCGGCGACGAAGGTGCGCGAGCCCCGGTGGCCGGCCAGGAAGCCTTCCGCGATGAGCTGGTCGTAGGCCTCGACGACGACCCCGCGCGATACGCCGAGATCGCGGGCAAGCGCCCGTGTCGAGGGCAGGGCAGCGCCGCGGCGCAAGCGACCCGAGCGCACCGCCTCGCGCAGCCCACGCTCGATTTGGAGGTGCAGCGCCCCTCCGCCGCGCTCGAGGGTAAGGAGTATCTCAGGCTGCCTCGTGAAAGTGGTCCTGTCTTTTCGCATGGAACCGGAGCTTACACAAGGACCGGCACTCCGCCTATCCTCCGCTGCGTGCCCGACCTCGGCGACGTGGAGACCGCGATCCCACCCTGCGTGATTTGCGTGCTGGGCCCCGCGGAATGGGCCACCTCACACCTGGGGATAGTCATGAACTGGCTCGCCGTGCTGCTGATACTGCTGAGCGCAAGCACGGCCCACGCGCGATCTCCCGTCGAGCTGAAGGAGTTCTTGTCGACCCATGCGCAGACTCCCGAGGACTACATTGTTTCGAAGTTCGCGAAGTACGACCTGGTGCTCATCGGCGAACAGCACTGGGTGCGCCAGCAGGTCACGCTGGTCGGGAGCCTCATCCCGCAGCTTCACCGAGCGGGCATCGCTATCCTAGCGATCGAATTCGCCCGCCGAAGCGACCAGGCTTTGATCGACTCGCTGCTGAACGCGACCGAGTACGATGAGAAGCTGGCGCGCCGGATCACCCTGCAGGGTCTCGTCCAGTGGGGCTACCAGGAGTACGTCGATCTCTACCGCGCAGCGTGGCGGGTCAACCATGACCTGTCGCCGGGCGTGCCGCGTTTCCGCATTCTCGCGCTCGATGGCTCGCCGGACTACAGCGTCATCCGGAAGCACGAGGACCTTGACGATCCGCACGTGCGGCGTAGGATGCTGCACGGTGAGACGGAGAAGGACTGGGCGACCCTGCTCATCGACAGCGTCCTCGCGAAGCGCAAGCAGGCACTCGTCTATACCGGCTTGCATCACGCGTTCACGAAATACGCCCAGCCGATTGTCTCGGATGGAGCGCTCCTCCGTCTCGAGGATTCGCGCTTCGGCCAGTACCTGCACGCGTACGCTCCGTCACGCATCTTCATGATCGCCATGCATGACCCGTGGCCGGGCGAAGCCGGCTACGACGCTCCGCCAGTGCTGCCGGCGGATGGGAGCCTCGACAAGGCACTGGAATCGGCCGGGAGTGGTTGGCAACGGGTGGGATTCGACTTGGTCGGCACTCCGTTCGGTGCGATGGAATCTCACACTTCCGTGTACAAGCATGGCCACGAGCCGTTCACGATGGACGAGTTCGCGGACGGCTACGTGTACCTCGGCCCAATCTCGCGGTACGAGCCAGTCACACCCATCGCGGATTTCGTCGACGAGAGCAACATCGACTACGCGCGGGCCAACTCGGCAAATCCGGCCGACCGAACGGCGTCGATCGAGAGTTTCAACCGCTCTATCGCGGCGTCGCTCGAACGTGCGAAGAGAAGGTGGGGACAGGTACCCAGGCCCTAGGGCATTGGCGTAGTCGCCGATCGTTGGGAGGATCAGGCGCATGACTCTTCGGGCCAACTCGCGTCTCGCCGGCTTCACGTTTCTGCTCCACTTCGTGGTCGGGCTCGGCAGCATGGTCCTCTTCCAACAGGCCAGCGCCGGTGACGGGACGGCCGCCAGGCTCGCGAGCATCGCCCAGCACGCGACCCTCGTGCGCGTGGCCGCGCTGCTGCTGTCGCTCGAGTTCCTTTGCGAGCTGGTGCTGGCCGTGACGCTCTTCGCGCTCACCCGCGACCAGGACCGAGATCTGGCGCTCCTCGCCGTGGGCTGCCGCCTGACCGAGGGCGTGATCGCCGCGCTCGCCACCGGCAGCCGACTGGATCTGCTCGCGGTCGCGATCGCGAGCCGCACGGCGACCGGCGCGGGCGCCGCGGCGGTACAGGCGCTCGGCGCCTCGCTCATGAACGGCACCGCTGGCCCCGCCGCGCTCTGCTTCTCGGTCGGCAACCTGATCTTCGCATCACTCTTCCTGCGCGCGAGAAGTATCCCGGTGTGGCTCGCCTGGCTCGGTGTGGTGGCCTCGGTCCTGGGCCTGCTGGAGTTCTCGCTGGAGATGCTGGGCTTCCTGCACGGACCCGTGACCTTCGTCCCGTGGATCCCGATGGCGCTGTTCGAGCTGATCCTCGGGCTTTGGCTCCTGATCAAGGGTGTGGCGGTGCGATCGGCGCCCGCGCCCTACCCCACGCCCTCCGGGAGCCTCGCGTGATGGTCACCTCCGGGCGGGATCCGGTGGCGCTCGACACGATCGATCCGTCGCAGCGCGCCGCCGCACGGGTGGTGGGGCTCACGTATCTTCTCGCCCTTCCGCCCGCGATCTTCGCGGAGTTCTTCGTCCTCGGCCGCCTGGTCTCCAGCGATGCGGCCGAGACCGCCCGAAACATCGTTGCGCACGAGCGACTCTTCCGCCTCGGGATCGCCAGCAACCTGTTCGTCTTTGCGCTGGACGTGGCCCTGATCGCGGCACTCTACGTCACGCTCAGGCCGGTCCACCGCGGCCTGGCCCTGCTCGCGGTCCTCTGGCGGATGATCGAGACCGTGATGCTGGTGGGAATCACGCTCAACGACTTCACCGCTCTGCGCCTGCTGAGCGGCGTCGAGTATCTCCACGCCTTCGAGCCGGAACGGCTGCACGCGCTGGCGAGGCTCGCGATGAGTGGACACGGCGCCGGGTACCAGGTGGGGCTGGTCTTCTCTGGGCTCGGGGGCACGGTGTTCTGCTGGCTGTGGCTCAGGTCCGGCTTCATTCCGAAGGCGCTCGCCGCCTGGGGGGTGTTTGCGTCGGCGCTCCTAGGAACCTGCGCGTTCACGTTCATCGTGTTCCCCGAGGCCGCGAATGTCGTCACGATCGTCTACTACGGCACCCCGATCTTCACCTTCGAGCTCGTGACCGGCTTGTGGCTCACGCTCCGGGGGATTCGGCCGCCCAGGGCGGTCGGGCCGGTCCGGGGCGCGACCGCGCACGCAGACGCTCACGCCTAGGCGCGGCCTGTGTCTGCTCCCCAAACGTAACGCTGTTCGAACTTCACAGGACGAGCTGAGGCCTCACCTGGCCACAATGACCTTCCGCACCTGCACCTGCCCCGCGGCCTCCAGCTTGGCGAAGTAGGTGCCTGACGCGACGGGCCGGCCCGAAGCATCCCTTCCCTCCCACGCCACCAAGCGCCAGCCCGACGGCATCGCCTGATCGAATATCGTAACTACCTTTCGACCAGCCACGGTGTAGATGGCCAGTTTGGCCGTGCCTCCCCTGGGAACAGCAAAGTTCAGGTTCGTCCTCGCTCCGAACGGATTCGGGTACACGGGATCGAGTCGCAACGCGAGCGGCGCGCCTGCATCGGATGGAACCAAGACCCAAACCTCGTTCGAATAGCCTTGATCTCTCGCAGACTGGACGAAGAGGCGGTACGCGTAGCGCTCCCCCGGCATCACCGACCGGTCTTCGTAACGGACAAAGCTGCCGCTCTCGGCGTCGGCCAGCCCTAGATCTGCCCAGTCGCTGGCCGCCCTGCGTCGCTGCAACGTGCAGACCGTGCTCCGCGCGTCCGGGACGACCCAGCGAAGGCGAACAACCCCTATCTCGGCCTGCACGTCCTGAAGCGCAACGGAGATTGCGGTTGGAATGTCCACTGCCAGCACCTGCATGGCGTAGATGTCGAGGTCGACGCCGCTGCGCGTGTCACTCCAGCCCACGATCGCTCCGCCCCCGCCGGTCGCAACGATCGCGGGGTCCCCTTGCCCGCTGGGCAGGTTGACCACCGGGAGACCGGTGTCGGGGTACGTGGGATCCAAGGCTCCCGAAGCGACGACATGCTGGGTGACGATGTCGAAGCTCTCCTCCCACGCGACGACGGCCCCGCCCGCGCCATCGGGGACGATCACTGCGTGGGTCTGCTGCTGTTCGCTGATGCTTAGCGCCTTCCCGGCGGGCGGCCAGGCCGGGTCCACGACCCCCGCGGCTGTGATGTGCTGTGCGTACATGCTCAATTTGTTCAATTGGGTCGTGAACGCTTGCCACGTCACGATGGCGCCGCCCGCGCCGTCCGGGACGGCGAATGGGCGCGTCTCCAGGTCGCCTGCATTGGAGATGGCCCTGCCGTCCACGAGCCAGGCTGGATCGACCTCGCCCGAGCCGAGCACGTGCTGCGCGAAGATGTGGTTCTCGTTGGCGACGCGGCCATCGGTCCAAGCGATCACGGCCCCGCCTGCGCCATCCGAGACGACCGTCGGGAAGCCCTGATTGCCGGCGGCGGCGCACACGGCGAGGCCGTCTACGGGCCACGCCCGATCCACGACGCCCGACTCCAGGACGTGCTGCGCGAAGACGTCGAAGTTGTTCACGTCGCGTGCGTCCTGCCACGTGATGATCGCGCCACCCGCGCCGTCCTCCACGATGACGGGGAATTCCTGGTTCCCAGGCGCGCTGCACACGGCAATGCCGTTCACGGGCCACCGGAGATCCACGAGGCCCGACGCCAAGATGTGCTGTGCGTAGATGTCCGCCGCACTCGCCCCCGGCCGGCCGTCGAGCCACGTGACGATCGCTCCACCCGCGCCGTCCGCAATCATGGTCAGTTTGTTCTGAACGCCCTCGATCTCGCAGAGCGCCGTCCCATTGGCCTTCCAGTCGGGATCCACCTCACCCGATGCCAGCACGTGCTGCGCGAAGATGTCCGTATCGGTCGCGGCGCTGCGTAGATCCTGCCAGGCGACGATGGCTCCCCCCGCGGCATCCGAGACGATCACCGGAGACGTCTGCCCTCCGTCCGCGGTCCCCATCGCGAGCGAGTCGGTCAACAGCGCCTGCCCGTTGTTGGGCCACGCGGCATCCACTTCCCCCGAGGCCAGCACGTGCTGGGCAAAGATATTGACCCTAGGGCTGCGCAGATCCTGCCACGTGATGATCGCCCCGTCGGCGCCGTCCGTCGCGATTGAGGCGTGCTGCTGGCCGTTGACCGCGGTGCTAATGGCGCGGCCGAACTGCGGCCAGTCGGCCGAGGCGAGGGGTGGGACTGCGAACGAGCAAATCGCGACCCCGGCGATCACGAGTGGAACGAAAGTGGAACGCGATCCGATACTCATGGCGAAATTCCCTCCCTTCGTTGACGCCACCGGGGGGAAAGGAGCATGGAGTATACGCCTTAGGGAAGCGCTACACATTGCCTGGCGCCCCGAAGGTAACCCAGCACGAAGTCGCGCTGGTCGTCTCGCAGCGACCTCTTTTGTTTGATCGCGCTAGGCACCGAGGTCGGCGCCGCCCCCGGCTGCAAACGACAAGGTGAGACGGTGCAGGTCCACAAGACCCTGTTCGTCTAAGCAAGGCCCAATGTAGCCGCCCGCCAACACGAATGCGATCGGCAACCTCCGATTCCTGCACCATTCGAATACTGTTCGCTCTCGATCGCATAACACTTCGCGAGTGATACCCTGCTTGCCACCTGTCGGGCAGTTTTCAAACGGGTCCATGCCGGCGTTGTACAGGCATAGGCCGAAGTGAAGCCCTTTGCGGTCCGCCTCGTCCAATCTGCGTCGGACAGTCGATAGGTAATCTCCGCTTTCCCCGATGATATCCAGCTGGATTCTGTCGGAACTCAAATAGCTGTCATAGTTGCTCACCGAGACGTCAATCTGCCAGATGCCAGGCTCCTCTCTAATGAGGGAGGCAGTCCCTCCGCCGCAATGAGCATCGAGATCTAGGATCAGCACCGATTGCACTCCAGCCGCGAGAACTTCGCGAGCCGCAATCACCAAACCGTTGAAGGTACAGAAACCAGCTCCGCTCCCGCAGCGAGCGTGGTGGAGACCGCTGGAAAGGGAACCCGCCACTCCGTTCTCGAGTGCGGCAAGTCCCGCCGCGACGACTCCACCGTTGGACCCAAGGACCATTGGCCACAGCCCACCGTCCCACGAGAAGCCTTGCGACTCGGCCAAGCTCCGAGGAACCCCCGTCTCGACTGCCCGGATGTAGCCAGCGTCATGGACCTTGGCCACCTGATCCCGGGTAAGCGGGTTGGGTTCGAGCAGCTCGATACCCGGTATGGGAGAATCCGACAAAGACCTGGCGATCCATTCGGACTTCCGGGTCGTATCGAATCCATGTCGCGAACCGACATACATTGGGCTGTAGTAAACACGTACCATATCGGGAGTAGCCCGGCCGCTCCACCTGCTCACCGAAGAGAGCGGTTGCTCGAGACGATTAGCTGGTCACCGTGACGCGCAAGAAGGTTGCGGGGATCGTCGTGCCACTCGCGCTCGTGTTCTGACGGGTGAACAGATCCTCCAAGTCTGCTTGCAAGCTCGTCGCACGCCCGGCCTTCTCGGCGGCTTCAAAGGCGTTCATCGTCGGCCCGTAAAACGCTCTGAATTCACTGACAAACTGAGCGGGTGATCCACCAAAGCGGAACGTAAACGTATCCCGGACGAATGACACCCTCTCCGCCGGGATCCCTGCGGCGCCGAACCGCTCGATGACGTTGCTCTCAAGGCCCCATGTCATCGGGCTCACAAACCCCTCAGGGGGAGGGGGTGTATAGGCGGAGCTGATTTTTAGGATCTGCGCGACGAGCGTAGGGTCATTTGGGATCCAGTTCCCCATAACGATCTGGCCCCCTGGGCGCGTCACCCGCACCATCTCCTTGGCGACGTCGAACGGTCTCGGGGCGAACATAGCGCCAAAGATACTGACAACGAGGTCAAATGCCTGATTGGGAATCGGCTGTAGATTTGTGGCATCGCCTTGTTGAAACCTGCAGTTTGTTAAGCCGAACTCCGCGGCGCGCCGGTTTCCAGCCTCCACCAGATTCCGCGCGATATCCACGCCAAGGACTTCCGCACCCGCCTTCGCGGCGGGTACGGCGGTAGTCCCATCACCGGAGCCGAGATCGAGAACCTTGAGTCCACTGCTGACGCCGATTCGTTGCATGAGAGCCTCGCCGCTCTCACGCATGGTCTCCGCAATACGGGTGAAATCTCCCTTTTCCCAAAGGGCCTGGTTCGGATTAGCCGTTACGGTAGTCATGATGTTGGTCCCTTTCGCTTTGTGCCACCGGTCTAACGGGCCGCTTTACCCCAATGTCGCCCGATGGCCGGGTCGCGGTCATTTCCGACGTATCAGCTCAACCCCGCAGCGTGGACACTGCAGGCCGAAGGGGTAGAGAGCCGTCTTGATCGGCGCCTCGCACCGCGGGCACCTAGAGTAAGCGTACGCCAGATAGAGCCCGCGAGCGACGCCAACAGCCAGCGCGGCGAAGCCGACCAGTCCGACCGCGGGCTGCCTTCGGACCACCGCGAACACCGAAAAGACCACCTCACCCCAGTCGCCGGTCCCGGGGAGTGCCTTGACAGGAGCGCGGCCCGTTGGGACTCTGGCTCCGGGAAACGGCTCAGGTTCCGAACCGAAACGTCCCCAGGAGCGGTTGCCGCTCGCGCCGGCCTGGTTACGGGAGGGGAACAAGGATGCGATCATCGCACATCACCGCGCTGGCGCTCGTGCTGGCGGCGACCCTCGCCGCGGCGGCGCCGCGGACACTCCAAGCTCCTGATTCGGCTCAATCGGTCGCGACGCGGGTGACAGAGCTGCTCGCGCCCATCATGGTCGCGAGACAGGCCAGGGATTCGCTCTCGGGGCTCGCCGACAGGGCTACCGGCGAGCAGAGCGCGCTCTTGGAGGAGCGGGTGTGGCAGCGGCAGGTGGAGCTGATAGCGGGCATTCTGAGCGCGGCCGGCGAATTGGAGCGGATTCGCAAGAATGGCGGAGATCTGTCGGCCGCGAAGCCCGTGGTGGAACAGGCGGTTCGGTCGGGGTGGCCGCGATACCTCCGCCAGCTCGAGCGACGCGAGATCCTCATGCAGGCGCTGTTCGAGAAGCGCGACGACGCGACCGGCTCGCAGCGGCTAGCTGTCGAATCGGAGATCACGGAGCAATCCGAACGTACAATCCGAATGTACCGCGACCTGGTCGCCGCGCTCTTGGTGGTCGAGCGACTGGGCGTCGACGTCGGGAAGCAACGATCCTACCTCGTCGAGGGGGTGCTGGCTGCGTCCGAGCAGACGAAGGCGCGCATGACCGTGCTCGGACGCGAGCAAGCCATTGCGGCCGCCCGCGTCCAGCGCGCCCCCGACGATCTCGCTGCGCGGACGGAGCTCGACGCGATCGACGCGGGGTGCAGTCGCGCCGCGGGCGCCCTCGAGGCAGAGATCGCCCTCCTCGGGCAGTTGGGGCACGACGCCACAGAACTCAAGGTGACCCTCATCCTCCGCACGGGCAAGCTCACCGCGGCGATCGTCGAGCCCCGCGTGATCGCGGGGCTCGTCGCCCACTGGCGGAAGCAAGTCAAAGAGGATTTCGCCACTCATGGAGCCCACTGGCTTTTGAGGGCTCTCGCAATCGCTCTAACCCTCGTCGGGTTTCGCCTCCTCGCGCGCCTGGCCCGATACCTGATGCGACGCGGGGTCGCGCGCGCGGGCGTCTCGCAGCTCCTGAAAGATGCGGCTGTCGGCTGGGTCTCCAAGCTCGTCATGGCGGTGGGAATCATCGTCGTGCTTCGGCAACTCGGCCTTGAGCTTGGCCCTATGTTCGCCGGGCTCGGCATCGCGGGCGTCGTCTTGGGCTTCGCCCTGCAGGACACTCTCGCCAACTTCGCGGCCGGAGCCATGATCCTCGCCTACCGCCCCTACGACATCGGCGACATCATCGAGGCCGCCGGAGCGATGGGCACCGTGAGGAAGATGAGCCTCGTGTCTACGACCGTCCTCACCCTCGACAATCAGACCCTCGTCGTCCCGAACAAGAAGATGTGGGGAGACGTGATCCGCAACATCACCGCCCAGGACAAGCGCAGGGTCGATATGACCTTCTCGGCGGGTTACGAGACCGACGTCGCGTCGGTCGAGGCGCTGCTGAAGGAAATCGTGGACGGCAATGAGCGGGTGCTGAAGGAGCCCGCCTCGGTGATCAAGCTCCACCAGCTGGCGGATTCATCCGTGAATTACGTCGTGCGGGTTTGGACGCGTCAGGGCGACTACTGGGACGTCTACTGGGACATCACGCGGGCCGTGAAGCTCCGCTTCGACGAGGCGGGGATCAAGATCCCTTACCCGCAGCGCGAGCTGCACGTGAGCGGGCCCGGAGATCGGGTTGGCGACGGGCCGCCGAAGCGTCCGTGAGTCGCGCCGAGCAGAGCCCTGTAGGTCCTTGCGCGCGTCGTGCGTTGGGCGCAGAATCCATCTCAAACGCTCCACAACCCCAAGACCGTCGTAGGAGGGATGGATCAACGTGCTCGATGATCGGGATGTCGCCGCGCGAATTCGCCCGTTAGCTTTTGCCATAACGCTGTGTCTGTTGGCCTTTCTTGCGGCGCCCAAGGTGGGCGCACAGAGCCCTATCGGGGACTCCACCGCGGTAGCGCCGGCTCCCCCGCCCGAGGCGACGCCCGTTCCGCCCGGGACGGCGCCGGCTCCGACCGAGACGTCGCCGACCGTGTCGACGCCGGCACCGGATGCGGTGCAGCCGCAGGCAGCGCCCGCGTCCCCCGCGGCAACAGCGCCCGCGGCAGCGGCCCCCACGTCCCCCGCCCCGGCAGCCGCACCCGCCGCCACCGCTGCGGCCAACGATACGACGCCACCGCCCGACGGCGGGTGGCCGCGCGCGATCCAGACCGCGACCGGCGGAATGATCATCCTCTACCAGCCGCAGGTCCTGAGCTGGGAAGGACAGCGGCGGATGGTCGCGATGCAGGCCGTCTCCTACACGCCCCAGGGCGCCAAATCACCGGCGTTGGGATCGATCCGGCTGGAATCCCCGACCTCGACGTCCATCGAGGAACGGATGGTCAATTTCCAGAAGGTCGAGGTCACGTCGACGCGGTTCCCTTCCCTCCAGAAGGAGCAGACGAGGGAAGTGCTGGACGAGATCCGGAAATCGCTTCCGGAGGAAAACGTGCTTATATCCTTGGACCGCATTTTAGCTGCGGTCGATACCTCGCAGATCACCGCCAAAGGAATCAAGGTCAACACCGAGCCGCCGCCGATCTTCTACAGCAAGAAGCCGGCGATCCTGGTCCAATTCGACGGCGATCCGATCATGAATCCGATCACGGGGACGGGACTCTCGTACGCCGTGAACACCAATTGGGACGTCTTCCTCGACACCGGCACCAAGATTCACTATCTCCGGAAGGACGCGTACTGGCTCCAGACCAAGGACATGAAGAAGTGGGAGGTGGTGAAGAAGCTCCCGCCCGATTTCGATAAGCTGGCCTCGGATGCCAACTGGAGCGAGGTCAAGGCGCAGATCCCGGCCAAGAAGCCCAAGGAATCGGTGCCGGTCGTCTTCGTGAGCTACAAACCTGGCGAGCTGATTCTGATGGACGGCTCCCCCGATTACGAGAAGGTCGAAGGCACGAAGCTCCTCTGGATAACGAACACGGAGACCGATCTCTTCCGGATGGACCAGAAACCGAAGGATTTCTACGTGCTTCTATCCGGGCGGTGGTTCCGGACCCCGAATCTGGAGAAGGGTCCATGGACATTCGCCTCGACCGACCTGCCGCCGGATTTCGCCAAGATCCCCAAGGGCCACGACCGGGCTCGCGTGCTGTCGTCGGTTCCCGGGACCGAGGAGGCATCCACCGCGATCCTCCTCGCGCAAGTGCCGCGCACGGCGCGCGTCGAGGCTAAGGCGCTCAAAGCGCCCGACGTCAAGTACGACGGAGAGCCTAAGTTCAAGGCCATCGACGGGGCGAAGGGGGTCTCCTATGCGGAGAACACTGCGTATGACGTTCTCAAGACCGGCGACTCCTACTATCTCTGCTACCAAGCGGTCTGGTTCCGCTCCAAGACGCCGACGGGTCCCTGGGAGGTGACGACCTCGATTCCCGAGGAGATCTACTCCATCCCCGCCGACTCGCCGGCCCACCATGTCACGTACGTCACCGTCGTGGACGACGACGCCGAATATCCGACCTACGGTTACACAGCGGGATATGTGGGTGTCTCGGTCGCCTTCGGCTGCGCCATGTGGGGCACGGGCTGGTACTACCCGCCCTACTACCACGGCGGCATCTACTACCCGCGGCCGGTGGCGTACGGCGGCGGCGCGGTCTACAACCCATGGACCGGGGCCTACGGCTGCTACCAGGCCGCCTACGGTCCGTACGGCGGCGTCGCACGCGGCGCCGCGTACAACCCAAACACAGGAACCTACGCCCGAGGAGCGATGGCCTGGGGTCCTACGGGCGCATCGGGCTATGCGGCAGCCTATAACCCGCGGACGGGCACCTCTGCCGCCACACGACAAGGGAGCAACGTCTACGGAAGCTGGGGATCAACGAGCGTTCAGCGGGGAGATGACTGGGTACGATCGCAGCGAGTGACCGACGCGCAGGGCAACACGCGCTGGAAGGCACAGGGAAGCGGGGGCGGGTCGGCCGCCGGTTTCCGCGGCGAGCAGGGCAGCGGGTTCGTGGGCAAGAAGGGGGACGACGTCTACGCAGGGCGCGACGGGAACGTCTATCGAAAGTCGGATGGCGGCTGGCAGAAATACGAGCAGGGTGGGGGCTGGTCGGATGTCAATCGTGGCGAGCGACCCAGCACCCAGCCCTCCGGAGGGGGGGACCGCCCGGGGCAGCAGCCGTCGACCCAGCCTTCCCAGAGGCCAAGCGGTGGCGAGGCGAGCCAGCTTGACCGCGAAGCGCGCGCGCGTGACCAGGGAAACCAGCGCACGCAGGATTACGGCAACTACCAGCGGGGCGGGGGCTCGTCCGGGGGCGGCTCCTACAGCGGCGGCTCGCGCAGCGGCGGGTCACGGGGCGGCGGTGGGCGCGGGGGCGGGGGCGGCGGCCGCAGGCGTTGAGCGGCGCTCGCGCGAGAAGCTAGCGGAGGCCGCGCCGGCGCGCCGCGTTGCAATCACGAGCACGGGGCCACAAGCTTGCCAACGTTCGCAGTGCGAACTCGAGGGTTGTCGAGCCACCTCTGCGTGCTCTGATGCGCCTTTTCAAGGGCCGCATACAGCGAGGCATGATCGGGCAAGTCTACGACCGTGACCCACCCCTGCTTGGGGTCCTGCGTATCCCAGAACGGGTAGTAGGCCCGGATCGTCCCCGGATGTTTATCGGCTGAGGACTCCCGCCCGGCGCGACGAAGCTGGTCTGAGGTCACCGTGCTGGTTGTGGACATTACTTCTCCTCGTTCGATGCTTTTGGCGTGGCGCTCGAAATCACTCAGGAGGCTGCGGAGCCTGACTCCGTCCCACCCGCCGCTGCCGATGAGCCCGCTCCACCTGCGGCGTCTTGAGCCAGACGATGGCCTCCTCGACTGTTCGGAACACGGAGACCTTCTTTGTGCTCCTGGTGTCGAGCTTCCGGAAGACCTCATACATGCGCGCGATGCCGAACGTGACGAGGTCGTTCGCCACAATTGCCAGCCTCGACGGCTCGCACACGTCCATCGCCGCTGAGAGCCTCGCCAGCTCCCGGAGCCGCTCCGTAGATGGGACATCGATCTGCCGGACGTCCGTCACGTCGACCAGCTCATCGTAGCCCGCCACCCTTGGGAGCGACCAGACGCTCTGCTTGTACTCGAAGACTTCCTGGTCGCTCAGCGTCCCGTGGCCGGTGGCGGTGACTAGGCGATGTTCATCGTCGATCTGATATCGGAGAGGCATCTGTTCCTACCGAATCTCTCGGGGGCGACGAAGCCGGGCGGACCGCGCCTCCAGTGTACCTCTCCCCACCGATCGTTGCTAACCCGTTGGGAGATAAGGTGCAGATTTCACGGCCCTTCGGTCCCAGGCGATGGATTTCCCCGGGTGCAAGGAAGGGGCCCTCGGAATGCCACCAACGCACCTGTACGCGGAGCTTGGATCGAAGTCGGGAAAGGGGTAGACTGTGGTGTCTACGAACCCTTCCACGGAGGGACAGAGAGGTCGCGATCAGCGACCAATTCGTGGGGAGGAACGAATGGCCCGTCACCGCCGGATGGCCGTGTGCCTTGTGCTCACGGCATTTTTGTCACCCCCCGTACCCGCCGCGGCCCACGAGCAGCACCATACTCACAATTACCTCGCCCGCGCCTCGGTGTGGCTTCTCGACAATCCTCTCATCGATGCGCATGCCGAGTCGCTCATCGCCCAGGGGACGATTGACGAGGACCAGTGTCCGAACTATTACAGCCACTTTGTCAACGCGCGCACGGGAGAGCTGATGCGCAACGCCGTCGTGCCTCCACCGTCTGACTCGAACTGCCCCGATGACGTGGATCCACGCGACAACCAGACCACAGCGCCAGTAAGGGCTGGAAACCTGTGGGCTCAAGCGGTTGGCCTTTATCGCGCCGGGGACCGTGACGCCGCCTTTAAGACCCTCGGCCAGGCGCTCCACCTGCTCCAGGACATGACGTCGCCCGCTCACGTCCACAACGCCCCCCACGGAATCCCACTCCGTTCGAATTGCTTCCAGGACTCCGACGATTTCGAAACATGGGGCTGGTGTGATGACAACGCCACCCGCCACATCCTCGACTACTGGGACGCCGCGAGCGGGCTTCCCACTGACCGCTTCGCGCGAAGTCTCGAAATCCTTTTCCAGCGTACCCCGCAATTCGCCTGTTCCGGGACGGATCCCCAGGCGTGCCCGCGGAACGCCGAGCCCAACATGGGATTCGCCTATGTGCGACGCGTGGCGGAGATCGTCTACGACTTCACGACCTTCCCTGCCATCCTGGTCGACTTCGAGTTCAGTACTGATCCGCAGCCGGACAGCGAGCTGAAGCGAATGTTTCCATCGCTCCGCGACGCTTCAGGCGGATGGGCCATCGACGACGAGACGGGCCAGCAGAACATCGGGTTCACCGATGGGAACTGCGGGAAGACCGAGTTGACTTGGCCCGCCACACGCGAGGAGTGGTGGCCGATGGAGAACCCCGGAGGCGGTGAGGACGGCCCGGACTGCTTCATCCAAGACGACATACTCGGGAATAACAATCGGACGTCAGGCGGCGTGTTCATCGAGAATACCGGCGGCGGCGGAGCTAACGCTGATCTCAGCGTGCCAGACAACCTTATTCCCCACGTCTACCAACGAAGCGCCGGCGGCAGGGAGTTCTACCGTGACCTGTACCAGACCGACGACAACCTATCCCAGGAGTCGGGTTTTCCCGATCCGCCCGGGAAACCGAAGTCCATGCTCCGGATCTACGGCGACATCCTGTACCCCATCGCCGCGGTCTACGGAGCGGGCTTCATCCAGGCATTCCTGGACGAAGTGAATCCCCGGTTAGAGGCATCGGCCACTCTCATAGGGAAGGTCAACCCGCACAAGAAGAAGGTCTGCTTCAGGGTAGAGCCCGTCGATAGCTCGTTCAGCCTGCTCGATGTTTCGCTGTCCAGTATCACGCTCGCGTTCCACGGGGACTTGATCTCCGCGGTTCCGCCGACGCAGCTGGTGTATGAGTGCCTCGGGTCCGGCGACGGCGATGACGACGATGATGACGGGGATAACCCGCAGCCCGGCCATCACGGCAATGGCAACGCCAATGGCCATGGCAAGGGCGACGGAAAGGGCCACGGCGATCGTGACGGAGATCGGCACGGCGATCGGGATCGCCGCCACCCCGCACACTCCGACAGCCGCGGGTGCGAACCGGACAGCTGCGTGCCTGCGTTCATCCAGGCGTGCTTCTCCACCCACGACATTCAGGCCTTGTTCGGTAGGATGTGCTCTGTTCCGGATAGCCTCAACGGCGCCACGATCCAGGGTGAGCTGACCAGCGGAAGAGTCTTCGTCGCCACGATCGGGGGGAAGCAGCCGGACGATGGAGACGATGAGGAGGACGGAGACAAGGATCAAACCAGCGACTGGAAGGGCAAACTGGCGGTTCGGATTCACCCGAATCCCATGAATCCCAAGACCGAAATCTCCTTCACGATCGGTCAGTCAAGCCAGGTACGCGTCGCGGTCTACGATCTGGCCGGAAGACTCGTGAAGACGATTCATGAGGGTGACCTCCCGGCCGGCGCGAACACGCTCTCATGGAATGGAACAACCGGCAAGGGCACCCGGGCAAGCTCCGGTATCTATTTCGTGAGCGTGGAGGCGGCCAACCTCAAGGAAGTGAAGCGCGTAGCCGTCGTCAAGTAGCTTCTGCGTGGGATTACGGCGGGCGGCGGTCTAGGACGACCGCCGCCCGTGTTGCGCGGGTACTTCACCTGGCCACAATGACCTTCCGCACCTGCACCTGCCCCGCGGACTCCAGCTTGGCAAAGTAGGTGCCTGACGCGACGGGCCGGCCCAAAGCATCCCTTCCGTCCCAACCCGCCATGCGCCAGCCCGACGGCATCGTCTGATCGAATAGGATAACCACCTTTCGACCCGCCACGGTGTAGATGGCTAGCTTCGCCGGGCCGCCCTTGGGAACTGCAAAGTTCAAATTCGTCCGCGCTCCGAAGGGATTCGGGTAAACGGGATCGAGCCGCAACGCCAGCGGCGCGCCTGCCTCCGTGGGCACGTTCACCCAGACCTCACCGGAGTACCCCTGGTCTCCCACTGTCTGGACCAGGAGCCGATAGGCGTACCGCTCGCCCGGGACCGCGGTGCGATCCTCATAGGCGATCCGGGTGCCCGACTCTACAGACGCACGCGTGGCCGACCAAGCCACCCAGCTCTTCGCCCGTTCCGCAATCTCCACCATTCCCCTTGATGGCGAATGCTCCAACTCGCCCCAATCCTCAAGGCCTTTCGGCCCAGCGGCTTGCCCTTCGCGGCTAGCCGGCGGCGCTGATCATCCGTGAAGCGCAGGCGCTTCCCGCCCGACTCGAGCTGCTCCTTGAGGACTCGGTTCTCTTCGATCAGATAGGCGATCACGCTGGCTTGCTGGCGATTGGCCCAGGCGGCGAAGGTTGCCAGGAGCAGCTGGAACTGGATCGTGTCGATCATCGGGGGAGGGTATCAGACGGGTGGCAACCCGTGACGCCCCAGCAGATTTGACTTTTCGGATACTACGCTACCTCACAAGTCGCCACGTGACCTGCGCCGTGGCGCCCGACTCGCTCACGAACCGCACGAAATAGGCGCCCGGGTTCAGCCCCGGCGGATCCCACCGGATCGCCGCAGGCCCCGCGGCCATCGACTCGAATGAACGCACCGCCCGCAGGCGCCCCTGCACGTCGTACAGCTCCAGCCTCACGTTGTCCGCCTTGGACAGCACGAATGGGAATGTCGCGCCGCCCGCTCCCACACGCGGATTCGGATATGGACGCGACACCTGGAACCTGGGCGGTGATGGATCGCTCGCGACTCCCGTCACCTGTGGCGTGTCGGTCCCCAGCGCCATCACGTGGAGCTGGTTGATCGCGCCCACCCAGCTCCACGAGGCACCGTTTGACGAAGTGGCCACTTCCCCTTCCTTCGTCGCCGCGACGAGCTGTCCGCCATGGTCCACCAGCGCGCTCATGCTCCCCTGGGATAGCGCACCCACAGCGATCCAGCTCACGCCGTAGTTCAAGCTCCGGTACACCTCGCCCGTCTTCGCCAGCACGTAAAGCTCCGGCCCAAGGCGCCGGATCGAGACAGCGTTCGACGTCGTGATGGCGCCCACGGTCGCCCAGGTGGCGCCCTGGTCCCGGCTCTCCGCGACCTGTCCCGTCTCGGTCAGCGCGTAGAGCCTCCCGAGCGGGCCGCGGGCCAGGCTCACCCAATCGGAGCCGGTGAGCGACGCGATGGCCGAGAAATTCACGCCCTGGTTGCTGGAAGAATAGAGGGTCCCGGTTCGGGTCAGCACCAGCACGTCGCCGTAGGGGCCCAGCACGAAGCCGGCGGCATCGGAGGCCGTGACGGTTCCGACGGCGGTCCAGTTGGCACCCCCGTTCGTGGTCCGGTAGATCGTCCCGGAGCGAGAGGCGAGATAGAGTTCCGAGGTGGCCGCACCCGCCGCGAGACCCACGGCGTCGTGCACAGGGATGGCTCCTATCGCCGACCAGGTCATGCCATTGTTCGTCGACCGATAGAGCTCCCCCGTGTCCAGGAGGCCGAAGAGATTAGCGGCAAGGGCTTGCGCGGGGACGAGAGTGATGGGCATCGCGAGGGTCACCGCAACCGCGAGGGTCACCGCAACCGCGAGAGCCCTCGCTCCCGTCGCGACGCGCATATTGGCTCGAGTACCGCGGGCGCTCCGTTTCACCGCGCCACGGCCAGTTTGAGTGTCCGCTCCTCCCCGGCGCTCTTCGCCTTCAGGAAGTAGATCCCGCTCGACACTCGCCGCCCTTGTTCATCCCGCCCGTCCCAGCTCACCACCTGATAGCCCGCTCCATAGCTCCCTCGGGCAATCCGCCTCACCAAGCGCCCCGAGACGTCGAATACCGACACCTCCGCCGATCCCAAGCCTCCCCCCAACCCCCCAAATGTCGCGAACGATATCGTTAGGGGCCCACCCCGATACGGTAGCGGCCACGCACCGAGAGGCGCCAGGGGGCGAAGGCTCGCCTCTCCCAGCCACAGTTCCTCCCCAAACCCGTTCACCGCGAAGAGCCGGTACTGGGTGCCCGGACCTCCTTGAGGATCGGTGACGGAAGTCTCCCTGGTCAGCGCGACGAGGGTCCGCCAGCCGGCGGTGCCCGCCGCCGAGCGCTCCACCCGATAGCCCGAAAGACCGTCGGGCCCAGGATCCGTCGACCACGTGATCGATGCGCCACCCCCAGGCACCGGTGCCGCCAGCAGCGACAAGAGCGCCACGGACGTCTGGATCGTGAACAGAGAGTCACTCTTGTCGCTCCCGCCGATTGCGGGATCCGACGGCGTCACCCGGAACATCGCGAACCGACTCGGCGTGTGCGGCACTCGGATCGACACCGCGTTCGACGGCGAGCCGCCCACGCCGCTCTCCAGGAGGGAGAAGGAGTTCCCACCGTCGGCCGAGAGCCACACATCCGCCCGCTCCGCCCCGACCCACGACACGGTTTTCATCGCCCCCACGTTCCATGTCTCACCGCCGTTGGGAGAGAGGAGGAAGTAACGATTGCTGTTGTAGAGGTAGGCCCTACCCGCGGTCACCCCCCCGGCGTCGTTCCCGGGCGCTCCTACAATCAGATCATCGATGCCGTCACCGGTCACATCTCCCGCCGAAGCCACCCAATAACCGAAGATGTCCCCGGCGGCTTCGCCTGTGAGCATCAGGTCCGGCACCACGTCAGCGCCTGGACCCCCATAGAACACATACGCTCGACCTGCGTCCACGCCCGCCAAGTCGTTGTAGATTGCCCCCACAATCATGTCCGCGAACCCATCCCCGTTCACATCCCCTGCCGATGCCACCGAAAAGCCGAAGTGGTCGTTCGCGGCGGCGCCGATCATGGTTCGATCTGCCGATGCATCCGCGTTGGGGCCGCCGTAGTATACAAACGCAGCCCCCGCATCCACGCCACCGGCATCGCTCTGATGGGCTCCAACAATCACGTCGGGGTAGCCATCCCCATTCACATCGCCGGCCGATGCCACTGACAGACCAAAGTCGCCGCTCACCTCTCCACCGGTCAGTAGGAGGTCTGCCGTCCCGTCTGGTATTCGCCCCCCGTAGTAGACGTAGGCCCGGCCGGCATCTCCACCACCGGCATCGTTCGTGGGCGCACCCACGATAATGTCGCCGTAACCGTCCCCGTTCACGTCCCCGGCCGAGGCCACTGAGAACCCGAACTGGTCGCCTGCCGCCGCGCCCGTCAGCGTCAAGTCGGCCACTGCGTCCGCGCCAGGCCCCCCGAAGTACACATACGCTCGACCTGCGTCCACGCCCCCGGCGTCGTTCGACCGTGCTCCCACGACAACATCTGCAAACCCGTCTCCGTTCACGTCCCCCGCCGAGGACACCGACCTGTCGTCGCCGAAGAGGTCCCCCGTCGCGGCGCCGGTGAGGGTCAGATCCGCCACAGCGTCTGGGCTGAGCCCACCGTAATACACGTATGCCCGGCCGGCATCCCCACCTCCGGCATCGTTCCTGCCCGCCCCAACGATCAGATCCTCAAACCCATCCCCATTCACGTCTCCCGCAGAGGAGACGACTCGACCAAAATTGTCGCCACCCGGGGGTTCTCCGATCAGCGTCAGGTCCGCCACAGCGTCCGCACCTGGACCGCCGTAGTACACGTGCGCCCGACCGGCAGACCCGGACCCCACAATCAAGTCCCTGAACCCATCGCCGTTCAAGTCTCCCGCCGACACCGAAAAGCCAAACTCGCCGTTCGCTATTGCACCGGTAGTCGTGATCTGCAGCCTGCTCGCGGCAGCCGGGGGTGCCGCGACGGCAGGTCGCACCCCCATCGCAACCACCAGCGTTGCAACGGCCGCGAGCATGATGGAACTCCTGAGCTTGGGACGTCTCGAGGACAAGGCACCGTTCGGAGCATTCGATGTCGGCATGACTACCTCCGGGTGTCTGGACGTTTCGTCGTCTCTCGGGGAGGCTTGGAGCGTACTCCTCGGTATTTCCAGTCACAATTATCCCTTGGTATATCGACTCGCCCGGCGCGGGCGCGCGCAGATCCCGTAGTATCCGAAAAGTCGGTCCGGGGCACCTGGCTCACGCCGCCTTCCGGTGATAGTACATGAGGAGTCCCCCGAGCCGCTCGCTCGCCCCGATCCTGCCCTCGCACTGCACCGGTGTCCCGCTCGGAATCTCGTTCCCCAGCCCCAGATGGCTCCGCTCGTGATGATAGTGGCCGACGTACTCGGCGATGGCCTTCTCTAACGAAGCTCGGCCCACGAAGATCATCTGATCTAGGCACTCTGACCGGATCGATCGCACGAAGCGCTCGGCGTCAACTTGGCCGCGATGAGCCTGCGGTGCCACACGAGGATTGTCTCGGGCGTCACGATCGTCGCGATCTGCCGCAACGCCTTGAGGCCTAATGGCCTGCCCTTTGCGGCCAGCCGGCGGCGCTGGTCATCCGTGAAGCGGAGCAGCTTCCCGCCCGACTTGAGCTGCTCCTTGAGGACGAGGTTCTCTTCGACTAGGTAGGCGATCACGGTTCCTTGGCGACGATTGGCCCAGGCCGAAAAGGTCGCCAGGAGTAGCTGGAGTTCGATCATCCGGGGAGCGTATCAGATGGGTGGCAACTCGTAGCGGTACAGCGGAATCGACTTTTCGGATACTACGCGGTTGCCGAACGGATCGCAAACCCGTTACCCTCCCCCATGGCCAACCTCCGGAATGGGTGTGGTGGACAACTGACCATTGCCACCACAAAATAGCCCACCCGCCGACTGGCCTTCTCATCCCATGTGCGAACCTATCATGCACCGCGAACAGGGAGCCTCACCTGGCCACGATAACCTTTCGCACCTGTGCCTGCCCCGCGGATTCCAGCTTGGCGAAGTAGGTGCCAGACGCGACCGGCCGGCCCGATGCATCTCTTCCGTCCCACGCAACCAAGTGCCAGCCCGACGGCAGCGCCTGATCGAATATCGTAACCACCTTTCGACCCGCCACGGTGTAGATGGCCAGCCTGACCGGGCCCCCCCTGGGAACCGCAAAGTTCAGACTCGTCCGCGCCCCGAAGGGATTCGGGTAGATGGGATCGAGTCGCAACGCGAGCGGCGCGCCCGTCGCAGTCGGCACACTCACCCATTCCTCGTTCGAATAGCCTTGATCGCTCGAAGACTGCACGAAGAGCCGGTACGCGTAGCGCTCCCCCGGCGTCACCGCACGGTCTTCGTAGCGGACCGAACTGGCGCTCTCGGCGTCTGCGAGCCCTAGATCTGCCCAGTCGCAGGCCGCGGTACGTCGCTGCACTGTGCAGATCATGGTCCTCGCGTGTGGGACGATCCAGCGAAGACGAACAATCCCAACCTCCGCCTGCGCGTCCTGAAGGGCCACGGAGATTGCGGTCGGGATGCCTGGGCCAAGGTTCACCAGCACCGATACGGTGCTGGAGTTTTGGTTCGCCGTCACGAGATCCAGCTTCCCGTCTCCATTTACGTCCCCGATCGCGACGGAGCGGGGACCACTGACCGCGCCGTAGTCCATCCTCGCCCCAAAGGTCCCGTCACCGTTGCCCAAGAGAACGGACACGGTGTTGGAGCCGGCATTGGCCGTGGCAATGTCCGGCCTTCCATCACCGCTCAAATCTCCGATCGCGACGGACTGGGGAAGACGCCCCGTGCCGTACTCCACCTTTGCCCCGAAGCTCCCGTCCCCATTGCCAAGGAGAACTGCCACGGTATTGGAGTTCCCATTAATATTCGCCACCGCGAGATCCGGCTTCCCGTCCCCGCTCACATCCCCGATCGCGACGGAACGGGGACCCCCACCTGCACCGTAGCCCACCTTTGCCCGGAAGGTCCCGTCCCCGTTGCCCAACAGCACGGACACCGTGTAGGACCCAAAGTCCGCCACCGCGAGATCCGGCTTCCCATCGCCACTCAAATCTCCGATCGCGACGGAGAAGGGAAAGCTACCCGTGCCGTAGTCCGCCTTCGCCCCCAGGGTCCCGTCCCCATTGCCCAGGAAGACAGAAACGGTGTGGACGTCATCATTCGCCGTCGCGAGATCCGGAAACCCATCTCCGCTTACATCGCCAAGCGCGACGGAAATGGGACCGCTCCCGGTCCCGTAGTCCACCTTCGCTCCGAAGCCCCCGCCCCCAGTGCCCAAGAGCACGGAAACTGTGCTGGCGCTGACGTTCGCCGCTGCGAGGTCCCCCCTCCCATCGCCGTTCAGATCTCCGATCGCCACGGAGTATGGACTGAGCCCCGTCGCGAAGTCCGTCTTCGCCACAAAGGTTCCATCCCCATTGCCCCGAAGAACGGATACGGTGTTGTCGAGGACATTCGCCGCCACGAGATCCAGCTTCCCATCCCCGTTCAGCTCTCCAATCGCGACGGAGTAGGGAGTGAGTCCCGTACCGTAGTCCAACTTCGTCCCCAGGGTTCCGTCACCATTGCCCAAGAGAACGGAGACATTGTTGATGCTTTCGTTCGCCGTCGCTAGGTCCTCCCTCCCATCCCCGTTCAGATCTCCGATTGCGACCGAATAGGGGCCACCGCCTGTCCCATAATCCACCTTCGCCGCAAAGGTCCCATCCCCATTCCCTAAGAGAACGGACACGCTACCCGAGCCACTGTTCGCCACCGCGAGATCCGGCTTCCCATCCGCGTTCAAATCTCCGATTGCAACGGAATTGGGGCCGCCCCCTGTCCCATAGTCCACCTTCGCCCCGAAGGTCCCATCCCCATTACCCAGGAGAGCGGACACGGTGCCGTCGCCGCCATTCACCACCGCGAGATCCGGCTTCCCGTCCACGTTCACATCTCCAATGGCAACGGAGTTGGGATTGTCGCCCGCCCCATAATCCACCTTCGCCGCAAAGGTTCCGTCGCCATTGCCTAGGAGAACGGACACTGCGCCCAAGCCGCCGTTTGCCACTGCGAGATCCGGCTTCCCGTCCCCGCTCACATCCCAGATCGCTACGGCCCGGGGAGTGCCCCCTGTCCAGTAGTCGACACTTGTGCCAAAGCTTCCGTCGCCATTGCCCAAGAGTACGGAAACGGCCGACGAACCGCCATTCGCCACCACAAGATCCGCTTTGCCATCCCCACTTACATCGCTGATCGAGACGGAGAGCGGACTGTCCACCGATCCGTCCACCTCCGCCACGAAGGTCCCATCCCCATTGCCCAATAGAACGGACAAGGTGCCGGAGAGGTAACTCGCCACCGCGAGATCCGGCTTTCCGTCCCCGCTCACATCCCCGATCGCGACAGATGAACTGCCCCCCACCCCGCATTCCACCTTCTCCCCAAATGTCCCATCCCCATTGCCAAGGAGAATGGACACGGTGCGGGCTCCCTCGGTCGCCACTGCGAGATCTGGCCTCCCGTCTCCGTTCAAATCTCCGATCGCGACGGAAAATGGCGCGGTGCCCGTATCGAATGATAGAAAGGCCGCCGCGAACATGGGGCCACCCCATGAACGTCCCGCAGAGGCGGCAGATAGGGCTATCCAGACGACGAGCAGGAAGTCAAATCGCAGCGTGATGTGGTGGCGATTCCTGGAACGGCAAGTCACGGAAACTGGAGAACCGCTCATAGCAACGTCCTACTTTGCAGACACTACCGGCGCATGCCTTGGTGCATCTATCGCCTCGCGCGAAGCCAGCGATCCATCGCAGAAGGAGGGCGCCCATAGGGGCACGGCGCTCCAAGAGTATAGGCCTTAGTCAGGGCCAACGCGTGGGCCGAAGAGTGGCCTCAGGGGCCCTCAGCACCGTGCGTCGGATGTGCGAGGACCCCGGCGACACACGCATCCCGGGAAGTAGACGCCTGAGGACGCGCGCTGCCCATCGCCGAGGTTGCCATCCCAGGTGACTCTCCCAGAGAGCCAGAGAAGAAGAGAGCCATTCTGCTCGACTGTGATACATCGTCTGCTCACGGTGGGCGAGCCTAGGCGAAATGCGGGTGAATCTCCGACACATGTCGGAAAGATCCAGTCTCCACAACATCGCACGTGTTCGCCAGATGTGCGAAGGCCCCGGCGACACATGCCGCCGGGGCCGAACCACCAGGAACCTGCGCTCTCCGCAGGCTCTCCACCTTGCGCTCCCCAAACGTAACCCTTCGCGAACTAAGTGCCAGACTCGGCCCTCCCCATCGAACCTGGACTCAGTCTCGATTACTTCACTTCGGGAACGTCGCAGCGACATCGACGATGCGAACCGCCGTGTCGGTTTGATACTCTCCTCCCGCGAAGTACAACCGCTCACCGCCTGGGCTCCAAATCAGGTTGCTCATGTAGCCATAGGTGGCAATCTTCTTCTCGCGCCCGCGGGCAAGGTCTCTTATGAAGAGCTCCTCGCTAGGCCCATCCAGGAATCCTAGGCCTTTGGTATACACAACGTAGGCGAGGTATCGCCCATCTGGCGACACGCGTACCCTCGCGATGGATACCATCGCCCCCTGTTTCTCCTTGCGCTTGACCACCACTTCCTCTTCGCCCACGTCTCGCAGCCGAAGGATCATGTTTATCCTGGGACTTTCGCCCCGAAAGTACAGGCAACGCACCACGCCACCCTCGAACACGGCGGCAACATCCTTCGAGAGTAGATCCCAGACGCGGCCTCGGAACTCAACGCTGGTGAGGGGCGGACAATCCGAGCATTCGCCCGGGGCATTGGGATTGGCGAGGATCTGCAATCCGGGGACCGAACGATCCATGGCCACGTAAACGCCGTAGTAGTAGGGCTGGAGGTAGAAATAGTTCCCTCTCCAGCCGGGGGGGCGAAGTCTATGTTTGATCAACTCAAGACCTGCCCGCCCCTTCCACTCCTTGTCTGAGGATGAAAAGCCGAGAGGATCCGGCGGAAGGGACTCGATCGCGTGGCGAATGATCTCGCCGGTGTTGAGATCCATCGTCGCAACACGAATCGGGTACTCGTACGGCGAGAGCTCCTCAAAGACTCGCGCCTTGGGCAAGACCCATTCGGTGAAGGCGAGCCAATGCTCGTCCGGCGACACGCTGATCGAGAACTCCAGGATCGCAACTTGCTCCGTGCCGGTTATGGGTTGGACAACACCGCTCCCTGAGGAACCCGAGCATCCTGTGCAGCAGAGGAGCAGCGCCACGGTGGCTACGGGTAGCCAACCTGTACGGTGCGAGCACCCAGGCGCAACCGTACTACCCCACCGAACGAGTCCCGCCCCAGCAGCCTTCACAGAATGAGGCTCCAGCGCGCCCCCCCAAGGGACCCTCACTTGAGGAGCAGCATCTTCTTCGTCGATTGGAAGCGCCCTGCCGAAACGCGATAGAAGTACACCCCGCTCGAAGCCCTCGTCCCGGTATCGGTCTTCCCGTCCCATACCGCGCGGTAACTCCCGACGCCTCGTGGCTCATTGACCAGTGTCCTGACGAGCCGGCCCCGCACGTCGTAAATCGCGAGTAGGACGTGGCCATTCTCGGCGACCGAGAAGGCAATCGTCGTCGTCGGGTTGAAGGGGTTCGGGTAGTTCTGCCCGAGCGCATTCCGTACTACCGGCGGGCTCCCCAGCACAGAAGTGGGAACTGCGTCACCCCAGTAGAGAATCTGCACTCTTGGCTGGCCGCTGAGCAGAAGGTCAGCAACGGCCACGCGCGTGTCATCGAGAACGGTGACCCCGGTGGGATGGTAGAATTTCCCATCGTTCGTAAGGGCCTTCTTTCGCATTGAGCGGAACGTGCCGTCGCTGGCGAACCTCTGGATCCTGTGATTGCCGTAGTCGGTGACATAGACGTCGCCGTCGGGTCCCAGGGCAACGTCCGAGATTCCCCGGAACTGACCCGCTCCGAAACCGAAACTCCCCCAGCGACGCTCGAGCACGTACCCACCAACGTGCGGCACACCCTTCAAGATTTCGTTCCTCACGGCGACGAAGATCGCGCTGTCCGGAGCAACCGCCACGGACAACGACTCCGCGCTCACCACACCCGCGGCAAGCGTGAGGTCCCAGCTGGTGAGCAGGGTCGCGATCGGAGCCGCTTGGTCGAACTTCCGGATGAACACATGCTGCGTCCCTGGGTCGTAGTCCGATCCATAGAGACTTCCGTCCCGGTCGACCGCGATGCCGGTCACGAGAGAATAGGGAGTGGTTGAGACCGATGCCAGCGGTGAGAGCTCGCCAAGCGATCCAGGTCCAAACCTCAGAATCGCCTCGTCTGCCGGCGGACCGATGACGTACGCCACTCTTGACGAGTCCACAGCAAACTCCTCAAGATCGGCCGGACTGTGAGCGGGGTATCCGATCGCACCAGGGGCGCACGCGTCGGTGCGGCGCTCGACGTGCCCAAAAGTGTCGAACTTGTCGAACATGTACACATCGCCGCTCCCATCGGTGCTGAGGTCGGCCACTCCGAAGGCACCCACATTGAAGACGCAGGTACGAACACCTCCAAAGCAATTCAACGGCACTTGAATCGTGGTGTAGTCCTCTGAGGTCGCTCCGGCCGGGTCGGTTACGCGAAGCCCGATGAGGCGCTCGTCGGCGATGAAGGGCGGCGTATAGTACACGGACGCCCCGGACATATCGCCGAACTGGCCGTCACCGTTGAGGTCCCAGGTGTAGGTCAAAGGACCGCCGTCGAAGTCGATGGAACCCGACGCGCTGAGATGCACAGCCTCTCCATTGCAGATCTGATACGGACCCCCAGCATTCGCGTGCGGCGAGTTGTTGATCAGAGGTGCGCTGCCCACCTCCACCGTGACGACCTGCGAGAGCGTCCCGTTCTGAACGGTCACGGTCGTCATGCCCGCACCGGACCCGCGCAGGACCCCGTCTTGGCTGACGGAGACGATTCCCGTATTGAATCCGGTGTAGGTCGTGCCGAATGCGCTCGTCGCGATGTCTCGTTGCACGCCGTCACTGTAGTCTCCAACCACGCGCAGCTCGAGTAGACCACCAACCCCAGAAAGGCTGACCGACGCAGGAGTTACCTCGATGCCATTGGGCACGGAAGGTCCCCCTACTGTCATTGTCACTGGTTCCGAGCGCCCCATCGTCCCATCCGCCATGAGAGCGAGAGCCATGAGCTCAAAGGGACCTTGGTATGCCTTGTCCGTGTGCACATACGCCGTCAGCGTACTGTCGAGGAATACCGCGCCACCCGGATAGGTCACGATTGCCTTTTCGACGTCACTGAATGCCTGGACTGCAACTAGGATGCTGTCGCCCGAAAGAACGCCTCCGCCCACGGGCTCTGTGAAACGGAGCGTCACGCCGGCGAAGCCCGATATCTCGTCCCCGACGGCCTCGGCGAGTCCCTTCGCCTCCTCCGAGACGCCGGGTGAACGCGCAAAGCTAGCCCCGCCGGGCAACGAAGACGCGAAGAACGCCGCGTCCTCCACAGGGCGCCTCGCCCAATCACGCGCCACATTTCCCGCGATGTTGCTGGACAGGGGCGCACCGTGGAGTCCCTCCTTGAGACGTGCCTTGACGTAGTGACTCGGATTACTCAGCCCACCAACTTGGCTGTCTAGCGGTACAGCCACGTCATGCTCATTTGGTGGCAATAGCGCATTCAACTCTGGAAGGCTCGTAAACGTCGCCACAAGTTGAATGAACGCGGACACCCCGTCCGCCGTGGCGGACGCAAGGAGTTGCGCCGAAGACCACAGATCGCTGCCTCCGACGCCAACGTGGCTGTGCGTTGGCGCGGTGAACTGCTGCAGGCCAGTTACCGCGGCACTTCCCGGCCTCATGTCATCGATCGCGCCCCCGGTGACAGTGCTGAGATCGCTGTGCATCGCCTTTGCGAATCTTTCAAGGAGCCAGCGTGCTGTCTGTCGCAAAGGAGGTTGCACCGTCGCGTCGTTCATGACGTCTCGAAGTTTCACGGCAATGTCGGCGAAAAAACTGCCCTGGTGTGGAACGTCAAGAAACATTGCCTTGTGGTAGTACCCGCGGCCCATATTGATTGGGTTCCGAAACGTGAAGGGATCCTGTGGTCCCGCATCCGCGAGACGGCGAAGGACGAGGCCACCCATCGAGTGACTGATGATGTCAACTTGGGCCGACGCGATGCGCCGCGCGCGAGCGCTGGCCGTTGCGGACGCAAGCTCCTGGCCCAGCACTCGCGCGTTGGTGGCCAACGGCTTGCCACTAGTCTCACTGTAATCCACAACAATGTGCTTGTCGGCACCCCAAAGAGCAGTGTCAGCAGGGGCGCGAATGCTCTTGAAGTTGTTCCAGGCCCCGGAATTACCGAGGAACCCATGGAGGAAGACTACCGTCGGCCGCTCGATAGTCAGATCACAGAATGTATCCACGGAGTCCGCGCCGATATCGGGCGTGAACTTGGCCGTGAGCCGCAACGGGCGCTCCCCCATCAATGTGTCGGCCGGAACTGACGATCGCTCAAAATCGATGGGTGCTGTGTAGACCGCAAAGGCAATGTACTCTCCGCCGACGCTCTCCACCGAGGTATCTACCACAAGTCCGGTCATCGCACTATCCAGAGTGGAAAGGCTGCCAAGATTCTCTGTGACGCCGACATGTTGTGGGTCACTCAACTTCCATCGGACGGTCCCGGATTCCGGCAGGTGTAGACGCAGCAGCAGCGGGCTAACGCCGTCAGCGGCTACGCCCTTCATCCTTTTCCGGTTGTCCTGAGGACCATCCGGGCACGCGGCAAGCAAATCCAGGTCGCTCGTCTTGAGTCGGAAGGTCGATGGATCGACCCATGGCGTCTCAAGAATATTCATCGCTTCAATGCCATCCCCGAAGACCTCAACGCGATTGGGCCCGAAGGGGGCCACATACATGAACTGTCCGGCTGCGTTGTGCATGAAATCGAGCCCAGAGGAAAACTGCTCACCAGGTAGCCCGATTTGTATCGATGAGATGTACACACCCGATCGATCGTACTTGCGGACGAAATGTCCCAAGGCAGTCCAATCCAAGACGCAGATGAAGCCGTCCTTATCGATCGCAAGGCTGTTGGCGATGCTCAGTTCGCCCGGCACCGGGACTCCTTCGTGGCCCCAGTGCGCGCCGCACCCGACACCCGGATCGTAGCGATGCACTTCGCTGATGTACCAACCGTGGTCGAGCATGTATACGCTCCCGGTCGAGTCGACGGCCATATCCTCGACCCCGAAGCTCTGCATCATCTTGCAGCTCGTGTCCCGGTTCAGCACGCGACCCGTGAAGTGGCCACTGAGATCAACCTCTTGAAGACGATCCACGAAGACGTCGTTATGATAGTTCGACTCGTGGACCCACGCGAACCCGTTCCTAGGGTCGATTGCGACGGCGCCCGGGGCGCCGGCAAAATTCCCTGGCTCGGTGGACACTGAATCTCCCTTGATATCAAAGTCGAAGTTCCCCGAGGGGTCGTAGACCGCAACGGAGTACGTGCCGCTAATGTAGAGCCGATTGTTCTTTGGGTTCCACGCGAGCCACCTTGGCTGGTAGAAGGCACCGGGTTCGGGAGGGGTTATGCCCGGACTGCCCCAGCACATCTCGCCGCTCCCGTTGAGCGAGTAGCGACAGATCTGATTGTGGATTGGATCGGCTACATACACAAAGCCATTCGTTCCGATTGCGATGCTCGATCCATCCCCCGGGATATCCCAGCCGAAGAGCGGAACTCCCGTCGAGTCGAAGCAACTGGCAGCCGCCGTGAGCGGGGAAGGGATATTTGGGCCGCCCCTGGCGCTCCCTGGCGACCCACACCCGGCGATTCCGTACCAGTCCAGCCCAAGCTTGTATGTGTTGTCGCCGTCGGCAGCAAGACACTGGGTCCCAAACGACGTCCCGAAGTGCGGGTCGAGGGTGGACATGGAGGCTGGCTCCAGTGTCGGGGAACCGCCCTCCACCGTTACCGAAAGGCTCCCGAGATGATACAAGCCCGGATCAAGGGCTTTTGCCCCGCCGAATCCCGCGTAGAAGTCCGTCTCACTGGAACCCGAGCCGAACGAGACGTTCATCGTCGATCGCAGGTTCGTGTACTTGCCAAATGACACTGTCCCCCCGCTGGCGTGAAGGATGAACTCATAGGAGACAATGGACAGGGCCTCCGAGCCAGTCGTGCAATAGGCCACCGAACTGTCTGCATTGCGGGAGGTGTCCAAGTAGACCGTAACGGTCGTTGGCTCCCCGGCGGGATTGAGGACATCCTCGCGGGTGCTGACCCCGTCCCCGTTTGCATCAAGATACATGTACTGAGCCCAGGCGCGAAGTGATGGCACCGTGAGAGCGAACGCCGAGGCAAGAGCTACGAGTAGCCGGGTATGGGTCTTCATCGCACGTCCCTCCATGCTCTGCCTGTTACTAGTCTGGGCCGAACGGCACCAACTGCACGGCCACGAGGATCACCGATGCGTGGAAGTAGGAGTTGGTTGCCGCTTACCGTCCGGCACGGGCGAGCGCTCCGCGGTTTCAGGGGGGCTGTTCGTGGTCTTAAATCCCGCCATGGATTGCTATCCTTGCACTGACGCTTGTTTCTGCGCTTCTGCTGCTTTCCATTTTTGATCGGCGGCCAGACCCAGCGATCCTAGGACCGCTCCCAGAACTAGCTGCAACGCATCCTTCGAGAAGGTGGCCAGGTCGGTGGCAAATGGAGGAACCTGGGGCGCCCAGATTTGCACTGCCACTGCGATGAGCATTAGCAGCACGAACATCAGAAACAAGAAGAAGTATGCTCGTATGACCCAAGGCATTTCGCGAACGCCGAGTCGAAGTACTACTCCCTGGTGCTTTCTTGCCGTCTCATTGCTCATTTCCCCTCCAATGGACCTGCCCCTAGTCCTTCCCCCTCGCAGGCATCCTGCCACACGGGCGTCTTCGGATCGTCTGTTGAGGCGTCTCTCGGGGCCTCGACATGCGTCTTTCCTCCAAAGGACGACAAGTGGACAGTTGCGCGCGCAATGGAGGACAAGCTCGCGCACTTGGCGCGCCAAGCGGCATTTCAGCGGCATGTTTTGGGCCCAAAATCGCGCTTCTCATGGAAGGGCGCGACTCACGCACTGCCCCTAGCTGTTAGCACTGCGCGCATTTGCGCCGAGCTGTGACGAGATCCCCATGCGGCATACCCGTCTCCAGGGTCGCAAAACATGCCGCATGAATGCACCGAGAGGGCCCAAGACCCTCCCATTTCTGCACCGAAGTGCCCCAAACTGGGACCATTTCCGCACCCAAACGGCCCAAGGGCCTACCATTTCTGCACCGGCGCCCGTGGCCCCACGTTGGCACCCAATCGGCGCGACTTCGCAAATACCCCGTGCCCGCCCGCGACGAGGTCTATACTTGTTAGGCAGTCCGCCCTCGCGCGAGGGTCTCCCCCCACACCTTACGCGGGGGTCTTTTCATGCCGCCTTCGACCGCACCCACGTGGCCCAAGGGCCTACCATTTCTGCACCGGCGGGAAGTTGGCCGAAGGGCGCGAGATCTACGCCCTTGGGCGCCCTGTCGCGCCCACGGCGCGCCGTGTGATTCGGTTCCCGTTCTCCCGTATATAGGCGGCGAATCCGAACTCAATTCCACCATCTCCACCATTCCCCTTGATGTCCACCACACGCGAGCGAACATGGAGCTACGGAGGCAGCCCATGTTCGCGGCACGTGCTCGCGGCTAGGAGCAAGAGCAGATCCTAGGGGATATAGTTCCATCCTCCGGATGAAGACGGGCAGGAGGTGAACCCATGAGCACAACATGCCAAGTCCGCGGCGCGCGCTTCGGACACACGAGCGTCGTGGCCTCCGATTGGCGTCGACTCGCGAACTTCTACATCGGGCTATTCGGCTGCGAGATCGTGCCCCCGGAACGCGATTACGCGGGAGCCGACCTGGAGAGAGGAACGGGCGTGCCGGACGCAGCCCTGCGAGGCGTCCACCTTCGCCTACCCGGTCACGGCCCCGACGGACCGACGCTGGAGATCTACGAGTACCGTCGAGCCGAACCGCGCCTGCCGAGTGTGGCCAACCGCCTCGGATTCGCGCACATCGCATTTGCCGTCGCCGACGTCGCCGCCGCCCGCGAGGCGGTGCTCACAGCGGCCGGAAGGGCTCTTGGAGAGGTGGTGACACTCACGACCTCCGATGGCCGGCGAGTGACGTGGTGCTATGTCACCGATCCGGAAGACAACATCGTCGAGCTCCAATCGTGGAGCGAGGCAGCCCGATGAGGGGCGATGGCCCACCAAGAGGGAGCATGGAGGCACGGAGGTAGCCCATGTTCATCCGCGTTCCTGATCCCCCGAAGACGCTCTCTGCCGAGGAGCAGGCTCGACTCCTCGAGGTGGTCACCCAGAGAGGCTGCCGGCGCGATCTCGCTCTGCTGACCCTGGCCCTCGGGACAGGTCTTCGCCTCCGCGAGCTCGTGGGCCTCAACGTGGGCGACGTGACGACGAAATCGGGCGAGGTGGTCTGGAAGGTCGACCTGCCGAAGAAGATAACGAAGGGGCGCGGCGGGGGCGTCGCGTTCCTGTCGGAGCGGGCCGGGGCGGCCCTAGGAGACTACCTGGCTGCGAAGCGGGTCATCGGAGAGCCGGTGGCTCGCGACGCCGCCCTCTTCAAGTCGAGCCAGACCGGCCGGCTCTCGCTTCGCAGCGTCCAGCGCATTTTCGTCCAGTGGCAGCGAAACGCCGGTTTCGAGACGATCTACAACTTCCACACGCTGCGCCACACTGCGATCACGAACGTCTATCGGGCCACGAAGGACCTTTTCCTCACCCAGCGGTTCGCCCGGCACGCCAATCCGATCACCACTGTCGCGCACATCCACCCTCGGCCAAACAGATTTCCACCGAGCGTTTGAAGCCTCATTCACCGCACGAGGACAACCCGACCGGAAGCATTCGATCCCGGCGCCTCAAGCCGGTAGAGATACAGGCCGGACGCTACCTTGTGCCCGCTGGCATCCTTGCCCTCCCAGATGCGCATCTGCGATCCCGCCGGCATGGATTCGTCGAACAACTCTTTGACGAGGCGACCCCGGAGATCGTAGAGCCGGAGTCGAGCGTGCCCAGCTTGTGGCAGCAGAATCGAAAACGTCACCTCGGCGCTGGCCGGATTCGGGTAGGTGTGGCACTGAACAGCCGACGACGACGGGTTGAAGGCCACTCCCACAGGATCGATTCCGCCGATTTGGATCGTCACCGAACCCGCCATGCCGTTCAGCCAGAGCCGGACATGCGGGACGTAATCCCAACTCACGAAGTTCACGCTCTTGAACGGCCGTCCCGCTTACAGGGATCCGAAAAAGCCGCCACCCGTTATCGGCGCGGATCGTGCCCACCACGTCGGGATTGTTGGCGTAGTCGCGGGGCACATCGATCGCCACGTAGTTGGTGTCCGCCAAGTCAATCGTCGCTTCGAAGTAGTCGTTCTGCGTGTCGAGGTAGCCGTCACGATCTAAGTCCTCCGTGTCGACTCGCGCGTTGGGGTCGCCGGTCCCGTTCCTCTCCGTGCCGTTGATTCGACTGTAATCGCCCGCATTGTTGCGATCGTAGGCGTAGTCGTCGTGGTTTGGATCGGAGCCGGGGCCGGTGTAGCCGGGTTCTTCGGAGTCGTGGAGGCCGTCGAGCCCCGTGTCCTCGTCGGTGAGATTATCGACACTATTGATGTCCAGCCTTCCGTCGCCGTTCTTGTCCTCTGTGTCGAGCCGCCCATTCGGCGGGCTGCTGGGATTCCAGAAAGCATCCTCGCTGACTTGCCCGAGATCGATGTGGAGCTTGGCCTGGGTCAGCGCGTGATTCGGGGTGAAGTCGTTGACCCAGATCTCAAGATAGCGGAGCGATGAAAAATCATAGCCAACCGTCGACAGTGACTGAGTGAGGCCGGCCCAGTTTGACGCAGTCAACCCCGATTGTCCCGTCGGTGGCTGAAGGTTCATCTCAAGGACGTTATGGAGATCGCCGCCCCCATCCTCCGCAGTCAGGACCGGATTCAGATCTCTCTCGATCGCAAATCGGGTCGAAGGATCTCTCGGCGGGTCATACCAGGAGGCCTGCGCGTGCTCCGCCAGGGTCGCGGGAACGGGAGTCGCAGGCGCGAGGGTATCTCCCATGTCGTAGAGCGGTGCACTACTCCAGAACCAGCTAGCGCGGCTGAGCGGGATGGTCCTCAAACTACTCACGCGCAAAGCCTTCGGCGCCAGCACCGCACCCGCGGCCGTCGGGGCCGATAGCGCGAATTCAACTATCGCAATACAGATCAAGCAGAGTCGGGAAAGCTCTCCCGCTAGAACCACGTTCAGCGGTCACCTCGGGTCGGGATGTCGCACGCCACCCTGGCTAGACGAACGTGTCGGCCTCGACTTCCCGGGAACACGGCAACCAACGCTACCACGGGGGCTCCAGAGCGCCGCCCACGCCATCTCGAAGGGTCGAACCCCACTCGAGGGCGCGAAGGTCCCACTTTGCAAGGTCGTCGCTCTCGGAATCGGGATATCCTAGATGTTGTGGACCCAGAGATCAGGTACGAGAGGCGCCTGAACACGCCTCTCGAGGCAAAACGTCACTGCAGAGAGCCAGAGAGGAAGAGAGCCCACGGCGGCGAATTCAGCCCGCTCTCCGTGAATCCACGGGCAGCCATGCTTCTCCCACTGCGAGCTTCGCTACGGTGTGCCGCAAGAGAGCGCCACAAGATCGCAACAACTCGCCACATGTGCGAGAGCCCCGGCGGCTCTCGCCACCGGGGCCCTTATCCCCTCCGCGAACCCGCGAGTTCGCACTTTCATTTGGCTCCCCAAACGTAACCCTTCGCGAACTCCAAGCTACCTCACATAGACAGGCGCCGTCGGCGCGGCATCCTCGTCGGGCCGAAGACGCTCAAAGAGCACCATCGTATTCCGCGCTGCGATCGTGTTCTGCCGAAGGGCGATGCGGACCACAGGCGTGTACTTGTATAGTGAATCCGAGCTGTAGAAGTTGGGAAATCCTGTCTTGGGATCGAATACGACATATTTGGCAAACCAATCGGGAAATACGGCCATGAGCTTCGGCCTGTAGATCCTCAAGTTCTCCGGCAAGTCTCGCTTGGGCGACACCAGGCCGACCAAATCGACAACGTAGCAGCCGCTGAAGTAGCCCATCGCCCCCACGTCATTGACCGCCACCGTGTCCCCCGGGCTCACCCCCATCCGCATCCTCTCTGCCATGAACACCTGCAGTTCATTGATGTTCTGAACGTTCCACCCATGTTGTATGGCCTTCTTGCGAATCGTGTAGAGCTGCCACGTGAGGCAAGCGATTCCGAGCGCGATCATCCAGGCGCTGTAGACCCGCAGGGAACCGCGACGCGCGATGTAGTCGAATCCCATAACCGCGAGTACCAAGCCGAACGGGATGACGTACATGATGTACCGTCCGTGTGCCCCCGACGAGACGCCGACCAATGCGTGCACAACCGGCGTGGCCAAGGCGTACAGGCCAACGGCCGGAATACGCCTCGCCGCCCTGATGGCTCCCACCGCTAGTGCCGGGAGAAGAAGGACGCAGTGCTCGCCGATCTGATTCGGCCCAAACGGCAGCCCCCAGAGGCCCGCCCAGTGTCTGATCATGTAGAACATGTGTGGGAACGGATTGGCTTGGGGGGTCGTCTTGATCCCTACGGAATTGGGGAAAAGATGGCCACCCACAACCTCGTTGAAGAGAAAGAAGCTGCCGATAATGGAAATCGCCACCAAGCCGGGGCCCACGAATTTCTTTGGCGTGAGCGCGGGCCTGGCGAACAATCCGAGCATGGCCAGATACAAACCGTCTGGACGCAGCCACACACCTAGAGACCACCACGCAACGGCAAGCACCCACCGCTCTTTCGCGTACGCGCGAAGCCCAAGACAGGCCACAAGCAGGTAGACAGGGATCTCCATGCCTGAGACCGATGCCCACAGGAATGAGGGAGAGATCGCAAGGAGCAGACCCGCCAGTAGTGGTTTCACCGATGACCCGGGGGAGAGATCAGCCACCGTACGGTAGATCAGGACGCTCGAAGCGCACAGGCAGGCAATACCGAGGGCCTTTGCAGGCCAAATCACATCACGGAAAATCAGATAGAGGGGGGTGAGGATGAATACGTATAGGGGCCCCGTGGCGCCCCCAATCGGCTCGCCAGGGTTGAAAGAGTATCCATGTCCTGTGGCTAGATTGCGGGCAAATGTGGCGTAGATCCAGGAGTCATCGAGGGAAAAGCCCCACTTCCCGGCGATCTGATGCTCTGCCAGGAGAAAGTACGCGGACCCTAGGAGGGCCGCGAGGCCAACAAGCGCTTGAGGCAGGACTCGGGACGATGGGCTCCGAGTCTTCTGTCGTGCTTGGCTACGATCCTGAGCAGGGCGGGGCAAGCGGGGGGGGCTGGACATCAAGTACTACTATCGCGCCTCGCATGGTCGATTCGCAAGTGGGAGCACAAGGAAACCGGGCAGTGCCTTTCGCAAAAGGGTGGCGCTTGCGCTTAGGCGCGGGCCTGTCACCAGGCTAGCGTAGAAGCACCATTCGACGTCGATCGACGAATGAACCGGCCCTAAGCTCGTAAAAATATACGCCGCTGGAGACGGCTGAGCCCTTGGCGTCTCGAGCGTTCCAGTGGCTGGTGTGGAAACCCGCCGGCATCTGCTTGTCAATAAGGGTCCGAATCAAACGACCCGTGACATTGAATACCCTTAGCGTGACCAAGGTTGGAGCCGGTAAGCCGAATGCAATGGAGGTCTCCGGGTTGAACGGATTGGGTCGATTCTGAGCAAGCGAGTACGTCGCGGGGGCCGCCGCCGAAGTGATTTCTTTTCGGGCCCCGTAGTAGCGTCCATAGGCCAAGAGTACATACTGCGCTCCGGTCGGACTCTTGCTCGCATCGAACACCAACTCGACAAACTCTCCAGGTGCGAGCGTAGCTCTCAAGCCATCGCGCTCGTGAAGCTCGTTGGCAATCGACATTCCAGTAGAATGCGTGGCCGATAGGCACGGTAGCGACTGGTACTCCATATTCCTTACCTCGACGAGTCCGACCCACCCGAGCGTGTGAGGCGTGTGCCAGACAACGCGCACCCTGCGCACGGGTTCATCCCCAAAGGCGCTGAGTGGAAGGAAGTCAGTACTCCAGAATTCGCGTGGGACTACGGCACCAAGCGTAACCCACCGGTCGCCATCGGCGTCGGGCGAAACACGAACGGTAACCCCGATAACCCCCCCTGTGATGTCTGCGGACTCATGCGGCTTCGTAATCAATTGGACTCCCACTCCCCCGCCCGAAGTGAGACCCACGTTGGTGCCTTGCTGGACTTCGAACTCCACGCTATCTCCGTGTGCCCCCTGATACGCGCTCATTGCCGCAACCGGCGACGCAAATGGCGGCTGCTTGCCGCTCCAAGTATTGACTCGAATAGTTGACTCGACGGGTCGCAGAAGCACCGGATTCCCAGACGGGTCGGTCGCGATCTTGAATCCCTCGGGGACTCTTGCGCTCACCAGGCTCAAGTCATCGATCTCATCTATGTTTTCCTCTAGCTCCGCAACTCTCAACCGCACATGCCCTGAAGCCCGCGGCCGCACGAGGCTTAGAGGATAGGCGTCTCCGACAAATGTACCCTCCGTGGACGTTTCGCTTCGCCCCAGAAGCGAGTTCTCTACCTTGAATCCATCGTCCGTCTCGCTAAGGACGAATGGGCAGCCTCCGCCCCCACCTCCTCCACCCGAGCCGCTCCACGGAGTGAATGCGACGATGGCAAGGTCCGACAACCCTGGATCGGATCCATCCAGAATTACTCCGGCGATCTGGCTTGATGTGTAGCGGGACCGTCGACAGTGACTGAGTGAGGCCGGCCCAGTTTGACGCAGTCAACCCCGATTGTCCCGTCGGTGGCTGAAGGTTCATCTCAAGGACGTTATGGAGATCGCCGCCCCCATCCTCCGCAGTCAGGACCGGATTCAGATCTCTCTCGATCGCAAATCGGGTCGAAGGATCTCTCGGCGGGTCATACCAGGAGGCCTGCGCGTGCTCCGCCAGGGTCGCGGGAACGGGAGTCGCAGGCGCGAGGGTATCTCCCATGTCGTAGAGCGGTGCACTACTCCAGAACCAGCTAGCGCGGCTGAGCGGGATGGTCCTCAAACTACTCACGCGCAAAGCCTTCGGCGCCAGCACCGCACCCGCGGCCGTCGGGGCCGATAGCGCGAATTCAACTATCGCAATACAGATCAAGCAGAGTCGGGAAAGCTCTCCCGCTAGAACCACGTTCAGCGGTCACCTCGGGTCGGGATGTCGCACGCCACCCTGGCTAGACGAACGTGTCGGCCTCGACTTCCCGGGAACACGGCAACCAACGCTACCACGGGGGCTCCAGAGCGCCGCCCACGCCATCTCGAAGGGTCGAACCCCACTCGAGGGCGCGAAGGTCCCACTTTGCAAGGTCGTCGCTCTCGGAATCGGGATATCCTCGATTGCGCCTGAATCTCGGCGAGCAATCGCTCCAGGCGCTCTTCGTGGTGGGATGGGGCACCCCCAAACGGGCTAGGACCGCGTGATGGCTCGCAGCTTCGCTTGGGTGACTGCCATGAGTGGCGACACCGGCCGCACGCGCTAACCCACCCGTTTGGCACTGTCTGGAGCTCGATGTTGGTGCCGCAAAATTGGCACTTGCATCCGGAACCGGTTCCATACCCTACGATCTTCTGCGTCTGGAGGAACTAACCAATGCAACGAAACGAATCGGCCGTCCGACCCGCTGATCTAGCGAACAAGGCCGGGGTCAGCACCGACACGCTGCGCTATTACGAGCGGCTCGGTCTGATCGGGGCTCCGGATCGCACACCGCATGGGCACCGCCGTTACCCCAGCACGGCCTTGCAACGGGTCCTGGTGATTCGGAGGGCGTTGTCCGTTGGCTTCACTCTCGAGGAGTTGGCACGTGTCTTCCGTGCACGTGACGCCGGCCGAGCGCCCTGCCGGGAAGTTCGCGCCATGACGGCAGCGCGGCACGATGAAATCGGGTCGCGGATCGCCATGCTTCAGCGGCTTCGCCGAGAGATCTCACGACTGCTGCGGGATTGGGATCGCCGCTTGGCGCGGACTCCTTCTCGGCATCCCGCACATCTGCTGGAGAACCTGACCACGGAGTTCAACCCGAAAGCCGGCGACGGCGGATGCTTCGCTCCTCTGGGCAAGCGTTCGATTCAGCCACCACCAAGGAGCAAGAGATGAATTCTGCACGCGCCACGATTGGCATTCGTTCACGCCTCGCCCGAGCGGTGAGCGTCGCGATCCTCGCGTCGATCCCTCTGGCAGCGCTCGCGGCGCCGGTGGCGTTGAAGGCGCCGGACGTCGAATCGGTCGGCGCGCTCATGGACATCATCCACGGCGGCCAGCGCCAAGCCCGCGTCGCGCTGACCAAGGCCATCGAGCGTCCTCATGCGTTCGCCTTGGGCGCTCTCGCAGGATTGGATGGAGAGTTTGCGATCGTGGACGGAGCGGTCTGGGTGACGCGTCCGTCGGAGGATGGGACGCTGAGCACGACGAACCGAGCGGCGGCCAGCGATTCCGCCACGCTGATGGTGCTCTCCTATGTGCCGCAATGGCATGAGTTTCCGGTTTTGCGAGACCTATCCGCTGCAGATCTTGCCACGCTCCTCGCCTCTCTCGGAGCGAAGTCAGGGTTGCCGAGCGGTGGCCCGTTTCCATTCACGATCGACGGACCGATTCATCACGTGAGATGGCACGTAGTGGACGGCCGCCAGCTTCCTCCGGGGCCATCGACTCACGAAGCTCATCAGGCGGCATCGGTGCGTGGTCAAGACCAGGATGTGCGTGGGACCTTGGTTGGCTTCTATTCCGAGCACCATCAGGGGGTTTTCACGCACCGCGGCTCGAATCTTCATATTCATGCGGTCCTGACCTCGAAGAACATCGCGGTGCACGTAGACTCCGTGGTAATCGGCCGTGGAGCGATCCTACGGCTTCCGGTCGTCGAGAAGGGCAGGGCCAGCAACCTGCAGACCCCCATGCCGGCCAAGGTCGAGCAAGCGACCGGTGGCGGAGCACAGGCACGCTACCAAATCACAGCGGACGAGTCCGGCTTTCACCCCGATCGCGTTGCGGTGCCTGCGAACACGCGGGTTACACTTGTGGTCACGCGCACCACGGACAAGACCTGTGCCACCGAAGTCGTCATCCCGTCCCTGCATGTGAACAAGAAACTGCCGCTCAATATGGCCGTCGAGGTGACCATCCCGCCGTCCAAGAAGGGCGAGATTGGGTTCGCATGCGGAATGGACATGTGGAAGGGAGTCATCGCCGTGGAATAGGCGCCCCGCCACACGCGAGCGAACATGGAGCCATTGTTCCTCCGAGTCCCCGATCCCCCGAAGGCGCTCTCAGCCGAGGAGCAGGCACGCCTTCTCGAGGTGGTCGCGCAGCAAGGCAGCCGCCGGGATCTGGCACTCCTGACGCTCGCCATCGGCACGGGCCTTCGCCTCCGTGAGCCGTGGGCCTCAACGTGGGCGACGTGACGACGAGGTCGGACGAGGTGGCTTGGAAGGTTCTCCTGCCGAAGAAGATCACGAAGGGGCAACGCGGGGGCGTGGCGTTCCTGTCCCAGCGGGCCCGATCGGCGCTGAGGGACTACCTGGCTGCGAAGCGGATCATCGGCGAATCGATGGCTCGCGACGCCGCCCTCTTCAAGTCGAGCATGTCACGGCGCCTTGCGCTCCGCAGCGTCCAGCGCATCTTCGTACACTGGCAACGGCTGGCAGGCTTCGAGGCCATTTACAACTTCCACACCCTACGGCACACCGCGATCACGAACGTCTACCGAGCCACGAAGGACCTCTTCCTCACCCAGCGCTTCGCGCGGCACGCCAACCCGATCACGACGGTCGCGTATACTCACCCGAGCGATGAGGAGCTCTACTCAAAGATCGGCCAAATCTAGCTCTCGCGAGCACATCGTCTTTGTAGCCACTTCCATGGCTAGCATTCTCGGCTACTGTTTCCGCGAGTGGGCTACGCGAGCCCGCAGGTTCCCGCACTTTGCGCTCTCCGCCGCACTATTGGTCGCGTCGTTGACTAGTACGGCGGCCGCGTATACGTGCGGCCCCGTGAAGGCTGCTTTGAACGCCTTCCGTGGTGAGGGATGGGATCTGCATCCAATAGCTGAACCAGCTCCGGAGGGACCGCGCACAGTGCGACATCCGTCAAGGCGCCTTCCTTCAGGCGCGCGAGCTCCGCGAGAACATGCTCGACGGAATCACGAATGAGAGTCTCTCGGTTGCCCGTCCTCGCCAGCTTCTGAAAGGCTGCCGCTGCGATGCCGCGCTCGAGAGCTGAGTCGATGACGAGCGTGGAACGGAATCCTGTGTCCGAGGCGAAGCCGGGGAACTTCGGGAAGAGATTAGGCTGACGGCTTGCCTTTGCGGGATCGCGCATATGAGGCGACGCATGAGACGTTCCCGAGACGCCAGCACTGCAATCCTACACAGAGTATAATCTACCGAATCGGGGCGGTCCCATGTGTCCCGACAAGGGCGCAGAAGCGTGAGGGCCGCGACGAGTTTAGGCATGTAGGGGACGGCACACTGATCTATTGATGGTCTTAGAATGCCCGAAAATGGGAAGGACGTGCGGATATGCCGAGACTTACTCTGGAAGAGCGAGCTGACCTCGAACTCTTACGCGGGTTGCTCCGAGCGATCGGTGCTTTCCTTCGATGGCTAATCGGTGATTCCGGTTTTGTGCCAGACGACGTCCGACGCGATTTTCTCGAAGTACATCCAACCGTCGAACGTCGCCTCAGCTCGGTTGTTGAGGAACTGGGAAGAATCGACGACACAGAAAATCGGTATTGGATCCAACTCGACGAGGGCGGGCTGGTAGGTCCTCCCCTGAGGTTGAAGGCCACGATCTGGCGGAGAACCGCTGCAGCCGTCTCATCGCCGCCTTCTCCGGCTATGGGATTCTTTGGACGGGCCCTGCAACCGATCTTGAAGCTCCTTAACAGCATCCTCGGAAGCCTATCCGCAGTATTTCCCGCGATCGGGCTGGTCACGGAGTATAAAGACGGAGCCGAGGTTGTCATCGAGGAACAGCAACGGGGTAACCCTCCGCCAGGGAGAATCTTCGACTTATGATGATGTTGCTTAACGCCTCAACGGGCTTCGAGGCGATCTACAACTTCCACACGTTGCGGCACACCGCGATCACGAACGTCTACCGGGCCACGAAGGATCTATTCCTCACTCAGCGCTTTGCCCGGCACGCCAACCCGATCACGACCGTCGCCTATACCCATCCGAGTGACGAGGAGCTCTATTCGGCGATCGCGGGGATCTGAGTGCCCTACGCGCCGGCAAGCGAATCAGGCCGTCTATTCGAATCGGACCGTCCTGAATATCCGCAAGAGTTGATCAAGCCCCCTTCGATCTCGTGCCCAGCCGAATATGGTCAAATGAACTCCTGGCGTGATGTCTCGCCAAGCAGCGCCCGCACCGTATCTGACATCCCCCAGGCTATCCCCATATGCACCCAGCGGCCAAATCGTGATCACGCGAGCCTCTCGACCACCAATTCTCTCTGCGCAGGACGTCACACCGTCGTCATTCCTTGTAAGGGGATCGGAATACCGGCCCCAATCGAAGCTCAGCGACACGCTGGAGTCGGCCGATTGAAACTCGCGCACCCAGGAGTCAATGCCCTGGACCTTCACCTCTCGAAAGTCGGGTGGGATGCTGAACGTGAATCGCCTCTGCTCGACTGGTAACCAGGACTTCACGTCCAGCTTCGGCATTGGACATGGCGCAATCGTGCGGCTTTCGTCTCTGCCATCAGGGGATCTGCCCTGCGCATCCACGGTAGCGGGCATCAGGAGGAGGAGGAGAGCCAAGGGAAGGTGTGGTCTGGTCTGCTTGGCCGAGGCCTCAAATCTGTTCATTGGCTCTCGGGAATGCCTCGGCTCCCAGCCCGAGCTCTCTTGTGACGGGGTCGAAGGCAAAGATCGAGGGAACGGACGTGAGGCACGCGACGGGAATTCTGCCCCGGGCGGTATGCAGTTCCATGCGAGCCCTTATTACCGTTTGGGAATCGGCGAGGTTGTCGGGGGGATTGCATCAAGGCTAGCACTTCCCCATGGATTCGTCGACCCAACGCTTCGCACGGCACGCCAACCCGATCACGACGGTCGCCTACACCCATCCCAGTGACGAGGAGCTGTACACGGGGATCGCAGCGATCTAGGCAGGTCAATCCTTTGGTGCAGCCAATGCTCGGCAAGGTGTGCAAGCGATTCACTTGGCCCCTGGTTCCGCGGCGGGAGTATGATACCGAGGCAGCACGCGACACTCACCCCCATCGAACCCGCCGGCGCGACTCGAGAAAGGCCGTGATGCGCAGCTGCTCCTCCCTGGCTTCGACGCTGCTGGCGATCATCGCCGCTCTTGCCCAGGCGCCTTGTGTAGAAGCCGCCTCGGCTCTACCCTCGCTGGCTCTCATCCCCTCACGCCTGATAACAGACAGCGGCCGCTCGTTGGCCGAGGTCCTGGGGCTCGATCGCGATGCACTCTACCTCTTCGACTCGGATCGCCCGGCGGGGCGAAAGATCCTGGATGCCGGGAACACCCTGCTTGAATGGGCCGACCTCTCACCCGATTGCGGACTGATCGCATACAAGCTCACATACCCGGACCCCGCGAAGATCGCCGTCGTGCCTCAGAGTCAGAAGTCTGGTGTAGCGATCATTGATAGTGGCGGCGTCGAACGCGGCCGGATAATGGGTGGCGGCTCGTCATCATGGAGTCCGTCGGGAGACCGATTGGCCGTCCTTATCCCGCCGCGCCGTGACCCTTGGGCCCCCGACAGTCTCATCATCTGGAAACGCAGCACTGGCGAGATGGCCGGCTACGTGGTGCAAGGTGCCGCCACCGCTGGGGATCCGCAGCAGGCACTGGCATGGCTATCCCCCGACACGCTTCTACTCGGGACTCACATGTTCGTACCGAGCAGCGGTCAGTACGTATCCAGCGGTCATTGCGGGGCTATGGTTTCTCCCGATCGCGAGTACTCGCTGAGCGGCTCTCACCGCGATCTCGGAGTGTGGGGGGACCTGAGCGGATTCGATGCCACTGCGTGTGTGGTCCAAGTCTGCGGGGCAATTCGCCTGCGAAGTGTCGGAAAGGGGCTATGGCTTCCGTGGGGCGCGTCGGGGCACGTACTTGCGCTCGAGACCCAGGAGGAGGGTCCCGGCGACGGTGATCCTAGCCGCCCCGCAAGCATTACCTCGTTCATCGACGTTGGGACTCCGGAGCTGCTTGCCGTGGTCTCGGGCCAGCCGGTTGGAATGAGTTCAGATGGCACACGGCTGGTGTTGCTTCGGGACGACGGCTTGCACTTCGATCGTCCAGGGCTGAATGGAAAGGTACCGGCATCCAGGCTCCACTGTGGGACCGGCGTCGGGAGCCACTCCTCCAGGGTCCGCATCGAAATGATCTCGATCGGGTGGGGGAAGTTCGGCAGCACTGATACGCTCGGAGTGAAGACGGTCTCCGTCGCGCCAGGAGCTCATATCGCGGCTGACGCGCCCCAATATATGCACCCAAGCTCCGACTCGACGGCATTTCGCGTGCTGGGGGTAAGGTCGAACGGCTCGGTTCTCATGGAGTCCAAATCGGGTCTCGTGCCCGCAGCAGGGTGGTTCCGCCGCGGGTACCGACATCGTTTCATTGTGACAACGTCCCCCATCTCGGTTGGGACGGCTAGCCAGGATGGTGGTGCGCTCTTCAAGCTGCGTGTGGTAACTGACTCCAGAAGGTGACGAGCTGTCTACCGGGCAACCAAGGACCTCTTCCTCACCCAGCGGTTCGCCCGCCATGCCAACCCGATTACAACAGTTGCCTACACCCATCCGAGCGACGAGGAGCTGTACGCGAGAATCGGCGGGATCTGATGCGCCGAAGTGTGCCCTAGCGTCAGGGAAGGCATGGCCTAGGGCCGTGCAGTATGCCATTATGTCAGCATGGGTCGGATTGATCGACGGCTCAAGTCTACGGCTTTTCATGAGGCAGGCCATGCCGTCGCAGTCTTCCAGATGAACATCCCAATCCGCAAGGTCACGATCGTTCCCGAAGGCGATGCCCTTGGCTACGTGCTGCGGTCGGGCGTCAGCTTTCCAAAGAAGGTGCGGCAAACGCTGGAGTCCTCCTCACGGGGAACGATTCGGTATTGCTTCCCCCACGAATTTGCTCGGGCGCAATACCTCGCGGAGCGGCATGCCATGTACTGTCTCGCAGGCATCGAGGCTCAGAGGCAGTTCGATCCCAAGAGCGTTCGGCACTACCATTGGAGGCAGGATCGAGAGTCTGCCCTCCAAGGGCTCTACTATATCGTCGGCGACGATGAGGTGCCGCTCTACTGGCGGCTTCTTCGGCAGCGAACGATGAACCTGCTGACCCTCCCTGGCGCTTGGGCAGCCATTAGAACCTTGGCGAAAGAGTTGATTAGACGGAAAACGCTCTCAGGAAACGAGGCCGTGGCGGCAATCAGGCGAGGTTTCGACAAAGACTTTGAGCGTCGAGTAGCTCGGCGGACTGGTGTCGTGCGAGCGGGCAGCGGCACTCAATGACCAATCAGATCCGTCGCGCTTATCGATGAATTAGTCGAGGGGCCGAAGGGAGATGCTGTCCGACCTCAGAACTTCTTGTCCCACCTCGGCGGCCACTCCAGTCCCTCGTACCGCAGGTCCTGGAGCAATTGCCACATGACGGGCCGATCTTCAGGGCGAGGCTCTGAGTGAATCCACACGCTCGACTGCCGCCGCTCTCGTTCGGAAGCGATCCAGTCGTAAGTGAAGGCGAGCGAGTAGTGGTTCGTTCCGGTCCGGATATACTTGTAGCTCTTGGCCCCCGTTTCCTCGTCCTCGATCAGCTTCTTGGCGTCCGAGGCCAGGTGCTCGGCAAACTCTTCGATTAGAGGGAGACGACGCGGCAGCACTCCCGCTCCGTCCCGGATCCCCTTCTTCGCAGCGTCCAGTGCCTCCGTCCGGTTCACCTGAACGATGTGCTGCTCCTTGTCCCACTTGGCCGAGCCCTTCTGGTTCTCTTGGAAGTAAACCGCCTCTTCCACAACAGGCTGCACCTGGGCTGCGATGCTCGGCAGCGCAGCGACGCGTGCCTGATGCCGGAGTAGACGCAGTTGGCGTTCGCTCTGCACACGAAGCCGGCGGGTCTCCACCGTGTAAATGATCACGGCTATGAGGAGGGCTATCTGTATCCAATCGGAAATCGTCATCGTTTAGCAGCGCGTAGTGTCCGAAAACTCATTCTCCTGCCCCTTCTCACGCCGCCCTCCGGTGATAGTACTTGAGGAGTCCCCCGAGCCGCTCGCTCGCCCCGATCTTGCCCTCGCGCTGCACCGGGGCCCCGCTCGGAATCTCGTTCCCCAGCCCCAGGTGACTCCGCTCTTTATGATAGTGGCCGACGTACTCGGCGATGGCCTTCTCTAACGAAGCTCGGCCCACGAATGGCCTGTTCTTTGCGGCCAGCCGGCGGCGCTGGTCATCCCTGAAGCGGAGCCGCTTCCCGACCAACTTGAGCTGCTCCTTGAGGACGAGGTTCTCTTCGACTAGGTAGGCGATCACGCTTCCTTGGCGACGATTGGCCCAGGCCGGAAAAGGTCGCCAGGAGTAGCTGGAGTTCGATCATCCGGGGAGCGTATCAGACGGCTGGCAACTCGTAGCGGTGCAGCGGAATCGACTTTTCGGACACTACGCGATCCAGTCGCCGAGCTGCAAGAGCACCGACTCTATCCGCCTTTCGTGGTAACTCACCCATGGCCCCTCCTTCGAGGTCATCGTGCGCTCCACGGGTGTCCAATCGAAGTGGGGAGCATTCCAGGGTTTCTGGTTCAGAAGATGTAACTGACCCCAGCCTGAGTCTGTAGGTGCTCCACGACGGCAAACTGCACATATGGGGAAACGTGCCTCCACAGCACTAGGCTCGTTCCGGCTATGGCGCCGATGTTGGTGCTCGACGCATCCTCGGAGCCAGCGTCGACGCCGGGATAGGAGTACAGGCGGTCCCCGACGTATGCAGGTGCGATCCAGACGAGTGCATCCACCGATCTCAACTTGAATCCTCGTTCCGCCTGCAGGGCAACCGTGGTGCCGTCGACCACTTTGTCGTAACGCTGTATGGACTGATCCTGCCAGATGTGGCGGTAGTACCTGAGGCTGACTCCGATGCGATACGCGCCCTCAACGAGGGGGTAGAGGGTAATGCCCGCGCCAATCCCCAGTGCTTGGTAGACCCTGCCAGGAAAGTCCGGATCCGCCCCAGGTGGTTCATAGCTGCCTGTTGCCATGAATACGGCACGGTGTGCCACCGTACCGTAAATGGCCAGACCCCTCCGGCTCCAGTCGGCACTGAACTGGTCTCCATTCGATTGTTCGAAGTCCCGATCGGTTCTGTGGAAGAACACACCGACACCAGCGGGGCCGACGTCGGGTACGGCTAGCGGCTGAGCGGTGGCAAAAGTCGGCACCAGGGTCAACCCCATGACCAATAGTGCAAATCTGTTCACGAGGCCTCCGATCGGGGCAATGCACCCCCCACGTCCCCTTCACGTCGCGTCCATCCGCCGTTGCCAGAGAGCCAGAGATCAAGAGAGCCGCATTGTGGCGGGTACGCGGGTCGGGGGCGCAACCTCCGGAGGTGGGGCGTGTCCTGGTGAGTCTCCGGGGTGCCCCGCCAGGCCCTGCACAGGCGTAATTTTCGCATACGGGCGCCTCAAATGCGATGACCCCGGCAGCTCTCGCCACCGGGGCCCCTATCCTCAGCGCGAACCCGCGAGTTCGCACTTTTTCATTTGGCTCCCCAAACGTAACCCTGTGCGAACCGATTGGAGAGGATTACCTCACGAGTCGCCACGTGACCTGCGCGGTGGCGCCCGACTCGCTCACGAACCGGACGAAATAAGCCCCCGGATTCAGCCCCGGCGGATCCCACCGGATCGCCGCTGGCCCCGCGGCCATCGACTCGAACGAGCGCACCGCCCGCAGGCGCCCCCGCACGTCGTACAGCTCCAGCCTCACGTTGTCAGCCTTGGACAGCACGAACGGGAACGTAGCGCCGCCCGCCCCCACGCGCGGATTCGGATACGGACGCGACACTTGGAACCTGGGCGGCGACGGATCGGTCTCTACCCCCGTCACCTGCGGCGTGTCCGTCCCCAGCGCCATCACGTGGAGCTGGTTGATCGCGCCCACCCAGCTCCACGAGGTGCCGTTTGACGAAGCGGCCACCTCCCCTTCCTTCGTCGCCGCGACGAGCTTCCCGCCAAGGTCCACCAACGCGCTGATGTTCCCCTCCGATAGCGCACCCACTGCGATCCAGCTCACGCCGTAGTTGAGGCTTCGGTACACCTCGCCCGTCCTCGCCAGCACGTAAAGCTCCGGCCCTAGGCGCCGTATTGAGACGGCGCTCGACGTTGTGATGGCGCCCACGGTCGACCAGGTGGCCCCCTGGTCCTTGCTCTCCGCGATCTGTCCCGTCTCGGTCAACGCGTACAGTCTCCCGAGAGGACCACGAGCCAGACTCACCCAATCCGAACCGATCAGCGCCGCGGTTGCCGTGAACGTCGCCCCCTGGTTGCTCGACGCGTAGAGGGTTCCCGTCCTCGTTAGCACGAGCACGTCGCCGTAGGGGCCGAGGACGAAGCCGGCGGCATCGGAGGCCGTGACGGCTCCGACCGGGGCCCAGATCGTCCCCCCGTTGGCGGAGCGATAGATCGTCCCCGAGCGGGAAGCGAGATAGAACTCCGAGCTGGATGAGCCCGCAGCGAGGCCCACCGCGTCTTGCACTGGAATCGCCCCGATGGCGGACCAGGTTGCACCATCGTTGCTCGAGCGATAGAACTCACCCGTGTCGATGAGCCCGAAGAGATTGGCCGCGAAGGCCGAGCCTGGAGCCCATGCAGTGGCCGCGGCCGCCAGGGTCAACGCTGCCGCGACAACGGGCACGCCGGTCCGCGTCTTGATTGCTCTCGCTCTCATCGCGCCACTGCCAGCTTGAACGTCCGCTCTTCGCCGGCGCTCCTCGCCTTCAAGAAATAGACCCCGCTCGACACTCGGCGACCCCGCTCGTCCTTCCCGTCCCAGTTCGCGACCTGATAGCCCGCGCCATAGCTCCCTCGTGCGATCCGCTTCACAAAGCGCCCCGACACGTCAAAGACCGACACTTCCGCCGACCCCATCCCTCCACCCAATCCCCCAAATGTCGCGAACGAGATCGTCAAATTCCCACCACGATACGGAAGCGGCCACGCCGCCAGCCCCGCCAGCGGTCGAATCCCCGCCTCCCCTAGCCACAGCTCCTCCCCAAACCCGTTCACCGCAAAGAGCCGATACTTGGCGCCCGGGCCCCCCTGCGGATCCGTCACCGACGTCTCGCGCGTCAGCGCAACGAGTGGCTGCCACCCGGCGCCGGAGCCCGTCGCCTTCTCCAACCTGTAGCCCGAAAGATCCTCGGGCCCCGGATCGGTCTGCCAGGAAATCACGATGCCCCGTGCGCCGTTGGGAGCCGGCGCGGCAAGAAGGGCCAGCAACGCGACCGACGTCTGGATCGTGAACAGGGAATCGCTTTCGTCCAGGCCTCGAAGTTTTGGATCCGAAGGCGCCACCCTCAAGCGGGCAAACTTCGTCGGCGAGTGCGGAACCTGGATGGGGAGCGAATTGTAATTCGCGCCTCCAATCCCGGATCGAAGCATGTCGTACGTTCTTCCGCCGTCCACCGAGAGCCACAAGTCGGCCGGCTCCGCCCCGAGCCACGAAATGGTCTTCGTGGACCCGACGTTCCACGTGGCACCGCCCGTGGGTGACAGGAGCTGATACCGGTTGAAGTCGTAGAGATGGGTGCGGCCCGTGCTTCCTCCGTAGCCATAGGCTCCAACGATCACGTCCCCGAGGCCATCTCCATTCACATCTCCCGCGGCCGAAACCGAGGCGCCAAAGTCGTCGCCCGCCGCCTCGCCTGTCAGGGTCAGGTCCGCCGTCGCGTCCGCCACTGGGCCCCCGTAGTACACGTAGGCTCGCCCTTTGAAGCCGCTGTAGAAGAAGGCCCCGACGATCACGTCCCCATAAGCGTCTCCATTCACGTCACCCGCGGAAGAGACGGTGGTGCCGAAGCTGTTGCCCGCAGCCTCACCCGTCAGAGTCAGATCTGCCACTGTGTCCGCGCCCCGCCCCCCGTAGTACACGTAGGCGCGCCCCTGACTGCCGCCGTACTCGCTAGCCCCCGCGATCACATCCCCGAAGCCATCCCCGTTCACGTCCCCCGCGGATGAAACCGAGGTGCCGAAGTAGTTGTTTGCCGCCTCGCCCGTCAGCGTCAGGTCTGCTGTCGCGTCAACGCCGGGACCTCCGTAGTACACGTAGGCACGCCCTTTACTGCCGCCGTACCCCTGCGCTCCCACGACCAGATCCCCGTACCCATCTGCATTGACGTCGCCTGCACCCGACACGGAGATGCCGAAGTAGCTGTTTGTCGCCTCGCCGGTCAGCGTCAGGTCTGCCGTCGCGTCCGCGCCAGGACCCCCGTGATACACGTAGGCCCGGCCCGTGCTGGTGAGGTAGCCCCAGGCGCCGACGAGTACGTCCCCGAAACCATCCCCGTTCACGTCGCCCGCTGCCGAAACGGAGAACCCGAAGGCGCTTCCTGCAGCCTCGCCCGTCAGGGTCAGGTCCGCCACCGCGTCCGCGCCAGGGCCGCCGTAGTACACGTACGCACGCCCCCTAATAATGTTGTACCCGTACGCCCCCACGATCACGTCCCCATATCCGTCCCCGTTCACGTCTCCTGCACTAGAAACCGAAAGGCCGAAGTTGTCGCCCGGCGCCTCGCCGTTCAGGGTCAGGTCTGCCACCGCATCACCGCCCGGTCCTCCGAAATAGACATAGGCTCGCCCCGTATCGGTGTTGTGCCGGTACGCTCCCACGATCACGTCCCCATACCCATCTCCGTTGACGTCACCGGCTGCTGATGTGGAGTAGCCGAAACGGTCGCCCGATGCTTCGCCGTCAAGGGTTCGCTGGAGTCGGGCCGCGGCCGACGGAGGATCCACCGGAAGGACGATTCGGAAGTTCGCCGCGCTGGCAACCGACGTCGAATGGTTTGCCGCCTGGCCTGCGTAGACCACCCGAACGCGGGCGAACTCCGTGGGCGTGGCGGGCGCTAGGACCGCAACCTCGTTGTTCTGTGCCCCCCCCACTCCCGCGGCGATCGTCGTCCACGTCGCGCCCCCGTTGGTCGAGAGACCCACGTCCGCCACGTCATGCCCGCGCCAGCGAACGGTTGTCGGCTGGCCTGCCACCGACTGCTCGCCGCCGTTTGGCATGGCTAGTTCATAGGGGTAGATCAGAGTCACGTAGGCTCGACCCTTATTGCTGGAGGCACTATTAGCTCCCACGATCACATCTCCATACCCGTCCCCATTCACGTCGCCCGCGGATGAAACGGAGGCCCCGAAATAGTTGAGCGTAGCCTCGCCCGTCAGGGTCAGGTCCGCCACCGTGTCCCCACCCGGCCCTCCGTAATACACGTAGGCTCGACCCGTATTGGTGCTGTACCCATAAGCCCCAACGATCACATCCTCATATCCGTCCCCGTTCACGTCGCCCGCGGATGAAACGGAGGCCCCGAAGACGTTGATCGTCGCCTCGCCCGTCAGGGTCAGGTCCGCCAACGCGTCCGCACCCGGCCCTCCGTAATACACGTAGGCTCGACCAGTATTGCTGCTGTACCCGCGGGCCCCAGCGATCACGTCCCCATACCCGTCCCCATTCACGTCGCCCGCGGACGAAACGGAGGCCCCGAAGACGTTGCCCGTTGCCTCGCCCGTCAGGGTCAGGTCCGCCACCGCGTCCGCACCCGGCCCTCCGTAATACACGTAGGCTCGACCCGTATTGCTGCTGTACCCCCACGCTCCAACGATCACATCCTCATATCCGTCCCCATTCATGTCACCCGCGGATGAAACGGAGGCACCGAAGATGTTGCTCGTCGCCTCGCCCGTCAGGGTCAGGTCCGCCACCGCGTCCGCACCCGGCCCTCCGTAATACACGTAGGCTCGACCCGTATTGGTGCTGTACCCATAAGCTCCTACGATCACATCCGCATGTCCGTCCCCGTTCAGATCGCCCACGGATGAAACGGAGGCCCCGAAATAGTTGCCCGTCGCCTCGCCCGTCAGGGTCAGGTCCGCCACCGTGTCCGCACCCGGCCCTCCGTAATACACGTAGGCCCGACCCGTATTGCTGCTGTACCCCCACGCTCCAACGATCACGTCCTCATATCCATCCCCATTCACGTCGCCCGCGGATGAAACGGAGGCCCCGAAGGCGGTGGCCGTCGCCTCGCCCGTCGGTGAGATGAGCGTCCTGCTTGAGATCGCCATGACGGGTCGCGCTGCAAGGATGATGCAGAGGATTGAGAGTGCGGCGGTCAGGTTTGCGGAACAGAAGTTCAGCGGAGTCTTTGGGCGTATCAGGCCGAGTGGGTACATCACGTTGCCTCCTCCTACATGTGTTTCTAGACTCCTGCAGCGCGCCACCGAGAATGCACGGCGGAACGTTGATCCAGAGAATCAAGATCGATGAACGGAGATTGAGCAGAGGGTGTGAGGATTGCTGCTGCGGATCTGCCGAAGGGCTGGGTCACGTGCAGCACCCCCCTACCATTCGGATCTGGCGTGGCCGCCAGGTCCACGGAGGAGGCAGGATGCCAGTTCCCGCCCCCTGACGGGATAGAAGACCCCAAAAACGGTAGCCATTATCTCACTAAGCGCATGCGCTGTCAAGGTTTGAACGAACTGCGGCGGGGGGCCGCAGGCTTGGACTCACCTGGCCCCTCTTAGTGCAGGGCGGTCTCCCGGGTGTTGGAACCGGGTTCGCGAAATTGCGGCGCGATCTCCGTGACCTGCGCTCTCCGCGGGCTCTCCACCATGCGCTCCCCAAACGTAACCCTTCGCGAACTGACCTTTGCCTGGGTGTGGTGCACAACCGACCGTTGCCACCACAAAATAGCCCACCCGCGGGTTGGCCTTCTCATCCCATGTGCGAACCCGGTTGAGTGGTGAGCCTAGCGCACCAGGACTACGCGCCCACTGAAGACTCCGTCCGGCCTCGTGACCTTGACGTAGTAGAGGCCTGACGCGAGATTCTGCCCGGACTTACCCCGCCCGCCGAGGTCGCCACGCCTCTACTGAGCCGCCGGGTGGAATCATGGGGCTACCTGAGCAAGTTCATCTTCCGTGTGGCTCGCTGGCGACCTGAGACTAGTTCGGAAAGGTATAGCCCCGATGCCACGACGGAGCCCCGATCATCCCTTCCGTCCCACATCACCCTAAATCTACCGCTCGGCAGGCTTCCTCGGACCAGCGTTCGAATCACTCTTCCGCCGACTGCGTAGATCCGAAGGGTAACGGGCCCTGCCTGGCCCACTTGAAAGCGAAGCACTGTCACGGGATTGAAGGGATTCGGTGCGTTCTGCAACAGCTCCAAGGCGACCGGCGGCGGCCCCGGCTCTACTTCCACCGCCGTAGGGCTCTGGAGGTAGAAGAAGGCCTCCGAAACGTTCGCGATCAGGGAGTCCCCCGCCCAGGCGCGCGCACGAAGCGACGCCTGCGATGTCGAGAGCGTCGTATCGGCGAAGAACGACAGGGAGCGGGGTGTTCCGGGATCGACTCCCAGCAATCTGCCGATTCGGATCGAATAGTTGCGGCAACTGTCCACCGCGAGGTCAAACACGACCGAGTCCGCGCGCTGCCCGCCGACGAGCACGGTGATGGAGTCCGGCGATGGGCCGATGTACGAGCCTCGCGATGGGTGCAGGATCGACAGCGAATAGACTGGCGCGAGCGCAGCCCGAACGTCGAGCTTCCCGTATCCCCACGTGTAGTTCGGAAGGGTGCCGGTATCCGTATCCCCTCGGCAGGTACCCTGGAGCCGGGCCTTGATTCTAGAAGGCGTTGCGGTTTTCCAGAGGGAATCGGGTTGCGCGAGCAGCAGGGCGACCGCGCCCGCAACCTGTGGTGCCGCCTGGCTCGTGCCCCACAGAACGGCGTGCCCTCCCCCCTCGACAACGTATTGCGGCTGGTCGACGAAGAAGGACGCGTCGGCAGACTTCGCGGACACAACGTCGCCCCCCGGGGCTGCGAGATCCGGCTTCAGTACATTATCCCGACGAGGGCCGTGGCTGGAAAAATCCGCGATCTGGCCCAACGCCAACGAGTGCGCCTCGCACTCAGTGATTGTTGCCGCTCGCCTCCAGCAGTCTCTTGTCGTGTAGGCGCCAACGGCAATGACAGAATCCGCGGTTGCCGGTTCCGTCACGACCCCCTCGGAATTCGTCTCTTGGTCCCACCGTGCAGCAAACGTACCTAGCGCCATGTAGAGATCCGCCCTGCCTGTGGTGGATTCGAGTTTCAGCAACTTGATACGCACGGTCCACGTACCGTCCGCGGGATGGTGGCTCCCATTGTCGTAGATGGAGATCCGAAAATCGCCAGGAGGAGAGAAGATCTGATTCGAGCACGTTCCAGTAACACAAAGTCCGACGGCGCCGTCATCCGTGAGGCCGGTGTCTTGGTAGTGGTAGGCCACCGGTCCAACCGTGAAGTTATTTGGCGTGATGACCGTGACCTCGATCGAGTCGTTGTAGTCGAACCAGCCGGAGATCTCAAGGATGTTGAGCCCGGCGATCGGCGTGTACGGATCGACATCAAAAGTGAGAGTGGCCGTGTCCCCGACGAAATGCGGTATCGCAGTTGCGTGCACGGCGCTTACGGCATCGTTGCCAGCGGCCGCGACGACAATCTTGCCTGCTCCCGTGTACCCGTTGATGGCATGGTCAAAGAGAGACGTGCCGTCGTGCGGCCCGTCGTGGGTACCGAGGCTCAGGTTCACGACCACCGGCCGATTCAGTTGACTTGCCTTGCCGAGGATGTAGCTCACCCCATCATAGATCCCGGTGGTGGTGAAGTTCGTCTTGACGGCGCAGAGGTTCGCCTCGGGCGCCACCCCCACGTATAGCCCCTTGTCCTTGCAGGCCGTTCCCCCCTGCCCATTCCCTGCTGCGATGGCCGCGACGTGGGTCCCGTGACCACTCACGTCCTTGGAAGCGCCGCTAAGGCCGGCATTAATTAGCGCAGGCGTCCACTCCACCCCGTAGAGGCCCGGCGGAGGGGTACCGGTCACGGTCTGATCCCAGAACCCGAGCAGCCGCGTCGTGCCGTCGACGTTCCGAAAGTCATAGTGATTCACGTCGATCCCGGTATCGACAAACCCAACCACGACGGAATCCCCGACCTGGCCCTTGAACGGCGGATAGAACGTCCGCAAGCCCGCGACCCGCTCGCTCACCAGGCTTGAGTCGAGCATCGGTTGACACTGGGTCGGCGCGACCACGGCTTCGAGACCGGGAGTGTCGAAGAGGCTCTCAATTCGGTCAAGAGGACAACGAACGGTCATGATCCGACCGGAGCGCGCCCCCACGGAGATTCCACGGGCCTCCAGATCTGTGGTCGTGACGTCCCCCACACCGAACGCTTCGACGAACGCGTTGCCTTGGGCGTCCCGACTAAGAAATCGTTCGGATCTCGGATCGCCCCGCACGAGGCCGCGCAGCTCCGGGGACACACGTGCACGGCGTGCGCCAGGCGCACCCGTCACGGTGATGACGGTCGTGGACTCACCGACGGCACCGGACGTCCGCGCGCGGAACGTAATTCGGAACACGCCTCGTTCGGAGAGGTTCGGCGACCAGCTGAACTTACCGCGCATCCGAGTTGGATCCGGAACGAAGAACGCGCCAAAGGGAAGTGGCCCGGCGGAAAGCCCGGTCACCGACAAGCTGTCCGTCGGAGCCACGGTGACATCGAATACGACCGGCGCGCTGGCACTCGCCTGGACCGATGCGGGGGCGGACACCAAGGGTGGCGTTCCGGCTCCCGCGACGGTCAGGATGGTCGTCGCGAAGGCTGATCGCGAAGGCAGGCCCGTGTCGGTCGCCACCCAGCGGATGGTCCATCGGCCGGCCTCGCCGCTACGGGGGGTACCGCTCAGTGTGACGGTCACTGACCGTGGATCGGAGTTCTCCCGCGAGAGGGCTAGGGTAGGCGGAAAGCCCGTGGGCGACATGGAAATGGACTGCCCGAGGTCTGAATCGGTCGCGCTCGCACTGATCGACACGAACTCACCCTCAATGCAGTTTGCGGCCACTGGAGCGGAGATCTGCGGCTGACTATTGAGGGATTCCGACCCGATTAGCCCACTGACGTCGAACCAATCAGAGTCGAGCTTGTATGTATTGTCGAAGTCGCTTCCGAGGCATGACGTTCCGAAGCCGGTGCGTTCCGGGCTTCCGGCGAAGGATGGTACGATCTGAATGCTGGGATTTCCTTCCGAGGCAGTAATCACAAGACTGCAGAGGAGGTACGGGCCCCCGGGGGCAAGAGGTGTCGTGCCTCCGTATCCGTTCTTGTAGTATCCATTTCCCGTGTTCAGTTCGCCGAAGGCAGCTCCCAACCGGGATTGCTGGTTCACAAAATCCGAGTAGGTGACGGATCCACCGACCGCTTCGAGAATCAGGCAATAGGAGACGACGTTCAATGAGTCAGATCCGGAGGCGCACTGAGCAGGGCTTCCATCAGCGTTGCGGTTCGTCGTCAAGTAGACATCCACGACCGTCGGCTCCTCAATCGAATTGAGGGCGTCCGCGCTGGTGTTGACCCCGTCGCCGTTGGCGTCGAGGTACATGTACTGGGAACGCGAGACCGACGGAAAACCAAGAACGACGAAACAAACGAGAATGGCGTGTAGGAGCCACCGCCTTGCCATTTCTACCTCCCCGCGCGATGCACAGCTCGACCCAGGTCAACAACCCCTTGGGATCGCCATCCAACGCAGTTGTGCGGCCTGTCGGGATTGGAGCGGACCGATGCGGGGCAAAGGTGCGATCAGGCGGTGGTCATGCCCCAAGAACTCAGGGCAGGTCGTGGCCTAGCTACTTTAGTACTGCGAGCTGCTGGGTGCCGCGGAAGTCACCGCACTCAAGTAGGGCGTAGTAGATTCCCGTGGAGACTACCATGCCTCGGTCGTCACGTCGGTCCCAGGCAAGCACCCGGCTGCCGCGAGATCCCACCTCGTTCACGAGCGAACGGACGAGCCGCCCCCTTGGGTCAAAAATCCGAACCGTGATCGCCTGGCCAGCCGCCCTGCTCGGAAGGAAGTACTCCATCCTCAGATCCGAACTGTTGGCCACGGCGCGCGCCGTCCGAAATGCAAACCGTTCCGTCTCTGCGGCTTCGACTCCTTCCGCGGCTGCGGGAGGCGGCGTCACGAACATGTGGAACACATAGTCCGACCTGGGAAAGACGACCCGTGGAGCCGAACGGGGAGACAGGAATGAACCTCGAACATCTGTCACCATGATGATGTACCTGAGCGGATCGGCGCCCCCACGTCTCCAACGCCGCGGCACCGTGTACCGGATGCTGGGGTTCGGGCCTCCGTTCGAGTTGTCGTTAAAGGCCACGGCCCGTCCCGCCTCATCCAGGAGAAGCATCACAAGGTCGAGGTTCGTCGTCTGACTCTCGTTCGACAAGGCCGCCCCAGCCTGGATGACGTCTCCTGCCCGGGCGTCAAACGTGAAGAAATCCTTGTCACCGGCGGGCCAGTAGGTCTCGAATCGGAGCTCGACCGGCGGGGTGATGAGGGTGGCCTCTTCGGCGGCGCCGTTTGGTTCATCCGCGTCGTCTGCGGAGGGCCGTGCCAGTCCGGGTATGAAGAGACTAGTGATCGTCACGCTGGAGGTTGAGGCTCGGCGCCCTCGCCGGTCAACGGCCTGCGTTGTCCAGATGTAGACGGCGTTCGGAATGGAGTGCGCGATGATTGACCGCACGCCAGGCCCCGCTGAGGCGAATGGTGCCCAAGGCCCGAACGGTCCGCGATACAGCAGGTCCGTCCGACGCGACGACCCGAACGCCGCTCGTGCTCCTCGAGCCCGCTCTTCACCAGATGGCAGGAATGTAAACTCAGTCTTGTCTCCGAGACGGCGATTGGCACCGAGGTTCGAGCTGGGGGGTACCGTCGAAGCGCCCTTGACCCCCGGCTTGCAGTACATGCTCACGATGATATTGCGGTCGATCGACAACGTCGTGAACCCGTTGGGGGGGACATCATAGGAATTCGCGAACAGCCCGCGATCCAGATCGGTGTAGTCCATCCTCATGAAGGGGTAGTCGTTCGGAAAGGTCGCTGTCACACTGGACGGAAACTCCACGCACCAGTAAAACGTCTTGCCGGAATCCGCGACGGAAATGTTGACCGGGATCTCGTTTATCCCGTCAGCGCTGCCCACGTAAGACGTGATCTGAAATAACGGCGAATTGACATTCGGGAATCCCGGAAACGGCCCAGCCTCGCACAGTCGTACGCTGGGGAAGATCGCAGGAACCCCATTCATGGTCAGTGATGGAAAGGCGATCCTGGTGATCGTGTAGGGAGGGTCAAGAGGAGGGTCGAACCGCACGGCCTTAAAGCCCGTGTTTCGGAACGTTACCTGATCCTCGTACTCCCCATACTGGGCGATTTCGATCTCTTCCCGAGAGGCTGGCCGACAGTGTCTGGGCTGGGCGCCGCCCCTTCCCCCGGGCCGGGTGTCGACCTTATCAACACCCAGAGGGGTAATCTCTGCGGGGATGTACTCGGGGTGCCTGGGCTGGGGGGTGGGGTTCTCCCGCAAGGAGGCGTCGGCTTGCACTCCGATGCCGAGCACCAAGAACACAAAGAAAAGGATGATGGAATAGAGGGCTGACCTTGTCATGGTCGATCTCCACTTGCGGGCGGGCTTTTGCGGCATTCAGCGGAACCAGCGAGCTCTCGAATATGCCCGGGCTCGGTCGCTGCAGAGGCTTCTTCGGAGCGCTAGACGCCGCGGACTGGGGGTGGGTACGACGCAGGGAAATCGCCCGTGCCACCTAACACGCACAAACGGCTTGGGACGTCCGATTGCGCGCCCACCAACAGCATATATGATACCACCATTCACATTCTAGTGCAAGGGACTAGCCGGAGGATGTACTTCGTGTAGGCGAAGCCGTAACCCTCCGAATGATAAGCCCATTCAGCATCGTCCCATCGGGAAGGTAGACGTACCGAAGGAGTCGCCCATACTTGTCCCGATTCGTGCACTCGGGATCGTCTTCGAGGCGGACTGACTTGCCGTTAGCCATTCGTTTTGTGAACGCGGAGGCCTCCTTGCCGAAATACTCCACGGGTCGATTCGGGTGGACCGTCTCTGGGGTGTCGACTCCGATCAGCCGCACTGTCTCCGTGCTCCCACCAATCTTGACCTTGATCGTGTCGCCATCGACGATCTTTACGACCTTCCCGCGCTCGTCGGCGAACGCGAGCGCGGGGAGCACGCTTTCGCTCGTATGTTGTCGACCGCCACACATCAAATACAGGAGTGACGACCACCACTTCAAACTTGCCCGTGTCCACAGTCTCGCTGACGTAGTACGGATCTGTATCCAACTTGGGTGTCCCAGCCACGATCTTCAGCGAGTCAATGGGAAAGGGCATTCGTGACGCGACGGGCAACAGCGAGTCACTCGGTGGAGACTCCTCACGAACCCTTAATCGGGCTTCGGCGACTACGGCCCCGGCTTCTGTTATCAGCACACTCCCTGAAATCCCGGGACCGCCTTGCGCGGTGAAGTCACCAAAGGTGTTAATCGCTATGACCGCGCCGTCCATGTTGAGCAGGGGACCGCCCGAATTGCCGTGATTAATGTTCACGTCAGAAATAATGGCGGTCGCTTCTTCAGACCCTCACGGCAACGGACCTTGACGGCGATCCTCTTTCATTCGCAATGGTGTCGGGGCCCTCGTACATGACGAATGCTCCCAGATTCGCTAGACACCCGAGGAGCTAGTTTGAAGCTCCGTCCGGTACTCGGCCGGGCTCCGCATGCCGAGCGCCGAGGGCGGCGCGCCCGAGTATTGTAGTCCTCGATCCAGTCCCCGAGCTGCAGCAGCACCGATTCGGCGTATCACGGCTCCTTTGCCCGCCATTCCTTCCCATCGAATTGGAGAAAACGACCGTGATGCAGTACCACGTCGCCAGGTCGGCGACTCTCCAGCCACTCAGCGTGATGTTGACGAAGACGACCGTGGAGTGGGCTAGACTCGCCAACGGTGACCCAGTTGAATTGGTTCGAGGCTAGCTCGAGCATGCTTGCCGGCGCCGCGGGCGATTCGTTGGGTCGCACGTTGCTTCGAGACAATCGCTGAAACACGTCTCGAAACCAGGAGAAGGGTCCCGGCCTGGGCTTCATGAACATGACGATATACCAAGCGTGATCCTGCTCATCAACAGTCACTCCATCGTGTTCGTGTTCATCGAGTCGCCTCCTGACTTCCGACGTTGTCAAATTCCCGCGAATGTCCTTTGCGATTTCAGCTTCGTCCGGCAGATCCGCTAGGAGCCGGCCGAAGTCCGCCTTCGTCAACTGGAAGAGGCTTGTTCTCCCGTTCGGCATCGCTCGCTCCGCTTTCTACGCGCCAGCGCTCTAGTGGCCGTTGGTGTCTAGGAAACGTAGCACTCTCCGGATGCCCATGGGGCCGCAGATTCAGAGTGCGTCTTTCCTCCATAGGACGACTGCTGGACAGTTGCGCGCGCAATGGAGGACAAGCTCGCGCACTTCTGGCGCCAAGCGGCATTTCAGCGGCATGTTTTGGGCCCAAATTCGCGCTTCGAATGCACCGGCGCGAGCGAAGCACTGCCCGTAGCCGCCAGCTGTTTGCGCATTTGCGCCGAATTGTGACGAACTCCCCATGCGGCATACCCCTCTCCGAGGGCGCAAAACATGCCGCATGAATGCACCGAGGCGGCCCCAAACCCTCGCATTTCTGCACCGAGAGGGCCGAAACCGCGCCCATTTCCGCACCCACGCGGCCCAAGGGCCTACCATTTCTGCACCGGCGGGAAGTTGGCCGAAGGGCGCGAGATCTACGCCCTTGGGCGCCCTGTCGCGCCCACGGCGCGCCGTGTGAATCGCTCGCGTGTGCGCGTGTAAGGCGGAGAATCCGGTCCCAATTCCGCCATCTCCACCATTCCCCTTGATGTCCACCACACGCGAGCGAACATGGAGTCATGTTCATCCGAGTTCCTGATCCCCCGAAGACGCTCTCGGCCGAGGAGCAGGCACGCCTTCTCGAGGTGGTCGCCCGTCATGGATCCCGCCGGGATCTGGCCCTCCTGACCCTGGCCCTCGGCACGGGCCTTCGCCTACGTGAGCTCGTGGGCCTCAACGTGGGCGACGTGACGACGAGGGCGGGCGAGGTTGCTTGGAAGGTCGACCTGCCGAAGAAGATCACCAAGGGGCGTCGTGGGGGCGTGGCGTTTCTGTCGGAGAAGGTGAGGTCGGCGCTGGCGGACTATCTCGCGTCGAAGCGGGCGATCGGGCTGTCGATGTCCCAGAAGACGCCGCTCTTCCAGTCGAGCCAGACCGACCGGCTCTCGCTCCGTCGCGTGCAGACAATCTTCGTCCACTGGCAGCGCGAGGCGGGCTTCGAGACGATCTACAACTTCCACACCCTGCGGCACTCCGCGATCACGAACGTCTACCGAGCCACGAAGGACCTCTTCCTCACCCAGCGCTTCGCCCGGCACGCCAATCCCATCACGACCGTCGCGTACACCCACCCGAGCGACGAGGAGCTGTATGAGGCGATGCGGCTTGATTTAGGTGACTAACCTGCTCAAGCTTGCCACAAATGCCCCCGGCTCAGCCGCCGGCCCGTCCCCGTAGTTCACGTGTAACTGGGCCCTTCCCTTTGCCCAGGTCCATTCCCCTATGACAGTTCTGTCTTCGTCCTCCAAACCTAGAGATAGCTCCAACGTGAAATACCGAATCCTCCACCGGGCTCTCCCGAAGGGCCATCGTCGTTTCTCTTGCCTAAAGACAACGGCTACCAGATGCGCGTCGGCCAGCTCGACCGGGGCTGGAATCTCAATCAGTACGGCCGAATAGTTCTCGACCGCATCCACAGGTAGCACTCTCAGGCCTGCCGAAGAACACCTCTCGGGCTCTTCCAGCTGCCCCCCACAGCGTTCCCACATGCCCTCGACGTATGCCTGCGCGTTTGGCCCTGCCAGGATAAGGTGAAGATCGGGAAGCTGGAATACGCAGTCTCGGAGGTAATGATGCGCGAAGGCCCGGTTGTGCGTGATTGAGGCTTCGATCGATTCCATGCGGCCCGGGCGTTTCCGGTGAGCTGTCTGCGATTGGGAAGGCGCATCAATCGTACACAGGAATCGTCCCTTCCGCCACACGGCCATCACAAACGTCTACCGGGCCGCGAAGGACCTCTTCCTCACACAGCGGTTTGCCCGCCACGCGAACCCTATCACGACCGTCGCGTACACGCACCCTAGTGACGATGAGCTGTACTCGGCGATCATCGGAATCTAACTCCACCGTAGCCATCGCTACTTCACTTCCAGCTCCAGCGCATTGCTCAGAAGCTTGCATGGCGTGCTTTGCTGCAACAAGCGCAGGGCATTAGGATCGTGGGCGCCTAGCGGCGAGCCTCCCCAGGCCAGGTGCGGTCGGTTCTCGTACGATAGCCGAAACTGATAGCGGTGCGACTTCCCATAGCGGTAGTACTCGGGAACTGCAGTGGTAAACTTTCTTTGCGCTCCGGGGGGGAGCCTGAATACCTCGCCCGCGCGGAGCGGGTTGATGTTCCCGCACAGAGCGAGTGGCGTTCGCTTGAGGGGCGGCCCACCGGCCTCACGAACCTCCCAATCCATAAGCGGCGTTCTCCATCCCCAATAGCTCCCGTCGCCCGGTAGAACGAGTGTTACGGTGTCGCGGTCCGTGTTATGGAGCGTCACCTCGATCCAATCCGGCGGCCAACGTTTCTTGGTACGGTGAACCGTCTTGCCGGCAACGGACCGGATGGAGAGTTTGATCGTGGAATCGGCCCGGGTCACGGTGGTCTGAGGCGCGATGAGTATCTCGAGAGTGGTGTCCGTCGTAGCGGTGACTCCATGCACCTTGACTACCGTTTCACGGTTCTCTGGATCGTGGGTCGCCAAGTCGTAACGTCGATCCGCCTCGAGGATGAACCTGAAGTCTCCCTGAGGGCCCGTGAGAATCGCCGCCCCTTGGTCGTCACCCTCGATCATCTTGACCAAGACAGTGATTCCCGGCACCGGCTCATTTGTGCCGATTCGCCGGATCGTTCCAGCCCACTCGATCCCGGAGAGGTTACAGTCGACCGAGGTGGGTTCGGTGATTGTCATTGGGCCCACGACGCGAGGCATGATGAAGAACGGATGGGGAGGACGGAACCAGAGCCTGTACGAGCCTGGGGGGACGAAGAGCTGATAATTGCCATCTGTCGTCGTTCGCTTCTGTACAGTGTAGTTGTAGTTTGCTCCCCGGGCCATTACCGCGACGTCCCTCATTGGGAGGCCGTCGGGCCCCAGAACTCGCCCCGAAATCTGAATCCCATCCAATTGGAAATCGATGGTTGTATCGGCGGTGACCGATACGGATTCCTTTCTTCCAGGAGAAAACCCGGACCAGTAGTTGGCGGCCACTGCGTAAAATGAATACCTGCCGGCGGGCAGAAGCAGCGAATAGCTTCCCCGTTTGAGCAAGGATGTCGCCCTGCTGTACCTGGGAGCAATGAGAGATGCGGTTATCCGCGCGCTGTCGACCAACGCGCCATTCGGCGCCACGACTCTGCCCGTGATGTGGTATCCGCTGAAAGTGAAGTCGACCCGGGTACGGATATCTGAAACCGTCGCCCGCTCGCTATGCGCCAGGAGCCCATTCTCGATCGTAGGCTCGATTTCCACCTCATAAGTGCCTGAGATCAGCCGAACTGAGTAGGTGCCCGACGAGTCAGCGATCGCGTACGCATGGTCATTGAGCCCAGGCTCGCGAGACGTGAAGAAGAGAGTAGTGCCGGGCAATGGCTTGCTCGGAGAGACGGTGACTCGGCCCACAACGGTGATTTTCGATCGGAGCGCGGTCGGCACCCTTGTGCATGAGAGCGCGACAAGAGTCCCGGTCATGAGCAATATCATGCGCCTGACCGCACGGCCCTTCCAGAATTGAGGCGGATACCGATCGCCTTGCGGGTTCATGCGGGATCCTTGCGCTGCTTGGGGAGCGGCGAGGCCTTTGGAGGGGGCAGATGTAAGGCTATCACTTCCCGGGCGATCCGTCGACCAGCACTCCGCCCGGCATGCCAATCCGATCACGACGGCTGCTTACACTCACCCGAGCGACGAGGAGCTTTACTCGGCGATCTCGCCCCTCTGAGGCGCCATCTGGCCCAGAGCACGCAGGGTCGCCTCGATCGGTGACCCGTACTCCCATCGTCCCTGACCCAACTGGCCGTAAATCGAGCCCGCGAGTCGAAGGCTCGTCGCGCGCAGGTCTCCGAGACGCCTCGGATCCGTGAGGTCGAAATGGGCCTCGTCGGTCATCACGTTCATCGACCCAAGGACAACGCGGCTCCCCGTCCTCCCGATCGCTACCGGCTCCATCGCGGCGATCTCGGCCGCCGCAGCCTCCGCGTTCACCCCAACACGTTCCAGCATCCACGTGATCTCGGGCAACAGCCGCGTCGCCAGGGTCCGGTACTCGCGGGCGGGAAGGATCACGGGAAGCAGAGTCCGTTCGCTCACACAGAGTACGAAGCGCGTTCGCCCGATGTTCAAGGCGTTCGCGTACCAGTCCCCGAGACGATTGGTGGGGCGGGCATCGTCCGATGATGGTGCGACTCGAAGCTGGCGCAGCAGCTTCCGAGTGCAACGTAGTGTGGCCACCTCGAGTATCTTAGCTCATCCGGACGGGGGCGGTCCGATCAACAGCCACGCCTCAGATCGGGGCGGCTCTGGCCAAACTGATCCGGCATGGTCTACAGTTTGTGGGTAACGGCTCTGTTCATTGTGAACCCGTTGAGGAGACCCCAATGAGTGGCCCTCGTAATTCGATCAGCCACGAGATTGCTGTCGTCCGGCGCTCCCTATCCGCCCTCGACAAAGCTCTCTCGCGGCTAGCCGCCCGAGCCAGGACGACTGTGGGAAATGCGTCACAAACAGCAGTGCGCCCTCGCCGCAAACTCAGGCTCTCCCCGAGCCGGCGCAAAGCGCTCCAGCTCCACGGCAAGTACATGGGCTATATCCGCCAGCTCAAGCCCCGGGCGAAGGCGAAGGTTCGAGCCCTACGGATGCGTAAGGGCCTGAAGGCCGCCATCGCCAAGGCGCGGAAACTCGCGGCCACCTGAGAGGAGGCTCACAAATGGACGACACCAAAGCGATTGAATCACTAACCCGCGAGATGGAGCTGACCCGGAATGAGATGGCGGCCCTTACCGACGCCATCAACCGACTGAATCACACGACGGAGGGCGCGACGGCAGGTACCAATCGCTTGGCGGCGACAATCGAGGTAGCGCGTAAGCGCGGATTCTGGCAGCGGCTGGCGGGCTGACCCTCTCGAAATCGTCTGCCGGTAGCCTCTAGCGCAGCCTCACAACACGCTGGCCGTGCCGAGTCCAACGGCCTCGATGGGTCAGCGGACCCTCACAAGCCGCCGCACGCTGTTCACCTCGCTACTCTCAAGTCTTGCAAAATAGACGCCAGACGCCGCCATGGCTCCGTCTTGTGTCTCTCCCGTCCATGAGAGATCGTGCGTACCGGCGAGCATCCTAGCGTCTGCTAACGTAGCGACAACTCGACCTTGGACATCGTAGATCCGCAGACTCACGTCAGCGGGCTCCCGAAGCTCAAATCGCAGCGCGACGACTTGGCCCGATGGATTTGGCGTAAGCGCGAAGCCAAGTCTTTGCTCCGTCTCTGATGGAGCAACCCCGACGACGCTGGGAGCCAGGTAGCCCGACCACGAGAAACGTGTGGGGCCATTGTCGGGAACTTGAAGTGTGAGGCGATGGCCCGCTCGAAAGACGAGCCCGGTTGTGAGCGAAAGGTCATTGCACGATAGGGCACCGCCTCCACGTACGGGGCGGGTCAGAATGTATCGAAGCACAGTCTCGTCATACAGAAGAACTTCGTTGATGGTGGCCTCGGTCGTCATGTCCGTGAGAATGAACGATTGGCCCGGGGGTACCGTGTAGAACATCTTTTCATATCCATTCGCGAACGACACCGAGTCAACACCGCTGACCATGTTTGATGGATGAGTGACCTGCGCATTGGCAGGCGACGTTGCGGCGATGACGAGCGCGCAGAGGACTAGCGCGGCGCGTATAGAGGCTAAGAATCTAGAGCGGCGCATCGATACCGAGAGCTGGGGCACAGTCGCCTCCTTTCGACCAGGCGGGACTACCCCGCCGGCTCGACGGGAGGCTAACGGGCGCCAGGCCAACCGTCAAACGGCCCCGCGGGGGCTAGAACCAACTCCAGTTGTATGTGTTGGTGAAGGAGCCCCGGATACGGAGCATCTTGAAGCGGGCGCCGCTTGTGCCTGGGTAGTTCTTAAAGCTGACGTCGAAGAAGTACCAGCCGCTCGGCGCAGTCACACCTGCATCGCTTCGCCCGTCCCAATCGATGACGAAACCACCCCCATAGTTCACATAACTCCAATGCCGGAGCATGTGCCCACGCACGTCAAACACCCTGATTTGCATCTCGGGTGGTAGCGGCGGTGGATTGAGGCTCTCGGGCATCTCGATACGGAAACGCTGCGTGAATGGGTTGGGATATGCGCGCCATCCAACGGGTGCGTCCGGGGAGGCAGAGGCAGGAGTCCCGGGCCAGCCGGCCAGGGGCAAGAGCACTAACGCAACCCAGAAGAATCGTCCGGAGTGGGACAGCATGCGACCCCCGAGCCGAAGTTCGAGTCTAGCCGTTGGTAATTCTACTCCCTGGGAACGATTCCTCCTAGACTGCCCCTCAGAACTCCTTCTTCCCCCACCTCGGCGGCCACTCCAAGCCCTCGTGGCGCATGTCCTGGAGGAGCTGCCACATGATCGGCCGATCTTCGGGGCGGAGTTCTGAGTGGACCCACACACTCGACTGTCGCCGCTCATGCTCTGACGCGATCCAGTCGTATGTGAAGGCCAACGAGTAGTGCTTCGTCCCTGTTCGGATGTACCGGTAGCTCTTGGCCCCTGTCTCCTCATCCTCGATCAGCTTCTTCGCGTCCGAGGCTAGGTGTTCGGCGAACTCCTCGATGAGGGGCAGACGACGCGGCAGCGCGACTGCCCCGTCCCGGATCCCCTTCTTCGCCGAGTCCAACGCCTCCGTCCGGTTCACCTGGACGATGTGTTGCTCCTTGTCCCACTTGGCCGAGCCTTTTTGATTCTCGTGGAAATAGTTCAACCAGACGCGACCCCGATGTCTCCCCGCAAAGGCCCTCGTCGCGTGGATTTCTGGCAGGGCGTCGATCACGCACTTCGAGACCTTGAAACGGTCCATCAAGGAGTCGAGCTCGTCGAATCCCTGGGCCGCCCCGATGTAGAGGATTTCGCGCTTCTTTTCGACCCCCTTGGGATCGATCCGCCGGCTGATCACGACGTGAAGCTCCTTCCCCGTGTCGACGCCCATCGTGCAGGAGCGATCCGAGCGCTCGAGGAGTCCCGAGTCGCCGCAGAGGGCCAAGACCTCGTGGGTCGAGAGCTTGTGCTCCACGTCCACCCACGGGATCCCGATCTTGAGCGTGTAGAAGCGCTCGGGGTTGCAGGTCTTCCGGTACTCGCGAAGAATCTCTCCTGGGTCGATCTTGGGACTGAAGAGCTGGGAGATGCGATAGCCGTGTACGGGTCGGCCCGGATAGTCGGCGACCCATTCTCCATCCCCGGGGTCGAGATCGCAGCCGCAAGAGGAACAGATGAGGCATCCCGACCCGTCGTCCCTCTCCCCGATCATCCGGACCTCCTCCCCGAGCTTGGTCGGGAACTCCCGCTCCGGAGCCGTCCACTTCCCGCAGCTTGGGCACCTCAGGGTCCAGTGGCGCTGGTCGCTCTCCTGATACGCCTCGTCGATCCCGTAGCCCGGGATGGAGGGGTTCGAGAGCTCGATGATCCGTCGGTAATCCGAGTGGCTGAGCCGCTCCTTGGCCAAGGTCTTGGCGTCGGGCGAGGCCTCATCCAACTCATCGAAAACCAGCATGTCCAACGGGATCGACTTCATGCCAATCGAGGACTGCATCCCGCGAAGGTAGAGATGGGCGTCTCCGATCCGTTTAAGGCCCGCCGTGTCGGTGTCGGTCAGAGCCTTCTGGAGGAACGAATTGTCCGCTACGAGCGGCGTGACCCGTGCCTTCGAGAACTCCAGGACGTCCGTCTTGGTGGGGAAGTAGTAGCCGACGTTGAGCCCGGAGAGGCATGCGTGAAGGGATCGGAGGATCGCCCAGGTGGTTCCGCCGACCTGCGAGGCCTTCGAAAGCACGACGTGGGGCGAGACGTCATCGTAGATCGCTCGGAGAAACTCATGCCCCTCGAAGGAGAAGGGCCTCCCCTCCAGCCGGATCCTTCGCTCGGACCAGAGGGCGAGGGGCTCGGAGGCCGCCCTAGTGGCCGGGCTCGTCAGCTCGGAGAGCCTGGTCCTCAGGTATCCGCGAGAGGACAGAGAGGGCGACCCGTTCTCGGATAGCTTCATCTATCACGTGCTCCTTGAGGGCGGTGATGAAGAGGTCGATGAGCGTTCTCGTCTCGGCCTGGGCTTGGGCCCGGATGGCCTCTTCGGATTCCCCGTCGAGGGAGAGTCCCTTGGCGAGTCTCTGGCCCTTCTGGGCACGCTCGAGGACCGAGGCGATCCGCTCTGCGTTTCGCACGTCGAATCCCTGTGGATTCTTGATCCCGTCTGCCACCTGGCCGAGAAGCGCTTCCCAGAAGCGATAGTGCCGGACATTGAGCGCCACCCGGTCGGAGGCGATCTGCTCGGCCATCTTCTCCGCGGCCTTTCTATCGATGTGAAGTCTGAGCTCGTCCCAGCGTTCCTCCTTCCGCCACTGCCCTACCGTGTGGGGCTTCACGTGGAGATGCTTCGCGATCTCCGCGTTCGACTCCGTCGCCCCGGTTAGGAATAGCTCGCGGGCCTTCTCCCGAACCTTGGCGCTAGCTCGCGCCATTGGGTTGAGCCTCGAGGAAATACTTGGCCAGGTTCGCGAGCCCGCGGGCCTTTCGGTCCCGACCAACGACGCCGTCCGAGGCCTGCTCGATCGCCGTGTCGATCATCTCCGCCTGTTCGTGGCTCACGACGAAGTGGATCACGACAGGGAGCGACTTCTCCCGCTCTGCGGCTTCCTGAGCAAGTTGCTCGGCTATTTCCTCTGCCGGGAATTCGAGGAGCGAGTGGAGGTCGATGATCTCTGCCTCCGTCTCGGGAAGAAGTCCTCCCAGGTCCGAAGCAGACCATTCGCCCAAGAGCTCGTGGAGGAGTTGGGCGCGGCGAAGAGGCTGGTCCTGGCCCTCAAGGCGGTTCAAGGTCGCGAGGAGGAGCTTTGCCTCCCGATCGTCCACATCCCAGACATCGCAACGGGCCTCGGCATGGCCAAGCTCTCGCAGGATGGAAACCCGGTGGTGGCCGTCCAGAGTCTCGAACTTCCCTGCCTCGGTCGGGTGAGGGCGCACAATCAAGTACGGATAGCGGCTGGTGCGCCGGATGTGAGCGAGCAACTTCTCCCGGTACTCCGGCGACATCACGTTCGAGTTGAGGGGATGCGGCAGAAGATCGCCGAGCGGGATCTGTCGAGGACCAATACGGCTCGGGGTACGCTCCCCTTCCATCACACCGCCACCTCACGCAGCGTGCCCTCGAGCCGTACCGGCAACGTAGTCTCTGGGTCGACGCCGATCAAGAGGAACTCGCGATTCTTCTCCCTCTTCTCCTCCGTCGCGATCGCCGGCAGGTGCTGGTAGCGGATCGCGATCCCCTTGGTGACTCGGCCCAGGCGCGCCATCTTGGATTCAAGCTCCTCCAGGCTCGCCACGGCATTGCCGAAGGAGAGAACCCAAATGGGGATGTGGACCGCGCGCTCGAGGAGACGGTCGATCATCGAGGCGCCGTCCCGCGCCGTGAACGGACTCGTCTCGCGCCCAGAGTCACCGAGCAGCTCGTCGATAACCTTGTACTCCTTCTCGTAGGACATCACTCCGCTGTACGGCGGATCAAAATAGGCAACGTCCGCCTGGATGGTGGGCAGGAGTTCCAGGATGTCTCCCTGGATGATGCGTCCCTTGCCCTCAAACACGCCAGCGTTCGTCTTCTGCGCCAGATGCCAGAGCCGATCGATGGTGTCGAGACGGAGGGCGTTGACGTAGTGACCTAGGCAAGAAGGTGTGATCGCCTCCCACTCGCCGGTCGAGGCGCGGTGCGCCGTTCCCTTCCGGACCTGGCTCATGGGATGAGCCAGCATGGCGACGCGGCTTGCGAGCAGTCGGTAGAGAGCGGCCTTGGCTACGATCTTCGTCCGATCGGCCGCGCAGAGCAGCCTATCCAGCGCCGCACCGACGTTCTGGGTGAACACCTCGGGCACCCGGCACATCGCCCTGGGAGTCGTCTGGTCCAGCGGGATCGCAAGAACTCGAGCTAGATCCTCCCGAGTGAGCCGCACCGTACAGTTCTCAATCAGCGCCCTGCCGATCACGATCGCGCGTGTCGCTAGATCACAGCTCACAACGCTCATGCCGAGCGCCTTCGCGTAGAGCGAGACCGACCCGCCACCGAGGAACGCGTCGAGCAATGTGAGACGGATCCAGTGTTCGCGGGGAACGACGCGATCGATCTCGCGGAAGATGATGGGGCAGAGGCGCCGCTTCCCGCCGAGATACGGCGGCAGAGCAGTCCAATACGCTTGCCGACGTGCGTGCATTGCAGATGGATCTCCCACAGCCGCCCGGTGCTTCTTCAGCCACTCTCGAAATCTGAATTCAATTCTAAGGGACCCTCTGCGCTTATCACCACCAATTCGCGATCAATCGCGTCACTTCGGTCAGAATGCTGCGCCACCGATGGCAAGTATCACAAATCGCACCGGCGGCTTCCGTCACTTCTGGCACCATTCTCCAGGAGTATGCCCACGCACGAGGTGCGGGAGGTCGATCGAGGATCGTTGATCCAACAACAACCAAGATCCCAAGGGTCTTTTAAGTGATCGGTGACGAAAGTGACAATTCCCAGGCGCTTGCTAGGAGATTGGTGACAAAAGTGCCGAAAGCCTTGAGTCTTGTTGTTGACTCTCGCGCCCGTTCGGTGCTTTGCTTCGGACATGGATCCGCGCTACCGCGGCGTGCCTCTGGGCCCCGCAGATTCGGTGCCCATTAGTGTCTTCGATGCCTTCTACCCTGGACAGAAGCCTGTCTGGATACCCCTTGCTACTGGTCAGCGGCGCCTCGCACTGGAGCGCCAGATCGCTGAAAACCGGGCGGCCGAGCGGCGCGCGATGAAGAAGTACCGCGCCTGGCGCAAGGGAATCTACGAACGGTCACTCACTGCGATCCGGCTCCTCGATCTTAGTTACTTGCCGATGGTTGAGCACCCGTTCCGCGATGGGGAACTCACGTACGACCTTGAGCTCCCACTGCGCGACCGCCACGGAGAACAAGTCTTCTGTGCACACGCTTCGAACGTGGAGGAACTCGAGCTTGCGATCCAGCATTGGTTCGCGGCCCTGACCTACCCCACGCGTGCGAGGGAGGAGCCCGAGCAACACGCACCGATGCATCCCGAAACGGAGGAGGCCGAGCGTGTTCGCGTCGCGGATCATTACGTGAGGAAGATCTTTCACGAGGATCTTCCGGTCGAGCAGCGCGATGCGCTTCTCGCGGTGATCTTCCAATGCAAATGGTTCGACATACCTCCCACCAGGCTTCGCAACTATTTCCGCGGTGTGATGCGGAAAGCGGCGGTGAGACGCTACCGGATCGCGCCGATGAGGCTTGGCGGTGTCCCAGCCATGAGGTTGGATGAACCCCTTCAAACTAATCCGACGGCGACGTTAATGGATACCGTCCCCGACCCGCACTCAGGGACCGGCCAAGACCAGGGGGGGATCGGAGCGCCGTGGAGGGAGCTATGGCAGTTCTGTAGCTCAATCCCACCCTCACAACCGAAGCTCCGGAAAATGGCGGGACTCCTCCTAAATCTCCTCGATGAGAAAGAGGCGGTTCAACATTACGGAAGTGGAGGTCTCGCGCAGTTGAAGCACCTTAAGCTTCAAGTACGCGCCTGGCGGGAAACCCGAGGAAAAGCGACCGGGTAGCAGATTTTTTATCCAAGTCGGCTGTTTTGGCCGCCCTTCCAATAGGAGGGGCGGCCTTTTGTTTGGAGGGGACAGATGAAGGCGAGCGATCGGCGCCGGCTATACGAGCGAGCCGGAATCTTGATGATCACAAGAAGCATGGACCCGACACAGGCAATCATTGAGGCGGCTAGGCAACTCGGAATCGTCGGAGGGGGCGCGGCCTATCGAGGTCTAGGAACGTCGGATGGGAGAGTGAATGGCGAGCGGCCGCAAGATGAGGAACAGGGCTCGTGAGCGCGCATCGGCCTCACTTCGTCGGTGAGATTTTCGCGGGCCTTACGCCGGGCCAGCGCGCGCATGCGGAACGCATCATCGACGCATACTTCGCGAAGCACGGAGCCCTCTACCCGGAGACTGCGGACCCCGACGCCATCAGGCGGATTTGGGCGGCGGCCCGAGACGAGGCTCGCGCGCCGTCCGCGGCCCAGCCGGATCCGTCTGGCCAATGCCCGGAGGGATGGCAGGAGCCGATACCGCTTACTGACATTCGGGGGCTCCCGGACTTTCCTACCACGCTCCTCCCAACGTGGCTACGCAACTTCGTCGATGCTGTCGCGACTGAGATCCAGACGCCGCGCTGCGTGCCCGCCATGATCTGCTTTTCCGTCCTATCTGCCGCGCTAGCCCGTAAGGTCGCGATCCACGTGCGGGACAACTGGGCGGAGCCGCTCAACACCTACGTCGCGATCGCGCTCGGCCCATCGAACCTCAAGACTCCCGCATTCAAGATGGCTTGCTCTCCGCTCGAAATATTCGAGCGGACAAAGGCTGCGGAGTTGCGACCGGCAATCGTCCAGTCCGAGAACGCCCGCGCGAATCTCCACGCGCTGCTTGAGGCGACGAGGAGGCGGGCCGCCCGCGGGAAGACGGAGGTGGAGCGGCGCGACGCGACGCGCGAGACGGAGAAGCTCGCCGAGCAGCTCGCGGACCTCCGCGTCCCTCGCGCCCCCCAGCTAATCGCGAACGACGTGACGGAAGAATCCCTAGGCAAGCTACTCGCGGAGAACGACGGCCGCATCGCTGTCATGTCCGACGAGGGCGGGCCATTCCGCAACATGGCGGGGCGATACCAGAAGAACGGAGCTCCCGTCTTCGAGAGCTTCAAGCATGGTCACAATGCGGGCACCGTGCGAGTCAATCGCGCCGGCCGCGAGCTGGTCCACGTGCCTAACGCGGCGATCACGCTGGCGCTCATGGTGCAACCGTCCGTCCTCCGCTCCCTGAGGCAAACGACCGAGTTCCGCGGCGAGGGCCTTCTCGCGAGATTTCTCTACGCCGTGCCGGAGAGCATGGTCGGAACCCGGAATTTGCGGGCCCAGGGAGTACCGCTCAACGTTGCACAGGAATACCGGGACCGAGTGACGGCGCTGCTGTGCCTGCCCTTCGGAACCAACGAGGACGGAGCGGCCGCACCAAACTTAATGGAGCTGACGGCCGAGGCACGGGAGCGACTGATCGCGTTCCGTGAAAGCCTCGAACCGCGCCTGGGCCGGGGAGGCGACCTCTCCCACGTAGCTGACTGGGCGGGAAAGCTTGCCGGCGCGACAGGCAGGATCGCCGCGCTCCTGCACCTCTCGGAACTTGCTGGCGGGCCCGAGCCGTGGCGTACGCCCGTCACGACCGAGGCGATGGATGCCGGGGTCGCGATCGCACAGCAGTTCCTCCTCCCGCATGGCCTCGCCGCGTTCTCCGTGATCGGCGGCGGCCAGACATCGGACCTCGCCGAGGAGATCCTTGGCTGGATCCGCCGCCGTCGCGTCGGCCAGTTCACGAAGCGCGACCTGCATCGGCACATGCGAAGGCAGGTGGAGGGTTCGAAGGAGTGGGACGCGCCGCTCGGATTACTCGTGGAGCACGTCTGGGTCCGGGAAATCGAGGGCGAGCCAAACCCGAAGGGCGGACGCCAGTCCAAGGAGTTCGAGGTCAACCCCGCGGTCTTCACGGAAAGAGGTGCGCCGTGACGCACCCGGAAGAGTCGAATGAACTTTCCGACGAAGGCCTGCTCGCAGGGCTCGCCTCGATTCTGGCCACAGGCTACCTCCGCCTCCTCCTCAACCAGGCGCCAAGCGCCCCAACTCTGGCACCGGGCGCGGCTTGTGGGCCGGCGAAATCCGTCAATCCTCCAGTGGATGTTCTCTCGCGGGAGAGCCCCAATTGTGGGGATGGACGCCCCCACAAGCAGAGAGCCGCAGGCCGTCTTGATCGCCCGGCTGGCCGAGATCCAGGGCTGGAAGACGGGCCGGCTTCGGGAGGAGCTGACCCGCCTGTCCGGGTCGCCCGCAAGATCGTGGAACCGGCCATACCTGGTCCGGAAGGTCTCGTGGCTAACCCAGGCGAGAGAGCGTCAAAGTTCCGACGGCGTCGAAGTTCCGACGCTTGTCCGCGAGGTTCGGGACGTGCCGAGGAGTCCGCGGCTCGACGCCCTTATCCGCGTCCTGCCGAACCGGGGCGTTCAGGATCCAAGACTCCCGAGGCCGGGTTCCGTGATCCTCCGCGATTACCGCGGGCTCCGGCTAACCGTGACGGTCCTGGAGCGAGGGTTTGAGTGGAACGGGCAGATCTACTCCTCCCTGACCGCCGTCGCCAAAGCGATAACCGGGACCCACTGGAACGGTCGACTATTCTTCGGCCTCTCACGACGGAAGCGGGATTCGAAGTGAGCCGGCCCGCCAGACGCGTCAATGGACGCGGTCCGGCGCCTCAGCCCGCAGAAATCCGCTGCGCGATCTACACGCGCAAGTCGACCGAGGAGGGGCTCGACCGGGACATCAACTCCCTGAGCGTCCAGCGCCAAGCATGCGAGGAGTACGTCCGCACCCGAGCAGCCGACGGATGGCAACTGGTGACCGACTTGTACGACGACGGCGGCTGGAGCGGCGCAACGGTGAAGAGGCCCGGATTCCAGCGTCTCTTGGCCGACGTCGAGACCGGCCGGGTCCAATGTGTGGTCGTTCACAGAGTAGACAGACTGTCCCGTAGCCTCCTCGACTTCGCTCGGCTGATGGCGTTCTTCCAGGAACGCGGCGTTGCCTTCGTCTCGGTGACGCAGAACTTCTCGACGGCGGACCCCGTCGGTCGATTGACGCTGAATCTCCTCGCGACGTTCGCGGAGTTCGAGCGGGAGATGATCTCGGCGAGGACGAAGGACAAAATCGCGGCATCACGCCGTATGGGCAGATGGACCGGCGGCTTCACGCCAATTGGCTACGACCTGTGCAAAGGTCGATTGGTCGTCAACAAGGCCGCAGCGGCCAAGGTGCGCGAGATCTTTGCCGTCTACGAGGAAACTACATCGCTGGCCCGCACGGTCGAGGAGCTGGGCCGACGCGGGTTCACCATGAGGACCCGGAGCCGGCAGAACGGCTCGGGCCATTCTGGCCGGCCGTACGACAAGCCGTCGGTGCTGAGAGTGCTCCGCAGCCCGATCGTGGCCGGCCTGATTCGCAGTGGCGAGGCACTCGTGAAGGCTGAGCACGAGGCCATCGTGCCACTCGAAACATGGCTGGGCGTCCAGGAGCGCCTGACCCGAAACGGCTCAGCCGGCTACCAGGGCGAGCGGGAGAATCAGCATGCGCTCCTGAAGGGCCTGCTCCACTGCACCCAGTGCGGCCGCAAGATGAGCCCGACGTACACGAGCAAGGGCGGCCGGCGATATCGCTACTACACGTGCCAGAACCGGATCAGGCAAGGCGCACACGCGTGCGCGACGGGCCAGGTGGCTGCTCATGAAATTGAACAGCGCGTGGTGGAGCGGATCAGAGCGATCGGGCGGGATCCGGAGCTGGTCGCCGAGACGGTCCGGCAGGTCAGGCTTCAGCGGGAAGAGACGATAGTCGCCCTCAAGGCGGAGGAGAAGGCGCTGCGCCGCGAGCTTCGCGGGAAAAGTGCCACGCTGAAGCGGCTCGAAGCCAAGGGAGGTTCTCTGGCTGAACGCAAGGAGGCGGAGGAGCGAATCGCATCCATCCAGGCGCGGCTCGCGGCGGTCCCTGGGGAGATCCATGCCGCCAAGCGGCTGGACATCGACGAACACGACGTGGCTAGAGCGCTCGAAGCCTTCGGACCCGTGTGGGATGCGCTCTGGCCCACCGAGCGGGCGCGAACTCTTGGACTACTTGTGGAAGGGATCGGCTACGACGGGCGGAACAAGCAGATCGACGTCCGGTTCAGGGCAGCAGGAGTACCCACGAATGGAACCGCGTAAACCGCCATGCCGCCTGATCGGGACCGACGGGAACGCCTTCTCGGTCATTGGGCGGGTTCGGCGGGCGCTCGTGGCGGACGGCCAGGAGGATCGAGCCCGCGAGTTCGTAGAGAAGGCGTTCCGGTCGGGATCCTACGACGCGGTCTTACAGCTCTGCCTGGAGTACGTGGAGGTGGTGTGAAGCGGGGCGGGCCTCGTCCACCAACGCAGCTCCCATCTGTCGATTGGTCGCTGCCCTATTCCTTGCGCTACCGTTCTGCTTCCGACATTATTCTGGCTGTCAGAACTGATCTGACCGTTGAACGCAGAATATGAGGAGGCCACATTCAGGGCATCCTTGTCTGGATACGGGAGCTTTGGGTTGCCCTTTTGGAATGGGCTGCGGCTTCTCAACCCAGCACCGTGGCCAATTCCGTTCAGGCTGTTGCTACCATCGTCTGCTCTGCTGCGTTTCTAGTCTTCTCACTAGCAATAATCCCCTTTCAGGCGGCTGCCGGGACATACGGCCCTTCCATCCTTCGATACATTGCCAGGGATCGTCACTTAGCCGCCATTTTTGTCCTATTTACCCTACTGGCATTCGCGGAAGCCATTCTGATGGTACGACCAGATCCGTCGTTACTCATCTTGTCGCTGGCTGGCCTAGTCGCATCGTTCGGCCTTTCGGTCCTCCTGTGGATGCGCTGTTCCGCCCTGTTAGATCCATCGGTGGGCGTCATCCCTCGGATCAGCACTTCATTCACGCAGAAACTACGACGTGCATTTCGCGATGTCGAGCATCTCCACAAGCGCGGAGCGTTACCTCCAGATCCCTCGTTACTCCTCAATCAGGTAATGTCTACAGCCGATCGCGCGTACGACCTGCGGCATCCCTTCTCTGTTCCTCGCCATCTCATTGAGAAACCGTTCCAGGAGCTATCCGTGTTGTTTGAGCTCGCTGCAGCGCTTGCTCGATCTGGCCATTCCGGCCTCTTTAGGGAAAGCCTCGCCAACGTCGGACTCTGTGTGAGCGCCTACCTAAGTGCAAGGCGTCGGTTCACGTCGCACGAGGATGCATTCCTGAACGACGTCGTTTCCAACATTTCTGATCTCACATCAATAGCTCGTGCCACTCAGCAAGAGGCACTCCTCGTCATGATCTGGAGGCTGGAGCGCGATATCGCTATCGAGGCAGCAAAGCTCGAAACGATCGGCGTTTCACAGGGATATTGCTATCTGCCTTCGGTCATTAAGAGTGAGCTTCTGACCGCAATGGATGTCGAGATGCTCTCAGGCCGGTATGAAAGCACGTTCCAAGGCATCCGGGCACTAGGAGGGTACGGAAGGATAATCGCAGGCTTGGGCTGTTTTGAATCAGCAGTCACGCTAATCGGCGACCTGTTTCAGCTCGCCTCGCGAGCGTCTCTTCTTAAGCGCCACGAGCTCGTCCTGATAGCGAAGCGGGAAATGGCGGAGGTCGCATTCTTTGCGGTGGCGGCGTCGCGCCCGAACGTCTCCTTCGACTTGGTGGGAAGCGCACTGGTGGAGAGCTACGGGAAGGCGTTCGACCTTACGCGCGCCGATCCGTTCATCAACAGCGACGACCCCTTTGCCACGTGGTCGCCTGATCTTACGAAGGACCGCAGCCCCTCCGCTTTGGTGCGCGTTGCCTTATTCCCTCTGGCACCCACGGATCCTTCCATCTCTGAGAACCTGGAGTTTGTGAAGAGCCTGATCGAGCTCATGAAGCTCAACTTCGTGCAGCAGCGTGGCGTGGCATCCCTCGATCACCAGCTCTACCAGTCAGCACTCTGGCTCATTGCGTTCACTGACACCGGCCTCACGCTGGATCTCCTCGTCATCTACCCCGAGGCCACCATACCGAGCGCACGCAATCTGAGATCCGGTGAGGCAATTCTGCTAGATTTGATCCGTTGGCACATACGAACATATGTGGCCAGCTGCAAGAAGGACGATCGCACGGTAGGCCACGGCCGCGATCTTCAGACGACCTTGCTTTCACTGCTTGCTATGATTCTGACGTCGGAAGATTGGCGCGGGCGAAATGGAGAGGCCCGCGTTGAATCCTTAGTGCTCAGCGAGACTGACGAGATTCGCGGGATGTTGGATCTGTATTCCTTAGACGGAACTGGGTACCGGAACCTGGAGCGCTTCGCTTCCTTTCTTGCCCGCGAACGGCTCTGCCCTAAGGCACGGCGACGCATAATGGCTCTGCTGCGAAAGGCGGGTCACCCTGGGCAGGGCTACAGCCCGGGGCTATTCGAATTTGTCTACATAAAGCGACCTATCATCACGTTCAACCCGAGTGTATTTGAGCGGCTAGACGCGCGTGTATTCGCCGGACGGTAGTTCGTCGGGACTTCAATCTCCCCGGCGGCCCCTCGAAATCGTGGCTTCAAGCAGCCGACGATCTTTCGACACCTCGGTGCAATAACTGATCGTATCTACGCGCCGCACCGCTGCTGTCTACTGCACGCCACCAATCTCCATCCGCAGCCCGCGAGAGTCGCACTCGGGGAGGCGGCCTACACCGATTGGCCAGTCGCGAGGTCGTACTCGAGTGAGACGTTGGTCCTCAGGCAGCCTACGCACGAAACACGCCCCGCGATCGGCGCCCATGGCTCAGTGCCTCGCTCCCTGCCTATGTTGCGGGCGAGGTACTGCCCCGGATCTCCCGCAAGCTCAAAGTGCTCCTCCTTGGCGTGCGGCGGCTCGGTCACAAAGACATAGATCCCCTTACGGTCATCCCCTTCGCTCGTCATAAAGCGCTTCCTACACTCTGAGCACGCAACCCTACCTTCGGGGTCTCCTCGAAGCGGAAGCAAACGAGCCATAGCCTCCTCCGTGTCGACAGCCGCCAGCACATTCACTAGGGACGGTGGGGTCTTGATGGGCTCATCTTGCGAAGTGCTGACGAAACACTGGGGTGCCGAGTGCGCTATTCGCGTCAGCAGCGAACGACTCATAATCCCGAAGGAAGTGATTGTACTCGTCGAGGAAATGGCGTCGAAGCTCTGCATTCTCGGGCCCGAGATCGAGCTTGCTGACCGATGTCGGCAGTTGGAAGTGCTCGACCGCGCCAACCAAGGTCTCGAAGTCTTCACAGATGGCCTTGGCCTCCTCCGCCATTTTGGGGAGGCTGCGGGCCCGTTTCTCCGCAGCAGGAACGAGGCGGGCCATAACGATCAAGAACGGGTCAACCCGTGCCTGCAGGTCATTCGCTCCAATCGATACCACGAGGTGATGCCAGCTTGAGGTCATGTGGGGATCAAAGAAGTCACCAAACCTCTTCACCCTAGACTTGTACCCGCTCCAGTGAAGCCTAAGCACTGTTTTCTCGCGGCGGGCGTGCCCAATCCGATTAGCTATGCGCCGGGTAGGTGCCCAACCCCACGCCAACAGGATCAGCACCAAGTAGGCCACCGGCAAGATGAAATACCAGCCTGGCACCCCAGGCTTAGACAACGACACCCATAGGGTGATGGCGACGCCTACCAGACCGAGTGCGGCGAACACGGTCCTGGTTCCATCAGATCCCTGAGGCTGGCTAGGTTGGCTCAACTCACCCAAGCAATTCCTCGCACTTCGCAGCCACAGCACATTTCGGCCTCTTCGCCACCGCCTTCACTTCCGCACTCTGCCTCGACTTGGACTGCCGGCCTCGCTCCTGCACCTACTCAAGTGACTCTCGCTCCCTGCCAAATGCGGCTCCACTAACCCAAAGTGTCAATCGCCTTTCATGACCTTCACCCCTCGCGGTCCTGGCCGGCTTTTCGTCCGATCCGCCTTGGATTCGTGGGATCGCTGCATCTCGCCGACGATTCGCATAGTCTCGACGCTCACCGTTGTCACGCGGGCCAGCAGATCGATCGCCTCTTCCTTGTGCTCGGCGAAGCGATAGGTGTCAAAGTTCTCACGAATTGTAGGGTCCTTCGGAGCCTTCTCCTTGTGCTGGTCGAGTATCCACTCGAGGGCACTCCGGTTCCCCAGCTTGTAGTTCCACGCTTCGGGCGGAATCCCCACGAGGGTAGTTTCGCTATCCACCTGGATGTGACCCTCTTCCTTTCTTGCCTTCAGCATGGCCTTTGGCGTGTGACCGGCTATGCGTGCCTTCTCATCCGGCACATCGACGCGTTGCAGAGGGAAAGGTGCGACCGACCCGAAGCCGAGGTGGAGCTCAATCAGTGCCCTGCCCCAGTCGGCCCACTGCCAGAAGTCTGCGTAGAACGGGATGCGAGGGAACTCGTGCTTCAAGTTTACCGCGTACTTCTCCCGGTAGATCGGATCGTGGAGCACGCCGTAGCAATAGCGAAAGATTTCCTCCCTTGTGATACGACGAGGCTTCGTGCCAGCGACGGATTCATATTTCTCTTGGAACCGCGCAAGGGCCCAGTCCGTGATGTTGTCTGCTCTCGCATCCTGACCCTTGGAGAGCGTCTGAAGGGGTACCACCTGAAACGCATCCGTACTCGCACAGAGATGTAGTTCGGGAATCATTCGGCTTGCCAGAACACTGAAGGGTGATCGAGAGCCACGATCGCTAAACGCAAAGGCGATATTCTCGGACGAGCCAGCACCAAACAGCGCCGGCATCTGGTACTGCCGCCCAATGAAGTGGCTGTCAAAGTATAGATAGCGCCTCACATAGGGACGGTAGAGCGCCAATGTCACCATCTTCGCCGAATACTTCGTCGCAACGCCTCGGGAGAGAAGTGCCTCGAGGGTTGGATCCCACTTGATCGCGAGGCTCTTTACGCCTGACTCTCGGCTGCGCTCGTACTCACTGACGAAGAAACGCATCTTCTTTGCCAACAGATTCTTGGACCGGTCGTACACCCAGTCATCACGTTGGCTTTTCAACCCTGCTGAGAATAGTCGAAAGATTGCATTTCTCGACGTAGTGATCCCAGACTTGATGTCCTTGTCAATCAGCGCCAAGTGAGAGTCGAACGACGTATCACCTGGCTCGGCCCATGCCTTGCCGCGTTCGGGCTTCAATTCATGGTATGGAATGTCGTCAACCGCCGTCCGTGCAAGCCAACCGAGTTTGTCCGCTGCCACCTCCATCTCAGGGCGCTCAGTGACGAAAAGTCGACATCCCTTCGCGCCTCTACGGCGCACCAGGAAACTGATCGTCACTCCAGTTTGTATCCCGAAGACATTGTGCGTAGTCCCTGATAGTTTCGGATTTGCCCGTACGTCTCCTCCAAGATCTATGATCCGGATCTCATTGAACTCTTCTATCAGCGCCCTTCTCAAGCCGTCAAACGTGTTCCCAGAGAGAAAGTTGCGGTTACTGATGAAAGCAAGGATGCCGTTCTCAGATAAACGATCGGCCGCCCAGCGGAAAAAGCGTACGTACATGTCGTACAGCGCCATCTGGTTCTGCGCTGTTCCAAGCGCTCCATATGTTGCACCAATTCGCTTGTCGATTTCCCGATATGGCCGATTGGGATTCCGGAGATTGAAATTGCCCTGCCACGCGTTATAGGGCGGATTCCCAAGGATGACGCTAATCTCCTTCCGATTCTGACGGCGGATGCGCTTCACATTGTCATCAGAAACTGCGCCAAACAAGTCCCCTTGGTGTCCCTTGTGTTGCTTCAAGGCAAACGTGTTGTCCAACGTATCAACGAGACAAAGCCCAGGGAACTGCTCGTACCGCCCCGTTGCGGCAGCATAGGTCGCTTCGATGTTCAGATTCGCTACGTAATATGGAAGGATTGCAACCTCATTGGCATGCAGCTCAAGTTGGTACTTGTGGGCCAGCTTCGCTGGTCGCCCCGCAAAGTGCTCGATCAGCTCGCAGATAAAGGTGCCAGTACCTGTCGCCGGATCGAGGATGTCGACGTCCTTGTCGATAAGATTCCGACCGAAGTGCTTCTCGCAGAGCCAGTCGGCGCTCTCAATGATGAATCGGACGATCTCATTGGGTGTATAGACGACGCCGAGCCGGTCGGCAGCCTTCGGGTTGTAGACCTTGTAGAAGTTCTCGTAGATCGCCTTGAGGAAGGTCTGCTTCTCGTGGTGGGTCGATATCTGAGAACCCGCCTTGCGGATGGCCGCATAGTAGGGATCCAACCCCTTTAGCGCCTGGAACTTTGTGTCGCCTGTGAAAAATGTCGCCTCGAGCTTGTGCATTTCCACCGCGACGTTGTTGTCCTCGTGGTAAGTAGTTCCCGGGAACACGGCCGCGAAGACCTCCCCGGTGAGCACGTGCTGGATTAGCATCTCCCGAACGTCGGCGGCGGTGAGGTTTGGGTTGATGGCCTCACGGGCGTGTATGAGAAAGTCCTCCGATGCTTCCCTAAATGTCGGCTCAGCCTTGTGAGCGCGCTCAATCATCGTTCGTAGTGATTCCAGTACAGCCGGCAAGTCAGCCTTGAACTGCTGGACGGCCTTCCGGAAGGCCTCGATTTCTGGGCGCTCATAGCTGAAAAATAGGTCGAGGAGCTTCTCGAGCCTTTCGAGGTCTTCGACGCCGCATCGCATTACCTCCTCGCCATGCTGGATCAACACCGCTTCGGAGGAATCTTCGAAAATGATGTTGGTCTTGGGGTAGCCGGCGCGGAACTTCTTCTCTATCTCAGAGTCGAGGTCGTCTTTGGTGTCCTTAGCTTCCCAGTAACCGAGCGGAACGCGGAGAGTGTGGAGGAGCGCTCCGTCCACGTAGCGCCGCTCTTTGACTTTCGTGTCGCACTGATATTCAGCGACGAAGGTTAGATCGCGCGACCGAGCGTATCCTTTAAGCAGGTCCTTAAAGGCTTCTCGCACGACCGATTCACGATGGGTACCGGAGACCCGCCGGAGCGTGGCGAGTTCGTTGAGATACTTCTGGATGAGGAGCTGGCTCATTCGGTGGTCCCGCGTGGGGCGCGGCACCCAACTGCGGCGTCCTCAGGCACGAGACATGCCCCTCATTTCGCTAAGCAGAGAGCCAGAGATCAAGAGAGCCGCATTGTGGCGCTCGGACCAGCAAAAGGGCAAGCTTGGCCTGCTTGTGGGCCTGGTCCCGCGCCGTGCCCATACGCGGAGAGACGACCAGGACTCGTAAGTCGCGCATACACGCCTAGATACATGCCGACCCCGGCAGCACTCGCCACCGGGGCCTAAATCTCCAGCGCGAACCCGCGAGTTCACGGGCGTTCATAGAATCAGCTCTGATGTCAATTCCGGGGCGAACTCCGCGATCCGCTGAAGAAACGCCTTCGGCTCATTGGGAGTCAGATACAGGCCGAATCCCCTCGCCCTGCGCTTAAGGAGCACGCAGTCAGTCAGGCGAACGCAGGGCGTCACCGAGGGCCAGCCTATTCGAGTCGCGAACATCCCCTTCTGCCAGTACGCGGTGACGAAGTCGGACCAGGGGTACCGCCGGGTCCATGGGCCGTATCGAACTTCAAGGCCCGCCTCGCTCACCGTATAGTAGGTCGTGTAGAGCGGCCAGAAATAGAAGCCGACAACGCCGACGGTCAGCGCGATCACGGCCCAGGCCAGTCCAGGAATCGCGGAAGATGCTCCGGGCGAGGATGGTCGAAGCATCGCGGGAGTGATGGCGAGGACTGCACCAAGTGCGATGGTGAGGAGGATCATGAGGCCGACGCTCGGTGCCGGGTGGTCCACATACTTTCGATCAGGGCGAGTCGGCATCGCTGCCCCCACGGAGTTGTCCTTCGAACGAAACCTCCGACTTTGGAATTCCGCCCCTGCAGAGAGCCAGAAGAGAGCCAGAGAGGCAGAGAGCCGCATCGTGCCACGAGGCACGCCGGACGCGCAAGGATGGCCTCCGGCTGCTCCGGCAGCGCCGATCCGCCTGCCGCGGGACTTTGGTAACGGCCACAACTCGCGCCGTGGGCTAAACATGTGAAGCCCCAGCAGCTCTCGCCACCGGGGCCCCTATCTCCAGCGCGAACCCGCGAGTTCGCACTTTTTCATTTGGCTCCCCAAACGTAACCCAGTGCGAACTCGCGAAGGGTCATAGCCCACCCGCGGGGTTTGCCTTCTCATCCCATGTGCGAACTGCTGGCCCGTGACTTTAAAGGACGACCCGGAGTGCGCAACCGGGACCGCTACGGACGGCTCCTTCGCTACGTGTACCTGCCGGACGGCACCCTGCTCAACGCGCGGATCATCTCCGAGGGCTATGGGTTCGCGTACGTAAACCCGTTCACCCGCACGAAGGAGTTCCGAGCGCTCGAGCGGCGCGCGCGCGCAAGGAAGGAAGGGGGCTGTGGGCCGCGGAGTAAGAAAGGCTGAGCTACTGTACTTTTCTAAACGCCATTTGGTTGCCTGATCCGTCCGGAGATCGGCGTGCACGGACGCGCAGCGAGTCGGCGGTGAGAGAGTGTGGTGAGGTGGCGCTTCCTTGTCGGCCATAGTAGAATCGACTTGGTCGCTTGTCAGCAGCGCCCGTATTCATGCACGTGCAAACTTGGGGCTCGCATCAGAATGAAGCGAAAGGTCGACACCGGATATAACGAGAGGCTATTTTCCTCGGGGTTGCGAAGGCATCTCCACGAAGCCAGATTCCTCTGGATACACAAGAAGCTACTCGAACTCGGTTGTCCGTACGATCGTGTGATTGAGCTTGGGTGCTTCGATGGAAAGGTGCTCGATTTTTTCCCGAAGAAGCCGCACTACTACGTCGGCTATGACGCGGATTGGGAGGACGCCCTCTCGCTGGCGCAGGAAAAGTGGAAGGACTACCCGAACTTTCACTTTCGCTACTGCACGACTGCAGAGGAAATGGAACTCGGAGAGGATCGATTCGACATCGCGATCGCGATGGAGACGCTCGAACACCTTCCTGTGGAAGCAGTAGGACCGTACCTTTCAAAGCTCGCGGCGGTGACGGATGGGTGCATTCTCATCACGGTTCCGAATGAGAAGGGCGTCGTGTTCTTTGCCAAGCATCTCGCCAAGCTACTCTTCGGAGAGGTGGAGAGGCACACACTGGCGGAGTTTGTCAACGCGACCCTTGGCCGGATGGACCGTGTGAAGCGTGGACATCACAAGGGTTTTGACTATGAGCGCCTCGTTTGCGAAGTTGCCGATTACTTTGACATTGTAGAGATTTCGGCACTTCCGTTCAGCGGGCTACCCAAGGCGCTCAACTTCACCGTTGGGATTGTTGCGCGGAAGAAGTCTCTTTCCCGGAATCCAGCTCTGACGGGCGATACATTCAATCGATGACTCCTATCCCGGTCCCGATCGCCTGAGTTGGCGCCCACGGGCAAGGTGCTCCGATGCGACGACTGCTGAAACGCGCAGTAGTCGGAACTAGGTGGGAAGGCGCGGTCAAGCGGGCGCATGCAGCCCTTACCGGGAGTAAGAGCAGCCTGTATGACGCGCAGACAATCGCCATCATGGGCCGAGTGCTGCGCTTCGACTCTACTGCCGTAGACGTTGGAGCGTTTGAGGGCAATATGCTCCGGCACATGTTCCGTTTCGCACCGAAAGGGTATCATTTTGCGTTCGAACCGCTCTCACAGAGGTTCGAACAACTGCGAGTAGGGTTTCCTCGGGCCCGAGTGTTCCCCTACGCGCTCGCCGCCGCTCCCGGCACGGCGCGGTTCCACCACGTCGTCGCTTCCCCCGCGCTCAGCGGACTGCAGCGTCGGGAACCTCTAATGAAGGGACTGCATATCGAGGAGGTAGAGGTCAAGGTTGAGACTCTCGACCGGGTCGTTCCGGATGGTGTGCCTGTCTCGTTTGTAAAGGTCGACGTGGAAGGGGGTGAACTCGGCGTTTTCCAGGGAGGTATCCAAACGCTTCGAAACCACCGGCCAACGGTAGTATTTGAGTGTGGGCGTGGTGGAGCGGATTATTTCGACACGCAACCCGGCGACGTCTTTGATTCTCTCGCCAACGAAGCCAAGCTCAAGATCTCCCTGCTCGGCTCGTGGCTAGCGAGGGGACAGGCTCTGTCGCGACAGGGCTTCGTGGATCAATTTGAGACAGGCCTCAACTACTATTTCGTCGCACACCCATGACTGATGCGAACGGTCGGGCCATTAAGGCTCAGCACCTCCTCGGACGGGCACCAGCACTACTACCCAGTCGACCACCGGGCCCGACCGCGTTCGACCTGGCGTGAAGGTCCACTTCTGGAGCGCTGCCTTCGCGCTTTGGACCATCTCTGGCGTAGCTCCGGGAGCCCCTCTTCTCTCCTCCAGGAAGCGGCTCGACCGAATCCGCCCGTCCCTGCCGACAAAGACGACGAACGGCATTTCCCGATTACCAGACGGGCACTCCTCGCAGATAGCCTGCGCCTGGAGGACCGCGGTTGCCCGTTCTACGATGTCCCCTGGGGCGATCTCCTCAGGAGCATCGATCGGTACGAGAAAGTCGCCGCCGTAACGAAACCTCTGGCGGCCGCGGATGGTCTCAGCGCGAACCGTCTTGACCGTTCCGAAATCTATCGAATCTTGAGCCACCTTAATGGGAAGGACTATCTCCATCTCGTCCACTCGACCTTCTCCCGCCTCCACCCGTAACAGGGCGCGGATCTCAGTGCTCCCAAGGTCGACGGCCAAAACTTCCACATACCAATCTCTGTCGACCTCGCCGCGCCAGGAGAACGACGGGTGGCCTGTGTGCGTCAGTTCCCCTCTCAGCAGCTTCAGACCCGGTCCTAGCCGTAGCGTTCCCCTTCCCAGAACGTCGCTGGGGTAATGGCCCCCCGTCGTCACCAGGATTCGGAACGACTCATGCGGCCCAGCGTGGTCCACTGGCTGCAAGAATACTGCAAACTGCGGGGTCCCCTCAAAAAGGGCTACCGAGCCGACGCCACTGCTCGGAAACAGGGTCAGAATGAGGGGGACGATAAGCCAGCGGAACTCTGAAGACCAATTCTTCATCGTCACCTCAGCAGCGTTGCTCGCACTGTGCGCTGCTGGCCTCCATAGGTCAGTCGGCACCAATACACTCCGGCTCCGGCCGTGCTGCCGCTCCTTGTAGTTCCATCCCACGGGACTTCGTAGATCCCGCCGGGGGACTCCTGGTTAACTAGTTCGCGCACCATCCGGCCCCTCACGTCGTAGATCCGTAGCGATACGTGCTCTGGCCCGTCCCCACCCGGGAGCGTATACCGGAAGATGGTTCTCGGGTTGAAGGGGTTTGGCGTATTCTGATGCAGTATCAGATGGGTCGGACCTGCTACGCTTACCTGTACTCCCACCGGTACGTTACCGACGCCGCAGAACATAGCGTGTTCTCGAAATACACCCTGAGATTTCAGCCGCCAATCCGGGTCACAACACCAGAGGCTCAAGTACCAGCTCTCGAAGTCGCAGATCGTGCGGATCGTGCCCACATTGTAGCGGAGGACCGCCTCTAGGACCGTCCCGTAGCCTCCAAAAAGGCTGTCCCCGAAGGCATCTCCATCGGGATTGTCGGGGACATTGTCCTGGAGATCCCACAGTGTCGCGCCAATCGCTATCTGGTTCAGCGGACCTGCCTCATTGCGGTCAAAGGGCGGACCCTCAGCCGCGCCGGTACTGTCATAGATGCTAACACTTCCCCTCTCGAGGTCGAGCGTGTAATGCCTGAGGGTACCGTTGGGGTCCCGCCCATAGTTGTCGCCCAGCGGCGAAACCAGTCCGATGCCACCGCCGATGAACGAAGCCCAACCCTCATCCCATGCGTTACGAAGACTTCTTGAAGGGTCAGTCATGATATTGGGGGAAGCGATGCTGTCCGTTGGCATCGAGAATCCCCCGAGCGTCCAAAGAACATGGTGCCCGTACTCGTGGGCGATGACGTACCGATCCCACTCGTCCGGCTGGAACCCCTCCTTGTTTGCTTGTCCGTTTATCCGAATCGTCGCCGTAGGAGGGTCATAGGAAGACACGAATGTGTACCCCGGAACCCATCGCACGTTAACGGGTCCTGGCGAACCGTACTGGCTCCGAAACTGGTGCCCAAAGTACACCCACGCGCGTCGGACCGTGTCAAAGATATGCGCGGCGCTGCGCCCCTCGTACGTCGTAGGTTTCCGCATGCCAAAATCGTAGGTTGCGTTGGCCATATTCGTGACGGTGGGGGTGTTGTAGCTCCAGATTTGTTCGGAACCTCCCACTTTCATGACGACGGCCCATTGATCCGCGTAACTCGGATCCCAACACCGCTCATGGGCTCTATGGCCCCATCGCACGAACACGTCGAGGATCGCGTCCCCGCCGGCGGGTGGGGTCGCGTCCAGGTTCGTTATCGGCCCAAGCTGGAACGAGCCGTCGGCACCCAGGACACCCGTCGCTAGGAGCGAGTCGACGGTGTCATCGTGCCACACCTCGACGACCGCGCATTCCGTATAGGTCTCCGCCCAGCCATGGAGCGAGTCGTCATAGGCAAATCGACCTCGCACGGTGAACACCCCCGCCTGCCAATTGATACTCAGCGGGCCACCGACATTATTGCCTTCCGCACTCTCTCCAACTATGCCTGTGGCGTCGAGCAGCACATAGGTCTGCCAAAGCGCGACGATCCCGTTCGCTACCTTGAAGGTTACCGTCGTCTCACCGCCGGGACCGAGCAGTCCCACCGGCTTGCTCACGTCGGCCGGATCGTTCGTAGTGGGAACTGAGGATCTGTTCTTGTAGAGCCCAACAAGAAATCCGTTCGTCGAGACGTTCCCGCCGTTCTTCACCTTGACGGTTACGGTGATCGAGTCGCCCAGGCTCGGGTAGGCGTTGTCTACGGCAATCGGAAGCGGCAGGAACAGATCAGGAGTTCCCGGTGGGTTCCAGTAGAAGGTCTGCGGAAATGTGTTGTCGAGTTCGTTAGACTCTTGGACATCACCTAAGTAGTCGAGATCGATCGTCAGAGTCTTGTTCCCAGAAGTAGTAATGAACACGGGATAATCCTCGAGCTTCACTTCCTCGCCAGCGGCGACGCTCGTGAAGGTTCGCGCGTCCACAGAGCTTCCTACGATGTACCGCATGTTGAAACCTGATGCTGGATCATTCCCTGAGTTGCGCCAGGCCCAATCGACGTAGGCCGTCTGTCCCGCGGTGAGTGTCGAAGTTGTGTGAGTGAAGGGCTGACTGGAAACCACGATTGGCCCGTCCCAACCATCGGGAGTAAATGCGGTCAGGTTGGGTCTGACAAAGGGATTCCCGTAAACGTCCACATCGTCGATGTACGCCCAGCCGTTGGTATTGCTATCGCCATCACTCGTAAACTCGAAGAGAAATGCGAGGGTATCGGCCTGATGGGAACTGTTGGAAATGATGGCTGTTTGCCAGTAGATCCAGCCTCCCGAACTCCCACCAAAGCTCTTCAGGACGTACCACTCGGCGGTTGGATAGTTGTACCGCCAGACTCGGATGGAATCTCCACTCCCTAGATTGTAATTCGCGCCGAAGCCAATGAAATGCGATGTGTAGTCCCTCATGAGAAACGCATACTCGGGGTAGAGATCAGATCCCTGGTAAACGTCGTACTGACCGCACGGCCGATCCGAGTCTCCGGCTCCGCTTGCGCTGAACAATCCGGTGCGAGGGTCGGAGCAAGGCCATGCTCTGGCGGCCCACTTGTCCTCGCCTCCTGCTGGCTGATAGTCATACGTGATCCAGTTGCGATTCGGATCGCAGTTGAGCGCGCCGCATTCGAACCCATCCGACCACACCTTCACCAGGGACGAGGCGTTTGCCCCATCTGCATCAATCCAGTCCGAGCCGAGCTTCAAGGTGTTATCACCATCGGCGCCCGCGCAAGCTGAACCAAATGCCGTGATGTAGGTGGCGTTGAGCGGGGTTCCGGACGCCACGCTTAGGGAGGGCTGGCCGGATGCCACAGTGAGTTGCAGCGTGCCAATCTTGTACGTCCCAGGGGACAACGCCGAGGCGCCACCGTACCCGTTTCGATACTCGGTTGGACTTGTGGCCAACCCGAAGGTCGTGGTCATGGAAGTCATGTGATTGACGTAGGTTCCCCAATTGATCGTGCCACCGTTGGCGTGGAGAATGAACTCGTAGGAGACAACTGACATCGCTGTGGCTGGCGAAGTCGGCACGGTGGGGGATTGTGCAGCCATTGGGGGTGCTCCTCCCCCGCCCCCGCAGACGGCCTGCGAGCCATTCCGGTTTGTATCCGTCCAGAGCCAGATGTCGAGTGTCGTCGCTCCGATCGCGTTCAACGTATCGGCGGCAGTGCTTTGCCCGTCACCATTGGTGTCCAGAAACATGTACTGGGCAGAGGCACGATCAGCAAGCACACCGAAGGCTGCAAAGGCCCCCAGCATGACGGCGGCAGCGAGTCTCATGCTGAGATCTCCTCCCGATGATCGCTTGAACAGCCGTTCTCTGTCTTGAATACACTCATGAGGCTCTGACTCTTGTCCCCGCTCCCCATCGCACTTGCGACCGCCCGTACTGAAGCACAAGACGAGGTACAGACCGTTAGCACGAAAATGGTCTACGTCCTGGCATAGACCATCGCCTAGACCGGCTCACGTGACCTAGCGTTCACCAGGCGGCGATCGGCGTACGACATGGAGCACTGGATTCAACGAGCGGAGCCGGAAAGCCGCATCTTCCCGGCGATGTGTCGCGAGCTTTCGGAGAATGTGGTGCACGTGGTTCTTTACCGTAGCGGCCTCGATCCCGAGCCGGGCCGCGATCTCCTTGTTCGTCAGGCCCTCCTCCAGGCTTCGCGCGATCTGTAGTTCGCGCGGGCTCAAGCCATGGACAACCGGCGGCGTCTTCGCCGGCTCGCCAGCCGCATGGACGCGCCGTACGAGTGCTGCCGCGACTCGGGGCGGGCATGCGAACTCTCCCCGAACCGCGGCCCGGATGGCGTCGAGCACTCCCTCCCTGTTGGCATCATGGGCAATGAGGCCCGTGAGACCACACTCAAAGAGAGTGATGATCTCGGGCTCACTCTCGCCGCGATTCAGCGCGATAATGGATGTCGACGGCACGGCTGCGTGCACCCATCGTATGAAAGCAACTAGGCTTTCATGCGAAAGGTCCGCAAGGAGTACATCGGGACGCACACGATTGAATTGCTCGAAGCTCTTGCCGTCTCCATCGCCCAAATCAGTTGCGACGAGACCCGGCGCATTCTCAAGCGTTCCGAGAATCGCCTCGCGGTGGACGCGCGTGTAGACCACAACGCCTACGGTCGTGGACGGGTGTTGCGGAGGCATAGTGCTGGCGTCTCGGGTCCGTGCCTTTCGCATCCTTCCCCCCGCATTCCAGCGGCTTCGTGAGGCGATTCTGATGTAGGGGTGGAACCTTCGACCGAAGCAAGAAGCATTAGAGAGGCCAGACCCGTGCCTGGCCTAGGCAGAATCCCATTGGAGCCTGCAGCTGAAGATCTTAGGGAGGTTCCCTAGGGATACAAAGGCCGAGGCGGGGCGAGTTGTGTCAATCAAGGTGCAGGACAGTGACGCCCCTCGTTGACGGTCATGGCTTTGCGGCGGATGACTCGAAGTCTAGGCGCGGAGGGCAGGGCCAAGTGACCAAGCCACGGTGGTCGAATCTTCAATCTCAAAACTGCCGAGCGAGCTCGATCCGCCTCGACATGGCGTCTTTCGTCCAAAGGACGACTGCTGGACAGTTGCGCGCACAACGGAGGACGAGCTCGCGCACTTGGCGCGCCAAGCGGCATTTCAGCGGCATGTTTTGGGCCCAAAATCGCGCTTCTCATGGAAGGGCGCGACCGAGGCACTGCTCGTAGCCTCTAGAACTGCGCGCATTTGCGCGGAATTGCACCGCGATCGCCATGCGGCATTCCCCTCTCCGGGGGCGCAAAACATGCCGCATGAACGCACCGAGGCGGCCCCAAACCCTCGCATTTCTGCACCGAAGGAGCTAAAACCGAGACCATTTCCGCACCCAAACGGCCCAAGGGCCGAGTATTTCCGCACCGGCCGGAAGTTGGCAGAGGCGCTCCGAGATCTACGCCGGGAATCCCCCGGCGAGAGAGACTATCGATCGCGCGCGCCTCCGCAGAGGGAACAGCAGAGAGCCCGAGAGGAAGAGAGCCATTTCGATGAAGCGAATGAACGTGAATCGTGTGAATGGAGGAATATGACCACGAAGGCGGCGACGAGTCAGGCGGCGAGCCAAGGACGCCCATCGCGCAACTCCGCAACACGTCGCCACAAGGCCGAAGGCCCCGGCAGCTCTCGCCACCGAGGCCCTGTATCTTGAGTGCGAGCCTCTCCGGTTCGCACTTTCATTTGGCTCCTGAGGTAGGATTCGAACCTACAACCCTCCGGTTAACAGCCGGATGCTCTACCATTGAGCTACTCAGGAATTGGGCGCTGGCTCGGGCCCCCGGTTGTCGCCGTGGACCCGCACAACCTGCTGCACATCAATAACTTACAATCTCGCCGCTGCAAGACTTGAGCCGCTGAGTTTACTCCAAGCGGGCCCACGCCGCAACCACTCCGGGCGGGGTTAGTGCCCCCCTGGGGCACCGCCACGCGTAGCCCCCGCTAACCCTTACCCCTCGTGATCGCGACGAGCGCCGCGACCATGATCCCGGCGCCGACGATGCCGCGTAGGGCGGGCGCCCGGAGCCGCTTCGAAAGCGCGGTGCCGATTAACACACCGGGAATGGAGCCGAGGCAAGTCCCGGCCACTAGCGCTCCATCGACATGACCCAGCGCGGCATGCGTTACGCCGGAGACGATCAGCGTCAGGAGTCCCGCCAGGAGCGCGGCCCCCACCGCGCGATGCGCCGCGATTCCAAGGGGCCCAGCGAGGACGCTCACGAAGAGCGTTCCGGTCCCGATGCTGGTGAGGCCTGCGATGAAACCGACCCCGGCGCCGAGTAATCCGACCGTAGTGGGTGCCGGATCGGTGCCCCTGGCCGAAACTCCTCCGCCTTCCCCACCCTTCCACCGCGCGTGCGCCGCCTGCACTGCCAAATGAGCGCCGACTATGATCAGCACGAACGAGACGATGGGCCTGAGCGCGGCGCCGCTCAACTTGCTGCTCGCCAGCGCACCGGCCACGGCGAGCGGGATCGCGCCGGCCGCCATCGCGAGGCCCAAGCCGCGCTCGTTCAACTGAAAACGCCTCCGGCTCCACACGCCCACGAGCTTCATCGCGACCGCCTGGATCGTCGCCGATCCCACGATGATCTGGGGCCGCACCTCGGGGTAGAGCACCAGGAGCAACGCGGCAATCACCGATCCGGCACCCACGCCGGTCAGCCCGACCAGCGTTCCTCCCACCAACCCCACACCTGTCGCCGGCAAGAGCGCGCCTGCGCCGGCCGCTAGCCCCGCACCAACCACATCACCCACGCCCGCCATCATCCCCGCCACTTCATTCTGGTTGGTGCCGTAGGGTCTCGAAGCACCCAGGTCTTCATCTGCCTCATGTAGCCGGCGTGCCCCACCAACGAGTCGTACGAGAACAACGCGATCCCATCAACGCCCAGCCTCCGCGCGATCCGGATCTTCTCGGCGGCGTCGCGCGCGCCTTCGTTGTAGAGCGCGATCCCGGCGTAGACGTGGCGCTCGGTGGGAATCGACAGCGCCGCGGCGATCTGGCGCTGCACGATGGGAGTGCTGGTGCCATAGCACATCGGTATCACGGCATCGACGATCCCCTCGCGGAGCCACGTGGGCCAGTCCTGGCCATGGCGGTTGAGCGCCGCGTTTTGGTCCGCGATGACCGCCGCCGTGAGCTTCAACTTCCGGCGCGTGAGATCCAGGTCGCGCCTTAAGTCGCGCACCAGATCGGTGATCTGGTCGCGCTTCCACTGGATCCACCGCGCGCGCAAGTCGGGAATCTGCTCGGCGCCGATGACGTCTAAGAGAGACGAGTCGGGGTTCTCGATCTGGATCGGGTCGATCCCAAATTCCTGCTGAAACGCGGTGCGCGTCGCGCCGTCGTAGCCCACGGCGGGCTCGGGGTAGCGGACGTAGTCGAGATGGATCCCGTCCACGTCGTAGCGGCTCACGATCTCCCGCACGATCTCCCGCAGATGCCGCTTCACATTGGGGTTTCCCGGCGCGAGATACATTCCCTCGAGCTTCTGATCCTCAAAGTCCTCCGGAAGCATCTCCACGAGGCGCCTTCCGTCCGCGCGGACCGAAATCCAATCGGGATGAGCGTTGACGACGTGGAGCGGCGAGCGCGGCAGCTCTCCGGCCGACCAGACCAGGTAGACGTTGATCCAGGCTTGGACCTCGAGCCCCTGGGCGTGGGCGCGGCGGATGATCCGGTCGAGCGGGTCGAAGTCGGGGGAAGTCGCTTCCAGTTCCTCCGCGCGGGGCGTGATCTCGGAGCGGAAATAGGCATCGCCGCGGCCGCGGACCTGGACCAGCAGCGTGTTGATGTTGAGCTGGGAGGCGACCTCCACGACCTCGTCGACGCGGCCGGGCGTGCTGATGGCGTGCCGGACCACCCAGAGGGCGCGGGTCTCTTCGCCGGCGGGTGGGGCGGCCGCCGCGGGGGGCGCGCGCAGTGCTAGGGCCACCGACAGCGCTCCGGCCAGAGCCGCGGCCGCTGCGCAAATGAAAAACGCCGACGCTCGACGCGCCGGCGCGAACCCTCTCTTCACGAAACCGAACGCGGCGTCAGTCGCCGCTCTTCCCTCGCTGGCGCGCGCGGGTGGTCGGCTTGGGGGCCATGGGAACGCCCTTTTTCCCGAACTTGTCGCCGCGTGAAGGCTTGGGCGCGCGCTCCTTCTTCGGAGCCTCCACGGCCGCAGCCCCCTCACCCTTTGCCGCCGCATCACCCTTCGCCGCCGCCTCGCCCTTGGCCGCCTTCGCAGCCTTCCCGCCCGCCTTCGCGGCCGACTTGGCAGCCTTGGCCGCCTCCTCAGCCTCCTTCTTGAGCCGCTCCTTCACCTCGGGCGACTTGATCAGCTCGAGGAGCGCCATCTCGCCGGCGTCACCCAGCCGCCGTCCGATCCGGATGATCCGCGTGTAACCGCCGTTTCGCTCTTCGTACCAGGGCGCCACGGTATCGAACAGCTTCCTCACGACGTCATCGCCGTGCACGAAGCGCGCGACATGCCGCCGGGCCGCCACGTCCCCACGCTTGGCGAACGTGATCATCCGCTCTCCAAGGCGGCGCGCTTCCTTGGCCTTGGCGACCGTCGTCTCGATCCGCTCGTGCTGGAAGAGCGACGTCACCAAATTCCGAAGCAATGCCCTCCGGTGGGAGTGCGTTCGGCTGAGCTTTCTATGATCCTTGCGATGACGCATGACTGGATTTCCCGCCCTCTATGGTTGCGCGGCAACGACCCCTACGCCGCCTCGATCTTCTCGCCGAGCTTGTACCGGCTCACGTCCATGCCAAACTGGAGGTTCATGCTCGCGAGGATGTCGGCGATCTCCTTGAGCGACTTCCGGCCGAAGTTCCGATACTTGAGCATCTCGCCCTCGGACTTGGTCACCAGGTCGCCGATGGTCTTGATGTTGGCCGCCTTCAAGCAATTCGAAGACCGCACCGAAAGCTCCAGCTCCTCGACGCTCCGTTCGAGCAGCGTCTTGATCCGGAGGAACTCCTCGTCCACCTCCTCCTCCACCTCTTCGACGATCTCTTCCTCGAAGTGGACGAACAGGGCGAAGTGGTCTTTCAGGATCTTGGCGCCGTACGCGAGCGCGTCCGAGGGGATGACGCTTCCGTCGGTCCAGATCTCCAGCGTCAGCTTATCGTAGTCGATGCGCTGCCCGATCCGGGTGTTCTCAACCTCGAAATTCACCTTGGTGACGGGCGAGAACATCGAATCGACCGGCAGCACCCCGATGGGGCGGTCCTGGACGGCCTGGTTCTCGGCCGAGACATAGCCCCGTCCCGCGCCCACTTCGACCTCGGCGCGAAACTCCCCGTCCTTGTTGAGCGTGCAGATGTGCAGCTCGGGGTTCAGGACCTCGATGTCCGGGTCGGCCTTCAAGTCGCCCGCCTTGACGTCGTTCTTTCCGCGGGCGTCGAAGAGCGCCATCTTGGGCCCGTCGCTGTGGATCTTGAAGCGCATCTGCTTCAAGTTGAGGAGGATTTCGGGCACGTCCTCCTTGAGGCCGGGTAGCGTCGAGAACTCGTGCTGGACGCCCTCGATCTTGACGGCCATGACCGCGGCGCCCGGCAAGGACGAGAGGAGCACGCGCCGGAGCGCGTTCCCCAGCGTCACGCCGAATCCGCGCTCGAGCGGCTCGATCGTGAACTTGCCGTAACGGTTGGTCGAGGTCTTCTCTTCGGCCTCGACGTTCTTCGGCATCTGCAGATTCTTCCACTTCATGGGATGTCTTCCCTCCCTACGCTTGCGTTACTTCGAGTAGAGCTCGACGATGAGCTGCTCGGTCACCTTGGTCGGAATATTTCCACGCGTCGGGTACTCCAACAGCCGCCCCGACAGCTTCTCGGAATCGAGACTGAGCCAGCTCATCATCTCGCGTCCCTTGCTGGCTTCCAGCGACGACTGAATCGCCGTGAGATCCTTGCTGCCCGGGCGGACGCGGATCTCGTCGCCCACCCGCACCGAGAACGACGGTACGTCCACGATCCGCTCATTCACCGTGAAATGGCGGTGGCGCACCAGCTGGCGCGCGGAGGAGCGGGAAGGCGCGAATCCGAGGCGGAAGACCAGGTTGTCCAGCCGCCGCTCCAGGGCCAGCAACAGATTCTGCCCGGTCACGCCCTTCTGATGCTCCGCCTTGGCGAAGTAGTTCCGGAACTGCGCTTCCAAGACGCCGTAGATCCGCCTTGTCTTCTGCTTCATACGGAGCTGCACGCCGTAGTTGGTCTCCTTGGGGCGCCGATCTTTTCCGTGCTCCCCAGGGGCATAGCCGCGGCGCTCGAATGCGCACTTCTCCGTAAAGCAGCGGGATCCCTTGAGGAAGAGCTTCTCTCCCTCCCGGCGGCAGAGCCGGCACTTTGCTTCGCGATAAGTCGCCATAGTCTCGGTTTGCTCCTCCTTCGGCCGCTAGACGCGCCGCCGCTTGGGCGGGCGACAACCGTTGTGCGGAATCGGCGTGACATCCTTGATGGCGGAGATCTCGAGGCCGGCCGCCTGGAGCGAACGGATGGCCGCCTCGCGTCCCGCGCCCGGACCCTTCACCCACACTTCCACCTTCTTCAGCCCGAGCGAGATGGCTTCCTTCGTCGCCGCTTCCGCGGCGATCTGCGCGGCGAAGGGAGTGCTCTTGCGCGAGCCCTTGAAACCGACTTTGCCGGCGCTGGCCCAGGAGACCGTATGGCCGTCCATGTCGGCGATGGTGACGATGGTGTTGTTGAACGTCGAATGGACGTGGGCGATTCCGTTGATGCCCACCTTCCGCTCGCGCTTCTTCTTCGGCTTGGGCGTCGCCGTCGGCGCCGCTGGCGCCGCGGGTGCCGCTGCTTGCTGTTGCTCGGCCACTACGCTCTCTCCTTCGTCTGGGTTCGGCTCAACATCAACCCGCCGGCTTCGGCGCGGGCCTCTTGGCGGCGACCGCCACCTTGCGAACGGCGCCTGCCGTCTTCTTGGGTCCCTTGCGCGTGCGCGCGTTGGTGCGGGTACGCTGCCCGCGCGCCGGCAGATTCTTCCGATGGCGCAGCCCGCGGTAAGCGCCGATGTCCATCAATCGCTTGATCGACATCGCCACTTCGCTGCGGCGCGCTCCCTCGACCTTGAACTGGCTCTCGATCATCTGACGGAGGCGCTGGACATCCTCTTCCGTCAGGGCCTTCACGCGGGTGTCCGGATTCACGCCGGTCAACTTGACGATCTTCCGCGCGGACGAATGGCCGATCCCAAAGATGTAGGTCAGCCCGATGACGATGCGCTTGTCGTTGGGTAGATCGACGCCTGCAATACGAGCCAAAGTGCTCCTCCTATCCTAACCCTGGCGCTGCTTGTGGCGCGGGTTCTTGCAGATGATGCGCACGACGCCCTTGCGCCGGACCACCTTGCAGCTGTCGCAGATCTTCGTAACCGATGCTTTCACCTTCATGGCGATTCCATTCCCTATTTGTAGCGGTAGATGATTCTCCCGCGGGTTAAATCGTACGGCGACAACTCCACCGTGACCTTGTCTCCGGGCAGGATCTTGATGAAGTTCATCCGCATCTTGCCCGAGATATGCGCGAGCACCTTGTGTCCGTTCTCCAGCTCCACCCGAAACATCGCGTTGGGAAGGGGCTCGAGCACCGTCCCCTCAACCTGGACGCCTTCCTCTTTCGCCATTCCCTCAGTTCGCCTCGACCAGGGAAAGCACCTCGGGCCCATCCGGGCCGATCGCGACGGTGTGCTCGAAATGGGCGGAGATCTTTCGATCGACCGTCACCACCGTCCACTGGTCGGCAAGCGTCACGACGTCCGCGGCGCCCGCGTTGACCATCGGCTCGATCGCCAGGGCCATCCCCTCTTCCAGCACAGCGCCTTCCCCGGGCCGTCCGTAGTTCGGGACCTGGGGATCCTCGTGAAGCTCCCGGCCAATTCCGTGGCCCACGAGCGCGCGCACGACGCTGAACCCGTTCCCCTTCACTTCCTGCTCGATCGCGGCGGAGATGTCGGAGAGCCGCCCGCCGTCGCGCGCGCGGCTGATGCCCTTGGTCAGCGCCCGCTCCGTGATCTCCAAGAGCCTCGCCGCCTCCGCCGAGATCGTCCCCACCGGAAAGGTCCGCGCGGCATCGCCATACCAGCCGTTCTTCCGCACGCCGATGTCCAGCGACACGATATCCCCTTCCTTGAGGACACGCTTCGCGGTCGGAATCCCGTGCACCACCTCCTCGTTCACCGATGCGCAGATGCTCGCGGGATACCCGCGGTAGCCTTTGAACGCCGGCTCGCCACCCTGATCGCGGATGAACTGATCCGCGAGCCGGTCGAGCTGAAGCGTGGTCACGCCGGGACGGATCTCACGCTCGAGCATCTGGAGGCACTTCGCCACGATTCGCGCGCTCTCCCGGATACCGGCGACCTCGTCCTGCGTGTTGATCCGAATCATCGGTGATTCACTCCTCCGCCGCTCACGCGGCGACTTTTCCAATCGCCCGCTCGATTGCCGTGTAAACCTGACCCGCGGGACCCGAGGCGTCGATGTTCTGAAGCGTCCCTTCGCGCTGGTAGTACGCCACGAGGGGCGCGGTCTCTCTCTCGTACACCTCGAGCCGCGTGCGCACCGTCGCGGGCTGGTCGTCGGCCCGCTGCTTCAAGGCGCCCCCGCACCGGTCGCATATTCCGGCGACCTTGGGCGGGGCCGTCTTCAAGTTGTAGATCGCACCGCACTGCCCGCAGAGCCAGCGATCTTGAAGCCTGGCCACCACGGTTTCCGCCGGCACCACCAAATTCACCACGCGATCGATGTTCCGATCGCCCAAGAGCTTCTTCAGCCCCTCGGCCTGCGCGATGGTCCGCGGAAAGCCGTCGAGCAGGAACCCGTTCCGGGCGTCGTGGAGACCGATCCGGGTCTCGATCAGGCCCAGCACCGTCTCGTCCGCGACCAGCCGTCCCGCCTTCACGTCCGCCTGGGCCGCCAGGCCCAGATGCGTTTCCTGCGCGATCGCCTCGCGGAGGATGTCCCCCGTCGAGATGAGCGGCAGGCTCAGCTTCTCCGCCAGCCGCTTCCCATGCGTCCCCTTGCCGCTCCCCGGAGGGCCGAGGAGCACCACCCTCATCGGCGGCTCCCGCCGAACCCGCTCCGGCCGACCACATTCCCGCCGAACCCACTCCGGCCGACCACATCCCCGCCGAAGCCGCTCCGGCCGGTCTCGCTCCGGCTCAGCGGCGGCCCCGCATCTTTCCGTGCGTCACAAAGCCCTCGTAGTGGCGCGCGATCAGGTGCGTCTCGATCTGCTGCAGCGTGTCGAGCGCGACGCCCACCACGATCAGCACGCTCGTCCCGCCGAAATAGAACGGAACGTTGAATCGCCGGATCAGGATGTCCGGCAGCACCGCGATCAGCGCCAGGAAGATCGCTCCGGGCAGCGTGATGCGCGAAAGAATGCGATCCATATACTCGGCGGTCTTCCGGCCCGGCCGAATCCCCGGCACGAACCCGCCGAACTTCTTCATGTTGTCCGCCATGTCCGTCGGGTTCAGGACGATCGCGGTATAGAAGTACGTGAAAAAGATGATCGTGAGCGAATAGAAAACCACGTAGATCCAGGTGCCGTGCGAGAACCAACCGGCGATCGTCTGGATCGCCATGTTTCCCCCGAAATAGATCGCCAGCGTCCCCGGAAGCATGATCAACGACTGGGCAAAGATGATCGGGATGACGCCCGCGGTGTTCACCCTCAGCGGGATGTAGCTGCTCTGGCCGCCGTACATCTTCCGACCCACGACCCGCTTCGCGTACTGGACCGGGATCTTCCGTTGCGCCTGCGTCATGGCCACCACCGAGGCGATGACGCCGACCATGATGAGCAGCATGAGCGCGGCCACCACCGGCGACAGCGTCCCCACGCGGAGCGCCCGGATCGAGTTCACGATGTCGGCCGGGAAGCGCGCCACGATCCCGATGAAGATGATCAGCGAGATCCCGTTTCCAATGCCGTGCTCGGTGATCTGCTCTCCCAGCCACATGATGAGAATCGTCCCGGCCGTCTGGGTGATCATCGTCATGAGCTGGAATCCGATCCCCGGGTGCGGCACCACCGGCGCGCCGGCCGAGCCCATCGATTCCAGAAACTTCGCGAACGCGAGCGACTGCACCGCGGCCAACGCCACGGTCCCGACGCGCGTGTACTGCGTGATCTTCTTTCGGCCCTCTTCCCCCTCCTTCTGGAGCTTCTCGAAGTAGGGGATCACCGCTCCCAAAAGCTGGAAGATGATCGAGACCGAGATGTACGGCATGATCCCGAGCGCGAACACGGTCGCCTTGGCAAAGCTCCCGCCGACGAACAGATCGTAGAGCCCGAAGAGCGAATTCGCCTGGCTCGCGAATGCCGCGACGAGCGCTTCGCTGTTCACACCCGGCGTGGGGATGTGTCCGCCCAGCCGGTAAACGCAGAGCAGCGCGATCGTGTAGAGAACTTTCCGCTTGAGAACCGGGACCCGGAATATGTTTTGGAGCTTCTCTAACATCTCCCCTGCCTACGCCTTTGCTTCCCGCGGCACGCCGCGCGGCCGGTACACCTTGGGCGTCGGGAGCGTCACGGTGCCCCCCGCCGCTTCGATCTTGCCCCTCGCGGAGGCGCTGACGCCGTCCACCATCACGGTGAGCGCCGCCGCCACCTCTCCGTTGCCCAGGATCTTGACCGGCAAGGTGGTCCGCCCGATCAGGCGCTTCGCCTTCAAGCTCTCGCGGTTCACCGTCTCCCCCATCGCGAAGCGGGAGAGGGAGGCCACGTTCACGACCTGGAAGGCCACGCGCGTGGGGTTCTTGAAGCCCACCTTGGGCAGACGCCGCTGGATGGGCATCTGGCCGCCCTCAAACCAGCGGGCCACCTTGCCTCCGGTCCGCGCGAGCTGGCCCTTGTGGCCCTTGCCCGCGGTGCCGCCGAGGCCCGACGCGGGTCCCAACCCCCGACGCTTCCGATCGCGGGTGGCCCCTTTGGCCGGCTTGATCTGTCCGATTCTCATGACGCCGCCTTCTTGGATTTTCGGGCCTTGCCCGTTGATTTCCGGGTCTTGCCGGCCGCGCCGCCCGTGGCAGGCTCGACGCGAACCAGGTAATCGACCTGGGCTACCATGCCGCGAATCTGCGGCGTGTCTTCCTGGATCACGAAATGGTTCACGCGGCGGAGCCCCAACGCCTCGAGGGTCCGCTTGTGCTTTTCGATGCAGCGGATCTTGCTCCGCTCCTGCGTGATCTTAATTTTGGACATCGCCCTCTACCTTGCGGCGGATCCCCAACAGCTCGTCCACGGTCTTTCCGCGCAGCGCGGCGACGTCGGCCGCGCGGCGAAGCCCTTGAAGCCCCTTCACCGTGGCCTTGACCACGTTGTGCGGGTTGCTCGAGCCGAGCGACTTGGTGAGGATGTCCTGAATCCCCGCGGCTTCGAGCACGGCGCGGATGGCGCCGCCCGCGATGACGCCGGTTCCGGCGCTCGCCGGCTTCATAAAGACCCGGCCGGCGCCGAAGTGGCCCGTCACCTCGTGAGGAATCGTGGTGCGGCGGAGCGGCACCTCGAACATCCGCTTCTTGGCCGATTCGCCCGCCTTGCGGATGGCGTCCGCCACTTCGTTCGCCTTGCCCAGCCCCACGCCCACCTTCCCCTTGCCGTCCCCCACCGCCACGATGGCGTTAAAGCTGAACCGTCGCCCGCCCTTCACGACCTTGGCGACGCGATTGACATGAATGACGCGCTCGATGAACTCCGAGTCCGTCTGCTGCATCGAGCGGCCGCGCATTCCTGGATGAGCCATGAATTCTCCTAAAAGGTCAGACCGCCCTCGCGGGCGCCGTCGGCGACCGCTTTGACGCGGCCGTGATACAGGTACCCGCCGCGGTCAAAGCAGACCCGGGCGATCCCCTTCTCCTTGGCGATCGCGGCGACGGCCTTGCCGACAATCTTGCCCGCCCCGACCTTTCCCTTGGCCGTCTTCACCTCGGTCGCCAAACCCTTGTCGAGTGAGGAGACGGTCAGAATCGTCCGGCCGGCCAGATCGTCGACCAGCTGGGCGTAAATGTGATTCAGGCTGCGAAAGACGACCAAGCGCGGGCGCTCCGCCGTACCCCGGACCTTTCGGCGGATCCGAAGGTGGCGCCGCTCCCGCCCCCGCAATCTTGGTGTGGCCGCTGATTTCATCGCTTGGCTCTCACGTTAGCCGGACCCTGGCCGTGGCCTAGGCGGTCTTCCCGCCGGCGGCCTTGCCCGCCTTCCGCCGGACGTACTCCCCGGCGTATCGAATGCCCTTCCCCTTGTATGGCTCGGGCGGACGGTATCCACGGATGTTCGCGGCCACCTGTCCGACCAGCTCCTTGTTGAATCCGCTGACGATGACCTTGGTCGGCCCGTCGATCGCGACCGTGATGCCCGAGGGCGGGTCGAACTCGATCGGATGCGAAAACCCGAGCTGGAGCGTGAGCTTCTTCCCGCTCATCTGCGCCCGGTAGCCGGTCCCCTGGATCTCCAGCGTCTTGGAAAACCCCTTCGTCACGCCCGCGACCATGTTCGCGATCACCGCTCGCGTCGTGCCGTGGAGCGCCAGCGCCTGCTTGCCGCCGCCCACCTGGCTCACGAGCACGGTCTGCGGCTCCACCTTCACGTCGACGCCGTGCGCCAGCGCGAACGTCAGCTCGCCCTTCGGTCCCTTGACGTGGACCGAGCCCCCGTCGCGCGTCACCTGGACGCCGGACGGGATCTCGATCGGCTTCTTGCCTACTCGTGACGGCATCGCTCGCTCCTACCAGATGCGACAGAGGTACTCGCCGCCGAGCCCCTCTTCGCGCGCCTCGTGGTCGGTCATGATCCCAGACGGCGTCGAGATGAGCGCGGTGCCCAACCCTCCCTGCACCCTCGGGATCTCGTGGCGCCGGATGTAGACGCGGCGTCCGGGCTTGCTCACCCGCTCGATGCCCTGGATCACGGGGCGCTCCTTCTGGTCGTACTTGAGATAGATGCGCAAGATGCCCCGCTTCTTGTCATCGATCGACTTGTAGTTGTTGATGTACTTCTCCCGCAGCAGGACGCGCACCACCTCGGCCTTGTGCTTGGACGTGGGGACGTCCACCTTCTTGTGCTTCGCCTTGCAGGCGTTGCGGATGCAGGTCAATAGGTCCGCAATGGGATCGCTAACCGACATGGTCTCCCTTCACGCTTCGGGCTCTCGCCCGGGCTCCAATTTCCGTTTCGATGCCTACCAGCTCGCCTTCACCACGCCCGGGACCTGGCCCAAGAGGGCGAGTTCCCGGAAGCAAATGCGGCAGAGGCCAAAGTCCCGCAGAAAGCCGCGGGGCCTGCCGCACCGGTGGCAGCGGTTGTAGCGGCGCACCTTGAACTTGGGCGTCCGCTTCCATTTCTCGACGATCGACTTCTTGGCCAAAATCGCTCCTTTGGCGCCTCGAGGCGCTCTAGCGCTGACGGAAGGGCATGTTCATCAACCGCAGAAGCTCCTGCCCCTCCTCGTCGGTCTTGGCCGACGTGACGAACGTGATGTCCATCCCCCGGATCTTCTCGACCTTGTCGTAGTTGATCTCCGGAAAGATGATCTGCTCCGTCAGGCCGATGGTGTAGTTCCCGCGACCGTCGAACGAGCGCATGGGCACGCCGCGGAAATCGCGGATACGCGGCAGCGCCACGTTCACCAGCCGGTCGTAAAACTCGTACATCCTCGCGCCGCGCAGGGTCACCATGCAGCCGATGGGCTGGCCCTGGCGCAGCTTGAAATTGGCGATCGACTTCTTGGCGCGCCGGATCGCCGCCTTCTGCCCCGCGATGGTCGAAAGCTCCCCCGCGGCGGTGTCGAGTAGCTTGATGTTCTGAAGGGCGTCACCCACGCCCATGTTCACGACGATCTTGCGAAGCCGCGGCGCCTGCATCGGGTTCCGGTAGCTGAACCGCTTGACCAGCTCGGGGAGCACGTTCTTCTCGTAGTGCTCCTTGAGCCTCGGAACCCGCGCCGGAGGCTCGGCCTCGCCGATGACCGGGCCGGCGGCGGCAGCGGCCTCCTTCCCCTTGCTCTTCTTCTTGGATGCGGCAGGGGCGGCCTTCTGCTTCGCGTCGCCCTTGGGCTTCGCTTCCTTCTTGTCCTTGTCCTTCTTGTCCTTCTCTTTGTCGTCAGCCATCACTTCACTCTCGGAATCGTTTCGCCGCAGCGCTTGCAGTACCGTTCCCGCTCGCCGTCGGACGTGGCCTTCATGGTGATCCGCACGCCGGTCTGGCACTTGGGGCAGAGGTGCATCGCGTTGGAAGGATTGACCGAGGCCTCCTTCTCCAAGATTCCCCCCTGCCGCTGCTGGCCGCGCGGCTTGGTGTGACGCTTCACAAAGTTGATCTTCTCGACGATGAGACGACCGGATCCACGCACGACTTTCAGGATCCTTCCGCTCTTACCCTTGTCGTCCCCGGCGATCATGATCACCTGGTCGTTCCTGCGAAAATGAGTCATCGTTTCCCTCAGATCACTTCCGGAGCGAGCGAGATGATCTTCATGAACTCGCGCTCACGGAGCTCGCGGGCCACGGGGCCGAAGATGCGGGTCCCCTTGGGCTCCTTTTGGTCGTCGATCAAGACGGCCGCGTTCTGGTCGAACCGGATGTAGCTGCCGTCCCGGCGCCGGACTTCCTTGACGGTCCGGATGAGCACCGCCTTATGGACGTCCCCCTTCTTGACGGCCGCACCGGGAAGCGCGTCCTGGATCGAGACGACGATGATGTCGCCGAGCCGGCCATAGCGCTTCCGCGTGCCGCCGAGGACCTTCACGACGCGCGCGACGCGCGCGCCGGAATTGTCCGATATCGCGATGATGCTGCGAGGTTGAACCATGGCTCCGCCGTCTCCCTCCCGCCCCCGTCAGCGCTCGACCCGCGTGACAAAGTCGAGGAGCCTCCAGCGCTTGTCCTTGCTCAGGGGCCGGGTCTCCATGAAGCGGACCACGTCACCCACCTTGCATTCGCTCTTCTCGTCATGGACCTTGAACCGGTTCCGGCGGCGCACGTACTTGCCGTACGTGACGTGCTTCACCAGGCGCTCGATGGTCACGACGGCCGTCTTGGTCATGGAATTGCTCACGACCGTTCCGATCATCACCTTCCGCTTGCCGCGGTCTTCCGCTTTCTTCTCCGTCACGCCTTGGTCTCTCCGTGCCCGGCGAGCTTGCGAATGCCCTTCCGGTGCTCCGTCAGAATGGTGATGAGCCGCGCGATGTCGTGCCGCTTCTCGCGGATCGAGACGGGGTTCTGCAGCTGGCGCATCGAGTTCCGGAAGCGGAGATTGAACATCTCTTCCTCCAGCGCCTTGACCTTGGCGACGATTTCCTCCTCGGTCATGTCGCGGATCTTCTCTGCCTTCAGTTCGCGCATCCTTAGGTCCCCGCCAGTTCGTGCCGCTCGACGAACTTCGTCTTGATCGGCAGCTTGCTCGCGCCCAGCTTCATCGCCTTGCGCGCGAGCTCGTTGCTGATCCCTTCCAGCTCAAAGAGGACGCGGCCAGGCTTGACCACCGCCACCCAAAACTCGGGCGCGCCCTTTCCCTTGCCCATTCGCGTCTCGGCCGGCTTCACCGTCACCGGCTTGTCCGGAAAGATCCGGATCCACATCTTGCCGCCGCGCTTGATGAAGCGCGTGATGGCGACGCGGGCGGCCTCGATCTGCCGGTTGGTGATCCAAGCCGCTTCCAGCGCCTGAAGCCCATACTCCCCGAACGCGACCGTGGAGCCGGTGTACGCCTTGCCCTTCCGGCGCCCGCGCATCTGCTTCCTGTGCTTGACCCGCTTCGGTACCAGCACCGCTGACTCCCGTTACGCGTTCCGGGCGTGCGGTGCGGGCGGCGCTTCGCCCGTTTCCCGCTTCGCCAGGATCTCGCCCTTGAAGATCCAGACCTTGACGCCCACCGTCCCGTAGATCGTCCGGGCCGTGGAGCGCGCGAAATCGATGTCGGCGCGCAGCGTGTGGAGCGGAACGCGTCCGTCGCGGTAGCTCTCGGTGCGCGCCATCTCGGCGCCCCCGAGGCGGCCCGAGCAGACGATGCGAACCCCTCCGGCGCCCGCCCGCATGGTCGAGGCGATCGCCTTCTTCATGGCTCGCCGGAACGAAACGCGCTGCTCCAGCTGCCGGGCGACGTGCTCGCCGACCAAGGTGGCGTCGGTATCGGGCTTCTTCACCTCGTCGATATTGAGAAAGATCTCTTTCTTCGTGATGTGCTGAAGCTCGTCGCGGAGCTGGTCCACCTGCTGGCCCCGCCGGCCAATCACCAGGCCCGGCCGCGCCGTCGAGATGTTGATGGTGACCTTGGAGACAGCCCGCTGGATCACGATGCGGGAGATGCCCGCCTGGGAGAGGCGCTTCTTCAGGTATTTGCGAATGAAGATGTCCTCTTCCAGGAGCTTGGCGTAGTCCTTCCGCGCGAACCAGCGGGAGTCCCACGTGCTGATGATGCCCAGGCGCATCCCGATCGGATTGGTTTTCTGACCCACTACTTCGCCTCCTTCGACTTCTTGGGGGCAGCCTTCTTCGGCGCTGCCTTCTTGGGTGCTTCCTTCTTCGCGGCGGGCTTCTTGGCCGCGGGAGCCGGCGGCTCCGGAGCTTTCGCTGCTTGCGGGGCCTTGGGGGCGGCCTTCGGGGCGAACCGGCGCGCCCGACGCGTCGGCGCCGCCTCTTCCTCGGAAACCTCTCCCTCGACCACGATCGTGATGTGGCAGGTCCGCTTCAAGATCGGCGTCGCGCGGCCCTGCGCGCGCGGGAGAAACCGCTTCATCGTCGGTCCCGCGCCGGCCACGGCCGACTTCACCCGAAGCTCCTCCACGTTGATCTTTCCCTCAATCGCGACGGCGTTCGCCACCGCCGACTTCAGCACCTTGCCGATCACCTTGGCGACGTGCTTGGGCGTGAAGTCGAGGATCTCGGTTACCAGGTCGACCCGCTTCCCGCGGATCAGCTGAAGCACCTGATCCGCCTTCCGCGGTGTCACCCGTATGTATCGTGCGATCGCTTTCGCTTCCATTTCGTCTCCTGGCCGGGCTACTTCGGAGGCCCTGCCCCTGGAGGCGCGGCCGCGGCGGCCGCCGCCTGCTTCTCGACGTGGGACCCGTGCCCGCGGAAGATCCGCGTCGGGGCGAACTCGCCCAGCTTGTGTCCCACCATGTTCTCGGTGATGTAGACCGGGATGAACTTGTTCCCGTTGTGAACCGCCAGCGTGTGCCCCACGAACTCGGGCGAAATCGTCGACCGACGCGCCCAGGTCTTGAGGACGCGGCGCTCGTTCACGCGGTTCATCGCTTCCAGCCGCTTCAACAGCTTCTGCACCACGTACGGGCCCTTCTTGACTGAACGGCTCATGAAGTCAGATCGCTCCTCTAGGTCTGCTTCCGCCGCCGGACGATCAGGCGGTCGGAGAGCTTCCGCTTCCGGGTCTTCTTGCCCTTGGCCAGGAGGCCCCACGGGGAGCAGGGGTGCCGCCCGCCGGAGGACTTTCCTTCACCGCCGCCCATCGGGTGGTCGACTGGATTCATCGCCACGCCCCGAACGCTGGGCCGGCGGCCCATCCAGCGCGATTTCCCCGCCTTGCCAATCACGATGTTCTGGTGCTCCTCGTTTCCGACCATGCCGATGGAGCAGGCGCAGACGACGGGCACCTTGCGCATCTCGCCGGAGGGGAGCCGAAGCTGTGCGTAGTCGCCCTCGCGCGCCATCACCTGGCAGAAGGTGCCGGCGCTCCGGCTCAGCTGCCCTCCCTTTCCGGGGATCAGCTCCACGTTGTAGACGAACGTGCCGAGCGGAACGATGCCGAGCGGCATCGCGTTGCCCGGCTTGACCTCCGCGTCCGCTCCCGAGGTCACCGTGTCGCCCACGCGGAGCTGCTGCGGGGCGATGATGTAGCGCTTCTCGCCGTCCACATAGTGGAGCAGCGCGATTCGGGCGCTCCGGTTCGGGTCGTACTCGATGTGAGCGACCTTGGCCGGAATCCCCTTCTTGTCGCGCTTGAAGTCGATGATCCGGTACTGCTTGACGTGGCCGCCGCCGCGGAGCCAGGCCGACGTGTGGCCCCGGTTGTCGCGCCCGCCCGTCTTCTTCAGCTTTTCAGTCAAACGCGGCTCGGGCCTCGACCGGGTGATCTCGTCGAACGTCGCGACCGTCCGGAAGCGCTGGGCCGGCGTCAGTGGTCTGAATTTGCGTAGCGGCATGGGCTATACCTGCTCGAAGAGGTCGATCGTCTGGCCCTTCTTCAGGGTGACCACCGCCTTCTTCCAATCGGGTCGATGTCCCGCGTACCGGCCCATCCGCTTGGGCTTGCCGTGCACGCGCAGCGTCCGAACCGAATCGACCTTCACGGGGAAGATCGCTTCGATCGCCTGCTTGATCTCGATCTTGTTGGCGTCGCGCGCCACCTCGAACAGGTACCCATTCTCGCGCTCGCGAATCCGGGTGCCCTTCTCGGTGATCATGGCGCGGCGCACGATGGTGCGCGGTTCGCGGCTCATGCGCTCAGCCTCTCCGTCAAGCTCTTGAGGCCCCCCTCGGTCAACACGAGGCAGTCGCACTTCATGAGCTCATAGGTGTTGAGTGTGTTGCTCTCGGTCGTCTCCACCTTGGCGATGTTTCGAGACGACTTGACCATCGCCTCGCCGGTCCGGTCGAAAACCCAGAGGATCTTCTTCCCATCGAGGCCGACCTTCTTCAAGAGCTCGGCGACCGGCTTGGTCTTGGGCGCGCTGAGAGACGGCGGCTCCACGATGAGCACGTTTCCGTCCCGCGCCCGGACTGAAAGGGCTCCCAAGAGCGCTGTCCGCCGCGCCTTTTGGTTCATGCGCGTCGTGTAGTCGCGCGGCTTCGGCCCAAAGGCCACGCCACCGCCGGGCCAGAGGGGCGACGTGTTGGAGCCCGCGCGGGCGCGCCCCGTCCCCTTCTGCTTCCACGGCTTTCGACCGCCGCCGCTCACCGCCGCCTTGTTCTTGGAGGCCGCGTTCCCCTGGCGCTGATTCCCCAGGTAGCTCTTCACCGACTCCCAGATCAGGTGCTCGTTGACCGGTGCCTCGAAAAGGGCGGCGGGAAGCTCGACCGTGCCGAGCTGCTTGCCGTCGCTTCCGAATTTCTTTGCCTTGGCCATGGCGGCTACCCGTTCTTCCTGATGAGGACCGTGGCGTTGGGATGACCCGGGACCGAGCCCCGAAGCCAGATCAGGTGCTGATCCGCGTCGACCCCGATCACGTCCAGATTCTTGACCGTGACGCGGGCCCCGCCCATCCGTCCCGGGAGGCGCTTCCCCTTGATGACGCGGCTCGGATACGCGCTCGCGCCAATCGAGCCGGGCTGCTTGTGCGTGGTGCACCCGTGGGTCTCGCGCCCCGCCTTGAAGTGATGGCGGCGCACGACGCCCGCGAACCCACGCCCCTTCGATGTGCCCACCACGTCGACCTTCCCGCCCACCTCGAAGAGGGAGACGGTCAGCTCCTGGCCCACCTGGTACGGGGCCGGATCCTCGACGCGGATCTCGCGGAGCATCCGCACGCCCGTCGCGTTGTGCTTCTTCAAGTGTCCCTGGAGCGGCTTCCCGATCAGCGTTTCGCGGCGCTTGCCAAAGCCGATCTGGAGCGCGGCGTAACCGTCCCGCTCCGCCGTCTTCACCTGCACGACCGGACAGGGTCCCGCCGCCAGCACGGTGACCGGAATGACGCGCCCGCTCTCGTCGTAGAGCTGGGTCATTCCCACTTTTTTTGCGAGCAAGGCGATCATGATCGTTTCCCGGTTAGAGCTTGATCTCGATGTCGACGCCCGCGGGCAGATCGAGCTTCATCAGCGCGTCGATCGTCTGCGGTGTCGACTTGACGATGTCGATGAGACGCTTGTGCACCCGGACCTCGAACTGCTCCCGGGACTTCTTGTCCACGTGCGGCGAGCGGAGCACGGTGTAGACGGACCGCTGCGTGGGAAGCGGAATGGGGCCCGCCGTCCGCGCGCCGGTTCTCTTGGCCGTGCGGACGATCTCGCCCGCCGACTGGTCGAGGACCGCGTGGTCGTACGACCGAAGGCGGATGCGGATTCGCTGTCCCGGAGCGGTACCAGCCATCACTCGGTGACCTCCGCGACGACGCCGGCGCCGACGGTGCGGCCACCCTCGCGGATCGCGAACCGAAGCTCCTTCTCCATCGCGATCGGCGTGATCAGCTCGATCGACAGCTCCACGTTGTCCCCAGGCATCACCATCTCCCGTCCCTCGGGCAACGTCGCCACCCCCGTCACGTCCGTCGTCCTAAAATAAAACTGTGGCCGATACCCATTGAAAAACGGCGTGTGCCGCCCCCCCTCCTCCTTCGTCAACACGTACGCCGACCCCTTGAACTTCTTGTGCGGCGTGATGCTCTTCGGCCACGCCAACACCATCCCCCGCTCCAACGCCTCCTTATCGATCCCCCGAAGCAAGAGACCCACATTGTCCCCCGCCTGAGCGTCGTCCAAGAGCTTGCGGAACATCTCCACCCCCGTCACCACCGTCTCCCGCGTCTCCCGCAGCCCGATGATCTCCACCTTGTCCCCCACCTTCACCTTCCCCCGCTCCACCCGCCCCGTCCCCACCGTCCCCCGTCCCGAGATCGAGAACACGTCCTCCACCGGCATCAAAAACGGCTTGTCCACCGCCCTCGTCGGAGTCGGTATGTAGCTATCCACCGCCTCCATCAACTTCAAAATCGCCTCGTTCGCCTTCGCGTCCTTCCCCGACGCGTCCATCGCCGCCTTCGCCGATCCCCGGATCACCGGTATGTCGTCCCCAGGGAACTCGTACTTCTTCAACAACTCCCGGATCTCCAACTCCACCAAATCCAGTAGCTCCGGATCGTCCACCATGTCGCACTTGTTCATGAACACCACGATGTACGGTACCCCCACCTGCCGAGCCAGCAACACGTGCTCCCGCGTCTGGGGCATCGGTCCATCCGCCGCCGATACCACCAAAATCGCCCCGTCCATCTGCGCCGCCCCCGTGATCATGTTCTTCACGTAGTCCGCATGGCCCGGGCAATCCACGTGCGCGTAGTGACGCTTGTCCGTCTCGTACTCCACGTGCGCCGTCGCGATCGTGATCCCCCGCTCCCGCTCTTCCGGTGCGTTGTCGATCGACCCATAGTCCCGTACCGCGATCTTCGGATTCTTCTGCGCCAACACCATCGTGATCGCCGCCGTCAACGTCGTCTTCCCGTGATCCACGTGGCCGATCGTCCCCACGTTCACGTGCGGCTTCGTCCGCTCAAACTTCTGCTTCGCCATCCCTCGTTCCCCTCCGTCCGCTCCGGCCCAATGCCGGAGCGCGCGGGTTCAGACTCCCTTTACCTTCGCGATGATCGTTTCCGCCATCGCCGTTGGCATCTCTTCGTACCGCGAGAACTGCATCGAATAGACCGCCCGCCCCTGTGTGATCGAGCGGAGCCGGGTCGAATAGCCGAACATTTCCGAAAGCGGGACCGACGCGGCGACCACGCGCGCGTCCGACCGCTGGAACATCCCGCCGATCCTTCCGCGGCGGGAGCTCAAATCGCCGATGACGTCGCCCATGTACTCCTCGGGCACGACCACTTCGACGTCCATGATCGGCTCCAACAGCTTGGGCGTCGCCCTGGCGGCGGCTTCCTTGAACGCCATGGAGCCCGCGATCTTGAACGCCATCTCCGACGAGTCGACCTCGTGGAACTGGCCGTCGAGCAACGAGACCTTGACGTCCACCACCGGGTAACCCGCCATGATGCCGTTTTCCATCGCTTCGATGATCCCCTTCTCCACCGAGGGGATGTACTCCTTGGGGATCGCGCCGCCACGGATCTCGTTCTCCCAGACAAAACCGCCACCAGGCGGCATCGGCTCGAGCGAAATCGTGACGTCCGCGAACTGGCCGCGGCCGCCCGTCTGGCGCGCGAAGCGGGTGCGCTGCTCGATCTTCTTGCTGATCGTCTCCTTGTAGGCCACCTGGGGCTTGCCGATGTTGGCCGACACGGAAAACTCGCGAACCATCCGGTCGACGAGAATTTCGAGGTGCAGCTCGCCCATCCCGGAGATCAGCGTCTGTCCCGAGTCCTCGTCCGTCTTGACCCGGAACGTGGGATCCTCGTCCTGGAGCTTGTTGAGCGCGTTCCCCATCTTCTCTTCGTCTGCCCGGGTCTTCGGCTCGATGGCGACCTGGATCACCGGCTCGGGGAAGTGCATCGCCTCGAGGACGATCGGGTGATCCTTGGCGCAGAGGGTGTCGCCGGTGTGGACGTTCTTCAGCCCCACCGCCGCGGCGATCTCGCCGCAGAAGACTTCCTCGCGCTCCTCGCGCTTGTTCGCGTGCATCTCGACGACCCGGCCCAGGCGCTCGCCCTTCTCCTTGTTCGCGTTGTAAATGTGCTGCCCGGGCTGAATCTTCCCGGAGTAGACGCGGAAGAAAGTGAGCTTCCCGACGTACGGGTCGGTCATGATCTTGAACGCGAGCGCGGCGAACGGCTCGTCATCCGATGCCTTTCGCTCCTCGGGCTCCATCGTGTCCGGGTTCATCCCCTTGACCGGCGGCATGTCCGCGGGAGCGGGGAGGTAGGCCACGACCGCATCGAGCAGCTTTTGGATTCCCTTGTTCTTGAATGCCGTGCCGCCCAGAACCGGGACGATCTTCCCCGCCAGCGTGCCCTTGCGAATCGCGCGGCGGATCATCTCACTGCTCGGATTCTTGCCTTCGAGGTAGACATGGAGCAGCTCGTCGTCGTGCTCCGCGACCGCCTCGAGCATGTGGTGCCGTTGCTCGGCGGCCGCCGCGGCCAAATCCCGAGGGATATCGCCCTCGACGTACGTGGCGCCCAAGTCGTCGCTTTCGTACGTGATCGTCTTCATTTCGATCAAGTCCACCATCCCTGTGTAGACGTCGCCGAGGTGGGTCGGCATCTGGAGCGGCACCGCGATCGCACCCAGGCGCGTCTTCATCATGCCCACGACGAAATTGAAATCCGCGCCGACGCGATCCAGTTTGTTGACGAACGCGATTCGCGGAACGCTGTACTTGTCGGCCTGCCGCCAGACCGTCTCGGACTGCGGCTCCACGCCGCCCACGCCGCAGAACACGGCGACGGCGCCGTCGAGCACGCGCAACGAACGTTCCACCTCGACCGTGAAGTCGACGTGGCCGGGCGTATCGATGATGTTGACCTGATGATCTTTCCAGAAGCAGGTGGTGGCGGCCGAGGTGATGGTGATCCCCCGCTCCCGCTCCTGCTCCATCCAGTCCATGGTGGCAGCGCCGTCATGGACCTCCCCCATCCGATGCACCTTCCCCGTGTAATAGAGGATGCGCTCCGTCAGGGTCGTCTTGCCGGCATCGATGTGGGCCATGATGCCAATGTTGCGCATATGAGAAAGATCAAACTGCCTCGGCACTTCGAAACCTTCCTTGACCGCCTTACCAGCGATAGTGGGCGAACGCCTTGTTAGCCTCCGCCATCTTGTGGGTGTCTTCCCGCTTCTTTACCGCTCCGCCTTCGTTCTTGGAGGCCGCGATGACCTCGGCTGCGAGCCGTTCGGCCATCGTGTGATCGGGCCGGCTGCGGGAGTACTGAATGAGCCACCGCAGCGCGAGCGCCGTCCGGCGGTCCTGACGAACTTCGACGGGAACCTGATACGTGGCGCCGCCGACGCGGCGGGACTTCACCTCGAGGACCGGCTTCACGTTGGTCATGGCCGCCTTCAGCGTCGTCAGGCCGTCCTGGCCGATCTTCTTCTCGATGATGTCCATCGCGCCGTAGAAGATGCGCTCCGCCGTGCTCTTCTTGCCCTGGATCATCAGACAGTTGACGAAACGGGTGACGAGCACGTTGTTGTACCGCGCATCCGGCTGGAGCTCGACTCGATGAATTTTCGCGGCGCGACGCATTGGTTACTGGGCCTTCTTCCTCTTGGTTCCGTACTTGGAGCGGCTCTGCTGGCGACCGTCGACACCGGAAGCGTCCAGCGTTCCGCGGATCACGTGATAACGCACGCCGGGGAGATCCTTTACGCGGCCTCCTCGGATCAAGACGATCGAGTGCTCTTGGAGGTTGTGCCCCTCCCCCGGGATGTAGCAGGTGACCTCCATCCCGTTCGTGAGGCGGACGCGGGCAACCTTGCGGAGCGCCGAGTTCGGCTTCTTCGGCGTAGATGTATAGACGCGCGTACAGACGCCGCGTTTCTGCGGCGCCGACTTCAAGGCCGGCGAGGCTGTCTTCGAAAGCTGCCTCCTGCGGCCCTGCCGCACGAGTTGGTTCAGCGTCGGCACCTAAGTTTCTCCATGATAAGCGGTTTCGGGCGCAAAGAATCGGATCCTAGAGAGATTTGCCCCGTCGGTCAAGCGCTTTTTACCTCTTCCTCGAGCGGGGATGTCTTCTCGACCTCATCCTCATCGTCTTCAACGACTTGGATGTTCCGGTAACGAGCCAACCCGGTCCCCGCTGGGATCAGGTGCCCGATGATCACGTTCTCCTTGAGCCCTCGGAGATGATCGGTCATGCCGAGCACGGAAGCCTCTGTCAGCACGCGAGTTGTCTCCTGGAACGAGGCCGAGGAGATGAAGCTCTGCGTGGAGAGCGAAGCCTTCGTAATCCCAAGCAGAAGCGGCTGATAGGTGGCCGGCTGGCCTCCTTCGCCCTCCACTCGGGTCTGCTCGATCTTGAGAAGGCTCTTGTCGGCCGACTCCCCTTCCAGGAAGTTGGTGTCGCCCGGATCCTCGATCCGGACCTTCTGGAGCATCTGCCGGACAATGACCTCGATGTGCTTGTCGTCGATCCGCACGCCCTGGAGGCGGTAAACCTCCTGGATCTCGTTGACGAGATATTCCTGTACCGCCTGGATTCCCTTGATCTTGAGGATGTCGTGCGGATTCACGGGGCCCTCGGTGAGGCGGTCGCCCGCGTGCACGTAGTCCCCCTCCTGGACGTGGAGGTGCTTCCCTTGCGGGATCAGGTATTCCTTCTGCTCGCCGGAGTCCGCGGTCACGAGCATCTTCTTCATGCCTCGGCTCACCCCGCCGAACTCCACGCGCCCGTCGATTTCGGAAACGGACGCCGCATCCTTGGGCTTCCGGCCCTCGAATAGCTCGCTCACGCGCGGCAGACCGCCCGTGATGTCGCGGGTCTTCGAGATCTCGCGCCGGATCTTGACCAGGGCCTCGCCCGCCGTGACCTCCTGCCCGTCGCGCACCAGAAGCCGCGCGCCGGTCGGGAGCGGATAGCTCGCCACGCGGCGGTCGCCCTTCCCCACGATGTCGATGTGCGGATGGAGCACCTTCTCGCGGTCGTCGATGATGACCATGAGCCGGAGCCCCGTGTTCTCGTCCACCTCGTCGCGGACGGTCACCTTCTCCTTGATATCGACGAAGCGCACCGTCCCCGCCTTCTCGGTGAGGATCGGCGTGTTGAACGTATCCCACTCGAACAGGTCGTCGCCCACCGCGACATCGGCGCCGTCATGAACATGAACCGTCGCGCCGTAGGGCGGCGAATAGCGGTGACGCACCTTGCCGTCGACGCCGTGCAGCTCGATCTGGCCCTTGTGGCCGACGACGACGAGCTGGCCGTTGGAGCGCTCCACCGTCTCCAGCTCCCGGAAGGTGATCTTCCCGAGCGTCTTCGCTTTGATCTTCGACTGCTCGACGATGCGGCCCGCGACGCCTCCGATGTGGAACGTCCGGAGCGTGAGCTGCGTGCCCGGCTCCCCGATCGACTGCGCCGCGATGACGCCGACGGCCTCGCCGAGATCCACCATGCGCCCCGTCGCGAGGTTGCGTCCGTAGCACTTGGCGCAGGCACCCCGAGGCGCCTCGCACTTGAGCACCGAGCGAATCGACACCTTCTCGATGCGCCCGCTCTCCTCGATCGCCTCCGCCGCCACCTCGTCGATCTCTCCGCCGGACCGGACAAGGACGTCGCCCGTGTTCGGATCCACGATGTCCTCGATCGCCACCCGCCCGAGCACGCGGTCTCCGAGCGGCTCGATGATCTCCTCGCCTTCTTTCAGCGCTCCCACTTCCAACCCGTTCACGGTGCCGCAGTCCTCGATGTTGATGATCACGTCCTGCGCCACGTCGACAAGACGACGCGTGAGGTACCCGGCGTCCGCGGTCTTGAGCGCGGTATCGGCCAGTCCCTTACGGGCGCCGTGCGTCGAGACGAAGTACTCGAGCACGGTGAGACCTTCCTTGAAGTTATGAATGACCGGCGACTCGATGATTTCGCCCAAACCGCCGGTGATCTTCTTCTGAGGCTTGGCCATGAGGCCGCGCATCCCCGCCAGCTGGCGGATCTGCTCCTTGGTGCCGCGCGATCCAGAATTCGCCATCATGTAGATCGGGTTGAATCCATCCCGATCCTTGGCGAGGCCCTGGAACGTCTCCTCCTCGACCTCGGTGGTGACCAAGGTCCAGGTATTGATCACCTGGTTGTATCGCTCGCCGTCCGTGATGACCCGCTGCTGGTACTGGCGGTTGATATGGCTGACCTCGGCTTGCGCGTGTCCGATGATCTCCGACTTGCGCGGCGGAATCATGATGTCGTCGATCCCCACCGTGATCCCGGCCTGGGTCGCGTACGTGAAGCCGAGCGTCTTGAGCGAGTCCAGGAGGAGGGCGGTGGTCTTGTCGCCCATCGCCCGGTGGCAATCGCCGACGAGCTTCTCCAGAGCCTTCTTGTCCATCTCGTCGTTGTTGAACGCGATGCCCCACAGCGCGAGCGCCTCGTTGAAGAGCACCCGGCCGACCGTGGTCTCCACCCGAACGCCGTTGATCCTACAGATGATCATGTCGTGGAGCCCCGCCTGCGCGTGGTCGTAGGCCGCGCGCACCTCCACCATGCTCCCGTACATCTTCGGCTTCTTGCCCGGGGGCAGGGGGCGGGCCTTGGTCATGTAGTTACAGCCGAGCACGATGTCCTGGCTCGGAGCCGCGACCGGCCGCCCGTTCGAGGGCAGCAGGATGTTGTTGGTCGAGAGCATCAGCATCCGCGTCTCGATCTGAGCCTCGAAGGAGAGCGGCACGTGGACGGCCATCTGATCGCCGTCGAAGTCCGCGTTGAACGCGCCGCAGACCATGGGGTGGATCCGGATCGCCTTCCCTTCGACCAGCACCGGCTCAAACGCCTGGATGCCCAGCCGGTGAAGCGTGGGGGCGCGGTTCAAGAGCACCGGGTGTCCGTTGATGATGTCGCCGAGAATGTCCCAAACCTCGGGGCGCTCGCGCTCGACAAGCCTCTTGGCGCTCTTGACCGTCTGGACGAATCCCTTGTCCTCGAGCTTTCGGATGATGAACGGCTTGAACAGCTCCAGCGCCATGTTCTTGGGAATGCCGCACTGGTGGAGCTTGAGCTCGGGGCCGACCACGATGACCGAGCGGCCCGAGTAGTCCACGCGCTTGCCCAAAAGATTCTGGCGGAAGCGGCCCTGCTTGCCCTTGAGCATGTCGGAAAGCGACTTGAGCGGCCGGTTTCCCTGGCCGCGCACGGCGCGACTGCGACGGCCGTTGTCGAACAGCGCGTCGACCGCCTCCTGGAGCATCCGCTTCTCGTTGCGGAGAATGACCTCCGGCGCGCGGATGTCGATCAGCTTCTTGAGCCGGTTGTTCCGGTTGATGACGCGCCGGTAGAGATCGTTCAGGTCCGACGTCGCGAACCGGCCTCCTTCCAGCGGCACGAGCGGCCGAAGGTCGGGAGGAAGCACCGGAATGACGCCGAGAATCATCCACTCGGGGCGGTTTCCGCTCTGGCGGAACGCCTCCACGATGCGGAGCCTCTTGAGCGTCTCCTTCTTCCGCTGGACCGAGTTCTCGATCTTGGCGATGGCACGAAGCTCGGCCGAAAGCTCATCGAGGTCGATCTCTTGGAGCAGATCGCGAATCGCCTCGGCGCCCATCTTGGCCGTGAGGGTGATCGTCTCGTCCTGCGTCAGCTCGTAGTACTCGTCCTCCGAAATGAGCTGCTTCTTCTTCAAGCCGCTCGTCCCGGACTCGATGACCACGTACGACTCGTAGTAGAGAACCCGTTCGAGATCACGGATCGACATGTCCAGCAGATGCCCAATGCGGCTGGGAACCGCCTTGAAGTACCAGATGTGCGAGACCGGGACCGCGAGGTTGATGTGGCCGAGCCGCTCCCGGCGGACCTTGGCCTGCGTCACCTCCACGCCGCAGCGGTCGCAAATGACGCCGCGGTAGCGGATGCGCTTGTACTTGCCGCAGTTGCACTCCCAGTCCTTCACCGGTCCGAAAATCTTCTCGCAAAACAGCCCGTCCCGCTCCGGTTTGAAGGAGCGGTAGTTGATCGTCTCAGGCTTTGTCACCTCGCCGTGCGACCAGCCTCGGATCGTCTCCGGAGAGGCCAGCATGATGCGAATCGAGTTGAATGACAGACGACGGGTGCGGAGGTCCCGCTCGTCCGGGCGCGTCAGTGAGAACCGCTGGCGCTCGGTCGCGAGTGGAGACTTGATTCCGAAAAGTTCTTGCATCGTCGAATGCCTCCTCGGCTTAGACCTCGTCCCGGAGCTGGACATCCATGCAAAGGCTCTGAAGCTCCTTGACCAGCACGTTGAATGACTCCGGCGTACTGGGCGAGGGCGGGTTTTCTCCCTTTACGATCGCCTCGTAAATGCGCGACCGCCCCGTGACGTCGTCCGACTTCACGGTGAGCAATTCTTGGAGCGTGAAGGCCGCGCCGTAGGCTTCCAGCGCCCAGACCTCCATTTCGCCAAACCGCTGGCCTCCAAACTGCGCCTTGCCGCCCAGCGGCTGCTGGGTGACGAGCGAGTAGGGGCCGATGGAGCGGGCGTGGATCTTGTCGTCGACCAGGTGCGAGAGCTTCATCATATAGATGTAGCCCACGGTGACCCGTTGATCGAACGACTCCCCGTTCCGCCCGTCGTAGAGGACCGACTTTCCGTCCTCGGGAAGATTCGCTTCGCGCAAACAGCCCTTGATCTCGTCCACCGTGGCGCCGGCGAAGACCGGCGTGGCCGCTGTGGTGTTGATCTCGTGCGCGGCCCACCCCAGGTGGGTTTCCAGCACCTGGCCGATGTTCATACGCGAAGGCACGCCGAGCGGATTCAACACCATGTCGACCGGCGTTCCGTCGGGGAGGTACGGCATGTCCTCCTCGGGGAGAATCTTCGCGACGACGCCCTTGTTGCCGTGGCGCCCGGCCATCTTGTCGCCCACCGAAAGCTTCCGCTTCTTGGCGACGTAGACCTTCACGAGCTTGACCACGCCCGGCGGAAGCTCGTCTCCGCGCGTGACCTTCTCGATCTCCTTCTCCAGATTCTTCTCGACGCGATCGATGGCGCGCGCCGCGCCTTCCAAAATGCTCCAGAAGCGATCGTTCACCGCGTCGTCGCGGGTGATCGCCGTCCGATACGGAATGGCGTCCAGATCGGCCTTGGAGAGAAATTCCTCGTCGATCTTCTTGCCCGAGCGGGCCACGGCCTTGTCGGTGTCCCCCTCGACCCACTTGTTCACGTACTCGCCGATGATGGCCCTGGAGACCTCCGCGGCCCTCGTCTCTAGAATTCGATCCTTCTCCTTCTTCGCCGTGCGGCGGAGCCGATCGATCTTCCGCTTCTCCTGCTTCTTGGTCGACTCGTCCTTCTCGCGTCGGCTGAAGACCTTGGTATCGGTGACCACTCCGTCCATTCCCGGCGGCGCCTTGAGCGAAGCGTCCCTCACGTCCCCGGCCTTCTCGCCGAAGATCGCGCGCAGGAGCCGCTCCTCGGGGGTCAAATCGGTCTCTCCCTTGGGAGTGACCTTCCCCACCAGGATGTCGCCCGCCTTCACACGGGCGCCGATCCGGATGATCCCTTCCTCATCGAGATTCTTGACCGCCTCCTCGCTGACGTTGGGGATCTCGCGGGTGATTTCCTCGGCGCCGCGCTTGGTGTCGCGCACTTGAAGCTCAAACTCCTCGATGTGGATCGAGGTGAACCGGTCATCCTTGATGAGCCGCTCCGAGACCAAGATCGCGTCCTCGAAGTTGTATCCGCCCCAGGGCATGAACGCGACGAGCACGTTCGCCCCCAGGGCCAGCTCGCCCTGGCGCGTCGCGGCGCCGTCGGCGAGGAGCTGTCCCTTCTTCACGCGCTCTCCCTCGCTGACGAGGGGCCGCTGGTTGATGCAGGTGTCCTGATTGGACCGGCGGAACTTGGTGAGGCGGTAGGTGTCGATCCCCGCCATCTCCGAGTAGTCGACCGCGTGCGCCTTCCCGTCCGGCTGGTCGTAGCGGACCAGGATCGAATCCCCGGCCACCGCCTCCACCGTGCCGCCGCGTTTGGCGATGACGAGCGCGCCCGAGTCCTCCGCCACCTTCCCTTCGAGCCCGGTGCCCACCAGCGGCGCCTCGGTAAAGAGAAGCGGAACCGCCTGGCGCTGCATGTTGGAGCCCATGAGCGCCCGGTTCGCGTCGTCGTGCTCGAGGAACGGGATGAGCGCGGCCGCGGGGCTCACCAGCTGGATCGGAGAGATGTCCATGAAATCGACGCTCGCCGGATCCACGAAGGGGAACTCGCCCCGCTCCCGCACGTTCTGCGGCCCGATGAGCTTGCCGCCGTGATCGACCATCGCGTTCGCCTGGGCGATCTTGTAGTGGTCCTCCACGTCCGCGGAGAGGAACTGGACCTGCTTCTTGTCCACGTTCCCGCTCTGAACGCGCCGGTAGGGAGTCTCGAGAAAGCCCAGCTCGTTCACGCGTGCGTACGTCGCGAGCGAGGAAATGAGCCCGATGTTCGGCCCTTCCGGCGTCTCGATGGGGCACATGCGTCCGTAGTGCGTGTAGTGCACGTCCCGCACCTCGAATCCGGCGCGGTCGCGCGTGAGCCCGCCCGGCCCGAGAGCCGAGAGGCGGCGCTTGTGCGTCAATTCCGCCAGCGGGTTGGTCTGGTCCATGAACTGCGAGAGCTGGCTCGAGCCGAAGAAGCTCTGGATGACGGCCGAGATCGTCCGCGCGTTGATCAGGTCGTACGGCGTGACCTGGTCCGCGTCCTGGAGCGTCATCCGCTCCCGGATGATCCGCGCCATCCGCGCGAGCCCGACGTTGAACTGGTTGGCGAGCAGCTCGCCCACCGCCCGCACGCGCCGGTTCCCGAGATGGTCGATGTCGTCCGTGGTGACCACGACGCCCGGAACTTCGCCCCCCAGCCGGAGGTGCACCAGGTACTGGATGATGACCAGGAAGTCCTCAGGGCAGAGCGTGGTCTGGCTGTCGTCCGGAATCTCGAGGGCCAGCCGCCGACGCCGCTCCTTCCCGCCGAGCAACGCCTCGTGCGGGAGCTTTCGGTTCAGCTTGTAGCGGCCGACTTTGGCCAGATCGTAGCGCTTGGGATTGAAGAAGAGCTTCTTGAGAATGTCCCGCGCGGTGTCCGCCCGAGGGGGCTCGCCCGGCCGAAGCAGGTTGTAAATCCGGGTCAGAGCTTCGTCTTCCGTCTTGGTGGAGTCCTTCTTGAGCGTGTTCCGCACGATGTCGGCTTCGTCGCTGTGCCTGATGATGAAGGTCCGCACCGTCGAGAAGCCCGCCTTCCGGAGGCCCTCGATGCGCTCCATCGTGATGATCTCGTTCGCTTCCAGGAGGACTTCGCCGGTCTTCTCGTCGACGACGTCTTCCGCGGCGACCTTGCCCAGGCAATCCGGCTCCTTCTTGGACCGCGCGCCTCCGATCTCCTCTTCGTCCGTTTCGTAGAAGAGCTGGAGGATCTCCCGATCCGAAACGTAGCCGAGCGCCTTGAGGAGCACCGTGACCGGGAGCTTCCGCTTCCGGTCGATGTGCACGTACATGATGTCGTTCACATCGAGGCTGAACTCCACCCACGATCCCCGATAGGGGATGATGCGGGCCGTGTAGAGCTTCTTCCCGCTCGGATGGACCGATTCGTCGAAGAAGACGCCGGGTGAGCGGTGGAGCTGGCTGACGATCACGCGCTCGGCGCCGTTGATGATGAAGGTGCCCTTATCGGTGATGATCGGGAGCTCGCCGAGGTAGACCTCCTGCTCGATGATGCTCTTGTCCTTGCGCCCTTCCTCCGTGTCCTCGCGAATTCGGAGGCGCAGCGTGGCCTTGAGCGGGACCGAATACGTCAGATCGCGCTCCTGGCACTCGTCGACGGCGTACTTCGGCTCGCCGAGGTCGTAGCGGACAAACTCGAGCGAGAAGAACTCGCGCGGGTCGCTGATCGGAAATACGCTCTGGAAGACCTCCTGGAGGCCTTCGTTCTTGCGCTTCTGCGGGTCGACTTCGGCCTGCAGGAAATTGCGGAACGAGTCGAGCTGAACGTCGAGCAGGTTGGGGATTTGAATATCCCAATCCCGGTCGATCTTGCTGAAGCTGCGTCGCTCCTTGCCGCGAATCGCTTTCACGTCGTTCGCACCCTTTCGGTAGGGCCCAGTGCTCAGCCTGCCTGCCGCGGACTAGCGGATCTCGACGGTGGCCCCGTTCTCTTCCAGCTTCTGCTTGATGGTCTGGGACTCTTCCTTGGAGACCTTCTCCTTCACGGGCTTCGGCGCGCCGTCGACCAGATCCTTGGCCTCCTTCAAGCCGAGACCGGTGACCTCACGGACCACCTTGATGACCTGGATCTTCTTCTCGCCCGCCGCCATGAGGACGACGTCGAACTCGGTCTTCTCCTCCACCGCCACCGCCGTGCTACCGCCGCCCATGCCCGGCATGGCCGCCATCATCGGCATGGCCGCCGTGACCCCGAAGTGGTCCTCGAGTTTCTTCACGAGGCCCGAAACCTCGAGCATCGTCATGCCTTCGAGAATGCTGATGATCTGCTGGTCCTTGGTCGCTGCTTCCACGATTCAATCCTCCTCAGTTGCCCCGGGCGGCGCCGCGGGGGTTGTCCGCGGTGGCCTACCCCTGTTTCCTTTTGCCTATGGCGTCGATCACTCCCACCATTTGCCGGAGCGAGCTCGAGAGCACGCCGACAACGCCCTGCATGGGGGAGCGTAGACCGCCGATGAACTGGCCCAGCAGCACCTCGCGGGGCGGGAGCTGCGCCAGCTTCTTGACTCCATCCGGCCCGTAGACGTGGCCGGCGACGTACGCCGCCTTGATGGCCGGCTTCTCAAACTCCTTGGCGAACTCGGAGAGGATCTTGGCCGCGCTCACCTCATCGGCGCCGAACGCGATGCCGGTCGGCCCCTCCAGGTACGAATCCAGCGAGGGGATCCCTTGCTCCTTGAACGCCAGCTTGGTGAGTGTGTTCTTGGCGACGCGGTACTCCACCTTCGCGGCGCGGAGCTTGCGGCGCATCTTGGACACCAGATCCACGCTCATGCCCTGAAAGTCGGTCAGGTAGATCGACTTGGAGCGGGCGATGGTTTCCGCCAATGAGCGGACGGTCTGTTCTTTCTCTGCGGTCGCCATGGGAAGTCTCTTCTCCGTATCTCCGTTCGCTTGGGAGTCTGGCGCTACGACTTAAGACCCACCTGCACCGCCGCCGGATCCAGCCGCACCGGCGGACCCATCGTCGAGCTCAGGGTCATGCTCCGCACGTACTGCCCCTTGGACGCCGAGGGCTTCTGCCGCATCACTTCGCGGAGGAAGGTCTCGACGTTCGCCACGAGCTGATCCTTGCCGAACGACGCCTTGCCGACCGGCGCGTGGAGGTTCCCGGCCTTGTCGACCCGGTATTCGATCTTCCCGGACTTGACCTCGCGGACGGCCTTGGCGACGTCCATCGTCACCGTGCCGCTTCGCGGATTCGGCATCAGCCCGCGGGGGCCGAGCAGGCGGCCCAGCTTGCCCACCTCGCCCATCATGTCGGGGGTGGCGATGATGCTGTCCACGTCCAGCCAGCCCTCGTTGAGCTTCTTGATGAACTCGTCCGATCCGGCGTAGTCAGCGCCCGCCTCGCGCGCCTCGCGTTCCTTCTCTCCCTTGGTCAGCACCAGCACGCGAATCTTCTTGCCGGTGCCGTGGGGGAGCACGACGGTGCCGCGAACCTGCTGCTCGGCGTGCCGCGGATCGACGCCGAGCCGCATGGCAACCTCGATCGTCTCGTCAAACTTGGCGGTCGCGGACTGCTTCAGGCGGTCGACCGCGTCGGCCAAGTCGGTCAGTTTTTCCATGCCGGTGACCCCAGCTCCCTTGCGATATCGCTTTCCGGTCTTCATCGGGGGCCCCCCTACCCGACCACGTCGATTCCCATGCTCCTCGCGGTGCCCGCCACCATGCGGATGGCGGCCTCGAGGTCATGAGAATTGAGGTCCGGCTTCTTGAGCTCGGCGATCTCGCGAACCTGGGCGGCGGTCACTTGTGCCACCTTGGTCCGGTTCGGCTCGCCCGATCCCTTGGCGATCCCCGCGGCGCGCTTCAAGAGCACCGCGGCGGGCGGGGTCTTGGTGATGAAGGTGAACGAGCGGTCGTTGAAAACCGTGATCACCACCGGAATGATCAGGCCCGGCTGTCCCTGCGTCCTGGCGTTGAACGCCTTGCAGAACTCCATGATGTTGACGCCGTGCTGTCCCAACGCCGGCCCGATCGGGGGCGCGGGGGTCGCGTTGCCGGCGGGCACTTGGAGCTTGACGATCGCCTGTACCGGTTTCGACTTCGCCATTCGGACTTCCTCTCCTTCTCGCGGGGTCTCCCCCGCTCCCACGACGCGTGGTGGCGCGCGGCGGTTCCCGCCGCTTCCGATCCGCTAGACCGGCTGTACTTGCAAAAAATCGAGCTCGACGGGCGTCGCGCGCCCGAAAATCGACACCATGACCTTCACCTTCTGCCGCTCCGGGTTCACCTCGTCGACGACGCCGGTGAAATCGGTGAACGGTCCGTCGACCACCTTGACGTGCTCGCCGGACTTGAAGGGGACCTCGGCCGAACCCCGCAAACGGCCGCCGGTTTCCATGTGGCCCAGGATCCGCTTCACCTCCGCCTCACGGAGGGGAATCGGGTCCTGGCCCGAGCCGACGAACCGGGTCACGCCGGGCACGTTCTGCACCACGAGCCTCGTGTCCTGATTCAGGTCCATCTCGACCAGCACGTAGGAGGGGAACGTCTTCCGCTTCGACGTGATGCGCTTGCCGTCCTTCATCTCGGCGAATTCCTCGGTTGCGACGAGGATTTGGCCGAACTGAGGCTCCAAGCCGGCGGCGTGGATGGCGCGCTCCAGATTCGTCTTCACCTTGTTCTCGTGACCCGAATAGGTGTGGATCACGTACCACTGCATGGACCGCCCTTCCGCCATCGCTTCCCCCATTAGCCCACCAGGCGCACCAGCGCCTCGAATGCGTACGACAGCAAGCGGTCCACGGCGCCGATGAACACCGCCATCAGAAAGACCATGACGATGACGACGAGGGTGGACTCGCGCAGCTCCGCGCGGGTCGGCCAGCTCACCTTCGTCATCTCCACCCGTACGTCCCTGATGTAGCCGGTGACGCTCTGCATGAGGCCCGGTTTCGGCTCGGGCTTTTCGTTCGTCGTCTCGGTTTCTGCGCGCACGGTTCCGCCTTTTCCGGTACTTGCCATTCGTGGCAGGCCAGGAGGGATTCGAACCCCCGACACCCGGTTTTGGAGACCGGTGCTCTAACCGGACTGAGCTACTGGCCTACCCGGTCCCGGCCCGGCGTTGTTACCGGGTTTCTTTGTGCAGCGTGTGCTTCCGGCAGCGCGGGCAGAACTTCTTCCACTCCACGCGGTCCGGGTGCTTCCGCTTGTTCTTGGTGTTGGTGTAGTTCCGCTCTTTGCAGTCGTTGCAGGCGAGCGTGATGAGGTCGCGCATGCTGGTTCGCCCGTTCCCTTACTCGGTCACTTCCGCGACGACGCCGGCGCCGACGGTGCGGCCACCCTCACGGATCGCGAACCGAAGCTCCTTCTCCATCGCGATCGGCGTGATCAGCTCGATCGACAGCTCCACGTTGTCCCCAGGCATCACCATCTCCCGTCCCTCGGGCAACGTCGCCACCCCCGTCACGTCCGTCGTCCTAAAATAAAACTGTGGCCGATACCCATTGAAAAACGGCGTGTGCCGCCCCCCCTCCTCCTTCGTCAACACGTACGCCGACCCCTTGAACTTCTTGTGCGGCGTGATGCTCTTCGGCCACGCCAACACCATCCCCCGCTCCAACGCCTCCTTATCGATCCCCCGAAGCAAGAGACCCACATTGTCCCCCGCCTGAGCGTCGTCCAAGAGCTTGCGGAACATCTCCACCCCCGTCACCACCGTCTCCCGCGTCTCCCGCAGCCCGATGATCTCCACCTTGTCCCCCACCTTCACCTTCCCCCGCTCCACCCGCCCCGTCCCCACCGTCCCCCGTCCCGAGATCGAGAACACGTCCTCCACCGGCATCAAAAACGGCTTGTCCACCGCCCTCGTCGGAGTCGGTATGTAGCTATCCACCGCCTCCATCAACTTCAAAATCGCCTCGTTCGCCTTCGCGTCCTTCCCCGACGCGTCCATCGCCGCCTTCGCCGATCCCCGGATCACCGGTATGTCGTCCCCAGGGAACTCGTACTTCTTCAACAACTCACGGATCTCCAACTCCACCAAATCCAGTAGCTCCGGATCGTCCACCATGTCGCACTTGTTCATGAACACCACGATGTACGGTACCCCCACCTGCCGAGCCAGCAACACGTGCTCCCGCGTCTGGGGCATCGGTCCATCCGCCGCCGATACCACCAAAATCGCCCCGTCCATCTGCGCCGCCCCCGTGATCATGTTCTTCACGTAGTCCGCATGGCCCGGGCAATCCACGTGCGCGTAGTGACGCTTGTCCGTCTCGTACTCCACGTGCGCCGTCGCGATCGTGATCCCCCGCTCCCGCTCTTCCGGTGCGTTGTCGATCGACCCATAGTCCCGTACCGCGATCTTCGGATTCTTCTGCGCCAACACCATCGTGATCGCCGCCGTCAACGTCGTCTTCCCGTGATCCACGTGGCCGATCGTCCCCACGTTCACGTGCGGCTTCGTCCGCTCAAACTTCTGCTTCGCCATGAGACCGGTTCCTCCCTGTACAAAATCTTCTATGGGTCACAGGACCACGAGGGGCGAGATCACGACTTCGGTGACGACTCGAACTCGACCTTTCGCGTTGCGGACAATGGAGCCCACGAGCGGAATCGAACCGCTGACCTTTTGCTTACCATGCAAATGCTCTACCGACTGAGCTACGTGGGCGGTGATGCGGCGCGCGGAAATCCCGAAACGCGGTCGAGGGCCGACCCACTGCGCTCTCGAGCCGACCCCGCTCGGCGCCAACGTTTGCTGCAAGGCAAAATTCCCCGACCGGCCTTCCTCCTCCCTCGAAAAAGGCCGTCGGCAGTGCGAACGTGAAAAGGTACGACCGCGTGAAACCGTGGTCAATAGGAAATTTGCGCCGGAGGCCACTTGAGGGAATCCGGCCCCCGCTGGGGAGTCCCTGGGTGTTTAGACGCGGGGAGTCCTGCGCAGACTCTGCGGCGAGGGTCGCCGACCGTCATATTGGCGGCGACCCGCCTGTGGAAACTGGGGCAAGTCATTTAACTATTATTGATTACGGCTGTTGATCGATGTGGAAAAGTAGTCCGCCGAGAAGAAACTGGAGCGGGAAACGGGATTCGAACCCGCGACCCTCAGCTTGGAAGGCTGACGCTCTAGCCACTGAGCTATTCCCGCTCCCTGTCTGAACGATGATACCACGCCCGGATCGAGGCGCGCCGGCCGATCCATCTGCTTGCGAATCTTAGATTTGGAGGGGGAAGGATTCGAACCTTCGAAGGCTAAGCCGGCAGATTTACAGTCTGCTCCCTTTGACCGCTCGGGAACCCCTCCGGCAATCGTCATCGGTCGATTTTGGCTTGGAGCTGGCGAAGGGACTCGAACCCCCAACCGCCTCATTACAAATGAGATGCTCTACCAATTGAGCTACGCCAGCCGAGTCGAGATCAACATGCGAAGTTCCAGGGCCTCCCCAGCCATTCGCCGCGGCGCAGTGTACGTTCGCCGCGCGGCCCTAGTCAACGTCAGGAGCGTGTGGGGTCGGGGCTCGTGGGGCGAAGCGAAGAGAGAAGCGAGGAGACCGAAACCTGCGAGTCCCGAGGATCGCCGCCGGGGGCGTCGTTGAAGCGCGTGAGCGTGAAGTGGAACTTGCTGCCGCGGCCCAGCTCGCTCTCGGCCCAAATTCTTCCTCGGTGCGCCTCGATGATTCCCTTGCAGATCGCCAGGCCGAGACCGGTCCCTCCCTGCTCGCGGGTTTCCGATTCCTCGACCTGGTAGAACTTTCCGAAGATCCGCTCCAGGTCCTCGGTGGCGATTCCCTTGCCCTGATCGCTCACGGTGACCTCGTACTCGGCCGCGTGCTCGCGGACGTCGATCGAGACCTTTCCCCCCGGCTTGGAAAACTTGATCGCGTTGGAGAGCAGGTTGTCCAGGACCTGGGTGATCCGGTTCGCGTCGGCGAGCACCATGGCGGGGATGGACGGGAGCTTCGCCTCCAGCTCGATGCCGCGCCCGCCCGGGATCTGAGGCATCCAGTGGAGGCACTTCTCGATCAGATCGTTGAGCGAGGTGGGCAAGAACTGGATGGAGAGGACCCCGGCTTCGATCCGTGAGACGTCGAGGATGTCGCGCACCAGCCCGATCAACCGCTCGACCGACTCCTGGCAGAACGCCATCATCTGCATCTGGTCGGTGGTGTAGGTGAATTGCGGCGTGTTCATCAATATATCCAGCGAGCTCTTCATCACCGTGAGCGGCGTCCGCATCTCGTGCGACGCGATCGAGAGGAATTCGCTCTTGGATCGGTCCAGCGCCCTTATCTGGTCGAAGTTTCGCGCGTTGCTCACCGCCGCGGAGACCTGGGCCCCGAAGAGCGAAGCGACCGAAATCGAATCGTCGTGGAACGTGGAGCGGTCGCCCAGCGCCAGGAGCACTCCCAGAGGCTCGTCGCTCACGCGCAGCGGCGTCGCCAGCGCGCATTCGCCCGGTCGGGACTCGAGGCACGTGAGCCCCGCCGCCCGAAACTCGGCACGGGTGAGGATCCGCGTCTCGCCTCCGAGCACGTGCGACAGGCTGTCGAGCGGCGACTCCCATGAGGAGAGATCGGCCTGGCCCGGGCCCGACCGGGCCCAGAGGCGAATGGTCGACTCCCGGCGCCTCGAGGCGCCCGCGATCCCCTCGGTCCCGCCGCAGATGGCGTGCAGCCCCTTCGCCGCCACCTCCAGCATCTGCGACAGGTCCAACGTGGAGGCCGCCTCCGAGCCCAGCCGGTGCAGGTTGTGGAGCCGGGATTGCTGCGCGTGGTTTCGGGTCTGGGAATCTTCCAGGCTCTGCGCCATGTGATTGAAGGCCGCGGCCAGGGCGCCCAGCTCGTTCTTCCGGGGATCGGCGGCGACGCGCGTGCTCAGGTTCCCCTTGGCGATCGCCTCGACGCCCTTCAGCAAGTCCTCGATCGGCCGCGTCACCCACCTCGACACGAACGTGCTGGCCATGACGCTGGCGACCAGCCCGAGCAGAAAGACGCCGACGGAGACGTACCAGAGGAGCCGCGCTTCCGAGATGAGGGAGGAGGCGCTCAGCTCGACCACCACCAGCCCGACCGATTTCCCTCCGACGGTGCGAATCGGCGACACCGCGACGACGCGAGCCATGTCCGGCCGGGTGATGTCGAGAATCTCGGCGTTCGTCCCCGACATGCCGCGGACGATCAGATTGGGCGGAACGCTCGTCGGGGGCGGCGATCCGATCGGGAGTCGGCCGCGGCGCAGCTCCACCTCGTCGCGGACCGGCGCCGAGCCGCCCATGTCGACGACCACGCCCCAGGTCCCCAGCTGACCCAGCGGCGCCAGCGTGAAGAGATGGTAGATCGAAGGATTCGCGCGCCTGAGGGCGCCCAGATTGGTGACGATCGTGCGGAAGCCGGCCGTGTTCATGTCGGCCGGCGTCCGGATCAGCTCATGGTCTTCGACCGCGATGAGCGACGCGGCGGTCTCGGCGGCGGTGGTCGCCGTGCCGAGGATTTGACGTCTGAGAGCAGCCTGTCCGTTCTGGAAAAGGAGGATGGTCGCGAGAACGAGGAACGCGCTTCCCACGGAGAGGAAGAGAATCTGTAGCTCGCTCTTGAGCGAGCGCGGACCTTCGAAGAGAGACATCGGGCGGCGGCTTGAAACCCCTTCATGGGTTAGACCTTACGCCGCGCGCGCGTCCCCTCCTTGGAGTCCTCGAGGACGTAGCCCAGCGCCGAGATTTCGTCCCTCAGTTCATCGGCCCGCTTCCACTTCTTCTGGACCCTGGACTCATCTCGTTGCCGCACAAGGGATTGGACTGCTTCCGGGACCTCCTCTTCGGGCGCCCCGCCACCCCAGAAGAGTCCGATCACGGAGCCGAGCGCGCGGAGCTTCCGCCCGGCGTAACCGATCGCGGAGGCATTGGCCGCCGCTGGTTGGGGAGAATCGGCGGCGCGATTGATCGCCTTGGCGATCTCGAACAGGTGTCCCTGCGCCTTCGCCGTGTTGAAGTCGTCCTCGATCGATTCTTCGAATTGGGCCGCGAGGTCGTCGATCTCCGCCACGAGCGGCGAGCGCTGCGCCGGCGCGGTGCCGTCCTCGCCCAGGTCTCCACCCGACCCCGCGGTCGCGAGCGCTTCCTTCAACCGCGCGTACGCGATCCCCGCTTCTCGAAGTCGATCCTCGTTCCACTCGATGGGGCTCCGGTAGTGCGTCGATTGGAGATAGAACCGGATGGCCTCCGCGTCGAAATCGCGCGCCGCTTCTTCGATCGAGTAGAAGTGGCGCGACGATTTGGACATCTTCTCGCCGCCGAGGTTCACCAGGCCGTTCTCCACCCAGTGGCGCGCGAGCGGCTTGCCGGTCGCCGCCTCCGACTGCGCGATTTCGTTCTCGTGGTGTGGGAAGAGCAGGTCCTGCCCGCCGCCGTGGAAATCAAACGACTCGCCCAGATACTTCATGGCCATCGCGGAGCACTCGATGTGCCATCCGGGTCGGCCGGGTCCCCAGGGGCTGGGCCACGAAGGCTCGCCCGGCTTCACGCCTTTCCAGAGCGTGAAGTCGAGCGGATCCCGCTTCGACTCTCCCACCTCGATTCGAACGCCGGCCCGCATGTCATCCACGTTGCGTCCCGAGAGCTCGCCGTAGCGCGGATAGCGCCTCACTTCGTAGTAGACGTCCCCGCCCGCCGCGTAGGCGTACTGGGCGTCGATGAGCCTGCCGATGAGGGCGATGATTTCGGGAATGTGCTCCGTCGCCCGCGGGTAATGGGTCGCGGGCTTGATGTTCAGGAGCTTGGAGTAGCGGAGGAACGCGTCGATGTTCCTCTGCGAGACCTGCTCGAACGGGATTCCTTCCTCGATCCCGCGCGCGATGATCCGGTCGTCGATGTCCGTGAAGTTGGTCACGTAGGTGACCTCGTAGCCTTTCCACTCCAGGACGCGGCGGATCACGTCGCCCGAAACGGCGTAGCGCATGTGACCCACGTGCGGCTTGTCCTGGACGGTCATGCCGCAGACGTACATCCCCGCGTGGCCGGGCCGGACAGGCTCGAACGGGAACTTGGCGCGGCGGCGCATGTCGTAGGCGCGAAGGCTCACGTGGCTTCCTCCCGCGCGGGGGCCGGCGCGGGGGCCGGCGCGGGGGCCGGCGCGGCGGGCTGGGTGTCCAGCCCCGCGGCCGTGTGGATCGAGATTCCCTCCGCGCGCAGGCGCTCGAGGATCGCGAGGCGGAGCGCCCGCGCCACCGCGAGCCGCTGCTCGGGCACCGTCTTCGCTTGAATGAGGATCGTGAACTGCCCCGCGCCCACGTCGTCGATGCCGAGGAGCCGCGGGCCCTCGAGCAGGTTCGCCTTGACCTTGGGATCGTCGCGGAACCCGGCGAGGAGCGACTCGATCACTTCCAGGACCCTGTCGGGGTCCTCGACCAGGCTCACGGGGACGCGCACGATGGGGGTGGACCAGCTCTTGGTGAGGTTGGTCACGACTTTGATCTCACCGTTGGGGATGAAGTGAATGAACCCCTCGGCGTCCCGAAGCTCGGTGTGCCGGAGCGAGAGCATCTCGACCGTCCCGGAAACACCGGCGACGCGAATCACGTCCCCCACCGCGAACTGATTGTCATGGATGATGAAGAAACCCGCGATCCAGTCGCGCACCAGTACCTGAGCCCCGAGCCCCGCCGCCACGCCGAACCCGCCCGCCGCGGCCAGCGCCGGCGTGATGTCGAGCCCCAGCTCCCGCACGCCCATCAGGAGCCCGATCACGACGATGGTAATGCGGGTGAAGCTGCGGAGAACATGGCCCACCGTCTTGGCGCGCATCTCGCGCGCGGTCTCGGTGCCCCGGTGCTCCTCGCGGATGGCGCGCTCGATCCGACCGATCAGCAGATAGGCCACCCGGATGGCGATGATGGTCCCGACCACGACCAAGCCGAGACGGACGAGCAGATTGACGATATTGAACGCGTCCTGAGAGGCGGGGTGGAGCGGATTCATGGCCTAGCGGGCGGCCCGAACCGGGGCGGACTCCACGACGGCGCGGATCAGCTCCGCATAGCTCATCCCGGCGGCGGCGGCGGCCTTGGGGACCAGGCTCAGCTCGGTCAGCCCGGGTACCGTGTTCACCTCGAGGCAATGCGGCACCCCGTCCTCTCCGAGGCGGAAGTCGACGCGGACCGCCCCTCGGCAGCGGAGCGCCCGGGACGCCTTGAGGCTCAGATCCAGAAGCCGATCGCGCATCGCGGTCGGGATGTCGGCGGGCACGATGTAGCGGGAAGCGCCCGCGGTGTATTTGTGCTCGTAGTCGTACCAGCCCTCCTCTGGAATCACCTCCACGACCGGCAGAGCGAGGTCGTCGATCACGCCGACCGTCAGCTCCCGGCCGTCGACGAACGATTCGATGAGGACGAGGCGGCCATAGCGGCGCGCCAGGTCGAGCGCGGGGCGAAGATCGGACGCGCGCTGGACGAGCGTGATCCCGACGCTCGATCCTTCCTCGTTCGGCTTGACCACCACGGGAAAGCCTCCGAGGCGGTCGATCTCTTCCTGGCTCAGCTCGGGGCTCCACGGCGCGGCCGGATCCTCCGGCGCCCACCGCTCCGCCCACTCGGGCGTTGGAATTCCCTCGGCGCGGAATATCTTCTTCGACATCACCTTGTCCATCGCGAGCGCGGAGGAAAGCACGCCCGATCCCGTGTAGGGGATTCCGGCAAGGTCGAGGAGCGCCTGGAGCGTTCCGTTCTCGCCGTCGCCGCCGTGGAGCGCGATGAAGACCAGATCGGCGCCGCGGGGGATCGAGCGGACGTAGGAATCGAGGCCCTCCTGCCGTCGGATCGCCGGAAGATCCCCGCCACCCGAGCGCGGGGCGGCGGCGCCTGTCCCCAGCGCCATCGCGGCGTCGGCGTCCTTGAGGAGCTTCCCGGTTCCGGTATCGAGGAGCACGGTGTCGTGGCCCAGCGATTGAAGCGCGCGCGCCACGCCCGCTCCGCTCCGGAGCGAGACCTCCCGCTCGGAGGTCGTTCCGCCCATCAGGACGACGATCTTCACGTTGCCTCCACCTCCATCAGGGCGACCGCCATCGCGGCGATCCCCTCCTCGCGCCCGAGCGCGCCCAGACCTTCGTTCGTCGTGGCCTTGACCGTGATCCGCTCCGGCGCCACACCCAACGCGCGCCCCAGATTCTCGCGCATCGCGGCGACGTGGGGCCCCACCCGCGGGGCCTCGGCGATCAACGTCGCGTCGACGTTGACCAGGCGCGCGTTTCGGCCGCGAAAGAGCGTTTGGATCTCTTCCAAGAGCACGAGGCTCGAGGCGCCGCGCCACCGCGCGTCGCTGTCGGGGAAGTGCGTCCCCAGATCGCCCAGCGCGAGCGCGCCCAGAAGCGCGTCCCCGATCGCGTGGGCCAGAACGTCTCCGTCCGAGTGAGCCTCCGGGCCGCGATCGTGCGCCAGCGAAACCCCTCCGAGCACCAGAGGAAGCCCGCGGCGGAGCCGGTGGACGTCATAGCCGATCCCGACGCGAAATTCCCGCGCTCGGCCGTCCATCACGAATCCCCTTCGGCGCGAAGATGCGATTCGAATGCGATGAGATCGGACGGATCGGTCAGCTTCAGATTTGAGGGGTCTCCAGGAACCACGGCCACCGGGAGGCCCGCCGATTCGACGAGCCAGGCGTCGTCGGTGGCGTTGGGTTCAATCGCCGCGCGCGCTTGAGCGTGCGCGAGTATATCACGCGTGAAAATCTGGGGAGTCTGCGCCGCCTGGAGGCGGTCCCGGGGGAGCGTGCGTACGATCCGGCCCCGCTCCACTTCCTTCACGGTGTCGCGGAGGGGGAGCGCCGGGATCGCGGCGCCCGTCTCCCGCGCGGCCTCGAGCACCCGCGTGACCAGCGCGGGCTTGACCAGCGCGCGCGCGACATCGTGGATTCCCACAAAGGCGAGCGGGCGCTCCAAGGCGCCGATTCCGGCCCGGACCGATTCCTGCCGGGTCTCCCCGCCGGCGACCACCGCGATCCGTACGCCGCGCGGGTTGGCGACGGCGTCCAGAATCAGCCTCGCCTGTGCGATGAGGTGCGCGGGCACGACGGCGACCAGCTCGCCCACCGCGGGGTGACTCAGGAATGTCGCCGCGGCGCGCGCGAGGAGCGTCGTTCCGCCGACTTCCAGGAGGAGCTTGGGCCCCATCCCACCCATCCGTCGGCCCTCGCCCCCCCCGGCGAGAACGATCGCGAGGTCGGGCCCGCCCGAGCCTTTGCCCTTCACGGCTCGTCGGAGCCGAAGACGCGCCCGATCGCCTCGGAGAGCGTCGCCGCGGGGATGATGCCCCTCTCTCCAGCCGTGGCCGAGCGCTTCGGGAGGATCGCCTGTCGGAATCCCAGCCGGCGCGCCTCGCTCACCCGCCGGTCGGCCTGCGGCACCGGACGAAGCTCGCCGCCCAGCCCCACCTCTCCGATCGCGACCAGATCGGGAGGAAGCGGGCGGTCGCGAAAGCTGGATGTGAGCGCGAGCGCGAGCCCCAGATCGGACGCGGGCTCTTCCAGTCGGATTCCGCCCGCGACGTTGACAAAGATGTCGGCGCCGGCCAGGGAGATCCCGGCGCGCTTTTCCAGTACCGCGATCACCACGGCGAGGCGTCGGGGGTCGATCCCGCGCGCCACGCGCTGCGGGTTGGCGAAATGGGTGGGCGCGACCAGGGCCTGCACTTCGACCAGGAGCGGGCGCGATCCCTCGATGGCGGCGACCACCGCCGAGCCGGGCACCGATTCCCCGCGGTCCCGTAGGAGACGCTCGGACGGGTTTTCCACCTCCGCCAGCCCGTCGCCGCGCATCTCGAACACGCCGATCTCGTGCGTCGACCCGAACCGGTTCTTGGCCGCGCTCAGGATCCGGTACTCGTGGTCTCGGTCGCCTTCCAGGTAGATGACGGCGTCCACCATGTGCTCCAGCGTCCGCGGACCGGCCACCGCGCCGTCCTTGGTGACATGCCCGATGAGGAGGATCGGCATCCCCCGCTCCTTCGCGAGGCGCAGGAGTCGAAGCCCGCACTCCCGCACCTGGGAGACGCTCCCCGGCGCGGCATCGAGGGAGGCGAGGTAGACCGTCTGGATGGAATCGATCACGAGGAGCGACGGGTTCAACCGCTCCACTTCCGCCACGATCGCGCCGAGATCGATCTCCGCGTGGATCCAGAGGCCGGCCTCGCCGCGCTGGAGCGCGAGCCGCTCCGCGCGCATCTTGGTCTGCCGCGGCGACTCTTCGCCGGAAACATAGAGCACCGACCGGCCCGCGCGGCCGAGCGCGGCCGCGAGCTGGAGCGCGAGCGTCGACTTGCCGATGCCCGGATCGCCGCCGATCAGGACCAGGGACCCAGGGACGAGCCCGCCGCCCAGGACCCGGTCCAGCTCGCCGATCCCGGAGCGCCAGCGGTCCTCGAGAGTCCCTTCGATTTCATCCAGCGGGAGCGGAGCCGCCGCGGCCGCACCGTAGCCAGCGCGCGGGGCGGCGGTCGCTTCGCGACGGCCTGGTCCTTCGCGGGCGCTGTTCCAGGCCGAGCAGTGCGGGCAGCGCCCAAACCACTTGGGGCTCTCGTTCCCGCACTCGGCGCAGAGAAATACGGTCTTCGCCTCCCGAGCGGCGCCCGAGGAGCGTTCCTTGCGTGGCATGGGGACTAGAATACGCTGAGCTTGAGGTACTTCTTGGGGTTTTTCTGGATGTCCTTGACGAGCTGATTGGTGTTCTTGAGGGTCTCGCGCAGCTCGATGTAGAGCGTCGAGTCGGAAATCACCTTCCCCAGCGAGCCCTCGTTCTGGTCGACCTTCGTCACGATCCGGTCGAGCGCGGTCGCGGTCGTCGAGAGCTGATCGGAGAGGGCGGCCAGCTTTCGCGATGCGGTGCCGAAGTCGCGGACCGAGGATGTGACCTGCTCCGAGTTGGAGCTGGCGAGCTGGTGGAGCTCGCGCGCCGCCTCGCGAAAGTCGACGACCGTCTGGCGCAGGTCGGCGCGGTTTTCATCGAGGGTTTCGGTCAGGCTCGCGGTGGCCTTCTCGATGTTCTTGGAAGCGCGCTCGACGGTCGCGGGGTCTAGGGAGTCCAGCATCACGTTGAGCCGCGAGGAAAGCTCGGTCGCCTCGATGAGGAGGTCGCCCGCGCCCGAGATCACCTCGGGGACGCCCGACTGGAATCGTCCCGGAATCGGCTTCGAGCGGTTGAACGTGCCCGGAGCCGAGCCGGGATCGAGCGCGAGGAATTTCTCCCCCATGAACCCGATGTTCGCCACGCGAAGCTCGACGTCCGGGTGGAGGACGACGCTTCGGTCGATCTCAAACTCCACCCGCACGCCCTGGTCCTCCAGGTGGATCTGGGTCACCATCCCCTTCTTCACGCCGCGCACCGCGACGGGATCCCCGACCGAGAGATTCCCCACCTCCTCGAAGCGCGCCGAGAAGTACGTCTTCCGCTTTCCCAGCCGATATTCCTTGATCCACGCGATCCCCACGAACAGGAGCACGATGGAGAGGAGGCCGGCGAACCCCACCTGGATCGCGGCGCGACGCGATGTCCGGTTCATCGTCGGTCCTCTAGGTGGGAAGGAGGGGGCCTTCGGAGCTCCCCTCGATGAACTGTCGCAACGCGGGATCCCGCGTGGCTTGAATCTCCGCCGGCGTTCCGACGGCGTGGATGCGGCCCTCATGAAGCATCGCGACTCGGTCGCCGATGTGGTAGGCGCTACGCATGTCGTGCGTCACCGCGATCGAGGTCATCCCCAGCCTTTCTTGGAGGCGGCGGATCAGGCGATTGACGACGTCGGCCGTGATCGGGTCGAGCCCCGTCGTCGGCTCGTCGTAGAGCATGATCTTGGGGTTCAGCGCGATCGCCCTCGCGAGCGCGGCGCGCTTCTTCATCCCGCCGCTCAGGCTGGAGGGGCGGAGGCTCTCGGTGCCGGCGAGGCCGACCAGGGCCAGCTTCTCGGACACGATCATCTCGATCTGATTTTCGGGCATGGGGGTCCGCTCGCGGAGCGCGAGCCCCACGTTGTCCCCGACGGTCATCGAATCGAAGAGCGCCCCGGCCTGAAAGAGCATCCCCATCTGCTCCCGTAATGTGAGCAGCTCCGCCTCGCTGAGCGAGGCCACGTCGACCCCGTTCACCCGTACCGTCCCCTTGTCGGCGGCGAGAAGCCCGATCACGTGCTTGAGGAGAACGGACTTACCGCTTCCGCTCCGCCCGATGACCACCAGGCACTCGCCCCTCGGTACGGAAAGATCGACACCTCGGAGCACATCTTTCGCGCCCAGGCGCTTCCAGACGCCGGCGAACTGGATGGCGGAATCAGGCAAAGAGCACCCGGAAGAGGAAGGAGGCCAACAAGTAATCGACGATCAGGATCAGGATCCCGGAGGCGACGACCGCCCGGGTGGTCGCCTCTCCCACCCCCTCGGCGCCCCCTTCGCTTCGCAGTCCGTAGTGGCAGCCCATCGTCGCGATGATCATCCCGAAGAAGAAGGCCTTGATGAGCCCGGACACGACGTCCTGCACCTTGAAGTAGAGGCGAAGTCCCTCGGTGAACGTGTGGCCGCTGACGTCGAGGGTCAACGTCGCGACCAGGTACCCGCCGAGAATCGCGACGATGTCGGCGAAGATGGTGAGCACGGGGAGCATGACGATCGCGGCGAGGAATCGCGGCACCACGAGATAGCGGATCGGGCTGATCCCGAGCGTCTCCATCGCGTCGATCTGCTCGGTGACGCGCATGGTGCCGAGCTCCGCGGCGATCGCGGCGCTCACGCGGCCGCCCACCACGAGCGCGGTGAGGACCGGCCCCAGCTCGATCACCACCGATTTCCCGATGACCGTTCCGAGATAGATCATCGGAACGTAGTCGCGCATCTGATACGAGGCCTGCACGGCGGCGACCGCGCCGGTGAAGAGCGCGACGATCACCGTCAGCGGCATCGAGCCGAGCCCGATCGCCTGCATCTGGGTGACCGTCAGCCCGATCCTCCTCAGCCCGCCCGGAAGGTCGCGGAGTATTTCTCCGAGGAGAATGAAGACCTCCCCGGCGTTCTGGAGCCGCCCGAGGAGGAAGCGCTGGGGCCAGGTGGCGGCGGTTTCGACTTCCGTGTCGGCCACCGGTGGTTAGATCCGGGGCTCCGGGACGTCGCGCAGCGATTCGAAGCGCGTGCACTCGCGGATGAACGCGAGGTCGACGCTTCCGGTGGGACCGTTTCGCTGCTTGGCGACAATGATCTCAGCCTTGCCGTCCATCTTCGCGGGGTCGCTCTCGTATACCTCCGGGCGGTAGACGAAGAGGACGACGTCGGCGTCCTGCTCGATGGCTCCCGACTCGCGGAGGTCGGAGAGCATCGGGCGCTTGGTCCCGCCGCGGGTCTCGACCGCGCGGGAGAGCTGGGAGAGGGCGATCACGGGGACGTGTAGCTCCTTGGCGAGGGCTTTGAGCGAGCGCGAGATGCTCGATATCTCCTGCTGGCGATTCTCCGCGTCCTGCGGCCCGCGGATCAGCTGGAGGTAGTCGACGATGATGAGCCCCAGTGGCACCTCGGAAACCAGACGGCGCGCCTTGGCGCGCATCTCGAGAATGCCGATCGCGGCGGTGTCGTCGATGTAGATGGAAGCTTCGTGGAGCTGCGCCGCCGAATTCTGGAGCCGCTTGTACTCTTCGGCGCTCGCGTAACCGCGCCGGATCTTGTGAATGTCGACCTTGGCCAGCGAGCAGAGAAGCCGCTGGACCAGCGCCTCGCGCGACATTTCCAGGCTGAAGACCGCGACGGTCTGGCGGTCCTTCGCCTTGGTCCGGACCGCCACGTTTTCCGCGACGTTCATCGCCAGGGCGGTCTTCCCCATCGACGGACGTCCCGCGATGACGACGAAATCCGACTTCTGGAATCCGGCGGTCATTTCGTCGAGATCGTAGAAGCCCGACGGCACGCCGGTGACATGGACCTTTCGCTGGCGGTATTCCTCGATGGCCGAGTAGCCCTGGAGTACCAGTTGGCGCATCGGCTGAAACCCGGTCCGGAGCCGGTCGTCCGAAATGGCGAAGATCGACTGCTCCGCGCGATCGAGGAGCTCGGCGGCATCCTCGCGGCCGTCGTAGGCTTCGCCGACGATCCCGGTGCCGACCTCGATGAGCCTTCTCAATGTCGCCTTTTCCCGCACGATCTTGCAGTAGTGCTCGACGTTCCCGGCTGTGGCGACGAATTGATCGAGCGTGGTCAGGTAGGTCACCCCGCCGACCCCCTCCAGCTCCTTCCGCCGCTTCAGCTCTTCCACCAACGTCACCATGTCGACCGGCTCGCTCCGGTCGAAAAGCTCGACGATGGCCTTCCAGATCTTCCGGTGCGCCTCGCGGTAGAAGGCTCCGTCCTCGAGCTGCTGGATTGCCATCGCGATCGCGTCGCGGGATAGGAGCATCGAGCCGAGCACCGAGCGCTCCGCGTCGAGCGCCTGCGGCGGAATGCGGGCGGCGTCGGACTCGCCCACGCCCTCCCCCATCATCGGACGGAGGTCCGAGGGCTCGCTCCTGCTGCGGGCCGATCTCATGCCGCGCTCCCTGCGTGGAGCAGATCGCGGACACGCTGGAGGTCCACCCATGCCTCGCGCTTCAGGCCGGGATTTCGAAGCAGCGCCGCGGGGTGGTAGGTGGGGACGAGCGGGACGCCGCGGAATTCAAACGTGCGGCCCCGCATCGAGGTCATGGAAGCTTTGGTCCCGAGAAGCGCCTGCATCGCCGAGAGGCCGAGCGCGCAGATGAGCGCCGGTCGGATCAGGGCGATCTGCTGATCGAGGTAGGGGAGGCATCGCTCCACTTCCTCGGGCTGCGGCGTGCGGTTCTCGGGCGGGCGGCACTTGAGCACGTTGCAGATGTACACCTCTTCGCGCTTCAAGTCGATCGCGGCGAGCATCTTGTTGAGAAGCTGCCCGGCCCGGCCGACAAACGGGACCCCCTGCGCGTCCTCGTCGCGCCCCGGCGCCTCGCCGACCAGGAGCAAACGGGCGGTCCCGGGGCCGTCCGCGAAGACCGTCTGGGTCCGCGTCTCGCAGAGCCCGCACTTGCGGCAGGTGGAGACGAGTGTGGCAAGCGACGCGAGATCTTGAGGTAGGTCGGCGCGAAGACTGAGGCTCGGGACTGTTGAGATAGGCGCTGGCCGTGGCGGGAGCATGTCTTCGAATCCTGGGAGGGTGAGGACTTCGCCGGGAGGCGGCGTCGACGACCCAACCTCCGGGACACCGGTCCTCGCCCGCGTCGCCGCGCGGGCTGCGGAGGGTCCCTCCGGTTGGCCCTCGATGCCGCCAGTTGGGGATACCCCCGCGGCCCCGAATACGAGGCGCGTCCTGCCCCTAGCGCGCTCGCGCTCCAGGAGCACGCGGGCCGACTTCACAATCTCTCCCAGCTCTCCCCGCCCCGTCTCCACCGGTCTACCCTCAGTGCTTGTCGAGAGCCTTCGCCACTCGGAGCAGGATCGCGCGGGCCACGTCCCTCTTGGGGCGAAGCCCGAGCGATTCCACTTTGCCTTTGGAATCCACGAGCGTCACGTTGTTCTGGTCCGAGCCGAAGCCAGAGCCCGGCTTGAGCGGGTTGTTGACCGCGATCAGGTCGAGCCCTTTCTTCTTCCGCTTCTCGGTCCCTCGGCGGACTTCGTCCTCCGTTTCGAGGGCGAACCCGACGAGGTGTTTCTTGGGAAAGCGCTCGCGGACCAGCGCGAGGATGTCGGGCGTGGCCCGAAGCTCCAAGGTCATCCCCGCAGTTCCCCGGGGGATCTTCTTGCCGCTCCGCTTCGCCGGCGTGAAGTCGCTCACGGCCGCGGCCATGATGAGCGCGTCGGCGTCCTTCATCGCCCGCAGCACCTGCTCCGACATCGCGTCGGCCGTCGGCGCCTCGGACCTCTCGACCCCCATCGGGGGAGGCACCGACGTTCGCGCCGTGATGAGCCGGACATGCGCGCCCAAATCCCGGGCCGTCTCCGCCAATGCAAATCCCATCTTCCCGCTGGATCGATTGGTAATCACTCGAACGGGGTCGATTGCCTCTTCGGTTCCGCCCGCCGTGATTACGATGGTGCGCCCGCGCAACGGCAGCCCATTCGTAGAGGGCGGCGAAAACGAACCAGAGGGACCGTCCGCAGCTCGCGCTCCGCGCGAGCGAGGACCCGTGTCCCGTAGGTTCGATTTCGCCGCCCCCTTCGCGTCGCTTGTCGCTGCGAGGACGGAAGCGCACGCAGCCACGATCGCATCGATGGTGGCCATGCGTCCGAGCCCGAACTCGCCATCCGCGAGCTCCCCTTCTTCCGGACCGACAAACAGGACGCCGCGTCCGAGCAGGGTCGCCACGTTCGCCCGCACCGCGGCGTGCTCCCACATGGCGACGTTCATCGCCGGGGCCAGAAGCACGGGTGACCGGGTCGCCAGAAGGGCGGTGGAGAGGAGATCGTCGGCAAGCCCGTGGGCCAGCTTGCCGATCATGTTCGCGGTGGCGGGGGCGACAAGCACGAGGTCGGCTTCGCGGGCCATGCCGATGTGCGCCATGCCCAGCGCCGACGGCGGAGCGCCGGTAAACCAGGGACCCGTCCCGAGCGCCGCGGGCTCGAAGAGGCCGGTGAGAACCGGTCCGTGGGTCACCGATCGAAGTGCGTCCCTGGTCACGAATCGGCGGGCGCTCTTCGTGAGAATCACGGAAACGTGCGCCTTCTCCCTCCCGAGCGCCCGGACCAGCTCGGGCGTCTTGTACGCCGCGACTCCCCCGGTGATGCCCAGGAGCACGCGCGCGCCGGTGAGAGATCGCGCCTTCATCTCAAGCTATTCCTCCGCCTCCGCCGAGGCCGGCACCACCGGCTCGTCGAGGCCGACCTCATAGCGATAGAGAACCTCTCCCTTCAACGCCTCCTCCAGGGCGATATTGGTGACCTTGCCGCCCAGATTCAGCCCGGTCTGGCGGGAGAGCTCATTCAAACGCCGGGCTTCCTTGGCCGCGACGATGATCAGCTCGTACTTGTTGGGGATGTTGCTCGACCGAAGCACCTCCGCCTTTTCGTCCAAGATCGTTCCTCCTTACCGGTTTTTCTGCGATTGCCGCGACGTCCTGCAGGCCTCCGCCTCGATGATGGCGGCCACCTTGCGCGTCGCGTCCTCCAAGTCCTCGTTCACGATCGCGTAGTCGTACTCCTTCTGCAGCTCGATCTCGCGCTTCGCGTTCTCCAGCCGCACCCGGATGCGATCCTCGCCGTCCGTTCCTCGCGATCGGAGCCGTTCCTCCAGATGCTGAAGCGACGGCGGCAACACGAAGATGAAGACCGCGTCCGGATAGATCCGCCGCACCGACCGCCCGCCTTGGACGTCGATGTCGAGAAGCACGTTCTGCCCGGAGCCCAGGATCCGCTCCGTCTCCCGTCGAAGCGTGCCGTACCACTCGCCGTGGACTTCGGCCCACTCGACGAACTCGCCCGCCTTGACGCGGCGCTCGAACTCATCCCGTGAGATGAAGAAGTAGTCTCGCCCCTCTGTCTCGTGGGCCCGACGCGCCCGCGTGGTCGCCGACACCGAGTAGGCCAGCTCCGTCGGATAGCGCCGGAGCAGCTCCTTCACGAACGAGCTCTTTCCCGCGCCCGATGGACCCGAGATCACGACGACGAATCGCCGGTACTCGGTGCCGATCCGCCCCGGATCACTCGATGTTCTGGACTTGCTCGCGGATCCGCTCAAGTTCCTCTTTGACTTCGACGACCTGCTCCACAATCGAAACGTCGGCCGACTTGGACCCGATCGTATTGATCTCGCGGTTCATCTCTTGAAGCAGGAAATTCAGCTTCCTCCCCGGCGCCGACTCTTCCCCGAGGAGCTTGGCGAAGTGGTCGCAATGCGCCTCCAGGCGCACGCACTCCTCGGTGGAGTCCAGCCGGTCCGAGAGGAGCGCGATCTCCTGCGCGAGCCGCTCCTCCGGAAGATCCTTGTCTTCCATGAGCACTCGCACCCGCTCGCGGAGCTTCTCCGCGGTTTCCCTCACCTTGAGCGGCGCGCGCTCCCGGATCTTGGCGACTCGGCTCCGGATTCCATCGACCCGCGTCTCGAGATCGCGGCGCAGCGCCGCGCCCTCGGTCTCCTTCATTTTGATCATGTCGTCGGTGGCCTTGCCGACCACCTGCCGGAGAAGCCCGAGGTAGTACTCCGGATCTTTCCCTTCTCCGCCCCAGACGAACACGCTCGGCAGCGACGCGAACGTGTTGAGATCGACGTCGCCGCTCAATTTGTACTTCCGTTTCACCGCCTGGAGGAGCTCGATGTAGCGGTCCGCGGTCCGCTCGTCCAGCGTGAGGGTCCCGAGCGGCTCCTTCCCCTCGTCGCCGTTCTCACCCCAGGTCACGACGAGCGTGATTTTCCCACGGCTCGTCCGGTCCTGGATGATCTTCCGGGCTTCGGCCTCATAGGCCGCGAGAGCCCGGGGCAAACGGGCCGAAAGCTCGCAAAACCGGTGGTTTACGGATCGGACTTCGGCCGCGAGGCGGAGGCCGTCGATCGTGGCCTCCCCCCGGCCGTAACCCGTCATGCTTCGGACCATGATTGGCTTCGGATGCTCCCTGGGGGTGAACTCGTACTTTACCCCGCCCTGGGCGGGGCGTCAACGCGGGTGGGCCGGAAATCGCACACGGACGGTCGAGGCGGCGCTAACCCTCGAGAATTGAAGCAGAAAAGATTTTTCTGCGACCCATCAGGGCGCGGAAGCCCCAGGCGGCGATCAGGAGCAGCAGGGCAGCGATGACCGTCGTTCGCCACGCGTACCACCGGGTGAAATCGAGCGTCAGAGGTGCGCTGGCGGACAATAGACCTTGCACCACGTTGCAGATGATCGCCGCGATGATCCCCGCTCGCAGCGCGAGCACGAGCACCGCGGACGAGGCCACGATGCCGGCCCACTGGGCCACCGTGACGTGCCCCGAGGGGAAGCTCATCAGCAGGTAGAGCAGACCGAGGCCCACCCACGCCGCGCCGTCGCGCCGGGCGATAATCCGCAGGCTGAGGAGCAGCGCGAACGAGCCGAGCCCGAAGAGCAGGGAGATGCCGATGTCTATGAAGATCAAGCCCCAGAAGTCGGTGGCCCGGCCGAGAGGCAACGTCGCAAGCAGCAGTTCCACGTCACGGCGTCGCTCGAGGACGGCCGGGATGCAGCCGCAGAGGACGGCCCCCGCGCCCGCAAGCAAACCATAGAGGACTTCCTGCCCCACTCGGGGATCCGTGAAACGTCCCTCGAGGAGGCGGGTCCAGCCGATCAGGCGGTGGGGCCACCGGCGGCGGACAAACGGCTCGACCCCGAGATAGAAAAGCCAGGCCGCGAGCCCCTGGAAATACGGCTGGTGAAGCAACCAGCGCCAAACATGGAACGAGTCGAAGGTCCATCGTTGAAAGAGCGACTGCCCGAGCGCGACACTCAGGAACACGATCACACCCACCCGGACTGCGCCCCGCGCGTCGCTGCGGCCCAGACGCAGGTTGTGCCGGGCCAGGACCCCACCAACGGCGATCGCCGCGACGACGAACCCGACGAAGAAGGCGAATGCCTGGTCACCGCGGAATGGCACGGGTTCGTCCCGTTCCGCTTGATTCCACGGGGCGATCGTCCGAAGCCAGACGGGCTTCCCTCTCCACGCGGCGGCCTCGAGCCGAACTTGCACTTGTCCGTCGCTCGCGATCCACGCGGCCCTCGTGTCGCAGGGGATGTCGGGGGTCCAAAGCGGCTCGACCGCACGGAGGCCGTGGGCATCGTATCCGGTAAGGGTGAGGAGCGAGGTCCAATCGGTCGGTGCCGCGCGACCCGAATCGGGCGGCGCGATCTGTCGATCGACCCGAGAAAACCCCAGGAGCCGCCCCTGGGGATCCATCGAGACGTACGCGTCTCCGCTCCAGTAAAGGGGCGGATCGAGGCGGGTGATAGACCCCCTCACATTCGGGACGATCGGTCTGGGGCTCTGCCGGAAATTGAACCGGAGCGCGGACGGCCGCGCGGCCGCCACCGAGGGGGTTCGACCGCGATTCAAAGACCAGACCGCGAACCCCTCGTCGAGGTCGACCCACAACTCGCTCGAGTGCGCCGGCACGTCGTCGCCGAGCTGCCGCGCCACGTCACGCGCCCGCTCGCGCAGAGCATCCGGACCGCGCGGCATCGCCACCTGGTCCAAACCGCTCAGGCCGGCCATGAAATAGACTGCGGAGGCCGCCACGAGTAACGCGAGGCCGAAGAGTCCCCAGGCCATCGCCGGCGAGGGCAGTACTTCCTCCGCCCCGGCGGCCACCATCTCGGGAGAGGGCGTCTCGCCCGCGCGGAGCGCTTCGGCCAGAGGGTCGCCGCCGGGAAGCAGCGCGAGAAGGTCCACGGCCGAACTCGGGCGTCGGGCGGGATCGCTTTCGAGACACTTGAGAATGGCCGCATCGATCGCGGGGTCGAGTCCCGGAACGGCACTCGAGGCACGCGAGGGGGGTCCACCCGCGCTCGGGCCGGAATCGGGCTTTGCCGTTCCGTCGAACGGTCTCTTGCCGGTGAACATCTCGTAGAGCACGAGGCCCAGCGCGTAGACGTCGGTCCGCGGGGTGATGACCCCGCCGGCCAATTGTTCTGGGGCCATATACGCGGGTGTTCCCGACTTCGCCTCTTTACCCCGAACGGCCTCGGCTGCCGCCGCGAGCCCAAAGTCCGTGATCCGCGCGCGGCCTCTGCCGTCGAGCATGATGTTGGCCGGCTTCAGATCCCGATGGACGATTCCGTCGGCGTGCGCGGCGGCCAGCCCGGCGCCGATCTGCCGCGCGAGGTCGAGGGCCTTTTCTTGCGGGAGGCGGCCGATTCGGCGCAAGAGCAACGCCAGATCCTCGCCGTCCACGTATTCCATCGTGATGAAGTGGTGTCCTTCGAATTCACCCACGTCGTAGACGCGGCAGACATTGGGATGGGAGACCTGGCGGGCGATCCGCACCTCGCCCATGAGCCGATTCAGCCGCTCCGGGTCCCGCTCCACGTCCGAAGGCAGGAATTTGAGCGCGACCGTCTGGCCGACCTTGAGGTCGTCGGCGCGGTAGACCTCGCCCATCCCACCCCGGCCCGCGAGGGCGACGATCCGGTATCGATCGCCGAGCACGGTGCCAGGGAGGAAGCGCCCATGCTCCGCGGAGAGCGCGAGCGTCTTCACGCTTTCCACCGTCGGGAGTGGATCGGCTGGATCCGTCGGCATCGTCTCTCCGGGCGCCCGCGCTGCGGATGGGCAGAGGTCACGTTGCTCGCGGAGAACAGAATGGCTGAAAGAGTGATTTCTGGCTAGTCCATGCATTCCCCGAAAGAGATTGACCGCCGCGCGGCGCGCTCCCTAACGTCCGCTCATGCGGTCGCGCCAAGAACCCGAGAAATCGCGAGAACGTACGCTCCGGCCGCAAAGGGCAGCGCCGCTTTGGCTGGCCGTCATTCTCGCCTCGATCGTCCTCCTCTCCGCCCTCGCGCCGCAGTGGAAGTCGCTCGACTACGACTTCGTCTGGGATGATCCGTTCTTGATCGGCCCGCATCTCGCGGTCAAGGGGTGGGATGGCGTGGTCAAGCTCTGGAATCAGCCGTTCGACCTCCGGCTCAAGGATGAGGCGCTGGCGCGGAGCTACTTCCGTCCCGCGACGCTCTTCAGCTTCGCGCTCGACTGGGCGAGGTCGGGGGATGATCCACGCGCGTACCACGCACAAAATCTCTTCTGGTACGCGATCGGCTGCCTCTTCCTCTGGCTCCTCGCCTGGGAGATCTCCGGGCTCCCGATCGCGGCGACCGCGGGGACCGTTCTCTTCGCCCTCCACCCAACCCATCCGGAGAGCGTCTGCTTTATCGCGGGCCGAACCGATCTCCTGGCCGGCGCGTTTCTCTTCGCGTCCCTTTGGGCCGCCGCGCGGTTCGGGCCGGAGATTCGGTCCCCTTGGCGGAAGCTGCTGCCCGCCGCGCTGCTCCTGCTCCCCGGTCTCTTCGCCAAGGAGGTCGCGCTGTTCGGCTCGCCGTTGGTGGTGCTCACCCTCTGGCTCAAGGATCGCAGGGTCGGCCCCTCGACGATCGCGCGGGCGAGCGTGCCGGTCGTTGCGGCGATCCTTGTCTACTTGCTCGCGCGATACGCCGCGCTCGGATCGACGCCGCTCCCCGCGATCCCGCCGGTCCAGGGCACCCTGCCCCAGATCCTCACCAGCGTGGCGGTGGTCGCGAGGTACGTCCAGCTTCTCGTCTTCCCGATCGGCCTCACCGCGCGGCACGAAATCGCGGCGACCGTGGCGCCCGACGGCATCTTCTTCGCGGGTCTCCTCGCGCTCCTCGCGATGGCCGTGGGGGCGGTGCTCCTGGCGCGCCGCCGCTCGATGTGGCTTCTGCCGCTCGGCCTCTTCGCGGCAACGCTCCTTCCGATCTGCTACGTCCGCATCCTCTCGGGGGCGCTCGTCGCCGAGCGCTTCCTCTTCGTCCCGAGCGCGGCCCTCGCGCTCGTCGTGGCGCTCCTGCCGGGGAAGCGGGACGCGGGGCCACTTTTCTTGGGCGTCGTGGCGGCGGCGGCGATCTGGTTCTACACGCTCCTCGCGCCCCGCGTGCTGAACTGGAGAAACGAGGGAACGCTCTTCGGCTCGATGCTTCGCGACTCTCCGGAGTCGCCCCACGTCCACGGCATCATCGGCGACTACTATTACCGCCAGCGGGATCTGCCGCGGGCCGCCGCCCACTTCCGCCGCTCGTTCGAGCTCTATCCGCTGTCAGGCGTGATGCTCCTGAATCTCGGCGCCGCGGAGGACGAAATGGGGCAACCCGACTCCGCCTTCATCCATATTCGAAAGCTGAACGCCCTGGAGCCCGACTACGGCCCCGGTTGGTACGCGCTGGGCAATCTCCACGCGCGCGCGGCGCAGCCCGATTCCGCGCGGGTGGCCTACGAGCATGCGATCCGCCTCATGCCCCAATTCGCGGAGGCGGAGAACAACCTCGGCGCGGTGCTCGAGCAGATGGGGCGGTTCGATGAGGCGGTCGCGCACTACCGGCGGGCGGTCGAGGTTCAGCCTGGATACCCGGAGGCGTCGCGGAATCTGAGCCGCCTCTCGGCGGAGATCCAGGCGAAGGCGGACAGCCTCGCCGCCGTCCGGGGCACGAGGCGGCGATGAAGTCGCTCGCACATTCGCTCGAAGGGCTCCGCGTGAGCGGCGTGATCGGCCTCTCGCCCCGGTCGCTCGCGATCGCGTTTGGGACCAAGCCGCGACGCTACCTCTGGATGCATCTCGAGCGAAAGCGGGCCGAACTGGCGTTCGCCGACCGGCTCCCCAGCACCCCCGATCCGCGCGGTTCACGTTACGGCGCGATCGAGGAGGCCATTCGAGGGCTCACGGTCTCGAGGGCCGAGGTCGACGCGGGCGGATCGATCACCCTCCGCCTGTCGCCCGAGCCCGATCGAGACGCTACCCACGAGATTCTCGTCACCGCGAGCGGCACCCGGACCAATCTCGTCGTGCTCCAGGTGGCGGATGGCACCGTGCTCTGGGCGCTCCACCGCGAGCCGGAGGGCGCGGGGGCGGCACCGTCGGGGGCTCCGCCCGCCGCCTTTCACGCGCCCGAGATTCGGGCCGCCCACGAGCCGGCGGAGCGAGAGCGGCTCGCGGCCCAGATCGCGCGGGCCTTTAAAGAGGATTTCGACCGGGAGCTGGCGCACGAACTAAACGCCGCGGAGCGTGGGCTCACGCGGCGTTTGGAAGCACAAGGGGGGGACCTGGAGCGGACGCGCGCCTACTTGGCCGCGCGCCGCTGGGGGGAAATCTTGCTCTCGCATTATCGCGAGATTCCAAGGGGGGCGAGCCGCGTCCGTCTCCCCGACACGTTCGCGGACTCGCCTGGAGCCACGGTCGAGATCCCGCTCGATCCGACACTCACTCCCCAAAATAACGCGGCGCGTCTCTTCCAGAAGGCGAAGAAGGGCGAGCGCGGTCAGAGGCTGGTGGAAGAACGCATCGCTCAAACCCGGAAGAGCCTAGCGGGGCTTGCTGGGGTGCGCCGCGACCTCCTGACCCGTCCGCCGAAGGAAGCGCTCAAGCTCTTTCACGACTTCCTCCGCGAAGCGGGATTGAGTTTCAAGGCGCGGGGCGACGGTCGAAAGATCCGTCTGGGTCGACGGACCGCCGCCACGCCCCGCGCGGGACGTCCAGGGCACCGACCTCCAGGGGCGCGCGAGTCGATCAGGCCAAGGACGCTCGTCACAAGCGATGGATGGGAGGTCTGGGTCGGCCGCAACAACGCCGACAACGACCGCATCACCCACCGGCTATCGAACCCCCACGATCTCTGGTTCCACGTCGTGGGGGTCCCGGGCTCCCACGTCATCCTCCGCCGACCTTCGCGTAACGCGGTACCCAAGCCACGTGCGCTTGAGGAGGCGGCCGCGATCGCCGCCTACTTCAGCAAGGCGAGGAAGCTTTCGCGGGTCCCGGTCATTTTCACAGAACGAAAATTTGTCTCGAAACCCCGCCGCGGCAAACCCGGACAGGCAATCTGCTCACGAGAGCGGGAACTGCTCGTCCGTCCCGGGATTCCCGAGTCGAACGCCGGCGGTGCCAGTGAGCGCGAGGTGTCTAGCTAAGGTGCGGAAGCGATGCGCGGTGGGGGGGACCCATCCTGGATCACTGCTGCTTCAAAACAAGGGGTCGCGGACAGATGAGGCACCCAAAGAGAGTCAGTCTAGGAGCCTTTATGTCCAAACGGACTCGAGAGGAGGTAGGTTTAGCCCTGGCCTTGGCATCTCCAGAGTGCTCCCAGTCGTCCGCGGCCCTGATGTCGTTGTTTTGCCTTTAGGAAGCCACCCCGTTCCGGCGGGCTGACGTTCGGCCCTAAAGAGCATCGCGCGTGCCGCGTTTGGCTCGACACAGCCACTAATTTGGACTGCGAGTAAAACAGTCTAATTATGCAAGTTAAGCTCTTCACTCCACCGCCTCTCCTCACCCGGTTCGGGCTCCCGCTGCCCATCGTGGGACATGAATGTCACACTTTGACATGGCGAATTCGGCATAACACTGGGTAGCCCAAGAGTTTAGCGCGATGTCACGCCACATTCATCGGCGCGACATCGATGTCACGGCGGCTCCCTGGATCTCGGAGGCTGGAAGCCCGCGGCACCTGCCCTCGCATTCAGCTGAAACCGGGCAGCCCACTACCACGTTCTAATGGATGACCGAAATGCGATTCTGGTCATCCGCACAGAGTGGAGGGCTCATGGAGGTCCAAGGGCTTCAAACCCAGTGGTCAGCGGCCGGGGAGCGGATCCTGGACGCAGCGGATCGGCTATTGGCCCGGTTCGGATACAAGAAGATGACGGTCGAGAGCCTCGCCAAGGAGGCTGGGATCGGTAAGGGCACGGTCTACCTGTCGTTCGAGAGCAAAGCCGACGTCGCCCTCGCCTGCATCGACCGGATGGCGGCGCGGCTTCTCCTGCGCCTGCACACCATCGGCGCCGGCGCGGGCCCGCCCGAGCAACGTCTCCGCGACATGCTCCTCGAGCGCGTCATGCACCGCTTCGACTACGCGCGGCCGCACTCCTTAAGCCTCGACGACCTGCTCGCGTCGATCCGGCCGATGCTCCTTCAGCACCGGGTCGAATACTTCCGAGCCGAAAGCAGGGCGCTGGCCGCGGTGATCGAGGAAGGGCGCCGACTTGGAACGTTCGAGGTCGTGGATCCCGCCGCGACGGCGGACGCGATGGTCACGGCGACCAACGCATTGCTTCCCTACAGCCTCAGCGTCGAAGAGCTCGGCCGGCGGAGCGAAATCCTGCGCCGGGCCGATGGGATCATCCACCTGCTCCTCCACGGCATTGTCGCCGGCCCCAGGGACCAACGGCAAAGCGCGGTGAGCGACCATGGGAGGAATGCAACATGAAGACCGAGACCTTGCACCCCAGGCGCACCACAACCGGCGCGCGCGCCGGAGCCATCACGCTCGCGGCCGCACTCTTCTGCCTCGCGCTCCTCCACGCTCCGGCGACGGCGCAATTCGGCGGTCCCCCGCCCGACCAGCCCAACATGTACGTCGACGCCAAGCTTCGCGCCGTGACGGTCGACACCCTCGCGGCCGCGATCGAACGTGGCTACGTCTTCCCGGACGTGGCCAAGAAGACCGCCTCGGCGCTCCGGTCGAAGCTCAAGAAGGGGGGATATGCCGGACTCGACAGCGCGGAAGCGTTCGTCGACTCGCTCACCGTGGACCTTCGCGCCTTCGGGAACGATCACCACTTCCGTGTCGGCTACTGGAACCGGGAGCTTCCGGAGAGCGCCTTCGTCGGCAGCAATCAGTCGGCCGATGAGCGAGCCCGCGAGGATCTCCAGGCTCGTCGCCTCAACTACGGATTCGAGCGAGTTCAACGGCTCGCCGGAAACGTCGGCTACCTCGACCTGCGGGGCTTCGTCGGCACGCCCGAGGCGGGGGCCCTGGCGATGGCGGCGATGACGCTCCTCAACGGGAGCGAAGCGCTGATCATCGATCTGAGGCGAAACGGCGGCGGCAGCCCGAACATGATCGTGCTGCTCCTGAGCTGGCTCATGCCCGCCGACGAGCGGGTCCACGTGAACGATTTCTATCTCCGCGAGGGGGACGAAATCCGGCAGTACTACACGCTCCCCACCGTGCCCGGCCCACGCTACCTCGACAAGGAGCTCTACGTGCTCACCAGCCACCGCACGGGCTCGGCGGCCGAGGAGTTCGCCTACGACGTGAAGAACCTAAAGCGCGGCACCCTGGTGGGCGAAACGACGGTCGGCGCCGCGAATCCGGGAGGAGCTGTGCGCCTGAACAGCCACTTCGCGGCGTTCATCTCGGGCGGCCGCGCGATCAGCCCGATCACCAAGACCAACTGGGAAGGCGTCGGCGTCGTGCCCGACGTGAAGACCTCGGCGGACGACGCGCTCAAGACCGCGCACGTCTCGGCGCTCATGAACCTGATCGCCAAGGAATCCGACCCCGACCGCAAGCCCTCGCTCGAGCGCGCGCTTCAGATGGCCAAGGATGCGCCGGTCGAAGCGCTGGATCTTGGTGGACCGAGGATGATGACCAAGCCCGGCAAGTGATCTGGAAGTGGCGGAAGTGGCGGTGAAGCCGGACGCGGTGCGGCTAGTAGATCTGCTTGAGGAGCCGGATCAAATGGCGCCGCGTGATGCCCAGCTCGAGCGCGGCGCGGCTCCGGTTACCGGCGTTCCGCGAGAGCGCGGCCAAGATCTCCTCGCGCTTCACGAGATCCACCTTGCCGCGCAGGCCGCGTGCCGGGTGGGCCTCGGCGGCCGGAGTGCCGCCCGGGTAGAGGAGGCGCAAGAGCGTCGCCCGGTCGACCAGCTCCTGGCGGCCGGCGCAGAGGAAGACCGACTCCACCTTGTGCTTCAGCTCCCGAACGTTCCCCATCCACGGGAGCGACACCCAGTATTCGAGCGCATCCTCCGAGAGGACCAACTGCCGGCCCTCGCGCGCCGACAGCTCGTCGAGGAAGTTTCGGATCATGAGCGGGATATCTTCGCGCCGCTCGCGGAGGGGCGGGAGCGAGAGGACGACCTGCCCCAGCCGGTAGTAGAGATCGGCGCGGAACCAGCCCGCCTTCACCGCGGCGTCGAGATCTTTGTTCGTCGCGGAGATGATCCGGACGTTCAATCGCCGCGAGCGAACCTCGCCCAGGCGCCGGTAGGTCCCGTCATCCAACACCTGTAAGAGCTTGACCTGGGTGCGCTCGCTCAATTCGCCGATCTCGTTCAGGAAGATCGTGCCGCCGTCCGCCTCCTCGAAAATTCCGCGCTTCGTGATCGCGGCGCCGGTGAAGGCGCCGCGGACGTAACCAAAAAGCTCGCTCTCGACCAAGTCGCCGGGGAGGCTGGTGCAGTTCACCTCCACGAACGGGCGGCCGCGCTCGACCTCGAAGGAGCGGAACATGTAGGCGAGGAGGTTCTTCCCCGTGCCGGTCTCGCCTTGAATCAAGACCCGCGCGGGGGTCGTCATCAGCTCCGATGCCTTCCGAACCAGCTCCAGCATTCTCGGGTTCTGGCTGATGATCCCGTGGGCGCGCGCGATGTCCTGAGCCTGCGAGGAGGGCGACGCGGTGGGGCGCTGGCCCCGCGGCGCGGTGATCCAGGAAGGCGCCTTCAATTCGCGGAGCGCCGCCTCGCAAGCCTTCATCGAATCTTCCATTCCGAGCTGCTCGAAGAGATACATCGCCTTGAAGGCGAGATTCTGGGCTTCGCGCGTCCGCTCGGCGTCGCCGCCGCCGGGCATCCGCCGCGCCTGCTCCAGGTAGGCCCGGGCGAGCTCGCGCCGCTCGTGGATCGACTCCAAGAGTCGGACGGCTTCGCGTGACTGCTCGTTGGCGTCCCCGATCCGTCCTTCCAGGGTGTGGATCTGCGCCAGTACGCGCCGCGCCGCGCCCTCCTCGAGCTGATCTTTGAGCCGGCAGGAGCGGTGGAGCGCATCCTCCGCCGCCTTGAACGCGAGCGGCAGATCGCCGCGCGTCGCGAACGCTTCGGCGCGCCGGCGCTGGAGCTCGTGGACCATGTCCCCTTCGGGCGCGATCTGCTGCGCCATCTCCAGGGCGTCGCTGTAGAGGTCGAGCGCTTCGTCCAAATGCCGCATCTCGTGTTGCAGCTCGCCGCGGCTGAAGAGGCAGAGAACCTGCTCGCGCGAGGTCCCCAAACGGGACGTGATCTGGGACGCGGCGGCGAGGTGCGCCTCCGCCGTCGCGAAGTCGTGGCGGAAGGTGGCGATCGTCGACAAGCCGATCCGCATGCGGGCCACGCCGGCCTCCCGGCCGATCTGGACGTACGAATTGAGCGCGCGGTCGAAATGCTCCGCGGCCTCGTCCCACGAGCCGGCCTTCAGATGAACGATGCCGAGGTTGGCGCAGGAGACGGCGATGTAGGCGAAATTGCCGAGGCGGGTCGCTATTTCCATGGAGCGGAGCAAATGCCACGTCGCCTGCCTCCAGTCCGAGAGGTGGCGATAGAGCACGCCGAGATTGTTGTGGGCGCGGATCACGCCCTCTTCATCGTTCAGATCCCATCGGAATAGATGAAGCGCCGCCTCGTAGAACTCCTTCGCCTTGTCCAGGTCGCCGAGGCGGAAATAAATCCGCCCGAAGCAGTTGTAGGAGTGCGCCAGGGGCGCCATGAGATTCTTGTCTTTGAAGTAGGCGTGAGCCCGCTCGCAGCTCCCGAGGGCCTCCTCGTACTGAGAAAGCTCGATCAAGGCCCGGGCGCTCTGGAGCTGGAGCCGCGCGATGAGCTCGGGGCTGGTCTCGGCGACGGCGCGGGCCCGCGCGCGGGCCAGGTGCTTGAGCGCGCCGGGCGCATCGCCCCGCTCGATCAGGACCTGCGCCGCCTTCAGCTCGAGCGTCGCGACGCGGGCGGGATCGAGGCCCAGCCGTTCCGCCGAGTGGATGCACTCTTCGAGGTTTTGCAGCGCCGGGAGGTAGCTGTCGGCGCGCAGAAAGATCTCCGAGAGATCTTCGAGGGATTGGAGATGTCGTTCGGGATCCTGCGTGAGGCGGGCGGTGGAAACCGCCTCCTCACGTTCCCGTATCAGGTCGGTCGTGGTCTTGTCCACGTTAGGTCTTTGACGAGATGAGTTCCGGGGCCCTCAGGGCCATCGGTCAGAAGCGAAGCACGGGTGCCAGGAAGAATCTCCACACAGACAGCATACGCTGGAACCTTCCGACCGGAACGGTCGGACGCGTGGACGCGACGCTGGAAGCCGCAACACCTCTATGTGTGGATGCTTGCCCGGGCAGTGCTGCCGACCGGTACTTACCGGGCGGTGGATTGGGGGGGGGATTTAATGTCTCGTCGGGCGAACTGGCATAGGCGGGCGTGGCCACGAACCAGGAACCTACCGGGAGCGTGGACCAAGGACTCGAGCCGGCGGTCAGCGCGAGGAGACCGAGAAGCAGAACGACAAGTTTCGCGTGTCGGGAGAGAAAACCCATCTCAGCTTCACCATCCCAGGGGGATGACGACGGGGGCCTAACAGGAACGGCGGCCCCGGTGTGGCCGGACGCGAGGGCGACCGGCACTCCCACGTACAATTGAAAGCATACTCCTTCCGGGGTGCCAAATCAACTGAATTGGGTGGGACAGAGAGGTCTCACCCCATTTTCGACAGGTCAGGGCCTGGACCGGGGCCCCGGCGAGCGGATGTCCCCTTCCCTGCGGGTCATCCCTATCCGATCCAGGTGCTCGAGGATCGGCACGGCGTACTTCCGCGACACCTGTAACAGGTCCTTGAACTCCGTCATCGTGAGGGAGGGCCGGCGGGAGAAATGGGCGCGGACACGGGACTCAATTTCCGCCCAAAGGGGCGTCGGGTAGAGGATCGCCGATGTCACCCTGACGGCGCGGCCTGCCTCCACCATGTGCCGGACCAGCTCACCGGGGTCGACACCGGACGGCAGGTCATGGAGCGCCTCCGGAAGATCCGGAACCTGGAAGCCCTGGGCTCCCAGTCGGGCCTCCAGCCGATCGATCGCCCGCGCCTGGTCTTCGGTGAGCGTGGGCCGGGACTCGGGAAGATTGACTCGCTCGCCCGATGCGAGTAGCCGCCCCTCCGCGACGAGCGCCTCGAGCGCCTCGTCGAACACCACCCCCTCGACGACGCCCTGGAGCCGGCTCTTGATCTCGCCCTTGGGCGCGCCGTGCCGGAGCTTGTGCTCCGTTCCGTAGTCGCGGACCGCCTGGACGACCCGATCGAGGGCCTTCGCCCACTGGACTCGCGCCAGGAATCGGCCGTCCCTGGCGCGCACGAGACGCGTCGGGTCGAACGCGGTGGAGGTCTGCCTTGGGTCGACGCCGAGTCGGAGGGCCGCGGCCTCGGGCTGAAGCCCCCGAAGCCCCGACTCGCCGACGAGGATCGCCAAGGCGTCGGTCAGGGTGCCCGTCTCCAGAGCCTCCCATCGCGCCACGTCCTCCGCGGCGATTCGCTGGCGGCGCGCGGAATGCGGGTCGAGCACCGTCGCTCCCCCGATCGTGCTTCCGGGCGAGTAGGAGCGGATGACCACGCGGTCGCCGCGGGCCGCGATCACAGGTCCCTCCAGGCGGAGCTGGGCGAACGCCGATTCGCCGGGAGCGAGCGATTCCATCTCGAAGAGGACCACCCTTCCCAAGACCTCGCTCGCGCCGAGGTGGACCCGCACCCGCGCGCGGCTCCGAAGCGGCTTCGGGAGCCCCTCGATCAGCCGCAGCTTCACGTCGAGCATCTCGGTGGCGCGAAACCGGCCCGGCGTGACGAGCCAGTCGCCCCGCCGCACCTCATCGCGCGAGACGCCGTGGATGGCGACCGCGGCGCGGTTCCCCGCGGCCGCTTCGGGGACCGTCTGGTCGTGCACCTCCACCTGCCGCACGCGGACCGCCCGATCGTCGGGGAGGAGGGTGAGCGTGTCGCCCGCGTGGATGGAACCGCTCCAGAGCGTGCCGGTGACGACGGTGCCGATTCCCTCGATCGAAAAGGCGCGATCCACCGGAAGTCGGGTCGATCCGCCCGATTCCCTCCCCACGACTCGCGCCACCTCCTCATCGAGCGCGCGGAGAAGCTCCGGAACGCCAGCGCCGGTGACCGAGGAGACGGGGATGAGAGGAGCGGCGCTCAGCGCGGTGCCTCGGAGGAGGGCGCGGACGCCGGACGACGCGCGCTGGATCTGATCCGGCGTCGCCAGGTCGGCCTTCGTGAGCGCCACGACGCCGCGCGCGACACCGAGGAGGTCGACGATCGCGAAGTGCTCGCGCGTCTGCGGCTTCACGCCCTCGTCGGCGGCGACCACGAGCAGGACCAGATCGATGCCGGTCGCGCCGGCCAGCATGTTCTTGACGAACCGTTCGTGCCCCGGGACGTCGACGATGGCGACCCGCCGGCCGGAGGGGAGGGTGAGCGGCGCGAAACCGAGGTCGATCGAGATGCCGCGCTCCTTCTCCTCCTTCAGGCGATCGGTGTCGATCCCCGTGAGGCGGCCGACGAGCGCGGTCTTGCCGTGGTCGATGTGCCCCGCGGTGCCGACGACGACGGGGCGCATGGAGGGAGGCTCAGGCCTTGACGCGGCGGATCGCGGCCCCGAGCGCCTTCAGCTTCTCCTCCAGCCGCTCGTAGCCGCGGTCGAGATGATAGACACGCGAGACGCGCGTCTCGCCGCCCGCGACGAGGCCGGCCAGGATGAGCGCCGCGGAGGCGCGAAGATCGGTGGCCATGACCGGCGCGCCGCTCAACCCTTCGACGCCCCGCACGTGGGCGGTGTTGCCCTCGACGCGGATATCGGCCCCGAGGCGCTGCAGCTCGGCGACGTGGGTGAAGCGGTCATGATAGATCGTGTCGACGATCGTGCTCGACCCCGTGCTGACGGAGAGAAGCGCCATGAACTGCGCCTGCATGTCCGTCGGAAATCCAGGATAGGGCTGGGTGGTCACCGAGAGGGGCTCCGGCCGCTCCGGCGCCCTGAGACGCACGGCGCGATCGGAAATCTCGACGGACGACCCGGCCGACTCCAGCTTGGCCAGCACCGCGCCCAGGTGCGAGGGATCGACCAGCGTCGTCTCGACGTCGCCGCCCGTGATCGCGGCCGCGGCGAGAATGGTCCCCGCCTCGATCCGGTCGGCGATCATCGCGGCGTCGGCCGGGCTGAGCTCCGACACGCCGTCCACGACGATGCGCGGACTTCCGATCCCTTCGATCTCGGCGCCCATCGAAACGAGAAAGTCCGCGAGCGCCGCGATCTCCGGCTCGCAGGCCGCGTTCTCGATCACGGTCCGACCCGCCGCGGTCACCGCCGCCATTAATATATTGCCCGTCGCGCCCACGCTCGAAACGTCGAAGGTCATCGTATTGCCGCGGAGCCCGCTCGACCGCGCGACGATGTACCCGTGATCGATCTCGACGTCGGCGCCGAGCTGCTCCATGCCGCGGATGTGGAGATCGACGGGGCGCGGACCCCAGGCGCATCCCCCGGGGAGCGAGACGCGCGCCTCCCCATAGCGGGCGAGGAGCGGGCCGAGCACGTAGATCGAGGCCCTCATGGTCTTGACCAGGTCGTAGGGCGCCTCGGCGTTCCGGGAGTTCCGGGTGTCGACGGTGATCTCGTGCGGGGCGACGCGGCTGCTCGCGACGCCAAACCGGGAGAGCATCTCGAGCATCGTCGAGACGTCCTTCAGGTCGGGCACATTGGTGAATCGGTAGAGACCCGGCGCCAAGAGCGTCGCGGCCAGAATCGGCAGGGTCGCGTTCTTCGAGCCACCCACGGCGACCGAGCCGTTGAGCCGTCGGCCGCCCTGCACCCAGATCTCATCCATTTTGGTCTTCGTCTTCGAAGGTAATGTGTCCCGCTCGGGTCCCGGTTCGGTCTTCATGCTCCCCCGCCTCGCGTCGTGCCGATCACGAATCGCGGAATTCCCGCCCGGTCGGGCAGGACCCGCGCCTCCTGGTTGAGGCCAGGAAAGGCCCCCAGGACATCATCGGCCTGACCGGCTCCAATCTCGAGCGCGAGAAGGCCCCCGGGGCGAAGCCACAGGTCAAGGCCCCGCGCCAAGTGGCGGAAAGCATCCAGACCGTCGTCGCCGCCGTCAAGCGCTTCCGGTGGATCGTGGTCCCTCACCTCCGGCATCAGGCCGGAGAGCTCCACGCGACGCACGTAGGGCGGGTTGGATACGACCAGATCGACGAGCTCCCCGGAGAGCGCGGCCGGGCGGGGCGAGCTGAAGTCCGCCTCGATCGTCCGGAATCGATTCGCCACGCCGTTTCGGGCGGCGTTTCGCTCGGCCAACGCGAGCGCGACGCTGGAGCGATCGGCGCCGATCCCGCTCCAGCCCGGGAGGGCCCGGAGGAGCGCGACGGCGATCGCGCCGGTCCCGGTCCCCCAGTCGAGAAGCGTCCCCCTGGCGGCCCCTGCGCCCGCCGCGTCACACAGGCGGCGGTCGCCGATCGCGGCGAGCACCGCCTCCACGAGCCCCTCCGTCTCCGGCCGGGGGATGAAAACGCCGGGCGCGACGTCCAGCCAGACGTCGTGGAATGGCATGTCGCCCAGCAGAAGCTGGAGCGGCTCGCGCCGCTCTCTTCGCGAAGCGAGGGCCTCGAGTGCCACCACTTCTTCCCCGCGGAGGGGTACCGTAGGGTCGGCCCAATAGGCGGAGCGGCCGATCCCGAGCGCATGAAGGAGGAGCCACTCGGCCTCCCGGTCGGGCGATTCGATCCCCGCGCCCCGAAGGCGGGCGCGAAGGCGGGCCAGGGCGTCGGCGCGGGTCATGCGAGTGGAGGCAAAGGCCCAGTCATCCGTCGACGCGATGCCGGCGCGCACGGGTCAGGAAGAAGTGCCCGCAGCGGGAGCCGAGCTGGTCGCGGCCAGACGCTCGGCCTGCTCGGCGTTGAAGAGGCCGTCGATCAGCTCGTCCAGATCCCCTTCCAGTACGTCGGCCAGGCGGTAGAGGGTCAGGCCGATCCGGTGGTCGGTGACGCGCCCCTGGGGGAAGTTGTAGGTGCGGATCTTGGCGCTCCGGTCGCCGGTCGAGACCATCGACTTGCGGGTGGCGGCGAGCTTCTTCTCCCTCTCCTGGATCTCGATGTCGAGAAGCCTCGCGCGGAGCACCTTGAGCGCCTTCGCCTTGTTCTTGAGCTGGGAGCGCTCGTCCTGACACTGGACGACGATCCCGGTCGGGAGATGGCGAATACGAACGGCGGAGTCCGCGGTATTGACGCTCTGCCCTCCCGGCCCTGACGATCGAAAGACGTCGACCTGGAGATCCGAGGGCTTGATCTCCACGTCGACTTCCTCCGCTTCCGGGAGCACCGCCACGGTGATCGCCGACGTGTGGATCCGCCCGCTCGCCTCCGTCTCGGGCACACGCTGGACGCGGTGGACCCCGCTCTCATACTTGAAGCGGCTGTAGGCCCCCTCGCCGTTGATCGAGACGACCGCCTCCTTCACGCCGCCGATCCCGCTCGCCGCGCTCGTGCTCATCACCTCGGCGCGCCACGAGTGCCGCTCGGCGTACTTCATGTACATGCGCAGGATCTCGGAGGCGAAGAGGGCCGCCTCGTCCCCGCCCGTTCCGGCGCGGATCTCCACGAGCACGTTCTTGTGGTCCAGGGGATCGGGCGGGAGCAGAAGCTTGGGGAGCTCGATCTCGAGGTCGGCGCGGAGGCGCTCCAGCTCCTCGAGCTCGGCTTTGGCCATCGCCACCAGCTCGGCATCCCGCTCATTCCTCACGATCGCCGTGTCCTCCGCGATCCGCTGGAGAACGCCGTCGTAGCGGCGCGCCGCGCTGACGAGGGGCTCGAGCCCGCTCCGCTCCTTGCTGACCCGTTTCAACTCCGCGGGAATGCCCACCACGGCCGGATCGGAGAGCTGGTTCGTCAGCTCGTCAAAGCGCGTCTTTGCCTTCTCGAGGGCTTCACGCATGGGCGGGTGTTAGAGGACGGCGCGCAGCGCCGCGATCGCCACCTCCAGCATGTCGCGGGTCGGCTCGCGGGTGGTCAGGCGCTGGAGCTGGAGACCCGGCTCGCTGAGCCAGCGTACGAAGGGCCGGTCGTAGTGCGCGCCGGCGAACCGGATGATCTCGAAGGAGACACCCGCGATGAGCGGGATGAGGGCGAAGCGGAGCGCCCGCGCTCCGAGGGTGTCGGGGCGGCCGAGAAACGCGAAGACGACGAAGCTCACGATGACGACGAGGAAGAGGAAGCTCGTCCCGCATCTCGGGTGAAAGCGGCTCATCGAGCCCGCCGCGTCGGGCGTAAGATCCTCGCCCGATTCGAGATTATGGATCGTCTTGTGCTCGGCGCCGTGGTACTGGAAGACGCGCTGCATCTCGCCCCAGAACCCGATCGCCAGGATGTAGATCAAGAAGAAGACGAGCCGGATGCCGCCGTCGATCAGGTTGTACGCCAGCGGAGCGCGCACGCCGGTCAGGTCGGTCAGCTTGAGCGGCAGGTAGAAGAAGATGAGAAAAGCGGCGACGAAGGAGAAGGCCACCGTAAGGCCCATCCCCAGGCCGAGCGTGCCGTAGCGGCGCGCCTCCTTGGGCTTCTCCTTCTCCACCTCCACGGCCACCTCGGCCGAAAAGGCGAGCGACTCCACGCCGATCCGGAGCGATTCGACCAGGACGACCGCGCCGCGCAGGATGGGAAGCCCGAGGATGGGATAGCGGCGCGAGAGCGAGACGTACTCCCGCGTCTTCACCTGGATCGATCCGTCGGGAAGCCGGACGGCGGTGGCGACGCGCTTCGGCGAGCGCATCATCACTCCCTCGATGACGGCCTGCCCCCCGATGGGGGCGTAGCGGTCGGACATGCGGATGGGTGGGGGGCGAAGCGCCTACGGCGGCGCTAGGCGGACGGAGCTTCCGCGGGCTTCTGCTCCTTGATCCCATACTTCCGGCGGAAGCGCTCGATGCGTCCCGCGGTATCCACCAGCTTCTGCTTGCCGGTGAAGAACGGGTGGCAGTTCGAGCAGATTTCCACGTGCAGCGTCTCTTTGACCGTGGCGCGGGTCTCGATCACGTTCCCGCAGGCACAGACGATCTTGGTGTTGAAGTAACCCGGGTGAATGCCCTTCTTCATCGCTGTTCTCCGTTCTCCTCTTGGATCAGGTGTTCATCATCGCGAGGAACTTCTTGTTCGTCTTGGTCTGGCTCATCTTTCCTATTAGAAACTCCATGGCTTCCATTGGATTCAGCTCGTTTAGGAATTTCCGCAAGATCCAGACCTTGTTCAGCTCCTCGCCCGTCATGAGCAGCTCTTCCTTGCGCGTGCCCGAGCGGTTGATGTCGATCGCCGGGAAGATGCGCTTGTCCGCGAGCTTACGGTCGAGCACCACCTCCATATTACCAGTGCCCTTGAACTCCTCGAAGATCACGTCGTCCATGCGGCTGCCCGTCTCGATCAGGGCCGTCGCGATGATGGTGAGGCTGCCGCCGTTCTCGATGTTTCGCGCCGCCCCAAAGAAGCGCTTCGGCTTTTGGAGGGCGTTGGCGTCCACGCCGCCCGAGAGGATCTTGCCCGAGTGGGGAACGACCGTGTTGTGGGCGCGCGCGAGGCGCGTGATCGAGTCGAGCAGGATGACCACGTCTCGGTTGTGCTCCACCAAGCGTTTCGCCTTTTCGATGACCATATCGGCGACCTGAACGTGCCGCTCGGCGGGCTCGTCGAAGGTGGAGGAGACGACCTCCCCCTTGACCGATCGCTCCATGTCGGTGACTTCCTCCGGCCGCTCGTCGATCAGGAGGACGATCAGCATGACCTCCGGGTGATTCTCCGTGATCGCGTTCGCGATCTTCTGGAGGAGCACCGTCTTGCCGGCTCGCGGAGGCGACACGATGAGGCCGCGTTGGCCCTTTCCGATCGGCGTCAGGAGATCCATGATCCGGGTCGGCATGTCGTCGCCGCGGAATTCCAGCCGGAGCTTCTCTTGCGGATAGAGCGGCGTGAGGTTGTCGAACAGGATCTTGTCCTTGGCAACCTCGGGGCTCTCAAAATTGACCGCCTCGACGCGGAGGAGCGCGAAGTAGCGCTCGCCGTCTTTGGGCGGGCGGACCTGGCCGGAGACGGTATCCCCGGTTCGCAGGTCGAATCGTTTGATCTGCGAGGGCGAGACATAAATGTCGTCCGGCCCTGGCAGGTAGTTGTAGTCGGTCGAGCGGAGGAACCCGTAACCCTCCGAGAGGATTTCGAGGACGCCCTCCGCGAAGATCAGCCCGTTCTTCTCGGTCTGCCCTTCGAGAATCTTGAAAATCAGCTCCTGCTTGCGCAGGCCGCTCGTGCCTTGAATGCCGAGCGAATGGGCCAGCTCCATCAATTCCGCAATGGTGCGGCTCTTGAGCTGGATGATGTCGAGACCTTTGGGGGATGCCTGTGGGCCGTTTGTGGCCGGAGGCGGCGGGGCTTCTGTCTGCTGCTGCTCCATTTCGTTTCGAGACTCCTCGATGGTGGATGGTGCCGCCGGCGCGTCAGCGCCGTGGCGTCGTACTTGGGTCTGTGGGCGGGACATGGGTTACAGCCGAATGGCGGCCCTCAGGATTTGGGGGATTTCCGTGCTAGAGAAGGGTTGAGTTCAGGCGCTGCCTGACTCGGGATCGCCGGTCTCGCGATCCGATACGGGATTGCTGACGAGGGGCACTACCGAAATCCGCCCTCGAGTTCCCGGGTCGGTGCTCAACCCTGAATCTATCGAACCCTGCCGGTACCTGTCAAGGTCAATTCTTTCCCGAGCACAATCGACGTGTCGGACGACACGCTATATCTTGACGGGCGGGAAGGATGCTTGCGAGAAAACCTGTCCATCCAGGAAGGTGATCGACTTCCCCTTCGTCCAGTAGAACCAGGACTCCAGCACCTTGTCCCCGTCGGAGTAGGTGCGGACTTCCTCGGGGTAGCCATCCGCGGTGACCGTCTTCTTCAGCTGGTGGCCGGCCCCCAGTCGATTATCGGCCGAGTCGACCCAGGTCTTGAGCTGAGAACCGATGCGCTGCCGGCCGTCGGTAAGCGCCCGGTAGATCGTGTATTCGGCCACCGACTCGTCTCTCTTGTTCAGCTTGTTGTAGGCGAGGAAGAGGAACTGGTGGGCGGTCGCCTCCTTGGGATCGATCTCGAGGGCCTGACGCATCGCCGCGACGGAGCCCTCGTAGTCTTCGACTTGGAACTTGGTCTGCCCGGCGAGGAGGACGATGTCCTTGCTCCGGGGGAACAACTTCATGCCATCGTCCAGAGTCTTGACCGCTTCCTTGTAGTTCTTCAGATTCCCCTGGATCACCGCCGCGTTGTAGATCGAGGTCTCGCGGACCGACATGCCCAGAGAATCGGTCGGCGCCTTCGCGACCACCTCCATGTAGGTGGCCGCCGCGCTGTCGAGCATCGCGGTTCTTTGCGGCCCTTCCTTCATGCCCTGAGCCGCGAGCTGGAACGACTCCGCGATCCGCGACAGATAGGTGACGGTCCCCGCGCTGTCGTAGGTCATCGCCGCGCGGTAGGCCGGAACCGCCTCCGCGAACTTCTTGCTGTTGAAGAGGCGGTTTCCGCGGCCGAGCGCCGCCGCCCTGAGATTTCGGGTCAGCTGGTCGTCGCCCGGCTTGATCTTCAGACCCATTTGCGCGGCGTGGATGGCGTCGTCCGGGCGCCCCAGCACTCCGTAGACGTAGCTCAGGTTCTTGTAGACGTCCGACGCGGTCGGCTCGACCAGCATCGCCAATTCGAATTGGTACGCCGCCTCGGCCACCGTGGACGCGCCTGCATACGGCGGGAAGATCGTGGTGTCGGTCACCGCCACCTTCGGATCCGCCGGTCCGGTGAACGGCTTGTATGGGAACTGAAGCGCTTCGGTCGCCCCCGGTGGGAAGTGAAAGCCAAGGCCCTGGTCGGGGTAGTACCAGAACTCGTGGTTCTTCCCGCCCTCGGTGAACCGGCTGAAGTCTTTGGGCTCCCCGCGCTCCTTCTCCAGCGCCGCCTGCGGCGTGCCGGCGTCGGTGGTGCGGGTGTCCTCTTCCTCGATCGTCCCCGCGCGGATCAGCGCCTTGAGTCCTGGGTTGTAGAGCTCCGCCGTCAGCGAGGCGCGGTTTTGGGTCATGTCGTTCAGACGGGTCTTGTCCTTCTTGTCCGCCGCGACCTTGAGACCGATCTGGAACACCCCTCCGGCCGATGCGAATTCCCGCTGTTGGTATCGCGCGACGGCCAGGAGCGAATAGACCTGTGAGTTCTCCGGCTCCTCTAGCCGCGCCAGCTCGAGGAAGTGGCATGCCTTGTCGTAGACTTTCTGCTGCATGTAGACCTTGCCGCTGGTGAAGTTAACGCCCGCGTCGGCGGAATGGGCGGCAAGGAGCGCGACCAGCGCGAAAACCATCGCGCCGAAAGCGATTCGGTGACCTGGAAATTCGATCCTCATCCATCCCTCCCGATTCCGTTGAACCCGCCGAGGACGCGGGCCGTTCCACGCGACCGGCCCGATTGAACGGCCGGCGGCGCCACCTGTCAAGCCCCTTGCCCCGGCGCGGGCCGCCCTTTGATTCTCTTAATCTATTGTAGGTTATTAGCTTATAAAAGCTGTCTGGGGTCGACGTCGATCGCCACGTGGATCCCCGAGGGACGCCTTGAGCGGAGCCCCGGAAGCGCTCGGTCCAGCACCGTGCGGAGCGCCTTTCGGGACGCGGAGCGGAGGAGGAGGTGCCATCGCTCCATATTTTTGATGCGCGAAAGCGCTTTCGGTGCGGGGCCGAGGATCGAGACCCCGGTCCCGGACGCGAATCGGGTGAGCGCCCGGCGGATCTCGGCGGCGGTCTCCATCACCCGCTCCTTCGCTCGGCCTCGAATCTCGATCTCGACCAGATGCCCGAATGGAGGATAGGCCAGCTCGCGTCGGTCCGCCGCCTCCAGCGCGAAGAAGGCGCCGTAGTCCTGCGCGGCGGCGCACCGAAGCGCGGGATGATCGGGGTCGTAGGACTGCATGATCACCTCGCCCGGGCTCTCGCCCCGCCCCGCCCTCCCGGCCACCTGCGTGAGAATCTGGAACGTCCGCTCCCCCGCCCGGAAATCGGGAAGGTGGAGCTGGAGATCGGCGAGGATGATCCCGACAAGCGTGACGCCCGGAAAGTGGAATCCCTTCGCCACCATCTGCGTTCCCAGGAGAAAGTCGGTCCGGCCGTCCCGGAACGCACCCAGGATGGACGCGGCGGCGCCGCGCCGGCGCGTCGCGTCCAGATCCAGCCGCGCGAGGCGCGCCCGAGGATAGATCCGCGCGACCTCGCTCTCGATCTTCTGGATTCCGACTCCGCCGAACCAGAGATCGGTCGCGCCGCAGCCGGGGCAGGCCGGCATGAGCTTCCGCTGCGCGCCGCAATAGTGGCAGCGGAGCATCGAGTCCTCCGCGTGGACCGTGAGCGAGACGTCGCACCGCGTGCACTCGGCCACCGCGCCGCAGCCTTTGCATTGGAGGTAGGTGGAGTGGCCGCGGCGGTTCAGGAACAGAATCCCCTGCTCCTTTCGCTCCAGCGTCCGCGCCATCGCTTCAATCAGGAGAGGGCTGAGAAACCGCGAGGTCGGCGCCTCTTCAAGGGGCCGCCGGGAGCGGATCCTGAGATCGGCCACCCGCACGGTCGCGAGGGGACGGCCGTCGACGCGCCGCGGAAGATGGAGCAGCTGATAGGGGCCCCTCACGGCCCGGGCGTAGGACTCCAAGCTTGGCGTCGCCGAGGAGAGCACCACCGTCGCTCCGAGCCGCTGGGCGCGGACCAGCGCGACGTCGCGCGCATGGTAGCGCGGCGATTCCTCCTGCTTGTAGGCGCCGTCCTGCTCCTCGTCGACCACCAGGAACTTGAGGTCGCGGAACGGAAGCAGAACGGCCGATCGCGTCCCCACCACGAGGTCCAGCTCCCCGGCCGCCGCGGCGCGCCAGACTTCGGCCCGCTCCCGGGGGCGAAGGGTCGAGTGATAGATCGCCACGCGTTGGAGCCCGCTCCGGCGAAACGCGTCGAGCGCTTGAGGGGAGAGCGCGATCTCGGGGACGAGGATGAGCGCCTGCCCGCCCCCGCGGACCGCCTCCAAGGCGGCGTGGAGGTAGACCGCGGTCTTCCCGCTTCCGGTGACGCCGTAGAGAAGGAACGGGCGAAACGCGCGCTCGCCGACCGCTTCCTCGAGCGCCTCGAGCGCCACCCTCTGATCGGGATTGAGCGCCTCCCGCGCGGGCGGCTCCGTGGCGTTCCATCCGCCGGTCTCGTCCGGCTCCGGTTTCATCGCGCGGTGTTTCAGCCCTGTGGGCGAGGGCGCGGCCGCGTGGAGCACCTCGCCCAGCGAGCTGGCGTAGTAGTCGGCCACCCAGCGGCAGAGCTCAACCAGCTCCGCGGTGAGGACAAGCCTTGGCTCTGGGATTCCCGAGATCCGCCGAATGGGAAAGGCGGGGCGCTTGGGCTCGACGTCGAGTACCGTTCCCCAGACCCGGCGCGCACCCACCGGCACCAGGACCCTCAAGCCCGCCTGAAATTCCTCGTCCTCGGGCAGCTCGTAGACGAGCGTCTCCCGATCGGGCAGGGGAATGGGAACGGCGACCTTGACCAGGCTCATGAGGGACGGATGGTAGCACTGAAGCCGGCGAGAACTACGTGGAGGAGGCGGGCTTCTCCGTGACGGCTTGACCGAGGAGCTGATTGATCCGCTCGACCAGCTTCCGCGGGCTGAACGGCTTGGTGATGTAGTCGTCGGCGCCGACGTCAAACCCCAGCTTCTGGTCGACATTCCGGCCCTTGGCGGAGAGAAGGATGACGGGAATCTGGCGCGTCTCGGGGCTCGACTTGATGGCCTTGCAGACCTCGTATCCGTCCAGCTTCGGCATCATGATGTCGAGCACGATGAGGTCGGGCTTGTCGCTCTTCATCTTCTCGAGCGCCTGCTCCCCATCGAGCGCCGTGATGACCTCGTAGCCTTCCATCCCCAGGCTGAAGTCGAGGATGTGGACGATGTAGATCTCATCGTCGACTACGAGAATCTTTCCCTTAGACATTGGACTCCCTCCGAATCGCCCCTATCAAGTGCTGTATCGGCCCCTCACGCGGCTTCTGGAGCCCGAATCATGTCGGCAACCTTTTGCGTGCCAAACAGTTGCGTGAAGGCGTCTACGACCTTGGGATCGAACTGCGATCCGACGCACCGGCGGAGCTCGCGGACGGCCTCGTCGTGGCTCATCGCCTGGCGGTAGGGCCGCCCCGCCGTCATCGACTCGTAGGCGTCGACCACCGAGATGATCCGCGCGCCCAGAGGGATCTGATCGCCCTTGAGTCCCCGCGGGTAACCGCGGCCGTCCATCCGCTCGTGGTGCGCCATGATGATTTCGGACACCTGCTCCTGGAACTCGATCGGTTTTACGATTTCCACGGTGCGCGCCGGATGCTGCGCCACCTGGGCCCAAGTCTCGGGATCGAGCCGGCCGGGCTCGTGGAGGACCGAGGGAGCGATGTGGGCCATGCCGACGTCGTGGATGCTGGCGACGTAGGCGAGGACGCTGACCTCCTCTTCGGACACGCCGAGGCGTCGGGCCACCGCGACCGCGCGGTGCGCCATGCTTCCCGAAGTGAGCTTGAGACGGCTCCGCCGGGCATTGTCGATGATCGCGGAGAGAGCCTGCGAAGCCTTCTCCACCTTCTCGGCGCTTTCGTCATGATGGGAGGCCTGCTGCCAGGCGCGGGCCACCCGTTCGGCGAGCGAGGTCAGGAGGGCCTGATCGTCCTCGGTGAACGGGGTGCAGGAGACCTTGTTGTTGATGTTGATGACCCCCACGACGCGCCCGTCGATCTTCACGGGAACCGAGAGGAGCGACTTGGTCTCGTACTGGTGGCTGTTTCGTCTGCCGAACCGGGGATCCTCCTCGACGTCGGTCACGAGGAGCGGCGTCCCGTGCTTCGCAACCCAACCGGCGATCGAATCCCCCATCTTGATCCGGGTGCCGCAGACCACCTCTTCCCGAAGCCCGCGCGCGGCCCTGATGTAAAGCTCCTCGTGCTCCTCGTCGACGAGCATGAGGGACGCGATCCGGGCGTTCATCACCTCGGCCACCATCTCCACGGTGAGCCGCGTCAGGTGATCGGAAACCGAGCGACCCGGGGACCAGGACGCATGGGTGAAGACCCCGGCGTCGCCGGGGGTCACCGGGAGCACGACGGTGAACCGGGCCCCGTGGCCCGGCTCGCTCTCCGCTTCGATCTCGCCGCCGTGCCACTCAACGATGCTCTTGGCCACGGACAGCCCAAGACCCACGCCGGGGTACTCGCGGGAGAGACGGTTGTCGCTCTGGTAGAACTTGTCGAAGATCTTGCTGATCTCCTCCTTCGCGATGCCGATTCCGGTGTCCTCGACCGTGACGCGGACGGTGCGCCCCTCGCTGGATGCCCGGAACGTGACGCGTCCGCCTTCCGTCGTGAACTTGATCGCGTTGTTCCCCAGATTCAGCAGGACCCGGCGCAGGAGACCCCGGTCGGCCTCCACGATCATCTCCCGGACGGCGGGCTCGGCCTGCAAGGTGATCGCCTTCGTCTGAGCCAGGAGGCCCAGCTGGCCCACGACCTCCTCGATCACCTCCACCAGGTTGAACGGCTCGCGCTGCATCCGAAAGCGGCCCGACTCGAGCTGGCTCAACTCCAGAATGGAGTCGATGAGCCGCTTCAACTTCAGGCTCTGCTCGTCGATCACCTTGAGGAAATCGCGCTGCATGTCGACGTTGGCGCTTCCGACGTTGTCGAGGAGCGCCTCCACGTACGCGCGGATCCCGGTCAACGGGGTGCGGAGCTCGTGTGAGACGACCGAGACGAACGACGATTTCAGGTCGCCCAGCTCCTCCGCCCTGTCGGTCGCCTCCTCGAGCTGACGCATGCTCGCGTTCAGCCGCTCGTAGAGGGAGGCGTTCTGGAGGGCCACCACCGCGTGCGCTGCCAGGATCTCGATGGTCTCCACCACCTCGCGGGTCGGGATTTTCCGATCGATCGGGTCGTCGACCGAGAGGTAGCCGATGAGGGATCCATCCTTCGTATGAAGCGGCACGAACAGGACGTCGTCCTGGTGCCACTCGCCGTCCTTCCGCACCCCGAGGTCAGGCGTGTACCCCTCCTCGTCGTCCTCGGGCCAGAAGTTCACCTTGTGGCTGATGAAGTAGGAGCGGCTCACCCGGAACTCGTCCCTGAGCCAGCTCTCGAATTCCGCCTTCGGCACGCTGTGGCGCTCGAGCTTTTCGATCGCCTCGCGCTCGAGCCCGGCAAACGCCCGCGCCTCGAACGCGCCGCCCCGCTCGTCCAGCACGCGAAGCAGGACGATTCGAAAGCCGACCGCGTCGGAGACCGCGTTCACGATCTCGTGGAGAACCTTGTCCAGGGTCAGGTCGGAGTTGATCGATGTCGCGATCTCGAGGACCTTTTTCAGGCGCGCCGCCTGCTTGCGGCTCGTGAGGAGCTGGTTCCGGTAGAGGCGGCCCATTTCGTCGGTCGCCTGGGTGAGCTGCTCGTTTCGCTGCATGACGACGTCGTAGGAACCCTTGAGCGTCTGCACTTCCTGATTGAGCGTCCGTCGGTGGCGCACCTGCTCCACCAGGAGAAGCGCGGAGGCGGCCAGCGCCCAGGTGAGGTCGATCGACGGCATCATGGTTCCGCCCCCACGGCGCGCGGGCGCGGCGCCGGTCCGGCGGTGGCGAGCAGAAGGACGAACTCCTCGACCACGCGGGGATCGAACTGGGTCCCGGCGCAGCGGCGAAGCTCGGCGATGGCTTCTTCCTCGGAGAAGGGCTCGCGGTAGGGCCGCCCGCCTGTCATCGACTCGTAGGCGTCCAGAATCGCCAGGATTCTCGCCGCGAGCGGGATCTCCTCTCCCTTCAGGCCGCGCGGATAGCCGTGCCCGTCGAAGTGCTCGTGATGGCTCAGGATGATCGCGTTCACCTTGGGGGCAGCCTCGATCGGCTTGAGGAGCTGGACGCCCGCCTGCGGATGCCCCTCGATCCGGCGATGCTCGCTCTCGGTCCACCGCCGGGAGCTCATGAGGAGGTCCTCCCCCACCGAGAGCATCCCGATGTCGTGGATCTTGGCGACGTAGCCGAGGACCGCGATCTCTTCCTCCGCCATCCGGAGCCGCCGCCCGAGGTCGGAGGCGAGCTTGAACGCGCGGCGCGAGTTGGGGAGGAGGTGCGAGCGGCGCGCGCGGACGATGGCGCGCACGGTCGTCAGCATGGCGGTGATATCGCCCGACTCGCTGGCGGCGCGGACACGCTCCATGGCCAGGCCGATCCGCCGGGCGATCGCCACGAGAAGGTTGAGATCGTCCTGGTCGAAGGGCACGCCCGTGGACTTGTTGTTCACGTTCACGACCCCGACCGTCTCTCCGCCGACCTTGAGGGGAACGCAGAGGAGCGACTTGGTCTCGTACTGAGGGTGGTTCATCTTCCGGAAGCGGCGGTCGTTCTCGATATCGGTGACGCAGAGATTCTCCGAGGTCTGGGCCACCCAGCCCGCGATGGAGTCGCCGATCTTGACGCGAGCTCGGGCCACCATGTCCTTGTCCAGCCCGTACGCGGCCTGGATGAGAAGCTCGGCGCCCGATTCGTCGCAGAACATGAGCGAAACGATCCGCGCCTCCATGACCTCGGCCACCATCTCGACGCAGCTCTGGAGCAGCGCCTGGAGCTCGGGACGCTCGAAGAAGGGTGAGAGGGATCGCATCAGGTCGCGGAACCCGTGCTGGCGAAGCGGCAGCTCGATCACGAAGCGGCTGCCCTGGCCCACGACGCTCTCGACGCGGATCGTCCCCCCGTGGAGCTCCACCACGCTCTTCACGATCGCGAGGCCCAATCCGGTCCCGGCGACGCGCTCGGCACTGCTTTCCTCGATTCGATAGAAGCGCTCGAACACCCGGGCCAGCTTGTCGGGCGGGATCCCCATCCCTTGGTCCTCGACCGCGAGGGTCAGCCGCTCCCCGCTCCGGGAGACCCGGACCGTGACGTCGGTCGACGGACGGGAGAACTTGGCGGCGTTGTTGATCAGGTTGACCAGGACCTGCTTCATGAGGTCGGGATCGGCCTCGATGGGCGGGAGACCCCGCTCGAGGGCCGGGATCAGGTGGAGCCGCTTCTGGGTCAGCTCGGGCGCGACGGTCGGCGTGATCTCCTCGAGCAGCTTGGCCAACGAGAGCGGCTCCGCCTTGAGCCGGCGGCGGCCCGACTCCATACGGCTCAGGTCGAGAACGTCGTTCACGATCCGCGAGAGGCGGTCGCACTCTTCGTTCACGATCCCGAGGAATTTCTCCTGCATGTTGAACTCGGGCGTGTCGAGGTTGTCGAGGAGCGTTTCGGTGTAGGCCTTGATCGCGGTCAGAGGGGTGCGAAGCTCGTGCGAGACGACCGAGATGAGATCGGACTTGGACTCGTCCATCCGGCGAAGCGCCATACTCGCCTCATCCAGCCGCCGCCGCTTGTCCTCCAGCTCGGAGTGCGTCCGGATCCGGTCGACCGCCAGCCCGATCTGATCGGCGAGGAAGAGGAGCACCCGCCGGCGGCGGTCGGTGACCGGGACCTTCCGGCGGTAGCCGATGACCGCCACGCCGAGGAGCGACGTACCGACCACGATCGGGATTCCGATCAGCGTCTCGGGCGGGCCCCCGCGCCACGTGAGCTCGTCTCCGCTCAGGCGGATCCGATTCGGATCTTCGACGACGAGCGTCTCCCGGCGGAGGATTCGGCCCAGGAAGCTCGTGGGCTGCGGCGTGACCCGCCCCTGGCCGATGGAGCCGCTGGTTCCCCGCTCGAAGTGGTTTCCGTCCAGCTCGCCCGTCTCGTAGTCGAGGAGAAGGAGCGAGAAGCGGTCGGCCCGCGCCAGGTCGAGCACGCTCTCGGCGAGGGAGGTGACCAGCCCGTGGGTGTCGAAGGCGGATTGGACGGCGAAGCTCAGACTCCCGAGACTGGCGATCAGCCTGAGAGGAGTCCTCCCCTCGGGTGCGGATCCCGGCGACGGCGGCGTCACGCGCCCTCCGACTCCGTCGTCTCCCGCGCCGGAAGGACCAGCGTGCCGTCGGACCGGCGGTCGGGGATCACGCAACTCCCCTTCTTCGCCTTGCCGATCTTCTTCAGCTCCTTGGCCACGTCGGCTACCTGGGCGCTGTGCTGGATGTCGCGCGCGACGTTGGTCACGATCAGGATGGTGATGGAGAGGATCTCAAAGTTCTGGACGCCGCCCTGGCGGCTGGAGTGGACGGTGATGTGACCCCGGTTCCGGTCCTCGGGGTCGTACTGCTCGCCGATCGTCGCGTCGAACTGGATCAGGATCTCGTCGGCGATCCGTAGCGCGCGCTCCGGAACGGTGATGATCACGAAGTCGTCCCCGCCGATGTGCCCGACGAAGTCCTTGTTGCCGCCATGCCGCTCGATGACCTGGTGCAGAAGCGAGGCGGTGAAGCGAATCAGCGAGTCGCCCCGCGCGTACCCGTAGTAGTCGTTGAAGGGCTTGAAGTAGTCGAGGTCGAGATGCAGAAAGGCGAACTTCTCCCCCGCGGTGATCCGCTGCGTGAGCTCGGTTTCGATGAGCACGTTTCCGGGCAACCCGGTCAGCGCGTTCGACTGGAGCTGGGCCCTCCGAGTCTTGAGCTGATTCCGCACCCGGAAGAGGAGCTCCATGTGCTCCCATGGCTTGGTGATGTAGTCGTCGGCGAAGACCTCGAGGCCGCGGAGTCGATCGTCCAGGGCCGACTTGGCGGTCAGGAAGATGACCGGAATGCGGCTCGTCAACGGATCGGACTTGAGCCGCATGCAGACGTCGAACCCGTTGAGCCCGGGCATCATGACGTCGAGCAGGATCAGATCGGGGGGATCGCGGCGGATTTCCTCGAGCCCCTTCAACCCGTCTTCCGCGGTGCGGACTTCGTACTTCGCGTCCTTCGCGTCTTCGAGCTGCTTTTTCAAAATGAAGCGAAGGCGCGGCTCGTCCTCGATGACGAGGATGCGGCCGGCATCCGCCGTCGGCGTCTGGTTCACAGGCACGCTCACGGGTTGCCCTCGGTGTGGGGCGGCTTGGAAGTTGGCTCCTCTGTTGCGATTAATCGACGAAGGGGGGAATCATCTTGAGCGGGAAGGGCTTGCGCGGAAGCGGGGTGCGATTCCGGGCTATGCCCCCTAATTGCCGCTACTGCTTTGTGTTACGAGATGCCAGCTGCGGTGTGGGGCGGCCCTGTTTCCCTTCAGCCCAGGTCGAACGAATCCAGGTTGGGAATCGCGGTCGCTGTGAGAGGCGTGTGCGCGCCGCGTTTGAGCGCGAGCCAACCCGCGTAGGCGATCATCGCGCCGTTGTCGCGGCAGAAGGGCGGCGAGGGAAAGAGCGCGGGGATGCCGTGCTTCTCCGCGATCCGGGTCGCCTCGCTCCGAAGCAGCGTGTTGCACGCGCATCCTCCGGCGATCGTCAGCGCGCGCGCGTTGTGGCGCTCCAGCGCTTGCGAGAGCCGCTCGATGAGCGGGGCGACGATCGCTCGTTCGGCCGACGCGGCGATGTCCCGGACCCGCGAATCGGGAATGGGGCGCGGCTCGCGCTCCACGAGCAGCTTCACCGCGGTCTTGAGCCCGCTCATGCTCACGTCGAGGGTCTCGCCTTTGAGCCGCGCCACCGGGAAGTCGATGGCGCGCGGGTTTCCGTCGCGCGCGAGGCGATCGACTTCGGGGCCGCCTGGATAGGGGAGGCCGAGGAGTTTCCCCACCTTGTCGAACGCCTCTCCCGCCGCGTCATCGCGTGTGGAGCCAAGCCGACGCACCAACCCGGGTTCCGCGACGTGGTAGATCTCCGTGTGCCCACCGGACGCGACCATTCCGATGAATGGAAATTGGAGCTCGTGTTCGAGCCCGGCGGACAACAGGTGCGCCTCGACGTGATTCACGGCGACAAACGGAATCCCGCGCGCCATCGAGAGCCCCTTCGCGAACTCGATCCCCACGAGGAGCGATCCCACGAGGCCCGGGCCGAGGGTCGCGGCCACGGCGTCGATCGAGTCGATCGAGGCGCCTGTATCGCGGAGGAGCTCTTCGAGAACGCGGGGAAGGAGCGTGATGTGGGCTCGCGACGCGTGCTCGGGCACCACGCCGCCGTACTCGACGTGCACGTCCTGCGACCGCACCACGTGGGCGACCAGCCGCCCGTCATCGAGCAGCGCCGCCCCCGTGTCATCGCACGAGGTCTCGATTCCTAGGACGCGCATGTGACGAGTGTAGCTCGATTCGCGATCATCAAGGGCTGACGCGAGCGGGACTGACCGGAGAGACCGTCCGCAGCCCGTGTCTTTGCTTCTTGCGGGCGAGGACCCGTGTCCCGAAGGTCAGATCCCGATCGTGTCAGCCCCTCACGATCGCGAGCCGGTTACGCGCGCGTTCGAGCGCGGCTTTGGCGCGGAGCACGTCGATGCCGCGGGACGGCTCGCGCAGGCGGCCCTCGGCGCGCGCTCGCGAGGCTTCGGCGCGGGCGCGGTCGATCTGGTCGAATCGCTCCGCGGTGTCGGCCAGCACGGTCGCTCGGTTCGCCGAGACCTCGAGAAATCCGCCGCTCACCGCGTAGCTCGACAGGTTCCCGCCCGGCTCGCGGACGTCGAGCCGGCCCGGGCGAAGCGAGGTGATCAGCGCGGCGTGATGGGCGAGGATGCCCAGATAGCCCTCAGTGCCCGGCGCCTGCAACGAGACAACCGGCGCTTCGAGGACGAGGCGCTGCGGCGTGACGAGCCGGAAGGTGAAGATGGCGTCGGCCATGGCTGATTCCGTTCCCCCGCCTACGCGCCCACCGAAGCCTCGATCTGCTTCGCCTTCTCCAGCACGTCCTCGATGGTCCCCGCCATGTAGAAGGCCTGCTCCGGGATGTGGTCGCACTTCCCGTCCACAACCTGCCGGAACGAGCGGATCGTGTCCTCCAGCTTCACGTACTTGCCGGGCTGGCCGGTGAACGCCTCGGCGACGAACATGGGCTGCGAGAAGAACTTCTGAATCTTCCGCGCGCGCGTCACGATGATCTTGTCGTCCTCCGATAGCTCCTCGATGCCAAGGATCGCGATGATGTCCTGGAGGTCCTTGTAGCGCTGGAGGATCTTCTGCACGGCGCGGGCCAGGTTGTAGTGCTCCTCGCCGACCACGTGCGGATCGAGAATGCGCGACGTCGAATCGAGCGGGTCGACCGCGGGGTAGATCCCCAGCTCCGAGATGCGGCGTGAGAGCACCGTCGTCGCGTCGAGGTGGGTGAAGGTCGTCGCAGGCGCGGGATCGGTCAAGTCGTCGGCCGGAACGTAGATCGCCTGCACCGACGTGATCGAGCCCTTCTTGGTCGACGTAATCCTTTCTTGAAGCGCGCCCATCTCCGTCGCCAGGGTCGGCTGGTATCCGACGGCGCTCGGCATCCGGCCGAGGAGCGCCGACACCTCCGAGCCCGCCTGGGTGAACCGGAAGATGTTGTCGACGAAGTAGAGAACGTCCTGGTTCTCTTCATCGCGGAAGTACTCGGCCATGGTCACGCCCGTGAGGGCGACACGGAGTCGCGCGCCGGGAGGCTCGTTCATCTGGCCGAACACCATCACGGTCTTGTCGATGACCCCCGACTCCTTCATTTCCAGCCAGAGATCGTTTCCTTCACGGGTGCGCTCGCCCACGCCGGAGAACACCGAAAAGCCGCCGTGCTCGGTCGCGATGTTCCGGATCAACTCTTGAAGAATGACCGTCTTGCCGAGGCCGGCGCCGCCGAAGAGGCCGACCTTACCGCCCTTGGCGTACGGCGCGAGGAGGTCAATGACCTTGATGCCCGTCTCGAAGATCCGGGTCACCGTTTCCTGCTCGTCGAAGGCGGGTGGCGCGCGGTGGATGGGCAGCCGCTTGTCGGGCTCGGGCACCTTGGGGCCCTGGTCGATCGGATCGCCGAGCAGGTTGAAGACCCGGCCCAGCGTCTGTCGGCCCACGGGCACCGAGATGGGGCCGCCGGTGTCGACCGCGTCCATGCCGCGGACAAGGCCGTCGGTGGACGACATGGCCACGCAGCGGACGATCTCGTCCCCGATATGGAGCGCCACCTCCACGGTTAGATTGATGCCGCGCTCCGCATCCGCGATTTTCAGCGCGTTGTTGATCGTCGGAAGGTGCTCCGGATCGAAGCGCACGTCCACCGTGGGCCCGATGACCTGGATGACCTGACCGATCGTTCCGCCTCTTCCGTTCGACTTGTTTCCGCTCGGCATGTCCCTCTTCCTTACTTGAGTGCCTCGGCTCCCGCCACGATCTCGACGATCTCCCGTGTGATCGTCGCCTGGCGGGTCCGGTTCATGTGCAGCGTCAGATTCTGGATCATCTCATTCGCGTTCTTGGTCGCGGAACCCATGGCCACCATGCGCGCGCCGTGCTCCGACGCGGCCGATTCGGCGAGCGCCATGTAGAGCCTCATCGCCAGGAAATAGGGGACGATCCGCGTCAGGATCTCCTCCGGCCCTGGCTCGTAGAGGTAGTCTCGCTTCGCCACGCCCTCGACCGCCGCGCCCTGACCCAACGGGAGGTAGGGCTCGACCGAAATGGAGCGGTTCAGAGCGCTCTTGAACCGCGTGTAGATCAAATCGACTTCGTCGATCTCCCCGGATTCGACTCGCGAGAGAATCAGCCGGCTCATCTCTTCGGCAAACTTCCAGTCGGCCTTCCCGCCCAGGTCGCTCTTCCCTGCGAGCGTGGGGAACGATCGCCTCCGGAAATAATCGAACCCCTTCTTGCCCAGGAGCACCATCTGGGTCGGCTTTCCCGAGTCGCGCATCCTCTGCTCCGCCGCGCGGATCAGGTTGCCGTTGAACGCCCCGCAGAGACCGCGGTCCGACGTGACGAGGATGATCGCCCGGTTCTTGACTTCCCGCTTGGCGAACGCGGGGTGGAGCACGTCGCTGGATGCCATGGCCAAGTTGGCGAGCACGGAACGGAGGTCGGTGGCGTAGGGCCGCGCCGATTCCACCGTGGTCTGGGCCCGGCGCAGCTTGGACGCCGAGACCATCTCCATGGTTTTTGTGATCTGGGCGGTGCTCTGGACCGAGCGGATTCGCCGCCGGATGTCGCGGAGGGTCGCCACCTACTTCGACGCCGCTCCCTTCGCCTTCACGAACCGATCCTTGCACTCCATGATCGCCTTTCGAAGCTTCGCCTCGACGGAGTCGGTCAATTCCATCTTGACCTTGAGCTCCTGCACGACGTCGGCGTAGCTCTTATCGAGGTACGCATAGAGCCCCTCCTCGAAGGGCCGGACGTCGGACACGGGAAGGTCGTCCAGGAGCCCCTGCGTGCCCGCGTAAATAATCGCAACCTGCCGCTCCACCGGAAGCGGCCGGTACTGGCCCTGCTTCAAGAGCTCCACCATGCGCTCGCCACGGGTCAGCTGCGCCTGCGTCGCCTTGTCGAGATCGGAGCCGAACTGGGCGAACGCCGCCAGCTCCCGGTACTGGGCGAGATCGAGACGGAGCCGGCCGGCGACCTTCTTCATCGCCTTGGTCTGCGCCTTGCCGCCGACCCGCGAGACCGAGATCCCGACGTTGATCGCCGGACGGATGCCCCCGAAGAAGAGGTCGCTCTCCAAGAAGATCTGGCCGTCGGTGATCGAGATGACGTTCGTCGGGATGTAGGCCGAGACGTCCCCCGCCTGGGTTTCGATGATCGGGAGTGCCGTCAGCGAGCCCGCCCCCAGCTTGTCGTTCAATTTCGCGGCGCGCTCCAAGAGTCGCGAATGGAGGTAGAAGACGTCGCCGGGATACGCCTCGCGACCCGGCGGACGGCGCAACAAGAGCGAGAGCTGGCGGTAGGCCTGCGCGTGCTTGGAGAGATCGTCGTAGATGACGAGGGCGTGCTTGCCCGCGTCGCGCAAATCCTCGCCGATGGCGCAGCCGGTGTAGGGAGCGATGTACTGGAGCGGAGCCGATTCGCTGGCGCTGGCGGCGATCACGGTCGTGTACTTCATGGCACCCGCGTCTTCCAGAATCTTCACGACCTTGGCGACCGTGAAGTCCTTCTGCCCCACCGCGACGTAAATGCAGCGAAGATCGCCGCCCTTCTGGTTGATGATCGTGTCGATCGCGACCGCGGTCTTCCCGGTCTGACGGTCGCCGATAATCAATTCCCGCTGGCCGCGACCGATGGGAATCATCGCGTCGATGGCCTTGAGGCCGGTCTGGACCGGCTGATTCACCGGCTGCCGGTCCACCACCCCTGGGGCGTGCCCTTCCAGCGGCCGAAACTTGTCGGTTGCGATCGGGCCCTTCCCGTCGATCGGCTGGCCGATCGCGTTGATCACGCGACCGATCATCGCTTCGCCCACCGGGACCGACGCCAGGCGGCCGGAGCGGCGAACCGTGTCGCCCTGCCTGACCGAGTCGGCCGAGCTGAAGAGCGCGGCGCCGACGTTGTCTTCCTCGAGATTCAGGACGATGCCCGTCACGTCTCCCGGAAAGTGGAGCAGCTCGCCGGACATGGCGTCGTCCAAGCCCCAGATGCGGGCGATCCCATCGCCCACCTGGAGCACGGTTCCGACGCTCTCCACCTTGAGCCGCGACTCGTACCGCTCGAGCTCCTGCTCGAGAACCGAACTGACTTCTTCAGGCTTGAACGCCATGCGTCAACCTCTTCCGTGGACCCGCGTCTGGAGGAGGTGACGGCGAATCCGCCACAGCTCCGTCGCGAGGGTATTGTCGATGACCTGATGGTCGAGCGAGACGACCGCGCCCCCAAGGAGCGCCGCGTCCACCTCGCGCGTGAGCAGAATCTTGAGCCCGGTTCGCCGGGCCAGCGCGCCCGTGAGTTCCTCCGCCTGGCGATCGGTGATGGGAACCGCGGTCCGGATGAGCGCCCGCCGGATGCCCCGCGCTCCCTCCGCCATCTTCTCGAATTCGTCGGCGATCGCGATGAGGTGATCCAGCCGCCGGCGGCGGAGCAATACGTGAAAGAGGCCGTAGATCGGACGCCCGACTTTGGGCTTGAGGCGATTCTCGAGGAACGAGAGCTTCTCGGCGCGGGTGATGGAAGGCGACTCGAAGTAGCGTCGCATGCGGGGCTCGCGTGCGAAGAGCGCCGCGACCTCCCCGAGCTCGGACTGGGTCTGATCGAGCTCCTTCTGCTTTTCGGCCAGGCTGAGAAGCGCGCGCGCGTAGCGGCGCGCCAGGGTCACGGAGATCATCGGGCCTGCTCCACCTCCGCCAGGAAGCTGTCCACCAGCTTCTTGTGTCGGTCGGCGGTCAGCTCCTCATGGACCACCTTCGTGGCGATCCCCATGGCCAGCTCCACGACCTCGTTCCGAAGCGCGATCTGCGCTTTGTCCCGCTCGAGAGCGATCTCCTCCCGCGCCCGGGTGATCATCTCCTGGGCCTCGGTCCTCGCGATCTCGCGGATCTCGGCGGCCAGCTGCTGGCCCTCCACCACCGCGCTCTGAATCCGCTCCCGGCTTTCAGCCTCGACCCGCTTCAGATGCTGTTCGTATTCCTGACGGATCCGAACCGCCTCCGCCTTCTCCTTCTCGATCCGCTCCAGCTCGGCGCGGATTCGCTCGCGGCGCTCCTTCATGGGCGGGTAGATGATCGAAAGAAACGCCCCGCGGACGAGGAAGAAGAAAACGATGAAGCTCAGGACATGAGCGATGAGCTGGTTCACGTGAACCATCTGGTCCATAAGGCCTTTCCAGGGTCGGGGCGACCGGCGGATCGCCGGTATGGCCCTCGACCTGTTACCCGATCCTGCCTTGAAGGAAGAACATCGTGACGAACGCGTAGATCGTGAGCGCCTCGGCAAAACCGAAGCCGATGATCATGGCGACCTGGAGCTTGGGGAGAATTTCCGGTTGGCGGCCCATGGCCTCCATGGCTCCCTTCCCCAAGAAACCGATCCCGATGCCCGAACCGATGGCCGCGAGGCCGATTCCCAGCGGAAGCCCGAATCCTAGGGTGGCTGCGAAGTTCACTTCATTCACCTCCTTTGTGTGTGCGTGATCCGCGCTTCTCGGAACAAACCGTACTCGTACTAGTGCGCTGCCTCCGTCTCTCCGTGCGCGTCCGTCTCGTGCGGCAGCATCATGTAGAGGTAGACCGTCGCGAGGAGGGAGAAGATCAGAGCCTGGACAATGGCCGTGAGCGTCTGGAGCATCATGAAGAGGGCCGAGATCCCCAAGAGCGGCGGGACCGCGAGCGCCGTCAAACTTGCCTTCAAGCAGAGCGCGGTCGCCCCGACGAACACGACGATCAGGGTGTCCTCGCCGAAGATATTTCCAAAAAGACGGCAGGAGAGGCTGACCGGCTTGGCCAACTCCCCGAGAATGTGAACCGGGAGCATCACCGGCAACATCGCCCACCCAATCGCGTCGCGCGGCGACCCGGCCAGGTGATCCAGATAGCCCACGATGCCGAGATTTCGGATTCCCCAGACTTGAACGTAGAGGAACGTAATGAGCGCCAGCGCCAGCGTCAGGTCGAGCGTGGACGTCGCCGACATGAAGCCGGGAATGATCCCGAGCAGGTTGATCGTGAGGATGTAGAAGAAGAGCGCGAAAATGAAGGGCAGGTAGCGCTCGGCGTACCTCCCGAGGAGTCCGCCGCAGACGTCTTCCATACTCTCGACGATCCACTCGAGGCCGTTCTGGAGTTGGCCCGGCACCGGCGTCGGGCGGCGCATGGCGAGCCAGGACACGAGCAGAAAGACCATCCCCCCGAGCCAGGCAAAGACCAGGTACTCGTTCTCGTGCATCCAGTGGACGACCGGGTTGTGGGGGAAGTAATCGTTCAGGAGGATGATCCAATTGGGAAGGTGCTGAACGCCGCCGCCTTCCGAATTCGCCTGCTCCGCGTGGGTCCCGGCCGCCTGTTCGACGTGCGCGCCCCCGGCCGTCTCCCCTTGCCCCTCGCCGGAGGCGAGCGCGAGGGTGGGCGCGGCCAGGAACGACGCGAGGAGAAGGACGAGAATAAGTAGGGCGGCAGGCTTGGCGGCGTTCCCGGAGGTAGCCGCTGTCTTGGTCGCCCGCCGCACCCAAGACGATGGCCCCGATCCAAAAGCCAGCATGATCGACTTGAGGAAGAGCGCGAAAAGTGGAATGGAGAATCCGAGCACGAGCGGAAGGGGCTCGACGGAACGCGAGACCACGAGCGCGATCAGCGCGCCGTAGACCACCGCGATCTTGAGTCCGGCGAGCACAAAGAACCCTCCGGGCAATGCCGCCTTCTGCCCCTTATTCCTTGAGATGGCCGATTGCGTGAAGAGTTTCACAAGCTTTTCGATAAAAAAGAAATTCAGGGCCGCGAGGATCTGCCCCGCGGCGAGGGCGAGCGCGGCGGAAGGGCGGCTTGGCAGGAGCACCGCCACCAGAGCCAGGGCGACGAGCCAGGAGGCCTTGAGCGAGCGGATTAACAAGCTCGTCCCTACCCTGTCCTCATTTTCCTTCAGGGTTCAATCCTCCCGCTGCGACGTCTTGATGATCTTGATGGTCTCGTTCACGCCGGCGACGAAGCCAAGAGCGAGCAGGACAATGCTCAACCAGGGCTGCGTCCGGAACTTCTGATCGAGGTATTTCCCGAGGAAGTATCCGACGATTGGCGCCAGCGCGAGAATGAACGGTATTGACGAGAGCAGAGCGATCTGCCGCCAGGCGGTGACCTTCTTCGGATCGATGTCGGTCACACCTAGCTTTCGCCCACGGTGAAACGCGGCGCGGGACCCGGCCCCCGCCGCAACCCTCGATCAGCAGAGGAAATCGCTTCGTCGACCCCGAGCCAGGGAAGGTACTCGAGCGTGGGCGCGGGGGTCAATGGGAAAAGGGGTCGAGGCGTGGGGCGCCGGGCGCTCTCACGCGCCGCGCGCAACTCCCCACGCCGACCCCTAAGTCTAAGGCGGGGCACCTCTTCGCCTCCTCGGCTTCACCACACCGCGGCCCCGACTCCGCAGTGCTCTCCCCCAAACAGAGGACGCCCCGCCACACCTTTGACCACATCTATATCGCCCCGCGCGGCCCGCCGACCGGCCCACCAGCCCTCCGCGGGTAGCCCCGACGGCGGGACCGCCGGCATCTCCTCCCATGGCAACCGGCATGCCGCCCCTCCAGTAGGGTGTTAATTCCTATAACACTCAGTAGAAAAACGGGTTGCCGGCTGGATGAAAATTGGCCTCGGAGCCCCCGGCGTCGCCCTCCGTGGACGCGGGTTTACGAACCGCCAACTCCGGTTGGCCACCCTGAAACCGCATTCAGGGGACAAGTTCGCTCGGCCAAGGGCCGATAAACGAGGCGATGTCTCTTGCCATGTTCGCGCTCACAAAACGGCCAGGGGCCAACACATGACGTCACAAGCATCGCCGATTGCGTGGATGGATCTGCAGCGTGAGAACGAGCTCGTGGCCGCAGCCCAACGCGGGAATCGAGAGGCATTTCTCGAGCTGGTCCGGCACTACCAGCGCTCCGTCTATCGCCTCGCGTTCGCGATGACCCGCGACGCCGACGACGCGTCGTCGCTCGCGCAGGAGACGTTCGTGAGGGCGTGGAAGGGGATGCGCGATCTGCCGGAGAGCCGTCGGTTCTTCCCGTGGGCGCTTCGCATCGCCAGAAACCTCGCGGTCTCACTCGCGCGGAAGCGGGCCGGCACCCAAAAGCCGGGTGAGGGAGACCTCCTCCTCAATTCGTTCGCGGAGCTAAGGCCGGACGAGCAGATGGCGCTCGCCCTGCGCGTCGTGGAGCGCCTCAAGTACTCCGATATCGCTGCTCTTCTCGACACTTCCCTCGGCGCCGCCATGGTGCGCATCGCACAGGCGCGGAGCCTGCTCCTCGGGCGGACTTCGGCGACGGAAGGAGAGACGGCGTGATCCATCTCACTCCCCAGCAGCTCTCCTCGTACATGGACGGGGAGCTGAACGAGGCCTCGACCGAATTGGTCCGCCGCCACATGGGCGCCTGCGAGGAGTGCACGCTCAAGTTCGCGTCGCTCGAAGTGCAGGAGGACCTGCTGTCGCGCGCGCTGGTCCACGATCCCGGCGACGAATTCTTCGCGGAGTTCACCGCGGCGGTGGAACGCCAGATTCCCACGGGGAAGGATTCCGGCGCGAAGCCGGCCTCCTTGGCCGCGGCTCGCCCATCGCCGCCCCGGGCCACGCCGACGCCCGCGGCAAAGCCGGCGGCCCAGGCCGCGCCCCCCGCGGCTGGCCCTCCCCCGACCCCAAGGACGGCGGAGGTGGTCTCGGCCCCGACGTCGGACATGCCGGAGATGGAGGAGGTCGGCGCCCACATCCGGAAAGAGAGCGAGAATGCCGCCTTCGTGAGGGCCGCCGCGCCGCCCCGCGCGGTCGAGGCCCCAATGCCGCGGCCCAAGGCACCCCCGCGCCCGAAACCTTATCGGCCCAAGGTCCGCCGCCCAGCCCCGTCGATTCCCTGGTACGCGGCCGTGATCCTGGCCGTCATCTCGGCGTCGGTGGGGGTGGTCGTCTCGCGCACGGAGCCGCTTTCCGCGTGGCTCGATTCGGTGATGCACGGATCCGTGGCCCAGCCGACCGATGTGGCGCCCGTCCCCGACGCGCCCATCACAGCACCTCCCGCGGAGACGGCGCCGGTTCCCAGGGCGAATGTGCCCGACTCCAAGGTCGGCTCGTCCGACTCCAGGGGGAATGCTCCCGCTGCCAAGGCGAGCGCGGCGGTTTCCAAGGAGAACGCGGCGCTTTCCAAGGAGAGCGGGCAGCCCCGGAGGGAAGCGGTGATTGAGCCGCCGATCGACGACGAAGCGATGGATCCGGAGATCCAGACCGACGACGCTTCGCTCGCGAACACGCCCGACCTCCCCGAGCCCGAGCCCCAGGAGGCCTCGCGATTCCTGAAATCCGACGCGCCGCCGCCACGCGCGAAGGACTTGGGCAATCAGGGCGATCCGTTCGGATCCATTCCGGCCGCTGCGGCCGCGCAGGTGCGTGTCGCCCAGAAGAGCGTGGCGGCGGCCGACAACGATCCATCCCCCGCCCGATACGAGACGGCGGCCGCGGATTGGGAGCGCGCGACGGCGCTGCTTCAAGGCTGGCAGCAGAGTCAGGGCCGGTTCGAGATCGCATCCGCGAAATATCGTGCCTGGGAGATGGTTCCCACGCCCGGCCGGGCGGCCGCAGCGACCGCCGCCATTCGTTCGTACATGGCCTCCGCCACGCAGGGTCCCGCCCGGGATCAGGCGCGCGCCTGGATGGCGCGCCTCAGCCGCTGAGGGGATCGAGAAGGGGATGATGGACGAAAGCATCGTCAACGAGTTCCTCGTGGAGAGTCACGAGAGCCTGGGGCAGATCGAAGGAGACCTCGTCTCCCTCGAGCGTGAGCCTTTCGATCCGAAGCGGCTGGCGAGCGTCTTCCGGACGGTCCACACCATCAAGGGAACCTGCGGCTTCTTCGGATTCCACAAGCTCGAGTCGGTGGCGCACGCCGGCGAGAATCTCCTGAGCCAGCTTCGAAACGGCGAGACCACGCTGAACGCCGAGATTACCGGCGCGCTGCTCGCCCTGGTCGACGCCATCCGCGAAATCCTGACCTCGATCGAACAGAGCCGGTCCGAAGGAGACAAGGACTATTCGGGGCTGATCGAGACCCTCACGCGCCTCCAGCAAGTCCGCCCGCCGACCCCCGAGCCGGTCGCCGCCGTTCCAGAGGAAGCAACGCCGGACGCTTCCAGTGGCGAGGAACAGACGCCAGCCACGGCCAGTGGCGAGGAAGCGACGCCGCCTGCCGCCAGTGGAGAGGCACCGGCGGCACCCGAGTCGACCAAGCGGGACGCCGCTCCGGGGACCATCGGCGGGGGGCTCCTTGATTCGCTGGTGGAGAGCGGACGGCTCGACCCCGACGCGGTGATGCTGGCGGCCCAGCAACAGAGGCTGGGCGATCCCCGGCGGATCGGGGAAATTCTCGTCGACCACGGCGCCCTCAAGCCGCAGGACGTCCTGGAAGCGCTCATCGCCCGCGGACAGGCGCCGGCCTCGGCCATGACCGAGGCGAACATCCGCGTCGACGTGCACCTCCTCGACCTCCTGATGAACCTGGTGGGCGAGCTGGTGCTCGCGCGGAATCAGATGCTCCAGTTCGTCACATCGCAAGATCTCGGGTCGCTCCCCGGGGCGGCCCAGAGGCTGAGCCTCATCACGACCGAGCTGCAGGAAGGGATCATGAAGACCCGCATGCAGCCGATCGCCAACCTCTGCAACAAGCTTCCGCGGCTGGTTCGCGACGTGGCTGCTGCCTGCGGACGAGAGGTGCGCCTGGAGATGGAGGGGATCGACACCGAGCTCGACCGGACCGTGATCGAGGCCATCCGCGATCCGCTCACCCACCTCGTACGAAACGCGATCGATCACGGGATCGAGACCCCGGAGGAGCGCCTCGGCCGCGGCAAACCCGCCGAGGGGAGGCTCCTGGTCCGGGCGTTTCACGAGGGAGGCAAGGTGATCGTCGAGGTCACCGACGACGGGGGCGGACTTGACGTGGAGCGGATCCGCGAACGGGCGATACGGGCCGGCCTCGTGCCCGCGGAGCGCATGCCGAGCATGACCGACCGGGACTGGATCAACCTGATCTTCACGCCCGGCTTCTCGACGGCCGACCAGGTCACGAGCGTGTCGGGACGCGGCGTCGGAATGGACGTCGTCAAGACGAACGTGGAGCGGATCAGCGGCACGATCGAGGTCGACTCGACGCCGGGCACCGGGTCGACGATGAGGATCTGCATTCCCCTCACGCTCGCGATCATTCCCGCGCTGATCGTCTCGGCGGGAGGCGAGCGGTACGCGATCCCGCAGGTCAACCTGCTGGAGCTGGTTCGTACCCACGGCGACGCGGGCGAGAACGCGATCGTCAAGGTCTACGACGCCCAGGTCTACCGTTACCGGGACACGCTTCTCCCTCTGATCTTCCTCCACGACGCGCTCCAGATTGAAGGCGCCATCGAGGCCGCATTCACGGTGACGGGCCACGCCGCGCTCAACATCGCGGTCCTCCACGCGGAGGGCGGCACGTTTGGGCTCGTGGTCGATGAGATCCTCACGTCGCAGGAGATCGTGGTGAAGCCTTTGACCGACATGCTCCGGCAGACGCCGGTCTTCTCCGGCGCCACGATCCTCGGCGACGGACGTGTCGCGCTGATCCTCGACGTGCCGGGGCTTGCGAGACATACCGGAGTCGGTGAGTTTCGAAGCGGGAAGGGCGCGGCACTGTTCCGGAATTCCGTTGAAGCGCCGGACGAGCCCACCCAGACACTGGTTCTGTTCCGGATTCGCGACGACTGGCGTGTGGCGATCCCCCTCTCCGGCGTGGCCCGGCTCGAGGAATTGTCCCGCGCGTCGGTCGAACGGGTCGGGGATCGCAGGGTCGTCCAGTATCGCGGCGGCCTGATGCCGCTCATCCGAGCTGCTCGACCTGCTGGAGGTGGGCGCGGCGGCGAACGGCGCGGCCGACGCGGCGCGGGCCACGGAGCCTTTCCGCGCTCTCGGAACGGCCCCGGCGTCGGCGCTTCTGCATGTGGTCGTGCACGAACAGAGCGGCGCGCGGGTGGGCCTGGTGGTGGACGAGATCCTGGAAATCGTGGAGGAGACCCTCGAGCTGGATGCCGTGTCCGGCCGCCCGGGGATCGTTGGATCAACCGTCATCCGCGGGAGAGCGACCGATCTGCTCGACCTGCCCGGTCTCCTCGCTCACGCCGAGGTGGCCGGATTTGGGTCGCACTCCATGGCGGCGGGGGCGTAGGCGATGGTGGAAGACCAGCTCCTCTGCACGTTCTGGCTCGCGGAGCATCTCTTCGGCATCGAGATCTCCTCGGTGCAGGAGGTTCTCCGCGAGCAGGAGATCACGCGGCTTCCGCTCTCGTCGCCGGCGGTCCGCGGCGTGATCAATCTCCGGGGTCGGATCGTTCCGGCGGTCGATCTCCGGCGCTGTTTCGAGATGGAGCCCGCGCCGCGGCACGGCGGGTCGCCGAACATCGTGGTGCGCGGCGCCGGCTCCTCTTCGGTGAGCCTCCTCGTCGACGAGATCGGCGACGTGGTCGAGGCCTCCGCCTCCGCGTACGAGCGCGCGCCGGAAACGCTTCGCGGGAAGGCTCGTGAATTGATCGAGGGCGTCTACAAGCTCCAGGGCGAGATTGTGCTCGTCCTGGCTATCGGAAAGGTGTTGCGGGCCGCCTACTCGTAGGCGGCGGACCCGCCGGAAGGAGCCGAACGTGTTGACCTTTACCATCCGCCGTCAGCTGCTGGGAAGCGCCCTGCTCTCCCTTGTCGGTTTCATGATCTTCGGCGTCATTTCCTACTCCACGCTTCAGGAGTTGAAGATCGCCGGTCCGCGGTACAAGAAGATCGCCCAGGGCAAGGATCTGATCGCCGACGTCGTCCCTCCGCCGGAATTCCTGGTGGAGGCGTTCCTCGCGGTCCACCAGATGATCGACGAATCCGACCGCCGCCGCCTCGAGGAGCTGATCCAGCAGTCGCAGCAGTTCCGTACCAATTTCGAGGAGCGGCACGAATACTGGGCCAGGACTCTGGCCCCGGGGCCCATGCGCGACGCGCTGAACGTTCGATCGTACCAGCCGGCGAAGGAATTCTTCCGCGTCCGCGACGAGGAGTTCATCCCGGCGGTGCGCCGGGGGGACCGGGAGACAGCCCGCACCCTCGCCAACTCCACCCTGAAGACACTCTACGAGCAGCACCGCAAGGCGGTGCTCCAGATCGTCCACCTCGCCATGATCCAGAACTCCCTCGAGGAGGAATCGGCCACCAGCATCGCGGAGGAGCGGACGACCTTGATTCCGGTGATCGGGATCGTGATCGCGGGGATCACCATCGTCTTCGCCCTCTGGCTCTCCCGGCGGATCCTCCGCGCCATCGAGCAGACCAAACGCGTGGCCGAGCGGACCGCGAGCGGCGACTTGACCTGCACGGTCGAATACACCGCGCCCGACGAGCTGGGGCAGCTTGCCATCTCCACCAATCAGATGGTCAGCTCGCTCCGCGACATCCTCTTCCACATCGGCAAGCGGGCGGTGACCCTCGCCACGGCTTCCGAGGAGCTCTCCTCCGTCAGCTCGCAGATGATCGGCAGCGCCGAGGAGACATCCCGCCAGGCGAGCGTGGTTTCCTCGGGCTCCGAGCAGATCAGTCGAAACGTCGAGAGCGTTTCCGTCTCGGTCGAGGAGATGATCGCGAGCATTCAGGAGATCTCGAAGAACACGAGCGAGGCGGCTCAGGTGGCGTCGGTCGCGGCCACCGAGGCCGATTCCACCAACGTCGCGGTCAACAAGCTGGGAGCGAGCAGCGCCGAGATCGGCAAGGTCGTCCAGGTGATCAACACCATCGCGCAGCAGACCAACCTGCTCGCGCTGAACGCCGCGATCGAGGCGGCCCGGGCGGGCGGCGCCGGCAAGGGCTTCGCCGTGGTCGCCAACGAGGTGAAGGAGCTCGCCATGGAGACCGCCTCCGCGACCAAGGACATCAGCATCAAGATCGAGGCGATCCAGACCGACACCACGGCCGCGATCCAGGCCATCGCCAAGATCAGCGACACGATCCAGCAGATCAAGGACATCTCGAATTCGATCGCCACCGCCATCGAGGAGCAGCTGGCCGCGTCGGGTGAGATCGGGCGAAACCTGAGCGAGGCGTCGCGCGGGAGCAACGAGATCTCGGCCGGCATCGTCAGGGTGGCGCAGATCGCCAAGGACACCGCGGGCGGATCCGAGAACACGCAGAAGGCCGCGGAGGATCTGGCGCGTCTCGCGACCGAGCTCCGAGAGCTGACGCTCCGCTTCCAGTATGGAGAGAACGATGTCGCCGGCGTCTCCCGGGGCGCCTCGTGTGGTGCGGGGAGGCCGGGGTCTCGCGGCCCCGCGGAGCGAGGATCGCTTGTTCGAGGCCGCGAGCTAAGCACCCAGTCGCGCCAATTCGGCGCAAGGAAGGAGACCGGAACCATGAGAGCCCTCGTCGTCGATGATTCGCGATCCATGCGAAGCATCATCGGGAAGCAACTCAAGGAGTTGGGATTTGAGGTCTTTGACGCGGCCAATGGGCACGAGGCCATGGCCAAGCTCCACAACACCAAGGGAATCACGCTCATCCTGCTCGACTGGAACATGCCCGAGATGGACGGCCTCGAAGTGCTGAGCCTGATCCGCTCCGAGCCCGAGTACAAGGAGGTCCGGGTCATGATGGTGACCACCGAGAGCGAGATGTCGCAGGTCGCGATCGCGCTCGAAGCGGGCGCGAGCGAGTACCTCATGAAGCCGTTCGACCGCGAGGCACTCTTAGAGAAGCTGATCCTCCTGGGGATGGACCCGAGCACCCGGAACGCCTAGCCCGACCATCGCGGCTTGAGGCGAGGATCGAGCGCCTCGAGAAGGAGCCCATGTCCAAGATTCGAGTCATGGTCGTCGACGACGTGGCGATGGTCCGCCGCTTGGTGGTGGACGCGCTCTCGATCGATCCCGACATCCAGGTGGTGGGGACCGCGGGGAACGGCCGCGAGGCATTGGAGAAAATGCCCGAGTTACGGCCGGATCTCATCGTCCTCGACTACGAGATGCCGGAGATGGACGGCCTGGAGACGCTGATCGAGGTGCGGAAGTCCTATCCCGCCACCCGGGTCATCATCTTCAGCTCGCACACGCGTCACGGCGCCAAAGTGACCCTCGATGCGCTCTGGCATGGCGCCGACGACTACATTCCCAAGAGCCCGGCGGACAACCTGACCGCGTCCACCCAGCTCATCCGGACGCAGCTGATTCCCAAGATCAAGGGACTCTGCGCCCGCCCCGAGAGCGGGGGCTCGGCGGCATCCCCGCCGACCCACGCGGGCCGCGCCGCGGGGACGGCTGACGAGCCGCGCTCTCTGCCCCGTCGGCCGAGCGTGGCCCCCGTCCGGATTGAGATCGTCGCCATTGGCGCTTCGACCGGCGGCCCGAGAGCCCTCGCGCGTCTCCTCGAGGGGCTGCCGGGCGATTTCCCGGTGCCGATCGTGATCGTCCAGCACATGCCACCGATCTTCACGCGGCTCCTGGCCGAACGACTGGGAACCCGCACGCAGCTTCGATGCTCGGAGGCCATCGAGGGGGCCGCCCTGGGGCCGCGCGCCGTGTGGATCGCGCCGGGCGACCACCACATGACGCTGGAGCGGGAGCGGGGCGAGATCCGCATCCGGCTCACCAACGATCCGCCGGTTCACTCCTGCCGTCCCGCGGTCGACCCCCTCTTTCTATCGGTGGCCGACGCCTACGGCGCGAGTGCCTTGGGAATCATCCTGACCGGCATGGGCCACGACGGCTACAAGGGTTGCGAGCGGATCCGGGACGCGGGAGGTGCGGTCTTGGTTCAGGATGAGGCGTCCAGCGTCGTCTGGGGCATGCCCGGCATCGTCGCGCGCGCCGGAATCGCCGACCGGGTCGTTCCCCTCGACGAAATGGCGTCCGAGATCGTGCACCGCGCTTCCGTGGGAGCCCGTCGGAAGGCGCCGGTCGGCTGATTCCATGGCCCTGACCCGACCGAGCCACGCCGGCGGCGTGACCCCGCAGAGCTTCGCCTATCTGCAGAAGCTCCTGCTCCGCCGCACGGGAACGCTCCTCGAGGCGGGGAAGGAGTACGTGGTGGAGACGCGCCTCCACGGCCTCGCCCTGGGTGAGGGCTTTGGATCGGTGGGCGCGCTCCTGGAGGGGGTCCAGACCGAGGAGGAGTCGGGGGCGCTCCACGGCAAGGTCGCCGAGGCGATGTTGAACGGGGAGACCTCGTTCTTCCGCGATCTCTATCCGTTCGACGCGCTCCGCGACACCCTCCTGCCGGAGATCATCGCGAAGCGTGAGACCAGCCGCCTGCTCAACATCTGGAGCGCCGCGACGGCCAGCGGTCAGGAGGCGTATAGCCTTGCGATGCTGCTCTTGGAGAGCTTTCCGCAGCTCGCCGGCTGGAGAATTCGGTTGACTGGCGAGCGACGTGTCCGAGGCGATGCTCGCGCGGGCGCGCGCCGGGGTCTTCAGCCAGATCGAGGTGAACCGCGGTCTACCCGCGAGGCTCATGCTCAAGTATTTCGAGCGCACGGGCGCCGAGTGGAGCATCCACCCGCGCGTGCGGCAGATGGTGGAATTCCAGCAGATCAATCTGGCGGCGACCTGGCCGCAGGTTCCGCCGATGGACGTCATCCTGATGCGAAACGTGCTGCTCTATTTCAGTCTCGAGACCCGAAAGGCGATCCTGGCGCGCGTCTGCAAGATCCTGCGCCCGGACGGATACCTGTTCTTGGGAGGGGGCGAGACGACTCTGATCACCGATCGCTCGTTCGAGTCGGTTCGCGCCGGCAAGGCGATGTGCTATCGAGTGCGCGGCTAGTGGTCCGACCGAGGGAATACGGGGAGACTGATGTCATGAAGCACGGCGACGATTGAAGTCCAGGAGTGGCTGGAGTGCCTGACGCGACGTGGCGCAGGAGTTCGCGTCTGGATCGCTCCGCTTTGACGGTGGCGGCATGACGCCCGATCCGGCGGCCAAGACGGGGACGCGTCCGGCGGCCTACATCTCGATCCTGAGCGAATCCAACTCCATGCACCTGGGCCTCGCGACCAGCATGCAAGGGTGCCGCACGCTCACGCGGGCGTTCCTCGGGGTGCGCGAGAAGGACGCGGTGTCGGAGAAGGACGTGGTCGACGCGATGAGCGAGATCCTGAACATCGTGGCCGGGAAGGTGAAGTCGCGGCTGGCGTCCCGGGACGGGTCGCTCAGGCTCGGCCTGCCGATCTTCATCACCGGACAGATTCAGGTGACCGACAACATGGAGCGGGCCGTCGCGAACGTGGAGCTGGGTCCGGTTCCCTGTCAGCTCCTCGTGTTCCGAAACAAGAAGGGGTAGAGATCAGCGCTCGGCGACCGGTCGCGCCCGCGACCCGGCCGGCGAGCAGAGGTAGACCCGCCCGGCTCCCGCGAACGGGGAGCCCACGGCGGCGTCTCCCAAGCCGTCTCCGTTGACGTCCCCCACCCCGGAGACCGCGTAGCCGAGATTATCGAGGGTCGCCTCTCCGGTGATCGTGAAGTCGGAGACGGCGTCCGGCGCGGTTCCACCGAAGTAAACGTACGCGCGCCCCGCCGCGGAGCCGCCGGCGTCGTTCCCGTAGGCGCCGACGATCAGATCCGCGAATCCATCCCCGTTCGCGTCCCCCATGCCGGCGACCGAGTATCCAAAGGCGTCTCCCGCCGCCTCTCCCGTCAGCACGAGATCCGCCCGCCCATCCGGACGGGCACCGCCGAAGAAGACGTAGGCGCGTCCGGCGTCCGATCCCGCCGCGTCGTTGTGATAGGCGCCCACGATGACGTCGGCAAACCCATCCTTGTTCACGTCCCCTGCCGGGGCAACCGAGAACCCAAACGCGTCCCCCGCCGAGGTCCCGGTCATGACGAGATCGGACCGATTGTCCGCGCTGGGGCCGCCGAAGAACACGTAGGCCTGACCCGCATCGGTGCCGCCCGCATCACACTGATACGCGCCGATGATCACGTCGTCGAAGCGGTCACCGTTCACGTCGCCCGCGCCCGCCACCGAGATCCCAAAGTAGTCGCCTGCGGCTTGGCCGGTGAAAATGAGATCGGGCGAGCCGTCCATCCTGCCGCCGCCGAAGTAGACGTAGGCGCGGCCCGCGCCGCCGGCCCGGGCGCTGTTTTCGTAGGCACCGACGACCACGTCGGCGTAGCCGTCCCCGTTCACGTCGCCCGCGCCGGCGACCGAGTAGCCGAACGCGTCGCCGGCCCCTTCTCCGCTCAGGATCACGTCGGGCTTGGTGTCGCCGTTGGGTCCGCCAAAGTAGACGTAGGCCCGTCCGGCGTTGGCGCCGGCGGCGTCGTTCTCGTGCGCTCCGACGATCAGGTCGGGAAACCCGTCCTTGTTGAGATCCCCGGCCGACGCGACCGAAACGCCGAAGAGGTCTCCCGCGGACTGGACGCCGAGTCCCATGTGGGGCTTCGTGTCGACGCGGCGGCCGCCGTAGAAGACGTAGGCTCGCCCCGCGTCCATGCCGCCGGCGTCGGATTGATAGGCGCCGATGATCAGATCGGTCAGCCCGTCGCCGTTCAGATCTCCCGCGGAAGCAACGGACCCTCCAAAGGTGTCACCGGGAACGTTGCCGTTGAACACGGCGAGCGTGCGAGCGCCTGCCGGCGTGGCCGCCGCCGCGAGGAGGCCCAGAAGCAGGGCCAGCGCGGCCGGGTTGGCGATCCGTCTGGGGGTTGGATGAGAGTTCGACGTTCCGCCTCGGACCGTCGGGAGGATCACGGTGGGACGAGGCTCCCGGATCCCTCCCCGGCGGGCGTCGTGGTGCCGCGCGTCACCGGGATTCGGCCCTCTTTGATCGCCGGCACAAAGACCTGCACGATCTCCGCGGCGAATTGGGATCCTGCCTTCTCGACCAGCTGGCCAACCGCCTGCTCGACGGTGAGCCCGGCGCGGTAGGGCCGATCGGTGGTCATGGCGTCGAAGGCGTCCGCCACGTTCACGATCTTGGCTCCGATCGAAATCTGGTCCCCCGTCAGCCCGTCGGGGTACCCGCGTCCATCCACGCGCTCGTGGTGGTGGCGCACCATGTCGGAGACCCGCTCCAGGAACTTGACCCCGCGAATCATTTCGGCGCCGCGAACGGGGTGCGCCTTCACCATCATCCACTCCTCCTCGGTGAGGGCGCCCGGCTTCTGGAGGATGTCGCTTTGCGTATGGACCTTTCCGATGTCGTGGAGGAAGGCCCCGAACTGGATCCGCTGAATTTCCTCCTGCGGAAATCCCAGCTCCTTCGCGATCGCCACGGAGTACTGGGCGACCCGCTCGGTGTGTCCGTGCGTGTAGGGGTCCTTCTCTTCAATCCGGGAGACGAGCAACCGGACCGTCGAGACGTACGCCTCTTGAAGGTCCTTGAAGAGGCGAGCGTTCTCGATCGCGATCGCCGGCCGATTCGGAGAGGGCCTTGAGCATCTCGAGGTCCGCCGATAGAAATTCCTGTCCGCTCACCTTCTCCCCCACGGCGAGCACCGCGGTGAGGCGCGACTTCATGAGCACGGGCGAGACGACGGTGAAGCCGGCGGCGAAGAGGGGCCCCACTTCCGACTCCAGCGCGGGATCGTCTTCGATGTCGCCGAGGCGGATCGGCCGGCCTTCCTCCCCTTCCGTCGGAAGGAGGGCGCGCACGAAACCGCCGCCGTACTCGAGGGCGATGCCGCGCGCATGCTCTTCCTTGATCCCCTTGAAGGTCGACGCCGAGAGCCGGGTCGGCTGCTCGCGCTGGTCGGTCAGAAAGAGGCAGGCCGAGTTCACGCGGAGCTGCCCGACCACGCTCAGGATAAACGTGTTCAGGAGCTCCTCCATCTCCAGGGAGGAGTTGAGCTGGTGGGTCAGCCCCATCAGCGTCTCGAGGCTGTAGACCTGGAACCGGAGCTCCTTATTCCGGACCACGAGGTCCTCGCGATTCCGAGCGACCTCGCTCTCCAGCTCCTTGTTCTTGCGTGGTCAGGTGCTCCGCGCGGTCGAGGCGTTCGAAGATCCGGCGCACCTTGATGAGCAGCTCCTTCGGCGAGAAGGGCTTGGTCATGTAGTCGTCCGCGCCATGCATCAACCCCTGCAGACGCGAATCGACCTCGGCGCTGGCCGAGACCATGATGATGGGGATGTGCGCCGTGTCCTTGCTGCTCTTCAGGGCCGCGCAGACCTCGAATCCGGTCTTTCGCGGCAGGCGAAGGTCCAGAATGATCAGATCGGGAGCGTCGCGCCGCACCATCTCCAGTCCGTCCTCGCCGGTGCCGGCGGTGGCGACCTTGAACCCGTTCTGCGTGAGCGAGATTTGAAGAAGCTCCAGCACCCGGCGGTCATCGTCGATGACCAGGATCGAGCGCTTGGCCTTTGCCGCTCCCGGCTCGACCGCCGGTCCGACGCTTTCAATGCTCACGTGCGGCTCTCCATGGGAATCGTCGCGCCCGAGCTGAGCGGATCGAGCTCCGCGCGAGCACTCGGGAGCTCCGGATGGGATGGCGCCGGCGTCCCGGCGCGCTGACGGGATCTCTTCTCGATCTTGTCCAGTACTTGCAGGAACACGTCGACGATCGTCGGGTCGAAGGGGGTTCCCCAGTTCTCGGCGATCACCTGGCGCGCCTTCTCGGCGGGCAGCGCCCGGCGGTACGGGCGTTCGGCCGTCATCGCCACGTACCCGTCAACCAGGGAGACCACCCGCGCTCCGAGAGGGATTTCGGTGCCCCGGATGCCGCGCGGATATCCCTCGCCCCCCCATCGCTCGTGGTGGTTCAAGACGACCTCGACCACTTCCTTGGGCAGGTTCATCTCTTCCAGGATCTGCGCGCCCCGCGTCGGGTGCTGCTTGATGAGCGCCCACTCGTCGTCGGAAAGGTGCGCCGGATTCTTGAGGATCACGTGGCTGACGGTGATCATTCCGATGTCGCGAAGCACCGCGCCGTAGATGAGCGCCTTGAGCGATTCGCGCGGGTAATTGAGGAGCTTGGCGGTCGCGGTGACGTAGCGCACGACCCGCTCGGTGTTCCCCTTGGCGTAGGGGTCCCGGCTCTCGATGAGGGACATCATCCCCCGCACCAGGCCGAGGTTTCGGTCCTCCTGCGCGCGGTGGAAGCGCGCGTTGGCGATGGCGACGGCCCCTTGGTGGGCGAGCGTCGTCAGGAGGTCTCGCTCGTCCTCTTGAAATCCTCGCCGTCCGCCGCGACCGCCCAGGAGCAGTACTCCCTCCAGGTCGCGCCTCACCCAGAGAGCCACGCCCCACTCGAAGCCGGACTGGCGCAGCGCTTCCATGGTCTCTCCCGATCCTTCCGTGTCGCGGATGTCCGCCACACGGAAGAAGCTCTGCTCCGCCGCCACGCTCCGAAACGGCACCGGCGAGACCGCGAAGTCCTGGAAGTGGCCATGGGGGAAGCCGCGCACCTGCTTCGGAAGCAGCACTCCATCCCTCCGCGGATCGGAGAGAAAGATCGCCAGCCGATCGACGCCGAACTGTCCCATCACGCTCAGGCTGAAGAGATTCAGCACCTCCTCGACGTCGAGCGCGAGATTGAGGGCCCGCGTGATCTCGAAGAGGTTCCGGAACTCGACGATCTTGAGCTTGAGCTTGGACTGAAGGGATGCCACTTCGGGCAGGACCGAGACGGCCGTTCCTCCCGGCTGAGCCACCGCGGGCCGGGGCGCCGAACCGGCGGGGACCGATGGCGTCGCGGGCACGACCTCGAGCGCGGGGCGCGGCACGACCGGCGGCGTGGCGGACGGGCCGGCGGTCGCCGCCGGGGTCGCGGCGGAGGCCGTGGTGGCCGGTGCGGCCGGGCTCTGCGGCGGGGTGGACGATTCCTGCGCGTTCGGCTCGTAGAGGATCGCTTCCACCTCCGCGAGCGACGCGCGGATCTCAGCGCCCAGGCCGGCAACGTGGATCTTCCGCTCCGTCTCCTCGTACACCCGACCCTGACGCGCCAGGACGTTGCTGGCCAGGGTGCTGATCGAGGTCACGCGGCTGAAGTCGAGATGGACCGTGCGCGCGCCGCGGGCCTGGCACTCGAAGAGGAGCCGGTCGAGCGACCGGGCGCCCTGCGCGTCGATCACGCCCTCGAGAGCGAAACGAAACCGATCCCGCGACCCGACGCGTTCGATCTTGAGCGCTTTCACTCGGACTTGGCCTCCGTTCCGTCCTCTTCGCGCCTCAACCGGCGGACCAGCGCGCTCGGGTTCAATACGAGGATCACCGTGGAATCGGGCGAGACGATTCCGCCGAGCACTTCGTCCACCGGACAGAGCCGCGACGGAAGCGCGCTGAGCCGTGCGTTCTCGCGCCAGACGATTCGATCAAATCCGACGACCACCGCTCCCCCGCCACAGCGGAGGATCGCGAGCGGCCGGTTCTTCGCTTTCAGGCCGTCGCTCTCGATCCCCGACTCGCTGGCCGCGGCCGCTCCGCCGTAGACGGCGGCCTCCGCGTCGCCCAGGATTCCACGACCAAAGAGCGCCCCCAGCGGATGAACCGGACCGCGCACCACGCTCCCGCTCCACTGAAGCTCGTCCTCGGTCGCGTGGATCCGCTCCACGGCGCTCCAGGGCAGCGCGATCCGCTGCCCGGCCGCTTCAACAATGAGGAAGCTCCGGAGCGAGCGGGCCATCGGAAACTGAATCCGGAGGGACGCGATGTCGGTTCCTCCTCCCTGAACGCAGACAAATCCGCCGAGCCCCTCGAGCGCCGTTTCCAGCTGGGCGATCCCCACGGGATCGAAGGCGAGAAATCCCTCGATCGCGAGTCGAGCCTCCAGCCCCTCCCGGGCCGCGTTCACCCGGATCTCCACCGGCCCTTCATCGGTGTCGGAGGGCTTCGCCGTCTCGAGGAGGCGCAGGATCAAAGGAAGCAGGATCGATCCGATCTCGGGCTCGAAGCCAACCCCGCCCGTATGGACCGTCAGGACCGGGGACCGTGCCCCGTCCGAGCGCCTGGAGACCGCGGTGTACATGTCGTCGACGAAGCGATCGAGCGGGTCGAGAAACTCCCAGAGCAGATGCTCGTCCAGATCCCGCGCGCGCCTCTCGAGCGAGTACTGGAGCCCCAGAAGGTGGTTCATCTCGTGCGAGAGCGTGCGGAGCCCGGAGGCCGCCTCCTGAAGCTGCTGGTGCACGGAGAGCGTGCGGCCATCGTGGGATTCGGGCGAGCGCGACGCGCCCCCCGACATCCGCCGCCGCTCGGCCCCCTTCACGTGGACCTCCCAGTCGGAGAGCGCGGCCTGGAGCGAGCGGAGCGTCGAGTCCAGCGTTTCGTTCATGGAGCCGATCCGCTCGTTCTGGTGGACGAGCGCGCTCTTGATCTCGAACGTCAGGGCGAGGAGATTCTCGTGCGGCCCGACGTCGGGGGTCGACTCGTCGATCACGCCGCGCGACGCCGCCATGGCCTGGGCTTTCGCCCGGGTCATCCCGTTCCGCAGGCTGTCGATGGCATCGCCGACCATCCCCGCGTGCGCGAGGAGCGCGCCGAATCCGTCCGTACGAAGCTTCTCAGCGAGCTTCGCCTCGGCCTCCAATGCCACGTTGCAGTGGGCCACCATTTCCTGGCGCTGGGTCGGGCGGAGCTGGTCGAGCTGGGACAGCGTCTCCCGCAGCTCCAGCGCGAGATTCGCGACCTCGGTCAGCTCCAGCCACTCGGCGCTCCGCTCCACCAGGCGCACGGCGAGGTCGACGATGGGGGTCATCTCGCTGGACTCGAGATCGACCTGCTCGCTCTCGAGGAAGCGCCTCACGACCTCGATCTGTTCCTTGATCAGGGCGCTGAAGGTCGCGCTCAAGCGCGACATGATCTGGGCGTGGCTCAGGTGCTCGGAAGCGGCGGTTCGCATTCGCCTGAGTTCCTCCGCGTGTCTTTCTGGGTCAGCTCGGGTACCCGGGCGCCGGCTTCAGGCGCTCGAGCATAAGGATGTGTTCGGGCGGCGCGTCGTCCCGCGGCGATGCCTGAAGCGGGGGCTCTGGCGCCAGATCCGAGGCCATCTCGATCGGCGGTGGTACCTCCCGCATGGGCGCGTTCTCGTCGTCTTGCGTCTCATCCGCGCGGGACGGGTACGCGACCTCATCCAAACGGCTGGCGCGCTCGATCTGGAACGTCGAGGCGTCTCCATAGTCCGGCGATCCGCCTCCGGAGCCGCCCGCCGTGCCGCCACCGTCGTTGCCGCCATCGTTGCCGCCACCGTCGTTGCCGCCGCGGTCGCTGCCGCCACCGGCGCCGCGCGCCGATGAAGTGGCCGCGGTCAAAGTCTGCCGCACTTCGCGGGCACGCTGGAGCAGCGCCTCGACGGAATCGAGGTGCGTCGGCGGGAGCGAGAGCGTGGGCGGGGGCGACCCGGAGAGGGCGGCGATGCCCATCTTGGCGTCCTCGCTCGTCGAGTGGATGGCGGTGATCGTCTCCCCCACCTTGTATTCGATTTCGCTCGCAAGTCTGGAGATCGTGTCCGTCGCTTCGCGCGCGAACTCGGCGAGACGGCGCGTCTCCTCCGCGATGGCGGCGAAGGCTTCGCTCCCCGATCGGGTCGCTTCCAGCGCGGCATTCAGCGCGAGCAGCGTGGCGCGGTTGGTGACGCGCTCCGCCACCGAAGCCAGCTCGTTGGCCCTCATGAGCCCGGCCGCCAGATCCTCAATCCCGTCGGCCGCGGTGTGCACCACCTCGTCGACCAGCTGCGCCGGGGTCCGCGAGGCGCCATCCGAGGAGGGCGACACGGAGACCGCGGGGATGGGCCGCGAGAGCATCCGGGTGAGCGACTCCAGCCCGGAGATCAGCGCGTCGATGCCGCGCAGCGCCTCCGCGCGGACGCGGGGGTCGAACGCCGGTGGATCGTTCGCGTCGGCCGGCCACGGCTCCGGGAGAGGAACGCCGTCCACCCCCACCAGCTCGGCCTCGTCAATCGCGATGCGGCTCACCACCGGTCCCGAAGCGCTCGCTTCGCGAGCCGCCTGGAGGAGCGCGTTGAGCGGCCCGAGCCCCAGCTCCGACACGGCGGTCAGCGGGTCTCGCCCACCCTTGTAGCTCGACGTGGCCACCTCGATTTGGCGACGCAGCGACTCCAGCTCGAGGAGGGCGGGCCCGGCGGTCTTCTTGTCCTCCTCCAGCTCGCGGATCTGACGGCGAAGCGCGACGTCGATGTGCTCGCTCGGCGCCTTCACCAGCACCAGGGCCGAAGCGCCGCCGAGAACGGCGAGGACGCCGGCGGCCACCCAACCGGCCGTTCCCGGTACGAGATGACCCGCGGCCCCTGCCACGAGCGAGGCGAAGACGGTGACACCGAGGACGGCCCAGGGAGGCGAGGCCTCCTCCGCGCGCCGGCTCTCACGCCGGGTGTTCGGGCTCTTGTCGCGCAGGGTCTCTGCCATGTTCAGGGCCTCCTCAATGGCCGGCCGCGGAGGGCGGAGTAGCCCCCGACGGCGGCATGATGGAATCGATGATCGACCAGTAGTTGAGGCAGTGGATCCGGAGATCGCCCGATTCGAAGACCGACTGGATCATCGATGCGAGTTCGGGGTCGGCGGCCGAGAGCTCCGCTTCGCGCAGCTCCTTGGCGGGAACCAGGTGCGGAATTTCGGGAATCATCACCCCGAAGCGATCGGTGCCCCGCGTCAGGACGAGCGCGTAAGAGGAGTTGATCGATCGCGCCCCATCCAACCCGAGGTAGTTGGCGATCTCGAACGTGGGGACCATCGTCCCACGGAACGCGATGACGCCCGAGAGAGGCTCGCGCTGATGCGGCAGCGGGGCGGGGTGGTCTGCTTGCATCAAACCAGCCACCTCCTCGACACGCGCCCCAAACCAGATGCCTCCGAGGCAGTAGGCGAGGACGCCGCGCGTCCTATCGCTCACCGCCGACTCGCTGCGCATCGTCGACTCCCTCCGTGAACCCAAGGACCCCGTAAAGTGTTGTCAGACAACGCAAGTAGCGTGCCACGAGTGGCTCATCCGAGCCGTATCTAATCCCATGTGAATCAACGTGTTAGGTCTTGTAACCAGGGCTCGTTCGGGGGCCTCCCGGCCACCCTTCCCCACTTTCCATCGGGCACGATGCAAACCGGCCCGCATCCCGCAATCCCTTGAGCCCCCAAGCCCTGGGTCCTTCAACCCGCTATTTCGGCTGAAAGAAACCAGTTCCTGAGCCAAATCGGCCTCGCGGCGGACGGAAAATTTTCAGCCGGTCTGACTAAATAATTGCGGCTCTTTGGATTGGATCAGGGCCCTCGGGCCCACTTCGGGGCGGCATGGAGGATGCATGACAGGGTGGTCGGATGTTGCGAGATGGGTCTTCTAAGGGGACCCCAGGAAGTTGATCTCAACGCAGGAACGACGGAGAGCTGAGGTAAGCCATGACGGCAGCCCGCAAGTATCTAGCGAGCAAGACGAACCCACGGAAGGTGCGGCCCACCGCGTACGTTGCGATCAACTGCCTCTTGCTGACGAAAGCCAGCGGGACCCCCAAGAACGGCGACCCGCTCCCTCAAGAGGACGTGGACGCGTACCTCGCCGCGCTCAAGGATCAGATCGAAGCGCACGTTCCGCTTCCTCCCGAACGCTCGCGCCTGCTCTCGCGCTATGACGTTGCCGCCTGGAGGCGGCTGGCCGGCGCGCAGCGCGGCGCGCTTCGCTACAAGATCTACCGGACGCCGGAAGATCTACTGCTCGTCTCGGTCGGCCACTTTGAGCACAACGGCCCGCACGTCCCCAATCGCCGCGAGGGAATCATCACCGGCGAAGAGGCCGACGTGGGCCGGAGCCCGAACTGGTACCACTTCTCCTATACGTACGGTGAGCTGCTGGAGAATCCAACCGCTGCCATGGGCGGGCTCCTCGAAAAGCTGACGATGGCCGTCGAGCGCTACCACAAGATGCTCTCGCACATGCGCGGGGAGTACTGGAGCTTCTCGAAGCGCTTCAAGCGCGCCCAGGTACTGCGCATCGAGCGGAGCGTTGACGAGGAGGCCCGCGAGGAGACGCTGCGGGCGATGCAGGATCAACTCCTCGACGCCTATTCGGAGTGGAAGCGGACCGGCGAGCGGAAGCACCTGGATCAGATCCGGGGGCTGACCCGCGAGATCCGGCTTCTATCCCCTGACTTTCAGTTTTCGCTACCGGCGGGAGGCGCATAGCCGGAGCGACATCGATCCCCCCGCGTGCCCTTCGGCCCCCGACCCGACGCTTTACCGGAGGGCACGCACCCCCCCTGCACACCGATAGCCGGCGCCGTAAGGCCGGCTATCGCACTTTGTGCGATCGCCCGGCGCCGCGAGGCGGGCTATCGAATTTCGTAGTTGGGAGCTTCTTTGGTGATGGTGAGATCGTGCGGGTGGCTCTCGCGGAGCCCGGCGTGCGTGATACGGACGAATCGGCTTTTCGTGCGCAGGTCCTCGATGGTCGCGACGCCGCAGTAGCCCATCCCCGCGCGCAGCCCTCCCATCAGCTGGTAGATCACGTTCGCCACCTGCCCCTTATAGGGAACCCGGGCCTCGATGCCCTCGGCCACGAGCTTCTTCAAGTCTTTGACGCCTTCCTGGAAGTAGCGGTCGCCTCGCCCGCCGGACATGGCGCTGAGTGAGCCCATGCCCCGGTAGACCTTGTAGGTGCGCCCTTCGAGGAGGATGGTCTCGCCCGGGCTCTCCTCGGTTCCCGCGAGCAGGTTTCCGATCATCACCGAGTGGGCCCCGGCGGCCAACGCCTTGGCGACGTCTCCCGAGTACTTGATCCCGCCGTCCGCGATCGTGGGGATCCCCTCCCTCCCGGCGGCGGCGGAGCACTCGATCACCGCCGAGATCTGCGGGACGCCGACCCCCGCCACGACGCGTGTGGTGCAGGCCGAGCCTGGCCCCATCCCCACCTTGATGCAGTCGGCTCCGGCCGAGATCAGATCGCGGGTACCCTCCGCGGTCGCCACGTTCCCCACGATGAGCGGCACGTTCGCGTGCTTGCGCTTCACTGCCTGGGTCGTTTCGATCACCGCCTTGGAGTGCCCGTGCGCGCTGTCGATGACGATCACGTCAACGCCCGCCCGCACCAGCTCGTCCGCACGGTCCAGATTGTCGGCCCCCACGCCGATCGCGGCGCCGACGCGGAGGCGCCCGAGGTGATCCTTGCACGCGCGCGGGTAGCGGATCCGCTTCTGGATGTCCTTTACCGTGATCAACCCGCGGAGGTTGAAGTGCTGGTCCACCACGGGGAGTTTTTCGATCCGATGCTTGTGGAGAATCCGCTCCGCTTCCTCGAGGGTCGTCCCCACCGGCGCGGTGATGAGATTCTCCTTGGTCATCACGTCCTTCACCTTGAGATCGGCTCCGCTCACGAATCGCAGGTCGCGATTGGTCAGAATGCCGACCAGGCGCTTGCCCTCGGTGATCGGGACGCCCGAGATCCGGAACTTGTCCATCAACTCCTGAGCCCGGGAGATGGGAACGTCGGGCGGGAGCGTGATGGGGTTGACGATCATCCCGCTCTCGGAGCGCTTCACCCGATCCACCTCCTCCACCTGTTCCAGGATGGGGAGGTTCTTGTGGACGATGCCGATTCCGCCCTCTTGGGCGATCGCGATGGCGAGGGCGCTCTCGGTGACGGTGTCCATCGCCGCGCTGACGACCGGAATGTTGAGCGTGATGTCGCGGGTGAGCTGCGTGGACGTATCGACGTCGCGCGGGTGGACTTCGGAGTAGCCCGGCACCAGGAGGACGTCGTCGAAGGTGAGAGCGACCTCCTCCGACACGCGCGGCGAGCGGCCTTCCGGATCGTAGCCCGAGAGTTTGCCACCTGGGGTCGCGAAGGTCTTCATGGCGCTAGTCTGGAAGCCCCGTGTCAATTCGCTCGCTCAGCGAGAACCAAAACGTGACGCCGAGGCGCACCTGGAAATAGGCCTTGGCGCCGCTGTAGCCCGAGGGGAAGAGATCCTCATCGCCCGCGAAGATATGGGTGTAGTTCCCGTCGGCGACCATCGTGATGTGCTGCGACATTTGCCGCTCCACGCCCGCGATTCCATAGACGCCGAGATCGACGCGACGGAGCCGCGCGTAGGTGACCGGATCCTTGGCCGCCCCCAGGTCCTTGGAGAGGATCGACCAATTGTAAAAGCCGCCCCCGCCGCCGAGGAACGGGCGCATCGCTTTCCCGTCCTGAAACTTGTAGCGAACCCCGATCGGGAAGAGCGGGACGATGTTCGCGACGTAGAAGCTGTCGTTTCCCGTGTTGAGCTTACTCCACCCCCACCCGACCGTGACGTCGGCGGTCACGTGGTCGGTCCAAGAATAGCTCAAAACCAGATCGCCCGAGAGCCGGGGCGAATCGTCCGCGGCGATGGTCGGGTCCTTCGTGAAGAAGAGCGTGCCGGCCCGGAATCCCACGCCGCCGAAGCCGGTGAGATCCGAAGTGGCGCGGCAAGGTGTGGTGATACCCATCAGCAGGAGAGCGAGAAGCCCCCCGGCAAGCCCGCGGATCATGGGATTGGAATGCTCCTTACGGAAAGGCGGCCGGAACGCGCCGGCCTGCCGGCACTTGGACGTGGTAGCCGCGCAGTTTACGTGGAACTCGCGGGGGGTGTCAATCGGGGAGCCCTCCTTGACAGCCCCGAGCCGGGGCTCGTAGAGTTCGGCGCTCGGCGGCGGTGTAGCTCAGCGGTAGAGCAGGAGAATCATAATCTCTTGGTCCGGGGTTCGAATCCCTGCGCCGCCACCAACTTACCCCCTCCGCACGCGGTCGAGGGTCCTCCATCCCCGAGGCGCTATACTCCTCCCATGAGACCCAATCCTCGCGACCAAACGCTCGAGTACTTCGCCAGCCGGCTCATCCGGACGGAACGGCTCCTGCCAGCCCGGGGCCCGATCCTGGTCGCCGTCTCGGGCGGCCCCGACTCGATCGCCCTCTATCACTTCCTCGCGGAATACGACGGGGGCGAAACGATCGGGTCCCGCGTGATCGTGGCCCACGTGAACCACGGATTTCGCGGCGCCGAATCGGACGAGGACGCTCGGTTCGTCCGCGCCATCGCGGAGAACGGGGGACACGCGTTCGTGGAATCGCGGCTCGACCCGCTCCCCTCTCCCTCGGAGGAAAGCGCCCGGCTCGCGCGATACGTGGCGCTGGGCGAGTTGGCCGATCGCGTGGGGGCCGACCGCGTATTCACCGCGCACACCGCGGACGATCAGGCCGAGACGGTGCTCTTCCGCCTCTTGCGCGGCGCGGGTCTCCGCGGCCTCGCCGGCATGCCGATTCGAGGCCGAGTCCGGGGCGTCCGGGTAGTCCGTCCGTTTCTTGATACGACGCGGGGCCAGGTCCTCGACTACGTCGCCCGCCACGAGCTTCGCTACCGCGTCGACTCGTCCAACCAGAGCAGCGAGCCGATCCGCAACTTTCTCCGGCTCGAGATCCTGCCCCGAATTCGGGCGCGCATGAACGAGTCGGCGCGCGAGGCGATCCTCCGGGGGGCCGCCGCCATCCGCGAAGCCGAGGACTATTTCTCGGGGGAGTCGCGCCGGCTCCTGCCCCTGCTCCTAAGGCCAGACGGCGAGGGAAAGATCTCGCTTGATGCCGCGCGCCTGCTCGACTACCCTAAGCCCTTGAGAAGCTATCTGTTCCGCGACGCCGTACAGGAGCTGAACGGGGACGTCCGCAACCTGGCCGCAACGCACATCGACGCCCTCCTCTCCCTCGTCACGACCCCCAGTGGCCGTTCGGTCGATCTCCCGGGAGGCATCCGGGCCCGGCGGGAGCGGGGACGCGTGCATCTGGAGCTCCGGATTTCCGAATCGACGGGGCGGAACGCACCATCCAAAACTGGAGAGCCTCGGCATCCCTGCCGATAGGTCACAGAGGAATTTCCGGCACGTGAATCCCCACGAACATCGAGGAGACAACTTGAGCCGAAGCCCCGCCCGGGACCATCGCCCGGTCGCACGCAAGCAGTCGAGTCGGACGCCGCGCCGGGCTCCGGCCCCGCCGCGCCCGCCACAGCGCAAGCCGACGCCATTCGGGCCGGCCAAGCCGCTGCGGACCGCCCTGCTCTGGGTCATCTTGGTGCTCGCGGTGCTCGTCTTTGTCCAGGTCTACGGCGAGATTCGCGCCAAGACGCACGAGATTCCCTACTCCGAATTTCTCCAGCAGATCGACCAGGCGAACATCAAGGCCGCGACGATCGTGGAGCGCGAGGTGGTCGGCGAGCTGAAGCAGAGCGGCCTGACCCACGTGGAAGGGCGGCCGATCTCTTACGTCTACTTCAAGGTCTACCTCCCCGCGGAGGACAAGGACATCGGCCGCGCGATCCTCGCGAAGGATCCAAACGTGGTCGTCAATTCCAAGCCCCCCGGCATGAACTGGTGGGGCATCGCGCTGGGATATCTCCCCTTCATCGCCCTGGTCGTCCTCTGGCTCGTCATGATCCGCCAGCTTCAATCGGGCGGCGCGAACGCCATGAAATTCGGAAAGAGCCGCCCCAAGGTGGCGCTCGAGTCGAGCCCCAAGGTGACGTTCAAGGACGTCGCCGGCGCCGACGAGGCGAAGCAGGAGCTGGAGGAGATCATCGAGTTCCTGCGCGATCCGAAGAAATTCCAACGCCTGGGCGGGCGGATTCCCAAGGGCGCCCTGCTGCTCGGCCCTCCTGGCACCGGGAAGACGCTCCTCGCCAAGGCGGTCGCCGGCGAGGCGGGCGTTCCCTTCTTCTCGCTCTCGGGCTCGGACTTCGTCGAGATGTTCGTCGGCGTCGGCGCCTCGCGGGTGCGCGACCTCTTCGATCAGGGAAAGCGGAACGCTCCCTGCATCATCTTCATCGATGAGATCGACGCGGTCGGACGCCACCGCGGAGCCGGCCTGGGCGGCGGCCACGACGAGCGGGAACAGACCTTGAACCAGCTCCTCGTCGAGATGGACGGATTCGAGTCGAACGACGGGGTGATCCTGATCGCGGCCACCAACCGTCCCGACGTGCTCGACCCGGCGCTCCTGCGCCCTGGCCGCTTCGACCGCCAGATCGTCGTCGATGTCCCCGACGTGCGCGGCCGCGAGGGAATCCTCCGCGTCCACACGCGCAACATTCCGGTCTCGGAAGACGTGAACCTCAACGTGATCGCGCGCGGGACGCCCGGCATGGTGGGCGCCGACCTGGCGAATCTCGTCAACGAGGCGGCGCTCCTGGCCGCGCGGCGGAACCACAAGCGCGTCAATGACCAGGATTTCGAGGACGCCAAGGACAAGGTGATGATGGGGACCGAGCGCCGAAGCCTGGTGATCTCCGACTCCGAGAAGAAGAGCACCTCCTATCACGAGGCGGGACACGCGCTGGTGGCGTGGCTCCAGCCCGGGAGCGACAAGGTCCACAAGGTGACGATCATCCCGCGCGGGCGGGCCCTCGGGCTGACCGCGTACCTGCCGCAGGACGAGCGCCACTCGTTCTCGCGCGACTACTGGCTCCAGATCTTGACCCATCTCATGGGCGGACGGGCCGCGGAGCAAATCGTATTGGGCCAGCTCACAACGGGCGCGTCGGACGACATTCGGCGCGCCACCAACATCGCCCGCCGCATGGTCTGCGAGTGGGGCATGAGCGAGCGGCTCGGCCCGCTTACGTTCGGCAGCAAGGAGGAGTTCGTCTTCCTGGGCCGCGAGATCTCGCAGAGCCGCGATTACAGCGAGAAGACAGCGATCATGATCGACGAGGAAGTGCGAGGACTCGTGGAAGGCGCCTACAACCGCGCGCGCCAGCTTCTCTCCGACAATCTCGATAAGCTTCACATCCTCTCCCAGGCGCTCCTCGAGCGGGAGATACTCGACGGCGACGAGGTTGAAAAGCTTCTCCGCGGGGAACAGCTCGAGCCCTTGGCGCGCGACCGCGGCAACGGCGAAGCTGAGGCCGCGACGACCGCCGTTGAAGAAGACGGCGCCGGCCCGCGCGATGAGGCGCCCGTGGCCCGCGTCGCTCCCACCGAGAGCCCCGGCTTGGCCTGAGACCGTGATCTTTAGCCACCGCCTCGGTTCCTGGGACCTCTCCCAGCGGGCGCGCGTGGTGGGTATCCTCAACGTGACCCCCGATTCCTTCTCGGACGGGGGTCGCTTTCTTGCTCCCGACCAAGCGATCGCGCACGCGGAAGCGATGGTGGAGGCGGGCGCCGACGCCATCGACGTGGGCGGCCAGAGCACGCGCCCCGGCGCCGCCGAGCCGGTCGGACCCGACGCGGAATGGGAGCGGATCGCCCCCGTCTTGGACGCGCTCTCGAACCGCCTCCGCGTTCCCCTCTCGGTCGACACCTACTGGGGCGAGGTGGCCCGCCGGGCGCTGGACCACGGCGTCGCGATGGTCAATGACGTGAGCGGGCTGGGCGTCGATCCCACGATCGCCGATCACGCGGCCAAGGCGGGCGCCGGGCTCATCTTGATGCACTCGATCGGCGCCCCTTCCCAGCTCCACGAGAAGCGCGAGTATCGCGACGTCGCGGCCGAGGTGCGCGGCTTCTTGGAGGCGAGGCTTCAGGAGGCGGAACGGCGAGGCGTTCCCCGCGAGCGGATCGCCCTCGACCCCGGCATCGGGTTCGGGAAGCGCGCGGAACAGAGCATCGAGGCCCTGCGGGGGCTTCCGCTCTTGACCTCGCTGGGTCGTCCCCTGTACATCGGAGTGTCGCGGAAGTCGTTCCTCCGCGAGTGGGGCGGGCCTTCCGTCGAGGGCCGCCTGGCGGCCGGGCTCGGCGCGACCGTGGCCGCCTACGGGCTCGGCGGCCGGATCTTCCGCACCCACGACGTTCGGGAAACGCGGGATGCCCTCCGGTCAGCCGAGGCGATCCTGTCCCCCGCCCACGAGACCGTACCGCGCTTGGAGACCCGGACGTGATCCAGATCAAACCCCAGATCCTCGTCGACATCATCGACGTCCTGATCGTGGCCTTCCTCTTCTACCGCCTCTTCGCCATGATCAAGGGGACGCGCGCGGCCCAGATGTTCGTGGGGTTGGTGTTCATCGTCATCGCGTCGATCGTCGCCCAGTGGTTCCGGCTCAACGCGCTCAACTGGATCATCGGAAGCCTCAAGACCGTCTGGGTGATCCTCTTCGTGATCCTGTTCCAGCCCGAGCTGCGCGCGCTCTTGACGCACGTGGGGCAGAACCGGCTCCTGCGCGCCCTCATCCGGGTCGGGGACGGCGGCGTGCTCAAGGAGATCCTGGGCGCGGTGGAGGACATGAGCAAGGAGCGGCGGGGCGCGCTCATCGTCGTCGAGCGCGACATGGGACTTCGGGACTACATCGAGACCGGGACCAAGCTCGACGCCACGGTCACCAAGGAATTGCTGGAGACGGTCTTCACCCCGCACTCACCGCTCCACGACGGCGCCGTGGTGATCCGCGGCGACCAGATCGCGGCGGCCGGCTGCATTCTGCCGCTCAGCCAGACTCCGGGCTTGTCGCCCATCCTCGGGACGCGGCACCGCGCCGCGCTCGGCCTGGCGGAAGAGACGGACGCATGCGTCTTCGTGGTCTCGGAGGAGACCGGCGCCATTTCCATCGCCCACAAGGGCGAGCTGAAGTGGAACCTGGACGAGGGGCAGCTCCGGAGCGAGCTGGCGGCGATCTTCAACCCGCGGCCCGAGGAGACGCAGGACGTGGAGAAGGAGGCGACGCAAGGTGCGTAGCTCTCATCCGTCCTGTACCTCCCAATGCACCACTGTGGGCTCCAGCTCGAGCAGGTAGCGCGAATCGAAGTCGTAGTACTTCGCCGCCTCGATCGAATCGCCGGCGAACGCGCGGATGGCAGCCAGCGAGCTCCACAGGCTCAACGTCATCACGTGGGTGACATCACCGTCGCGACGGCTCACGACCCAGGCGTCGAGGTTGCCTGGGACGGCGCGATAGTCAGCGAGGGCGATCGGAGTCATTCGCGCCAGGTACTCGTTGGCCAGGTGCGTCGGGGTGATTCCGTGCCATGAACGCATGATTCGAGACATGGGTCAGAGTCCTCGCGAAGAGTGAGCTTCGCCTATGTCCGAGGGACGCTCTCGGGCTTGATTTCGGAGAGGTCACGCAGTCTTGGGATGGGTGACTGGATGACGAACCAAAGGGCGCCCAGCGTGCCGACCGCGCCAACCACCATGGTGGCGCGTAGCCCAATCAGCTCTCCAAGCACACCGCCGATGATCGCGCCGATCGCGGCGGTGCCGGTTACCGCGAAACGGTACCCGGCATTCGTCCGCCCGAGCACATCGGAGCTGACCGATGCCTGGCGCACGCTGATCGCCTGTATGTTGTAGACCACCAACCCGATTCCATTGATTAGCAACGACAGGGAAATAATCGCGGCCGTGAGCACAACCCCGCCCGAGGCGAGCGGGATCAGCAGGGGTGCGGTGTTGGCGATCACGATCGAGCCGATCAGTGTGGGACCCAACCCCCACCGCCGGCTGAACCGGGCCGCAATCACGCTCCCCATCACAGCTCCGACCCCGGACATGGTGAGCACGATGCCGACCGCCGCAGGCGGGAAATGCAGGCCGCGCACCAGGTGCAGCACCAGGACCGCCCACAGGACCTGGTTGAATAGGTTGTAAACGGCGGCTTCGGCGCCCAGCGCGCACAGATAGGTGTTGCGCAGAAGAAGATTCAGCCCCTGGCCAATCTGCGCCAAGAATGCTTGGCGCGGCGCGGAGACGGGTCGCGGTGGGGACTCGACCCGCCGAATGAATAGGTTCGTGACCGCGGAGATCAGATAGGTCACGGCGTTGATCACGATGGCGACCGGCGCTGTCACCGAGCTGACCAGGATGCCAGCCACTCCCGGCCCGCTCATCTGCGCGAATGAACGGCTGCCCTCCAGCCTGCCGTTAGCCTCGATGAGCCGCTCCCGGCTTACCAGCGATGGCACGAATGACTGGTACGCCAGGTCGAAGATCACGGTGAGCGCTCCCGCAAGGAATACCAGGGCGCAGAGCAACCCGATGTCCATCATCTTGGACGCTGTGGCGAGCGGGATCAGCCCGACCAGCACCGCCCGCCCGAGGTTGGCACCGATGAGCAGCGGAAGCCGCCGGGTCCTGTCCACCCACACCCCGGCGACCAGGGTGAAGAGCAGGAACGGTGCGAATTCGGCCGCGTTGAGTAGACCCATCTGGAACGGAGTCGCGTTGAGCCACGTCACCGCGAGCAGCGGGATCGCCACCAGCGACACCTGGGCTCCAAGCATCGACAGCGACTCCCCCGACCAGAACTTCAGGAAATCCGAATCGCGCCACAACGAGGCCTTGGGCTGTCCAACCGTCGCACCCTCCATAGCGGTATCACTCCTCATGTTCACGGACGTGGCTCGGGCCAGGGCCGTTCCGCAATGCGTTCCGTCCCACGCGGGGGTGCGGCCGCCGGCCCTGGCAGCTTGTACTGGACCACGTAGGAGTGTTTTCCGTGGTCGGTCGAGATCGTCATGATTCCGCTGAGGTCCTTCAGCTGATCGGTCCCCGAATTGGGAACGACGATGAGCCTCGGCCTGTAGTTGCCCCCAGGACTCATCACGCCCTGGTGGAGCAGCACGAATGTGCCCGCCCGGCCCTCCAGCGTCCCGCTGACCCTCTCGATCGCTACATATCCTCGAGACCCCTTGACGCTTGTGTCCACGGTCCACATCTCGCCCCTGCTGGCTCCGACGAGGTCGCCCCGGTACGTCTTGTCGATCGCCAGCCGACCTGAAGCGACGGTCTCCGTTCCACCGACAGCCACTGGGGCAACGCTGTCGTCGAAGGTCCCCGTCGCCCGACCTACGAGGGTGGAGCCCGATTCTTCGTTGGTTCGGCGCGACACCGCGCACGCCGAGAATGCCGCCGTAACACCCAAGCACAGCGCGGCAAGGCCGATCGTCTTCGTTAGCTTGTTCATGGCTGCTCGAACCCCTTCCTGTCTCCGGCCATCATGGTCACGTTGCGCCGCGGCCATCAGGCGCTCATTGCTGGAGCCTCCAGCGGCGCACCTTGGCCAGGTTGCCGCAGTCGGCCATGTCACACCATCGGCGGCTCCGATTGCGGCTGGTATCAAGGAAAAGCCACCCGCATTCTTCGCCTCCGCACTGCTTGACCATTGCGAGATCCTCGGACATCAGCAGTTCCGCCGCGGACTTCACAACCGGTCCCAAGAAGCGGTCGCCGGGCGACGCCGAGGGGTCCGGGGCGAGGTCAAAGGGGCGGTGGCGGGTAGCGCGGGCGGCTGAGGCGACAAGGCGCTCGTGGGAGCGCGAGCGTCGCAACTCCCGGTTGATCCGCGCCAGGTCAGCCCGCTCCGGTGGCCACCCTTCCACCACCGCCTTGAAGAGGCGGTACAGCGCTTCGCGCAGGCGGCGGACGCGGCGGAGCAGCCGCGCCTCCCCCGTAGGCCCTGCGCGCAGGGCGCGTTCCAGGGTCGGCGCGTCCCGTTCGGATGCGACTCCCGCCACGCGTGCCCAGCGCACCAGGTCGGCGACGGTCTGCAGACGCTCCCACACGATCCGGTCGGCCCAGTCGCGCCCCCGTGCCCGCGGATTCGGGACCCGCCCCCCCACGGTGTTCACGAAATCGAGGCAGGGCCGGCCCCCGACCAGCTTGAACGCTCCTCCAATCGCTTGGCTCACCGCAAGATCCCCCCTCTCTGAGGTAACTACTATGATGCTATTGACAGGTTACCGATTCCAAATGAATGTAACCTGCATCTAGAGATTAGATGGTTACTACTCCGGGGTCAATTTGGATTCTCCTGGGCACTTCCGTCCGCGCGGGCGTCCTGGTCCTCGTCGCGACCCCCCTCGGCGCTCAGCCCTACGGCAGCCCGACGCCCTCGGCGGGCCACGTTCGCGCGCCGGTGTCGGTGCGCCGCCTCGACTCGGCGCCGGTCATCGATGGGGCTCTCGACGAGCCGGTGTGGCGCTCCGCCGCGCGCCTCGAGGGGTTCGTCCAGACGAAGCCGGGCGACAACACCGCGCCCTCGCGAGAGACGGTCGTGCTGATCGGATTGGACGCGCGGACGCTCTATTTCGCGATCCGGGCGTATGACGACTCGGCAGCGGTCCGCGCCAACATGACCCCGCGCGACAACATCGGTGACGACGACGTTGTCGAGATCTTCCTCGACACCTTCGGCGACCGGCGCCACGCCTACGCCCTGGCTTTCAACCCCCTCGGCATCCAGGCGGACGGAGTTCTTACTGAGGGCGCCACAACGGCGGACTACAGCGTGGACATCGTGATGCAGTCGCGAGGGCGCCTGGACCGGGAGGGTTGGGCGGTAGAAGTCGCCATCCCCCTGTCCTCGCTACGCTACGCGACGAACCCTGGGCAGCTGTGGAACGTGCAGGTGCAGCGGCGTATCCGCCATCTCGACGACGAGCAGGACTCGTGGATGCCGATGCGACGCGGGCTGGCGGGTTTCCTGACCCAAGCTGGTAGTCTCTCCGGGTTCGGGGACCTGCCGGGCGGGCGCATCATCGAGGTCATACCGAGCGTCGCCGTGCTGGGCGAAGGTGCGCGCGTCCCAAGCCCCGATCCCGGAGCGTCGCCCTCCAGCTTCCGCGACTCGGCGCCGCGCACCGACCTCGGTCTCTCCGCCAAATTGGGCGTCAGCTCCGAGGTGAATGCCGATCTCGCCCTCAACCCCGACTTCGCGCAGGTGGAAGCCGATGCGCCGGTGGTGACCGCCAACCAGCGATTCCCTCTCTTTTTCGAAGAGAAACGCCCCTTCTTCCTAGAAGGTGTGGATCTGTTCCGCACTCCGCTCCAGGTGGTCCACACACGCGCGATCGTGGACCCGGTGGCGGCGGTCAAACTCACGGGGAAGACCGGCAGCACCGCGTTCGGAGTGCTCCTGGCCAGCGACGAGGCGCCCGGTCTCTACACCGAGGCCGAGCGCTCCGACACGCTGCTCCAGGCCGAGGTCTCTCGCCTCGGCGGCCGCAATAGCACCGTCGGCATCCTGCGCCTGAGGCGGGAGGTGGGCGCGGCCTCCACCATCGGGCTGCTCGCCACCGGCTACCGCTTCGTGGACCGAGACAACGTCACGTTGGGAACGGACACCCGCCTCGCGATAGGGACGCGTCTGGTCGCGACGGCGGAGCTCATCGGTACCTGGGCCCGGCGCGCGTTCTACGATCCAGATAACGACCGCGAGGAGCTGCGAACGGGTCGCGGTCTCGGGTACCGTACAGTCGTTCAGCGCCCCGGCCGGCATCTCAACCTGACCCTCTCCGGCGAAGGACGCAGCCCGGATTATGTGGCGGAATCCGGTTTCACCACGCAGACCAACATCAACGACTGGGGCTTCGAGGCACGGTGGGACGCGGAGCCGCGACCGGGAGCACCACTCCTCTCATGGAGTGCCGCGCACACCACCTGGGTCGAGTTCGACTGGCAGGGGCGTATGAAGTACGCGTACTTGTGGCCACGAGCGACCTTCAACCTCCGGAGCCAGACCTCCGTGACGATCGGCCCCTATTCGGACTACCTGCGGCTATTCGAGGATGAGTTCGGCCCGCGGCGAAACGCGCGGCAGGCGGGAGCGTTTGCCGGGCCGGTCGAGCGCTCGACCGTCTATCGCGGCTACACGATCAGCGGGAGTTCCACGCCCCTTCCACAGTGGACGGTAGCGGCGATGTTCGACCAGGCGTGGCAGGTATTCGACTACGACTTCGGCGGCGGCCCGCGGTTTCCCCGCGTGAGCCCCGAGGGTCTGGCGAATCCTGCGGCGCCCTTGAATCCCGGACCGGGCCGGACCCATGACGCCAAGCTTTCCGTGACATGGCGGCCCTCGGCCGCGCTGCGCTTTGGCACCGACTACACCTGGAGCCGCCTGGTGCGGAACGACACGCACCTCCTCGCGTACGAGGAGAACCTCTGGTCGAGCCAGGTGGTATACCAGTTCAGCCGCTTCGCCTTCGCGCGCATCCGAACCGACTACCAGTCCTCGCGCTACAACCTTCGTCCCCAGCTGCTCCTGGCATGGGCGCCGAATCCGGGAACAGCCTTCTACATGGGGTACAACGAGGATCTCGCCGTCGGCGGCTACAAACCTTCCAACGGAAGGCGCCAGTCCGGCGTGAGTCGAAACAGTCGGACCATGTTCGTAAAGTTTTCCTATCTCATGCGCCGGCTGCTATAGGAACAGGCCTGAGCTCGGTCATGAGGTTGAGCGCAAGGGCCCGCGGCGCCCCTTTTGATACCCCGAGAGGTAGGCGAGGTCGTAGGCGACCTTGAGCGCGGGGACGAGGAAGATGGCCTCCAGAGCGGGGATTCGGCCGAGCCCGCGGCGCGCCTGGGACGCGATGAAGAGCGCGACCGCCGCCCAGAGCGCCCACCACGCGGGTCGAAACCAGAATCCGGCGATCAAGAGCGCCAACCCGGCGGCATACTTGGCCGCGATCGTTCCATAGAACCACGCCTGCACGCGCGACTCACCGTCCCCGATCCCAAACCGCCGATGCTGGTGCATGAACGCCCCGAGATTTCCGCGGGGGCGCCAGCGCACGATCGCCTCGGGAGCGAAGGCGAATTTCGAGCCCGCGCGCTTCAACGCCAGCGCGAACGGGGTGTCCTCGTTGTGGGAGAGCGACTCGTCGAATCCGCCCACCCGGTCGAACGCCTTGCTTCGGAAGGCGACGGAACGGGTCGATGGCAGGAACCGCGCGTGGTCGATCTCGCCCAGGCTGGGAGCCGAGACGACGCCCGCCGCGCGCTCGAACGGAGTCGTGCCGTACGCTCGATAGAATCCGGCCACGACCTCCACGGCCGGATCCTCCTCAAAGGGGCGGACCATCCGGTCGAGCCACTCAGGCTCCACCTCGACGCCGGCGTCGGTGCAGGCGATGACCCCGTGCCTCGCCGCGCGGACGGCCGCGTTCCTGCCGACGCTGCGGTTCCCGGGAGCGAGGAGCGCGTGGATTCGGGGGTCGGCGGCGGCGCGGGCGCTCAGCCGCTCGTAGGTGCCATCGGTCGAGCCGCCGTCCGCGATGACGATCTCGTCGGGAACCCGCGCGCCCCGGAGGAGCGAGTCGAGAAGCGCGTCGACCGCGGAGGCTTCGTTTCGGACCGTCGCGACGACGGTGACGGGCTCACGGCCCACGGATCGGGTGAGCCCGCGCCGGCGGCGGTTACCAGCCGCCCGGACGGGTCTCCGCCACCGCGTAGGGCCGGCGGCCGAACTCGTCGTACTCGAAATATTTCAAGCCGACCCGGCGGAGGTCGTCCGCCGTGACGGCGTCGATCCTCGAGGGGAGGATCAACGGATAGTCGAGGGCGAGGCCGAACAGCTCGCCCCTCCCCGCCTGGAACGCCCGGGCGGTGTTCGAGCCGAACAGGTTCAGGTAGCCGGCCGCCGCGTGCGTCTTCGCGTAACGCAGCGTGTCGGCCAACTCGCCGGTCAGCGATAGGAAGGCCACTTTCTTGAACTGACGGAAGAGCAAATTCGCCGCGGTCTCTTCCGAAGGGGTCCCGACCACGGTGACCGACGCGATGATCGGAGATTCGTCGATGGCGTGCGAGACGATCGAGTTGGCGTCCTTCACGAAATCGTTGGTTTTCAGGTACTGCTGGAACCATCCCCGCGGTCCGCTGAGCAGAGAATTGGCGACATACAACTCGGGGATGTCGTTGCTCCTGGCGGGCGGCCCATTGAAGGCGAGCGTCAGCGTGCAATCCGCCCCGGCACCCAGCTCCCATTTCTCCCGGAAACCGTCGAATTCGCCCTCCTTGACAATCGTCCCGGGCTCGAAGGGGTGGTCGGAGAGCTCGCCGAACGCCGCGTCCACAGCCGGCCCGACATCCGCCGCCCGAACGTCGCCGAAGACCGAGACCACGGTGTTGCCGCGGACCACGAATTTTCGATACCAGCTTTCCACATCGGTCAACGGCATGCTGATCAGGTTCTTTCGGGTTCCCAATCCGGGTAGGCGGTAGCCACTCATCACGTATTTGGTGGAGAAGATGAGGCGTGCGCGTTGGGCGGCGTCGTCGTCGAGCCACCTGTCGAGCGCGCCCAATACGTAAATCCGCGTCGCGTCGACGGTGACGGTGTCCAGGTCGGGATGCGAGAACATGGCGCCAAGCCGGGTGAGGGCTTCCTTCCAGGAATCCGCGGAGACCGAAAGTGAGACGCCCCAAATATCCCGGTCCTGGTAGGGAACGAGACGGCCCAGATCGGGCAGCGAGCTGCGGTAGGCGACACCCCCCGCCCGCGCGTCCACGGAGTTCAGGAGGGTTTCCTTCAGGAGCGCGGTGACGCCGTTGTTCTTGTCGTTCTCGTATCGCACGCCGCCGCCCAGGAAAACCGCGATCGTTACGAGCGGAGTGCTTCGATCCTCGCCCGAGACGACGCGGAGTCCGCCGCGCAGCACCGTGCGCTCGACCCGCGAGCGCCCTGCGTCGAGGGGGGTCGACGGGATCTGACCGAGCGGGGCGTCGATGCGCTGCCGCCGATCTTGATCGGAGCTCTGCGTGACCTTCGGGCCCTGGCCGAATGCGGACGCGTTGATGCCCATCTTCTCCCGGATCCGCTTCTCGAGGTCGCCGCGCAGATCGAGGCTGTCGGCGGTCCGGCTCGGCATCATCTCCACGATCGCGGCCTGCTTCAGGTCGAGGTACCGATTCGCGACGGCCACGAGGTCCTCGGGCCGGATCGCCTTGAGCCGGCGCGTGTAGACCTCATCGGCGCCGGGTCGGCCCTGGAGGCAGGCGAACGCGGTGGACCGCCCCAAACCCCATAACTCGGCCTGAAAGAAAAGGTCTCGGGAAAGTATCGCGTTGACCCCCGCGTTCAGCTCGTCCTGTGTGACGGGAGTCGATCGGGCCTGCTCGATGAATGTGAGGAGCGCGCTCTCGGCGTCGCGCATGCGCTCCGGCTCGGCGCGGACCGAGAGCGTCACCGTGCCCCCATCCTCCTCGAACGCGCGATGCGCGGCCGCCACGGTGAACTCCCCACCGCCCCCCGCGAGCTTCTTCTGGGCGCGTGACGTGGGGCTGTCGACCAGGACGGCCATGAGGACGTCCAGGGCCAACGCGTCGGCGCTTCCCCAGACGGGGGCGCGAAACGCGGCTGAGAAGGCGGCTCCCGGCGTGTCGCCGGGATTGGGCGCAAACATGATGCGCGGTGAGGTGAGCGGCTTCTCAGCCACTTTGACGCGAGGCGGCGCTTTGTCCTTGGACGCATCCTGGAAGGCGGTCTCCACCTTCTGCGCGACGACCTCGGGATCGACGTCGCCGACCACGACGACCATCATGTTTTCGGCGACGTAGTGCTCGTCGTAGAAGCGCCGCGCGACCGACAGGATCACGGCCGACAGCTCCAGCTCGGGCACGGCGAGCGGCGACGTGAGCGGCGTCCCGGAGTGAAGCTGCTCGCGCGCCGGGTTGATCGATGCACGCTCCGGCGTCGCCAGGACCCCCCGAGATTCCGTCCGGGCCTCGGCGATCGCCTTCTCGAGATCCTTGGGATCCATTCGCGGATGCGTCACGACGTCGCTCAGGACGTCGATACCCACGCCGAGCGAGCGGGCGGGGATCGTCACCTGGAAGAGCGAGTAGTTGTATCCGACCTCGGTTCGGTAGGAGCCACCGTAGAGGGCGAGGTCCGACTCGATGGTGCCGGGGGGCCGGCTCTTGGTCGCTTGAAATAGCATCCGCGCGAGAGCCACCGAAGTGCCGCGCTCCTGGCGAGACTCGTCCCGAAATCCCGCCTTGACCCAGACTTGAATGGAGACGAGCGGACGGGTGCGATTCTCGCGGACCACGAGCGTCATCTTGTTGGGGAGCGTGCGGATCAGATTTGGGGCGGCGGGGACCGAGGCCGGCAGCCCGACGAGGGCCGCCAGGACGATGACAGGAGCGAGGCGCATGCGACGCAAATCCTCCGAGGCGGATGAATGTCTCAGGACCAGTGGAATACTTTACTCCATCGCTACCGAAAAACGAACCCCGACGGGGAGAACCCCGACGGGGTTGGATGATCCATGACGCGGTTCTACTCGGCGCCCCTCAGGCGTCGAGCTTCACGACGTTCCCGGCCTGTTTCCCCTTTTGTCCCTCGATCGGCTCAAACTCGACGATCTGCCCTTCGGCCAGCGTGCGGAATCCCTCCGCCTGAATTGCCGAATGGTGGACGAAAAACTCCTCCCCCGAATCTTCCCGGATGAATCCGTACCCCTTCGCCTCGCTGAACCACTTGACCGATCCGCGGTGCTTCAAGTGCGGGTGCCCTCCTTCCGGTCCGAGATGGTCGGTCGGGAATCCTCGGTATCGCCGACTACCTACATGCTGACTCCCTTGGGGGAGCGTACCGACTGGAAACAGTCGCGGCAATAGACCGGTTTCCCGGGTGTGGGGCGGAACGGGACCTGGGTCGTGACACCGCAGGAGGAGCAGACCGCTTCGTGGAACTCCCGCGACGACGAGACCGGCGATGGCTGCTGCCCGCCGGCGCCGGCCGAGCCTCCCACACGCTTCTTTTCGTCCCTACACCGACGACATCGCGTGGGTTCGTGCTGAAATCCGCGTTCCTTGTAGAACGTTTGCTCGCCCGCGGTAAAAACGAATTCCTCGCCGCAGTCGCGACACTTCAGAACTTTGTCTTCCACAGCCATGAAACCTCCGTTACGCCCTCACCGGTCGGAAACGTAAAATCCCCCGGTGGGCGAGGCGCGCCGGGGGAAACTCTGGAGCAACCGAGGGGTTTGCGGAACGGCCAGGGAAGTGATGGTTCGAAGGGGACGGGATCACTGCATTCCGCTCGTTGCTGCCTGGATCTCCGCGAGTACGGGGATCTACCCAATGACGTGCATAAGTATATAGTCTACTATGACTTGTGTCAAGTGTTTTAAGTCACACAATCGTCATAGGGCCCTCCGGGAGGGATGACGTGAGCAAGACCCGATCCGCCAAGCGCTGGTCCTTCCTACCGTTCGCCGCGCGTCGGGGTATCGGCGGTCCCGCGGCCTCGGTCCTCTGGGGAATCACCGCCTTGGCCCTTCTGTGCGCCGGCACGGGACCGCGAGCCGAGGGCGAGGCCGGGCTCGATTCGCTCATCCTATTTCACACGAATGACACCCACGCGCGGCTGATGCCCTTCTGGAACGAGGAAGGAGCGCGGGTTGGGGGCGCCGCGGCCCGTGCGGCGCTGCTCGAGCGCGAGAGAGCGAGGGCGCCGCGCTCGCTCCTGCTCGACGGGGGCGACGTATTCCAGGGCACTCCCTACTTCAATTTCTTCCGCGGCGTGCCCGACTACCGCGCGATGAGCCTCATGCACTACGACGCCGGCGCTCTCGGCAATCACGACCTCGACGACGGTCCATCGGCGTGGCTCCGCGCGAGCGCTCATGGCGGATTCGAGATCCTGAGCGCGAACGTCTTCGTGGCGGCGGAGAGCTCGTGGGCGCGGGGCTTCCAACCCGTGCCCGCCGCCACTCGACGCGGGGCACGGTGGGTGGGAGGAAAGCGCGTCCCTGACGAAACGCCTCTCCGGTTCCTCACGCGGCCCTACTCGATACGGAAGGTGGGGCGGGACTGGAACGTCGCTCTCTTCGGCCTCACCACCTCGGAGATCACGCAAATCGTGGCGGTCCGCCCGAACGGCGGCGTCGCGGTCGCGGACCCGACCGAGGTCGCCAAGCTTCTCGTACCCGAGCTGCGGCGCCAAGCCGACCTGGTGATCTGCGTTTCGCACCTGGGAGCGGCGGCCGACCGCGCGCTGGCGGAGCGCGTCCCGGGAATCGACGTGATCGTGGGCGGTCACTCCCACACGCGGCTCGCCATGCCCATCCTGGTCTCGAACGGGACACCGAACGGTTACCACGGCACGATGATCGCGCAGGCCGGCTCGTGGGGGGAATTCCTCGGCCGTATCGCGATCTACATGGAGGGGCGCCGCGCGGTTCGGTGCGCGGGCCGGCTGATTCCCGTCCGGCCTTCCGACGGAGAGGATGCCGGCGTGACGCAACTGCTGCAGCCCTACGCCGACTCGATCGAGACCTCCATGTCGAAGGCTGTCTTCCGCTCCCCCGCCCGGGTCGCATCAACGGGGCTAAGGCAAGGCGAGACGCCGCTTGGAAATTTCGTCGCCGATGCCATGCGCGATGCCGTGGGCGCGGACATCGCGATCATCAACTCGGGCGGCATCCGTGCCCCGATCCCCGCGGGCAGCGTGACCGTGGGCGACATCTACTCCGTGCTTCCGTTCGACAACCATCTCGTCGTCGTGCCGATGCCGGGCTGGCAGGTGAGGGAGCTGCTCGACTTCTCGGGTCGCAGGATTGGCAAGGGAGGGTTTGGGCAGGTGTCCGGGGTTTCGTTTTTGGTCCGCGGGGACCACGCGGGATATATCCGCGTGGGCGGAAAGCAGCTCGAGTCCGACCGCGTCTACCGCGTTGTCACGGTCGACTACCTGTTTGACGGCGGCGACGGCTACACCATTTTCGCCAAAACCGCCGGCGCGGAGGAGACTGGAATCCTGATGCGCGACGCGGCGCTGCGTTTCTTGGCCACGCACCCCAATTATAAGTTCCGCAAGGAAGGGCGCATCGTCTGGGAGGGATCGATGCGGGGTTTCTGATCAGAGGCTCGGACGGCAGGCGGCGATCATCTCCCGCCGTATTCGAGCGCGAAGTTCACGTCACCCAGGCTGGGCGGCACCTCGAGCGGTTCCGACTCGGCCCCCAGATATCCCCCCGCCTCGATGCGAAGGCGGTAGCTCCCCCGCGGGAGATTGGGAATGACGTAGGCGCCGGTCGAGTCGGTGAGCGTCGACCCTCGCGGGGGCGAATCGCTCGCCGCGACGCGGTTCGAATCGACGCCCCCCGCGGGCTCCCAGGAGACCCGCGCCCCGGCGAGCGGCTCGCGCGTCGCCTTGTCGCTGACCTTCCCCTCCACCGCCGGGTAGAGGATCGCGTCTCGAACGTTCGGGATGCCCCAGCCGTAGCGGCTATCCGGGAACGCGGCGCGATTGCCGCTCATCACGAGCGCGTCGCGGACCGCGTCCGGCCCCCAGTCGGGGTGGGCGCTCAACACGATCGCGGCGCACCCCGCGACAAGGGGGGTGGAGTAGGACGTCCCGCCGCCGCGGCCGTAGCGATCCCGGGATCGCGCGGTGACGTGCGTGACCCCCGATCCCATCGCGACCAGATCGGGCTTCACGCGGCCGTCCCAGGTGGGGCCGGTGGAGCTGAAGGCGGCGAGGCTTCCGTTCCAATCCGTTGCCCCAACCGTGATCGCGCCCGGCGCGTCCGCGGGCGGGCTCAACGTCCGCTCGCGCGGCCCCTCGTTCCCGATCGAGTTGAAGATCAAGAGCCCGCGCTCGAACGCCAGATTGGCCGCGCGGCTGATGAGCGCGGTGACCCCGTCCCGGTCCTGCGCCGTGTACCACTTGGAGTAGGAGAGCGAGCTGGTCACGACGTCTGCGCCCATCGCCTCCGCCCACTCGATCCCCTCGATCCAGGCGTCCTCCTCGGATTTCGTCTCCGACCCGATCCGCTCGGTCTTCCCGAGGATGTAGTCGGCTCGATAGGCGGGGCCGACGATGCGCCCCGGGGCGTAGCCCGCGATGATCGAGAGGACCTGGGTGCCGTGATTGGACTGGGTGAAGACATCCTGACGCGGATCGTAGGCGACGTCGTCGTCGTGGAAGATGAAATCGCGCGTGGCGCGCACCTCGAGCTGGTCGAACGCCTCGTGCCCCAGCTCAAATCCTGAGTCGAGCACGCAGACCAACACCCCCTCGCCCCGGTATCCCATCGCATGCGCTTCCGGCACGCCGAGCATCTCGAGCTGATGCTCCGCGGGGCCATAGGAGAACTCATCGGCGGAGACCGTCGCGGGGGCGCGCTCCACCTCGAGCACCGCGACCGGACGAACGTCGGCGACGAACGGGAGGGCGCGGATCGCCGCCAATGTCTCATCGCCCGCCTCGACGCTGACCGCGTTCGCCCAGCGCGATCGGGCGCGGATCCTGGCCCCGGTGGCGGCGATGGCGGCGAGGTACGATGCGTCGGGCTCGAGATCGCGCTGATCGACGGTGGGGCGCGAATCGCCTCGCTCCCTTGCCGCCTTCGCGCGCCGCGCGAGGGCGCGCGGAGAAAGCGATCGCCCGGCCTCGACGAGGGCGGAGTCGAGCGAGGTCGAGCGCCCGTGATCGCGGAGGAAGATCCAGTGCGCGGTCGGGCCGGCGAAGCCCCCAGCCGGGGCGGCCGCCGGAGTAGTCGCCGGAGTGGCCGCCGGCTCGGCGCGGGGAGCCACCGCGGTCACAGCCGAGACGAATGCCAGAGCCGCCGCGACCGCAATGATCGGCTTCGCGCGCACGTCCCGACCTAGAAGGTGTACCGAACCGTGTAGGTAACCTCCGATTCCTTCCCCGCCGGGACCTTCACATCGAACTCCGCCGAGTCCGCGTCCTTCTTCCGAAAATCGATCGACTTCTGGGTGATCTCCCAGTTGCCGTAGAGGCTCTCGACCACGGTGACCACGGCCGGCTTGGCGCCGTGGTTCCTGATCCGGATCCGGAACTGATCCTCGGTGACATTCCGCGACACCCGCGTGTGCGAGACGCGGCTCCGCTCTCCAATGAGGTCGAAGGCGATCCCGCTCAGGATCTTGACCCGCTCGCCCGCGGCGGTGTGGGGGAGACGATCCTCACCGACCAAGGTCGGGGCCCCGCCCGCGTCCGCCGCGTAGATCCGCACCCTGCCCTCGGGCAGCGGCACGCCGAGCCCCGAGCCCTTGTCGTTTTCGAACTCGACCTGGACGCGGACCTTCGATCCGTCGCGGGCGCCGTCGAAGCGGTTGGTGCGCTGGGCGGCCACGCGCGTCGGCGGAACGATCGCCGCCTGCACCGTCCCGAGGAGATCGAGGTCCATCGTCCCCGCGATCGGATAGAGGTGATAGGCGAAGAAACCCGACGGTTTGGGCGGGGCGGCGGTCGGGGCCCCCTCGTACGCGGCCCCCCGGTCAATCGCCTCCCCCTCGCGGTGAACGTCCCCGGCGACGAGCGACACCTTGGCGTCGGCGAACGAGCTGCCCGAGCGATTCACGATCGTGGCCCATCCACTCAGCTCCACATTCTCCTCTCCCGGGTCGAGGATGGCCGAGTATTCCGCCGTCCAGCCGATACCCGACGCCAGGTACGAAAGGTAGGCCCTTTGTTCGCCCCCCTTCTCGGAGTCCAGCTCCCACGTGAGGGACGGCCGGGTCTTGAAGCGAAGGCGGGTTGGAAATTCGATCTCGCTGAGCTGCGCCCGGTTGAGCATGGTGAGGACCTCGGCCGAATCGCGGCGCTGAATGAAGAGATCGTTCCCTTCGATTCCCGCGAGGACGCCCCGATAGACCTTCCCGCCGTATCGATAGACGATCGTGTCCCCCAGAAAGCGACGAAAGACGCGATCCCCGTTCCAGAGGTCGTAGCGATACGTCTGCTTGAGGACGCGGAATCCCGAACTTTCCAGGCGGACCGACGTGGAGTCGATCCGCTGCGGCACCCCCTCCAGCGTTACCTGGCTCACTCCCTTGGGAAGCGTCACGGTCCGGGGCTCCCGGATGAGGGCCGTCTCGTCGTTGTAGATCACGATCTCGGGCCGCCCGCCCGAGCGGAGTGAGGCATCGCCCCGGGCCGTGGGCGGCGAAGCGAGGGTCGACTAGCATCGCGAGCGCGATCAGGGTGAGGCCGTCGCGGGCCGGGCGGGGCATGGCACCTCCAGATATTAGGAGCGGCGCGGCGTTCGTGATTCGAGTGATGCCCACGGTACGTTTCCCCCCAGCCTGGGTCAAGGCGGGCCGAGCGGGGCCACCCGCGCGAGATCGAGAAGGTGCATTCCCCTTCAGTTTTCCCAGGCCCAAGCCGAACTTTCCCTTTGACAGGGTAGGCGCCCGGGTCTACCGTGAACGGTGTATTCGGACCGGCTTCGGTCGGCCAAGTTTCGGTTTGCTTTGGAAACCTGCAATGGTGTTGCCTCGCACTCGTGGTCACGGTTTCAGCGCTGGCACGCGGCATGGTTCAAAGCATTTGACGGTGTCGGAACGCTGAAGCAATCCCAAACAACAGATCGAATCGAACTCCCAGAGTCGCCCGGGCGCGCCCGTGCGGGGTGGACCCTGTCCACCGACGCGGACGCCTCCGTGTGTCTGGGAAGCACGGCGTGCTATTGGGCTCCAAGAACACGCTTCATGAGGGGAGGTGATTTGTACCATGCGTAAACGCGGAACGGTTAAGTGGTTCAACGAGGCCAAGGGCTTCGGCTTCATCCAGCAGGCCGGCGGGGAGGATGTATTCGTCCATTACTCCGCCATCCAGGGTGACGGCTTCAAGACTCTGGCCGAAGGGCAGGCGGTCGAATTCGAGATCGTCGAGGGTCCCAAGGGCAAGCAGGCTGCGAACGTAACGGCCGTCTAAGGAAGGCCTTCGTTGAAATGTCGCCCCGGCGGGTTCGTCCCGCCGGGGCGCTCCTGTTTGCGGGGGCACAGCCCGAGGTATATAGTTCGCCGCTTCCATGGTCGAGCACCCACAGGACGAGACGGCACACAGCGCGATTCCGGAGCCGCCGCCCGATATCCCTCCGCCGGAGCATCTCGAACCCCGCTTTGTCACGATCTTGAAGCGGGCCTTCACGTTCGTCATCGGGCCGGCCCGCGCATTGACCGATCCGCACATCTTCCACAAGATCTCGCTCGCCGCGTTCCTCGCCTGGGTTGGCCTCGGCGCGGACGGACTCTCGTCGAGCGCCTACGGCCCGGAGGCCGCGTTCCTCGCTCTCCGCGACAACACCTTCCTCGCGATTCCGCTGGCCCTCATGACCGCGCTCACCGTCACGATCATCGCGGCCAGCTATACGCACATCATCGAGCGGTTCCCCTCGGGAGGGGGTGGCTATGTCGTCGCCTCGAAGCTCCTGGGGCCCGTGCCCGGGCTCGTTTCAGGGAGCGCCCTCCTCGTCGACTACGTCTTGACGGTGGCGATTTCGCTGGCGAGCTGCTCGGACTACGTCTTCAGCCTCTTCCCGCCCGAATTTCAGGGGCTCAAGGTCCTGTTCACTCTGTTCTTGCTCGGCGGGCTGACGATCATGAACTTGCGTGGAGTCCGTGAATCGGTGCTCATCGTGGCGCCGATCTTCCTCGTTTTCGTCGTCACTCACGCGGGCGGCCTGATCGCCGGGATCGTTCTGAGCCACGCACGGATCCCGACCGAGGTGCAATACCTTCGAGATCAGTCGATCCACGCGGTGAGTCAGACCGGCTGGTTTCCGCTCCTCTTCATCCTGTTCCACGCGTTCACGTTGGGCGGAGGCACGTACACGGGAATCGAGGCCGTCAGCAACGGCATCCCGATTCTCCGGGAGCCGAAGGCGGAGACAGCCAAGCGGACGATGCGCTACATGGCCGTCTCGCTCGCGCTCATCGCCTTCGGGATTCTCGTCTGCTATCTGCTCTATCAGGTCCGGCCGGTGCCCGGACAAACGCTTAACGCCGTCCTCTGGAATGCCATCGCGGGACACATCTTTCCGCCGGGGAGCGCGCTCGGCAAGATCGTCGTCACCATCACGCTGCTCTCCGCCGGCGCCCTTCTCTTTGTCGCCGCGCAAACGGGATTCGTGGACGGACCGCGCGTCCTCTCCAACATGGCCCTCGATCGCTGGGTCCCCTCGCGGTTCGGGAGCCTCTCCGAGAGGCTCGTCACCGCGAACGGGGTCGCATTGGTCGCGATCTCCGCCGGGGTCGTCGTCCTCGCGACCGGCGGCGCGGTGCACATTCTCGTGGTCCTCTACAGCATCAACGTCTTCCTCACCTTCTCCCTCTCCCAACTTTCAATGTGCCGCGACGCGATTCACCTGAAGCGGGAAGGGAAACGATGGGTGGGAGCCCTTTTCATTAGCATGCTGGGATTCGTCGTGACCGGCTCACTGCTTATCGGCACGGTCGCGTCGAAGTTCCTGGAAGGAGGTTGGGCGACCCTGTTCGCGACGGGAGCCCTGTGTCTCGGATGCGCGGCGATCCGACGTCATTACGCCCGGACCTCGGTGAGCCTGCGCCGTCTCGACGAGAGCCTCTTGAGCGTGCCGCTCCCGAGCACCGAACCGACCCAGGCACCGCTCAAGCGGAGCGCGCAGACGGCGATCCTCACGGTGGTTGGGTTCGGCGGGCTGGGCATCCACTCGCTCCTCAACCTGTTCCGCGTCTTCCCCAACCAGTTCAAGCAGGTCGTGTTCGTGTCGGTGGGGGCCATCGACTCCGGGAGGTTCAAGGGCGGGGACGAAATCGACGCGCTCCGCGCGAGCACGGAGGCGGAGCTTCAGAAGTACGTCGACTTCGCTCGAAAGTTGGGGCTCCCGGCGGAGTACCGGTACGCGATCGGCACCGACATTGTGGACGAGCTGGAGCAGCTGATCGTCCAGGTGAGCGAGGATTACCCGCGGTCGGTCTCGTTTGGAGGGCAACTCGTATTCCAGAAGGAGCGCGCGGTGCTTCGCTGGCTCCACAATCAGACCTGCCCCGCGCTCCAGCGCCGGCTCGCGTTCCACGGCCTTCCGATGATGATCTTGCCGGTGCGGGTCTACTGAAGCGGACGGGACCCGGACAGTTCGCTAGTGGAGGTGGGGACCGGGTCCCGTTCCGGCGATACTCTCCGCGTGGGAGCGCGGCGTCCCGCGAGCCTCATCGTCCCTTCCAAGGCGCAGTCCCTCGGCTGCTCCCCGGGAGCGACGGCAGCCTCTCGCGCCGCTCCCCCCGTCTCCCCCAGGCTCTTGGGGTCCGCCGTTCCAGCGGGTCGTGCCGCGCCGAGGCGCGCATGCAGGGTCGCGCCGGCGCCGGCACGGCGATCGATGAGAGCACACGGCGTGCCCGAGTTTCGTCACCACCGTGGGATCGCGGCGGGCGCAAGTCGATATTCGGCCTTAGAATCAGGTGATGCGAATACCGGTCGGCTTTTGCGGCGCCCAGGGTTCGGGTGTCGGACGTCTGACGATGTCAACATCCGCACGGCGCGAAGAGGGACGATGGAAACGATCCGACTGAAGACGGAACGGCTGATCCTCATCCCCGCAACGCTCGAAATGCTCCGCGTCGAGCTGGCCCGGCCGGAGGAATTCGCGCGTCTCCTGGGCGCCGAGGTCGCGAGCCCCTGGCCTCCCCCGCTCAACGACGAGCGGTCGAACCAGTGGGTAGTCCGTTACCTGGAGCAGAACCCGGATGCGGGCGCCTGGAGCATGTGGTACTACCTGCTTCGTCGGGGATCCGGGCAGGCGCCGATCGCGATCGGGAATGGGGGGTACAAGGGAGCGCCGTCGCCGGATGGAACGGTCGAGATCGGCTACTCGATCGTCGAGGCCTATCAGCGGAACGGATTCGCCACGGAGGCCGCCGGCGCCCTGGTCGACTTCGCGTTTCAAGATCCAAACGTGAAACGGGTCATCGCGGAGACGCTGCCGCACCTGATACCGTCGATCCGCGTTCTCATGAAGTGCGGATTTGCCCTGACCGGGCTAGGCTCCGAAGAGGGCGCCATCCGCTTTGAGCGAAAGAGGAAGGCATAGATGAGCGAGAAACCCACACCCTTCGTGCGCACCACCCGACGCTTCGACGTCCCCACCGAGGCTGTGTTCGACGCGTGGCTCGATCCCAAGAAAGTCGCGATGTGGTTTGGGCCCGGAATGGGGGACATGATCCGCGTCGAGATCGACCCGCGGGTGGGCGGATCGTTTTCGTTCGTGCAACGCCGCGACGGCGAGGATATCGATCACACGGGCCAGTATCTCGAGATGAAGCGGCCGACCCGTCTCGTATTCACGTGGTCGGTGCCTGCCTACTCCCCCGAAACCGCCCGCGTGATCATCGAGGTATTCCCACTGGACGGCGGGTGCGAAGCGACCGTGACCCACGAGCTGCGCCCGGAATGGGCTGAGTTCGCCGATCGTGCCGCGGAGTCTTGGTCCAAGATGCTCGACGCGATGGCCGCCGCCATCCGCTCGAGTTAACCCGGACTATTCGTGAAGGCCTTCGCATGCCCGGCTTTACCACGACACAGTGTGTGCTGTTCACGGAGTTGTTCGACCGGCCGCCGACGGTCGCATTGGACGTTCCCAACGCCAGTTCCGACGGCGGCGCCATCCTGCTCAAGGCCGCGGCGGGCCTGCAAGGGTGCGGGGTCGGGCTACGTCGTGCGTACTGGGTAGCGCAGGTGTGTAACGCCGATGCCCGGGGTCACGGTCGGGTTGCCGAGGACGATTGGGGTGCCGGCGAGGTGGTCGAAGAGTCGAATTCCGGAGCCGAGAAAAACCGCTGCGATGTCGACGTGGATTTCGTCGAGGAGTCCAGCGTTGAGGCATTGCTGGATGGTGTCGGCGCCGTGGACTCCAACGGACTTCCCGGCAGCTGCGGTCTTGGCTTGGTTGACGGCGGTTTCGATACCGTCGGTGACGAAGTGCACAGTCGAGTTGGGACGTGGCCACCCGTCGGGAATTTTGTGGGTGAGCACGAATGCCGGTCCCCAGGCGTGGTTTCCGCCCCATCCTTCGGCTTTATCGAAGGTGCGTCGGCCGCTGATCATGGCACCAAGTTCGGATATGAGACCGTGAAGGTGGTCGGCGCTCGGCTGCGACACGTGAAACGTCATGGCGTCCGATCCTCCAGTGCGGATTTCAACGTCGCCAGAGGTGAAGTACCAGTCGAACACTTCGGCCACCCCATCGTTTAGGTCGGCGACGTAGCCGTCGAGCGACATTGACATGATTGCTACAACTTTCGACATGGCGTGTTCCTTTCGAGGGGCGGAGAGGGTGTGGATCCCATCCTGAGCATCGCGTGATGGTTTCGGAGCGCACGGTCCGCGGATCGGCGGCTCGGCCTGATCCCGCGACTCGCCGTTCAGGCAGCCGGGACGGCACCGCCATCGACTACATGAATAGGTCGGGTTAACGTGGCGAGACCGACTCGTCGAAGAGCGGCGGAATCAGCTCCACCATCGCGACCACGTCGAGCAGGTTGTGGTGGAAGACAGGCAGCAGCCGGTGCGGCTCCCCCCGCTTGACGTAGTCGTGATATAGCCCCGGGATCTCGGCCCCCGAGACATCGCCCGCGCGGCGCCGACGCAGCACCCGCCATTCGAGAGTTTTCAGCCTACAGTCGGGCAAATCCGCCTTCCAGCGTCGCCGAGCAAGCCACAGGAGATCGAGGTGCGGCAGCTCCGCGGGGAATCGCATGCGATGGTGCGTCGTGCGGTCGCGGAGAAACGGCACGTCGAACGACTTTCCGTTGAACGTCACCAGAAAGTCGAATTGGCGAATCAGCTTGGCAAGCTCGTGAAGAAGCGCCCGCTCCTCGGTGTAGTCGCGCGCGAAGAGCTGCCGAAGGACGATATTCCGCTCGACGATCATGCCCAGCCCGACCAGGAAGACCGGCGCCGCCGAAAGCCCGCAGGTCTCGATGTCCAGGAAGAGCATCTTCCGATGTCCGAAGCGACGGAAGAGACCACGCTCGCGCGAATCCACCTCAGCGACCGCGTCCGGAAGCTCTCGCACGCGGGATCGGTGGCGACGTTTCGCCCGCTCGATATCGTCGTATCTCGAGAGGGCCGGAGCCGACAGGGCCGCGAATTGCTTGAGAAGCGGGGCCGGCCGCTCGCCCAAATCGGTGTAGAGACGCTCGTGGATGAAGAGCGAACCCTGCGGTCCCGTCAAGACGCCGCCAGGCAAGATCTCCTCGATACCGGTGCGAAAAATGAGGCGTTCTTGGATGACGACCGAATCGCACACCGCAGCCATGCGCGTCGCGGCTGTGCCCGTCGCAGCCAAGCGAGTCGCGGCGGTCCGAGACCCGCTGGCGCGGGAGACAGTCGTCCAGACGCGGCTCGGCCCCACGGGCCATCGCGCCGAGTCGCTCTCTTAACGCGCGGGAAATCATGATCCCGTTGTGAGGGCCACGGGCTAGGCCCCCAGCATCCGTCGGAGAAGCGCCACGGTCGCGCCCTTGCTTGGGATCGGCCATCCGCCGTGGAGATCGTAGTCCTGCTGCTGCGCGGGTCGGAGGATCGGGAGCCCGACGCAGGAGGGGCAACCCATTTCACAGGGACAGTCCTCCACCATGCGCCGAGCCGCACCGATCAACTCATCCACCAGGGCGTAGCCTCGCTCCGCATAGCCCAACCCGCCGGGGTATCGGTCGTAGAGAAAGATCGCTTGCTGCCCAAGGTTCCCGCTGTCGAGTATTCCGCCCAGATCGGGCCGGTCGCACATCACGTGGAGCGGGAGGAGCGTGATGAGAAGATTTCGCAGCCCCGACATCCCCTCCGCGGGGTTCCGCCCCTGCACCCGCACCGACGCGCGGACGCTCTCCTCGGGACGGATCCAGAGCGCGACGGTTTCCAGATTCTGGCGCGGCAAATCCAGCGGGTGATATCCGATCGCGTCCAGGCTGCGAAACCGGATCTTCTTCATCGCGACGGTCGCCCACGACACGTCAGCGGTGCCGAGCCCCACTTCGCACTCGTTCCACCGACGGGTCTCCCTCGACTCCAACAGCTTGAGCCGCGTGTCGAGGACGGGCTGCGTGTAGTAGTCGACCTCGCGACGTTCCACGTACGCGATCTTCTGCTTCAAGTCCAGCTCCCGGACGAAGTAGGTATCCCCCTCGTGGAGGTAGATCGCCTCAGGATAGACCAGCTCCGGCGCGCTGATCGCGTCCACCGTCGCGAGGACGGCGTTCTCGGCCCCCTGATCCAGGATCGTGAACGTGTCGTCGGAGATCGTCCGCAGACTCACCTTTCCCGCCGGGTAATCGGCGGACGACCAGTACCGGAGCCCGTCGAGGGATTTCATGCTGCCGTCCTCTTCCAGGAGCGCGGCGATTTGCGGCGCGCGCGATCCGAAGAGCGCCTCGTCGTCGGGCGAGAGCGGCAGCTCGTAGGCCGCGCAGGCGAGGTGGGACGCGAGGACGTAGGGATTCTCGGGATCGAGCACCGCGCTCTCCGGCGTCTGCCGGAAGAAGTGCTCCGGGTGCCGCATGAGGTACTGGTCGATCGGATCGTCGTACGCCACGACGACCGCAAGCGCAGGGTGCCGCGATCGCCCGGCGCGGCCCGCCTGCTGCCAGGTGCTGGCGATGGTGTTGGGGAAGCCGACGAGCACCGCCGCGTCGAGCGAGCCGACGTCGATCCCCAGCTCGAGCGCGTTGGTCGAGATCACGCCGCGCAGCTCTCCGTCGAAGAGCCGGCGTTCGATCGCGCGGCGCTCTTCGGGGAGATAGCCGCCTCGGTAGGGACTCAGCTTCTCCGCGAGCCCGTCCTTGTCCCGCTCCAGTCGCTCACGCGCGTAGCGGAAGATCAGCTCGGCCGAGACGCGGGACTTGGTGAAGACGATCGACTGCGCGCCACGTCGCATGAGCCCCACAAGGATCCGCTCGGCTTCCGCGGAGGTGCTGGCGCGGCCCGCGCCCTCGGTCTCCGCGTGCCGCGGATTCCAGAACGCGAAGAGCTTGGGGCCGCGCGGCGCGCCGTCCTCGTCCACCACGTCCACGTCGTCCCCCACGAGCAGCTCCGCCAGCTCGCCGGGGTTTCGGATCGTCGCGGAGGAGAGGATGAATCGCGGGTCGGCGCCGTAGTGCCGCGCGACCCGGCGGAGACGGCGCAGCACGTTGGCCACGTGCGAGCCGAAGATGCCGCGGTAGGTGTGCACTTCGTCGACCACGACGTAGCGGAGGTTGGAGAGCACGCGGCTCCAGCGGGAGTGATACGGAAGGATTCCCTGGTGGAGCATGTCCGGGTTGGTGAGGATCGCGTTCGCCTGCTCGCGGAACTTTCGTCGCGTCTGGCCTGGCGTGTCGCCGTCGTAGGTGCCCGCGACGAGCGCGCGGCGCAGCGCGGGCGAGCCTTCGGCGAAGCGCGTGAGCCCGCGAAGCTGGTCCTGGGCGAGCGCCTTGGTCGGGAAGAGGTAGAGCGCGACCGCGAGCGGGTCGCGGAGGAGCCGCTCCAAGATCGGAACGTGGTACGCGAGCGATTTCCCCGACGCCGTTCCGGTCGCGATCACCACGTTCCTCTCGGCCCGCGCGAGATCGATCGCGCGCGCCTGGTGCGAGTACAGCCGGCTGATCTCCTGCGCCTCCAATGCCTGTCGGAGCGTGGCGGGGAGCGGACGCTCCAGCTCGCCATAGACCGCCTCGCGCGCTGGGAGCCGCTCTAAGTGAACCAGTTCGGAGGGGCGGCGGCGCCTGCCGTCCTCGGTGTCGATCCATTCGCGCCGCCGCGGCCCGGCGCCACCCGTCGCAAGCGACGCGAGGAGGGCCTCGAATTCGGCCAGGGTCTCGGGCGATTCCTTGTCCGGGGCCCGTTCGAAGAGTCCCGGACCGCGCGGGGTGAGAGGAGAGTCGGCCCGCACGTTCACAGGAGCCCCTCCCCTTCCAGAAGTCTTCGCATGAGCTTGGCCCCGGTCGCGGCCTGTCCCACGTGGCAATTGTTGAAGAAGACGAAGGTCTTCTTGGCCTTCGTCGAAAGCTCGCGAATCTTCACGACCCATTCTTTCAGCTCGGCCTCCGAGTAGAGGTAATCGTACCGGTCGCCAGGGTTCCATGGGCTGGGCGTGACCTCCGTGGTGGACCCGTCCTTCGCGAAGAGAGGCCCGAAGTCGTCCAGGGGGCGGATGCGCCGAGTCGACGTGGACGGCGCCGCGTATTCCTTCATTCCGGAATTGGGCTGCCACCAATTCACCTTGTTTCGTCCGTGGAGACGGACGTAGGCGACGGCCGCCGTTGCCCGCGCGACGGGCGGAACGAGGCCCGGGAGATCCGGCTCGTCGACGCTCACGTACCCGAGCCCCTCGCTCTCCATCCACGGGAACAGGTCATCCTTGATCCAGGAATCATGGCGAAATTCGACGAAGAGCGGCGCCTCGGGGAGGAGCTGTTTCAGCGCGACCAGAAACCCTTCGTTCTGCTTCGTCCGCCGAAACGCGAACGGGAACTGCGCCAGGACGCCGTTCAACTTGCCCGCGAGCCGGAGCGGATCGACGGCGCGGCCGAAGGACCGATAGAGCTCGTGGTCGAGGCTTCGCTTGTGGGTCATGTCGTGGTGCGCCTTGACGACGAACTCGAACCCGGCCGGCGTCTTTCTCTCCATCGCGTCCAACGTGCTGGGCGGAGGAATCCGGTAGTAGGTCGCGTTGACCTCGACTGCCGGGAAGTGTTTGGCGTAGTAGTCGAGCATCTTCCCCCGCTCGGTGCCGGCGGGATAGAAGGGGCCAACCCAGTCGGGGAAGGAAAATCCGGACGTGCCGATCAGGATCATGGGGCCATCATTCGAGGTTGGAGGAGATCACTCGAGGGCGCCGGCCCTCACCAGCGCCGCGTCCCCGAAGCGGTTCCGAAGCGAATCGACCGCCTCGGTCATTTTACGTCTGTGCTCGTCGGTATCGAAGAGGCTTGGCTGCTCGGCGACGCCCGACTCGGCAAGGCCAGAGACAGAGACCCCGATCAGCCGTAAGGGGCGGCCGTCCCAGTTCTCGTCCAGGAGCGCCAGCGCGACCTTGTAGATCTGGGTTTCGTCGCTCATGAGACTGGGAAGGGCGCGCTGGCGAATGGTGGTTTTGAATTTTGCGTCCCGGATCTTCAGGGAGACGACCCGTCCGAGATATCCATCCTGCCTCAGGCGACGCGCGACCTGATCGCTCAACCGGAGGAGGTGTGCGCCGATACGCTCCCGCGAATCGATATCTTCGGATAGCGTGAACTCATGCCCCATCGACTTGACAGGTACGCCCTTGTAGTACGGAACGACCTCACCGTCGTCGTCCCCGAGCGCCGCGTCCCGCATCCGGTCGCCGTTCAAGCCGAAGTGGTACGTCAGGAATTCCTTGGGAAAGTGGGCGAGCTGCCCGACGGTTTGGATCCCCAACTTCTCCAGCGCGACCCGCGTCTTTTCGCCGATGCCCCAGAGCTCTTTCACGTCGAGAGGCCAGAAGTGCCGTCGGTATCGTTCCTGGGTCAGCACGGTCAACCCCCGAGGCTTCTTCACGCCGCTCGCCATCTTCGCGATGTACTTGTTCGGCCCGATCCCGATCGTCGCGTCGAGGTCGGTCCGGCGGTGAATGGCGCGCTGGATGGCCCGTGCCACCGGGATGGCCGTGTCCAACACCGCCCCCGGGTCGCGGGTGTCGATGTCGCCCCGCGCTGCCACCAGCCTCGGCGCCCCCGTAAGGTCGAGAAACGCCTCGTCGATGCTGAATGGCTCGACGATGGGGGTGAAGTCTTTCAGGATTTCGAGAATTTGAAGCGAGACGTGGACGTACTTCTGGGGATTGCCTTCGACCAGCGTGAGGTCAGGACAGAGCCGGAGTGCCTCCGCGTTCGGCATCCCCGCCCGTACCCCGAACTCCCGAGCCGCGTAGTTGGCCGACGAGACGACCCCCCGCCGCTTGAGATCGCCCCCCACCGCGAGCGGAATCCCCGCGAGCCGCGGATTCATCTTCTCCTCGACCGAGGCGAAGAACGCGTCCATATCGACGTGGGCGACGATGCGCACCCGCGATCATCCCTCCATCCACACCCGGGTGAGCTGCCAGGTCATCTCGCGCGAGTCGTAGCGAATCTCGTAGAAGTCGGCGTTGTCGGCGAGGAGCGCGAAGTAGTGGATCTTGTTCTGGCCCTCGTGGCGGACCCAATCGCCGGTCACCTTGGCGATCTTGACCGTCTTGTTCTTCCAGCGGAAGCGGATCGGCTTCATCCGCCCCGCGGCGAACATGGTGATGACCTCAATGGGATCGTGGATCGACTCGATCATGAAATATCCGTCTTGTTCTTTCGGAAACGAGTACGCATGGAGCATCAGCCAAGCCTCCGGTGGACGCCGACCACCCGGCCCGCCACGCGCACTTCGGGATCGGTAGGGCGGACCTCGATCGGCTTGTAGTCGTCGTTCTCGGGAATCAGGAGAATCTTGTCGCGGCGCGGGAAGACCCGCTTCACCGTCGCCTCGTCGCCGATCAGGACCACGGCGATTTCGCCGCTCTTGACCTCCGACTCGTGGCGGACGATGACGAGATCCCCGTCCAGGATTCCCGCGTTCTTCATGCTGTCGCCCCGGACGCGGAGGGCGAAGTGCTTGCCGGGCCGCACGAGCGCGCCGTCCACGATGAGCACGTCCTCGATGTTCTCTTCGGCAAGGATCGGCGCGCCGGCGGCCACACGGCCCAAGATCGGGATTTCGTACGATTCGGGGGTGCGGCGGGCGAAGCGGGATGCGACCCCGTGCGGCACGGATTCTGCCGGCTCCGCCGCTTGCAGCTCGATCCCGCGCGACGTCCATCGGTCGCGGCGGATCCTCCCCGATTGTTCGAGACGGTCGAGGTAGTAACGGACCCCGTTGGTGGAGGCGATCCCGAGCGCGACCCCGATCTCTCGGATCGTGGGCGGATAACCGCGCTCGCGGACCGACTCCGCGATGAAGTCGAGGACCTGCCCCTGGCGTTCCGCTCCCGTCGCCAGGTGGGCGGGGCGGCGCTTGCGGGCCGCGCCTGGGGTCTTGGGTCGAGTGGGCTTCTTCATGACGTAAGGAAGGATACTGCACATTTGTGCAGTTGTCAAGGGGCGGGAGCGAGGGGGCGGTAAATTCCTTCAATTCCCTTGCTGCACAGCGACTTCCCCGTAGTATGCGAAGGCTGTCGATGGAAGATTGAAGGACGTAGACTTCGACGCGTATCCGGTTATCGTGGGGCCGTCTACTCGTGAGTCATCCGAGCCAGAGGCAAGAGGAGGCAGCGGTGAAGGCAGCGCTCAAAGGCGGCGCCGTGGCGGTCGGATACGCTGCCGCCATCCTCATCGCCTTCGCGGCCGTTTCCATCCGCGTAGCGAACACAAGCGGTCCAGACGCACAAGCATCCAGCGGCATGTACGCCGCCGGCGATACCTTTCTCTTCGTCGCTGTATTCGGTGTCTGCGCTCTGGCGCCCACGGGTGCAGCTCTCGTCTTCCTCAGACCCTACCCGCGCTTCTGGGTGGTTCTCTCAGCCTTGTGCCTCGGTCTCGCCGTCACGGGTGTTTCAGCAGCCGCCCTGTTTGCCATGGGGAGGACTGCGGAGCCTTCTCCCATTGCCACCTTGGCTGCTTTCTCCGTGCTCAGGATCCTTGTCTCGCCACTCCTTGCGCTCGCCTTCCTCGTGTCCGGGCTTCTATCACCGTACGGTTACCCTCGCCTCGCGCTTCTTGGGTCGACCGTCATGGAGTTGGCTGTGAGCGCATACGGAGGGCTCGTCTGGTTCTTCCCCATGCTCTTTCACAAGCCGTAGCCCGACCATGCGCTATGATAGTTACGAGCCAATGTCCATGACGCTCGAGCCCGTCCGCCCCATAACACTCGCCGAGATACGGGAAGCGCGCGCCCGCATCGCGTCGACCATCCTGCGCACGCCGCTGGTCCGCCTGGAGCTCGGGCCGGACTTTCCGGACATCCGACTCAAACTGGAGAACCTGCAACCGATCAACGCCTACAAGCTCCGGGGCGCCGCCAATGCCGTCGCGATGCTCCCCGAGTCCGAGCGCAAGCGGGGCGTCTGGACGATCAGCGCGGGAAACGCGGGCCAAGGCGTCGCCTACGCGGCGAGGAAGGCCGGCGTACCGTGCTCGGTCGTGGCGATCGAGACGGCACCGGCTTCGAAGATCGAACGCATGAAAGCCCTCGGCGCGAAACTCTTTCTCGTCCCTTACGAGGTCGCGTGGAAGGCCCTCGACGAGCGATCGTTTCCCGGAGTCGAGGGCACGTTCGTGCACCCGTTCGACGATCACAACTTTGTCGCGGGCCACGGGACCATGGGCTTGGAGATCCTTGAAGACGCTCCCGACACGGCGGCGGTCATCGCCGGCATCGGCGGCGGCGGGCTCATCTCGGGCGTCGGCAGCGCCGTCAAGGCGCTCAAGCCGGAGATCCAGGTGTGGGGCGCGGAACCGGAGACCGCCGCTCCCGTGGCGCTCTCGTTTGCCAAGGGATCGCCCCAAGAGTTCAAGGAGTGGAAGGCTTCATTCGTGGACGGCGCCGGCGGCCAGAGCGTTTTCCCGCGCATGTGGCAGCGAATGAAGCCAGTGGTGGACGGGTCCATCGTAGTCAGCTTGGAAGAGGTCAGGAGCGCCATGCGGCTCATGGCGGAAAAGGCCCGGGTGATCTCGGAGGGTGCGGGAGCTCTGTCGCTCGCCGCTGCGTTGACGGGGAAAGCCGGTCAGGGCCCGATCGTTGCGATTGTCTCCGGCGGCAACATCGATCTGAAGAAGTTCTCCGAGCTGATCGAACGTCCGTCCGGCTGACACGCAACGGCGCGGAGGAGCGTCATGCGTCTTCCAGTGTCTGTTCTCGCGGTGGCTGGTGCTTTCATCCTCGGCTGCGCGAAGCAGCCCGAGTCCGGCTACACGCACATCGGTCCGGATACTCTTCCCCTCGCCAGCTATGAACGCCCTCCCGCGGCAACCTTCGACCGCTCGAGCTACGCGATCGAGCTGCGGCAGATGGGCAGTTTCTATGATGTCCCGGGAGAGGCGGGCTCCTTCATCGACGGAGAGGACTATGGATTCGAGTCCTTGTCGGTCATCATGACCGAGACCCAGCCCCACGGCGGTCCGCCGCTCCACACCCACGATACGGAGGAGGCCCACGTCGTCTTTCGCGGGCGTGTCGAGTACCTCATCGGGGATCGCCGCTTCACGGTGGACGGCCCGTACATCGTGCGCATCCCTGCCGGAGTTCCCCACGCGTTCATCAATGCGGGTACGGTACCGTTGAATATGACCGCTGTCTTCCCGAGCAAGCGGATCAGCTATACGGAGAAGGGGCCGAATCCGCTACTTCATGGCACCGGGCGGTGATGGAGCTTGAGCGCAGCACGAAGCTGGCCATCTACCAACACTTCGCCGCGGTGGGCAGCCGCCCTTCGGTGCATGACATCGCTGCGCGCGTGGGCGCGGAGGTGTCTCAGGTTCGCGAGATCTTCACGCGACTTCAGGGGCAGCGAGTCCTGGTGCTGGAATCCGATGGGGAGTCGATTCGGATGGCTCCGCCTTTCTCGGGAATCCCTACGCAGCATCGCGTGACGTCCGCTGGAGTGTCCTACTATGCAAACTGCGCCTGGGATGCTCTCGGCATCCCTGCTGCGCTGCAGCGACCATCAACGGTGCATTCCCGGTGTGAGCAGTCGCTGGAGCCTCTCGAGCTCGCGGTATCCAGTGATGGTCCTGAGTCGTGTGATTGGCTGTTCCATTGCGTCGTGCCAGCGGCCCAGTGGTGGGACGATATTGTCTTCACCTGAAGCAGGATGCTCTTCTTCCGGTCGGAAGAACGCGTCCGCGAGTGGTGCTCCAGTGAAGGCTATCCGCTGCGGCCTCTGGTCAGCATGGACCAACTCTGGGGGCTTGCCCGAGAATGGTACTCGACGCGCCTCCAGCCCGAGTCCCGCCGACCGCAGCCCGCCGAGATGCGCCAGATCTTCGAGCGCTTGGGCCTGGTCGGAGAGTTCTGGGACCCACAGTAGTGGCGGAGCAAGGATTCATCTTCGACGAGGTCGCCGGACATCCGGTTCACGAAAGCCGCCGCGGCGCTGGGGCCAGGCAGCGCACTGGCGCTCATCGGCAACGTGGTATTCAGAAGGGGCCCGATCCCCGCGCTCTTCGCCGAATCGAATTGCTTTGGCCCCGTCTCGTGGCGCAGCTACCCTTGGTCCAAGACCTACTCGGTGGACGACTACCAAGATCTTCTTCGCACCCAATCCGACCACCGGATGCTCCGCCACGATCAGCGAGAGTCCCTGCTCGACGCCGTGGGCGACGCGATCCGGCGCAACGGGGTGAACATCGAGATCGGATATACGTCGCACCTCCACCTGGCCGCGCGTCGCGAGTCAGGAGTCGGACCCTGACCCGGCCACCAGTCCCCCTTCACGTCTTCTGTTTCGGCCTCCTCGCCTTGGCATGGCCGGCGATCTGTCGTGCCGAGAAGACGGACGCGGTAGTGCTCAAGAACGGCGACAAGATCACCGGCGAGGTGAAATCGATGTCGCGCGGGAAGCTGGACTACAGCACGGACGACGCAGGACGGCTGGCCATCGAGTGGGTCAAGGTGGCGCGGATGTTGAGCCCTCGCACATTCGAGGTCGAGGTGGCGTCCGGCGTCAAGTACTATGGCCGGCTGGGCGTCACCGACCGGGATGGCGTGCTCGCGATCGTGGGGGAGAATGTCGACTCGCTCGAGATCCCGAGCGTGGTCCGAGATCAGCACGCTCGACGCACGAATCTCCCAGCGGCTGAGCGCCTACCTCGACGTGGGGCTCACCTTCGCCAAGGCCAACCAGGCGACGACATTCAACCTGTCGGGGGAGACGGCGTATCGCGGCGACAGATTTGGAGGCAGGATTACCGTCGACTCCTACGCCCAAGGTCAGGAATCCACGTCGACCGCCACCCGCAACAGCTTTGGGCTGCAAGTGACGCGATACCTGCCCAAGCGATGGTCGGCCATTGCCCTCGGCGCGACGGAGCAGAACGAGGAACTTGACCTCGCGCTTCGAGTCACGGCCGCCGGCGTGGTGGGTCGCGTCCTGGTCCAGTCGAACTCTTCGGAGGTGGGTGTCGGGGGTGGGCTGGCGGTAGCCCGCGAGCGCTTTTCGGCGCCCGATTCGGACCCGACCGCGGAAGAGGAGACCAATACCAATCTCGAGGCCCTGCTGGTCGCCCAGTGGGAAGCGTTCCGGTTCGACACCCCCAAGCTCGACTTCTCCACGTCGCTGTACCTGTACCCGAGCCTGACGACAGGCGGGCGGGTTCGCGGCGAGTTCTCCACGCGACTCAAGTACGAGCTGTTCGCGGACTTCAACATCGGGATCAATCTCACGGACACGTTCGACAGTCGCCCGCCGGAGGAGACCGCCTCGAAGAACGACTACATCATGTCGTTTACCATCGGCTGGTCGTATCGACGATAATGCCCATGCAGGTCATCAAGACCGCCGCCTTCACGCTGGAGCCGCAGACGGTGGCGCATGCGGAGGAGATGTTCCTGGTCCTCAGCGATCCGGCGATTTACGAGTACGAGAATGAGCCGCCGCCTTCGCTTGAATGGTTGCGGGCCCGGTTCGCAAAACTCGAGTCGAGGCTGTCCGCGGACAGTCAGGAACAATACGAAGTAGTCTTCCTCTCCGCGACGCTTAAGCGCGAGAACGTCCGCTCTCTTCGCTTGCTGGAACGCTTGGGCTTCGCCCTGGCCTCGCCCGAGCAGCGCGTCGAGCATCGGGTGGAGCCCGGCGAGCTGCTGATGCGCCGAGAAGTCCATCGCGCATGAGGCGGGCCGCGGTGGTCGCCCTCGGAAAGGAGATTCGATGGGATCGGCACGCGACGCACTGAGACGACTGCGCGAGGGTAATGCCCGATTTGTCTCGAACGTGCGCGGTCCCGATGCGTTCCTGAGCCATACCCGCCGCGCCGACCTGGCAGCGGGTCAGGAACCATTCGCGATCATCCTCGGGTGTGCCGATTCGCGCGTTCCGGCTGAGATCGTGTTCGATCAGGGTCTGGGAGACTTGTTCGTCATTCGCGTCGCCGGCAATATCGTCGCGCCCTCCCAGGTGGGAAGTGTCGAATTTGCCGCTGCGCGCTTCGGCACGCGGCTGGTGGTGGTTCTTGGTCACTCCAAATGCGGGGCGGTGCTGGCCACCCTCGAAGAGCTTCAGAGACCAACCGAGAGCCAGTCTCGCAATTTGCGGTCCATCGTGGACCGCGTGCGGCCGTCCGTGGAAGGGCTTCTGGCGACCGACTTGAAGCACCATTTGAACACACTCGTGGCGGAGGCAGTCCGGGCGAACATTCGTGCGTCGGTAAAGCAACTACGGCATGGCTCCGACGTCCTGGAACAATTGATCCGGGACGATGGTCTGGTCGTCATTGGTGCCGAGTACTCTCTCGAGACGGGCGTGGTTGAGTTCTTCGATGAGGCGTCGGATGCCGGGTGATGCGGCGAATTCGGCGCGATGGACGCCGGCGAACCCTGCTTACGAGGAAGTCGTCCGGGAGAGTCTCGGCCGGCAGACCCTCATGCGCACCCTGGGCGTGCACCTGACCCACATTGAACCGGGCGCGGTCGAGCTTTCGGCCCCCTATTCTCCGGAGCTCGCCCAGCAGAACGGATACTGGCACGCGGGCGCCGTGGCGAGTCTGGCGGACTCGGCCAACGGATATGCAGCCTTCAGCCTCGCACCTGCCGGGACGGATGTCCTGGCGGTGGAGTTCAAGATCAACTTGCTGGCCCCAGCCCGCGGTGAGCGTTTTGTTGCCGCGGGCCGCGTGCTGCGGCCGGGCCGAACACTGACCGGCTGCTTGGCGGAGGTCTTTGCCGTGAACGGTGACGAGCGGGCACTCATCGCGACGATGATGTCCACGATCATCATCCGGCCCATTCCTTCATCTTCCGAATAGGAGATCGAAGCGATTGCGTGTGAATCGTAGGCGAGTCATCCTCGTCCGGCACGGCGAGTATCAGAGCGCGTCCAGGTCGAGCCGCGGCGGAAGGCTGACAGCTCGGGGGAAGCGGCAGGCCATCCACCTTGCAAAGTACCTGAGCGTGGAACCGGCAACGCGAGTTGTCTGCAGCGACCTCACTCGCGCGAGGCAAACAGCGCATATTCTGCATCGCGTTGGCGGGCATCCCAAGGCCTCTGTGTCGGCGGCCCTTCGGGAGTTCCTCCCGTCGTCGATTCCAGGTAGGGTCCGATTGACTCGTGCCGACCAAATTGCGGCACACAGGCACCTACATCGAGTGGTTGAGACGTACTTCCGTCCGGGGGATCTGGAGGTCCTGCTCCTCATCGGGCACGGGAACCTCATTCGTGCACTGGTTTGTCGAACTCTCCGGATGCGCCTTCACCAGTGGCACAGGATGTCTCTCAACCACTGCTCTGTCACCGAGGTGCAGATTGGCCCTGCGGGGGAGCGATTCTTGGTTCGCTTCAATGAGGTGGGATTCATGCCACGCTCCATGAGGACCGCATGATGAGGTTGCTAGGCACTTGATTGAGGGGGGAAATCCGATGAAATGGTACCTGCGAGTCCTCCGGAATTACGCCGGATTCTCTGGCAGAGCCAGACGGAAGGAATACTGGATGTTTACCCTGTTCACCACGCTCATCATATGCGGTTTTCTCATCATCGATATGGCGATCGGCACATTCGATAAGAAGTCCGGATACGGACTCCTCGACGCCCTCTACATATGCTCTACCGCTGTTCCCAGCCTCGCGGTCACGGTGCGCCGACTACATGACATCGGCAGAAGTGGTTGGTGGTTTCTTCTCGGACTGATCCCCATCGTCGGCGCGATCGTGCTCCTTGTCTTCATGGTCACGGACAGCCAGGCTGGCGCGAACCGATACGGACCGAATCCGAAGGAGGTAGCGGTGTGATGGGTCGTTCGTGATCACACTCGCTCCGGTCACACTCGAAGGCAACGGCGTCCGGTTGGAGCCTCTCACCCCGGCGCACCAGGATGGGCTGGCCGCCGCCGCTGCCGACGGCCGACTCTGGGAGCTTTGGTTCACCTCCGTTCCCGAGCCTGCGAAGACGGGCGACTACCTCGCGGACGCGCTTCAGGGCCAACGAGAAGGACACATGCTGCCGTGGGTGGTTCGCGAGCTGACGGCGGGCACGATCGTGGGCACCACCCGCTACCACGATATCCTGCCGAAAGTCGACCGTGTGGAGATCGGCTACACCTGGTACGCCGCGCGTTGGCAGCGCAGCCACGTGAACACCACCTGCAAGTTGCTGCTGCTCACGCACGCGTTCGAGACGTTGGGCTGCCGCGTCGTCGGATTCCGAACGGACAACTTCAATTTCACGTCACAACGGGCGATCGCGGCTCTTGGCGCCCAAAAGGACGGTGTGATCCGTCACCACCACACCCGGCGGGACGGGACCGTCCGCGACAGCGTGATGTACAGCATTCTCGCGGCGGAATGGCCGGACGTGAAACGCCATCTCGAGACCCGCCTGACGCGTCACGCGAGTGGCGGCCGCCGCTCGAAGTAGAACCAGCGGGGCTGATGCGACATAATACAGCCGCCAGGGTTGTCGCAGCAGGTCTGCGATTGTTCGATGTCATCAGGAGACGGGGGTGCAGCAATGATGAAGCGATTCATGCCCTTTCTTTTGACCGCATGCGCCGTGTTGCTTTCGTCGGTCCCTGCTCTCGCCCAATCGGCGAGCAAACCAAACATCCTCATTATCTGGGGCGATGACATCGGGTACTGGAACGTCAGCGCCTACAGCCATGGCATGATGGGCTACAAGACGCCGAACATCGACCGCATCGCGAAGGAAGGCGCGCTGTTCACCGACTGGTATGGCCAGCAGAGCTGCACGGCCGGGCGCGCGTGCTTCATCACGGGCCAGGCCGGCTACCGCACCGGCCTGCTCAAGGTCGGTCTGCCGGGCGCCAAGGAAGGGATCCAGGCGCGCGACGTGACGATCGCTCAATTGCTCAAGGCGCAAGGCTACATGACCGCGCAGTTCGGCAAGAACCACCTGGGCGACGCCGATGCGACGCTGCCCACCATGCACGGCTTCGATGAGTTCATGGGCTCCCTCTACCACTTGAACGCGGAGCAGGAGCCCGAGAATCCGGACTATTTCAAGGATCCGGCGATGATCAAGAAATATGGCACGCGCGGCGTGATCCACTGCTGGGCGAACGCGGATGGGACGCAGAAGATCGAGCTGACCGGTCCGCTGAACACCAAGCGCATGGAGACGATCGACGAGGAGGTCACCAAGGCCTCGCTCGATTATCTCGTGCGCGCGAAGAAGGCGAACAAGCCGTTCTTCCTCTGGTGGAACTCGACCCGCATGCACGTCTTCACGCACTTGAAGCCGGAGAGCCAAGGCAAGACCGGTTTGGGCATTGAGGCCGACGGTTTGGTCGAGCACGACGCCATGGTCGGGCAGCTTCTCGACAAGCTCAAAGAATTGGGCCTCGACCAAAATACGATTGTCATGTATTCCACCGATAACGGCGCAGAGGAATTCTCGTGGCCGGACGGAGGCACGACCCCCTTCCGCGGCGAGAAGAACACGAACTGGGAGGGCGGCTACCGTGTGCCCTGCACCATCCGCTGGCCCGGCGTCATCAAGCCAGGAACGATCGACAACAACATCTATTCGCACGAAGACATGCTGCCCACGCTCTTGGCCGCGGCGGGCGTCCCCGACGTGAAGGAGCAGCTCCTCAAGGGCATGAAGGTCGGCGCAACAACCTTCAAGGTGCATCTGGACGGATACAACATCACCGACGCGCTCGCGGGCAAAGCTGTCGATCCGCGCCACGAGTTTTTCTACTGGAACGACGACGGCTCGCTCGTGGGGCTGCGTTACGACAACTGGAAGATCGTCTTCCAAGAGCAGCGCGCGGAAGGTTTCGCTGTTTGGCAGGAGCCGTTCGTGCCATTGCGCGTACCCAAGATCTTCAACCTGCGCTCCGATCCGTTCGAGAAGGCCGACCATATCGCCATGGACTACGCGCACTGGCGGGCTGACCGGACCTTCCTGCTCGTGCCGGCGCAGGAATACGTCGGGAAGTACATCGCCACGTTCAAGGAGTTCCCGCCGAGCCAGAAGGTCGGGAGCTTCTCGCTCGACAATGTACTGCAGAGGCTCCAGGACGCGGGCACCAGCGGGAAATGAAAAAGTTACTTGGCACCCTCGGTCTCGTGTGCGCTCTGCTCACGCCCGCACAGTCACAAGCCCAGGTCGCTGTCCAGGCGAGGCCAAACCAGGAACGGCTCCTCGCCAGCCCGGACGCTCGATTGGCCGCAAACAAACGGCTGGTCTATGACTTCTGGCGCGAGGTGTTTGAGGGTGGGCACATGGAGCTCGCCGAGAAGTACATGACGGAGTCCTACATTCAGCACAACCCCAACGTGCCCACAGGACGGGCGGCATTCGTCGCGTTCTTCACGAAGTACTCCAAGCCCAAGCCGATCGAGCCGAGGGTCAAAGCCCCGTTGGTCGCCATGGTCGCTGAGGGCGACCTAGTCGTCATGAGCTTCGTCAGCGAGAGAACCGACCCGAAGGACGCGACCAAAAAGTACACCACCACGTGGTTCGACATGTTTCGCATCGAAGGCGGCAGGATCGCCGAGCACTGGGATCCAGCTCCAAAGGAATAGCGTGGGCGGGTTGGCCGCCCGCCGGAGGCATGACGATGACTTCGACATTTGGCCCCATCGAAGCCCGGCTCGTCCTGGACCACGTCGCTTTCCCGGCGCTTCGCTTCGAACACGGGGTCACGCGTCGGGTGATCGCGGCAATACCCCCGGCGCGCATGGATTACCGCCCCGCGGCCGGCGCGCGCAGCGCGGGGGAGCTAGCTCGGCACATTGTCGGCGCCGAGCTCCGGTTCCTGGAAGGCGCCGCCACCGGCACCTTCCCTGACCTCGGCGCCGATCTGGGCGCGGCGGCCGACGCGGCGGCCATCGCCAGCTTCTACGAGAACCGCTTCCCGTCCGTACTCGAGCGGCTGGCGGCATTGGAGGGGGAGCACCTGCTTCGTCCACTCGACTACAAGGGTTTCATGCGCCTGCCGGCGCTCGGGTTCGTACAATTCGCGCTCAACCACACGATCCATCATCGGGGCCAGCTGTCGGTCTACCTGCGTGCGCTCGGCGTGACCGTGCCGTCGATTTACGGATGACCTCGGATGCAGCCGACGCTGACCACCGAACGCCTCCTGCTGCGGCCATTCGACCTGGGGGACGCCCAAACCGTCCAGCAGCTCGCGGGCGACCGCGCCATCGCGGATACAACCCTCATGATCCCGCATCCATATCCAGACGGCGTCGCCGAGGAGTGGATCGCCACCCACGCGCCGCGCTACGCGGACGGAACGCTGGCCACCTTCGCGATCACGCTCAGGGGCAACGGATCCTTGGTTGGAGCGATCGGTCTGATGGTGGCGCCGGCCGACGCTCGCGCGGAGCTCGGCTATTGGGTGGCCGTGCCCCATTGGGGCCGCGGCATCGCCACAGAGGCGGGCCGTGCGGTCGTCCATTTCGGATTTGAGACGCTGCGACTCCATCGCATCCAGGCGCGCCACCTGACGCGTAATCCTGCGTCAGGCCGGGTCCTCGCCAAGCTCGGCATGCGACTCGAGGGCGTTCACCGCCACGCGTTTCGCAAATGGGACGTCTTCGAGGACGCCGCCATGTATGCGATCCTCTCTACCGATGGCGCGTGACCTCTCAGGAACGATTCGAGATCGTCACCCTGAATCCATCGGGGTCGGTAACGGTGAACCCCCCTCCTGTTGCTAACGGTTGCGTTCGATGACCCTACAAAGATACCCTCCGAACATGGGGCCAGAATCCTCATCATGGATGAGGCGTGAGAGACTCACCCAAACCCTTCTCGTCGGGCTGCTCGGCTCCGTCACCTTCATCGGTGCCTGTGCACCAGGCCAAAACACCGCATCGGTGAAGGCCGCGCTGGAACAGCGCTACGAGCAGAACCGTACCGCCTTCCTGACGCGCGACTCCAGTGCCGTCATGCGCCTCCGGCACCCGGATTTTCACGCGATCGACTCCCGCGGGCAGAAACTGTCCTATCCGGATTTTGCCATTCGAACTGGGCTCATGCTGCGGGTCATTGAGCGATTCGATACGTTGACCTTTCACATCAACTCCCTGACCGTGCGCGGTGACACGGCCATCGCCATGGTGCGACAGCGCACCGTGCGGAAACAGCGATTGGCGGATGGCGCAAGCCACGTGCTGCAGACCGGGTCGGTGCAGAGAGAGTGGTGGGTGCGGACGGGAGACGGGTGGCTGATGTGGTATGTCGATCAGGTGAGGCCGGACCCGGTGGTGGTGGATGGTCGCGCACGAATCCCCTGAGGCCGCGTAAGGCACCGTAACGCTTCGCTGCGGCGGGCCCCGGCCTCCGCTAGAATCAGGCGCTCGGTGCTGGAACTACCCCGAACTGGAGGTCGCCGCCATGGATCCCTCGGCCTTGCCCGCCTCACAAGGTCGGACTCCGCTCGATCTGGCGGAGGTCTTTGCGTTCCTGATCGTCATGCTCGGCCCTCTCAAGCTCCTCGGTCCATTCGCCCTCGCGACGCAGGACCTGAGCAAGCCGGAGCGAAGGCGGCTTGCGCTCGAGGCGACCGCGGTCTCCACGATCGCCGTACTTGCGGGTGGTTTCGTGGGCCGTGAGCTGCTCGTCAAGTGGCACGTGTCCTTGCCTGCCCTCATGCTCGGGGCCGGCCTGGTGTTCCTGCTGGTAGCCCTCCGCCTCGTGCTTAACCAGTATGAGCCCCAGGCCCCGCCCCCATCGGGTCCCCCCACCAAGCCGAACGGTCTCCGCTTCGCGTTTCCGCACGTCGTCACGCCATACGGGATCGCCGCGGTGATCATATTCATGACGACCGGTGACAGTAGGCGAACCCTCGGGCTCATCGTGCTGATTGTCGCCATCATGCTGCTCAATCTGCTCGCCATGCTGTTCGTACGTCCGATTCTGCGAACCCTCGGACTACCGCTTCAGGTCTTGGCTGCGGTGCTCGGTGTGGTGCAGATCGCTCTTGCCGTGCAGATCATCTTGACTGCGCTGCGTGCCGCGAACGTGATCGCGGCGCCGGCCCCTTGACACCTACGGAGGACCCATGCACTACGTCGATGGCTACGTCTTACCGGTACCTAAGAAGAACATCCAGGCCTACCGCCGTCTCGCCGCGAAGGCGGGCAAGATTTGGCGCGAGTACGGCGCCCTCGAGTACAGAGAGTGCGTCGGCGACGACCTCAATCTGAAGTTCGGGGTTCCGTTTCCGCGGAGGATCAAGGCGAAACGGGGCGAGACGGTTGTGTTCTCGTGGATCGTCTTTCAGTCGCGAGCGCATCGCGATCGCGTGAATGCCATGGTGATGAAAGACCCGCGCGTCGCCAACATGGATCCGAAGAAGATGCCATTCGACTTTAGGCGGATGGTCTGCGGCGGATTCAAGGTTCTGGTCGACGCTTGAGCGCCGGGCGCACGGGTCCGATTCCACGGGCGGGCGGCCCCGGCGAGTCTCCATGAAGCGATGGGTGGAGATCCGTTCGTATAACCTAAAACCCGGCCATCGTGACGAGTTTCATCGGCTCGTTCTGGAGAAGTCTCTTCCCTTGCTCCACCGGTGGGGGGTGGATGTGGTTGATTTCGGCCCGTCCCCCCATGACGCGGACTCCTACTACCTGATTCGCGCGTATGGGAGCCTGGCCGATCGTGAATCAAGCGAAGAGGCATTCTATGGGAGCCCCGATTGGCGCCAGGGGCCCCGAGAAGAAATCATGCCCTTGATCGACAGCTACACCTCCATCGTTCTTGAATTGGATAGAGGAGCGGTCGACGCGCTCCGACGGGCCGCGCGATGAAAGCGCTGCGGGCGATCCTGACGGGCGGCATCGTCGCCGGCACGCTCGATATCGTCGCCGCCATTACGATCTACGCCGTCCGGGGCGTCAGCCCCGTACGAATTCTGCAATCGATCGCGAGCGGACTTTTCGGTCGCGCGGCTTTCGCAGGCGGAGCCAGAACCGCCGCGCTCGGCCTGTTTCTCCAATTCTTCATCGCGACGGTTGCCACGGCCGCCTACTACGTGGCGAGCCGGAAGTGGAAGGCGTTGATCCATCGGCCCATTCTCTATGGAGCGCTGTACGGAGTCGCGGTCTACGCGTTCATGAACTACGTCGTGCTTCCCCTCTCGGCCGTTGCCAAACGCCCCTTCGTGCTCAGCACGGCGGTTCTCATGGTCGCGGTCCACATCGTCTGCGTCGGCATCCCGATCGCGCTCGCGGTTCGACGTTCCGAGCCGTAGCGGCGAACCCGCCAGAGGAGTAAACTCTCTCCCGAAGCCCCTGGCCTACCACGGGCATCGATCCGCCAAACTTCCTGCAAGGAGCGCCACCATGAACGAGGCTGCAACGTCCACCAGCGCCGCGCGCGACCAGCTCGTGGCCGACATGAAGGCGGTCATCGTCGACGCCGAGGAACTCTTGAAGGCGACCGCCGGCGCCGCCGGCGAACGGGTGGGTGCCGCCCGCGCCCGGGCCGAGGAAACGCTCAGGGCCGCCAAGACCAAGCTGTCCGAGTTCGACCACGCCATGATCGACCAGGCCAAGGACGCGGCAAAGGCGACCGACGAATACGTGCGCGAGCATCCGTGGGGCGCGGTGGGAATCGCCGCGGTGGCGGGGCTCCTGGTCGGCGTCATGGTCGCACGGCGCTAACGGCCGGCGATGAGCACCGACCCCGACGCTCCTCGAGTACGCGGCTTGATGGGCTCGATACGCCGACTCATCAGTAACGCCTTAGGCCTGCTCCAAACGCGCCTCGAGATCCTCTCCCTCGACATCACCGAGGAGCGTTTCAATCTCGCCCGGATGCTGATCGTGACTCTCTGCGTCCTGTGCTGCTTCCAGGCTGGGGTGTTCCTCGCGGTGCTCTTCGCGGTGCTCTCCGTCGCGACCCCCGACCGGCTCCCGGCGATCGGAATCGCCGCACTCGTCCTCTTGCTCATGGCGCTGGTCGGCACGCTCTGGCTCTGGCGGTGGCTGAAGACCCGGCCGCCGCTCTTCGCGGGGACGATCGCGGAGCTTCAAAAGGATCGCGATCGGCTCGGGGGCAAGAAGTGAGCCGCAAGCGCGAGACGCTCCGTGCCCGACGCGCGGAGCTGGTCGCTGAGGCCGCCGCCCAGCGGGAAGAGATCGCCCGTGGGTTCGGAGGCTGGAGGAAGACCTTCGATGGCGTCGACCGAGTCCTCGAAATCGTGGGCCGCGCGAAGCGGCTTTCCCCCGTGCTGGGAGTCGGCGTTGGCCTGGTGGCCCTTCTGGCCACTCGCTCCGGCAGGGCCCGCGGCTTGTTCCGGGGCGCGACGACTGCCTGGCGCTCGACACGCTCGGCCCTCCGCTTCGTGTCCGGCCTTCGCCGCTGAGGTCCCAGCCCCGTTCCGGCGGGGCCCGCCATGCCGACCGATACCGTGCTCGTCAACCGCGCTCCCGTGATGACCCTTTGGGCGGCCATCGTCGCCGAACGGCTCGGATATGGACACGAGACCGCGCTGACGCTGGGCAAGGCGGTCGCCGGACTCAACGCGCAGTCCAAGGGACGTCGCCTTGGAATTTACGGGGAGGGTGCGCCGGTCACGCCGGGGCGCGGAGCCAAAGAGCCCGCAAAGCCGATCGCCGATATGGTTCATCTCCTCGGGCGCGAGGTGCCCGTGGTCCGGACACCGGAGGGCGAGCGGGCGGCCGTGAAAGGGCGAGTCGAGAACCCGGCCAGCGTTCAGCGGTACCTGGAGCAGAAATTCGGTGAGGCGCTCCCAAGGGTCGAGTCGGCGATGCGTGCCCTCGCTAAGACCTATCCGCCCAAACGACTTGAAGAGATCGCGTTCTCGCTCTATGAGGAGTTCCGACCACGGATTCCGGAGGGCGCGAAGGGCTGGGGCGTCAAAGGGCGGCTGGACCTGAGCCATCTGCGCGAGATGTCACGTTCGACTTGAGGGTGCCTCCTGGGCTACTCTCGCGCGCATGTATCTCCTCCTCAAACTCCTTCACGTGGCCGCGGTCATCGCGTTTCTCGGCAACATCACGACCGGCCTCTTCTGGCATGCCCACGCCGCTCGCACGCGCGACCCCAAGCTCCTCGCCCACACGATGGACGGCATCATCCGAAGCGACCGTCTCTTCACAGTTCCTGGCGTCATCGTCATTCTCCTCACCGGCGTCGCCGCCGCGATGCACGGCCACCTTCCCATTCTCCGCACCGGCTGGATACTCTGGACCCTCGTGCTATTTTCCGTGTCGGGGATCATCTTCATGGGTCGGGTGGTGCCGCTTCAACGACAGCTTCGCACGCTCGCGGAGGGCGGCACGCAATCCGGGACATTCGACTACGCCCGCTACCATGCCCTCGCCGTTCAATGGGAGGTGTGGGGTGGCGTGGCCCTGCTGACGCCGGTGGTCGGACTCGCATTGATGGTGCTCAAACCACACTTGTAGCGGACTGACGCAGGGGGTGACATGAATGCCGATGGTGCCGGCTCGGTTTCCGGATTCTCCTGGAACTCTGGTGGCTGGTTCGGCTCGCAGGTCGGCTGGATAACGCACCCCAGGGAGAAGCGCGGATGAGCTCTCGATTCGCGCTCGCCATTCTCGCTTTGACCCTTATCCCCGCCTGCGTCACGCGGACGATCTCCTCGGCCGTGGGAACGCTGGAGGTCAAGGCCGCCGTCGACTCGCTCTGGACCGGTTACGCGCACGCCTCGGATCGGAAGGACGCGGCGGCTTTCGGCGCCCTCTTCGCCGAGGACGCCACCCTGGTCTACTCCGGCGCGCCCACCCAGCGGGGGCGCGAGGAAATTCAACAGTTCCTCGTAGCGCTCTACGCCGACATCGATCCCACGGGATTGCGCATCGAGCCCGAGGAGACCAAGGTCACCGGCTCGCTGGCCGTCCAGAGCGGAGCATTCCAGGAGAGCTTCAATGAGAAAGGGGTCCCCAAGACCGAATACGGCCGTTTCGCCCTCGTCGCGGAGCAGCAGGACGACCGGTCCTGGAAGATCCACCGTCTCGTGGCGATCGCCGATTCCACCACGGCGTCCCCGTAGCTCGCGTGACCGGAGCCCTCACCGCCAATCCGCTCGGTAGCGCCCCATGGCATCGCTGACCCTCACCGCGCTCTCCCTCACCTACCCGAATAAGACCCGCGCGGTCGACGAGATCCATCTCGCGATCGCGGACGGCGAGTTCCTCGCGATCCTGGGACCATCGGGGTGCGGGAAGTCGTCTCTTCTGCGACTTGTCGCGGGTCTCGAAACGCCGACATCGGGCGCGATCGCGATGGACGGCAGAGACGTGACCTCGCTCGAGCCCAAGGAGCGCGACGTGGCGATGGTATTCCAGGGGCTCGCGCTCTATCCCCACATGACCGTCGCCGAAAACATGGCCTTCGGACTCATGGCTCGCCGCACGCCGACCGATGAGATCGACCGGCGCGTGCGTGAGGCCGCCGATACGCTCGGGCTCACGCCCCACCTCGAGAAGCGGCCGCGCGAGCTTTCGGGCGGGGAGCGGCAGCGCGTCGCGCTGGGCCGCGCGCTGGTGCGGCGCCCGAAGATCTTCCTCTTCGACGAGCCGCTCTCGAGTCTCGACGCGCAGCTCCGCCAGGAGCTTCGCGAGGAGCTGGCGCGCCTTCACCACATCACCCGCACCACCTCGATCTACGTCACGCACGACCAGAAGGAAGCGCTCTCGCTGGGCGACAAGGTGGCGGTCATGAAAGGGGGCAAACTGCGCCAGCTCGCGACGCCGGAGGACGTCTACCGCAATCCCCACGATCTCTTCGTGGCGCGATTTGTCGGTGAGCCCGCGATCAACCTCATCCAAGGAGAGGTCGCCTCCGAGGGAGGCGGCGCGACGTTCCGCGCTCCCGGCTTCCGCATGAATCTCAACGGACGGGACGGGCCCCCGGGGCCGGCGACGCTGGGACTCCGCGCCGAGGCGGTCGCGATCGTCCGCACGGAGGCGGGCGAAGCTCCGGATGCGTCCAGCGGCCATCTCCGTGCGACGGTCGACCGGGTGGAACACTTGGGCGGCGAGACGTTGGTCCACCTGCACGGAGAGTGGGGCGGCCTGGTCGTTCGAGCGGCGCACGCCGAGGCGGCGCCCTCACCCGGTACTCACGTCACCCTTAAGCCCGACCCAGCACGCGCGCTCCTCTTCGATCCTTCCGGGGCGCGGGTCTAGCTTCCCGCGCATTTCCGTATGATACAATTCCCTGAATCGATACGCGCCACGAGCCCCCGATCCTCCCCCGGACCGGCTGCACCTCGCGACGTTCCAGCAGTCTCCAGCGCCATCCAGGAGGAGCCGTTGATTCGCGTCGATCAGCCCGCACCGAGACGTTGCAGCACCCGCCCCATGCGCCGAATACCCGAAGTTCTCACGATGCTCGCGGCGTTGCTGCTGCCGGCGTTCTTCCTCCCGTCACCTGCTCTGGGTCAATGGGCGCTCCGAGACATGCTGAGTGGATTTGAGCCCCGGCCGAACGCGCCGCTCTTCGCGCCAGGCCAGCTCCTCGTCAAGTTTCCCGAAGCGACCTCCGTCGTCGACATCCAGCGCGCGGCGAGCGAAATGGGTGGAACGTTGGTCGAGATGGTCACGCCCGACGGGCTCGCCAAGGTTCGGCTCGATCCCTCCGCGGACGTCAAGGACGCGGTGCGGCAGTGGAGCCGCAGACCGGGCGTCGAGTACGCCGTTCCCAACCTCATCGCGCACACCTTCACCGTGCCGAACGATTCGCTTCTGGCGACGTTCGACCTCGGCTGGAATCTTCGTCAGATCGGCGCCTATGACGCGTGGGACTTCGTGACCGCCGATCCGAGGATCGTGATCGCGATCGTCGACACCGGTGTCGCCTTCGAGGACTACGCGATCCCGGCCTACGAACTGCCAGTTCATCTGGCCCGGAACCACGATGTATCGCCGCTCGCCGGAGCTTCCGGGGCCGTTCGTGCCCGGGTGGGACTTCGTGTTCGATGACGCCCACCCCGACGACGACAACGGGCACGGGACCTCGGTCGCGACGCTCGCGGCGGGGGCGGCCAACAACGTGGCGGGGGGCGCCGGGGTCGCGTTCGGCGCTTCGATACTCCCCGTCAAGGTCGTCGACTATCAGGGCGACGCCCAGAACGACGACGTCGTCCAAGGGATCCGGTTCGCGGCGGAACAAGGGGCGGACATCATCAATCTGAGCCTCGGATATCCGCCGCTCGGCCTCCTGCGCCTCAACGGGTGGACGGAGGAGCAAATCGACGCGGTCTTTATTCCTCTGCGCGACGCGGTCCGGTACGCACAACATCTCGGATCATTGATCGTCGCCTCCTCCGGAAACTTCGACGCGGACGAGGTCAGCCTTCCGGCCGGCTTCCCCGGCGTGATCGCGGTGGGCGCGACCAATGTCGACGGCAGCCGCGCTTTCTACTCTTCGTTTGGGAAAGACCTCGATTTCATGGCGCCGGGCGGCGACTCCACGGAGTTGAACGGCGATCACATCCAGGACGACGTGTCCACGTTGAGCATCAAGCCGCACCGATCCGCGGGCTCGCTCGCGAAGCCCGATTCCTTCAATATTTTCTCCGCCGTCGGCACCTCAGAGTCGGCCCCGCACGTCTCCGGAGCGGTCGCCCTGCTGATGTCGGCGGGCGTGCGCGACGATAACTCGATCGTGCGCATCCTCCGCGAGACCTCGGTCAGCCCATTCTCCCGCTCGCAGTACTGGGAGCCCACGTTCGGATGGGGCGTCATCCAGGTGGACAAGGCGGTTCGAAGGACGGGCAGGAATCGGGGGACTCCTCGGTGGAAGCCGCTCGCGAGAGAGGGCGTCGTTTCCCAGGTGATCACCGCGAACCCGACGCGCGAGTTTGTCGAGGTGGAAGTGAGCGCGGCGCGGCCGGGCCCCCTGACGGCGCGGATTTATGACGTCCGAGGCGCGCTGGTCCGGACGATCGTGTCCGGCTCGATCCCGGCGGGGTCATCGATCTTGCGGTGGGACGGCCGTGATGACCGCGGCGCGACGGCTTCGGCCGGCATCTACTTCTTCCGAATCGAGACGCCCACGGGCCGCGCGAGCCACAAGGTGGCATGGTTGCGCTGACGAGCGGGGGACGATAGAGTCGCACCGTCTCGATTAGGGTCGCGCCCGCGACCCTAAGCCCCGCGATCCAGGAGGATCCCGTGAGCCGCCCGAGAGCCCTGTACGTAGCATTCGCAGCCGTCGCCGCCTCACTCTTCTTCGTGCCGGCGCGCGCCGACGCCCAAGCCACCCCCGTTCCCACCGCGACCGCGTCCGTCGGCGTCAAGGAAACCTCGCTCCAGCGGATCCAGAGGTACGTGGCCAAGATCAATCAGGAAGCCAGCACTCCCGAGGGCGAAGAGGCGGTCGTCGCTCGGCTCTCGCAGCAGCTCCACGTGCCCGCCGACTCGCTCCGCCAGCAGCACTCGAATTGGACGCTGGGCTACGGCGAGGTCGCGATGGTCTACGGCTTCTCTCGCGCGAGCAAGAAGCCGGGCGTGACGCCCGACACGGTCGTCGCGATGCGACGCTCGGGCATGGAGTGGCAGGCGATCGGAAACGACCTGGGCGTGAAGGTCGACACGGTCGCGAGCAAGATGAAGAAGAACGTCGGGCCGACTCCCAAGCCCCAGCCCCAGCCGGAGCACAAGTAGCGGACGTCGTGGCGACTCCAAAGAAACGCACCGCGGCCAAACGGGCCGGCGACAAGCGGGCCGCCGCCAAGCAAAGCGCCAAAGTGCCCGCCAAACGGGCCGGCGACAATGCCCTCGATGCCTGCGCCTGCATCGCCGATCTCGAGGCGATCGCCAAGCGCCTCCTCCCCCGCTCCCACTACGACTACTACGCCGGCGGCGCCGAGGACGAGCTGACGCTCGACGCCAACCTCGAGGCGTTCAAGAAGGTCTTCATCCGGCCGCGGGCTCTGGTCGACGTGAGCCGGATCGACACCGGCACCACCGCGCTCGGGACGCCGATCTCGATGCCGATCATGGTGGCGCCGACGGCCTATCAGAAAATGGCGCACAAGGACGGCGAGCTGGCGACGGCTCGGGCGGCCGGCAAGTCGAAAACGATCATGGTCGCGAGCACCATCGCGACCTACGACCTCGAGTCGATCGCCAAGGCGGCCAGCGGGCCGCTCTGGTTTCAGCTCTACGTCCAGCCGGAGCGAAATCTTTCGCGGGAGCTGGCCCAGCGGGCCGAAGCCGCGGGCTATCGAGCGCTTTGCCTCACGGTGGACACGCCCCAGCTGGGACGGCGCGAGCGGGACGTGCGGAACGCCTTCACCCTCCCTCCCGGCGTGCGGATGATGAATTTCGAGGGTGGCCGGCGCGAAATGCCCCGTCGGGCGCCGCCCGGGACCTCGGCCATGGCCTCCTATTCCGCGGCGCTCCTCGATCCGACGCTCACGTGGGACGCGATCGCGTGGTTGAAGAGCGAGACCAAGCTCCCCATCGTGGTGAAGGGGATCATCTCGGGAGAGGACGCGGCGCTGGCGGTGGAATCGGGCGCTTCCGCGGTCCTCGTCTCGAACCACGGCGGACGTCAGCTGGACGCCTGCGAGCCGACGTTCGCCGCCCTTCCCCATGTCGTCGACGCGGTGGCCGGCCGAATCGAGGTCTATCTCGACGGCGGGGTCCGCCGCGGGACCGATGTCCTGAAGGCCGTGGCGCTCGGCGCGCGCGCCGTGCTCGTCGGCCGTCCAGTCATCTGGGGCCTGGCGGCGGGCGGAGAGGCGGGCGCGCACCGCGCGCTCGAAATGCTCCGCGAGGAGTTCGACGCTGGCGATGAAACTCTCCGGCTGCCCCTCGGTGGGCCGCGCTGAGACCGGGATTCATCGCGACGCCGTAACGTCACTTGACTCTTCCCGCCACGGGTTGACAATCTATCGATGCGCTCCGAGATCTCGATCTGGATTGACGCCTCGCCGGACGCCGTCTTCCCCCTCGTCGCGGACCTCCCCCGCTGGCCCGAGCGGCTCCCGCACTACCGATATGTGCGCGTGCTGCGCCGGGTGGATTCCGAAACGCTCGCCGCGATGAGCGCCCGACGGGGCCTCATCCCGGTCTTCTGGCACGCGGTGCAGACGCCCGACCCCCAGTCGCGCCGGATTTCGTTCCGCCATGTGCGCGGGGTCACACGGGGGATGGAGGTGCTCTGGACCCTGGAGCCCGAGCGCGGCGGAACGCGCGCCAGAATCCTCCACGAGCTCGACCTGCGCTGGCCCTGGATCGGGCCCTGGATCGCCGAGCACGTGATCGCCCGCGGCTTCATTCAGCCGATCGCAAGCCTCACCCTCGCGCGCTTCAAGGCGATCGCGGAGGCGGCATGATCGCTCCCATCAAGCGGCACCGTGTCGCCGTCACCGGCCTCGGCCTCATCACCCCGATCGGAACCGGCAAGGACGCGTTCTGGGAGGGCGTGCGCGCCGGACGGCGCGGCGTGGGCCCGGTCACCCGCTTCGACGCCTCGCAGCTTCGCACCCGCATCGCGGGCGAGGTGGGCGATTTCGATCCCGCCGACCACTTCCCGCCGCGTCGCCGCTCTCGATTCGATCGGTTCGCCCAGTTTTCGATCGTCGCGGCCCGCCTCGCGCTGGAGAACTCGGGGCTTTCCATCGGCCCGGGCCCCGGAGCGGTCTCGGGCGAGCGGCTCGGCGTCGCGATCGGCTCGGCCCTGGGCGGCGTTTCGGGCGCGGAGGAGGATCACGCCGCGTTCCTCCGCTCCGGCCAGCGTGCCATCCCCGCGAGCCTCGCGCTCCGCGTCTTCGCCGGGGCCGGCGCGTGCAACGTCGCCATCGAGTGCGGCGCGCGCGGCCCCGTGATCGGGAACTCCAATTCCTGCGCGTCGGGCGCGATCGCGATCGGCGAAGCGCTCCGAGCGATTCGCGACGATATCGCGACCGTGGTGATCGCCGGCGGCGTGGAAGCCCCGCTCGCACCGCTCACCTTCACCGCGTTCGCGGTGATCCGCGCGATGTCGACCGCGAACGAGGATCCCGCGGCAGCCTCCCGCCCCTTCGACGCCCGGAGGGACGGCTTCGTGATGGCGGAAGGGGCCGCCATCCTGATCCTCGAAGAGATGGGGCACGCGGTCGCGCGCGGCGCGCGGATCTACGCGGAGATCGCGGGGTTCGCGACGACAAACGATGCCCACCATATGACCGCACCCCACCCCGAGGGACGGGATGCCGCGCGGGCGATGCGATTGGCGCTGCAAGACGCCTCGCTCGCCACGTCCGAGATCGAGCTGGTGAACGCGCACGGATCCTCGACCCCGCTCAACGACCGGATCGAGACGCGCGCGATCAAAGACGTGTTTGGTGAGCGGGCGCGGCGGATCCCCGTGAGCGGCACCAAGGGGATGCACGCGCACGCGCTGGGCGCTTCGGGCGCGATGGAGGCCGCGATCGCCGCGCTCTCGATCGCGGAGGGATTCGTGCCTTCGACCGCGAACCTGACGCAGCCCGACCCCGACTGTGACCTGGATTACGTCCCGGGAGCCGGCCGCACCGAGAGCGTGCGGACCGTGCTCTCCAACTCATTCGGATTTGGAGGGAGCAACGCGTGTCTCGTCCTGCGCTCGTTCGAGTAGCGACGGCCTGTGCCGTCTTCGTTCTGGCCGCGGCCCTGGGCTGCGGGACGTCGGGCTCCAAGATCCCGGTGACCGAGATGACCGCCAAGACCGACGCCTCGGGCGTGCAGCGAGTCCAGGTGGAGGTCCACTCGTTCTACTTCAAGCCTAGCCGGATCGTGGTTCAGGCCGGCGTGCCCGTCGACATGACCCTCAAGTTCAAAAACTTCTTCACGCCGCACAATCTCACCTGCACGGACGCGGAGGCGGGGATTCAGATCGACAAGAGCGCGGGATTCATGAGCTTCAATCGGACGAAGGAAGTGAAATTCACGCCGAAGAAGCCGGGGGAATATCCGTTCTACTGCGGCGTCGACTCCCACATGAAGAAGGGGATGACCGGGACGCTCGTGGTGCGGTAGACGGCGCGCCCCAGCTCACGCACCGGGCCGCGCGCCGCGCCGACCCGCTACTTCTTGGCCGTGCTCTTGGAAGGCGCCTTCTTGGGCGAAGGCCCCGTGAGCGACAGGTTGGTCGCGACCCAGAGATCTTCATCCCTCCCGTTGAGCCGCGAGTAGTAGATCGACTGGCCGTCATACGACCAAGTCGGCTTCATGCAGTTCCCATCCGACGTGAGCGGGAACGACTTGCGGGTCGCCGTGTCCATGATCCAGATGTTCTGCTTCCCGCCCGTGTTCCGTCCAAACGCGATCCACTTTCCGTCGGGCGACCAGGACGGCCAGGTGTCTTCCGATCCTTCCTCCGCCGCGCTGATCCCGGTGAGCCGGGTCTCGCGGCCGCCCTCCGCGGCGATCTTGAAGACACGAAACGGCGAGAAGAGGGCGGACTGTTTGGTCTGCATGCCGCTGCCGATGCTCACCGTCCTCGTGGTGTCGAAATCCTTGGAGACGTAGGCGATCCATTTCCCATCCATCGACCAGATGGGATGGCCCGGGCTCCCCTCGCTAAACGTGAGTCGGTGCGCCGGTGGGCCTTCGATCTCCCCTTTGGCATCCATCACGTACAGATTGAATCCATAGAGGGACGTCGGCTGCAGGCGGCTCGAGGGAAAACAGATCTTGGCGCCGTCGGGCGAGTAGACCGCGAATCGCTGGCTTCCCACCGCGTTGGAGAGCGGCTTCGCCTTCCCCCCTTCGACCGGAATCGAGTAGATGTTGTAGGGACCGGTGCGGGTCGAGATATAGAGGAGCGATTTGCCGTCCGGTGCCCAGGCCGGCGTCATGACGCGGGTGGCCATCCGCGCGGCGCCCTCCGCCTTCGAGGAATCGGGCTCCGAGGTCACCTTGTGCGGCGCGCCGCCCGCCGTGGGCCAGAGCCAGATCTGGTTCGTCTTGTCGCGGTTGCTCTGAAACGCGAGCCACTGGCCGTCGGGCGACGGCGCGGGATCGGTGTCGCGAAACGCCGTGTCGGCCAGCACAGGGCGAAACGTGGTGGCAAATCCGGGCGCGGCCCAGGTCAGGGCCAGCGCGAATAGGAAGAGCGTCGTCAACCGGCGTTGGGTCATGTGGTCCTCATTGGTACCCAGCCGCGCAGGATGGGTTCCCGGGTCAGGGGCGCGGCGTAAATCCTTCGCCCACCGTCAGTACCTCGTACGATGCGACACTCAGCGCGTGGCGCCTGATCTGGCTCCACGGCCGGTCGAGAATGTAACACTTGAGCAGGGCGAGCACGATCTGGTGCGACACCACCGCCACCAAACCCTCGCCCTCGCGATGGCGCCCCAAGATCTCCCGCATCGCGGCCACCGCGCGATCGTGAACCGCTTGGAGCGGCTCCGCGCCCGGCAGCGTGTGCGCGCTGGGATCGTCGCGCCAGCGCCGGTAGAGATCGGGATCGGGAAGATCGGTTTCGGCGAGCCCCTCCCACTCTCCGTGATGGATCTCGTTCAACCTCGGCTCCGCCACGACGCCCAGCGAGTGCGGGCCTGCCACGTAGGAGGCCGTCTCGATGGCGCGCGGCAGCGCGCTCGAGTAGACCGCCTGGAGCGGCACCTCCCAGAGCAGCCGCGCGAGCCCTTTCGCCTGCTCGCGCCCCGCGTCGTTGATCGACGCGCCCTGGCTCCCTTGGACCCGCTTCTCGCGATTCCAGTCCGTTTCGCCGTGACGGACGAACACGACGTCCCGTCCCGGGACCATGATCATCCCTTCGACCCGAGGCGTCCCTCGCGCGCGAGAATCTCGGCGTTCAAGATGGCCGCGCCGGCGGCGCCGCGGATCGTGTTGTGGCCGAGCGCTTCAAATTTCCAGTCGAGGACCGAGCACTTGCGGAGCCGGCCCACCGAGACGGCCATTCCGCCGGCCCGATCGGCGTCGAGCCGAGGCTGGGGCCGATCCTCCTCGGTACAAACCACGATCGGCTCGGCCGGCGCGCTCGGGAGATCGAGTTTGCGCAAAGGGCGGAACGACTGCCATGCGGCCATTATCTCCTTCTGTGTGGCGCGGCGCCCCAGCTTGACCGAGTGGGCCACCTGGTGGCCGTCGATCACCGGGACGCGGTGGCAAAGCGCGCTGATCGGGAAATCGGCCGCGGCAATTCCCTTGGGCCCCATGCGGCCGAGAATCTTGAGCGTCTCGGTTTCAACCTTCGGCTCCTCGCCGCCCGGCACGAATGGAATCACGTTGCCGAGGATGTCGAGCGACGGGACCCCCGGGTAGCCGGCCCCGCTCACCGCCTGGAACGTGGTCGTGATCGCGGCCGTGATCCCAAACGCGCGAAGGAGCGGTGCGAGCGCCATCGCGATCACGATCGCGGAGCAGTTGGGATTGGTGACGAGCCCGCCGCCTCGATAGGGCTGCCGTTCCAAGAGCTCGAGGTGATCGCGGTTCACTTCCGGAATCACGAGCGGAACGAGCGGATCCATCCGATGGTTCCGCGCGTTGGACGAGACGAAATGCCCGGCGCGCGCGTAGCGATCTTCCAACTCACCCGCCACCGACGCGTCCAACGCCGAGAAGAGGAGCCGCGAGTGAAGCGGCGTCGCGGGGCCCTTGACGCGCAGCGCCGCGACCGCGCCGGGGATCAAGGTCGAGAGCTTCCACCGGGCCCCGACGGCCTCGCCGTAAGGGCGGCCCGCGCTCTGGTCCGAGGCCATGACCTCGGCGACCTCGAACCAGGGGTGCCGCTCCAGAAGCTGGATGAAGCGCTGCCCCACCGTTCCGGTCGCGCCGAGGACGGCTACCGGAAGTCTCCGGGGCGCCGAACCGGTCGATCTCGAACGCTTCGAAGTCGTTGTGGTGGCTCGGTTTCTTGACACCATAGGGGGCGGATGATACGGTTCCAGGCGGATATCTCGCAACGCCAAACCCCACCCCCTCGGGCCCACTACTTGTTATCTCGAGCCGTTGCCTTCGGCCTGATCGCGTCTTTGGGAGCCGGGGTTGCCGTGTCCCCGGCCCATTCGGCGCCCCGGAAGTCCGCTCCAACGCGTGAAGCCCCATGGGCCAGGGTCGCTGGGCAGGAGGCAACGCCATCGCGTGGCGCCGCCACACCGCCTGCCGCCGGCGTGAAGACCCAGCCCGCGGTCGCGCCCAAGGTCCCGCCGCGATGGCCCGGCAGCCCAGCCGTCCGACCGCCGGTCCGGATCATCGGCGCGGGGGTCGTGCGGCGGGCGCCGGGCGCCGAGACGAGTTTTCCCCAAGTGCTCGACTCCTACCCTCGGGATGGCGCGACGCGGATCTTACCGGGCGCGCTCCTCTACTACGTCTTCGATCAGCCCACGTTGAAGAGCGGAAGCTTCTCGGTCGCGGACCTCGATTCCGCGGGACTCCCGCTCCTCAACCTGGACACCCCGATCTGGTCCGCCCTGGGCGACACGGTGTACATCAAGCCGAGCGCCCCCATGGAGCGCGGCCACCTGCACGGCATGCTGGTGAATACGATCTTCGCGACCGACAGCACCGCTTCGAGCGACGTCGGCGGCATCCGCAATTTCCGGATCATCTCCTGGCCCAAGCTGGAGCGCGTCCCCAGTGACGCGGCGTTCTCCTCGGTCACGCTCGTCCCCGGGACTCCGATCCCCGTGACCACGAACGTCCGGGAGCTGAACGGCAACGGCGTCGCCTTCACCTCGGCCCGGATCGAGTTCTGGGATTCGCCGTCCATGACGCTCAACGGGGGCCCGGGGGCTTTGCCGCTCGCGACGGTCACGGTTCCCATCGCGCAGTCGGTCCCGCAATCCGGCTCGGCGCGGCTCACCCTCCCGGTGACGCTTCCCGTCTCGCTCGCGCGGTCCGCGGCGAGCGGACGGCTCGGGCTTCGGATCATTTACCAAGGGTTCGAAGAAACGGGGGCGCCGGTCACCTTCGAATCCAATTCCTCGCTCTCGCTCTCGGCGCCGTCCGACACGCTCCTCTCCATGTCGCCCGCGCTCGTGACGCCGGCGATCGCCGCGAACATCGTCGTCCAGGCGGCCTACTTGGAGCTGCCGATCCCCGGCGCGGTTTACGCCGCGGGCGACACCGTGCTCGCGCGCGGAGTGGTGACCGGGATTGGGACGGGCGGCTTCCGCGCCGTCTTCTACCTCGACGGGAACGCCGTCGCGATGGAAGAGGGCTACATGGAGTCGGGCCGCCCGGTGGTGGTCGAGCCGCGCGGCCCGATCGTCTCCCGCCGCTTTGGCGAGCACCGCTTCCAGTTCGTCGTCGAGTCGCCCCAGAGCGTCGGGGCTCAGCCGGTCACGTTTCTCTGCGTGCCGCCGGCGAACGGCGTGATCATGCCCCCGAGCGAGGTGGTCGGCGCCGACAGCGTGGTGACCCCGCCCCCACCCTCGAAGCTCAAGCTCGACGGCACCTATCTCCTGGTCGGGAAGTCGGAGTACCGCGACGAGGAGGCCGCCGGGATCGCCTGGTCGGCGTGGAACGCGCGCTACGACGTCACGAAGACCGGGGCACTGGAGGCGAACGTCCTCTGGAGGCTCCGCGCCGACGACCCCGAGAACGGGAGCGCCTCGCCCGAGCAGGTGAAGGCGCGGTACTCGATGACGAACGGCTCCGTCGAGTGGGGCGACGTGACACCCAGCATCGCCAAGGATGCGCCGCTCTTTGCCAGCTCGGTCCCCCGCCGAAGCGCGCAGGCCACGTGGTCGGGGACGCCCGCGGGCACCATCGAAGGCTTCATCGCGCTCGACTCGCACCCTCGCTCGTCGGCCGGGACGATCACGGCGATCCGCTCCGACCTCTACGCCGGCCGCGTCTCGCGGAATTTCGCGGGCGAGCGATTCCTCGCGTCGCTCTACGGCGGCTACACGCACGACGATCCGACGCCGGGGAGCGTCGATTCGGTGGTCACCGCGAGCGCCACCTACGGCGGGATGGGCCGCGTGAGCTTCGCCAACGACTGGACGCTCCTCGGGGACGTGGCCACGGTCCGCCACCGCGCGATCGAGGGGGTCGACCCGGGCCGGTCGCGGACAGCCGTGCGGGGGGAGCTAAAGGGAGAGGTGGCCGGCTTCGGCGCCAAGGCCGAGGGGTTCCGCTACCAGCCCGACCTCGCCACCACGCTCAACCCCTACGCCATCTCCGACCGCCGCGGCATGGCCGCCGAGATTTCCCGCGACGTCACCCAGTGGCGCTTCTTCGCCGCCTATCGAACGGAGGAGCCCGCCGAGGCGGTGGGCCTGGCGCCGGTCATCCACGTCGACCGCTGGTCGTTTGGCGGCAAGCTGACGCTCAACCAGGCGAGCTTCGTGCTTCCGCAATTCACGAGGATCGAGCACCGGGGCGACAACACCGACTTCAGCATGTCCCGCGTCTCGGGCGACCTCGTGGTCGGCGAGGCGTTGGGAGGGCAGACGAGAGCCCGGATCGACTTAACCCGCTTCGACGACCCCAAGGGCGTCAACGCCAAGCGCTTCGTGGGCTCGGGCTCCGTGGTCACGACCCGCAAGCACACCGAGGGGATCACGAGCACGATCTCCGCCGCGCTCGAGCACGACGAGTCGGAAGATTTGAACCTGACCGACCAGACGATCCAGGCGGCGCTCGAGATCCGGTGGGAGGCAATCCGGGGTAAGTTTCTGGTCATCCCGCTCCTCACCTATTACGACCGCGACATGGCCACCATCAACCTGGACCAGCGGCAGGCCACGGGCCGGCTTCAATTCGCGCTTCTTCGTATCCCCAAGCTCGGCGAGAACGCCCTCTCGATCGAGGGACGCATCGACAAATATCAAACCAGCGGGACCTCGGAGACCAAGAGCACCGAGGGTTCGGTCCAGATCTCGTTCGGCCAGCAGTTCCGCGTCGTGCAGTAGCAGCGTCGAAACTTCGACGCCCTTCCCTCCCTTCTCTCCACGATCGAAGTTCCCGCGGCGGCTCGCAAACGAAACGGCGACAAGCGCTCGTCCCCACGCTGAATCAAATCGCGCGCGCGCTTTAGCTGGAACACCTCATGCAAGCGCGTCGATCGCCCTTACTCCTCGGCGCCCACGGAGCGCGGTTTTGGCCGCGCCAATTCAGGGAGGGTGCCGTCATGAATCAAGTCCGCTGTTTCGCCATCGTCCTGCCGATCGCCTTCGCGGCTCTTGGGTGCGCGCGTGAGGAGTCGACTCGGATCGTCGATCCTCCGCCTGAGTCGCGGATCGAGGTCGCCGAAGCCCACTGGGTGACCGACAGGGACGCGCTCGCGGGCGCGGTCCAAAAGGCCGCGGCGAGCCCGCTGGTCCGGCGTGCACTCATCGGTGGGCCCAATCCGCGGCTCACGCCGCTCCATCAGCTCGCCGTGCGCGCGGTGGGGGTCCTGCGCGACGGCGCGACGGTCGGCGTCACCATCCTTCCTTATATGGTCGACGGCGACTCCAGCCACGCGACCTTCATCTCCCTGATCGACGGCGGCGCGGTTCAGATCGCGGACGTCGGCGACCTCATCGCCGGACGCGAGCCGACCGCGCTGGAGACCGGGTTCATCCCCGTCAACCTCGGCGGCCGGATCGGCTGGGTCAAAGGAGTCACCTCCTACAGCGCGGCTTTGGACGGGACGCCCCGGCTCTCGCCGGAGCGGCTCAAGTGGACGAAATTTGTCGAATGCCTGTTGGGCGGGGCGGCCGCCGCGTGCGAGAGCGGGGCGGACATCGCGGACACGATCGCCCCAGGAGTCCCGCGAGCCCGGGCGATCGGGTGCGGGGTCGGCGTCGCCGCCCTCGCGGTCGGCTGCGCCGCGCAGCACCTACGCCCGTGAAGCATCGATGGATCGTGGTCTACGCGGCCTCCCTTCTGGTCGGCCTCGGGGTCTCGCGCCTGGCGCCGGCGCGGTGGGGGTTGGAAACGTCCCACGTTCTTCTGATCGGCTCCGCGCTCTACTTCGGCGCGCTCCACCGCTTCGTCATGCGCGGGCCGGCGCGGACGGAGGCTGCGCGATGGTCCCGGCAGGACGGCCTCCTCTTGGGGCTCCTGACGCGGACCGTCGTCTTCCTTGCCCTCGCGGCGCTTCAGGCGATGGCCTGCTTTGAGTGGGCGCCGCACGCCGATCTTCGCGCCGGCTATGTCATCGCGGCGACGTGGCTCCTCGCGCTCGGATTGATCGACCCGCCGTCCTGGGCGCGAGAAAGGCGCCTTGGCGCGGCAACGTCCATCGACTAGAATCCTACGTCCACTGAAACCGGAGGACGCCCGCAGATCACAACGAGGTATCGAGCATGGACGCGAAGCCCCGATTCTTGACGACCAAACTCTGTGTGTTATTGGCCCTCGCCGGATGCGCCGCGCCCGGCAACGACGGGTCGGCGCCCGGCGGCAAGGGCGTACAGCTCGACCGGACGGTGCTGCCGATCGTGGAGCCGCAAGTTCCGACGATCACCGAAGTGGATGCCCGGAAGGCCACGCCACCGCCGCGCTTCGAGGTGAAGGCGCCGGAGAATGCGCCCAACGTGGTGATCGTGCTGATCGATGACATGGGATTCGGCCACCCCTCGACATTCGGCGGCCCGGTCAACATGCCGACCCTGGACCGCATGGCCGCTGAGGGCCTTCGCTACAACCGGTTTCACACCACCGCCCTCTGCTCGCCGACGCGGACCGCGCTCTTGACGGGCCGAAACCACCACATCAACAATGCCGGCGCCATCATGGAGCTGGCGACGGCGTTCCCAGGCAACACCGGGATCCGCCCGAACAGCGTGGCTCCTCTCGCCGAAATTCTGCGCCTGAATGGCTACAGCACGGCCGCCTTCGGCAAGTACCACGAAACGCCGCCGTGGGAAGCGTCGGTGTCAGGGCCGTTCGACCGTTGGCCCACGCATTCCGGGTTCGACAAGTTCTACGGTTTCATCGGCGGCGAGACCAACCAGTGGGCGCCCACCGTTTACGACGGCATGTCCCGCGTCGAGATCCCGCGCGACCCCAACTACCATTTCACGACGGACATGACGAACCAGGCCATCGCCTGGGTCAATGCCCAGCAGGCGCTGACGCCCGACAAGCCCTTCTACATCTACTTCGCAACGGGAGCGACGCACGCGCCTCACCACGTCCCCAAGGAGTGGATCGCGAAGTACAAGGGCAAGTTCGACAGGGGGTGGGATGATCTCCGCGAGCGGACGCTGGCGCGGCAGCTCGAGCTGGGCGTGGTGCCGGCGGGAACGAAGCTGACGCCGCGCCCGCCCGAGATCCCCGCGTGGGATTCGCTCACGGCCGACCAGAAGCGGCTCTTCGCGAGGCAGATGGAGACGTTCGCGGGCTTCGGCGAGATGACGGACCACGAGATCGGGCGGCTGGTGCAGTCGCTTCAAGACATGGGCAAGCTGGACAACACGCTCTTCTTCTACATCGTCGGTGACAACGGCTCGAGCGCCGAGGGTGGACCGGACGGGACCTACAACGAGACGCTCGCGTTGAACGGAATCGTCAGCGACGTCTCCTCGCAGTTAAAGCATATCGACGACTGGGGCGGCCCCTCGACCTTCCCCCATTTCTCGATCGGTTGGGCTCTCGCCGGGGACACCCCGTTCCAGTGGACCAAGCAGGTGGCGTCGCACTTCGGCGGTACGCGAAACGGGCTCGTCGTTCGCTGGCCCAAGGGGATCCAGGCGAAGGGCGAGCTTCGATCGCAATTCTGCCACGTGATCGACATCGCACCCACGGCGCTCGAAGCGGCGGGGTTGCCCGAACCCACGATGGTCGACGGCACCAAGCAGTACCCGATGGACGGCACTTCCATGGTCTACTCCTTCAACGACGCCAAGGCCAAGGAGCGCCACACGACCCAGTATTTCGAGATGTTCGGGAATCGCGCCATTTACCACGATGGTTGGGTCGCGGCGACGCGCCACTCCATCCCGTGGTTGATGACCGCCAATCTCCCGAAATTCAGCGAAGACAAGTGGGAGCTTTACAACGTGAACGAGGATTTCAGCGAGGCGAACGACCTCGCGGCGCAGAATCCGGGGAAACTCAAGGAATTGCAGGCGCTCTTCACGAAAGAGGCGATCAAGAACCACGTCTATCCGCTCGATGACCGCCGGGCGGAGCGCTTCAATGCGGAAATCGCGGGCCGGCCGGAGCTGATCGGTAAGCGGACGTCCATGACCCTGCACGAAGGGATGACCGGAATCGCCGAGGACGCGTTCATCAACACCAAGGGCAAATCCTTCTCGGTCTCGGCCGATGTCGATGTGCCGAAGGCCGGCGGAGAAGGAGTGATCATCGCCCAGGCCGGGCGCTTCGGGGGCTGGAGCCTCTACATGAAGGGCGGCCGGGCCCACCAGTGCTACAACTTCGGCGGTCTGCAGCGGACGACCGTTTCGTCGCCCACGGCGCTGGCGCCGGGCCGTCACTCCATCACCTACGATTTCGTATACGACGGCGGCAAGCCGGGGTCAGGCGGACTGAGCCAGCTGAGCGTCGACGGCAAGAAAGTCGGCGAGGCCCGCGTGGAACACACGATGCCGTTCTTTTACGGCGAGGCCGTGGACGTCGGAAGGGATGACGAGACGCCGGTGACCGAAGACTACAAGTCGTGGGGCAACGAGTTCACCGGGCACATCGAGAAGGTCACGGTCGAAACGAAGTAGCTAACGAGGCCGGGCGGCGCGGCGGGGCGCCGTCCGGGTGCGGCGGCGGCGGGTGACTCGGGCCGGACGGGCGGTGCGCACCGCGCGCGCGGCCGCCCTCCGGCGCGCCGCCATCTTCGCCTTCCGCCTCTTGGCCTGCGCCTCCAGCTCCGCGATCCGCTCGGCCACGCCGGCGAACGCGTGCTGGAACACCTCGTCGACGAACGCGACCGGCAGGAACGTCATCTTCGCGCGGACCGGCTCCGGCACCTCGACCAAATCCCTCTGGTTGTCCGCCGGGAAGATCACCGTCTTGATGCCCGCCCGGTAGGCGGCCATCACCTTCTCCTTGATGCCGCCCACCGCGATGACCTTCCCTCGGAGCGTCACTTCGCCCGTCATGGCCACGTCGTTTCGGATCGGGGCCTCGGCGAGCGCCGAGGCGATGGCCATGACGATCGTGATTCCCGCGGAAGGGCCGTCCTTGGGAACCGCGCCCTCCGGGAAGTGGATGTGCATGTCGAATTCGTCGAAAAGCTTGGGATCGATGCCGAGCATCTCGGCCCGGGCCCGCACGTAGCTGTGCGCCGCCTGGACCGATTCCTTCATGACGTCGCCCAACTGCCCGGTCACGATCACGCGCCCGGCGCCGCGCATCTTGAGCGCCTCGATCAGGAGGAGGTCGCCTCCGGTCGCGGTCCACGCGAGCCCGGTCGCCACGCCGATCTCGGCCTGCCCTTCCGGCCGATCGGGAAGCACGTAGGGCGGCCCCAGAATCTTCTCCACGTCGGCTTCGTTGAACCGCCAGTTCCCCGTGTAGCCGGTGGTCCGCTGCCGCGCGGCCTTGCGGCAAAAGTTGTCGATGGCGCGCTCGAGCTGCCGCACGCCCGCCTCGCGCGTGTACTCGCGGATCATCTTGACGAGCGCCGCGTCGTCGAAGGCGATGTCGGTCTCCGCCAGCCCGTGATCCTTGGCTTCCCTGGGAATCAGGTGGCGCCGCGCGATCTCGAGCTTCTCCTCGTCCATGTAGCCGGGAATCTGGATCACCTCGAGCCGGTCGAGGAGCGCCGGCGGGATGAAGTCGAGCACGTTGGCGGTGGTGATGAACAAGGTCTCCGACAGATCGAACGGGATCTCGATGTAGTGGTCGACGAAGTGCGCGTTCTGCTCCGGGTCGAGCACCTCGAGGAGCGCCGCGGCGGGATCCCCCTGGGCGTCATGGCCCAGCTTGTCGATCTCGTCGATCATGAAGATCGGGTTGCTCGAGTCGCAGTCGCGGAGGCTTCGGATGATCTTGCCGGGGCGCGACCCGATGTAGGTGCGCCGGTGGCCGCGGATCTCCGCCTCGTCGCGCACCCCGCCGACGCTCATCCGGACGAACGCGCGTCCCAGCGCGCGGGCGATCGAGGAGCCGAGCGAAGTCTTTCCCGTGCCCGGAGGTCCGGCGAAGCAGAGGATGGGCCCCTTGAGATCGTTCTTGAGCTTGAGGACGGCGAGGTATTCGAGGATCCGCTCCTTCACCTTCTCGAGACCAAAGTGCTCCTCGTCGAGCCGCCGCTGGACCTCGTCCAGGTTGATCTCCGTCGCCGACCGCCGCGACCAGGGGAGCGAGAGGAGCCAATCGACGTAGTTTCGAATCACCCCCGATTCCTGGGACGCGGGGGGCAGATAGCGGAGCCGATTCGTCTCCTCCTGCACGACCACCAGAACGTGGTGCGGCAACCCCAGCCCGTCCGAGCGCTGGAGAATCTCGCGCACGAGCATCTCCTGGGGATCGTCCTCGCCCAAGAGGCGGCGGATTTCTTGAAGCTGCTGGCGGAGGAAGAACTCGCGCTGGCTCTTGTCCATCTGGGCGCTGGTCCGCCGGACGACGTCGTCGGCCACGGTGAGCCGCGCGATCTCGGAGTCGAGCGCCTCGAGCCACAAGGTTGAGCCGCTCCGTGACGTCCAGGGTCTCGACGATGCGGCGCTTCGTCTCGAGCGGGAACCGCACGATGGACGCGACCGTGTCGGCGAAGAGCCCGGGATCGCCGAGGTTCATGCTGAAGATGTTGTCCAGCTCCGGCGGGTAGGTCTTGTCGAGCTGGGCCAGCTCGCGTAGCGACTTGAGAATCCGGGCCACCAGCTCCCGGACCTGGTCCGGATCCCCGTGCGCCTCGATGGGGCAGCTCACCCGGGCCTCCAGATAGGGGTCGGTCCGGAGAATCTCCTCGATCCCGACCCGCCTGAGCCCCTCCAGCGTGACCTGAACGTTGCCGCCCGGCATGTTGAGGATCCGGATCACCCGCGCCGCGAGCCCGATCTTGCTCAGCTCCGAGGGGCGGATGTCCTGCTCCTTGCGGGCGGGGCTATAGACCAGCGCGATCAGGTTGTCGGGGTCGGAGTAGTCCCGGAGAAGCGCCTTCGATTGCTCGACGCGGACTTGGAGGGAGGTGACGCCCAGCGGGAAGACGATAGTGCTCATCAGGGGGAGCACCGGCATTTCGGGGGGCACGTCGCATTCGAGCATCGGGCCGATCTCGGCCATCGGTCGCTTGCTCAAGCGGCGCTCCTTTCCTGGGCGAGACTTGGGGCTGGGGAATCACAAGCACGGTAACACACGCCCCGTGGGCGGCCAACGCCCACGGGGGCGTCCATGCCCCCCAATCAGAAGGGCCACCAGACGTGTGCTCCGATGGCCCATCCTTCACCCCTTGATCTCTCCCGCAGGGGTTCGCCCTCCCCACGGGTGCTGGTGCGAGATCTGTTACGAGGAACTGCTACCAGCCAGCCTTGCCGCCACCAGCGAACGACACCACGAACAGGATCAGAGCGAGCGCTGCCATCGAGTTCACCTCCTTCCGCGTGCTTTGTTCGAAGTGGGGCTTTCTATCTCACCGGCACTTCCGACTTCTGCTTACCAGCCAGCCTTTCCACCACCAGCGAACGACACCACGAACAGGATCAGAGCGAGAGCTGCCATCACACACCTCGTTGGGTTTGGGTTTCTTGCTTCCCTGCTTCCTGCCCGCCATCTGCGGGCTACGTACGCCAGGCAGCTAGAGCAGCCGCCGTGCCATTTGCACGAGGCGCGCCATCGCAGCTGTGTAACATGATGTGTGGCAACAGATTAAAATGTTTGCAGATTGCGAATTGGGGGCCGTCTGGGGGGCAAATCGGGGGTCAAATCTGTAAAGCTACGTGGACATTTCTGAACTTACGGCGCAAGCAGAAGCGGTAAGGCCACTTAGTATAGTCGCCTGGTTTTTACTCTGTCTGTCCGGCGGGCTTGTCGGAGACGGGCGTCTCCGCGGACGGGAATGGGAGGTCCACGACGAACCTGTTCCCCGCGCCGGGCTCGTTCCAGACCCGGATCGCGCCCCCGTGCGCTTCCACGATCCCGGTCGCGACGGCCATCGCCAGGCCGCCGCGCTCCATGTCTCCAGCGAGCAAGGTCTCCGGGTCGCCGTTGATGGGGGGTGCCTGCGCGTCCGCGACATAGATGCCGATTCCCCGGTCGATCCGGCGGGCGCCGACCTCCACCGTGCCGCCGTCCGGCGCGAGGCGAACGGCGTTGAGCGCGATGTTCGAGATCGCCTTGGTGAGGTGCTCCGCGTCGATACGGGGATGCACCAGCCCCGGCTCCACCGAGACGGTGAGCGACTGCCGCCGCTCGGACGCCATCGGGACAATCCCGACGGCGGCGCTCTCGACCAGGTCGCCGACGTCACCCTCGTCAAACGAGAGGGGAAGCTCGTGGCGGTCGAGGAGCGTCAGGTTCGCGAGATCGCTCCCGAGGCGCGACAGCTCCTCGCTGGCGTTTCGAATGGAGAGGATCCCCTCGAGCTGCGGCCCGCTCAGCTCGCCGAGCGCTCCCTCCTCGATGAGATCGATCACGGTCCGGATCGATGTCGCCGGATCCAGCACCTCTTCCGACGCGGTCGCGATGAAGCCCGAGCGCATCCGGTCGATCTGGGTGAGCCGCGTGAGCTCCGCCCGGTGCGCCTGCTCCGCGCTGCGGCGGCGGCGCCGGACCCAGATCGCGAGGATCGTCCCGGATGAGAGCGCGAGGATCAGCCCGATTCCGCCGGCGTAGAGGAGCTCCTTCCGGATGGCCGCGAGCGGGGATGCCGCCAGCGTCAAGGGACGGATCAGGACGTAGGCCAGCTCGCCGCCGATCGAGGGGCCGCGGAGCGTTCCCCGGAGCGCGACGAAGCGCTCTCCCCCGGTGGCGATCACGTCGACGTCCTCGGCCGAAATCCGCCCGATCGGAAGCTCCCGCCCCTTCGCGGCGCCGGCCAGGCTTCGCTCGGAAACCCGCTGCGCCAGGATCTTCCGAAGCGGCGACGGGGTGAGCGTCGACGCGTGGATCTCGTCGCTCACCACGAAGGCCACGTCGCACCCCATCGCCGTCTTGAGGCGCTCCGCCAGGTCCGAGTCGACGCTTCGACCCAAGCAGAGCACGCCGAGGATCGGGCCGCCCGCCGTCACCGGGACCGTCACCACGCGATAGACGTTTCCCTTCTCCACCAGGTAGCCCTGGCCGGAGCGGCCCGCGATCGCGGCGCGCACGAAGGGCGCCTCGGAGAGATCCGCGATCTCGGTGGCCGGCTTGAGGGCGCGCGCGAGGAGCGCGCCCCGCTCGTCCAGCACCTCGAAGAAGGGGGTCTCCGCGTCCTTCTGAAATTCGCGCATCACGTTCTCGAGCGCGTTCTTGAAATCGGCGCGCGCGCGGTCCGACCTGGGAAGATTGAGCACGGCGAAGAACTTGGGATCGCCGGCGATCACCACGCCGAGCCGCTCGAGCTGCTCCCCTTCCAGGACCAGCGCCTGCTCCACGGCCGGCGCGACCCGCGCGAGCGTCTTGGCGGCGGTGGTGTCGTTCTCGTTGTCGGGGTGAAGCGACAGCGCGAGCAGGGCGAGCCCGCCGCCGATCAAGAGCGGCACGGCGGTGAGCGCGAAGATCCACGCGGTCATGGAAAAACGGGGCTTCGACTGGGCGCGAATGGCCATTCGGGTCCGGGGTTTGGGTCCCTGTTCGAGGCCGGGATTCTCGGATTCATGGATCGGCCCAGAGGCCCCGGATCTCGAGCGCATTCTTAAGGCGCGCCGCCTGTTGTAAACTTCACCGATGAGCCTTTCCGAGACCGCTCCGCGTCCCACGCCGCCCTTGGCCGGCGAAGGTACGGAGGTCCGCCGCGGTCAGTCGCTGGAGCTGGAGGTGGAGGATCTCGCCTTTGGCGGCCGCGCGCTGAGCCGGGTGGGAGGGCTCGTCGTCTTCGTCGAGAACGCCCTCCCCGGCGACCGCGTGCTCGCGACCGTCTACCGGAGAAAGCGCCAGTACGCCGAGGCGCGCGCGGAGCGAATCCTTCGCTTAGCACCCACGCGGGTGGCACCCCGCTGCGTCCACACGGCGATCTGCGGCGGCTGCCGCTTCCAAGACCTCGACTATCGCGAGCAGCTCGTCCACAAGGAGCGGCAGGTGGCCGAGTGCTTGGCGCACCTGGGCGGCCTTCACGCCCCCGTGCGCCCCGCGATCGCGGCGCCCGAGCCCTTCCATTACCGGAACAAGATGGAGTACTCCTTCGGCAAGGACGCGGAGGGGCGGCTCACGCTGGGCCTTCATCGGCGGGGCTTCTTCGACCGCCCCTTCGACCTCGAGCGCTGCCACATCGCCACGCCGATCTCGAGCGAGATCGTCTCGTTTGTCCGCGACTGGGCCCGGCGGGAGGCGTTTTCGGTCTACGACACGCGGCGCCACGAGGGCCTCCTCCGCTACCTCATGGTGCGCGAAGGGGTGAGGACGCGGCAGGTCATGGTCAACCTGGTCGCGACGGCGCATCATCCGGCCTTCGAGCCGTTCGCCGCGGAATTGCGCCGCGCGTTTCCGACGGTCGCGAGCGTCGTCCTCAACCTGACGCGGCGAAAGGCGCAGGTGGCGATCGGCGAGGAGGAGCGGGTGCTCGCGGGGAGCGCGACGATCGAGGAGAAGCTCGGGGGGCTCACGTTCGAGATCTCCTCCAGCTCCTTCTTCCAGACGAACACGGTACAGGCCGAGCGCCTCCTCGGCGCCGCCCTGGAAGGGTTGGATCTCACCGGCAGGGAGCGGGTGCTCGACATCTATTCCGGCACCGGCACGTTCACGCTCCCGATCGCCGCCCAATCCCTGGAGGCGATCGGGATCGAATCGTCCGCCGTCGCGGTCCAAGACGCCGGGCGTAACGCCGAGCGAAACGGAATTCGAAACGTCACGTTCTGGACCGGGGAGGCGGTGGAGATCTTGCGGGACCGATTGGGGCTGGGGACTCGCGACGCCGACCGCCCGATCGACCGGCCGGCGATCGACGCGGTGCTGGTCGATCCGCCGCGGGCGGGGCTTCACCCCGGCGTGGTGAGCCGTCTCATCCACTTGGGCGCGCCCAGGCTGGTCTACGTCTCGTGCAACCCCAGCACGCTGGGCCGAGACCTCGCCCTGCTCTGCGAGTCGCGCTACCGCGTGCGGTGGGTGCAGCCGGTCGACATGTTCCCGCACACGCCCCATATCGAATGCGTCGCCGCGCTCGAGCGCGCGGAGGGATGATCGGCGCCGCGGCGGTTCGTGCTACCCTTCTCGTCGCACTTCTTCTCGGCGCGGCCTTCTCTCCGCCGGCGGAAGCCGGAAGTACCCCCAAGCCAAGGAAATCACCCATGACCGGCGGCACCGCGGCTCTTGTCGACCAGCCACCCGTTCACGAGACCATCCTCGCGAACGGGCTCAAGGTGCTGGTCCAAGAGGTCCACACCGCACCGGTCGTGTCGTTCATGGTCTGGTACAAGGTCGGCTCGCGGAACGAGAGCGCGGGGATCACCGGCATTTCCCACCTCCTCGAGCACATGATGTTCAAGGGAACGCCGACCTACGGAAAGGGCGAGATCGCGCGCCTCCTCCAGCGAAACGGCGCCTCGTTCAACGCGGGGACCTCCCTCGACTACACCAACTACTTCGAAGTGCTGGCGTCCGACCGGCTGGAGCTGGCGATGACGATGGAAGCCGACCGGATGCGAAACGCGCTGATCCCGGACGAGGAGCACCGCCTCGAGATGACGGTCGTGCGGTCGGAGCTGGAGCGAAACGAGGACAACCCGCACCGCGCGCTCTATCTGGAAACCTTCGCGCAGGCGTTCAAGGCGCACCCCTACCACTGGCCCACCATCGGCTGGCGCACCGACGTGGAGCAGATCACGACGGATCAGATCCGCGACTACTACCGCTCGCACTACATGCCGAACAACGCGACCGTGGTCATCGTCGGGGACGTCGATCGCGCGAGGGCCCTGGCGCTGGTGGAGAAGTACTTTGGCCCCATCCCGCGCGGGACGGACCCGCCCGAGGTGAAGGTGGTGGAGCCACCCCAGTTTGGGGAGCGCCGCTTCAAGATCAGAAAGCCCGGCGACACGTCCTACCTCATGGTCTCGTGGCGAAACCCCACGCTCACCGACCCCGACACTTACCCACTCGACGTGCTGGGGATGATTCTGGGGCACGGCCACACGTCACGGCTCTATGGCGCGCTGGTCGAGAAGAAGCTGGCCACCGAGATCGACGCCGCCAACGAGACGGCGAGGGATCCGTTTCTCCTGATCGTCCAGGCGACGGTCGCTCCCGGGGCGACCCTCGACAGCGTGGAGACGGCGATCTACCAGGAGGTGGATCGGTTGAAGCGGGAGCCGGTCACCACGGCGGAGCTGGCCCGGGCCAAACGTCAGGTTCAGGCCTCCTTTGTTTACGCCAAGGATTCCATCCGGAGCTTGGCGCAACAATTGGGGTACTTCGAGACAGTGGCCTCCCATCGATATCTCGACACCTACGTGGATCGGATCGGCGCCGTGACCGCGGCGGATCTTCAGCGCGTGGCGAAGAAGTACCTCGTCGAGGATTCTCGTACCGTGGGCCAGTACGACCCGATTCCGGCCGATTCGGCGCTGGGTAGCACGGACGGACAGGAAGGGGGACGGGCCGAAAGCTTCGCTGGCTTCGCGCACTCCGTGCATCGCTCCGCCAACGAACTTTCGGCCCGTCCCCTTGCCTATTCGTATCGCGACGAGGCGGCGCCATCGAACCCGCAGACCGAGACCCAATCGCTGCCTGTCGGCGTTGCTGGTGCAGGAGCGATGCACGAAGTGCGCGAAGGCACCAGCAACGTCGAGCGGCGCGTTTTGAGCAATGGTATGACGCTGATTACCCGCGAAAACCACGCCAATCCCACGATCGCCCTCCAGGGAATGGTCAAGGCCGGCGGCATCTTCGATCCCCCGAACAAGAGCGGCCTCGCGGCGTTTCGTCGGAGAGATGCTCAACCAGGGAACCAAGACCCACACCGCGCTGGAGCAGGCGACCGTGATCGAGAGCCTCGGCGCCTCGCTCCGCTTCGACGGCGGGCCGGAGACGCTCTCCATTTCCGGGAATCTCCTGTCGGGCGACCTCGAGGTGATCCTCGGCGCGCTGGCCGACGCGCTCCAGAATCCGATCTTCCCGCCCGAGCAGATCGAGAAGGTCCGCGGGGAGATGATCATCGACTACCGAATTGGCGAGAACTCGACAGCGAGCGTCGCCTCGCGCCGCGCGAACGAGCTTCTCTATCCGGTGGGGCATCCTTACCACTTTCATCCCGGCGGCACCGAATCGACGCTGACCGCGATCACGCGCGACGATCTCGTCCGCTTCCACGCGAAGCACTACGGTCCCAACACCCTGACCCTCGTCCTGGTCGGCGACGTGACGGCAACCCAGGCGGCGAAGCTCCTCGAAAAGGCGTTCGGCGGATGGAAGCCGCTCCCCAATCCCCCACCGTTCCAGGTCGCCGCGGCGCCACCGCCCACCGGCGTGACGCGCGTGGTGGTCACCAAGCCGGGCAAGTCGCAGGCCGACGTCGCCTGGGGCGTGCCCGGGCTGCCGCGCACCGCCCCCGACTACGACGCGGCGATGATGATGAACTACGTGCTGGGCGGCGGCTCGCTCAGCAGCCGGCTCATGGACAATCTGCGAGACAAGCAGGGTCTGGTCTACGGCGTCTACACGAGCATGCTCTCCGGCATCGGCGCCGGCCCGATTCAGATCCGGGCCGGGACCAATCCCGAGAACGTCGACCAGACGATCTCGGCCATGCTCGAGCAGGTGAAGCTCCTCCACGATGCGGGTCCGACCGACGAGGAGATGGAGGCCGCCAAGGGCTTCCTCACCGGCGTCTTCCCGGTCCGCCTGGAGACCAACGCGGGCGTCGCGGGCCAGCTCCTGAGCGCCGAGGTCTACGGATTGGGCCTCGACTACATCGAGCGCTACCCGTCGATCGTCCGCGGCATCACGACCGCCGCCGCGGCCGCCGCCGCGCGGAAGTACCTCAACCCCGATGCCTACGTCCTGGTCATCGCGGGCTCCTACGAGGAGCCGAAGGGGACCAAGGGTGGGAACTGACCGCCGCATCGCGGCGCGCCCCACGGCCCGTCTCGCAGCGCGCTCTACCGACCGCCGCCTCGTCGCGCGCTCCATAGTTCTGGCGATCGGCTTCGCCGCGGCCCTTTCCACGCTCGCGACCCCGGCCCAGGCGGTGCGCTTCTTCATCCCGCGGGACCACAAGACGATCCAGGCCGGCGTCGACGCCGCTTCACCGGGCGACACGATCTGGGTCGCCGCCGGAACCTACAAGGGGACCATCACCCTGAAGAAGAGCCTCGTGCTGTTCGGAGACGCGGGGGCCGAGAACACGATCCTCGACGGAGGGGACAGCGTCCGCGTCCTCCACATCGAGGGCGTGAAGAACGCCGCGGTCATCGGCTTCACGATCCGGCGCGGCAAGGCGAACGCGGGCGGCGGCATCCACTGCCTCCGCGACACGAGCGTCCTCTTCGCGGGCTGCCTCTTCCAGAAGAACTGGGAGAGCGCCATCTCCGCCTGGGAGTCGCGCGATCTCAATCTCCGCGAGCTCCGGTTCGAGGAGAACTCCGGAAGCGCGTTCGCGCTTCAAAACTCTTCGGCGCTCATCAACGGCTGCGAGTTCGTCAAGAATCACGGCTATTCGGGCGGCGCGATCTCCTTCAACCACTCCGGCACGACGCTCCCCCTGCGCAACTGCGTCTTCGAGGACAATCGGGCCGACGACGCCACGGGCGGCGCCATCAACGCCGACTCCTCGGACATCCTGATCGCGGATAGCGGCTTCAAGGGAAACAGCGCGAAGATCGCGGGCGGAGCGGTTGCCTCCGTGGATGGCGCCAAGGTGGCCATCACCCGCTGCAGATTCACGCAGAATCACTCCGCGGCGAGCGGCGCGGTCCACGCCGACAAGTCGGGCCTGCAACATCGCGATGTCGGTCTTCGAGAAGAACCACGCGACCGCGCTGGGCTCCGCGATCGGGCTCTTGGACCGCGGGATCGCCGGCATCAATCCCATCATTCAAAACAACACGTTCTACAAGAACGAGTCGCAGAGCGAGGGAACGGCGATCTGGAACGAGCGCGTATCGCCCGAGATCCGGAAAAACATATTCTTCGTGGAGGGCGGCCAGCGCGCGGTGGCCGGCCTGAACACGTCGCCGCTCTACGAATGCAATCTGATCTACGATCCGTCCGGCGCCGCCGTGGGGACGCTCCCCTCGAGCGATACGCTCGTCGGGGACCCACTTTTCTGCGACGCCGAAAACGGAAATTTCTTCCTCCGCGACCTCTCCCCGGCCGTCCTGGCCACCTGCGCCCCCATCGGCGCCTTCCCTAAGAAGTGCTCCAGCTTCAAGCTCGCCCCCGGTAAGTAGCGCTCCGCCGGCACAGGGATCGCTGCCAGCGGATCCGGAATCGGGAGGGAACTTTCGCCCCGCCCGGCCGGTAGAGGAAGGGTGAGGCGCCGCAACAGACCGGTACCCTTTCTGGAGGAAGGAGATCCGCCATGAGTCCAAACAGCACCCGCTGGCCCATCGCCGGCGTCGTGGCCGGGGCCCTGTGTTTCGCGCTGACGGCCGCGCCCGCGCTCGCCAACCCACAGGACGATGAGGACGATTCGGGAGGAAAGACCCGGAAGGAAATCCGCGTCTACTCCGACAGCGACGATGACGACGCGGCCCCGGGCGTCCGTGTGTACCGATACGACGACGAGAGCGATTCGGCACCCGACACGCGGAAGGATATCCGCGTCTGGCAAGGCGACGGCGAGGAGGCCAAGGTTTCAGGGGGGTATCTCGGCGTCCGCGTCCAGGACATCACCCGGGAGCTTCAGAAGGCCAAGGATCTGCCCAACACCGAGGGCGCGCTCATCGCCAGGGTCGAGTCCGACAGCCCGGCCTCTCGCGCTGGAATCCAGAGGGGCGACGTGATCGTCGAGGTGGATAAGCACTCGATCGGAGAATCTTCGGAGCTCATTCGCAGGATGGGCGATTTGGAGCCCGGTGCGAAGGTGCCGGTCGTGGTGCTACGAAACGGCATGAGGAAGACGCTCACCGTCACCGTTGGCAAGCGGCCCAAGGAATTCACGATGGTCATGCCGCGGACGTCGCGTCGGGCGCCCTACTGGGTGGAGCGCGGCGACATGCCCCAGATGCCTGAGATCGGCGAGCAGCTCGACCGGATCCGGGAATACCGCCAGGATCTTCAGCGCCAGCTCGCAGACATCCAGGAGCAGCTGACCAGGCTCCGCGAGGGAGACCTCCAGCGCCTGGAGGAGGAGATCAAGGCGCTTCGGGAGGAGCTGCGCGCCCGGGACAACGAGCGTCCCCGCTCGAACTACTAGGGATTTCGAGGCAAGCGGGCGGTACCGCGCCGGGACTTGAGGTCCCCCCGAACCCCGGAGCGGCCGCCCGCCCCTCCCCCTGCCGGCCCCGCCGCGGGTCGGTCCCCCAGGGGGGTATCCAGGGGCCCCTCTTGGGGGGTTGGCCTGAGCAGCCGGGCATGTTACACTTAGGGTGTCCTAGGCGCCTCCACGCTGGGACTGCGTACTTTTAGCTTCATATCGGCCAGCCCAGTCCGATAACCCTGGAGGGGGCAATCATTTGTCCCCTTTCCTTCCGTCGACAGGAAGTCCCCGCGGATGAGGGCTAAGTGATTATGGCAAAACGAAATACAACTGTTTTCATCGCCGCGGCGCTTGGGGCTGCCCTGGTCATGGATGGAATTGCTGCCCCGACAGTCGAGGCGAAGCCGTCCCCGCCCTGTATTCCGGCCCAGGAAGGGGCCAGAGTGCCCTCCGGGAGCGTGAGCGCCCCGGGGTCGAGGACGGGCAACGTCCAGCTGGCCGCGGCCACGGCTTCCAAGAGGTCGACCCGCCCCAGGACCCGCCGCCGGCGCCGCCAGCCCCCGCTTCGGCTCCCGGCCGTCACGCCGTACGGGATCCCGCGCCTCCACGTGAAGGCCGCTTACGTCGTCGACGCGACCAACAACCGCGTCCTCTTCCAGAAGAATCCCGAGCGCGTGCTCCCGATCGCGAGCCTGACCAAGCTGATGACCGCGATGGTCTTTCTCCAGACCGCTCCGGAGTGGGATCGCGTGATCGAGATCGTTCCCGAGGACGTCCGCAATTCCAGCCGGACGCGGATCCGCGCGCGCGAGGAGATCACCGTGCGCGACCTGATCCACGCGGCGCTGATGTCGTCCGATAACGCGGCCACCAAGGCCTTGGTTCGCACCTGTGGTATCCCGCGCGAGGAGTTCGTGCGCCGGATGAACAGCCTGGCCGACTCGCTCAAACTCGAGGGCACGCACTTCGTGGAGCCGACCGGATTGAGCGAGCTGAACGTCTCCACCGCGCAGGCGCTGGCGCGGACGCTCCAGGTTGCGTCCGGAAACGAGATCGTGAGCGCGATCACGCAGAAGACGGACTACAGCTTCACCACCAATCGCCGTGTTCACCACCTGGTCAACACCAACCGCCTGCTCCGCAGCCAGTACGACATCACGAGCGGGAAGACCGGCTTCATCCGCGAATCGGGATACTGCCTGGTCACCAACGTGAAGGGCCCGACCGGCATCGACATCACGGCGGTCGTGCTCGGCGCGCCGAGCAACGCGCTCCGCTTCGCCGAGGCGCGGCGCATCCTCGACTGGACCTTCCGCTTCGGCCTCACGCCTCTCCCTGGCATCACCCCGGAGAGCGATTAGATTGACGCGGGCTCCACGACGCCAGGGACTTGGCGCCGCCGTGGGCCTCGTCGTAGCCATCCTCGGCTTCACCGTGCTCGCGGGCACCGCGTTTCTCCGCCCGCTGGCCGCCGCGCCTTCCTCGAATGGGGACTTTGCCTCGCCCGTCGCGGGCGCGTTCGTCTATCCCGTCGGTGACGAGCTGAACTACCAGCGGCCGCACGAAGGCGAAGCGCACGGATACTACGTTTCCGACCGTTACCTCGCCCGACGGGGGAAGAAGAAGCAGCGAACCCACTACGGCATCGACCTCGCGTGCGGCCAAGGGGGCGCGCCGGTTCGGGCGATCGCGTCGGGAGTCGTGACCGTGTCCGACGCCAACGCCATGATCCGGGTGAAGACCAAGCAGAAGATCCGGCTGCCGGTGGTGGAAGACGGAAAGCGCGTCTACAAGAACAGCTGGCGCTGGAAGACGACCTACAAATGGCGGACCGGTTGGGGCAACTACGTGGTCCTCCGCCACACGCTTCCCACCGGCGAGACGGTCTACTCCCTCTACGCGCATTTGAAGCCCAAGTCGGTCCTGGTCCGCAGGGGCGACGTCGTGGCCGCGGGGGAGCAGATCGGAAACGTCGGCCGGACCGGACGCGCCACCTCCTCGCACCTTCATCTGGAAGTGCGCCGGGCCGTCCCCGCCGACCCCGACGACGTGGCCTTCGACGAGGAATCGGCGGAGGACGAGACCACGCCCGAGGAGCGGACCTACGCTCAATACCAGCCGGTCGATCCCCTCGCGTTTCTCGAGCGCCACGTCCGGGTCTACAAGGATCTCGATCCGGGCACGTGGCAGGCGCGCTACGCGCTGGCCGCCTGCCGGGACGGCATCCTGGCCGCCGACAACGACGAGTTCGAGCCCGACGATTCCGTGACGCGCGGCGAGTACTACCGCGCCATGGTCATCGCGTTCCGCCTCGCCACGCCCTTCACCACGAAAGAATGGGATTCAACAGTTGATGCGATGGTCGACACGGAGGTTCTGGATTCGGACACGGCGCACGGCCAGCGGGCCGGGGACAAGATCTCGAGGTCCGAGGCGCTGGAGATCTTGCTCCGCTGCCTCGACCGCCATCAGGCGCGGGCGCGGAACCTCGCGTCGATCGACGCCATGAAGATGTCGCGGGACTTCAACGTGCAGTTCGCGGGAATGGACGCGGCCGTGGAGGCGGAGGCCAAGGCCAAGTCGGCCGCGATGGCGGAGACGAAGGCGCGCCAGAAGGCGGAGTACGATCGGGTCGCCCGCGCGCGGAAGGCGGCCAAGGCGCAGGGAAAAACCTCCAAGGCCAAAGTCAAGGCGGTGCCGCCGGTCAAGCCCGTGCCCCTGGTCGATCCCGGGTTCGAAGCCGTCGCCAAGTCGAAGAAGAATTTGACCCGCGCCGAATCGTGCCTGTTGATCGCGCTCGCGCTTCGATTGGGCCAGGAGCGCTACTCCGCGTTGGAGCGCGCGGCCTCGCGCGTGGCGGACTCGGGGTAGCTGTAGGCGCTGCCGCCCGGCCTGACCCCGACTCGGGGTAGCCGCCACACCCGCCCTTCTGTAGTCTCTCTGTTGTGAAACCCTCCAGCTCTCCCGCCTCCGCCGACGTCGCCTCCCACCCTCGCCTCATTCTCGCCCGCGCCGAGGGGGTCCACGTCTGGGACCGCGGCGATCACCGATATCTCGACGCGACCTCCGGCGCCTTTTGCGTCCAGCTGGGATACACGCGCCCCGACATCGTGGAAGCGATGACGGAAGCCGCGGTCCGGCTCCCCCACGCCCGGCCTTCCCAATTCGAGAGCGAGGATGGGGAGGCGTACCGACGGGAGCTGCTCGAGGCGGCGGGTCCGCGCTACGTCCGCGTGTTCCCGACCAGCTCCGGGAGCGAAGCCGTGGATGTCGCGCTCAAGATCGCGCACCGCTACCAGCTCGCCATGGGACGTTGGGAGCCCGGGCCGGTGCGCCACCTGAGCGGCCATTACCACGGCGCCACCCTCGGCGCGCTCGGCGTCACCGGCGTGCGCGCGCGGCGCGCCCCGTACGATGATCTCCTGGCTGAGGAGCCAGGCGATGAGGCGGAGAGGGCAACCCCGGGCCGGGGCCCGGCCGCCGCGATGATCCTCGAGACGATCCCCGCGGCCGGGCTCGGCGCGCCGGTGCCGCCCCCAGGCTACCTCGCGAGGATCCGCGCCCAGTGCGACGACGCCGGCGCCCTTTGGATCGCCGACGAGGTCTTGACCGGGTTCGGCCGCGTGGGCGCGCTGTTCGCGTGGCAGCGCTTGGCGGAGCGGCAGGCGCCCGACGGGGCCGCGCCCGATCGGGATGTCGCCCCCGACGCGATCGTCTTCGGCAAGGGTGCGGGCGCGGGCTTTGCGCCGGTGGCGGGCGTCTTGATTACCGATCGCGTCGCGCGAGCCCTCGACGCCGCCGGCTTCAGCCATTTCCAGACGTACGGCGGGAACCCGATCGCCTCCGCGGTCGGACGCCGCGTGCTGGAGGCCATGGTCGAGGAGAAGATTTACGAGCGCGTCCGGGCCGCGGAATCGGATCTGGAGCGCGCGCTTCGCTCGCTCCTCGACCTATCGCCGGTCAGCGACGTTCGCGGGATCGGCTACCTCTGGGGAATCGAGCTGGCGGAGGATCGCGCGGCCGGCCGCCCCTTCCCCCGAGAACGGCGCGTGGCCGAGCGGGTGGCCGACGCGTGCCGCGAGCACGGCGTCCTGGTCCACGCCGGCTCCGGCTGCTACGACGGTGTGCGCGGGGATTTCATCCTCGTCGCGCCGCCCCTGATCACGGGCAAGGGCTCGTTCGAGACGATCGTCGAGGCGCTCGCGGAGGCGATTCCAGCGGTAGCCTGAGGAGGGCCCTGATCAGTGGATTCGCACCGACACATATCTCCATGCACTCGCGGAGGGATCTCAGCAGGGGCGGCCGCTCTCGTGGCTATGCTGGGCGGCGGCTGCGCCCCAGGAGTCCAAATGCTGAGGAGCGACCCGGGCCTCAGCGGGGCGGGGTTCAGGCGGGACGGGATCGCGGTGCTGGGAGCGGTCGGCTACATCGTGCCCGATTCCGCTGAGGGGACCCTCACCAGGGAGTGGGACAGAGCCTTCGCGGAGTACCGAAGCGATCTCGCCGTGGATTCCTGGCGGTCAACGATCGAGCGGCTTGGAGCCGACCTCCGCGAGGAGTTGCTTTCGTCCTATCGAAGCTGGGGGAACCTCGACTCAGCTCTTGTTTTCCGTGCCCGAGACGCGCTGGGCGACTCCACGCGCTACGCCGCGATCGCCCGGCTAATCACCGATGAGATCGGTCACGACCGCACCGTCCTCGACGCCAGCAGCAACTCGGTTCTCGAGAACAACGTCACCCTCTCGACCAGCCGCAGCGCCATTTTCAATGGAGAGATATGGGACTTGGTGACGGGCACGCCCGTTTGGAGCGCGACCGTGGAGGTGAATCGCGAGAAAAGCGAGGACCAACATGATCCAGCGGAGAACGAGATCAGCTCGTGGGGAGACCTTCTGGGCACCGTGGTCCAATCCATCGTTCTGGACGATCCCAAGAACCCCGATGCCCCAAAGCTCCGGAAATTGGCACGGGAGGGATTCGGCAAACTGGTGAAGAAGATGCCCAAGTGAGGACCCCGCTCTCTCAGATAGTCGGGCGCGGCCCCGTCCTGTCGGCTCCCTTCGTCTCGAGCCGGCCCAACAATCGCAGCAGCCCATCCAGGATCGTGAGCGGATGGGGCGGGCATCCCGGGACGTAGAGGTCGACCGCGATGTCGTTCGGGACGCCGCCGTGCGACGCGGCCGCGCCGGCGAACGGACCCCCGCTGATGGCGCAGGCTCCGACCGCGATCACCAGGCGCGGCGAGGGAACCGCCGCATAGGTCTCCCGTAGCGCGCGTCCCATGTTGTCGGTCACGGGTCCCGTTATGACGATCCCGTCGGCGTGCCTCGGGGAAGCCACGAATTCCACGCCGAACCGGCTGAGATCGAACACAACGTTTCCAAGCGCGATCAACTCGGCCTCGCAGCCGTTGCAGCCGCCCGCCGAGACTTGCCGGAGTCGTAGAGAGCGGCCGAAGAGCCGGCGCATCTTCGCGTCGAGCGCTCGGGCCAGCGGGTATTCCCCCTCGGTGACCACCAATCCGTCCCGGGACCGCGCGGCCATGCGAAAGTCCGTCGTGTAGGCGATCGCGCCGGTGGGGCACGCGTCCTGACACGCGCCGCAGAAGAGGCAGGCGCCCAGGTCCACCCCCAGCGGTTGCGTCCCGATGGCGTTCGTCGGACAGGCGTCTCGCGCATTCCCGGCACCCGTCGTCGCAGCGTGAGGCGTCGACCGTGGGCCGCCCGCGGAACCGCTCCGGGAGCTCCACCGGGACGAGGGGGAATCGCAGCGTCTGCCTCCCCCTCGCGATCCTCGTCTTCAGCAGTCGAAGCAAATCGTCCTCCCCTGCGCTGCCCTACAAATCGTGCCCCGCGTACGAAAGATTGAAGCTCTTGTTGCAGAGCGGGAAATCCGAGATCTGCCGCCCGCGCATGACCATCGCGAGCGCGAGCCAGTTGTGAAAGGACGGATCGACGATCTTGTAGCTCGCCAGCCCTCCAGCCTCGTCGGTGACGGCGAGGTGCACGATTTCGCCGCGCCATCCCTCGACCAGGGAGGCGACGCAGGCATTTGGGCGCGCCGGGCCGAGCGCTGTGTCGATCGCCCCTTCCTTCAGCTCGTCCAGGTGTTCCCGAATGAACTGGATCGAGCGCTGCGTCTCGGTCCAGCGCAGCACGGCCCGGGCCATGACGTCGCCCGACTCTTGAAGCGCCACCGGAATGTGTGCGAATCGATAGATCCCCCACGGATGGTCGCGCCTCACGTCCCGGTCGCATCCGCTGGCGCGGGCCGCGGGCCCAACGATGCCAAGCTCCTCGGCGTCCTCTTTCTCGAGGATTCCCGACTGCTCCATCCGGGAGACAACCGACGGGCATTCGAAGACGATCTCGGACACCTTGCCCAGATCGCGCTCCAGGCGATCGAGCTGCGCGATGAGCCCGACCTGCCGCACCGGGTCGATTCCGAACCGGACGCCTCCCGGAGTGACGAGGCTTCGCCCGAACCGGTTTCCCGAGATTTCCAGGAGCATGTTCAGGAAGTCGCCGCGGTGCTGCCCGAACCAGGCAGCCCCCGGGAGATATCCCGCGTCGCCGCAGAGGGCGCCCAGATCGCCCACGTGATTGGCGCAGCGCTCCAGCTCGAGCGCGATGCCGCGGATCGCGTGGGCGGCGAGAGGCGGCTCGGCACCGCTCAGCCCTTCCAAGACGGCGCAGTGGGCGAGGGAGTGGCCGATGGCGGTGTCGCCGGCGATCGATTCCGCAATCACGAGACGGCGCGCGGGCTTCGATTCCAGGAGCAACGCCTCGGCGCCCCGATGCTGGTATCCGAGCTGTATTTCAAGATGGAGCACCGTCTCGCCGTGGCACTGGAACCGAAAATGGCCCGGCTCGATGATGCCCGCGTGCACCGGCCCGACGGCCACCTCGTGGACGGTCGATCCTTCCACCGCCAAGAAGGGATACGCGCCGCTGCCCCCGCGCTCCCCGCCACGCGGCGGCTCCAGGTCCGCGTGGCGTCGCAGCGGCTTGGGCCACGGGTGTTCCTCGGGCACCAGCCCGAAGTCTTCCGCCAGCTCCCTCTCGAATCCCTGCGCCTGCGGGATGTCTGCCGAGAGGGCGCGATACCTCCCCGAGTCCGGCACTGGGGTCCGCAGGAGGCCGAGATAGGATCCCGTGTCGTCGGCAAGGAGCGCGAGCATTTCCCGGCCGCGATCGCCCGGCGACTTGGAGTGGAGGACGGTCAGCGCGCTCAGCCGCCCTCCCGACTCAACCACCGAGACGCAAACCTCGCGGAACGCGTCCATCGGAAGCGTTGGAATATCGGAGAGCGCGACGGCGGCGCCGTTCCCCACCATGCAGACAGATCCGGTTTGATCGACCACGCTCAGCCTCCCAGCAGTGCCGCTGCGTGTCGCAGCGTCGCCGCCAGCAGCGGCGGCATGTAGATGCCGAGGAGGAGCACGCCCGCCAGCGCCAGGAGCGGCGCGATCAGCGAGAGTCGGGCTTCGCGGGTGGGGGGTCGAGCGGGATCGGGCTCGCCCTGGAACATCGGCAGGAGTACGCCCGCCATTCCCAGGAAGGCGATCGCGACCAAGGAGAGGAACAGGGCCCCGATCGCCAGGCTTTCCTGCTTCATCGCCGCCTGAAAGATGAGGAGCTTGCTCCAGAAGGCGCCGAAGGGAGGCATCCCTCCAAGGGCGAGGAAGAGAAGCAGGAAGAGAATCCCCGTCGCGGGCTGGCGGCGCAGCATTCCGCGCACCTCCTGCGTGCCGGTCGTCCCAAAGCTTCGCAGCACGTTCCCCGCGCAATAGAAGAGCCCCGCCTTGGAGAGCGAGTGGTTCAGGGCGTGGAAGAGCGCGCCGAACACGCCCCCTCCCCCCACACCGATGCCCACCGCGATGATGCCCATGTTCTCGATGCTCGAATAGGCGAGGAGCCGCTTGTAGTCGCGCTGCCCCACCAGGAACGAGCAGGCGACCACGAGCGATGCGAAACCAAGCACCAGGAGCAGCGTGTGCGCGAACGCCCCGTTTCCGGACGCGAGGGCCACCTGGTAGAAGCGAAGCAGGGCCAAGAGTGCCCCGTTGAGCAACGCCCCCGAGAGGAGCGCCGAGATCGGGGACGGCGCCTGGCTGTGGGTGTCGGGAAGCCAGGTATGGAGCGGCGCCAATCCCATCTTCGTCCCGTAGCCGACCAGCGCCAGGATGAATCCCGCCTTGAGCCACGAGCGGGAGAGCTGCGGCGCGGCGTGGACCAAGGATGCGAGCGAGAGCCCGGGCGGCGGAGATACGGCGGAGCCCGCGATCCCGAGGAAGAACGTACCCAGAAGAGCCAGCGCGATTCCGACCGAGCAGAGGAGAAGGTACTTCCACGCCGCCTCCAGCGCCCCACGGCGTCGATAGAAATAGACGAGCGGCGCGGTGGCCAGCGTCGTCGCCTCGACGGCCACCCAAAGAACCGCCAAATGCTGTGTCGCGGCCACGAGGGTGAGCGCCGACAGGAACCAGAGCAGACAGGGAACGAAACGATGAGGCGCCGCCTGCGGATCGTGCGTGCCGTGCCGCAGGTAGGGCACGGTGTAGAGGCAGGTCAGAAAGAAGAGAACGCTCGTGATCGAGAGAAAGATCAGCCCGGTCGAGTCCAGCTGGAGCACGGGGCCGAAGAGGCGGGTGCCCACGCCGGCCCAGAGGAGCGCCGTCCCCACCATGTGGAGCACCGAGACCGAGACGAGCAGCACAAGGTGGAGTCCCAAGCGCCGCCTCGGCCAGAGGAAAAGCCCGACCACTGACGGGAGGAGTATCTGGAAGAGGAGCGTCATGCCGACTCCTTGAGGACCGCGAGACGCTCCGTGTCGATGTCCTCGAATTCGCGGCTGATGTGGTGGATCGCGATTCCCATCACGAAGACGCCGACGAGAAGGTCGAGGAGAATGCCCAGCTCCACCGCGAACGGGAGATCCCGCGCCAGCATCTGACCGAACATGAAGACGCCGTTCTCGAGCATCAGGTACCCGACCACCTGGGTGACCGCCTTCCGGCGCGTGACGAGGACGAGAAATCCCAGGAGCAGTGTCGAGAACGCTGCCGGTAGCAGCAGTCCGGAAGGCGCCGGCCTCGGCAAGATGAGAAGGCTCGCGAACCAGAACGAGACTCCGACGAGCACGGCGCCGATGAGCAGCGAGCCGTGCAGGCTGATGAACGGATCGACCTCGCGCCGCACGTTCGCCTCGCGGATCGCGCTCCGCAGCAGAAGCGGGATCACGATCACCTTGATGGCGAAGGTGCCCACGCTCATGAGAATGATGTGGAAGATGCGGCCCTCCGGCTGCGAGCCCCAGAGCGCCACCGGAAGGAGCGCCAGCGCGAAGCCCTGGAGCGCGGTGGAGCGGACCAGCGAGTGGAGACGCCCGGTCGCCACGATGTAGAGATCGAGCATGACCACCGCGAGGAGGAGAAGATCGGGAGCGCCGCTCACAGCCCACCCCGATAGAAGAGCGCGACCAGCCCGATCGCCGCCAGGACCGACGCGCCGATGAGAAACTGGGGCACGCGCGGCAGACGCAGGCGCGCCACGGAGGATTCGACGCCGCCCACGAGGATCGCGATCAGGAGCTGTCCCGCAAGGAGGATCGCGACGCCGGCCCAACCCCCCGCCGCCGGGACCGGAAGAAGCACGTGAACGACCAGCGCGGCGACGACGAAGAGCTTCATCGCGCTACCATAGAGGACGAACGCCAGGTCCGGCCCCCCGTGATCGAGCACCATGACCTCGTGGACCATCGTCAGCTCGAGGTGGGTCGCGGGATCGTCGACCGGAATGCGCGCGTTCTCCGCGAGCAGGTAGATGAAGAGCGCGCCCGCGGCGGCCAGCATCGCGGGATGTGCAGCGCCCCATGTCTCCCAGGGGAGCCGCGCCCACGCCGCCTCGAACGAAGGCGAGCCTGCGGGGATGCAGACGACGGCGAGGGCAAGGAAGAGCGCCGGCTCCGTGAGCGCCGCGAACGTGGCCTCCCGGCTCGCCCCCATGCCCTCGAAGCTGGAGCCTGTGTCCATGGCGGCGAGGAGTGTCGCGAATCGAGCGAGCGCGAAGAGCGCGGCGAAGGCGATCACGTCCCCACGAAAGCCGAGCGGCGCCGCGCCTGAGTGGAGCGGAACCAAGAGTCCCGCGCAGACGACGGCGGAGAGCGACACGATCGGCCCCGCCCGGAAGAGCCACGTCGTCGTGCGGCTGTAGACCGCGCCCTTCCCGAAGAGCCTGGCGAGATCACGGTATGGTTGAAGGAGAGGCGGACCGGCGCGACCGGCGACGAGCGCCTTGATCCGCTGGATCACCCCGACAAAGAGGGGCGGCGCCAACAGGAGTAGCGCGACGTGGAGAGTGCGATCCAACATCGTCATCGTCCGGCCCTTCCGCCCAACTGCCAGAGCAGGAGCGCGATCAGCGTCACGAGGATGTACGCGAGATAGAGCTGGACCCGGCCCTGCTGAATGATCCGGATGCGCGAGAACAGTCCCAGGAGATGGCGCATCGCCGGAAGGAGGATTCGCTCGCCCGCCGGGTCGCCCGTGTGCACCTCGAATGCCGCGTCGTGCGGAAAGTATCCCTCGGGCCCGCGCCGTCTCACCTGCACGTCGAGCACGCCGCCGAAAGGCGCGAGCAGCGGCTGGGCGAAGGAGCCGCCGGTGTATTGCATCCGCGGCGTTACGGCGGCGTATCCGCACGCCCACGTACTCTCGACCCGGATCTCGCGCCCTCGCAGGAGGAGGATGCGTATTAGTGAGACGACCCCCACAATGCCAAAGAGGACGGCCGCGACGCGCGTGATCGCCGAGAGCGAGCCCAGTACCTCGATTGGCGCCGCCGCCCCCGAGATGGAGGCCACGGCCGCCGCGACGAGGCGCACGACCCCTTGGGGCCAGATGCCGATCCCAAGGCACACGAGGGCTCCCAGCACCATGGGGGATTTCATCGCGATCCCGGCCTCCCGGGCGCGGGAGGTCGCTTCGGTCCGAGCCTCTCCCAGAAACACGACTCCGTAGGCTTTTGCAAAGCACGCGACCGCGAGCCCTCCGATCAACGCGAGCGCGGGGACAGCCAGCAGCGCCGAGATCGCCCATGGTGCCGATAGGGTGGACGCTCCAAGGAACGCGGCGACGAAGATCAGCCACTCGCTCACGAAGCCATTGAGGGGCGGGAGGCCGCAGATTGCTGCCGAGCCGACTAAGAAGGTCAAGCCCGTGACGGGCATGCGTCGAGCAAGGCCGCCCAAGCTGTCGAGGTCGCGCACGCCCGTCGCGTGGATGACCGCTCCCGCTCCCTGGAACAGAAGTCCCTTGAAGAGGCCGTGGTTCAGCACGTGCAGCAGCGCACCGGCGTACCCGAGGAACGCGACCGCAGGCGCGCCGCGGCTCTGCCCAAGGAGGCCCAGCCCAATCCCGATGGCGATGATGCCGATGTTCTCGACGCTGTGGTACGCGAGAAGCCGTTTGAGCTCATGCTGGGCGAGAGCGTGGAGCACGCCGACGACGCCGGTGATGCGCGCCGAGGATCACGAGCAGCGTCCCCCACCAGGCTTCGGGCGGGCCGAGGAAGCTCAGCGTTCTCAGGAGCCCATAGATTCCCATCTTGATCATCACGCCCGACATGAGCGCCGAGACGTGGCTCGGCGCCGCGGGGTGCGCGTCGGGGAGCCAGACGTGTACCGGCCAGAAGCCGGCCTTGGTGCCGAAGCCGATCGTCGCGAGAAGGAAGGCCGCGCCCGCCATCCCCGCCGGCGCTCCCGCCGCGGCGAATCGATCGAAGTCGAACGACCCTGTGCCGCCTGAGAGGATGACGAAGAGGACAAAGAGGCACGCCGCGCCGAGGTGCGAGGCGATGAGGTAGGTCATTCCGGCTCGGCGCACCACTTCCTGTTCGTCCTCGAAGGTCACCAGGAAGAAGGAAGCGATCGACATCAACTCCCAGGCCGCCAGGAAGAGCACACCGTCGCGCGCGACCACGAGAAGGACCATGGAGAGGACGAGCAGGTTGAAGAGAGCGGCGGCCGGCGCAAGCGGCCGGTGTCCGAGGTAGTGCTTCAGGTAGCCCCATCCATAGAGCGCGCTGAGGCCCGAAACCGCGAACACGCAGAGAAGGAAGAAGGAAGCGAGCGGGTCGAGGGCCAGGTGGATCTCGCCGAGGGGGAGCGACCACGCGACGCGGACCGATTCCTTGCTGCCTTGAAGGAGCGCCGCGACGCTCGCTGCCGTCCCGAGCATGCACCCACCGACGGCCGTGAGCGATCCGATGGCGAGGGCCGCGCGATCCGACCGGCGCGCGAGGAGCGCGGCGATCGATCCGGCGAGAAGGAGCGCCGCCGACCAGCCGATCCACTGGAGCATCACTTCTGGGGCGCCCGCTCTTGGAGTTCGATCGCTCCAAGGCGATCGAGAATTGCGGCGGCTGTCGTCGGTTTCTCGAGCAGCGCCGACAGCGCGGGGTCGTGCAGCGCGTAGGTCAGCCGGGAGAGCATCTGGAGGTGGGCCCGGATCGACGGGGAGAGGAGCGTGAAGAGCACGCGGACCGGCGCTCCGTCGACGGCGTGGAAGTCGACCGGATGCTCCAGAAAGCAGGCCAGGACGACCGGCTCTCGAACCTGCACCACCAGCGGGTCGCGCGGATGTGGGATCGCGATCCCGCCGCCAATCCCGGTCGACATCAGGGCTTCGCGGCCCACCAGCAGCTCCCGGAGGAGAGCGCGATTCGCGCCCTCGGGAATTCCAGGAAGCCGCGTGACCGCATCCAGGACTTCCTCGGAGGTCTTACCCGGCACACGGAAATGGATTCCGCCCCGCTCGATGGCCGCTCGCAGGCTGGATGCTGACTCGGGCGCACCCGCCTGTCCAAGAATCGTGGGCGAAAGCTTCAGGCCGCGCCCTGCGGCCCACTCCTGAATTTCCACGCGATTGAAGAGGAACTGGTCGTGGAGCCGGTGCGCGGGAATCGCCTTCTCCCGCAGCCAGCGATGCACCGTCTTCTCCGTGACGCCCAGGAGTTGGGCGACTTCACGGACAGAAAGATCCAAGTGGCTCCTTCTTCAAAGGCTTTGAGCCGGGGGCGGCTACGGGGATGGCCCCGATTATGGATGGCGAAGCAATCTGCGTAGTCTCAACAAATTGCGTGCGAATGTCAACGGAGGCAGGTTGCGGAGGCGCTGGCGCTGGACAGCCCGGCTAGTCGGCGTCGGTCACCGGAAGGGAGGGGGCGGCTCGTGCGCCGTGCCCTTCCCCGGCCTGTACGTGATCACCTGCACGCGCTCGAGCGTCACGAGCCCGTCGGCCACCATCTCGTCGAGCTGCGGGAGGAATGCCTCGATGCGCTCCTTGCTGTCGGCGATCTCGACGATGATCGGGAGATCCTCGCTCAAGCGTAGAACTTTCGCCGTGTGGATCCGGCTCTTCGCACCAAAGCCCATGAGGCCGCGCAGCACCGTCGCGCCGGCGAGGCCCGCCTCGCGCGCCTTCGCCACGATCGCCTCGTAGAGCGGCTTCCCGTGCCAGCGGTCGTTCTCCCCGATGAAGATGCGGAGGAGCTGCCCCTCGCCTTCGAGCTTCATCTGCGTGTCTCCTAGATTCTCATCGCGGCCGCGTACCCCACCCAGACCGCGGCGAGGCCGAGCACCATGTGCGCGCCCAGGTTGAGAGCTCCGCGCCACGGGTCGCCGGTTCGGGCCAGCTCGAACGTCTCGTAGGCGAGCGCGGAGAAGGTGGTGAATCCGCCGCAGAATCCGATCAGGATCGCGCTCCGCCAGGTGGGGCTCGCTGCCACACGCTCCAGCGTCAGCGTCGCGACGAAGCCGACGACCAGCGATCCGATGACGTTGACCGCGAGCGTGCCGTATGGGAACGTTCCACCGGAGAGGCGCTGCGTGAATCCCTGGAGATAGTAGCGGCAGAGGGTCCCGATGAAGCCGAACCCGCCGATCAAAAGCACCCGAAGCATCGACCGATCATGGGGCAGCAGAGCCGGGCGCCGCAAGGGAGTCCTCGGGGCGCGCCAGAGGCACGCCCCACTCATCGCCCCACTCCTCATCGGATTCCTCGTCGCGTCGGCCGGCTGCTCTCACATCTCAGAGGTTCGCGAGAACGACCCCGGGTTCACCGCCGAGGCGCTCCGCGCGGGCGGCCTCGTGGTGGTGGGGGTGGTCCAGGTCAACGAGATCCCCCAGGTGCGTCCGCCGCTGATCGCCGCCCTCGAGCGGGTGCTCACCGCGACCCGCACGGACATTCCGCTCGTCCCCGCGGCACGGGCGGCCGCCGCCCTCGACGACTCGACCACGCGGCTACTTCTTCTGGGGTATCAGATGCATGGGAGCCCCGAGCCCGATTGGCTCGACCGCGCCGCCGACAGGCTGGCCACCCTCGGCCGGTACGGGGTCCTGGCGCGGGTTGAGTCGGACAAGCTGCGCTACGCGGTCCGCGACGCGCCGGTGAACGATCCGACGCTTAAATCACCTTCGAGCCGGATCCGCGTCACAGGGCGGGACGCGCACGTATCGGTCCAGGTCTACGACCTGAGGACGCGGGAACGCGTCTTCGCGGGGTCGTACATAGGCGCGGCCGAGGTTGCCGAGCCCGATACGATGCCTCTGGCCATGGGAGAAGCCCCGGGCGGCGGCGTGTCGATCAGTGGGATTCCCCAGGTGGCCCCCATCGAACAGGAGTACCCGAGACCGCCTCCTCTCGCGCGGGCGCTCGAGCCGGCCTTCTTGGAGTTCGCGCGGTCTCTCCCTGGCGCGCCGACACGGCCCTAGGCCTTGTCGCGAGACTTTGCGCCGCCGAGCCCGAGCTTCGCCTTGAGCGGCCGCCACGTTTCGGTGATGACGACCGCCAGTATGATCATCGCCCCACCCAGCACCTCCCGCCTCGACATGCCCTCCCCAAAGAACGCCACCGCGAAGATCGCCGCGAAGATCGGCTCGGTGGAGAAGATGAGCGCAGCCTTGACCGGCGTCGTTCGCGCGAGCGCCCACGTCTGGATCAATATCACGACCGCGGTCGCCACAACCGCGAGGTAGATCAAGACTCCCCACGGCACCTTCTCGAACGGGGTTTGGAAGCCGCCTCGTCCCAAGACGCACGCCCAGCCGATCAGCGCGCCCACCACGACCTGGACGATGGTGAGCGCGACGGGGTCGCTCCTCTTGGCCACGATGTTCGTGATTACGATCTGGATGCCGAAGCAGAGGGCGCAGCCGAGCGTCCAAAGCTCCCCGGGCCGGAGCGCGAAGCCGGCGTCGGAGCTGAACATCGAGATCCCGCCGAACGCGAGCACGACCCCGATCAGGTCGCCGATGCCGGGGCCCCCCGCTCCCAGAGGAATCGCGAGGAACGGCGTGAAGATGATGTAGGTGCTGGTGATGAATGCGGAGCGGGCCGCGGTGATGGTCGCGAGCCCAATGACCTGGGTGAGGTATCCCGCCGCAAGCCAGAGCCCGAGCCACGCGCCGTCCAAAAGCCACCGGCGGCGGATTGGCCAGAGATGCCGTCCGTAGACAGCCACCAGCACAATCGCCGCCAGTGAAAAGCGGATCGCCATGAGCTCCACGGGGTGGATGACCCGCAGAGACTCACGGAGTAGCGAAAATGTCGTGCCCCAGATCGCCGCGACGAGCAGAAGCGACAGATCGGCGCGGCTCACCAGGACGATTTACTGCGCAGCGGCCGCCAGCTTTGCCGACGCTTCCTCGGCAGCCTTCTGGTCCGCGGCGGCGACCTTGGCCTCGCCGAGGTCGATGACGAATTTGTTCAGCGTCCCGGTGAACCGGAACGGCATCTTGCTCGCGTAGTCCTCGACCACGGGCGTACCGGTGTCTTCGCCCACGTCAAAGGTCTCGTCGAGAGAGAAGCGGTTTGGAATGGTGCGCTCGATGCGCCCCTGGGCGACTTGCTTGCCGTCCACCGTGAGCGTACCGAGCCCTCCCTTACCTCTCCCCTCACCGTCGTACTTGAAGTCGAAATGGATCGTGTGTTCGCCGGGTGCGATTCGCTGTGTCGAAGCGATCCGGTACTTGTGCTGCGGCTGATTGGAGAACGCGTGAATGAATTCCGGCCTGCCGTCCATCATCAGAAGGCCCCAGCCGCCGAACCGCCCGCCCTGGGTCGCGATGACCCCGCTTGCTCCACCAGCCGGGATCTCCACCTCCGCCGTCATGCTGTACGAGGTGTTCTTCACGTTCGGCGTCGTGCCCTCGGGAATGCGGATCATGCCGGGGTAATAGGTGAACTCGGTCCGGCCGCGCGTAAGGCTCGGGCGGATCGCCGGATCGACGCGCGCGATGAACGACGCGTCAAGCGGGTAGACATCGTACTTCTTGGCCTCGGTGTCGAACACCGCCTGCAGCTCCTTGAGCTTCGCGGGGTTCTCCGCCGCCAAATCCTTCGACTCCGAGAAATCCTCCGCCACGTGGTAGAGCTCCCACTTGAAGTCGTCGGGGCTCGATTCCGTCCCCGCCATCCAGGGCAGGCGCATGGGGGTCGTGCACGCCACCCACCCATCGTGGTAGACGGCGCGGTTCGCGAGCATCTCGAAGTATTGAGTGGTATGCGCCGAGGGGGCGTCGGCCTTGTCAAAGGCGTAGACCATGCTGACGCCTTCGACCGGCTTCTGCCCGACGCCGTTCATCACGTCCGGAAACGGGATCCCGGTCGCCTCGCAGATGGTCGGCACGATGTCGATCACGTGGTGAAACTGGGACCGGATCTCGCCCTTGGCCTTGATCCGCTCGGGCCACGAGATGACGAGCCCGTTTCGCGTGCCGCCAAAGTGGGACGCCACCTGCTTGGTCCACTGAAAGGGCGTGCACATCGCGTGCGCCCAGCCGACCGGATAGTGGTTGTAGGTCGTCGGGCCTCCGAGCTGATCCATGACGGAGGTGAGATACGCCTCACTCTCCACGACCCCGTTCGCCGCCACGCCGACTTCATTGCTGAGACCCTGCAGGGTCCCCTCGGCGCTCGCGCCGTTGTCTCCTTGGATGAAGATGATGAGTGTGTTGTCCAGCTCGCCCGTCTCCTTGACGGCGTCGATGACGCGGCCGATCTCATGGTCGCAGTGAGCCAGCGCCGCGGCGTACACCTCCATCATGTGCGCGTAGAGCTTCTTCTGAGCGGGCGTGAGCGAATCCCAAGCGGGAATCTCCTTGGGCCGCGGCGTCAGCACGGTGTTCTCCGGAGCGATGCCCATCTTCTTCTGCCGCTCGAGGGTCTCCTCTCGCACTTTATCCCAGCCTTGGTCGAACTGCCCCTTGAACTTGGCGATCCAGTCCTTTGGCGCGTGGTGCGGAGCGTGCGCGGTGCCGGTGGTGTAGTAGGCGAAGAAGGGCTTGTTTGGCGCCATCGCGTTCTGCGTGCGGATCCAGTTGATCGCGTGGTCGGCCATCAATTCATCGAAGTGCTTTGGATTCGGGCCGAGCTGTTCCTCCGCCTCGACCGGGCGCGTGTTCTCGAAGATCGCGGAGTGCCATTGGTCGGTGTCGCCGCCGATGAAGCCGTAGAAGTAGTCAAACCCGAGACCCGTCGGCCAGAGGTCGAACGGACCGGCCTGGCTGGTCTGCCAGTCGGGAACGTTGTGGTTCTTGCCGTACCAGGACGTGCTGTAGCCATTCTCCCGGAGCACTTCTCCAATGGTGCCGCAGCTCTTCGACATCAGCGAGGTGTAGCCGGGGTAGCCCGTTGCCATCTCCGTGATGACGCCGGTGGCGCATGAATGATGGTTACGTCCCGTGATCAGCGCGGCCCGCGTCGGAGAGCAAAGGGCCGTGGTGTGGAATTGGTTGAAGCGCAGCCCGTTTGCCGCCAGCGCATCCAGCGTCGGAGTGGGAATCGGTCCGCCGAACGGCGATGAAGCCCCAAATCCCACGTCGTCCGTCATGATGAGGAGGACATTGGGCGCACCCTTCGGCGCCTCGGTGGGTTTCGGGAAGTCGGGCTTCGAGTCCTTTACCGTCCTCTCGATGGTGCCCGCGAACTTCTCTTCCGCCCGCGGGAGAATCGATTGCCCGCTCTTGGCGCATCCCGTGAGCACGAATGCCCAGGATAGGAGCAGCGGCATCAAGGCATTCAGCTTTCGCGACATCTCACTGCCTCCGTGGTTCAACTGCACCCATTTCGCCGGCTCCTAGAAGTGGAAGCCGATGCCCAGCTCGGGACCGAACGTGACCATGTCGTACTTGAATTCGTCGTTTCCGGTGCCGGTCTTGTAGTCCATGCCGAAGGCCCGGTAGGACAGGCCGACGTCGAGATCGCTCTCCGCGTGGTAGCAAAGGACCGGATAGACCTGCCAGGCGAAGTCGGATCCGATCCCGAATCCGCCGACGTTTCCCGTGAGCGTGAGCCCCCACTTCGGCGACTTGAGGACCTCCACGCGCGCCCCCACCGTCGGATCCACCCAGGTCTTGCTGTCATGGTTGTCGACGGCGATCGGGCCGGTCGTCTCGAGCCCGGCGCTCAGGTGGTTCAGCGTGGCTCCGATCGATGCTTCAAGCCTGGGCCCAACCCGGCGATAGACCGTCGCCATGTAGCCCGACTGCTTCATGTCGACGTTGTAGGTCCCGAGGGCCGTGAATCCGTCCTGCCCGAGGTCCATGTAGAGAATGTCGAGCCCGAACGCCAGCGGGCCCTTCCGCGCCTCCGAGTAGATCATGAAGCCGAAGTCGATGTGATCGAAGATGTCGTCGGGGCTCGCGCTCACGTCCAACGTGACGGGGCCGACGCCGGTCGTCCCGTCCATGTTCGGGGCGAGGAAATAGGGAGCGATGAGGTAGGTCCACTTCTCGCCGCCAGAGGCGGGCGCGCTGTTCGCGGCTACGGTGCCCGCGGTCCGCAGCGGCGCCCGCCGTGTCAGGCGGCGCCGACATCATCTGCGCGTGGGCGGTCGAAGCGAGCCCGACGACGAGGAGTGTGGCCAGGATGACGCGCAACGCTGCTCTCATACTTCCTCCCTGAATGATTACGCCCGCCGCCGCTTCCCGTTCGTCGACGGCTTCGCGTGCAAGGCGTTGATGGCGAAGGCGAGGCTCTCCAGCTCGATGGATAGATTGACCGTGCGAAGTGCGACAGACGGGGGAATTTGGATACGCCTGTGAGCGAAGTTCAAGATACCACGCATCCCGGCGGCGACCAAGCGTTCTGCCACCGACTGGGCCGCGCGCGCCGGGACCGCGATCACGCCGATCTCCAATCCGAGCCGCGCTGCCTCTTCTCCAAGATCGTCAACGTGCCGGATGGTGAGGTCGCGCCATCGTTGTCCCACACGGTCGGGACTCACGTCGAACACCCCGACGATGTCGAATCCCTGGCGGCGGAATTCCTTGTAGGAGTAAAGCGCCGAGCCGATGTTCCCGGCCCCGACCAGCGCCACTTTCCACCGGCGGTTGAGCCCCAGGATGAGGCGGATTTCCTTGCGGAGGCGGGAAACGCCGTAGCCGAGGCCGCGCTTCCCGAAATTCCCGAAGTAGGAGAGGTCTTTCCGAACCTGGGCGGAGGTGACGCCGCTCTGGTGGGCTAGTCCCTGCGAGGAGATCGTGCCGAGTCCGTCGGATTCCAGCTCTTCCAGGACTCGGTAGTATCCGGACAGCCTGCGGATCGTTGACGCGGAAATGCGCGGGTCCAGCTATTCCTCCTCGCCTTCCTCCGTCTCCTCGACGCGCGCGACGTCGATGAGCTGGTCCCCCTCCTCGAGATTGATCAGGCGAACGCCCTGCGTGTTCCGTCCGATCTCCGAGATGCCCTTCACCTGGGTCCGGATGACGATCCCGCCGCGGCGTGATGAACATCACCTCGTCGTCGGTCACCACCTCGAGCGCGGCGACCACCTTGCCGTTTCGCTCGGTTGTCTGGATGGAGATGATCCCCTTCCCGCCGCGGCCGGTGATCCGGTATTCCGAGATCGGCGAGCGCTTGCCGTAGCCGTTCTCGGTGGCGACCAGCACGGACGCCTCGCGCTTCACCCCGATCACGCCGACCACCGCGTCGTCCTCTTCGAGCGTCACGCCGCGCACGCCGTGCGCGGTGCGCCCCATCGGCCGGACGTCGTTTTCCTTGAAGCGGATCGCCTTGCCGTTTCGCTTCGCGAGGATGATGTCCTGCGTGCCGTCGGTCTGCACCGCGTCGATCAGCGCGTCCTCGGTATCGACGCCGATCGCCACGATGCCGCCGCGGCGCGGGTTGGAGAAGGCCGAGAGCGGGGTCTTCTTCACCGTTCCGCCGCGGGTGCAGAGGAAGATGAAGCGATCGTCCTGGAAGATCTTCACCGGCACGACCGCCGCCACGCGCTCCTGCTGCGACATCTCCACCATGTTCACGATCGCCTTCCCCTTCGCGGTGCGCCCGCCCTGGGGAATCTCGTGGACCTTGAGCCAGTGGCACCCGCCCGCGATCGGTGAAGAACGAGCATGTAGGAGTGGGTGGAGGCGATGAAGAGGTGCTCGATGAAGTCCTCTTCGCGCGTCCCCGCGCCCGTCACGCCCGCCCGCCGCGCCGCTGGCTCCGGTAGGTGGTGACCGGGAGGCGCTTGATGTAGCCGGCGTGGGAGATCGTGATCACCATGTCCTCTTCGGCGATCAGATCCTCGACCTCGAAGTCGCCCGCCGCGCCCACGATCTCGGTGCGCCGCTCGTCGCCGAACGTCTCCTTGATCTCGGCCAGCTCGTCCTTGATCAAGCGCGAGCACCTGCGCCGGCGAATCGAGAATCGCGCGGAGCTTCTCGATGAGCTGGATCACCTCGAGGTACTCGTCCTCGATCTTCTGCCGCTCGAGGCCGGTGAGGCGCGAGAGCCGCATCTCCAGGATCGCGTTCGCCTGGATCTCGCTCAGGCCGAAGGTGGCCATGAGCCCCTCGCGCGCCTTCTCGACGTTGGCCGACGCCTTGATCAGCGCGACGATCGCGTCGATGTGGTCGAGCGCGATCTTGAAGCCTTCGAGGATGTGCGCCCGCTTCTCGGCCTCCGACGAGGTCGAACTTGGTCCGCCGCACCACCACTTCCTGCCGGTGCGCGACGTAGTGCTGGATCATCTCCTTGAGGTTGAGCGTCATCGGCCGGTTGCCGACGAGCGCGAGCATGTTCGACGCCGAAGGTGGTCTGCATCTGGGTGTGCTTGAAGAGCTGGTTCAGGACGACCTTGGGCTGGGCGTCGCGCTTCAGCTCGATGACGATCCGCATCCCTTCGCGGTCCGACTCGTCGCGGAGGTCCGAGATGCCGTCGAGCGTCCCCTCTTGACCAGGTCGGCGATCTTCTCGAGGAGCGCCGCCTTGTTGACCTGTAGGGGATCTCGGTGACGATGATCGCCTGCCGGTCCTTCCTGACCTCCTCGATCGTCGCGCGCGCGCGCACCGTGATGTGGCCGCGGCCGGTGGTGTAGGAGTCGCTGATCCCCTGGCGGCCGTAGATCACGGCGCCGGTCGGGAAATCGGGACCCTGAACGATCCGGAGCAGGTCCTCGATCGGGCACTCGGGATCGTCGATGACGTGGTGGATCGCGTCGACGATCTCGCGGAGGTTGTGCGGCGGGATGTTGGTCGCCATGCCGACCGCGATGCCCGAGCGAGCCGTTCACGAGGAGGTTCGGCACCGCCGACGGGAGCACGACCGGCTCCTCGCGCGTCTCGTCGTAGTTCGGCCGCAAGTCGACGGTGTTCTTCTCGATATCGCGGAGCATCTCCTCCGCGAACTCGGTCAGGCGCGCTTCGGTGTATCGCTCGGCCGCGGGGGCGTCGCCGTCCACCGAGCCGAAGTTCCCCTGGCCGTCGACCAGCGGGTAGCGCATCGAGAAGTACTGCGCCAGGCGGACCATCGTCTCGTAGACCGCGACGGTCCCGTGCGGGTGGTAGTTGCCGGTGACGTCTCCGGTGATCTTGGCGGACTTTCTGAAGGGGCGGTCGTGGAGGAGGTTCAGCTCGCGCATCGCCACCAGGACGCGGCGATGGACCGGCTTCAGCCCGTCCCGGACGTCGGGCAGCGCGCGCGAGACGATGACCGACATCGAGTAGTCGATGTACGAGTTCCGCATCTCGTCTTCGACGTAGATCGGTATGATCTTCGCTGCGGTCGTCGCCATCGCTAGACGTCCAAATTCCGGACGCTGTCCGCGTTTTCCTCGATGAACTTCCGCCGCGGCTCCACCTGGTCGCCCATCAGGATCGTGAACATCCGGTCGGCTTCCACGAAGTCGTCCAGCGTCACGCGCAGCACGCTCCGGTGCTCGGGATTCATCGTGGTCTCCCAGAGCTGGTCGGGGTTCATCTCGCCCAAGCCCTTGTAGCGCTGGAGGTGGATCCCCTTCCGCCCCATCTCCTCGAGCGCCTTCTCGCGCTCCGCCTCGTTGTAGGCGTAGCGCACGTCCTTCCCCTTGGCCACGCGGTAGAGCGGCGGCACCGCGATGTACATGTAGCCCCGCTCGATCAGCGGCCGCATGTGGCGGAAGAAGAACGTGAGGAGGAGCGTGCGGATGTGCGCGCCGTCCACGTCGGCGTCGGTCATGATGATGATGCGGTGGTAGCGCGCCTTGTCGGCGTCGAACTCGTCGTCGATCCCGGTGCCGAGCGCCGTGATGATCGTCCGGATTTCCTCGTTCGAGAGCATCTTGTCGAGCGAGGCCTTCTCGACGTTCAGGATCTTCCCCTTGAGCGGCAGGATCGCCTGGAACTTCCGGTCGCGGCCCTTCTTCGCCGAGCCGCCGGCCGAATCGCCCTCGACGAGGTAGATCTCGCACTGGGCGGGATCGGTGAGCTGGCAATCGGCGAGCTTTCCGGGGAGCGAGCCCGAATCCAGCACGCTCTTCCGCCGCGCCAGGTCGCGCGCCTTCCGCGCCGCCTCGCGCGCCCGCGCCGTCGCGACGCACTTCTCGATGATCTTCCGCGCGACGTGGGGGTTCTCTTCGAAGTAGCGGCGCAGCCCCTCGCCGACGACCGACTCGACGATCCCCTTCACCTCGGTGTTCCCGAGCTTGGCCTTGGTCTGCCCCTCGAACTGCGGCTCGGGGATCTTCACGCTGATGACCGCGGTCAGCCCCTCGCGGACGTCGTCGCCGCCCAGCGTCACGTCCTTCAGCGCCTTCAGCATCCCTTCCCGCTCGGCGTAGTTGTTGATCGTGCGGGTGAGCGCGGCGCGGAAGCCGATGAGGTGCGTGCCGCCCTCGATGGTGTTGATGTTGTTCACGAAGGAGAAGACGTTCTCCACGTAGCCGTCGTTGTACTGGATCGCGATCTCCACGATCACGCGCTCCCGCTCCCGCGCGTGGTAGATCGGCGCCGGATGCAGCACCGTCTTGTTCTCGTTCAGGTACTTCACGAAGGAGGCGATGCCGCCCTCGTACTGGAAGTCGTGCTTCTTCCCCGTCCGCTCGTCCCGGAACTCGATGCGGATCCCCTTGTTGAGGAACGCCAGCTCGCGGAGCCGCTGCGACAGGGTGTCCCAGTTGTAGTCGACGGTCTCGAAGATGGTGGGGTCGGGCTTCCAGCGCGACGATGGTGCCGGTCTTGTCGGTGTCGCCGATCACCTTGAGCTCGGTCTTCACCTCGCCGTGCTCGTAGCGCTGGTGGTAGCGCTTCCCGTCGCGGTCGACTTCCACCTCGAGCCACTCGGAGAGCGCGTTCACCACCGAGACGCCGACGCCGTGGAGGCCGCCCGCCACCTTGTACGAGCGTGTCGTCGAACTTGCCGCCGGCGTGGAGCGTGGTCATGACCACCTCGAGCGCCGGGCGCTTCTGCGTCGGGTGCATGTCGACCGGGATGCCGCGGCCGTCGTCGACCACCGTGACGCTCGAGTCGGGGTGGATCGTGACCGCGACGTAGGTGCAGAACCCCGCGAGGGCCTCGTCGACCGAGTTGTCCACGACCTCGTAGACGAGGTGGTGGAGCCCCGACTGGCCGGTCGAGCCGATGTACATCGCCGGGCGCTTGCGGACCCCCTCCAGGCCCTTGAGGACCTGGATGTTCCGCGCGTCGTACGAATGTCCCTCTTTGGTCGGCGTCAACGTGGCCGTCTCGTCATGTTCGTGGCTCAATCCCCGATCCCTCCTTGCAGCGCATCGGCGTCAACCGGATCGCGCGGAGCCTCACTTCGGCCGGGAGCTTCGCGTTGATCTCTTCCATGATTCCCTGGCGGAGGATGGCGAGATGGCCCATCCAGACCGCGCCCTGCACTTCCACGAGCAGCTCGCCGTCGCGCACGCCCACGGGGCGCGTGCGCTTCGCCACCTCCGGGCCCACCAGCTCCTGCCACAGCTCCGTCGCCTGCGACGCTGCGAGGTGCTCGTCGAGCTTGAGGGTCGCGAGGACCTCGTCGAGTACCAATGAGAGAGGCTCGAGATATCTGCGACCAGTCGATCTCATGCGGCGCCTCGTGTGGTTGCGGTGCTGCGGCCCCCGGCTCCACGCCCAGCTGCCCCCACCGCCAACGATTCGATCTCAATCACCCGGTAGCGGGTTGGCATCTCCGAGAGCGGCCGGCACGCCGTCACCACCGCCTGGCTCGTCTCCGGCACCAGCTCGAGCAGCCGCCCGATCCACCGCGGATCCAGCTCCGACTCGGGGTCGTCGAGGAAGACCACCGGCGGCTCTTCCAGCCGCGCGTCGAGCACCCGCGCGAGCGCGAGGCGAAGCAGGATCGAGTAGAGCCGCGACTCGCCGCGCGAGGCGCCGTCGACCAGCTCCTAGCCCGCCGATCCGGCAGCCCACGGCCGCGCGATGCGGGCCCTGCGGTCGTCCAGCCAAGACGGCGGTCGCGTTTCCGCGCGACTCGAGCTGCGCCATGCGCTGATCGGCGTCGGCCGCCCCTTCCGGCCCGCTCCCCTCCATCCCCACATACTCCAACCCCGGCTGCAAGCGTTGGGTCGAGCCCCTCCGCCAACTCGCGAAGGACGCGATCCAACTCCGCGGTCAATTCCCCGCGCCGCCGGTCCAGCTCCGCGCCCGAGCGGGCCAGGATCTCTTCCCAGGCCGACAACTCGCGGTCGTCCACTTCTCCCTGCTCCGCCAGCAATCGATTCCGCTGCTTCAACGCCGCCATGTAGTCCCGCAGGTGCCCCACGTAGGCCGGCTCCAGCTGGCAGAGCGCGACGTCCAGAAACCGCCGCCTTCCCGCCGGCGCCCCGTTGAGCGACGCCACGTCCTCCACCGAGAAGTGAACCGTCGGGAAGCGGCCGAGCAAGTCGGCCAATCGCGGCAGCGCCTCGCCGTCCACCAGAACCTCCCGTGGGCCCCCGCGCCGAACCCCGAGCCACCACTTCGCTCCTCACCCCGGCACGTCCCTCCACCACACCGCGCACCTCGAAGCCGTCCTCGCCGCGTCGCAGGAGATCCCGATCCCGCGCGCCCCGGAAGGAGCGCCCGATCGAGAGCAGCACCGCCCCCTCGATCCAGTTGGTCTTCCCCGAGCCGTTCTCCCCCAGGAGGAGCGTCGGCTCGCCGTCGAGCGGCGCCAGCGCCTCCCGGTGGTTTCGGAAATCCCTCAGCTCGAGCGACAGGAGCCGCACGCGAGCGCGATCAGCCTGCGAGTCGGAGCGGCATCACGAGGCAGAGGAGGTCCTCCTGCGGCGGCGCGCCCTTCGCCTCGTCTTTGGGCGCGGGAATGACGAGCCCCGCAGTGACCGGCGTGTTGAGTTGGATGACCACTTCGTCGGAATCGATGGTGCGCAAGATGTCGAGGAAGTAGTTCGCGTTGTATCCGATGTCGAGATCGTCGGCGGTGTACTTGACGTCGATCTCTTCCGTCGCCTCCCCCTGGTCCGGGGTCTGCGACGACGAGCTTGAGCTTGTTGTTGGTGATCGAGAACTTGACCTGGCGCGTGAGGCTGTCCGAGAAGATCGAGACGCGGTCGAGCGCCTGCGCCAGCTCGTCGCTCTTCGCGCGGAGGATCTTCGTGTTCTGCTTCGGCAGCACCTGCTCGTAGTTCGGGAACGGGCCCTCGATCAGCTTCGTCGTGAGCGTCGTGGTGCCGAACGTGAATCGCGCGTGATTCTTGGAAAGCTCGATCCGCACCGGATCGCCGTTGTCCGAGAAGAGCCGCAGTAGGTGATTCAGCGCCTTGAGCGGGATGATGATGTCGCCCTTGAGTGGGCTCTTGGACGCGGCGGGGTGCTTGAGGCCAGCGCGTGCGAGGCGGTGCCCGTCGGTTGCGACGAGGCGAATCTCGCCGTCTGAAATCTGGAACAGTGCGCCGTTCAGCGCTGGCCGCGTTTCGTCTGTGGAGACCGCGTAGATCGAGCGGCGGATCATTCGCTCGAAGAGTTTCGACTCGACGGTCATCGTGAAGTCGGGCGTCACGTTGATGCGCGCCGGGAATTCTTCGGGACGGATGCAGAGGAACTTGAAGCGCCCCGTCTTGCTCACGACGTTCAGCGTGAGATCTTTCGATTCCAGCTTCAGCTCTTCCTTGGGAAGCTTGCGCACCAGCTCGAAGAGTCGCTTCGCCGGAACCGTGAGCGAGCCCTCGCCCGTGATGTCGGCGGTCGCGCGCGTGGCGATCGCGAGATCGAGGTCGGTGGCCGTCATCTGGATCGATCCTTCCTTCGCTTCGAGCAGGATGTTCGAGAGAACCGGAAGGGTTGTTCTGCTCGGAACGGCGCTCGAAACGAGCGTCAGAGCCTGAAGAATTTCGGTCTGTGCGACGGATAGTTTGAGAGCCACGTCCTGAGCGATGACCATAGTCCGTTAATCCTTTGAACGGTTTGGGGTTGCGGTCGGTTCGGGGGTGGCTATTTCGTCCTTCTGGAGTATAGGTGGAAGGGGGTCAAATCACAACAGGGAAACGGGGTTTTTTCGAGGGTCGCTCTGGGGCGGTTATCCCCATGTAAGGGGTTGCCTACGAAACAGCTAGTTCCTTGAATAGTAGTACTAGTAGTAGGGGCTGGGGATATGTGGGTGGTGTGGGTTGGAGAGGGTCTAAGTCATTATTGTCAATTGAAATGCCCCGTTTTGGGCTGCCTACTAACGGTGTTCCTTTGCTCGGGACAACGCGCCAGCCATAGACACGAAGCTGTGTGGCCGCACTCTGAGTGGCTCTGGTGCACAGCCCGTCCCCCTGCGTCTGGCCCCTACATCTCTCTCCCGGCGGGCCGTGAAGAAGGGCACCGCCGCGTTCTGGTTGAACATCGGCTTCCGGGTTCGGTGAGCGCTTGTCCGTGTCCGTGACCGGAAGAGAAAGCTTTTCGTGGCGGTCGGTGTGAAGTACTAGGCGATCATTTCGCTAAGTGATCGCCAGGAATTTGAGCACCGCATTCCGATCCAGTAGGTCGTGGTAGGTCTGGTTAGCGTAATCCTTGAGGCAGTCGTAGCAGGCCCTGTCGCAGTCACATTCAGAGCATACTGCCCTTGCTTCAGCTACCAGTCGCTCCCAGTTCTCATAGCCTTCCTTGGTGAATCCAGATCCGCCGGGAGTTCGATCATAGAGAATCACTTCCACTCCAGCACTCGCGGCACTTCGTTTCGTGAGCCAACGCCAAGAAACTCCGATGTCGCTGGATTCGACCTGAAGCACCTTGGAGAGACCCTTCTGCAATGCGAAAGCCACCGACTCAACGGATCCTGGGAGAATCCAGGGCCGCGCTACCAGGCAGTAGCTCGAGAATTCATGGCCAAAGGCCAACCGATTGGTCCATGGCTTGTGGTTTGTGCAGACAATCTCCCCTGAGAGTTTCCGCAATCGACTGTGTGGCTTCCCTGGACGGTAGGTTCGGAGTGGCTCGCCGTAACCGCATGTGTGGCAGAGGACGAAGCCCTTGTTCTCTGGGCCGAGGTTGTACCGGAACAGCTTACCAGACTCGAGCAAGGCCACCCTGAACAGGCCCCAATCTCTGAAGCCCTCATCCGGGACGTTGTCGATGAAGTGCGTCAGAGCCTGCCGCTGGCGGACGAGGGTGCTCCGTCGATGTCGGGTCCCCCCGCTACCGGCTCCATCCACCCTGATGCTGAACGCCGTTGGCGACACAAATGGGTTGATCTCCTGTCTTCCAAGGGACTTTCCACAGACCGAACATTGGCCCATGAGCCCGTCGGCCAAGTCACCAGTGCGAATCTGCCCGCAGCCGGGGCACAGCGAATACCACCGACGATCGGGAGCGTCCAGCTTGCTAAGCACGTAAAGGCCAGCACTCGTAAACACTTTCTTGTGCGCAACGACCTGCGCTCCGGGCGCAAATTCGGCGATCGCGATTCCTCGATCTCGACTGAGCTCTACATCCACATCCCGTGACCAACGAGTTCTTCCCGTTTCCAGGCTGACAACGTCGAGAGGGAAAGCATAGCGCGGCAGGAACGCCCTTCTCGCGAGAGTGCCGATAACGTCATTCCCAAGGAGGTTTCTGGCTGCCTGCTCGATGTCCCCTGTTGGCTGACCTTTCTTGAAAAGGCTAGCCCGCTCGTCCAAAAGCGCATCTAGCTCCGAAGCTATCTGCCTTACGGTTTCCCTATACTGCGCGCACGCTCCATCAACGCCGGAGGCGAATCCCGAAACTGCATCCAGCAGTGAACGTCCGCCTCCGGTCCTGACGAGTTCGTCCTCGCGCCTACCCTGAATCCACTCTGGAAAGTCCAGGAACAGACCAGTGGGCCGAACGCGTCTCCACTCTTCCGGGAGACGCTCTCTCGAAGCAGGGGGAATGAACGCCTCAAGCCGGATCCGTTGGGATAGTTCGCCCAGGGCACCCTCCCTAAGCAGTCGCGTTCGAAGGAACGCGGTGAATGCAACCGCGTTAAAGTGCCGTTGGGCAATTATCGAGTTCGCGGTGAAGACCGCAGGCGGCCTGACGCTTCCCGACATCAGGCGCGCGGGATCCGCCCATGAATCTGCGTCGTACTTCGTCCTGCGGCACAACGTGACGCACACAGAGTTCCTTTCCTCCCCTCTCCCCGTGCGGCCCACACGTTGGACATAACTTGCCCCTGTGGGAGGAGCGTTCCTCAGAAGGACCTTTTGAAGGTCGCCGATATTTAGCCCGAGTTCAAAGGTGGTAGTGCTACTCAGCACATCAATTCCCTGTGCTCGGAAATCCTCCTCGATTGCCGCGGCTAGGTCCTTACTGATTTGGGCCGTATGCTCCTCGGACCTAATGGTGCCAAGCCCCTTCGGTCCAGTACCGGCGACCCAATTTGCTACGATGTTCTCCTCGGACGGTTTGAAAGGGGAGACGACGAGCCGCCCTGAGCAGCCCTTTCGCGGGCAGCACGCCCTGGCAGAAAATGTCGTGACAGCGCTGCACCGATCACATACGAAGCGCGATCGCGGTTGTGAGACGATCAGTCTCTCGTGGTCGAGCTTCCACCGCCCCCTGGTCTCCACCAGAATCGCGCGCGACGTCAAACACTCCCAAATGCTCTTCGCGACAAGGATCGCTCCCTCTGGGCTCACCCGAAGGAGCCGCGCTAAGTAGTTAGTAATGTAATTGTCGCGCCAGGCTCCCCCCTTCGGGATCCATCCCTTCAGGTTCAACGCATCGTTCGATTCGAGGGAGTACCCAATGTCCGCGGTGACGCGGCCGAAGGCTGGGGTGTCTTGGCCGACCCTGCCCTTTGGCAAGGTCATCGCCTTGTGGTGGCGCATGAAGGTCAGCATGACCTGCACTGCTTGCGCAGACTCCTCCATCGCCAGGCCTTGCTGACCAACTGCGGCGTGGAGCGCTGAAGCATCGCCATTGTCGATCCGGTAGGCTGGACCAACGAGCCCTAGATCCTCGGCTGACTCGCGAGCAGAATCGGGAATTCCGAAGTAGCCAAACACCTCGGCGACCCAAAGATCGCGCCTCCGCCGTTCATCCATCTCCTCGTCGGGAAGTCGTGAGGCGGGCAAAAACAGCCGCGCATCGTACGTGCTAGAGGTAGGGTCCGTCATATCAGCGAGCCGATCGCCCAGTTGTTCGAACGTCATGGGGGCCTTTAAGGCAGTTACGATTCTGACGATGGTTCGGCCGAGGTAGTGCGCGAAAGTCTCTTCCTCCAGTAGCGACGGAAATGCGGCGGCCCGCTGCCGGTGGTCCGTGAAGCAGAGAAGCTTACGAGAATCTGGCCTCCTGGCCACCGGGGGCGAAACCTCAAACTGCGAGAATGGGATAGCGATAGCCAGGCCGGATTCATCGTCAGACTCTTGGAATCGGTGCAAGGGCTCAAGCCCCGAGGCGTTCCGTGCGCCGCAGTTTGGACAGCAGCTCAGGGGAGCCTTCTCCTGTGCGAAGAGATTCTGTCGATCCCGCGGCCGCCCGAAATGCGGGCACTGACGATGGAAGATCTGTATCGTGCGGACGTGGGGGTCTGGGCAGTGGCAGTTGTCGCCGACACCAGGATCGCATTTCTTTCCGCATTGCACGCACCAGTCCAACTCCACAGGCTTCGAGATCAGGTCCTGTGCATCATGGCCGTCTGGCTCGATCTGTGGTTGTGGGGGGTAGGGAAGCTCGTCGTCAACGCTGAAGTACGACCAGAAAGAGTCCGCTGCCCACCCCAGATCGGTGCTAAACGAATCGAACGCTGCCGCGGGAGCATCACCCTCAGTATCTGGAGCCTGAGCGCGCCGCGGGCCTAGATCTTGGAGCCCGCCGAAGAGGTAGCCACACTTTCGGCAGCTTACAATCTCTACTAGGTGGGATGAGCGTCCGACTCCGAAGCACGCGGGGCATTGCCCCTCTGGAACGGATGAATCGGTCTTTCTCGACGCATAGAAGCTTGGTCGACCGTTCGACCTTGCCGGACATCCCATGTGGAGGCAGATGTGAAAGCCTCCCTGCGCACGCAGGAAGTAGTGAAGCCGAGTGGGCAACAGGTCATCCTGTGACCCCGCGCTCTTGGCCTGCGCAACGACTTCTAGCAGGCATTGAAGGGCCTCCTCCCCCCCTGGATCGCCTGGCCATAGCTTCTCTGCGGCGTCGAACAGTGGAATAGGTTTTGCCAAAATCTCCGATCGGAGCATGTGCAAATTCTCGTCATGACCCAGAGCCTGTGAGAGATCACCTTCCGACTGGGGGAGGCCTAGGATCTCCACCACGTTCGCGCCTGGTTGCTCTCGCAGTCGGGCTGCTGCTTGGATATACTGCACCGCCGTCGGGCGCACTGACGGATCCCGCAACACCGGCCGCGCGGACGTTCCGCTTATCGGATTCGGCTCCGGGAAATCCTCGTCAAACAGATCCGAAGCGAAGCGTCGTACCTTTCCTTCGCTTTCGTGGTCGCCCTGAACACCCAACGTTGCCGATGTAGCGACGCAAGTCACGTGCTCAACCTGAAGGCGGTCCTTGAGTCGGCGAATGAGAAAGGCGATTTCCGTCGCTTGCGGCCCCCTGTATGCATGGACTTCGTCAAGTACGAGGAACTTGAGTTGCGCGCCGTCGAATATGGGAGCATCTACCGGTCGCTCGAGCAGGTACTCCAACATCGAGAAGTTTGTAATCAGTATGTGTGGCGGACTGGTTCGGATGGCGTCGCGGTGTCTCAGGTGATTCCGGGGTTCCTGCTCCAATTGCTCACGTAGACGGAGCGTAACTAGCCTCTGGAGTTCCCGCTGGGAGGTCGATTGGCTCCTTAGCTGCTCTCGGATCGAGAACTTGAGCCGCTCTTCATACTCTGCCTGAGTGCTCGGTGTCTGGCCGGTGAACCGCGCAAAGGTGATCTGCGCGTGCCCCGTGAGTAGTTTCTCCCATTCCTTGAGTTGATCGTTAACGAGGGCGTTGAGCGGATAGATGATTATTGCGCGCAATCCAGAGCTGGGATCGCGGAGCAGGTTGTCCAGAATGGGAATCTGATAGCAGAGCGTCTTCCCGCTACTGGTGCCGCTCGCAATTATGGCATTGCGGCCTTGCAAGAGAAGAGACAGGGCATCGCTCTGATGCTTGTATAGATTACGGCCACGGAGTAGTCCACCAACCGCCGAAGCGGTCTGGGCACCGATGGGCAGACCGTCAAGTCTCTGGCCCTGTGCGTAAAACTGAGCTTTCTCGAGATACGGCCCCCTGACCAGCTCCGCTGCGGTAAGGCAAGCGTCCCATGCGCGCTTTGCCTCGCCGAATGCGCCCGCGTGGATCCGGTGCTCTGCCTTGAGAAGCTCGAGATACGGATGGAATACTTCACCCTGAAATCGCCGCGCGAGTGAATTCAATACCTAGGGCTCCCAGAGGTTGGCGACGAGGCGGACACCCTCCCGTCGTAGGTGCCGTCGCAAGGGCCCGGCATCCGTGGGGCGCCACTCCATGAGGAAGAACGGCGGTTCCCCGCGCCTTCCCCCTACCAGTATCTCTGGGAGTGGCTCCGTATCGTAGGAATCAAGCATGTACCGATATGTGCTCCACAAGCGTGACGGGTCGCCGCAATACCGCATCTCAAGTGAACGGGCCGATGTGACTAGCATTACTGCACGGGATTCAGCGATTCGCCATTTGCGTCCCTCATAGCTTAGCAGACCATAGCCCAAATACTGCTTCAGCAATGGATAGAACAAGCGGCCTTGCGGCGCGATCACCGCTTGCGCGAGAAGCAATTCGTCCCAGCGCATTCCGGTCTCGACCTGACATAGCGCAAACCACGGCAGCAGCCGACCCGGCAGGCGCCTCCAACACGTGTCTACTCTTGGGCGCCGGGACACGATGGTGACGCCGTAGTCGTGATCTAAGCCGAGGTCACGGCAAATGACCCTTAGCCGTCTCGAACCGCGCTGATCGGGAGGTCTGACGTCGATGCCTCGCAGCTCCTTTAGACTCCCGAGGGTGCGTCCCTGAGGTGCGCTCTTCACGGGCGGATCACCCCATTCCCACGAGTAATACTCTCGGTGCTCATCCTCAGAGAGCTGCTTCCATTCGCCCGCTGCCGCAAGGTGATCAACTGAAATCTCAACTCGGCTCTTTAGCACTGAGTGGGGCTTCCGAAAATATCCTGAGGGGATGCTGACGCAAATAAGGGGGAAGTGCTCCATCTCCAGTCGCCCTTCCTTCCGCTTGAAGCACCCTGACGCAGCTCCGGGCGAGATGTAAAGGCGCGCCTCAATTTTGGGCTTGGATCGGAAGACGACGGTCTTCCTCTCCGATTCGGACTCGCCCCAAGATGCCCTTGCGGTACCACCGGTGGGCCACAGGCTTGTCACATAGCACGTCGCCGAGTCTGGCAGGGTCCGTTGCTCGTTCGCGGGATGGTCGTCCTCATCAAAACCGGCGCGCGTGAGGTTCGCCAGCGGAGACGTCGCAATGAGTTCAAAGTGACGAGTGGGTAACTCATCCCGGTTCGAGCTAGCGAATGTGCCCCTTTGGGGGTCGAAAATCCCCCATGGGCGCAACCCTGCGAGCCTGTAGGATTCGCGCACCGGCCCCGCCTCGAGCGTAAGTGACAGCCAAGGAGCAAAGGCTCTGGAATTGATCATCATTTCGTCGGGGGTCGCCGAGGCTGACTCGGAGCACGCTCCCAGCCGCCACGTCCCCGGAAGGTTCTCCCTCGGCACCGCTGGCAGATGGATGCTAATCCGATTTCGCTCGCCATCCCAGAACAGGTGAGGCCGTTGCAGAGAGAGAGAATCTGGATCGGCGGGACGTAGAAACTCATCGGTCTCGGGGACTTCAACGAAGTATTCCATCCGGAGCAGGCTGGCGTGGGCGAGCTCCTTCACAGACAAGGTTGTGTCTTGGCTGAGGAGACTTCGTGCCTCGAGCAACTCTCGGACGAATACGCTTGCGACTTCCCTGTTCTGAAGCAGGAAGTACTTTAGTCGCGGTCGGCCACCGATTTGCTTCTCGACTGCGTCCGCCCACGCCTTCTCCGGGAGCGTGTTCCAATCGTCATTCCAGAGCGCCCATTCGCAGAACTCTAAAAACTCGTCCCAGAGGGACAACGGTATGCCTATGTAGGACACTGCAAGGCTGACGTAGGCGCCGGGCCCAAAGACATCCGGGGCTGGTAAGAGAGCCTTCCCTGCAGCGAGAAGGAACGCGCGATTGAGGTCTGTTTGCTGGTTAACGGGTATGCGGTCGCGCCCGAGGGCGCGAGCGAATTCGGGCCAGAAGCGATTCGTGTCGTAGCCAAAAAACGCAACACCCCCATAGAGCACGATCAGACAATGGGGGAACTTCAGCCAGTTCCCCCGCCATTCGGAGTAGGTCGCCTTGACCGTTCCCAGAAAGCGCTCCCACTCGGATCGCTCAGGGACCGCCCGCAGTAATCCCCCGGCCTTCTGCGTCTCTAGCCCGCGGACCGTTTCGCTAAGCCGGCTCTCCCACTCAGAAAGTGTATTGGTCATTGGTACACCCAAGAAAAGTCCCTAGGATCTGAACGGATTGCCACAGGAGCAGGGCTGAGCACTTCTACTCCATGCGACTCTTAAAGAAATTCCGTGTGTCCGGGTCCATGAAGTGCACGTAGCAGCCGCGCATGCCCCGGCTCAATAGGACGCGATAAGTGTTCTTCACCAGACCCACAAAGCCTTCCTTCGCCCGCTTCACCATGCGATCCGCACTCTTCGTGGGCACACCGCGCCATTCGCCCAACTTTGGGTCGTATACCAAGTCGGGGCCAAAGATTACGCCGACGTAGTCGAACTCGAACCCCTGGGCCGTGTAGACGCACCCGATCTGGTTTATTCCATTGGGATCGTATGCCCAGAGCGACGCCTTTGGGATCCCGGGGGCGAGCTTCTTCGCCTCGTATTTCGCGTCCCACGGCCTCTTGTAGTCTCCGATGACGACGTCGTCCAGCAAGAACCCGTTCTCGTCGGGCATCGACCAGTCCCAGCAGAACCCAGCGACGACACGGGCTGTATGCCCTTGCGCGGACCGTTCGCGAATGGCGATCTCGAGACTCATGGGATCATCGTAAATTCGAAACTCGAACTCCTCATGCTGATCCCAAAGCACGTTCGCGGTTCGGCGTATACCCAGCGTGTTGTTGACCCAACTAATGAAGGCATCGGAGCCGCTGCACCGGAATTGCGCCTCGAGCTCGTATTCCCACACCTTGCAGCCCTGGTCGATGGCATGGGACCGAATGTAGTCGGCCGAACCAATTTCGTTTGGCCGGACGACTTGGTGATCGTCTACAAAGTAGACCCCCAGGCGGGCGGCCTCCAGCAGCTCAAGTATTTGTGGCTGGTCCGATCGTTCACTCTTAGGCGTGAAACGACTGGCACTCGTCGAGCGGATCCGGTGAGACTCGTCGGCCACCAGCACATCGATCGCGTTTGGCTGGATGTCGGTGTAACTGTTGAAGTACTTGAATTGCGCGGATCCACGGCTCCCGATGATCTTGCGCAGGGTCTCCGTGAATGCCCGCGATCCGGTGGCGTACTGAGCATTGAGGCCCTCTTCGAGTAGCGCAGCCATCAGATTTATCGCGATGACCGACTTACCCGTTCCAGGACCGCCGCGGACGAGAACTACAGACTTTTGAGCCGTGGCCAAGCCAGCGCGTGCGAGGGCGAGGACCTTGTCAAAAACGACGAGCTGCTCGTCGAGGAGCGTGTAGACGGGATTCCCACGGATGAGCTTCGCAACGTGCTCGAGGAGCTTCTTGCTCGGAGCATATTCGGAGGCTTCAATCCGACGGAGAACCTCGGTACCGCCTCCGTGGCTGAGGCGAGATCCGAGGTAATCCGCAAGCGAATCTACGTCCCTCTCGCTGAAGAGTGGGAATTCGGAGAGGGTCCCGGCGAATTTCTGGGACAGCAACGGGTCTTCTGACTTGATTGCGTAGTTGTGCAGATAGGCGCAACCCGTTACGCCTACAGGCGAATCGCCAGAGTGAAACGCCGTGTGGTTGTCTTGAAGGTACCTGGAGTATTGCCCGACTTGGACCGACGGGTGGAGAACCTCCCGCTCGCTTCCGCCGACCCAGGTCAGGACCTCGTTTTCACCATCCGCAGGGGCCGACCGCTCCCACTGTTTCAATTCGACAATGACTGCGTGGTCCCGCGAGGCCTCGCCCTTTCCCGCGACTAGACAATCTAGACGTTTCGAAGTCTGCGGGAGCTGGTACTCCAACAGAATTCCATGATCCTTGAGCCCTGCGAATTCAATGACCTGTGCCATCGCCCGAAGCGAGTTTCGCCATGAGCCCACCTCGGCGGGCGACGGGTTGTAGCGGAAATAGTGAAAGAAGGCGTCTCGGAGCTTCTCGGCAATGCGGTTATGCACCGAGTCCGAGATGAAATCGACTGATGTGCCCGAATAGAGACGCATTGTCTGTGGCAGCCCCTTCCGCCCTGCGGCGCGGGTCCTAGCCTCGCGTTCCAATCGTGACCCAGTGCTAACGGGACGCTATCCGAAGCCAGGGCGCGGGTCCAGCCGCTTGGGAGTGGGCATGGAGGTGGCCGTTAGACGCACGACGGAGCGCCCGGCGGCCACGATGGCTTCCCCCTTGTCCGACGGGCGCCAGAAGTTGACCACGCCATAGACCGGTCGTGGTCGGTTACGAGGATGGGCGCGCGCATGGCCGCAGGTGATATTGTGGCGGCGGATCGCCAATCGCAAACCCTGATCGCCGCACGGGAGCCCATTGGACCTCGCCCACGACGCACGAGTCCGAGCTGCAGCCTTCGCCTGGCTGACGGATCAGGTCGCCCGACTTGGGACGGACGTCCTGCCCCACGCTCTGCTCGCGGAAGGCTTCCAGTTTGACGGCACTCGCGTGCCACTTATCGCTCCACAAGGCATCTTCAAGCCCAAGGTCTTGGACGGCGCCCCGCTCTCGATCCGAACCGCCCACGGCGGTCCGTACGACGACGCCATCGGGCCCGACAACCTGCTGCGCTACCGCTACCGCGGCACCGACCCAGACCACCCAGATAACAGGGGTCTCCGGAACGCGATGGCGAAGCGTCTGCCGTTGATCTACCTCCACGGGATCGCGCCGGCGAAGTATATGGTCGCGTGGCCGGTCTTCGTGATCGGGGATGACCCTGCCGGGCTCGCGGTCAAGGTGGCGGTCGATGACGCAGAGGCGCTCCCCGAAGGGGTCCCGTCTCGCGGCATCGTTCGGGATGACGTGACGAGCGCGCGCAGAACTTACATCACGTCGTTGGTGCGAGTCCGCCTTCACCAGCGGGCGTTCCGCGAGCGCGTCCTCGGGAACAGATTCGCAACAGCCAAGATTCAGAAGATCAAGTGCGACGCTCTCTACTTACTGAATGTCAAAGGTGCACGTCGACGCGTCTTGATCTTCACGGATCGTGGAATGTGGAGACAATTCAGGAAGGAGGCCGAAGCCGGTCGTTTTCCCGGGCCCCGTAAGGTGGAGCTGTGCCACATTGAGCTTCCCCACGCAATCACTCAGCGACTACAACGTGCGAGGAAGGTGGCCTCGAACGAAGTAACGCCGAGTGGGGTTCGGAGAGCGAAGCCCGGTCGTCCCTCACGTCGTGGGAGAGCAGGTGCCTGAAGTGAAGCCTGGCTTGCAAGCGCACGGGCTGAAGCGCCGCAAACGCGACGCGTTACTTCGACTCGGCATAAGCCGCCTTCGAGATCTCTCCGAGTAGGCCTCGGTGCTTCTCAATGTCACCCTTTGCCAATCGGATTCTGTAGCGGCCCCACCGTTCGTCGTAATCCATAACGTCAAGGCCCGCCGCTTCCAGTTTAGCCTGGATTGCATCCGATCTCGCAAGCCGGGGCTCCATGCCCACCCACTCTTTCTTGGGTCTGAATATCACGAAGATGTTGGGCTGCCCGCTCCGCTTGGCCAAGCCGACGTAGAACTTGTTGTACTTCGGGCCGAGCTCTGGATCGAGGGACTTGACCATGTCGACAAGTGCGTCAGTCATTTCGAGTGTCTGCTTGGTCGCCCGCCTCTCCCAGTAGGCTCGGTCGGTAGCTTCCTGGACCTCTTTGTCTTCCTCTCCAAGCCGCATTTGATCAAGGACTTTCGTGAAGATCAGGCTAAGCTGATCACCGTAGCGGATCGCACACATCTGCACCGCTACGAGTGGAATGAAACCATTGAAAAGGCCAATCACGTTGAGAAGCGACTCGTGATGTCCTCCGCAACAATGACGGCAGTGTGGTCGTACTGCGGGTACCGCTTTCGTTCTAGGTCCCAGTACTCGATTGTCCGGACGATGTGCGATTCATCGGTCCTGCCTAGCTGGATCTCGATCTCGTAGCGGCGGCTGGATTCTGCATCCTGGCACAACAGGTCGAGGCGACCTGCGCGGGGTTGAACCCTATTCTTTGTCTTTGAGAATCAAGTCCCCCAGACCCAGGAGCGAGGGGTCCTCGGCGATCCTCTCTTGAACCCAGCGCTCATCAAGTTCTGGATCATCCGCAATCCAGACCCGGTCAGGCTTTACGTACTTCATGCTCGTCCCCCGTGGTGGTGCTCAGCTCAAACGCAAACTCGGACTGAAGGAGCACACCAGCGTCGATGGTAGCGCAGAATGGCGGCTACCGCGTAAGCACCATCTTCACAGCTCTCTGCACAGCGCCGACTTCCAACTTCGCCACATAGACACCTGATGGAACGGGCGCGCCACCGTCAGCATTGCCATCCCCATCGTCCACGCCGCGGCCGCGCTCATCCTGGGATCTCCCGTGCCGGCTATTCTTATGACAAAGGCGAGATTATGGGCGTGCGGTTGGCCTGGGTATCAAGGGCGAGTACACTATTCGTCTAATTGTGGGACCCGGACGCCGGGCGTATCCTCAGGTCGTTTAGAAATCTGCGCCTCACCTGGCCAGTTCTGGCTGCCGCCACGGCAGCTCCTGGAGGTGCCCCGTGAAGTTTCCCGCGCGCGCGATACCTTGGCCGCTCTACCTCTCGTGTCTTTGCGTCAGCCTCATTCTCGGCCCTGCTTGCAGCAAATCGGACAAGAAGAACCCAGTCGCGCCCAGCTCCCCACTTGACTACGGAACCGGGAGAATTGTGTTCGATTTTTTCACGCCCGCCGTTGGGCACATCTATTCTATGAACCCCGATGGGTCGAGCATCTCCGAGATCCCGACAGGCCTAGAAAGCGCCTCCAACCCGGAAATTTCCCCGGATGGAACGCGAATCGCCTTTGGCGGGAGACGCAACGGCAACGACAGCCTCTACATCATGGGTGTTGACGGGACCAACCTTCGCGCAGTTACGAGCGGAGTAGGTGGCGCGGCATGGTCACCGGATGACTCCGAGCTCGTGTATTCGGACCTCGGTGAGCTCCATATAATCAACGCCGCTGGGGGCAATTCTTTCCAGCTCCCCAGCTTCTACCCGAACACGAGCGCGAGCCCAACCTGGTCACCGGATGGCACAAGAATCGCGTTTGAGGTATGGAGCAATACATCCGGCAGCGTATGGACGGACATTTACGCTATGAATGCTAATGGCACAGGCATCACCCAGGTGACTGCACTGTCTGGGCATGAGACGACGCCTGACTGGTCCCCGGATGGGTCGAGAATTGCCTTTGCCCACGATGGCTTCATCTACACGATTCGGCCGGATGGCAGCGACTTAAAACGCATTACACCTGACATTGCAGCGAGCCGTTATGGGGATTTTGAGCCTGACTGGTCGCCAGACGGAACGCGAATCGTATTTAGCAGTGATCGAACCAGTGCTGCCCAGGGCGATCCCGTCGCGCTTTACAGCGTGAAGGTGGACGGTTCTGGATTGGTCCAGATCACGCAGCCACAAGGTGGGCAATATCAGTTGCACGCTTCGTGGGGTATTAAGCACTAGGCCCGACCAGCTAACTGCCGCAGTCTTTCTCGCGCTCGTGCTCTAGTCCCCGACCCCCGGCGCCAGTTCTTCTAGTCCAGAACCCTTCTACCCCAACCGCGTGAGGCCTGCGGCCCCTTAATCCGCCCCCAAGAACGCGGCCCCACAATTTCCCCGAACCTCCTGCCGAATCCCGGTGTCCAACTAG